>CAVXHA010000004.1:0-2792128 GCA_963761455.1 uncultured Planctomycetota bacterium
GAGGCAACCGATTGGCTGGCGACCCACTGGTTGGACCGAGGGGAGTACGCGCTCGCGGCTCGGGCATGGTCACTCCTGGCGGCCGACACCCAGCACCGCTCAGAATCAGCGAAACGATTCGCCGAAAAGCCGACGTCGCCCAACAATTCTTGGCGCAATCCGGTCTTGGCGCAGTCGGGCCAATCGCCGCAATTTGCCGCGCGGCGTTCAGCTGTCCGCACCGCGGACGTGGGCGCGGCGGACGATCGTGGAACGGACAACGAGGACGGCACCTCGCCAAAGGTGACGCAAGTCGCAGCCACGTTCGACGCGGATCGGCCGGCGTCGCCGGTTCGATCATTGCTTCCCTATATGAACCCCGTCTGGCGAAAGCCGTTGGCCGTCGCCGAAGGGCCCAATGATCGACGCGCCGTGCGCCGCTGGGAAATTGCGATCAAGCGTGATGACAAGGAGGCTGTCGCAGTCCATTCGGCCATCATCGCCGGGTCGGCGATCGCCTTTCGCAGCTACGACGGCATCTGTGCCGTTGATGGAGCGACCGGACGATCGCTCTGGAATTACACGGCCGGCACGTCGTTTCTCCGGGCCTGGGCCGACGTCGCTCAAATGGGAGCCGGCAACGGCGAAACCGGCTCGTCAAACGATGCGGCCTTGGAGCCCTGATAGCGCCTACACCGGCAACTCGATCCTGGGCACCCTTACGACCGACGGGCGGCGAATCTTCGCGGTCGATTCCTTGGACATTCGTCCGCATTCGTCCGTTCCGTCGCCCGAGGAGCCGGGCGATCCCACGAGAATTCGCAGCGACTGCCTCGCAGCGCCAACCGCTTGTCGCTCTGACGTGTTTGCGCCGGCCGTCGGACCAGGAGGGATCGATCAAACCGGTCTGGGCGGTCGGCGGATCCATGGGAACGGCCCATTGGTTTTATCGCATGGACGCCAACGACGATGGCCGAGTCACGCAAGCCGAGTTCCTGGGGAGTGCCGACGAGTTCCGCAAGCTCGACCGCAACGGTGACGGCGCGATCGACAAGTCGGAATCCGAGAATCCCGACGTAAAAATCGAACACCATCCGCTCAATGGACATTTCTTCTTGGGTCCGCCGCTGGCGCTGGACGGGCGGCTTTACGCGGTGACGGAATGCGACTCTCAGCTCAACCTGGTCGCCCTGCGTGCGGAGACCGGGGCCGTGCTGTGGATCCAGGGGATTGGCTATGTCGACCGGCCGATCGACGAGGATGCATTGCGGAACACGCTGGCTTGCACGCCCTGTTATTCGGCCGGCGTCATTGTCTGTCCGACACAAATGGGCGTTCTGGTCGGCGTCGATGCGCTCGACGGCGCGCTCTTGTGGACCTATTACTACGGTGACGACGATGTCACGTCATCCGAGAGCGCGTGGTCGTTTGTGAGCTGTCGGCCTCACGGGAACACCGGCTTTTCCAACCCCCCGCTGATCGACGGAAATCGCGTGGTGATTCTGCCGCGACAGTCGGATTCGATCCATTGCATCGACCTCGCGACTGGCCGCGGGGTCTGGAAACAGCCGCGCAACGACGCCGAATTCATCGCGGGCGCGGCCGATGGGGTGGTGATGACCGTCGGAGAGCGAATGTGCCGCGGATTGTCGCTTGCCGACGGAAGGGCGGCGCTGGTCGGCGCGGACGGGCGCGGTCTCTGGCTGCGGTCTGCGTGGGGACGCAATACGTACTGCCGTTGGCCGAGAACCGCGTTGTGGCCATCGACATGCGGACGGGCGTTCGGACCGGCTCTTCAGGCCCGAGGAGAGCGATCGGAACCACTCCGAACCGACCGGCGAGCACAATGAGACTTGCCAAGTGGATTCCGGGACGCCTCAGGCTAGCGAGCGGAATTCGGATGCCCCTGTCGACGCACAAGTCAGCTTCCAACTGATGATCCGGCTTGCTGGGTTGCTCGAGCGCAGGCCAGAGGCCGGCGCCGGCGGTCAAGACAATTTCGCTGAGAGGCCGGGCAACCTGGCCGTCGGCGGACCCTTCATCTATTCGATCGGCCCGCGCGAAGTCGTCGCCTATCCGCGGGCGGAGGTTTTGCTAAATGACGTGAAAGAACGTCTGGTTGGGACAGACCGCACCTCGGACGACCTGCTCCTCGCCGCGGAGCTCGAACTGACGTTGGGGAGCGGCCCGGCTGCGAAAGCGTATCTGACGCAGTTGCCGGAAACCGGCCTGCCAGAAGCGATGGACGTTCGAAAGGCGCGGTTGATGCGCACCATCCTTTACCAGGAGCTGGCTGCGAACCCCGACGAGCCGTCAGCGATTCTCAACGAGCTGGAAAACCTGTCGCACACGCACCGGCAACGCGGACGGTTTCTGCAAGCCAAGGCCGCGGCGGACGTCCGCCGCGGAGACTTGAACGGCGCCTTCGATTCGGCCCGCGCCTTTGCGGCGCTGGAAATCTCGGAGTTGCTGCCGTCGCCGGCCGACTCCACGTACCTGATTTCGTCCCACAGTTGGCTTGCGTCAATGGACGAGCAGCTCCGGCGCAAGGCAAGCGGAGCGGCCTTCGACCGCGCGGAGGTCCGCGTGGCGGCAGAACAGCAAGCGGTGCTGAAATCGACCGACCGCGCGGCTCTCGAGCGGTTCGTGGCCGTCTACCGGGCCTGGCCGGAAGCGGAAGCGGTTCGCCTGCGTCTGGCCGAGCTACTGGCAGGAGCCGGCGAACTCGAGCGGGCCGAGCTGCTCTTGATTCAAAATCAGGCGCAGCGGCCGGCCGGCCACCCGAGCCTCGGCGGGGCGGCAATTGGCCCATCTCTGGGATCGGGCCGGCATGGCGGAAGAGGCGGCTGAGCTGCTGCTGGAGCAGGATTATCCCCAACTCGACGAGTTTGCACCCGACTCTCTCGCGCGCCTGGCCTACCAACGTCTGCGGGAGGCGGAAAAGCCGGTGGGGCGAGTGCACATCACCCAGTCGCTCTGGGAGCAATGCGACACTGAATTGGCCGAGACCTACGCCAATGCCTCCCGCCCCTTCGTGACGCGGCCCATGTCTCCGTTTCAATTGATCGATCGCGGCTCGTCGTCGCGCGCTGAAATCTGCATCGTCGACCGGCTGTCGGGAACGATCATCGACACGCTGCATGTCCCCACGCCCTATACCGGGTCGACTTTGGCGACGGTCTCGCAGGTGGGGCACTTTTTGCCGTTGGGGAGCCGTGGGTCGCTTCATGGCATCTCTCTACTGGAACATGACCGGCAGAAGCCGCTGTGGACAACGTCGCCGCCGCCGATCGCCCTGGACGTCGACCAAGTGCTCGTCGGCCCCAGCGGTCCAACCTTTTGTGTGTTTCAATCGCATGGCCACCTGTTCGTTGTTGATCCGGGGACCGGACGGATCTTGTGGCAGCGGACCGATCTCGACCCGCAATCGGGTTTGGGGGGAGACCCGATCCGCGGCATCTTCGGCGATGACGAAGTCATCGTGGTGCTGGCAGCCGACCATCTGGATTACACCGTTTATCGAACGGCTACAGGGGAGGAGATTCGGCAAGGAAGATTGGACAACGAGTCGCGGCAGACGCAGGATCGCCGCACCTTCGGCCGTTGCCTCGTCTATTTCACGGCGGATGAGACGAACCACCGGATGCGGATTTGGGATCCGGTCGGCGATCGACTCCTTTACGACCGTCCGATCTCGGATCGCGCGCTCTGGAAGGAAATGGGCGAGGATGAGGTCGCCGTGGTCGTGGCCGACGGCACGCTGCAGATCGTCGACGGCCGCACCGGCGCCGTTCGCGTTGCAGTCGAGCTGCCCCCTAGAGACGTCCAGAACGCATGCCAGCTCGCGGTTTTTAGGGACTCGGCCCGCTACTACGTGAACTTGCAGCCGGTGCAATCGCCGCCGGAGCCGCGGTACTACAATTACTTTTTCGGGACCGACACCGTCCTTCCGCGAGTCGATCTGCGGGGGGACGTTTTAGCGATCGACCGCCGCAGCGGGCGGCTGCAATGGAAGCGGGAGTTCTTGCAGAGGACCGTGCTGCGGACGCCGTCGCTGCATCTTCCCGTGCTGGTGATGCTGAGCTTGGTGGGCGATCGGATGAACGGCAATCATCGCTCGATGCTGATCGAGGCGGTCGACGCCCGGACCGGCGAAACGCTCGGGCTGGAGGACAACACGCTGCCCAACCGCATCTTGCAGCTCACCTACGATCACAACCGTCGCCGCGTGCGGCTTTGGGGCACCCGCTCGGTGGTCGATCTCGATTTCGCAAAACCCTCGGACGCGCCGGCGGCCGAAGCGGCGGCCGATTGACGACGGGCACTCGCCGCCCTTCGATCGCTGGGACTCGCTGAAGTGAGTCAGCCCGCGGTCAGCGATCCCACTTGCGTTGCAGGAGGTGCACTCTGGCGACCTCGTGCATGTAGTTCTCCTGCAGTCGGGCGGCGGCCGCTTGGCGGATGTGGGCGCGGGCCGTTTTCGCATCGCCGGCCACTTCATAATAGAGCCCCAAATAGAGATGGGCATACATCTGCGCGCGTTCGGAATCGGCCCTCCTCGCCGCTTCGAGCACGGTCGCCTTCGAACCGCGACCGGCGAAGAATTGGTAGATCTCGGTCATGGGGACACGGGGGTCGCGAGTGAGATCGATCTTGATGAGGGCCTTTCTGGCGGCCTCAATGCCGTCCGTCCTCGCCACGCAGAGGAAATGCCACGCGGCATTTTCCACGTCGTCCGGATTGACGGCCTTGTGGGACTCAAACTGTCGCCGCCCCTCCTTGAACTTGCCGGCGTAGTAATCGCTGATTCCACGCTGCCATAAATACGGCGCGGTTTGCGGGTCGAGTTCGGCCGCGCGATCAAAGTCGCGAATTGAATCCGCGATTTTGTTCTCGCGAAACCTTTGCATGCCGCGCGCCGACATATTCCGCCGCTGTCTCGGGTGGACCATCGGCCAGGGCCGCCAATGTGAAACAGAAAATGATCCCTTGCGCCGTGCAACTCATTGCCAACTCCGCGACGAAGCCGATCAATTCGGTTGAAGGAGCCGCCGTCGTAGTTTTACCCTGAGGGAGCAAAGGACCGGCACAAATGGTTTGATCCGATCGTCACTCACAATGCTTCCGTTATCCGCGCCTGCGGCCGCGATCAACTGAGCTTGTAAAATCTGTCCGCATTATCATGGAACAGCTTCCGCCGGAACTCGGGCGAGCGGTTGCGAACGATCCACGTGAGCGCATCGAACCATTGCCGGAAGGTCGCCGTCACGGTGCACACGGGCCAGTCGCCGCCAAAGAAGATGCGGTCTGGGCCGAAGGTATCGAGGCAGAAGTTGATCGCCGGCTCGAGGTCGGAGGGCTGCCACGTCTTGGGCCGGGCCGTCGCAACGATGCCTGAGATTTTGCAGACGACGTTTTCGTGCGCGGCGGCCGCCTTGATCCCCTGCTCCCATGCGCGGCGGGATTTTTCGTCGGTCGATTGGACGTCCCGATTGCCGCAATGATCGACGATGAACCGCGTCCGGGAGCACTGTTCGATCAAGCGGACGCCATCCAACAGTTCGGCGGGCCGCATGCAAAGGTCGAAGCTCAGGCCAAGCTCGCCCAAGAGCTGAACGTTGCGGACGAAGGGGCGTTCGAGGCACATCCCTTTGGGCCGGTCGGGGTCGTTAAGCACGATGCGGACCCCCTTCACGTGCGGATTGGTGGCGAACTTCTTGATGTAGTCGCCGAACCGCGGGCTCTGCACGGATCCGCCGATGACGGCTCCGCGCATTCGGCCCATGGGCGATTGGCATAATTTGATGACGTAGTCGGCCTCCGCCTCGTGGTCGGCCGGATTGCAGTTCACCTCCATGTAGACGGTTTTGACAACATTAATGCCCGCCGTCGCCTCGTCGTAGTCCTTTGTCACAAAGCTGCGCCGCAGGTGCCTGGCCTTGGGGTCGTTGAGCCACGGGAGCCGCAGTCGGGTCAAATCCCACAGGTGCTGATGCGTATCGACGATTGGGAGCGCGGGTTCGCGCACGGCGGACTCCTGGGCAGCGCGCGTGGACGGCAGTCCAAGCTCATTGCGGTGCATCGCCAAGACAGCCGTGCCAAGGCCGGCGGAGGCGGCCAGAAAATGGCGGCGAGAGAAAAGTCGATTCATGGTGCTGCTCCGATTGGATTCAGGCCAGCCTTCAGTATAACCGCGGGCGGCGAAGTCGCACGGCCGAAGGGCGCAGGGGTGCACGATGCACGTCGCAGAGACACGCGGCGAGGGCAGGTGCCCCCGCCTCTCGCGCGATCCAAAGAGCGGGGCACCCGCTCCGCGGCGTTGCCCACGGTGCGTCGTACGCTCCCGGCGCGGGCCGATTCGTCGAGCGGTTTTCGTCCGCTTGCTGAAGCAAGAGGGCCTCGTTAGAATCGCGCCCGGCAGTCGGCTTGCGGGGCTGCTGGGGCGACGTGCGCGGCTTGGCGGCGGGCAAATCCCAGACGCTTTGGTCGAAAATTGTTGCCGAAGACAGACGGGAAAGACGTTTCGCGTGCCGGACAGTTTTCACGCGTTTGAGCCAATTCTGCTGTTCGCCTTGGTGCTGCTGGGGTTCGTCATCACGAACCTGATCCTGGCACACACGATCGGCCCGCATCGGCGGACGGCCGTCAAGGCGATGCCGTACGAATCGGGCATGGACCCGATCGACGACGCCCGGCAGCCGTTCGACGTCAAGTTCTCGCTGGTGGCGATCCTGTTCCTGATCTTCGACGTCGAGCTGTTGTTTCTCTTCCCCTGGGCGGTGAGCGCCTACGCGGATAAGGGGGGAGTGCCGAAGTCGTATCGGGGCGACGTGTTTTGGGTCATGATCGCGTTCGTGGTCACCCTCGTGATCCCCTACGTGTACGCGTGGCGCAAGGGGGTCTTCCGATGGCGGTAGACGTTCCTGACAACATCTTCCTCACCAAGCTGGACGCGGCGGCCAACTGGGCGCGGTCGAACAGCCTGTGGCCCATGCCGTTCGCGACGGCCTGCTGCGGGATCGAGTTGATGGCGACGGCCTCGTCCCGGTACGACATCTCGCGGTTCGGTGCAGAAGTGATGCGGTTTAGCCCGCGGCAGTGCGATCTGTTGATCGTCGCCGGCCGCGTCGCGATGAAAATGCTTCCCGTGCTACAGCGGATCTGGCTGCAGATGCCCGAGCCCAAATGGTGCGTCTCGATGGGGGCCTGCGCATGCACCGGCGGGGTGTTCGACACGTATGCCGTCGTGATGGGGGTGGATCGCTTCATTCCAGTCGACATCTATGTCCCCGGCTGTCCCCCGCGGCCCGAGCAACTGCTCGCTTCGATCATCGACTTGCAGAATGCAATCAAAAAACACGGGACGTTGACGGGAAAGGAATTCGCCGAGCGGCGCAGCGCCGAGGGGCCGGCCCCGTTGTCGCTCGACGAACTGCGGCGGAGCCGCGACTTCCTGCTCGCGCAGCGCAGGAGCAATCGTCCGTGACGCCGCATTGACGTCGGCTGGCCCAAGAACACGAAGGCAATGAGCACCACAGAAGAGCGGCTGAGAGAACGAGTCGGAGCGGCCGGGTTCGAGGCGAGCCGTTTCCGCGACAACGTGCGGTTCGATATTCCGCCCCAGAGCCTCCAATCGGCGCTCGGCTTTCTGAAGGGCGAGTGCGGCTTCGATCTGCTGGCCGAGTTGACCGCGGCCGACCTGCTCGAATACCCGGACGCCCGGAACCGGTTCCGCGTGCTCTACGTGCTGGTGAACACGGCCAGCGGCGAGCGAATCCACGTCCGCACGCATGTCGACGAGCCCGATCCCACCCTTCCGTCGGCCGTCCCCTTGTGGCAAGGCGCCAACTGGATGGAGCGGGAGGTGTTCGACATGTTCGGCATCCGTTTCGCGGGACATCCGAACCTGAAACGCATTCTGATGCCCGAAGAATTCACCGCCTTTCCGCTCCGCAAGGACTATCCCTTGCGGGGGCGTGGGGAACGGCATAACTTTCCCGTGATCACGCGGGCCGAAAGCTAATTCGGAAATGACGAATGTCGAATGACGAGAGAATGTCGAAACGCCCGTGTCGCAGACGGATTTCATCATCCCTCATTTCCTCATTCGTCATTCGGAACTCGGCGGGTGTCGAAGACCCGACCCGCCCAATGAGTTGAGGTTTCGAGAACAGTCAATGCCGCTCCAAGTTTCCGAGCTGAGTGACGCCGAATCGCCGGAGAAGGAATACCTGTGGACCCTGAATTTCGGTCCGCAGCATCCGGCCACACACACAACGCTGCGGCTGCTTTTGACGCTCGACGGTGAAACGATCGTCGATGCCGTGCCCGACATCGGCTACCTCCATAGCGGCTTTGAAAAGCTGGGGGAAGACCTCGATTTCAACCAGTATGTGACGATCGTCGACCGGATGAACTACATCTCGCCGGTCGCCAACGAGATCGCGTGGCACCACGCCGTCGAGAAGCTGATCGGAGTGACGATCACCCCGCGGTGCATCTATGTCCGCACGATCTTCGCGGAGCTGATGCGGATCCACGACCATCTGCTCAACGTCGGCACGGCGGCCCTCGACCTGGGGGCCTTCACGCCGTTTTTGTATGCGTTCAAACAGCGCGAGAAGATTTGCGACCTCTGCGAGTTCGCCTCGGGCCAGCGGTTCCACTCCAGCTACACGCGCGTCGGCGGCGTCATGTACGACGTGGACGACGCCTGGATCGCCCTCGTGCGGGACTTCGTGGCCGGCTTTCATGCCGCGCACGCGGAGATCGCGGGGATGTTGACGAAGAACCGCATCTTCATTTCGCGGCTGAAGGGAATCGGAGTTTTAAGCCGCGAGGACGCGATTAACTTCAGTTGCACGGGACCCGTCGCCCGGGCCAGCGGCGTCATCCGCGACTTGCGGAAAGACGAGCCGTATCTCGCGTATCCGGACCTCGATTTCAAGGTCGTCTGCTCCAACGGCTGCGACTGCTACGCCCGGTACCTGGTGCGGATGCAAGAGATGCTCGAGAGCATCAAGCTGGTCGAGCAGGCGGTGGAGAACCTGCCATCCGGCCCGATCAACGTCGACGCCGAAGGTCGCGCGATTATCCCCGGCAAGGAAGAGGTGTATCAGAGCATCGAGGGGCTGATCCGGCACTTCGAGGTGATCATTCCAAACCGCGGCTTCGTCGCGCCAACGAGGAGATTTACGCGGCCAACGAGACGGCCAACGGCGAACTGGGCTACTACATTGTCGGCAACGGGACGATCAAGGCGTACCGCGCCCGTACGCGGCCCGCCGTCGTTCATCCATTTCGCCGTCTTTCCGCATTTGATCAAGGGGCACACGTTGAGCGATGTCGTGGCCGTGCTGGGAAGCCTCAACATCATCGCCGCGGAGCTGGACCGATGAGCGCGCTTTCGGAAAAGACGCGGGAGCGGATCCGGGCGGAGTTCGCCAAATATCCGAACAAGCGGGCCGCCACGCTGCCGGCGCTGCACATTGTGCAGGACGAGCACCGCCAGGTGTCGGTTGAAGCGTTGCGCGAGGTGGCCGAATTGCTCGAGCTCCACCCGGCAGAAGTGAGCGATACGCTGAGCTTCTACGGTTTCTTTCGCAGCGGGTCGGACCCGCTGGGTAAGAACCGCGTGTGGATTTGCCGCAGCCTGTCGTGCGCGCTACGCGGAGGCGAGGAACTACTGGCGGACATTTCCAAACGCCTCCACGTCGAGCCGGGCGAGACAACGGCCGACGGCAAGATCACGCTCGAGTTCGCCGAGTGCCTGGGAGCCTGCGAGGGGGCGCCGTGTCTCTTGGTGAACGACGAGTGTCACGTGAACATGACGACCGATTCGGCGGCAAAACTGATACAGGAACTGAAGTAGGTTATGCTTCAGCATAAACTACGAGATAACGATCGAGGCTCTCGTGGCGACTTTTGAACCTGTCTTGTTGCGGCGCGTGGGCAAGGAGAGCGGCCAGTCGCTGTCCGGCTACCGCGGCGACGGCGGTTATCAGGCGATCAAAAAAGCGTTGGGCATGCGCCCCGACGACGTGACGAAAATCGTCAAGGATTCGGGGCTGCGCGGCCGCGGCGGAGCCGGATTTCCGACCGGCGTCAAGTGGACGTTTCTGCCGAAAAACAATCCAGGACCGGTCTACCTGTGCGTGAATGCCGACGAGAGCGAGCCGGGAACGTTCAATAACCGCATCCTGATGGAGCACGACCCGCACCAGTTTCTCGAAGGAATCATGATCGCGGCCTATGCGATCCGATCGCCGACGGCCTACATCTATTTGCGATACGAGTTCGGCCGCTCGTACCGCACGCTCGATCGGGCGATCCGCGAATGTTACGCCAACAACCTGTTGGGTAAGAACATTCTCGGGACCGATTTCGCGCTCGATGTGTACTTGCACCGCGGGGCCGGTGCCTACATCTGCGGCGAGGAGACGGGGCTGTTGGAAAGCCTCGAGGGGAAGCGCGCCTGGCCGCGGATCAAGCCCCCGTTTCCCGCGGTCGAGGGACTCTTCCGCAAACCGACGATCGTCAACAACGTCGAGACTCTCGCTTGCGTGCCGCACATCCTGGAACGGGGCGTCGACTGGTTCCGCTCGATCGGCGTTCCCCCGGACCCGAATAATGCGCGCGACGTCGGCAGCTTGGGACCGAAGCTGTACTGCATCAGCGGCCACGTCAACAAGCCGGGCTGCGTCGAGCTCCCACTGGGAATTCCGGCCCGCGAGCTGGTCGACGTCTACGGCGGCGGAGTCTGGAAAGGGCGGAAAGTGAAGGCCTGCGTTCCCGGTGGGATCAGCATGGGCTTTTTCTCCGCGAGCGAGATGGATACGCCCCTCGATTTCAACGGACCCGGCCGCGTCGGCTGCCTCGGGCTGGGGACGGCTGCAGTGATCGTGATCGACGACCAGACGAGCATGGTCGACGTCCTCCATAATTGTTGCCGGTTCTTCGCCCACGAGTCGTGCGGCCAATGCACGCCGTGCCGCGAAGGGACCGACTGGTCGCGGAAGATTCTGGACCGGATGCGGGCCGGCGCGGGGACGATGCGGGATCTCGACGTGCTGACGGAGATTGCCCAATCGATGGGGACGATCCCCGGCACGACGATCTGCGGTCTGGCCGACGGAGCCGCCTGGCCCATCAAGAACGCGATTGCCAAGTTCCGCGACGACTTCGTGCAGTGCATCCAACGCGGCCGGAAAACGACGGCCGCCGCCTTCACATGATTGTGTCGGTTATGCTGCGGCATCACCTACTGGACTGAGGGAGAGATGGGGACTGTCCTCGTAAACGAGAAGCCGGTCGAGATCCGCGAAGGGGAGCGCCTGAACGCGATTCAGGCGGCCGAGCGCGCCGGGGTCGACATCCCGCGCTACTGCTGGCATCCGGCCCTCACGGTCGTGGCGAGCTGCCGCATGTGCCTCGTCGAAACCGGCGAGAAGAAGCCCGATGGCACGATCGCCATGGGACCGAAACTGGTTCCCGCCTGTCAGACGCCCGCCAAGGACGGACTGGTAATCGTCACCGACAGCAAGAAGGTGAAGGCGTCCCAGGCGCAGGTGCTCGAATACCTGCTGCTCAACCATCCGCTCGACTGTCCGACGTGCGACCAGGCGGGGGAGTGTTACCTGCAGGATTACAGTTACCGCTTCGGCAACGCGCACTCCCGGCTGCACGAGCCCAAGATCCGCCGCGACGACAAGGACTACATCGGCGACCAGATCACGCTCTTCACCGATCGCTGCGTCATGTGCTCGCGGTGCGTCCGCTTCACGCGGGAGATCAGCGGGACGGGGGAGCTGCAGGTGATCAACCGCGGCAGCCACTCGGAGATCGATATCTTTCCGGGCCAGCCGTGCAATAACAAGCTGGCAGGAAACGTGGCCGACATCTGCCCGGTCGGAGCGCCTGTGCAGCAAAGATTTCCTCTACAAGCAGCGCGTCTGGTGGCTCAAGTCCAAAGAGAGCGTCTGTCCCAATTGCAGCACGGGCTGCAGCATTTTTGTCGACCAGAACGACGAGACTGTCTACCGCCTGCGGCCGCGGTATAACCCGAAGGCCCAGGGACACTTCATGTGCGACGAGGGGCGATTCGGTTTCAAATATGTTCACAACCCGGACCGCTTGGTGCTGCCGATCGCGCGAACCTCCAACGGCCGCTCGGCCAACGACTGGCATGCCGTCTTGCCCGCCGTTCAAAGCGCCTTGTGCGAGGCGGCGGCGGCGCGGCCCGCCGCCTTGGCAGCTCTGCTGTCTCCTTGGATGACGTGCGAGGAAGCGTTTCTCCTGGCCAAATATATGAAGTCGCTTGCCCGCGACGTCCGGCTCGCGATGGGGCCGGTGCGGATCGTCGGCGAAGATGACCGCTATCCCAAACGGGTCGATGGCCAGCCCGCCGAGCCGACGAAATTCACCATCCGCGCCGAGAAGTGCCCGAACCGTACTGGCGTGGCGGAGATTCTCAAGCACTTCGAGGGGAAGGTCGTGCCGTTCGACGAGCTGAAAGCCCAGGTCGTCGACGGCCGGATCGACAGCCTGTATGCGGTCGGAGGCGACCGCGAGCCGTGGACGACGGAAGCGGACAGCAATTGGCTGTCGAAGCTCAAGCTGTTGATCGTGCAGGATATCCTCCCCTCGCCGGCCAGCGAGCTGGCGCATTATCTCCTGCCGGCGGGATCGTTCGTGGAGAAGGACGGCACATTCATCAACCACGCGGGCCTGGCACAGACGATTCAGCGGGCGATCCGCGGCCCGGGCGAAGCGCGGCCCGACGGACGAATTTTGTGGGAGCTGGCCGGCCGGCGTGGACTGTTTCATGCAGCGACCGTGCGAACGGAAATCGGCTCTGAGATCGACGCGTTGGCCGCGCTGCGTTCGGGATCGCTCGGCGCGACGGGCCGCCTCCTTTCGGAAGGCCCGGCCGACGACTCTCACGCTGCGTCCGCGACGCCGGACCGGGAAGCGGTGGGCCGCGTATGAGCTGGATTTACGCGATCATCGCAATCGTCGTCGTGATGGCCGGCGTTCTCGGAACGTGCGCTTATCTGATTTGGATCGAGCGAAAGCTCGCGGCGCGGGTACAGGACCGGATCGGTCCCAACCGCGTCGGGCCGCGGGGGCTGTTGCAGCCGATCGCCGACGGACTGAAATTCGTGTTCAAGGAGGACGTGATCCCGGCCGGCGCGGATAAAGTTCTGTTCATCATCGCGCCCACAATCTCTGTGTTCACCACAATGCTCGCATTTGCGGTCGTGCCGTTCGGGCCGGTGCCGGCGAGTGGGGACGGCTTTCCGTTCGGCATCGCCCCCTATCTCGACATCGGCATCGTGTTCATCTTCGCCGTGACGAGCCTTGCCGTTTACGGAATCATCCTGGGAGGCTGGTCGTCCAACAATAAATACAGTGCGCTGGGCAGCCTCCGCTCCAGTGCCCAGCTCGTCAGCTATGAGGTGCCGCTGGCGTTGTCGGTCCTTGGCGTGGGCCTGTTGGCCGGGTCGTTCAATCTCGCCAATGTTATTCGGCAACAGACGGAGACGGCCGGCTTTCTGGGTCTCTTCGGCTGGTACATCTGGTGCCAGCCGCTGGCCTGCCTGATCTTCTTCGCCAGCGCCCTGGCCGAGTCGAACCGGCTCCCCTTCGATTTGCCGGAATGCGAGCAGGAGCTCGTCGGCGGATACCACACGGAATACAGCGCGCTCAAGTTCGCAATGTTCTTTCTGGCCGAGTACACACACGTGATCACGGTGAGTTTTCTGACGGCGATCCTGTTCTTCGGCGGCTGGCATTTCCCCTGGATCGCCGAGGGGCAGAGCGTCTATTTCGGCGCGGTTGTGGTCAAAGTGCTCGTGCTCTTGGCCAAGGTCGGCGCGATCATATCCTTCATCATGCTCATCCGCTGGACGCTGCCGCGGTTCCGCTTCGACCAGTTGATGACCCTGACGTGGAAGGTGTTCATTCCCTTGAGCCTGTGCAACCTGCTGGGAATGATGATCGTAAAGCAGTACGATCTGTCCCGATGGTGGATGCTGCCGTTCTCCATTCTTCTGGTGGTCGCGGCGACGGGGACCTCGCTCTTTCTGGCGCGTTTTGGGCCATCCGTCGCAAGGCGGCCGGCCGTGGTGCAACCTGCCAGCTTGCCCGGCCGGTAGCGCGAATGACCCTTGTCGAATGACGAATGGGTTCAAAGACGAGAGAAGCCACTCAGGTGCCGATCAAAAGCGACGACATAACGTGGGTCGAGGAGCCCGAGTTCGGGCTGTTGGAAGCGATGTATCTGCCCGCGATCGCCGAAGGGATCAAAACGACGCTGAAGCATCTCTTCCGTCCGGAAACGACCACCGAAGAGTACCCCGAGGTCAAGCCCGACCTTCCGCTCAACTACCGGGGCTTGCACCGCCTGAACCGAGACGACCAGGGGCGCGTGAAGTGCGTGGCGTGCTTCCTGTGTGCCACGGCCTGCCCGGCCCGCTGCATCGACATCGTGGCAGATAAGGCCCCGTGGCCCGATCGCGACAAGTATCCGACGAAATTCGTGATCGACGAGCTCAAGTGCATCTATTGCGGCATGTGCGAGGAGGCCTGCCCCGTGGATGCCATCGAGCTGACCAGCCTTTTTGATCTGACTGGCCGCAGCCGCCAGGAAATGTTGTTCGACCGCGAGAAGCTGTTGGCCGTCTACGATCAAACGGTCCACTCCGGCCGGGATCCGGTGCGGACGCACTCCGGCCAGCTCGGCGCCGCTGCCGAAATCGTCACGACGCTGTTTCCCGCCGGCGGAAGCGCGTCGGCTGCGCACCCCGCGGGCCCCTCCTCCGCGCCAGGCACGAGCGACGCGTCCCAACATAACGCGCCTCCATGATGGACCTCGCATGAACGCTTTTCTTGGATGGACGACCGAGCATCGCGCACAGCTCGTGCCGCTGGTCTTTGGTTTTGTCGCTCTTTACCTGTTGTTGCCGCGGGACCGGAAGTTTCTGCGTCCGGTGGCGATTTTAGTCGGCCTGGTCGGACTGGGGGGCCTGGGCTTCACGCTGCTGCCTCCGGGAGCGACGCTCCACGGGGTGCTGTTCTATCTCTTCTCCGGCACGGCGATCCTGGCGGCGACTGCGACGGTGACGCACCACAATCCGATTTATTCGGCCCTTTCGTTCGCACTGGTGACGCTGAGCGTTTGCGGTCTGTTCCTGTTGCGCGGAGCGCAATTTTTGGCGGCGGCCACGGTCATCATCTATGCCGGCGCGATCGTCGTGACCTTTTTGTTCATCATCATGCTGGCGCGGCAGTCAGGAAACGCCACTTACGACCGGCGGGCCCGCGAACCGTTTCTGGCCACGCTGGCGACGTTCGTGCTTCTGGGGGGGTTGCTCTTTACGATTGACGAGTGGGCGACCCAGCGCGCGGCAATCCGCCGGCCCCCGTTCCGCCGGGCCGCCTGGCACTTGCGGAAACGGCCGGAACAGGTGGCCGCAGCATGGCCGGGTTCGTCCCCATTCCGAAGGGGGCCGAGCAGCACTCCAACAGCAATCTCCTGCCCGGCGAAGCGAGCGGGCTCCGCGGACTGGGCCGGTCGCTGTTCACCGATTATCTTGTCGCGGTTGAGCTGGCGGGGACGCTGCTGCTGGTGGCGGGTGTCGGGGCCGTCGCCATCGCACCGCGGCGCTCGACGGGGAAACTGTGAGAAGATGACGTCCGAACTGACCAATTATCTCATCGTCGGGGCCGTCCTGTTCACGCTGGGGGCGCTCGGCTTTCTCACGCGCCGCAACTTAATCGTCGCCTTCTTGTCTGCGGAGATGATGCTTTTGGCCGTGACCCTCAACCTGGTCGCGTTCTCCTACGAGCACGCAACCTACGAAGGCCAGGTCTTCGCCGCGATCGTGCTGACCGTCGCCGCCTGCGAAGCCGGCCTGGCGCTGGCGCTCGTCTCCGCGCTCTACCGGTTGCGGAAGACGCTCGACATGTCGGTCTGGCGCGACTTGGGCGAGCCGGACGTCGAGCTGCCCGCGGAGAAAGCGGCTCCGCCTCGCCCCGCGACGCCCCAGCCCTATCCGCGGCTCACGCCGGCCGGAAGGATTCCCGAAACCGCATGGCCGGAGACGCCCACCCATGTCTGAAACGCTTCAGGCCGCGTCGATCTGGCTGATTCCCGGCTGCCCGCTGGCGGCGGCCATTCTGGTCGGCCTCTTCGGCAAGTCGGTGTTTCGCTGCGGTGGACATCGGGTGGTCATCGCCGCCCTGGTCGTCTCGTGCCTCTTGTCTCTCGGGCGACTTGGGACGGTCGCGGCGGCGGGGTCCAAGCCGGTGGAAAAGGGTTCTCCCATTGCAGGAGAGGCGGCCGCGCTCCCGGAACGCGCCGGACCGATCGCCTCCGGCTTCGACTGGATCACGATCGGCCGTTTGAATCTTCGGGCCGACGTGCAGGTTGACGCCCTGTCGGCCGTCCTGTTGGCGATGGTGACGTTCGTCAGCTTGCTGGTCGCCGTTTACTCCAGCGGCTACATGCACGGCGACCCGGGCTATTCGCGGTTCTTTGCCGAGCTGTCGCTGTTTGTCTTTTCGATGTGCATGCTCGTCATGGCCCGCAATTTCGTGGTGCTGTTTGTCTTTTGGGAAGCGGTCGGACTGTGCAGCTACCTCTTGATCGGGTTCTGGTACCAGCGCCCGTCGGCCTCCGCCGCGGCGGTCAAAGCGTTCGTGATGAATCGAATCGGCGACGCGGCCTTTCTGATCGGCCTGTACCTGATTTGGACGACGTTCGGCAGTCTCGATTTTGCGGCCGTGTTTCGCGGCGCGAAGGTTCATTCCCCGTCGCCGGGCTTCTCGCAGCACGTACTCCTGATTTGCCTGTGCCTGTTCGCCGGAGCGTGCGGCAAGTCGGCCCAGTTCCCGTTGCACCTCTGGCTTCCCGACGCCATGGAAGGCCCCACGCCGGTGAGTGCCCTGATTCATGCGGCCACAATGGTGACGGCCGGCGTCTATCTGATCGCCCGCTGCACGCCGCTGTTCGTCTTGGTGCCGGAAGCGCAGGCGGCCGTCGCGACGATCGGCGGCATCACGGCCCTCTTGGGAGCGCTGATCGCGCTCACCCAGAACGATCTCAAGCGGGTGCTGGCTTATTCGACCATCAGCCAGCTCGGCTACATGTTCCTGGCCCTGGGGAGCGCGGCGGCCGGGGAGGCATTCGCCGCCGCGGCGGTCACCGCGGCCATTTTTCACATGTTCACGCACGCCTTTTTCAAGTCGCTCCTCTTCCTGTCGGCCGGCAACGTGATGCACGCGATGGGGAACGTCATCGACATGCGGCACTTCAGGGGCCTGAGAAAGGTTCTGCCCGTCACGCACGCCACGTTTCTCTGCGGCGCGGCGGCGCTGGCGGGATTTCCATTCCTCTCCGGGTTCTGGAGCAAGGACCAAATCTTCGGCCTCCTGTTGAACGCCACGCATCACGGCGACCATCCAGACCTGTTTCAGGCGCTCTTTTGGGTGGCGTTCGTGACCGCAATCCTGACCGCCTTTTACACGTTCCGCGCGTATTTCCTCACATTCTCTGGTCCGACGCGGATTCCGCGCGAAGCCTTTGCACACGGTCAACATGATTCCAGCCTTTCGCACGGGGACGCGCAAACGCCGCACGTCCACGACGGCCACTTGCAAGCGCCGGCCGCGGCTCCGCAAACGGCCCTGCCGGCCGGCGATCCTGTGCAGGTCCACGAAGGACCGGCCGCGATGAAGTGGCCACTGGTCGTGCTGGCCGTCTTCGCCGTTGCCATTGGCTTCGTTGTGGGACCGACGCACGTCTTCGCCGGCTGGATTGCCCAAATGCCCACGCTGGTGCAGGGCGAGGCCGAGACGTTCCAATGGCTGCTCGCAGGAGCCAGCATGCTGGCGGCGCTGGGGGGCATCGGCGTAGCGGCGTACATGTACGCACGCCCGTCCAACCGACCGCAGCTCGTGCGAACGGCATTCGGTCCCCTCTACAATCTGTCGTTCCACAAGTTTTATCTGGACGAGGTCGCCACCGTTCTGGTGACTTTCCCCGTGAAGGCAATCGCCTTTTTGTCGCTTCTGGCCGACCAGGGTCTTATCGATCGGTTGGTGGATTGGATCGGCGGCATTCCTGCGGTGATCGGCCGGTTCCTGCGACCCGTGCAGAACGGCCTGATTCAGTCCTACGCGCTGGTGATGTTGTTTGGCCTGGCCATCTTTCTGACCACGATTCTGCAGTTGGTGCCCTTTCCATGAGCGGAGCCCTTCTGACAAGCAATCTGCTCGCGGTGATTTTGCTGCCCCTGGCGGCAGGCGTCTTGTTGCTTGTCGGTCGCTGGCCGGCCTCCATTGTCCGGCAGATGGCGCTAGCCGTGGCGGCCACCACGCTGCTCTTGTCGATCGTGCTGGCGTTCCAATTCCACGATCTCCCCGTCCCCGCGCCCAACCCCCAATCGCCCATTCACCCTCGGATCGAGCTGCACCAGGATTGGATGACGTTCGAGCGGCATTTGCGACGGGATCAAGCGGATCTCCTCGCCGTGCGGATCGTTCATCTCGAGTTTTACCTCGGGATGGACGGCATCAGCCTGTCGCTGGTCCTCTTAACGTCGCTCTTGACCTTTTCGGCGGTCCTGATTTCGTGGCACTCGGTGAACGATCGTCTCCGCGAATATTTCGCCAGCCTCTTGATCCTCGAGGCCGGCCTGAGCGGCGCGTTTTGCGCGTTCGACCTGATCCTGTTCTATGTCTTTTTCGAATTCACGCTGCTCCCGTTGTTCTTTCTCGTCGGCGTCTGGGGCGGCCCGAAGCGTCGCGAGGCCGCCGTGAAATTCTTTCTGTACACGTTCGCCGGCAGCGTCATCACGCTCACCGGGCTGGTCGTGCTCTTGATGCACCTCTTAGGCCGCAACGACTTGGACCATCCCTTTTCGATCCCCGCGATTGCCACCTCCCTGGTGCAAACCCCGCTGCCCCATACCCTGCAGGTGGGCATCTTTCTGGCGATGTCGCTGGGGTTCGCGATCAAGGTGCCCCTGTTTCCCTTTCACACTTGGCTCCCGTTGGCGCATGTCGAAGCGCCCACGGCCGGCAGCGTCCTCTTGGCGGGCGTGCTCTTGAAGCTGGGAGCCTACGGATTCCTGCGATTCTGCCTCCCCTTCCTGCCCGACGCCTGCATGTCGGTCGGCGTTCCGCTGATTGGCGTCCTCGCGGTCATCGGCATCCTCTACGGCGCGCTCTGCGCGTACGCGCAGAGCGATCTGAAGAAGCTCGTGGCTTACAGCAGTATCAGCCACCTCGGCTTCTGCATGTTGGGAATGTTTGCTTTGAACGCGGAAGGGATGACAGGCAGCTTTCTGCAGATTATCAACCACGGCCTCTCAACCGGCGCCCTGTTCCTGATCGTCGGCATGGTCTACGAACGCTACCACACGCGGGAGATTGGCGACTTCGGCGGCCTGGCGTCGACGCTTCCTTTGATTTCGACTGCGATGGTCTTCACCTGCCTGGCCAGCATCGGACTCCCCGGTCTCAACGGCTTTGTCGGCGAGTTCTTGTCCCTGATCGGCATGTACCGCGTCAGTCCCGCCCTGGCCTGCGTTGGCACGCTCGGCGTGATCCTGGCCGCCGTCTACCTGCTGACGATGCTGCAAAAGGCCTTTTTCGGTCCGGTCGGAGCGCTCCCGCAGTCTCATCCCGTGCCCGACATGGGGGGGCGGGAAGCATGGTCGCTGGTGCCGCTCTTGGTGCTCTGCCTGGCAATTGGCGTCTATCCCAAGCCGCTGATCGACACGGTCAGGCCGGACATTGAGGCCGTTGCCGGGATGTACTACCGACTCCACGCCGAGCGGTTGTCCGGCGCTCCTGTGGTCGATCTGGAGGTCCGTCACTGATGTCCCCGTTTGCCGCAAGCGTCCGCTCGATCCTGCCCGAGTGCCTGCTCGTGGCGGTCGCCTGCCTCCAGTTTCTGATTGGGCCGTTCCTGGTGGCGGAGGGGAAGGGGGCGTCCCGGAGGATCGGCCGCGCCTGGGCGGCGGTCTCGCTGGCGGCCCTGGCGGCGGCGCTCTGGCTGTGGTACGAGTACCCGGCGCCGGAATCGCCCTTACTCTCGCCCGCCCTGTTCCGGAGCGATTCGCTCGCCGGGTTTTTCCGTGGCGTGGCGATCCTCGCCGGGGTTGTCCTCGTGCTGATCAACTCGGGGCACATCGTCGACGACTTCTCTGCCGAGTTCCACGGTTTGTTGCTTTTGATCGTCGCTGGGGTAAGCCTGACAGGGGCCGCCAACGATTTGATCGTCCTGTTCCTGGCGCTTGAGCTGGTGAGCATTCCCACGTACGTCTTTCTCTACTTGCCGCGGCGGGAGGCCGGCAGCCCCGAGGCAACGACGAAATACTTTTTGCTCAGCATCTTTTCCTCCGCAATCGTGCTGTACGGGTTCAGCTTCCTGTACGGGGCCGTCGGGACGACGCATTTGGGGACGATTCATCAGGCGCTGGTCCGCGATCCTGCGGGCAGGGCGCCTGCCATCCTGCTGATCGCGGCGGCCTGCGTTGTGGCGGGACTGAGCTTCCGCGTCACCGCCGTACCGTTTCATTTCTACGCGCCGGACGTTTTCCAGGGATCTCACGCGGGGGCCTGCGCCCTGCTGGCGTTCGTGCCGAAGATTGCCGGCTTTGTCGCCTTATTGCGGATCCTCGATTCGGGAAGGACGGGCGAATCGGCCGCGACGAGCGCCGACAGCCTCTGGGTCTGGTGCGCCACGATCTTCTGGCTCATGTCCGTGGCGAGCATGTTCGTGGGCAACGTCCTGGCCCTTCTGCAGCGCAACCTCAAACGGCTTTTGGCCTATTCGAGCATCGCGCATGCCGGTTACATGCTGGTCGGACTGGCGGTGGGGCACCGGCCCAGCACCGTCGGCGGCGTGCCGGCCCTCTTGTTCTATCTGATCGTCTATGGCTTCACGATCGCGGGGATATTCGGGCTCCTCGTTTTGCTCAGGCGTCTCGACCGGCCCGTTGAAACCGTCGATGACCTGGCGGGCCTGAGTCAAACGCATCCGGCCGCCGCCGCGGCTTTGGCGATCCTGCTCTTCAGCCTCACGGGGCTGCCTCCGACGGGCGGATTTATCGGCAAGCTCAACCTGTTGATGGCGGCCTGGTCGCAGGGGACCACCTCGGCAGAGATCCTGGCGGTCCTCCTGGCCGTCAACGCCGCCATCGCGGCGACCTATTATCTGCGAATCGTGGCCGTCATGTACTTGCGGCCGCCGGTCCTGTCGGTCAAGACGTCCCCCCAGCTCCCCGCCGTCATCGGCGTCGCGTTGTGCGTCGCTATCAGTTTAGGCCTATTTTTCTTTCCAGGTTTCCTATGGAATCTCGTCGATCAATTCGCCGCCTGACCGCGATTCTCCAATTGAGCGCGCTCTGCCTGCTGACTGGTGCCGTTGGACGAGCGGCGGACGATGCGAAGAACGATGCGGCCGTCGTCCTCCGCGGGGTTGACGGCAAGACCGTCCGGCTCACGCGGAGCGACTTGAAGAAACTCCCCCGCACCGAGTTGGAAGCGGTCGATCACCGCGGTCACAAGGCCCGGTATTCCGGCGTCGCTCTGCGTGCGCTACTGGACAAGGTCAACGTGCCGCGCGGTGAGGCCTTTCGAGGCGAATGGATGCGGGCCTTCGTCTTGGTGGAGGCGGTCGATGAATATCGTGCGATTTTCGCTCTGGCCGAACTTGACCCGGGCTTTACCGACCGCGTGATCATCCTGGCCGACACGCGCGACGGCGAGCCGCTGGAAAAATACAAGGGCCCCTTTCAAATCGTCGTGCCGGGCGAAAAACGGCAGGCGCGCTGGGTGCGGATGGTCAAGGAGATCCGCGTCGTCGACAGCCGGATGCTGGAGAAACACTAACGAAGCGGTGTTCCCATGACTCAAACCGTCTTTCGGACGTGCTCGTTGTGCGAGGCGATGTGCGGGCTGCGGTTTGAAGTGGAGGGGGACCGGATCGTCTCGGTTCGACCGGATGACGACGATGTTTTCTCCCGCGGCTACATTTGCCCGAAGGGTGCGGCATTCGGCGAACTGCATCACGACCCGGATCGGCTGCGAACTCCCATGCGCAAGACGGCCGCCGGCACGTTCGAGCCGATAACTTGGGAGACGGCCTTCGCGCTCGTCGCCGAGCGGTTGCGCGAAACGCAGCGAATGTACGGCCGCGATTCGGTCGCCATCTACATCGGCAACCCGGTCGCCCACAACTACGGCGCCCTCACCCTGCGAGCCGGGCTGTACGCC
This sequence comes from uncultured Planctomycetota bacterium, assembly GCA_963761455.1. Lineage (GTDB taxonomy): Bacteria > Planctomycetota > Planctomycetia > Planctomycetales > Planctomycetaceae > DASPSM01. The sequence goes on from CAVXHA010000004.1 coordinate 22,267, forward strand.
ACGCTGGGGACGAGGAACTGCACCAGCGCCAACTCGCAGGACACCAGCCCGCGGTTTGCCGCGTCGTATTATCTCTACGGCAGCTCGTTTTCGATCCCCATTCCCGATCTCGATCGGACGGATTACCTCCTCTGCCTGGGGGCCAACCCGCGCGTCTCCAACGGCAGCTTCATGACGGCGCCGAACGTCCGGGAGCGGTTCCGAGCGATTCACAATCGGGGCGGCAAGATTGTCGTCGTCGACCCGCGCAGGACCGAGACGGCCCGCGAGGCAGACGAGCACGTCGCAATCCTCCCCGGCAGCGACGTTTTCTTTCTCTTGGCCATGGCCAATTGCCTCGTCACCGCAAAACGCGTCGACGAGGATCGGCTGCGGCGCCAAGTCCGCGGCTGGGACGCGGTGCGGCCGCTATTGGCCTCTTTCACGCCGGAAGAGGCGGCGGCTCGTTGCGGAGTTTCCGCGGAGACGATTCGTCGGCTGGCCGGTGAATTTGCCGACGCGCGGACGGCGGCCGCCTATTCGCGGGTCGGAGTGTGCAACAGCGTCCATTCCACTCTCGCCACCTATGCCACCGATTTGCTCAATCTTGTCGCCAGCCGGCTCGGAGCCGAAGGGGGTGCGGTCTTTCCGACGCCGGCCTTCGACGTGACGCCGATCGTCCGCTTGACCCGGGCCGACGGGCATGGCCGCTTTCGGACGCGCGTGCGGAATCTGCCGGAGACCCTGGGAGACGTGCCGGCCGCCACCCTCGCCGAGGAAATGGAGACGCCCGGCGCGGGGCAAATCCGCGCCTTTCTCACGTTCGCCGGCAATCCGGTCCTCTCTACGCCGAACGGACGCCGGCTGGGCGCCGCGCTGGAGCGGCTCGATTTCATGGTCTCGATCGACCCGTACATCAACGAGACAACCCGGCACGCGCACGTCATTCTGCCGCCGGCCTCCACTCTGGCCGACGATCATCTCGAAGTAATCGTCAGCCAATTCGCCGTGCGAAATGTGGCGCGCTGGTCGCCTCCCGTTGTGCCCCGCCGGGAGGGCGAGTTGTCTGATTGGGAAATCTTGCTGGAGCTTACCTACCGGCTGGGCGGCGGCCCCACCGGCTTTCGTCCGCTCGACTGGCTCTACCGGCATGGACGACGATTCGGCATTCGCTGGCGGCCTGATCCATCGATGAATCTCTTATTGCGGCTGGGCCCATTCGGCGATCGGTTTCGTCCCTGGTCAAAGGGACTCAACCTGAAGAGGCTGAAACAGGCCCAGCACGGAATCGACCTCGGGCCTCTCAAGCCTGGGCTGGCACACGGCGTGCGGCACAAGGATCGCAAAATACGCCTCGATGCGCCGCCGTTTGTCGAAGCGCTCGGCCGGTTGCGGCTGTCTCTGGCGGAACGCAAACCGGCTGACTCGCTGCTCTTGATCGGCCGGCGCGAGCTGCGGTCGAACAATTCTTGGATGCACAACATCGCATCGTTAATGACGGGCAAGGAGCGCCGTGTGCTCCTGGTGAACCCCGACGACGCGGAACGCCTCGGCATCCGCGACGGTGAACCGGCCTGGCTCGAAAACCACATCCATGCGGCCACGGTTCAGGTGGAGCTCTCCGACGCGATGCGTCCCGGAGTCGTCAGCCTGCCGCACGGCTGGGGACATTCCGGCCTGGCTGAGTGGCAGAAGATCGCGGGTGCCCACCCGGGCGTCTCCATTAACGACTGGACCGACGACCAGAACGTGGAGGAGATCGTCGGCCAATCGATCCTAAACGGCGTTCCCGTGAGGCTGCGTCCGGCGGCGGCGTTCCCCCTTTCAGAAACGGCCGGTCTTCGCGGGAGCGAAGTGCTTCCGCTGAGCTAGGGGTTCCGTCCGTCCTCGGGGGCCGAGATGGTGCCGCTGTTCGCTGGGGTCGAGCGACCCGCCGAGCGCCCGTTTTTGGTACAAGCGCCCGCTTTTGATACATTTTTTTGGGGTTTTTTGGGCGCTAAAAAAGGAAACCTGAAGACCCCAAAAGCCCAAAAAGGACGCTCCGCCCGAGCACGTCCCGCCGTAAAGCGCAACGCTCTGCCGCCCGACAGGGGAGGCGACAGAGCGCCAGGCCGCGAATCGACGGAATTACGTCTCAGTGCGCGTGTCCACAGCACTGCACGTGGCACAGGCTCTCGACGTGGCAGCTTGGATGACAGCAGCGCTCGTGTTCGTGGCAGCACTTCTCCTCGTGTTTTTTCTCATGGTGCTTGTTGCCTTCCCCCTTGTGGTGATGATCCTTCTCACCCTTCTCGCCGCTCATGCCGTCAGACACCCCGAGACCGCGGATTTCGAGGCCCTGAGAGTCCGACATGACTTTCATTCCGCCAAGACCGATCTTGGCCAACGATTGGTTCGAAAGCCGTCCGTCGCCGGCCATCGCGGAAACCGCTGACAGCCCAAGAATTGAAGCGAACCCGAAGAGAAGCTTCATGTAACTTGCCTCCACAATAGAAACGGGTAATCACACTCGCCGAGGAACATTACGCAGGCGACAAACAGACTACGCATCGCAACTATTCTGTGTCAACTATCCATTCAACGCAGTCTGCGTCCCCATCGGCCGCCCGACATACAGGGCGCCGCTTTGCCAGAGGGAAGCGAACCTGAGCATCCCGTGTGCCGCCATCGGCGGGACGTCTGTCAGCGCTCGATTCGTCGGCGCACGCGCCAGATAAAGAGTGGCAAAGACGCCGGAGCCGAATATCAGTACCAGCCCGATTGCCATCGGCTTCATGTGTTCCTGCGCGATGCCGTATACCGAGGTCAGAATGCCGGCGATCGCCAAGACGGTCGCCATTAGGAATGTGAACCTCGACATCGCGCAGCCCCAGAGTGGAGTCCAACCTCATGGGTAAGACCAGCCTGGCGGGGGATTATTCCCTCGAAAGCGATGTCTCGCGGGCACGAGGCGTAGCACAGGTCAAAAACCGAACGCGATTGTCGCGGGAGGGGCCGCCGCGCGTTCAGGATGACGCGTCGCCCGTCGGGATGTACTTGTTGAACATCTCGGCGTAGTCCTCGCGGACGGGGCTGAAGACGTCGAGGACGACCGCCGGGCCGCCGACGGCGACCGCTTTGTGGGGCGTGTTCGGCGGGATCAAAAACATCGACCCGGCCTCGCACAGTCGCCGTTCGTCGCCGATCGTCAGCTCGATTTTGCCTTTCAAAAGCATGCCCCCCTGCTCGTGCGGATGGCTGTGCAGCGGCACGACCGCCCCTTCATCCATCTCCAGGTACGACAGCATCAGGTGCTTGCCATAGGGCGTCCGCATCCGGCAGCCGGGCACGGCTTCGATCGGCTGGATCTTGGCGATATCGATAAATGGCATGGGGCGTCTCGATAAAGTCCTTCGGTGGTGGACCGTGTGGCGAGTATAACAATCCGGCGACGCACGCTTCCAACCCCTGCCCAACCCAGCCTAAAGGGGATACAATAGTGGAAGCGATTCGGCTGAAATGCTGGAAGAGGCCGCCCCCGGATTTCCGGCTCGACCCGGCCTGATTGAAGCGATATTATTCGTCAGCCCGCCGGCCCCATGGCGAGGGATGTTCCTAAGTGGGCCGGCGAAAGAGCTTTACGAGACGCCAGGGTTTTAGCCGGTACGAGCCGCCGGGTTGATCCCGGCGGTCCGACGGGATAGACCCGTCGGCTCGTTGCGGTCCGGCGGGATAGACCCGTCGGCTCGTTGCGGTCCGGCGGGATAGACCCGTCGGCTCGTTGCACCCGACGTTACGTCTGAATGGCTTCCCGGTCCACGCCGCATTACCCGACGGGCCTTCCTCGCGACCCACGACGACTGCCGAACATGGATCCCCGATTTATCCGGAACTTCTCCATCGTGGCGCATATCGACCACGGGAAAAGTACGCTGGCCGACCAACTGCTGCTCAAGAGCGGCGCCATCTCGGCCCGTGATTTTCGCGACCAGGTGCTGGACGACCTGGAAATCGAGCGCGACCGCGGCATCACGGTCAAGGCGCGGGCGGTCGCCATTCATTACACGTTGGACGGCCAGGAGTACGAGCTCAACCTGATCGACACGCCGGGCCATGTCGACTTCCATTACGAGGTCTCCCGAAGTCTGGCGGCCTGTGAGGGCGCCTTGCTCCTCGTCGATGCCTTCCAGGGTGTCCAAGCGCAAACGGTCGCCAATGCGTTTGCGGCGATCAACGGCAATCTCGCCGTGATTCCGGTCGTCAACAAGATCGACCTGCCCGTCACGCGGATCGACGAAGTATTGGAGGAAATCGAAACGGTCGTCGGCCTGGACGCGACCGAGGCGATCTTGGTCAGCGCCAAGCAGGGGATCGGCATCGAGGCGGTCTTCAAGGCCATTATCGAGAAAGTCCCGGCGCCGACGGGCAGCCCGACCGCGCCCTTGCGGGCGCTCGTCTTCGACAGCAAATATGACACCTACCGCGGCGTGGTGACGTATGTCCGCGTGATGGAAGGGACGCTCCAGACAGGCAGGAAGATGCGGTTCATGCGGACGGGGACCGTGCACGAGATTCTCGAGCTGGGACAGTTCCGCCCGAACATGGTGGCCTGCGAGAGCTTGGGCCCGGGCCAGGTCGGTTACATCATCACCGGGGAAAAAGAGCTGGGCACGGTGCACGTGGGAGACACCGTTTCCGACCCGCAGAACCCGCCGGCGGAGCCTCTGCCCGGCTATCAGCAGCCGCAGCAAATGGTCTTCTGCGGCATGTACCCGATCGACGCGACCGATTTCGAGAATCTTCGCGAAGAGCTGCAAAAGCTCAGCCTCAACGACGCCAGTTTCTCGTTCCTCCCGGAAACGAGCGACGCCCTGGGCTTCGGATTCCGCTGCGGGTTTTTGGGCCTCTTGCACATGGAGATCATCCAGCAGCGGCTCGAGATCGAGCAGGACATCGACCTGATTCAGACGGCGCCCAACGTCACCTACCAAATCCTGACGAACACCGGCGAGCTGTTGACGATCGACAATCCGCAGATGGTCCCCGACGCGGGCCAGATCGAAGAATTCCGCGAGCCGATCGCCAAGATCAACTTCATCCTGCCGGCCGACTGCATCGGCGCCATCATGAAGCTCTGCGAGGAACGCCGCGGCATCTACAAGAGCACGGAATACCTCGGTCCGAAGCGGACGCAGCTCGTGTACGAGCTGCCGCTGGCGGAGATCATTTTCGACATGTACGACAAACTGAAGAGCGTGACGCGCGGTTACGGAACAATGGATTACGAGGTGATCGCCTTCCGGCCCGCGGACCTCATCAAGCTCGACGTTCTCGTGAAGGGGAACCGGGTCGACGCCCTGTCGACGATCGTGCACCGGTCCAACTCCGACAAGCGGGGCCGGGCGCTGGTGCGGCGGCTCAAGGGGGAAATCTCGAGGCACCAGTTCGAGATCCCGCTCCAGGCGGCCATCGGCTCGCGGGTCATCGCGCGGGAGACGATCTCCGCCCTGCGGAAGAACGTCACGGCCAAGTGCTATGGCGGGGACGTCACGCGGAAGCGGAAGCTGCTGCAAAAACAGCGGGAGGGCAAGAAGCGGATGAAGCAGTTCGGGGAGGTCGAGATCCCCCAGAAGGCGTTTCTCTCGGTCCTCGAAGTCGGCGGCGAAGACTAGTGGCCCGTCACACCTTACGTTTCGGGTGCCATGCCCACGGCTTTGCGTGGGCATGCCTCGGCGCACCAATTGGATTCGCATGCCCACGCAAAGCCGTGGGCATGGCACCCAACCCGAATTTCTGAAATTGACAAAGCACTAGGGCGATTCCTTATCCAGATGGAAGCGGTCCCGTGGCGGAAACCGTCGGTCAATACGAGACTTTCATCGCGTCACCGAAGTGCTCGCAGCACTGACCGGCCGACGGCCCGCAAACTTTGGTCGTTCGCAGTATGACGGGCGTCACACAATCAAAGGCCGGTGAGGCTTGCGAGGCCCGTCGAGTGGGTGGCGGCGTTCGGGCTTTTGTCGACGCGATGCTGTGCCTCTATATCGCGGTCATCCTGTTCCGCACGTTCGAGCTCGAGGGCTACATCATCTCGACCGGCTCGATGGCCCCGTCGCTTTTGGGATTTCACAAGCGGGTCGTGTGTCCATCGTGCGGCTTTCCCTTCACGTTCGGCATCGCGGTCGACGCGTCGGGAACAGCGGCGGACACGACGGGGAGCGAGGCTTCGCGAGACGCGGGCCCCCATGGGGGAGAAGTCCGCTGTCCGAACTGCGGCCAAGATGCAATCGACGTGGCAAACGTTCCGCCGAACTACGGCGACCAATTGCTGGTGCAGAAAAACGTGTACGAATTCCGCCGCCCGCACCGCTGGGAGGTGGTGGTCCTCAACGGGCCCGTGCGCACCGACGCCCCCCTTCGTCAAGCGCATTGCCGGGTTGCCGAACGAGTCCGTGCAGATCATCGACGGCGACATTTATGCGGACGGTAAAATCTGCCGGAAGAATCTCGACCAACAGCGGGCCGTGCGGATTCCCGTTTTCGACAACGATTACCTCCCCAACGATCCGCCCGAGGGACGTGGCGATTGGGTCATTGAATCGTCACCGTCCGCCTGGCAAGCCCAGGGCCACGGGTTTGGCGTTTCGATCCCCGCGGCTGCTTCGTCGAGCGGGGCCCAGGGAAAGATTTCCTGGCTGGCATTTCGGCGGTGGGTCCGCCGCGGCGGCACCTACAAGACCGATGTGCCGGTCGATGCTCCCGCGGCAGACGTGCATCTGTTGCGCACCGCGTTTCCGCAATTGCGTTTTGACTCGGCCCGGCGGCGATTGATCTGCACCGGCGCGCTCGACAGCACCGAGCGGGACCGGCTCCTGACGATGAATGTCGACTCGAATGTCAGGGCGGCGATCGGCGCGCTTTACGAGCGCTCGCACGAAGGGCCGATTACGGACGACTACGGATATAACCGGGCCGATACGGGGCTCGTGTCCCTGCGCGTGCGGGACATCATGCTGGAATGCGACCTGGCCTTCGATTCCGACGCGGGCCAACTGTTGTTCGAGATCGGCGACGGCCGGCAGACGTACTGTCTGACGATCGATCAATCGCGAAAGGAAACGAGACTCACGGTCGGAGACCGTGCCGAGCCGCTGCGGAGCGCCGCTCTTCCTCGGAATGCGGGAAGTCAGCCGTTGAGAATCGAGTTGTCGATCTTCGATCGCCAGGTCATTGCCGCCGTGAACGGAACACCGCTCTTCCCGACCTGGGAGTGCGATGCCGGGCACTCGGAGCCTCCGCGGACACCGCTGCGGATCGGCGCGCGCGGAGCCGCCGTGCGCGTATCGGCGCTGAAAGTGTACCGCGACATCCATTACACGCGGGGCCAAGGCCGCAACGGTGTCGACCGCCCGATTCGGCTTGCCGCGAATGAGTATTTCGTACTGGGCGATAACAGCCCGGTCTCCAACGACGGGCGAAGCTGGGCCGACGGCGCCGTGCAGGAGTCGCAACTGATCGGCAAGCCGCTCGTCGTGCATCTGCCGTCGCGGCCGGGTGAGTTCACGATCGGCGGCCACGCACGGTATATTCGCATTCCTGATTTCCGCCGGATGCGATATATTCGATAATCTGGGAAGACTATGGCAACGACGACCAAAGCGAAGGGGCTGCCGTCCGAACCCGCGAAGCCGCATGAAACTTCCGGCAAAGGCCGCGTGACGCCGTCGTCGGCGGTGCGGCCGTCGGCAATGCGAGAAACGATCGAATCGGTCGTCGTCGCATTTGTCCTGGCGTTTCTGTTCAAGACCTTCGAGGCCGAAGCGTTTGTCATCCCCACTGGGTCGATGGCTCCGACCCTTCTGGGGCGAAACAAGGACGTGATCTGTCCCAAGTGCGGATCGCACTTCACGTTCGGCGCCAGCGACGAGGTTGAGAGCGAGACCGATTACGTGATTCCCGGTGCGCGGATCACGTCGGCGATCTGCCCGAACTGCCGTTACCGTTTGGCCGAAGACCAAGTCTACAATCTCCCCGTGTTCAAAGGTGACCGCATCCTGGTCACGAAGTTCTCCTTCGAGGTCAAGGACCCTCAGCGCTTTGATGTCGTTGTCTTCAAATATCCTGAAGAGCCGAAAATCAATTACATCAAGCGCTGCGTCGGCCTGCCGAACGAGACGATTGAAATCCGCCAGGGGGACTTGTACCGCCACACGGACAAGGGGCCGGGAGATCCTTCGCAAGGACGATCCGAACAAGCAGCGCGTCCTGCAACTGCCCGTCTACGACAACGACCATCCGGAGCGGCCCTTGCTGGAAGCCGGCTGGCCGAGGCGCTGGGCGGCCTGTGAAGAAGGCCCCGGCGCCCGATGCCATTGCCGGCTGGTCTGCCGATTCCCAAGGATGGACGGCCGACGGCCAGGCCCGTTCCTTCCACTTGCCACAGGAGGGCGCTGTCGGGACCACGCTGCATTGGGTCCGTTACCGCAACTTCGTGCCCAAAACGACCGATTGGGAAGCACTCGCGGCCGGACAGAAGCCGAACGTGCCGAAACCGGAGCTGATCACCGATTTCTGCGGCTACAATGCCTTTTCCAGCCCGCACATTCCGATGGAGGACCCCGGGCTTTACTGGGTCGGCGACCTCACGATCAATTGCCACGTCGACGTGAAGCAGAACCAGCCGGACGGACAAGTCGTCCTGGACTTAAATGAGGGATCCCGTTCCTACCGTTGCCACCTGGAGCTTGCCAGCGGCCGCGCGACGCTCGCGTACGCCGAGCCGCACGACAGCAACGATCCGGGAGAGGAGCACAATCTGGCCACGGCCGAAACGCCGTTCGTTGGTCCCGGGTCGCACGATGTTTCCTTCGCGAACGTGGATGACCGGCTGTGCCTGTGGATTGACGGCCGACTCGTCGATTTTGGGGAGGGGGCGTCGTACCTCCCTTACGGGGGCCTCTTGATCCAGCACCCGTGGGATGAGGACCTGATTCCCGTCGGAGTCGCTGCGCGGGGGGCCGACGTGACCGTTTCACACCTTTTCGTGCAACGGGACATCTACTACCGGTGCGACTTTGTTTTCCCGGATTCGAGGCTATCGGACAATCAGCCGTCGCGCGGCGACGACGCCAGTTTCACGGAAGTGCACGAATACGAGGGCGACCCGAATGAGCTTGAGGCGAAGGTCAACAACCCGGCCGAATGGTTCCACGAATACGAACGGGGACTGGCCTCGCGGCAAACCGGTCCCGGCTCACGACACGAGAACGTTCCCTTCCAATTCAAGATGGGCAAGGACGAGTTCTTCATGATGGGAGACAACAGTCCGCGGAGCAAGGACAGCCGGCTCTGGTCCAATGCCCGCCATGCCCTCCACCGCTATGCCGTACCGCGGATCGCGCTGGTGGGCAAGGCGTTTTTTATCTATTGGCCGCACGGAATTCCGTTCCTCAACGACGGGCGCGGCTATCCGAACGGGCCCGATTCGATCTGGAACAAATCCCTCACGGCTCCTTTGTTCTACAACTACGACGACGAGATGGGACAGGCGGTGATCGATACCAGCTACCCGAAGCTGCGCATCCCCTTTTATCCCAATTTCGCCCGCATGCACCGCATTCGCTGAATTGTCCGGTGGCTCGAGGTCCATGCTGGCCGCCAGCCACCAGTCGAGCCACTCGCTCTGGGTCAGGGAGGACCCGACATGCCGCTTCTTGAATGCATCGGACTCGTCAAGGACTATCCCGGAAAGCGGGCCGTCGACGATATCGACTTCCACGTCGAACGGGGCGAGATCGTGGGCTTGCTGGGGCCGAATGGGGCCGGCAAGACGACGTCGTTCCGGATGGCGTGCGGGTTGATTTCTCTGACCAAGGGGACGGTGCGTCTGGGCGGCAAGGACGTGACGCACTGGCCGATGTATAAGCGCGCCCGGTCTGGAATGGGTTACCTCCCGCAGGACAACAGTGTCTTTCGCAAGCTCTCCGTCGAGCAGAACGTGTCGGCGATCCTCGAATACCTCAACGTCAGCCGCAAGGAGCGCAAGCAGCAGATCGACCGGCTCCTGGGCCAATTCGGACTCGACACCAAGCGACGACAGATTGCCGCGACCCTCTCCGGCGGCGAGCGGCGGCGGCTGGAGATCGCCCGCTGCCTGGCCAGCAAACCCGCCCTGATCCTGCTGGATGAGCCGTTCACCGGCATCGATCCGGTCACGATCCACAGCATCCAAGACATCATCGCCGATCTGTGCCAGAGCGGCATTTCCATTCTGTTGACCGATCACCGTGAACGCGAAACGCTGGCAATCACGCATCGCAATTACATCATCTGCAGCGGAAAAGTGATCGTCAGCGGCGACGCCGAGACCGTGCTCCACGACCGCAACGCGATGCGGGAATACTTCGGTGAACGGTTCGACGGCGATTCGATCATCGAAGGCAAGGGGGCGTTCGGGACGGCCGCCGAGACGCTTCGCGCCAGCCGGCTCCAAGCGGGCCGGTCCCCCTCCGAATCCAACGCCAACGCCAACGCGGAGCGGAACGAGCCGGGCGGAATGAGCCGGGCGGCCTGAAAGCCCGGTTGACCGGTCGCGCCCATTGAATTAGATTTCGCCGCCTGACTTTTACCTCGATTCGGCGCGGGCGGCATGTCGCGAAAACGGCAACTCGGGATCATCGCCCTGTTTCTGGCAGTCGTCGCCGGGACCGGGGGTTGGATCTATTACCAGCAGCACCGTTTCAAGCACTTCGCGGTGCACGATCCGGGAATGGTTTACCGGTCCGCGTGGCTCGCACCGGACGCCCTCGCGCAAATCATCGAGACGTACCAGATCCGCTCCGTGGTGAATCTCTGCAATCCGAAGGAAGAAATGACGCCCCAACAGTGGGAGGGGGAGCGGCGAGCGGTCGCCGGGGCGGGGGCAACGCTGTTTGCCGTCCCGTTGCCCAATTCCGTGCAGGTCGATCCCAAAGCGTGGGAGGCGCATCTGGCCATCATGGCCAATCCGGACAACTACCCGATGCTCGTGCACTGCCAGCACGGCGTCACGCGCACGTCGATGTTTTTGACGGCTTTCGACGTGATCTATCGGCACAAGACGGCCGACGAATCGCTGGCGGTGCAGCCGATGTTCGGCCACGACCGCGAGAATGTGCACATCCACGCCTTTGCCAAGAATTTCGAGCAGTTCGTCAAGGAGAACCGCGAGAAGTTCGCCGAGAACCCGCTGATGGGTACGGTCCGATGACGGCCTCAAAGCCGCGGGTCAGCGTGTGCATTCCGCATTGGCAGGCGCAGCTCTACATGACGCTGTGCCTTCGCTCGATCCGCAAACATTCCGCAAAGTACGATCTGGAAGTGATCGTCGTCGACAACGGCTCCCGTGACGGAAGCTTGGCCTACTTGCGATCCGTCCCCTGGATCCGGCTGATCGAGCTGCCGGAGGAGACGCCTGCGAACTGGCCGTTGAACGTCTTCACCGCCTGGGACCGCGGACTGCGCATCGCGACGGGCGAATTCTACCTGACCATGCACTCCGACGTCTTCGTGAAGAGCGACAACTGGCTCGATCCGTTCCTCCGCGCGTTTTCAGCCGGACCGGAGGTCGCGGCGACGGGATCCTGGAAGCTCGAGCTGGAAAACCCGCTCTACGCGTGGCAGAAGCGAACGGTCGGCTACGCCGTCGCGAAGGCGAAATCGATTCTCGGGCTGCGCAAACGGGTCCAATGGCAGCAGCAAAACTACCCCCGCGACTATTGCGCCCTGTATCGCCCCCAGGCGATCCTCAACCATGAGCTGACGTTTTGCCCGGTTTACGGCTGCACGGGGGGCGGGTACTCGATTGCACGGCAGCTTTGGGACGCTGGATTCTCGACCCCCCTGTTTCCGGTCCGCGAGATGGCCGGCAGCCTGTACCACATCGCTCACGGCACAGCGGCCATCGCCCCGGAAAAGCGGCTCAACCATGCTCGCAAGCAGAAGCAGACGGAGCTCAAACTCGCCCGGCTGCTCAAGGCGGACTGGATCCGCGCCCTCCAGATCGATTGGACCCTCGACGAGTTCGAGGAAAATCGCTTCGACAAGGATGCGGCCGCACGCGATCAGCTCGTTCAGGCCGCTTCGACCGGAATTGGCGAGGCCCCTGTCGGCTCTGCTTCATCACCCACGGACGTCGCATCACCGCGCGCTGGGAATTAGCTCTGGGCGATTCCGTCGCTGTTGACGAAGTCGTGGAGATGCCCGACGAGCTCTCGAACCTCGATCCGTCCGGACAAGACGAGCCGCTCGCCCAATTCTAACTCGCGGTTGAGCGACTGGACCGCCAGCAGCCGCGACACTTGTCCATGGCTCAAAAGACCCAAGGACTCGGCCAGTTCGCCGAATCGCCGGCCGCTGCCTTCCTGTTCTTGAATCTCGAGGATGTGATCGATCTGCTCGACACTGAGCAGACCCATGCGGAGCGACAGCATGCCGATGGTGTTGCCCGCATCGGCCCACTCTCCCGGTTCCGGCAGCTCCTCGTCGGTCAGCCCAAGCCGCGCTCTGAGGAAATCAACAAACGGTGCGATTTGAATTGCAAGCATCCGATTGCGTCCGAAAATGCTCCAGGGAAACTGTCGTGCCGGTCGTCCGGGTGATTCGATGCCTCTCCAGAACATAGCTTTCAAACCACGACTGCGCCGTAGTTTTACCTAGCCGCAGCGGCGACTCGCATCAGAAATCTACCGATCGGTCCACATGCGATCATTGAATCGCCAAAGACGGCAGAGTTGGAGCACGCGCACGAATCGCTAAAACCGGCAGAACGTCGCGCGCAACCGGCAATGCCTCTCCCGTCGAGAGAGCGGGAGGGGCCGGCTTGAGCCCATCCGGCGGCGCTGATCCGACCGGAATCGACCGTGAAAGGAACCTCGCGGTGGCGGCGGATCAGGCCACGCTGAAGTCGAGCTGCGGCTCCGGCTTCGCGGCGGCGCGCTGCGCCTCGATTTCGGCGACCGTGGGCCGCGGCGCACGCGGCCGGAACGCTTCGAAAGCCTCGATCCGGTATTCGGGAAGGATGGTGTTGATGCGTTTCTCGATGCCGGTGAGCTGCTCACCCTGCTCGCGCGTCACGAAGGTGATCGCCCAGCCCCTCTCGCTGGAACAGAGCCGGCCGGTGCGGCCGACGCGGTGAACGTAGTCGTCGCAATACTCGGGGATGTCGTAATTGAAGATGTGGGAAATGCCGCAGACATCGATCCCTCGCCCCACGACGTCGGTCGCCACCAAAAGGCGAATCTTGCCGGCCCGGAATTTGGCCATCACCTGGTCGCGCTTTGCCTGCGGGAGGTCGCCGCTCATCATGGCGACGCCCGGCAGCTTGCCTGAAAACTTGCGGTGAAGCCGCTCGGCCCCGCGCTTCGTGCGAGTGAAGACCAGGGCCTGCTGCGGCCGCTCGCAGGCGAGGATGCGGACCAGCATGCCGAACTTCCGGTCCTCGTCGACCGTCGTGTAATACTGGTCGATCGTATCGACAACGACGCTTTCCTCGGAAAGGTTGACCCGCTTGGCATCGCGCATGTACCGCTTGGCGAGCCGCTCGACCGGGGGCGGCATCGTAGCGGACAGCAACAGCGTCTGGCGCTCCGTCGGGCAACGCCTCAGAATCTTTTCGATATCGGGTCGAAAACCGATGTCCAGCATCCGGTCGGCTTCGTCGAGCACGACAATTTTGAGCGCATCCAGCACGAGGGCTCGCCGGTCCAGCAGGTCGATCACACGGCCCGGCGTGCCGATCGCGATCTCGACCCCCTTGTGCAACAGATCAAGCTGCGGTCGCAGGGGTCGGCCGCCAACAAAAACGGCCGTGCGATATTCGTGGTTGGCCGCCAGGCGATGGCACTCCGTGGCGACCTGCTCACCGAGCTCGCGCGTCGGACACAGGACTAGGGCCTGAGTTCGCGTGTCGTTCGGATCCAGCCGCTCCAGAATGGGGAGCACAAAGGCGGCCGTCTTGCCGGTTCCGGTTCGGGCTTGGCCGGTGCAGTCCTCGCCACGCAAGGCAATCGGGATGAACGCCGACTGAATGGGGCTTGGGGCCTGAAAACCAATTGTTCGTATTCTTTGAAGACTCTTCTCACTCAGCCCCAGGTCCGCAAAGCCGACCTCGGGCGCATCAGACTCTTTCGACAACTTCTCATTCCTTCGGCGTCCTGGCGTTTTTGGGACGCCCCAACAGGTTTCACTTCTTAGCCCTCGACCGTTCCATACGGGAGAGCCGTTCACGCAAAGTGTTTCAACTTTTCGGTTTAAGGATAGTCCACGAGCCAGCACAGGTCAACCGGAGTTGTCGATGGAATTGCCGCCGCCGTGCCAAGCTGTGTCGAATAAGCTGTTTTGTGGATACGACTTAAGGTGTCACCGAGGAGGGGTAAGGGAGTTTGAGATCGGCGGGGGCTTGGTCGCTTTTTCCTGATCGCTCGCCCAAAAGTGCCTTGAGCTCGGCTTGGCCCAGGCTTTCCTGCTCCAACAGGGCATGCGCCAGGCGGTCCAAATCGTCGCGGTGCTCCGAGAGGATATTGACGGCGCGCTCCTGGGCGGTCGTCAGGAACCGCTGAACTTCCTGATCGATGATGCGGGCCGTTTCCTCGCTGAATTTCCGTTGCTCGTGGATTTCCTTTCCGAGAAAGGGATGCTCTTCTCCCTGGCGGAATGCGACCGGTCCAATCACCTCGCTCATTCCCCAGTGGGCCACCATGCGGCGGGCCAGTTGAGTCGCCTGGCGCAGGTCATCCTCGGCACCGGCCGAGTATTCTTCGAACATCAGCCGTTCGGCCGCCCGTCCTCCGAAAATAAACGCCAATTGCGCGTGAAGCCGCTTTTCGCCGGCGTTATAGCGTTCCTCGTCCGGAAGCAATTGGGTCACGCCCAGCGAGCGGCCCCTAGGGATGATCGTCACCTTGTGGATCAGGTCGACTTCGGGCAAGAGCCACGCGAGCAGTGCATGGCCCGCTTCGTGATAGGCGGTGATCTCCTTCTCCTGCTCGTTCAGGATGTCTTCCCGGAGGGGACCCAGCAGGATTTTGTCGCGGGCATGCTCGAAGTCGTCCATTTCGACCGCGTTCTTCGAGGCCCGGGCCGCCAGCAGGGCCGCTTCGTTCACCAGGTTCCGCAAATCGGCTCCCGAGAAGCCGATCGTGCCGGAAGCGATCGAGTCCAGCTCGACGTCGTCGGCCAGGGGGACTTTGCGGCAGTGGACCTTCAGGATGGCGACGCGTCCCTCCTTGGTCGGGCGGTCGATCGTCACATGCCGGTCAAACCGGCCGGGACGCAGCAGGGCCGGGTCCAGCACGTCGGGCCGGTTGGTCGCAGCCAGGACGATGACCGCTTCGGTCTGCAGGAAGCCGTCCATTTCGCTCAAGATCTGGTTGAGCGTTTGTTCACGCTCGTCGTGCCCACCGCCGAAGCCGGCTCCCCGCTCGCGTCCGACGGCATCGATTTCATCGATAAACAGGATGCACGGAGCGCTCTCCTTGGCCGTGCGGAACAGGTCGCGGACGCGGGAGGCCCCCACGCCGACGAACATTTGAATGAATTCGGAGCCGTTGATCGAAAAGAACGGGACCCCCGCCTCGCCGGCGACGGCCCGCGCGAGAAGCGTTTTTCCCGTTCCGGGGGGGCCCATCAAGAGCACTCCCTTCGGGATCTGCGCGCCGAGCCGCTCGAATTTTCCAGGGGTCTTGAGGAACTCGACGATCTCCTGCAGCTCGAGCTTGGCCTGTTCCAGGGCGGCCACGTCTTGAAACGTGGTCCGCTGGTCCGACGGTTGGAAGCGCTTTGCCTGGCTGCGGATGAAGTTCCCCATCATTCCGCCGCCCAGCGGATCGGCGTTCCGCCGCATCATATAGATCAGGAAGAAGATCAGCGCCGCCGAACCGACCAGCCAGAAGATGGTCTGTTGCGCATAACTCGGCTCTCGCGCTTCGGCATCGACTTCGACCCCCTTGTTGCGCAGATCATCCCAGAAGTTCGGCTCGGCCGAGATGCCCGGGGGAAGGACGATGTTGAATTCTTCGGTGAGCTTGCCGACGTCCGGCGGAGGATTGGGCGGAATTTTTTTCCATTTGCCGCTGAGGATTTCACCATAGAACTTGACGCTTTTGACGTTGCCTTCGTCGACCTCCTTGCGAAAGAAGGAATAGCTGACGCGCGTCCCGGTGTTCCCCGGACCTTTGAGCGAGAACCAGAGCAAGGCCAGCGTCACCAGGCCCAGCAACAGGAGCCAGGGAGCGGCCGACATCGGGCGCGGAGGTTCATCCAAGCGGCGTTCACGTTTGGGGAGGGGACGGCGAGGAGGGTTCGAGTTGGGTTGATTCACCGGTTTCGGCGAGTCCATGCGCGGTCTCAAGGGCGTCACGAGGCCGGCAGCCATCGTCCGTCGCTCGGGAGAGCGATTGATGGGCAACATGCCGCGGAATTAGGAAGGTTATACACTGTCCGCCTGCTAATCAACTAATCCGCGATGCCGTACCTCACGATGCACCAGAGCGCCTGGAACGCGTCCTTCAGTCCGATCTTTTTCCCCTCTTCGTACGTGCGGCCCGAATAACTGATCGACATCTCGACCACGCGGCACCCGCGGCGGGCGATTCGGGCCGTCATTTCGGGCTCGATCCCGAACCGATTCTGCTTCAGCTTCGGGGTGATCGACTGGATGACCTCCCGTTTGAAGACCTTGTAACAGGTCTCCATGTCGGTGAGATTCAGGTTGGTGAAACAGTTCGAAAGGGTCGTGAAGACCTTGTTTCCCAGGTAATGCCAGAAGTAAAGCACCCGATGCGGTCGATCACCCAAAAACCGGCTGCCGAAGACGACGTCGGCATTGCCTTCGATAATCGGCTGCAAAAGCCGGGGATACTCCGACGGGTCATATTCGAGGTCGGCGTCCTGAATGATCACGAAGTCGCCGCGTGCGTGCTGAAACCCGGTCTTCAGGCGCCCCCTTTGCCCTGGTTAACGTCATGGAAGTGGATCGAAAGGGTATTGAGCGGGTCGTGGTCCCGGTTGGCGGCGAGTTCCTGCAAGACCTGCCGCGTTCCATCCTGGCTGCAATCGTCGACGAGGATCAGCTCCTTGCGGATCGGCACCGCGCAGACGCGCTCGACAAGGTGCCGCAGCGTCCGCTCTTCGTTATAGATCGGAATGACCACCGACAGCAGGAGTTCTGGCGGAATCTCGTAAAACCCAAGCTGTCGGCAACCCGCCTCGCCGAGAGTCCGGCGATGGAATTGATACCAGTCGGCCGAGTAGGGCCGCAGCTCGTTCAACATCGCGTCGATGGATGCCGTATGAATTCGTTCCGTCATCGGAGGGTTCCGCTGCAATGCAACTCTTACCCTGGGTAATGGTACGGCAGTAGCTGCCGCGTTGGCGGCAGGGTCAGGGCCGAGGAAGAGGACCAAAGTTGCGGAGGAGGCGTGGCGCCGTGTCGCACGACGAGCACGTCAAACTCGTGATCGCGTTGATCGGGTTGTCCAGGCGGAGGTAGGGGGGGAGGCGGCGGAAACGTGCCCTTAGGATCGCGATCGCAACGATGTTTGGGCCAAAAAGAAGCCAAGTGCGGTTGCCCGTGGCACGTCTGCGGATCAGCAGGACCCGCCACGTGGTTGCACCTAACCTCAACCAGACGCCAACCGGGCATGTGCTCGAATTTTCCGCTCTTTCGCAGCTGGCGGATTAGCAGCAACGACAGAAGACGGTTCAGCCCATATGCCTGGTTGAAATGAGTACAAGGATGGACCAGCCAGAGGGCCTCAAAGTCGTCGCTTCGAATCGCCCTACTGAGCCTTCCAGGAACCGACGTCCGATTGTAGATCGAATCGGCAAGTGACCGGTAGTCTTGCATCAGCCGATCGAGAACGATGTGATCGGGGCCACTATGCTCAAACCAGACAAGGGAGCGGTTCGCCTGATCGTCGATATCCTGTGCTTGCTTCTGGATGTCGGCGCGCACCTTTTGTGGGAGTTGCAAGTCGTTCCAAAGCTCGACCGCCGATTTGAAGCGGGTGGCGATGCGAAGAAAGTCTTGCAGCGCCCCGTCACCCCCGCCTGAGATCAACACTCTCGGTCGTTTCGCCCCGGGCGTGCGGTTCAATCGCGGCAACTCAAACGGATCATTAGACCAGAAGGGATAACCACGAAAGGGATGCATCGGAGGACGATGGCCAACCGGATACTCCAGGAAACTCCGTTCGTCTCCGAAACCCATTGCGGTGATTACGAGTCCATAGGAATCCGTCCGCGTGGTGCTGTCTCCAGCTGGCCGCCACTCGACGTCCACCATCTTTATTTTGCTGTCGAACCGGACGTTCACGACTTCTGAGTCGTTCCGCCAGGTAAAATATTGACCGGCGTTCGCAGACATCCGGACGGTGTTGAACTCAGCCCGCCAGTTACCAACGAACGCGGAGGCCCGTCCCGCATGCCAACTGAGTTTAACCGCTGGAGTCGCGGGCCATGGGATTAATCCGCTGCTGTAATGGTCAAGAGGCCAATCGTATTGCGTTGGGTCGACCCAGCGCTGGCACGCCTGATGGCGGGAAAAAGGTTCGTGTTCTTTCTCGAACAGAGTCGTTCGCACGCCGGCGTCCACGGCGGTCATGGCGGCGGTCACACCGCCAATGCCGGCTCCGATGACGGCCAGCGAACGATCCCCTCCGAGCACCGAAAGTGCTCTCTCGACAGCCCAACGACCGCGAATCATCTGATCGCGGATTGACAACGGGCTCCAGCGCCCTCCGATGTTGACGTGGCCGTCCGACACCTTGTGAAAGAACAGAAACGGATCCACGGTCGTTGATTCTCAGGTTGTCCCACGCGACGATTTGTGCAGTTTCAGCGACCAAAGAGGTTTCGGACGGCGTCAGGCGGCCAATTGAAGTGCGAACTGGCCAGGAAATCGATGGTTTCCCGGAATTGAGGATCGTTCTCGTTCGGAGCGGGTCGCGGCTCGACGGGTTCGTCGATCGATCGCTCCTCCGCTTCAAGGATCAACTTTTTGTCGAGCATGTCACGGCGGAGCGCCTGACCGAACTGGCCGGGAGCCACCCGACCATAGAAATGCGGATTTTTCACCCGATAGCAAAGTCCGGCCTCGATCAAACGAGCGGAGTCTTCGACGCTCAAAGCGGCTCGGTGCTTTCGATCGTCGCGGTCCCAGTCGAGCACGAAGAGAGTGGCAGCGAATCGGCTTGGATCGGTTGACTTTTTCACCATCTTGCCAAAATCGTCGAACCAATCAAGCATTCCCTCCGTCGAGTTCTCTCTCCGACCGGCGTCGAATCCCAGAAAAAGCAGCCAGCGATGCTCGCCGCGGTATCGAGTCAAATCATCGTAATGGGGCAGGGATCGAAACCACTCGAAGGGGTCGCGCGGCGGCGCAACGTTGACAATCGCCTCGTCAACATGCGTAAGCAATTGAGCCACGATCTGCACCTTCGGCTTTTGTCCAACTTGCGCCTTCAGCTCTTGTCCAACGCGCTCCATGATGGTGCTCCCGGCTCGGCTTCCTGGCGCGACCAATCTCTTCATTAAGTATATCGACATACTCTTCGTGAATAAAACGTGAGTGATGGTGTTCGCCCCCTGACCGCTCGACTGCAAGCCGATCCCTCGGACACAGCATGCGTTGCACGTTTCGATCAGGTCGACGTGACGCAACTCATTTTATTTATCGATGTTATGGCACATTTTGATGCGCAGCTGTCGGCCGATCCTGACGCTCACCGGCCCGGGGGCTATTCATGCCGCAGGGCGGCCACGGGGTCGACTTTCGCCGCCCGGCTGCGGGTAGACGGCGGCCAATGTGGTCGTCAACACAGCAAACACAATGACCGCCAAAATCAGCCAGGCGGGAAAAACGAAAAGGGCTTCCTTCATCTCGACGTTGGGCATGTTCCGCGACACCATCGAACGGACCCAGGCGTCGCCGGGAAACGAGGTCCCCCAGGCCAGCAAGAGACCAGCGAAGCCTCCCAACACGCCGATGAGCGCTCCCTCGACGAGGAAGATGAACTGAAGTTGTCCGTTGCTGGCGCCGATGGCCTTCATAATGCCGATTTCGCGGGTCCGCTCGAGCACGCTCATCAACATCGTGTTGGCGATCCCCAGCGCGGCCACGAGGAGGGCGACGGCCGCCACGCACGTCATGCCGGCGAAGATCAACAGATACTGCAGCCGCTGCTGCTCGACAAAGTCCAAGGGCGCACTCGCGTTCCAACCCAGCTCTTTGATTCGCTGATAAACTTCCTTGGCGTATTGTTCTCCATTCACACGCACGACGGCATTGTTCACGCCCTGCTCGGCATTGCCGGGAATGCGAAAAAACAAATCCGTGGCAGTCTGGACGGGGAGAACAGCGTCCGTGGCAATTCGAGAGTTCCAAGGTTGATGCTCCTCCTGGGCGGTCGGTGCCCGCAGCACTCCCACGATCTCGAACTCTTCGGCGACGATTGTTGTCCGGCGGCTCTCCCCGTGCAAGGATTTTTGCAGAAGTTGGATCTGAGCGGGTGTCAAACCGAGGCTGCCAAGAGCAGTGGGAAGCCGTTGTCGGATCTTCTCGACCGCGGCCTCTTCTTCCACGGTGATCTCCGCGGCGCCCTCCGGCTTGAAGAGATGAACAAAGAGACCGGATTGTCGCACGTCCGACTGGACCTCCAGGCGAAGCTTTTTCCCTAGCACGCCTTTGACGGCCGCTTCGTCGGTGACGCCGCACCGGTAGAGCAAGTACTCGCTCACGACGATGCTCCGCTCGCTGGAACTTCGAAAGAATCGGCCCGCGACCACGCGCGCTTGAAAAAACGCGTCCTCGATTCGGGCCGGCTGGACTTCAATTCTCTGTCCTTTGTGATTGAGGAGGGAGTAACCCCACAACCAGATGTTCGGCGTGACCTCTTCGACATGTGGTAAAGCGGCCAGTTCCTGGAGCTTGTCTCGCGTCAAAAGCAGGCTCGGCTTGGTCCCGCTTCCCCAACGAGAGTTGTGCTGATCGATGGCCTGCCGAAGCCTCTCCCGTTTGGCCTCGCTCATGGTTCCTTCCACGGTCGTCCTCTCGGCAGGCTGGACCACCGTGGCCGACCGGTGACCCGGCGAAACGTTGATCCTCCTCAGGAAATCACTGCGGTGAGACTCGCGTTCGATCTTATCCTGCACCCCTTGTCCGACCGACAGGCTGGCGGCCAGTACAAAGCTGCCGAAGACCACCCCCAACGTCGTTAAAAGGGTCCGTGACTTTTGCTGCCACATTGCGGCAAACGGCAGGCTCAACAGATCGGACAGCCGCACAGAGAATTCTCCGAAAGCACGTTTCAGGGAAGCAATTGTCCGTCCTTGAGCCGAATCACGCGGTCGGTGCACGCTCCGGCCAGCTCTTCGTCATGCGTGACCAGGATGAGCGTCGCCCCGTGCTGGGCAACGTGGTCGCTGATCAGTCCGATCACTTCGCCGGCCGTCGCGCTGTCCAGGTTGCCGGTCGGTTCGTCGGCCAGCAAAATCGCGGGGCGGTTGGCCAGGGCGCGGGCGATGGCCACCCGCTGGCTCTCGCCGCCGCTCAACTCCGCCGGCCGATGACTCAGCCGCGTCCCCAACCCGACCGCCTCCAACGCCCGGCGCGCTTCGATGCGTCGCTCGCGTGGCAGCCGGCCGGCGAAGATCATCGGCAGCTCGACGTTCTCCAACGCGGTCCGCGAGGGAATCAGATTGAACGACTGAAAGATCATCCCCACCGAAGCCGAGCGGAATCGCGCCAGTTCGCGGCTCGAGAGCCGGTCGAGATCGCGCCCGGCGACCTGCAGCCCGCCCTCCGTGGGGCGGTCGACGCCCCCCAATAAGTTCAAGAGCGTCGATTTTCCAGAACCGGACTTGCCGAGCAACGCCACCCGCTCGCCGTGACGGACTTCCAGCGTGACGCGGCGCAGGGCGTAAACCCGAGCGGTCGCCGTGTCGTAGGACTTGGTGACGTCCACAGCACGAATGGCGAACTCAGCGTTCAATTGCGGCGAGGAGAGCGGCGGAGACGGCATGGGGCCGGAACCGATGGTTTACTTTCGGATCGCCACAGCGCGGCCAATGGCGATCGGGACTTCATGGAGCCTGCCAGTTCTCGATTTCCAGCGGAAGCCGATTGGCTGACCGTCATCATCGACGTCCAGCCAGATGGTTCCCCGGCCGATGCCCGACTTTCCCTCCGTTCGCGAATCGTGTCCGTGGCCGTGCGCCGTCGAATCGAGGACGCGGACGCGGAATTGGTCCAGCGAGTCGGCGGTCGGTTTCTCCTCGACCAGCAGCACGTGGCCCGTGTTGTCTCCCGGCTCCTTCTCGAGTTTTATCCAGGCGATGATGTCGCCCGGTTCGACGTCTCGCATCCGCTCGATCTGCTTCCATCCGCGAGGCACCTCTCCCTCGTCCGACGCGAAGGTCTCATAGAAATCTTCGGCCAAGGGCCGCTTGTGCCTGGTCGCGATTTGCCGGAGATGGCCGGGCGACGTTTGTTTGAGAAGCGCGACGATGAAGCCGGAACAATCGACCTGGCAGATGCTGTGTTCGCGGTCGATCAACGTCTTGTGGCTGTAACGGGTCTCCTTGAAGTCGGAAACCATTTGCCGCCCGGCGGCGAGCAGTCTCATCGCGGGGGCCGCGCCAACGGCAACCCTCTGCCCGGATCGTTCGTCGGCGAACAAGCGGGGGAGGGCAGTCGAGAAAAGCATGCGCCGGCACCAAGGGAACAGCCATTTTCATAGGGTTTCCACCCAGCCTCCACGGGCAATCCAAGTCCAAATCATAGCGACAGGCGCTCCCGAATGACGCTCACGAGGTCAGATTTTCGGACATCAATGGCGAGTTGGTCGGCTGAAGCACGCACAACGCTTGGCGTCATGCGGGGTCGGGGTTGCGAGTGGGAATGGCTTGTCGAGCCTTGGCCTCAACCCGCGGCGAGCCTGCGAAACCGGATCAAGACCGGATTGCCATGTCGGGTTCTTCGCGAGTGATGAACTCCAGCACGGCGGGATGGCCGGCACGGGTCGACTCGATTCCCCGTTTGAGCGCGGCAGCGACGTCCGCGGGGCGTTCGATTCGTTCGGAGAAGGCGCCCAGCCCACGCGCCACGTCCGCGTAACGGCCCGAGGTGAACTTGGTCCCGTACTTGGCGCTGGCAATCGGTATCAATCGCTCGTAGTTGCCCATCGCCGAGTTGTTGAGCAGGATCGTTAGGATGGGAATCCGCTCGCGGACGGCCGTCTCGACGTCCATTCCGACCATTCCAAAAGCCGTGTCGCCCATAAAATTCACGACCAACTTGTCGGGGCAGGCGAGCTTGGCGCCCATTGCGCAGCCGAGCGAAAAGCCAAGTTGCGTCGAGTGGCCCCAGCCAATGTAACCGCGCGGAACGGGCGATTCGTAAAGGGGGAGAAGCTGGTCGCGCGGATTGCCGGAGTCGTGCGTGACGATGGTTTGCCGCCGGTCGACGGCCTTGAGGAATTCGCCGATCACGCGGTAGGGATTGATTGGCACCTCGTCGGAGACGAGCTTGGCCGCCCAGCGGGCCTTCCAGCGCTCGCGCGCGGCTTGCAGCTCCTTCTCGACGGCCGCCCGCTCCGGCCGGCCGATTTTGCCGTGCTGCGAGCGGAGTTCTTCCAACAATGCTGTCAGCGTAAGGGACGCGTCGCCCAAGATCGGCACGTCGGCGACATAATCCTTGTTCAGATCGCGCGGGTCGACAGTTGCGTGGACGATTTTCTTTCCCGGTGGTATTGCCGGGGCGAACACCGTGCGCGTCAGGCTGGCGCCGATCGCGAACAGCGCATCGCTGCGTTCGAGCGCGTCGCGGACCATGTCGGTGCAACTGAGTCCGCCCGCGCCCAGCGACAGCGCGTGCGTCTCATCGAATGCGCTTTTCCCCAAGAGCGTCGTCATGACCGGCGCGCGCCAGGTACTCCGCGACGGCAGCCAGGTCGCCTGAGGCCTGGGAGTACAGCACACCTTGGCCGGCCCAGATCATGGGCCGCGCCGACTTCAGCAGCAGCCGAGCGGCGTCGCGGATTGCCGCCGGATCGGGAGCCACGCGGACCGCGGCAACGGGACTGTATTCGATCGGCCCGGGAAGCGATTCGCGGGCCACGTCGACGGGGACTTCCAACATCACCGGACCGGGACGTCCCGACCTCAGCAACGTGAATGCGCGGCGCATGCGATTGGCGATCGAGCCGGCCGAAGGGATCAAGTCGGCCCACTTGGTTGTCGCGGCATAGTTGGGCACCGCGTCGAATGTCGGCGGCACGCGGATGAAATCGCGTCCCGGATGCCCGGGGAGAAACAGGATCGGACTTGAATCGGTGTAAGCGCTGCGCGATTCCAGAGAAAGCATTCTCGGCGCCAGCCCCCTGCTGCACCGTCACGACGCCGATCTTGCGCCCGAGCGAGGCTCGCGAAAAGCCGTCCGCCATGTTCTCGGCCACGCGCTCCTGACGGGCCACGATCGGCCGAATGCCGGCTTCCGCCAGCGCCTCGAGGATCGGCGTATAGGGGAAGCAAAAGACGTGCTCGACCCCCTCCCGTTTCAAGATTTCGGCAATCGCCTGGCTGCCTTGCATGACGTTGGCTTCCCCGAGTCGACGCTTCCGGGCAAATCCTGCAAGTGAGGCCTGCAGGTGAATCTCGCCGCACGATGATTTAAGACCACCGATGCTGTAGATTAGCGTTGTCCGTTTCCAGCGTGAATCGAAGCGATTCGCACGATCCTTCAAAGGAGACCGACATCGATGCCGACCAGGTCCATCGTGCTCACGGACGCCGCCGAAGGTGTGTGGAGCGAAACGTTCGAGCTGCGCGAATCGGCCGGCCTCCGTCTGGCCGGCGGCAGCGATTGGTCCGTTCGCAAACGAACGCTGCGCGGCGGCGTCTCCGAGGGGGTCGACGTCGTCGACTTGCACAACGGAGCGTTGAGCGTTTCCATCCTGCCGACGCGCGGGATGGGTCTGTGGCGCGGCAGTTATCGCGGGATCCCGATCGGGTGGAGTTCGCCCGTCAAACAGCCGGTCAACCCCTGCTACGTCAATCAGACGGACCGAAATGGTTTGGGCTGGCTGACGGGGTTCAACGAGCTTTTGTGTCGATGCGGGCTGTCGTCTAACGGCGCCCCGGGACTGGACGTGATCGTCGACAATACGGGCCAAAAGACCGAGGCCCCGCTGACGCTCCACGGCAAGATCGCCAACATTCCGGCCCACTCCGTCGAGGTCGCGGTCAGCACGGAGGGGAACGGCCTGCTTTCAGTCAGCGGCACTGTGGACGAGACGATGCTGTTCGGCCCCTGCCTGCGACTAAAGACGACCTACGAGACGGTCCCCGGGTCCAATCGGCTAACGATCCGCGATGAGGTCGTCAACGTTGCCGGCCGGCCGATGGAGCTCGAGTTGCTGTATCACACGAACTTGGGAAAGCCCTTCCTGGAGTCGGGCGCCCGGCTCGTTCTACCGTTCCGCGAGGCGGCCCCCCGCGATCCGCGGGCGGCTGAAGATGTCAAAACGTGGCAAACGTATTTGGGACCGACGCCCGGCTATGCCGAACAGTGTTATTTCGCCGATTTGATCGGGAATGACCAGGAGAAGACGGTCGTCCTATTCGCGCAATGCCGCCGGCGACCGGGGCGTGAGCCTGGAATACAGCATCCGCGAACTGCCGTGCTTCACGGTTTGGAAGTGCACTCAGGCCGAAGCCGACGGCTACGTGACGGGGCTGGAGCCGGCGACCAATTTGCCCAATCACAAAACGTTCGAGCGGAAACAGGGGCGCGTCATCACCCTGGGGCCGGGGGCGTCGCACGCTTCGCGGATCGATCTGGCCGTGCACACTTCAACAGCGGAGGTGGCCGCGGCGGAAAAGAAAATCGACGAACTGCAGAACCGGGCGCATCCCATCGTTCACGAACAGCCGATCAGCAAATACTCGCCGATGTAGAGGCGGTGTCAAAAGGCGAGCATCGATCGTGGGTTGCGTGCCGCGCGGGCGTTCGCCATAGTTGGCGACGAGCCGAGGGCTCGGCCTCTGCTGGCAGACCGACGTCATGAAATACGCACTCATCATCCCGGACGGGGCCGCCGACGAACGGCAGGAATCGCTCGGCGGGCGGACACCGTTGGAGGCCGCGTGGACTCCGAACATGGATGCGCTGGCCCGCGAAGGGATGCTCGGGCAGGCGGACCATGTCCCCGCTTCGATGCCCTCCGGCAGCGACGTGGGCACGATGAGCCTGTTCGGCTACGACCCGCTCAAATACCACACCGGCCGGGCGCCGATCGAAGCGGCGGCCCAAGGCATCGAGCTGGGGCCGCTCGATTGGGCCATCCGCTGCAATCTCGTCCACGTGGCCGACGGATGCATGCGAAGCTTCACGGCGGGCCAAATCCCCAGCGATCTGGCCCGGGAGCTGATTCAGCTTTTGCAGAAAGACCAGTGCGGCAGCCCGACCTGGAAATTTCATCCGGGTGTAAGCTATCGCAATCTGCTGATTTATCGGTCGCGGGGCGAGCCGGCTCCGTTCAGCCGCGAGACGAAAACGGTTCCACCGCACGATATCCCCGACCAGCCGGTCGAATCCTATTTGCCGCAAGGGCCTGCGCCGGCGAGCTGCGCGGCTTGATGGAACGTCAGCGCACCGCTCTTGGCCGCATCGGCCCGCAACGAGGAGCGAAAACGCTGCGGCGAGCTTCCCGCGACGCAGACGTGGCTGTGGGGTCTGGGCAAGACGCCGGCGCTGGAGCCGTTTCGGCAGCGTTTCGGCAAGACGGGGGCGGTCATCACGGCAGTCGACCTCTTGCGCGGGCTGGCCCGTCTGCTGGGATGGAAAGTCATCGACGTCCCCGGCGCGACCGGATATCTCGACACCGATTACGCCGCAAAGGGGCGCTATGCGATGGACGCCCTGAATGGAGTCGACCTCGTGGTCGTCCACGTGGAAGCCAGCGATGAGGCGTCGCACGAAGGGCATGCCGACAAAAAGGTCGAGGCCCTCGAGCGGATCGACGCCGACATCGTCGGTCCACTCCACCGGTTCCTCAAGAGCCAGGGGGACTATCGCATCCTGGTTTCGCCCGACCATCCGACGTTCCTGCGGACCAAGACGCACAGCCACGGCTACGTTCCCTTCGCGCTGTGCGGGAAGGGGATTGCCGCCGACGAGGCCGCCACGTACGACGAGATCGCCGCCAAACGATCCAAGATCGCGATCCCCGGCCACGAGTTGATGCCGCTGTTTTTGGGCGGATGAAGGGGATGTCGGTGGCCCGACGGAATGACCGCGGACTTGGGGAAGACTCTTCGACGGACGCCGACCTCTTTCCCGACGGAACAGTCCTCGCCCGGCTGCGACGCAATTTGGTCCGCTGGTTTCACCGACACGGACGCGATCTGCCGTGGCGGCGGTCGCGCGACGCGTATCGGATCTGGGTCAGCGAGATCATGCTGCAACAGACGACCGTGGCGGCGGTCGTTCCGTATTTCGAGCGATTTCTCGCCCGGTTTCCCACGGTCCACGCTCTTGCGCGTGCGCGAGAGCACGACGTGCTTCGACTGTGGGAGGGTTTGGGTTACTACAGCCGGGCGCGGAATCTCCGCCTGGCGGCGAAGCAAATCGTCGCGGAATCCGCCGGGACGATTCCGCACGAGCTTTCGGAGTTGGTCCGCCTCCCCGGAATCGGCCGCTACACGGCTGGCGCAATCGCGTCGCTGGCTTATGACCGGCCGGCACCCATTGTGGAAGCCAACACGCTGCGCGTCTATGCGCGGCTCTTGGCGTTCGGCGGCGACGTCCATTCGACGGCGGGCCGAAACGTCATTTGGAACTTTGCGGAGCGGGCCGTGCCGCGGCGTTCCGCGGGGGTCTTCAATCAGGCGTTGATGGATCTCGGTGCGACGGTCTGCACGCCCGTGGAACCGCACTGTGGGGAGTGTCCCGTGCGGTCGTGCTGCCGTGCCTTTCTCAACGGAGTCGAGCGCGAGATCCCTCGGCCCGCGCTCGGCCGCAGACGACCTTCGTCAGCGAAGCGATGATTGCCGTCCGCAAAGAGGGCCGTTATCTCCTGCGGAGGAGCCCGCCGGGGGAACGCTGGGCGGGATTGTGGGAATTCGTGCGCATCAGCCTGGGCGAGAGTTCAATAGAAGAAAACGGCGACGTCCGCCGCGCGAAGCCCGGCTCGGGCCTGCACGCTCTTTCGGCCTCAACGAGACGGCGAATGGAGCGGGCGGTTGCCGAGCGATCCGGTTTGACGGTCGACACCGAACCGGAAGCGTTCGAGTTCCATCACACGGTCACCCGGTTTCGCATTCGATTGCTCTGCGTGATTGGCGAATGCCGCGGCGGGGCGTTGAAACGGCCGGCCAATTTCCGCTGGGCGACGCCTGCCCAGTTCCGCAAGCTGGCGCTCTCCATGCCGGCCCGAAAATTCGCCGACCGGCTGGCTACATCGGCGGCGGGGCCGGCGGAGGTAGGGCGGGAGCGGACTGCGAAGGGTCGACGATAATCTGGGCCGGTAGCAGCCGGGATTGGTTGATGCTGCGATCGGCCGTGTCCTCGATCGTATTGAGGACCCCTTCGTCGATCCATTCGGCCGTGACGCGCTGGCTGAACCGGTACGCGTCCCAGAACCACCATTGGGCGCCGTCGATCACTTTGTTGGCAGCCGCCACGCCCGGCGACTGATCGACGCCGAACTGGCGGGCCACGGCGCCGTCGACGGCGTTGACCCGATGCTGCAGCCAATCGATCGTCCCGTCGATCCGCTTCATGTTTCCGGCCGAGGTGAAGCTATAGTCGCCGATGGTCGTCGTCGACACGTCGAGCGCGTCGGCCGCGTCGGCGATGGCCGGGACGCTGCAGTGCCGGAACTGATCGCCGACCCATCCGAATGTCTGCGTAACGATCGGGCGCCCGTTGTCGAGCGGAGAAAGGGCGTCGTCAAACAGGCGGAGCACATTGAAATCCGAGATCGACAGCAGGTTGTACGCCACGTTGTTGATGTCACAGGGCGAATTCGGGTGGTTGACCGTCAGCGGCCGATGCTCGTATTCCGGCCGCAGCGCGGGATCCAGTTTCTTCCAAGCTTTCAGGTCGACGTCGTCCCAGTAAACGGGACGAGTCTCGGGCGCGTCGGCATCGGTGTGGACGACGCGCTGCGTTGTGGGAGCCTCAGCCGCCGCGGTCTGATAAATGTTCCGCAACGGATGTCCGTCGAAGTCGCCCGTTTCAACGCGGTAACCGATCATGTCGAGGATCGTCGGTGTCAGGTCGGCCAGCCGGCAGGGCTCTTCGATCCGCGCACTTTTGCGCACGTTCGGACCCGAGATGAAAAACGTCGGCCGCATCGAATCGGCAAGCGGATATCCGTGCGTCGTGCCGAGCGCGGCCTCGATCCCGAAGTACCAACCCGCGCGGGCCGTGACGACCAGGTCCGGGGCGTGCTCGAGCTCCTGTTCGGACAGGTTCTCTTGCCACAGCATGTGCCGGGTGAGCGCGACGACGCTATCAGGATATTTGGACAGCGCGGTGAGCCGCAGCCAGTCGGTCTCATCGTGGTCGTAGGTCAAGAGCCTGGGATGCAAATGCTCGACGAGGCCGAGCGGATCGGTCTCGGGGGACTGTACTTCGTGGTAGGCGATGCCTCCCTCAGCGGTCGGCTGAAGATGATCGACCACGGTGTATTTGTAGACCCACTTGCCCTTGGCGTCGCGTTGGCGGACAACGACGGCGTGTCCGCGGTCGTGCGTTGAAATGAGGATCGAGTCGTCCGTCAGTTTGGCCAGGACCAGGTCGACCGGGCGTTGGGTCGTGCCGTCGGGTCGGGCCGCCTGGATCCCCGTCAGAGACGCAATTAGGTCGATCGGGGCCACGTTGTTGGCAATGCGATAGGCCAAGAGGTCGGCGGGCCGGGGCTTGCCGTACCACGTTCCCGATTTGTACTCCCGGTTTGGCAGGAAAACGCGGGCCGTGCCGTCCTGATCGGCGTCGATGAAGACGAAATCGACGGGCCGGTCCTCCGGATGGCGGTTCCAGAAACGGTGTTGCCGAACCGACAGGCCCAATCCACCGCCGACCCACGTCCCGTCGGGCGTGAGAAGCCGCGGTTTGTAAAAGAATTCGTCTGCGAGATCGAAATGCGAAAGGTTGGCGGTTCGTCCGCCGTGGTGGCCATGGTCGCTGCACAGGATAAAGTAGGTCCGCTCCAACCGGTGCCGCGCTTCCAGCTCTGCCACCATCTGGCCGATCAGCGCGTCGGCCCGCGCAATGATCCGCCGGGTCGTTCCGAACTGGCCGCGGCTGTAGTCGTGGTGGCTCACCGAGTCGGTCTCAGGCAGCCAGACGATCGTGACGGGACTTTGGCGTTCGAAGAGGAAGTTCTTCGCGTAATCCGTGTTCGCTTCGTCCATGTAGCGCCACGAATCTTGATACTGGAAGTACGGGACGTATTTCGTCAGGCTCCGCGACCATGGGACCGGCGGAAAATCGGTCATGACCGGCAGGGCGCCGGTCGCCCAGTCCTCGCCGTTGTGCCGCAGGTGCTCGTAAAGGGGCGGAATGCCGCTGCCGTGCTGTTCGCGAAAGCGGCGACCAGCCTCGTCGCCGTCAATGACCTGGACCGAGGCGGCCCCCGTCTCCCGCATAAAGCGGTCGAGTCCCTGCGGAGCCAGCAGGCGGGCGCTGCGGCTGGGTCCCATCGGATCGAGGTACGACTTCGACTCGAGCGTGCGGCGGCTGAAGGAGACCTGCCCCTTCAGCCCGTGCCGGTCGGAAAAGCAGCCCGTCCACATCGTGCCGTTGGAGGTGATTGTGTCGGAGGGGAAGGCGGTGAAGGCGTTTTGCATCCACACGCCCTCTTCGATGAAGAGCCGGTTGATGTTGGGAATGTGGCCCATCGCCGCCATCTCGCGGATCACGTCGGGCCGCAGACCGTCAAGATAAAAGACGACGACCGAGCAGCCCGGCGCCGCGGCTCCCGGTGTCGTGTCGATCGGCACGACCTGCTCATAAGCGATCGGGTGGACCGATTCGCTGTTGGAAATGCTGACGACAAACTGCCCATCGTTATCCGAGGCATCGAAATCATTGACGCCCAGGTAGAGCCGGCCCGACGTCGCCGCTTTCCAACTTCTCGCCCGGCCCACGTAAAACGGGTCAGAGTCGCCAATCCGCCCGATGAGGCAGAAGCAGGGGCAGGTCCCGAGGCGGCACAGGCCAGCGGGAAGTCCTGCCTGGCGACTTTGTCGTTGTAAAGAAAGGTCCCTTCCGGACCGACGGTCGCGGGTTCGTCGTATCGCCCCTTGGCCGACTTACCGATGAACACGGAGCCATCCGCGCGAATCGATAGGACATGTCCGGAAACGACGTCGATCCCCGTGTCGGCCCAGGCGGCGTTTCCGGGAACGATCAGCACTGTGCCATTCCCGCTTCCTTCGGGAACGGTCAATTGCGCACAAGCCGGCGACGCCGCGATCGCCGCTGCCATCGACAAAAGCAAACAGAGAGTCCGCGTCAGAGCTCTTCGCGGCCTCTTGTTCCACCGATTTGGTTCGGATTTTACGGCTTTGGCCACGGTCGGTCCCGTATGCCGCAAGGCTCCTGCGAGCCCCGGTCGTTTCTCCAGCGCCCCTTTCGGAGGCGCCGTCGACGTTTTGCGGCAATTCGCCAGAATCAGGCCCTATGTTGGAACTGGTACGCTTGTCAGAATCGTCAGGAGGGGCGGCTTGCATCCAGCGTTTACAACCGGTCCTTACGGCAACGAAGATTCTGCCAAGACAGCCCTAACGCACGTTCGGAATGCGGGCGCGATTAAGCATCCTGCAGCCTTTAACGGCCGTGCCGAACCGCGCCGACGACCGCGCGCCGCGCTTCATGAGGCGAGCGGTTTGGCATCGTCGTGAGACGAAGTTCGCGCGAGAGGACGCAAGACGAACCATGAGGCGCCGGCCGCGGCTTGGCAGTGCAGACAATGAAACTCCTCTTTGGAAATTTCGATTTTGAGAATCACCTGGGACGCGCCCGGGCCGCGCACGCTCCCCGCCTCGGTTCAACGCGTCAATGCCGAGCTGGCTTTCTCGCTTGTAGCGATTGCCCGAGCCTGGTGACTTTGTGTGGGCCCCCGAGCACCCCGCTCCCGGTTATGCACGGTATCTCGCCGAAATCGGTCTTCCTGAAGTACATTTCGTCGGCGACGCGTCTCAAGTCCCGGCGGGAACGTTGCTTGTTCCTTGGGGTTGGTCGAGCCACGTCAAAGCCTGGGGAACACGAAACGGCTGGGATTGCGACGCACCCGACCTCACAGTCGTCGCGACGGCCAATTCACGCGAGTTCTCATCGAGCCTCGAACGCGAATGGAACGTCGGCCTGCCGCAGGCGCGAACGGTCCGTAATCTGCAAGAGTTTCACGATGCGGTCGATCGGGCCGCGCAGCACGGCGCAGGCCTGGGTCGTCAAAGCAAACTTCGGCATGTCGGCGCGGGAACGGATTCTCGGCCGGGGTTCGGCTCCCGCTCCGCAGGCCGTGCAATGGGTAGAAAGGCAGCTCGCCGAGAACGAGGCCGTCTTCTTCGAGCCTTGGGTCGAGCGGATCGAGGAATTCGGTTTCCAATTCACCATTCCACCGGCCGGCGAACCGGTCCTCGAGGGAATCACGCCCTTGTTGACGGACTCCCGCGGCACCTACCGCGGCAGCCGCCTCCGCGGGGCAATCGACCAGCTTGGCAGTCACGACGAATCGGCGGAAGTTCTGCAAACCGTCACCCGGGCGGCACAAAGAGTCCAGCAGCTCGGCTATTTCGGCCCCCTCGGCATCGACGCGATGCGCTATCGCACGGCGGACGGTGAGAGCCGCTGGCGGCCCCTGCAAGACATCAACGCGCGGCTCACGATGGGCCGGCTCGCCCTGGGACTGCAGCGTTTTGTTCCGGAGTCGCACCATGCAAGCTGGCTGCACGTGCGATGGTCAGACACGGCCACCGAGATTCCCGAACACGTTGCCCACGGCGATCGTTCACTCCCTGCAGGGACGCGGGCCATCCGGACATCTCCAATTGTTGTCGATGATCGACCCGTAATCCGCGCGTCGTTTCTCGTGACGGCCCCCTCTCACGAGGCGCTGCTTGCTGCCGAAACGTCGCTCAGAAAACTCAGCTAAAGGAGAGCAGGCTTTTCACCAGAACGACGGCGACCGCCTCAGTGTAGTTGATCGATCGAACGGCAAACACGTTCGCCACGAGCCGATTCCAAAACGCGCGAACGACTAACGCGGCAATCAGCACGATCGCCAGAAACCGCAGGGAGTCCGCGCCATGAATTAAAAGCAGTGCCACGATTGAACGGCTCGAGGTCATGGCAGTAGTCGCCAGGAAAGTGATCGTTCCAATTGCCGCGCCAATGGCGAAGACGGCCACATTGAATCCACGTGTAATGCCGTTCCGATCGAGTTCATTGGACATGCCGGGTTCCTCTTGATCCGCGAAAACCAAGGTAACAATCGAAACGAGCGCCGACGCGCCTTGTCTGGCCGCTAGGCGATCAGATCCTGCACGACCTGCCCGTGGACGTCGGTCAGCCGCATGTCGCGCGAGCTGAAGCGGAACGTGAGCCGCTTGTGGTCGAGGCCGAGCAGGTGGAGCATGGTCGCGTGCAGGTCGTACATTTCGAGCTTGTTTTCGACCGCGTAATAGCCGTACTCGTCGGTCGCGCCGATAGAGGAAGCCCGGCTTGACGCCGCCGCCGGCCATCCAGATCGTGAAGCCGAACGGATTGTGGTCGCGGCCGTCGCTCCCCTGGGCCATCGGCGTGCGGCCGAATTCGCCCGCCCAAATCACCAGCGTCTCCTCCAACAGGCCCCGTGACTTGAGGTCCGTCAGCAGGCCGGCGATTGGCTTGTCGGTCGCCAGTGCGTTGAGCGCATGCCCCTCCTTGAGCCTGCTGTGCTGGTCCCAGCGGTCGGCCGGCACCTGCGGACACGTCAGCTCGATAAACCGCACGCCCCGCTCGATCAGCCGCCGGGCGACGAGGCATTGGTGCGCGTAGCCGCGGGTCTTTTCGTACGGATCGAACATCCCGTACAGCTCGTGCGTCGCTCTCGATTCGCGGGAAACGTCCATCAGCTCCGGCACGGCCGTCTGCATGCGGAAGGCCAGCTCATAGTTCCGGATGGCCGCCTCGATCGCGTCGTTGTGCCCCGAGTTCTCGAGGCCGGCCGCGTCGAGCGTCCGCATCAGGTCGAGCTTCCGCCGCTGCGTCGTCGGAGAACGCTCGCGGCCGGCGAGATCAGCGACCGGAGTCGCGCCCCGCTTGAAAATGGAACCCTGAAACGTCGCCGGCAGAAAGCCGTTGTGAAAGCACTCGACTCCCCCCGGAGGAATGAGGTCGCCGTTGAGCACGACGAACCCCGGCAAATCACGCGACTCGCTCCCCAGCCCGTACGTCACCCAAGACCCCATGCTGGGGCGACCCTGCAGGCCCAGGCCCGTGTGCAGAAAATAATTCGCGTTGGTGTGCTCGGAGAATTGCGACGTCATCGACCGCACGACGCACAGCTCGTCGGCACAGCGGGCGATGTTGGGCAACAGGTCGCTCACCGCGATGCCGCTGGCGCCGCGCCGACGGAACTTCCAGGGCGATTTGAGCGTCGTCCCCACGTTGTCGAACTGCGTGGGTTGGACCTTCATTTTGAAGGGTTGCCCGTGCTCCCGATCGAGACGGGGCTTCGGGTCAAACGTGTCGACCTGCGACGGCCCCCCGTCCATGTACAGGAAGATGACGTGCTTGGCCCGTGCCGGGAAGTGACTCGGCCTGCCTGCGGCCGGGTCTTTTTCGGCCGCCACGGAAGCCGCAAAACCGTCCTCGCAAAGCAACGCCGAAAGCGCAAC
Organism: uncultured Planctomycetota bacterium; assembly: GCA_963761455.1. Classification (GTDB taxonomy): domain Bacteria; phylum Planctomycetota; class Planctomycetia; order Planctomycetales; family Planctomycetaceae; genus DASPSM01. The sequence goes on from CAVXHA010000004.1 coordinate 57,151, forward strand.
GGCGCCAAACCCGTTCGCCGCGTGCTGCAGCAACTGGCGACGGGAAAAAGGACGCAGGCAACCGCCGGCGATTTGCATCGGAAAGGCTTTACGTAGGGCAAGCTGCCAGCTTGCCGTTTTTATCGCGTTCGACGCAATTTCGATGGCAAGCTGGCAGCTTGCCCGACGACCCTCTCAGATTCCTAAATGACGGTGCGCCATTTTGCAACACGAGCCGCCGGGTTCCGGCCATTGGGGCCGGGCAATTAACGCAGCCATTGGGGCCGGGCAATTAACCCGGCCGGGCGGTCCGGCGGGATAAACCCGCCGGCTCGTCGCACAATTGCGACACGCCGATTTAGTGAGCGCCGAAACCGCTCGGTCATTCAGCATATCAAATGCGTAATCAGCGGTCGCCGTTCCGCGGCCATCGCGGGCGACGGCGCCTCGCGGGCCATCACACCAAGGCGGGCAAGCTTTGCATCCTCGGAGCGTGAGGTCCTTTCATTCAATTTCTGATCGTCCGGCAATTTCTGATCGTCCGGCCGTTTCATTCGCTGGGTCTCGGAAAGGCTCGGTAAACCTCGGGATTGGCGCAGGACTTGCACCATCAAAGCAAGTGCGCGGGCATGCGCCGAGGATCAAGAAAGGGTTTCGCCATGACAGCAGAAATAAAAGCGATCGAGAAGGAGCCGCTCCGGGAAGAATTGGAGCGTCTCGAGGCAGCTCTCGATACACCGTCGGTGCCGGGTGAAATGAGCAACTGGGCCTCGATGGTCCGCAAAAGCGTCGAAACGGCCTCGCGGGCCATCCTGGATCAAATCGAGTCCGTCCATCCGGGCCAGCTTCTGGAGATCGACGGACAGGATGCGGAGCTCATGGCTCGAACGAAGCAACTGCGAGAGGAGGATCGACGCCACCAGGATTGGTGCCGCCGTTTGTCCGCGGCGTTTGCCGACTTCGAAGCCAAGGCAGCCCGTGCAGGACCCGACGAGAAGCAAGTGCTCGATCAACAGCAAGCACTTTTGGAGGAAGGTCTCCGCTTCGTGACCCACGTGCGCAAGCAGGAGGCGGCAATCCGGAGCTGGTTGCAGGAAGCATTTGAACGCGACACCGGCCTGGGCGACTGACGGCATTGTGCTACGGGCTCGATGCCTCAGTTGCGACGAACGCCCGCGCCGGCCGACTTTTGCTTAAGCTGCGGTGCCGCGGGGAATTTGCCCGGGGGAACTTCGCGGATGTTCCCCGCTTCAACCGTGATCTTGGGTCCGTGCGTCTGTCAGGCGGACGCTGGCGAACCCGTTCTCAGCGTTTGTCCGCGCCGCATCGCACGGTATAGTGCTGAACGGAGTGCGAGTTCCGATCGCTCCGTTCATCGCTGTCGAGCGGCTTTCAAAATACTTTCTTTCGCAAGGGGGAACGCCATGCACGGTTCGCGCGCCGCTTACGGTCTGTTGCTGGTGCTGCTGGCAAGTGGGCCCGCCGTGGCCGCCGAGCCGAAAGAGGGATTTTTTCAAACGGTTGACGGCGTCAAAATCCATTACCTCGAGGCCGGCAGCCGGAATGCGCCGGGAGCTCCCGTCGTGCTGATTCACGGCTACACGGGCAATGCGCGCGGCAACTGGTTCTTAAACGGTGTCGCCGATGCACTGGCGGCCCGGCACTGGGTGATCGCCATCGACTGCCGCGGGCACGGTCAGAGCGACAAGCCACACGATCCGCAGAAATACGGGCCGCACATGGCCAGCGACGTGATCGAACTGATGGATCATTTGAAGATCGACAAGGCCCACGTCCACGGCTATTCCATGGGCGGCATGATCACGGCTCAGCTCCTGGCGACGCATCCCGAGCGGTTCGTGACGGCCGCATTCGGAGGCTCGGGCGTGCCGGAGGTCGATCCGGAATGGAAAGCCAAGGTGCCGGCCGACAAGCCAGGTCCGGACCCGCAAGAGGCCGAAGCGCGAAAGAAGCTGCAGGCCAATCCGGACCGCGACTCGGAAGCGCTCGCCGCCGTGCGTGCCTTTCCCTGGAAGAGGGGGGAGCGGGTCAAGATCGATCTGACGCAGATCAAGATCCCCGTGCTGGCGATCAACGGCGAGTTCGACGGGCCGAACGCCAAAACGCACCGCATGCAACGGGAGCTGGCCCATTTTCAGAGCGTGGTCCTGCCGGGCAAGTCGCACCTGACAGCCATCATGGCCGGTTACATTCCGCCCGAGTACATCGCCTCGCTGGTGGCGTTCATCGACGCGAACGACAAACGGCCATGAATTCCGGATGGCGTGCCATTGCGTCGAGCGTTGGACTCGAAGCGGAGCTTCGAAAAGGCGCGTGACCAAGCAGAGCTTGCTCAGGAGGAAGATTTGCCGTTCTGCGCCGCCTTGGGGAACGGCATGCGACGGCCGCGGCGGCCGCCGAAGAGTTTCATGGCTTCCGCGAAGATCTTCGTGCGCGCGTCGGGCGAAAGGGGAGCCGTGCTCCACTGCTCCATGAAGCTGCGCATCATCGACATGCCCATCCGACGTCCGGCTCCGGGCTCGTCGGCGACCCCCTGAAAGAGGGCAAAGCACATCTCGTCGGTCGTGTCGTTGCCGAACAGGACGCGCTTGGGCGGCGAGCTTGGGTTAAAGGGGTTCTGGGCCGAGTTGTCGTAAAACGCTTCGACGTCGATTCGCGTCCCCCGCGGCAGATGGACCGGCTCCTGGTAGACGTAGCTGTCCTGCCAGTAGAAATTCCAGTCCTTGATCCAAATCAGCGGCTTGGCGCTCTTGTCGGGCAGGGTCGCGGTGATCTTCATCTCCTTGCCGATCAAGTGCATGTGCGGAAAGACCGAGGTCAGCGTGAGGTCGACCGGCAAGGTCACCGACGAGCCGGTGCGGTACCGCGCCTGTCCGGGCGGGACCTCGATGATCAAGCGTGCCCAAAAGAAGCGGGCGGCGGGACATGATGCTCTTGACCGGCTTCTTGGCGAAGTAGAGCGCGATTTTCGACTGGTCCGTCTCTTTCTTGCCGGTGGGATGCAGGTGCAACTGGACCACGACGTCCGCCTTCTTGTCGAGCGCGACGCCGACGTCGTCCGAATAAAAACGAGGCGTCATGCCGGGCGTCCACACGCCGAGAATGCCGGTGATCGACGCGTCGATCGACCCCGACGTGCGCCAGCCGGGCTCCGGCGTTTGCGCATCGCGGATGCGGGCCCCGCCGCTCGTGTCGACTGCGACGATCGCGTGATGGACGACCGACCGGTTGCCCGGCCGGAACTCGAATGCGACCAGCGTCTCGTCCTTGGTCAGATTGAGCGGAATCACGAAGTGCTGGAAGATGTCGGGACCATCGGCGGGGACGGTAAACGGCACCGGAACCTCGGCGACAAGGTCGGGCTTTGCCCAGCCGCCAGCCGGAAGCAAATTTTGGCTGCGGAGGCAGGTCGGCGGCGTCCCCTTCGGGCGCTCCGTGGGCGGCCCACGTCTTGATGAGGGCGATCTGCCGCTCGGTCAGTCGCCGCTCGTCCAGGAACTGGCCGTAATGAATGTCGGCCTTCCAGGGAGGCATCAACCGGCGGCCCGTCACGCGCGCGAGCCCTTCGGCCCGTTTGGCCGCGTCCTGATAGGTCAAGAGCGAAAACGGCGCGACTTCGCCCGGGTGATGGCATTCGGCGCAGTGCGCAAACAGGATGGGAGCGATATCGCGGGCGTAGGTCACCGAGGCCTTTGTTCCCTCTGACTTCGGCCCCTCAAACGGGCAACCGACCGGCTCCGTCTGCGGGACCGCGATTGGCCGGCCCGCCGCCAGCGCGGTCATCGCATCGAGCAGATCGCGACGGGCCGGCTCGGCCCGCTTCTTGTCGATATCGGAGTACAGGTCGTCGATTCGGCCGCGGTAGCGCACGGTGCCGCGGGCGTCGACCAAAAACGCCTCGGGCACGTTCCGCGGACTAAACAGGCCGGCCAACTCCTGCGAGGCGTCGAACAGGAGCGGAAAGGCAAGCTGGAACTCGTCGCCAAACCGCACGGCCGCCGTCCGCGTGACGCTCGCATCGGACAGCACCCCGTAAAACACGATTTTGTTCGAGTCAGCCGCCTTTGCCAGGCGATTCAGCTCCGGAATATACTGACGCGAGATGGGACACTCCGACGACAGGAAAACGAAGACCGTCCCCCTCTGCTGGGGATTGGCCGTGAGCGGATGCCGTGTCCCCCGAGCGTCGAGCATCGTCAGCTCGCGGAGGTCCACTTTTTGCGAAGGCCCCGCGACGGGCCGCCGTACACAGCGACCACGCGATGCCGAGAACTTAAGACAATCGTTTTCCGCTTTAGCATCAATTCGCCCTTGCGGCGGATCTCGAATCGCGCTGACCGGCTCACAGAGCGGGCATCCGGCGAGCAAACGCAGACTCGAGGCGCACAATCAATCCCCTATAGTCTTGAGGAGTCGCGCCGTCAATTCTCGCGGCCCGCGGCAGCCGCGGATCACGACACGATCCGCAAGCTTCTACCCGCGCTCATGCAGCCGGTTTCATTTCAATGAGGGAACCACGACGGGCACGATGTTAAGAAGGGCGCGCAGCGTGTTGGAAGGTGCGGCGGACAAGCGGCCAGTCTCACCCGATCCGAAGCGGGAAGGCTGTCTCAGGCCGTCAGGCCGGTTTCAGCAGTAACAGGGCCAGTGGCGGGAGGGTGAGACAGACGCTCTGTGCCTGGCCGTGAAAGGGGATCGGCTGGGTGAAGACGGCCCCCGCGTTGCCCAGGTTGCCGCCGCCATAGATGGCCGCGTCGCTGTTGATGAGCTCCCGGTAACAGCCCGGACGGGGGACGCCGACCCGGTAGCCCTTCCGCGGAACCGGGCGTGAAGTTGGCAGCGACGACGACAATGTCATTCGGGTCTTTCGCCATGCGATAGTAGGCATAGACGCTGGCCTGATAGTCGTCGGCTTCAATCCAACGAAAGCCCTCCGACTTGAAGTCGACTTCGTGCAGGGCCGCTTCGGATCGGTAGATGCGGTTCAAGTCCCCGACGATAAAGCCGCAGCGCGTCGTGGTACTTGTGGCCCAAAAGGGCCCAGTCAAGCTGGGCGTCGTAGTTCCACTCGGTCCACTGGCCGAACTCGCTTCCCATGAACAGAAGCTTCTTGCCGGGCATTGTGTATTGATAGCCGTACAACATCCGCAGGTTGGCAAATTGCTGCCAATAGTCGCCCGGCATCTGCGACAGAAGCGACCGCTTCCCGTGCACGACTTCGTCATGCGACAGCGGCAAAATGAAATTCTCGGTGAACGCGTACACCATGCGGAACGAGAGCTCGTTTTGATGGAAGGAACGGTGGACCGGCTCGTATCGCAGATAGCGGAGCGTGTCGTTCATCCAGCCCATGTCCCATTTCATGCTGAAGCCGAGCCCGCCGGTGTAGACGGGATGCGAGACGCCGCCCCAGGCGGTCGATTCTTCGGCAATCGTGAGGATGCCGGGAAAGGCCCCGTGCAGGTGGACGTTGAGATCCTTCAGAAACTGGATGGCCTCGAGGTTTTCGCGGCCGCCGTAGTGGTTGGGGATCCATTGACCGGGCTGCCGCGAATAGTCGAGATAAAGCATGGAGGCGACCGCATCGACGCGGAGTCCGTCGATGTGATACACGTCGAGCCAGAAGCGGGCGCTCGACATCAGGAAATCGCGGACTTCACTGCGTCCGTAATTGAAGATGTACGTGCCCCAGTCGGGGTGCATCCCTTGCCGCGGATCGGCGTGCTCGTACAGGGCCGTCCCGTCGAAATGCCCGAGGCCGTGGCCATCGCAGGGAAAGTGGGCCGGCACCCAGTCCATCAGTACGCCGACGTTGGCCTGGTGGCAGTAGTCGACGAAGTACATGAAGTCCGTCGGCGTGCCATGGCGACTCGTCGGAGCGAAGTAGCCGGTCGTCTGGTAGCCCCAGGAGCCGTCGAACGGATATTCGCAGATCGGCATGAGCTGCAGGTGCGTATAGCCCATCTCGTGGGCGTAATCGACGAGCATGTGAGCCAGCTCGCGGTAATTGAAGTACCGCCGACCGTCGGTCGGCCGCTTCCACGAGCCGAGATGGACTTCGTAAATCGAGAGGGGCTGTTCGAGCCAGTTGGTCTCGGGCCGCTTCCGCATCCAGCCGCCGTCCTGCCAGGGAAAGTCCGGCAGGTCGAACACGATCGAAGCCGAGTGCGGGGGAACTTCCGCAGTAGAAAGCGAACGGATCGGACTTTTCGAGGGAGCGGCCGTCAGGCGTGCGAAGGACATATTTGTACACGTCGCCGTGGCCCACGCCCGGCACGAACCCGGACCAGATGCCCGAATCGCTGCCGTGCAGCAAGTTGCGGCCCGGTTTCCAGCTGTTTGCGTTGCAAACGACCGAAACTTCGGCCGCGTTGGGCGCCCAGACGGCAAAGCGCGTTCCCGCGGCACCGTCGACCAAGTCCGGATGTGCCCCAAGCGTCCGATACATTGAACAGCAAATATTTCCCTGCATGATCGGCGGGCGATTCCGACGCCCGGCCGGATGTCCCCCAGCCGGACGTGCCCCGCTGCGTGGGCACATCCCGTCCGTTCTTGCCGCGTCAGGCCCCCCTTACGCTCGCGAGCCTGTCGTGTCAAAGAGGCGCTGATCATCCACTGCCCCATCGCGTGAAAGTCATTCCGGCGACGATAATTGTGCCGAACCGGATTTGCTGGTCCGGCGTCACGGCACAGATACATCTCGGCCGGCGAGTCCAGCGCCTTGAGTCGTAGTCCGGAGCGATGGCAGGGATCGGACGAATCGGTCACGCGAAGCTGAGCGGTTGAATCGTAGCATCCGCCTCCCGGCCGGACAATCGACAGAAAGTGCTCCGCAGAAGCCGTTCGGACGCACCGGTTCCCAGCGGCGATTGGTAGCATGAAGCCGCACGGCCACGTTCTCATCACACGACTCGCGCGTTCGAAACCATGGTTCGGCTTCTCACGTTGATTTTGGGACCGCCCTTGATCGTCGGCCTCGCGTATCTCGTCGCGCGTCCCGACGTCGGCCGTCCTGGCTCGCCGTCGGTCAATCCGAGTGCCGCCGAGACCGCGATCGCAGAGCCCCGGTCTCCGTCTGTGCCGAGCGTCGATGTTGCCGCCGAAGCGTCGCTCGTGGCGGAATGTCAGCGAAGGCGCGAAGAGCTGATACACCGTCTGGGCGCGCGGTTCTCGTCCATCGTCCACACGCCGTTCGTCATTCTCGGGAACGTCGCTGCCTCCGAACTGGAGCGGCATTATCGCGAGACGATCGCCCCGACCGCCCGGGCGCTGGCAATCGCCTATTTCGACCGGCTCCCCGACAAGCCGATCGCCATCGTCCTGCTTTCCGGCGATGAAGCTTACCAGTCTTGCGTCGAACGACTCGACGGCCAGCGGCGGGCCGCATTTGCCGGCTATTACGAGCGGAGGGACCACCGGATCGTGGTCAACACGGAGACGGGGGAGGGGACGATCGCGCACGAACTGGCACATGCCTTGGGGCATTTCGATTTCCCTGACATGCCCGAGTGGTTCGACGAAGGGTTGGCCTCGCTTTACGAAGAGGCCCGCTTTTCCGACGACCGCCTGCGGATTTCCGGAATGCCCAATTGGCGGAGGCGTTATTTGCTCCCGGCCTTGCAGAAAGGGACGCTGCGACCGCTGGAGTCGCTGATCGCAGAGGCGCGCGTGCGGCCGAACCAGCAGGCCATCGACTACGCGCACGCCCGTTATTTCTGCCTGTTCCTCCAGGAGCGGGGCCTGCTCGAGCCGTTCTATCGCAAGTTTCGACTTGCCGTGGCGGGCGACCCGACCGGGTTGCGGACGTTGCACGCCCTGTTCGACGTCAACGACCTGGCCCTGATCGACGACGAATTCCGCGCTTGGGCGCTGGAGCAGGCGCCGCGCGAACGGGCACGGCCCGACAAGGCAAAGACGGCGTTCGAGACGACGGCACGCGAACGAAGCGAAACAGCTCGACGCGTGATCCGTGACGTTGAGTCACGCCCCAATTCGCCGGCGCCGCAGCTCGCTGAACAGAAGTTCGTAGCGACGTCCGGAGAGGAGGCGGGGCCCCCCTTCCTGCGCGGAGGGTTCGGATCGCGAGTCGACGCGGGAATTCACGACGCGGGAATTCTCGGCGCGACTCTCCGCAGTCGGCACTTCTTCGGGAAGAACGACGTCGAAACATTGAGGAGACGGCGTCGTCATCCTCGAGCCGTTGGCTGGCTTCCGGCTTCGAAGACACGCTCGAAATCGACTCGGTCCGCCGAGAGATGGCGCGCGCGCACAACATCGTTCGGGTGAGGCGGCTGAGCGCGGCATCCAGAGCCGCGTAGCGGTCGATCACGACTTCCTCGTCCACGAATTCTTCTTCCTCGTCCACGAATTCTTCCGCGAATTCTTCCAATACAGGGACCGCCGACGCGAGGGGTTGGATCGGTTCTGTCCGGACGGCCGCCGCCGGGGGCACGAGGGCGGTTGCCGTTGTTGAGGCCGCAGCGGCGATGGCGGGCGCTCCAATTTCAATCGAGTCGCCAGATGTCGAGTCCGCGGCGGGGCCGAATTCGACGGACTCGAGTTCGTCACGCGATACAGTGGAAACGTTCGAATCGTCCGGCGTCACGATCCAGCAGTCTTCATCGTCGAAGGCGCGGACCGGCTCCGAGCGCGACGGAATGGGCGACTCGGCCAACGGGCTGCGACGCGTGACCGGCTCGTTCCACGTCAGCGGCAGTTGTTTCAGGTCTTCGAGCGCTTCGCGCACGGTCTGATGCGAGACCGGTTTCTGGGAACCGAGGTAGCCAAGCAGCAGGCTGTGGTCGCATAACTGGTTGAGACACCGGGGCGATCCATCGCTGGCCTCGCACAGGGTCGCCAGCGCGTCACCCGTCAGCACGTCGGTGACGTTTGCCCCGGCCAAGGCAAGCCGCCGTGACACGTATTCGGCCGATTCGTCTCGCGTCAAGGGTTGAAGCGTCGTTTGGATGCCGATCCGCTGGTTGAACGCATCCAACGACGGCTGCGAAAGGGTCTCTTCCAGCGAAAGATGGCCGCTGACGACAAGGCGCAGCAGCGATTCGCCGGCGTCGGCGAAGTTCGTGAGCGTTCGCAATTCTTCCAACATGCGAGGCGCCAGCAGATGGGCCTCGTCGACAATCAGCGCGATCGTCCCGCGGCCGGGCCGAAGCCGGCGGATCACCGACGTCAGCGCCAGCCGCAACTCCTGGTCCCCCATGCGCACATAGGAATGGCCCAGCTCGAACAGGATGGCCTGAAGCAGGGACCGCCGCGTCAGGAAATTGCCGGTCGGCAGAAAGACGACGGTGAATTGGTCTTCCAATTCGCGGGCCAGGCGCTGGCAAACGAGCGTCTTGCCCAAGCCGGCGGGGGCGGTCAGCACGCCGATTCCTCGCCCGTCGGCCGCGCACTGCGCAAGGCTGGAATAGGCTTGATAAATCCCCTCAATCGGAACGAAGCAGGCCGGGTCCGACATCGCCGTGAAAGGACGTTTTGCCAACCCGAAAAACGACTCGTACATCGAATGTGGCCTCGCAGGATGCCGCCGATCGACGGGCAGAGCGCGTGCCCAAAGCAGCCGGTTCGTACCGGCCGCCACCAAAAGGGGAACGCGCCGTGGGATTCATGGCGGTGCGCGCAGATTCAGCACGTCTGTCGTACGGATGATCTGCCAACCCTTTCATCGAACGGCCAATCGGAAAACCTTTAAACCAACCGTCAGGGTCGGAAGAGTTCGCCCAATTGCAATGCCGGCAATGAGTTCGGCCTCGGGAAGCGGGCCCCGAATTGGTAAGACGCCGGACGCCGGACGCCAAATGGTCATGAGCCTCGGTGGTGCATCGCATTGGCGCCGAAGTAGAATAAAGGAGCATGCCTGAAGCGACGATCGCATTTTCCGACCATGACCAGATCCGCACCCTCTTCGGGCGCGCGACGAGCACCTGCGGCAGGTGCGGGAATTCCTTGGAATCGACGTGGTACTCCGGGGGGACGAGGTCCGCTTGAGAGGGGACGAAGACCACGTCCGGCAAGGATTGCAGGTATTTGAGGAACTCCGCGGAATCGTGGAGAGGGAAGGGCAACTCAGCGACGACGACGTCGGCCGCGTTCTCCACAATTACGGCCAGAATGGTGGGCTGCCGGCCGAGGGAATCGACGTGGCCACGGCCAACGTCAATGTCCGGCCCCGCTCCGAAGGGCAGTTTGATTACGTCCGCAAGGTCGAGCAGAACGACCTGGTTTTCTGCGTGGGGCCGGCGGGCTGCGGCAAGACGTACCTGGCCGTCGCCATGGCGGTTAGCGCACTACGCAACGAGCAAGCGAGGAAGATCGTTCTTGTTCGTCCGGCCGTGGAGGCGGGGGAAAAGCTCGGATTCCTGCCGGGTGATCTCTTCGCCAAGGTCAATCCCTACCTGCGTCCCTTGCTGGACTCGCTGAACGATATCCTCGACTTTGACACGGTCAAACGCTATATGGAACGGGACGTCGTGGAGATCGTGCCGCTGGCCTTCATGCGCGGGCGAACCCTGAATAACACGTTCGTGATCCTCGATGAAGGGCAGAACACGACCGTCACGCAGATGATGATGTTCCTGACCCGCATGGGGACGGGATCAAAAGTCGTGGTGACCGGCGACATTACGCAGATCGACCTGCCCGCCCACGTCTCCTGTGGACTGACCGACGCCATGCGCCGACTGGCGGGCATCGACCGCGTCGGCATGGTCGAAATGACCGGGCGGGACATCGTTCGGCACCGACTCGTGAAGGAAATCGTTCGCGCTTATGAGAAGGATCAGCATGGGCCGAAAACGCACAAGCGGTGAGTGGTTGCGTTTCGTGCTTCGAGCTTGGTGCTTCCTTCGTCATTCGAGCTTCGTGCTTCTCCCGCCCTTGAACCTTGGACTTTCTTAGGCCGCCTCGATGGCCCTCTTCGGCTTCCGCAAGAGACGCCCTTCGCGGGTCATTCCGCTGAAACCGGCGAGCTCGTTTTGGAGAGCGTTCACCCAGCCGCTCGCCAATCAGGCGGTTTGGCTGCGCGTGGGGATGTGCGCCCTGGCCCTGACGGCTCTGGTGATCTGTCTGGAGGCGTGGCGGCCGCCGTTCCCGTATCGCATCGGCGACTTCGCCGATCACGGGATCGTGGCCCGCGTCGATTTTCGGCGGATCGACTGGTTCAAGACGGACCGTGCCGCGGTCGGATGCCGAGGCACAGACGCCGCACGTCTTTCGCAACGATCCGAAACCGCTGACCCTGTTGCCGGCGAAGCTTCAGGCCAACCTCCGTGAGATTGTGGAAGCCAAGTCGCTCGGCGACGTGTTGCCGACGACGCGCGACGCCTTCGGACTGACACAGGACAGCCGGGGGGGGCCGGCCAACCCCAAGGGGCTTCCTCCCAACGACGACTTTTTGGCGCTGCGCCACATCGTGACCGACAAGGCGGACGCGCCCGGTAACCGCATCGACGACATCGTCGGCGAGTTCACGAACCTGATCGCGCCGCTCAAGAACCGCGGCTTGGCGGATGTCAACGAGTTCACGCTCAACAAGATCCGGGCCGACCAGAGCCTGGCGATCATCACGGGGCCGGGCAACGCGATGCAACAAATCGTCTTCCCCGCGGACGTGCAGCTTTCGGAACTCCTGAAACCGACCGGAACTCTGGGCAAGTCGTGGCCACAGTATCCCCTGCTCAACGCCCACCGACGACTCTTCGAGCGGTGGCTCGTTTCCCAGGCGCCGGTCACCTTGAGTTACGACGGTGCCGCCACGCTGGCGGCCCGCCACGAAGCGCGGGACAAGACGCGGAACGTGACGCTCGAATATCCCCGGAACACAATCCTCGTGCCGTCGCGGCAGGTGATCGACGATGAGCGGTTGGCCGTGTTGCACGACGAGCACAACGAGCTGGCCTCGCAGCTGAGCACCGGACGTCAGGTATTGCGGGTCGTCACCGTGGTGGCGATGCTCCTGATCCTGGCGCTGCTCATCGGCCTGTATCTCTATCACAACGAACCCCGCATGATCACCAGCTCCGGCCGCCTCTTCGTCTACCTGACGATTTGCGTCTCGACGGTGGTGTTGGGCCGGCTGTTGTCGATGGATCCGTGGCGGGCGGAGCTCGTCCCTGTCACGGTGACCGTCATGGTGCTGGCCATCGTGTACGGACACGAGCTGGCAATCCTGACTGCGGTCGCGCTGGCGTTGATTCTCACCCCGTCGACGATCGGCACGGTCGGAGAACTGGTCGTGCTGATTGCCGTTTCCGTGACGGCCGTCGCACCGCTGGGGCGGATTGCGTCCCGATCGCGGCTGGTGAAGGTCGGCTTCCAGACAGCCGCCGCCTGTTTTTTGATCTCCGCGGGATTTGACTTTCTCGCCGGAGAGCCGGTGGCGGGCCCGTGGCTCGACCAGAACGTCTTCATGCGCAGTGCGCGGGCGGCCGGCTGGTGCCTCGTCGCCGGGTATCTCGTCGCCGGCAGCCTCCCCTTCATCGAGCAGGCCTTCGGCGTCGTCACGAACATCAGCCTGTTGGAGATGAGCGACATTTCGCATCCCTTGTTGAGGGAGCTCGTGCGGATGGCGCCGGGGACCTATAACCATTCGATCGCCGTGGCGACAATCGGCGAAACGGCCGCCGAACGGATCGGAGCCAACGGCCTGTCTGGTGCGGGTCGGGGCCTATTACCACGACGTCGGGCAAAATGCTCAAGCCGCACTACTTCATCGAGAACGTGACCGAGGGGAGCGAGAGCCGCCACCAGCACCTCGCCCCGGCAATGAGCACGCTGATCATCATCGGCCACGTCAAGGACGGAGTCGACCTGGCCCTGCAATACAACCTCCCGCGACCCCTGATCGACTTCATCGAGCAGCATCACGGCACGACGCTGGTCGAATACTTCTATCGCGAGGCGACGCGCCTGGCCGACCGCCAGCCCGACTACAAGGCGAGCGTCGAAGAATCGTCGTTTCGCTATCCGGGTCCCAAGCCGCAATCGCGGGAGGCTGGCGTGCTGATGCTGGCCGACGCCGTCGAGAGCGCGAGCCGCTCGCTCAGCGATCCGACGCCCAAGCGGATCGAGAACCTCATTCATGAGATCACGATGAACCGCCTGCTCGACGGCCAGTTCGACGAGTGCTCGCTCACCCTGTCGGAAATCCACGCGATCGAGGAATCGCTGGCCAAGTCGCTCATCGGCATCTATCACGCCCGCATCAAATACCCCGAGCAGAGGACGGCATGACGGTGCGCAGGCGGTAGAGCGCGGCGGCGACCCGTGCCGGCAGGCCGCGCGTTGGGTCGAAAACCGTGCGGCCCGGCGCCCGCAAATAAGGACCGCCGCAGGTCGACCGCCGACGGTTCGGTATGCGATCGCCGTTCGGGACGAGCAGGTCGCATCTGTCCGTCCCTGCTGGGCGAATCCGGCGGATCGTACGCACACGTCTTGGCCGCCGAAGAGGTGGCCGCGCGCCACGATCAGCGTGGCCCTGGTCGACAACCAGGCGATCCATCGCCTCAATCGCCGACACCTGAACCACGATTACGAGACCGACGTCCTGAGCTTCCTGTTCGAATGCGGAGCCGGACGTTTGCCGGACGACGGCGACGCCGGAGAACCCGGGCGGACAAGGGCCGCCGCATCGACGGCGAAATCGTGATCAGTGCCGAGATGGCCGTCAGCAATCGGCGCCGCGGTTCGGCTGGAGCCCGCGCGAGGAGTTGACCCTGTACCTGGTCCACGGATTGCTGCATTTGTGCGGGTACGATGACGGATCCGACTCCGAACGTCGACTGATGAGAAAGCGGGAACGCGCCATCCTAAGCTTGCTCGGAGATCGAGAATCCAGTGGTCCGGACCGGATGGGAGGCCGCGCGTGAACTTCGTGTTGACGCTGCTGGTTGGACTGTTGATCGTCCTGGCAATCCTCGGGCTCGTTCACCGCGAGAGCCTGCGGGGCTTTTCTCGAAGCCGGCTCGATGAGGCCTGCTGGCGGATCGGACGTCGCGAGCGATTGCGGCCGTCGTCCTGCGGCGGGCAACCGAGGCCTTTCTGGCCGCGAGCTGGTCACGGTCGTTTGCCTGGTCCTCCTGGCGGCGTTGGCCGGCGTCCGCGTGACCAACGAGCTGGCCGACGAGACCGGCGCCTCCGGATGGATTGCCGCTCGTCACCGAGCCGGTCGTGCTGATCGCCGGCTTTGTGCTGCTTTTTTTTCTGTTTCCCTGGTGTCTGGCCCGCGTGACGGGGGAGCGTTTCCTGGCGCGGGCGTGGCCGGCGCTGGAGGTGCTGATCCGTTTCACCGCGCCTTACCTGGCCCTTGCCCGGCGGATCGACGCGTTCATGCACCGGCTGTGGGGACTGAAGGAGCCCGGCGAAAACAACGCTCGAATCGCTGACTCGGGAAATCAAAAGCGTCGTCGAGCTGGGACAGCGAGAAGGAATTCTGGCCTCGCAGGCGCGGCGGATGATCGAACGGGTGATTGCGCTTGCAGCAGGAAGACGTCGCCGCCGTCATGACGCCCCGGACCGACATGGACTGCGTCGAGGCCGGCGCCTCGCTCGACGAGGCCCGCCGCCGCATGGTCGAAGCGGGCCATTCGCGGATGCCCGTCATCGGCGCCTCGACCGACGACATCATCGGCATCCTCTACGCGAAGGATCTGCTGCGGCACCTCTCCGACGGCGCAGACGAATGGCGAACTTCATGCTGAAAGACGTCGTCCGCGAGCCGTTTTATGTTCCCGAGACGACCGGCATCGACAAGCTCCTGGAGAGCATGAAGCGCCGGCGGCATCCACATCGCCATCGTCCTCGACGAATACGGCGGCGTCGCCGGACTGGTGACGATGGAGGACGTCCTGGAAGCAAATCGTCGGCGAGATCGTCGACGAATACGACACGGCCGAGGATACCGGCATTCGCCAAATCGCCCCCGGAAGCGTCGAGGTCGCAGCCTGGGTGCGGATCGACGATCTCGACGAACAGTTCGGGTTCGACTTCCCCGACGACGAGGACTACGACACGATCGGCGGCTTCATCTACGCGCAGCTCGGCCGAATCCCGAAGAAGCGCGACGTCGCTCAATTGGAAGCAACTGCGGCTCACCGTGCTGGATGCCGACAAGCGCCGCATCCAAAGAATCCGCATCGACGCGCCGGCTTCTCAAGCCGTCCGATCAAGCGAGCCGGGTTGACTGGCTGCAGGTCACAGCGCTCCCGCGGTCTGCGCCGCCGGCCGAATCTGCGAAATGTAGCTGACAAACCGTGAGTCGTATTCCGGGACGACGGTTCGAAGACGGTGGCTGATCGTTTTCGGACGCGGGTTGGTCCGCAGTTCGCTCAAATAACTGACCAGCACGCGTTTGGCCTCCGGCGTGCTGTTGAGCAGGAAATGGACCCACGCCCACGACTCCTGGTAATCGGCCCGTTTCATTTGGGCCGAGTCGTCGAGGTTTTCCAGGCGCTTCAGATCGGGCCGCCAGCCGTTGGCAACGGCTTGGGTCAGGTGCTCCGCGTAATCGTGGTTGAGTCCCCCCGGACGTGGGCCGGCCACTTCGAAGTACTCCGCCAGGCCTTCGTCCAGCCATAAGGGAACGCGCTTGAGTCCCGAATGCAGCAGGCCATGCGTATATTCGTGCCGCAGATCCTCGCGCACATTTTGGCCCCAATGCGTGTAGACGGCCAATTCTGTCGACGTTCCGACGAAGTAGGCGCTGCGCGGCGGCAAGCCGGGGATACGTGGCATTCATATAATGGCGATATTCGGTCTCGTTGTTGAAGAGATAGACGACGACCGGATCGCGCTTGACCGGCAAGTCCAGGATGCCGGTCACTTGCTCGCGGAGAGTGTTGAGCTCGCGAATAAGCTCGTGATCCTTCTGCAGCTTGAAATCGCTCAAGACAAGCAATTGATCGCCCGGTACGGAATAGCGGACCGGCAGCGTCACCGGCCGGTCGACGGCCTGGCAACCGCCGCAAATGGAAACGGCAGCCGCCACTGCGGCCAAAAAAATGGCCGTTCGCGCAAACAGAGCGCCGGGGCCGCTCTTCTGGCCGACCTGGCCCGATCGAACAGGGGCGCCAGTCCCCGCGGTCGCTGCGCCAACGAGCTGCGTGCCGACTGGGCTGTTGCCGTCGGCTCCGTCTTGACGGCCCTCCAGATTCGCCTCGCCTCGGCGCCAGACCGGCTCCCGAAAATGGCTCGCAGAAACCGTACTCGATGCACGGGGCTGATTTCGGGGACGCCCGCGAGGCTCGCCTCGAGCTGCGCCAGTTCGATAATGACGTCGTGCGGCTTAATCCAACGTTTTCGCACGATGTGCTGGACTGCTCCAATCTGGATTCTCGTGTCGTCCCTTTCGACGCCGACGAGTATGTTCGCCGTCGAAAGGTTGCCGTGCACGAGCGAAAACTGGTGCATCCGGGCAAGCTGCGCGGCCAATCGGCGCGAGATCCGATCAATCCAGCCTGCGCGTTCGGCGGGAGGCAGGCTCGGCAGACGATGGACCAGGAAGACGGCGAGCGTCACCATGCCATCGGCCGGCTCCGCGACGAGGAATTCACGCACGCAGGAGAGTGTGCGGCACTGGATGTACAGGAGCGGACGGACCGTGCCGATCCGCCGGCGGCATGAGTGCATGACCCATTTCCCAGGCCCGGCGGGTCTCGGACCATCCGGAGAGGAAGAACAAGTCCCGCCAACCGAGGGGACGGGTGGCCTCGCGGATGTCACAAGCGACCGCTTTTCCCGCAACGACCAGATCGACCACCGCCGCGCGGCCGTCCCTCGACCGACGGCGCCAGAACCGGACTGTGCCGGCCTGGAAGAGCGCATCCGGATCGTCCCGGAACTTGAGAATCGCCGCCGGCCCCCACGCTGAAAGTCCGCGAGCTTGCTGCCAGCCGCGATCGGCAACGATCAGCCGCCGATGGGGGCGCTGCCATTTGCGATCGTTCTGGATCTGTTCGCGTCGCAAGGCGCGGACGCAGAACGCCTCGAGGCGCCGCGTCCTCCTGCCGAAACATTCGGGGCCAGGACCGAGGCCGAGAGCCACCAGGCGCGAATCGGAAGCCGTTACTTCGGTCCAATAGGCGGCCAGGAACCGTCGTCGCTCCGATCGACCCGCTGTCCCGGTAAACGAATTGTAAAGCCCGAAAAGGTCGCCCCGCGCCGTCCGGAACGGCAGGATCCAGTGCCGGCGGACTCGCTGCAAATCGATTAGCGACAGCCGGATCGTGCCGTCGGGAACGACCTGAACGAGGATGTTAGCCGGGTGGAAGTCGCCATGCGTGAGACCGTGCCGATGGAGCCGGCCCGAAAGCCGCCCGAGCGCACGGGCCAGGTCGCGGCGGAAGCGGCCTGCACCGCTCGGCAGGGAGGATTGTTGCGGAGTGGAAAGTCGTTCTCGAAGAACCGCGTCGAGCGGACGGGCGTTCCGGATTTCATGTGTGACCAGAAAACTGTCGCGGGCGAAGAGGCCCCTGCGCGTAACGCCCAGCGCGGCGGAAACGGTCGTTTCAATTCCGGCGGCCGCGACGCGCGCGGCGGCGGCGGCTTCGCGCTCGGCCGGGCTGCGACGCAGGACGTTTCTGACCAGTGCGCGCCAATCGGGAATCTTGAAATGTTTGAGAAAAACCGTCCCGGAAGGGAGTCCGACTCGGTAAACCGCGCGATGCGGCCCCGATTTGATGACCGTTGTCCGGCTGTCGGAAATCGAAACTTCGGTCGCCGGCAATCGCTCAGCGAGCAACTCGCGCACGATTCGGTCGTCCCCGCGCCACGTGACGCCCTCGGCTCGAAGCGGAATGGCCGCGGAGGCGCCGGCCAACGGGCCGGCAGGGGCCGCACGAGGCTGTTCCGGGATCGCTGCACGCTCCATCCGGCGGCCTTCCATCGACCCGTCAATCGACTCCAAAGACCGGAGCGATCGCACCGGCCCTTCCAGACCCACCCGAGACCAAAGAGGGGAGCACGCGCTCCGTTCATTTCAATTGGAGATCGTCATCCACCTTTTCGGCGTTGCTGAACTTTCGGAGGAAGTCGCGAAGAGAGTCCGCATTGGGCAGACCGATCAGATCGCTGCGGCCGTGGGCCACCAACGAGCGGACCAGCCGCGGATGCGCCTGCCAGTCGGCCGGCTTCCAGCTTCGGACGTCGGTATAGAGATCCCCAAGGCCGGCCTGCTCCTTGGGAATCAGAACGAGCCCCTGGTTGGCGTAGACAACGTGGTAGTTGAAACCGAAGCAGATCAGCCCTCCGCCGAAAATCATCCCACAAAAGAAAATCAACAATTTCCGCATGTCGGACCGGCCCTGTTCCGCACGCCGGCTGTCGCCGGCGCGACCCGTGCGAAAAACGCCGCGGGATGTTCGCAAAAAGCCAAGGATGCGGCAAGATCGCCTGCCGCAACGCCGCGAACGGAATGACGGCACAGGTCATTGCACAACGCACCGACTGGGGTGTATCCCGCCAGACCGTTGGGATGAACCCGTGGCTCGTATCATCGCTGTGCCCGTCGACTTAGAGGGCCGAATCGAGCCGCTCGCCGATGGTCACTTGATGACCGGCAAGGAACTCCGCGGCCGACATGGCCCGTTTTCCTTCCGGGCGAAGACGCAAAATCTCGATCGCGCCCTGGCCCGTTTGGACGGCGAGCCGCTTCCGGTCGGCCAAGACAATCGTTCCCGGCGGTACGGGGGGCTCGGCCTGGGGTATCGGCTGGGGGGCGACTTCCAGCACAATCAGCCGCAACGGCGATTCCCGCGGAGTCCCTGCCGGCGTCCGGGTCACCAACGTCGTGTACGCCGCGGGCCAGGGTTGCAGGGCTCGAACCTGGCAATCGATTTGTCGGGGTGTTTTGTTCCAATCGATACGGCCGCTCTCTTTTTTGAGCCGCGGCGCACGGCTGGCCTGGGACGAATCCTGCAACAACGGAACAGCCGTGCCAGCCTCGATTTGATCGAGCACCGGCAGAATCAGTCGAAGCCCCAATCACCCCCAATCGCGCCTCCACCTCGCCAGCTGTCTCCTTTGGTCCAATCGGCGTTCTTTCCATGGCGAGGAGAGGGCCCGCGTCGAGCTTTGGCTCGATCTGGAAAATGGTCACGCCCGTCTCCTCGTCCCCGTTCAGGATCGCCGTCTGGATCGGTGCGGCGCCGCGGTATTTCGGCAGCAGCGAGGCGTGGACGTTGACGGTCCCGAGCCGCGGCACACGGATCAGTTCTGCCGAGAGGATCTGGCCGTAAGCGGCCACGACGCACACTTCGGGCGCAAGGGAACGCAGCCAGCCGACCGGCTCCGGCAAGTTCACTTTTTCAGGCTGGAAGACGGGAATTTCCCGCTTGGCGACAAGGTCCTTGAGTGGATTGAGATGGTGATGATGTCCGCGTCCGGTGCGGTCCGGCTGCGTGAAGAGGCCGACCGTCGTGTGGCGACTCTCGAGGAGGACGCGGAAGGTCGGCAGCGCGAAGCCGCCCGTGCCCATCAAGACGATTCGGAGAGCCATCATCGCCTCCTGCGAGCCGTCAGCCAGCCGGGACGGGGGCGGGTTCCAGGCTGCGGAGCGTGCGTTGGATTTCGTCGTCGGAAGGAGCGAGGCCGGTTTCCTGCTGCCGCCGGAAATAGCTCTCAAAGTCGGCCAGCCGCGGCTCAATCTCGCGTCGCGCCGCATCCGTCATGCGGTCGATAAACAGGATGCCGTCGATATGGTCGTGCTCGTGCTGAACGACCCGTGCCTCGAGCTCGTCGAGGGCCAATTCGAATTCCTGGCCGTCGAGATCGAACGCATTGACGATGATTTTTTCCGACCGGCGCACCTGTCCGTACAGTTGGGGCAGGCTCAGACAGCCTTCCTCTTCGTCGGCGCTTCCCTTGCGGCGAACGATTTCGGGATTGAGAAAGACCCGCTCGGCCTGCGATTCGGCTGCATTCCCGGTGACGTTCATGATGAACAGGCGATATGGCAAGGCGACCTGGTTGGCGGCCAGGCCGATGCCTTTGCTTTCATACATACTGTCGAACATCGCACGGACCGTCCCCTTCAGTTCGGGGTCGATCCGCGTAATTGGTTTCGATTTCCAGCGGAGCGCCGGATGAGGATATCGGATGATCTGCATAGGGAGTGGCGGCCGAGCACTAACTGCAGAGCTCCGTTCGCGATTATAGGCGCCTGCGGCGCGCGGGTCGAGCGTGCCTTGCGGCCGATCCGGTTCCAGCCAAAGGGGCCGGCCGATGCGGTCGCAACTCCGTGCAATCCTGAGGGATCCGATCCGACGTGAACCGCGCATTCCTTGCGCATTGCGCCGTCTTCGCTCGGCGGTCCGAGCGAAAAGTGAGAAAAGGCCCGCGCGCAAAGCGTCTCAAGAACCAGCCGCTGGTTCAAAAGGTCGGAAGCTTCTCCGCTGCAGCCAGTGAGGCGGCCGGCGTGGCCCCGTAAGCGGCGTTCGACGTCAGCGACGAGCGATACATGCTGTCGCCATCGTAGAACGCGCCCTGTTGGATCATGGGACCGTTCGCACCACAGCCCCCGTTGGGGCACGTGGGACAGGTTGGGCAGGAAGGAGCCGCCGGATACGCCTGATAGGCTGGAGAATAACCGCAGCCACAAGGACTGCTGGGATAACCGCACGAATTGCAGCCACGGAACAGTCCGCAGCAGCAACCGCTGGCGGTCGTCAGGAACGCAAACGCGAGGAGAAGGAGAGAGAGACGTTTCATTGGAACATCCTTTCGAAGGGGTCGGAAGTTCTCTGCCGGGTGAGTGAACGGCAGCGATTGCCGGTTGTTGAGTCTCGGCGCGACGTGGACAGAACCGGCCGCGGGTCGACTTTGTGAAAAATCAGCAATTTCGACGGGATTAGCTCAAGAAAGTCGTTCGACTTGCCGAAAGGCGGGCGAACGATAGAAATTTCGTCCCAACTCGTCAACAGGAATTCGCAAAACACCATTTTGGCCGGCAAGAACATTGCCGCACCCGATTGTCGCGCAGGCGGAACGCCAGTACGCAGCAGTCGACGCGGCGGCGCCATAAGACGAAGCAGCCGGCAAAGGTGCGCGAAAAGACGGGACCCGCCGCGACGGCTGCACAGCCACGTGCGTCCACGATTGTGCCGCGGTCAACTGGACTTGGCCCGTCAATACGGCGACCGATATACTTCCGCCCCGCGCCGGAAAGAGAAAGGACCGACGGACGAAAGAGGAATGCATCCGGGGCTTTTCTGTTTCTGCCTTTATCTTCTGCCTTTATCCTTAAAGACTGCAGGGAGGCTTCTGGTGGAACAATTACTCATTGCCGGAATCGACTCCGTCGTCGGCGCTAACCTGGCCGCGCATCTGGCCGACCAATATCGCGTCCTGGGAATCAGCGGCACGGTGCCGGTCTCGATTGACGGATGCGAAACGGCAGTCGCGCCGGCGGATGACGCGCCACGCGATCCGTCAACTGGCGGCCTGCCATCGGCCTGACCGCATCGTCGTCTGCGGAGCGGCGGGCGACTCTCCGTGGCACCGAGTCGGGGGGCGGATCGCGAGCCAAGCTGCGATCGAATCGACACGGACTTGGACGAGAACGGCAAGCGAGCTGCGCAGTACCGCTCACGCTGATCTCTTCGGACGCCGTCTTCACCGGCCCCTGGATGTTCCATGACGAAACGAGCGACCTCGTTCTGTCCAAGCGCCCAGGCCCGTTCGCTGCGGACATTGGAGGCCGAGGCGCTCAGAGAGTGCTCCCCAGGCCCTCGTCGTCCGGACGCATCCCTACGGGTGGAGCCCTCTTTCGGACGGACCCGGCTGGATCGAGGGGATTGTCGCGGCGCTCGATTCGGAGCGGCCGGGAATCTTCGACTGCGCGACCCCATGCGACGCCGATCCTGGCCACGGACCTGGCCGCGATCCTGCCCCGATGCTGGGAAGCGGGGTTGTCGGGCGTCTATCACATCGCCGGCGCCGAACGGGTCAATCCGCACCGCTTTGTTTGCGCGCTGGCGCAGGTCTTCGATCTTGCCGCCGCCGCGGGCGTTGAGCCTGGCTCCGGCCGAGGCTGCCGGCGCGGCTTTCGGCCAGGGAGAGACGTCCCTGCGCACGCAGGCCGTGCACCGTGCCGTGGGTCTGCCGATGCCGATGCTCGTCGAGGGACTCCAGCGGCTGCTCGAGCAGAAAAACGGTGGTTTTGACCGGTGTTTTCGCGGAAGCCGGCGGCTGGCGACCAGCAAAGTCGCCTAAATCAACATCGCCTGATTCTTAAGCGATTCGCTTCCTGGAGCCGCGACCGTGAGGGGAGCGTCAGGCAGCGCCACTCGCGGCTCGACTGAGCTCGCCGAAGTCTGAGTTGGCACACAACTCCGCCCTTTGACAGTCGCGGCTCCAATCCAAAATATCCAAGATTCGCCGCACTGACTTGGCGTCAGGAATCTTCGGCGAACTTGGAACAACCGCTAGATTCTGCCACTGTCTCCTAGCAGGATCTTGAAATCGCCCTCCACGACTCGTGCGGTTTTGCGGCCGTGACGATCCTTGGAATATTAAAGGGTTGAAGAGTCGTCACGGCGCATCACGGTTCGACCGATCGGGTGGAAAAGGAGTCCTGCGATGCTTGTCTTGTCCCGGCAGCGCGACGAAAGCATCATTATCGGTGACAACATTGTCATTACGATTGTCGATATCCGGGGCGACAAGGTCCGCCTTGGGATTGAAGCGCCGACGGAAATCCCCGTCCATCGCCAGGAAGTTTACGAGGCGATCCAACGCGAAAACGCCAAGGCCGACGCAGACGGGCGCGCTGCGCGGCGTCCGACGGCGAAGGAAAAGTCCTGCTCGAAGATCCCGGGGACCGAAACCTGATCCCGGCAGGGCGCTTGGCACAAAGCGTTTCTTCGGAAACCGCAGCCCGCCTCGCCTGGCGTTGAGCTGACCGAATCCGCGGTTG
Organism: uncultured Planctomycetota bacterium; assembly: GCA_963761455.1. Classification (GTDB taxonomy): domain Bacteria; phylum Planctomycetota; class Planctomycetia; order Planctomycetales; family Planctomycetaceae; genus DASPSM01. The sequence goes on from CAVXHA010000004.1 coordinate 80,075, forward strand.
GCAAACTGGGCGTTCTTTTTGCTTCGCTTTGCAAAAAAAGAGGGCTTGGCCCCCAAAAGCCCAAAGAATCATTGCTGCCCGGCCGGCCCCGTTGCCACAGCTTCCGCAAGCATCGCTTACCGCCGAGCGCGATCCATTTTGACTAAAGGCATTTCCGCCCGAAGTCGATAGATGGACGAACGGCTGGCGGGGCACGACCTCGCGCTGCGGTCCCAGAGCGGCGTGCGGAGCGCGGTCCCCCGAGATCGAGCGAGACGGATCGAGCATCGCATCGATGTTGCCGTGCGGTCCGGAAGCGGACACGGTCGAACACCACGTAGGATCAGAGATCCTCTGGAGCGTTTTCTCGGGGTGCGGGCGACGAGTTCGTCCAAGCGTGAACCACCAATTCTAACCTTCCCGAGTCCCGTTCGGGCCGGTTAGCGGGTCAAAAGGAAGGCTTGTTCCAATGACAGTAATTAATACAAACATCGCCTCTCTCATCGGTCTGACGAACATTCAGAACTCGACAAATCAGCTCAACACTTCGTTGACGCGTTTGTCGACCGGTTTGAAGATCAACAGCGGCGAGGACGACCCGGCCGGCCTCGTCGCGAGCAACACGCTCGGCTCGCAGATCTCCGCCATCAACCAGTCGATCACCAACAGCAACCGCGCCAACGACGTCCTCTCGACCGCCGACTCGGGCTTGCAGCAAATTAGCGGACTTCTCGATCAGATCCGCAGCCTCGTGCAGGCCGGCTTGAACACCGGCGGCCTGACTCCGGACGAACAGCAGGCCAACCAGTCGCAGATCGACCAGGCCCTCGCCGCCATCAACACGATTTCGGCCAACACGACGTTCGCCGGCCAGGGACTGATCGACGGCAGCAAGGCCTACACGACGCAAGTTTCCGCCGCCGATTCGGCCAAGATCAACAGCTACCAACTCAACAGCGTCGCCTTTTCGGGCAGCGCGAACGTGACCCTGAACGCCGACGTTCAAACGGCGGCGACCAAGGGCCAGCTGTACTACGGCTTCGTCAGCGGCGGCCTGTCCTCCAACACGACGCTCGAAGTCTCCGGAACCAACGGGACCGACGTCGTGTCGCCTCGGCCAGGGAAGCTCGCTCAGCGACGTCAAGACGGCGATCAACGCGGTGACGAGCGCCACCGGCGTCGACGCCACCACGACCGCCGCGGTTTACGGCACGGCGACCTTCGGCACGGCCGCCTCGAACAACGGCTTGACCTTCACCGACATCCAGGGCAAGGCCACCGACCCGGACAAGGCGTCAACACGCAGCCGGTGACGATCAAGTTCGCCACGGCGGGCAACAACCAGAACCTGTCGGTCAGCAGCACGTCGACCTCGAACTCCGTGACGCTGACGATCACGCTCGGAACGAGCGCTCCACGACGGTCACATCGACGGCCAGCGAGGTCAAGGCGCTGATCAACTCCAGCGCCAACAGCAGCGGCTATCGTCAAAGTCACGCTCGAGGGCTCCGGCGCCAGCGCCGTCGCCTCGGCCGGCACGAGCAAGACCGAGAGCGGTGCGAACGAACGGCTTCCTGACCCTCCAGAGCCAGGACTTCGGCTCGTCGCAGTTCGTCGGCGTCAACGTGTCTGCAAGGCACGTTCGCCACCGCAGACGGGCTCCGTCGGCCGGCACCGCGGCCTCCCGCAGCGCCGGCACCGACATCGTGGCGACGATCAACGGCGAACAGGCGGTCGGCAGCGGCCTCACCGCGTCGGTCAGCGAGCCAGACGCTGCGGGATCGATCACGTTCAACGCAGCCGACAACGTCGCCAACACGACGGCCGCCATCACCGTCACCGGCGGCGGCTCGGTGTTCCAGATTGGCCAGCAGGCCAACCTGTCGGGACAGATCAACCTGGGCATCCCGGCCGTCAATACGGCTGTCGCTCGGCGGAACCGAAGGCAAGCTCTTCCAACTCGGCTCGGGAGGCTCTCTGAGCCTGGCGAGCGTCGGTCCGACCGTTCAGGGCTCGACGCTGGTCGTCGGTCATCAATGACGCGCATCAATCAGGTCTCTACCCTGAGCGGCGAAATCGGTGCCTTGCAGGCGAACGTCATCAACACCAACATCGCGACGCTCAATAGCGCCCTGGAAAACGTCTCCCAGGCCCAAAGCGATATCGAGGACACGAACTTCGCCCAGGAAACGGCCAACATGACCCGGGCCCAAATCCTCGAGCAGGCCGGTATTTCGGTCTTGGCGATTGCGAACCAGACGCCGTCAGACCGTCCTCAAGCTCTTAAGCTAATCCGAGTCGCTTGGCCCTTCGCGGGCGTTCGCTCCGAAAATTGAAGTTTAATCTCGATCGGCGTCCCCGCTGACATTCGCGGGCGACGCCGATCGCGTTTTCCGGGACCGCACCGCAAACTCCAGCCCCTGAACTGGAGAAATTGGCTGGACTTGCGCACGACTTGTCGCAAAATGTCGACGGGAACGAACTGATGCTTTTTGCCGTCCGCGGGACGATCTATAGGGAAGAGATTCCGTGGCCTCCCGGTGACACGATGGCATCAGAGACAATCAGCACGGCGGAGATGTTGCGCGACGGAGTCGCCCATCACAAGGAGGGCCGGCTGGACAAGGCGGCCCGGCTTTACGAGACGGGCGCTGCAATCCGCTCCGCGGAATGCCGACGCATTGCACCTCCTGGGAGTGATTGCCCATCAGCAGGGCGATCACGAGGCGGCGGTGACGCGCATTCGCCAAGCCGTCGCCATCAACGGCGCATCGGCGGCCTACCACAGCAACCTGGGCATCGCGTTCCGGTCGCTGGGCCGGACCGCCGAGGCGATTGAAGCGATTCGCCGGGCGGCCGAGCTCGATCGGACGTCTGCCGAGATTCAGTTACAATCTGGGCAACGCCCACAAGGACGCGGGCGAATTTTCCGAGGCGGTCGAGGCCTTCCGCGCCTCGGTCGAACGCGATTCCCGCAATGCGGCCGCCTGGACCGGTTTGGGCGACGCGCTTCGCGAGACACGCGAATTCGAGGAGTCTCGTCGCTGCCACGAACGGGCGATTTCGCTGTCGCCTCAATTTGCCGACGCCCATTTCAACCTTGGATTGACGTGCCGGGATGGGGGAGAGCCAGCCGACGCCGTCTCGCTGTTTCCTGCGGGCCGCCAGTCTCCGCCCCGATTTCGTCGACGCTCATGTCGCCCTGGGAAATCTCCAGGAAGACCTGGGCGAATTCGGCCGGGCCGTCGCCAGTTACGATCGGGCACTGCGGCTCAAACCCCAACTGGCGATGGCGCAATTCAACCGGTCGCTGGCCCTGCTGCGGCAGGGAAATCTCGCCGACGGGTGGGACGCCTATGAATCCCGCTGGCGACTACAACGGCAAACCCCGCCTCTTCGCGGAACCGGAGTGGGACGGCTCGCTCCGCCGGAAAAGACGATTCTCGTCTACAGCGAGCAGGGGGTCGGCGATGAGATCCTGTTTGCCTCGTGCTTTCCGTGAAGTCATCGAGCGGACGAAGCAGTGCCTGATTGAATGCGAGCCGCGGCTGGTGCGGCTCTTCGCCCGGTCCTTTCCGAGCGCACGGTTTTTCCCCGGCACCGGTCCTATCGATCCGTCCCAGGTGCGGGATCTTCCCGCTTTCGATGTGCAAATCGCCGCCGGAAGCGTGCCACGCCGGCTGCGCCGGAGCTTCGACGCCTTTCCCACACACGCCGGCTATCTCACTCCCGATCCCCAGCAGCTCGCCGAATGGCGGTCTCGCTTCGAGCGATTGGCCGCCGGACTGGTCGTCGGAATCTCGTGGCGGGGAGGAAAGGACGCCGCGACGCGCCGACGGCGTTCGACACCGTTGGCGCAATGGGCGCCGCTCTTCCGCATTCCGGGCATCGCCTTCGTCAATTTGCAGTACGGCGACTGCGGCTCGGAAATCGAGCAATTCGCCCGCGATTGCGGCGTCACCCTTCACGACTGGGAGGACTCCGACCCGCTTGGCGATCTCGACGGTTTCGCGGCACAGATCGCCGCGCTCGACCTGGTGATTTCCGTCGACAATGCGACCGTCCACCTGGCCGGCGCCTTGAACACGCCGGTTTGGACGCTGCTGCCGTTCGCATGCGATTGGCGGTGGTTCAGTGAACGCGAGGACAGTCCCTGGTATCCGAGCATGCGGCTCTTCCGGCAGGCGTCGTTTCGCGAGATGGCCCTTGGCGATTGGGATGAGGTCTTCCAGCGCGCTCGCAGGCGCTCTGAGACCTGGCGGCCCAACGGGCCGACGAGCAAAACCGCTGCGCCGCCCGGTTCCATCGCGAAGGCCGCCTTGCCGAGGCCATCCAATGCTATCTCCGCGCGGCGGCCTTGCGGCCGCATCACGCCGAAACGCTCAACAACCTCGGCGTGGCCTGGAAGGAGGGGGGCCGTTCGGATTTGGCCATCGCCGCCTACCGCAAGGCCATCGACGCCCAGCCGGGGTTCGCCGTTCTCCTGGTTCAACTGCGGAAACGCTTACCGGGAAGAAAATCGCCTGCTGGAAGCGGTCGAGTGTTATGAAGAGGCCCGGCAGCGAGACCCCGGCAATCCGCAAATCCTGGTCAACCTCGCCGTCACGCTGAAAGACCTGCGGCGGCTCGACGAAGCGATGGGTTGCCTGGAGGAGGCCCTGCGAAATCTCGCCGGCACTTCCCGAGGCACGATTCGACCGGTCCTTGATTCACTTGCTGCGTGGAGAACTGGGCACCGGCTGGGACGAATACGAATGGCGGTTGAGGCACGGCCCAAGCCCACGGCCAATCGCTTTGAACCGCTGGGACGGCACCTCCCTGGCTGGCCGCTCGCTCCTCGTTCTCTCCGAACAGGGCATCGGCGACCAGGTGATGTTCGGCTCCTGTCTGCCGCAGGTCGCTCGGGAGGCGGCCGGCTGCCTTGTCGAGTGCGACCCGCGGCTGGTTCCGCTCTTTGCACGGTCGTTCCCCAACGTGACGGCGGTCGCGAAATCCGCCAGGCCCACGGAAAACCCCGCCGTTGCACCGTGCGACGTTTACGATTTTTGGGGCAGCCTGCCGCGGTTTGTCCGCCGCCAAGTCGACGATTTTCCGGCAACGGCCGCCTATCTCAAGCCGGAGCCGGGCCTGGTCGCGAAATGGCAATCGCGGCTTGCCCGACTCGGCGGCGCGCTGAAGGTGGGAATTTCCTGGCGCGGGGGGAAAGACGCCGAAACCCGGCGGCAGCGGTCGATTCCTCTCGAACTCTGGAGGCCAATCCTGCAGGTCCCCGGCGTTCGATTCGTCAACCTGCAATACGGGTCCAGTGCCGCCGAAGCCGCACTCGTCCGCAACCGCTTCGACATCCCGCTCGATGACGGCGCCGATTGCGACCCGCTCTTGGACCTCGACGATTTCACGGCCAAAATCGCCGCGCTTGACCTCGTTTTATCGGTCGATAATTCGACCGTCCATCTGGCGGCCGCGATTGGACGCTCCGTCTGGACGTTGCTTCCCTTCTGTTCGGATTGGCGCTGGATGCTGGAGGGCGAAACGACTCCCTGGTACCCGACGATGCGCCTGCTCCGTTGCCGCACGTCTTGACGGCTGGCCCGAGCTTCTCCAGCGCGCGGGCCGCCGGCTCACGGCGGCGACATTCTCACGCGAGCCGTCGACTGCCGCAAATCACCGAACGACAACGGCCGCGGCGGTCCCGTAACAGGGTGGGGGCGTGCCGGTTTTGCTGACAAAAGCGCACGGACCTGCCGATTGCAGGAATCGCCGCCGGGCCGGCGTTGTCATTTCGCCACATTTCGATGCGGCCGGCAAAACGTGACCTAAGTTTGACTGCGCGTCAACCCTGGTCGGCGGCCCTTTATGCATCGAATCAAGCAAAGCCTATTGCCCGCCCTGCTGTTCCTCGTGGCGGGGGCAGCCGCGGCCTCGGGTCTCTCCGTTCTGGGTAGGAACGCCCGCCCGATGGGCCTGGTCGAAGTCGGTGCGGCAGCCGAGCCGGATGGACTCGACCGCGAGCCAATCAGCCCTCTTCCCCGAACAATCGAGCTGGATGCCCGGAAAGTGGACCTGGGCCGGCGTCTCTTCCACGATTCGCGGCTTTCGCCCGACAACAGCGATTTCCTGCGCGTCGTGCCACAACCTGCACCAAAACGGGGCCGACAATCGCGTCCGGTCCGTGGCGTTGGGCGGTGCACTGGGGGAAGTGAATACTCCGACCGTCTTCAATTCCGGCTTCAGTTTCCGTCAATTCTGGGACGGTCGAGCCGAGACGCTGGAGGACCAGATTGATGGACCCGATCCATCACCCGGCCGAGATGGCCTCCGATTGGCCGCAAATCCTCGACAAACTTGCAGGCCGATGCCGACTACTCCGCCGCCTTCTTCTCGATCTACGCAAAGAGGATGGACAGCCGCGCCATCAAGGATGCCATCGCCACCTTCGAACGCTCACTGATCGACCCCCGAATTCGCCGCTTCGACCGCTATCTTCGCGGCGACCGCAATGCGCTCACCGCGGAGGAGAAGGAGGGTTATCGCCTGTTCAAGGACAACGGATGCAGCTCGCTGCCATCAAGGGGTGTTGGCCGGCGGCAACATGTTCGAGAAGTTCGGCATCGTCGGTGACTACTTCGCGGACCGCGGCCACATCACCAAGGCCGACCTGGGCCGCTTCAATGTCACGGGCCAGGAAGCGGACCGATTCCGAGTTCAAGGTGCCCAGTTTGCGAAACGTGGCCCGCACGGCCCCGTATTTCCACGATGGTTCGGTCCAGACGCTCGAAGGGGCCGTCAGCGTGATGGCCGAGATACCAAGTGGGAAGGCAGCTCACGGCGAACGACCTTCACCGAATCGTCCAATTCCTGGAAACGCTCAACGGGGAGTACCCGGGAGGAAACCCATGACGGTCACACGCCTGGCCGGCATCCTGGCCGGCGGGGGGGACTGGTGTTCGTCGGGACGCTGTTCTTCTTCGACTCGCAGACGCGCAACCTGGAGTCTCACACCCGCGCAATGGATTAGTTGCGGCTGCTGAAGGAGGCCGATGCGACGCTGACGCAGGATGTGCTGCGGGCCCGCTTCCGAATCCTGCCAAGCTACGACCCATTGCAGCGGTCGCTCGCCTCCATCAAGGCCCGCCAACGCGACTTTTGGGAGGCGGCCGGCGGCGCCTATGGCGACTCGCGGGAAAAGTTCCGGCCGCAGGCGGAAAGCGTTCAAGCGACTCTGGCCGCCAAGGCCGACCTCATTGAGGAGTTCAAGTCGCGCAACGCCATTTTGAAGAATTCGCTGAGCTATATCCCGGTGGCTCACGCCCGGCTCGTGCGTCTCGCCCAGGAGGACCGCGCACTGGAACAGGAGCTTCAACGTGGCGGTCCGATTCGCCATCTGCTTCTCTACGACCTCACGGGCGACCCCCAATACGTTCCGCGGATTCGCGATGCGCTCAAGAACCTTGCGACCGCCGGCAATCAGACTCCTGCGGCCTCCTCCGCGATTGCCCTTTTGACCGCCCACGCCGAGACGATTCTCCAGCAGCGGGAAGTCGTCGAAACGCTTGTCGCAAAACTCATCAAGACCCCCAGCGCCAGAGAATCGACGAACTTCAGCGGGCCTGCCAAACGCAGTACCAGCGCTCGACCGCAACGGTCCGACCAATACCAGGTTGCGCTTTACGTGCTTTCGGTCGGCATGCTCGTGTGCATCGCCTGGATTATGGTGCGGCTGCGGGCCGCGACGCTGGCCGTCAAGCGGGCCAACGAAACGCTCGAACAGCGGGTTGTGGAGCGCACCGGCGAGCTTTCGCGAGCGAACGCCGAGCTGGCGCGCGAGGTCGAGGAGCGGCGACGCGCGGAAGGAGGAACTCATGGCCGCCAAGGAGGCCGCCGAGCTGGCCAACCGCGCCAAGAGCGAGTTCCTCGCCAACATGAGCCACGAAATCCGCACGCCGATGAACGGCATTCTCGGCATGACGGAGCTCGTGCTCGACACCGAGCTGTACGCCGGAACAGCGGGAGTCGCTGGAGCTGGTGCAATCGTCGGCCGAATCGCTGATGACGGTCATCAACGACATCCTCGACTTTTCCAAGATCGAGGCAGGCAAGCTCGATCTCGACCCGATTGAGTTTCGGCTGCGCGACCTGCTGGGCGACACGCTGAAAACGCTGGCCCTGCGGGCGCACCGCAAAGGACTGGAACTCGCTTGCGACATCGGGAACGACGTTCCCGACCGCGTCGATCGGCGACCCCGGCCGGCTGCGGCAGATGCTCGTCAATCTGGTCGGGCAACGCGATCAAGTTCACCGAACGCGGAGAGGTGGTCGTCCGCGTCACGTTGGAGGGCCAGTCAGGCCGACGACTATCAGCTGGCATTTGCCGTGATCGACACGGGCATCGGCATCCCCGCCGAAAAGCAGTCGCGTCATTTTCGACGCGTTCTCGCAGGCCGACGGCTCGACGACGCGCCGGTTCGGCGGCACCGGCCTGGGACTGACGATTTCGTCGCGGCTGGTCGCCCTCATGGGGGGCGAGATCGGGGTCGAGAGCGAGGTCGGCCAAGGCAGCACGTTCCGCTTCTCGACCCGTTTCGAAAAGCCCACGACGCCGGCCGGCGAACCTCCGCCTGCGAAACCCGTCGGCCCTGCAGGGCTTGCCGTCCTGGTCGTGGACGACAACGAGACCAACCGCCGCGTCCTCTCCGGACTTTTGCGGCTTTGGAACATGCGTCCCAAGACCGTGGACAGCGGGCCGGCGGCCGTCGCGGAGCTGCGCCGCGCCGGCGGCCGCGGGCGAGCCGTATCCCCTGATGCTCGTCGACCAGATGATGCCCGAGATGGACGGTTTCACGCTGGTCGAAGAGCTGCAGAAGGAGCCCGGCCTGGCGCCCTCGACGATCATGATGCTCACCTCGGCCGACCGGCAGGCCGACGCGGCGCGCTGCCGCGGCCTGCGAATCGCCACTTATCTTGTGAAGCCGGTCAAGGCCGACGAGCTGCAGATCGCCATCCTGGCCGCCTTGAGCGGCGCACTGCCGCGAGCAGCGGTCGTCCGCGCACGGTCTCAGGAGCGACCCGCCGAACTCGAACTCGACATGGCCGGCGCGTCCGCTGCGCATCCTGCTGGCCGAAGACAACCCCGTGAATCAGCGCGTGGCGTTGCACATCCTGCAAAAGGCCGGGCACTCGACGCTGGCCGTCGCCAACGGCAAGCAGGCGCTCGAAGCGCTCGAGCGCGAGACGTTCGACCTCGTGCTGATGGACGTGCAAATGCCCGAGATGGACGGCCTGGAGGCCACCGCCGCTATCCGTGCGACCGAAACACAGACCGGCCGGCGACTGCCGATCATCGCCATGACGGCCCACGCCATGAAGGGTGACCGTGAACGGTGCCTCGACGCGGGCATGGATGATTACGTCTCCAAACCCGTTCAGCCGGCCGTCCTGCTCCGCGCCATCGAGTCGGCCGTGCTCGACCAAGCCGCCTCGACCAACCCGTGCTCGACCAACCCGCTCGAAACCGCTTTGACAAAGGAGAGCGTCACTCGTAGGGTAAGCTGCCAGCTTGCCCCGGAAGGGACGGTTTTGAACGCGAAGGGCAACCTGGCCGCTGGCCCCGCGGTTGTCGGGCAACCCGTGTTTGACCATCAGGCGGCACTTGACCGGATGAGACGGGGACGAGGGCGTTCTGTCGGAAGTGATTGGCCTGTTCCTGGCCGACGCCCCGCGTCAGGTCGACAAAATCCGGCAGGCCATCGAGCAACGCGACGCACGGCCTCTCCGCTTCGGTCGGCCCACGCGCTCAAGGGAGCGGCCGGCTGTCTGGGGGGCGTCTCGGCCGCGGCGGCTGCTCTTCAGTTGGAAGAAATGGGCAGCCGGGCCGACCTCTCGCAAGCGGCCGAGGCCCTGGCCGATGTCGAGCGGGAGATTCAACGTCTCAGCGACGCCATTTCCAAGCTCGTCCTGCAAACGCAGCCTTGAATCGCGCATCGGCGGTCCGATGACGGATTCCTCTCGGGCCCAAGCCCGCCTTGGCATTGGCTGGAACCAGTTTGTATAGTGAGGCCGATTTGCCGCGCTGCGGACGCAAAGCCAGCCGTGTCCCACCCCTGCAAATTCCCGCCTACAAAATTCCTGCCAGCCGTCGAAGGAGAATCCAATGCCGAGAACTGACCACTGCGCGTTGGCCCCGCACCGGTTCTCTCAGCCGCCGCAGCTTCCTCCGCGTCGGCACCTTGGCCCTGGGTGGCTTGACCTTGGGCGACGTCCTTCGTCTGCGGGCCGCCTCGCCGCCCGGCAAGCGGCGGCAGAAATCGGTCATCATGATTTTTCTTAGCGGCGGCCCCTCCCATCTCGACATGTACGACATGAAGCCGGAGGCTCCCCGCGAGTACCGCGGCGAATTCAGCCCGATCCGCACGAATGTGCCCGGCATGGAAGTCTGCGAGCTGATGCCCCTGCAGGCGAAGATTGCCGACAAGTTCGCCATCCTCCGCGGCGTGAAGTTCGTGCACTTGCACACCGCAAACGAGTTTTACAGCGGCTACGGCTGGCAGGAATCGCCGCGGGCCTCGGTCCCGGGCGAGGCCCGGCGCCCCGCGCTGGGCTCGGTGGTGAGCCGCTTCCGACGTGGCGGCTCCTCCATTCCTCCCTACGTCAGCCTGGAGAACCAGCCGGACTGGGAACGGGCCTACTATGCCGGCATCGAGCACGAGCCGTTCCGCGTCGGCGGCGGGAATGCCCGCGAGGCGCTCGATGACATGGGTCGACCCGCGAACGTCAGCATGCGGCGGCTGGAAAACCGGACGGACCTGCTCCGTTCTTTCCGCACGATTCGCCGCGACTTTGACAACCAGGGGGCGGCCCGGGGGGTCGACGCCTTTCAGACCCGCGCGTTGGAAATCGTCGCGTCGGGAAGCGTGCGGGAGGCCTTCGACATCGAGAAGGAACCCAAAAAGATGCGTGCCCGCTATGGCGATCGCGCCGTTCCCTTCCGGGCCGGCTCCCGGAAAATCGCTCCTGCAGGCCCGCCGGCTGATTGAAGCGGGCGTTTCGGTGGTGACGGCGTGCGTCTATGGCTGGGACACGCATCGCACGAACTTCGCCACGCTCCGCGGCCTGATTCCGCCGCTCGACCAGGCGGTCCACGCGCTCGTCACCGACCTCGAGGAACGCGGTCTGCTCGAGGACGTGGCCATCTTGATGGGGGGCGAGTTCGGCCGCACCCCGCGGATTGGCGACATCACGCCGGACGGCCGCAGCCATTGGCCGGACGCCGGCTTTCTCTGGATGGCCGGCGGCGGCTTGCGGACCGGTCAAATCGTCGGCGCCACCGACGGACGCGGCGAAAAGGTCATCGGCACGTCGATTCGCCTGCAAAACGTCCTGTCGACCCTGTACCACGTCCTCGGCATCGACCCGGCCCTCACCCTCCGCGACCACAACGGCCGCCCCCAATACCTGCTCGAAAACCGCGAGCCGGTCAGCGAGTTGTTGTAGCGGACGGGGGCCACGGTCCAAGGTCCAAGGTCGAAGGTCCAAGGTCCAAGCCGCCATTCATCGAGATGCCTCGGCACGAGGCTGGAGGCCGGGCAGTCCGTCGATGCTTTGCCGGTTTTTCTGCGACTTGTACTCGGCGACGCCGTCCGTCCCTTTTCGCTCGGCCCACGCGACAAGCTGGCTCCGCTCTCCCGCAAACCCTCGTCCAGTTCCAGGTCGATGCTGCCCATCTGTTTCCTTTCCGCGATTTTCCCAGCAGTGTATTTTGGCGTTCTCGTGGGGTAAGCTGCCAGCTTGCCCCTCGACCGAGAACCACAACATCTGACACGAGGCGTGCCCTATGACTTCCCTCAGCCGATTCCACGTGCTTCCTGCCGCCCTGGCTTTGTGCCTCACCCTTGGCGCTCTCTGCTTGGCGCCTCGACCCGTGATTGCCGCCGAGCCGGCCGTCAAGCCGTTGCGGGCGCTGCTCGTGCTCGGCGGCTGTTGCCACGATTACGAAAAGCAAAAGGACATTCTGGCGCGGGGCATTGCCGAGCGGGCGCGCGTGGAAGTTGTCATTGCCTACGACCCCGACACGACGACCCGGCACCTGAACCCCGTCTATAAGAACCCCGAATGGGCGGCCGGGTTCGACGTCGTCATTCACGACGAATGCTCGTCCGACGTGAAGGACCTGGCGCTCATCGACCGCATTCTGGCCCCGCATCGGCACGGCCTGCCGGCCGTCGTCCTGCACTGCGGCATGCACTGCTACCGCAGCGAGGGCTTTCCCGATGCCGTCACGCCCTGGTTCGAGTTCACCGGCCTGCAATCGACCGGTCACGGGCCGAAATTGCCCATCGCGATTTCCTTCATCGCTCGGGACAACCCCATCATCCACGGCATGGCCAATTGGACGACGACAAACGAGGAGCTTTACAACAACAGTTCCGGCCACCTGCTCGACACGGCCACGGCCCTGGCCCGCGGCCGGCAAGCCGTCCAGAACAGCCGAGGCCGACTGACCCACCCCGTTTCCATCGTTATGTGGACGAACAAATATCGCGGCGGCACAAAAGTTTTCGCCACGACCTTGGGCCACACCGACCAAACCGTCGCCGACCCCCGCTACCTCGACCTGGTGACGCGCGGCTTGCTTTGGTCGTGCGGCAAGCTCAACGACACGTACCTGAAGCCCGTCGCTGCGAAGTAGCGTTCCGCCGGCCTCCGAAGCCCGCCTAAGTCGACGAGGTGACCTTGCGGAGGGTGCTTCGGTTCCTCAAAACGAAGAGAATCTCTCGCAGAAGCGCAGAGCTCGCAGAGAAAAACAGAGGAGCGGTTTTTGACCTTCCTGGTCCTGGTCTTTCTCTGCGAGCTCTGCGCCTCTGCGAGAGACCTCTCTTGTGTTTTGTTCTGCACGGTTTTCTCTTTCCAACACGGTCTCCGTCGTGCTCGTCGTGTTTCCCTCAATGCTCCTGCCGCCACAAACGGATGCGCCGGTCGGAGTTCGATTCCGCTGACTTCTGTGCGCCGGGTGCCATGCCCACGGCTTTGCGTGGGCATGTCCGGTTCGGCGGGGATCCTGTCAAACTCCAGCAGCGTGGCCGTGGTCAAGTGCTGCCGAATACGAACGTCCCGGCAGCGGGCTCCTCCGCCTCGACCAATCCTCTCTGCCACGCACGCCTCAAGGCTGAAGACATGCCCACGCAAAGCCGTGGGCATGGCACCCGGCGTGGGACCGTCCGGGAATTCGGACCGGAAGCAGCCATTAGGGGCTAGGGCACGCCGACGTAGGGCAAGCTGCCAGCTTGCCATTCGCATCGCCAGTGCCGTGCGGCAAGCTGGCAGCTTGCCCTACGACTTTGCTTGGACCCGGGGCCGTCGAGGGTAACGGATTGTATCTCCGGACACCTTCTCGCCGGGTGCCATGCCGGGGCCGCGGAGCTGTCCGCCGGGCGATTTTCGTCGAGGCGGAAAAAAATTCTCAAAAATCGTCAAAATCGACACTGGCGCCCCACTGGCACCCCACCAGCGCCCCACTGGCGTACTGCGGAGTTTTCCGCACACGCCTTTGAGCGGGGGCTGCTCTTGCCGGTCGCGTTTTCGCCGGTCTAATGCATGCAAGAGAGACGCACCCGCGTGCGGACCACAGGCCGATTCGCCACGGGACCCTCTGCCGGAAGAGGAGGCGCAGCAATGGCAGGCGATTGGATTCAACTCACCCATGGACTCCGCGACGTGCCGGAAGTTGTCGCCATGTCAAACACGCTCAACTGTGACAGGGACCTCGTCGTCGGGAAGCTGGCGCGCATTTGGGGTTGGTTCGATGCCAACACACGCGACGGTCTCGCGCGCGGCGTTCGCGCGGATTTTGTCGACCAATACGTGGAGATGCCCGGGTTCGCCGCGGCGATGCACAAAGCCAACTGGCTGAAGGCCAACGCGCAAGGAATTGTGATGCCGGGGTTTGCGAAGAGGCATTCTCAGTCGGCCAAGCAAAGACTCTCCGATGCCAAAAGGCAGTGCGTGTCACGCTCCTGTCACAACAAGGTCACACATCAGCGTGACAAAAGTGTGACCAGAGAAGAGAAGAGAACAGAAGAGAAGAGCATAGAAGAGAAGAAGAATACACCACCACCACCACCAACCTCCTCCTCCTCACCGGCCGCGGCGCTTGCCGGCGAGAAAGGCTGGGTGGTGGTGGTGGAGGAGCTGATTCGACTTGGAATGCAGGACCCGAAGCCGGCCGTCGCGCAGTGCGGGCCAACGGCTGCAGTCCGGACTTCGTCCGGTCGCTTATCCAGGTCTACCGCTCGCGCAACGGAGCGTGGGAGCCCGGAGCCCTTCGTCGGCGCCTATTCAATGCGTTTCCCGGCCAGAACCCGGCGTCGTTTTGGATGCCGCCTCGTCAGAAGGCGATAGAACGCGAGTCGCGTGACCGGTCGCTGGCCGAGGACGACCAACGGCGCCGCGAGTCTCAGGACCGCCATGCGCGGCGGCGGGCCTCCCAGGAGGCGGCCGCTCAACGGCTGGAGGGCATCGACGATGCGGCTTTGCGGCAGGCCATCGAGACCGCGTTTGCACGGCAACCGTTCGCGCTCAACGCGGCACGAAAAGAGTGGCGGGAGAAAGGCCGCAACGGCGTTATCCGCGGGATGTTCGCCGAGAGCATTGCGGCCGAAATACGCACGCCGCCAATCGAGGAGCGACAGAGTGGACAGGGGGAGAATTGAACTCCCGACACCAGGATTTTCAGTCCTGTGCTCTACCAACTGAGCTACCTGTCCCAAGCGGAAGGGACCGCTATGAGGCCGGCATCATAGGCCATGCTGGAAGGCGTTTCAACCGACGATTTTCGGGCTTACGGAGGGACGCGCGGACGGCAGCAGGAAGTGCAAGGCGGGGCCCGTGGTCATGGTCGTGACAATCGCCATCAGGACCATCATGGCGAACAGGGCCGGCGAAATCACCTTCAGGTCGAGCCCGATGTTCAGCACGATGAGCTCCATCAATCCGCGCGTGTTCATCAGGGCGCCGAAGGCCGCCGCGTCGCGCCAGCGCACGCCGGTGAGGCGGGCCGCCACGCACGTGCCGCCGAATTTCCCGACCGTCGCCACGAGAATGATGAGGCCGCAGAGGAGCCACGCCTCCCCCCCGACACGAGGTCAATCCGCGTTCGCATTCCCGTGAAGGCGAAAAAGGCCGGCAAGAGGAGGACGGTGACGACTTGCTCCAACTGACGCGTGAAACTTCGCGCCAGGACGCTGTCGTGCGGAATCACCGCGCCCAGCATGAAGGCGCCCAGCACGGCATGAATGCCAATCAGGTCGGTCGTTAACGCCGATGCCAGCAGGGCGACGAAGGTCAGCACGACGGCGCTTCGCGGCAGCGGCTCGGTCGGGCACCGCATGGCAAGTTGGGCGGCCAGCGGACGCACAATCAGCATCATCGCCGCAAGATAAGCCAGCGTCCCGGCCGCCACGGCGATGCCTGCGCCGGCCTGCGCTTTCGCGACCCCCACGACGAACGCCAGCAAGCACCAGGCGGTCACATCGTCGGTGGCCGCGCAACTCGAGCGCGAGGACGCCCAGCTCCGTGCGGCTCATCCCGCGGTCCGTCAGGATTCGGGCCAGCACGGGAAAGGCGGTAATCGACATGGCGACGGCGAGGAACAGCACAAAGCTGGTAAAGGGGACGTCGCGGCTGGAAAGTCGGGGATATAAGGCCAGAGCGAGGACCGAGCCCAAGAGGAAAGGCAGCAGAATGCTCGCATGCGAGGTGGCCACCAGGGCATGGGCACGGCCTTTGATGAGTCCGGCGTTCAGGTCAAGCCCGACCATGAACATGTACAGAATCACGCCCAATTGTGCGATGACCTGTAGATAGGGGGCAATGTCGGGCGGAAGAACGAACGCCGAGGTTTTTTGCCCGAGCAGCGAGGGGCCCAACAAGAATGCCCGCGAGCACTTCGCCAATCACGGGCGGCTGACCCACGTACGCGAAGAGCCATCCGATGAACTGGCCCGCCACAATCACGGCGGCCAGGGCGAAGAGGACTTGCGGCAAGGCGTGCCCCGCGTGAGCCGGCGCCTCGGCGAGCATTTGAGCGGCGGCGGCAGGCGGCGCGACGAGCGTTTCGCCGTACTCGCGAATCACCAGAAACAGCCCCGCCGTCACGAGGACCATCGCCGCATAACCGGCGGCAATCCAGCGAGCGTGCCGCTTGGCCTGCGCGGCGGGGAATAACCGATGACCGGCGGACTTGGGAGCAGACATGGTTCATCGCATGATATCGGGACGAGTGCAACGAACGCCGCGAGCGGGAGGCGTAAGCCTCCTGAGGATGCCGACGGTCGCGCCCGCAGAGCGCTTCAAGCCACAGTGTAGCGGTCCCGCGGCGGAAATCGTCGAGAAAAGAGTCACTTTCAACGCGACAAGGAAGTGCTACCAGCACTAGAACTGACGCGTCAGGCTGACCATGAGCCAGTGAGCCTGCGCGTTCAGTGTGCTGTAGCTGAAGTCGCCGCCGGCAAGCGCGCTGGTGTTGACTTCGCGTTCGGGGCCGAACGAATACTGGTACGCCAGGTCGAGACGCCATCCGTAGATGTTCGACCCGTGGCCGATGGTGAACGTGTGCTCCAAGATGGCCGGGATCAACGGCGTCAGAGTGTCGAGGAGGGCGATTGCGGCGAGTTGTAGATGTAACCGCAGCGAAACACGTTGTTCTGCGAATAGAACCATTCGTAACCCAGACGGACCGAAAAGCTGTCGTACCAATTGAGCGGAATCGAATCGTGGAAGCTCGGGCCCAAGAGCCGCGCCAAGCATCGGATTGGTCGAGTTCGTCAAAGTCAGGCCGGCGTCCTCGAAGGCATGCGTCCAGTCGTACCACACGACGTCGGCCGAGAGCCGCTGGTGCTCGGTGAGTTGATGTTTGATGCCGGCCCCGACCGACTGCGGCCAGACGATATTGAGCCGGGAATTGAACTCGGTCGGAATGGGGCTCGGCCCCAGGCCGTAGACCTGTCGATTGCACATGGCCGTCGAGACTGAAGCGGTCTTCGCTCGTGTACGCCAGGCCGAAGGTCGTGACGGGGCTGAGGTCATACTGCATGCCGAGCGACCACGTCGGGGCGAAGCCGTCTCCCTTCAGGTCCATGTGGACCGGCACGCCGGCAAAGGGCCCCGTCTGAATGTTGAACGGCGTATCGAGCGCGACATAGCTGGTGGCCAATCCGAGCGTGCCACCGACCGTCAGGCCGTCGCGCAACGCGGTAGGAAACCGCCGGCAGGATTTTGATCAGCGAGCCGAACGACTTGTAGCTTTGGTTCCCCTCGACGGCATTATTGAAGTCCCACCCCGCGGCGAATCCCGCCGGCGCGAAGACGCCCAGACCGAAGGCCCAGTTGCCGTCGGGAGTCTTCTCGATGAAGGAGGCCATCGGCAGGGCCATGGGACGGGTCTTGGCCGCCGTCGTCGTCGTTGAGGGGATTGCTGTAGTGCAGGTCGGTGAGCAGCCCGTTGGCGCCCAGCTCGACCAGTCCATCCCCTTCGACATTGAGAATTCCGGCCGGGTTGCTGAGGAGCACGGCGCCGTTGTCGGATTGCGCGATATTGGTGCCGCCGCGGCCGCCGGACGTGGCCTCCATGCTGTCGCAAACAATGCCGTCGGCCAGTGCGGCCCGACTGAACTCGCCGAAGTCCAGCCCGCCGAGAGCAACAGGACGGCCAGACGTCCGCAGACAAATCCCGAGGTGGTGCTTCATTGATTCCGGCCCGCATGTCGGGAAAGGGTGTTTGGACCGCTTGGTACATCCCCCGATATCGGCCGGACGATCGACACGAAGTGAAGAACTCGGACGACCGGACTACGCGGTAACTCTGTTCTGTCGCCTTACCGAACGAAGAACCGCTATTGGCGAAACTTGCGCTACGACCGGCAAGCGTCGGCGCGGATCGACCCAGTCTAAGGCAGGGTGCGCTGCAGATTGCCTGTCAAGGTCGAACGTCCGAGGTCCAAGGCCCTGACCGCTAGTGCGGGTCGCACTGCCTTGTCGCGTTGAAGTCTCTCTTTTCCCGACGATTTCCGCCGCGGACCGCTACACTCTGGCTTGAGCGCTCATCGCGCGAACCGCCTCTTCGGCCGCCCGCAGCTCGACGGGCAATGCAAACTGGGCGTGTTCCTCGCGGACGGTGCCTTGCTCGATGCGGGCGTCGTAGCGAGCCACGAGATAGGCGACGCACTCTTCGACGACTTCCTCGGGGGCGCTGGCTCCGGCCGTCACGAGGACCGTTTCGCAGCCCTCGAGCCAGCGCGGATCGATCTCGTCGGCCCCGTCGATAAGGTAGGCGGGCCGGCCTCCTTCGCGCGCGATTTCGGCAAGTCGGTTGCTGTTGGAGCTGTTTCGGCTGCCCAGGACAAGGACGACGTCGGCGGCCGGCAGGAACATTTTGATCGCGTCCTGGCGGTTCTGGGTCGCGTAGCAGATGTCTTTCTTGGGCGGCCCGACGATGCGCGGAAAGCGAGCTTTGAGCCGCTCGATAATGTGATTGGCCTCGTCGACGCTGAGCGTGGTCTGCGTAATATACGCCACCTTTTCCGGATTGGGCACCTCGAGCGCGTCGACGTCCTCGACGCTTTCGACGAGCTTCATCTGGTTCGGGCGCTTCGCCCAGGGTGCCGACGGCCTCGTCATGTCCGGCGTGGCCGATGAGGACGACGGTGCGTCCGTCCGCGGCGAAGCGGATGGCCTCCAGGTGGACCTTGGAGACGAGGGGACACGTGGCGTCGATGGTTCGCAGCTTCCGGTCGCTGGCCTGCGCGGACCTGCGGACCGACTCCGTGCGCGCTGTAAATCAGGCGGCCTCCTTCGGGAACCTCATCGACGGTGTCGACGAAAATCACGCCCCGCCGGCGAAAGCGCTCGACGACGTGATTGTTGTGCACAATCTCGTGGTAAACGTAAAGGGGAGGACCGAAGAGCTCCAAAGCCCGGTCCAGCGTGCGGATCGCCATGACGACGCCGGCGCAAAAGCCGTGCGGATTGGCCAACACGATTCTCATAGGACTCATTCCTCGTGCGACTGACTCCGTGGCTTGCGGATTGCAGAGCGAGGTTGTTCGCGACATATTCCAGGTTGTGCACGTCGGCGTACTCCAAGCGTGGCGAACGCGCCTTTGGATGTCGATGAACTGCTGCTCGGCCTCAAGGAACGCGTCGACGATGTCCGGGTCGAAGTGGACGCCGCTCTCCTCGAGAATCACCGATTTCGCGACGTCGTGCGTGAAGGCGTTCTTGTAGACGCGTTTTGCGGTCAGCGCGTCGTAAACATCGGCCAGGGCCACGATTCGCCCGCACAACGGGATCTCCTCGCGCACAAGACCCTGGGGATACCCGCTGCCGTCGTACCACTCGTGATGCGTCAGTGCGATGTCGTGCGCCATGCGGAGGAATTCCGCGTCGGGCTGATAACTTGCCGCCGCTGGCAGCGTGTCCGCGCCGATGCGGACGTGCGACTTCATAATCTCGAACTCTTTATCGGTCAGCGGTCCCCCTTTCAGGAGGACGCTGTCCTGAATCCCCACTTTGCCGATGTCATGCAGGGGGCTGGTGAGGTAGATAAGGTGCACGTAGTCGGCGTCGATTTCATCGCAAAACTTCTCCTTGTGGGAGAGGCGCTCGGCCAGCACCCGGCAGTACTCCCGCATCCGCTCCAGGTGAGCGCCGGTTTCGGGACTTCGCGACTCGGCCAGCTTGGCGAGCGTGAAGATAGTGAGATTGCGGCTTTCCAGCGAGAGCAATCGCACGCCCGAACGGACACGAACGCACAGCTCGGCCGGATGAAACGGCTTGGTGATAAAGTCGTCCGCGCCGGCATTGAGCCC
Source organism: uncultured Planctomycetota bacterium (assembly GCA_963761455.1). GTDB lineage: Bacteria > Planctomycetota > Planctomycetia > Planctomycetales > Planctomycetaceae > DASPSM01. The sequence goes on from CAVXHA010000004.1 coordinate 99,913, forward strand.
TTCGACGACGTTGTCGGTCCCATCGCGGGAGGTGACGAGAATGAGATACACGTAGCTCGAGAAATGCCGCTCGCGTATCCGTCGGCACAGCTCGAGGCCGTTCATTTCCGGCATTTCCCAGTCGGAGATGACCAGGCGAAAGACGCCCGTGCGGAGGATCTCGAGCGCTTCGCGCCCGTTCCGTGCGCGGCGCTGACTTCGTAGCCGGCGCCGGAAAGGGCCTCGCTCAGAAGGTCTCGCGCGATTTCATCATCGTCGACAATCAGGACACGCATTGGATCTCTCCAAAGGACGTTTCTCGAGCCACGCCGGCATGCTGCCATTCGGCGGACTTTTCGGCGCTCAGTCGCAGCACGTCACGCAGGAACCGGCCGCCCTCGAATTTGAGTTGCGCGACCCAGGCGTCGGCGTCTTCCAAGTCCCCGCCGCGGCCGAGCGCTTCGAGCTCCGCAGCCACCTCGCGCAAGGGCTCGGCCGAAAGGTTGGCGGCCGCTCCTTTGATCCGGTGCGCCAGTGATGCCACGAGGGCGCTGTCGCCGGCATTGACCGCCGAAGCGAGCTGGCTGACTTCTTCGGGCAAACGGGCATGAAATTTTGCAAGGAGTTTCTTGGGCAGGTCGCGGTTGCCCAGGCACCGCTTCAACAAGGACTCGAAATCGATGATGGGCGGAAGGGCGCCGTTTTCTTGAAATTTTGCGTGCCGGGGACCGGGCTCCCGCGGTGCTGCATTCAAAACGTCTGCGGCGGTCGTCTCACGAGAAGGCGGACCAAGTGGCGGGACGATGCCGGCCGGATTGGCCCGATCCAGATAGGCTTCGATCGTGCGGACGAGCTTGATGGGATCGAACGGCTTGCTCAAGTAATCGGTCATTCCGGCGGCCAGGCACCGCTCCTGCTCGCCTTTGAAGGCGTTGGCCGTCAGAGCGATGATGGGAATCGGAGGCGCGTCCTGCACCATGATTCGCTCGCGTTCGCGGATGAGCCGGGTCGCCGCAAATCCGTCCATCTCCGGCATCTGGCAATCCATGAGGACCAGGTCATAACACGTGGCCTTGATGGCCTCGACGGCCTGCTTGACCGTCGCTCACGGTGTCGCATTGGTAGCCGGCGTGAGCCAGGACCTCGAGGGCAACTTGCTGGTTGATCTCGTTGTCCTCGGCCAGGAGGATGCGGGCCCCTTTGTGCGTCGTCCGCGGAATGGCGTCCACTTGGGGGACGTCTTTGCGTCCCAAGCGCTGCCGCGGTTTCCCGAAGGAGTCGCCGGATGTCAAGATATGACAGGGCATCGAGCAGCGAAGAGTGCATGATCGGCTTCGTGACGCACTCGGCAAAACCCGAGCTTGCGCAGGTGCTGCAGATCCTGGACAACGCCCAATGGTGTCAGCAGGATGAGGACGACGTTGTTCCAGCTCGGGCGTCGACTGGACGGCCGCCGCAAAGCTCCTCCTTGGTGAGGTCGGAGACGCCGGCTTCCCACAGCACGACGGCGTAGGGCTGTTGCGCGGCAGCCGACTTCGCGGAGCCGCCGGAGAGCCTCGCGGCCGCTGGCGACGGCCTGGAGGTCGAGTCCCCAACTGGCGAGCTGATCCCTGGCGATCGTCCGACTGACCTCGCATTCGTCGACGATCAGAAGACGGCAGCCCGCGAACTTGTTCCGATTTGGGCGGAGAGAGCCAGGCTCGACTCGGCCACTTGAAAGGGGATGGAGAACCAGAAAGTCGACCCACGTCCGACCTGGCTTTGAAACGAGATTTGGCCGCCCATCAGCTCGCAGAGCTTCTTGGAGATCACCAGACCCGAGCCCCGTGCCGCCATATTTCCGCGTGGTGGAGGCATCGACTTGCGAGAAGGCGTGGAAGAGCCGGTCAAAACGACCTTCCGGAATTCCGATGCCGCTGTCCTCAATCGCGATTTTCAACGTTGCCGTCTGGTCGACGCGGTCCACCACAACGACGCGGACAATGACGCTGCCGCGCTCGGTGAATTTGATGGCATTGTTCACGAGATTGGAGATGATCTGGCGGAGCCGGCCGGGATCTCCGATCACCCGGCAGCGGGACGGCGGGGTCGACGAAGTACGCCATCTCCAGCGATTTCTCGCGGCAGCGGTGGGCCATCAATTCAATGATCGGCTCGATCATCTCGTGGAGGTCGAACGGGATCTGCTCGATCTCGAGTCGGCCCGCCTCGATCTTCGAGAAATCGAGGACTTCGTTGAGCAGGTCCAACAAGGTCTTGCCGGAGAATTTCGTCGTCTGGACGTATTTCCGTTGTTGCGAGTTGAGCGGCGTCACCAACAGCAGATCGGTCATGCCGATCACGCCGTTGAGGGGCGTCCGCAGCTCGTGCGAAATATTGGCGAGGAACTCGCTCTTGGCGCGGTTGGCGGCCTCGGCCTCGATTCGCGCCGTTTCGAGCTGACGGTTGTAATCGGTGAGCTGCTTCTGGGTCTCGGAGAGCTCTGCCACGAGCTTTTCCAACTGTCTCGTCCGGTCGCGGACGCGCGCCTCGAGGTTTTGGTTAAGGTCGCGGATCGTGCGGTTGTCGTGATCGAGGCGTTCGACCATTGAGTTGAATTGACGGGCGAGAATGTCGACTTCGTCGTTGCCGGTGGGCGTGACCCGTTCCGAGAGGAAGCCGCGTCCCACGCGTTCCATGGCCGACACCAGCACATCCACGCGCTTCGTCACCGACCCGGCCATCACGCTCATGTAGGCGGCGCCGGTGACGACGGCGGCCAGGGTGATATAGATCGAGTGTGTGCGAAGCTGCTCGACCGCCACCCTCTGTCGGGCGGGATCCGGTGTCCCTCGATGAGATCGCTGGCTCGCTGGCGGGCGAGAGTCCCGATCATCATGGCGGTGGTCATGATGATCAAAAGCGAGCAAAAGCCGAGTCGAAACCGCAGATTGCCCTGCGGAAGGGATTGATAGTCGATCGAGACGCCGTGCGACGACAGGTGGCGAATTACGGGCCGCATGCAGTGCTCAATGGCGAAAAATGTCGACATGCAGCGCCATCGCGATGCCCATGAACACCGAGAGCGAGATATTGATCATCACGATCGACGAGGCGCCGTGCCAAACTCCGAGATAGAGCAGCACCGGAATCAGCGTGCTCGCAGGGGACGAACCAGGCCTCGAACCGGTGATGGCGTGCGGCAAAGGTGACGGCCTCGCGTCCCGCGAGTCGCGCTTCGTCCGGGTCGAGCGGCTCGCCGTGCTGGATACGCCGCAGCGACGCGGCGGACATGCCGCAACTCCCACAGCGCAATCAACACGGTCGCCGTGGACGATTCGGCGACACACGGTAAATGCCGAGATGCAGAAGTGGAAATAGATGTTGGTCCGGCATGCGGAGCGTGAGCACCGCATAGAAAACGACCAGCAGCCCGCCCGTGCAAGCCGCACACGCGCGTCACGATCATCATCAGGAGAATGTACTGATGACCGAAGCGATTGAGGTACTTCTCGCTCGAGCGACTGCTTCACGTTCACGATTTGGCCTGTGTCCAAACGCCGAAGAAAGGACGACCTTTACAGACCGCCCCATCCGGCCCGTTTATTTCTTGCCGCGGCTGCCCAAGTGCAGACAAATCAGCCGTTGCAGACCGGCGACGAGCTCTGTGAAATTGATGGTGCGAGCAGCGCGTCCGCAGCGCCAGGATGTCGCGGCGATGCGCCTGCCATCGGCGAAGGAAATACTCTTCGTGCTGCTGCCGCTGGATGACCGTCTCGATGTACGTCCGGTTGCCGCTCCACAGATCGTTTACGGTCAGGTCGCCGCAGGAGATCGCCCGGGCGAAGACTCCGCTCGTGAAGTCCTCCTCGCCGATCTCCCGCTGCCACGTCGTCACCAGGTTGCCGATCCGTCCCATGCACTGCGCCCGCCACACGACCTCTCGAAGAATGGCCAGCTCCGACCGGTCAAATGCGGGCGAGCACATGAGGTCCATGGTCGCCGAGATCATCATGTGCATGTTGTGCGGCGTGTAGAGGTCGTGCTCGACGAGATTGAACATCTCCGGATACTCGTTCAGAAGCCGCGAATAGCGCATCACGTTGAAGAGTTGCCGGTAGTCGAAGCGCGAGCAGCTCCGCGAACTCCGCGTGCCGCGGAAACCGCCGGACTCGACGCTGGATCTCATCCCAGACGTCGATCGTGAAGCGCGCGTACGCCCGTTGATGCGGCGCGAACGCATCCTCGGCCGGCCGGGCGCCGCGTCTCCAGAACGCCCAGAAGCTGTTCCAGGAAGGCCAGGTCCTTTTGATGGTCGGCGATGTCGTCCAAGAGGACGTCGAGCATGATCCCCAGGACCCGCGTGTCGCACACCGCGTCGCGCAGGGCGGCATCGACGCACGACAGCATCGTCACTTCCACGCCGCGGCGGCACCAGTTCCATAAAAACGGGTTGCGGTGGCCGACCTGCGCGTAGCCCTCGACCCACGGCTGCATCTCGTTGCTTAGCTTGATCGCCAACACCGTGGCGATCTCTTCCTCCATCGCCTCAGGCGACGGGAAGAAAGTCGTGGAGGTTGCCGGATCGTCGGCAACGTCTTCGCGCGCCTCGTCCCGCGGAGCCGCGGACACCGCCGTAGCCAATCGATCCTCAATCAATTGTAGAGTTCACGTTTGGATTCCCAACTACGGCCGTGAAGCGCATTGAGAAGGAGCAACCGTCGTCCCAGACTCAACCAACGGGGTTGCTCGCGGAGTGACGAGCGCCTGGAAGTCCCGTCCGGAAAAATGGCACGAAAGCTTAGTCCACTCCAACCGCGAGTCAAATTTGCAACACGTCGAAATTTTGAGTTTTTTTGGAACTGCCTTTTGACGGCCCTCAAATTGTGTACTAGGCTTGTTTGACCCAGCGATTTCCAATCTTGCGGAGTCCGGATCGGGACGGCCGTCTTGTGGGCCGGCAACGATCGGCTTCGCTGGCTGTATCGGCAGGGTGGACCCCTCAAGCGGCCGATCGTCGCCGCGGCCTGCCGGTACGCTCGTCGCATCACATCATTGAGAAACATCGGGAAGGAAACAGCGGAGATGGCAGGATTTGCGCGCATGGAAGAGGCAATCGAGGCGTTGGCGAATGGCCGGATGATCATCGTCGCCGACGCGGAAGAGCGTGAGAACGAGGGTGATCTGGTCGCTGCAGCGGAAAAGGTGACGGCCGACGACCGTGCACTTCATGATCAGCGAGGGCCGCGGCCAATTGTGCATGCCGCTGCGTCCGGAAATCGCCCGCCGCCTGCAACTGCGGCCCATGGTGCCCAACAAGAGCCTCGCGATGCCCTGCTTCGCGGTTCCCGTGGATCATCGCTTCTGCCGCACCGGAATCAGTCCCAAGGAGCGCGCCTTCACCATCCAGATGATGCTCGACGCCACGACGCGGCCGGACGATTTCGTGCGGCCCGGCCACATCTTCCCTTTGATCGCGCGCGAAGGTGGCGTGTTGCAACGGCCCGGGCATACGGAGGCGACCGTCGACCTCGTTCGCATGGCGGGGCTGACCGGCGCGGGCGTGCTGTGCGAAATCTGCAGCCGCGACGGCCGCAACATGGCCACGGGCGACGAATTGATGCAAATCGCCGAGAACTTCCAATTACCAATCATCACGATCGACGACGTGATCCGCCACCGGCAGCTCCAGGCGGCAACCGCGCCTCCGCTCCCTCTTCCGGTGACGAATGCAGGATCCGCGCTCTAACGTGAAATCGATCGCGCGCCAAGGAAAGGTCGGGCCCTCCGCCCGACCTTTCGGCGCTGCCGTCTCAATCTTCCGTGCGCGCTCGGGGACGAAGTGAGTCGGGTGCGGCAGACCAGACGTTTGCACCAGGCGCCCTCCACCCACGAATGTCCGCTGGTTCGCCCACCCTGCCTCAGCGCCGGGATGAATTGACTCCGATTTTGGGCCGTCTGGAGGGAGTTTGGCGGCTGTCCGGGTTTTCCCTGACGTAACGGTTGTGCGACGTTCGATAACTCTATCGAGTGTTCTCAATAGAGCGGCATTGCCTCATCGATCGACGCGGAATCAAAACGGCTTTGGCACGTTCCATGGCACTGTCCCGAATTTCGCTGGCAATCGTTTACGTCGCCCTGACTCTTGTCGCGGTCGGTCCGGCCTCGCTCAGGCGCCCGTTCCGGCTCCCCCTGCGACCGGTTCGCCGGCGAATTTCCAGCCCGAACCGCTGATGCTCGCCGATTCGCCCGGTGGAGCGGCGGCTGGGACGACTGTACTCTCATCAGGCTGGGCCGGTCCGACCGATGCCCAGACGAACACGTGGGTCGGACCGAACACGGAAAGCGAAGGTCCAGCAGCGACAAGCGGCTGGTTCGCGGGCGCCGATTTTCTCCTCGTGCGTCCGCATTTCAGCGAGGCGACCGCCTTCGCGCAAGGCACGCAGACCACCACCAGCCTGCACATCACCGCGCAGGATCTCGACTTCCAGTACAACCCGTCCTTCCGCGTCTTCGCTGGCTATCGATTTGAGGGCACCGACACGGAGCTACGGTTCACCTACACGCGCATGACGGACCAAACCGAGGCCGATGCTGGAAACTTCGCGGCCGGTCATTTCGCCGTCGATCCGTTCGGAAATGTCGCGGGCGTCGCCTTCGTCGTGAACCCCACCAGCGGCAACTACGGCACGCAAATTACCGGCGGAGATCGCATTCGGACGAGCGCCGAGGTCGACGCCAACGTTTTCGATCTCGACCTGATCAAGCCGCTGATGTGCGTTTGCGGCGGCTGGGAGCTGAAATACACCGCGGGAGTGCGAATCGCGCAGGTTCACCAGATGTATCAGTCGGTCATTTCCGAGAGCGGATCCTTCTTCAGTGGAGGAGAGTACACGGCCGACTTTACCGGGGCAGGGCCGCGCGTCGGCTTTCAAGCACTGCGATATTTCGGGCGGTGCCGGCAGTTTTCGCTCTACGCCAACACGTATGGCTCGTTGCTTGTCGGCGAATACGACATGCACTTCGGCCAATCCGTGACCTCGCCTGTTGCCTTCCAGGCGACCCAGGATACGGACGACGTTCGTGTCATCCCGGTCGCCGAGGCCGAGATCGGAGGGGGCTGGTCCCCGATCCCGTGGTTCAACGTCTCCGCCGGCTGGCTGTTCCAGACCTGGTTTGATCTGGGCGGCTCGGGCGGAACATTCGGCGGGTTTTACACGGTGACGGAGAACTCCAATATCATGGCGTTCGAAGGATTCTTCCTGCGCGCCGAGTTGACGTTCTAAGCCGCCCATCGGATCACGCAGGGCTCGGACTTGCGCAAGTTTCCAAGCGCTGCCAATGCCGCCAGCGGGACGCTGACGGCCGGCTCCACTCCCTGCAGCCGTTCGAGCACCGGTTTGAGGAATTCCCCCGACTTCTGCCTGGCAAAGTGTGATAAGACATGATGTGCGGCGGTGCACAGCGCGGTTTGAACCGGATTTCCGCAACAGCGTGACGAGCACCTGCTTGGCCCCTTCCCAGCCGATGGCGATCAGCGCTTCCCCCGCCGTCCAGCGCACGCCCGCGCTTTCGTCATCCATCGCTTCGGCCAAGGCGGCGGCAGAGGCGGGGTCGGCAATCCCCTCGAGCGCCTTGGCGGCTTCCCAGCGAACGTGCTCGTCGGGGTCCTCCAGTTTGTGCAAGAGAGGGATCACGGCGACGTGCCCCAGCGCGATCAGCTTCTCCCGTGCCTTCTCCCGTTCGGCGACGTTTTTGCTTCGCAAGGCGTCAATCAGCGGCTCAACCGTCTTCTGCCCCGTTTCCGCAGCCGATTCATTCGTCTTTTTCATCGTTCAAAGTGCCTTCTTTTGTGTGAGGGTGCACGCGAACTCCAGCAAACAGCTCGTCTGGCCGCCGACGGCCGTGCGGGCCTTGAGGAAATAGGCGGCCGAGAGCCGTTCGGTAAGCTCGGCGTAAATGTCCAGCGTCTCGCCCGGGCGGACCATCCGGCGGAACTTCACGTTGTTGAGACGCGTGACGACCGGCAGCTCCGCGCCGCCGGAGGGGACGAGTGGTGCCACGAGCAGGGCGCCGGCCTGAAACGCCGCCTCGCACTGCAAGACGCCGGGAAAAACCGGGAAATGCGGGTAGTGTCCGGCGAAGACGTCGAGATTGGGATCGAGGTACTTTCGGGCGTGGATCGTGCGATCGGTCCGCTCGACCACCTCGTCGACCCATAAAAACGGCGCGCGGTGCGGGATCAGTCGCTCGATCTCTTCGCGATTCAACATTCAAAGAGTCCAAGGTCCAAGGACCAAAGTCCAAGGTCAAAAAGCCACGGACTCGCTCCGCGAGTCTTGGACTTTGGTCCTTGGACTTCTCCCTCAAACCGTCGCCGCCGCTGGCGTCAGATACTTGTCGACTTCGTTGGCGACGATGACGCCGTAATTCATCGCCCCCAGCCAACCCGACATGATAATGCCGACCGAGCCGGCGTGGAACAGGCCCGAAACCTGTTCCGGGATCTGCTTGCTCACCTTGAGCCCTTCGAACTTCGTGCCGAACGAGGCGCCCTGCAGGTGCCGCGTGTAATGTTCGAACGTCCGCGGCGTGGACGCTTCGATATGATCGACCTTCTCGCGTATCCCTGGAACGTAGCGTTCCAGGCAGTCGAGCGTCGTTTGTTCCAGGTCGCGTTTCGACGCGCGGTACTCGTCGTCCGAGAGGGACGCCCAATCGGCGTAATTGGCGTTCGTCGACGATACGACGACGTAGCGGTCGCTCCCCGGCCGCGTGCTCGGATAATAAAACGAGAACGTGCGGCTGCTGACGTTTCGACTGAGCATCGCTTCGATATCGAAGCCCCGATGCTCCGAATGGAACAGGAGATCGCCCCGGTAGTCGAATCCCTCGCCCGGCTTGAGCGCCAGGTAGACCTGGCAACTGCTGTTGTTGAGCCGCACGGCCCGGGCTTCCTCGACAAATTCTGGATCGAGGTGTTCTGGACCCACGAGCTTGAGGACAGTCGTCTTGAGGTTCGCGTTGGAGAGGACCGCCCGGGCGCCGATCCGCCGTCCGTTGACAATCACGCCGGAGGCCCGCCGGGCCGCATCGACCTCGATCTTCTCGACCAGGCACCGGATGCGGACGTCGACCCCGTTTTTCACGAGCTCGTCTTTGATCTGGCCGATCAGCTTGTCGGTCCCGCCCTCGAACGTGTAGACCCCCTTCTGCATGAAGTTGGAAAAGACGATTCCATACGTGATGGCCGGATCATCGAGGGTCGAGCCGTTGGCATAGGTGATCGGCTCCATCAACAGCCGCACCACGTCGTCGCGTCCGGGGAAGAACTCCTCGAACAGCGCACGCACGGTCTTCGACCTGGTCGTCATAGAAATTCATGCCGCGGGCCGCGTCGAAGAACCGGTTGACGACGTCGGGCGAGACGCCGAACCGCGTCGTCAACAGACGCGTGAAGTCGGTCCGGTCGAAGGTCGTCTGCAGGGAGAACTGCGGGTTCTCGAAACGGATGCCCTTGAGCTGGACGATCGAATCGGCAATCTCCTGCGTCCAGTATTTCCGGCAGCTCTTGATCATTCCGACGGGAAAGCCGTGCAGCGAGATGTCGAAGATGTGGCCGCCCCGGCGCTTGAACCACGTCGCCATTCCGCCAAGTTGGTAATGGTGCTCCAGAAGCAGCACGGAGTGGCCTGCGCGGGCCAGAACGTTGGCCGACGTCAGCCCCGCTAGACCGCTGCCAATGACGATCACGTCATATTCGTCACGGACGTCGCGCAGAAAGTCTTTGGACATGAAGTGCCGCAGGCTAAAAAGGTCCATCGTCCAAAGTCCAAGGCCCAAGGTCAAAAAGCCGCGCACTCGCATCGCGAGTCTTCGACTTTGGACGTTGGACCCGGAACCTTGGACTCATCCCAACACGTCCGCAATGGCCGAGCAGAGCGGGACCATGTTTTCTTCCGTCATGCCGGCCACGTTGATCCGTCCGGAGCCGACGATGTAAATCGCATGTTCGTCTCGCAGCCGGCGGACCTGCTCCGGAGTCAGGCCGGAGAACGAAAACATGCCGCGCTGCCGCGTGATGAAGGAAAAGTCCCGTCCCACGCCCCTCATCGGCAAGCGTTCGGACAAAGAGGCTCCGCATCGCCATTGATCCGCTCGCGGATTTGGCGAACTTCTCGCCTCCCACAGGCCGCGAAGCTGCGGATCGGACAGAATGGCGGCGACGATCGCCGCCCCGTGCGCCGGAGGATTGGAGTAGTTCGCGCGGATGCAGGTCTTGAGTTGGCTCAAAACGGCCTCTGCGGCCGCGCCGTTTTGCAAACGGCCGACAGAGCGCCGACCCGTTCATTGTACAGACCAAAGTTCTTGGAGAACGAGCTGGCGACAAACAGTTCCTGCCCCGTCCGAACCAGCGTCGCCAGCCCGGCCGCGTCTTCCCGGATTCCCTCCGCCAGCCCCTGGTAGGCGAAGTCGACCAGAGTCAGCAGTTGCCGCCCGGCGACGACTTCGGCAATTCGCGACCATTGCTCGGGCGTGGGGTCGATTCCCGTCGGATTGTGGCAGCACCCATGCAGAACGAGCACGATCGCCGGCGGGGATATCCGCGAGCACATGGAGCATCCGCTCCAGCGCCAGGCCGTTGGTCGCCGGATCGAAGTACGGATACGTCCGCACGCTCAGGCCGGCCGCCTGAAAAATCGACGGATGGTTCGGCCAGGTCGGATCGCTCAGCCAGACGGTCGAGGTCGGAAACATCTTTTTCAGAAAGTCGGCGGCGACGCGCAGGGCGGCCGGTCCCGCCGGGCGTCTGCACGGTCGCCGTTCGGCCTTCCGCCAACGCCGGGTTTGCCGGGCCGAAGACCAGATCCTGCACGGACCGCGCGTACTCCTGCGAGCCCTGGATGCTGACGTAGTCCTTGGTCGTCTCGTTGCGCGAGGATACGGCCTTCGGCCTCTTTGACGCACGGCATGATGGGAGTCTTGCCGCTCGCGTCCTTGTAGACGCCGACGCTGAGGTTGACCTTGCGAGGATTGGGATCGGCCCGAAACGCGTCATTCAGTCCCAGGATGGGATCCTGCGGAGCGTTGGGGACAGCGTCAAACGTCATGGCCAGTTCGCCTTTGTGGCTTACACGAAATCGGCCATCGATTGTTGGGGGGTGCGCCGCCTGCGTCAAGTCCGCGATCGCGTCGGTTTGCTTCAGCCGGACGCCACTTCGCATTGCGACTTCCGTTCGCGCGTCACGCGGCAATCGCCTGTCGGCAAACGATTTCCGCTTGACCCATGTTTTGGATCGCACTATAAGACCGCCCCGCGTTTGCGACGCAAGTCCAATTGATCGAATTCAAGGGCGTCGCCGCCGTTCACAAATCCACAACAGAGATCCACAACGGGAGCCACGAACCGAGTCACGTGCTGGTTGCTTCGCCTTTCGGGTGCCGATGTGAAGTAGCCGTGAACTCAAGGGCGCCCTCAACGATAATCAAAGGAGATTGTCGACAATGGCTACGACGCGACGAAAAAGTGCCGCCGGCAAAGGCAAGAAGACCGCACGCAAGGCCGTGCACAAGTCGACCAAGTCCCGCAGCGGCGCGAAGAAGTCCCACAAGGCCGCAAAGAGCGCCAAGAAGTCGATCAGCCGGAAAAAGTAAGCCACGGACGGCCGAAATCCGATTTTTTAAGGCCAAAACAGGCCGAGCGTTTTTCGCTCGGCCTGTTTTTTGTTTGGCTGCGAGGCCGGCGCCCTTCGCCGCCAGACCCGGCCCCCGGTTGCCAATCGGCGCCGGCGAATTGGCGCTCGTTTTGCCGAGCCGTATCATCATGTCTTGCTGAAGGAGACAAGCATGAACATCGCACCCCTGCGAGAGCGGCCGGCCTGGAAGCTGTTGGAACGCCATTACGAGACGCATCCGCGGCCAGCATCTCCGTCAACTCTTCGCCACGGACCCGGAGCGGGGTAAACGGCTGTCGCTCGAAGCGGTCGGCATCTTCCTCGACTATTCGAAGAACCGCCTCACCGACGAGACGCTGACGCTGCTGTTCCAGTTCGCGCCGCGAATCCGGCCTGCGCGGACCGCATCGAGGCCATGTTCCGCGGCGAGAAAATCAACGTCACCGAAAACCGGGCCGTGCTGCACGTGGCCCTGCGCGCGCCGCGCGGCGCCTCGATCGTCGTCGATGGCGAAAACGTCGTGCCCGAGGTGCATGCCGTGCTCGACCGGATGGCCGACTTCTCCAACCGCGTCCGCAGCGGCCAATGGACCGGGCACACCGGCAAGCGGATCAAGAACGTGATCAACATCGGCATCGGCGGCTCGGACCTCGGGCCGGCGATGGCCTACGAGGCGCTCCGCCATTACAGCGACCGCAATCTGACGTTCCGCTTCGTCTCGAACGTCGACGGCACCGACCTGGCCGAAGCGATCCGCGACCTCGACGCCGGCCGAAACGCTGTTCATCATCTCGTCCAAGACGTTCACGACGCTCGAAACACTCACCAACGCCGCATTCGGCCCGCGACTGGTGCCTCAAATCGCTGGGAGACGAAAAGGCCGTCGCCAAACATTTCGTGGCCGTTTCGACCAACGCCGCCGAAGTCGCAAAATTCGGCATCGACACGCAGAACATGTTCGAGTTCTGGGATTGGGTCGGCGGGCGCTATTCGTACGACTCGGCGATCGGCCTGTCGCTGATGATCGCCATCGGGCCGGACCGTTTCCGCGAGATGCTCGCCGGCTTCCATGCCATGGACGAGCACTTTCGCACGGCCCCCCTCGAGCAGCAACCTGCCCGTGCTGCTGGGACTGATCGGCATCTGGTACAACAATTTCTTCGGTGCTCAGACGGTGGCCGTCCTGCCCTACGACCAGTACCTCGGCCGCTTCAGCTCGTATCTCCAGCAGCTCGACATGGAGAGCGACGGCAAGCAGGTCGATCTCGACGGCCGCCGCGTCGATTACCAGACGGGCCCGATTGTCTGGGGGACGCCCGGCACCAACGGCCAGCACGCCTACTATCAACTCATCCACCAGGGAACGAAGCTGATTCCCTGCGACTTCATCGGCTTCTGCCAGTCGCTCAATCCGCTGGGGCGGCACCACGACCTGTTGATGGCCAACTTCTTCGCCCAGACCGAAGCCCTGGCCTTCGGCAAAACGGCCGAAGAAGTCAAGGCCGACGGCGTTCCCGCGGTGCTCGTGCCTCACCGCACGTTCGAGGGCAATCACCCCACGAACACGCTCCTCGTGCCGCGGTTGACCCCGGAGGCGCTTGGCAAGCTGGTGGCCCTCTACGAGCACAAGGTGTTCGTGCAGGGAACCATCTGGCACATCAATTCGTTCGATCAGTGGGGCGTGGAGCTGGGCAAAGTCCTGGCCCAGCGGATCGTCCCCGAATTGGAAAGCAAAGCCGAGCCGAAGCGAACGCACGACAGCTCAACCAACAACCTGATCGCGCGCTATCGTCGCGGCCGACGAGGAAATTGACCGATGGAAAATCGAAGGCCTCGACCGGCACGAGGATTGCATCAAAATCGCCGAAGTCGCGCGGCGGGACGGGCGGACCAAGGTGGGCTGCATTGTCCTGGGTCGTGGCGAAGACGAAAAAAGGTCCTCGACTGGCTGCGGACGGCTGCCCCGGTCCCGGGATTCAGTGGCTTCGCTGTCGGCCGTTCCACCTTCCTGGACCCAATCCTGTCGCTTCGCAAAAGGAACGATGACCGCCGCCGCGGCGGCCGAGGTAATTGCCCGCCGCTTTCGCAAATGGGTCGACGTCTTCGAACAGGCCCGCAACGGGGCACATGAAGTGGAGTACACCGGGGTGACACTGGCAGCAGCGACCAGTGTCCCTCTGGCTTCAAATGGACCGCCGGGATGAACCCGGCGGCTCGTAAGTTCGTTTTGCCGGTCTCGTTAGAAATCGCACCCCAAGGAGTCCGTCATGCAACTCGGAATGATCGGTCTGGGCCGGATGGGGGCCAACATGGTGCGGCGGCTCCTGAAGGCGGGGCACCAATGCGTGGTTTACGACGTGCATCCGCCGGCCGTCGCCGAACTGGTGAAAGAGGGGGCCGTAGGCGCCGTCGTCGCTCGACGAGCTGGCGCAAAAGCTCAAACCGCCCGCGTCCGTCTGGCTGATGGTGCCGGCCGGCGTGGTGGACCGCACGCTGCATGATCTCGTCGCGCGAGCTCTCCTCGGGCGACATCGTGATCGACGGCGGCAACTCCTACTACATCGACGACATCCGCCGCGCCGCCGAGCTGAAGACCAAGGGGCTGCATTACGTCGACGTCGGCACCAGCGGCGGCGTGTGGGGCCTGGAGCGCGGCTATTGCCAGATGATCGGCGGCGAAGAGCCGATCGTCCAGCCTGCTCGATCCGATCTTCGCCACGCTCGCCCCGCCGATCGATTCCGCCCCGCGCACGCCGGGCCGCGAGAAACAGAATCCGCCCGGCACCGCCGAGCACGGCTATCTGCACTGCGGCCCCAACGGGGCCGGGCACTTCGTCAAGATGGTCCACAACGGCATCGAGTACGGCATCATGGCGGCCTATGCCGAGGGGCTGGCCATTCTGCAGCACGCCAACATCGGCAAGCACAAGGAAGAGATCGACGCCGAAACGACGCCGCTGCGCAATCCCGAAGACTATCAGTACGACTTCAACCTGCGCGACGTCGCCGAAGTCTGGCGGCGGGGCAGCGTGATCGCCTCCTGGCTGTTGGACCTGACGGCCGAGTCCCTGTTGCAAGACGAGAAGCTGTCGAAGTTCTCCGGCCGCGTTTCGGACTCCGGCGAGGGCCGCTGGACGATCAAGGCGGCCATCGACGAGGCCGTGCCCGCCCCGGTGCTCACCACGGCTCTTGTACGAGCGGTTTTCCTCCCGCGGCGAAGCCGACTTTGCCGACCGGCTGCTGTCGGCCATGCGGTTCCAATTCGGCGGCCACCTCGGAGAAGCCGGCCGGAGTCAGGCGCAAGCTCGCCGAGCTGGTGCCAGTCGACGCCAGCGAAACGACGGCTCAAATGCGAAGTCCGCAATCGGCAAGCTGGCAGCTTGCCGCCACGACTCATCGGAGTACAAACGCATGGCCGCTGCCCGCTCCGATGCGCTGGTGTTCTTCGGTGCCACCGGCGATCTGGCCTACAAGAAGATCTTCCCGGCCCTGCAGGCCCTGGTCAAACGGGGCCATCTGAACGTGCCGGTGATCGGCGTCGCCAAGTCGAACTGGACACTCGACAGTTCCGCGACCGGGCCCGCGACAGCCTCGAAAAGCACGGCGGCATCGACAGGCGGCGTTCGACAAGCTGAGCAAGCCTGCTGCGCTACGTCGACGGCGATTACGACGACTCCGGCGACGTTTCAAGAGCTGCGCAAGCAGATGGGCGACGCCAAGCAGCCGACCTTCTACCTGGCGATTCCGCCGGTCCTGTTCGGACCGTCGTCGAGCAATTGGGCAAGTCGGGCTGTTCCGACAACGGCCGCGTGATCGTCGAAAAGCCGTTCGGCCGCGACCTGGCCTCGGCCCAGGCCCTCAACAAGATCCTGGTCGAGCAATTTCGACGAGTCGTCGATCTTCCGCATCGACCACTACCTGGGCAAATCGCCCGTGCGGAACCTGCTCTATTTCCGCTTTGCGAACACGTTCCTGGAGCCGATCTGGAACCGCAACTACGTCGAAAGCGTGCAGATCACGATGGCCGAGAATTTCGGCGTCGAAGGGCGCGGCGCGTTCTACGAGGAGGCCGGGGCCATCCGCGACGTGGTCCAGAACCACATGTTGCAGGTCCTGGCCAACCTGGCGATGGAGCCGCCGGCCGGAACCGACAGCGAGTCGATCCGCGACGAAAAGGTGAAGGTCCTGCGGGCGATCCCCGAGCTGGATCCGCACCACGTCGTCCGCGGCCAGTTCCGCGGCTACCGCAACGAAAAAGGGGTCGCCACCAATTCGCAGGTCGAAACGTTCGCCGCCGTCAAGCTCGCAGATCAACTCCTGGCGCTGGGACGGCGTGCCGTTCTACATCCGCGCGGGCAAATGCCTGCCCGTCACGTGCACCGAGGTGTTGGTCGAGCTCCGCCGGCCGCCCGACATTTACTCCGACCTCGCCCACCGTCCCCAATCATCTGCGTTTCCGGCTCAGCCCCGACATCACGATCGCCCTGGGGACGATGGTGATGGACCCCGGCGAAGAAATGGTGGGCCGGCCCGATGGAGCTGTTGGCGACGCATCATCCCGACGGGGACGAGATGGACGCCTACGAGCGGCTGCTGGGCGACGCCATGCGCGGCGACCCGACCCTGTTTGCCCGCGAGGACTACGTCGAACAGGCCTGGCGGATCGTCGACCCGATCCTGGAGAAATCGACGCCCGGTCTACGAATACGAACCGGGCACCTGGGGCCCGGACGAAGTCGACCGCCTCATCGCACCGCCCGGCGGCTGGCACAATCCGGTCGTGACGAGCCCGCCCTCAGAAGCAACGCCTTGAAGCCTTTGCGGCATTCATAGGAATGCGCTGAGCCTTCGAGAACCACCGTTCAGGTCGCAATGTGTGGTGGGTCTCGGAGTCTCGACCCACGCATGTCCGTCGTTCCCGTGATCCGAAACCGCACGTTTCGCGTTCGCATTGCAGGACGGTCGGAAAGTCCTTGGTCATGGGAGAAACGACGGCCCGGACGTTATGATCGGCCCTATTGGTTGGAATTCGGAAGCGTTTGCGGACGATCCGGCCGGCATACGGGGACGGCATACGGGGACGGAGGCCAGGCGAATGGCGGAGCGCATCTCGATGTCAGGCATGAATCCATTCTCTCGGCCGGGGTTTGGCCGCTGCTTGTTGCTCTCGGCGGGTTTCGCCGTAGCTGGCGTTGCGCTGGTGGCGAATACAGCAGCCGCTCAAGCTCCGGGCAGCGGCGATTTCGGCACGGACAGCGGCACAGACGCTGCTCCTGCCGTCGGACGTATCAATTTGAACCCGCCCGGCCCCCGCGAGTTCATTCTGGATCAGGCCGGACTCATCAACGAGGCCGATAAACAGAAAATCAAGAAAATTGCCGACAAGCTGCTGACGGATAAAGCGGCGCCGATCATCGTCGTCACGATCGAATCGATGTCCAAATACGGCAGCTCCGGGCTGCGGATCGAAACGTTCGCGCAGCTGCTTTTCGACCAATGGCAAGTCGGTCCCGCGACGCTCGGCAAGACGCCGTGGAACTACGGCATTCTGCTGCTCGTCTCTAAGGAAGACCGCAAGGCCCGGATTGAACTGGGGGCCGGCTGGAGGCGCGACAAAGATGTCCAAGCGCAACAGATCATGGAAGAGCAAATCATCCCCCGGTTCAAACAAGGGGATTTCTCCGGCGGGATCGTTGCGGGGGTCGAGTCTCTCGACAAGATGGCCCGTGGCCTGAAGCTGCCGAGCCCTCCGCACTCCACGAGTCAGTACGTCGTTTCGGCCGTCATCCTCGGACTGGCCGTCTTCACGGTGGTCTCGCTGATCCGGCGCGGATCGAGCGGTTGGGCCTGGATTTTTTGGGCCGCCCTGCTCGGAATCATCGGCGCGATCCTGTACCAGATGGCGACCTCGAGGACGCGAGGCGGCAGCGGTGGCGGTTTCTCGGGCGGCTCGTTCGGCGGCGGCTTTTCCGGCGGCGGAGGCGCGACAGGTTCGTGGTGATCGTCGGATCGGACGTGCAATTGGCTCGCGGAAAACTGTTCGGACCATGACGGCTGCATAACGGCGGACGAGGGCAACCAGGTGACATTCTCAACTGGGAATTTCAGTGAAGACGATCGGCGACGCGTGGCTCAGGCGATTCAAGATGCCGAATCAAAGACAAGCGCCGAGATTGTGCCGGTGATCGCGCAGCTCGGGCCGCTACGACCGCCCCGAAGATATCGTGGGACTCTGGCTGGCGATCGTCGGCATCATTGCCGTCTGGTTCGTCTTTCCTTCCTTGAAGGTCGAATCGGGAAGTTGGGACACGACGGAGCCTGTTTGGAAACTCGTTTCCTTCCTTGCCGTTACAATCCTCGGATTTGTGGTGGGAGCATTCCTCGCGAGCCGAATCGGCTGGCTCCGTCGATTGTTCACTCCGGCCAAGCAGATGCGGGAGGAAGTTTTCGGCATGCGCCGGCAGGTCTTCTTCGACAATCGCGTTTATCGCACGGTGGGAGCTTCCGGCGTTTTGCTGTATGTCTCGCGGTATGAACGCATGGCCGCCGTGATTGCCGATCAGAACATCATCAATAAGCTGGGCCAGGCCCAAATCGACCAAACTTGTGCGGAATTCACTCGGCTGCTTTCCGAGCGGACGGCCGTTGATGCCCTGTGTGAAACGGCGAGGTCGCTCGGCCAACGCCTGAGCGGCGTACTCCCGCGCGCTCAGGATGACGTGAACGAATTGTCGGACGCCCTGGTCGTGCTCGACTAAATGTCGTGAGGTCGTTTCCGCCATCTTTGCTGCCGTCCAAAGAAGCAACCGGTTAGCCGCTCGGCATTGCTTGCTTACCGCGATGCGCTCGTCGCTTTCTGACACACCTTGATGCAGCCGATGGGGGCCGGTAAAGTTAATTGCAGCGGGCACATAGGTGACGGTAGCAGGGTTCTCCCTCGAGACTTATCTTTTCTTTGCCTCGACGGCCGTGACGAGACGAGTCGCCCGCGATCCGGCGGAATCCATCGGCATCCAAACAGGTTAGAAACATGCCTCAAGCCATTGTCGATCCAGCGGAACTTCGACGGTTCGCGCAGATGTTGAAGAAATTCAACAACGAGATGGGCGAACGGATGAGTGCGCTTGCCAACCAGCTCAACGATCTGACCAACTCGTGGCGGGACCAGGAACAGACGAAGTTCCGCGTCGAGTTCGAGCAGCACATGAAAATGATCGCCCGGTTCATCGAGGCGAACAATCAGCACATCCCTATCTGCTCCGCAAAGCCGAGCGCATCGAAGAATACATGCAGCAGCGGTAAAGGCGTCGTTTCATGAGCCCTCGCGCGAATGTTCGGTCTCTCGATGCGATCCGGCAATTCCGGCCGTCGGTCGTCCGTTTTGAGAGACGACGTGACGGCCGCCCTCACCGGCCTGCGGACTGAGCTCAACCGGACGCTCCAATGGCTGGACCACGATTGTCCCGCCTACTGGCAGCAGCAGATCCGCCCGGCTTCGACCACGTGAACGAAGCGCGGACCCAGCTCAGCCGGAAGCAGATGATGACCGTCGGCGGCCGCCATCCCGATTGCATCGAAGAGAAAAAGGCCCTTACCCGGGCAAAACAGCAGCTCGAGATGGCCCAGGAGAAGCTCAAACTATGCCGCCAATGGAGCATCAAGGCGCACCGCGCCGCGGACGAATACAGTTCGCGGATTGGTCGGGCCGAGCAGGCCATCGCTCAGGGGCTGCCGCGGATCATGGCCATCCTCGAACGGATCGTCTTAGCATTGGAATCCTACACCGCGTCCGGACGCCCGTCGCGGTCCGAGCCCCCACGTCCGGGATCGCTTCCTCGTCGCCTCTGAGCGAGGCGACCCCCGTGGCGCAAGCCGCGGCTGCCGTCGAGCCGGTGGTGCCGGCCGAAGGACCGCCTCAGTCCGTCGCCGAACCGGCGACGGCGCAGAGCCCGCGCCGCCGATGGCCGATCGTGATGCGACGGAGGTACCGGTCGAGCCCTCGAGGTCGCGGCCGTGAAAGTCGCACAGTTTTCGACACCGGTGGCCAAGCTGCAGGGAGCGATGGAAAACCTCCAACGCGCCTGGAACGACGCCCAGCAACATTGGGAGGACGCGACCAGCGAAAATCTCGAGCGCGCTCATTTGGAGCCCCTTCTGAAGGAGCTCAAAGAGATCATCGAGTCGACGGTCCCGCTCAGCGAAGGGATGACGCAGGCGCAGCGGGCGTGCGCGCCGCAAAACCAGCACAACGAGTTCTAAGGATCCGTGTCGATCGAAAACTGGATCAATCGATCTTTCGCTGAGGTGCCACTCCCGTCTCCCGGCGTGGGCGTGCCGAGGGGCAGGACCGCCCAGTCAAAGCCGTGGGTTTGGCACCCCGAGAGCAATTGCAGACGTTTTTTCTGCAGGCAGCGCACACAGCGCGTGAATCCGTTGGAGATTGTTGACCGATGCCAGACCCGTCTTCCCCGGACCCGATCAAGAATGAGCTGCGCGCTCTACTGGCCGCCATCCGCGAGCGGGCTCGGGCCGAAGAGCAACTGGAAGCCGACTTCGGCGACGATGGCGGCGGCCCGAGCGCGACTCTCCGCGAACCTGCGGTCGACTGCCGCACGGTTCGACGCGGACCGAAACAAGGTCCAGGAGGAGTACGAGGCGGCGCAGAACGAAGTGCTGAGCCAGTTCCAGCGCGACGACGGCGCCATCCGCGCCGACTACGACGCCGCCCTCGTCGAAATCGAGCGGCAGTTCGGAACCGAGTCGGAGGCCGCCGAGCGCGAAAAGGCCGACGCGAGCTGGATGGTTTCGTCGGTTCTCGACGACGCCTCTCACGAGAGCCCGCGGTTTCAGTTCGAGACCTTCCGCAAGCGCCTGACACGACCACGAAAGACCGGCTGCGCGACCAGCGCAAGGGAGATGGACGAAACGGTCGAGGCCGCCAACGAGCTGCTGCAGGACCGCCGGCAAGGCACCCGGATCGTTCGAGCTGGATCCCATTCCAAATCCGCACGACATGGTGGAATGCGAAGAACGCTTCAGCGCGGCGTATCGCACGATCCGCGAAGGCCAGGCTGCTCTCGTCAAGCAGAAGTTGTCGCGTCTCTTCAGCGGTTGGCGGCCGGCGCTTTTGTTTTTCTTCGGCTGGCTCGTGCTGGCGGCGCCGCTGGTGCTTTTCGTCAATCCCGCTTGGCTCAAGGTCCCCGCCTTGCAGGACGGCAACACATGGCTCTTGACCGCCGCCGGAACCGCGGCCGGGTGTCATGATCGTCTTTTTGGCGACGTTGTACGGGGTCGCCCGGTCCAAGAGCGGCCGGGATTTATCTCGACGTGCAGCAGGCGTATGCCGAGCTGAAGGCGGTCCAAAAGCGGTGGCTCGAAAGCGCCAAGCAAGAGCTGCAAGAGCGGCGGCAGCAATTCGAACGGCGGTATGCGGAGATCGTGGCCCAGCGGGACCGGGCCCTGGCCAACGTCGAGGCGAAGGCGGCCCATAGGCTGGCCGACGCGACCGCCCGCAAACAGCGCGAGCGGGCGGAGGCCGACAAGAGGTATCCCGCCCTGCTCGAGGAGATCGCCGAGCGACGCGACGAGCAATTGCGATCGCTCGACGAGGACTTCCAGAAAAAAATGACCGATCTGGCCGGCGTGCAAAAGAGAGGCCAGCGAGGCGGCCCAGCGCGAAATGCGCCGAGCGGACGTCAAAGCGAACAGCGAACGAAAACGCAGGCACGCGACGGCGCTTGCCGAGAAATGGCGGTCGGGCACGTCGAAGTTCTCTGCGTACGGTGGCCGACTTCGAGAGCGAGTGCAGCCGCGCGGCGATCGACTGGTCGGCCATGCGGAACAATGGATGGAAACTTCCCCGAGCAAGTCCTGCGTCCCATTCGCGTCGGCCATTACGATCTCGATTTCGCAAAGATCCCCAACGGCTTGCCGCGCGACCCGCAACTGAGGCCCGACCCGGCGCGCGTCGAAGCTGCCCTTCGTCCTTCCGTTTCCCTCGCCTCGCGGCTCGCTCTTGTTCGAATGCCAGGGCGAGGGACGAGCCGGCCGCGGTCGACGCGATTCGCTCGATCATGCTGCGGCTCTTGACCTCGCTTCCCGGCGGAAAACTCCGGTTCACCGTCATCGATCCGGTCGGATTGGGCCAGGAGTTCTCCGCCTTCATGCACCTGGCCGACTTCGACGAGCTCATCATCGGAACGAAAATCTGGACCGAAAAACCGCAGATCGAGAAACGTCTGACCGACCTCTCCGAGCACATGGAGAACGTCTTCCAGGCCTACCTCCGCAACGAATTCGACACGATCGAGGAATACAACGAGCAGGCCGGCGAAGTCGCCGAGCCATACCAGTTCCTCGTCGTGGCGAACTTCCCGGCGAACTTTTCCGATTCGGCGGCCCAGCGGCTCGTGAGCATCGTCAACAGCGGACCGCGTTGCGGCGTCTACACGATCATCAGCGTCGACACGAAGCAGCCGATGCCGCACAACTTCGACCTGGCCGACCTCGAAGCCGCCGCGATGACGCTCGACTGGCAGCAGGGCCGCTTCGTCTCGCGCGATCCGGAACTGGCCCCTTATCCGGTGAAGATGGAGCTCTCCGCCGCGGGCCGACCGAATTTACCGAGATCGTCAAGACGGCCGGCGTGCAATCGAAGGATGCCCGCCGGGTCGAGGTCGCCTTCGACCGCATCGCGCCCCGCAACGGCGAGTTGTGGCGGCAGGACAGCCGCACGGGACTCGACGTCCCCCTGGGCCGCGCAGGCGCCACCAAGCTGCAGCACCTGAAGCTGGGGCGGGGCACGTCGCAGCACGTCATGATCGCGGGCAAAACGGGCTCCGGCAAATCGTCGCTGTTGCACACGCTGATCGTCAATCTCGCGCTGCACTACAGCCCCGACGAGGTGCAGTTCTATCTCGTCGACTTCAAGAAAGGGGTCGAGTTCAAGACGTACGCCAGCCACGCTCTGCCCCATGCGCAGATCATCGGCATCGAAAGCGATCGCGAGTTCGGCATCAGCGTGCTCGAGCGGCTCGACGACGATCCTGAAAGAGCGGGGCGAAACTTTCCGCAGCGTCGGCGCGCAGGACGTGCAGAGCTACCGCCGGGCCCGCCCCAACGAACGCATGCCGCGGCTGTTGCTCGTCGTCGACGAGTTCCAGGAGTTCTTCGTCGAAGACGACACCCTGTCGGCGGCCGCCAACCTGCTGCTCGATCGGCTCGTTCGCCAGGGCCGTGCGTTCGGCATCCACGTTCTTTTGGGCTCGCAAACCCTGGGCGGGGCCTATTCGCTGGCCCGCAGCACGCTGGGCCAGGTGGCCGTGCGGATCGCGCTGCAATGCAGCGAGAGCGATGCGCATCTCATCCTGAGCGAAGAGAACGCGGCCGCCCGCCTCCTGACGCGTCCCGGCGAAGCGATCTACAACGACTCCAACGGGCTCGCTCGAAGGCAACCATCCCTTTCAGATCGCCTGGCTGCCGGACGACCGGCGCGACGATTATCTCTCGCAGGTGCAGGAGACATTGCAGCGCGACCAGGGCGTCGTGTCAGAGCCGGCCATCGTGTTCGAGGGAAACGTCGCATCCGATCCGCAGAACAATGCGGAACTGCACGAAGACGATCGAAGCGTTTTCCGCGATGGCGAGCCAGCGAAGAACGGCCAGCCGCGTGGAAACGCTGTCCGTCTGGCTGGGCGAGCCGGTCTCGATCCGGCTGCCGACGCCGATTCGTGTTCAACCGCCGCCCCGGCGACAACCTGCTGATCGTCGGACCGGACGCACCTTCGGCCCAGGGGATGCTCGCGGTCGCCTTCATCACGTTGGCCGCGCAGCAGAAAGTCGCCGAGCCTGCCGCCCCGGCCGCGCAGTTCTATCGTTCTCGATGGCGACGCGGTCGACTCGGCCGCCGCCAGCGAGTGGAAACGCCTGGCGGAGCGGACGCCCCATCGAATCGTGCGCACCGGCCAGCGCGAGGCGGCCGCTGCGGTGCAGGAAATCGCGGCCGAAGTCACTCGCCGCATGGAACAACCGAGCGACCGGCGATCACCCGATCTTCGTCTTCATCTCCAACTTCAGCCGGTTCCGCGACCTGCGGAACGAGCAGGACGATTTCGGCTTTTCCAGCAGCGCGGACGAGGGAAAGGCGACCAGCGCCGGCAAGCTGCTGGCCGACATCTTCCGCGACGGCCCGGCCGTCGGCGTGCACGCGATCGTCTGGTGCGACACTTACAGCAACTTGAACCGCTGGATGACCCAGCAAACGTTGCGGGAATTCGAGCTGCGGCGTCGCCTTCCAAATGAACTCGGCCGATTCCAGCAGCCTGATCGATTCGCCCGCCGCCGCCCGCTTGGGCGGCCATCGGGCCCTCCTCTACCTGCGCGAAACAGGCAAGAGCCGAAAAACTCCGCCCCTACGCCGTCCCGTCACAGGACTGGCTGGAATGGGTCGCCGCTCAGTTCCAGAAACACTAACCGACCGCGCGCCCGTGCCGGAAGCGGCGCTGCCGAACGATCCGCAGCAGATCGCGTAGGTTATGCTTCAGCATGACACGGGCCGCAGACATGAAGGGGAAGACTCGTCGAGCGATTGATTGTCTGGTCGCTCACATGCGAGGGAAGAAATCGTGGGCGAAAAAGCGATTTCTTGGCACGCGGCTTGCATATTGAGAGGCCGATGGAAGCAAAACTCGATTCACATCTGAGATTAAGTCGGCCCTCGAACAAGGACCCCTGGATATGGAAACTCTACTGCAGACGACTCCGGTCTTCGCAGCCCTCGGATATTCCCTTGTCTATCTTCTGGCGGGCGGAGGGATCTTGGTGCCTTCGTGATCTTCGTCATCGCCAAGATGCTGGGCCATTGAGTCCGCGTCCGGTGATCCGTCGACGAACTGAAGTGAAGAGCCGCGACTGTTAGGGAGTGTCAGGCCGCGCCATTGGCCGGCCTGGCATGAGCCCCGCTCCCTGATGGTCGCGGCTCTCTTCCGAGCATGCCCGCGATTTTCGCAGACCTTGTCGCGAGGCCAATGCGTGACGCCGCTCGCCGGTGCTTCGACGCGCGGCGGCTCGAAAAGAACCGTCAGCCAGCTTGGTTATCAGACGCGGCAGTAGTCGCGGCTGGGAGGGAGCCGGCGTTGCGCAGGCAGGCCACGGCGATTCGGATTTGATCGTAATCGACCGTCCCCTCCAGAGCCTCAAAGATCGGCTTCAGACGAGCCGAATCCATCCTTCTCGGCAATGGACCGGATCCGACCGAAGAGAGCCGAATCGAGCCAGGGATGCCGGATCGCGAAGCCCTTCTCGTTCGATGTAATCCACGAGGTATTCAGTGACGGTCGACGGCGCGCGGCCGGTCGCCTGGCGAACATCGTCCAGCGATTTTCCCTTTGCAAATAGGTCGAACGCCTGGCGCCGCGTTCCGGTCGGCAGGCGATCTTTCGACGGGCGTGTCGTCGCCGGGCACGGGCCGCTTCCGGTCGAACGGATCGACATCCGAGAGACACGCCCGCGTCCGGCGGCAATATGCGGCAATCTCGGCCAACAGTTCGGCCCCGTACTCGCGCACATTTCTTTTCGCCGATGCCGTGAATGGCGTGCAGCCGCTGCAGGTTCGACGGGCGGGTCGCGCGAGATCGCGGAGCGTGGCGTCGCCCATCACGATGAAGGGGGCAGATCTGCGCTGTCGAGGCCTGCCGCCGCCGCCAGTCTCGCAGCACATCGAACAAGTCGCGGTCGACCCCGTCCCACGAGTCGTGCGCGGCGCGCGATTCCTTGCGCGGCCGCTGGGCCGGCTTCAAGAGCCGCGGCGTCACTTCGCCGCGGAGCACGCGGCGGCCGGCGGGCGTGATCTTGAGAACGTTATATTCGCCGCTTCTTCTCCAGAAAGCCCTGGCCGACCAATTGCTCGATCCAATTGCGGATGCTCTTGCGGTCGTGCTCGGCCAGGATGCCCCACGTGCTGAGCTTGTCGTGGCCGTTGTCGAGAATCCGCTGCTCGCGGGAGCCGGCCAGCACTTGGGCCGTGTAATCGCCGCCGAAATTCTCCCGCAGCCGAAAGACGCAGGAGAGAACCTTCTGCGCCGACGATGAGCGCGTCGTCGACCAGGTCGAGCTCCGCCAGGCAAACGTCGCAGGCACCGCAGTTTTCGCTTTCGAGCTCCTGCCCAAAGTAGGCCAGTGATCGCCCGGTGCCGGCACGTCACGCCGGTGCAGTAACGGTCGATTCCGTCCAGCACCGCCATGCGCCGCCTCGAACGCCTGGGCCGGCAGGTCCTCCTGCAGCTGGCGCCACGTGCGGAAATCGACCGGCGAATGAAACAGGCAGCACTCGGCCTCCAGACCGTCTCGCCCGGCCCGGCCGCTTTCCTGCTGGTAATTCTCGAGCGACTTGGGAGCGGCGGCATGGATCACGTACCGCACGTCGGACTTGTCGATCCCCATCCCAAAGGCCACGGTGGCCACGATGATCTTCACGCGGTCGTTGATGAAGGCGTCCTGGTTGGCCTTGCGCGGCTTCGTCGGTCATGCCGGCATGGTAGGGCAGCGCTTCGTAGCCGGCCGCCTGCAGATCGGCACACAGCCCGTCGACGTCGAGCCCGGCGAATGCAGTAGATGATGCCCGAATCGTCGCGGTGCCGGTCGATGACTTCGCGCACCTGGCGGAGCAGTTCCGTCCGCCGCTGCACGCGGTAGACGAGGTTCGGCCGATCGAACGAGCCGACCAGGATTTCCGGGATCCTTGAGATGCAGCTCGCGGGCGATATCGTCGCGCACGCGGGGGGTGGCGGTTGCCGTGTAGGCGTGGATGGCGACGTTGGGGAACTTTTCCTTGAGGAGCCGCAGCATCCGATATTCGGGGCGGAAATCGTGCCCCCATTCGCTGATGCAGTGGGCTTCGTCGATCGCGAAGAAGGAGAGCGGGACCTCCTGGAGGAATTCGAGCGTCCGCTCCATCATCAGCCGTTCGGGCGAGAGGTACAGCAGCTTCAGCCGCCCGGCCCGGATGTCGGCGGCGACGCCGCCGTTTTTCTTCGTAGGAAAGCGAGCTGTTCACGCAGGCGGCCGGCACGCCGCAATCGGCCAGCGCGTCGACCTGGTCCTTCATCAGCGAGATGAGCGGAGAGACGCACGACCGCCAGCCCGGGCAGCTGCAAGGCGGGAGCCTGGAAACAGAGCGACTTGCCGCCGCCGGTCGGCAGAATGACGACCGAGTCGCGGCCGTCGATCACCGCGCGCATCGCCTCGGCCTGCAGCGGCCGGAAATCGCCGTAGCCCCAATATTCGCGAAGAATGCGGCGGAGCTCTTCCACGCGCACTTCCGGTCTGCGGAGCCGGCAAAATCCGATCGACGGACGCAGCCGCTACATATAGCCCCCGCGCGATCGATCCTCAACGGCCACGCTGACCGCGACGCGGCCCTCGTTCGTAGAATGACCGCGCAGCCAGACCGTCGGCTCGTCCGGAGTCGTCCAATCGACCCGGTGCTTCCTGTGGGCCGGAATATTGACGGAGTCCCCCGGCTCGCATCTCGATCGACTTCGTCCTCGAATCGGAGACGGGCCGCTCCGCGCAACACGACGACCCACTCGTTCTCTGGCTGGTCGTACCAGAAGTCGGTCGGCGAGGCATGGCCGCGGGAGACGATCCGCTCAATGCGGATCATAGCGATTGCAGCAGCGTTTCGACAAGCTCGTCCGGAATCACGGATGGCAAGTCGGCAAAGAGGTTCGTCGATGACGTGTCGACGCGGGGCATTCTACGGACCTCCGTCAAGTCGTGGTAGAATCGCTGAGGAAGGCAACGGCGCATGCAAGAAGAAGCCAGCTACGTTTGCAGTTCGTGCGGCGAAGAAATCGTCGTGCCGGTCGATCTGTCGGCAGGGATGAGCCAGGAATATGCCGAGGACTGCCCGGTCTGCTGCCATCCGAACGTCATTCATGTCGAGGTTGAGGAGAGCGGCGAGGTGCGGGCGTGGGCCGAGACGGAGTCCGACTGACGGCGAACGCCTGGTGAAGGGCGAACAGCAGGACCGACAAAAACGGCCAACTGAACCACGGCCACATGCTGAGCCAACGGGGAAGCCGGTCGGCGGCCTCCACTCGAAGCTCGTCGCGAGCGGCTCCCTGTGGTCCGTCGACGTCGATCGCGACGGTCCACCAGCCCGGGCCGCGGAGATCGAACGTCGGCCGAGTGGAAGAGCTTGTTCGTCGCGTCGCCGCGTGGTCGCCGGGTATTGTCGCACGTCGGAGGGCCGCTCGCCTGGGGCAATGCGGAGAGCGACTTTCACGTCGGGCAATGCGATCGCCTGTCGCGGCATCCTGGACAAGCACGCTGATTTCGACGGGGCCGGCTCGAAACGGATTCGGGGCGGTGAACGCGCTGATCCGATAGTTGCCCTTCTTTTCCGAAAGCCGCAATAGTACCGCCGTCGGCGAACGCGGCGATTGTGGCAACCACCCAGGCATGAGCACGCCGCGAGGACTGATGCTCGCCAACACGGCGATGAGGACGCATGCCGTACTATCCGGGCGATCGCGTGCGGCATGGTCAGAGCGGCTCCCCGGCAAGGTGCCGCGCATTTGCATCGGCTGGAAAACGATCCAGACGGCGGCGGCAAACAACAGGACGATCAAGACGCCCCACGGGGCAAACGCCGCGAGCGCTCGCGATGAGCTGCGACGGATTGCGCCGAGTGCGATGCGATAGCCCGCGTAGAGCGACATCAAGAGGCCGGCGTCCAGGAAAAGAATCTGCAGCCGGAGCAGCCAGTCACCGACGGGCCGGCAGCAGGAGCATTGGTACCGCGGTTCGCCCAAGAACGTCCAGCCGAGATCCTGCAGTGACGCGCTGGCTCGCCGGCAGGGCGGTTTCCCAACTCGTCAGAAAGTGGAAACTGTAGTGGGACAGCCACATGCCGAACCCGAGTGGAACGAGCGCGTAGGAAAACCGCGTCGCCACTTCGAGCGGGCTTGCCGCGATCTGCCCCCAGCGGCGGCTTACGGCGGCAGCCAGGCCGACCGCAGTCGCCGGCAGGACGATCGAGCGACAGCACGGCGAACAGGCTCGTCATCATCCACGCCGGCGGCGCCGCCCATTCTCAACCGCAGCGCGATCCTGCCATTCGACGACCGGCCCGACCATTCCGGCGGCGTTGGCCAGCGAGCCGAACACCAGAACGACGACGAGTGCCGCCAGATCCGTCCGGCGTGCCGAATCGGCCGATTCCCGAGCGGAACGGATCACGCCACAGTTCCTTTCCGGGAAGGCCGGCGATCAGGCCGACATTTTCATGCGGGCAGGCATGGACGCAGTCGAGACAAAACGTGCAGTCCATGTTGCTCGACTTGTGCGGCTGAAAGAGGCGCGATCTGGCAGCCGGGAATGCCGTCGCTGCCTCGAATGCACTCGTGCGTTGTGCACGAGACGCAGACGATCGGCGAGCGGACCTTGACCTCCAGCGGCGAAACAAGCGACTGCACGAAATTGAATTGACCGATCGGGACAGACGTATTTGCAGAAGGTGCCGGCGGGAAACAGACCGTCGACGGCAAACGCCGCGACGAAGTAGCCGATCGCAATCCAGGCCGTCCACCGCGGGCTGTTCCACAACGAAAACGTCTCGTAAGCCCAGAGAAACAGCGCCACAGAGCCCGACCGCCAGCCATTTCGTGCGCAGCCACGCGCGGCCAGACGCGTCCAAGTCCCAGCCACCGGCCGGCCAGTCGCCGCGGCAACGTGAAGGGACAGGCCATGCAGAAGAAGTTGCCCGCCACGAGCAGCGCGAGGATCAGCAAGCCGCGCCAGTGAATCCAGGGCAACACGCCGGCCAGGTTCACGGCGGCAATTTGCGGTCCGCGAAGCCCGTCGAGAATCAGGACTGCCGCCAAGACGGCCAGCGGCAGTTGCAGCGCCACGCGGGCATGTCGCCACCGCAGAAAACGGCCCAGCAGCGGAGCGTCCAGCAGGTCGAAACCCGCCGAGACCGGTGGCTCCTGCAGCACGGGAAGTTGCAGACGCGAGTGAGCGGCTCCGATGGATTGGCCGACTCTCGGTGATTTGGCTGGTCGCGACCCGCCACGCAGCTCGGTTTTCTGCTCGAGCGAGAACAAAAGCCGCAC
This sequence comes from uncultured Planctomycetota bacterium, assembly GCA_963761455.1. GTDB lineage: Bacteria > Planctomycetota > Planctomycetia > Planctomycetales > Planctomycetaceae > DASPSM01. The sequence continues at coordinate 129,662 of CAVXHA010000004.1, forward strand.
GCCGATGGCGAACAGTGGCACCAGAAAGGCCACCGAGCCGGGCACCCACATGATGACGCCGGCCGCCGCCTGGTCACCGCAGCGGTCGACAGCCCCGGCAGCGGCGGCAGCTCGGTGTAATAGCGATAGAGCGGCCGATTCGCGAAGGTGAGCAGAGCCGACAAGAGCGTGTTCTGCACATCGGCAAGAATCAGATACGGGATCAAGCAGCCACGGCGACCAGCGTCGGCCGACTCGGATAGGGCCGGACCACCGGAAACCAGAACAAGAGCCCCGTCGCCGAAAAACGAGGCGTGTTCCACATAATGCCAGGCGTCCGAGCGGAGGGCCCAATCGTAGGTGGCCGGAGCGTGCCACAGCCAGATCGTGCCGACGAACAAGCGGCAGCGCGACGAGCGGATGGGTCAAGCCGCCGAAAAATCGCTGCAAGCTCCGCGCCCGCAGCAGCGGCCCGATCCAATACACGCGGATCGGCTCCGGCAGTCCGCGGAGCAGCGGAAAGAGCGGAGCCCCAAGCCAGATCAGCGGGGGCGCGACCATCATCAGCAGCATGTGCTGCACCATGTGGATCGACAGGACCAGCGAGGCGAAAAGATTCGATCGGCGAAGCCGAGCGCAAGAAACATGCCGTCAAGGCCGCCGAAAAAAGCCGCGAGACGACCGCCGTGCCAGCGGCCGTGGCGCGCGGTGATGGAGCGCGAGCCAGCCACGGACGTAAACCGCCGCGCGTGAGGACCAGCGAGAACGACGAGCGGCGGATTGGATGGCCAAGATCGCAGAAACGCGTCGAACGCGGGATTCATGGCTGCTTGGTTTCCGCCGGTCGGGTTGCGCGGCCGGCTCTGCCGGCCGGCTGTCCCGGCGGACGAAGGCTCGATCAGAAAGTCGACGAGCGCCGTCATCTGGGAGGGACCGATTTGCTTGCCGTAGGCCGGCATCTCGCCGCCTCCCGGCGCTCCCTTGGCTCCGGGCGTGCCGTTGCTGACCTGGTCGATGAGTTGGTCGCGCGTGAGGCGCAGTCCCGACCAGTCGACAGGTCAGGGCCCCGGCGTCCGCCGATGCCGTCGATGCGCGTGACAGTTCCGGCAATTCTTGTTCTGAAACACGACCGCGCCCTGCAAGCTCCAGCGGCGTGCTGCGTTTGACGATCGACGCCGGAATCGGATCGCCGCTCCAGGCGGTCATCACGGGCGACCAGGGGGCCGAATTCCCCTCATAGGTCAAAATGCCCAGCACCGTGTAAATCACAATGACCGAAAGCACGGCCACCGGCCGGCGACTGGGAGCCCGCTCGCCCCGGTTGCTCACAAACGGAACAAGGAACAATGCCACAATCAGAAGCACCGGAAAGACGAGCATAACGAACGTCTCGACCGACGGCGGACTCAGCGCGAGCAGAGGCGAATAACCAGAGGAACGGCCATTCCGGCCGCGGATTCGGCGCCGGCAAGCGTCGGATCGGGCGGACCGCGTCGGCCCCTTGGGACCCAAAACGGCGGCGAGCGACCACGACAACGATCACCGCGACGGCCGACGCGAACACGTCCTTGAGCGCGGCATCGCCGAGAAACGGAACGCCCGCTTGTCCGCAACGACTTCTTCGATACTCGCGCGTCATAGGTCCGCGGGTCGACGACGCGCGCCGGGCCGCGGCGACTTCGCTGATGCCACACTTCAGAACCAGCCACAGGTGGACGACCAGCGCCGCAAGACAGCAGGCCCGGGAATGACGAAGACATGCAAGCGCGAAAAACCGGCTGAGCGAATCGCCACCGATCACCGGCCCGCCGAGCAAGAGATCGGACCATCCACGGCCCGAGCACGGGCACGCGTCCGGCCATCGACGCGCCGACTGCCAGGCCCCAATACGCATCGGGATCCCACCGCAGCACCTGGCCCGTGAAAAACATTCCCAGCGTGCACAACAGCAGGCAGACGCCCAGCACCCAGGTCATCTCGCGCGGATATTTGTAAGCGCCGTGCAGAAAGACCTGCGTCATGTGGGCCAGGACCAGCACGACCATTCCCGAGCCGGCGTAATAATGCAGCGACCGCAAAAACCAGCCGAGCGGTTCGGCATCGTTCAGATAGAGCAGGCTGTCGTACGCCTTGTCCGCCGACGGCACATAAACCAGGGCGAGGCCGATCCCCGTCAAGAATCTGCACCGCCAGCAGCGTCATCGAAGCGCTGCCGAAGACATACCACCAACCCATCGGTCCGTCGACCGAGCGGGGGATCGGATGGCGCAGAAGCGGCAGCAGGCTTTCTCGCAAGCCCAGCCGCCGATCGAACCATTCGCCAAGCCGGCGCAAACGCGCATTGCCGTGCAATCTCTCGTTTTTGTTTTGGTCTCGCGTCTTCCGTTTACAGATCTTGGTCGTGCCGTGCATCAGGCCGGTTTCTCCAGCGTGTCGTATAACGTGGGATAGTGCGGCGCTTGAATCTCCAGTCGATCGCTTTGCGGACGCGCCACACGCAATGGAACAGACCGCGCGGCGGCGGACCGGAGGCGCGGCTGCCGTCGGAGTAATAGACCCCGCCGTGACACGGGCACATGAACAGGGCCGACTCGGGAAACCAGCGAGACCGGGACAGCCCAAGTGCGCACAGTTCACGTCTAAGACCAGAAACTGGTCCTGTCCGCCGCCGTCCTTTCCGTCGTAACGCACGTAGACGGCCGCGTGGGCCACGATGCCGTCCCAGGGCTGACGGATCGGATTGTCGAAAGTCACCCTGCGCGTTTCGTTGGGCGGAAAATCGCCCACTGCGCCCCAATGCGATCCAGTCGACCGGCGTCTTGCGTGTTCGAAGCACGTAGGCCGTAGCCGGCCCGAGCACGAGCACCCCGGCCACGACGGCAATCCCGAGGTAATCCAACGAAAAAACGAGCGCCGCGGGGGAATGGGGGACGGCGATGAGGCTTCTTGCGATGTGGCTGATTCCATCACATCATTCCTCGGATTCAATTTCGAGGCTCCGCTCGTTGCCACGGCGATCGGTGGGAATCCGACCGACGTGAGCCGAACGTTCGTGCTGGGCCGTCGCGGCGGCTTGCGTTCCCGGTGTGCCGCACGAAAGCGACGAGGTCGCTGATTTCCGCGGACGTCAGGGGCCGAAAATCGTCGTCCCGCCCATCGGTCTGAGCGTAATTGGGCATTCCCAGGTCCGGTCGTCCGGTGATGATGAGACGCCGGAGCGCCTGGTCGCTGATGAGCGCCAGGAACGCGGGATCGGCAATCGCGCCGGCCGAGTCCCCCTCGCCCTTTGTTCCGTGGCAGCCGGCGCAGGCGCGGTCGAAGGCGACTCCGCCGCGCTGGATCACGTCCGTTGAATCTTCCTGTTTCGCTTTGGTGGCAACCGAATACGGAGGCAAATCGCCGCCTGCTGGCCCGGCCGGCCGCCAGTGAGACTTGAGACCGCCGGCCAGAGCTTGCACTTGGGCGGCGGTGAGCGTTCCGCCCTTGTCTTGTGCGAAGGCGGGCATCAAGGTGCCGGGGCGTCCGTCGCGGATTACGCTCTGAAGTACACTGTCGGGGACGATCGTGAGGAACAACGGGTCATTGAGTGGAGGCGCCGGCCCAAACCGACCGTCGGCTCCGTGACAACCGGAACAGTTGCGGGCATAAACCACGTCAAAACTGACGGATCTCGTCGGCCGGCGCCGGGCGTTGCCCGGCATTTGGCTGGCCGGGGAAGTCGCAACCGACAAGCACGACGGCGCACAACGCCAACAGCCGCCCGTCGCGCTTGCGGTTCGGCCTTTCGATTGTGACGCACGCTTCGGTCAGCATCGTTCGCATACCCTAAGTGGACGGGCCGGCCGGCGGAACGAGGATCTCTTCGGAACGGACGATCGCGATTGCGGCGACGATTCCGAATACGAACTGTGACACAACAAACCAGGGCCAGTTGACGCGTTCTTGCAGCAACGGATTGACGACGCCCATCAGGCTGATAGCTGGCCGCCGTCCAAAGCAGGGGCATGAGGACGCCTCCCCAGACGAAAGGGCCGGGAATCGGCCGCAGTCTCGGGAGGAGGATTCCATACAGGAGCCCCAAGGTCAGCGACATCACCGCATGAATGACGATGGCCGTCCCGAGCCAGTTTGCGTTGAATTGCATCAACTGTTGGACCGTCAATCGGCCCATACCGTGGCGCACCATGCCGGCCAGCAGGTTGGCCGGATACCAAAGTCCGTGGCCGCTTGCCAGGCTCCAGATCACGGCCGGGACCGGGCATTAACAGGCCGCCGAATAGTCCGCCGAGAACTCCGGCCACCACCTTCGGGAGCCTGTGCTCGCAGGCGGATGACGACGAGTGCGGCCACAACTCCGAAGATGAACTGCGAAGCGATAAACCACGGCCAATCGACACCGTTGTTGAGGGCCGGGTTGACGACCGCCATGAAGCTGTAGCTGACAGCCGTCCACAACAGGGGCATCAGGACGCCTCCCCAGGCAACAGGCTTGGGGATTTCCGGCAGCGTCGGCAAGAGCACTCCGTAGAGAAGCCCCAACACAGCCGACATCGTGACGTGCACGCCGGCTCCCACGATGAAAAGCACCCAGTGAAATTGGCTCGAGCTGGGCCGTGCTCATGCTGCCGACGCCCGGCAAGGCCATGCCGGCCAGCAGATTGAGCGGATACCAGATCCCATGTCCGCTCGACAGGGCATAGCCGAGCGCGGGCAAGCGGCATGACGAGACCGCCCAGCAATCCCCCCTCCACGCCGGCCGAGATCGGATGCACTTTTTCCGGTAGCCGGATGCGGTAACCGGGCATGCCCTAGCTCGAGACGCTCCACGGTTCCGGCCCTGGCGGTGATCGGACTCGGGCCTGCGCCGCGACCGCCTCGGCCATGTGCCCTCGGCCGGGCAGCAGGGACCCAATCCACGGCGCCCATTCCGACGACGAGAATCACAGCGCCGACCAGGCTGATCGCCGCTCCCAGCGCAAACCCGGCCAGCAAGAGCGTCGTTCCCACGCCGACCACCAGCGGGGCGACGGTCGGCCGCGGCATCTGACGGAATTCTCCCGCTGGGAGACGCCCTCGTTTCGCGGCGGATTGCGGTTCGCTTGCCACTGTTGGCTGCTCTCGCGTTTTAACGGCCAACCAGATAGACGACGGTAAAAACGGCCACCCAGACCGCGTCCACAAAATGCCAGTACCACGAGACCAGTTGCACTCCGGCCCGATTGGCGTGGGTCACCTGGCGGCCGAGCGCCAGGCCCAGCACGACGAGCATCGATGATGACCCCCACGGTGACGTGCAGTCCATGAAAGCCGACCAGCGTGTAATAAGTCGTGCCGAACAGATTGCGGCGAATCGTCAGTCCCTGCCGCTCGATCAGGTCCCGCCATTCGTATGCCGTGCCCAGCAGAAAGGCGACTCCCAGCACGATCGTGCCCGCCCCACCAGAGACAAAATGATCGCTGACGCTGTCGTTCGAGCGCCCGGCCGGCCAGATGGATGACAAGGCTGCTCGACAGCAGGCAGATCGTCGTGCCGATGACCAGCGGCAGCGACAGGGCCTCGGCCGGCGTCGGACCGACGCGGTCCCGATGCAGGAAGCTGATGTAAACCACGATCAGCGTGGTGAAAAACGCCACTTCCGACAGCAGAAAGGCGAGCATGCCCCACTGCGGCCGGAGTTAATGGGGCCTGAGTTAATGGGGCGGCGGTTAATGGGGCCGGACTCAACGTATTCATTCGTATTTCCAGTCCGGATCGTCAGGATGTTTCAGGTCCCACAGCGGCCGGCGGCTGCGCACGATCGGGATCGACGCGAAGTTGTACGAAGGGGGAGGGGACGTCGTTGTCCATTCCAGCGTCCAGGCATCCCACGGGTCATCGCCGGCCGGCCGGCCCTTCCAGATACGACCAGATCACGTTGTAAACGAAGATCGCATAGCTCGGCACCTGGATCAGGGCCCCGACCGTGGTCAATTGATTCAGGAACTCCCAGCCACGGCTCACCTCGTAGGTGTAGATTCGCCGCGGCATGCCCAGGAACCCCGAAATGTGCATCGGCCCGAAGGTCACAAGGAAGCCGATATACAGCAGCCAGAACTGCCAGCGGGCCAGCCGCTCGGAGAGCATGCGGCCGGTCACCTTGGGATACCAATAATGCAGGCCCGCGAACGTGCCGAACAGCGTGCCGCCGATCAGCACCCAATGGAAATGGCCGACGACGAAATAGCTGTCGGAAAGCTGAAAATCGAACGGGGTCGCCGCCAGCATGATGCCCGTCAAGGCCGCCGATGAGGAACATCGACAGGAAATCCGCAGGCAAACAGCATGGGCGACGCGAGCGGAAATGCGGCCGCCGTACATCGTGGCCAGCCAGTTGAAAAACTTGATTCCGGTGGGAATCGAGACGAGCAGGCTGGCGACGGCGAAGTAAAGATCCTGCGCACGGCTCATGCCGACGCAGAACATGTGATGCGCCCAGACGCCCAGGCTGATAAAGACGATCGCCACGGTGGCGGCGGCCATGAACTCGTATCCAAAGAGCACCTTGCGGGAGAAGACCGGGATGACTTCAGTGACCATGCCGAAGACCGGCAGGATGAGAATGTAAACCTCGGGATGTCCGAAGAACCAGAACAGGTGCTGCCACAGCAGGGCCGAGCCGCCGTTCTGCGTGTCGAAGAAGTGCGCTCCCAACTGGCGATCGAGGAGTACCATGACGAGCGCCGCGGTGAGCGGAGGGATTGCAATCAAGATTTGCACCGAGGTCCACAGGATCGTCCAGGCGAAGAAGGGGATCTTGCGCATCGTCATGCCGGGGGCGCGCATTCCGAGAATCGTGGCGACGAAATTGACGGCGGCCGTGATCGTGCCGACGCCGGCGATGATCAGTCCCAGGGCCCAAAACTCGGTCCCCAACCCCCGGGCGAAGGCGGGCTCCGTCAACGGCGCGTAGGCGAACCAGCCGATGGAGGGCGCTCCCCCGACGGCGAAGCTCAGATAGACGAGCAGACTTCCGAAAAATGTGACCCAGAATCCCAGCGCGTTGAGCCGCGGAAACGCCATGTCCCGCGCGCCAATCATCAGAGGCACGAGGTAGTTGCCGATGCCGATCAGAATGGGCATGCCCATGAAGAAGACCATGGTGGTGCCGTGCATCGTGAAGAGCTGATTGAACGTGTCGGGGCGGAGGAAATCGTTGCGGGCATAAAAGAGCTGCCACCGCATGAGGAGCGCCTCGCAGCCCCCGATGACCAGGTAGACGACGGCCATGCCGACATACATCAGGCCGATCTTCTTGTGATCGACCGTGGTGACCCAGTCGTGCAGGACCGCCGACCAGGCGGGCGACGGACGCTCCTCTTCGACTGAGGTTTCGTGGCTAAGCGGTTTTTGATTTACGAGGGTCATTTAACGCAGCGTCGCCAAATAGTGGATGATTTCTTTCCGCCGCTGTTCGCCAAGGCTGAACGCCGGCATCAAGCAACCGAGCTTTATTTTCTGAGGGTTCGCCACCCACCGGTCGAGGTTTTCTTCGTTGTTGGGCAGTATGCCGGCGGCCAGCGTCTGACGGCTCATGAGATGCGTCAGGTCCGGCGCATAGACGCCGGCCGCCGGAGTGCCGCGCACGCGATGACAGTTGACGCACGATTCGGCGAGGAACGCCGCCTTCCCTGAACGGGCGGAGAGATCGTCTCGTGCCGGCCCCTGCTGGAGCTCGACCCAACGCGCGAACTCCTCCGGGGAATCGACGACGACGCGCAGCAGCATTCCCGCGTGCTGCGTGCCGCAGTATTCGGCGCATTGCCCGTAGAACGTCCCGCGCTCGCCAGTCTGGAACCACATTCGGTTGGTCTTGCCGGGGATCAGGTCGGTCTTGCCGGCCAGCCGCGGCACCCAGAAGCTGTGAATGACGTCGGCCGATTGCAGGTCGAGAAACACGCGCCGTGGGACGGCGTCGCTGCCGGCCGGCACGTGCAGCTCATTGGCCGTGATGAAACCGAGAGGGCGGCCGTTGTACTTGTCGTAGCGGTATTCCCACCACCATTGCCGGCCGACGACGGTCACGAACAGCGAGTTGTCGCCCGGTTTGGGGGGCGGCGGATCGAGCTCGATCTCCCACAGCGTGCGCGACAGGACCAGCACCAGGATGCACACGATCAGCGTCGGGGCAACCGTCCAGGCGATCTCGATCGGCGTTCCGCCGTAGACTTGCGGCGGCTCGGTCGCCGGCCCGCCGGTCGTTTTGCGGAATCGCAGGAGGTTGTAAAAGAGCACGCCTTCCACAACGACGAAGATCAACGCCGCAATGGCAAACAGCAAAATCGACAGCGTCCGGATCGATTGCGAGGGGGGAGCGGCCGGTTCGAATATCGACAGGTTCTCCGCCTGGGATTGGCGAAGGGCCAGCAGCTCCCAACCGGTCATTTTATTGGCCCCCCGTCAGCATAGGCGACCACAAGGATGCCGACAAAGTCCTGAAAAAAGTGCAGGACAATCGGGGCAACCAGGCTTCCGGTGCGCAAATAGACAAAGGCGAAGACCAATCCCAAAATCGCGACGGTCGCCAGCCCCACCTCGCCCTCGTAGGCGTGCCCCATCGTGAAAACCAGCGTCGACAAGACCACGGCGAAGGACGTGCTGCCGCTGACGGCCGTGAAACGCAGGAGGAGATACCCTCGAAAAATCGTCTCTTCGGTCACCGCCACCACGGCGACCAGGAGGAAGGCCAACGGAGCCTGCAACCAGCTTCGGACCGATAGTACCGCTCGCAACGGCGAATGGGGAGCGGAGAGCCCCATCTTCAGGAACAGCCACGCCATCAGTGCGGCACCCAGAAACATCAAGGGGAACGCCAAGACGCCGAGGGCGAGCTGTCGAGGCCAATTCCTGGACGTCCAGCCGATCGCTTTGAGCGGTTCCGCATTGCGCCAGACAAAGAAGAGAACGAGGCTCCCCAAGGCCAGGTCGCGCAGGATGACGGAAACCGCCGTAACGACGAAACCCTGGCTCCCTTGTCCCACCGCGAACAGCGATAGAATCATCGAGGGGACGATCAGAAACAGAAAAACGCTCACCTCGAGCGCCTGCTCCTTTCGCGACACCTTTCGAGCGTCATCCGCAAGGATTGCCGAGTTCGGTGCGTCATCGGCCACTGCGCATTTCCTTCGCAATCAAATCTCTCGAACCAATTGCCGGGCACCGAGCGGCGCGGGCTGGCGGTTGCAATCGGGCGCCGGGGGACCGACGATCGGCGATGATACGTCCGCGCAGGAAAGACCGCCATCACCGCGCTTCGTATTCCGTCGTCCACGGTATGGTTATCGCGGACTTCCCCTTCGATCGAATTCGAATTGGAGACCAGATGAACCACCAGAGAGCTATCCTCGTGCCCGGTCACGGGCTTCCAGAGGGCGTCCGCGCGATGCGGTTCATTCCGCAAACGATGGGCGCCGGCTCTGCGAACGGTTCTCTCAGTCAGCCGGGCACGCCTGCTTCCCCCTCGATTGTCGAAATCTGGCTTGGCGATTTTTATGGAAACCCGACGGGGGAGATGCTGACGAGCCGTACCGTGTCCGATCGGACGGAATTCGTCTTTCCAGAGAATGAAATGCCCGTCGTTCCGCCGGAAAGGTCGCTCGTCGCCGTTATCCGCGATCCTCCCGCGCGGTGGGATGTCGAGTTCGACACCACCTTCACGGACCACAGCGGAAAGACCGCTTCTCGTCAGGTCACGATTGACAGTTTTGGGACTGCGCGAGAGGCCCCTCAACGGTCGAAGCCGTGATCCCGCCCATTATTGAGACGCCCGTAGGACAACGGTGACGTCCTGTCGCTGCCCATCGCGGATGATGCTGAGCTTGACGGTGCCACCGACCTGATACTTCTCCAAAGCGGCGTTCAACTCTTTTGCAGTGTCGATCGCCTTTCCGTCAATCGTAAGAATCACGTCGCCGAGTTGGATCTGACCATCCTCGGTGCGGCGGGTCCCCTGCAGATGGGCGGCGGCGGCGGCACTGTCCGGCAACACCTTGAGAATCAGCACTCCTTTGTCCACGCCCATTTGCTGCGCCAACTGATCTTCAGCGACCTGCACGCCGAGGCGCGGGCGGACCACTTTGCCATGGCGGATTAACTCCGGAACGTACTGGTTGATCTCATCGACGGGGATCGCGAAACCGATTCCAGCAAAGGCCCCCGAAGGACTAACGATTGCCGTGTTCATGCCGATCAGGCGACCGTTGCTGTCCAACAATGGCCCACCCGAGTTGCCCGGATTGATCGGCGCACTCGTCTGGATCACACCGTGGATTTGGCGGCCGTTCGTCGCTTCGATCTCCCGTCCCAGGGCGCTGACGATTCCGGTCGTCATCGTCAAATCGAGGCCAAACGGGTCGCCGAGCGCGTAGACGACCTGTCCCACCTTCAAGTTGTGGGACGTGCCGATCAGGATCGGGTGCAACTTGCTTTTGGCAGCGTTGATCCACAAAACGGCGATGTCCTGGTCGGGGTCGGCCCAGATCGCCTGAGCGTCGTAGGTCGAGTGGTCTGCGAGGGTCACTTGCGCGCCGTCGGCTCCTTCAACGACGTGATAATTCGTCACGATATGCCCCTCAGTGTCCCACACAAAGCCGGAACCAACTCCTTTGGGAACTTCCTGGACATTCAGGCCAAAAAAACCGGCTTGCTGCGAGAGGCTAGTGACCTGGGCCACGGCGGGCGAGACCCTTTCGTAAATCTCGATATTCGCCTGGTCGATGGACGATCGATCGGGAAGGGCCACGACAGGACGTGGCCGAGCGTTCGCATCGAGTCCGGTGTTGGCCGGTCCCCAGGATCGCCAGAAAAGGCCGAGTACGATGGCCGCAACCACGAGCGAGATGACCGAGACGGTGTGCGCGAAGGGTGAACGTGCGGCGAAAGGGCGCGGATCGTTTCGGGTGGCGTCCACAGGTTTCTCTCCGCAACGAGGTTTCACAATCGTCGCCCGGAAGCCCATTTTGGCCCCGTGCCTGTTCCCAATCGTTCACTGTGTGGAGAGCAAAATTTATACCCTTCGAGGATCGGCACTCGGTCGCCGGATAAATCCCTCCAGCGTCCCATGTCCGGAATTGCGCCTACAGAAAAATCATGCTTCGGTCGGGGGGCGGAGAGGGCGTGCTCGCTTGCCTTCGGGAAGATAATGCCTTTTCCCGCGTCCCCGTCGTCTTGGTCGCCGATGTCCTCCCGATCCAGGATCTCTCTCGCCTGCTGATCCGTCCCGTCATTCGCTGCCTCGAAAAGCGGTGTCCCGTCGCAACGCTCTATGACTGCATTGATTCCGCCCTGGCGGCGCCTGGCAGACATTCCACGAGACAATGAGGCCGGCCACTCGGCCCGTTTATTTATAGCAACCCGCATCCCATTGATGGCCCGAAATTTGCAGGACTTATCTCCTGAATTGGCACTTCACTGAAATCCTATGCGAAATGGGTTTTCCCCAATGCTTCGGCAGCCGCGTGCAGGCAGCGCGTAAGACGATGTGGTCGTCCGCAACACAGTCGCACAGAGCGCCGGAGGAGGATGTGTAATGGCCTCGGAGATGGTTCGAGGCGATCTCGGGGCAAGCGGTTTCTCCTCTGCAACGGCGACAGTTCCGTCGCTCGACAAGATCAAGATTGCCGAGCTCCCAGTCCGGTTCATTTCGGATATGAGTCGCGAAGATTTGATTCGCGTGATTCGAGCGGCCCAACTGCCGTTCATCGACGCGCGCACTCTCCGTCGCCTTCCGTTTATTGACCGGCCTGCGCTCGAACGCTTGGCGCATTTGTCGCGTCGCTGCTGTCGGACGTGGCGTACTCGAGAAACGCACCCGGACGACGAGCAGGGGGCCAGTGTAGAGATTGGAAAGAGAGTGTTTTGGGAGGACATGTGATGACGACTATTCAAGAACAACATCTGGGAACGTTCCACGAACGTGAAAAAAACTTCTTTGCGGAGCTTGCGGCCGGGTCCACGTCTGAGGTTCTAGCCGGCGGGGCGGCTGTTGTGTTGGCGATTCTCGGGCTGGCAGGGATCGAACAGGTCTACATGCTGCCGATCGCAACCCTGGCAATCGGCGCGGCCCTGCTGATTGAGGGAGGCGTCCTGATCACCAGGTACGCGGACATGGCGGCCGAATGGCCGGCCCAGCGACGCGGCATGGAATTTGGCGGCGGCGTCACGGCCGAATTCTTCGGCGGATGCGCAGGGATTGTTTTGGGGATCCTGGCCCTTGTGGGCGTGTTTCCGCAAATCTTAATTTCGATTGCGGCGCTGGTGTTTGGCGCGGCGTTGCTTCTCGGCAGCGGCGCGACCTCTCGCTTCAGGAGTTTCGATTTTACCGAGACCGGCCATCCGATGGGGCACGAGATCGCGCGTGAAGCCACTCTCGCGGCGTCTGGCGCCCAATCCCTTGTTGGGCTCGCCGCAGTTGTGCTGGCGATCCTGGCCTTGACCCATATCGTACCCGTCACGCTGACTTTGGTCGCACTGCTGGTTGTCGGTGCTTCCATTGTGCTGAGCGGAGGCGCGGTTACGAGTTGGTTTATGAGCGGAGCAAGGAGAATGCATTAGACACGTGCCTCGCGCGAGTGTCCTTGCTGTGAATCGCGGCCGCGGCGGACGGGAGAATACCCGTTGGTCGCGGCCGCGATCACATAGACGGCCGGTTAGACGATAGGCATCGGTGGGCCGCCCGGCAGGGCGCCCACTATCGCTTTCTGGCTTGGCCCGATGAGGAGTTGCCCTCCGCGGCAAGCCGCCGGAAGCAATTGGACATCCCCGTACAGGGCTGCGTGCTTCTCCCAGGTTGACGCCTGGAGTGTACGACGACGATTATGCTGCAAGTTGCGGCGGCAAAGCCTGCGACCCAGAGTCGTCCTGATCAGTTCAAGCAACACAATTCTGCAGTGGAGCGGAGCAGTCGACATGCGATGGTCGCTCAAGATCGCACAGGTCGCGGGGATCGGCATTTTCGTCCACTGGACGTTCTTTCTTCTCCTGGCGTGGGTCGTTTACTCCTACATGTCCGCCGGAGAGAAGGGGTCCGTCGCCCTTGAAGGCGTGATCTTCGTCCTGGCGATTTTTGCCTGTGTGGTGCTGCACGAGCTAGGGCATGCCATGACGGGCCGGCATTTCGGCGTCCAGACGCGGGACATTACATTGCTGCCAATCGGCGGCGTCGCACGGCTGGAGAGCATCCCCGAAGTGCCGATGCAGGAGTTCTGGATCGCCGTGGCCGGACCGGCCGTGAACGTCGTGATTGCGGGGGTGTTGCTTGTCATCTGGTTCATCGCGGGCGACGTCGCGCGGGCCCGCGACGTCACGCTCGTCGGCGGCCCGTTCGTGGGCCGGCTGATCGTGGTCAATGTGATGCTGGTCTTGTTCAATCTTCTGCCGGCGTTTCCCATGGACGGCGGCCGTGTCCTGCGGGCTCTCTTGGCGACCCGGATGTCGCGCGTCCGGGCGACACACATTGCCGCCACGGTGGGCCAATTCATGGCGATCTTGTTCGGCATCGCAGGGGTCTTCAGCGGACAATGGATGCTGCTCTTCATCGCCCTATTTGTCTATCTCGGCGCCCAGGCCGAATCCCACATGGTCGAGATGCGGTCCCTTTTCAAAGGGGCCCGCGTCCGCGACGCCATGATCACTCACTTCCGCGACGCTCCGCGAGGACGATCCGATCGAATCGGTCGCCCAGGAATCGTCCGTCAGCCATCAAAAAAACTTTCCCGTGTTGGACGGCAAGGGAGCCGCCGGCGTCCTACTGCACATGGACCTGATGGCCGCTCTGGCCAAAGGGGACGGCCGGGTGCGCGTCGGCGAGGTCATGCATCGGGACGCGTTGATGGTCCAGGACTCCGATCCGCTTGACCGCGTCATCGACCAAATGCAGTCTCAAGGACAGCCCTTGGCCCTCGTGCAGCGCAACGGCGAGCTGGTCGGACTATTATCGAAAGAACACATCGGCCAATGGGTGATGCACCACTCGTCGTTCGGGAGGGGCCAAGGCCCAGGGGTCCCGGATCAGTGAAAACCGAGCCCGCGGAAGCGTGCCGTTGCCTTGACTCATCACCCATCACTCGCCACTCACTGCTGGAGGTCTTGATGAAGGTCTTGGTCGTCGATGTCGGCGGAACGCACGTCAAGATCCTGGCCACCGGGCAGAAGGAGCACTGCGAGTTTGTCTCTGGACCGACGATGACGCCCATCGAAATGGTTGCCGGCGTGCTGCGTGCCGCCGAGGGTTGGGAGTACGACGTCGTCTCGATCGGTTATCCCGGACCGGTGCTGCGGGGCAAGCCCGTGTCGGAGCCCCATAACCTGGGACCGGGCTGGGTCGGGTTCGATTTCGAGTCGGCCTTCAGGCGTCCCGTGAAAGTCATCAACGACGCGGCGATGCAGGCGCTGGGAAGCTATCGCGGCGGACGAATGCTGTTCCTGGGTCTGGGGACCGGATCTGGGATCGGCCATGATCGTCGACGGAATTCTTGAGCCGATGGAACTGGGACACCTCCCGTACAAGAAGGCGACGTTCGAGGACTACGTCGGGATGCGCGGACTGGATCGGGTCGGACGCAAGAAATGGCGGAAACACGTGACCGACGTCGTGGCGCGGCTCGTCGCCGCGATGCAGGCCGACGAAGTCGTCCTGGGGGGCGGCAACGTCAAAAAACTGAAAGAGCTGCCGCCACTTTGCCGCGAGGGGGACAACGACAACGCCTTCGTGGGCGGGTTCCGCCTGTGGGAACAAGGGCCACCCGATGGGACGTCGGCCCACGCTGCGGCACCGACGGCAGGACCCGGATGGGGAACGAGGACCAGAGCCGCGCCCATGCCGATCCTTGACTCACCACTCGCCACCAGGCACTGGCCACTTTTTTTCGAGGAGCGATCATGCAAATCGACGTTTTTCCCGATGCGGAGACGGCTGCTCGGTGCGGAGCCGACTTGATCGCTGCCGAGGCGCGTGCCGCGGTCGCAGCGCGGGGCCGATTCCTGCTGGCCGCCAGCGGCGGCAAGAATCCGTGGAAGATGTTTCGCGCCTTGGCGGAGGAAGACGTTCCCTGGGAGAAGATCGACATCGTCCAGGTGGACGAACGCGTCGCCCCGGACGGCGATCCGGATCGCAACTTCACACACCTTCGTGAAAGCCTGCTGGGACACGCGCCGCTACGGCCGGAGCAGATCCACGCGATGCCCGTGACCGATCCCGACCTGCAAGCGGCCGCGGGCCGTTATGCCCGCACGCTCGAGCAACTGGCCGGCCCGCTCCCGGTGATCGACTTGGTCCACCTGGGAATCGGGCCCGGACGGTCACACCGCGTCACTCGTTCCGGGCGATCCCGTCTTGGACGTCGCGACGTCGAGGTGGCCCTCACGGCGTCTATCAGGGACACCGACGGATGACGCTGACGTATCCGGTCCTCAACCGCGCACGAAGCATCGTCTGGCTGATCACCGACGAATCCAAGGCGGATGCGCTCGTGCGGTTTGTCGAAGGGAGACCGACGATTCCGGCCGGACGAATCCGAAGGGATCGGGCCCGCGTCCTGGCCGATCGTGCCGCTGCGTCGCGGCTCGACGTGCCGGCCGGCCCGCCGAAGTGACGCAGGGCAAGCTGCCACCGTGCCTGCGGCCAATGCGCCCGACATCCGACCTCACGCCTCCACGTGCCGGCAATCGTTCCAGAGCCGGAGCACGGGGGAATCGAGGCCATGTTCGTATCCGACCGCGCTCAGGGCCGCCGTGCTGAGATAGAGGGATTTGCCCGCACTCGGCGTCGAGGCCGCACCAGCGGGCGCCCAGGACGCGGAGGAAATGGCCGCTGGAGAAGACCAGTGCGTCGCTGTGAGGGCGCGGAGGCGGGCGATGACGCGGTCGGCTCGGGCGCCGACGTCGGCCACGCTTTCCCCTCCGGGGCAGCCGTCGCGAAAGAGCTGCCAGTCCGGCCGCTGGCGGCGGATGTCTGCCGTTGTTCTTCCCGTCGTAATCGCCGTAATTCCACTCGACAAGATCGGGATCGACGACGGCTTGCTTGCCGAAGCCGGCCAGTTCGCACGTCCGGCGTGCCCGTTTGAGAGGGCTCGTGAAGACGTGCGGAAACTTGAGCCCCGCCAGGCGCTGGCCGAGTTGACGGCGCATTGCGTTCGCCGCGCGGCGTGAGCGGAATATCGGTCAGGCCAGTGTGCTGGCCCGAAAGGCTCCACTCCGTTTCGCCATGACGGGCCAGGTAGATGGTCGGCAGAGTGTCAGCCATCGCTCAACCTTCCCGTTAAGTTCCGGTTCGTTATTTCGGCTCGGCAGGCTTGGGCGATATTGGCTGGCTTCGTTGCGGCCTCGGGGTCTGTAGCGAGGATTTCGTCGAGGATCTTCAACCGCGCCTCGGCGTTGCGGACTTCGGCCACCGACACGGCGTGGACGGCCGCCAAGTTTACGCATGCGTTCCGCCTCGTCGGCCGCGACCGTACGAGCCGTCGTGATGATGTTCCGCAAAAGTCGCACTTTGCGGTTCGCCCTGAGCAATTGGCCCGAGGCCGCGTCCACGTCGAACCGGGTCGCACCGCGGCCCATCCCGACCTTTTGTTTGGCCGCTTCGATGCACGGCTTGGCGGCCTCTTGCTCACCGAGCGCGTCGCTGAAAGCGATGGCCAACTCGATCGGGTCGGGCATTCCGCTAAAGGGCGGGCACATGGGGCGGAACCGCGTGACAAACGGCCCCAGCGGCCGCCGAGGGTAGGTTCCCGACGACGGCGGCAAAGCGGAAGGGTGACGCGGAACCGGCTGCTCTCCCAGTGCTTGATGCACCAGATTATCCACGGTGGCCTGAAGCTGCTTGAGCTTCAGCTCCAAATCGGCGTTGCGTCCCTTCAGATCGTCTCGTTCGCGCTCGACCGCCTTCAGCTTCTCGTCGACCGATTTCTCGCCCGGTGACTGGGCCGCTGACCTCTCTTCCTTGGATTGCGCGTGCACGGCCGAGCCGAAGCCGGCTGCTCGCAGCCGCACAGGCGAGCCAATTCACCGATTGTCCAAAGCCGCCCGCGGAGCAGTTGGCGGTGCCATCGCGGCCGGAGAACATGTCGATTCTCCACAATGTGAGCGTTCGAATCGAGCATCCCGGCTGCGGCACGGAGACCGGCTCAGTTTACGAAGTATTCGCGCTGCGCGCTGCGGCAAGCTACGCCATCAAATCGTCGATGACGTCGCCGCTCGGGACGATGCGGTAGGGACGGTGGAAGGCATCATACACCTGGCCGTCATGGCGAATGCCGAGGAGGTGATACATCGTGGCAACGACGTCGCCCGGCGTCAGCGCGTTGCTGGCCGGAAATGCGCCGATGCGGTCGCTCGCGCCGTAGACCAGCCCCTGTTTGAATCCGCCGCCAACCATCATCAGGCTGTAGCAATAGTTCCAATGGTCGCGGCCCGCGTTGCTGGCATTGATCTTGGGACTGCGGCCGAAGTCGCCAAAGACGGCCACGATCGTCCGATCGAGCAGGCCCCGATCTTCGAGGTCTCCCACCAGGCTGGAACAGGCGGCGTCGAGCTGCGGCAACAGGCGGCCCTTGAGCGAGGCGAAATTGCTGCCATGCGTGTCCCATGTCGCGTTGGCGTCCGGCGCCCAGGAAACAGTGACGACCCGCGTCCCGGCTTCGATCAGACCGGCGGGCCAGAAGGACGCTTTGACCATAGATATTGCGTCCGTACGCATCGCGCACGTGGTCGGGCTCCTGTCGCGAGCTGAAAGGCGCGTTGGGTCTCCGGAGACGTCAACAAGTCGATCGCCCGGGACTGAAACGCCGTCATTGTCCTGGTCGAGTTGCCGCCGAATTGGTCGGCAACGGTCTGCTCGAACCGTTCGTACAGAGCGCGGCGCACCGCCAAACGCTCGGCGCTGATATCGGCCTGCAGCGTCAGCTCGGGAACGCTGAAGTCCTTGGCATTGGGGTCGCGGAGCACGAACAGCGGATCGTGCGAGTGGCCGAGGAACCCGCCGAAGAATCCTGGCTGCGGCGGACCGCCCGCTCCCTCCTTCGTCATGTAGGGGAGCGTGACGTGCGGCAAAACGGGGCGCGACGGCGGCCGGAAGAGCGAAACGAGCGAACCGGGCGACGGGATAATCGGTCGGCTGCGTGCCGCCTCCGATCTCGCCTCGGTCATGCCCGGTGAGGGCCGCGTACACCGCCGCGGCATGCGAGTTGTTGACGCCGTGGTGCATCGACCGCACAACGGTGGCCCGATGCGCGTGACGCGACAGGCGAGGAAGATGTTCGCCCATCTGGTAACCGACGAGCGACGTCGCGATCGGCTGAAATTCACCGCGGATGCCGTCCGGGGCATTCGGCTTCGGGTCCCACATGTCCAAATGACTGGGACCGCCGTTGAGAAACAGAATGATGCAGGCGTCGGCCCGCGGCCGGATCCCGACCGACTCGCACCGTGCCTGCGATTCGAGCAGCCGTGGCAGCGTAACGCCGAGCAATCCCAGCCCGCCGACCTGCAGCACGTGCCTGCGTGCGAACCGTCCACCGCCGCCATTCGAATTGTTGGACATCAACCGCTCCGCAGTTGTTTCATCCGTCCTGAACCAAACCGAGCCATCGCCCGGCACGCCGCTTGGCATATGTTCTCCGTTTGGACCGGCGACGGCAATGTTACCGGCGTCCCAGAGGTGGCATGACTTCAGGGAACAGAGGTCCGGGAAAGACGGGGCACCCCTGCCGTGCATTCAAATCGGCTGAGCACTGACCCCTGACTTCTGACCGAATGGCCCCAGCGGGACCCTCGACCGCGCGAACCCAATTCGATCCAGCGCTGGATTGACGGGTCATCCGATAGCAGATTCACCCATCCGATCTGTGGAACGCGGCCTGCCAGGTGCGGGAAATACGCATCCACAAAACCGCGGCGCGACGCGGTTTCCACGTCGCACTCGGCCGGCAGCGGCACCGATTTGAGCAGCGCCAATGCGTCGGCCGGCCAATGGAGAGCGACGTACGCCGCCACCGAATCACTCGTGACGTCCCAGCTCCGCGGCAAAAAATCGTGCGACTGCGCGTTCCTCGGCATCGACAAAATCGGCCGCAGCCAGCACAGCGACTCGGCCCTCGGCCCACGCGTCGCGGGCCTCCGCTCGGGTGGTCACAACCCGCCCGTCGCCCACGATTGCCGCGGCAAGCTGCGCGTTAAAGGACATCGATTGCAGCGCCAGCCGATGCGCCACGTTGTCGCCGAGTCCGTGCACGTGGTCCCATTGGCGGACCGCGTCGGCGATCGGGCCTCCGCCGACAACCAGCGAGCCGCTTGAGCGGCCCTGTTCGTTGCGACGTCGCCAGAAAAGGGAAACGGCTGCTTCAGCAAAGCGTGGAGTCGACGCGGAAGTTCGGCGAAGGTCCAGCAGGCTGCCGCCCAGCTTATAAACGATCGTGCACATCCGTGGGCACCAAAATCAACGGGACGAACGAGCCGACGGTTTCACTCCGCCGGACCGCCGGGATAAATCCGGCGGCTCGTCGAATTCTCTTGCTGGTCTGCTGACGCTCTAGCCCCCCAAGCGTTCCCGGAGCTCGTCGCGTTCCTTGCGGGTCATTTCCAGGTCGAACATCAGGTACTTGATGTCGAGCCGAAGCTGGGACAAGGCCTCTTGCACCAGCCCGAGAATCCGTCGTCGGCGGCGGACGGCGTCGACGACGCGCGACATAGGCGGTCTCCAGCTCCGGCTGAAAACCGACGGGCAGCGCGGCGATGGACCGGGCCAGATCGAGCAATTCGCGCGGCAGCTCGTCCGGAATTTCTTCGGGCAATCGTCGATTGCATCGTCATTGCGTAGCGCCCCGAGGTGTCGAACCCGACGTGCTACAGATTCTGTGCCGCCCGCGTGTGCGAACTCAAGCCTCTCGGCCTAAAGTGCGCTCGACGAATGTCTTGCAACGAATCGACCGCGTCTTGGCCGCGGCCGGAACATGTTTCGCCAAGGCCCCACCTCGTCTTGGCGGAATGGAGAAAACCCAGTAGCATTCGCGACTTACGACGGAAGATCGGCTTCCGCGGGCGGGTTGCCGATTCGGCAACGCAAATCGTGCCCAGTTACGATGCTTCGGTTGCAAAACGGATTCATCGTGAATGATCGACTGCCGGCTTTTGCGAGCGGCCTGCCTAACGGCGGTGGCACTTGCCTGCCTGGCCCGAGGGCCGATGGCGGTGGCCGAGGAGTACCGCGACTCGTGCGACGGCAACGAATCGCGCTGGCTGATCTCGACCGTCCGCGACGCCGTCGTGCGGGAAGGTCGTAACTCCGAGGTTTTCCATGAAGGGAAGGCCTCGGAGCAAATCACGGTCGAAGCGCAGCGACTAGGCTCCGAGGTCGTTCTCAGCCAGAAGTTGCCCAATCCGGGACGCGTGATTCCCGAGCTCAAGGCCACGCTTTGGGTGCGTTCCGAGCGAGCCGGCGTGCGGCTCTACGTGCACGTGCTCTTTCCGAATCAGAACAATCCGAGGACCGGCGACATTCTGGGAGCCTTGATCGAAGGGAGCGAATACTCGCACGGCCGGGGCTGGCAGCAGCTCGTCTGCGAGACGAGCGACAAGGCCATGCAAAACCAGATGCGTCTGCTCCGTGCCAGCTATAAGCCGATCAGCCTCGACCTGCGGGGGAGCCTGATCGACCGGGTCGTCGTGGTCTGCACGCTCGGTCCCGGAAAGACCGACATTTTTCTGGACGACCTGCGCGTCGGGCCGCTGGCGGCGCCTCGGGCCGCCGATCGCCACCGCCGCCGCGACGGCGCCCCTCGTGCATCCCTCGGCCGAAATGCGGCAGGGGCAGCTCGAAATCGCCGGCCGGCCCGCCTGACAATTATGCTGATCGACCACGGGGAGCAGGTCGAGCACGTTCCGGAGAGCTGCACGCCAATACCGTCTTGATCCGCGACGTCCGCAACCAGGCCCGCTTGGCCGCGTTGCGGGAGCAGGGAATCCGGGCCGCCGCCATTCCACCTCCCGAGGTGACGTCGGCTCCTCCCGATCGATCCGGATTCGAGCGACACGGCCCTGGCGCCCCCGCCGGCCCCGTCGCGCTTTCAGTGGCCCGAGGTGGCGATGTGGTATCTCGGCACGCGGATTTCGTCCCAGCACCGCGAAGACATCGTTTCGCAGACGGGAACAGCTCCGCCGCTTCGATTACCGCTTGCGCCGACCCGCCCTGGCCGACGTCGCCGAAGACGAGCGATATTTCTCGCGGTACGTCCCCATGCTGGGAACAAGCCGGCATGTCCTGCGGCACGACCTTTTCGCTCAAGGACTACAAGAACTGGCTCTCGCAGCGGTCGCGGTTGGCGACGCCCGGGAGTCGTACCTCTTTACCTGGATTCAAACGGAGCCGGTCCCCGCGATCAACGAGTGGCGAATGCCGGCCGGGTTCAAGCCGGCCGGTGATCGAGCCGGAACAGATTCGGCTGCAGGTCTACGCCGCGATCGAGCGCCGGGTTCCGGGGCTTTGGATATTGGAGCCGCACGTCGCTCGAAGCCGACGGGCCGGGGGCCGCAGGAACGCCAACTGGCAATCGCCGAGCTCAATCTGGAGCTCGAGCTGATCGAGCCTTTGCTGGCGACCGCCAACCAGACCGACATCGCCCGCTGCAAGCTCGACGATCCGCGGCTCGATCCCGAAGGCTGAAAATCACCCGCAAATGGTTCGATTTTCCGCAGGACGACAGCCGAGCGCGAACGGGAGATCAAACAGAAACTGGCCGAGCGCGACACGCTGCTGAAGAATCAAAAACTGATCCCGACCGAGACGGACGTCTCCGTCTTCCAGGGGGCGTACTACAAGCTCATCATCGTGACGTGGCTGGGCCACGATGCGCAGTTCGTCCCCGGCACGCTGGCGGGAAACGAGGCCAAAGTGCTGATCCCAGAGCCTTCGGAATGCGCCCACTTCTGGGAGGTGACGACGACCGGGCTGCACCCGCTCAAAAAGGCCAAGACGCCGGGCGGCTATCAGGTGACGCTGCCGAAGCTCGATCAGACGGCCGTGATCCTCGCCTCGCCCGATCCGCTGCAGCGCGATCCCATCGAGGAGCGAACCATGGCAATCGCTCCCGTCGAGCGCCCGCATCTGGATCGAGCTGGCCAAAGCCAAGCTGCAGCGCGTCGAGAAGGTCGACGCGGAACTGACGGCCCTGGGACACGATCAGCCCGACGGCCGCAGATGCTCCTTCTTCGGGCCGAGCAATCGGTCGCCCACGCCGAAACGGCCTTCCAACAAAGAGACTACAACCGGGCCCGCGAGGAGTCGGCCGACGCCATGCAATTGCTCCGCACGCTGCAATACGCCCATTGGAACGAGGCCGTCCTGAGCCAAGGCGTCACCACCCCCCTCTTGAGTCCGTACACCGTCAGTTTTCAGACGCTTCCCGATCACTGGCGGCTCGTGGAGCGGATCGGCCGCTCCGCCGACCGACCGCAGGACAACCTGCTTCCCTCGGGAGATTTTGAGGATCCGAGCTCGGTTCGCAATGAATGGATCCACTCGCAACACGCGATCGAGGGGGTCCGTGCGAACGCCGCTTTAATCTCGTCGCGCCCATCACGGGAAAATACTGCCTGCAATTCATTGCCGTGCCCGTCCCGGGTCTCAACCCCCCGGTGGTCATCCCCAGGCCCCCGGTCACCGTCACCAGTCCGGCGGTCCCCGTGCGTGCCGGCCAGGTCCTGTACATCAGCGGCTGGATCAATCTCATCACTCCCGTGACCGGGCAGCCTCGACGGCGTGACCTTGCACGATAATTTGGGGGGCATGCTCGGCGCGCTGCGATTCACGGAAAAAGCCGGATGGCAGCGGTTCCAACTCCTGCGAGACGTCCGCGAGGACACGCGACTTCCGGCTCACCGTCAATCTCAACGGCATCGGCGAAGTGCTGCTGGACGACTTGCAAGATCATTCCGCACTGGGAGCGGTCGATCCAGGCAGCCGGCGGACGCCGCCCGGCCCCCTTCGCACAAAGCCCCCCGCCGCGCCGCTTTTGGAACCCCCTGCAAAGCCTTCGCCAGCGCGACGCCGCCCTCCAGCCGCTGGACGGCGCCTCGCCCTGACAACCCCCGGGGGTGTTCCGGCTGCAGCTTCGGAAGGGCCACGCCGCCGAATCACCAGGTGTTCGGAAACGTTACAAAGTGCTCGATTTCGTTACACTTTTTGGGAGTTTTTTGGGTTATTTTGGGGCGCGTAAAAAAGGGAACCTGAAGACCAACAAATTCCGACAACGGGCGCCGTCCGCTCCCCTTGTCCCATCGCTCTCTTTGCCGAATAATTGAAAACCGGGATGTTACGCGTTCACAAATCCAGGAGCTGCATTTCCAGGAGCTGCATTTACGACGCCGGTGTGAAAGCTCCCTTCATCGCCGAACGCAGTTGGTCCGGCGTGACGTCTTTGATGTGCGTCGCGAACGCCCATTTGTGGCCGTACGGATCGGTCACGACGCCATAGCGGTCGCCCCAGAACATGTCCTGTGCCGGCATCAAGACCGTGGCGCCGGCGTCCTGGGCTCGCTGGATGGCGGCGTCGCAGTTCTCGACATAGTGGTGGATTGTCACCGGCGTCCCTTTCAGGGCGGTGGGCGACTGGGACTTGCCGCCGCTGAATTCGGGGAAATCGTCGACGAGGAACACGAAGCTGTTGCCGATGCGAATCGCCGCGTGCATGAGTCGACGGCCGTCCGGCGCCGGCATGCGGACGACTTCCTCGGCTCCGAACGCCTTCTTGTAAAACTCGATCGCCTCGGAGCAGCGATCGCACACCAAGTGGGGAATCAGGTTTTCATGCCCGGGGGGAATCGGTTCGGGAGATTTGCTCATGGTTATCCTCGAGAAAAGTTTTGGCGAATTCCAGTCAGGATTTGTCGTAGGCCTGCCGGAGCGCGCGGATGTCGAGTTTCTTCATCTTCAGCATGGCCTTCATGACGCGCCCGGATTTTTCCGGATCAGGATCGCTCAATAGCTCGGGCAGCACGGACGGAACGATCTGCCACGACAGGCCGAATTTGTCCTTCAGCCAGCCGCATTCGACCGGGCGCCTCCCGAGGTCAGCTTGTTCCAGTACGCATCCACTTCCTCCTGCGTCTGACAATTCACGACAAACGAGATTGCCTCCGTGAACTTGAAGTGCGGTCCGCCATTGAGGGCGACAAACGACTGCCCCTGGAGCTGAAACTCCACGGTCAACACCGAGCCGGCCGGACCGGGACCGCCCTTGCCGCAGCGCACGACCTTGACAACTTTCGAGTTCGGAAAAATCGAGGCATAAAAGGTCGCCGCCTCTTCCGCTTGTTGATCGAACCACAAAAAGGGCGTGATCTTTTGGATCGGCACAGTTTCTCCTTCGTTTTCTCCTTCGTTCGCGAACATCCGCGGAGGGCACGTCTGCTCCACGAGCCCTTCGAGCGCTTCAAGCCACAGTGTAGCGGTCCCGCGGCGGAAATCGACGGGAAAAGAGTCACTCTCGACGCGACAAGGAGGTGCGACCAGCACGAGCGGCGCAGTCCTCCGCGCGCGGATCCCGCCGAATCGATCAGCGGAGCAGGGGGCCGTCGGCGTCGAGAACTTGGGAATTCGACACCGCAGTTTCCGAACGTCTCGTATTGATCGAGAGTCCAGACGACTCTTTTCGTCTTCGGATCGAGCTCGATCACAAGGGGCTGGCCCGGCCCGGCGTGACAGTTGCCGATGACGTAGTGTCCGTTCGGCAAAACCTCGAGCGTCGTGACCCAGGCGAGCGTGATTTCGGGAAGCTCCCGCTGCTGGATTTGCCAGACGATCTTTTTCTGCGGCGTGACTTCGATCACGCGGTGGCCGTTCCCCGTGCTGATCAGCGTATTGCCGCTTGGCAGCCGCACGGCCGCGAAGCATTTGTTGCCGTAGGCCTCCGGGCCGTGGCCCGGTTTTGGCGATCGGCCGAAGAGCGGGACGGGATATTCCCACGTCACGCGGCCGTCGCGGTCGTACTCGCGCACTACGCCGTCCCCTTCGTGGCAAACGAGGTAATGACCGTCGTCCAGTTGACGGGCCAGCCGCGTGTCGGTGTGCGGATTGCGGATGATCGACCTTGAGCTTGACCTCATGCAGCAGCTTGCCCGCGCGATCGACTTCGATGATGCGGGCCGGCCCGCTCTCCGCAATCATCACGCGTCCGTCGTCGAGTGGCTGAAACGCGTGAACCTCGACTCGCCGTCCCGTGTTCCCGTTCGACGTTGCCGAATCGTAGGCCCAAACGATTTTCCGCCCGGCGACGTCAATCTCCACAATTTTGCTCGGTCCCTGCTGCACCATGAGCGTGCCGCGGGGGCCGGGCGGGCAACGCGTGAATGTCATGGATCCCCTCCCAGGGCATTTGCCATTCGACGCGGCCATCGCGGCCAACAATTGCCAGCTTCCCATTTCCCTGCAACACGAGCCGATGCTGGGCCCAAACGGGCTGCGCGAGCAGCAGGATGGGAAGAATCGCGACGGCAATTCGAAGTCGGCATCTCATGTCGGCGATCTTAAGCAAGGAAAATGTGGTCGTGTCAGCGATGTGGTCGTGTCAGCGAGTTGTGTTGGTGACGCGGCCCTCTAATCGGCGTTGCCAGAAATCAGGACCACCGGCAGAGCCGGTGGTATGAGGAAGGCCCCTAAAAGGGGCCGAATTGCAACCACGGATTTCACGGATGACACGGATGAGAAACGGTTGCGGGCGGGAAAAATCGATCGGAGTGATCTGGGTTTGTATTCGATCCTTCCATCCGTGCTATCCGTGTGATCCGTGGTTGTCTCTTCGAAATTTTTCTGGAAACGGCAGAGCCTTTTCAATTCTCACCGCCGGAGGCGGTGGATTAATCGTGATTTAACCGGGTGCGCGCGGGCAGTCTCAATCTCGCGAAGGACGGCGGCTGCTTTCGCGGCATCGGCTTCAGCGACCAAAATCCGCGGGGAGGACCACCATGGGGACAACTCCCAGGAGTTCATCACTGTTACCAACTCGTCAGTGACTCGCGCCGCAATTCCCGCATCTTCCAGTGCGTTCGCGATCAGATGTGCAGCGACGGCATTCTCTGCCCGATAAACTTCGACTAAACGTGAGTCCGACATGGCATCTCTCTCTCGTGTGCGGCAGCCGCACCGGCTCCAGGCCACTTAAACGAGTATCAGCTTCGCTGATTCCCGTAGCAAGCAAAGGAGCAAGCAAGAGGGACCCGGTTGAGCGGCGTCCCTTTTTACCGCCCGCGGCAAGCCGTTGCGTTTGAGTTTCTTGCGATTGCCCAATCCTCAAAATCGGCGTGGCTGAGATTGCGACCTGGGTCGGCGAAATGGGCGCAGGTCGCCGTATCTTCGAGATTAATCGTTCACTTGCGAATAATTGCTGGACGCGGAAATCGGCGGACGCTTAGCGTGAGAAATGAACAAAACTTCAGGGAATGAAGCCGAATGTGAACGGACTGCGGGCAACTTCTGATGAGCATTTGGGAGTGGGTGAGTCAATGATTGCCAGGACTTTGGTTGTTGCGGGGGCTTTGGTGCTTGGGGTGTGGGCCAATTCGGTTGCGGCCCAGGAGTGTGGTTTGGGCGGCGGAGGATGTGGGTACGGCGGGCCGAGTTGCTGTGCACCGCGGATCACAACGTATTACGCACCGGCCCCATGCGGTTGCGGCTGCGGAACGCCATCGTGCGGCTGCTCGACCGGTTCGTCGTGTGGTTGTTCATCGTCTGGTTGTTCATCGTATGGTTGTTCGTCAGGTGGCTGTTCGTCGGGAATGTGCAATTCTTGCGGACAACGATTTGTGCCGGGCTATGCGGCGGCGGTCGGCTACGCGCCGGCCTATCCGATGGCTCCGGTCGTCGAGGGGACGGGCTCTTGCGGGTGTAACTCTAACGGAGCGTATCAGCAAAATTATCAGCCGTATTATCAGCCGAGCTATCAACCAGTCGGATCGGCTCCGAACCAAATGCGCATGGTGGCCAATCAGCGGGGTGTGACGAATCGGGCCATGACCGCTGATCGACGCGGCACCGTGTACCGCCCCGTCACGGCCCATCAGCCGGCGACGGCCTACCGGTCGGCAATGAACGGCCGCACGGCGAATTCCGCCACGTCGGCTCCGGCTTACCGTACGGCTCGGACTTACCGGTCGACGCCGTCCTACCGCGAGGTCAGCACGAGCGATCTTCAGTTCGAAAGACGCATCGCGATCCGCTGAGGGAACTTGGAACAACGACGGTCGGCACGCGAAAAGGGGACGCCGCGAGGGACGCAGCTCTTTACTGCTGAAAAGAGCTGCGCCTCCCTTTCTCCTTCTTTGCATTGAGAATCGCCGGGTGCCATGCCCACGGCTTTGCGCTTTGTGTTACCCACATTTTTTGTGTCCAAGTTGTCGGCCTTCGATGAGAAGGAGGAGCTTGGACACGCCGCGCCAGAGGGTGATCCAACCGGGAAGGCCGTCGCCTTTACGGCCCAGGAATCCGCCCAGGCCCGCCAGGCGTCGCATGAACTCCCAGACGGTCCAATTGGCTTCCGTCCAGCGCTGTGGGTATTTCGGAGATTGGGAGACTGTGTATTGATAGAGCGTCTTGACCCATTCTTGCGGAGCCACTTCGTACGCCGGTCGCTCCGGCTCGACGCGGGCGATGGCTCGGATTTGTATCAGACGGACTGCCACGAGCGACAGCACGGCGGCCACGCGTTCCAATCGAGCCGCCGTGCCGTATTGGCGCTCTTGCAGGCGACAGCCCGTCTTCAGGCCCTTGTGATAGTCTTCGATCACTGGGCGTCGCGAGTAATCTTGGGCGACCTGACGCGCCGCCTGGGCGTCCGAGATGGCATCGCGTGTGTAGAGCACCCACCTCAGCGGCTTCGCTCCGCGGGGTGGTTTGACCTCGTGGACTTCCACGGCCGTCATGCGGATGAAGGCCGGGGCGTTTGTCTTGGCCCAAACGCTGCAGGGATTGGGACGCGGCATCCAGAGCGAGGTCCAGCGAAGCTGGACGTGGGCCCGGCGAGCAGGCTTTTTCTTCGTCGCGGGAACCTCCACCTCGTAGCCTTCCCCAAAACACTTCTCTGCCAGGAGGTCTTCGATCGTCGTCATCGCTTCGGATCGTGGCTGGCCCGGTTCTGCCTGCCCCACGGGGCGGACCTTGCGATGCAGCTGAGCCGCGCGGATGATCCAGCTCGTACCACACGCCAGCCCTTGCGCATAGACTTCGTAGTTATCGGCTTCCCGATCGCAGACGTGCACGAAGGTCTGGCCGGCGGGGGCGGGTCCCACTTGTTCGATCAATCGGCGCCACACCTCGGATTCGCGCGGCCGCCGCTTCGCCTGCAAGACCGTCTCGCGCTTGCCATCACGGCGTTTGGGCACCGCTTGCCGGTAGAAGAGCAACTGTCCGGCAAGGCCGAAAATCTCTTCACCGTCCTGGGCGATTTTCAGCGCGGTATGAAGGTGAAACCCCTGCCGCTTGTTGTTGCCCGTCAGACCGAGCCCTTCGATGGGCCCACGCTGCGTCGAGAAAGAGATCTCAGTTTTGTCATGGATCAGCAGAGCGCGACCCGACTTCGACGAATGAGACCGCGTCCGCTGGCAATGCGGTGCGAGAATCGCCCCAAATTGGATGTCATCGCAGTCCATGAGTCGATAGGCCGCTTTGCAGTCAGCCCACTGACGCGTCTGATCGGGGGTGCTCGCCGAAGGACTGGCCGCAACCTGCCTGGCGAACTTCACCAACCGTTCGTTGCGCCGCCGATCGCCCAACTCACACGAACTAAACTGCTCTCGAGACCATTGCTCCACATCCAACGTGACGCTCTCCATCGGGGATCCGTTTCCTGCTTGAACACTCCAGAGACGGCCCTCCGACCGCATCGAACCATGACCCCCGACATCTCCTGGGAGCCGCCGCTCAGGGAGCACTCCTCATTCCGCAAGACGCGAATTCCCGAAGTTGATTCGTCTCAATGCTCTTACGATCCCCCGCCGCAAAGCATTCTGTAAAAATGCGGGTAACACAGAGCGCAAAGCCGTGGGCATGGCACCCGGCGGCAGAGCTCTGAGGGGGGAGAGGAGAATCTCTCGCAGAGGCGCAGAGCACGCAGAGAAAGCCAAGACGGGGGAAGGTGGAAAACCACTTCGCTCGATGAAGTCTTCGCAAGCTGACAAGATTTCAAACGTTTGCAGAGCAACGAAAGGTAAAAGTCGAAGGTCGAACCTTGTCCCCTTGTCTTTCTCTGCGAGCTCTGCGCCTCTGCGAGAGATTCTCTTCGTTTTTGCAGGCGGTGTGACGAAACGGGGCTCGCCGGGTGCCATCCGGCGGCTTTTCAGTGTCGTAGGGCATGCTGTGCATTCCGATCCCGTACTCTTGGATGGGCAAAAACAATTCAATGGCATGCACAGCATGCCCTACTGCACTGAGGGGGGAGGGGAGAACCTCTCGCAGAGGCGCAGAGCACGCAGAGAAAGCCAAGACGGGGGAAGGTCGAAAACCACTTCGCTCGATGAAGTCTTCGCAAGCTGACAAGATTTCAAACGTTTGCAGAGCAACGAAAGGTAAAAGTCGAAGGTCGAACCTTGTCCCCTTGTCTTTCTCTGCGAGCTCTGCGCCTCTGCGAGAGATTCTCTTCGTTTTTGCAGGCGGTTTGACGAAACGGGACCGCCGGATGCCATCCGGCGGCTTTTCAGTGTCGTAGGGCATGCTGTGCATGCCGATCCCGTACTCTTGGATGGGCAAAAACAATTCAAAGGCATGCACAGCATGCCCTACTGCACTGCCCCTCAAGGTGACTGCGATGGCAGCCTGCATTATTTGATTTTGACCCCAGAGGGGTCGCGGATGGTAGCCGTGGGTGCAAACCCACGGTTAGCCGGGGTGTCGAATTGTGCTTAAGCCCCGGGCTCCGCCATGGGGGCGGATGTCTGACACGGGCGACAGTCTGCTTGCCATCGGACTTCGGCGAGCTCAGTCGAGCCGCGTGAGCCGGTGGGGTCATGGCATGATTGCATTTGCAAAGCCCCGATAGGTGGCGACACTCTTCGTTCGCGCGAATCTGTCGCCCCCTGGCGGGGGCTTAAAGCGGGGAGAAGAGTGATCGCGATCCACGGGTTCGCACCCGTGGCAAGCGGACGGCCGCTCCTTCGGAGCTAATTCAGTTTCGTGGGGCATGCTGTGCATGCCGATCCCGTACTCTTGGATGGGCAAAAACAATTCAAAGGCATGCACAGCATGCCCTACTGCACTGAAACCTGTTCGATGATGCAACAAAGAATTGCATCCTCTTTTCACCGGCCCCCTTTTCACCGGCCGCCGCGCTTGCGGGGCGCCGCCGGTTTCTTTTCTGCGGTCCCGGTCAATGGGGCGAGAATCTTGCTCAAGAGGTCCGGCTGCCGCTTCAAGCGCTCGAGGCGCACGTGTCGCGGGCCGGCCTGGTAATCGAGTGGGTACGTTCGGAAAAAGTCGCCGTTCTCGACCAGGAGCGTGATCGGTCGATCCGCATTCTTGCAGGCGGCCAGTGCCTCTTCGAGCACCTCCGGGCTGAATCGCCGCGTGTTGACGGCCACCAGCTTCATGCCCGGCCCGACGCCCGCCTTGTACGCCGGCGTGCCGGGAACGACGTCGGTGATGTTGCCGTCCTGCCCGAGCATCAGGCCGATGGACGAGGACACATCGATCCGCTTGCGCAGGCCCTGTGCGGCCTTCTCGAACGCCGTCGGCTTGTCGCCCAGGGTCAGCCGCCAGCCCCCTTGCTCGATGCCCGTCAGCGGGGCTTGATCGGCCGTTTCGGTCACGCGCCGGGTCAGAAGCGTCTTCCAGTCATAGGGTGCGACCGCGTTGAGCCCGCTTGACAATGTCGTCGAAATCATAGGGCTTCACCTCGGCGCGTCCGCCGGCCCCGCCGTGGAACCGACGGCAGAAATCGTCGAGCGATCGTCTTCCCTTGGTGAGCTGGCGAATCTTCGTATCGACCTCCAGCCAGATCAGCGTCCCTTCATCGTAGTAGTCGACGGAGCGCCGCCAGGCGGTCCAGCCCGTCGCGTCGTACGCACGCATCGGAGCGGTCAGCGTCGTGTCTTCCAGGGACCGCCAGGCGCGGCCTTTCTGGTTTTGCATGCGCTCCGCCGTCACGGCGAGGTAGTCGCGGGCCTCCTCGGGCGTCCACAGGCCGCTGCGCGCCGTCAGCACCGTGCCCAGGTATTCCGTCAACCCCTCGTACACCCAGAGCAGGCGCGTGTTGTTTGTCTCCTGATAGGTCGGCGTGATCAAGCCGGCCGGGCGGCGGTACTTGCCGTTCCACGAATGAACATATTCATGCGGCAGCAGATACGCGATGGCCTTGCCGGCTTCGTCACTCGACATCGAACGCTCGGGCATGCCGTCGTCGCTCGATTCGTGATGCTCCAGGCCGTGGTAGGGCATTTTCTCGCTGAGCGTCACCAGAAAGCGGTACGACTTATAGTGTCGCGTCCCGAACAACGCCCCCGCCTCGGCCACCAGTTTCTCGTAGGCGGCCTTCTGCTTGGGCGTGATCTCCAGCCCCGCTGCGCTATCGCTCACCAGGTCCAGGTAATGCGGCGGCTCGCCGGTGCCGAGGCGAATCTCTCGGTGATAAAGGCCGGCAATGACTGGCGAATCGACCAGCGTGTCGAGGCTGACTCGGGCGAATCGGGTCGTCGGGCCGTCCTGGGATTCGATCGGCAGGGCCGTGCTCAGCGTCCAGCCGGTCGGTATCGTGAGCGTCGCCTGGAAGTCAATCGCGTCGATCGACTTGCCTTTGGGATAGAGCAAGACCTGGTTCCAGCGGATGACGGCAATGTTTTGTGTCGTGTTGCCGAAACCTCCCCGGTCGGCGGCCAGGAGGTCGAGCGCCACTTGGAGCGTCCCGCGCCCCCGCAGGCACCGTGCAGTGAAACGCGTACATATCGGCGTCGTCGCGTCTCCACCGCACTTCTTTGCCGTCGGCGTGCATCTTGAGGCCGGCAAGGTCGGCGATCGGGCCCGTCGGGCCGTGATTCCCGGGAATCCACTTGGGGTAGTAGAGCGTGAGCGGCCCGGGCTGGACGGGGATGACGAGGTGGGCGTGATAAATCTTTTGCGGCGCCTCGCTGGCGTCCACTTCCAGAAGGATGGGGGCCGAATTCGACGCGGGGGGCGGCAGGGCCAACGCGGCAGTCCAGGGGGCAAGGCACAGAATCGCGACACAGGGCAACAACCGTCTCACGGGCGACCTCCAAGGCAGGCGACGACGACCTCCATGCCTTAGCCGGGCAGCCGCTGGGCGATTTCATCGTGAAAGGACGTGGATCGCCTCCAATTTCACGGCTGACGGCATTTTCGCCCGCATCGCCGTCGCTGTCGAGCGGGCCACGAACCTTTTCGCGAGTCGTCTTGTCGTCTCGACGACAGCATCATCCTGTCGGAGGACGCCCGTGGACCACGATGACGGCAATTGGTTTGAGTCCGAGTCGTTTTGGACGGCGATGTTTCCGTTCATGTTTCCGGAGACGAGTTTCGCCGCCGCCGCCGAGAACGTGCCGAAGGTTGCCGCGCTGGTTGGAGTTTCCGGCGGAGACGTACTCGACCTGGCGTGCGGACCTGGACGTTATGCGATTCCTTTCGCACAGGCCGGGTACGTCGTGACGGGAGTGGACCGCACGCGCTTTCTTTTGGACAAAGCGCGCGAGCGGGCGCGTCATGCCGGCGCGAAGGTGGAATGGATTGAGCAGGACATGCGGGAATTCATTCGGCCGGCCGCGTTCGATCTGGCGATCAATGTCTTCACTTCGTTCGGTTATTTCGACGACCCGGCCGAGAACCGCCGGGTGCTCGAAAACGTCTTTGCGAGCCTCAAACCGGGCGGAGCATTTGTGCTCGATCACCTCGGTAAGGAAATTCTTGCCGCACGGTTTCAGCCGACGCGGTCCGACTCCCTACCCGACGGAACGCTCCTGATCCACCGGCAGTCGATCATTGACGACTGGTCGCGTATCGATGCCGAATGGATCCTGGTCGCGGAGGGCCGTGCTTCGACGTTCCACATCCGCCACTGGCTTTATTCCGGTCAAGAGATCCGCGAACTGCTGGCAAGCGTCGGCTTCGCGGACGTTTCGCTTTACGGAACCCTCGAGGGGACGCCGTACGACCCGCAGGCGCAGCGGCTCATTGCCGTGGCGAGAAAGCCACGTTGCTGAACCGTCGCTGTCGCGCATCCGCCGGTCAGCCGAGCGCCGCTTGCAACACGGCCCGCAAAAAGGCGGCGGGGTCGGCGGACGTTGAGGCGTCCAGCCGCGGGACAAGGGGCAACGTTCGGAAATCGGTGGGCGCTGCGTCGGACTCGGAAGCAGCGCCCAGCCAGGCGAGGATCGCCGGGTCGCGGTCAGAGGGGTGGTCGGGCTGCCAGTCGACGATCTCGACTTCGGCCGTCGTCGAAAGCTCGCTTCGCAGTCGTTGCCGTTCCATCGAGATCGAACCGGCCAGGGCCAATCGCAACGGTCGCGGAAGAAGGCGTGAACGGAGTTCCGCGACCGAAAGCCCCTTGACCGGGTGACGCACGTCGGCGGCAATCTGGGCGAGGGGATCGAGAACGAACCGGCGATACCAGCACGCCGGATGCGGAACGCACAGCCGCGGGTGCTCGATCGTCTGGTCGGCATAGAAGATCAGGTCGACATCGAGGGGCCGGGGGCCCCAATGTTCGCCGGGCGTCCGTCCGGCCCGGCGTTCGAGATCCTGAAGGACGTCGAGCAGCGGCAACGGTTCGAGGGCCGTTTCGATTTCGGCGGCCGCGTTGCGGAATTCTCCGCCGGCGTGAGGCCCCACCGGCCGCGTGCGGCAAATCGGGCTGACGCGCGTCACGGTCGCGGGGGCAACTCTGGCCAAACGCGCCAAAGCCGCCTGGAACGTTTCTTCAACGTTGCCGATGTTTCCCCCGAGGGCGATGTGACAGCGAGGCATGAGACTGCGAGGGGTCGGAAGGAGGCCGAGCTCGCGCTGATTACTCGGCGGCCTGGATTTGGGTCTCGATGGACGTGTACCTGGTTTGCAGATTCGTGCCGACGAGGGCAACGGTCGCAAACACGGCCATCAGGATCAGCGACAGCATGATCGCGTATTCCACCGCAGTCGTCGCGTCCTGGTCGTTATGAAACGCGGCCAACCATTTCATTGTTCATCCTCCAGGCGCCTGCCTCTGCAAGTGGTGTTCGCATACGGGAATTTGATTTTTTGGGACTTTTGCTAGTCAACCATACGCCCGTGTCGCCGGGCAGTCAAAAACGATTCGTTCGTAGCAGGACGGATTTCCGTTGCAAAAAGGCGACAGGCGTGAAATTCCGCCATCGAGACCGGGTTACGGGTCAAACGTCCACGCTGAGTGGAGTACTGAGTCTGGCAAAATTGCCACGAAACGGACATAATCACCCGATTCCGGGCAACGGGGCGAAGCTGTCGAACTTGAACGGGGCAAAGACGAGGGTGTATGGCGAAAGAAGAAGCAATCCAGGCAGAGGGTCGGGTGACGGAGGCGTTGGCTAATACTCAATTTCGCGTGCAGTTGGATAACGGCCACGAAGTGCTGCGCATGTCGCCGGCAAGATGCGGAAGCACTTTATCCGGATTGTGCCGGGAGACCGGGTGCTGGTCGAAGTGTCGCCGTACGATTTGAAACGCGGGCGGATCACGTTCCGCGAACGTTAGCGGCGGTCCACTGCGGCGGTCCACTGGGGCGGTCCACTGGGGCGGTCCACTGGGGCCGGGCTCTGGAGGCTTTTCTTCTCCCCTCTTGCCGGTTTTCCGGGATGT
This sequence comes from uncultured Planctomycetota bacterium, assembly GCA_963761455.1. Taxonomy (GTDB): domain Bacteria; phylum Planctomycetota; class Planctomycetia; order Planctomycetales; family Planctomycetaceae; genus DASPSM01. The sequence continues at coordinate 164,467 of CAVXHA010000004.1, forward strand.
CGGAAACAGCCCCTCCTCGCAACGCGGCTTCCGTTCCGCACGTTGTCCTCTTCACCGACGGGGCCTGCCGGGGAAACCCCGGGCCGGGGGGATGGGCGTATATTCTCCGCCATCCGGCCACCGGGGTGGAAAAAGAGGAATCGGGCGGCACTCGCCAGACCACGAACAATCAGATGGAACTGCAGGCGGTGATCCAGGGCCTGGAGGCGCTCAAGCGACGGTCGGTCGTCGAAGTGATCACCGACAGCGTTTACGTCGCCAAGGGAGCGCACGAATGGCTTCCCGGCTGGAAGGCCAACGGCTGGCGGCGCCGCGAAAAGAACCGCTGGGCTCCGGTCAAGAACGTCGAACTGTGGCAGGCGCTCGACGCGCTCTTGGCGCGGCACGACGTGCGATTCACCACCATCGCCGGGCACAGCGGCCACGCCGAAAATGAACGCTGCGACGAGCTGGCCGTGGCCGCGGCGCTCCAACAAACCGCCTAGTGCTGGTAGCACTTCCTTGTCGCGTTGAAGCTGCCTCTTTTCCCGACGATTTCCGCCGCGGGACCGCTACACTGTGGCTTGAAGCGATCTAGAGCTCGATCCTGGAGAACAGGTATCCGCCGAGCAGGAGCAAGCCGGCTGTCACCGCTGCCAGGACGGCGACATCGGTTGCCGGTTGAAAGTACGCGACGCCTCCCAGCGCCGCGCAAGCCGTCGACGCCGTACGTGAGGGGGTTGATCCGAGCCAGCGCCTTCAAAGCCCAAGGCGCGTCTCCCAGGGGAAACAAGGCGCCCGAGAGGAAAAACGTCGGCATCACCAGGAAGTTCATGATGAGTTGAAAGCCCTGGAAGTCGCTCATCGCCGAGGCGATCGCCGTCCCGAGCGCCGTAAACAACAGGGCAATCAGTGCCATGAAAAAGAGCGCCATCGGCAGCGGCGCCCAGGCCCGAGAAGCGGAAGCCGGCCAAGAGGCAAAACGCGACCACGATCAATCCCTGACCGATGGCCACCGTCGCGCCTCCCAGGACGCGGCCGATCATGATCGTGAGCCTTGAGACCGGCGCGACGAGCGTCTCTTTCAAGAACCCGAATTGCCGGTCCCAGATCAGCTCGATGCCGGAGAAGACCGAAGTGAACAGAACCGTCATGGCAATCACGCCCGGCGCCAGGAACTGGATGTAGTTCCCCTGGCCCGCCTTCTGGAAAACGGGCCCCAGGCCGAAACCGAGGCCGATCAAGAACAACAGGGGCTGGCCAAGCGATCCGATAATCCGCGCCCGCGACCGCACGTAGCGCTTCACCTGGCGTAGCCACAAAACATAGATGACATCCACGGCGTCAGCGCCTCCACAAGCGGGCCATGTTCCGCATCCGGTCCATCGGGTTGGCCTCCTCTTCCCGAATGGAAGAACCGGTCAGAGCCAGGAACGCCTGCTCCAGCGTGCCGGCGCCCGTTTGCCGCTTCAGTTCCTCCGGCGAACCTTGCGCGACGATGCGGCCGCGGTCGATGACGGCGATGCGGTCGGCCACGCGGTCGGCCTCCTCCATGTAATGCGTCGTGAGAAAAACCGTGACGCGCTCCTCGGCGTTGAGTTTGCGAACGTGCGTCCAAAGCTGGTTGCGCGTCTGCGGGTCGAGCCCGAGAGTCGGCTCGTCCAGAAACAGGATTTTCGGCGTGTGCAACATGCCCCGCGCGATCTCCAGCCGCCGGCGCATGCCGCCGGAAAAGTGCTTCGCCCGGTCGTTGCGACGTTCCCAAAGGTCAAACAGCGTGAGCAGCATCTCGATCCGTGCGGCCCGCGTCCGTCGCGGCACGCGGTACAGGGCGCCGTGGATGTCCATGTTTTCGTAGGCGGTCAGCTCGTCATCCAACGAGGGATCTTGAAACACGATGCCGAACCGCTCGCGGACCTCGTTCTGGTGTTGCGCCGGGTCGAGGCCGTCGATCTCCACTTTCCCGTTCGTCGGCTTGAGCAAGGTCGTCAGGATCTTGATGGTGGTCGTTTTGCCCGCGCCGTTGGGGCCCAGAAAGGCAAAAATCTCGCCCGCCTCGACGGTAAACGAAATATCGGCGACGGCCGTGAACTTGCCGTAAACTTTGACCAGGTTCTGAACGCGAATCATGGGTGCCAAGGTTGATCCCGCAGGGGAAGTGGTGAGTGGCCAGCGAGGATGGCACGCGACGCGAGGCCTCGTTTTTTCTCGCCACTCGCCACTCGCCACTTCCGTTTCCGATCGAGTGCCGGTGAATAATAGATTGCCGGGCTGCGAACAAGAAGCCGTTTGGGAAACCGGCGGGCTTGGCGAACTTGTCGATTGCGACGCGCGGCCCGATCGGTTTTCAATAAACTGATCCATTATGCACTTCCAGCTCGACGATACGATCGGCGCCTTGGCCTGTGCGGCGGGCGCGGCCGGCCGCGGCATCATTCGCGTCAGCGGTCCGGCGGCCCTGACGTCGGTCGATGCCATTTTCGAACCGGCCGACGAGCACCGGTGGAATTCGGCGCGATTCGCGTCGGCCCACGCGGGCGTTCTACGGCTGGCGTCAATCCGCGCACCGCTTCCTGTTCTCGTTTATCTTTGGCCCACCCGGCGAAGCTACACGGGCCAGCCTGTCGTCGAAATCCACGCGCCCGGTTCGCCCCCCTTGCTGGAAGCCGTCCTGGCCGATCTGTTCCAGCGGGGCGTTCGGCCGGCCGCCGCGGGCGAATTCACCCTGCGGGCCTTTCTCTCCGGCCGAATCGATCTCGTGCAGGCGGAGGCCGTGCTGGGCGTCATCGACGCAGCCGATACCCAGCACCTGACGGCGGCGCTGCGCCAATTGGCCGGCGGCGTCTCCGGACGCATCGCCCGTCTTCGCGATGGGCTGATGGACCTGCTGGCCGACTTGGAAGCGGGCCTCGACTTTGTCGACGAAGACATCCAGTTCATCTCGCGTGACGAAGTCGTCCGCCGAATTTCGGCGGCGGAAGTTGAAGTGGACGAACTGCTGGCCCAATGCGAATCGCGGATGCAGTCGACGGGCCGGGTCCGCGTCGTTCTGGCCGGGCTTCCGAACGCGGGAAAAAGCACGCTCTTTAACGCGCTGGTCGGGAGTGAAGCGGCCTTGATTTCTCGGACGGCCGGCACGACCCGCGACTACCTCCGCGGCACAGTCGATTGGCAGGGACTGGCCGTCGAGCTGATCGACACCGCCGGATGGGAAGGGGAAGGGGGAGGGGAACGCGGGAGTGCTGCCGAGGAACCAGTGAGGGCGGGTTGGGACGGCATCTCTCAGGCGGCACACGCGCCTCGGGCAAAATCAGTGGGAGCAGGCGGATCTCATTATCTGGTGTTCGGCATGCGATCTGGAGCCCCGCGAGCGACAGCTCGAGGCCCAGCTCCTTGCGTCGCTAGGTCGCGACGGCCGTCACCTCCTTGTCGTCCGCACCAAGGCCGACTTGGACCCGACTGGCTTTCGCGCCGGCTTGGGAGTGAGCGCTGTCGGGCGGCAGGGGCTGGCGGAGTTGGCGACGGAGTGTGTCAGGACGTTAGCTGGTCCCCAAGGAGGTTCGAGCGATTTGATCGGCACGACGGCCGCCCGCTGCCGCGAGAGCCTGGCTCACAGCCGTCAAAGCCTGTCTCGCGCCCGCGTGGCTGCCGAGGGCCAGATGGGGGACGAACTGCTGGCTGTCGAGATCCGCGATACCCTGGACCATCTTGGCCGCATCCTGGGCAGCGTCTATACCGATGACATTCTTGACCGCATCTTCAGCCGCTTCTGCATCGGCAAGTAGCCGTCAAGTTGGAGGAACCGGGGTTGCATTTATTCGTCTATGGCACGCTGAAGCGAGGGGAGTCCCGCTCTCGCTTTCTTTCCGGACAGAGGTTCATCGCGACGGCCCACACGCGGCCGCTGTACCGGCTGTACGATCTCGGCGACTATCCCGGGCTCGTCGAGTGTGGTGCCGGACTGTCGATCAAGGGCGAGTTGTGGGACGTCCACGAGGCGTGCCTGATGCGGCTCGACCAGGTCGAAGGCTGTGACATGGGCCTTTACCGTCGAGAACCGGTCAAGCTGGCCGCCCCGCACGATGAATTGTCGGCCGTTACGTATCTCTACCGGAAAAGCATCGACGGCTTGGCCGATTGCGGGCCGCAATGGTGAGTGAAAGAGGGGGAGGCGCGAGCCAACCGTCAAATAGGCTTGGCGTGTCGTTCCTTGCTCATCCCTAGCCCCCTCAACCCTTCTTTTCATCTGGACCTTGCCGCCCGCGTGTGATACATGACGCCCTCCTCGGCGCAAGGGATCTGCGCGCCGGTCCGTTTCGTTGAGGCAGGGCACCGCGTGAACGCGTTCCCAAGACTTATTCCCTACGTCTGGCCGCATCGCCGCAAGTTTTACTTGTCGGTGGTCTTTTCACTGTTGGTGGCCGGATTTTGGGGCCTGAGCCTCTCCACGGCCTATCCAATCGTCACGTTGCTGTTTGAGAACAAGTCGGTCGAGGAATACGTCGACGACATGATCGTCAAGACGAAAGAGGTGATCGAGAAAAAAGAGCGGACCGTCGACGAGCGCGAAGACCAACTCAAGCGACTTGACGCCCAGAAGGCTGCGCACGACAGGAAATGGCTCAATACCTTGCGCCGGCAGTCGACCGAACAGTCGGTCCTGGGCTCGGCCTCGTACAAGCTGATGATTCTCAGTTGGGTCAAGGCGCGCGTCGTGCCGCGGCTGCCGCGAGACAAGTTCGACCTGCTGGCCCTGATCCTCGCCGCTCAAATGCTGCTCACGCTCGGAAAGGGCGCTTGCGAGTTCGTGCAGGAGACGCTGATCGCGCAACTCGTCGAGCTGTCGCTGATGGGGGTCCGTAAGGACTGCTTCCGGCGCGTGCTCCGCCTCGACTACCAGTCCGTCACGCTCAAAGGGACGCCGAAGCTGATGTCCCATTTCACGAATGACATGAACGTGATGGCGTCCGGCCTGCGGCTGATGGGAGGGAAGGTCATTCAAGAGCCTCTCAAGGCGTTGGTCTGCATCATCCTGGCGTTCTTCGTCTGCTGGCAGTTGACGCTCCTTTCGCTTCTGACCGCGCCGATCCTGGCGATCATCTTCGCCCGCATCGGCTCGAGCCTGCGAAGGGCCAGCCACAGGGCGATGGACAGCATGACCCGCGTCTACAAGACGCTGGAAGAGACGTTCGACGGTTACAAGGTCGTGACGGCGTTCAACGCAGCGCGGCGTCACCGGCGGCGTTTCCATTGCGACAGCAAGGACTATTGTGCGCGCTCCGTCAAAATCGCCCGGATCGATGCGCTCACCGGTCCGATCACCGAAACGATGGCCTGGGTGGCCGCACTGCTGGCGCTGCTTGCCCGGTTGCTATCTCGTCCTGCGCAACACCACCGACATCTGGGGCATCCGCCTCACCACGGGACAACTGGGCATCAACGATCTCGGCACGCTCTACGTGCTTCTGGCCGGCATCATCGATCCGGCGCGCAAGCTCTCCAGCACCTACGCCAAGCTGAAGCGGGCCTCGGCGGCCTCCGACCGCATCTTCGACCTGATGAACGAAAAGACACGCGTCGAGGAGCCTGCAGCGGCGAAGTCTTTGCCTCGGCATTCCCGCAGCATCGAATTCTCCAGGATTCACTTTGCGTACGCCCGGTCCGGTCCGAGCGGCGTCACTCGTCCCGCGGCGCTCGACGACGTGTCGCTCGCGGTCAAAGCGGGCGAGGTCATCGCGGTCGTCGGCGAGAACGGCTCGGGCAAGTCCACCCTGGTGAATCTCCTGCCGCGGCTCTACGACCCCGACTTCGGGTCGATCTTGATCGACGGCGTCGACATGCGCGACGTCGGCCTCGAAGATCTCCGGAATCAGATCGCGATCGTCACGCAGGAGACGCTGCTGTTCGACGACACGATCTACGAGAACATCCTCTACGGAAAGCCGGGAGCAACTCGGGCCGAAGTCGAGGAGGCCGCCCGCCGGGCGCATGTCACCCGCTTTTTCGATCAGATGCCGGATGGGTTTCAGACGCGGATCGGCGAGAAAGGGGGCCGGCTTTCCGGGGGTCAACGGCAGCGGATCGCGCTGGCCCGTGCCATCCTCAGAGACCCGGCCATTCTGATCCTCGACGAGGCGACGTCGGCGACCGATGCGCAAAGCGAGATGCTGATTCACGAAGCGCTCCAGGCATTCGTCAAGGGGCGCACCACGTTCCTCATCACGCACTCCGTCACTCCCAGCGTTCTGGAGCTGGTGCACAAAATCGCCGTCATGGATCACGGACAGTTGGTCGCGTTCGGACCGCATGACGAGCTGCTTGCCAACTGTCCGGCCTACGAGCGGCTCTTCCACGCGCGCGGCCGGCGCCTGCAAGTTTCCGCCGATGCGCCAGAGTTCGCCTCCAGCCAGAATGAGGAGGCCTCGACGGCCAACGCCAAACAGGCGACTCATGACAGGCTCGACGGCGATCATTCCGTCGAACGGCCGGAGATCTTACCGCTTCCGCTGGCACGCAGCATTCGGCTGGCTGCGCAGAGCGCAGCCGGAGAGTCGCGTGCCGAGAACTCGCGGGAAGCTGGCCCCAACCGCTCAACCGGCCGCGTCGGACGGGGGGAATCGCCCGGCGAGCCAGCGCGGCCGCCCGCAGCAGGCCCGTCGCAAGACGCCGCCTGATCGCTTACGGTGCGGACGACCGCTCGCTGTCCGTCTGTCCGTCTGTCCGTCTGCTCGATGCTCAGATTGCCGAGCAGGCCCTACGCGCCAGCCTTCGGATCATGAGCCAGCTTGTTTTCTTCCGTCGCGATGAGCGGTTAAGATGCGGGAAGGCCGCCAAAATCGCTCATCGGCGGAACGACCGCCGGTTTCGTGGAGCCGAGGATGTGTTGGACGCGTGCAGCGTTGTTTCTTCTCTGTTTGTGCTTTTGCGGATCGCCCGTCGCAGGGGCCGATTCCTCACCGACAACGGGACATTCGGTTTCGCCGGTCAAGGCGCCGAAACCAAGCCCTGCCGAAAAGCGCACCGCGAGCCGCGATGCGGCCAAGGCACCCGCCGGTGTTGCCGGCGAAATGTCGGTCGCCGAGCTGACGGCGAAGGTTCGCGACTCGACCGTCGTGATCTCGGTGATGGGACGCGACGGCGAGCGATCGAGCCTGGGAGCCGGTTTCGTCGTCGCCAAGGAGGGGCTGATCGCGACGAACCTGCACGTGATCGGCGAAGCGCGGCCGATCGTCGTGACGACGGCGGACGGACGGCGGTTTGACGTTACCGAGATTTACGCCACCGACCAGGCAATGGACCTCGCGGTCATTCGCGTCGACGCCAAGGACCTCAAGCCGCTGGAGCTCGGCGATTCCGATTCGATCAAGCAGGGACAGGACGTCATTGCGATCGGCAACCCGCGCGGGTTGGAGCACAGCGTTGTCAGCGGGGTCGTCTCAGGCATCCGCAAGCTCGATGGCAAACCGCTGATCCAGCTCGCGATGCCGATCGAACAGGGGAACAGCGGCGGCCCCGTGCTGGACCGCCGCGGCCGCGTCCAGGGCCTGGTGACGATGAAATCGGTCGTCAGCGAGAACCTGGGGTTCGCCGTGGCGGTCAATGCGCTCAAACCGCTTTTGAAAAAGCCGAACCCCGTGCCGATCGATCGCTGGCTGACGATTGGAGCGCTCGACGAGACCGAATGGAAGGCCCTGTTCGGCGGGCGCTGGCGGCAGCGCGCGGGACGTGTCTTGGTCGAAGGACCGGGGGGCGGCTTCGGTGGACGGACGTTGTTGGTCTCGAAGCGTGCTGTCCCGGCGCTGCCGTTCGAGATCGCGGTGTGGGTGCGTCTCCAGCGGGAGGACGAGGCGGCCGGCCTTGCGTTCCATTTCCATGACACGGACTGCCATTACGGGTTTTATCCGAGCAACGGCCGGATTCGCCTCACGCGGTTCGACGGGCCCGACGTCTATTCCTGGCACGTGCTGAAGGAGGTGCAAACGTCCGCCTATCGCCCCGGGGAGTGGAACCGGCTCAAAATCCGCGTGGAAAAGGAAAAGATTCTCGGATACGTCAACGACGTGCTCGTGGCCGAGTCGGCCGACGCCGAGTACCAGCAGGGCGAGGCGGGGCTGGCGAGCTTCCGCGGCACGCATGCGGAGTTCAAGGGATTTGAAATCGGGAAAGACGTTCCCTCGGTGCTGCCGTCCCGTGAATTGACGGCACGGGTGGAGCACTTGGCCGGCCGCCTTGATCTCGACGCGCCGCCCGATCCGAAGACCGTCGCGCCGTTCCTTTCCGATGCGGAGGCCGGCGTACGGGCCCTCAAGCGCGAGGCGGACCGGCGTGAACGGGAGGCCAAGCAGCTCCGCCGCCTGGCCGAAGCCCTGCAGTTGACGCGTGTCGCACAGCAGCTTTCGTCGCTCTTTGCCCCGAAGGACGAGATGAAGATCGACCTGCTGCGGGCGGCCCTGTTGATCGCCCGGATCGACAACGACGATCTCGACGTCGACGCCTATGTCCGCGAGGTCGATCGCCTGGCGGCCGCGGTCCGCGCCGTGCTTCCGCCCCACGCGGACGCCGACGCTCGGCTGAAGGCGCTCGACGAATACCTGTTCAAAAAGCTCGGCTACCACGGCAGCCGCACCGACTTTTACAACCGGTCCAACAGCTACATGAACGAAGTCATCGATGACCGGGAAGGAATACCGATCACGCTGTCCGTCCTGTATATCGAGCTGGCGCGGCGATTGGACGTGAATGTCGTCGGAATCGGCGTGCCGGGACGGTTTTTGGTCCAGGCCGAGTCGGTGCGAGACAAAGCGGGATTGATCGACGTCTTCGACGGCGCACGCCGGGTGTCGCGCCGAGGTGGAGGCGGAATTCGTGGCCTTAACCGAGCGGGCGACCACTCCGGCCGATTGGCGCGTCCAGTCGAAAAAGCAAATCGTGCAGCGCCTCGTGCAGAATCTCGTGAACATTGCGGAGGAATCGAACGACGCGGAAGCCATGCTGCGTTACGTCGACCTCCTTTTGGCCCTCGACCCCGCGTCGCTGGGCGATCACTGGCGGCGGGCGTTGCTCTGCTATCAGACGGGACGGCAGGCGGATGCCCTTTCGGAGGTCAACTGGCTCTTGTCCAAGGATCCGGCAAAACTTCCGGCGGCGGCCGACCCCACCCAAGTCCGCCAATTGAAGAGCCTCTTGGAATCGCATCCATGATGCGATTTGAACAGCCGCCGGAACGTCTGTGAGCGGCGTCAAAATGAGGGATCGCCATGTCGAAGCCGAGCGTCGCCGTCCTGGGGGCGAGTGCCGATCGCGCAAAGTTCGGCAACAAGTCGGTCCGTGCGCATCTTCGCCGCGGTTATGACGTCTATCCGGTGAACCCGAAGGCCGACAAGATTGAGGGACTGCCCGCCTACACGTCACTCGGTGACGTTCCCGTGAGTCGTCTCGACCGGATCAGCGTTTACCTGCCTCCCGCGGTCGGCCTGAAGCTTCTGCCGGAAATCGCGGGCAAGGGAGCGCGCGAGGTGTGGTTTAACCCCGGAAGCGAGAGTCCCGAGCTTTTAGAAAAAGCCCGAGAGCTTGGCGTAAACGCGATCGCGGCCTGCAGCATCGTGGACCTGGGCCTCTCGCCGGGCGAATTCTCCCACTCCTAAGCGTCGCTTTAACGGAAGCCAGCGTTCAACGCGCCGCCGGCACCATTCGTTCCGGTGGCCGCCAGCTCCTGCGGGCTCGATGTGCCGTTGGACTGTTCGGCCGATTCCTTGCGGGCAAGGTCGGGCGGCAGCAGGTGCGAAAGAGTGGGACGGAAAACGACGACGAGCAAGAGCGGCAAATACCACAGCGAATAGACGCCTCCGCGCTGGGGATACCAGAATTGCGTGGCGACGATAATCGCGGTCGAATGGGCGATGAGCTGCTCCAACGTCTTTTTGCGGGGCCAGAACGACAAAACGGTCGCCCCGACCAGAAAGGCGACGAAGACCGGAATGCGGTACGCGGCCATTTCGGGCCGCCAAAACCCGCCGCTGTCGTCGTCGCGGAACTGCAGGGCGCTCCAGTCGATCGCCCCCATGGTCTGATTGCGGAAGGAAGCGACATCGACGGAAGTCAGCGCCAAACTCCCGACCAGCACGGCTGCCACGACGCCCAAGGCAATTCCAAATCGGACCGCGCCGCGACGGTCGTAAAAGGCGAACCAGAGCGGGAGCAGAAAGACCGGGAAAAACAGGGTGCCGCAGGCCAATCCCATCAGCCCGCCGGCAACTGCCGGCCGCCGGTAGGCCGCGATCGCCCAGAGGATGAGGGCCGCGGGGAAAACGTGGTTCACACGGGCGACGTCGTACGAGGTGCAAGGCAAAAGGAGATACAGCGTCGCCATCGCGATCCCGATCTGCTGGTCGCCGAAATGCCATCGTCCGATAAAGACCAGGGCCATCACGACGGCCAGGTGCGCCACGATGGAAGCCAGCCGCGGCGGCATAAATCGCGTAGTCGGCCGATGGGGCCGCCGCCTTTGGCGAAGGGTTGATCGTGGCGGCCAATTGCGGAAGCTTGACGAACGGGACCGCCAATACGGTCGCCGCCGGGCCGGCCTTGGCGTCATCCGAGGGTCCGGTTGCCGGCGTGGACGCTCGGCTCGGCGCTTCCTGCCGCTTGCTCAGCCGATCGGCCGCCTCAACGGTCTGGACGGTCGAACTGGGAAGCTGCTGTAAATTCCAGGCGGTCGCCGCCAGAAAGAGAAAGGCCACGACTCCCAGAAAGCTCAGTCCGTGGATGTTTAAATTCTGTTCCAGGCGGGGCCTGCGCGTGAAATAACGGTCGCCGATCAGCCGCAGCAGCAAGACGCCGGAAAGACCGAACAGCCAGACGAAACCCGAGGGAGAACCCTGGTGGACCAGCAGAATCCCCGGCGAAATGGCCAACAGGATGACAAGGTCGGCATTCCGCAGCGAGAAGACGCGGCTGAAACGAAAGTAGACGGTCACAGTCAGAAAAAGCGACAGGTACAACCACGTCGCATCGTCGACCGTATACCCGCTCAGGATTTTTTCCATAGAATCGTCCGCCGGAAGACCGGGTGGCCTCGTCAACAGCAGACTTGAATCACGCGCGAACCGAATCGCGAACTTGGCGGCAGCCTGCACGGCGCATGATTTCGCGCAGCGCGCTCTCTCGGCCCGCACGGCACACCTCGTCGGTCGGTCGAGCCGAGCACCTTTATTGTCGCCGGTCCCAACGGCGACCACAATGGCAACGATAGCATACGAAGTCGAGCCGCTTGGAGACAAGCGTTCAGAGGAACGATGCGTCCCTCGGGCGGACGCACGTTGCGGCACCCCGGCGGCATCCCGTCGGGTTTGAGCCCGTCTACTGGCCTCAGCCGCCGGCCGCGCCCTGGATTTGGCCGGAGCACCTCCAGCAGGCGGACTGCGTGGCCGAGGTCTTTCTTTTGACGCGCCGGGTCATTGGGGATTTCGCGCTCGATGGTGAGCGGGCCGTGATAGCCGAGGCCGTGGAGCGTGCGCAGGTAGTTCTCCATGCCCACGTCCCCTTCGCCGAGCGGCACCTCGGTCCCCCACACTTTGCCGCGGGCTTCGGGTGGGGCCCATTTTGCGTCCTTGCAATGAACGCTGCGGACATAGCGGCCGACCTTTTTGAGAGCGTCGATCGGATCTCCCGTGCCGTAGAGAATCATGTTGGCCGGATCGAAATTGATGAACAGGTTGTCCCGCTGGACGTCGGTGAGGAATTCGAGCAGGTGATCGGCCGCCTCCTGGCCAGTCTCCAGGTTCAGATGCTGGCCGTTGGCGGCAACGTGGTCGAGGAGATCGCGGGTAACGTCCACGAGGCCGCGATAGGCGGCAGCCGTTCCGGTCGGCGGGGACGAAGCCAATATGCAAAGCGACGGTCGAGCAGTCCAAAGCCCGGGCGAAATCGGCGATCTCTTTCATCTCCCTCAGACGGGCGGCACGGGTCGATTCTGGCACGAGGCCGACGGTGCGCGCGGTCGCCGGGATGTCGGCGTAGCTTTCGCCGTCGAAGCCGCCAAAGACGGCCGTCACGCGGAGGTCCGCCTTCTCGCACTGCTTTAAGAAACTCTCGGCCGCCGCGGGGTTGCGATTGTGTTGATGCGGCGAATGAAGCTGGATCGTGGGGACGCCAAGTTCCTGCGCAACGTCGAGATGGACACCCAGTCCCGCGTCGATCGACGCGAAGACTCCGATCGGCCATTTTTCCATGGAGCGAATCTCGTTCACTATCAGTCGGTTCGGGTTCAGCCGGTTAAACGTGAGAACTCTTGGAGATTGGCCGGAAAGGCGGACGCGTCGGTGCATAATAACCGCCGCCGGGGCCGAATGTCGAGAGGCTGAATTAGAGCTCGACTCCCAGTCTCGCCGCATCAGGAACTTCATGTCCCCCCAGACGTCCTTTTTGGCAGCCGGGTTTCGCAGCAAGTAAGCAGGGTGATAGGTGCAGACGACCTTGGCGCGGCCATAATTGAAGAAGCGGCCGCGGAGTTTCCCGATCGATTCCATGCTCCCCAGCAGGTTTTTCGCCGCAACGCTTCCCAGGCACACGATGTAGTCGGGATCGACGATTTCGATCTGGCCGTCGAGATATTCGCGGCAATTGGCCGCCTCTTCGGGGGCGGGCGTTCGATTGCCCGGCGGACGGCACCGCAGGATGTTGCAGATATAGATGTCGGCCCGCTTGAGTTGGCAGGCCTCCAGAATGCGGTTTAGAAGCTGGCCCGCCGCACCGACGAAGGGCTCGCCTTGCCGGTCTTCGTCGGCCCCCGGAGCCTCGCCAATGAACATGATCTGGGCTTCTGGATTGCCGACTGCCGAAGACCGTCTGCGTTGCGAGTCGTGGCCAGTTCGGCACACCGCGTGCACTGGGCGACGCGTGCGCGGCCAGAATCCGCAGTTTTTCCTCCCGCTCGGCCGCGCGGCACCGTCGATCGTTGTGCGTCGAAGAGGGATCCCGGCCGGCGGGCAGGCCGCCGCGGCGGTCGCCGGCTGCCGTCGGGGGCGTCCCTTTTTGCTGGCGCCGGCCGCCGTCGTCTTCGGCGTGCGGCGGAGCAATCCGCGTGACCCCGGCCGGCACAGAACTGGAAAGCTGTTGTGCGGCCGCCCTGCCGGGATGCGCGAAGAAGGATCGCCTGACATGAACGACATCCTGCCGAAGAAAACAGGCCGATTCAGGGCGACTCAGGGTTCGATGGAGCTCGAGGGGCTTCGACCCACCCGTCGTCGTCCGCGCCGCCCACCAGCGGCGCCACTGATCCTTATCGTAGCCGAAGGACTGTTTCGTCAAGGATTCGAGCGCGGAGAGGACTTCGGGATTGCGGAATTCACGGTTGACCATCACGGTGCGGAGGCGGGGGCCGATCGTCGGGCACGCCGGAGGGAGAATTGAACGTGACGCCGTTGGGATATTGTCCCGTCGCCAGTTTGCCGGCGACGTCGGGGGGGAGTGGAAGAACGTTGGGATCCGCCGTCGATGCCTTTGCGGTTGAACGAATACGTGTTGGAGTTGTCGACGACGTCGACCGGGACCTGGTGGGTCGTGACGACCGCTTCGATCAGGGCGGCGACGACCGAGTCGTCGCCGATCTTTTCGAGCATCCTGCCGGCCCGCCGCACGATTTCGTTGTCGGAGTTTCGCAGTTCGTGAGCGTACAATGGGCAGGCGACGTCGCGGAGCTGCGGGGTGATTGCATCCTGAGCATCGACGCGGACCGCCTTCGAGGCGTCGAACAGCGATTGTTCGACGAGGAAGGAAACAGCCTCCGTTCCGGGGATTCGGCTGAGGATTTTCACGTAGAGGGCACGCCGCTCCTCGTCCTCGCTTGTCCGCAGGATCTTGTTGAGCGCGGGGATCGCGTTGGGGTCGCCGATCTTCAAGAGCTGAGATCCGTCCGCGGCGGCGTCTTTTCCGGATCCGTGCTGGAAAGCGCGTAGGACCAGTTGCGGACGCGCTCGGTCCAGTCCTGCTCGATCCGCCGCCGCGAATGGAGCTTTTTGAGAATCGCGATTTCCTGCACGGCGACGTAGCGACCCTCAAATTTGACGAAGCCCCGCGACCGCATCTCTTCGTCGTGCGTTTTCCACTGCCCGTCGTAACGCGATTGGCCAAGCCCCTGGTGGGCCTGGACATGGTCGGGATCGAGCACGAGGATCCGCCTCAGCGTCGTCCTCGCGCTGCGGCTTGAGCCCCCGGTTTCGGCACCATTCCGCGAGCTTCCACAGCGCGTCGATCTCGTCGGGGGTGTGCCGCTTGCGGACCTCATATTCTTCGAGGAGGAGAGGCCGACGGGTGACTGCGCGGACTTGGGACGCATCGAGGACGAGTCGGCCGCCGGTCAACGTCGTAATCGTAATTGTCGCGGCCCCGCGCCGGCCTTTGGCGGGCGATTCTTTGGCGGGAAAAACGGGCTTGGAACCGAGCAGGAATGCCGAATCCGACAGGCGGCCGCGGACGAGCCCTCCGGTGTGCAAGGATCAGCGTATCGGCCCAGCAGAGAGAGGTCGCCTGCACGGCCGCACAAGCCGTCACAATCCGTAAAACCAGACCGCTCCGTTCGGCAATTGCGACCACGCGCTCACTCTCCCCGCAGCACGGACGAGGACTCGCACCTCCTTCGTTGTATCTTTCCGGCGACGAAAGGCCAAGGTCGTCCAAAGGGTCCAAGGCCCTCGCTCGGAAAACCAAGGGCTGACGGCGTCCGACTTCAACTTTGGCCTTGGACTTTTGACTTTGCACCAATGCCCTGGTTTCCGCTCGTTGGCGGACGTTAGAATGAAGGGTGCGAATTTCCACGAAGCGGTTTCAGCGCCTCTCCCACTGTCATTTCTCCTGGGGAGGGCGGCGTTCGGAAATTGCCTTCGGAATCTTTGGCTGGATGGGACGGGGAAGCATGTCGCGACGCTCAGTGACGCTTGGTGCTCTCTTTTTGGTGATCGGGTTCGGCGGCAATCTCTTCGCGCAGGGGCCGCTTCGAACCGAGTTGCCCAGCGATGCCATGCTGGGCCGCCTGGGGCTGCAGCGCGCCTGGTGGGCACACGCCGCGCTCGACCCTTTGCAGGACCGCGTGAAATACTTCCTCTCGGACGAGCAAGACACATTTGTCCAGTCGAGCACCGGGGTTTTGACTGCGTTCGACAATGCGAACGGACATCGCCTGTGGGCCGTCCAGGTCGGCGACCCGCACGAGGTTCGTTTTCCGGCCGTCACGAATGAACGACTTGTGCTGATCATCAGCGGGACAACGATGTACGCGCTCAACAAGAGAAACGGCGACGTCGCTCTGGCAGGTCCAGATCCCGACGGCAGCGTCGACGGCGCCCGGCCTCGACGACACGCGTGCTTATGTCGGCTCGATTAATGGAACCGTCTACGCATTCGACCTCAAGTTTCTGGACCAGCTCTCGAAAGACCCCCGGCTCTCGAGGGACTCGTACCGGTCGTTGAAGTGGGAATACAAGACGGGAGCGCGGATCATGTACCCGCCGATCAGCACGGGGACCATCGTCGTCGTCGCCAGCGCCGATGCCTCGCTGTATGGATTGGCCGCCGCGGACCGCAAGCTACACTTTCAGTTCGAAACGGACGAGCCCCTCTCCGCGCCGATTACTCAGCTTGGACGCCTGATCTTCGTCGCGACGGAGGACCGCAAAGCGTATTGCATCAACGCCGACACAGGCGCCATCAAGTGGGAGCTTCTGTCCGGTCTGCACCTCCGCCAGGCTCCGCGAGTCGCCGACGACCACGTCTTCCTGCGGCCCGAAGGGTATGGGCTGCGCTGCCTGTCGCTCGCAACGGCAAGCGACATCTGGACCAACCGGCAGGCCGTTGGCTTCCTGGCCGCGACGCCGGCCGTGGTGTACGCCTCCGACAGCCTGGGGAACGTGCTGCTGTTGAATCAGAAGGATGGACGTCAGATCGGCGCAGTTTTCGATGCGGCAGTTCCCGATCCGAATTGCCAACGAGCGGACGGACCGGCTTTATTTCGCATCCCAGCGAGGCTTGGTCGTCTGTATCCGCGAACGAGAACGCGACTTCCCCTTGTTCCATAAGAGCCCCGAAAAACAGCCCGTCCTGCCGGAGATCGCTCCTGAAAAGCAAGGCGCGAAGGCCGCCGCAGCGGCCAAAAAAGCCCCCGGCAGCGCGAACAAGAAAGGCAATGCGGACGAAGCGGAGACGGAAGAAAAGAAAGAGAGCGGCGACGCCTCCCCAGCAGCGGACGAGAATCCGCAGAAGCCGGCCCCCTCCAAGCCGGCAAAGCCCCCCGCGAAGCCCGCAGCGCCGGACAGTCAATGACGGCCGGCGAAGCGAAGATTTCTTTTTCGGCCGCGAGCGATGCCGCGAATGGCACAAACGGGGACAGCGTTCGTTCGCGCGGTGCCGCGCACCGTTGCGGCGTTTGTCCTCTGCGCCGCGATGGCCGGCCCCGCCTTGTCCGATTCCCCTCCGCAGATCGCCGCCCGCCTGACGGGCACTCCCACCAGCCCCGATGACTCGTGGAACGCCGTCTTTGATCGCCGTGACGGCTGGACCGGCGCCGATGTGGCCGGGACCGTCGCTCTCGGCGATGGGAGGATGCTCTGGCTGTTCGGCGACACGTGGATCGGCTCGATCCGCGGCGGCAAAAGGCTGTCGGGGAGCCAGATGGTCAATAATTCCATCGCGGTCCATTCGATGGATCAAGCCGCTCGCTGGAAAGTCCCCGATCCGCAGGCCGTTCGTTTCTACTGGGGAGCCAAAAATGCCGAGGGCCGGCCGACGGCCTGGATCGTTCCCTCGGGCGAGACGGCCGGCCAGCAATCGACTCTCGAAAGCCGCGAATGGTTGTGGCCCACCGGCGGCGGCCTGGCTGTTGAGGGGCCAGCAAAATCACGCCGGCTGTTCTTGTTCTTCTTTCGCGTGCAGAGGAATCCTCGCACCAAAGGAGTGTGGAGTTTTTCCGTCGTCGGAACTGCCTTGGGAGTGATCGACAACGCGGCCGAGCCGGCGGATAACTGGAAGGTGCGGCTGCGGAACATTCCTCACTCCATCCAAACAAAAGAGCCGGCTGACAGATCGGCGGAGGCAGAGCTGACCTGGGGTATGACCGCCTGTTTTGATCCGGAGGGGCGCAAAGGCAAGTCACCCGACGCGTTGATCTACGGTGTCCGCAAGACCGCCCTGGCCAACAACTCGCTCGTGCTGGCGCGCGCTCCTGCGACCGCGATCGACCGATTCGACGCCTGGAAGTTTTATGCCGGGAAGAATTCCTGGTCGGTCGCTCCGAGGGGCTCGGCGCCTTTGGCTAATGGCATGGTCAGTGAGTTTTCGGTCGAGTGCCTGGAGGATGGAAGTCGGACTACTTGGGTCCTGGTGCAGAGCGAACCCTTCCTGGGGAAGAGGATTCTTTTGCGGACCGCACCGCGGCCTCAAGGACCGTGGTCTGCACCGAGGACGGTGGCGACCGTCCCGGATGTCGAACACAATCGGTCCTATTTCACCTACGCCGCCAAAGGCCACGCGGCCCTCTCGCGGCCGGGGGAGTTGTTGATCACCTATCTCGTAAACTCCACCCAGTTTGCGGATTTGATGACAGACCCGCAGATCGACCGGCCGAAGTTCATTCGACTCTGCACATCCTTCCCATCTTCGCGTTAATTCCAGCGCAACCCGCAAAGTTGATTCAATCTGCGCTCGCGGAAAACCCGATGAAAACGATGTAAAACTTCTTTTCGGAACAGCGGCACAAGGACGGGCCGGCTTGATTCTGGCATCGTTGGAAGAGGGTTTGCGACATCATCAAGCCGGCCGGCTCGACCGAGCCGAGGAGCTTTATCGAAGCGTTCTTTCGGCCGAGCCACGGCAGCCCGACGCGTTGCACCTTTTGGGAATGGCCGCGTTTGTCCGCGGCCGCCCGGAGGAAGGGCGAGAGCTCGTCTGCCAGGCCATTGAAGCCAAGCCCCACGAGGCGGTCTTCCACGCCAATCTCGGCATTGTGCTCGAAGCCCTCCACCGCTGGCCCGAGGCCGAGGCATCGTACCGCCGCGCTCTTTGCCTGAATCCGCGGAACGCCGCCGCGCTGAACAGCCTGGGCAATTTGCACCGTGCCGCCTGGCGTCTCGATGAGGCGGCCTGCTGCTATCAAGCGGCAATTTCGTTCGACGGCCGTTTCACAGCCGCCCAGAGCAACTTGGGCAACACGTTCGCTGACCGAAATGATTTCGATCAAGCGATCGCCTGTTACCGGCGTGCGCTCGAGATCGACCCCGGCTTCGCCGATGCGCGAAAGAACCTCGCCAATTCGTTGGCGGAACAGGGACGCTGCGGCCAGGCCGCGGCGGAGCTGCGCCGCGCTCAGGCGCTGCGGCCCGACGACGCGGCGCTCGAGATCCGGTCGGCGCTCTTATTGCCCGCCATTGTCGAGTCGTCCGCTTGGATCGACGCGCACCGCGGCAAGCTGTCGGACGATCTCGACCTGCTCCTCAAAGCCGACCTGCACATCAGCGATCCCATCGAGCAGACGCTGGGGCCGGCATTTTATCTCGCGTATCACGGTCGAAACGACGTCGACTTGCAACGAAAAATTGCCGCGGTCTATTCACGGGCCGTCCCGTCGCTGGCATTCACCGCTCCGCATTGTCGCGGGGCGAAAAGGAATCTCCGACGGCAAATCCGCGTCGGGCTTATCTCACGGTTCTTTCATAACCATTCGGTGGGCGACCACTATGCGGGTCTGGTGCGATCGTTTCCGCGGAGGCAAGCGACGTACACGGTGTTTCGATTTCCCGGCGCCGACGACGTCGTCTCCCGTGGAATCGAGGAGGCGGCCGACGAGGCCGTCCTGCTCTCGCCGCGGATCGCCGAGGCGCGCGAACAAATTGCCGGCCGTGAGCTCGACGTCCTGTTGTACACCGATATCGGAATGGACCCCTGGACGTATTTCCTCGCCTTTGCCCGCCTGGCCCGCGTGCAATGCGTGACTCTCGGGCATCCCGTCACGACCGGGATTCCAACGATCGACTATTTTCTCTCGTGCGACCGGCTGGAGCCCGCCGACGCGGACGGGCACTACACGGAACGCCTCGTCCGATTTGCCAACAATCCGCACTATTTCTCCCAGCCGCAGGTGAGCGGTCCGGAACCCCGCCGCAGCGATTTTCCGCTGCCGGCCGACGCCCGCTGGTACGTCTGCCATCAGACGCTCTTCAAGATTCATCCCGATTTCGACCGTCTTGCCGGCGAGATCCTGCGGCGCGATCCGCGCGGAGTGGTGGTGTTCTTCGAGGGGCAGCAGGCGCACTGGACTCACCTTTTGCAGGATCGCCTGCGGGCATCGATTCCCGACGTCGTTCGACGCGAGTCGTCCTTTTGCCGCGGCTGCCTTTCGGCGAATATCTCGCGTTCCTGCGGTTGGCCGACGTCTTGCTCGACACGGTCCATTTCTGCGCGGGGACGACGACCTACCATGCGCTGGCGCTTGGCGTGCCGCTCGTCACCTTGCCGGGAGCGTATTCGCGGGGTCGCGGAACCGAGGCGGCCTACAGGCGGATCGGCGTTTCCGATTGTGTCGCCTCCGACCCGAATGACTACGTGCGACGCGCCGTGGCGATCGCCAACGACCGCTCGCTGCGGGAGGCGATCGGGGCGGCTTTTCGCGAACGAATCGGCATGCTGTTTTCCAATGCCGCAGGAGCGCAGGAGATCGAAGCGTTCTTCATCGACGCCGCTCGTCGAGCGGAAGCAGGCCCGCCATGAACGGGTATCTGAGCCCGCTCTACGCGGAGTCGCTGGCCGAGTTCGGCACCCCGCTTTATCTTCCGCGGTCGGGCGGCTGGCTCCTGGTGCGGCCGATTCCCGAGAGCGCGGAGCACGACGCCATCGGCTGTTATCCATTATTCAATTGCCGCAACTGGCCGGCTCTCGACTCGGATCTGGACGGATTGGAAGCGCAAGCCGTGGCCGTGTCGCTGGTCGTCGATCCGTTTTCCGGAGTGGATGCGACGCAGCTTCGTGGATGGTTTCCCGACGTGTGCCGTCCGTTTAAAGAACACGCGGTCGTCGATTTCGGCCGGGACTGGCGGCAGGCGGTCTGCCGGCATCATCGGCGCAACGTCCGCGCGGCCGCGCGGCGCGTCGAAGTAGAACGTTGCGGCGACCCGTCGGCCTGGCTGGAGACCTGGATCAAATTGTACGAACATCTCATCGGGCGCCACGGTCTGTGCGGTATCGCGCGGTTCTCGCGGGCAAGTTTCAGCCGGCAACTCTGCGTGCCGGGGATCGCGGCCTTTCGCGCCGTCGTCGCCACGGAAACGGTGGGAATGGTTTTGTGGTATGTCGCGGACACGGTCGCCTATTATCACTTAGGCGCCTTCAGTCCGCTCGGCTATGCGTCGCGGGCGGCCTTTGCGCTCTTTGACATGGCCCTCGGCGATCTGGCGGGGCGGGGCGTGCACTGGGCAGCGCTCGGCTCGGGACCCGGCTGGCAAGCCACATCGGACGACGGCCTGACCCGCTTCAAAAATGGCTGGGCCAACGACCGGCGAACCGCCTGGTTCTGCGGTCGCATCCTGGCCTCCGCGAAGTACCAACGGCTGACCGCTGCCCGCAAGCTCGACGCGGCCGAGTACTTTCCAAAATACCGGCATTCGGAGGCGGCGTGACCTGTCCCACCAAATACGGCGAGCTTGTCGCGCACTACGAATCGTGTCTTCGCGCACACGGCGACACTCACCGCGGCGTCGATTGGCCCGACGCCGTGGACGCGCAGACGCGCTACCGCGTCATGCTGGACGTCATTCGGCAGACCGGCTTGCCTGCCGTGCGGCTTCTCGACTTGGGGTGCGGAGCATCCCATCTGTATCAATATCTGCGCGAGATCAACCGCGACGATGTCGAGTACGCCGGCCTCGATCTGTCGCCCGAGTTCATCCGGCTCTGCCGAAGCAAATTCCCCGATCGAAGCTATTACTGCCTCGACATCCTCGATCCGGCCGCCGAGGTTCCCGCGTTTGACTACGCCGTGATGAACGGGCTGTTCACGGAGAAACGTTCGCTCTCTTTCGACGAGATGTGGAACTACGTTCAAGCCATGCTGGCGCGTGCGTTCGGGATCGCATCGATCGGGATCGCGTTCAACGTCATGTCGAAGCACGTCGACTGGGAGCGGGGCGACTTGTTTCACTTGCCGCTCGATCTGCTGGCGGAGTACCTGACGCACAACCTCAGCCGGCACTTCGTGATCCGCAATGATTACGGGCTTTACGAATACACCGTCTACGTCTACCACGACCGTAGTTGACTCGTTCAAGGAACGCCGGCCATGGCGAATGTCGTGCTCTTCGGGCTGCGGGATTTCGCATCGCTGGCCCATTTCTATTTGAAATACGACAGTCCGCATGAAGTCGTCGCCTTCACCGTCGACCGTGACTTTTTGCCGGCCGACCCGACCTTCGAGGGACTGCCGGTCGTGCCGTTCGACGAGTTGGAGAATCGGTATCCGCCCACCGAATTCGCCGGCTTCGCGCCGCTTTCGCATCAGGGGATGAACCGCGTCCGGCAAGGCGTGTACGAGCGGTTCAAGCAGAAGGGTTATCGGCTCATCAGTTACATCAGCTCGCGGCGCGACGTGCTTTCCCGGCACGCCGATCGGCGACAACTGTTTTCTCCTCGAAGACAACACGATTCAGCCATTCGTGACGATCGGAAACAATGTCGTGCTGTGGAGCGGAAACCACATCGGACATCACAGCACGATCTCCGATCATGTTTTCTTCACGTCGCACGTCGTATTGTCGGGACATTGCACGGTCGAGAAGTCCTGTTTCTTCGGCGTCAATGCGACGGTGCGGGATGGGCTGCGCATCGCCGAAGGGACATTGATTGGAATGGGCGCGACCGTCGCACGAGACACCGAGCCCTGGTCGGTTTACAAAGGCGCCCCGGCCAGACAGGCGGAGATCTCCAGCCGCGATATTGACCTTGGTCGAGCGCGCCCTCGCGGCCCGCTAATTGCCAAAACAGGATCGCAAATCATGGCGAACCAAAGCGTCTCCACATATCGACGGCAAGGCTTTCTCCATCTCCGCGGGGTTTTTGATCGACGCGAAATCGACGAACTTGCGCCGCGATGCGATCCGCGTCTTTCAGATCCAAATGGCGGCGCAGGGCGCCGTGCCCAGGCGCCGCGGTGGTGCCTTGCGCTTCCGAGCGCGAATTGGAGCAGGGCCTTTTCCGGTTCTTTCGGGAGGATGTGGCGCGGTTCACGAATTGCGGCAAGCAGATTCAGCATCTCGTGTCGCTGCACCGCCTGTCCCTGGACGCGCGGATTCTCGATCGTGCTGCGAGGACTGGGCTTGGCATTCCCCAATATCTCGACGCGACCGGTTCTATTCTTCAATAGCCGTCACCTGGCGACCAAGGAAGTCTATTGGCGGGTATTCGCCCACCAGGATTGGCGAAGTATGCAAGGCTCGCTCAACTCGGTCGTGGTGTGGATTCCCCTGCACGACATCGACCGCAACCTGGGAGCGCTCGAGATCGTGCCGGAAAGCCATCGACTCGGCCTGCTGGCGACGGAGGTCGTCGAACGCTTCGGCAAAGTGGATCGATTCGCCGACGCGGATTTTCAGCCGGTCGAAGTCGAGCAGGGGGATCTGCTCGTCTTTTCGGCCTTTCTCGTGCATCGCTCGGGTACGAACAGCACCGATTCGATTCGCTGGTCGTGTCATTTCCGTTACAACGATCTGGCCGAGGCGACGTTTATTGACCGCGGCTATCCGCATGCCTATGTCTATCATCCCGTCGACGAGCTGCTGACGCCCCGGTTTCCCCGCCGTAGCGGACGTCCGCGGTCTCTTTGAGGAACCGACTCGATGCCGTGGAAGCGATGCGGCCTGATCTACTCGCCCGACGCGCAGCCGAAACGCGAATGGGCCCGCAGCCATGCCCAATGTCCGACGCCCGACCGCCTCTCGGATTCGGCGCTGCGGATTTATTTTGGAACGCGAGACGCCGACAACCGCACGCGGCCGACATTCGTTGAAGTCGATCCGAACCGCCCGGAGCACATCGAATACGTTCACGACCGGCCTGTCCTCGAACTGGGCGAGCTGGGCTGCTTCGATGATGCCGGCGTGATACCGTTTTGCATCGTCAACGTGGACGACGCGAAGTTCCTGTATTACGCCGGCTGCAATACGAGCACCAGCGTCCCTTATCGAATGAGCATCGGACTGGCGGTCAGCGAGGACGGCGGCTACTCCTTTCGTCGGCTGCCATTCGGGGACCGATTCTCGACCGGACGCTCGACGAGCCCCATTTCTGCTCGACGCCGTTCGTCGTTCGCGACGGCCCCGAGTGGAGAATGTGGTATTTGTCGTGCCTCGGCTGGCGGCCGATCGGCGGCCGGCCCGAACCGCAATACCACGTGAAGGTGGCTCGTTCCGACGACGGACTTCATTGGCGAACGCGACGGTTCGATTGCCATCGAGATAGAACACACAGAGGAAGCGATCGCGCGCCCCTGGGTCCTTCCTGCCGCAAATCGTTGGCGGATGTGGTATTGCCATCGCAGTCTCGACGGTTACCGAACCGATAAAGAGAGTAGCTATCGTATCGGTTATGCCGAATCTGCCGATGACGGCGCAAACTGGATGCGTCACGATCAGTCGGGAGGGCTGGGTCCCTCGGCGGAAGGATGGGACTGCGAGATGACGGCATATCCGGCCGTCTACGAGCAGGACGGCCGACTTTATCTGCTTTATAACGGCAACGGATTCGGCCAGAGCGGCTTCGGCTACGCGGTTTGCAAGGAACGGGCGAATGGCATCAGCGGCGTCGCAGAGGGTGAGCCTGGCGGTCTTCGGGAATAAGCCCGCGTTTCGCCGAGCCGCTCCACGTCGGCCGCCCGAACCTGCCGGACAAACAGGCGATCCTCGAACGGATCGCCGGTGCGCTCGATCGGAATTGGCTCACCAACGGCGGACCGCTTGTCGCGGAGTTCGAGCGGCGCGTCGCGGCGGAAGCCGGCGTCAAACACTGCGTCGCCGTGGCCAACGGAACGATCGCCCTGGAGTTGGCCGTCCGCGGCCTTGGTTTAACCGGGCGAGGTCATCGTTCCCGCCTTCACGTTCATCGCCACGGCCCATGCGCTGGCATGGCACCACGTCACGCCCGTCTTCTGCGACGTCGACCCCGTCACGCATACGATCGATCCGCGCCACGCCGAAGAACTGGTCACGCCCCGCACGGCGGGAATCTTGGGCGTCCATCTCTGGGGACGCGCCTGCGACGTCGATGCGCTGGCCGAGCTGGCCGCTCGGAAGGAACTTGCGCTCTTCTTCGATGCGGCCCATGCCTTCGGCTGCACCCACGGCGGGCAGTTCCGATCGGCGGTTTCGGATTGTGCGAGATCTTCAGCTTCCACGCGACCAAGTTCGTTCATTGCGGCGAAGGGGGGGCCATCACGACCAACGACGACCTTCTGGCCGAGCGGCTGCGGCTGTTGCGCAATTTCGGATTTGCCGGATACGACTGCGTGACGGCGATCGGCACGAACGGCAAGATGAGCGAGCTGGCCGCCGCCGTCGGGCTAACATCGCTCGACCACATGGGGACGATCGTCGCCGCCAACCGGGCGAATTACGAGGCTATCGCCGCGGTCTGGCGGGCGTCGCCGGACTCAAGCTCATCCCGTTCGACCCGCTGGAAGCGAGCAATTTTCAATACGTCGTGTCGAAGTCGACGAACGGGCGGCCGGGCTTTCTCGCGACGAGCTGGTCGGCCGTTCTGTCGGCAGAGAATGTGCTGGCCCGCCGCTATTTCTTCCCGGGCTGCCATCGCATGGACGCCTACCGATCGTCCGCGGGGAGTCCTGTGCCGTCCTGCCGGTGACGGAGCGGCTCGCCGACGCGCGTGCTCGCGTTGCCGACGGGCCTGCAGCTTGACGAAGCGTCCGTTTCGCGGATTGCCGGCATCGTGCGCACGGCCGTCGAGAACGCGCCGGCCGTGCGGCGCCGCCTCGGCCAACGCCGCGCGGCGTGAATCGCCGAGTGCGATCTTGCGGGACCGCATGGCGTCGGTTATGTTTTGAGCATGACAGTTTTCGCCGCGATGCGCATGTGCTGTTCGTGATCTGCGGCAGCAGAAACAAAGAAAGCGGGGACGGCCGTCTTGGCCGTCCCCGCTCGACGCAAGTCAACTTCGATCTGGCCGACTCGGGCGAAGGGAGCCGCCAATCGCGCGATCGTCTCGAGTTCATCAATGGCTGATGCAGGCACGACGGCTTCTCGCAAGTCTGGCAGGGGGCCGGCAGAGGACCTGGCGGCAGACCGTGCGGGGAACGCAGGTCGTCACCGTGTACTGAACTTGCCGCGGCACGCGCCGCACGCACGTCCGGTAGCCGGTCTCGCACACCTTGCGGCAGACGCAGTAGGGAATCTGCTTGTGGCAGACCTCAGGCGTCCACGTGCAGGTGCAGATAGGGGACTTGCTTGTGGCAGACTTCCTGCGTGTAGGTGCAGACCGTGTAGGGGATCTGCTTATGGCAGACCTCCTGCGTGTAGGTGCAGACCGTGTAGGGGACTTGCTTGTGGCAAACTTCCTGCGTGCAGCTGCAGACCGTGTAGGGGACCTGCTTGTGGCAGACCTCTTGCGTGTAGCTGCAGACGGTATACGTCTCTTTGTGCGTCGTGGTGCAGGGAACCTGGCGGCAGACCGTGTAGGGAACCTGGCAGTGCTTCACTTCGGTCTCGTACCGCGTGCAGCAGACTTCCTGTTGCACGGTTTTCTCGACCCAGACGCGGCGGCAGCAAGTCTCGGCGGGCACTGCACTTTCACCAGGTGGCAGCAGCCCGGGCGATACAGGCAGCAGCAGGTGCAGGGATCCCATTCCCAGTGGCCTGGATCGCACTGGCACTGGTCCATCTCGCCGCCCGGAACCGTCTCCGTCACCGTTTGCCACTCGCCGCAGCAGACGGGGACCATTTTCTTCTCGACGACCGGCCGGCAGCACGTGTAGCACACGTCGCGGTAGCAGGTCTGTTGCTCGGTCTTGTACGTCGTGCAGCAGACGTCGCGGGTAGCAGGTCTGGTAGCTGGGCTTGCAGACGTGTAGCAGACGTCTCTGTAGCAGGTCTGGTAGCAGCGGACTGGCAGACCGTGTAGCAGACGTCCTTGTAGCACGTCTGGCGGCAGGGCTTGCAGACCGTGTAGCAGACGTCCTTGTAGCACGTCTGGTGAGCCGGGTGGCAGACGGTGTAGCAGACGTCCTTGTAGCACGTCTGGAAGCAGGGTTTGCAGCACCGTGAAGCAGCAGTCTTTGTAGCACGTCTCAAGGACGTGGCGCGTGCGGGTAGTACGGGACCTGCTCGCAGACGTGGTCGTACACCGTCTTGCAGCAGACGATGTTCTGCTTCTCCCAGACCGTCTCTTGAACGGTCTTGTACGACGCGGCGGCGCGGGACAGCACGTCGGCGCGGGGCAGCACGACTTGGCGGCGGAGTAATCGCCGCTCGGCGCACACGATCGGTGCGGGCAGCAGGAGTAGCCCCCAAATAAGTCCGGCGATGGCGCTGCTGCCCGTCATGGGTCAGCGCCAGCGCGACAATGATCGATACCCAAGCTGCGTTTTTCATTGTTTCGCCCTCGTTGAAGCCGTTCCTGAGACGGCTCGTGAAATTGTGGAAAATTGGATTGCGTCGATCCTCCCTCTTTACGTCGTCAACCCATTCGCCGTGCTTGAGAGGCAGCGTCCAATTCTCCGCTCTTGTGCGGTCTGCTCTACTCGCGCTGTCGGCAGGGCCGTCTAATGGCGTATAATCCGCACGACTCGCCGCGCGCGAATCGGATGTGCCGCGCGCGCGACTGGCGTCGCTCACGGCGCGACGCAGTGTCCCTTCCGTCTCGGGACGGCTGTGCCGTCTGATCGCAAGAAGCGCGTGCGTGACGGCCGCTGCCGGACGCGACCGGCGGCGAGAAACTCGAAGAGGCCTTGGAATGCGATTCGCGATTTGCCAGGAGTTGTTCACCGACTGGGACTGGGAGCGCCAGTGCCGGTTCATCGCTTCGGTCGGCTACACGGGGATCGAAGTCGCGCCCTTTACGCTCGCCCGCAGAATCGGTGAGGTCAGCACCGAACGACGCCGGCTCTTCTGCGACGGCAGGCGGAGGAGAACGGCCTGTCGATCATCGGACTGCATTGGCTGCTGGCGAAGACCGAAGGCCTGCACCTGACGTCGGCCGATCCCGCCGTCCGCCGGGCGACGGCCGACTATCTCGATCGAGTTGGGCCAGGCGTGCGCCGATCTGGGGGGCGATCTGATGGTCTTCGGCTCCCCGCAGCAGCGGAGCTTGCCGCCCGGCGTCACGCGGAAGGAGGGGTTTGCGAACGCCGCGGAGGTTTTCCGCGCGGCCCTTCCCGCGCTATCGCGGACGCGGGCGTGCGGATCTGCCTGGAACCGCTGACGCCCAAGAGACCAATTTCCTCAATACGTGTGCCGAGGCGATGGAGCTGATCGAGCGGATCGACCAGCCCAATTTCTGTCTGCACCAGGACGTCAAGGCGATGCTCGGCGGCGAATCGACGCCGATTCCGGAGCTCATCGCCCAGCTACGCCGCGCCGTCGTCGGGCACTTTCACGCGAACGATTCGAACCTGTTGGGTCCTGGAATGGGCCCGACCGATTTCGTTCCGATCTTCGCGGCGCTTGCGCGCGCGAAGTACGACGGATGGGTGTCGGTTGAGGTGTTCGACTACAGTCCGGGGTGCGAACGAATCGCGCGCGAGAGCTTCGCGCGATGCAACAAGCGGCGTCACGGCTCGCATCGTGAGGCGCGCACGCGCGACGAAAAAAAAATTCGAAAAATTTTTTCCGAAACGATTTTCGATTTCGAACGAGCCGTCGCCAGAACCGCTTCGACGTGCATCAGGACTCGCGCGGTCGATGTCTCTCTTTTTCCGCGTCGCGACGCGGCAAATTGAAAAAAATGCCTATTTTTCTCGGAGAAAATGCGCGTGTGTGCGAAACCGTCGTCATCGCGGCGCGGCACGCGGCCCGAACACTTACGTCGCGCGGTGACGCAGCGGCCTATCACGGCGGAGGACGCGCCGTGACAGCCACTTGCGGCGACGCGCACGGTGCGAAAGACGACGCAAATGGCTTGCACAAATTTCCGAAATTCGTAGGATGACTCGCATTAGTTGCAGTCCTCGTGATCGAACGCGAGTGAGTCGAGTGAAGTTGAAGTCCTCAATCCGAAACTCGACGACACGAGTGAACGCTCAGACGAGGAGTTGCAACCCGGCATGTCACGGTTGACACGTCGGACGGAATTTCGAGTTTCGTGATTCGTCGACGCCGAATAAGAGCCCGGTAAGCCAACGGCGAGGCGGTCACACGGTTGGCTCTGTAAGGAGAATTACGGTGGCCAAGAAGAAAGCTGCGAAGAAGGGTGCAAAGAAGGCGAAAAAGGCTTCGAAGAAGAAAGCCGCGAAGAAGTAGCTTCGCGACTTCGAAGCGTCGCTGAATTTGCGACACACGCAGAAGCGGTCGGGTTTTCCCGGCCGCTTCTTCCATTTCCGGCGTCGCTGCTGCCATTGACGGCGATCGCTCCGGGATGCCATCGCGACCGGCGACGGCGAGATCGATCGGCAGGCGACAGAGCGGCCGTCGATCCGCGACCGAACGCGCCGTCAATCCGTGCCGTCAATCCGCCAGATGCGGCAGCGGCTTGCCTTCGATCTCGCACAAGCGTTCAGGGCGGCACGCTGCTCCGCTTCTTTCTTGCTGGCTCCCCACGCGGCCGCGTAGACCTGCGAGCCGATCGCCGCGGAGATCTTGAAGCACTTGGAGTGGTCCGGCCCCTTCTCGTCGAGCACGTGGTAGAGCGGAGTCGCGCCGAACTGCTTCTGCGACATCTGTTGCAGCAGGCTCTTGTAGTTTCGCGTCAGCTGAGGCTCCGCTTCCTGTTCGAGCACGGTGGCCATCGCCCGCTCGACGAAAGCGCGGACGGCCACAGGGCCGCCGTCGAGGTGCACGGCGCCCACGACCGACTCGAAGACGCCCGCCAGAATCGACGAAGGGATTTGCTGATGCGTCAGCAGACCCTTCCCCAAGATCAAGAATCGGCTCAGACCCAATTGGTTGGCGACGACGGCGCACGTGGTGCGGCTGACCAGCGACGACTTGATCCGCGTCAGCTCGCCCTCCGGAAAGTCGGGAAACCGGTGATAAAGAATCTCGCAGATGATCGCGCCCAGGATGGCGTCGCCCAAGAACTCGAGCCGTTCGTTCGACTCGATGCGCGTGCGGGCCACCGAGGCGTGCGTCAGAGCCAGTTCGATCAACGCCTGGTCGCGAAACTGATACCCAAGGGCCTCTTCGCACTGGGAGATTTTCGAGTCGGCCGACGGGTCGTCAATCGGATGTGACATACCGCTCCCTCAGTCTAACTTAGGGGCCGACCGGAGGAATGTCAACCGGCCTTCAGGCGTGCCGAGCTCGCGCAACTCTTTTTGCGGCTTAGGTTCTGAACCGTGTGCGGTGTACAGAAATCGAGACTGTGTCTCCAACGTCTTGAGCGCGCCCACGTCGTATAACAATGCAGTGCATCACAGCGTACAATTCGCTGACCGTCAACTAACAGCAATGGCAAAGACGCCCGGAGAGGGGCAGGAGGGAGAACTGATGAGATCGATCAAGAGAAACGGAAAATGGCTCGCCGGCGTGGCGTGCACGGTGCTTGTCGCCGGGGCGGCCATCGGGTGGGGAGAGGTCAGGAACAGCGCCCGTCCGCACGTCGAAGCCCGCGACGTCCGCGCGTTGTCGAGCCGTCTTTCGCGAGGTCGCCAAGAGGCTCGGCCGGCCGTCGTGACAATTGAAACGACAAGCAAGCCGATGCAGGTGCGCGGGAACGTCTCGCACGGAGAAGTCGACGAGGACAGCCCTTTGGCGACTTCTTCAGGAGCCAGCCGCAGTTCCGTGAGTACTTCCGGCATCAGCAGCAGCCGTCCGCGATGCACGGCATGGGGTCGGGCTTCGTGATCGATCCGAGCGGAATCATTCTGACGAACCGGCACGTCGTGGCCGACGCCCAGGAAGTAACGGTCAAGTTCGCCGACGGCCGTGCAATTCCGCGTTGCCGCCAACGACATCAAAACCGATCCGCGAACTGATATCGCCATCGTCCGCGTCAAGGACGCCGGCCACCTCGACGCAATCCCCATGGGAAATAGCGATCAAACCGAAGTCGGCGACTGGGTTCTGGCAATCGGCAGCCCGTTCGGCCTCGACATGACGGTGACCGCCGGCATCATCAGCGCCAAAGGGCGCGGCATCAACAAGACCGAACGCGAGGATTACCTGCAGACCGATGCCGCCATCAACCCGGGCAACAGCGGCGGTCCGCTGTTGAACCTCGACGGCGAGGTGATCGGCATCAACACCGCCATCTCGACCCGCAGCGGCGGGTACGACGGCGTGGGCTTCGCCATTCCCATCAACATGGCCCGCTGGGTGGCCGATCAGTTGATCACCAAGGGAGAGGTCAAACGGGCTTACCTGGGCGTCATGATTCGTCCGGCCGAGGGGACGTTGGCAAAGGTGCTCAACGTTCCGGCCGGGCGAGGGTGCGATCGTCGATCAGGTCCTTCCCGGTTCGCCGGCCGCGAAAGCCGGCGTGCAGTCGCAGGACGTGATTCTTGATTTCAACGGCGAGAAAGTCGCGGGAACCAAGGAGCTGCAAGGCATCGTCGAGCGGCTCGAAGTTGGCAAGACCTACACCATGACCGTCGATCCGCGACGGCAAGCAGATGTCGCTTCCCGTCGACCGTGGAAGCGATGCCCAAGCGGGAGACGACGCTGGCGCGAGACGAAGAGGAAAACGGCTCGTCCAACGAGAAATCGAGGGAAAGCGTCGTCCATCGACGACCTGGGGATTGAGATCACCGCCTTGACGCCCGAGGCGGCCAAGGAACTCAAGATGGACGACGTCAAAGGCGTCGTGGTGAGCTCGGTCAAACAGGGAAGCCTGGCCGACGAGGCCGGCCTGCGCGAAGGAATGGTCATCGAACGCATCAACAAGCACGCGGTGACCACTCCCGAGGAGTTCCGTGAGCGAAATGAAGAAGGCCTCCCTGCAGCAAGGGAATCATTCTTGATGTTCGCACTCCGCCGGTTCGCAGTTGCTGGCCATCCGAAAAGGATGATTTGACGGGATCGGGTTAGTGATTCGAATGGCCGGGACACTCGCTGTCCCGGCCATTTTCTTGGTGCGATGTGCGAAATCCGAATTTCGCACGACTCCCGAGACGTGTCATTGGGGAGTCGATCGACATCGCGCTCGTCAGCTCTTCGACATGCGGCCTCGACCGACTCGGCCAAGCCCGCAAGGTTGTAGCCTCCTTCGAGCAGGCTGACGATTTTGCCGCCGCAGATACTGGTCGGCGCAGTCGACGACGAGCCGGGTCAAGTCGCTGAAGTCTTCGCTTTCCAGGCCGAGCGAACCGATCGGGTCGGCTCGATGGGCGTCGAAGCCGGCACTGATCAGAATGAGTTCGGGCTTCGCGCGAGCCGCCGCCTGTTCGAGCATGTTGTGGAACCGCTCGCGAAACTCGCGGCGGGAGATTCCAAACCGCAGCGGCAGGTTGAAAATCGTTCCCAATCCCGGACCGGTTCCCGTCTCGTCGGCGAGCGCCGGTTCCCGGATAAAACGGAGACCGATGCGACGAAAAGAAATGGACCTGTTCCGTCCGAGTAAAACGCGTCCTGCGTCCCGTTGCCGTGATGCACGTCCCAGTCGACGATCAGCACGCGCGACAGATCCCAGCCGATCGACCGCATGCGGCGCCGCCACCGCCACGTTGTTGAACAGGCAGAATCCCATCGGCGCTTCCCGCAGGGCGTGGTGGCCCGGGCGGCCGGATCAGGCACAGGGCACGCTCGATATTTCCCGCGCGACAACCTGCTCGACGGCGTCGATCGCGGTGCCGGCGGCCTGACAGGCGACTTCGTAGGAGTCTCGGCTCATGACCGTGTCCGCCTCGACCTGTCCGCCGCCGCGGCGGCCCAGCGCTCGACTTGCCGGATATACTCCGGCTCGTGGACGCGGCAGCATCTCTTCGAGGGTTGCCGTCCGGATTTGGCCGCTGATCGAAACGGTCGACCAGGCCGGTCGATTGCAGGTGGGCGTAGACCGCCCGCAGCCGATCGGCCGATTCCGGGTGAGCGACCCGTTTCGTGCCGGAGGAAACAGGGATCGGCGTAGAGAAGGGCTTTGGCAGCTCACGGTCGACTGTCAGCCCCGGCGTTGCGACGGGTGGTCCGCTTGGAATGGCCAAACGACTTCGTCGCCGCCGTCCCCTGCGGATGCTGATTCTTCGGAGCGGCCTCGAGTCTAGCGAGCGACCCGATCGGACCAGGAATTCGGAGAGGGCCGGAGGCCGGAATCGGTGAGTTCGCTCACAAAACGTCCTTGACAGTTGCAAAAAGGGGGTGATAACGTAATTAGAGGGAAAGAGACCGATTTTCCGTCAAAAGTGCGCGTCTTGGTGCACAGCCGGTCAGATGCCAAGAAGGGGATGGTTCTCTCCGCGCGCCTCGGGGCCACGAGTTCGCGCAGTTCTTCTCGTCGGCGATTCAAACGTTCGTAGACCTGGATCCATGATGACAGGACGGTGGCCCTTCGCGATGGGCGACGCCACGCCTCGCCACAGACCGCGGCCACTCTGAAAGGGGTGGATCGCAGAGTGAAGGATCTCTCGGTGCACCGATCGACAGTCAGGTTGTTTGAACTGCCGCGACGGCCCGCCGCGGCCAGCGATCTTGGCAGGAGCAGCGAAAACGATCCGAGTTTTCTGATGACTCGTTCTGGCTGGTCTGGCCACCGCGGCATTTTCTTGCCTCTGCCCTCTTGGCCCAGGGCGACGCCTCCGCTCCACTCGCAAGCCGCATGAAGAAAACGGCGGCAGCCAAACCGAAGCGGGCGACCCCGGCCTCGACGATTCGGACGACGATCGCCGCACCAGCAAGGGAAAGCGAAGCCCGCCGCAAAAAAGACGAACGAGCGGGCGATGAACGCCGGCGAGCTGCCGATGCGTCGTCGGACGTGTTTTCGATCTCAAAGCCGTTGACCACCGATGAGGCCTGGAAACAGTGGTCCGAGGGACGCGGGCACGGCGAATACAACAACCGCGTTCACGCCGGCGAACTTGACCGGGACGCGATGCAAGTCATCAGCACCGGCATCGAGATGCAGATCAAGGCGACTGACGTTGCCCACGCAGCGCGACAATCTCGGCATGATCGTCGCCGGGCTCTTGCGGTCGCGTCCATTCTGCCGCCGACGCAAAAGATCCCAGCATCCAGCGGTCCGTTCGGTTCGCCATGGTCAAGGAAATCGTCAAAAACTGCCACCTGTTGGCGGACAACCAATTTTATGTTCGGTTGAATGCGGCCATCCTGCTCGGAAATCTCTTTGTGGTTCCCGAGAACCCGTGCCAATCAGACTCCGCCGGAGTTTTACACCGAGGCCTTCGACGAATTGATGCAGGTGCTTGCAGCGAAAGGATCAGCCGGTGGCGATCAAGATGGCCGCAGTCGACGGTCTGCAAAACGCCGCCTTGTTGGGAAATCCACCGCTGGAGCCGACCAGAAAAATTCGTCTGGCCACCGAAGCTGCGGGACGAATTGGAAAAGACCGATACGTGCGAGTGGTATCAGGAGCGGATTTGCGAAACGCTGGGCTCGCTGAACCAGATCTATGATTTGGACGGCAGCCGTTCATCGTGTATGCCCTGGCGAAGGCGCTCTACGATCAGAATCGGCCTCTGTGTGCCCGGGCTGCGGCGGCCAAGGCTTTGGGGCGCGCGCCATTGCCGCCCTCGATCGATCTGAACGTGGTGGCCTACGGGATTGCCGATTTGAGCCGCCAAATCGCGAAACGCGCAACGAAGGAAAAAAGCACGTCCGCCGCTGGTGCATCATCAACGTGCTTTCTGGCGTTCAAGCCCAGAGATATATCGGACAAACGAGCCCGCCGTGCCGGCCTGCTCGACCGGGTGGATGAGCCGTCGTTTCAGAAATACAAAGAGTCGATCAAGGACGTCTATGGCCTTGTTCTGCCCGATGGTGGTCCAGGAGCTGAAAGAGGCGGATTCGCCGTTCGCGCCGGAAATCGTGGAGCACATCGATCGAATGGCTCAAGAATCACACTCCGGCCCAATTGCGCATTGCTCCCGGCTTGCCTCCCATTGCCACCACCCAAGCGACGAAAACGGAACAGACCAAGGCGGATCCGCGTCCCTGATTGGTCTTTGCCAAGTTCGCCCCCGCTGATACGATCCAGCACTCCCACTCTCCCCCGTCGACTGCCCGTCCTTCCGCACGCCTGCGCTCGAGCGACCGGCCGACAGTCAGGCAGGCGCGTTGCCGGATCCCCTCACCGCCAGTCACCTGCGATCCCCACGACGCACCCATGGACCGGGTCCGCCCCGCGGCTCTGTGTACGAAAACGCGCTGGAGCAGCGCGGCGCAGCAAAGAGTTCCAAGGCACGGTCTCAGTTTGACGGCGGCCGAAAGCAACTGGCCTCGCCGGGCTCTTCTGGCGGCGATTCTCGTCCTGGTCGACGGCCGGCTGTGTATCGTTGACGGACCGGCTCGATGCCCGAGACGCTTACCCTCGCCTCAACGTCGTCGTCCCTCTCCGGCTACGGCCTCCTCCAGGTGATCCGCTCGTCTCTTGGATCCGAGTCCTGGCAACGGAATCACACCTGGACGGCAAAGGCCGAATGGGAGCATCGCCGGCAGGGCTTTCCTCTGGCACGCGACCTTCGCTGGAGATTCGCCAAGAACTGGAACGCAACGTTCGAGAAGGACGAGACCGCCGTGCCAATCGATGCGCCCGCCTCGGCCGTTAAACGGCCGGCCGCCGCCCCGTCCAAGCCGGCGACGGGCGACACGAGCGAAAGCCCCACCAAGAGTGCAACGGCGGACTCCAAAATCGACTCGTCCACCGCCTCATCCAAGAAGGAGGCCGAAAAGGCGTCCGACAAGCCGTCCCAGCCGGAAGGCCCTGCCTAATGGGATGGATTTTGGCCCCTCACTGTCGCCGACCTTCTCCATCGGGCCGAGAAGAGCTCGACGGGGTCAACGGGCCACGCAACGCCGGCGATGGATGACGGAGTGCGGTGCCTCAGACGATTGGCCCATGCCGACAATCTGGTCGGCTGGAATGCGGCCATCCTCTGGGCTCAACAGGATCCGACCTCGGCGGTCGAGGTGGCCGACGTCCTCCAGAAGCTCGTCGTCAATCCTCCGCAATATGTGGCCGAAAACGGGCGACGGGCCATCGCATCATCGATAAAGACGGCTCTCGAATCGTCACAAGCAAGGTGCGCGCAA
Organism: uncultured Planctomycetota bacterium; assembly: GCA_963761455.1. Taxonomy (GTDB): domain Bacteria; phylum Planctomycetota; class Planctomycetia; order Planctomycetales; family Planctomycetaceae; genus DASPSM01. Next base: position 199,839 of record CAVXHA010000004.1, read on the forward strand.
ACCAAACGTCTGCCAGGCGGCCGAAAAGTCCGGCTCCGCGACACGATCCCGGAGCCGGAGAACACTCAAAGACATTGTCGGCCGCGACATCCTGTGCGGCCGCCGAAGCGTGGTGCCTTGTCCTCGCAGCCAGTGCGGCCGACCCGATCGATGGGCTGGCGCCCGCAGGACGGCTCTTGGAGCGACACGGGCTGCCGAACGACATTCGCGCGGAGCTTTTCCGCGGAGTCGCTCGCTGGGTGCGTCCGGCGAATATCCCGCGGCTCGAAAATGCATTCCGCGAAGGGAGAGGGGAAGCAGCGGCCTCCAACAGCTGATCCGCCGGGCGGCGATCGACGCGTGCCTGATCTACGCAATCTGGCATCAGACGATCGCGAGCCCGGCGAAATGACGGCGAACGCAAAAGCCGCCGTCACCGGCCCGGTCTCAGACCCGTGCAAGACGGATCTGGCCGGAGACGGTGCTCAACTGCCGCATCGATCCCGACTTCGAGGTCCGGCTCAGCTTTCATCCGCTGGCTGGGATTCGCACAGACGGAGGAGGCCTTCGAGTTGCTGAAAACACAGGCCGAAGGAGACCGATTTCGAGCTTCGCCGAACGGCGCTGGAGAGTTTGGCCACGCTGCATACGGACGAAGCCCATGCGGAGTTGCGAATCGCAAGCGCACCAAGACGCGCGATGCGCTCTGCGCGGCTGCCGCCGTGCATGGCGCTGGCGGCCTGGGGATTGCGAGGATGTTGTTCCCTATCGCGACCGATTCCTCGGCCGCTGTTCGCCGCGCGGTCGCCTGACGAGCTGGGCAAGCACGCGACGCTCGACTCGGCCGTCGTTCTCTCCGAGCTGGCCGTCGATCGAGAGCATCGAAGTCCAAGCTGTACCGCGGTCCGCGCGGCCGCCGGTTGGCCCGACGCGCCTGGCTTTCCCACTGCTTCTGCACGCGATGCGGGACAGCTCGGCCAAGACGCGCCACGAGGCGGCCCAGTTCCTGTTCCGCCCGCAAGAAAATCGCGCGGCTCGTACCGGTTTGACAGTCCGTCCGAACAGCGCGAGGCGGCCGTCACCGCAATCGCCGCGGAAATCGGGTCGTCGCTGAGTTACCTGGACCAGGTCCTCAAACGCGAGCCGCGGGCCATGGCCGAAGTGAACGAGCTGCGCGTCGGCGGAGGTTCGTGCTCATCTTGCGACGTTTGATCGAAAATCCCGCCGACTCACCAGCGGCCGCGGCGGCACGCGAATGGCTGGCCGGCATTGGTGCCCGCGACATTCCCGCTCGTCGAGTCGTATCTGCAAGGGCCGACTGCGAGCGCTCGCCGGACCCGATCTATCACGACGTGCTCCCCAAGGTCAGCCCCGCCTATGCGGCTCTTGTCGATTTGCAGAACACCGATGTCAACATCCGCCGTCGCGGCGCAAAGACGCTGGCCGACCGCGGCCAGGCCGCCACGTTGAGCCGGCCCGTGCTGCTGCGCCTGCGAGAGATCCTTTCGCACGAGGCGGACGACTTGTCTGGAGATCGGCGATGACGGCCGTCGGCGTCCGATTCGACCGACGAGTGTGCGGAGCTCGCGAACCTCGCCCTGCAGCATCGCTCGGCCGAGGTCCGGCAGCTTGGCTGCGAGTATCTGGCCCGTCACGGGCGGCCGGCGCATGCCGTGTGGCTGCTCGATTTGCTCGAGGATCGCGACCGCGGCGTCCAACTGGCGGCGATCCGCGCTCTGGGGAATTGCGGCAACCAGGTCGCGGTCCGCGGACTGAAGCCCGCTGAAGGGGCGCCGAACGTCGCCCAACCTGCGGTCCCTGCTGACGAGCTCGGACCAGGAGGTGCGGTTTGCGGCGGCGGTCAGTCTGTGCCGATTGGGCGCGGCGGAGGGGATGCAGGAGTTGGTGCGGCTCAGTTATCACACCAATCCCAGCGTTCCGCGAGCAGGCCGTTAAGGAGATGGGGCTGTCGGGGCAGACCCGATTTGTCGAGCATTTGGTCACTTTGGGGTGGACCGAGCAGAACGACCAGGTCCGCCGATGCGATCCTGGACGCCCTCGACCGGCTGGTGCCGCCGGAGAATCGGCCGCCCGCCGTTGGCGGGATGACCGCTTGGGATGCTAAGATTAAATGTTGGGTGCAGTGGTTAGAGCACGAGACGGAGTACCGGCTCAGAATATTCCGGCCGGTGCGCCGCTGGCGTCTCGACCGGGCGTGAATCGTGACGTACCGACAGTGACGGAGATCGATCGACGGAGGAGCCATCAATGGGAAATCCAGCCATGTCCAAGGCCAAAGACGATTTCAAGCTCGAATGGCACGGGAACGCGGTGGTCATCACGCCGGCCGCCAACGTCGAATCGATGCGTTGGGACCTGATCGAGCAGGCCGCCGATATCGTCATGGGCCCGCTGCGGAACCAGGAGGTTCCGATGGTGGTCTTCGACCTGAGCGACGTCGGTTATTTCGGCTCGGTCTTTCTGGCCCTTTTGTTGCGCTGCCATAAGCTCGTGAAGAGCCGGGGCGGCGAGCTCGTTCTGTGCGGGGCCAGCGACCTGGCCAAGGAGCTGTTGCGCGTGACGGCGCCTCGATACGCTCTGGGCGATCTACGAAACGAGAGAACAGGCCTTGGACGCCGTCGCGACGTAGATCTTATGATTGACGATCGCTCTCCTACGCCGGCCGGCGGCACTCCGCCTGGCGCCGGGGCCGGCGACTCCACCTTCCGTTCCCGGAACGCCCTCCCCGGTTCCTGAGCAGCGGTCGACGCTGATCAACGAGATCAAAGAGACCGCCGACAAGCTGGCGGCGGACGGAGCGACGCGGGGCGACCTGAAAATCCTCTCGCGCGTCCTGAGGGAACTGCGTTACGCCTTCAAGGTCTTCACTCCCTACCGGCGCCAGTTCAAGGTGACCGTCTTCGGGTCCGCCCGCACCGCGCGCGACGAACGGCGCCTACCGCCAATCGGTCGAGTTCGGCCGCCGAATGGCCGAGGCCGGTTGGATGGTCGTCACCGGCGCGGGCGGCGGCATCATGGAAGGGGCCCACGTCGGGGCTGGTCAGGAGATGGCGATGGGCGTCAACATCATGCTTCCCTTCGAGCAGGAATCGAACGCCGTCATTTCCCACGACCGGAAGCTCGTGCACTTGAAATACTTCTTCACGCGCAAGCTGCTCTTCGTGAAGGAGGTGCATGCCGTCGCCCTCTTCCCCGGCGGTTTCGGCACGCAAGATGAAGGCTTCGAGACGCTGACGTTGGTCCAAACGGGGAAGCGGGACCCAATGCCCATCGTGCTCCTCGACGAACCGGGAGGGACCTACTGGAAGGCGTGGTATCGCTTCGTCATCGACGAGCTCTTGCGGCGGGAGCTGATTTCCGAGGAGGACCTGGCCCTCTTCAAGGTCACCGACCACGTGGACGAGGCCGTCCAGGAGATCATCGGCTTCTATTCCGTGTACAATAGCATGCGGTACATTCGTGACCGCCTGGTCCTGCGGCTCAACCGCGAGCCGTCCGACGCGCTGGTCGAGCGCCTCAACGACGAGTTTGCGGACATTCTCGAAGAGGGACGCATCGCGAAGACGGCCGTCCACCGCCTCGAATCCGACGATGAACACTTGAAAAGCCTGCCGCGGCTGACGTTGATGTTCAATCGCAGAAACTTCGGCCGCCTGCGGCAAATGATCGATGCCCTCAACCGGGAGAGTTAGTCCACGGTCCAACCCAAGCCGACCGCTGGCGGCCGGTCCGACGGCGAAGCGGTCGGGTTGGGAATGACCTTGGACTTCGGACCGCTTGCCCATGGCTGCGATCTATCTCACGGAAGCCGACGTCCGCGAGCTGTTGGACGTCGAGACGGCCATTGAGGTCGTGGAGGGGGCCTTCCGCGGCCTCGCGGAAGAAAAGGCCGTCAACGTGCCGCGAACTCGTGCGCGGGCGCCCGGCATCGCGCTGCACGTGATGAGTGCCGCCGCCGAGTATCTTGGATTATGTCGGTTGGAAAGTCTACACGACAACGCGCACGAAGGCACGTTTTCACGTCGGACTGTCTGCAGTCGCGTCCGGCGAATTGGTCGCGCTGATCGAGGCCGATTACCTCGGCCAATTGCGCACGGGTGCCGCGAGCGGAGTCGCCACCGAATACATGGCCCGCCCCGACGCGAAGACCGTGGGCCTCTTCGGCACCGGCAAACAGGCCCGCACGCAACTCAAGGCGATGACCGCCGTCCGCCGCATCGAGCGGGCCGAGGTCTATTCCCGCGACGCCGAACGCCGGCACCAATTCGCCCGCGAGATGAGCGAATACTGCGGCACCCAGGTCGTCCCTGTCCATTCGCCGGTCGAGGCGGCCGCGGAGAAGGACATCGTCATCTGCGCCACCACCAGCGAGGTCCCCCTGTTCGAGGGGCGGGTGCTCGAGCCGGGCACGCACCTCAACGTCGTCGGCTCGAATTACCTCGGCCAAGGCGGAGATCGACGTCGAAACGGTCCGCCGGGCCGACACCATCGTCTGCGACTCCATCGAGGCCTGTCGGCGCGAGGCGGGCGATTTCGTCGAGGCGCTCGAGGCGGGCGTCACCGACTGGCCCTTGATGCACGAGCTGGCCGACGTCGTTACCGGCCGGGAGACGGGCCGGGCGCTGCCCGAGCAGATCACGCTCTTCAAATCGGTTGGCCTGGCGATCGAAGACGTGGCCCTGGCCGTGAAGTTGCTGGAACGGGCCCGCGACGAAAAAGTCGGCCAACCGCTCCCATTCTGAGCATGTCGGGCAAGCTGCCAGGTTCCCAGCGTCGAGTTGAAAGGCACGTTCGGGGAGTTTTTTGGGGTATTTTGGGGCAAAAAAAGGGAGAAGCCCGAGGCGCCCGCTCTTCAAATCTGGCAGAGCGCAAGTTTGGCAGGAACCGGACCGCACCGCGACAGACGCCCGGTTCGCTCCTCTTGCGCACCGCCTGCCGCTCGCCGCATCTTTAACAACCGTTGTTAACTTGGTCGTGAACGAATCGCGAGGCCCATGTAAAATAGGGTTTGGGCTCCCACAGCGGACCGACATTGACAGCGAATACGAGGCTGAAGTACAAGTCCTCGCCAAATCTCCTTTCCCTGTCCATTTCCACTGGCCCACGTTCGCTTTCGCGAGACAACCTGCGGGTTTCGTGCGCGACGATCCGATTCCTCCCCAAGGGCAATGCCATGCGCTACTTCGCGCTTCTGGCGGCGACGATCTGGTTATGCGGATGCGGGTCGCATCCTCCGAACGCTCCGGAAACCTCGGCCGATCACAAGGCGGCGGAAGGAGCCGCGGCCGACGCTCAGACCGAGCAGGCCGGCTCCGAACAGGCCGGCTCCGAACAGGCCGGTTCCGAACAGACGGCGCTGAGCCAGGCGAAAAAGCTGACGGCCGATGGAAAACTGGCGGCGGCGGTCGAAGCTTTGCGGCAACTACATCGGCAACGCACCCCAAGTCGGCCCAGGCGTTCCGTCTGCGGCGCGCAGGCAAATGCCATGCGGCACAACGACGCCGACGCGGTGGCCGACTTCAGCACGGCCATCGGATTGGAGCCGCAAGCACGCCAAGTCATTACGTGGCCCGCGGCTTTTTCCAGCTCACGCGGGGCAACACGGCCAAATCGATCGACGATTTCAACGCCGCGATCAAGCTCGATCCGAAGGACCACCAGGCCTACAACGATCGGGGCATGGCCGGGTAACGACCGGCGAGCTGAAACAGGCCATCGAGGACTTCAACCGGGCCATCGAGCTCAACCCGAAGTACGTCAGCGCCTACACCAACCGCAGCTTCGCCCTGGTCAAGCTGGACCGCCGCCGTGATGCGATGGCCGATCTCGACCAGGCTCTCCAGCTCGATCCCAAGGCGGCCGGCGCCTACGACAGCCGCGGCGCACTCAGGCTGGAGGAGCACGACTATCAAAAGGCCCTGGCCGATTTCACGAGCGCGATCAAGCTCGAGCGGAACAATCCGAATTACTACACCCATCGCCGCGAGACGTACCTCAAGCTCGAGCGCTACCCCGAAGCACAGGCAGACGGCTCGCGGATCGAGCGACTGATGCAGTTGGCCGCCTTGAACGAGGCCATTTTCCGCGACCGCCTTTCGCCCCGAGCCCTACCTCGACCGGGGCGACTTCCTCATGGAGGAAGGGCAATTCGACAATGCGATCGCCAATTTCGATCACGCGCTGGAGCTCGATTCGAAGCAGGTGCGCGGCTTGATCGGCCGGGCTCGCGCCTGGGTTCGCCAGGGAGAGTTCCAGAAAGCCATCGCCGACAGCACGGCGGCGCTGGCCATCGAGCCGCGCGAGGATGCCTACGCCGTGCGTGGAGACGCTTATCGCAAGCTGGGCCAATATGCCAAGGCCGTCGCCGATTACGACGCCGCACAACGGATCGACGCCGACGTGGCGGAGACCTGGCTGCTGTATTCCCGGGAGTTGCACGCGGCCGGCCGCATCCAGGAATCGGATCAAGCCCTGAAGCGGGCCAACGAGCTCAAATCGCTTGGACGCTCCCCGCGTGAGCCGAGTCGCGGCGACGGCCGTTTCCAGCCCGAAATGACCGTGGCGGAGGCCGCCTCGGACCGATATGCTGAAGCGCGTTTCGCGCCCGTCCGTCGGTCATCCCCCATCGAGGCACTCGCTCATGTCAACGCTCAAGGGTAAGACGCTCTTCATCACCGGGGCCAGTCGCGGAATTGGCTTGGCGATCGCCTTGCGAGCCGCCCGGGACGGGGCGAACGTGGCGGTCGTCGCCAAGACGGTCGATCCCCATCCCAAGCTGCCGGGGACAATCCACACCGCCGTGAGCGAGATCGAGAAGGCCGGCGGGCGCGGACTGGCGTGCGCGGCCGACATCCGCTTTGAGGACCAGGTGGCCGCCGCCGTCGAAAAGACGGTCTCGACCTTCGGCGGGATCGACATCTGCGTCAACAACGCCAGCGCCATCCAGCTCACCGGCACGCTGGAGACGGAGATCAAGCGGTTCGATCTGATGTTCGGCGTCAATGTCCGCGGCACGTTCCTGACGTCGCGGCTGTGCGTGCCCCATCTGGCCAAGTCCGCCAATCCGCACATCCTCAACCTGTCGCCGCCCCTTAACATGGAGGCGAAGTGGTTCGCCGGACACGTGGCTTACACGATGTCGAAGTTCGGAATGAGCATGTGCGTTCTCGGGATGGCGGCCGAGTTCCGTCCGCGGAAAATCGCCGTCAACGCGCTCTGGCCGCGGACGGCCATCGCCACGGCGGCCGTCCAAAACCTCCTGGGCGGAGCCGAGGTGGTCAAGCGGAGCCGCAAGCCCGAGATCATGGCCGACGCGGCCCACGCGATCCTCGTCCGCCCGAGCACTCAGTGCACGGGCAATTTCTTCATCGATGACGAAGTGCTCAAGGCCGAGGGCGTGACCGATCTCAGCCGGTACGCGATGACGCCGGGGAACGAGTTGATGCAGGACTTTTTCGTTTGATCAAGCCAGCCGCTCATCGCGCTTGCACGAGCCGCCGGCTTTATGCCGGCGGTCTTTGTGAGTTGCGGGGGAAAAACGCGGGGGGGGAACGGAGGGAAAAAACGGGAGGGAAAAAACGAGGGGAAAAAACGGGCGGGGAAAAAACGGGGAAAAAACGGGACAGGTTCGATATTGACAGAATAGGCAAAGTCGATTACGTTCCTCCGGCATGCCAAGAACAGGGGGGTAAAAACGGGACAGGTTCGATATTGACAGGATAGGTAACTTCGATTACGGAGGGGGAAAAACGGGACAGGTTCGATATTGACAGAATAGGCAAAGTCGATTACGTTCCTCCGGCATGCCAAGAACAGCGCGAGTCGCACCGGGCGGGATGGTGTTCCATGTTCTCAATCGCGGCGTTGCTCGAATGCAACTGTTCGAAACGACGGGGGACTTCCAGGCGTTCGAACGTGTGCTGCAGGAAACTCGTGACGAGACGCCCATGCGGATTTGCGCCTATGCGCTCATGCCGAATCATTGGCATCTCCTGCTGTGGCCAGAACGTGACGGCGAGCTGGCGACCTTCATGCAGCGGCTTTCGATCACTCACGTTCGCCGCTGGCAAGAGCATCGGCATTACGTGGGATTGGGGCACGTCTACCAGGGCCGATACAAGTCGTTTCCCGTCGAAAGCGACGAGCATTTCTTGACGGTGGCCCGCTACGTCGAGCGGAATGCGCTCAGGGCCAATTTGGTGCTGCGAGCGGAAGAGTGGCGTTGGTCGAGTCTCTGGCGGCGAGTTCACGGCACTTCATTGGAGCCGTCGTTTTTGGCGGATTGGCCCATCGGCCGGCAGTCGAACTGGCTTGACTGGGTGAACCAAGCGGAGACGGAGCCGGAACTGGAATCGCTACGCAAGAGCGTGCAGCGGGGCCGTCCGTTTGGCGGTGCCCAATGGCAGAAACAGATCGCCAAACGGCTCGGACTCGAATCGGCTTATCGGCCCGTAGGTCGCCCACGAAAACTCGCGCAACGCCAAGTCGCTGGCAGTCCCTAGCGATCCGCTGCCGGAATCAAGTCCACCCACTTCATCAATATCGGACCTGTCCCGTTTTCTCTCCCCCGAATGAACGCTCGGCCAATGACGGAAGATGCGAGCGGAAGACCGCCGGCATAAAGCCGGCGGCTCGTTACTCGCGCGGTCACTTACGGCTTCTTCGCGATGCGGTAAAGCTGCGACTCGGTGCGGATGAAGAGGCTGCCGCGGGCGGTCGCCGGGGTTGCCATGCACAGCTCGTCGAGATCGTTCTGTGCGAACGATCTCGGGCTTTTGGCCGCCCGTCGGAATCACGACGGTCTGCCCCTCTTCGCTCAGGCAGAAGATCTTCCCGTTATAGGCCCAGGGGGAGGCCGTGTAGTGCTCGCTGGCCCCCAGGCGAACCATGGGCGGTTGGTAGAGCGGCTTTCCCGTGCAGGCGTCGAAGGCGGAGAGAAAGCCGCGGTCGTAAAGGACATAGAGATCCTTGCCGTACACGATCGGCGAGACGTTGTACGGTCCTCCCTTCGGCTTGGAACCAGGCGATGAACTTGTTGGACGTCTCTTTGCCCTTGAGCGAGATGTCCCCTTTGGCCGCCTGGCTTGATCGCAAAGATCGGCTTGCGCACGCTCATCACGTAGCCGGATGTGACGTAGAGAAGCCCGTGCGGCCGAAAAGGGAGTCGGAATGACGATCGACGACATGCCGTCGAGTTCCCACAGCAGCTTTCCATCGAGGCTGTACGAGCGGACCTTTTTTTTGCCGCACGTCACCAGCTCGGTGCGCAGGTCGTTTTCCCAGATATACGGCGTGGCCCAGTTGGACTTTTCGTCCCGCTTGACCTTCCAGATTTCCTTGCCGGTCTTGGCGTCGAGCGCCACGACGAACGAATGCTCCTCGTTGTCGTCGACGATGAAGAGGCGGTCGCCGTGCAAGACGGGGGAAGAGGCGGTCCCCCAGTTGAATGCCGTCCGGTAGCTGCCGAGGTCTTTCTTCCACAGCAGCTTGCCGTCCATGTCGTAGGTAAACAGTCCCACGTTGCCGAAATAGGCGTAGACGCGCTCGCCGTCGGTGACGGGCGTCTCGGAGGCCAGCGTGTTCTTGAGATGGTGGCCCTCCTTGGGAACGCCTTCGTGGGCGACCTTTTCCCAAAGGATTTTGCCGCTCTTGAAGTCGATGCAGTAGACGGTCCAGCGATGCGGATCGTGCGGCGTGGCCCGTTCGCCCCCGAAATAGAGACCCGGCTTGACCTTCTCCGTCTTTCCTTTGAGCTGCGTCGGCCGACGTCAGAAAGATCCGATCACCCCAGATCACGGGCGAGGACCAGCCGCGGCCGGGAATCTTGGTGGTCCAGACGACGTTCTCGGTCTTGCTCCACGACTCGGGAAGATCGGTGGCCTCGCTGACACCCCGTGCCCCCGGCCCGCGGAACTGCGGCCAGTTCTCCTGGGCCTGCGCGGACGAAGTGCCCAGAGAATGCGCAAACAGCGAGAAAAGCCGCCGTCACGCAGGCAGGCCGACCGAGCGCCCGAATCATGCTCTCACTCCGAACGGATGATGTAACAGGAATGGTCTTCTCGAGATTCAAACCACAGTGCAGCGGTCTCGCGGCGGAAATTGTCGGGAGAAGCGGCAGTTTCAACGCGACAAGGAAGTGCTACCAGCACTAGATTAGGCTCGCCCGGCTGAATCCAGGAGGGCTCACCACGCTCCCAAGGTCTGCTTGGAACGCACCTCGCAAGCGACTGCTTCGCGTCAACGGAACGGTGGCTCGGGAGCCGTACGTTCAGTCCGTCAGTTCCAGAAACGGGTCGAGCCCCATCTTGTGGTGGGCCTCGGTGCGCTGGTGTTCGTGTTCGAAGGAGCATTTTCCGCTCTTTGCGGTGCAGCCGCTCGAGGAACCGCTGCGTTCTGCGAAAGAGAGCCAGCCACTGGCTCGGAAGTTCGCCCTGCGCATTCGGCTGGGCCGATTTGCGCAGTCGCTCGAGCTTTTCGGGCTTCAGACACGCGAAGCAGCTCGTCCCCGAGCGACAGGAAGAACTGGCACGAGCCGGGATCGCCTTGCCGGGCCGCGCGGCCGACGAGCTGGCGGTCGATGCGGGCCGAGCTGTGCATTTCCGTGGCGATGACGTGCAGGCCGCCGGCCCGACGGACGTCCGGGTCGCAGCCGGATGTCGGTCCCGCGGCCGGCCATGTTGGTGGCGATGGTGACGTCTGCCGGTTGGCCGGCCTGGGCCACGATTTCCGCCTCTTGCTCGTGAAAACGGGCGTTGAGAATCTGGTACGGCAACGCCGCGTTCGCTCAGCAGCCGGCCCAAGCGCCTCGGACGCGTCGACGGACGGGGTGCCGACCAGCAGGGCCCGTCCCTGCGGCGCGCATCGCGGATGATCTCCTCGGCGACGGCCTGCCGCTTGAGCTCCAGCGTGGCAAAAATCCGCGGCGGCAGCAACGGTGCGAATGCAGGGACGGTTGGTCGGAATCGGCGTCACGCTGATGCCGTAGGTCGCGCGCAGCTCGCGGCGGGCCTGGACGGCGGTCCCCGTCATGCCGGCAAGGTGTTCATACTGGCGGAAAAAGGTCTGGACCGTCACCCGCGCGGCCTGCCCGGTCGCCGCGGTGATCGGCACCAGCTCCTTCGCCTCGACCGCCTGGTGCAGGCCGTCCTGCCATTTGCGTCCCTCCATCTGCCGGCCGGTCGACTCGTCGACGATGACAATCTTGTCGTCGACGACGACGTAATCGCGGTCGCGCTGAAATCCCAGCCGCGATGAGAGGGCCTGCTCGACGTGCTTGTACATCCGCTCGCTGTCGATGCGGTCCATCAGCGAAGGCTTGGCCATCAACAGCACTTTGCGGCAGCCGTGGTCGGTGAGGTAGGCCGATCGGCGATCGGGCTCGAAGACGAAATCGACGTTGCGGTCCAGCCGCTGGGCGGCCCGCTGGCTCCAGCGCAACAGGTTGACGGTGGGCGCCGTATTGGGCTGCGTGAGGCCGATGATGAGGGGCGTGCGGGCCTCGTCGATGAGAATGCTGTCCCCTTCGTCGACGAGCGCGAAATAATGTCCTCGCTGGACGGGCGCTTCGCCGGCCTGTGCTCCCGCTGCGCCGAAGCCGTTGCGCCGCCGGTAGGAGCCTTGCGTGTCGGCCCCGAGGCGGAGCCGGTCGCGGAGAAAATCGAAACCGATCTCCTTGGCCGTCCCGTAGGTGATGTCCTTGGCATAGGCCTGCCGCCGCTCCTCGGTCTGCATCGGGTTTTGAATGCAGCCGACCGACAGGCCCAGCCGTTCGTAGATCGGCCCCATTTCCCGCGCATCGCGGGCGGCCAGGTAGTCGTTGACAGTCACGATGTGGCATCCGCGGCCCGTCAAGCCGCGGAGGAAGGCGGGAAGCGTCGCGGTCAGCGTCTTGCCTTCGCCGGTCTGCATCTCGGCGACGTGCCCCTCAAAGAGGGCGATGCCTCCCATGATCTGCACGGCAAAATGTTGGAAGCCCGAGCTCGCCGCCGGGACGCTTCGCGAACGAGCGCGAACGCTTCGGGCAAAAGCTGCGCCAAGGCGGACGTTCGTCTTGGCCTGCCAGCGAAGTTCGCGGCCGCGCTTCAACAGCTCCGCGTCGCTCAGCGTCGCGGAGTCGTTCCGAACGGGCCAGGATCGGCTGCGGCCGTCTTTCTCCAGCGCGCAAGCCGAGCCGGCAGCCGGCCGGCCGCCGGTTTTCATCCAAGCCAGCACGTGGTCGCGTGATCGCAACGACGTCCAAGGTCCAGGTCCAAAGCCAAGGTCCAAAGTCGGAAGTCCAAGGTCCAAAGTCCAAGGTCCAAAGTCCAGGTCCAAAGTCCAAGGTCCAAAGTCCAAGGTCCAAGGTCCAAGGATCCAAGGCCCAAAGTCCAAGGTCCAAAGTCCAAGGCCGGACGTCAAGACTCAGAGGACCGGTTCGTAGCGTCTTGCCAAGCCGACGGCTTCGCCGTCGGAACAACCACAAGCGGTCGCTGAGATGGAGATTTTGGGCCCTCGACCCCTTATTGGACGCGGATGACCATCAGGGAACGGTCGTCGTGCCCGGCGCGTGCCGTCGAGATGGCTTTCGAGCTGCGACCAGATCGCTTCCAGGATGACCTGCGGAGAGGCGCCCGGATTGGCCTGCAGGACCTCGATGATTCCGTCGCTGCGGAACATTTTCCGTTTGCCGTTCATCGCCTCGCTCACGCCGTCGGTAAAGGCGATCAGCGTGTCGCCCGAACTGATGGGCATGACGGACGCGCCGTAGGTCGCATCGGCAACGACGCCCAGCAGCATGCCGTGCGAATCGAGCATGATCGGTCCGCCGTCCCGCATCAGCACGGGAGAGGGATGCCCGGCGTTGGAATAGGTCAACAGCTTCTGCCGCGTGTCGATCACGCCGTACAGCAGGCTCATGAATTGATGGGCCGGCGTGATGCTATGGAGCGCACCGGTTGACCCGTTCGAGCACTCCGTCGGCGGGCAACATGGTCCGCGGATCGAGACCCAGCGCGCGGACGGCGCCGCGGACGGCCGACATCACGATCGACGCCGAGACGCCGTGACCGGACGCGTCGCCGATCGAGAGGACGGTGCGTCCCTCCTCCACGGAGATCAATTCGCACAAGTCGCCGCCGATCTCGAACCGGCTCGTCGAGCGGACGGCCGCCTCGATTCCCGAATCCGGAGCCAGCGACGTGACGACGTCGAACGACTGGCATTGCGACGCCAGTTGCAGGTCGCGCTGCAGCCGGTGCTGCGCCTCGCTCTCGCGCAGAAGCACGACGCGCTCCAGCAGCGTGGCGATCTGCACGGCGATCGATTCCAGCACGTGAATCTCGCGATCGCTCGGTTCGCGCCGGCGTCGATCGTAAGCCCACAGCGTGCCGATCGGGCCGGCATCCGATTCGACCGCCAGGCAAACGGCCGTCGCCGTCCCCGGCGGAAGCCATGCGGCCGCCTGCCCGATTTCATCGCCGCCCAGCACGGCCCGGCCGCGGACCAGGGCCCCCAGGTCGGGAGGATTCTCGGCCAGGCTGCGAATCGCCGCGGGGATCGTGTGCGGTTCGCGCTGCGCACGGGCCCGCAGCTTGAGCCGATCGGTCGACGGGTCCAGCAGAAAAAAGGCCGACGCGCGGAACGACGTCAAATGGATCGCGCCCTGCGAGCAGCCGGTCGATCGCATCGACGAGGTTTTCCTCGGTCGGAATCGAACGGCCCAGATCGACCAGCGTCGCCAGCTCGTCCGTCCGCGACTCGACCAGCCGACCCGCGGTCGCCGACCGGCTGATGAGCTGTGCGAATGCGTCCGCCAGGTCGCCAACGGACGAAAACGAATGCTGGCTCCGCACGTCGGCCGGCAGGACGAGCTGCAGGAAGCCGATCCGGCCGTGTCCGTCGGTGAGCTTCGGAAAACCAGCATGACTCGGGATCGGCGCGGAGGCGGGACTCGACGTCGTCTCCGCGGCCGGTCAAGGCCGGCAGGAACTTCAATTCCCAGCCGGCCGCGTCGGAGAATTGCCGGCAGGTATCGCGAATCCAAGCGTGCGGGCCGGCGGCAAGGGTCGTCATTGAGGGATTTCCAGCGGTCCGGCCGCTGCCGGCGCCGACCGCGCGCAAAACATCCCTATCAGAATCGGCCGCCGGAGACGGCGGCGTGAACGGCGTAGCGGGAAGGCCAGCTTGTACCGGAAATGACGAATGTCGAATGAGAAACACGAAATCCGAACGACGAAGGAAGCACGGATGCGAATTCCCGAAAGAAGCCTCGCCCGCAGAGCACGGCCCTCTTTTAGGGCTTCGTGCTGCGGATTTCCTTCGTCATTCGTGCTTCGGATTTTTGCGACCAACTTCACAGTCAGTGCCGCGCCAGGCGGTGCTTCAGCGGCACCCAGGCGGCGTTCTTCGCGCTGGAGGCGACGCACTGCTGGATGAAATACATCCCCTCGACCCCGTCGTAGACGTTGGGATAGACCGTGTCGCGGGACTCGAATTTTTCGCCGGTGGCCCGCTGGATGATCGCGTCAAATGCCGCGCGGTAGACGTTGGCGAACGCCTTCCAAAAACCCTTCCGGATGTCCGGCGGGAATGCGGCAGGCGGCCTTGCCCGACTTCGTTTGTATGCGGCGCGTTCGGATCGCGGGTGTAGATCGCGTGCGGCTGCCCGTTGCGGCGGAAGGTCATTTGATTGGGATTTTCCTGCCGCCAGGAGATGGCCCCCTTGGTTCCGTCGACTTCGATTGCGTGATCGTTCTCCCGGCCGTGCGTGATCTGGCTGATCGTCACCGTGCCGAGGGCGCCGTTTTCGTAACGGATGACGGCATGCCCGTAGTCATCGAGTTGCCGGCCCGGCGCAAAGACCTTTAAGGTGCAGGAGACTTCGACCGGAATCAGCCCCGTCAAATAACGGGCCAGGTTGAAGGCGTGCGTGCCCAAGTCGCCGAACGAACCGGCCGCTCCCGACTTCATCGGATCGGTCCGCCACGACGCCTGCTTCTGGCCCGAGATCTCGATGCGCGACCGCAGCCAGCCCTGCAAATAGTTCGAGCGGATGGCCTGAATCTCGCCCGAGCTCGCCGGAAAGAATCATCTGCCGCGCCTCCCGCATCAGCGGATAGCCGGTGTAATTGTGCGTGAGTGCGAAGACGACCCCCGACTTCTCGACGGTCGCCGCCAGGTCTTCGGCCTCGTAGAGATTGAAGGTCATCGGCTTGTCGCAGATCACGTTGAAGCCGGCTTCGACGGCCTGCTTGGCGATCGGGAAGTGCGTGTAGTTCGGCGTGGCGATGCTGATGAAATCGATGCGGCGGTCGGCCGGCAGGGCGCGTTCCTTCTCGATCAACTCCTCGAAGGAGCCGTAGGCCCGGTCCGGCGGCAATGTCGTACGACGGGGCCGAGGCCTTGCGCCTTCTCGGGATTCGACGAGAGGGCGCCCGCGACGAGGACCGCCCGGTTGTCGAGGACGGCGGCCGTTGCGTGCACGCGCCCGATAAAAGCGCCCTGTCCCCCGCCCACCAGGCCCATCCGCAGCTTGCGCTCGAGTTTGCCGTTCGTCGTCTCCATGGTGTACTCCTCGAGGTTCGTATTGGCAAACCCATCAGGTTACGGAGGAGGCCAACGAGTTGCAAATCCAGGGCTGCCGCGGCCTCGCCGATACGCGGCCCGGTCATGGCCGCGTTTGAACGGTCGCTTCCGCATGAGAATCGCGGAGATACGTCGGAGAATTCCGGGCTGCAGCTTGCCTTGCAGTGCCGCAGCGCGGCCTATAATCTCAAAGCGTCCGCAATGCACCGGCCGTGGAGGGCCGGTTTTGTAGAAGGCTGTTCCGGCATCGGCCGGCTGGGTGCATCGGGCTTGCGGGTGTAGCTCAGGGGTAGAGCACCACGTTGCCAACGTGGACGTCGAGGGTTCGAATCCCTTCACCCGCTCTTTTTCAGTGCGCACGATCCGAGGATGCGAGAATGGCAACAGCGGACGAAGAGGCCGGGACGGGCGGCGAAGCAGAGGTCGAGGAAGCCGCGGCTGAAAAGCCCAAGATGGAGTTCTCCGTCGAGATCAAGAAGGCCGGCCCCTGCAAGAAGCACGTGCACGTCCGCGTTCCGCGGGCGGAGATCGACCGCTTCTACCAGGACACCGTCAAAGAAGAGGCGTCCACGGTCACCGTCCCCGGGTTCCGGCCCGGCCATGTGCCGCAGAAGCTGGTCGAAAAACGCTTCCGCACCGAGCTGGCGGCCAAAGTCAAGCAGCGGGTGCTCTTGGAAAGCATGGAGCAGCTTTCGGCGAACGAGGAGCTCGACCCGATCAACGAGCCCGACCTCGACGTCGAAGCGATCGAGCTTCCGGACGAAGGGGACTTCGAGTACGAATTCGACGTCGAGGTGCGGCCCGAGTTCGACCTTCCCAACTACGACGGCCTGACGATTGAACGGCCGGTCCGCGACGATCACCGACGCGGACGTCGATCGCCACATCGAAAACTTCCTCTCGCAATACGGACAGCTCGTTCCCCACGAGGAGCCTGTCGAGGCCGGCGACGTGGTGAGCGTGGCGCTGGAATCGAGGCACGACGAGCAGAAGCTGCTCGATGTCTCGGAGGTCTCGTTGCGGGTGCGTCCCGTGCTGCGGTTCACCGACGCCGAGCTCAACGGCTTCGACAAGTTGATGGCCGGCGCTCGCGTGGGCGACGAGCGCGAAACGGGCGTCACCGTCTCCCGCGAGGCCGAGTCGGTCGAGCTGCGCGGCGAGAAGGTCGAACGTCCGGTTCCACGTTCTGGACGTCAAGCGCTGGCGGAAGCCGGAGCTCACCAAGGAGCTGCTGACGCGCGATCGGCGTCGAATCGGAGGAAGCGCTCCGCGACGAAATCCGGGCGACCCTCGAGCGCCGCGTCACCTACGAACAACGGCAGGCCGTCCGGGAGCAGGTGCTCGGAGAAGATCACCGAGAGCGCGACGTGGGATCTGCCCGGAACAGCTCGTGCGCCGCCAGGTCGAGAACGCGCTGCGCCGCACGGTCCTGGAGATGCAGCAGGCCGGCTTCACCACGCGCGAGATTCAGGCCCGAGAAAACAAGCTGCGGCAAAACGCCGTCACCTCCACGCGGCAGGCCCTCAAAGAGCACTTCATTCTGGACAAGATCGCCGAGAAGGAGTCGATCGAGGTTGTCCCCTCGGACATCGAAACCGAGATTCGCTGGATGGCCGCCCAGCGGGGGAGAGCCCCCGCCGCGTCCGGGCGCGGCTCGAAAAGTCGGGGATGATCGAAAACCTCGAGGCCCAGATTCGCGAGCGAAAGGCCGTTGACATCATCCTGGAGCGCGCGAAGTATAAGGATATGCCGATGGAGCTGTCGCTCGACGAGCGCATCGAGCCGGTGCCTTATTCGGTCTGCCACACGGTCGTGGCGACAGAAGCCGTGGCTGAACCGGAGCCTGGCGAAGAACCTGCCCGGTGACGGGCCTGAACTTCCCCGATCCCCAGCCTTCGCATGCTTGCCACGGTCGACGAACCTGTCTTGACGGGGGCCGTGAAGATCGGATATCCCTCGCGGCAGCGCGCCTCCGCCGTTGGGCGGTGCCGGCTTAGGGAGCGCGGAGGGTCCGGCCGAAGATTAACACAGAGAGGGACGAACTTTGACCCGAACGGCCCCGGCCGGAGGATTGCGGAATGACTGACCGTTTTCACCCTGAATACCCGGACATGCCCTCGATGAACCAGGCTGTCCGCGAATACCAGCGCCAGCGCCAGATGGGCATCGGCGATTTGCTGCTTGAGAACCGGATCGTCTTTCTGGACGGCGTGATCACCGACGGGGCAGCCAACCTGATCGTGATGAAGCTCTTCTTCCTGCAGTCGGAGAACCGCCATCAGGACATCCACCTGTACGTGAACTCGCCCGGCGGGTCGGTCACGGCGACGATGGCCATCTACGACACGATGCAGTTCCTCGAATGCGAGGTCGCCACCTACTGCGTGGGGCTGGCCGCCAGCGGCGGGGCGGTCCTCGTCGCCGGGGGAACGGCCAAGAAGCGGTATTGCCTCCCCCATTCCAAGATGATGATCCACCAGCCGTACGGCGAGGTCGGGGGACAGGTCTCGGACATCGAGATCCAGGCGAAGGACATCCTCCGCACCCGCGAGATCCTGAACGAGATCCTCGCGAAGCACACCGGTCAGCCCGTCGAGGTGATCGCCAAGGACACCGACCGCGACCGGTTCCTGACGGCCGGCGAGGCGGTCGAATACGGCCTCGTCGACGAGATCCTGCTCCGCCGCGAGAAGCCCAAGAGCGACAAGAAATAGCCCGAAAGGCGCTTCCCCATGAGTGTGCTCGTACCCTACGTGATTGAAAAGAGCGGCCGCGAAGAGCGGGCGATGGACATTTACAGCCGCCTGCTCAAGGACCGCATCGTGATTCTGGGGAGCCAGATCAACGACATGGTCGCCAACAGCATCGTGGCCCAGCTGCTTTACCTGCAGTTTGAAGACGGCAAGGCGGACATCCACCTCTACATCAATTCCCCCGGCGGCTCGATCACCGCCGGCCTGGCGATTTACGACACGATGCAGTACATCACCTGCGACGTCGCCACCTACTGCGTGGGACAGGCGGCCAGCATGGGGGCCATCCTGCTGACGGCCGGGGCGCCCGGGAAACGCAACGCGCTTCCCAACAGCCGCATCATGATCCATCAGCCCCTGTCCGGCATGGAGGGAACGGCGACCGACCTGGCCATTCACGCCAAGGAAGTGCTGCGGATCAAGCAGCGGATGAGCGAGATCCTGATCAAGCACACTGGCCAGTCGCTGGAGCGGATCCAGGCCGACACCGACCGCGACAACTTCATGCTGTCGGAAGAGGCCAAGGCCTACGGCCTGATCGACCATATTCTGGAGAAGATGCCGGCCCCGCCGGAGTGACGGGGCCGCCGTATCGACGAAATCCGATTGCCCAAGGGGCCTCACGGATGGGGTTCCGAATCACATGGATGTGGATGCTCGGCACTGCCGCCCTTGCGGTCGGGTGCGCCTTGCGCGGCCAGATCGACATCCTCGAGAGCCGTCTGCGGCAACAGGAAGACTCGATCACCCAGCTCCAAGGCCAGCTTTCGACCTCGCAATCGCAGCTCCAAGCCGCCCGCCGCGAGTCTGACGATCTCAGGACCCAGCTTGCGGAGGGCACCAGAACGGCCCGGGTCGAGCAGGTCGAGCGCGCTGGGCCAGGTCGAGGGGATCGAGCTCAACCGGTTCCTGACTGGCGGCCTCGACCGCGACGGCGTCCCCGGCGACGAGATCTTCTCTGCGGTGGTCGTGCCGACCGATTCTCAGGGCAACCTCGTCAAGGCGCCCGGCTCGGTCTCCGTGACGCTGTTTGACCTCTCCAAGCCCGAGGGCCAGCAGCGCATCGGCCGCTGGGAGTTCTCGCCCAAGCAGAGCGAGTCGCTCTGGCACAGCGGGTTCTTGGGGAGCGGCTATATCGTCCGCGTCCCGTGGCAAGACGCGGCCGGAGTCGCCAAACCTGCTGGTCCACGCCCGCTTGAAGACGATCGACGGCCGCCAATTCGACACCAGCCAGTCGATCCACATCGTGCCGCCGGCCGGCGGTGCGACGCCCCGGGCCAGCGTCGCTGCCGTCAGCGCGAAAGAGCGTCCCGAAGAGATGCCGGCGAGTGGCCCGCGAGCCGATATCGCGTCAGGAAGCGTCGCGTCGGCAGGCGGCCCGCCAGCGACCGGCGCAGCCGATCAACCGGTCGCCAAGAAAGACGCCCGTCGCCGAGACGGCCTGGTGGGACGAGCCGAAGCCGCCAGCGGCGACCAGCGGCGAAAGCCAGCCGCCCTCAGAACCGCCGGCCGCGAAATCCGAATGACGCGGGCCTGATTTCGGGTGGCGGAGAGCACCTCGCGACCGAGCTCCCGGCCCTGCCTCCGGACCAAGGTCTGCTTGTTCACGAGGGCGGACGAGGGTCGTGCGCTCGTGCCGGGATTCGAGCGTGGCGACGACTCTCAGTGCGAATGGCCGCTCATCACACGCGCGCGCTCCATCGCCATTTCCGCTTCGGGGATTTTGCCGCACCGCTGGAAGATCACCGACAACTGCGTGAACGAGAACGGATCGTCGGGTTCCAATTCCGTCACGCGGATCGCGTGCTGGATCGCCTCATCAAGGCGGCCGGCTTTCTGCAGATTGACCGCCAGCGCCGAGTGCGCGAGGACGTGGTTCGCATCGATCGCAAGAATCTCCGTCAGCTTCGCGATCGCTCCGTCCTTGTCGCCTCGCTCTTTCAGCGCCACGGCCTCGTCATACATTTCGTCGGGCGTTGCCATCGTCGAGCCTCGCTCTCGTTCCTCAATGTCTGCATCACGCGAAGCCCGCAGGTTCCACGTGGAATTTGAAGCGCGTCAGTGCCCCTGCTTCGCTCCACGAGTATCATAGCCACGTGGCGGGCTCAATCCAAACGGTTCGTGTCTCATTGCTCGATTCGCCGGCTCCATGAAACCGCTCACGCAACGCAAGGGCCAGACCGTGACAGCCCGCGCGCCGCAAACGCGCGAGCCGATCTCGCAGCGCGAGCGAACGGCTCTCATGCTGCTCATGGTCGTTGCCGTCGGAATGCGGTTTGCGCGCTCTGCCGCGCGCATCTCGATCGAACACTGGGACGAGGCCGTGTATGCGATCAATCGGTTCTTCCCCGACGGCAGCTATCCCGGACGGTACTTGTACGCCCCGCCGCTTTTGCCCGCTCTCATCGAACTGACGATGCTCGTCGCCGGTCCGACCTCGTATGCGGCTGTTCTGCCGAACCTGATCTTCAGCACGCTGACGGTGGCCCTGTGCTGGTGGGCCGCCCGCGAATGGTTCGGCCGCTCGGCGGGACTGGCCGCCGCGGCACTGGTGGCACTGAGCGACTTCCACATCGCTTATAGCCGCACGGCCCTGACCGATCCGGCCCTTTGCTTCTGGTTTCTCCTGGCGGTTTATTGCACCTGGCGGGCGCTGACCCGAAACCACTTGGGCGAGGCGGTCGTGGCCGGCGTCGCCGCCGGGCGGCTTGGGCGACGAAATACAACGGCTGGCTCACTCTGGCGGTCGCCGCCTCGGCGTTCATCGCCTGGGCTTGTTTCGAGCGGTTCAACCGTCGCGAGTGGCTGGCCCGGCTGCCGGTCCTGGGTACCATCGTCCTGGCTGCAGCCGTCTGCTGGAGCCCGGTCTGGTTCAGCCTGCGCGCCGGTGAATACGCGGAGGTGACAGAGAACCAGGCGCGGTTACTTCGTCGGCCTGTCCGGTTGGACCGCCTCGTTCGCCCGCCAGGCCGCGAACCTGCGGTTCTTCGAGAGCTGGGCGAGCGCCGCCAGCCTGGCACTGGCCTGTGCTTTGCCCCTGCTTTTTCACCGGCGACTCCGCCTCTCGGCCTCGCTGCAATCTTGGGCCTGGAGGCGATTCCAACCGGAATCAGCGCCGCTCCTGGTTGGTCCGGCCCTCTCGGGCCCCGGCTTGATACTTTACGTGTCGTACCGCAGCGGCCAGTCCGATGACGCCACGCGGTCCCGCCGGTTGGCCGCCTGGCTGTTGGCGGCCTGGACGATCGGCCTTTTCGTCGCCACTCCGGCATACACGCCGTATCCGCGGCTGGTACTGCCTTGGCTTGTTTCGGCCCTGCTGGCCACGGCGGCAGTCTGTGGCATGGTTTTTGACCCATGGCCGGGGAGCCAGGACGCCGGTCGAAAGGCCGGAAAATACGTTCGATGGACCTTGGTCGCCCTGTGGGTCATCGGTCCGCTCGCAACGCTTCAATTTCGCATGACCGACCGGAGCGAATTCCGTTTCTCGCGTCGCGATGGAAGAGGCCACCCGAACGGCGAACTCGTTTTGGGGAAGGTAAACGTGCAGGAGCGTGCCCACTCCAATCTTCCGGTTCCGGGTTGGGAAGACCGGACGATCCGCGGCAAGATCATTCTGGAGGCAGCGGAGGCGGCACGGCAATCGGTCATTGACGCGTCGCGGCTGCGTCGACCGCACTTCGTGAGCTACGGTGAGCCGGCAATCGTTTTTCATCTCAATGCGCAGCGGATTTGATGCGTCCCCCGTGCAGGACTTCGGATTTCTCGCAGCCGGGCAGCCGCCTGTAACCCAGCCCGCTTTTCTGCTGGCCTTTTTGACGGATGAATTCAAGCGACTCATCGCGCCGTATTTGAACCGACTGTCGCCGCCGGAGCCGATCTTTCGCGAATCGCCCAGCGATCTGGTCCTTCTCGACACCTATCCGCCGAGCGACCTCATCGGGGCCGGCGGCCGGCCCCGCGAGGAGCTGCGGCTGTACCGCATCAAGGCTCCCTGACAAACCAAGTCGACGCGGGACCTACGACGCACTTTGCAAAGACACGCGGCGAGGGCCGGTGCCCCCGCTTATCGCTCCCTCGAGCGCGCGAGTCAGAAAGCGGCACCCGCCCCGCGGCGATGTACAACTGGGTCGTTCCTCCCCGACGCCGGACGCGTCGATTGGGGAAGACGGCGTTCGGGTGATCCGTTAGGGGGTTGCGGACGACTGAGGCGTCAAATGGGTGCTCCTCAGCCTCCGCCTTCCCCGAAATGCTTCTTGTCCCGCCCGTCCCCGCTGTTTCACGTGGAATGCCGCGTCGTCGTCATGTCTCCCATTTTCCGCAGTTGGAAATAGAATCCGTCGGGTGAATCGCACGCCGCGAACGGGTCGATCGTTTCAGTGATTCGGCGACCAAATGGAAGGCTAAACCAATCATGGATGAACAATCAAAATCGATGACCGAAGGAACCGTCAGCATCGAGGGTCAGGGGTTCGTTCGGCGGCGGCTGGGGCGCGGCATCAGCGCGCTTTTGGGAGGGGCCTCACCGGCAGAGGCGCTGCCGGCCGACTCCGATGGAACGTCCCCTTCTTTGATTCCCATTCCCGACCGCATGTCCCCCCAGGACGCGAACCAAATCCACGTCGAGCTGATCGATCGCAATCCGTTCCAACCTCGGAAGGACTTCAATCCCGAGTCGCTCAACGAGCTGGTGGAGAGCATTCGGCAGCACGGCGTGCTCCAGCCGCTCTTGGTGCGTCCCTGCGGGACGCAATACCAACTCATCGCCGGCGAACGTCGCTGGCTGGCCGCCCAGCAAGCCGGGCTCGAAACCGTACCCTGCCGAGTGCTGGAGCTCGAAGACCGCGCGATGTGCGAAGCGGCCTTGGAGGAAAACCTCAAGCGCAAGGACCTCAATGTCCTGGAGAAGGCCCAGGCCTTTCAGGATTATTTGCATCGCTTTTCGATGACCGCCGACGACCTGGCCCGAAAGCTCAGCATGAGCCGGTCGTCGCTGTGCAATTTCCTGCGGCTGCTCGAGCTTTCCGATTTCGTCAAAGAAGCCTTGCTGGCCGAGCGCGTGACGTACGGACACGCCCGGGCCATTCTGTCGCTGCCGCCCGACGGCCAGATCGTCCTGTGTCAACGGATCGAGGCCGAATCGCTTTCGGTCCGCCAGACCGAATCGGCCGTCCGTGAACTGCTGAAGCAGCAACAAGACGGGGCCGAAACGATCCCCTTCACGACGGCCGCCGAGAGCAAGCCGTCGCCCGCAGAAGTCAGCAACCACGTCCGATCGCTGGAGGAGCAGTTGCAGCAACTCCTGGGCGTCCCGGTCGCGATCAAACTCTCGGCGAAAGAGAAAGGGAAGATCGTCATCCCGTTTTCAAACAATGACGACTTCGAGCGGATTCTGCGCCATCTCCGCCGGGCGGCCTGAGGCTCGATCGCGGGCCGGCGCCGGGTGACATGCCAATCACTTTGGATGGGCATGTCGAGAACATCGCCACGCAAAACGATGGCGTCGGGCATCGCCACCAAAGCGGTGGGTATGGCACCCGCCTGCACGGTGAATGGCGAGGGCCACTTATGGCCGGCTCTTCCTCAAGGGGGGCGCCTTTTTGGGCGGTGCCGGCTTCGGCGGGACGGCTGTTACCACCGGGCTCGACTTGATCGCGGATTCCGGCAGAGACTTTCGCTGTCGCTCGATCTTGGCGATCTCATCCGGGGCGAACATCAAGCCGGTCTTCTTGAAAACAGCGCGAACTCTCTTCAGATCGACAAGCGCTCGAATCTCCGCTTCGGGCATCCCCAACCGGGCAGACACTTCACGAAGCGTCTTCATAGGTAGCGGCATACAATGCCTCCTCCCGCAAAAAAGCCCACGCAAAAAGGCAACGCAAAAAAGCCCTGACGCGCCGCGTCGCTCCAACACGAGGATGATATCAGAAACAGCGTCCTCTGGCGAAGAAGTCGCACGCCTGTTTCGCTCAACCTGAGTCGCGCCCTGCGCCTCGCGTATCTGCGAACGCTTGATGCACGCGACAGTTCCAAGCTAGGCTGGACTACCGAGACGTCTCGCAGCCAAGCAGCAAAGAGCAGCGGGCGAGAAGAGCGAAGGTTCCATCTGATGGCAATCACTCTGGAATGTCCGCAGGGTCACAAGCTGCGGGTCAAGGATGAGTTCGCGGGAAAGAAGGTGCGCTGCCCAAAGTGCCAGGCCGTTGTGCGAGTGAATCAAAAGACTGATTCAAAAAGCCGGCCGCAAGAACCGGAGGGCACCGATACCGACTCGTTCGACGAGGCAGCGGGGATCGGATCGCGGTTGCCGCAACGGCCGGGAAAGTCGCAACCGCCAAAAAAACGCAGCGAGCAAGGACGCAGCTCGGGCTGGAAAACTCCGCTCATGCTCGGCGCCGGCGGCTTGGCGGCCGCGCTGATCGCTTTCGCCCTCGTTTTCGCTCGCAAAGCGCCCTCCGCGCCCGATGCGACCGCCACGGAACCGCTTCGCGCACCACCTGTTCCTGCGGCCGCGCCGGAAGGCGTCGCCGCGGCAGAGGCCAAAAGTTCGGCTTCGAGGGCGAAGACCGGACGCTCCGCTCCGCCTGCGAATTCGGCGGCCAAGCCGCTAAACCATACGGTGGCCCTCGTTCCAGGGCCGTCAGTCCCAGCCCTTGTCACGACGGAGGTCGCTTCAAAACCTGTTGCGATCGGGCAAGTCGTCAACCGGCAACCGAACTCCGCCGTCCTGAAGGGGGTCGTCGTTTGGGATACGGTCGAACCGGGGCGGCCAAGAGGCGATGCCAGCGGCCAGTCGGCTCACGCAGACGGCTGGGAGCGCATCGACTCCAAGGAAGGCAAGGGCCATCGTTTTCGGGGCGACTGTGTGATCGAGAACGAAAACCTGCTTCTGCGGGTATCGCACGACTTGCGGTCCCAGGTCATCCTCGCTGCAAAGGGAGGCGTCGGCGAACAGGCAACGGTGCCGATCTCTCTCTTCGGCCATGGCGCAAAGCCGGTCGGGCCGCTGTCGATCCGTCTTTCCAGCCTGTCCGGCGACTCGGCAACGATCGAGTGTGGGTCGGAGGGTTCCAGCGGCACGAAAGTCGCGTGCCGCATGGAGAGGGGGAAATACAGCGTCGAGGTCAAGCCGCTTGCGAAAGCCGACCGGCTTGGCATCGGCGTCACGAGTCAGTTCCTCGTCGTCCCGAGCGAGTTCGGCGAGGACCTGATCTGCGACTCGCTCAAATGCAGAGTGGGGCAGTCGTATCCCCTTCCGAGCGAGAATCTCGTTCTGGCGCTCGAGTGCGGCGGCAATTTTATGACGGTGCTGACTTATCCATCGATCGATCAGGCAGGAACGGTCACCGTCGGCCCGGGTGAAGGAGTGCAGAACCACGGAGCCGTGCTCAATTCGCAGGTGACCGCCCTGAGCGCGAAGTTCAATGGAAAAAGCGTGTTTGTGGGCATCCTGCCGCAGAAGGACAACTGGTACTACGAGCCGGTCAACAAGAAGTACAGCGCGTCCGGACAATATAAAATTCCTTGGCAGCCGCCGTATGCGGGCGTTTGGCGGCTCGTCGGCCGGGTGAACGGCCGGTATTTCGTGAGCGACGTGCCGGACGACCGTTTCGTTTTCGCCTGCGCACTCAGCGGGTCGCTCGACTGCCTGATTGCCTATTTCGACGGCCCGCCGGGCAGCACGACGAGCGCGACGCCGCTGACCATCTACCGAGAGATGCTGGAACGGACCGGGAACACGGCGTCGCTCTCGATGACCGAGGGGGGAGACGAAGGTCGTTCGTTGATGCGGCGCAAGACCAGGTACCGCGACGTGTGCAACTCGGTCGACGACATGAAAGACACCTGGCGGAACAGGCCCGAGACGCTGGAGAGCGATCCGGACCACGTGGCGGGCCTCCTGGGAGATTGCAAGGCCATTATTGAACGGATGGACGGCCGGATGTGCGCCTACCAAGATTTAACAGAGCGCGTCGGCGAGGTCGTCGCGCAGATGAAGGAGAAGGCCCGGGGCAAGGAGGGGGCGGAGTTACGGGCGTTCGCCGCCGCCGCACAGCGGAGCCATGCGAAGCTGAAGGGGGTCAAGTTCATCGCCGCCGCGCCGGGCTTGAAAGCCATCGAGACGATCGAGCAAAAACTGAATCGGCCACAAGGGGGCCGGCGCGATGTTGCGGAGCTTGATCGAATCGCGGAGAGCGCGCGCGACGTCGCCAACAAACAAGAGGAACACCTGAAAAAGCTGCGCGAGATCACGCTCCAGTTGGCGCAGGTTTGCACGAAACAGAGGAAGGCGATGCCAGAGGCCCTCAAACCGTATTTGACTTCGATCGGTTGGAGTTGCCGCAAAGTGCTCAGGACCAGAGACCCCGAGGAATGAACGCCGTGGCGACGAACGACAGGAACGTTTCTCGGGGGCGAGGCCGGCAGCCCGGCCGACGCCGCGCTCGCACGCTGGCGGCGATTGCGGCTGGCGTCCTGTTGTGCACGGGTTGCGGACACGTGGGGGCCTCAAGGTCCGCACAGCCAAAGCCGCAAATCGTGAAGACGAAGAGCGGCCTTGAAATGGTCCAGCTTCCCGCCGGCTCCTTTACGATGGGAAGCGAGCAGGGAGAGGCAAACGAAGCGCTTCGCCGTGCGGTATCGGTCGACTCGATCCTGGTCGATCGCTACGAGGTGACCCAGGAAGAGTACGAGAAACTGGTGATCGGCAACCCGTCGAAATTCAAGGATCCGAAGAATCCCGTCGAGCGGGTGCGGTGGGTCGAGGCGGCGCTTTACTGCAACGGACGATCGGCCGCGGAAGGACTCCAACCGTGTTACGACGAAAACACCTTTGCGTGCAACTTCACCGCGAACGGCTACCGGCTGCCGACGGAGGCGGAATGGGAATACGCTTGCCGGGCGGGCGCCGATGGAGAGTATTGGTTCGGCAGCGACGGGAGCCGGCTGGGGGACTACGCGTGGTTTCGCGACAATTCCTCTGAAAGAACGCACCCGGTCGGGACGAAAAAGCCGAACCCCTGGGGTTTGTACGATATGTACGGGAACGTGGGGGAATGGTGCCAGGACGTCTACGATGAGAAATATGATCCGACCCGGTCCCCAATGACATCCGGCAGCTCGAAGACCGCGTCGAAACGCGTCCTTCGCGGCGGTTCGTGGAGCTCCGGCGCGTCAAAGTGCCGGTCGTCAAGCCGGTCGGGTGAATTGCCGGGGAGCTTTGCCGACGCGTGTTTTGCACGGGCCGACATCGGCTTTCGCTGCGTGCGGCGGGTGCCCGCGCCGTCTCGCGCTGAAGTTGCCGACAGCCGCGCAGCGAAGTCTGAATCGCCTGCACGGGCCGCGGAAAACCCGGCTCGCCCGTAACCTGCTGGAGCGTATCCCATCCAGGTGTTGCGGTCCCGTGGCGGAAACCATCGGTAAATACGAGACTTTCATCGCGTCACCGAAGTGCTTGCAGCACTCGTCATTTCCCTTCGAACCAATCCTGAAAGACGCGATCTTGGCGGATGCTCCGGGCCAGGCGGGCATAGCCCGCGCTCAGCGGATGGCTCGCATCGCCGTACTGGTCGCTCGGCAAGAGAGCAGGCGCAACATATCGAATCCCTTGGCCGTGAAGCCACGCTTCGACCTTTTGCTTCGCGGCTTGGAAACGCAGGCGGCTCGGTTCCAGTAGAAGATGCTCATTAAAGGGGCCAATCACGGCCAAGACGCGATTGCCCTGGGAACGAAGACAGAGAGCGGCCTCGCACAGGCCCGCCACTGGAGCGACGAATCGAGATCAACCCAGGGCAAATCCTGCCGCTCGATCCCCTGTTCGGTCCACGCAACCGGACGGTGATGGGATTCCTCGGAAAGACCAGGAAGGCCCTGATTGAGCTGCCTGAGCGGGTTGGCGTACGGATTGGCAATCGACCAACTATGCAAATCCCGCGCATCGAAGTAACAAGTCCGCACGTGATTGACGAGATCGAAAAACCGAAGGTGACGGTCAAGAACGATTGCCAACCGCTGCGATAACGGCGCTTTGTACGAAACGATCCGCGGAAAGAATTGGGGGACGAGTCGGCGATGGTTGAACGCCACGTCCCCATCGGACTGCAGGTCGCGCCTCCGGAGAGCTCATCCAGAGCAGATTACAATGAAGAATGACCCGGCGGTTTTTCAGGGCGCCGGCATAGTTTTCCACAAAACCGGCAAGCGCGAGGGGATGGGCGCCGTTGAGACCAACGTTTGCGAATCGATCGGAAGCCGTCTCCGCATTCAGATCGCTCGAAAAGGTTTCGTTGGCGGGAACGTACTCGCCCCAGACGAATGAGTCACCGATGACCGGGATGCGGTCGGCCTCGACGATTTGTTTGAGCAGCCGCTGATAGGTCCAGTAATCTTCGCTCTGCGCATAGGGGACGCGGTAATCGGCGGAGATGGGCATCCTCCCGTACCGTTCCCAGAGGTCGGGTATCCAAACGAAGCAGACCACGACGACGAGAGCAACAACCAGCCACTCGCGACCTGTCAGTCGGACCACGCTTTTTCCAAAGTCAACGCGGGGAGCGCGTTCGTCTGCGGAGGCGACTGGGCGGACGCCCGGATTGGCGATGGTCGCAGGATTATCGAGCAGCGATTCCGGGATATTTGGCATGATTGCAAGGGCATCCGCCGGCGCAGGTCAAAACTGGAAGTAAATGAACGGCACGTCTCCCGAACCAGGAGCCATGCACAGGTAAAGAATCATGCAGGCCATCGATGAAACGCGGAAGACAGGTCGGGCCAGCAGCTCTTTCGCGTCCGATTCGCAGACAATCTCATAGGCCCACAGGCTCCCGACCAGCGCCAACGCCAAGAGCGGGAACCCCGGGTCGCCCCACGGCGAGGCAAAGATCTTGTTGATGATGAGCCAGGCGTCGGTCATGTTGTCGGCGCGGAAGAAGATCCACGTAAAACAGACGAAGGAGAAGACGGCGAGCCGTTTGAGGAAGGTTGGGATGCGGTGCTTGTACCATTCGGACCGCTCCATGTTGCGTGTCGTCACGTAGGCCAGGCCGTGGACTGCGCCCCATGCGACAAAGGTCCAGCTCGCGCCGTGCCAAAGGCCGGAGATGAGCATCGTCAGGAACAAGTTCCGGTAGGTGATGTACGATCCGATGCGGTTGCCCCCCAGGGGGACGTACACGTAGTCCCGAAACCAGGAGGAAAGGCTAATGTGCCAGCGCGACCAAAAGTCGCCGAGGCCTGTCGCCACGTACGGGTGATCGAAATTCAACATCAGCCGCAGGCCCATCATCCGCGCAACGCCGCGGGCCATGTCCGTATATCCGCTAAAATCGCAGTAGATCTGCCAGGCGAAGGCGAACGTGGCCATCGCCAGGGCCGCGCCGTTGTAGCGGTCGGGGGCCGCGTAGATCGGGTCGACGAACAGGGCCAGGTAGTTGGCAATGGCCACCTTCTTAAACAGGCCGACGACGAAGAGGGAGAGGCCGTCGGTGACGTCGGCAAGCGAAAGCGGCGGCAGGCCGCGCAGTTGCGACAGCAAGTTGCCGGAGCGCTCGATCGGGCCGGCCACGAGTTGCGGAAACAGCGATACGAATGCGGCAAAGCGGACGAAGCTGCGCCTCCCGCTGGGTGTGGCCGCGATAGCAGTCGATCACATAACCCATCGATTGGAAGGTGAAAAACGAAATGCCGACCGGCAGCAGGATATCCGGAGGCGCGATTCGGTAAGCGATTCCCCCCAGCGCCAAAAGCCCGTTCGCCTGCTCGGTCAGAAAGCCGGCATACTTGAAGAATCCAAGGAGAACCAGGTTGTTCGACAGGCTCACGATCAGCCAAAGCTTCCTGTGAGCACTGCGCTCGATCAAAATGACGGCGAAGTAATCGAGGAGCGTCGAGTAGAGGATCAGGAGCAAATAAAGCGGGTTCCACCAGCCGTAAAAGACATACGAGGCAATCAGCAACCAATGCAGCCAATAGCGCGTTCGGCGGAGCGCCAGGTACACCGAATAGGTGATCAGAAAGAAGATCGCGAAGGTCCAGGTGTGAAAGAGCATTATTGCGTCGGCGGTTTCATCGGGTCGTCAATCTCTCGACGTCAATCTCTCAAGGATGCAAACGAGTCGGCGGCGCCGATCGATTTGACCGTCCAATGGTCGACCGGGCGGACCCCCGCGTCCCTCCAGGCGTCGTTAACAAAAAAGCGAGTCTTCCCCGTCGAGGAGCCTTCCGGAACAAAGGCCGAAAGCCTATCTCGAGGATGCATCGGGCACCGTGCGCGCGCGATACGGCTCAAAGATCGGACAGTCGGGTGAAAATGAGTCGTCGTGCCAAATCGCCGCGAGGAACTCGAACGGCATGTAACTGTGCTCCAACCGCACCCTTTTGCTATAGCCCAACGCCATGCGGAGCACCTCATCCGGCTGAGCATGGAACAGTTCGGGACGCGGCCGGTCGGCCGTGTTGCTGAGGAAATCGGCGACGACCACCCGTTTCGAATGGTTCCACATGGCGTGCAGCATCTGGGCGATGAACGCGCGGTTGTCACCCCTCAGACGATGATTGAAGACGCCGATCGCGATTGCCGCGTCGGCGGTCTCGGGAAGCGAATCCGACGAAAGATCGACACATTCAAACCGCGCACCCATCGGGCCAAATTGTCTTCGTCCCTCTTCCAGCAGTTCAGAACAAATGTCGATGCCGAGATAACTCCCCTTCCAGCCACGCTCGCTCAGATGGCCAAACAGGTCCCCGAACCCGCAGCCGACATCGAGGACGCTTTCAAACTGCGTGCCAATCGTGTCGAGGACCGCGGCGAACCGGACGCGCTGCCGTCCCTTGTTCCAGCCGAGCGTTCGCGGATCGCGGCCGAACTGGCGATACCGGGCACGATAGCGTTCGACGGCCTCCGCGCGGTCTTCTTCAAGCATGACGAGCTCCCTCCAAAGCCGCGACCGGGCTCGACGGGGTGGGCGGCTCGCGCGCGAAGTTTCTCTGAATGTCTTTCACGATGCACGGGCGGGCCTTGACCTCCGCGAAGATCTGGGCGATGTAAAGTCCGACGATTCCGATCGCCAGGAGATTGAGGCCTCCAAAAAAAGAGATCGTGACGATGATCGACGCCCAGCCGGCCTGATAGGGTTGTCGCAAGACGAGCACACGCAAGATCGTGTAAAGAATCACCATCGCCGAAGCGACCGAGATCAAGCTCCCGGCGATTGCAAGAAACCATAAGGGGCGCGCGCTGAATGCCGTCAGGGCTTGAACAGCGGTCCGGAGCTTCTTCGCGAGCGTCCAGGAGGTTGAGCCCTTATGCTTTTTATCGGCGGCGATTCCGATCTGGCGGAAACCCGTGATGCAAAGCAATCCGCCGAGGAACAACTCGCGCTCGTGATGCGCCAAAAGCGCTCGACATAACGGGCGGTCATCAGGCGGACGATCATCCAGTTGTTCGGGACTTGCACGTCCGATATCGCGTTGAAGATCCGGTAGAACAGACTTCCGGAGACTCGCTCGAAGACTCCTCCTTTCCGCTGACGGGGCACGGCGTAAACGACGTCCGCCGGCACTGCGGCCGCACGGCTCTCCTCGAGCGCCACGATACATCGCTCCAACCAGCTCGGGCGGCTCCTCCAGGTCGCAGTCGATCAGGAAAACCAAGTCTCCCCGCGCATACTGCAGCCCAGCCAGAATTGCCCGATGATGGCCGTAATTGCGCGAAAGCTCCACGACCGTAACGGACGTCGATCGGGCCAGAAACCTCCGTGCGACGTTCG
This sequence comes from uncultured Planctomycetota bacterium, assembly GCA_963761455.1. Taxonomy (GTDB): domain Bacteria; phylum Planctomycetota; class Planctomycetia; order Planctomycetales; family Planctomycetaceae; genus DASPSM01. Next base: position 231,916 of record CAVXHA010000004.1, read on the forward strand.
CCGAATCGTCGGGAGATCCGTCGTCGACAAAGATCATCTCGACGTCCGAGTCAAGCGGCGACAACGCGTCGAGCGTGCGGCGGTAAAACTCCTCCAGGTGCGCGGACGATCGATACAACGTCGTTACAACGCTGATCAGCATGGGTCTTCCGGCACGGGTTCGTCGCGCAGCCGGTCGAACGGAAGTCGGAATTCGCGGGGGGATTCCCGTTTCACCGGAGGCAGTGGTCATGTGCGGGCAGTGAGTTCCTGCCTAGTTTATCAGAGCCTCACGCTCGTTTGCAATCACCGTTGCGGAACGCTAAGCGTAGAGCAGAGCGATCGCAAGGACCCGCGCACCCGGTCGAGAATAAGCTTGATGTTCAACGACGCGTCATTGACGGAGTTCGATCCCTGCTGGAGCGGCCGCTTCGGCGGCCGACGGATGCTCTTTCTGCCTGGCGGCCACTGGCAAGTGCCGGTGATTCGCCTGGCGCAGCACATGGGATTTGAGGTCATCTGTGCCGACGGCACGCCGAACGCTCCGGCCTTTGCCGTCGCCGACGAAGCGATCCACGTGCCGTTGCAGGACATCGACGCACTGGTCGCGATCGGCAAAAGCCGACGGGTCGATGCGGTGATGACGGAGCAGACCGATTTCGCCGTGCCCATCGTCGCGCGCGGTTGCGGCCGCCTTGGGTTTGAGAGGATTGCCGATCGCCGTGGCCGACGCGGCGACGAACAAGGGTTTGATGCGCCAGAAGGCGGCAGAGGCAGGTCTGCGGCAACCGGCGTTCCGCGTCTGCCGGACGGTCGAGGAGGCCTGCCGGACGGTCGCCGACATCGGTGTGCCGCTGTTTTGCAAGCCGGTCGACGGCCAATCGAGCCGCGGCGTGGGCCGGCTCGATCAGAAAGGATGCGGCCGCTGTCCAGCGGGCGTTCCAGCGGGCGGCATCGGCCTCGCCGGTCGGCGAAACCATCTTCGAACAGCACATCGACGGGATCGAATGCACGGTCGAAGGCTTCGTCGTCGCGGGACGGCCGACGACACTGGCCATCTCGGACAAGGAGCATACGAGGATCTCGCTGGCGTCGCCCGCACTCTCACCTGGCCGGCAGGGTTCTCGCGCGACGTGATGGATCGCATCGCCCACGCCAACGAGGCGGCCGTGCGTGCCATCGGAATCCCCTTCGGGATTACGCATGCGGAGTTTCTCGTCGACGCTGACGGCCAGCCCTGGCTGGTCGAGATCGCCGCCCGTGGCGGCGGGTCGCGGATCCCGTCTCACATCGTGCCGGCGCTGTGCGGCTTCAGGCCCACGCCGGCCCTCATCTGCACGCTGATGGGGGAATCGCCGGACGTTCACACCCGCTGTGGCCGGGCGGCCCAGCTTCGCTTCCTGCGTTTGCCGCGAGGGAAACGGATCGTCTGTTTTGCGAATCTCGCCAAGTTGCAATCGATCCCCGGCGTACTCGAGATCGCCTTTAACCAGGGGCCCGGCGACCGCATCCCCGATGTGGAAGACGATCGGAGCCGCCACGGTTACGTGATTGTCTCGGCCGAAACGCGAGACGCGGCGCAAGAGCTCGGCTGCCGGATCGAGGAGCAGCTCATTGTCGAGACCGCGGACTGAACGTCATTCGGCCGTGCATCGGCGCGGTCGATTTGATTATGCTGAAAGCGCTCGTCGCCAGACCGATCTCAATTGGCCCAGCTCCCGAGTTCCGCTTGGGAACGCACGTTCGCTTCGGTTTTCGGGGCGGGAGATCGAGAGTTTCGCCGAACGGCGCGGCCCGTCGGAAACCTGGTCACAGAGGACAGAACATGACGGGGGAGGAGACAGGCGTGGAATCCCTAATTGACGACGTGATCGACAGGATTCAGCGGAACCGGATCTCGACCACCGAAATCACCGATTGCCTTGAAAAATCGGGCGCGCTTCCACGCGTCACCGCGCTCAACCGCGGGCATTTCCGGGTCGGCCGGGTCTTTTGGACGTATGCCTACAACGAAAGCAACTGGGAGCTTCATGAACAGATCGCTCATGCCCCGGAACGGTCGATCGTTGTCACCGAAACATTTCAATGCGGCTCGCGGGCCGTTTACGGCAGCCTTGTCACCAAGTTCCTGATTCTTTACCGGCAGGTGGCGGCCGTCGTCGCTTGCGGTTACCTCCGCGACGCTCCGCACCTGATCAAGGAGAACTGGCCCGTTTGGACGGAGGGGCTTACGCCGGTCGGCTGCTTCAACCGGAAGAATGCCGAACCGCTCGATTCCGCGATTCTCGAAGAACATCGGGCGCGGTACGACGGCGCGATTGGGGTCTGCGACGACACCGGAGTCGTGATCATTCCGCAGCAATCGCTCACTGAGGCCTTCCTGGCCAAGCTCGATTGGATCGAAGAGCAGGAGGACCTCTGGTTCGACTGCATCGACCGACGAAAATGGGACACCTTCGAAACCGTATGCATGAAGCGTTACCTGAACGAGCCGCGCTAGGGCCGGCCGCAACTCCGCCGGTCCAGTTCTTCGATTCGCTGACGCACATCACGCCCGATGGGTCGTGGATGGGCGCACAACCGCTACGACGCCCGTCTCGAGCGGCTCATCGAGGAAATGGGCCGCTGCCCCCCTGCGCGCGCCTGCCTCGTCGCCATCGCCGGTTTTATCGAAAACGAAACCGTCCTGAACGCGGCGCGGCAACATCCTCACCGTTTCGTCGCCATTGGCTCGTTCAATCCGATCACCTGCGCCGACGAGATCGAGGTCGGTCGAAACGTGGCCCGTCTCGCCAAAGACGGCTTTGCCGGCCTCAAGCTGCATCCGCGCCTCAACGGCTACGATCCGCTCGATCCGCAGGTCGCGGTGGCCATCCGCGGCGGGAGACCACGGCCTTGTCGTCTTTTTGGACACGCTCTTTCGGCAACCAGGACGGGCGACACGGTGCGCTCCCGACGTGGTTGATGAGTTGGCCCTCCGCTGTCCCGCAACGCCCATGATCCTGTTGCACGGCGGCGGATCGCACGTGCTGGCAATGTCCGAGGTCGTCGGCGCTGATCCGCAATTGATTCTCGATCTCTCGTTCACTGTGCTGCGATATGCCGGCAGCTCGGTTGACGACGACCTGCGTTTTCTCCTGCGGACGTTCGACCGCCGCATGGTCGTCGGCTCCGATTTTCCCGAATACCTGCCATCGGATGTCTGGCGACGCCTCGAGAACCTTGCCGCTGGAATCGACCCCCTCCAGCGCCGCGAACGTGCTTCACGCGAATCTCACCAGGCTGTTCGAGAATCGGAGGGACGGAACTTCATGACTGTCCCGAAGTCGAGGACGAGGATGAAACCGGCGGTCAACACTCAGCGTCAACGCCTTTTGGACAGAATCGATCGCATCCTCGCGTGCCCGCATTGCCGCATCGCAATCCCTCCGGAACAACCGCAAGGGGCGTTCGTCTGCCCAAAATGCGGCAGCCAGTTTGCGGTGCGCGGAGTCGCAATACGCCTTTTGGGACTTTCCGAAGGAAGAGGTCGGACACGATTGGCTCAACCGCGTCAAGGAGCGTGCCAAGCGACGGCTCGGGCATTTCTACCCGATGGCCTGCCGGCTGATTGCCCCGGTCTGCGCGATCGACCGGGTAACGCCGTTTCTCGCAAGCTTCGATACCGAGACGCAACTGGTCGCCGATCTGGGCTGTGGAACGACCGAGTACCGCGAAAGCGTCGTTTGCGTTGACGGTGTCGGCTATCCCAACGTGCACATCGTCGCGAACCTCGAATGCCTTCCGTTTCAAAACGACTCTCTCGCCGGGATCGTCACCCTGGCCGTGCTGGAGCATGCGCATCATCCGGCCGCTCAGGTGGCGGAGATGCAACGCGTGCTAGAGCCCGGCGGACGAGTGCTCTGTTTCGTTCCCTTCATTCAGGGTTTTCACGCCTCGCCGCACGATTATCAGAGGTACACGAAAACCGGCCTTTGCGAACTCTTCCAAGGATTCGAGATTCTCGACGTTCGCGTCGGTGCCGGGCCCACGTCGGGCCTTCTGTGGATCCTGCAGGAATGGCTGGCGCTTGCGCTCTCGTTCGGCAGCGTCCGCCTTTATCGCATTTTTCTTCCGCTCACTTGGATTCTTTCGCCGCTCAAGTATCTCGACATCCTGCTCTTGCGTCATCCCGCGGCGACGGTCATTGCCAGCGGCCATTTCATCGAGGTCCGCAAAGCGAGTACGGCCGCCGCTCAAGGGGAACCCGGCGTCGCGCCGGCGATTCCCACCGGATAAACGGCGGAATCGTAAAGGGAGCGATGGGCGAAGGCGACTCGGCATGTCAGTTCCACGCCGTCGTGAGCGCGACACGAGGCGCTGAGCAAATCGGTTTCGGACTTCTGGCAGCAGAAGCGAGAGAACCTTTTCAAGGCTTCGCACGCCAGTTAAGCTCGGACTGAACGACTTGCACAATGTCCCTCGTGAGCTTGACGTCCCGCATCAGACTCGACGTCCACGGAGCTTTGATGGGCGCCCCGCCTGATCGTCATCTCGTGGATGTGAACCAGGCGGCCATCGCCCTGTTTTCCGCGATCGTGGCAGTGGCGGTTGCGGGAATCGGCTTTCTCCTGCGTTTGGGTTTCGCGGACAACTCGCCGTTTGATTGGGCGAAATACGTCGGATTGAGCTGGTTCCTGGTTCATTTCTCGCTCGTCGCGCGAAAACTGCTGCGAATTGACGGCGCTCGGCATTCCACCTCCTGGTGGACCAGCCACGCGAGCTTGACGCTCGCCGCGCTGGCCCTGGCCGCCCTGGCCGGTGTGGGGCAAACACGAGCGGAACCTCAAACGTTCGATCCGACCCTTTTCTTGCGCGGGGCCGCGGCCGTCTTCAGCGTGTTGGGCGCGGCAGGCTTCGTGCTGGCGCTTGCCGCCGTGATGGCACGGGCGGCGCCAGCGCGGAGCCTTGCTGGCCTTCGCAGGGATTTTTTCGTTGTACGCCGCCGGCGCGGCCTGGGGCACCGGACTTCAGAATCCGCTCTTCGTCGAGGATCTCAGTTTCGGACGCGCAGATCGACACGCTGTTCCACGCCAGCCTCTGCAACATGCTGCGAACGTACGGCGTGCCGAGCACGGGGCTCGATGGCCTGCCGTACATCCCGTACCACTACGGAAGCCACTGGATCTTCGCGCGACTGTGCAACCTGCTCGACGTCCGCGTCATTGATTTCTACAACCGCGGATATCCGGTCGTGTTCATTCCGCTGGGTGTTTTCAGCCTGGGGACCCTCGCGCTCAGCCTCGCACAAAAATGGAGGGGGTCTGGCACGCGGCCGAAGGCGGACGAGACGGCCGGGACACGGGCGCCAAGTGGAACCGAAGATCCTCGGAACGCGGGGCCGCCGACTGCCGCCGGAGAGCTTCGGCCAATTGGACCACTCTTCTGGTTCGTCCTGTCGGTCGGTTACATCGGCTTTTTGCCGTATGCCTCCGGCTTCATGCCGATCACCGGATTGAATTCCATCATCCTCAGCGAGTCCTATGCCGTCGCAGTGACCGTCTCGCTCCTGGCAATCGCCGCGGCCTGGTCATTCCTCGGGAACGTCTTTGCAAGAGAAGAGCCGCGGCCGACAGACGTCGTCGCCGGAGCCGTCCTGTTTGTGATCCTCGTCATGGCGATCGGTCTGTTGAAGATCTCGGTGATGCTCGTGCTGGCGGCCGCGGCAGGTTTCCTTTTCGTGCGGCTGCGACTGTATCGTTCGGTCATCCTCGACCTGATGGTGGCGGCGGTTGTGCTCTCGGCGTGGGGGGCGTTTCAGCTCACTTCAGATCCCGGCTATTTGGCTTTGGGCGAAAGTCGGTTCGCGCCGTTCGGGTTCCCGCGGGCGAACGTCGAACCACAATGGTGGCCGGATTACTTGTTCATTTATTACGCCTGGGTGTGGGTTGTCGCGGCGGTTCGATTGCGGGAGGAGGGGATCCGCACCCTTCGCGACCTTTCGAGGGCCTGGCGTGAGCGGAAGCTGCTTGACCTCGAGTTTCGTTTTTGTCGCGGCATTGGTCGGAGCCGGGCCGGGACTGCTCATCATGTATTCGGGCACCCACTATTTTTCGAATTATCAGCAATGGCTCGCACTGGGAGTTCTGTTGTCCATCGTGATTCGCTCTCCACGGCCGTTGGGGACGATGAATGTCGCGGACGTCGCCCCCGACCAACCGTCCGACGCGTTCCCCGTTGCGGCCGACGAGTCAGCCCGCGGACGGCTCACGATCAGGGGTCTGTTCATGGGCCTGGTGCTCCTCAGTCTCTTAGGAACCATCCTCTCCAATACGCTCGTCCTGCTGAATGGCATGGTGGCGACGAATCTCGCTGCGCGAGGGCACGCGTCGGGCCAAACGGGATTCGGCGTCGCCCTCATGCACGGCCGATTGAAGGCGGCGGCCGAGATCCTCAGGCAGACTGCGGCAGGCGTGGAAACTCGGATGAAATCGGACAAGAACATTATCACGATTCTGAGCTCACTGGACGAGATGCCCCTCGCGGAGAAACGACGGTCGCTGCTCTTCATTCCGAAGTCAAACCGGCAGTATTGGGACCTGTTGCACGGTCCCTATTGGCCCAAAGACGGAACGTTTGTCGGCCCGGCCCTTTCGGGAGTAGCGATGATCGACGGGCTTTACGTGCCAGCGAAAGACGATCCCTGGGTTGGTCATGGATACAGTCACTACTCGAAGCCGACAGCGTCCCATGTCCAGCCGCCGCTGCCTCAATACCTGGCAACTCTCCGCAGCCGCTGCGCGCACATGGGTTTCAGCCAGTTGATCGTGATCGACAGCGACCGCAGTGGAATGCTGACGTTGCGCAAGTACAACTGCCGATAACCCCTCTCGCCGAACCGCCCCCGGGGAATTCGTCAGGCGAGAACATCCAGGGCCGCCCCGCGTCCTTCGGTCCCGCCGACTTTGTGACCGTGAGTGACCTGCCAATCGAAGGTCCGTATCCGTGAGAGCAGGCCCGCGAAGGCCCGTTTGAGCAGGACCCGATTCATGTCACGCTCGGCGAATCTGGAAGACGCTTGCCGGAACTCGCTTGCGAGCGCCTCGCATCCACGAAAGGCCGGACGACATGCGATGATCCTGGCAACATCGCAAGTCTGAAAAAAGCGGGCCTCTCCGCCGTCGCGGATTGGATCGATGCGCACGCTCTGCCCCCCCCGATTGCCTGCATGGCAAAGATGGGGCAGCGGAAACCAAGATCCAGTCCGCGAGCGGATGAAATGAACGTCGCTCTGAAAAACCGTTGAGGAGCAAACGCTTTTGCCTCATGCGCGGCTCGCTCCGTGAGCCACTGCGTCCTGCGGTCCGAAGCGTGCCGGCGATTTCGCCTCGCGGATGTTGCGCGGACGCAACGGCGTTGATTATTTTCAACGCGAATTCTCGCCGATTCCGAAGGCGGCAAGCGGTCAGACGACCGGCCGAGCGGATCCCACGGTTGTGGGGCGGCGTCCCGGGCGACGCAGTGCCGCCAGGGCGAATCGGCCGGGTTTTCACTCGGCGAACCGGGTATTTGAGGTTTCAGTGACGGCAATTCCTTATAGTGATAAGTAATCCGTATCCTCTTCTCCGCGGAGCGCCGAGCCATGTTGTGTCAGACATTCTCGCTGCCACGCCTCTGTTGGTGGCCCGCCACCGAGGCCGGGAACCGAACTGCGCGGCAACCTGGGGTCCACGCTGAGTCGTCTCAAGACCGCGGCCGTGCGGCTGGCGGTCACTTTGCTTCTGGTCTCGGGCGTCCGTGTCGAGGCGAAAGAGACCGCACCTCCCGACAGTCCCAAATCGATGGGGGTCCTCAAAGTCGGCGCCGAGCCGCTCCGCATTGAGACGGGGCTGATCCGCGGCTTAATCGTGGGCGAAGCGAACGATATCCAGCTTTATCGCGGAATCCCCTACGCGGCGCCCCCCGTGGGGGACCTGCGCTGGCGGCCACCGCAGCCGGCCCATGCGTGGCAGGGCGTCCGGGAAAGTTACGCGTTCGGCGCCGCGGCGCCGCAGAAACCGGTCCCGCTATTGTCGATGTTCCCAGGCATGGCGCTGGGGGCCGCGACCAGCGAGGACTGTCTGTATCTCAATGTCTGGGCGCCCGTCCGACGCAGCGCCCAACCGCTGCCCGTGATGGTGTGGATCCACGGTGGCGGCTATACGTTCGGCTCGGCTTCGCAAGGTTTGTACGACGGGGCGAATCTGGCGCGGCGCGGGGTCGTGGTCGTCGCCATGAACTACCGGCTGGGAGCGTTGGGTTTCCTGGCGCTTCCCCAACTCAGCGCCGAGTCCGGCCACGGCGCTTCGGGCAACTATGGCCTGATGGATCAGATCGAGGCGCTGCGGTGGGTCAAGCGGAACATTGCCGTTTTCGGCGGCGACGCGGAGCGCGTGACCATCTTCGGCGAATCGGCCGGGGGCAACAGCGTCTATGCCCTGTTGTTGTCTCCCTTGGCGAAGGGGCTCTTTCAGCGGGCAATCTCTGAGAGCGGCGCGAGTCTGACCTTCGCCGACGGCAAGCAGTCGCACTACGGATTTCGGCCGGCCGAGAAAATGGGCGTCGAATTCGCCAAAAAATGCGGCGTGCCGGAAGGCGCCGGCCAGCTCGCGGCCTTGCGGGCCATGAGCGTCCAGGACTTGCTCAAGGCGTCGTCCGGTTTTGAAACCGCCCGGAGCTTGGAGTTTCGAGCTGACCGAATGCGGTTCGCGCCAATCGTCGACGGTTGGGTGATCCCCGACGATCCCATGACCCTGTTGGAAAAAGGACGGGTGAACTCCGTGCCGCTCATCGTGGGGGCCAACGGAAACGAAGGGTCGCTTTTCACCCTGAGCGCCGCACCCCCCAAGGGGAGCGAGGAATATCGCGCGCTGCTCGAAAAGAGTTTTGGAACGCAGGCGGCGGCCACCATTCGCGAATTGTATCCGCCGTCGAACCTTCGCCGGGCGGTGAACGACCTGATGGGGGACTACCTGTTCGTCGCGCCGGCCCGCTATGTCGCGCGCACCATGCAGCACGCGAAGGCCCCTGTTTATTTGTACCATTTCGCGCATCCGACTCCGGGACCATTGGGCAAGATGCTCGGCGCTCACCATGGGGCCGAGATCGCCTACGTTATGGATAATCTGCAGTTGGCCCCCAACCACTCGTCCGTTGACGAGCGGATTCGCGACGCCCTGGTGGGTTATTGGATCCAGTTCGCGGCCTCGGGCAACCCAAACCGCCCGGGACTGCCGGATTGGCCCGCCTACGATCCAGCCGCCGACCGTTGCCTGCTCGTAAAGGAGACGATCGAAACAACCCAACGTTTACGCAAGCCAAAACTCGACGCGATCGACGGCCTCATGGAGACTTGGCGGAGCGAGAGCGGTTTGACGACACGCCCAGGTCCCGCGTCGACTTCTCCTACCGCGCAAGGCGGCCCGGCCCGATGGCCGCGCCGAAAGCAATAAAACAACCGGCGCCACACCGAAAGGCCCCGGCCAAAAGCCCGCTTTCCGACCCCGGCCGCCCAAGCCGGCGGTGCCGCAGACTGAACGGCATAACCTCAATCCCCGCGCCGGTGTCGCGGTCGCCAAGAAGTCAGGTCGCGCTCCAGAGCGCTGCGTCGCAAAAGCCGCCCAGCGAAGCCTCCCGGCGCACGCCGCCGCCAAGGCCTCGCTCCGAGATCGTGAGAACGTCGGGTGTTGTCCGAAACAGCGGGCCTCAAAGCGGGGTCAGAGAAGAGCGGCTCCCCATTCCCCCGGAGCCGGCCGGGCCGCCGGCAGAGCTCGCCTCCAACGAACTCGAAGCAGAGCTCCGTCAGGCGCGGTTCCTAGCCAAGGCGGGCCTCGGCCCAATGGCTGTTGATTCGCTGCGAAGAATTATCAAAGGGGCTCCCGGAACGCTGGCCGCACGCGAAGCGCAACATACGCTGGATTCAATTCCCAAGGCCAAGTGAACCGGTGAGGCGGCGAGCCGCGGGTATCGAACTCGCGACGTCCAACCGCTGGTGGGGATTAAGCGCACAGACCCTCCGTGGTGACGCCAGGCTCGGCCGCTTCGCCACGTTGCTCCAGATGGAATAGGTGGGTCCAGAGAAAATCTAAGAATTCGATTAATCCGTCCGCCCTTTGCCCTTGACGTGTGACCGCCTTGCATGTTTACTACTTACCGGTAGGTAACACACGAATGCCTTGCACTCTATGCATTTTCACAAAGATCCACAGACACGACTGTAGATCGCGTTGGTAAACCCGATTAGGGAGATCGCTCAGTGACGGCAACCGGAACCTCGTGGCTCATGTTGAGCGTCCTTTTGGCTGCGACTGCCGACGGCTCGCCGTCGATCGGGCAGCGCATCGACGCTTTTACCCTCAAGGACTCGCTTGGCACGAGCCACTCGTTGAGCGACTGGAAAGATAGCCGGGCGATGGCCGTGATCTTCATCGGAACCGACTGTCCACTCGCAAAGCAGTACGGCTCGAAATTGGCGGTTCTGGCCCAACATTACAAGGAAAAGGGCGTGCAGTTCGTGGCCATCGATTCCAACCAGCAGGATTCGCTGGCCGCCATCACGAACTTCGCACGCGTCAACAGAATCACGTTTCCCATTCTGAAGGATCCGGCCAACCAGGTCGCCGACAAATTCGGCGCGGCCCGCACCCCCGAAGCGTTCGTTCTGGATGCCGGCCGCACGGTCCGCTATCGGGGCAAAATCGATGACCAGTTCGGGGTCGGCTACGTGCGGAGCACCGCGACGCGGCACCATTTGGCCGATGCCCTTGACCACGTTCTGGCGGGAAAGCCGGTCAGCACAGCCCTGGTCGAAGCGGTCGGTTGCCGCATTGGCCGCGTGAACCGCCGGCCGGAAAAGGGCAACGTGACGTATTCGAACCAAGTCGCGCGAATCGTCCAGGCGAGGTGCGTTCAATGCCATCGCACGGGGCAGATCGCGCCGTTTTCACTCACCTCGTACAAGGACGTGTCGGCCTGGGCCGAGACGGTGCGCGAAGTGATCGACAACCAGCGGATGCCGCCGTGGTATGCCAATCCCGAATATGGGCACTTCTCCAACGACGCGCGAATGTCGAGTGAGGAAAAGCGGCTGATCTCCGAGTGGATCGAGAACGGATGCCCGGAGGGGGATTCGTCGCAGCTCCCGCCGCCCGCGAAGTTTGCCGAAGGCTGGCGACATCCCGAAGCCGGACATCGTGGTCAAGATGCCCAAACCGTTCAAGGTGCCGGCCACCGGCGTCGTGGACTACAAGTACTTTATCGTCGATCCGGGCTTCAAGCACGATGTCTGGATCCGTGCGGCGGAGGGCAAGCCGAGCAACCGCAGCGTGGTGCATCACATGGTCCTCTTTTACATGCCGCCGGGCCAGGACGAGCCGGAGCCAACCGACGCGTTGCTCAAGGCGGTGGCTTCTTCCGGACCTGGAATTCCTGCGCTCGTCACGCCCGACGGGTATGCTCGCCACATTCCAGCCGGATCGAAGTTGGTCTTCCAGATGCACTACACTCCCAACGGCACGCCGCAGACCGATCAAAGCGAAGCCGGCCTCGTCTTTGCCGATCCGGCAACGGTAAAGAAAGAGATGCAGATCGGCGCCGTCATCAGCTTCCAATTTCTCATCCCGCCCGGCGACAACCGATTATCGCACCGAAGCGGAGGACAAGTTCGAGCAGGACACGCTGCTTTACGCCCTCATTCCGCACATGCACTTGCGGGGCAAGGCGTTTCGTTTCGTGGCTGCCTATCCGGACGGTCACACCGAAATCCTGCTCGACGTCCCGAAGTACGACTTCAATTGGCAGAACATCTACGAGTTGAGCAAGCCCCGGCTGATGCCGAAGGGCTCGGCGTTGCGGTGCGTGGCCCATTTCGACAATTCGGACAACAACCTCGTCAACCCCGATCCCACGAAGCCGGTCCACTTCGGCGAGCAGACTTGGGATGAAATGATGGTCGGAATGTATTACTATGCATTGGCCGACCAGAATCTGTCGCTCGTCAAGCCGCACGTCAGAAGAGTGATGGACGCTCGGCACAAGTCGAACGTCCGCTGCCGGCCAGCCATTCCGGCAAACGTCCTCTCTCGGGCCGGGTCGTTCAACGCGTGGAAGCCCACGGGTCCTAGAAACGCGGAGGCACGAAGAAGGGGCGCGTGGTGAGGGGAGAACGCGAGTCAAGGTGGCGGCACGAAAAGCGTGCCCTGGTCTTGCCTTGACACTCATCACTCGCCGCATGCCATTTTTCCTGCCTTCCTCGTCATTCGTGCTTCGGGCTTTCCGTCATGCGGCATGATTGCGGGGCGTGATTTTTCGGTCGGCTGTTTCTCGAACAGGAGCGACTCACAATCTGGTCCGGAGGTTGGCCCAATGCTTGCAAAGAGGCTGTTCCCGCTGTTCGTTTTTTCGGTGTGCGTCTTCTGGCTGGGGGCGAAAGCGCGGGCGGACGAGAGTCCGCTGAGCGAGATGGATCCCGATGTCGCCAAGGAGTATGGCGGCAAGATCGCCGAGCAGTTCAACAAGGAGAACAAGGACCTACCGGTCAAGATCGTCCCCGATGCCGACAAGGCCGTCGGCCTCGTCAATGCCGACACGAACGAGGGAATCCTGCTGGTCCCCCTCAAGGGCTTCCGCGAAGAGACCGAGGGGCCCAAGGATGCGGAAAAGGACCGTGGCATCGGCTTGTGCTACATCTTCATGTCGCCCAGCTACAAGCCTCTGGCCGACGGCAAAGCCGGCCGACGCCAAGCGGCTGCGGATCATGAAGTTCAAGGACAGCGAGGGGAACGAGCACGACACGCTCTGCCTGATGTGCAGCGTCAAGCACGTCGAAGGGGATGACTGGCAGCTCATGGTCTACTCGGGCGACAACGAACCGCTGGTCAAGTCCTCGTTCGAAGAGGCGACCGACGCGCCGAAGGCGGATTTGGCGCTGACGATCAAGGACGCCAAGGACAACAAGGCGACACTCGTCATCAACCTGTTTGGCAAGTACTGCGTGACCATCCCGATCAGCCACAAGACCAAGTGATCGACTGGACAACGACCGGGGCGATTACCGGGCCGCCAATTGCTGAAGCCCACGGAATGCATTCCGCGGGCTTTTTTGTTGTCCTTCTTGTCCTTCCGGATTTCGGCAACGGCGTGAGGGCCGGGCGTGGCCGGCTCTTTGCCGGCGAGATCCAGATTGAAGTCGTAATCGGTTTTCCCCGGCTCCGCGACCGTGACCACGAAGTCCTTGTTTTGGCCATTCTTGTCGGGGTCGTCGTACAGGTTCTTTAATCCGTCCGGCTGAATCAAGCCCTTTTGCCGACTGGGATGCAGTTCGGCAAACAGCACGACGTAGGATCCGACCGGGACGCCGTCGCCGGCCGTGTACGTGTAGAACGTGAAGCTGCCATCTTTCCTGCAGGCCATATACAGCGGAGACTTATTCTTGTCCGGATGCTTTGATCATACAAGATGACGAGCAGGACCTCTCCGCGATTGATCGCGGGGGGCTGACCGTCGATAGTGACCTTGCCGGCAAATTTAGCGAGAGTCGCTTTCTGCGATTGGAGCGCCTTTAATTGCGACATCCAAAGCCGCCTGGCTGCTTTGCGTGTTGTTGCAGCCGGCAGGAAACAGACTGAGCACGGCGAGTGCCGTTAGCAGCCCACGAGCGCCGATCAGGTTGCGACCGATCCGAATCATGCGAGACCTCACCTTGTCGAACAATTGCACGTTGCACCGTCCCGGCAGTCTGTTCCGCGAAGTCGCCAAGAATCGAAGCACGACGATTCAAGGCGTCACCCATGCGGCCGAACCATAAATAGGGGGCCGCAGTTGGCGGATCCGCGGATTTGGCTCCAGTATGAACGAAAGGCGGCTAGCAATTCTAGCGGCCGTCCCACGTCTTTTTGTGGCGTGCCGTCGCGGTGACGCAGGGCACGACAAGACCGCCGAGTTGAACCCGGCGGCTTGCCATACCGTTTCCTCTGGTCGATCGAATCAGAAGTTGTCGGTCACCGGCGAGTGCCCCTTAAACGTGATCAAGCGGCAGAAGACGATCAGGCTCAAGTTCTCGCTGACCATGTGGGCCGAGCCATCGCACATCGCCAGACCGCATGTCCCGGGATGGAAGCTGTAGAGGTTGAGCTTGGCCTGGTTCGTGCAGTTGATGACGCAGGCCGTTGTGCCCCCGGGGATGGCAACCGCTGTCCCATCGAACGTGGAGCCCCAAATTTCATTCCAGCCGTTGTCCATGCAGCCCCAGCAGCCGCCCCAGTTCGCGCCCGGCGGGAGAGATCCCTCATTGGCCGACCATGTGGCAAGGTTGCCGCCGCAAGGGCAAGCCCTTTTAGCGATTTTCTTAACGCCGCGCTGCCAAAGATCGGGGCGTCCGGCGAGCTCGCCGCAGAAAATTGTGGTCGACGTTCCGTCAACGATCGACTCGACGCTGACCGGCGGGACGCCAGGTCGCAGGAACGTCCAGCTCAGCACTCCAATCCGGCCGCAGGATGTCGATTTCGCTTTCCTTTGCGGATCGCAGGCGCTCACGCTCGCGTTATAGGCGCTGCATACTCCATCGTCATAGCAGCTCACGCCGCTGTAGTCGCTGGCCCCCGCCCAGTAAATCGGGTATCCGGCACAAGCCTGTTCACAGACGGCAAGGCTCTGCTCTTTGAAGGGATTCGTGCTCCGCGGCGAAGAGGGGCAGGCATAGGCGGGAATCACGGCTGCCGCCGGGCGACTTGGACCACAGGTGCAACACGTGCCGGCGTTTTTTTGCGGATAGCAGATCGGCCCGCAACCCGTCTGCAAGTTGGCGGGGGCAAAGATTGGCCCGTTCATGCAGATCCGGTTATAGACTGTTGTGGCCTCCAGGAATTGGAGGAGTCGCTCACCCCAAGTATGGATGTTTGGAGTGCACGTGGTGCCGTTCCAGCAGATCGTGCAGCAGAATCGCGTGCCGCTGAATTTGCCAAAGGTCTCCGAGAATGCAGGCGGGAAACACTTGTTGATGTCGTGATAATTGGCCGCGGCGATTCCGATTTGCTTGAGGTTATTTCGGCACTGCGTCCGGCGGGCCGCCTCCCGCGCCGGCCTGCACGGCCGGCAACAACAGCGAGATCAAGACGGCGATGATGGCGATCACCACCAACAGTTCAATCAGCGTGAAACCCCTTCGCCTGCGAGTCATGCCTTGTCCTTTCGAAAAAATCGGAAATGACCTCTCGACGCAAAGCCACCGATAGTGATTCGGATGCCCAAGACTCGGGAGCGGTCGCACGAGTTTGTATGCGACGAAGGCAACGCGGCCGGCGGGTCGAAAACCCGGCCCGGAACACGCGCGGCAAACGGGTCGTTTGCCTTGCGGATTTCTCTCTCGCGGGCCGTCCACGGACAACTGCGCGTGTTGCCGCTTCGAAAGCATTCGGCTGCTGCTCGACGTTGTCTCGGCAGGCGCTTGCCTCCGGAAACGTCATTTTCAATGGACCGATGTGAGTAAGGTCCAACCTGAAGCGGTCCGAAATCCTGATGCGCCGCACATTCTCACGCAAACGCGAACCGAAATTCAAACGATATTCTCAAAAAAATGACGATTCGACGAAACTCGTGCTATTTCGAAACGGGTGTGTGAGATTTGTCACACATCTGCCTCCGGATGTCTGACGCTCCGCTGAATTATTTTTCGCCACTGCACGGCGTGCGGGCTCCGGCGTCGTCGGATTTTGCAGGCGCGACGCTTCCGTCGTAGGGTCTCGGACAAATGGTTCACCTGCTCGAATACTGCGGGTATGCTGCGCTACAGGCCCTTGCGGCCGGCCTGATCTGCACTCGAAGTCGGCATCCGGAGCCGGATGCGTCACAAGCGGTAAGATGTCAACAACTGAAAGCGGTCGAGAGAGTCGCCGATTCCGCGATGATTTAGAAAAACGTCGAAATCGGGGAGGGGCAGCGTCGAGCGGCTCGCGAACAGGCAGGCCGGGCAGCCGCTTTGCACTCGCTGAACAGTACGTCGACTCGTCACGGGCCACTTACCGAAGTCGTTATGTCATCAACAGTCACCACCCAACCGCGGTTGGCCTCGCTCGACCAGTTCCGCGGCTACACAATCGCCGGAATGTGCCTGGTGAACTTCCTGGCCCCGTTTGCCGCCATCCACTCGGTCCTCAAGCACAACGACACGTATTTCAGCTATGCCGACACGATCATGCCGAGCTTCCTGTTCGTCGTCGGCTTCGCATTCCGGCTGACGTATCTCAAACGGCGCAGGGACGCGGGCCGAATGCCGCACGGCGTGGAGCTACGTCCGCCGCAGCGGCAAACTGTTGCTCTTGTCGCTCTTGATTTACGCCATCATCGGCGATCTCCCCCGTTGGTTCGAATTCCGCGAGATGCCGGCGGAGTTCCAATCCTTCCGCGCGATGCCGCGGCTGCGTGGGGAGAGGGACGAGGGGCAAAGTGCGAACCAAGCGGCACGGCGGGCGCTGGCTGAGGGACAGAGTTTTGTTCCCGCGGCAGTCGAACGGCTCCGGGCCTGGAGAGAGCTTGGCTGGCAGAGCCGGCTCCTCGTCCATTGGCGCATTCTGGCCGCCAAGCTGATCAAGTCGGAGTTGTGGGAGACGCTGGCGATCATCGGGGCGACGCAGCTTGTCATCCTTCCCTGGATCGGCTGCCGATTCTGGACGCGGTTCGCGGTGATGGCCGCCTTGGGCGTCACGCACTGCCTGCTTTCCTACTGGTTCAACTGGGATTTTTTATACGGCATCGACGGAAACTGGATGTCAAAGGCGTGGATGACGGGCGACGACCGGGGCTGGGACGGGGGAATTCTCGGCCCGCTCAATTGGGGCGTCGTCATGTTGGGCGGGACGCTCGCCTACGATCTGGTCGCGGCCTCCGCGTCACGCGCCGCGGCGATTGCCAGACTCGCACTGTGGGGTTTGGCGTTCTTGACGGTTGGGTATTCGATGTCGTGCCTGACGCGGCTTTATGATCTCTCCGGGACGGAGCTGGTCGAGACTGCGCCAGCGCCATGTCCGCCAGGACGCGGAGAAAGCCTGGCTGGCCGACGTCATCGGGCAGCGGCGGGCGGTCTTGGAAGCACTCAAGAAGTCTCGCGTCCGTACTTCGGCGAGCTCAGTCGAGCCGAGCCTCAGGGTCGAAGACGGTCGAGCCGCGCTGGCGAGGAGCAAGCGAAGATCGAGCGGCTGGAAGGGACGATCCTGGTCTTGGAGGACTTGCGGCGCGGCTATCCCGATCTGGTCGCTGGCGGAAAGCCCGGTGCTGCCACGCTGGGAGCGACTGCGGGGGCGCTCGCTGGGCGATTTCCTCGCGGAGCCGCCGTTCGTCGCACCGCCAGCGGACCATCCGCGGATTGATCCGCCCCCCTGTATCGAGCACCGTCTGCGCAATTATTGGATGCTGGGAAAACGCATGCCCAATCTGTCGTTCATGACTTTCGCGACCGGTTTCCAATTCGCCCTCTTCGGGCTGTTCGTAGCCGCCTGCGACATCGGCGGACGGCGGCGTGGGCCTGTTCCGCACGTTGGGAACCAATCCGCTGGCGGCCTATTTCATTCACGGCATGATGGCGCTGGCCCTGGCACTGCTCGTGCCGCACGACGTCCCGCTCTGGATATTGCCTGGCCGGTTTCGCAATTGCTTTTGCAATCACGTACCTGCTCGTCCGCTCTCTCGAAAAGCGCGGCCTTTATTGGCGGCTTTAATGCGGTCTGCGCCACGAGCAGACGGCGACAGATTCGCATCTCGTTCCCGAAGGTCTCCTTGGAACGCGTCTTTGTGGTGCAGGCGTCTCGCCCGCGCTGCACCGCCGGGAAGGCTGCACCACGAATCGAACCGCGGTGTCCATGAATCGCGGCACACTGATTCAGAGCGACTGGCAAAACGGTATCGTGGAAGGCTGGTTTCGTGAATGAACGGGGCGATGCCCCCGCCGTCCGTTTCGTTTTGTCAGCCGGAATAAGGAAAAATCGGGGCGGTAGACATCGAGGGCACACTGGGAAACTTGCGAATAAAACGGGCTGAGACTCGGTCTGGACAGAATTCGGCACATTCGTAGAATTCCGCCCGCCCCGATCAGGGGACGAAGTTCTGCGCCGTGTGCTTTCGTCCCCAACATGACCCGAATGCGAAACGGCGCCGTCAAACCCCGCTCGAGAACGATCCCCGTCGTTCTCGTTTCGACGCTTCGCAAGGACCCGACCCATGAAGGCCACGCGCTGGAAGTTCCGCGCTCTGTGCGGAACCGCGTCTCTCATCCTTGGCGGATGTTGGACGCCCGCCCCTTACGGCTACTCGACCTATCCCGGTTACTACGCTCCACCCAATCAGGGCTTCGTGGCGCCGCCGGGGAGTCCCATGTCGCCCGGTATCACGTATCCGCCGCCCCAGTTGGGACCGCCGGCGATGCCTGGCAACGGCGGGAACTGGGGGCCGACGCCGTCGATATCTCCGGGCCCCATGTCGCCCGGCCCGATGACGCCGGGCCCCATGACGCCCGGCCCGATGACGCCGCTGCCGGGGGGACCGCCGCAGTCGTATAATGGCGGTTCCGCAACGTTCAGCGATCCGAAGATCGGCTCCGCGAGGCAGCCGGAAATCCCGGTTCCGGAGCCGGTCGATCCGGGTCCGAGAGTTTCGCCCGGTCCTGCCGGACAGCCGCCGCCCGATCAAAACACGTCGCCCTTCGGTTCCGACGGCGAGAAGCCGTTTGGGCAGGGCACGCAAATGCAGGTTCCAAAACGGGACGATGGTGGCCCGCAGGCGGTGGCCGCGGACGGCCCGGAGCCGTTCGAGGCTCCGCTCGAACGCGGCGGCAAGCCCGACTCGGGCGTCGTCGCCGTGGCGGCCAAGACGGTCGACGGAATGACCGCGGACGGAAAAACGGTCGACTCGAAAAGGGCCGCGAATTCAGCCAATCGTTACGACTACGATCGGACGTCTTACAGCTATCTGCGAGGCGTCGTCGATTTCAATACCCGCGACAAGTCCTGGAACATCATCTACAGTCCCCATCCCGACCCGAACGACAAGTACGGCGGCGCGTTTCAATTGGTCGATAATTCAAAGCTGAACACGCTGCACGACGGCGACGTGGTCTTCATTCAAGGCCGCGTCAATCCTCAACAAGTCGACGTCCGCGGCAAACCGAAATACGAAATCGGTGAGGAAGTCGCCCGGATCACCTACCGAGGCACGCAGTCAGTCGGGAACTGATTCCCGCTCTTAAATTGGCCCGCCTTCCAGCCACGGCCCGTAACGCCGCGGCTCGCTTTATTTGACGGGCGGGCGAATGGCGGCGTACTTCCGCTGTTCGGCGAAATAGGCGTTGGCGAAATCGAAAATCTTGCGCCAATAATCCTTGTTCAACTCGTGCTTGGTATCGCGGCGGTACTGGACAAGGTCGCCGAAGTTCGGGCCCGCGATCGGCTCCTCTCCACGGATCATGCCGGTCCCCACGATCCCACGAGCGCCAAGAAACTTGTAAACCTTGTCGGCGGCCTGCAAGGCGCGAAAGGCGCTGCCGGGATTGGACCATTTGTCCTGAAGCCCCTCGGTATCGAAGATCGGCCGCGGTGCCACCAGGCACATCAGCAGGTGTTGGTCGACGGGCAGGCGGTCCTCGCGGCCCGCGAACTTCGGAAACGTGTCGTTGAACCAGTGCGGAAAAACACGGTTGATCCGCTCCACGGTTTCCTGATCGTTGTTGCGAGACAGCGCACACCCGCCTGTCCCCGACTGGTGCGGAACGACCAACGCGATCCGCTCGTCGAAGGCCGCCGCCAAGAGGGCCGTCTTTCCCAGGCGAGAGTGGCCCGTCGCACAGACGCGGTTCGGATCGATGTCGGAACGGGTTAGCAGATAGTCGACCGCTCGGCTCAGGCCCCAGGCCCATGCCCGGATCGTCCCCCAATCGTCCTCGGCCGGCTTCGTCTGGCCCGGCTTGAAAAAGTGGGGATGGACGCCGTCCGTGAAATCGTTTTTGTCCGGGTCGACGTCGCCGTCGTAAAAGGTCGCGACCGCATAGCCGCGGTCGACCGCGTATTCGACGCTCCAGACGTCGGCCTGCGACCCACGGCCCGCATCGGTGGCCCGATGGTCCACGCAGCCTTTGCAGTGCTCGGGCATCCAAGGTTCCGGAAGGGCGACGGACGGATCATTGAGAACCGCATGGTTGCCGCAGAAGTTGAGCGCCACAAAGACCGGTGCCCCGGCGTGCCGCCGGTTGGGCACGACCAGCAGGAGATGGATCGGCGGCGTTCCGGCCGGGCCGAAGCGGATCGTCACTTCGTCCTTGGTGGCCTTGCCGCCGAAATAGCCCGCATCATGACGTTCGACCGTTCCGGCGACGTTATGGGCGCGGCTGCGCGCCTTGCCGTACATGTAGTACTCGAAGAGTGCCTTGAGCTCGGGCCGGCGCTTCGCGAACCATTGCTCTTTGCTCGTGACCGGCGTCCCGTCGAACATGACCAGCGGATCGGGCAGTCCCGGCCGCGAGGGGAGTCGATCGACGGGAGGGAAGTCGCCGGCGGAGGCGGACGCGGCCCCGAAGATCAACAACGCCAGTGCTCGGACGGTCAGTTTCATCTCAAAAGCCAGCTGCTACAGGGTGTCGCTCTTTGCCGTTCAAACTCCATTATGCACGAAATCGCCATTCGTGCACGATCGGTGGTACAACGGTTGTACCAAAATCGCCATTGAGCGGTGCGGGGTGGGGCAAGAGGGGGGAACGTGGTGTCCACCGCGGGCACGCGGTCCGATGCCTGCCGAACTTGCACAAAGGCCGCTTCGGAGTTTTTTGGGGTTCGCCGCCCTTTTGTAGCCCCAAATAACTCAAAAAACCCCAAAAAGGGTCCGGAACGAACGGCACGATCAACAGTGTTGGCGGCGTACCGTGAGCGGCGCGTGGTAGCAATCAAGGCGAACTGGCCCATGCCGCGTCGGTCGGGATGGCGCTCTATTTGACCGTAAAGTTCATCGTATAGGTGGCCACTTTGCGGCTGATTTGATCCTCCACGGTCAGCTTCAGCGTGTGGGGACCAAGCCCGATCCGCTGGGGGATCGCGAATTCGTAGCTGTTGTAGTAGTCGCGGCGCGGGTTGACGCACTGATCGTCGGTTGGCGGGAAGGGCATGCTTTGCACCGATTGGCCGTGGCTGTCGAAGATCTCGATCGTAGATTTCAGGATCGTGCGGTAAGGCCCGTCGGTTGTCGGCTCGCTCTTGAAGTTCTCCACCTCGGCATACAGCAGAACGGGCTGGCCGGCGGTGAACTCGTCGCGCTTGACCCGCTCGTAGTTGCCGTAGTTGATGATTTTTTGACAAAAGGCGACGTTGCGCAGCTCGAGCTTCGATTTCTCCTGGAGCCGCTGGACGGCCGTGCGAAGCTGCGTGACCGTTTGCGTCGCGCGGTCGCTTGGATCGGCCATGGCCGTTTTGTCGAAGTAGTTGGAGACGCCCCAGAAGACCTGCTGCCAAAACTCCTGGTCCGGCGCGTCGAGGCCCGAGATCGGCTCCAACGACTTGGCCGACTGCCCCGCCAGGAGATACAACATGCGGAGGTGGACCTGCTTCTCGACATACTTTAGCTTCTCTGCATCGGTCGTTCCGACTGACGTTTGGCCGGCTTCCGTGGCGGCCAGGGCGACCATCTTCTGCAGCTCATCATGCCAGTTGCCCGTTTGTACCGCGTTCCGTGCCGCCGCGCTCAAATTCGGACTGATCGCGCCGAAGAGACGGTTGCCGAGGCCCGCCAATCCAGAGGGCGGAGTGGTTGCCGATCCCGACGCGGGGGGCGTTTGCACTTCGGCGACCGAAGTTGGTTTCGTTCCGGCTGTCGCCGCCGACGCAACGGCCAGACTCGAGGGGACGTCGGTCGGCGGCTTGCAGTTGCACGGGCTGGGCGGAATCGACCAGATTCGCGGAATTGGCCCGCTGCCCGGCCGATCGCGCCGCAGCCGGCTCGTCGAGGGAAGGCGCGGTGGGAACGGCATCCAAATCGGCCGACGCAGGACCGCGGCCCGTCCCTTTTGCTTGAGGTTGCAGGCTCGAAATGATGCTGGCCGGAGCGGCAACTCCCGGTTGAATCAGCAGGCCGTTCGACGTTGTGGCGGGCGAGTTCCCGGACGGCGCAGCCGAGGGGGCCGCCGGGGTCGGGATCGGAACGGCAGCAGGAGCGGGCGACGAAGCGGTAGGCGTCATTCCGTCGTCGAGAGGCATCATTCCTGCAAAGGCATCGGTCTTCGCCGGAGAAGGGGCGGCATTCGGTGTTGCTGCGGTCTCGGAAGTGGTCGGAACAGCGTCGTTCTTGGCCAAGTTGTTGCGTGCCGCTCCTGGGGGCGGCGTCAGGGGAACGATCGAGATCGGCCGGCCGGGCTGTCCCGGGCCGCCAGGCGAATCGAATGCATCGGCAGCGCTCGGGCCGGATCCCGCTGCGCTCGTTCCGGGCGTGGCGCTCGCCGCAGTCGAAGCCGGAGGATTCGTCGGCAGCGCGGGCATGTCGCTGGAATCGCTCCACGGGCTAACCGCCCCTGGGGCCCCCGGCGGCGTCGGTGTTGAGGCCGTCGGCTCGCTCGGACCAACGGCACGGTTGGAGCTCTTAGCCGGAGGCTGCAAGTCCAGATCGGCCGCCTGCCCGTCGCGGTCGTGAGCGGAGTCGGCGGAGGCCAATTTGACCGGATGCTGGCGGTTCTCTGCCGTCTCGCGTGCCATCCGATGGTTCTCAACCAACTCGCGGATGAATGCAGCGTCAAACTTCGCCCATTGATTGAAGAGCCGCTGCCTCTCTTCCGCAGGCTCGTACGCGAGCTCTTCCTCCATCACCTTGCGAAGCTCGGGATCGATTGCGGCCGTCTTGAAGCCGTTCTTGCCGGGCTTCTGAGCGGACTTTTCGTCTGCCGATGCGGAATCGTCCGACGACTTGGATCCGTCTCCCTTCGATGCCGACGAGTCGTCATCCGACGCGACCTGATCGGTCGGCTTGAGCGGATTCGACTTGTCTGTCGTCGAAGACGCCTGAGAGGCGTCGGACCCGTGCATCCAGCCGAACGGACTAAAGGTCCGCGGTCCGGTACACCCGCAGAAACACAGAAGGCCGGCCACGAATGCCCATCGCGTGACGGTGCACCGTCCCATGTCGGCTTCCTTGCTGACGATCGAATTCGAGCGATTTTCAGGAGGGAGAAAGAGGGGGTCTGGATGGGGCCATGGCTCCGTGTCCCTGCGGGGTGTTGGACAGCGGCAATCGGGCGGGAACCTTAACGAAAAACACAACTTCCGGCAAGACCGTCTGGCGACCCACGATGTGCGGGCCAGCCCTTGCGCAGAGTGAACTCAACCTGGTCAGCCTTACCAAATCTACGCCGGTTTTCCAAAACTGTCATTCCGCGAGCGCGGTTTTCTTCGGCCTTGTTTCGCTGACCTTCCGTGCCGTTGAGTGTCCCGAGCTGGTCTCGCGGAAGACCGGCAGCAGAATGTGTGAGGAACGACCGGCCGAAAGATGGACCGTATTGGTCGCCACGCGGATCTGCTTATCGGCCCGAAAGGCGTGGCCCGTGTTCGGGTTGGGATCGAACCGCGGGGAATTCGATGACGAGACGAGAACCCGGATGCGGTGCCCTTTATTGAATGCCAGCGACGTGCTCCATAAGTCGACGCTCAACTTGTAGGTCTGCGAGGGCTGGAGAAATTCCTCCCGTTCGAACGATTTCCGAAACCGTGCCCGCAAGATGCCGTCGGTCACAAGCATCGATCGGCCGTCGGGGTAGACGTCGGCAAGCATCGCCGTGAAATCGGTGTCGGGAGAGTCCGACGCGATGAACAATTCGGCACTGATCCGTCCTGTCACCTCCAGCGGCTCCGGCAGCACGTCGGAACTGAAAACGAGGACGTCCTTTCGCGATTCGATGGGGCGCAGATCGACGGGTCCCTTGGGGGGAACGAGGTTCTGCCCGCCCAAGGTGGGCACCGGATCGGCCGGGTCATAACGGAAGGTTCGCTTCGCGTCCGCGCTTGAAGGTGGTTTTGTCGACAAGCGGCCGTCGGCGTGGAAATAGAAGGGTGTTCGCTGCGACGGAGGAGGCCAATTGTCTGCTGATCGCCAGAAATTGCCCGCAGAGTGCGGATCCGCGGGATCGCCCATCACGTAATAGTGGACCGGTTTTTCCTCGGCGACTCCGTTGGCAACCCCCTTGAGATGGTGATCGAAGAACCGAAAGACGTCGGCCGCCTCCGGCTGTTTCTGCGAATTGGCCGGGTACGTCAAACCGCTGAACGGGCCATGTGCGTAGGGGCCCAGGATCAGCCGACATTTGCCCCGCGCGTGGGGGCCGCCGTGGTTCTGGATGCTCACGAACGAGTTGATCGTCCCCTGCAGGAAGATGTCGTACCACCCACCCCAGTAGATTCCCGGTGCGTCGATCCGCGGCGCCTGGATTTCGGCGTTGGTCTCGGCCCAGAAGGTGTCGTAATCGGGATGCTTGAGGAACGTTTCGAGCGACTTCGGGTCAAACTTCGTCGCTTTGAGCCACCATTCGATCAACGATTTCCGCCACACGCCCCCTTGGTAGGTCCCCTGCGAATACATGTCGTCGAAGGCGACTTGCACGTATTGTGCCTTGAGCGCAGCCGGCGCCCCGGCGCCATCATTGTCTGCGTGACTCCGAGCGCGGAGCCGCCGTATGTCGCGATCGACCCGTTACACCATGGCTGGCGGACGATCCATTCGAGCGATTCCTGTCCGTCGCGCCGGGTTCCCCAACCATCGTTGTGAAAGACGACGGCGTCATTTCCCTCGGAATCGAAGCGACCTCGCATGTCTTGGACGACCAGCACGTAGCCCCGTTGAACGGCGCTGCCGCTAAACCCCTTGCCGCCGCCTTTGCCATAGGGGGTCCGCATCAAGATGACCGGCAGCGGCCCCTGCTGTGACTCGGATCGATAGACGTCGGTCGCCAGATGGACGCCATCGTGCATCGCCACCATCACGGTCGATTTGTGGACCTCGGCTCCCGTGGCCGGCAAAATCGCCGCCGCAAGAACGAGTAACGCCCCCAGCCGGCGGATCAGCATTGTCATTGCGTTTCAACCTCGATTTTCAAATCGGCCCATTCGCGGCGGTAACGTTCCTGGCGCTCATTTCCACATGCGAGCAACGAGATTTCCAAAGGAAAGAGGATGGGAAAAGGAAGCGCGATCCGCGCGTAGGGAATCGATCATGCGATTGGCGAGTTCCTCTGAGCAGGTCTGGTTTTTGGCGGCATGCCTTACCGGCCATTCACGCGCTGTGCCAGCGAACGAACGCTTTGCACGCCCCGCTCGCCGACAAATCGCCGCACGGCCCCCCGCAGTTTCGAGCGGGTCAATGCGTAGGCGGCTTTGGCCTGCCGTTCGATGCGCCGATGCAGCGGCGGAGTCTGCCGCAAGCCGAGTTGCAAAGCCCAGCGTTGCCCCTCCCGGACGCAGCCGCCGCGATGGATGCCGTCGGCCCCGATAAAGGCCATGCAGTTGGCCATGTCGGAGGTGACGGCCGTCTCGCGCTCGAGAAGCCAGCCGGAAAGCTCCGAGTCGTCGAGTACGTCGTCGCCGAAGTGGCTCGAGCCCCGTAAGGGACGCGGCAGCTTCAGGAATTGTTCCCGGAAATCGGGATGGCGGAAAACCTTGCGATAATACATCGTCCGGACCGGCTCACGCGGCGCCAGACTCGCGTTCGCAGCGGCATCGAACGCCTTGAAGAAAAACGATTGCGTCGGCGAGCGGCGCCACTTGTGGCTACCGCGGACAAAGCAGAACGGTCCCCGCGCCTCGTCCACCTCGCTCAGATAGACGAGGACCTTCATGATGTCGTAGTCCTTGTCGTTGTGCATGTAGACAGTTCGCGCGGTCGCGAGACCAGCATCCTGGTAGCAGCCCCTCCACCACTGTTCGCCGTCGTGCGACAGCACGAGGCGCAAAAGCTCAGCTCCAGCGGCTGGCGGTGCGCGTGCGAACAGCCGGCAATGATGCCGGCGCGGTCGAGGAAGGCAAGTGTCTCACTCCAAAAGCGGCCCGAGTGTGGCAGCGCCAACGCGCAGTTCATCCCTCCGTTGCGGCCGCTCAACTCGGTCAGGCGGTGGCGATACTCGCCAACATCGTCCCAAATCGCCTGGATTGTCGGCTGCGAAACGCGATGCAGCGAGAGCCCCTCCTCGCTGAGATCCCGTGCGATCCGCTCGACGGAAGCAGAGACACGCTCGACCGGCCGGTAGCGCTTCTTTTCGTTCTGAAACAGGGCCTCCTTGAGCAGCTCTTCGCGCGTCTCGGCCAACGCCGTCGCGGCAATTCCCGCGATTGGAAGCTCCCCCGGCAGCGACTCGGTCATCAACCGGCCGATCGCGTCGAGCTGGGGCAAAATCAGCGATTGATAGGAGTGCTGGATGTCGGCCGCCGGGAGGGCGGAGAGTGAACCGTGGATCCCCTCCAGAACCGTGTCGGCCTGACGGATCGCTTCCTCGATGGCGGCGTCCTGCGACCCACAAGCCGGCGCAAAGCCGCGGAACGCCGGATGCGCCGTGTAATCAATTGAGGGGAAGACCGTGCTGCCCTGGATCATCGAAGCTCCCGTTGCCTCTTCATTCTAAAGCAACGGGCGACAACATGCGACGGGTTTCGACGGGCGGCGGACCGAGGAACGTGCCGCTACCGCAAAGGATATTCAAAGACGACGGGAACCAGCTTTTGCTGGACCGGTTTCCAATTCTCGACGAACTGGACGACCATGCCACCCGTGTAAGGAAGCCCCGTCGATGCCGGGTGTGTGAGTCGCCCGACGACGACCAGCGCAATCGGCTGATCCGCGCGACCCGCCGCCTCGATCTGCTCTCGTGTAAAGCGCAGGGCCGCCTGCCCTTCCTCCGGTGCTTGGACTTCGACCCGCAATCGCCGGGAGCCCTTTGCGCACACCAGATCGAAGGGAGCGGGGGCGGGCCCGGATTCGGCATGAAATCCCTTGGATTGCAAGAAGTCGACAGCGACCCGCAGGGCCCGTTCGCGGCGCACGATCAAATCGGGCCGGGCGGCGTGGTTTTCCGCCGGCCCTGGCAGCTCCTTGGGCGTCGGCGGAGACTGCGCCAGGGCGGTTCCGACGGCGCCCGGGTCAAGCTGCTTGGCCTTCGCGATGTCTGCTTGGGCACGCTTTGAATCTCCCAGTCGGCGATAGGCTTCCCCGCGGTTCAACCAAGCCCCCGCGCGGGCGGAATCGATCGCGAGGGCCCGATCAAAGTCCGCGACGGCCTTTTGATTGTTGCCGGCATCGAGGTAGGCGTTGCCCCGCTCGAAGAGGCCTTCAAAGGCGGTCGGGTCAAGGCGGATCGCGACCGTGTCATCCTCGATCGCCTGGTTGAACTGGCCCAAGTCGTGGTAGGCCAGACCACGGTTGCGGTATGTCAGCGCGCCACGCGGGTCCAGCGAGATGGCTTTGGTGAAATCGACGACGGCCTTCTCGAATTGACGCTGCTGCGCGTAGGCGGTGGCCCGGTTGTTGTAGGCCCGGGCCATCCCCGAGTCATGCTCGATCGCCCGCGTGTAATCCTCGATCGCCTCCTTCCATTGACTGAGCCGTCCGAACGCCACGCCCCGGTCGTAGTAAGTCGTTGCGTCGTTTGGCCGCTGCCCCAAGGCTTTCGTGTAGGCGTCGATTGCCTCCCGAAACCGGCCGCGGCTTTCCATCAAGTGCCCGCGCTCGACGAGAACTTCCGGCGACTCCCCAGATTCCGCACAGCCCACGAGCCCGCCGCACAGAACCACGCA
Organism: uncultured Planctomycetota bacterium; assembly: GCA_963761455.1. Lineage (GTDB taxonomy): Bacteria > Planctomycetota > Planctomycetia > Planctomycetales > Planctomycetaceae > DASPSM01. The sequence continues at coordinate 259,698 of CAVXHA010000004.1, forward strand.
CAAGCCAATCGAGCGAAGACTTCCCATTCGTTCTGTCCTCATCGGTCGCCCGCAGGTCGTGTTTGCGCTCCGTTCCCAATCGGTCCGACTTCCAGGTCCGGGGCCGGATCGGCCATCGGGTCGGCCATCGGGTCGGCCATCGGGTCGGCCATCGGGTCGGCAGTCGGGTCGGCAGTCGGGTCGGCAGTCGGGAAGGGACGTTTCGGCAGCGTCGGCCTGTGTCCATTTCCGTTTGGTGAGCGAGGCGAACGCGGCACGCTCGGGTGAGACGACTGTTCGGCCAGACCAAGGACGTCGAGCACGAGCAGCCGCAGCTCGCGCAGGCTGACGGGATTGCGGATCAGGCGGTGCCGGTCGTGGTCTTCCAATGGTTCCGTGAAGGGGTGATTTGCCCCCGTCGCGAAAAAGAGACTGGCCGGCAAGGAGGGGCCGCCGGAGATCAAAGCGTCGCGAAACGCTCGGAGGTCTTCGTCCGAGAACCAGGTCGATGTCACCACAAGCGCGTCGACGTCGACGACGGAGAGCAGCGATCTCGCCTGATGCAGCTCGGAAGCCACATAGCAACGAAAGCCGCGATCGACCAGGTATTCTTGAATTTGCGTCTGACGCTTCAGCCGGGTCTCCACCAGCACCAGAGTGGGGCGACGGCCAAGGGGTGAGGGACGGGGGATGTTCGACGACGGGAGCGAAGCGGGGGTTGGCGGCTCGCGAAAAATCTCCCTCCGCTCGTCCTCCGCCCGCTTGAGAGACGATTGAGAGGGGGCCGCATTCGCGAAGATTGGCGTGTCGTCGAGGGGGGCGGGAGCAGCGGGCTGGTCGAAACGCAACGCATCGCAGAGCGCTTTCAGCCGAAGGCCTTTGACGCGAGCGGGATCAAGGCCGATTCTGTGGACGATTCTCCGGAATGCTCCCGCGATGGTTCCCAAGCCGGCGTTCAACGTCGTCGCGGGGACGAACGCGACGTATAGAAAGATCACCGCCAGGCCGAACGTCCACATCCCCATGAACGCGCCGATCCCCAGATGAATGGCGACCCCGATCAAGAGGACGACGGGTCGGCAAAGGGGTCTCCAAACCAAGGCCCAGAACGTCATCTCCCAAACGATGGTGGCGTGCGTCAACAGGTTGACCAGCCACGGATACCACGCCAAAGACGTCAAGTCGACTGACTGGTATTCCAGGTTGGAAACCGCCTGCCAGATGGCCAGTCCGTTCCACCAACTTTCGCCCTGCAGCTTCGAGTGACACGCGAAGATGTAAATCACGCACAGGTGAACCTGCATCAGCCGCAGCGCCAGATTGGCCCGCGCGGATCGGCCGACCGGCGGCACAAGGGACGTTTTTCCCGCGCGCAGCGACCCGCGGGCCGCTCGGTAGCGCCGCCACAGCCGGTCGACGGAGAGCACGGCCCCGCTGGGACCGATCGCCAGATAGAGCGCGGCAATCGCATTGATCTGATCGAGACCGTAGTTGGCCAGCGGGGCCCGATACGCGTAAGACACGGTGATCACATAAGCCAGGATAGACGTCACCGGCGTCAAAGCGCCCAGCATGTACAGCACCAGAATGCCGAGCGAGACGAGGTGAGCGGTTAGGCGCAAACCGTCCGGGACCCACCACCAGAACGACCAGGCGAGCTGGCCTTGTTGGACCGTCCTGACCAGGGCTTCGCCCTGCCAGCCATTCGGACCGAAAAATCCTTCGAGGTTCAGCCCCCACACCCAATGCGTGTAAAGCAGCATTCCGCCAAACAAGATCCGCATAACGGCCAGCGGCGTCGGATCGGCCGGTTTGAACCAGAACTCGCGCCACGGGCTCCAGACGCGATTGGCTGCGCGCCGCACGTGTAAGAGCACCGCAGTCACCGGCCGTCGCATGAGAAGGTTCCCAGGGGCTCTTCCGTATAGTTGTCGTCGAGCGTCCCTCCCGCGCGAATCCATTCCATCGTCGGTAGCCGGTGCGTCACCTTCGACAAGGTCACCCGGCGTGCGCCGTGCTCGCGGCACAACTCGCGCGCCATCGCGCGCACAAGTTCCGTCCGCACGGCGGGCGGAAAGTCGTCGCTGGAGGCGAGAAATTCCGTCAGCATGAAATGGCGGTGATACAGCAGCCGCGGCCAGATCGTGCGATTCGGAATTCTGCCGGTCTCGTGCCGTCCGTCAGGCAATTCGAGAACGTAGGCGACCAGGGTGCTGTTGCCCGGCTCGGGCGCGAAATAATGATATCCGTGATTCAAAAAGAGAATTTGCACGTAGTCTCCGACGCCCCGCCAGGCGTTCTGGATCAAGCGCGACGTGGGCGGGACCGACCAGGGTGCGATGACGATTGCTGCCAAATGATACATCAGCCAAACGTTCACCAGCACAAAGCCGAGGGAAGAGAGGACGCCGCGGAGGCGCCCGCCCGCGAGAAGCGCACGCTCACCAACAGGGGAGATCGCGACCGACATTAACACGGGGACGTTCCCATCCGAGGGGCAATGACAACCGCCGGCAAGACGCTCAGGCGCAGGAACACCCGCCGGAACGCCGCGGAAGTGGTCGTCACGCGCAGCGGCGCTCCATCGCGGAGCAGAGGGGTCGATCGACATGTCCGTAAGCTGGGCCGATCAACAACCACAGGCAAGAAAAAAGAAAAACAGGAGGGGAGGCCACGCGGCATCCCCTCCTCAGCCTGACGATGGTCTTCAACCAACCTGGAAAGGATTGGAGGCTGTCCAAGCGCTCCAAGCGATTAGTCGCGCATCGAAACGATCTCGGGCTGGCCCGCGGACTGGTTGAACACAAGGCTCAACTGTTGTCCCGCCTGGATCTGCTGGTCCGCGCTGGCACTGTAAACTCTCCCGTCGCGGACCACATCAACGCGCACCGGATAGCGATATTGCAGGCCGGTTTTGAGTCCTGGAACGATGTACTCGCGCGATGTCCCTTCCAAGGTCATGCGCTGATTGCTCAGGTAGACGACGGCATCGCCGGGGACGTTCAGCGTGAGATGCGCACGGTCGGCTGGCTGCGCAGCCATCGTGGCGGGCTCCGAGCTGTTCGACGAATTCGAAGTCATTGCCGGCACTCCCCCGGATGAGCCGGACGATCCGGATGAGCCGGACGACCCATAGGAACCGTACGACCCGCTCGACCCATGCGATCCGCTTGAGCCATGCGATCCTCTTGAGCCATGAGAGCCCCACGATCCCCCGCTCGAGCCGTGCGAACCCCACGATCCATACGATCCGCCGGACGAGCCGCAGCTCCCGTAGGATCCGCACGAATGATAATGCCGCGCTTCCGCGTTGTTGGTCATCAGAAACAACGCCGTCGCTAAAGCCAGTCCACCAAACCACTTCATCCGAACCATTCGATTCCCCTCCTGAGTTGAAACACACCGAACCGCGAATCGCCATCTCGAACTGGGGCTCTGCACAAACGTCAAGCGGTTGACGAAAGCTCAGAGGAGTTACCCGGCGCTCGGCACCAGAAGGAGACCAGGAAACGACTCGCCCAACCGCTCAAGGCCATCCCAGATGCGCAAGAGCCGCTTACAGCAACAGACACCGTAATCCGCAAACTCACCCCAATTTCGCTCAATATACAGAGTCCAATCTCAACTGCAATCAAGAATCACGGTGCCGGATCAGAATTTCTGGATATTCGCTGCCGAAATCAGATCACGTCCGCCATGTCGTCGCCGTTGAAGTACTCGTAAAAGAGCCGGCCCACCTCTTCGCTCAACCGTCCGAGATACTGCCGCCGAAACCGGTCGTAACTAATTTCCTCCGTGGCGCACGGCGCGGAGAGCGGGTACAACGAGGTGATCTCCTTGGTGTAGATTTTCTCGGCCTGATCGCCCTTCTGCATTTTGAAGACGCTGACCAAGATCTCCGCGCGTCCGCGAAACAGCTCGTGGCTGTTCTCCTCGAAGAGGTTGTACTTGTGCACGTCGACAAAGATGACGTGCGTCGCGCCGGTCGCTTCGCCGATTTCATCCGGCTTGTCCCAGTCGTCGTGCTTGTCGAGCCATTCCTGCACGCGGTCCGGCTGGACAACCTTGATTTTGTTCTGGAAAAGCCGATGCGCGACGAACTTGGCGATGTCCTTGTCGACGTCGATGAAGTTGAGGCGAATCTCGTCCGGTGCGAAACAGACGACCGCGACCTTGACGCCTTTGTCCGTCATGGACTCTTTCGTCAATTTGTCGAAATCGGGCTTGATCGACGGGGGGCCGCCGATCAGGTAGCCCAGCAAGACGACGTAGGTGCACCCGGACGCCGATAAGACGCCCGCCAAAACGACCGCCAGCGGCAGCGCCGCCGATCGGATGCGTCGCGGACCGCAGGTCTGTGGTTTCATGTGTGCGTTCCCGCGCGGCAACGGAAGGGTTGCAAATACGAGCGAGGCCTTGTTGCCGGATTGATGACGGCCTCGCCGTCACTGCATTTCTTCCGACCTCGTGTGGTCATAGAAGATCTGGGCCAACTGGAGACAGATGCGGTCGAGGTATTCCCGCTGGAAGTTCGTGGCGGATTTCTTGTCAACTGAGATCGGGTTCCCCGACGGATAGGTCGAGACAAAATCGGAGTTCATCACTTCGAGCAGCCGCCTCGCGGAGTCGTCTCCGTCGAGGTGATAGGCCCGCACGTGTCCCTCCGACTGCCCGCGGAGCAGGTTGGGGCTGTTCTCTTCGATGCACGTGAACCGCGACACATCGATGTAGATGACGTACTCCGCGTGGAACTTCTCGGCCAGCGCCTGAAGGTCGTCGCAGCGTCCTCCATGATCGTCGAGCCAGCCGGCCACCGCATCCGAATTGACCACCTTGCGGATCCCATGGACTTTCAGGCGGTGGATCACCCCTTCGAGGATGTCGAAGTCGACTGAGGGATAGCCCGAGCGGATCGTGTCCGATGTCGAGCACAGGACGAGAACTTTGCGGTTGAGCTTGGCCAGATCGGTGTGCGTCGCCTGCTTGAACTGAGACTGCACTTTGAGATCGCCCAGGACCATTTTCCCAGCCATGACGGCCAGCGAGCAGCCCGGCACGAAGAGGAGAAGAGCCAACGCCAGCGGCAGTGGCAAAGGCCGGGTCGTCCCGGAGCGAAAAAACGCCGATAGGCGGCTAGCGCGTCTGCCCCCATCGTGGTCGCAATGACGGCGCCGGCTCTGCCGACGATGATTCAGTGCCCTGGCGCCAAGTTGCAGCGCTGCCGAGGCGAAGCGCCAACGGAATGCCGAGTTTATCCACATTGGTGCGTTTCCGAGCAACCAAGTTCTCTTGGTGTTCTTCAGAGTCGGAAGGGAAGGAGATTTGCTTACGTGGCCGGAGGAGGGGAAGAGAGCAATAGGAGCCGTATCATCCATTCGACTGTCGCGACGCCGCACACGACGAGCAGGATGAACGCGGCCAATCTGGCGGGCCGTCGAATCCAGCAGAGACGTCCATAAAAGGCGCTCAGCCAACACCAGGGGACCAGTGCTGCGCAAACGAGGGAAAGGAGCAGCCCGGCGACGTTGGCCCGTACGGCCTCGCGCCAGCGCCCTTTCGTGATATTGGCAAAGCTGGTCGTCATTCCGCAGCTTGGACAGGGGATGCCGAATACGGCGCGGATCGTGCACGGGGGCAAGCCGAGTCTCTGGTGCGTTCCGAACCCACGTGGGTCCGGCTCCAGCCGATAGGCGACAACGAAGCCCCCGAACACCGCCAGACTCCATGCGATCAGCAGGGCGCGGCCCCACCGGCCGACAGGGAATCCATCCGGCTCCGGATTGTGAATCATGGGAAGGGACAAGGAGGAGAGGGGAGCTTGATACTCATTTTGACGATCGGCCGCAAGGGCATTTGTTGAAGGATGAAGGCGGAAGGACGAAGGATGAAAAGTAATACGTCGCCTTCCTGCGGCGAATTGACTCCGCCTTCATCCTTTCGCCTTGACCCCTCAACAGTTGCACTGAGAAGTCTTTTGCTCGCGGCGGCGATCCCGCGTCTGGTCCGAAGACCGTGATTCGTTGCGGCTGGACGACGACCAGGAAATCGCCCGCCAGCAGAAGGTTTCCGCCTCCCTCTCCGTCGCGGGCCAAAAGGGGAATGCGCCGCCGCAACGTTCCCGTCGCCTGCTCGACGACCAGGATCTCCTCGCGAGTGGGCCAATAGACGACGTCACCGGCCAGAATTCCCCGGCCGTAGCCGAACGAGGCCGGATCCTTGAACCCCACATGCCACAGGACGTGTCCCGTCGCGAGGGCCAGCCCCCACAGCCCTTCCCCGCTGGCGATCAGGACGCCGTTTTTGGCTCCCAGCAGATGGTCGATGCCGCCAGGCAGCGCACGGCGCCAGAGGGTCGTTCCGCTGTGCGACTCGATCGCCAGGATGCCGTCGAAATCGTTGGGCGCCGCGAAGACCGTGTTTTCCGCGAACAGGCAAGGAGAAGTCCCGCTTCGGGCGACGGCCCGGGGACGAGCCGTCCGGCAGACTGCTCTCATAGGTCACGATCCATCGCAGGGCGCCCCCCTCGGCTTCCAGGCGCGGCAACGGCCCCTGTCCCCGTCGAGAGGAAGACCGCGTTGTCGCCGGCCGTTAGCAGATCGTGGCTCAACAGGCCGTCACCCTGTCCGACGTTGGCGACGGCGGCGCACACGGGACGCTCCCACAGCCGCCGCCCCGTCTCCGTGTCGAAGCAGGCGACGTCGGTCAGCATTTGGGGTCGGCCCCTTCGCACGACGGCGTAAGCCCGTCCGTCAATGACGAGCGGCGACCCCTCGAATGCGGCTTGCGCGTCAAGCACGCCGGCATCGACTTTCCACAGTAACTTTCCCTCGCCGCGCTGCAAATCGAGGCAAACCAGAAAACTGTCGGATTCCCGCGGATCGTCCCGCGGTCGGGTGGTGGTCGGGTCGCCCAGGCGCGCATACAGCCGGCCTTCGCTGACCGTCAGCGTGTACCGCGGCGCTCCCCCCGGCGGCGCAGTCGCCAGATTCGAGGCGGTCTCGTTTCCGGAAGGATAAATCACCGCGCTCTGGACGTTCTCTTTGGGACTGTGATCGACCGGCCAGGCAGGTTTTCCCGTGCGAACGTTCCATGCCAGGATCTGATCGGCCGTATTCACCAGCAACAGATCTCCAAATACGACCGGAAACAGGCTCAGCGCATCGCGGCCGTTCGCGACTGGTCCCGTGGAGACCGGTGCATAAGGATCCGGCGGCAAGTCGACGGCCCAGCGCATGCGCACCCACTTCGATTTCCGCCGGCAGCACGCCGTTCCGCGCCGGATTGACGCCGAAGGTCGTAACGGCCACGTCGCGCGGCGGAAGGGACCAGCCCCGCGCCTCCGCGGCGATTTCATCGAGCCGATCGGCCAATTTCCCGGCGCGAGCCGCCAGGCGTCCTTGCGCCTCGGGATACATCCGGCGGAAGGCCGTTCGCTCGGCAGCCGACCGCTCCTGGTCCCCCTCGACGATGCTGCACATCACGAGCCGCGCGAGGATCTCCGCCCGATCGAACCGTGTATCGGGATACCGCAGGATCGGAGCCGCCGTGCCGGGCGTCGGCGGACTTCGTAAAGGGATCAGCCGTTCCCAATCGCCTCGTGCTTTCGTCAGATCGCCCGCTTCCCAGGCCCATTGGCCGAGAGTCATCAGTGCGTCGTCGGCCGCACGGGAGACAAACGAATCGCGAACGAGGGCACGCAGCGCCGCCTCGTCGCGGTTACGGACGGCCCCTTCAAACGCCTGCCGGGCCGACTCGTCCATGGCTTTGCGAGCCACCGCCAACCCCTCCGGAGGAAGCGATGCCAGGAGCAACTGGGCGTAAAGATCCACGTTCAGATACCGGCCGGGACTGATGGTCACCAGGGAGCCGGGGGCATTCGCGGCCGCCTGCCGGATCAGGTCGATCCCCTCGTTCCAACGCTTTTCCGCCAAATGAATGCGGGCCAGCTCGAGCTGCCGCTGCGTCGTCAGGTCCGTGTCGATCGCCACCGAATCCCGAAACCGGACCGAAGCACCCGCCTCCTGTCCCGCGGCCGGCCGCACCGCAAGAGCCAGCAGCGCGAATAAAACCGCTCGACGAAGCACCAAGCCCGAAACGGGCACGTGCTTTCGGATTTCGTGCTTCGTGCGTCCTTGGTCATTCGTGCTTCGGGCTTCGTCATTCACCCAGCTATCCCTCGCGCAGCTTGTAGCCGATCCAAAAGACGACAATCCCGACGAGCGTCAGGGCCGGCATCAGAACCAGCCGGAAGCCGAACTCCAACTGCCACAGGATCAGCATCGGCAAAAAGACGAGGACCGCAAACTGAAGCAGGAAGCCGATGTGGTGACGCATGGCAGAACCAAAGTAAGGCGGAAGGTTGAAGGATGAACAATCAGTGGGAATTCGATTCGTCCCACTCGTTTCCCCTTTCCAAAACCTTCACTTTTTCTCCAGCGCCGCGGCCGGGATTTTGATTACGCCGATGGAGGTCGTCTTGTTCGGCTCGACCTTGACCTTGATCACCCGCGTCGCGCGGGTTTTGCCGAAGACCCATCTCCCGTCATTGGCGTCCTGCCAGGCGGTGAACTCCTGCGTCCCCGCGGGAACCTTTTCGATCGTGAACGTCCCGTCCTTCCCCGAGATGGCCGCATAGGGATGGTCGACAATGAGCCACCACGCCCGCATCCAGGGGTGGATATCGCATTTTACCATGATGGGCATTCTCTCCGCCTCCGGGAACGTCCACTTGGTGTTGCCCACGCGGTCCAGGGAGATGGTCGAATTCTGCCCCGTGTTGCGGACGGCCAACACGTCCGTGTTGTGCAGAATGGGATCCTCCGAAAGGATGGCAATCGTCTGGTCGGTGCGCAGGATCAAAGCGTGCGGGAAGAACCGACACCCTGTTTGGTCGAACTTTACGACCTTCTCTTTGCTCGCCTTCAAGTCCGGATAAATGTCCTTGGGCGCCTTGGGCATGTAGACGAAGACGTTCGCGATGCCATTCGTGGCCGGATCGACGACCAGCGATTCGTCGGGCACACCCAGTTTCGCGCAAACGGCCGCGTCCCTGACTTTGGTGTCCCCCTTCGCCACGAGAGGCTGCATCTCGGGAATCGGACCGTCAAGCACAAACTGACCCGTCACCGTTCCATAGCCGCCCCCCCACGCGCGATCGGTCGGACCGCAGGCGGCCCAAAGAGACAACACGGCAACTCCCACGCACAATCGACAACAAGCCCTCATCGTTTCTTTCCCCTGAATGCCCATTCTGATTGCAGCCTCGGCCCCCTCGTGATCCGGCCGACGCTGTCTCGATCTTATCGCACGGCGGAATTCGACGAAACTGAGCGGCCGGCCATCGGCGGCGTGTTTCGCAAGTCTTCGGAACCGCCGCTGTGCAGGACAAGCTGCCCGGTTGCCCATTCGGGCGTGAGGCAAGCGGCCCGCTTGCCCCATTCGAGCGTCTTCTTGGTGTTCTTGGCCTCTTTGTGGTTCAATCTGAATTGTTCCGGGGGCGTCTTGCCGTTCCCGTCGCACTTGTTCGCTCCAGTCCCACGGCGCAATTGATGCTTGCCAAACTCTTCACCTACTCACTCTTCGGAATCGAAGCCCAGCCGGTGGAGGTCGAGGTCGACATCTCTCCCGGCGCCATGCCGAAGACGATCCTCGTCGGCCTGGCCGAAGCCGCCGTCAAAGAAAGCGTGCACCGCATCGAGCGGGCGTTGGTCAACAGCGGCTACACGCGACCCATCGACCGGATCATCATCAACCTGTCCCCCGCCGACCTTCCGAAGGAGGCTGCCTCGTTCGACCTGCCGATCGCCCTGGGACTCTTGAGCGCCAGCGGGCAGCTCGCGTCGCCCCGTTTTGACTCGTATGGCGCCAGCGGCGAATTGGCCCTCGACGGAACCGTCCGCCCAACGAAAGGCATTCTCTCGATGGCGTTGGCGGCCCGCCGGCAGGGAATGCGCGGCCTGATCGTGCCGGCCGCGAATGCCCAGGAAGGGGCCGTCGTCGACGGTCTCGAGGTCATCGCCGTCGGCTCGCTGGCCGAGGCCGTCGGCTTCTACACCGAACAGTTGGATATCCCGCCGACCACGTTTCAATGGGACGCCGCCCGCAGCACCTTCGGCCGCTACGGACTCGACTATGCCGACGTCAAAGGCCAGGAATCGGCCAAGCGGGCCGTCACCGTGGCGGCGGCCGGCTCTCATCATCTTCTGATGATCGGCTCTCCGGGAACGGGAAAAACGCTCCTCGCCCAGCGCCTGGGGAGCATCCTTCCCGACCTGACGCCGGAAGAGAGCATCGAGACGACCCGCATCTACAGCGCCGTCGGCCGCCTCGCCCCCAATCAATCGCTGATGTTCTTGCGTCCCTTCCGCTCTCCGCATCACACCATCAGCGAAGCGGGCCTGGTCGGCGGCGGCAGCACGCCCGCCCCCGGCGAAATCAGCCTCGCCCACCACGGCGTCCTCTTCCTCGACGAGCTCCCCGAGTTCAACCGCCGCACGCTCGAAGTCCTCCGCCAGCCGCTCGAGGAAAATCGCGTCACCATCTCACGCGCCCTGGGAAGCGTCACGTTCCCGGCCAGCCTCATGCTGGTGGCCGCGATGAATCCCTGCCCCTGCGGCTATCGCGGCGACCCCAAGCGGCAGTGCAACTGTAACCCGCTCCAAATCGAGCGCTATCTAAGCCGCATCAGCGGCCCCCTTTTGGACCGCATCGACATCCACGTCGAGGTCCCGCCCGTCCCGTTCCGCGAACTTTCCGATACAGTGGCCGGAACGACCAGCCCGCAGATGCGTGAGCAGGTCGTCCATGCCCGCGACCGCCAAACGCATCGATTCGACGGCGAACTGACCAAGGTCAACGGCAAGATGACTCCGCCGGAAATTCGCAAGCACTGCCGCCTCGAGCGCGACGCCGAATCGCTCTTGAAATCGGCCATGGAAGAGCTGGGCCTCTCCGCCCGCGCCCACGACAAGATCCTCCGCGTCGGCCGCACCATCGCCGACCTCGACGACAGCGCCCCCATCACGGCCGTCCATTTGAGCGAAGCGATCAGCTACCGCACTCTCGACCGGCGGTATTGGGCGTAAACCAGACTAAGGGGGAACACGCTGCGCGGCCAGCCGCATGGGCCGCCAGAGGCTTGACCCGTGGCTCAACCACCTCATCGTTCCACTCGTACAGGTCCGAGTGGTGCGGAAGAGGGAAAAGGAGGCGCGTTATATGCGCCTGTCCCCTTTGTTCCCTCCCCCCTTTGTTCCCTCCCGACGGCCCGAATTGGAACCGTCGTTTCTGAAATGGTGGGCGGATTAGAGGCCGGTCGTGTTCCGCCTCATTTCCATTGCCTTTGTTCGATCCGCTACTTCGTCTAGGATATGCCTGTTTTCTTCCAGACATTCCTGAGCCTCCTGCGCCGTGCCAAAGCCGGTCGTTGGCCTCGTTAGAGACCCTGTCATTAGTGGTTGATGATCCGAGAACGGCAACCAATCATTGCCGACCCTAAGTTGGATGATCCACCACCCGTCCTCTTTCACAATTCTGTACTCGTTCATTCTTTTTCCTTGTGGTTGTCACCCCGACAATTTTGATTATGCCACCCCTCGAAAAAGCGACAATAGCGGTTTCAGTTCATTTTCGAGCGAACCGCCCGCCGACCTGATAGGCCGCAGGTCGGATCGCTACTCGGATACTCTCAATCTCGACCCGCTCAAACCCCCTTTGGAAATAGTCATTCCAGATAGGATCTGTCCCCCGCCGACCTTCCGAAGGAGGCTGCCTCGTTCGACCTGCCGATCGCCCTGGGACTCTTGAGCGCCAGCGGGCAGCTCGCGTCGCCCCGTTTTGACTCGTATGGCGCCAGCGGCGAATTGGCCCTCGACGGAACCGTCCGCCCGACGAAAGGCATTCTCTCGATGGCGTTGGCGGCCCGCCGGCAGGGAATGCGCGGCCTGATCGTGCCGACCGCGAATGCCCAGGAAGGGGCCGTCGTCGACGGTCTCGAGGTCATCGCCGTCGGCTCGCTGGCCGAGGCCGTCGGCTTCTACACCGAACAGTTGGATATCCCGCCGACCACGTTTCAATGGGACGCCGCCCGCAGCACCTTCGGCCGCTACGGACTCGACTATGCCGACGTCAAAGGCCAGGAATCGGCCAAGCGGGCCGTCACCGTGGCTATCGCGGCGACCCCAAGCGGCAGTGCAACTGTAACCCGCTCCAAATAGAGCGCTATCTAAGCCGCATCAGCGGCCCCCTTTTGGACCGCATCGACATCCACGTCGAGGTCCCGCCCGTCCCGTTCCGCGAACTTTCCGATACAGTGGCCGGAACGACCAGCCCGCAGATGCGTGAGCAGGTCGTCCATGCCCGCGACCGCCAAACGCATCGATTCGACGGCGAGCAAACAAAGGTCAACGGCAAGATGACTCCGCCGGAAATTCGAAAGCACTGCCGCCTCGAGCGCGACGCCGAGTCGCTGTTGAAATCGGCCATGGAAGAGCTCGGCCTCTCCGCCCGCGCCCACGACAAGATCCTCCGCGTCGGCCGCACCATCGCCGACCTCGACGCCAGCGCCCCCATCACGGCCGTCCACTTGAGCGAAGCGATCAGCTACCGCACCCTCGACCGCCGCTATTGGGCATGACCACCTTTATTCCTGATCCACCGGTTTTGGCTGCAAGCAAACGAAAGTCGACGTCTAGTTCAGTCGCATGGTCCTCAAACGCAGAGCATTGGCCACGACCGAAACGGAACTGAAACTCATGGCGGCGGCAGCGATCATCGGGTTGAGGAGAAGGTGATGTGAAATCGGGTACAGGACGCCTGCCGCAATCGGTACACCGAGAGCGTTGTAGATCAAAGCGAAGAAGAGGTTCTGGCGGATGTTCCGCATCGTGCGGCGACTGAGTTCAATTGCCTTCACGATGCCCCGCAGGTCGCCTTTGACCAGCGTGACACCCGACGATTCAATCGCCACGTCGGTTCCGGTTCCCATTGCAATTCCGACATCGGCTTCAGCCAGAGCGGGAGCATCGTTGATGCCGTCACCCGCCATCGCCACCTTGCGGCCCTCAGTTCGCAATGTCTTGATTCGTTTGGTGCTTGTCTTCCGGACGCACGCTTGCTTGAAACTCGTCAATCCCCAGCTTCTCAGCAACCGTCCTGGCGGTCTTCTCGTTGTCGCCGGTGAGCATGATGATCCGCATCCCCAGGTCGTGCAGAGTTCGCACTGCCTCCGGCGTCGAGGGCTTGATCGGATCGGAGACGGCAACCAGCCCGGCGAATTGCTTGATCCACAGCGACGTACATCACCGTGCGACCTTGCTGCTGCAACTCGTCGGCTCGGCCATCCAGTACAGCGAGGTTCTGCACGTTCTTGCTTGCGAGCAGCGACCGCTTTCCGATCAGGATGAGTCTTGCCTTCGACTCTGCCGTGAACACCACCCCCCGTCACGGAGTCGAACTCTTCCACGGTCGGGAGGGTGAGGCCCCGATCTTTGGCTCCCGCAACGATGGCGTGCGCCAACGGATGCTCGCTGTTCTGCTCGACACTGGCTGCGAAACGAAGAAGGTCTTCCTCCGAAAAGGACTGAGCGGGAAGACATTCGGTCAGCTTCGGTCGGCCTTCCGTCAGGGTGCCGGTCTTATCGACCACGACCGTATCGACCTTTTCCAGCGTTTCCAGCACTTCGGCGTTCTTGATGAGAACGCCCTCCTTCGCTCCTCGGCCAATGCCGACCATGATCGACATCGGCGTGGCGAGGCCCAGGGCGCAGGGACAGGCGATAATCAGGACGGCCACCGCATTGACGAAAGCCCAAGCCAACGCTGGCTGCTCCGGGTGAGCGATGGCCCACACCAAGAACGTGAGATGGCGATCAGCACGACGGCAGGCACAAAATACCCTGCCACGTGGTCGGCGACTTTCTGGATCGGCGCACGGCTCCGCTGGGCATCGGCCACCATGTTCACGATCTGAGAGAGTACCGTGTCCTGACCGACCTTCTCGGCCACCATCAAGAATGAGCCGGTTTGATTGACCGTCCCACCGATCACCGGATCATCTGTTCTGCTTCTCGACCGGCATCGGTTCGCCGGTAATCATCGACTCATCGACCGTACTTTTTCCCTCCGTGAGCTTGCCATCCACCGCGATTTTCTCGCCGGGACGCACACGCAGAATGTCGCCCTGCCGAACTTCTTCCAGCGGCACTTCCTGTTCTTTGCCCTCTCGCACGATCCGGGCCATGGGCGGGACCAACGACAGCAATTCCCGAATGGCGGTGCCGGTGCGGCGTCTGGCTCGTAGCTCCAACACTCTGTCCCAGCAGGACCAAGGTGACGATCACTGCCGCCGCCTCGAAGTAGACCTCGACTCGCCCGTGATGCCGAAAACTTTCGGGAATAAGACCGGGAAACAGCACGGCGACGAGGCTGTAGAGGTACGCCGCACCCGTGCCGATGGCGATCAGCGTGAACATATTGAGGTTCCAGGTGACGATGGACCTCCAACCACGCTCGAAGAACGGCCATCCGCCCCACAAAACCACCGGCGTACTCAGAATAAGTTGCAGCCACGAAAGCAGCGTGGCTCCGAGCCAACGGTCCACCGGCACGCCGAGCATCGGACACATGGCGAGCAACAGCACGGGAACAGTCAGAACGAGGGCAGACCCAAAACCTGCGGGTCATGCTCCGCAGTTCCGAATCGTCCTCTTCCATTCCTGGCTCGACCGTTTTCGGCTCCAATTCCATGCCGCACTTTGGGCATGTTCCTGGGCGGTCCTGTTCGATCTCCGGGTGCATTGGGCACGTGTAGATGACTTTCCGCTTAGGGGCGACAGGCCGTGCCGGTTCCAAGGCCATGCCGCACTTCGGGACAATTTCCCGGCTTGTCGCTCTGGACTTCCGGGTGCATCGGACAAACGTATTTGGCACCACTCCGAAGCATTTGTGGTGCGGACTCAGGATGTGCGTGATCGTGGGTGTGCTGCTTTGGCTCGACCTTTTCCGCACCGGCGAGGAACTTCTGGGAGCAACGTTCGCTGCAAAAGTAGAAAGTCCGACCGTCCCGTTCGGCGCTCCGAGCGGTCGCTTCATCCACGGTCATGCCGCAAATGGGGTCAATTGCCATGATGAAGGTATCTTTCAGTCTGCGGTATGCGGATGCGGTGATCCGTGAGATCGTTCCGGCCGATCACGACCGAAAGGGCGGGGCGATGGCACTCATTCTACCAGCCAAGCTGAAAGCGGAACGCAATCCGTCAGCGATAAACGGGCAGCGTGAGTCGAAGAGAACCAGACTCTCGGCGGAAATCAGCTTCCGCCGAGAGTCTGTGACGAACCGAGGCAGTCAGGCGTTACGCCGCCTATCTTACGGTGAGAGCCACAGCAAGCCTTCGCCGCATCGCAACACTTCGATCCTTCGATGCAGCATTTCTGAACGCCAGCACAGCAGCCCTGGTTGTCGGCACAGCACTTTTTTGCCGACTCGCAGCAGCCAAGCTTTGCATCGGCGGAACAGCAGACTGACGTGTCTAGTGCAGCAGGCCAACTTCGTCATGCAGCAGTTGGCGACGGTTGCGACCGCCTTCGCGGGAGCACAGCAAGTCTTCGCCTCTGTGAAGCGGGCCGCAGCCTTTCGTGCAACAATTTTGAGCAGAGGCACAACAGCCAACTGATGCGTGAGCAGGTCATCCACGCCCACGACCGCCAGGCCCATCGCTTCGGCCGCAAGCAAACGAAAGTCGACGGTAAGGTGACTCCGCCGGACATCCGCAAACACTGCCGTCTCGACCGCGAGGCCGAGTCGCTGTTGAAGTCGGCCATGGAAGAGTTCGGCCTCTAGGCCCGCGCCCACGACAAGGTCCTCCGCGTCGGCCGGACAATTGCCGACCTCGACGCCAGCGGCCCCATCACGGCCGTCCATCGAAGCGTAGCCCTCAGCGACGGCACCCTCGACCGCCGCTCCTGGGGGTGTGACCGACCGTTGATCAAACGGCATTCGAGCCGCTTTTGCCATTCGAGCGTCGTCGGCTATGCCTCCTTCTTGAGAAAGAAGGGAGATTGATGTGCCTGACGGGGTGGAATCGGCGGGCAGCGGTGCGATGCGTGAACCGGATGCCGGCCGAATTGAAGGTCCAGCAACACCCGGACAAGACCTTCATCGGTCGCATTTGCCGAATAATTCAAGCGTCCGTCGTTATTTTGCTTGCTTTGGCGGGTCATCCGTGTCTGAAATGGATGTATCCACCGGTTCAGGCGTGGGGGTCGGCTGAGTGGAATGGAACGTGAGTTGTAGGACGTTTCTTATTCCTTTTTGCCGAAAGGCACTCGCCGATGAAGACTCTCGTTGTTCTCGCTTTCGTGGTTGCCCTCTCCTCCGCCCCGGCGTTGGCCGCCGGCGGGAAGGTGTCGCACTCATCACTGGCGAAGATGGGGCTATCGAGTATGAGGCCGCTGACCGATCAGGAGGGGTTGTCGATACGGGGTCGGGCCCCAGGCGACCCGGCGGGTGCGTATGCCATTCTGCGGTTCCTAGTGGCTGAGATCCGATTTCACGGTCACGGTACCGTCACCTTGATTAAGTAAGCAGAGTCTTAATCTAAGTCAGCACGCATTAGTCTCGGCATCGGTCACCCCATTACCAGCTATCACCTGGTGCCCGAGTTTGAGGAAGTTAAAAGGGGAGGTTAAAAAGGGGACGCAGCCTCCCCTTTGCTTGCCCTCCCTGGTGAGAACATTCGACCTGCAGAATGGTCCCTGGGTCCGAAGGGCACCTTCCCCACCACCGAACGATCGCGGCCACAGCAAGGATTGTGGTCAATCCTGTGATCAATATCGTTTGGCGGCGTTTGGTCATGACGACTTCCCGGGTCTGGCGTCCATGCGACTTTAATCGGCCGAAAGCCGGCGGCCGGGTGCATTTTCAGGTCGCGAGTTCCTCCGCCATGTCCTCTGGCGCGATATCTGCGCCAGGCAGCGACCATTGCGGCTGACAGCTTCGCCTTTGTGGCTGGCTTGAGACAGACGTTCGTGCAGCCTCGCCGGCCCCAAGCGCCCTTCACAGGAACGAACACACTCGGCTCAGCGTGCACGAACCGCAGTTGCTGCTCCGAGGTGAGCTTTAGCATGCCCCGCGCGGCGTCGGGGTATCCCAATGTCGCAAAGATCTTGCCTCCGACGCGAAAATCGGGATGCCCGCTGTGGGCCCGTTCGGAGACTCCGGGAAGACTCGAGCGCCAAGCGGCGAAACTGATCGGCGGTCATTCGTCCACCAAAAGGCGGAAAGCGACAACGCAGCTCTCGCGTATGATAACAAGCCAGCGGCGCACCCACGCGTCGCCTACCGTTCCTTGCCCGATTCAAGGAGGGGGACATCGCCGCGGAGGCCATTTTTCAACCGTTGCTGGCGAAAAAATCGCCGACGAACGCCTCGCGATCGCCGGAATTGGCACGTTTCCGGGCGTTTCACGGCCGGCACGCCATTTGTTGAGTGACGACCGGCCGATGCAACCGAGGACCGGACGCGACCATACAATCAGACGTGGCGAGAATGACAACAGGTGCGAAATCGTGAGAGCATCGATCATCGACATGCGGCGAGTGTTTTGCATGCGGCGAGTGATTTGGCGGGCGGCTCTGGCTCTTCTGGCGACGGTGTCGTTGATTGGATGCGGCTCGAGGGCCGGCTATCCGACCGCGAAGGCCGTCTCGGTGTTGAACCAGCCGGGGGAGTGCGCGTACTGCCATCGAAAAATCGAACGCGTCGGTCGGGAAAACCTTGTGACTTACGACGGCGTGGAATACATCGTTTGCGACGAGAAATGCGCGGCCGCTCAGAAGATCGCGGCGGAGCGCTAGCGAAAGGACTGTGATGCGGAAGCGGCGCGGTTTCACATTGATCGAGCTGTTGGTCGTGATTGCGATCATCGGCGTGCTGATGTCGCTGTTGCTGCCGGCCGTGCAGGCGGCGCGCGAAGCGGCGCGGCGAACGCAGTGCACGAATAACATCAAGCAGCTCGTGCTGGCGCTGCACAATTACGCCGACATCAACGGCATGTTTCCGCCGGGCCATCTCGAAACTGGGCAGGAGGATCCCCTGCCCGGAATGCCAACGGCGCAGCACCAGATTGGTTGGTTGACCTATCTGCTTCCTTATGTCGAGCAGACGGCGACGTACAAGCTCGTTCCCTTCAACCAAATTAACCCGAGCCAGAATGTCAATAAGAATACGGCCTTCTTCCCGGCCGCGGGCACCCTGATTAACCTCTTCCTGTGCCCCAGCGATCCGATGCCGTTGGTGGCGCTGTCGACGGCCCCGGCCAATTATGTCGCGAATCAGGGCACCGACTGCATGTGCCAATTTAACCAGTGCAGCGGAATCTTCGGGCACAGCACGTTCACCAAGCTGGCTTGGATCACCGACGGAACTTCCACCACGATTGCCGTCAGCGAAACGCTGCGGGGAGACAACAATCCAGCCACGCTCTCGGATAATTACATCTCGACCAGCTCGACGTCGGCCAACGCGCAAGACGTGACCACCTGTCAGTCGTTCGCTCCCAACGCGTCCGACCGCGGTTTGTCGTGGATCGGCGGGCAGCCGCAATACAATATGTTCAGCACCAATCGCGTCCCGAACGACGCCTTGTATGATTGCCGGGCTCCCAATTACGGTTGCACGAACATGGCGGCCCGCAGTGCGCATTCAGGGGGCGGCGTGATCGTCGGCATGTGCGACGGATCGCTTCACTTCATCTCCCAGAACATCGACCTGGCGACCTATCAGGCGCTGGGAACGCGCAGCGGCGGCGAAATGGTTTCGCTGCTGGATTTCTAATGCTGCGAGCACTGCGTGACGCGTTGGCGGAGACGTCGTCGTGATGCCCGGAGGCAACTGGACCGCCCCGCGCCGGCGAGAAACTCAAGACTGGGGGCGAAACGAAGAGATGACTGGGGGAGCCGGGGGCGGCGGGGGCGGCGGAGTGCTTTCGGGCGCCGCGTCTTCGGACGACGGGCCGAGCCCCGTGTTGCGGATTTCCCAGCCTCCGTCCGAGAGCCTTGTAGACCTGGATCAGGCCCTGGGCGATTTCGCCGCGGGCCTGGGCGAGCGTGTTTTGCTGCAGCACCAGGTTCTGCTCGAGCTGAGTGATGCGGGTGAAGTCGACGGTGCCCGCCTTATATTGCACGAGGCCCAGTGCGACGGCCTTTTGGGCCTGGTCGACGCTTTCGGACTGGAACCGCGTGCGCGACTTGGGCACGCAGAAACGTGACCAGGCCGTTCTCCGCTTCCTGATTGGCATTGAGGACGGATTGCTCGTAGGCGGTGACGAGTTCCTGGAACTTGGCTTTCTGCAGCCGGACGTTGTTCAGAATCCGGCCGTAATTCAGGATCTTCCATTGGAACGTCGGGCCGATCGTCCCCTGGAAGGCGGCGGAGTCGGAACAGGTTGGGGAATTGCTTCGCGGAATAGCCGATCGTGCCGACGATGGAAATGGCCGGATAAAAATCGGCTTCGGCCACGCCGATCTGGGCGGACTGGGCGGCGGCCTTTCGCTCGGCGCGGCGGACGTCGGGGCGGCGGCGCAGCAAATCGGCCGGAATGCCGACGGCCACGTCCGCGGGCGCGGTCGGGATGGGGGCCGTTCCCAGCCGGGCCTGCAAATCCTGCGGCGGAATGCCCATCAGGATGCAGAGCCGGTTGGCCGCCTGGCGCAGGCTGATCTCCAGCTCGGGGATGCCGGCCTCGGTCTGGGCCAGAGTGCTGCGCGACTGGCGCACGTCCAGCTCGCTCGTCGTGCCGGCCCGAAACCGCGCTTCGACGATCGTCAGCGTCTGACGCTGCAGCTCGACGTTGAAGTGGGCGTAATCGATCTGCTGCTCCAGCGGTCCGCAGTTGGACGTAATTCGTCGCGACGTCGCCCAAGAGCGTGACCAGCACGTCGTCGTAGTCGGCCACGGAGGCGCCGAGGTTGGCTTCATTCGGACTCGATGGCCCGGCGGAAGCGGCCCCAGAAGTCGAGTTCCCAGCCGATGTTGAATCCGTAGTCCCACTGGCTGAAATTTCGTTGCGATCCCGGTAAGCCCGAGAGCTGGCCCAGACTCGAAAATGTTGTTGGCCGTATCGGTGCTGAGCGTAGTTTGCGTGAAGCTTCCGGACGCGTATTGCGGCTGCGGGAAGAGGTTGCCGACGGTGATCGCCAATTGGGCTCGCGCTGCCAGCACGCGAAATCCGGCTTCGCGCAGCGTGAGGTTTTGTGCGTAGGCGTCGTGGACTAGGCCGTTGAGCACGGGGTCGTTGAAGACCCGCCACCACCGGCTCAGGTCTTCGGAATCTGTCCGCACGCGCTTGTCGGTCGCGTCGATCCAATTCTCGGCGACCGCGGCTCCGGGCGTGGCAGTAATTCGGCCCGACTTTGAAGCCGTTGTGGACGTATTCCCGCGGGCCCGTGCAGCCACACGTCAGGATGGCTGCAATCAAGCCGGCCGCCAAGCCAGCCGACGTTGGGAAGCCGCGACGCGTCACGGCCCTCGTTGCGACCCCCGTTGCGGCCCCCGTTGCGACCCGGCGCGACCGTTCGTGCGCGGACGAAGGAGCATCTCGAATGTCGCGGTGGTTGGTCGGGTTGGCATAAGACCTCCGGCCGGTCCGGAGCCTGACGCGGGTGACGGTCAAGGCATCACCGTTCGTGCGCGTTGCCGTTACATCCGGCACAGTCGGACGCCTCACACAAAGGCGTACGCTGGGCGCGATCCTTGCAACCGAATAACTCGGCAAGTTCCGCACGACTGGTTTATCGGAAGAGCCAGGGACGACGGAATTGACATGCCGGCGTCTCGGGTTAATCGGGTCACGTTGCGTCCGACGAGTCTGCCGGAACTTCCGATTGCGGCGACCGCTCCGCCCCAGAGGACCCTTAACAAATCGATCTTCCACCGGGTGCTGGGTCCGTCAATTCTGGTCGCCCCCTCATTCCCCGCCGACCGACGGCCCCTTTTTCGGCCACCGACCGTTTCATGAGAGCACGAGGAACACGAGACCGCGCTGAGAGCGACAGCGAAGACCCAGAAGACGTCGAAGTACGCCAGCGACGACGCCTGCTGCAGCCGCAAGATCCTCGAGCACTTGCCAGCTCATGCGCTTCGGCAGCGCCGGGTCGCCGGTGTGCCGGAACAAAGCGCGCCTGCGACTGCCTGGGCAAAGGAGGTCACGGCCGGGTTGAAGGGATCGAGATACTCGCCCAGCCGCAGCGTGTGGAACTGTTCGCGCCGCTCCTGGATGGTCTGCGCCATCGACGTGCCGACGCTGCCTCCCTCGTTGCGGAGCAGCGCGAGCAGCCCCACCGCCGCCCCGCGCAGGTGGCGGGGCGTGTACAGGTACGCGGCGACGTTGAGCGGGGCGAAGATCATCGACAGGCCGCCGATCAGCACCACCCGCGGCCAGACGACCTGCCAGGGGCTGATCTCGAGGTTCATCAGCGACATCCAATAGCTGGCGATCGCCGAGCGACCACAAGTCCGCATCCGATCAACCAGCGCGCGTCGAGTCCGCGACCGAGCAAGCGTGCCCACAACGAGCAGCACGGCGATCGACGACAATGCCGGACGGCGACAGGACCAGCCCGGAATGGTAGGCGTCGTAGCCGAACAACGACTGCAACAGCGCCGGCAGCGACGTGCTCGAGCCGTACAAGCACGGCATAGGCGCAAAAGATGATGATGCAGCACGCGGCGAAATTGCGCTCGCGCAAGCGGCCGGAAGTTGACCACGGGATTGGCAGATCCGCATTTCCCGAAAGATCAGAGCGATCAGCCCCGCCGAAGAACAAAATCAGCCAGCGTCTGCACGCGCCAGAACGGATCGCCGAGCCAGTCCCACTGCTGCCCCTTGCTGAGCATGATTTCCCACGACGACATCGTGAGGGCCAAGAGACCGAAACCGATGTAGTCGAAATTGAGCGGCTTCTTCAGGAGCTCGGCCCGCTCGGCCTTGAGATAATCGGGATCGTCGAGCAGGAAGTAGCACGCCACCAGCGCCAGCGTGCCGACCGGCAGATTGATGTAGAAGATCCAGCGCCAGTTGTAATTGTCGGTGAGGTAGCCGCCCAGCGTCGGCCCGACGACCGGCGCGAGCAGGGCGGCGACGCCGAACATCGTCATGGCTGCTCCCTGCTTTTCCCGCGGAAAGGCATCGAGCAGGACGCCCTGGCTGCTGGGCTGCAGTCCGCCGCCGGCCAGCCCCTGCAGCACGCGGAACAGGATCAACTGATTCAGGCTGGTCGCCATGCCGCACAGGCCCGAGCTGATCGTGAAGATGGCGATCGACAGCATAAAGTAGTTGCGGCGGCCGAGGCGGGCCGAGAGCCAGCCGCTGATCGGCAAGATCGTGGCGTTGGCCGCCAGGTAGCTGGTGATGACCCACTCGCTGTCGACGACGGCCGCCGACAGGCCGCCGGCGATGTACCGCAGCGCGACGTTGGCGATCGTCGTGTCGAGCACTTCCATGAAGGTCGGCACGACCACGACCGCGGCCACCACCCACGGGTTCACCACCGGTCGCGCCGTCGCGGCAGGGCGCAGCGCGTCACGGCGTGCTCACGGCACGGCTCCCCGGTCGATTCCACGGCCTTCGCGTCTCGGCCGCCTTGGCGGGTTGAGCCGGCCTGTCGGTTGAGAGTCGCTTGGCTGCGGCCCGGGCAGCAGATTCTCCGGCGACTTGACGATCGGCAGATTCGACATGAGCAGTCTGCAGCATTTTGCCCGCGTTGGGCCCCGTCGGCAGGCTCCTTGAACCAAACGTGGGGCACGACCGACAGGCCGATGAACAGCGGATCTTTGTCGGGATCGTAGTCGGTCAGGTCGATGCGCACCGGCAACCGCTGCACGACCTTGATGAAGTTGCCCGTCGCGTTCTGCGGCCGGGAGCAGGGCCAGCGTCGAGCCGGTGCCCATCGTAAAGCCGGTGATCCGCCCTTGGAACGTCTTGTGGCTCCCGTACATGTCGACCTCCAGATCGGCCCGCTGGCCGATCCGCAGGTTGCGCAACTGGGTTTCCTTGAAATTGGCGTCGACCCAGATTTCGGTGAGCGAGCGGATGGCCATCAGCCCTTCGCCCGCCTGGACGTTGTTGCCCGGGTTGACGTTTCGCCGCGTGATCACGCCGTCGATCTCGGCAACGACGTCGCAGTACCGCAGGTTCAATTCGGCCTGATCCAAATCGCTCTTGGCCTGGTCGCGCTTCGCTTGGGCCAGCTTGATCGTCGGCGCTTCCTTGATCGAGTTGGCGTAAATGCGGTCGAGGTTCCCTTGGGGTCGCGTCGGTAGAACTCGCGCCACGGCCTCTTTGGGGGACACATTGTAGGACTGCGGAAAAACGCCGAACGGAGCCGCGCTCTGCAGCAAGTTCCGCCAAGGCTTGCCGGACGGTGGAATAGTTCTGATCGAGATCGGGCGGCACCTGCGCAAGGTCGTCTCCCTTTTTCCGGTTTCGCGGGGAGTCCGAGGCCGACGCGGATTTGATAGACCGCTTCGAGCGCCTGGTCGACTTGCGCCTGGGCGACCGTCGAACGCCTCCCGCTTTTGATCGACGTCCTGCGGAGCGATGGCTCCCGGAGTCTTTGCCAGCTCGATGGCCCGATCGTAGTCGGCCTTGGCCCGCGTCAGATTCGCCTTCCTCGTTTCCAGGGCCGCGATGTTCGCCCGCAGCAGGGCGATCTGGTTGTCGACCGACTCGATGGCGTGCTGGAGCTTGAACCGGTTGCTCCGCACCTGAGCGACCATGCCGCGCACCTGGTCCTGCGTGGCCACCAACTGGGCCTCAGCGCGTGGCCAGGGCCGCCTTTTTCAAATCGACCTGGATCCGGTACGGCTCCTTGTCCAGTTGGACGAGCAGGCTCCCTTTGCGGACCCGATCGTTGTCGTCGACCCAAACGTTCGTCACTTGCCCGGGCACGCGGGCCGCCACGAAGGTCACGTGGCCGTTCACGTAGGCGTCGTCGGTCGAGACCGTGTTCAGAATTCGCAAGAAGGCCGGAACGCCGTAATAGAGACCGACCGCCACGAGCAGAATTGCGATCCCGCCCAGCAACATCCGCCGGCGCCCACTGCGCGGGCCGACGGGTCGAGCGGATTCCGCAGGAATGGCCGAGGCGCGGGTGCAGGCATCGACGCGGCTGACTGCGACTTTCCATCGCCGAGGCGCGCCTCGGTGCCCGGCGCGGTCACGGCGCGCTGATCGGAACTTCGTTTCCCACGTTCCGTTCTTCGGCGGACATGTTTCCCTCACGCTAACGACCCCACGTCAACAACCACGTCTCGCGCGGCCGCACTCCACCCGCACGAACCGAGCCGATCTTACCGCGAGAACAACCGGAGACCTAGCGTACCAGAGCCCCCTGACAGAGCCCCCTGACACAGCCCCCTGACAGGGCACGTGTCATGCTTGTGCCAGGTCAGGTCAGGCGATATGAATTTGCCGGACGCCGGTCGATCGGGATTCCCGAGCGCCTTTTGTGAAAGTTCGTCTCAAACCAAATCTGCTCATCGTCAGCGGCGAAACGCCGGAAGAGATCCGCGAGCTGGCGGAGTGGGCCGGCCGCCACGACGATCACGCCTTTTGGCTGATGTTTCAGGACGAGCAAACGGTCCGGCTGTCCGATCTCGGCCCCAAGAAAGACGCCTGCCGCGAGCCGATCAACGTCATTTCAACGTCGTCCGATCCCGATGTCCGGCTCATCTCGAACTTTGCCGAGACCCCCTTCGCATTGGACGGTCGATCGTACTCCAGCGTCGAAGGCTTTTGGCAAGGACTGAAGTTCACGGACGAAGCCAAACGCCGCGAGATTGCCGCACTTGCCGGCCCGAGAGCAAGACGGGCCGGCGACGAGTCGAGCGAATCCGGTGCATTCCTCTATGAAGGCCAGACGATTCGCGCCGGCTCTCCCGAGCACTGGCGATTGATGGCGCTTGCCTGCTGGGCAAAGTTTTCCCAGCATGAAGAGGCCAAACGGGCCCTGCTCGAGACCGGGGAGCGGCCTCTCGTCCACAAGACTCGCCGAGACAGCCGCACGATTCCTGGAGTCATCATGGCGGATATCTGGATGAGCGTCCGCGACGGACTGCTCAAACAACACAAGGCCACCAATGAAACGCCGTGAGTTCCTCTCGGTCACGGGAATGACGCTGGCGGCAGCCGGCCGCGAGCAGACGAAGCCGGCAGATCGAGTTCCAGCCGCGACGGCAGCGCCGCCCAATCCGGTAAAAATGCACGTCGGCTGCCAGCGGGGCCCGACCAGTCCCGCCATGCTGCAGTTCTTCAAGCGGCACGGCGTCGAACACATCTGCGGATATCCGCCCGACCCGGTCCGCGCGGACATTGGACCGTCGACGAACTCGAGCGACACGCGCGACCTGTGCGAGCAGCACGGCGTCCATCTCGACATGGTGGCCCTGCCCTTCCTCACATCGAGCCACATCGACCGCGAGAAGCGGGGCGCCATCATGCTCGGCCAAAGCCCCGAACGCGACCGTGACATCGAAGACATCCAGCAGATGATCGAAGCCTGCGCCAAAGTCGGCATTCCGGCCATCAAATACAACATGAGCCTGCTCGGCGTGCTGCGGACACGATCCCACGCCGGGCCGCGGCGGCACGTCTTATAGCACCTGGCGGATTGCCGAGGCCCGGCCCGAAACAGCCCCTCACGCGGGCCGGCCGCGTCACCCAGGAGATGGCCTGGGAGCGGATCACGTATTTTCTCGATCGCGTGATCCCGGTCTGCAACGAATACAAGATCCGCGCCGCCTGCCATCCGCACGATCCGGGCGTCCCGCCGGAGGGTTATCAAGGCGTGTGCCGCGTGCTGGGGACCGTCGACGGGCTTGAAGAAATTCGTCTCCATCCAGGAAAGCCCGTACCACGGCCTCAACTTCTGCCTGGGCACCGTCGCCGAGATGCTGACCGACCCGGGCCGCCAGATCGGCGACGTGATCGCGCCACTTCGGCCGGCGACGAAAGATCTTCAACATCCATTTCCGCAACATCCGCGGCCATCGCGGCGACTTTCAAGAGGTCTATCCCGACGAGGGCGACGTCGACATGCTCCAGGCCGCCCGCACGCTGCACGAAGTCGGCTACACCGGCATGCTCATGCCCGACCACGTGCCTCACCATCCCGACGACCCGACCGGCTCGGAAGGCTTCGCCTTCTGCTATGGGTACATCAAGGGGATTCTGCAGGCGCTCCAATGCGGCAAGTGATCCCCAATTCCCTGAGTTTCTCTGTTGCCTCCCTTACCTCCTGTTAGAAATTGTCTTTGCTCTTTATTTACGCCACGACGGACTTCGAGCCGCACGGACAAAGCAGGCAATCCCGCGGGCCTGCAACTCGAAGATCAGGCCGAGGGGGAGAGCCAAAACCAGCCCGGAAATTCCGACGACGACCAAATCGTTCCAGTTCATGTCACGGCGTGTTCTCGAAAGGGTCTCCCGTCGTCTCCTTAAAGACCGTAAATCCGGCCTTCAAGTAGGTCGGCAACGCGATCGGATGGTCGTGGGTGCATGTGTGCAGCCACAGTCGCTTCGGCTGGTCGCTCCAGGCTTTGTCGATGGCCCATTGCAGGAAATACTTGCCGAGCCCCTGGCCGATGAACTCGGGCGAGAGGCCGAACTGGACGATTTCGACCTCAGCCGCCACGTGCCGGTCGAACTCGCAGAAGCCCGCCGGCACGCCGTCGACGTAGAGGACGTGCACTTCGTCCTGCGGATGCCCGATGACAGCCGCCAGCTCGGCGTCGCTCAGCCGCTTGCGGCTCCGCCAATTCCAAGGTCCGCCCACCGCGTCGTAGAGGAAGCGGTAATACGCGACGGTCGGATTCTTCGCCTGCACGACCGTCAGTCCCTCGCGCGGCGGCGGCACGGTCCGCTTCACGTGGGAGAACATTTGCAGGTAGGTCGTCTTGTATTCGGTCGTGCGGCTCATGGTTCTCTCGGAGAGGGCGCTTTGGTGACCGCTTCTCGCCACACTTCCACGACGACATAAGGCCCGGGCTCGCAGCCTGCATGAGAGGTTCCGCAAAGCGTCTGGCCGCTTGCGCCGCCTTTCGGTTGGGGCGTCACATGCCGCGCCAAAAGACTGCCGCACCCGCCAGAAACAGCGCGAGCGAGACAGCCGTTTGCAGCGAGTAACGTCGGTCAAACGTGCGAATCCATGCCCACCCCGAGGCGGCAAATCCGATCAAAGAGGGCAACCAAAGAAATTGAGGGCAGTTCCCGAATAAAGCGGCCTCCCACAGCGATAATGCCAAAACTAAGCGCGCCCAGGACGGGCCAGAACCAAAGCCAATATCTCAGGAAGGAGCGTTGCCGCCGTTCCCGGTATCGATTGTAAGCGGCCATCGAACGTGGCCGACCCTCGACGACATGCCTTCCACACTGTGGGCAACACCTCGTCGACGTCAACTCGACCACTTTTGCCGTCACGTCTGCCTGGCAAGCGGGACAGACGATCTTGAATCGAGCGACGAATCCCGCAGCCGCCGTCAGCGGCACGCAGAAGATCACCAGCACGGGCAAAATCCGCAGAAGTTGCGCGGAATGTCGTCTGCCGCCGGCCGCGGGACGAAACGGTCGACAATCGGAAAATACAACAAGGCGCCAACCGCCGCCGCGGCAACGACCGGCAGTGCGATTTGCGTGCGGCGTCTCATCGTTTGGCGAATTTGTTGCTGTGAAATCAGGTTGTTCATTGGCTCGCCCGCTCGCAGGAGCATCGTTGTCGATTGTGCCACCGTGCATGACGGAGTGCGACCGCTGCCGGAAGTCGGGCCGGCCTGTCGCACGGCAACGGCACAGGCGCTTGCCCCGCGTCATGTTCCGGCCTGAGAAAGGACGCCAGTCCCGTTCTCGCAAGAGCCGCGACCGTGAGCGGCTGCGTGGCAATTTCTTCGCCGTTTGCCGACGCAGCTCAAGGTCGCCGCGGACGCCCCGCGTGGGACCCGCTTTCCTGCAATGTCCTCTGCCCTAGTTTCATTATGCGCACGCTTTTCGTTCCGTTCCAGATCAATTTGCCAGCGGCAGGCGCCGATGATCCGCCTGTCGCGGATCGGCGGGCCCAATTCGCGCGCTTTGCGGGCGACAGAGTTTTTTGGGCGTTTCGCCCTTTTTTTAATGCCCCAAAATACCCCAAATAAACCCCTGCGCGAAACGTCACGTCGTTGCAGAGAAGCCCGCGATCGAATCCCCGGCTGCCTCCGCCACATCCTGCTGCAAGCGACGCCAGTTGCGGCGGTCGCCCAAGGGCCAGCGCTGGTTCACTTCCAATTCGATTCCCAAATAGACGGCCGCATTCCATTTCTTGCGGAGAGCGGTCGTGAATCCGTCCGTCTTTCCCAGATAGGGATAGTTTTTGCGAATCGTCAGATCGGGACGCCGGGAAGCGAGCGATTTTTTGAAGAGGGTGCAGAACGCCACCTCGCCCGGGCGGCGGGGGTCGTACAAGAGGCCGACGTCGGCCCGGCGAACGACTCCGTCGAGTTGCGGCGTGAACGTGTGGAAGGAGAGGTGAATGACGCGCAGGCCGCCGCCAACGGCCTTTTCGACTTCGGCCTCAACCCGGTTCCGATACGGATAATAGTGCTTCACGAAAAGGGATTCTCGTTCTGCGGCGGAGAGCGATTTCGTGGCGATTGAGAACTGGGCCGCGGTGCTTCGGCGATCGATTCAGCTCGACCAAGAGCCGCGTGACCGTGGCGAAATGGAGCGGGACGTTCAAGCGGCGGGCGCAGGTGCGGGCCAGCTCGAGGGCGCCGGGATCGTAACCGCGATGGCTGTCGAGCAGTTGTCGCTGTCCGCGGAACAGCCGGGCGAACTGCGCGGGAACGCGGTTTCCGCCGTGTTCGCAGGTCAGGAGGACGAAGTCACTCAAGGCCGGCGAACATCCTTCCGGCCGCCAGGCAGTCGGCCAGTTCGCGATAGACGGCCGCGATCCGGTCCCGAGAAGGGGCCGGGCCGACGGCCGTCATGATCCGCCGCGAAAGCGGTCCCCGTTCGAGAATCGTTTCCACCGCCGGCTGCACGTTCGGATCGGCCGACCGGCCGGAGGGGCCGACGGCCCGGGCCAGATGCCGCCAAAGCTCGGCCGCCGCGAGCGGTGCGCGGCCTTCGACGCCGAAAAGGCGCAGATAGTCGGGGTCGCGGATGACGGTCTGGTCGGCGTCGCGGATCGTCGCCAAGAGCAATTCGGCCAACGGCTCCGTGTCCCAGACTTCGAGCAGCGTCGGATCGCCCCAATGTCCGCCGGCAAGCCGTTCGAGCACGTCGGCGACCAGGGCGCAGATGGCGACGTCGGCCTGCGGACATTCCTGCACGTCGAGCACGCGGATCTCGATCGTGTTCCGCTCGAAGCGGGCGATGGCGCCCGCGCGTTGAGCCATTCTTCCTGCAGGATGCCCTCCGGATCGTGCGGGGCGATCTCGGCATAGAGCGGTTCGAGGATCTGGCGGCGATAATCGGCCGGCGGAGAAGACCGGCTCCGGGATCACGCGGCCGGTCGCCGAGGGAATCCGGCGGCAATTCTGGCGATAGACGTCCAGCCGCGTGTCCAACAGGCCCGAGAGGCGCCCGTCGAAGATCGGCGAGCTGGCGGCCAGAGCCGGCAGGATCGGCAGCACGCACGCGAATGGCGGCGTGCAGCCGGGCGAACTCGGCGTCGTCGGCAAACGGCAGGTTCAAATGGACGGTCTGCAGGTTGGCCCAGCCGTGCCCGCGGCAATCGAAGATGCGGTTGAACGCCTCGTAGACGAAGCTGTAATCGTGCGGCCAAATCACCATCTCGCGGTGCGGGTCCATCCAGGGATGCATGGCGGAGGGCAACAGCCGGGCCCCGAGCGGCTCGAGGAGGGAATTGATGCGGCGGACGCTGGCGTTGAACTCGGCGGGAAGCGGGGCCAGCGAGCGGGCCGGCTCGGTCGTCTTCAGCTCGATGACGTGGGCCGTCAGCTCGTTCGACCAGGTGATCTCGCCGACCTCGACGTCGGAGACGATCTCGCCGGCGACGGCCTCGAGCACTCGATCGGCGATCGGCCGCACGTCGAGCGTCCGGGCGTCGACGATCATGTACTCCAGCTCGACGCCGAACGCTTCAAAGAGGTGCAGCGGAGCCTTCGTTCATGAGGCGACCATTCCCGCCTTGCTGCGTTCGATCCGGTCGAGAAAGACTTCCATGATCCGGTTGTACAGCTCGTCGCGCAGGACGGCGTCTTCCACGCCGGCGTCGATGTTGGGATTGTCGTTGACCTCGATCACGTAGAACTTCTTGTTCGATTCCTTGACGTCGACGCCGTACAGCCCGTCGCCGATCAGGTTGGCCGCCTTGAGCGCACGCCGACCGCCCGCCGCGGCGCCAGCTCGACGGGAATCGTTTCGGTTCCCGTAGCGGCCGTCGCCGTTGACGTCCTGGCGGACGATCTGCCAGTGGTCCTCGGCCATGTGGTACTTGCAGGCGAACAGCGGCTTGCGATTGAGGATGCCGATCCGCCAGTCGAACGTCGTCGGCAGAATTCCTGGGCGACGACGAGGTCCGAGTCCTCGAAGAGAATCGCCAGTTGTTCGTGGAGCTCGTCTTCGGAGCCGACCTTGACCACGCCGCGCGAGAACGAGCTGTCGGGCCGCTTGAGCACGCAGGGAAAGCCCAGCTCGCCGGCGACGTTGACTGATTGTCGCGATGCAGGACGACCGTCTTGGGGATCGGGATGTCGTGCCGGCTCAGCAGCTCGGCCAGGTAGACCTTGTTCGTGCAGCGGACGATCGACTCGGGTCGTCGATGACGATCAAGCCCTCGCCCGACGCCCGGCGGGCGAAGCGGTAGGTGTGATGGTTGACGGCCGTCGTTTCGCGGATGAACAGGGCGTCGAACTCGGCGATCCGGGCGTAATCGTCGCGCGTGATCAGCTCGGCCCTGCAGCTCCAGGTTCTCGGCCGCCTTGATGAACCGCTTGAGAGCGTCCGGTCCGGAGGGGGGTTCCGCTTCCTCCGGGTCGTGCAGGATGGCCAGGTCGTACTGCGTCCGGGCTCGCTTCTTCTGGGCGCCGCGGCGGCCCTCGAAATACTGCCGGGCCACTTCCACGACGAAGGGCCAGTGCCCCTCGGGGACGTCGTTGGCCGCGATCGTCGCCACGCTGCGGATCTGCCACTTCTTATAGCGCTTGAACTGCACCCGCAGCAGGGGCGACTGAAACAGGTTGAACAGGTGCAGGCTCAGCCGTTCGTACCGCTTGGCCAGGTTGCGGCCGAAATAGATGCTGAGCGTGAACCGCTCCGACTGGATCGGACCAGGCTGTGCTGGATCAGGTCGTCGAGCTCTTCGGAGACCGACCGCATCATCGCCTGCGAACGCAGGTCCTGCAGCGTGATGATGCTCGGCAGCGGCTTGTGGCCGCGGGCCTCGGCCAACAGCGAGACGTAGTAGCCCACGGTCTGATAGCGGTACGAGCGGCAGAGGTTGAAGACCTTCACGCCGCGCAGCTCGCTGAACTGCGGCTGGGTGAGGTAGCTCCAGGCGTCCACCACGTCGGCGTCGGGGATGCGGAACGGCCAATCCTTTTGGCTATTCGCGATGATGAGAATCCGCACTCGGTGCTCGCTTGCGATGCGTCCGTGGTTCGATGATCAGCAGGTTGGCGTCGTGCGTCACGATTCCCAACAGGATGGCGTTCTTGACGCGATCGATTTCGACCGCGTACGTCTGCTCGTTGGCCAGGGGGTTCGGGTGCAGCGGATCAGCCACCAGGACCGTTCGGTTCGACTGGTCATAGCCGCACAGCACGACAAAATGCCCCACCGGTGAGCCGCGCACGTCATCGGGAATCGAGTCCCGTCCGAACTCCCGCTTGGCGCGATACAGATACGTGGCGCTCAGACCGGTCAGAATCGGCGTCGAATTCTTCAGGAACCTCCGGATCAGCTCGCTGGTCAGGTCTTCCATGCGAAGTTTACCGCCCAGTCGAAGAAAGTCCAG
Organism: uncultured Planctomycetota bacterium; assembly: GCA_963761455.1. GTDB lineage: Bacteria > Planctomycetota > Planctomycetia > Planctomycetales > Planctomycetaceae > DASPSM01. The sequence goes on from CAVXHA010000004.1 coordinate 291,684, forward strand.
ATACTCGCTGCACGCCATGCGCAGAGCGCGTCGAGTCGGCCGTCATCCGCTGGGCATCCAGCCGCTCGGCCAGCGAGTCGCTCCCCGGCTGGAACCACGTCGGATCGAAGACCTGGACGTTATATGTATAGATCGTCGCCTGGTAACCGCGCGTCAGCGCGTGGCAGGCCATCACCACGGCCAGCGTCCCGCCATCCTCGAGCTGCGGGATCTCGTCGATGATCTTGGGGAGCGGGACGGAGTCGCCGAAGTAACGGTACACGGCTTGCAGGCAGGTGGGTCCGCAGGTCAGGTGATCGGGCTGCGGAAGGATCTCCAGGCGAAGACGCATTTTCGATGTCATTCCGATCTCGGCTGGAAGGCCGAAGCTTCCTGTGGCCAAAATTCACCAAAAGTCATTGACGACCGATTTCACTGCTGCCATAATGACGGGCAGATGCGCCCGCAGAAGAACGCTGTTGCCGCAAGTCGTTGCGTTTGGCGGGCGTTTACCTAAAGCGATTTTATCATTTCCCGATGAGCCTTTCTTCTGGTCGTTTCGACCAAAAAGTCCGTCGGTTCCGGTTTTCGCATTGACGCGGAAGCAGTGTTTCGTCCGGGCGAACGAAGCACGGCGTCGAAATCGCGTAAAGACCGAATCTTACGGAGAAGTTCGTTTTTGCAATGTCCATTCTGGGCTTTTGACTGAGGCATTCACGGATCGAATGTGAGTCGGCTTCCAACTTCGGAAGCCGTCGTTGCACTCCGGCATCCGCCGGAGGCGATGTGATTCTAAAGGATTGTACCGTTGGCAGACGATGCTCTTCACCCCGAAGACGGCCAACGGGACGGCCAACCAGCCTCTGCAAAGGAAAGTTCGGAAGAATCGATGACAACCAATCTGATCGAACCGCCCCTGGCCGCAAACACGACCGATCGCCGCTTTCCAGATTTGTCGGACGAGCTGGAAAAAGAGCTGGTGCAGGTCTTCAAGCTCCTTTCCGACGAAACCCGCCTCCGGATCCTTGTGTACCTGGCCCGCGAGGCGGAATTGCACGTGACCGCCCTGTGCGATCGGCTCGGCCAAAGCCAGCCGGCCGTCAGCCATCACCTGGCCCTGCTCCGCGTCGCCGGCCTGATCAAGGCCCGCCGCGACGGCAAGCACAACTACTATTCCGTCCGCCAGTCGCGTTTCCGCCGACTGATGGAACAACTCTTCCACAGCATGGGCGAGCCGGGAAAAGGCCAGGTCCGCTTCGACGAGTTCATCGTCACCCACGAACAGTGATGGTGAAAGGACGGATGACGAAGCACGAATGACGAAGTCAGCATAAACGCCAGTCACGAAACGAAGGGCCGGTTTGCTGCCTTTCATTCGTGCTTTGGGCATTCGGTCATCCGTTCGTCATTCGGATTTCGTGCTTCCGGGCGCTGCGTCCGTCGCTTTTCATTGCCCGCCCCCTCTGCTACAAAAAACGCCATGTCTTCCCCTGCGAAACTGGCCCTCGCCGACGGCACGGTCTATACCGGCACCGCCTTCGGCGCCAGCGGCGAAGTCTTTGGCGAGGTCGTGTTCAACACGAGCATGACCGGCTATCAGGAGATCCTCACCGATCCCTCCTATTGCGGGCAGATCGTCACCATGACCTACCCGCTCATCGGCAATTACGGCGTCAACCTGGAAGACGTCGAAAGCGCGGGCCTGTCGCTGGCCGGTTTCATCGTCCGCGAACTGTGCCGCGAGCCGAGCAACTACCGGTCGCGACGATCGCTCGATGACTATCTCCGCGAGGCCGGCATCGTTGGCCTTGAGGGGATCGACACGCGGGCCCTCGTTCGCCGCATCCGCGTCCACGGCGCGATGACGGGCGTTCTCTCGACCGTCGATCTCGACGACGCCGCGCTGGTCCGCAAAGGCCCAAGCCAGCCCGGACCTTGTCGGCCGCGACCTCGTCCGGGAGGTGATGCCGGAGAGTCGCTCCGAATGGAAGCAGGGCCTGTCGGCGCTCGGCTACGGTTTTCGACCGCACCGGCGCGGCCATCTTTATGCCGAAAGCCGCGGGCGAGCGGTCGCCGCCGCACGTCGTCGCCATCGACTACGGCATGAAATGGAACATCCCGCGGCACCTGACGGCCCTCGGCTGCCGCGTGAGCGTCGTTCCGGGCAACAGCACGGCGGACGAAATTCTGGCGCTGGAGCCGGACGGGGTCTTCCTCTCGAACGGACCGGGCGACCCGCGGCCGCTCGTCTACGCGGTCGACACGATTCGCGGCCTTTTGGGCAAGAAGCCGATTTTCGGGATCTGCCTGGGGCACCAGCTCCTCGGCTTGGCGTGCGGCGGGAGAATCTTCAAGTTGAAATTCGGACACCGGGGGGCCAACCAGCCCGTTCTGGACCGCCGGAGCAACCGGGTCGAGATCACCAGCCAGAACCACGGGTTCGCCTTCGAGGCCGACTCGTTTTCCGACCGAGTTGAAGTCACGCACGTCAACCTGAACGATCAAACCGTCGAGGGGATCCGGCACCGCGATTTTCCCGCGTTCGGCGTGCAGTACCATCCGGAAGCCTCCGCCGGCCCGCATGACAGCAATTATCTCTTTCAGGAGTTTTGCGACCTGATCGGGACCGGCGCGTCAAAGTGAACGCTGGCATAATTCATCCTTCATCCTTCATCCTTCATCCTTCATCCTTCATCCTTCATCCTTAAACCATGGCAACCGAGCGAACGCTGATTTTAATTAAGCCCGATGCAATCGAGCGGCGACTCGCCGGCCGGATCATCAGCCGGTTCGAGGACAAGGGGCTGTCGATTGTCGGCATGAAGCTGCTGCGAATCACCCCCGAACTGTCGCGGAAGCATTACGCCGAGCACGTCAACAAGCCGTTCTATCCGCTCGTCGAGAAGTTCATCACTTCCGGAGCGGTGATCGCCCTGGTCGCGGAGGGGCCGGAAGCCATCACGGTCGTCCGCGCGATGCTCGGGCCGACGAACGGCCGGCAGGCCCCCTCGGGAACCATTCGCGGCGACTTCGGTTTGAGCCGGCAGATGAACCTGGTGCATGCCAGCGACGGTCCGGAGGCCGCTCGCCGCGAGATCGAAATCTATTTCGCTCCCTCCGAGCTGATCTCGTCGAAGCCGACGTTGGCCCCGTGGCTCTGACGCGCCCGACGAGGCGTGAACGGGGACCTATGCCAGGCCGTGATGCTGCACAAACATCCGCATGACCTGAAGCCGCTGGCCGGTCTGAAGATCGTCAGCCTGGCGGTCAATCTTCCCGGCCCGGTCGCGGCGGCCCGGCTGCGGGACTTCGGGGCGAACGTCACCAAGATCGAGCCGCCGGAAGGCGACCCGCTGGCCCGCGGTTGCCCGCCGTGGTTCCAAGCGCTCCATAAAGATGTGAAGATCGTCCGGCTCGACTTGAAGGATGCCGGCTGAGCGTGAGCGTCTTTTCCCACTCCTGGAACAGGCCGACTTGCTCCTCACGTCGTCGCGACCCATCGCGCTCGAACGGTTGGGCCTGGGATGGAGCGAATTGCACCCACGGTTTCCGCGGCTGTGCCATGTCGCCATTATCGGCCACGTTCCGCCGCACGAAGACCAGCCTGGACACGATCTGACGTATCAAGCGTCGCTCGGGCTCGTCGCGCCGCCTCACCTGCCGCGTGCCCTGCTGGCCGACTTGGGAGGCGCGGAAGAGGCCGTTTCGGCGGCCGTTGCGTTGCTCTTGGCCCGCGAACGGGGACAAGAAGCCCAAGCGGCCTGTGTGAGCCTGGCCGAAGCGGCCGCCCGCTTCGCCCTGCCGCATGAATATGGACTCACCTCGCCCAAGGGCCTGCTCGGCGGAGGCTGGCCGGGTTACAATTTATATCAGGCCGCCGAGGGCTGGATCGCCGTCGCTGCCTTGGAACCCCATTTCGCCGAGCGGCTCGTCCGCGAGCTGCGTATCGAATCGCTCACGCACGAGCTTTTGGCGCAAGCATTCCGCGGCCGCACGGGCGACGAATGGGAAAATTGGGCCGTTCCGCGCGACTTGCCGATCAGCGCGGTCCGCGATGTCCGCCTGTGAGGCGTTTAATTGGAGAGTAGAAATCCTTCGACCCACGACTTTTGGCTGGGAGCATAGTCATGCCCGAAGCTGTCATTCTTGATGCAGTGCGGACGCCATTTGGACGGCGGGGGGGAGCGTTTCGTGAAGTTCGGCCCGATACGCTCTTGGCCCGCGCTTTAAGTGGCTTGGTAAAGCGAGCCGGCATCGACGCCGGCAAGATCGAGGACGTCGTCACCGGGGCCGTCACACAGGCCGGCGAGCAAGGGGCCAATGTCGGCCGGCTGGGCGTGTTGTTGGCGGGTTTCCCTGTGACGGTTCCCGCCGTCACGCTCAACCGCATGTGCGGCTCCAGCCAGCAGGCCGTCCACTTTGCCGCCCAGGCGATCGCCGCGGGCGACATGATGTACGCCATCGGGGCGGGAATCGAAAGCATGACCCGCGTCCCCATGTTCTGCGACATCGGCGGCGGATTCGAGAAGCTGAATCCGGCTCTCTTCGAGCGTTACGACCTCATTCACCAGGGGAGAGCGCCGAACGCGTTGCCGAGCATTGGCGGATCTCGCGCGAAGAGGTTGACCAGTTCTCGGCCGAAAGCCATCGCCGCGCCAGCGCCGCGGCCGCGGCCGGCTCGAACCGTGAAATTCTGCCGACAGCCGGGCTGGACCCTGAAGGCAAGCCAATTGAGCTGAAGCGCGACGAAGGGATCCGCGAGCGGATCGATCCCGTGAAGATGCGGTCCCTTCCGACGGTTTTTCGGCCCCAGGGCAACGGAGTCGTGACGGCGGCCAATTCGAGCCAGATTTCCGACGGCGCCGCAGCGATCCTGCTGGGCGAACGGGAAACGGCCCAAGCCGACGGATTCCGGCCCCGTGCCCGGTTTCTGGCCCGCGTGGTGGTCGGCGACGACCCGACGATGCAGCTCACCGGCGTCATTCCCGCGACCCGCAAGGCCCTAAAACGCGCCAAGATGACGATCAACGATATTGATTGGTTCGAGGTCAACGAGGCCTTTGCGACGGTCGTCCTTTCATGGGCACGGGAGTTAAAACCGCGGATGGAACGTGTCAATCCGTGGGGCGGCGCGATCGCCCACGGCCATCCCCTCGGAGCGACCGGAGCCGGCTTGATGGCCAAGATGGTGACCGGCCTGGAAGCCACCGGCGGAACGACCGGCCTGCAAGTGATGTGCATCGGCCACGGAATGGCGACAGCCACAATCATTGAACGGCTTTGATTTCGACGGAGCGCGCCAACCATGCAAATCAATGATCGGACGTTTCTCGTCACGGGCGGCGGCTCGGGGCTTGGAGCCGCCTGCGTGCGGCGACTTGCGGCCCGCGGCGGACGCGTTGTGATCGCCGACGTACAGAAGGAGGCCGGCACGGCGCTTGCCGAGGAATTGGGGACTCGGTCGCGGTTTGTCGAGACCGATGTCACCAGCCGGCCGTCGGCCGAACGGTGCGTCGAGGCGGCGGTGCGCGAGTTTGGACCGCTGCACGGACTGGTCAATTGCGCGGGGATCGCGCTGGCCGAACGCGTCGTCGGGAAGACAGGGCCGCATCGGCTCGAGTCGTTTGCCCGCGTGATCGGCGTCAACCTGATTGGCACCTTTAACATGATTTCGGTCGCGGCCGCCGTCCTCTCGCGGAACGAGCCGTTGCCCAATGGAGAACGGGGCATCATCGTCAGCACGGCCTCGGTCGCGGCCTTCGACGGTCAGATCGGCCAGGCGGCTTATGCCGCCTCGAAGGCGGGCGTCGCGGGGTTGACGCTGCCCGTCGCCCGCGAGCTGGCACGGTTCGGAATCCGCGTCATGACGATCGCGCCGGGCATCTTCGAGACCCCCATGCTGGGTCAGCTTTCCGAGGAGATCCGCAACTCGTTGGCGCAGCAGATCCCCTTTCCCTCGCGTCTGGGCCGTCCCGACGAGTTCGCGGCGCTCGTTGAGCACATCGTCGAGAATGAAATGCTCAACGGCGAAACCATCCGCCTTGACGGTGCGATCCGCATGGCCCCGAAATAACGGGAAGGCCACGAGATTCCGCAGATTGCGCCGAGAACGCAGATTACATAACCATCTGCGGCGGGTAGCCCGCCTTGGCGTTGATGCAGCCGTCTCGGCTGGCCTTCAACGGAACGCCACGCGTCCGCGTTCTTATTAATCGCTCTCCGGTCTGCTCTGTGCAGGCGAGGCCCCTGCACCACCGGGAGTGGCCGAATGCCATCTTCCCACGAACAGGGGAATCTGATATGCCACGCCCCCCATCTGTGATCCGCCCATCGAAATCGGAACTCCGCCGACTCGGGAATGTCTCCTCGTCGACGGAACCCCGAAGCCCCTTTCCGGATCAAAAATCGTGAAACCACGCGTCGTCCCCCCGTCGCCCGAAGCCGGTCCGTCCCCGAAGCCCGGTCCATCACTGAAGCCCGGCTCCTCACCGGCGCCTGGCCCGTCTCCCGAGCCTGCGTCGACAATCGCCGGCCGTTTCTCCCGAGCCGCACGTTATCATTCGATCTTGCTCGGCCGCGGCACGCACCGTGTCCGGCGGGGGCTGAAACGGATTCGCGCGCCTCAATCGGTGCGCGGGCTCGTCGCGTCGATTGGCAATCGCTGGTGGCCAAATTCCGCGTCCGCTGATGCGGGTTCTCCCTCGGCGAAGCGTTGGAAGTTGCCCGTCTCGCTGCCGCGGCTCGGCCCTTCCGCAGACGCGGCCGACAAGAACGGTCCGCCAAAGCGGAATCACGGCACGCATCGGCTCGGCTGGGACTTTGCCGTCATCACGGCGGCCGCAGCCATCCTGCTCGTGCTTCATCACCAGTTCAAAAGGCCGTTTCGGTCGCTCGCGCCGAGCGCGATCGTCGCCGCCGCCGCAGAACCCGTCGGAGATCAGCCGACGAAAAAGCCGGCGACAAGGCGGCACAGCCACGTCCGGCGCCATGCGGCCGTCGCCGACCGGCCGGCCGATTCGGACGGCGCGAATCGTCTGGCGGCGACCCAAGCCGACCCCGTGGTCGCGGCGCCCCAGCAACGCGAGCCTGTCGCTGGGCAAAGCGACCCAGATCAGCGCGACACGAAAAAGAGGGACGATTGGTCTTCTCCGGCAGCTTCGTCTCCGGCAATCTCGGGCAACGCCGAGCCGCCACAAACAGCGATGGCCGACAACAGATCTGACCAACCCAGAAGATTTGACCAACCCAGAGAGGCTTCCCAACCTTCGACGGCCGGCGACAGTTCGTTACCCGCCTTGGTCGATCCCCCGACGAGCGCCCAGCCGTCGGTCCCACCGACAAAACATAGACGGCGTCACCACTCGGCCGATCCGGCCGTCGCGGCAGCCGGCGACAATTCGTTTCCCACGTTGAACGACCCACCGGCCGGACCGAGCGATTCCGCTCCGAAGAGCGATTCAGCGGTCCAACCCGGTAACCCGGCCGCGGAGAAAACGCCATCGACCGCCGGAGCCGATTCCCTTTCGCCAGAAACGACGAAAGCGGATTCCACGGCCGTGCCGGGACCGAGTCTCGGAATTCCCGACGATCATGCCCCCTCAAAGAATGACGCCCCCCTGACGTCGCAGGCCGCCACGCCCGGCCCGACGGAGACGGGGAAGCGAGAGGATTTGACGCCGCCCGCTGCCCGCGATGCGGCACCGCTCAGAGACGTCGCCAGAGAACCGAAGACAGACCGGCCGGCCGACAAGCCGGCGGGTCCCGCGGCCGGCGGCGACGTGTTCGGAGCACTTCAAGATCCGCCGCCTGAAAAGCGCGAAGTAAAAGAACCCGAGCGGGGCCCTAAGCTGGCGGGCGACAGCCCGGCCGATGCCGCCCCCCCCAAGCGTCGGCGGAGAAGGAAGCCGGCTCAGCCGGACGTGGCGACTCTCGATCCGCTCCGCACAGCCGAACAAAGCGCGGGGAGCGAGCCTGTCGCCCAGACGAAGCAGCCGGAGGCCGTAAAGGCGGAGGACGCCACCAAAACAATTGAAATGTCGAAGACCCCCCCGCCGGAAACGAAGAGGGTAGACGAATGGTCCACACCGGCGGCTTCCGGTAAGGCACCGCCGCTCCAAGACCTCGCTGGAGAAACCAAGACGGACCGGCCGGCGGACAAGCCGCCGTCTCCTTCGGCCGGCAACGACGCATTCGGGGGCCTGAAAGACACGCCGGCAGAAAAGCAAGAACTCAAAGGACCCGGGGCGAGCGTAAATGGGGTGGGCGAAAGCCCGCCCGATGCTGCCCCACACAAGCACCGCCGGAAAAAGAAGCCCCCCCAGCCGGAATCCGCGACTCCGGGCCCCGTCCGTACAGCCGAGCGAAGTCCAACAAGCGAACCGGCCGCCGACAAAAAGCCGGAGGAGACGGTCAAACCGGAGATCGCCGAAAAGATAACGGAAGCACCCAAGCCGATCGTGCTGGATACGCCAAAGAGCGAGCCTAAGGCGAGCGAACCGAAGCCGAGCGAACCGAAGCCGAGCGAACCGAAGCCGAGCGAACCGAAGCTGGGCGAACCCCCAACCGTTGGGGGTCCGTCGCTCGATGCGAGCGCCTCTCCGACAAAAACCGAGCCACGACCCGAAATCGTGGCGGCGACGCCGACCAACGTCCCATTGGCCAATGTCCCCGCCAATCTCGCTCCGCGTCCCGCGGCCGACGAAGAATCGCAGCAAGCGACCGTCTCGTTCGCCCGCCGAATGCCCGAGAAGACCGACGCGGGGAACTCGCTGACGTACAGGATCGTCGTCCGCAACAACGGCTCCAAACCAGTCAAGCTCGTCGAGGTCGACGAGGCCGTGCCCTCCGACCACGTCGTCCAAACGACGGATCCGTTGGCGGAAACCCACGATCAGACTCTGCATTGGAGTTTGCGCGACCTCGGGCCGCACGAGGAGCGGACGATCGCGATCACGCTGGCAGCGCCGGCCCCTCCGCAACCGATCGTGCGGACCGCGGCAATCCCAAAGTCCGATCGAGTGGAAGAAGAACATGAAAGGACGGCGAAGCCGGACGAGCCGGACAATCTGCCGCACATGCAACTGGAGTTAATCGCGCCGGCCATGCTGCGCACGGCGAATCGTGCCGAATCGGCTTCCGGGCCACCAACCTCGGCCCGAAGACGTCGGGTCTGACGTTGAATCTCGACTTGCCGGCGCAGATCCACTTCCAACGCGGCCAGAAGCTTCAATATAAAGTCGGCGGGCTGGAGGAGAATGAATCGCGAGAGGATTACTTGACGGCCGTCGCCACGGGGCCGGGGGTCGTCGAGATCCACGCGGAGATCGTGCTGGAAGGCCGAACGGTCATCGCCGCCAAGGCAACGTGTCGCGTCACGGGGGTCCTGGCGACGCAACAAGCCCCTCGCCCGAAGCGCGACGCATCGGTCGTTCCCGCCGGGGCTTCGAGCGCGACTTTGCCGTCAGTCGCTCCCTGTTGCGGGCAGTGATTGCGTGCGGCTTCCGGCGTTCGCCTTCTTGAATCTCGAAATCCGCACTCTTCGCCGGAGGTGAGAGAGACCGTCAGCGGCCGGGATCCCAAATCGTCGCCTGAATGGTCCGCTCGACGCGACTCTTGTCGTGGAAGTAATAGACTGCGACGACTTTGCCGTCGGCCCGCTCGACCGTCCGGGGATACCCCAGATCGCGGCTGGCACCATCCGTTCTGAGCACGAAGGGCGTGCCCCAAGAGTTTCCGCGGTCGTGGCTCATGCGGGCCTCGATTCGAAAAGGGGCTTTTCGCACGCCGTAAATGAGGCAGAGACGACCGTCGCGCAGCCGCAACAGTGCGGGGGGATTCCCTTCGCCCAGGTCCGGAGCCGGGCGGTCCAGGTAGTGCCAACTCCGGCCATCGTCGCGGGATACGTAGGCGTCGATCCAGGCGTCCTCTTTCTCACGGCAGCGGATCGTCGTGAGGATTTCGGCAGGCGAGAGACGGACCGTTGAGGGCATGATGGCGTAACCGGCCGGCTCCGGCCCAATGGCCGACAGGAACCGCCAGGATTTACCTCCGTCGGCCGTCTTTAGGCAGACGGGCCTTCCTTCCCGGCCGTTCCGCTTTGACGCCGTGACGAAGATCATGCAGTCGTGTTTTCCGTTGACCAGGTAATCGGTGCGTGCGGCGATGCCGAGTTGCCCGCAGAGGGGCAGCTTGAAGGGGCCTTTCCAGGTGTGGGCGCGGTCGCTCGAAACGTAGAAGCGTGACACGCCGCCGTCGACGTCGGACATGCGGAGGGTCATCGCGAAATCGGGGTGCGTGAAGTCGATCCCGCCCGGGCAATCGTAAGGCTCCTTCTCGACAGCCCCCGGGGGCACGGTGCCGTGCCGCATCCCCCGCGTGCCGATCAGCTCGCCCTGTCGGCTGGGATCTTCGATCGACCAGGCGTGGCCGCCGTCGAGACTGCGGGCCAGCAGGTGGTACTCCGGCTTTTGACGGTCGATTGCGTGGATACCCGGACCAGAGATCCTTGTAGTAGCCGGCGCTGAAACCAACGACGATCTCATTTCCCCAGACCCAGATGCCGTGGTTGGCCGGCCAGCCCCCGAATCGTCCGTCGACCGCATAGACGGGAACATTTTCGACGACTCGCGGCGAGCTGGCCTCGGCTCCAACGGCGGCAGGAGTGCCAAGGCTCCCCAGTGCCAAGAAGAGAAGTCCCTGAAACGCAACGCATCGAACAAATCGGCTCATCTGAATCTCCGCACCGGGCAGTCAGGATTCTCTTCGGCCCGGTCGCCTCCAGAAATCGGGGACCGGTCACGCTTTGGCCGGTCCGTTCAACCCCGCAAGACCATTCGAGCCCCAAACCGCTGCTACGGCCGGGTTTTACGGGCCAATGCAGGCCATTCAGGAGAACCCAAGCTTCCGATCGTTTTTCGAAAATCGCTACAAATTATCCATTTTGAATCTTCCAAACGTGCTTGATATTTAGCAAGCTGGAAATACGCGTAGTCTCCGGGCCGTGTTTGAGATGCGTAAACCCCCCGTAGGGCTGCGCTCATATCGTGATCGTGCCCCCTCGAATTCAGATGCTCCCACCCCAGGTTCGCCAAAGTGACAATTGCTCGACAGAGTTTTGGACCATGCGGATGACCTCGTGGTTGAATTCGTTTCGCGACTCTTGTCATTCCGCTCATAAGGCATCGCCGTGATTAATATCTGGAAAAAGTATTTGAATCGCAATCGGATCAACCTCTGGCGGATCCGGCGTTCAAGGCCTGCGCGGCAACGCGGCCGGATGAATGGCCGCCCGGGGACCGCGGTCGAGTGTTTAGAAACTCGACTCTTGCTGGCGGCAACGGCAACGAAGGTGGTCTTCGCAACGACGCCCACGACCGGCACGGCCGGGAAGGCGCTCGGCACTCTGAAAGTGGACGTCGAAAGCAGCACCGGCGCGGTCGTCACGACCAACACGTCCACCGTCACACTCGCCGTCGCCAGCGGACCGGGCGGATTTACAACCGGCAGCACGACCAGCGTGGCGGCGGCAAGCGGCGTGGCGACGTTCAGCAACCTGGTCTTGGACACGTCGGGGACGTATACGTTCAATATCACCGATGGAACGCTGACGAGCGCCACCTCGGGCAATATCACCGTCAGCCCGGCGGCGGCCAGCAAGTTGGTCCTCCAGCAAGCTCCCACGACCGGGACCGCGGGTCAGGCGCTGAGTCCTTCTGTCAAGGTGGCCGTGGAAGACGCCTTCGGCAACCTGGTCACCACCAACACGTCCAATGTCACGACCGCCGTCACCACCGGACCGGGCGTATTTGCAACCGGCAGCACGACCAGCGCGGCGGCGGCAAGCGGCGTGGCGACGTTCAGCAACCTGGTCTTGGACGGGGTGGGGACGTATACGGTCAAAGCCACCGACGGGTCGCTGACGAGCGTCACCTCCGGCAATATCACCGTAAGCCCGGCGGCGGCCAGCAAGTTGGTCCTCCAGGCAGCTCCCGTGACCGGGACCGCGGGTCAGGCGCTGAGTCCTTCTTCAGCGCGGCCGTGGAAGACGCCTTCGGCAACGTGATCACTAGCAACACGTCGACCGTGACGGTCGCCGTCGCCAGCGGACCGGGCGGATTGACAACCGGCAGCACGACCGGCGTGGCGGCGGCAAGCGGCGTGGCAACGTTCAGCAACCTGGTCTTGGACACAGTGGGGACATATACGCTCAAGGCCACCGACGGGACGCTGACGAGCGTCACCTCGGGCAATATCAGCGTGAACGCGGGGCCGGCCAGCAAATTGGTCCTCCAGCAAACCCCCACGAGCGGGACTGCGGGCCAGGCGCTCGAGCACTTCTGTCAAAGCGGCTGTGGAAGACGCTTTCGGTAATCCGATCACCAGCAACACGTCGACCGTGACGATCGCGGTCGCCAGCGGACCGGGCGGATTTACAACCGGCAGCAAGACCAGCGTGGCGGCAGTGAGCGGTGTGGCCACGTTCAGCAATTTGGTTTTGGACACGGCGGGCAGCTACACGTTCACGGTCAGCGACGGCGGTTTCACCAGCGCCACCACGGGCGCAATCACCGTCAGTCCGGCGGCGGCCACCAAGTTGGTCTTCCAGCAAACTCCCCCGACCGGGACCGCGGGTCAGGCGCTGAGTCCTTCTGTCAGCGCGGCCGTGGAAGACACCTTCGGCAACGTGGTCACCAGCAACACGTCGACCGTGACGATCGCCCTCGCCAGCGGACCGGGCGGATTGACAACCGGCAGCACAACCAGCGTGGCGGCCGTGAGCGGTGTGGCCACTTTCAGCAACCTGGTTCTGGACACGGCGGGGACGTATACGTTCAAAGCCACCGACGGGACGCTGACGAGCGTCACCTCGGCCAATATCAGCGTGAACCCGGCGGCGGCCAGCCAGTTGGTCCTCGAGCAAGCCCCCACGAGCGGGACTGCGGGACAGGCGCTGAGCCCTTCTGTCAAGGCGGCCTTGGAAGACCCCTTCGGCAACGTGGTCACTAGCAACACGTCCACTGTCACGGTCGCCGTCGCCAGCGGACCGGGCGGATTCGCAGCCGGCAGCACGAACAGCGTGGCGGCAGTGAGCGGCGTGGCCACGTTCAGCAATCTGATCTTGGACACGTCGGGCAGCGACACGCTCTCGGTCAGCGACAGCGGATTGACCGGCGCCACCACAGGCGCGATCAGCGTCAGCCCGGCATCGGCCAGCAAATTGGTCCTCCAGCAAACTCCCACGAGCGGAACGGCCGGTCAGGCGCTCGGCACACTGAAGGCGGCCGTGGAAGACGCCTTCGGCAATGTGCTCTCCAGCAACACGTCCACTGTCACGATCGCCGTCGCCAGCGGACCGGGCGGATTGACAGCCGGCAGCACGACCAGCGTGGCGGCAGTGAGCGGCGTGGCCACCTTCAGCAACCTGGTTCTGGACACATCGGGCAGCTACACGTTCACGGTCAGCGACAGTGGATTCACCGGCGCCACCACGGGCGCGATCAGCGTCAGCCCGGCGGCGGCCAGCAAGTTGGTCCTGCAGCAAACTCCCACGACCGGGACCGCGGGTCAGGCGCTGAGTCCTTCTCTGAGCGCGGCCGTGGAAGACGCCTTCGGCAACGTGGTCACCAGCAACACGTCCACTGTCACGATCGCCGTCGCCAGCGGACCGGGCGGATTGACAGCCGGCAGCACGACCAGCGTGGCGGCGGTGAGCGGCGTGGCCACCTTCAGCAACCTGGTTTTGGACACGTCGGGCAGCTACACGCTCTCGGTCAGCGAGAGCGGATTGACCGGCGCCACCACGGGCGCGATCAGCGTCAGCCCCGCGACGGCCAGCAAATTGGTCCTGCAGCAAACTCCCACGAGCGGAACCGCCGGTCAGGCGCTGAGTCCTTCTGTCAGCGTGATCATGGAAGACGCCTTCGGCAATGTGCTCACCGGCAACACGTCGACCGTGACGATCGCCGTCGCCAGCGGACCGGGCGGATTGACAACCGGCAGCACGACCAGCGTGGCGGCAGTGAGCGGTGTGGCCACCTTCAGCAATTTGGTTCTGGACACATCGGGCAGCTACACGTTCACGGTCAGCGACAGCGGATTTACCAGCGCCACCACGGGCGCGATCAGCGTCAGCCCGGCGGCGGCCAGCAAGTTGGTCCTCCAGCAAACTCCCACGACCGGGACCGCGGGTCAGGCGCTGAGTCCGTCTGTCAGCGCGGCCGTGGAAGACGCCTTCGGCAACGTGGTCACCAGCAACACGTCGACCGTGACGATCGCCCTCGCCAGCGGACCCGGCGGATTGACAACCGGCAGCACAACCAGCGTGGCGGCCGTGAGCGGTGTGGCCACATTCAGCAACCTGGTTCTGGACACATCGGGGACGTATTCGCTCAAAGCCACCGACGGGACGCTGACGAGCGTCACCTCGGGCAATATCAGCGTGAACCCGGCGACGGCCAGCAAATTGGTCCTCCAGCAAACTCCCACGAGCGGGACCGCGGGGCAGGCGCTGAGCCCTTCTGTCAGCGTGGCCGTGGAAGACGCCTTCGGCAATGTGCTCACCGGCAACACGTCCACTGTCACGATCGCCGTCGCCAGCGGACCGGGCGGATTGACAACCGGCAGCACGACCAGCGTGGCGGCAGTGAGCGGCGTGGCCACGTTCAGCAACCTGGTTCTGGACACATCGGGCAGCTACACGTTCACGGTCAGCGAGAGCGGATTGACCGGCGCCACCACGGGCGCGATCAGCGTCAGCCCGGCAGGGGCCAGCAAATTGGTCCTGCAGCAAACTCCCACGAGCGGGACCGCGGGGCAGGCGCTGAGCCCTTCTGTCAGCGTGATCTTGGAAGACGCCTTCGGCAATGTGCTCACCGGCAACACGTCCACTGTCACGATCGCCGTCGCCAGCGGACCGGGCGGACTGACAACCGGCAGCACGACCAGCGTGGCGGCGGTGAGCGGCGTGGCCACCTTCAGCAACCTGGTTTTGGACACATCGGGCAGCTACACGCTCACGGTCAGCGAGAGCGGATTGACCGGCGCCACTACGGGCGCGATCAGCGTCAGCCCAGCAGGGGCCAGCCAGCTGGTTCTCGAGCAAGCCCCCACGAGCGGGACTGTGGGACAGGCGCGGAGCCCTTCTGTCAAGGCGGCCGTGGAAGACGCCTTCGGCAACGTGGTCACCGGCAACACGTCCACTGTCACGATCGCCGTCGCCAGCGGACCGGGCGGATTGACAACCGGCAGCACAACCAGCGTGGCGGCGGTGAGCGGCGTGGCCACGTTCAGCAATCTGATCTTGAACGCGTCGGGAAGCGATACGCTCTCGGTGAGCGACAGCGGATTGACCGGCGCCACCACGGGCGCGATCAGCGTCAGCTCGGCAGGGGCCAGCAAATTGGTCCTGCAGCAAACTCCCACGAGCGGGACCGCGGGACAGGCGCTGAGCCCTTCTGTCAGCGTGGCCGTGGAAGACGCCTTCGGCAATGTGCTCACCGGCAACACGTCCACTGTCACGATCGCGGTCGCCAGCGGACCGGGCGGATTGACAACCGGCAGCACGACCAGCGTGGCGGCAGTGAGCGGCGTTGCCACCTTCAGCAACCTGGTTTTGGACACATCGGGCAGCTACACGCTCTCGGTCAGCGAGAGCGGATTGACCGGCGCCACCACGGGCGCGATCAGCGTCAGCCCGGCAGGGGCCAGCAAATTGGTCCTCCAGCAAACTCCCACGAGCGGGACCGCGGGTCAGGCGCTGAGTCCTTCTGTCAGCGCGGCCGTGGAAGACGCCTTCGGCAACGTGGTCACCAGCAACACGTCCGCTGTCACGATCGCCGTCGCCAGCGGACCGGGCGGATTCGCAGCCGGCAGCACGATCAGCGCGGCGGCAGTGAGCGGCGTGGCCACGTTCAGCAATTTGGTTTTGGACACATCGGGCAGCTACACGTTCACGGTCAGCGACAGCGGATCGACCGGCGCCACCACGGGCGCGATCAGCGTCAGCCCGGCATCGGCCAGCCAGTTGGTCCTGCAGCAAACTCCGACGAGCGGGACCGCGGCACAGGCGCTGAGCCCTTCTGTCAACGCGGCCGTGGAAGACGCCTTCGGCAATGTGGTCACCGGCAACACGTCTACTGTCACGATCGCGGTTGCCAGCGGACCGAGTGGATTCGCAGCCGGCAGCACGAGCAGCGTGGCGGCAGTGAGCGGCGTGGCCACGTTCAGCAATCTGGTTCTGGACACATCGGGCAGCTACACGCTCACGGTCAGCGAGAGCGGATTGACCGGCACCACCACGGGCGCGATCAGCGTCAGCCCGGCGGCGACCGACCCCAGCCCGTCGGAGGGCAGCAGTACGCTCGGCGCGTTAACGGTCACCCTGCAACAGGGGGTGAACGGTTATACCGGGATGACCAACGCGTATATCACGAACGCGAAGAACACGGACACGAAAAACTACGCGGGGAGCACAACCCTCCTGGTTTCTCCGGAAAGCACCGTAAAAGAAGACGACGCACTCCTCCGCTGGGATCTCTCGTCGGCCGGCATCACGGGGTCAGTTCAATCGGTGACGATTACCTTGAACGTGACCGGCCTTCCGACTTCTTCCGGGCCATTCGACCTGTACGAACTCAATACGTCGTGGAATCCCAACAGCGTCACGTACGACCAAGCCGCAACGAGCCAACCCTGGGAAACGGCTGGCGCCTACGGTGCCAATGACTCGGGCACCACCATCCTTGGCGTCTTGAACCCCACGACGCTTGGCCAGGAGACGATCACCCTGAATGCCGCCGGTATCGCCGTCGTGCAATCGTGGGTGAACAACCCGTCATCGAACGACGGCTTCATCCTGCGGGGCGACAACCCTTCGGGAATACTCACGTTTTCATCGAATGCCGATCCCACTGCCAGCAACCATCCGTCGATGGTGATCGGGTATCAGGAAGCCGGGATATTTGTAAGTGCTGGGCCGAATGCAGGGGTGACTCAGACCTCCGTGTTGACGCTCAACGGATCGGTGGTCGACAACGACTCTGGGGCGACGGAGCCGGTAACGACAACATGGAGCGTGGACAGCGGTCCCGGAACCGTCACGTTCGAGAATGCGAGCTCGGTGACGTCCGACGCAGTCTTTAGTATGGTCGGCACCTACGTGCTCCAGCTTTCGGCCACGGATGGCGTTCTGTCGTCGGCCAGCCAGGTCACGATCACCGTTGAGCCGCCGCCGCCCGACCTTCCCCCCATCGTGAACGCCGGCGCCAATGAGACAATCACCCTGGGCCAGTCCGCGACGCTGGCCGGACAGGTCACGCAGGCCGGCACGCTGCCCTTAACGGACCAATGGAGCCAGCTGAGCGGACCGGGAACGGCGATCTTCGCCAATTCTCAGTCTCCCAGCACCACCGCACAGTTCACGGCGAGCGGGACGTACGTGCTTGACTTGGCGGCGACTGACGGCACCCTGGCCGGCAATTCCACCGTCACGGTGACTGTGAATGCGCCCGGCTCCTCCGCCACGAACCTTCCACCGGTGGCATCGGCCGGAGCCAACCAGACGGCGAATCAGGGCGCGGTCGTCAGCCTGAACGGCTCGGTGACATATACCAGTTTCCCGGGGGCGACGCTCGCGACGGTGTGGCAAGTCGCCAACGGTCCCGGAACGGTGACGTTCGCAAACAGTGGCGCTCCCCTGACGACGGCGACCTTCAGCGCGGCCGGGACGTACTACCTGCGTTTGCTGGCGACGTACGGGACGGCGACCGATCAGAGCTACACGGTCATTACGGTCGATCCGCCCGCACAAGCGTCGTCTTACAACCTCCAACAGGGCCTCAATGGATACTCCGGGGCGGCCGACTCATATATCGACAGCAAGAACGCGACGACAAACTACAACACGAGCACGACCCTCGCAATCAACGACAATTCCAAAGATACGGATGAGGCGTTGCTTTCATGGAATTTGAGCGGTGTCACAGGAACCGTCCAGTCGGCGTCGATTACGGTCTATGTCACGACAGCTTCGACGGTGACCTACGACGTCTATGCACTCAGCCGCGCCTGGAACGCCAGTCAAGTCACAGACCAAGTGGCCGAGAGCGGACAATACTGGGAGAATTCCGGGGCAGCCGGTTCCAATGACTACAATTCCACTCTTCTGGGTACGCTCAATTCGACAACGACTGGATTTGCGACGATCACCCTGAATGCCGCCGGCATTGCCGTGGTGCAGGGATGGATCAACAGTCCCTCGTCCAATTATGGTTTCATTATCGAGGGGGCCTCCAGCGGGCTCCTCGACTTCGCGTCGAGCAAATACGCGACCGTCGCCGATCGGCCCATGCTGGCGATCAACATGTCCGGCGGCGGGTCGACGTCACCGCCCCCCAGCAATCCACCGATCACCAATCCCGCCGCGTCCGCAGCCGCCGCGGTCAACGGCACGAGTGCGCGCGCCGGGCTTCATGAGCGGTGTGGGACTCGATCTGGCGACGCTCTATTACCAGTACCTTGAGTACCAGCAAAGCGGCAGTACGTCCCCCTTCCAGGCGAATCTCACCCAGGCGAATATCAATGCCGCCGACGTCTCCGGGACCAACGTCTCCATTTTCGTCACGTCGGAGTCGACCACGATCAGCCAGTTGACGGCAAGCCTCCAATCGCTCGGGATGAGCGTGACCCTCTCGTCGGGCACGACGATCGGCGGCTGGTTTCCCATCTCGCAGCTTGCCAATGCCTCCATCCTTCACGGGCTCGTTTCCGCCATGCCGGCCGCGGTCGGCGTGACCAGCGACGTCCTGGTCGGCACGGTCGCCGCCCCGCAGCAAGGCACGCCGACCATCACCGCACCCATTGATCCGCTCCAGATGCGGACGGCCTACGGCGTCAACCTGCTGCCCGACAGCGGAGCCGGCCAAACGATCGCCATCGTCGACGCCTACAACGATCCGACGATCATCAGCGACGCCAACGCCTTCAGCTCGCAATTCGGTCTGCCGCAATTCAACGTCAGCGGCGGCCCCACGCTGACCGTGCTCAATCAGACCGGCGGCACGACCCTTCCCGCCAATGCCACGGCCGGCACCGGCGAGTGGGACGTCGAAGAGTCGCTGGACGTGCAATGGGCTCACAGCATTGCCCCGAATGCCAACATCATTCTGTTTGAGGCCAACTCATCCTCCGGCGACGATTTGTTCCAGGCCGTGGCCACCGCCGCCGACTACAAGGGCGTCTCCGTCGTCTCGATGAGCTTCGGCAGCGCTGAGTTTCTCGGCGAGAACGCCTTGGATCCGATCTTCACGACGCCGTCCGGGCACCAGGGCGTGACGTTCCTGGCCGCCACCGGCGACGACGCAGCCCCCTCGGGCTACCCGGCCTATTCCCCGAATGTGGTCGCCGTCGGCGGGACCACGCTCTACATCAACGCCAACGGCACCTACATCAGTGAAAGCGGGTGGGACGACGGAGCGGGCGGAGTCAGCGACTATGAGCCTCAGCCGGGCTACCAGATCGGCAAGGTCAACGGGACCAACAGTACCAACCGCACCAATCCCGACGTCTCAATGGACGCCGACCCGAATACCGGCGTATTTGTGGTCGATTCCTACCTGACCGGGACCACCTCGACTGACCTGGAGGTCGGCGGAACGAGCTTGGCAACCCCGATGTGGGCCGGTTTGATCGCGCTGGCCGACCAGGTCCGCGCAAACAGCGGCGAATCGTCGCTGGACGGCCCAACCCAAACGCTGCCGCGGCTGTACAACCTTCCCAGCGCCGATTACCACGACATCACCACCGGGAACAACGGCTTTCCGGCCACCGCCGGTTACGACCTCGTCACCGGCATCGGGTCGCCCGTTGCCAACCTCTTGGTTCCGGACCTGGCGGGAATCTCTCAGACTCAGTCCGGTCCCTCCGTCACTCTCTCCGTCACCGGAAACCCCGTCGTGGAGAACGGCGGAGTGGCGACCGTCACGGCGACCCTCTCCGCGCCGTCGACTCTCCCCGTCACGGTCGACCTCCAATTCAGCGGGACGGCGACGTTCGGCACCCTGTACTCGGTCTCGGCGACGCAGATCGTCATTGCGGCCGGCCAGACGTCCGGCAGCATCACCATCACTGGAATCAACAACAACCTCAACACGGGAAGCCAGACGATCATCGTCTCGGCCGTCGCCGTGACGAACGGCACGCCAGCCAACGGTTCGCAGTCGATCAACATCATCTTGCTGGAGACCGAAGCCCCGCAGGTCACGCTGACCACCAGCGGTGGTTCTGGCCCCAGCCAGAACGAGTTCCTTGAAAACGGTGGAACGGTCACCGTCACGGCCACCTTGACCCAGGCAGCCGCGGTCCAGGTCACAATCGCCCTTGGCCTTTCCGGCGACGCCGTCTTAGGAACCGATTACTCGGCCAGCAGCCAGACGATTACCATCGCCGCCGGCGCGACGTCCGGCTCGATCACGCTCACCGGGCTGAACGACGGACGGACGGGGGCCAGCGCGCCGATTTATGTCACCATCCTGAGCATCACTCCGGCGAGCGCGGCGACGACGATCGTCGGCAGCGGCTCGGTGACGGCCTATGTCGTCTTCAACCAGATCGGGAACCCGCTTCCCATTATTTCCATTTCCGAGTCCAACGCCGGCTCGGCGAACGAAAACGGGGGCCAGATCGTCCTCACCATTTCCCGGACGAGCGCCTATGACGGGTCATCGGAGGTCCAGCTCATCTTCGATCCCAATGGAACCGACACGGCGGTTTTGGGCACCAACTACAGCGTCAGCGGCAGCACGTTGTCCGGCAGTGGTGGCAACTACGTCGTCTTCATCGATGGCCTGAGCGCGACCGTGACGATCACGGGCATCAACGACCATCTGATCTCGCCGAACCTGATTTTCACGGTTGCCCTCGGCGAAGTCGTCAACGGGGTCCTCTCGGTGAACAACAGTACGATCACCGGAACCATCGTCAACACCAACACCACGACCGGGGTTTCGCTGACCACGTCGTCCCCCGTTTTCACCCAAAACGGCGGAGAGATGACCGTCACCGCCACGCTGCTGCAGACGTATAACCAAAACGTCTACGTCAACCTGGCCTTCACCGGCACGGCGATTGCCAATGACGATTACACCATCAGCAATGTCGCCAATCCGACGAATCCCTTGCAGATCCTCATTCCGGCCGGCTCGCTGAGCGGCACCCTGCTGCTGACCGGCGCGACTGCCAGCGCGTTGACCGACCTCTTCGCAGCACAGGACACGGTCACCGTCGGCGTCGTGAGCGCGACGAACGCCGTTCCCGTCAACACGCTGAGCGTCACCTCCTACCTCGTCAGTCCCACGGTGCCGGTTGTGTTCTCCGCGCAGGACGCCGTCGTTGCCGAAGGCGGAATCGCCGCGGTCCAAGTCAAAATCAATCAAGCGATGCCGTTTCCGGTCAGCGTCGAGTACATGACGGTCAACGGGTCAGCAACCGCCGGCACGAGCTTTACGGGCCAAACGAGTCCCGTCCGGATCACCTTCGCCGCCGGCCAGACGGAACAGACGATCTATATCCCAACCAGCGACAATGTCACGAGCTCGACCCCGGCATCTCAGAACTTTTTCATTGAGCTCGAGAACGCCTCGCTCAACGTGCCGCCCATGGCCGCCCCCGCGGGCGTTGGAGTCGAAATCGCGAATAATCCGAGCACAACCTACGCGGCCACGGTGACGATGCTCGACACGATCCAGGTGGCGGCCAATGTCACGGGGGCCACCAGCTCGCTCGCCGGAACTTCCCCGCCCGATCCCGCCGGAGCCGAAGGGGATGGCCGGGTCGCGGTCATGGTCGACGGCTTGTATAACGTCTACAACACGAGCGGCCAGGAAGTGCTCTCGGAGTCGCTGACGAAATTCTGGACGAATGCGGGCGCCACGGTCGCCGGAACTCCGTTCTCCTCGCGGCTCGTGTACGACACGTACAGCAATCAATGGGTTGCAATCGCTCTCGACACGGTCATCACCAACGGGGTCGAGCAGGCAAGCAATAACATCCTGATCGCGGTCTCCGACGGCTCGGATCCGACCGGGCGGTGGACGGCCTTCACTCTGGCCAGCACCAGCGCCACCAGCGGAGCGGCACCGACGACCGCCTATGCGACTTCGGTTGCGCTGGGTATCGACGAACTGGCCGCGAACATCACGGTCGACCTGAGTAACTTGACCGAAACGCTCATCACCATTCCGTCGGCCAGCTTGTTCCCGGTGACGGGCACGCCGGGCGACGGAGGCTTCACGGCAATCCCGAACGTCACTCAGCCCTCCAACACATCGACGGAGCTTTCGGTCCAGCCGACAACCAACCTCTTTGAGAGTTTCACGGTAAATAACTTTCAGGCGACGAACGTCCTGCTCGGCATCGATGAGAATATCGCGAATACGATAGACCGCTTCGACGTCGAGACCGAGGGTGCGACCCAGGTCGCGGCCATCGTTGCCGGACCGACCCCGATTTCCGTCTCCCCCGCAGTACTCGCGAATCCGGTCGGCGCGGCTCAACCTGGCACGTCGGTCACCATCGACACCGGGTCGGACGCGTTTCCCGCAAGCCTTTACGAGGTCGGAAACGACATCTGGGCCGTCCAGACCGTGGCCGACCCCACGTCGGGCAATTCCGACATCCAATGGTTCGAGATCAGCTATTCGACCAATGCGATCCTGCAGCACGGCCTCATCAGCGATCCCAACCTCAGCTTCTACGATCCGTCGATCGCCGCCAACCTGGCCGGCCAAGTCGTCATCGGATTCAACGGCTCCGGCACGAATCAGTTTGTCAGCGCCTATGCCGTCATGGGAACCACGACCAGCGGCGTGACCGCCTTCACCTCGCCCATCCTGCTGAAGCAGGGCGTCGCCGACTACGACGTCCCGGTGGCCAATCCCACCGGAGGCGCCGTCAGCAACCAATGGGGCAATTACAGCGAAACGGTGGTCGGCGGCGACAATCCCACGAACACCTTCTGGACATTCCAGGAATACGCGTCCGGCACGAATCAATGGAGCGTACAGTTCTTCGAGATCACGTTTGGCGTGCCGACTCAAACGCAACCAACCGTCACGCTCTCCGCATCCGGGGCGTCCTTCAACGAGAATGGAACAAACCCGGTCACCGTGACCGCGACCCTCACGGCTCCCGCCTCCACGACCACCACGATCGAACTCGGATACACCGGTTCGGCCATCGCCAACATCGACTATACGATCAGCAATTCGGGAGCGGCGGCGGGCAACACGCCCGTGCAGATCGTCATTCCTGCCGGCTCGCGGACGGGCTCAGTCGTCCTGGCAGGTCTCTCCAACGCGGCGGTCACCGGCGGCGAGACGGTGGACGTCTCCATCTTATCGGTCGACGGCTCCGCGCCCGCCACACCGCAAACGGTCGATTTGTCGATCGCCGACGAGAGCCCTCCCAATATCTCGATCGAAAACCTGACGGTCGTCGAAAACGGCCCGTCGACGGCTGAGGTGGTCGTCCGGCTCAGCGCCGCGCCCTCCACGGCGGTCAGCGTGAACTACACGACGATGCCTGGCACGGCCATGGCCGGCCTCGATTACACGGCCGAAAGCAGCACGCTTGAATTTGCGGCCGGGCAAAGCGAGGCCATGATTGCCATCCCCATTCTGGTCGACGGCGCCGCCACGGGCGCGGAGCAATTCTCCGTCGTCCTTACCAGCCCCGTGGGGGCGACGTTCATCCCCGCCAATGCGACAAGCGAGACCGCAATAGTCACGCTCCTCGAAGACAACCCGCAGATCTCAATCGAAGATACCAGCATCCTCGACACCAAGCCGACGACCGTCCAAGTGACCGTCCTCTTGTCACAAGCGGTCGCGGTGCCGGTCACGGTGAGCTTCCAGACAACGGGCGGCACGGCCATCCCCGGGACGAACTACATCACGGCAAGTGGGATCGCCACCTTCGCAGCCGGGCCAGACCTCGTACCTGATCAACATCCCCATTCTCGGCGACGTGGATCAGACCGCGACCGAAACGTTCCTCGTCGATCTCTCCAATCCCTCGATGGGCACGATTATCCGCAACCAGGCGACTGTCACCCTGTTCAACGTCCAGCCCGGCAGCCTGTCGCCGGATGACTTCGACACCGCTTCGGGCGAGACGAACTTTACGGCCGACACCAGCGCCAGCGGGCCGTTCGCTCCCGCCGATCCCTCCGGAGCCGTCGGTCCCAACGACGTCGTCGTCTTCGACAGCGACAGCTATCAGGCGTACAACAAGTCGACCGGAACTCTGCTGCAGTCGACCACGCTGAACCAGTTCTGGACCAGTGCGATCGGCCCGGAAATCTCGATCGAGGATCAGACGGCCGTCGAGACGGGGACCGGCGCGAACGCCGACGCTTTGGTCACCATCAGGCTCTCGAGCAACCCCTCAACCTCCGTGACCGTCCAATATCAGACGCTTGCAGGGACCGCAACGCCCAGCACCGACTACTCGAGCATGACCGGGACCGTCACCTTCAATCCGAACGGCCCGTTGGTTCAAACGATCCCAATTCCGCTTATCGGCGATTCGTTCACGGGCCTCCCCCGGACGTTCATCGTGAACCTGACCTCGCCGTCGGGGGCCAGCCTGGAGCGCTCCCAAGCCACGGTCACTCTGCTCAGCACCACGCCCGCGCCGACCTCCGCCACGGTCTCGCTGGGCATGTCCGCAAACCCCTTCCTCAATGCGGCCGGCACGGCGACCGTCACGGCAACTCTCTCGGCCACGAGTACGTCCCCCACGGTCGTCAACCTGGTGTTCAACGGTACGGCCACTTTGGGGCAGGATTATTTCACCAGCGGCGAATCGATCGTCATCGCCGCCGGAGCGACCACGGGTAGTATCACCCTCACGCGCAACGCCGTGCAGACGAGCACCAGCCCCGAACTCGTGATCGTCGGAATTTCCACGACAAACCCGCCGGCCGGCGCGGTCGCCGCGGCGCCGCAGGTGGTCAGTGCGGCCCTGACTTCTACGTCTTCCAACCGCGCGTGGTTTACGATCCGGCGACTGGCCGGTGGTATGCGTCGGCTCTCGCCGAGGCGATTCCTCCCGGCTCGGTCGGCCCCGCAGACTCCCCGAACGAAATCCTGCTGGCCGTCTCAATGACGTCCGATCCGACGCAGGGCTGGATCGGCTTCGCCTTCCAAACCGATCCAACCGGCGTGACGGCGGCCGAATTCGATTCCCTGGGCTTCAACGCCAATTCCGTCGTCGTGACGGCCAACATGAACAACATCGCGACCGGGGTACAGGTGGCAAACGCCATCCTGTCGGTCCCCGAAGCCGACCTCACCGGCGCCTCGGCGACCGTCGCGCGGGCCAGCTTTGAGACGATTCCCCTGACGGGCCCCAACCCCGAAACCTCGTACGACCCCATCCTCGACTACGATTCCACCGCCAACGAAGTCCTCCTGTCCGAATCGAGTTCCGGTCCTGTCTTCGAGACGGTTTCCGGCGGCGGCGGCCCGACGATCACCGTCACTGGGCCATCCACCCTGATCAACGGGCTCGGGCCAACCCACCCGGTCATCACGACGACCCCGGTCGCGGCTCCCCAGCCGGCCGGCGCGCCCCCGCTCACCACGGGCCCCGGCGTCGCCTTCAACGGGCTCGACACGATCGATAGTCGCTTCAGCGGCACCATCGACCAATTCAACGGCGACCTGTGGGCCGCCCAAACGGTCGGCGTCCCGAATGGCGTCAATCCGGCCACTCAGGACGAAGTCCAATGGTTCGAGATCGATATCGCCACCGACACGATTATCAACCACGGCGTGATTAGCGAGACGGGCCTCTCCTTCTACGATCCGTCCGTCTCCGTCGACTCCGCCGGCGACGTGGCGATCGGCTTCAGCGGCTCGAGCCTCACGCAGCAAATCAGCAGCTACGCCGAATACTGGGCGCGAGCTCCAGCGGCTTCACCAGCCCGATTTTGCTCAAGCAGGGAACGGGCATTTACGCCGGGTTCTCCAACGCCGCGGCCACCTCCGCCACGATCACTCCCCAGTCCACCACGTTTCTCTCCGCGGGCGGCACCGATACGATCACGGTCGCGCTCACATCCCCCGCCGGCGCCGGCGGCGCGGTCATCGACCTGGGATTCTCCGGCACGGCATTGGTCAACCGCGACTACTCGATTGTCCCGAATCTGCAAGGCAATCCGCCCACTCCCAACGCCATCACCACCGCGGTCGGCTCGCCGATCGAGCTGTTTATCCCGCAGGGATCGATCAGCGGCTCGATCGTCCTGACGGGCCTGGCCAATGCGTTCGCGACCGGCGACCAGACCGTCAATGTCTTCGTCACCTCGATCAACGGCGTGGCGCCGACGACGTCGGGTCAGGTCACGTTGACGATCCAAAACAATACCTCAACGACCGCGGAGTCACACGCGCGCCCTCATCACGGCCGAAAACCTCTCCGTCGTCGAGTCGACCACCTCGACCGCCCAAGTGCTGCTGCGGCTCTCTCAGCCGGTCCTGACCCCCGTCACCGTCGATTACACGACACAGAACGGAACGGCCCTCGCGGGGACCGACTACGACGCGGTGACTTCCTCTGTGACCTTCGCCCCCGGCCAGACCGTCGCCACGATTAATGTTTCCCTCCTCACCCCCGATGCGACCGCCGAGGGAAAGACCTTCTCAATCCTCCTCTCGCAGCCCTCCCTGGCCAACGGCGGCCGCGGCACGCTGGTGACGACGACGGCCACCGTCACCCTCCTCACCAGTTACCCGGCGGGCACCCCCGCCGTGGCGCTGAGCTTGACGTACTCGTCCGGCACCTCGTTTGCCGAGGACAGCGGCACCGCGACGGTGACCGCGACCCTCACCGGGGGGGCCAGCTCAACCGACACATTGATCAACCTCACGTTCACCGGAATCGCCCTGTTTGGGACCGACTACGTCACGAGCGGCGAATCGATCTTCATCCCGAAGGGATCGACGACCGGCACCATCACGCTCAGCGGCAACGACGTGGCAATCGCCCCCGCCGGCCTCTCGGTCAGCGTCGGAGTCTCCGCGATCAACGGGGTCAGCACGTCGAGCATCACGCCGGTCACCGCCGCCTTGAGCCCCGGCGGAGTCGCCAGCGCCTCGATCAGCGGGACCGTGACCGTGCCGCTCGTCAACGGCAACGTTGAGCCGCTGGCCGGCGTCATCGTCTACCTGATCAACGGGTCGGTCACGCCGAATAATGCCTTCAATCCGTCGATCAATGTCTTCACCACCACCGACGCCAACGGGAACTACTCGTTCACCGGGCTCCCGGCGGGAAGCTACACGGTCCGGGAACTGATTCCCTCCGACGCTTACGTCGTTACCTCGCCGAGCACGGACCTGGTGTCAGTCACGGCGCTCACTCAGGGCGAGCAGGCGACGCCAACGACCATCCCGACCCTGGCCTTCAAAGACGCGTTTACGGCCATCTGGGGGGCTTACAGTGCGACGGTGATCGATCCGTCCAACGTGGGCGTCTTCTGGACCTTCCAGTCGTTCGACGACGACCAGTCCGCCAACGACTTCAACACGTGGGGCGTGCAAGCGACCGAGCTGGCGGTGACCAATTTCACCGCCGATACCAGCCAGCAGGACGCGGCCCAGTCGTCCATTCTCGTCGCGTTTTCGCCGACGCCGAGCTTCCTCCTCACCCCGGGGGGCAGCCAGACAGTAACCGTCTCGATCTCCGCCGCGCAGCAGACCGCCACCACGATTTACATCGGACTGGCCGGTTCGGCAATTGGAGTGGCAGAAACCGGCTTCTTCAACGAGTACGCCAATTACGAGGTCGAAACCGGCCTCAATTCGTATTTCACCGAGGGAGCGCCGCTGGAGGTCATCATCCCCGCCGGCCAAACCACGGGCAGCTTCACGTTGGTGGGCGCGAATGGCTCGACCGGGCTCCCGACGAGCTTGACCCTCTCGGTCGACCAAATCAACCTTGCGGCGCCGGCCGTGACGGAGCCAACGGTCGCAGTGACCATCGCCGCACCGACGATTTCGATCGAAAATGCCGTCGCCGTCGTCGGTTCGGGGGACGCAAACGTGACCGTGAGGCTGTCCAACGACCTGCCGGTTGCCACGACGGTCGACTACGTCACGGAAATGGACACATTCCATACGGGGACGATGCCGGCGACCGCCGGGACCCAGTACACCTTTGAAGACGGCAGCATTTCGATTCCTGCGAATACGCTCATTGGGACCATTTCGATCCCCATGGGTCGCGCCCCGCTCCCCGACGGCGGTGAAGCCGAAACCTTCCTCGTCGCAATCACCGGGGATAGCGTGGGCGCCAACTTGTTCCCAGTTGGTCCGCCTGCGGGAACGGCGACCGTGTATCTGCTCAACCAGCAACCGCTCCAAAATGTCGGGCCTAACGTGACGTTCGCAATCGGTGCGACGACGATTAACACGACGGGCGCGGCGGATAGCACGACCTTCACGGCGACCCTCGAGAACGCGAACACGACGTCCGATACCATCATCGACCTGGCGTTTGCACCATTTAACGGGGCGACCACACCCGTGCTGGGGACGGACTACACGGTCACGAGCGAAACGATCGTGATTCCCGAGGGAAGCACGACCGGGTCCATCACGATCACCGGCAATAACCAGAATACCGGTGAATTTGTGGTCTCTGCCACGAAGCTATTTGGTGCATCACTTGGAGTGCCGACACCGACAACCTCCTTTGACGAAACCCTGACGCCCTCGCTCGCTCTGCAAGGTGGCGGCGGAACGATCTCGGGCGAAGTGGTGAATCAGAACAACCAGCCGATGGCAGGCGTTTACGTCTATCTCGGCCTGCCCGTGACCAGTGCTCTCGTCTACCAACCGAACGACCCGGCCTACGTGGCCGGCTCCCCGTTTGTCGTTACCGGGCCGGACGGACGATATGAATTCACCGGGCTGTCGGTTGCCAACCCTCCGGGGGACGAATATTCCGTCAGCGAGCTGGTCCCTGCAAACTACATCGAAACCGACCCGACGGGAAACTATTACACGGTCAGCATCAGTTTCTCGACGACCACGGGAGTCACTTACGCGACGAACTTTGTCGAAGACGGTGGGACGTCGACGGGCGCAGTCGCCGGCTCGAACTTCCCTGGACTTCAAGAACGAGCCGGCCGGGCCGGCCGACCCCACCGGCGCCGTCGGCCCCAGCGTCGTCATCGAGGCCGACAACAACAATTTCATCGTCTACGACAAGGTCAGCGGGACCATCGATCAAACGATGACCCTCGACCAGTTCTGGCTGCCCGCTTGGAACCAGGAAGCCGAAGATGGCGACGTGGACGGTGCCGACGTCCTGATGAACGCCTACGAGCCGCAGGTCGTCTACGACTCGGCCAGCGGCCGCTGGTATGTTTCCGCCCTCGATAACAGCAATCCGCCCTACACGACCGCCTCGGGGACCGAGCCGGGATTTGCCGCCAACGACATCCTGCTGGCTGTCTCCAAGGATTCCAATCCCCTCGACGGCTGGGTGGAGTTCGTCATTCCCGCGGACGAGTACCTTTACCTGCTCAACCCCGACCCGCTCAACATCGACCCCAACAGTGGAAGCCACCGGCCGCTGCGGGCCGATTCCGATTCGCTGGGCTTCAATGCGGCCCTCAATTCCACGGCCCTGGTCTTGACGGCCAACTTATACGATGACGGCAGCGGAGGATCCACCCTGGCCGGCTCGGCCGACCCGACCGCCGGCGACCTGATTTCGACCGCGATTATCTCCATTCCGAAGGAGGATCTCCTGTCGGCCCAGGTAACGAACGACCCGAACGTGATCAACAACATCACGTCCGTGAGCGAAGGGGCCTACAGCTATGGAATCAACCCGCAGTCCGTGGTGAGCTACGACGCCGACAGCCCGGCGCTCGTGCTGGCTCAGGCCGCCGTCCAGCAGACCGGCGGTGCCGGCACGGCCGGTGACCTCATTCCGACCGCCTTGGAGCTGACAACCATTTCGGGGAGCGGAACGAGCTTCAGCATTTCCGGCAATCCCATTTCGATTCCGCTTCCCGAGGCTGTGACGACGCCGATCCCGGCCCCGCAGCCCAACCATGCGCCTGACGTTGCCGATTCGACCGAGTCGGCGACCGGAGCGTTCGAGAACTCGGCACTTGAGCCGGGCCTGGTGGACGACGGCATCGACAACCGGTTGAGCAATGTGGTCGAAATCAACGGCGATCTGTGGGTCACGCAGACCGTGCTGGATTCCACGAATACGTCGACAACGAATCCATTCGGCACCGACGCCATCGCCTGGTACGAGATCCAACCGACGTTCCTCAACGGCGCGGCCGTCTCGGGGAAGGTGATTCAAGCCGGGCTCCTCAGTTCCAAGGGGACGACCGACCCGAACCTGTTCTTCTACTTCCCCTCGATCGCCGTGAACGCCGCCGGCGACGTCGTGATCGGCTTCGACGGCTCAGATACGACCCAGTTCATCAGCAGCTATACGGCGGTCGGGACGACCTTCGCGGGTGTCACGACGTTCACCCTTCCGAACAGCACGGTGCCAGACATTCAGCTCGTCAAATCGGGAACGGGCGTCTATACGGGCCTCAAATCCGGCGTCGAGCCGGGCGCCGTTGGGCCGATCGCCACGCCTCCCGCAGCGGGGAGCCCCAGTGGGAGCGTACCGCCGCCTACGCTTCAGCGGGGAAGTTCCGCCGGGGACTGGGCCTATTGGGGCGCCTATAGCGCCACCGTCGTCGATCCGTCGAACCCGAACGCCTTCTGGACGTTCCAGTCGATCACAGACTCCCTGAGTTCCAGCGACACCAACACGTGGGGCGTGCAGGCGACGAAAATCACGATCGACCAGCCTGCGGTCACCTTGAGCGTCTCCGGGCCGCCAACCGCGTTGACGCCGCTGCAACTTGGCGTGATGGGAGACAACCTGAGCGCCGGCAGCAAGACCGACCCGGCCCCGGGCTTTGTGGCCCAGTTGACGCCGACCGGCGGCGACTTCAATGTTCCCGTCGGCGCCAACCAGGCGGTCGACGGCGCCCTGGCCGCCGGCCTTTCCTCGCAGTTGCCGGAAATTGAAACCCTGGCGCCATCGCTCAATTACACCACGATCATCATCGGAGAAAACGACGCGCTCGACCTGGTCAACGGGACCGAAACCGCGGCGCAATACACGAGCACCATTGAAACCACGATCGAAAACGCGATCACAACCCTGCAATCCAAGGCGCCCAACGACCACCTGGTCGTGGCCACGGTTCCCGACATCTTCGTCACTCCCGAGGTCGAAGCCTTGAACCTGTCGGCCGCGACGATCCTCACCGATGAAGCCGTCATCCAGGGAGCCAACGCCGAAATTACGCAGTTTGCCCTGTTGAACAAGGTGGCCGTGATTGATCTGTATGCCGCCTACGCGGGCCTGTTGGGCTCCCGCTCGCTCTCCTTGGGAGGCTTGACGTTCACGACCACGTCGGCGACAGACCCGTTGTTCGCCTCCGACGGGTTCAATCCCTCGGCGATCGTCCAGGGGCTTTTCGCCAACATGGTGATCGACGCGGCCGACCTGGGGTTCAGCGCCGGCTTGACGCCGATCACCGATGAGCAACTGGTGACCAACATCGGCGACACGCCGACGGCGACCGGCCTTACGTACATCAATCTGGCTCCCTACGTCCTCGCGCCGGATACCAATGCTCCGATCACTTCGGAAACGATCACTGCGACGCTCTCGCAAGCCAGCGCGCACGACATCGTCGTCAACCTTACGTTCGGCGGATCGGGGAACCCATCTCCGCCGACTTCATCGCTCCCCACGATCAACCAGTTCACGATTCCCAACAACGCAACCGCTCTAGCCGCGACCGTCGGTCCGAATGGAAACATCTGGTTCACAGCCCTCACCAGCCCATCCACGTCGGAAGTGGTCGAAATGAATCCGACCACGGGCGAGATCGTCAAGACCTACCCGTTTGGCGCGATCGCATATCAGATCGTGGAGGGGCCGGGCGGTAACCTCTGGTTCCTGTCAAACGAAGCGTCTGTCGACGAATTGAATCTGGTAACAGGCGCTTTCAGCGGCACTGAAATCAATTCCTCCTCCTTCTCGATCGAGAACAGTATCGTCGTGGGGCCGGACGGCGATTTGTGGTTTACGGACAGCGGCAACAATGCCATCGGCCGCATTTCCGCGTCCGGCAACGTGACCGAATTCAGGGTCCCCATTGCCAACGCCGACCCCACCGGTCTGGTCGTGGGGCCTGACGGCAATCTCTGGTTCTCAATGGCCACTGCCGACGATATCGGTAGCATCTCGGTGACCGGCCAGTTTGTCACGTATGCCATCGCCAACAACGGCGCCGCAAACGGCGACGCGGTTGCGATCATCAACGGGCCGAACAACAACCTTTGGTTCACCGAATCCTCGGCGACTTCGCAGGGGATTGGCGAAATGTCAACGGCCGGCGTGACCGTTGCAAACTACCCCCTCGCCGACGTCACCTTTGACGGCAACACGTTCCAACCGGACCCGTCCGGCCTGGTCGAGGGACCGGATGACAATCTTTACTTCAGCGATTCCAACACGGTGAACAACATTGGTGGCTTGCTGCCGCCGTATTTGGGAATCGAGGAAATCACTCCCAATGGCACGCTGGTGCCTCATCCCGTGGAGTCCGCGCCGGTCAGCAGCTTCGCTCCCGTCATGTTGGGTCCGGATAGCGCAATACCGACCCCCGACGGCAACATTTGGTTCCCCATCGACGGCCAGGCCGCACTCGGCCAGATCGTATTCTCGGCGGGCACCAGCACGACGCCATCCGGACCGCCCAATTTCTTTGCCAGCAGTCAACAGATCGTGATTCTCGCCGGACAGACGTCGGGCAGCGTGACGCTCACCGGCCTCGGCGAACCCTCGGCCCTCGTCGTGGTTGGGATCAGCTCGCTGGAAGGAGCCGTCGAGAATTCGCCGCAGCAAGTCACGGCCGTCTTGACCACGGACGCGTCGATCGTCACGCTCGGCTTCTCTCCGACTTCGTTCTCGGAAGCCGGCGGTCAAACGACCCTCACGGCCACGCTGTCGGCGCCGAGCGCCTCCGGCACAGTGCTCAATCTCTCGTTCGCAGGCGGAACGGCGACATTCGGACAAGACTTCAGCGCCAGCGCCGAATCGATCTATATTCCCGCCGGTCAGTCGACCGGCAGCATCACGCTGACCGGCAACGGCAACCTCCTGGCTTCCGATGAAACGGTGATCGTCACCATGACGTCGGTGACGGGCGCCTACAGCCAGGTCCCGCAGCAAGTCACCGCGACCCTCACGGGCAACGCCGTCACCGGCGCTTCGATCAGCGGGTCGGTCGTTGAAAGCACGAACAGCGAGGGAATGCCGGGCGTCATCGTCTACATCGATGAAAACGGAAACGACACCTTCGAGCCGAGCGCCAACGCCGGGCTCGGCATCAAGGCCGACCCGTTCACAACCACCGATCAGTCAGGGGACTTCATCTTCAGCGGGCTGCCGCCGTCGCCGCCAAACTATACTTTGTTGGAAGTGGTGCCGGCCGGCTTCTCGGAGACCGCACCGGCCGGCGGATCGACGACCGTCGACCTCGGCGTGGGCCAACAGGTCACGGGAATCCAGTTCGTCAATACGCCGCCGACTTCCAGCACCAATATCGTGCTGAGCGTGACGGATCTGAGCGGCAACACGTTGACGAACCCGACTTTCAACGAAAACAACGGGCAGATTCGCATCGTGGCGACTTTGCCAGAAGTCGCCGCTAACAACGTGGTGATCAACCTGGCCTTCTCCGGATCCGCCGTCGAAGGGACCGATTACGTCAGCAGCAGCCAGTCGATCGTCATCCTGGCGGGACAAACGAGCGGCTCCATCACGCTGACCGGGCTTCCCCTCGGGTTCGATAAGAGCGGCAGCCCGACGGTCACCGTCAGCATCGCCTCGGTGATGAACGCGACCGCGGCAACGTCCAGCGTCACGGCCAAGATCAACGAGCAAAACGACGTCCTGCAGGGCGTCGTCTCGGGATTGGCCTTCCAGGACAATAATTACGACGGGACGCAGGATAACGGCGAGCCCAACCTGGCCAACGCGCTGGTCTTCATCGGGCCTGCCAACAACAGCACATTCAATCCGGCAACCGACTACTTCACCTTTGCCAGCGAGAGCGGCAGCACGCTCGGCCTCGGTGACTTCGCGTTTGACGGCCTCGTGGCCGGCAGCTACGACGTGTACCAGGCGCCCCGGCCAACATGGCGCAGACGGCTCCGCCCAACACGCTCAGCAGCCTGACCTATTATGCCAACGTCAGCACCGCCTCGCCCCTGGCGTCGGAGCTCGTCTTCGGCGACGCGCCGTACACCACCCCCAACGTCTCGCTGAATCTCTCGGCGGCGACGATCGCGTCCAATGGCGGCAGGGCGACGCTGACCGTCCAGCTCGCCCAGACAACTCCCATCGTGGTGACCGTCGTGATCAAGGTCAGCGGCGCCGCCCTTCGCCGATTACACGCTCGTCGGTCCCAGCGGCACGGTGCCGTTGAGCCTCGGCGACTCGATGTTCAGCGTTTCAATCCCGATCGGCCAAACGTCCGCGACCTACACGATCACCGCAACGGGCGACTCGACCGGCACGCTCGAGCCCATCACCTTCGACATCGTCGGTCTCGCGAATGGCACCACCAGCAATGGAACCGCGGAGGCGGAACTCGCCATCGTCAATGCCAGCGGCGGCACGCCGTCGTTCGTCGTCGACAACCCGTCGCAAACCTCGGGCGGTGTCGGCTCCGGCCTCGCGTTCAGCGCGGCGCCGATCTACGACACCGCGGGCGACCAGCCCGACTTCATCACGTCGGCCGACCTGACCGGCAACGGACAGCTCGACCTGATCGTCGCCAACGGCTCCGGCAACTCGATCTCCGTGATTCTCAATCCCACGAGCGCCAACCCGACGACGACCAACTACAACTTGGGTGCGGCGCCCACCGGGATTGCCGTCGCCGACTTGCTCGGCAACGGCAACCTCGACCTGGCCGTCGCAACGGCCAACGGCGTTTCGATCCTCCTGGGCAACGGCCAAGGCGGCTTTACCCTCGAAGGATCGTACGCGGCGGGCACCAGCCCGGCGGCCATTGCCGCCGGCGTCTTCACCGGCAACGGCATCATGGACCTGGCGGTGGCCAACAGCGGCTCCAACAACGTCTCGATCCTGTACGGCAACGGCAACGGCACCTTCCAGACGCCGGTGAACATTGCCGTCGGTTCCGATCCGGTCGACATCAAGGCCGCCAACCTCACCGGCAACAGCGTCACGGACCTGGTCGTGGCCAACCACGGCACCGGAGCCAACACGGTCAGCGTCTTGATCAATAACGGAAGCGGCACCTTCACGCAGACCCAGTACACCGCCGGCGTTCAGCCCAACTCAATCGCGATTGCCGATTTCATCGGCAACGGAATTCTCGACATCGCCGTCGCGAACGTCGGCTTCAACCCCACGCAAACCGGCAACATCAACACGGTCTCGATTCTCTACGGCGTCGGCAACGGAACGTTTGCTCCGGTGGCCGTCCCCATCAGCGGGCAGCCCCTGCCGGCCGGCGCCTACGCCGCCGGGCCCATGGTCTGGTCGATTGCCGCCGGCGACGTCAACGGCGACGGGCATCCGGACATCATCGTCACCAACAACGGCCTGACGACCAACGAAGTGACCGTGCTGCTCAACAACGGCAACGGCACCTTCCAGGCGCCCGTGGCCTACTCGGTCGGCTCGACTCCGATCCCGGTCTCCGTCGTCACCGGCGACTTCTTTAACAACGGTACGATCGACATCGCCACCGCCAACGACTGGGGAACGGGGGGAGTCGACGGAGTCGCCATCCTTCAGAACCAGGCGATTGGCAACACGCTGGCGTTCCACGTCTATCTCAGCCAGCCCAGCGGCTCGACGGTCACCGTGAAATACACGACCGTCAACGGAACGGCCACGGCCGGCACCGATTACCTCGCGACGAGCGGGACCCTCATCTTCGCGCCGGGCCAGACGGAAGAGACGGTATATGTGCCGGTCCTCTCCACCGCCGGCTCGAACAAGACGGTCATCCTGCAGCTCTCCAGCGGCAGCGGTGCCGGGATTCAAATCGGCACGGGCGTCGGCACCATCAACGCGGTTTCGCCCACGCCGATTCAGGCGACCGCCGGCGTGAGCGGCGGCAAGCTGACGATCACCGACCCGTCTCAGAACGATGTCATTAAAATCGACCAGCTCAGCTCCGGCGTGTACGAGGTGCTGGTCGACGACGTAGTGCTCGGCGTCTACTCGGGTGTGACGGCCCCCATCGCCGCCACCACGCCCAATGGACTCGACACCTTCGTCATCGACGAGGAAGTCGCTGCCAGCGGCGCCATCACCGACCCGGCCATGAGCAACAACGACGACGACTTCGTCTTCGCCGAACTGGCCAACGGCGCGAGCTGGACGATCGGAATTTGACGCGGAATTTGACGCGGAATTTGACGCGGAATCTGACGCGCAATAGGACGCGGAATCTGACGCGCAATAGGACGAAGGGCGAGGGGCGAGTCAGGAGGGCGGCAGCGGGTACCCATTCCAAAGGGGTGCCGTGCCATCACCTTCACTCGCCGCTCGCCGCTCTTAAGTTCTCGCGAAAGTGCGCGAGGCTCAGGCCCCCGACGACGAGTGAAGCAACGCACGGATTGGCCAGCACGAAGCGGATGGCCTCTGCCGCGGGGAGCTGGCCCGAGGCGAGGCCCTTCTTGACGACGACGCCAACCCCGCGTTCGGCGGCTTGGCGGATCAGGCTTTCGTGGGAACGGTCGTCGATGTGGTATTCGACCATCAGCACGTCGGCCCAATTGAGGGCCTGCCGCGCCCCTTCGACCGTCTTGCCCGACAGGCCGATCGCCCGCACGAGCCCGCGCCCTTTGAGCTCACGCAAGACGGCAACGGCGTCGGTCTCGTTTTGGATCCACAGGTCGCGGCCGTCGGAATGGAGCAGGAGCACGTCGATCGCTTCGGTCCGTAGCCGCACGAGACTGCGCTCGACGCTGGCCCGCAAGCCCTCGCCCGAAAAGTCGTAGTGCGAAACGCCGCCGGCAAACGTCTCGCCGACCTTGGTCGCCAGCACAAACTCGCGACGTCGCTCGGCGAGGAACCGTCCGATCCGCTCTTCGCTTAAGCCGTAGGCCGGCGCGGTGTCGATGTAGTTCATGCCGAGATCCAGCAGGCCGTCCAGCAGCCGGCCGACGTCCGACTCGCTCGGCAAGTCGTACGCGGTCGGATACTTGGTCTTTTCGTTGCGGCCGATCTTGAACCCGCCGAACCCGATCGGCGAGACGGACAAACCGGTGCGGCCGAGAGGACGGTGTTTCAATGCCGAAGCACGATGAGGGGGACTCGGACCGTTAGTGTACATACGTATCGTAACGTTCGCAGTCGTCGGGTCTGGACGGACCCGGGGGTAAACTCTCGTTCCGAAGGCTTTTGGCGGTCTTCAGTTTCCCTTTTTTTACACCCCAAATAACCCCAAAAAACTCAAAAAAGTGTTCCAAAAGCGGGCGCTTTGTATCAAAAGCGGGCGCTCGCCGGGTTGTCCGACCCAGCCAGCCAGGGAGGCTAAGCGGCCCTTCGGACCGGCCCCTCCAGTTCGGCGGCGGTGAACCACCTGGGGACGGTTTCCCACGGGGGGCGGGCGATCTCGGGCCGCGGCCAGTCGTCCAGAATGGCCCAGTCCACCGCGGATTCGCAATCAAACGGCGCCAGGCTCTCGGTGACCCGCTCGGCCAGAATCGGAGCGAGGGCCAATTTTGTCGGCCAGGCCGTCAGCACGTTTCCTTCGTGCACGAGCTGGACCGTCTCCGGACGCGTGCCGCCGAGCGTGGCCCCTTCCGCACGATCGACGCGGTAGGTCGACCACTCGACGCCGGATAGGTCGATTCCCGGGATCGTCGCCTCAATTTCGGCCTTGGCCTGCAGAATGAGCGTTCGTTCGTCCATCAGAACTCCCGCTTCGGCGATTTGCCCGCCGACCTGCCAAACGGTGCGTCCGGCGGAAGCGCGATCGGAGGTGATGGTGACACGGGTCGCCGCCCCGTCGACGCAATGTCCATTCAGCTCGGGCAATCGGCCCCGCGCAAGGACCATGTGCAAGGCGCGGCATTGCATTGTCCCGTCGGCCAGGCCAAGCTGCCGGCGGAGGCCCAAGTTTCCCTTGCCGGCCGTCAGCACCACGTGCCGGGGCATCACGGTGAGAGGGCGGCCCCATGAGGGATGTGACAACCGAACGGCCCGCACGTTCCGTCGAGAATCGAATTCCCAGGCGACGTCAGCGGGATCGACCTTGAGGACGCGGCTCTTGTGCTTCGAGAAAAGCGTTTGCAAAAACGAGTCGGGGGCGATCACCGGTTCGTCAAGGCGGGCGACAGGTCCCGGACAACGGGCCAGCACAGCCGGTCGATCCTCCTCGTTGAGGAGCTGGGGGGCGACGTTCAGACCGACGCGGGCGCCCATCATGGCCAGCCGCGAAGCGAACGAATCAGTCCGCCACAAATAGCAGTGCGGCGAGCGAAGCCGCATGCCGCGCAAGTCGGGATGGCGGCGGCCGATGTGGCACTCCCGCCAATGCTCCGGCATCTCGCGAATTTGCAGGGCCGAAGGCGTGAGGACTCCCTGCAGCGAGTATTTCAGGCCGCCGTGAATGATCCCCTGGGCCGCGATCGTCTGACCCGATCCCAGGCGGCCCGTTTCCAAAAGCAGGGCCCGCGCACCGCGCAAAACAGCGTGTCCAGAAGCCACAATCCGGCCGCACCGCCGCCGAAAATCAAAACGTCAAGCTGCATCCGAGAGCGGTTCCCATCCAAACCACGCGGTCCCGTGGCGGAGATTATCGGTAAATACGAGACTTCATCGCGTCACCGCGATGCTTGCCGCACTAGACGGCTTTGCGTTCTTTGGGATCGGGAGCCGGCGGCGGGTTGCGGCGAGGTCGTCCCTTGCCGACGAGTTCGAGCGCCGTCGGCGATGGCCTCGGCGGAGACGAGGTGCACGATATTCTGCGCCAGGAGATCCATGTCCATGACAAGTGCGTCGACTCGGCCGGCCAAATACATGTACATCGTTAGGGAGGGGATGGCGACCACCAGGCCCGCGACCGTCGCCAAGAGGGCAATCCCGATGCCGCCGGCCAGCTGGTCGGCCTTGCCCATCGCCTGCGAGACGGCGACCTCGTTGAAGCACTGGATCATACCGATCACGGTCCCCAGAAGTCCCAAGAGGGGAGCGATCTGCGCGACAGCATTGAGCACGCGCAAGTGGCTGCGGAGCTGGCTCACCTGCCGTTCACCGCCGTCGATGATCGCCTGTTCGACCTCGACGCTGGACTTTCCCCACTTGCGGATGCCGTGGGCGAAGATGAGCGCGATCGCGCTGCCGTTCTCTTCGCACAGCGACAGCGCCTGCTCCGGATCGAGGTTCCCTTGTTCGAGGTTCTGCAGGAACCGCTCGACGAAAGGACGTGGAATGACCCGCCCGCGCCGCACGACGACGAGCCGTTCGATCGTGAACCAAACGGCGATCACCGACGTGCCCAGGAACGCCAAAAGCAATGGCAAGCCCAGCGCCTCGGCAATTTCGATCGGCGTCGTGGGAATTTTGCGATGTTTCGCTTTCACGGGAGCCCCTTCTCCCGGAAGCGGATTGCCTGGGCCGGCGTCTTGCGAAGGCCGCAACTGGACGGCCCCGTCCTTGCCGCCCGAGTTGGCCGCCGGCCGGACCTGGGCGAAAGAGGGTACAGGGAAACTCAAGACGGCAAGCAAAGCCAGCGTGATCGCTGAAAGAGCGTGCTTTTTTTTGCGACAGGGCGCATCGGATACGCGACGAACCGCCTTTTTTGCAGGGCGCGTCGAGTCCTCAAAACCCACCACGCATTGCGCACGAATGGCGAGTCTCGAAGACTTAATCCACCGTACTTGAATTCGGCCTGAATCGAGGCCGCCGCAGGGGGCTGGCCCTGCCGTCCACGCCGTCGCAGATCCATCGAAGGGGAGCATGCAATCCTCAGCCTGCGGGCCTTTTGTGAAGCTCGTCCAACCGCTTCTTCGCCTCGTCGGCGTATCGGCTCCGCGGAAAACTGGCAATAAGATCGTGGTACGTTTTTTCCGCATCATGCGGTCGCTTGAGTTCTTCCTCGCACTGCCCGACCTGAAAAAGAGCCGGGCCCGCCCATTCCGGCAGTTTATCGTACAAGGTGGAAACCTTGAGATAGTCTTCCCGAGCCTGGCGGTAATTTTTCTGAAGGAACCAGCACTCGGCGATCATCAACCGGCTCTTGGCCGCCGTTTCGTCCTGTTCGCCCTGCCGGTCGTCGACCACGCGTTGAAAGGCAGCGATGGCCTTGTCCCACTGCGCCTGATTCTTAAAGCTGCGGCCGAGAATCTCGTCCGCCTGGTAGAGCAGGGGCGATTTCGGCATGCGGCGACGCAAATCGTCGACGGTCGCCTGAACGTCGTCGTATTTCTTCTGTTGATAAAATGCCTCGGCCAAGAGGACCCAAACGCGGGCCGACCACTCCGCGGTCTGGCCGCCCGCGCCGCTGACCTCCCGTTTCAGCTCGACGAGCGTCTTCTCAGCCGCCGCCGGATCCTTCAGACCCACTTGCGATGCGGCCAGGTTCAGTTGCACGAGACGGACGTCCGCACTCTTGGGGAATTGGGCCAGGAACTTGCCGGCCAGCTCGCGGACGCTCGTCCAGTCTTCCTTGTCGGCAGTCACCGCGATCAAGTGGGACAGGCCGTCTTCGCGGACTTTCGCGTCGGCCTTGGGATCGGCGAGCACCTCGCGGAATGCCTTTTCCGCGACACTGGCTTTACCGTCGAGGAGATCGAGTTCCGCCAGGAAAAGCCGGGCGTTGTCCTGGGCAGGACTCTCCGGGAACTCGTGGACGATCCGCGCCAAAATCTCGCGGACACGCCGCCTTTGCTGAGGGTTTTTCCTTGCGACGTACAGCATGTTTGCCCAGTCGAACAGGACCTGCCCGGCCTGCGGCGCCTTCGGGAACCGGTCGATCACAAGCCGGTAAGCGGCGTCGGATTCGTCGTAACGCTTCAATTGCGCCAGCAGGTTCGCGGCCTGCACGCCGGCCAAAAAACCATAATCAGGGGGACCGGCGGCCACAGCGCCCGGTTCGTGAGCAGACGAGAGCGGAGCGAGTTTCCGAAACGCCTCCGCATACGCCTTGGCGGCCTCTGACGACTTGCCGGCCTCTTGTAGGGCACGGGCACGCATATAACCGGCTTCGGCCACTTGCGATTGATGCGCGGAAAACCGGTTGAAAACCTGCTCGAAGGCGGCGGCCGATTGGTCGTAGGATTTGAGTTGGAACCTGGCCCAACCCAGCCCCGAAAGGCCAATTCGACGCAGGTCCGAGTCGGCAGTCCCCTGCTCGGCCATCGTTCCGAAAAGTTCCGCCGCGCTTGTCCATTCTTTTGCGTCGTAGGCACGTTCCGCGAGACGGCGCAGCGTGTCGGCCCCGACGGCGTCTTGCGGGAACTCTTTGAGCAAGAAGAGGGCGTCGGCGCGCGCGGCTTGGTTCTTGCCAAGCTTGGCATTGGCCAAGGCGCGACCGGCAAGCGCCTGCTCCGCCTGTCCCCCTTTTGGCCGCAGGGCCAGGTATTTGGAAAACGCGGCGATCGCCGGCTGCTGCCTGCCGAGCTCGCTTTCGCTGTGGGCCCAGACCACGAGCGATTCGATGGACTCCGAAGAGGCCTCCGGCCGTTCGGCCTGTTCGGCGAGCGGCGCCAAAACCTCGACCGCGTGGGCGTGTTCGCCAGTCTCTTGAAGGATGCGCCCCAGCTGAAATCGCGCCAAGGTCACTGTTCGTGGAAGCCGGCTTGCGGCAATCACCTTTTCAAGATGTTCGATGGCGACGCGGCGAAGCTCATCTGCCCGCTGGCGATTCTTGTCCGAATCCGACCCGCTGCTTTGCTTCAGTAGCGCGGCGGCCTTCGCGTCCAAGACCCGCCCCAGCAGGATCTCCTCATGCAGCGCCAGCCGACTGTTCCGGTACTCCTTCTCGAAACGCCCCACAAGTTGCTCGGCTTGCTCGAGAGAGCCTGCCAGCAACGCCGCCTCTCCGGCAAAATGCAGGCTGTCGTCGGCAAATTCGCCCTGCGGCCATTTCCGAACGAGTTCGAGGAAGAGTCCTTTGGCGGCATCATAATGGGCGGACCGGAGCTCGCAGTCGGCCCAATAAAAGAGGGCTTTTTCGGCTGCGTGACCCTGTGGA
The DNA here is from genome assembly GCA_963761455.1 of uncultured Planctomycetota bacterium. Classification (GTDB taxonomy): domain Bacteria; phylum Planctomycetota; class Planctomycetia; order Planctomycetales; family Planctomycetaceae; genus DASPSM01. The sequence goes on from CAVXHA010000004.1 coordinate 334,015, forward strand.
TCGGCCTGATACGTTGCCTTGAGGACTTGCACCGCCTGGGCAGTGTTGCCCAGAGCCTTGAACGTAATCCCTTTCCAATAGCCGGCGGTCCCAGCCTGGGTTTTGTCGGCGGCCGCCCGGTCGAATTGCTCGATCGCCCGCTGGTATTGGCCCATTTGATACAGGCTGAAACCGGCGTTGAGCTGGGCCGCGGAAAGCAACCGGCTCTTCGGAAAATCGCTGGTCAGGCGCAGAAACAATTTCGAGGCATCCTCAAATTTGCCCGCCCGGAATCGGATCGTCGCAAGATTCATCAACGACTGCGCGGCCCGCGTGCCGGTGGCCTTGTTCTCCGCAAGCTGTGCGTAGATCGCCGAGGCGGCACCGGTCTCGTGAAGTTCTTCATCGGCGCGCGCGAGTCCGAATTTCGAATCCTCGGCCAGGCGGCTGTTGGGATATCTCGCGAGGGCATCTTTGAACAGGTCGTGCGCCGCCTCGGGCTGTTTCAAACGGAGCTTCGTATCCGCCAGGTAAGGAAGGGCCCATTCCACCAAATCATGCTGCGGATACTGCTTGAGAAACTGCTGAAATTCCGTCTCGGCCGATTTCAGGTCGTCCAGCAAATAACTGCACTCGCCCACACGGTAAAGCGCCTCGGGAAGGCTCTTGCTGCGTGGATAGTCGCGGACGTATTCCCGGAGGACCTGCCGCGCGTCGGAAAGGTGGTCCGCGTTGACCAGCGTCAATCCCAGGTAAAGCCGCGCGTAGGGAACCCGTTCGTGATTGGGGTGCTTTTTGAGAAACTGCCGGAAGGCGTCGGCCGCCAGGTCCCAGCGCTGCTGCTTGTAGAGGCCGGTGGCAAAGCGGTACTCCTCTGGCAAGCTCTGCGATTGGCCCCATGCGGCGAGCGGAACGACCGTCAGTACGGCCGCCAGCGTCACACGAAGGCCGCTTTGCGGCAATCGAGGCCGCCCACCTGTGCCCTGAGCGAAGTGCATCCGGACAGCCTTGCCGAACGAGAGGGCACGGGCCGCCCCCGGACCGGCGTTCTGAGAGGTCGGGGTTGGATCGGCGCCGCGCGACTCCTGATGTTACCCGCGAACGTCGAAAATGGGCAAGGGGAGCTGCCGGCGGAGATTGCAACAATGATGGGCGCCGGGGGCCACCGATGGGCGCGAGTGGAGCTGGCAACTTGCCGCTGTGAAGCGGGGGCGCAAAAAATTTCCGGCAGCCACTTGCCCGGACCCTCGAACCGGGCACGCTACCGGAAATTTTTGTGGACGTCGGCGGAATCGATTGCCTTGGGAACCGATCCGTCTGGCAGGCCGGGGCTACTGAGCGGTTTCCGGTCCGGCACAGCGGATGAGATGATCATGGTCGATGTAGACGACCTCCTGCGTCGGATGGACGTTCATGAAGGGAATCGGCCAGTCCGATCGGATCGTCTTGTCAAAGTAGACCGTGCACTTATAGTGACACTTTTTCAGGCGGGCAGGACCAACCAGCGGATAGAACCGGCATTCGCCGATGCTGTCCACGATCGGTTCCACCACCATGCGGACATTGTTGCGTTTCGTCTCGGCCAGGAACGCGTAGCTGCCGGCGGTGTCATCCGGAAGCGAACGCATGACTTCGTCCGGCGAGGGATTATCGAGACAAAACAGCGGGGCATGCTCGCCTTCAACCGGGTCGAGGATCGGGACTTTCCCATACCGCTGTTCCCAATAGATCCGGTCTTCGATCAGCTGACTCCAATAAGGACTAACAGGAATGAACGGCCCCGTGTACCAGAAGCACATGTAGTCCCACATGACTTGGATGAACCCGCCAGCCAACACGCAGCCGCTGTTCGGCATCGTCGTCAGGCAAATTCCGACGATAAGGGCGATCCGCTTCGCATATTTTCCGAGGCTTGGCATTCTCTCGTCCCTTCGGTGGATGCTTGACGGTCGAAAGCGGGGTTGCCATCGTTCCGGCGAGATCCGGTACCAAAGCTGCCTGTTTTCTTTATCGGGTGTTAAAGGGCGAAGACTTTGACGAATTTTCTGATTTTGACGGATTTCCTCGCTGGAACGTCTTACCAGTTCTTCGGATTCAGGAACCACCACCACCGATCGGTCCTCGAATCAAAATTGAGGTCCCAATGGCCGTCCGACCATTCGAGGGTCACTTTCCGCCAGTTCAGAGGCACCTGCGGATAGGGATAGAACGGTCCGATGTAAGGCCACGCGCTGGCGCTGTATTGGCTGGGATAGGTCACTCCGGCATAGTTTGGATACTGGGCGTAGGACGGCCAGCCGTATTGCGGCAGATTCGGATTGTCGTACGCAGGACCGCTCGATTGCGGACCCGGACCGGTCGCCGGAATCGGTGCGCCCATGGGCGGCATGCCACCCGGCATCGGCTGATCCGAGCCGGGAACCTGCGGCATGCCCGGAGGACCGATTGGGCCCGGACCCCCGTTCGTGACAGGAGCCGGGGGGCCCCCCGGCATTCCCGGAGTCTGATAGGCGGCCATCGTGTAGTTGGGCGAGTTCTGAGCGGCGGATGGCCCCGCTTGGCCTTGCAGCCGAAGCTGATTGGCGACCGACTGAACGCCCGGTACCGAGTTCGCGATTTGGGCAGCGCCGGCACGCTGTTCCGGCGTACCGACCACCCCTTGAAGCACGCAGCGCCCGTTCTGATACATGATCTCAATGTCGTAGCCGTTCAGCCCCGCATCTTGGAGCGCGCGGCCGATCTGCATCGCTTTTTCCTGGTTGGCCGACATCTGCGTCGGTTGTCCCTGGGCCTGATTCTGCGGGGGGCCGGCCGCAAGGTCGGCTCCGTTGGCGTTGACCTGGCGGATCGGACCCTGGGAGGCTGAGAGAACAATCAGCTGATTCTCGACGTGATGCACTCCGGACACGGCCGCAACGACTTGGCTCGCACGGACCTTTTGTCGCGGGTCGGAGACTTTTCCGCGAAGAGTCGCCAACCCGTTTCTGTATTCGATATCGATTTCGTAGCCGTGGAAGGCGGACTTCTTCAAAGCCAGCGCGATCTTCTCGGCAATCTGCTGGTTTTTTGATTTCTGGGCCGCCGCACTCGAGGCAGTTTCCGTGTCATCCGATTGCCACGGAAAGGAAGCGGCCGCCGCGAGACCGGGAGCCACCGCCAAGATTCCCAGGGTCAAAACCCACTTCCCATACCTGCGCATCGAGTACTCTCCTTAACATCCTTGAAACAAGGGAGCCCGGTCGGTGGAAGGACTCCCGCGGTTATATTGATCGGTCCTACCGCTCCGATTGGATAAACTATTCTGCCTTTTTCGGACGAATTGATCGTGCCGCTAAAATGAAATGGACACACTTGGCTAATTCTTGGAGATTTGCGGCTGACGCGCTGTTTGGCTCACGTAAGTGATTTGCCCCGACCGGTTTTATGAATTCCGGTGCTCGGCGTATCCGGGAGAATGGAGGCCTGCAATCCAGCAAGACCTCTGTTTCCTGGCGGAGGCGCCCCGCTTTTGTTATTCTCCCTAACGACGCGAGAGGCGCCTCCCAGTCGTTGGGCAAGTTCCCAGCTTGCCATTCCGCTTGCCCGCTCCGCCCGTGCCTCATCTTGGCTGCGGTCGTCCTCGCAGTGCGGAAAACGCTCGGACTCGAAAAGGACACTGAAGAATGGCTCGTAAGACACAAAGCCGGCTCGAGTTACGTAAACAAGCCGAGGCAGCCGACAGTCAGGCGGCTACGCCGGACGGGGCTGCCAAAAAGCGCAAACGCGAAAAGGACCCCACAAAGAAGCCGACCCGCCGCGCAAATCAAAGGTCACCGAGCGGAGGCGGCTCATGTGGGCCGTCTTTAACGGGAGCATGAAGGAAGAGGGGCGATTCCCGTATGACCAGCGCGACTCGGCGGAAGAGCGCATCCAGCAGCTCAAGGTCAAGTCGCCCAAGAAGATCTACTTCATCCAGGCGATCAAGGAGACCATTGTGGCGCCGCCGAAGGCGGCCGCCGAAGAGGCCGCCGCGAAGTGACGTTGGCGGCGGTAAGCCCCCTTTTGCGCCTGCGCTCGTGAGAACCGAAGAATTCGAAACGAAAACCCCCGGCTGTACCGGGGGTTTTGCTGTATCTGCTTCAAGTTGCCAATCGTGCGCCTGCCGACGGGTCGTTCTCTGCGTGTCACGTCCCCGGAGGAAGGCGCAGGAGGCGCGCCCGGCGTTCGGCACGGCGGCGGGCACGGCGGCGCTGGTCGCTCGGCTTTTCATAATACTCCCGCCGGCGCATCTCTTTCTTGATGCCTGCATGTTCGACGAGCTTTCGGAACCGCTTCACGGCATCAGAGATCGATTCATGTTCTCGCAAGCGCAGCTTGACCACAAAGTCCTCCTTCTTCGGGAATGTTTCGATACCGGTAGACCGCGTCGATCACCCCCGCGTTTCTGTTCACACGGTGGCGGGTGAACCTGGGCCACAGCGGCGACGGTTGCCGAAAAACGGACCAACCGCGGGCAAGTCCGGGTGTGGGCCGGACGGCTGTGGGCGCAGATACAGAGGCGCAGCACTACCTCACGTGGTTACGCAGAATACCAGATTCCGACCGCAATGCAAACGGCTCGCCGCCTCTCAAGGTGAACCGCGACACGTGGAGGGTTCTGAGCGGGCCCGCTTGCGAATCCATTGCCGCCGAGCTTGGGAGTCTTTCGAGGTTTTGGGGGCATAAGAATAAGGTGCGACAGCCCCAAAAAAGACCCGGCACGCACGGCCGGCTTGGTCTGGCCGCACCAATATCGAAGCGTGGCCAAATACCTTCTGTTTTCGAGGATAATCCGCCCGTCGAAAATGCGGCCAGCTGGCAGCTTGCCCTACGATGGCGGTAAACTCGCGTGCACCACTTGTCAGCCAATTGTCGCCGCGCCAATACCGTCAACGGGTGCGATTTCAAGGAGCGGATGCGTCATGGACTACTTCCCCGAGATACAAAAGATCCCCTTCGAGGGCCCCAAGAGCCGCAATCCGCTGGCCTTCCGGCATTACAACCCCGACGAACTGGTTGAAGGGAAGTCGCTACGAGATCACTTGCGGTTCAGCGTGTGTTACTGGCACACCTTCCGGGCGACAGGGGCCGATCCGTTCGGGGCGCCGACGCTTCTGCGGCCCTGGGACGACGGCAGCGAATCGATTGAGAACGCCAAGCGGCGCGTGGACGCGGCCTTCGAGTTCATGGCGAAACTCGGCGCGCCGTTTTACTGCTTTCATGACCGGGACGTCGCGCCGGACGGGTCGACGCTCATGGCGGCCAATCGCAACCTCGACGCGATCGTGCCCCATCTGAAGGCCGCCCAGGAACGCACCGGAATCAAGCTGTTGTGGGGGACGGCCAATTTGTTCTCCCATCCGCGGTACATGCATGGGGCCGCCACGAGCCCCAATGCCGACGTCTTCGCCCACGCGGCTGCCCAGGTCAAAAAGGCGCTCGAAGTCACCCTTGAGCTGGGGGGTGCCAATTATGTTTTCTGGGGAGGCCGTGAAGGGTATTCCAATCTCTACAACACCGATATGAAACGCGAACTGGATCACCTGGCCCGGTTCATGCATCTGGCGGTCGATTTCGCCAAGTCGATTGGATTCAAGGGGCAGTTCCTGTTCGAGCCCAAGCCGAAGGAGCCGACGAAGCATCAATACGATTTCGACGCGGCGGCTTGTCTCAACTTCATCCGCCAATACGGGCTCAAGGAACACGTGAAGCTCAACATCGAGACGAACCATGCGACACTCGCGGGCCACACGATGATGCATGAGCTCATTTACGCCTCGATCCAGGGGGCCCTCGGCAGCATCGACGCGAACACGGGGGACATGCTGCTCGGCTGGGACACGGACCAGTTTCCAACCGACCTGTACCTCACCACGCAATGCATGCTTGTCATTCTGGGACAGGGGGGACTGGCCCCCGGCGGCGTCAACTTCGACGCCAAGGTTCGCCGCGAGAGCTTCGAGCCGATCGACCTGTTCCACGCCCACATCGGCGGCATGGACGCCTTCGCCGGGGCCTCAAGATCGCGACCAAAATCCGCTCCGACGGAGTGCTGGCCGATTTCGTGAAGAACCGCTACCGCAGCTACGACTCGGCCATCGGCCAGGAAATTGAGCAAGGAAAGGCGACGTTCGCGAGCCTGGAGAGGTACCTGTTCGAAAAGGGGAACGCCGCGGCCAACGAAAGCGGACGGCAGGAGATGCTTGAGAACGTTATCAACGACTATCTTTGAGCGCCGCTGGAAAGCGACGGATAACGAAGCACGAATGACCTAAGCCCGAAACAAGGGCATTTGACGTCGTCTTTTTTCGTGCTTCGGTTCCTTTATGTCGTGCGCCGGTGGCTGCGCTTGGTGGTGACGCAGACGTCGACGACGCGACCGACATCGGAGAGCGCCACGTGGAAGCGCTCGCGTCCTTCGATGCGATGAACCGAGACGTGGTAGGCCTGGTCGGTGACGGCCAGGTAGGGGCGCTTCTCCGGCGGATCGGGACGGCGGATTTGCCCCCACGATCCATCGCCCAAGTAGACGATGCCGTTCTCGTTGATCCGACCGTCCAAGAGCGGATGCGTCCGCTTGAAGGCGTGGTCGTGATGCTCGAACACGGCGTCGACGTTGTAGCGCTCGAACACGGGGACCCAGTGCTTTCGGCTACGGGCCCCGCCGTCTAATCCGAAGGGGCGAACGGAGGGATACGAGGGAACGTGGTTGTACACAAAGACAGTCGGGAATTCCTCGCGTTCTTTGAGCGTTTTGGACAACCAGTCGGTCTGTGCCCCTTCGATTGGCGAGGTGTGGTTGGAGTCAAGAAAGATCAACGATAGGTAATCGCCGAAGTCGAGGCTGGCATAACCCGTCTCCGGAAAGAGGCCGTCAAAGACCGAATAGAAGAAGGGAGCTTCCTTCCGAGTCTTGCCATAACCTCCCTGGACCTCGTGGTTGCCGAGGCAGCCCAACAGAGGAATCAGACGCTTGTGTTCGTCCCGCAGGTCACGCGAATAGTTCTTCAGGAACTGATAAAAGATCGCGGGCGACTTCGCGTTTTCGTAGGCAATGTCGCCGCCCATGACGACGAACAGCGGCGATTGGGCGGCCGCCACATGGTTCGTCTGGACGGCATGCTGGCCGATCCCGGAGTCGCCGCCCGAGACGAATTGAATCGTGTTATTGGCCTTGGTCGGCATGGTGCGGAACCGCTCTTCGGCCGAGTCGTTGCCGACCCGAAACCGGTAATCGGTGCCGGGTTCCAGCCCCGTCAATTCCGTGCGGAGGATCCAGCGGTCGGTCATCGGGAATCGTCGGGCCGTGCCGGGTTGGGTCCTCCAGAGCTTCGTGCCTTCCTTTGCGTACCAGATCGGCCGCGTGGCGGCGTCCTGCTCGTTGCCGATCCATTGAATGGTCATCGTCGTCGTCGGATCCCGCTGCCAGGTCAGAAAGAGAGCGGCTGGCTCGAACGACGGCTGGTGGGCGAACGCGGGAGCCGCTTGCGAGCGGTTCACGAGCAACGAATGGGTGTACGCGCCGCCAACGAGAAGCGAAGCGGATTGCAAAAATCCCCGGCGAGACAGGTCGAACATCGGGCACGTCCGTCATTCAAAAAGCGGTGCGGGAAGGCGCTGTGCGGCTGACATTCATGTCTAACAGGCTGGCCGTCCCCGTTCAACCCCGCTGTGATCGAACCAGTCGGATCCGGACGAATATGACGGTTTTGTCAGGTGGTTTTTTTCCCGGACGGAATCTCGATTGCGATCGTTTGCGAACTGGCGGCCACGGACTGCCGCAAGGGTGTTTTATTGGCACGATTGTAAATCACCGGGATCCGGCTGGCCGAGGCAACGGTCCCTTCGGGGAGATCATCGTCGTCGCGGCTTTTGGCGGCGGGGGCCGCGGCCGCGTCGACGAGCGTCACGCGATGCTCGCCGACGACCGCACCCAGGCCCCTGTTGTTGCACCGCAATTGGAACCGTCCCTGATCGTCGGTGACGCCGAAGGATTGTGGCAGATGCGGATCCTCCGGAATGAAGACGACCAGAACCTGGCCGATCGGCTGTCCGTCGAGCCGCACGGTCCCATCGACCTGGCCCAGAGGCACGGAACTCCCGCAGCCGCAGAGCACGAGGGAAAGCCAGAACGGGACGATGAGGGATATTGCCGGTGTTCGCATGGCAGTTCAGAATTGAGAGTCGGCCAATACTTCATGTCCGGCCCGCGTGCTGAGGGCCACGAGGACGGTCTGCGAGATGTATTGACTGATGGTCCGGGCGGAGCCGTCCGCCATTGCAAACTGGGCCGCCGCAGGATGCTGGCTGCCCCAGGAGCAGACACGCAGCGAGTCGAGCGTATTCGTGAAGGTGGCATTGGTCATTCCCTCGGCCACCGCCTCCGCGTAGGTGATGGGGCACATGTAGTTGATGGGCGAGAACGAACTCTCGGTGAGGTCGCCCCCGCCATAATTTCCGCCGGTCGAGGCCCACCAGCCCCATCCTCCCATCGGGTCGATGCTCCAGCCCGGCGCGAAGAACGTGTTGTAGTTCGCGTCGACGTGATTCCGCTCGCCAAATAAAAGCGTGGTCGACGTGCCGTCGAATATCATTTCGATGCTGACCTGCGGATTCTGCGGAGCCGCAGGGCCGGTCCGGAAGAACATGCCGTCGGCAGTCTCCAAGCTCGGCGGATACGATTGAGTACCCCCATTTCCGCCGTAGCTGGTGACGCCGTAATACGGCGAATACGTCGGGGCCGCTCCGGACGGATAGGGATTTTGAGGGATCGGATCGGACGGGCAATTGTAAATGGGAATGAGCTGGGCCGAGAGGGCCGTCGACGGGTCTCCGTTTGATATCGCGAGCGTGTTGTTGTCCGGGTCGTCGTTGAAGTCCCATTGTCGATAAATGGTATTGGCTTCCACGTAGGGGAGCAGGTAGACGAAGAGGGAGTATCCGCGGAACTTGGGTTTGGTCGCGAAATTCAACACCATTTGACCCGGCGGAAAGACCTGCGAGATGTCGAGGTAATTGTAAGAGGCCAGCGCGAGTTGCTTGAGATTGCTTCGGCACTGCGTCCGCCGGGCCGCCTCGCGGGCCGCTTGCACCGCCGGGAGCAGCAGGGAAACCAGGATGGCGATGATGGCGATGACGACGAGCAGCTCGATCAGCGTGAAGCCCTGCCGCGACTGCTTCCTGAGAGCCGTCGGCAAGGCAGGGGCGAACCCGAAGAGCCTTCGCACGGCGCACGGCTGAGGCGAATTCGTCGGTGGAACAGGAATCCTGTCCGTCATCAAGCGGCCCCCTCAAAGTGGACGGATATCTAAACGGCGAAGACAACGCTTCCGTTGTCTGGCTCTGGCAGGAACGTGTCACTATAGTGACAGGATGATGTCATATCAAGCAGCCTCCAGCCATCGGCTCAAGGATTGTCGAATCCGCCGCGGCTGGACGCAAAGCGAGCTCGCCCGCCGTTCCGGCATTTCGCGGGCCGCCGTCAGCGCGATCGAGACCCACCGGCTGGTTCCCTCGGTGGCCGCCGCGCTCAAGCTGGCCGCCTGTTTGGAATGCACCGTCGAGGCGCTGTTCGGGACGGCTCGTCCGGCGGCAAAGAACGAGTGGGCCTGGGCTCCGCCCGCGCCTGCGAGCCGCTATTGGCAGGCCGAAGTCGCGGGCCGCATTCTTCTTTCCATGCGAGGAAACAGCGGCGGGGGAGATGGCGCATGACGGCATCGCTCCGCGGGACGGCGACGGTTGCGGCTGCGAAAACGATCCGTCCCAAACGCTGGTCGTGGCGGGCTGCGATCCGGCGGCGGGGCTGCTGGCCTCCGAGTACACTCGTCAGACGGGCCGGCGAATGATTCACTTGTGCCGTTCCAGTGGCCGTGCGCTGCGGCTGCTCCAGCAGCGAAGAATTCACGTCGCTGGTGTGCATTTGTCGGCAGCCGGTGGAGGCGACGGCAATGCGAACATTGTCAGTCGGGAGTTGGCGGTGCCCGCCGCGCTCTTGCGGTTGGCCCAATGGGAAGAAGGCGTGGCGTTCGTGTCGGACCAGCGGGCCGCGTCGCTCCGCGGCCTTTTGCGAAGGCCGCTCCGCTGGATCGGCCGCGAACCGGGCTCCGGCGCGCGGCAATGCCTGAATCAACTCCTCCGCCTTCGGAAACAGCCGTCGCAAATCGCCACGGACCATCGAGCGGTCGCGACCGTGCTCTCGTGGCGGCTGGGCCGACGCGGGCGTGTGCGTCCGACTCGTCAGCGAGGAAGCCGGTCTGCGATTCCTGTCGGTCCGCGTCGAAAATTACGATCTGAGTTTTTTGAAATCGGTCGAATCCGACCCGCGAGTGCAAGCGCTGGTCCGGGTCGTGCGTTCGGCGGCGTATCGGCGACTGCTCGGCGAACTGCCCGGATACGACGTCGCCGAGACGGGCGTTCTCGAGTGGACAGCCTCGCCAGTGAGCCAAAATAACTTGTACGAGCCGCCGGGTTGATCCCGATGGTCCGGGGGGGGTAAACCGCTGGCTCGTTTCGCAGTTCGATGGCGGCGTTCCAAATGAAAAACGGGGACGACTGGCGTCCCCGTAATTCGTCGCGGCCAGCGGGCCGCAACCAGCGATCAAAGTCCACCCTGGCTTAGAGGGCGTTCTTGACCGCGGTGAACGTGGTGTTCGCGTTGGTGCCGATGGCCTGAATGGCAGTCAAGCAGACCACGACGATCAAAGCGAGCATGACCGCGTACTCGACGGCGGTCGGACCATCTTCAGAAACCGCGAACCGCTTCACGCTGTTCATCAGTTGACTCATTGGAAGAACCTTTCTGTGATTGTTTGTCGATCTCGAGTATCAGTTGGTTGTCACACGCGACTTCGTGCCGGACATCAAAAACCTATGTCGCCCAAGCAGTGAGTCAAACCGGTTTGGCAAAAAAAGGGCTGTTTTTCATGTTGATTTTCGGCAACACCCTGGGAGGAAACCGATCGCTCGCAGCCGGAGTCCGCGGTAGCACGGCCTGGCTTACCAAGAACTTGCGGCGATGGGCCGATGCGCTCGCAGTCACAGGGCGATCGTTTTGGCGGTGACATGCGAAGGGGAGCGGTTCTCTCCGGCAGCGGTTCGCGACTGCGCGTTGTACACCCCGCCGTTCTGGTTCATGGGCCCGCTCGATTTGGATTCCCGTTTTGGCCGGTCGACCTGTCGCGCTTTTCACACATTTGCTCTTGGCCTGATCGACGCATTTCGATATTGTTTCGCCCCCTCAAAATTGTCGCCAAAAACCATTCAGACGAGAAGAACAACCATGGCGAGACCGCACGGTCGAGACTTCGTCGTACGACGGCCGGCCGCAATGGCAATCGTCGCGTGGAACCTCATTTTCCTCGGAATCGGGACTTCGATTTTCTGCCTTGGCCGGACGGCTCAAGGAGCCGACGAGCTGCGGAACGTCGAGTCGCAACGGCGCGAGTTTACAATCTCCATCGACGGCACGAAACGCGGCGCCTGCACGATGCAGATTCGCCGCCGCAGCGACGGGACCATCCAGATGCGAAGCGAGGCGGAGCTCCGCATCAACTTCCTGGTTTATCGATACAACTACAACTCGGCCGGGACCGAGGTTTGGAAAAACGGACGGTTGATCGCGATGGAGAACGTGGCCGACTACAACGGCACCCAATACCGCGTGAAGGCCGCTTCCGCCGGCAAGAGCTTGCGGTTGACGGTCGACGGAACCGTCTCGCAGATGACGCCGGACGCATGGGTATCGTCGTATTGGCAGACGCCGGAGCGATTGGCCTCGGGCGAGCTCGCCGATCGTACGGCCGCGGATCCGAATTCGCTCGTCGCCCAAGAACAGCGCGGCGCGCGTTTCGTGTCGATCATCGACTCCGACCAGGGGCGCAAGCTGCGAGGGAACCTGGTCCGCGTCGGCGAAGAGACGTTGACCGTCGTCGGAGAGCAGAAAGTCTGCACGCATTACCGGATCACGGGCGACGCCCATGTCGAGCTGTGGTACGACGCGACCGGCCGGCTTGTCCGGGAGGATTCACTCGAATCGCGCCATCGCGTTCGCTTTGATCTGAGCGAGATTGTCGCGGAGTGACGCACGGCCGGCCGACAGGGTCGCGATCTATCGTCGCGCGGGAGCCGCGTGGTTCCACTGGGATCCGTAATTCCGCATCTCGTCCGGGTGCCATCCGTTTCGGACCAGCTCGCGGCCGAACGGAAGCAGGGCCAGCGGAATCAGCTTGAGGTGCTGCAGGGCGAAGGGAAGTCCCACGACCGTCAGCGCGAGCAGCACCGCCCAGAGCAAATGATGCAATGCGATCATCCATCCGAAGACCACAAGCCAGATCACATTGAGCACGAGCCGCAGCGGAGAATTGGCGTCCTGGTACTCCACCAGCTCGCAGCCGAAGGGGGCCAGCGTGGCGATGCCGATCTTGATCTCCTGATAGCCGAACGGAATGCCGATCACCGTCAGGCACAGGAGAATTCCCCCGACAAGATGTGCCAGCGCGGACACAAGTCCGCCACAGACGAGCCAAATCACGTTGCCCACGAGAGTCATAGTTCGTCCTCCCCTTGATGCCGCCGACGGCCGATATCAGACAGTTCGCCGATGCGGGCGAAATCTTGGCTCGAATCGAGCCGGATTTCCTGGCTGCGGCCCCGACGCCGGTCATGCTTTGAGGTCGGCCACAGCATGATGACCGCGCACAGTGTTCGTCTCACGGTTACGACTCAGTCGGTTCATCCAGCTTTTGGAGGCGGCGGACGTGGCGGCCACCTTCAAAGGGGGTGTCGAGCCAAACGCGGACGATCTGGAGGGCGAGGTCCTTGCTGATCATGCGTTGCCCGAGGGAGATCACGTTCGCGTCATTGTGCTGCCGGCCGAGCTTGGCCGATTCAACATTCCAACACAGGCGCAGCGGATGCCCCGGAGACGGTTGGCCACCATCGCTTCTCCGTTGCCCGAGCCGCCGAGCACGATGCCTCGCTCGAACTCGCCCCGCGCGACCGCCTGCGCCATCGGCCGGATAAAGTCGGGATAATCGACCGGTTCGGTCGAGTAGGTTCCGAAGTCATGGACGTCGTGCCCGGCATCGATCAGGAACTGCTCGATGGCCTTTTTGTACTCGAAGCCTGCGTGATCCGACCCCAAGGCGATTTTCATCTCCGTCCTCCGGAACTCCGTTCCATGATAGACGAACGCGGGCGGGCAGCCAAAGGATCACCTCCGGCGGTTTCCTCTCCCTAGAAAACCGCTTTGTCGTTAATCTTCCGCCGGCGGGTCGCCGGGCCTTCCGCCGGAAGGGAACTTTATGGGAATCGAGCGTCACACGCTCCACGATCGGACGCCAGAAGCCGAGGACGATCCCGTCGACGAGCCTGCGGCGCCGGCCTGGTTTGCGGTCACTCGCGGCGCCGCCTTCTTTGTCGGCGGCGTCACCCTGTTGATCCTGCTGGGCGAGATGCGGTTTCCGCATTTCAACGCCAGCGCCTGGTGGCTCGACCTGCACCCGTTGCCGAAGCCGGCGGCGCGAGGCTTTCTCGCGTTGGCGGCAGTCCTGCTGCTCTTTTTTTCATTTTTCCCCAGGGCGGCTCCGGCCCTGCGCCGACTGGCGGCCGTTTGCACGCTGGGACTGCTCGGCCTGACGCTTTGGAACACTTGGCGGTTCTATCAACATCTCGCCGGCGGGCAGACGGCAAACGAGGTTCCGGTCCCGTTTGGCCTGCACGTGGCGGCGAGCCTGATCGTGATCGTGCCGGGCCTCTTGGCCACAGGCTGGGAACGGTCCAGCTTCTTCAAGGATTTCCTGGTTGGGATGGTGACGGTGGCAACGTGCCTGGCCGGGTTCCCCTTGGCACAGTTCGTCTGTCTCGGCAAGACGGACGACCGCTGCGCGGCCGACGCGGTGGTGGTCTTCGCCGATGGGGCGGAGGCGAAAGGGAATCCGAACGCCTTGGCGGACCAGGTCCGCGCGGCCTGTGCGCTTTATCGCGACGGGAAAGTTCACAAGGTGATCCTGGCCGGTCGCGGCGAATCCTTTGACGAGACGCAAAACACGATGCGGCGTTTGGCGACGAGCGAGCGAATTCCGAACGGGGATCTTCTGCTCAGTTCGGGCGTCATGGAGATGGAAGCCTCGGTGGCCGCGACCGCCAAAGTCCTCGAGGAGCAGAAGCTGGCCAGAGTCCTCGTTGCCGCCCCTTTTTACCAGCTTCCCCGCATCAAGCTCTGCTGCCAGCGGGCCGGACTGGACGTGCATAGCGTTCCAGTCCGAAAAAAGCTCCGCTTCCAGGAATTGCGACCCTCCCTGATCCACGAGGGAACCGCGCTGTGGCTCTGCTATTTGCAGCCGCTCCTGATGTAGCCGCTCTCCCGGCCGCAAACACGGGCGCAGAAAATGCTTGAATAATCCCGGCACGGGGTTTCCTCTGCGCGTGGCTGCGCATTAGCATTGCTGTAAGACCGGTCCTCGGGCGCAAGTGGAGATTCGCCATGCGACCGAAAAATAAGCACGACGTGGATGGTTCGCTCGGTTGGCCGATACTGGCGGGCAGCCGCAATGCCGGAGAAACCCGATTCGTGCTGCGGCTCTTCTGCGTGACGGCCGCGCTGTTCGCGGCGGCGGCCGCATTGATGCTCCTTTTGACCCGGACATTTTTGCCGCCGCGGTCGACGACGGGCACGTTCATTGTGCCGACGGCGTTCGCCTTCAGCACCGCGCTTTTAATCTTCTGCAGCGCGGAGCTGGGCCAGGCGCTGTCGTCCGTGCGGCGAGAGCGGCAGCGGCCCTTTCGCCGAGCCTTGTTGTGGGCCTTGGCGTTTGGAACGGCGTTTGTCGGCGTCCAGGCCTTCGGCCTGTGGGGCATCGTGCAGAATCTGCAGCTGGACCGGAACGCGGGCGAGGCGGAGCTTGGGCCAACGGCCCTCGTCCTGGGGGCCGCGGCCCTGCATTGCCTGCACGTGATCGTCGCGCTGATGGTGCTGTCGTACGTCACGCTGCGGGGGTTATCCGACCGTTACGACCACGAATATTCTTTCGGCGTGGCTTTTTGCGCCTGGATCTGGCACGCCCTCGCCATCCTGTGGGTCTTCATTTTCGGCGCCTACGGGATCGTCTCATGGTTCCTGGCGACACGTGTACCAACCGTCTAGATTTGGGACTTGAATTCGGATTTAGCGGTAACCGGCTTGCCGAAAGCGTTCCGCGGGGTCCTGATGGAAGAAATTGCGGAAAAGCTCGTACAGCATGGGGTGCTCCCGCTGCATGTCGAGCGGCTGCTCGAAAAAGCACTCCGTGGCCACCGCGAAGAATTCCGCCTCGCTGACCGTGCCGTAGGGGTCCAAAAGCGTGTCGTATCCCCGGCGCGTGCGGCCGATCAGCCGATGATATTCGGTCGTCATCACCTCGGCCCAAGTCTGATACTGGGCCCGGTTCTCCAATAGGGGCGCCCCGTCGAACCCGTGTCCCTGCAGGTCGAGGGCGTGGGCGAACTCGTGGAAGACGACGTTGAATCCGTCGTCCGGGATGCGGCCGCTTTCCAATACGTCGGGCCAGGAGAGCACGATCGCCCCGACGGAGGAAGCTTCGCCCAGGCGCAGGCTTTCCCCCTCGATCACTACGCCGCCGGGGCGGTGCACGGTTTCCCGGGCCACATACCCTCCGGGATAAACCAGCACGGAGAGGATCGAATCGAAATACTCCTCCGCCAGTCCGATCGCCAGCAGACCGGCCTGGGCCGCGATGGTGACTTTTATCTCGTCCGTCATCACGAGGCCGTTGCAGCCTTCCCAGTTCTTTTCCGCGACGAGGATCTGCGTCAATCCATCCAGCCGTTCCCGCTCGGCCTCCGACAGCCACTCGTAGTGGGCAAAATTCGTCAGCAGGAATCGCCGCCAGGAGTCTGGGAGCGGCCGCTCGAAACAGCGTCGCCGCCGGTGCCGGCGCAGCCAGCCCAAAACCATGCTGACCTCAATCGCCTGTGCCGCCGCTACTTCGAGACGTATTTCGCGAACTGCGTTTGAAACGCCTGCAGGCCGACGTTGAACAGGCGGACGTCATTGGTCGGGGAGATCAGCCGGCACCCCTTGCTCACGAGAAGATCGCAATGCTCGAGGTTGGCCGTGACGGCGCCCCAATGCTTGCCGTGGCGCGCGCAGGCGGCCGCCACGCGGTCGATGGCTTCGAGACACTTCGGATGGAAGAAATCTCCGGTCACCCCCAGGCTTTGGCTCAAATCGACGGGCCCGATGAAGAGGAGATCGACGCCGTCGATGGCGGCGATCGCGTCGCAGTCCTCGACGGCGCCGAGCGTCTCGATCTGGATGGCGACGAACGTCTCGCGGTTGGCCTTCTGGCAGAACTCGGCCGGAGGGATGCGGCCGAACTGCGCGTCCCAGCCTCCGTTGTTGAGGCCCCGCGCGCTGCGCGGCATGAACTTCGCCCAGCGCACGAACTGTTCCGCCTGGGCGGCTGAAAAGATCTGCGCCGCCATCACGCCCCCACCCCCCGCTTCGAGGCAGCGCGTCACCAGCGCGTAGTCGGTTGGCGGAATGCGGACGAACGTGTCGAGGCCCGACGCCCCGCGCGGCCAGCGTGCCGATTTCCAGCTGCTCGATCGTAAGCCCGCAGTGCTCGTGGTCGAACCACAGGGCGTGAAAGCCGCCGGCCAAGCCGATCATTTGCACGATGTTATGGTGCATGACGCGTCCGACGGCGGCCGCCACGACCAGCTCGTTGCGAGCCAGGCGCGACTTGATGGGATCGATCATAGTCGTCATCCGATGAATTCCAGTTCTACGGGGCGGGGGATGATGCCCTCTTCGAATCCGCGGCGCAAGAGCGTCGCCACGGCCTCGCGTCCGCGAGGCCCGAAGTCGAGCGTCCAGTCGTTGACGTACATGGCGACGAACCGATCGGTCTTCGCCGAATCGAGATTGCGGCCGTATTGCATGGCGTGCGCCAGCGCCTCGGCACGGTGCTCCATGCCGTACCGGATGCTCTGCTTCAGTAGGGCCGTGACCTCTTCCATGGCCGGGCGGCCCAGATCCTTGCGAATGGCGTTGCCTCCCAACGGAAGGGGAAGGCCCGTCTCGTCATGCCACCATTTGCCCAGGTCGACGACCAGCGACAATCCCTGATCGGCATAGGTCAACTGGCCCTCATGGATGATCAGGCCGGCATCGACTTTTCCCTGGGCGACGACGTCGAGAATCCGGTCGAAGGGATGGACTTCATAGGTGAACCGGTCGCCCAGTAAGAGCCGCAAGGCGAGGAAGGCAGTCGTCATCTCGCCCGGGATTGCGATTCGCCGGTCGATCAGCCACTCGGCGTCGGCCGGGACTCGGGAAACGACCATCGGTCCATAATTGTCCCCCACGCTGGCGCCGCAGGAGCAGAGGGCATACTTGTCGGTCACGTAAGCGTATCCGTGCAGGCTGACGGCCGTCAGCTCCAGCTCGCCGGACATGGCGCGATGGTTCAGCGTCTCGATGTCCTGCAGCTCGTGAGTGAACCGATACCGGCCCGTGTCGATCTTGGCGTTGGCCAGGGCGTGAAACATGAACGCGTCATCCGGATCGGGACTGTGGCCGACGCGGATCAGGGTCGAATCAGGCATCGCGTCAGCCTAATCGCGCTACGGGACGACCGCAACCGATCACGCGAGCGAAGCGGTCCGCTTCGGTTCTTGGCGGCAGGCTGATCGCAACTGGCGGCAAGCGGGCAGCTTGCCCTACGGTGCCGCTCCCCTTGAGTGTTTCGCAGGAAAAACATATACAATGACGCGCTTCGGCCGGCCGATGACGCGGTTTCCATCGACGGCCGTTCATCCGGACGATTGGGGAGGCTCTCAACGATGCGATACGTGGCCGCGTGTGTGGTTTCGTCCGTTCTTGGCGGGCTGTTCGTGCTCTGGCTGGCCGATCCCGGCAACCGGCAGGCCGCATTGGCCCAGCAAGAACCCTCGGTGACATCCGGCCCCCGGCTGCCTCCGTTCGATGACGCCGCCCCGGCCGCGCACCGGACCGCGACCGGCCGGCCTGGTCTTCAACCCCGACGGCCTTTCGCCGGACGAGGCGATCGGCGTCGCCGTGTATGACCGCAACAACAAGGGCGTGGTCAACATCACGACCAAGAGTGTCAATACGATCCTGCTGCTCGACGTTTCATCGGAAGGCTCTGGCTCTGGATCGGTCCTGGACCGCGAGGGGCACATCTTGACCAATTTCCACGTGATCGAGGACGCCCAAGAGGTCGGAATCACTCTGTTCGACGGAAAAACGTACGACGCCAAGCTCGTCGGAGCGGATCCCAACAACGACATCGCCGTGATCAAGATCGACGCGCCCCGCGACGTCCTCTTCCCGATCGAAGTCGGTGACTCGTCCGATCTGCGGGTCGGCATGCGCGTCTTCGCGATCGGCAATCCGTTCGGCCTCGAGCGGACGATGACGACCGGAATCGTCTCCAGCCTTAACCGCTCACTGCAGATCCGCGGGACACGGTCGATCAAGTCGATCATCCAGATCGACGCGGCCGTTAACCCGGGCAATTCCGGCGGCCCATTGCTCAACTCTCATGGCCGCCTGGTCGGCATGAACACGGCCATCGCCAGCCGCAACGGCCAGAGCGCGGGCGTCGGCTTCGCCATTCCCAGCACGCTGATCTCCCGCGTCGTGCCGCAACTCATCGCGCACGGCGCGCGTCATCCGGCCGGAAATCGGCATTCAGATGGTCCACGTCACGGAGAAGGGAATTCTGATCGCCAAGCTGACACCGGACGGTCCGGCTGCCCGCGCCGGACTCCGCGGCCCGCACGTCGCCACGAAGCACCGGGGCCCTCTTTCCTGGCAGGCAATCGATTTTTCTTCCGCCGACCTGATCGTCGCGGTCGATGGAGAATCGATCAAAAACGCGGACGATTTCCTGACCGCCATCGAGAGCAAGCGGCCGGGAAACACGATCGAATTGACGGTCGTCCGCGACGGCCGCGAGTTCAAAGTGCCCGTCACGCTGGGCGGCGGCGAACGGGGTGCTCCCCTGTACGAGAAACCGTAGCCGCCTTGGGAAAGGGCTGGCAGTGGCAACGCGGGAGTTTTTTGGGGTTTTTTGGGGCTTAAAAAAGGGGCCAAAACCCAAAAAACTCCGAAACGCCCCCTCCGCGTCGAACGCCCGCTTCGTCGCTTCTCAAAGCACGTGCCGCTCGTTGCGACTTTATTACTAACCGTTGTTATTTCGATCGTGACCGAATCGCGAGGCCAGCGCATAATGGGATTTTAGGCATCGCGTGTGGAACACGGCCGATGAGAACTGCGGACGAATGTCAGCAATAAGTACAATCTGGCATTCAACTTGCAGCCGACCACACAATTTTACCGCGGAGGAACCTGGCGTTGGCGTTTGATCCCAAGGAACAGCGGCGAATTTTCGGGCGGTTCACCACCGGCGTGACCGTGGTGAGCACGTTGGCCGGCAACGACACCTGGGGGATGACGGCCAACGCCGTCACGTCGCTGTCGCTTGATCCACCGCTGATCCTCGTGGCCGTCGTCCGCGACACATCGACCGACGGCTATCTGAAGGTCAGCCGCGTCTTCGCGGTCAGCATCCTGGCGGCCGATCAGCGCGATTTGTCGACCCGC
Organism: uncultured Planctomycetota bacterium; assembly: GCA_963761455.1. Taxonomy (GTDB): domain Bacteria; phylum Planctomycetota; class Planctomycetia; order Planctomycetales; family Planctomycetaceae; genus DASPSM01. Next base: position 353,642 of record CAVXHA010000004.1, read on the forward strand.
TTTTCCGGACCGGGACCGAGGGACTTCTCCGACTTGAACGTGAAAACGGCCGTCACCGGCTGCCCGATCCTTGTCGACGCGATCGGCTGGGTCGACTGCCGCGTCATCGATATTCTCTCTGGGGGCGATCACGAGATTTATCTCGGCGAAATCCTAGCCGGCGACACCCACGACCACGACAAAAAGCCGCTCCTTTTCTACGGCGGCAAGTACAGCCAACTGGCCGATTAGAGCGCTTCAAGCCAGAGTGCAGCGGTCCCGCGGCGGAAATCGTCGGGAAAAGAGAGACTTTCGACGCGACGAAGTGCGACCAGCACTCGCCTGTCGGACTTACAATCGATTGGCGCGCCGCGGCCGTCTCTCGGAGGGCGCTTTGGTCGGGTCGATGTCTTCGTGCGGAAGCGTATCGGGCGTGATGCGAACGGCGGTTGAAACCTGGAACGGGTCGGGAGCGCCGACATCGTAGGTCAGTTCGACGAAAGAGGCCGTCCAGCCTCGCTTTGGTTTCTCAATTCGGGCGATGTACACTCCGCCCCCTTCGTCCTTGAGCGATTGGCTCTTGTAGGCTTTGCCGATGCTCATCAGTCGAAAGTCGCGGGCCGTCGGATTATTTGCCTGCCAGAGCGTGACCGCCTTCGGGGTCATTTCGCTGGTCTTCACGCGGATCGATCCGTCTTTTTCAAATGTCCAGGAATACTTCGGCCGCCGAGATCCTGTGATCACCGTGTAATAGAATGCCGCCACGCTCTCGCGCGCATCCGAGCCTTTGAGATTATGCGCGACGTTGGGCACATAGCGGAGGTATTTTTCACCCGGCAGGGCATCGAAATAGAACTGCGAGGAATCGGGGCAGAAGTATTGGTCGCCTGACGCGTTGACAATGTATTTGGGCATCGTCAAGCGCTCCCGATAGGAGTAGGGATCTTCGATGTCGTGCAAGAGCTTCGTCCGCGGATTGAGAGATTGCTGCATGATCTTTTGCCGGAAGTAATCGCCCACGGCCAGCGTGTAGAAGCCGTAAACGGCGACATGGTGCCGCATCGAGAGCGCGTTGTTCAGGCAGTCGATCGAGGAAGGAACGATCGCGGCCACGCGTTTGTCGACGGCGGCCGTGCACCAGGTGGTCCAACCGCGCTTTGAACCGCCGGCCACGACGAATTTTTCGACTTTGACGTTTCCGCCTTGATCGCTCGCGAGCAATTCCTGGATGCAATCCATGGCGCGAACCGCACTTTTGACCATCGGCAATCGGGCCGGCCATTCGTCATCGCCCCCCTGCAGGAATTGATTCCACGTATAAGCGATGAAATCATCTTCCTTCCGTTTCCGGCCGTCGTGGTGGAAGACCAGCGGCTGGTTCGGGACCATCTTCAATTCGGCAATGATGCCGTGCGTCGCCCGGGCGGTGCGGGCGAGAATCGGGTCGAGTTGTGCCGGCGGACCATCGTCATTGGAGCCTCCGGCGATGAACAAATAGGGGATGTTGGAGACCGGTTTGTCCGGCTTGACGACGGTCAGCCAATGCTGCCAGACGGGCCGATCGACGTCTTTCGTGGTTCGCCAGGTCTGCGATTTCAAGTCGATGACAAAACGCGTCGAGTCGCCGACCTTCGTTTTGCGGATGACCTTCCAGGAATATGTCGAGTCCGGCTTGGCGACATAGTGATCCAGTGCGGTCTGGCCCGCGTGGAGCAAACTCGCCGAGCAGAAAAGGATCCCCGAGAAGACCGCCGAGCGACGTCGAAACCCCTTCGCGGCCGGGTGACGAACCGAATGTTTTCCGTGCATGAATCACCTTGAGGAACGATTGAAGATCGACGATGCCCGTACCGTTCCAACATAACCGAGCGGAAACCGCAGATGAAGGGAAAGGACGCGTTTTCGCCCGAACCTCACATGTTCGTCTTTGTGTCCCCGGCGTCGCCGAGGAGCGCGTTGAGCGCGTGCATGATCGGCACGTCGTGGCGGTGGTCCTTCGAGTAGACGCGGAAAATGGCGAAGCTGGTCGGCAGCGAACGGAACAGTTCGTCGTCGCTCAGCTCCTGCACCGTTGCATCGGCCGGGTTGAGCAGGAAATTCTGGCCGCCGGCCGGCCGGCGGCCGCTGGGCCGGTGGTAGTGCCGTGCCACGTCGACCCGCAGGGGAATCTCCCGCAGATCCTTGGGCAAAAGACCGCGCATCCGCTGCTCCACCAGATCCGGCTCCGAAAAGATCGTCGTCCGCTCGGCCGCGCTCGTGTGGAAATTGATTGTCCGTTCGCAAGCCATCTTCCACGTGACGTTCCGCGAGAGAATCGCCGACCATTGGGCCCCCAACTCGCGCAGCTCCGGATTGGAGCTGGTCTCCCACCGCCCGACATCCACCAGGAACGACGACTCGGTGAAGTTTCGATACGCGTCGAGATGCAAGAGCGGATTCCCCGGGAAGAGCTGCCGCATCGTTTGGGGAAAGACCTCCTCGAGCGCCAAGTCGAGTGCCCGCACGGTGCGGTGGAAATAGATCGTGCGGAACAGGTTGGCCCGCGTCTCGATGAAAGTAATCAGGGTCGGCAGACCGCGGGAGTGAATCGTCAGGCCCGCATCGCTGAAGAAGGTATAGTGCAACAACCGCCACAGATCGAAGGCCCGCGTGTTGTAGCCCGACATGTACGCGTCGCGGAGCACGAAATCCATGTTGTCGATTGTGTAGATCCCGCTGAAGAGGGCCCTCAGCTTGCGCAGCCAGTCGGGTTGGCCGTCCGCTGGGCCGTCTTCGCGTCGGGGACGCCGGATGAGCCACGCGATCTGCTTCGGCTCCAACTCCTCCAACGGTTGCAATTGGCCCCGCGGATTGCGGCGAATGCGGCGGAGAAGATCGCCCAGCTCGTGCTCGATCACGTGCGAACCGACGTCCTCGTGCGTGATGCCGAACTGATCGAGATAGTGATCGTCGAAAAAATGTCCGAAGGGACCGTGGCCCACGTCGTGCAACAGGCCGGCCATCCGCAGCAGGCTCTCGACGTAAGCCCGTGAAGGGACATTCGGACATGCGTCGCGCAGCGACTCGTACCAGTGATCGGTCGCCACCGAGGCCAGGTGCATGACGCCCAGGACGTGCTGAAACCGCATGTGCTCGGCGGAGGGGAAGACCCACCACGCCGTCTGCAACTGGTGGATCTGCCGCATCCGTTGCACCCACGGATGGTCGATCACCTCCTGCTCGGCGACCTCGCCGGACGGCAGCCCGGACTTCGAGATGAAGGGAATGTATCCGTGGATCGGATCGTGAGACAGGCTTTCCTTGGAGTAATCATGGACCATGTTCCGAACCTTGTTCCGCAAAGGTCGTCCCGTTGTATTGGGCGAGATGACTGTGTTGAGCGAGAGGATTGCCGCGCACTCCGAAAGCGATCGACGTCACTTGCCAGCTTCCTTTCTGAGACAGCACGCGATCATGCCTGGGAGAAAGCGACGTGGAATGGATGTTCTTCAGAAGATTTGCACATCTTTGGTGAACGCTTCCGGGCCCGAGCCTGCAAATGGCCTCGAGAAAAGAGCAAAGCGCCAGTATGCTGCGGGGATCGCGTGGTCGCGCAATGACAGTCCTTCAGCTGCAATAACGAGCTTATTTCGTGAGAACGACCAAAAGGCATATTCGGAGTTCTCTGATAGCCTTTCGAGCGGTACGGGCAATCCCCGTTCGTTGTCCGGCACGATCGCGCCGCGGGCGCCAAAGCTTCCAAGCCATTTGATATTTCTCACGACGCGTGGATTGATACGGTTCAGCCGAATGCAGAGCGAATCGATCTCGGGATGGTGTTCATCACCGCCGCCGCCCGTGAAGGGCATATGTCCCCGGGTAGGATCAAACGATGCCGAATGCCAAAGACGGTACCCCTTGGTGATCTTCTCGACCGCCTGTTGGCACTTTGCGATGACGACATGGGCGAGGGTTATCTTTCTTCCATTGACAACGGAATCAACAGCGCAAGTTCAACCTGGCTGCAAGAGTATCAGCGAGGCCCTGATCACGAAGCGCATGCCGCAAGCTTCTTATGGTCTTGCCAATTCACGGGGACGCTCAGCTAGATCAGGAAATTCTCGAAAGAATGCGTCGCCGGTGGCGTCCGGATACACGAAGATGCAACGACGGCCTTGAATGTCCCGGATGACCGGATGGTGCGGATTACGAACGGCGACCAGTCGGGCAGCTCATCGGGTGAAGTCAGGTAAAGCACCATTGAACGAGCGACAGGCGCGCGTCCCCTGCCGCAAAAGCGACGCCGTCGAGGCTTCCGTCCCCGATGTACGGAGCCTCCTAGAGAGATCTCCACCAGATGCAGAGTGTCCGGGTTGCTGATGTTGATGCAGAACGCGTACTTCGGCGCAGCCTGACCATCGTGCAGGTGTTGATCGACCAGCTCGCGCCACGCGATCAAGCATGCCGCGTCGTTCGAGCAAGGGATCATCGCGCAGATAAAAACCGCTCTCGCGAACGGCTTGCCTCACCCGGTCGGCCACATCCTCATCAACCTCGATCGCGAATTCTCTGATCAACATATGGCTTGGGTCGGATGGTGACATCTGCACCTGATTGAAGAGTCGAGGCCGTCGTCGGACAATGTCCGGAATCGCGTTGATACGCGACTGAAGTTCGGCAATTCGCTCAGTCGTGCAAAGCGCGTCTCGGATCTGCGATTCGTGCACAGCGCAGCGTGGAAGTCAGCAGCTCACCAACGAGGTCATTCAATTTGCGCCACCATCTGTTCCTGGCTTGTCAATTCGTCGGGCGAACTTCCCGACCGCATAACCGAACCGGATCGCTTAATGCCAATACGAGCACGTCCCGATTACGTTCATCGCAGCGTCAAATCCCAGATCGCATCCGCGGAGCGCGGCAGATAGCTTTCCAGCAGAGTCTGGATGGCGTTAACTGCGCGAGAAAGCTCATCGTTAGACTGCAAATGGGGGCTCAATTGGACCGACATCTCGCTCTCCATCACAACGGACGCAGGAAAGCCTAATTATATGGGGGGTCGCTATTCGTGGCGAGACAAAGATTTGCAGCGCACTGGAATGCCCCCAGCGGCACAGCAGCGAGCGTCGTTTCCTGATCTATCTTTGCACGGCGTCCGCCGAAACGAAGGTCTATTCCCAATCGAGCGAACGCGTGACGGCCTGTTTCCAGCGGCCGTAGAGCTGCTCGCGACGTTCCTTGGGCATCGACGGCTTGAATTCGCGGTCGAGCGCCCAGTTGCGACGGACGTCGTTCTGGTCCTGCCAGAAGCCGACGGCCAGGCCGGCCAGGTAGGCGGCGCCGAGGGCCGTCGTTTCGTGCACCACGGGCCGCTGCACGCTGACGCCGAGCATGTCCGATTGGAACCGCATGAGCAGGTTGTTGGCCGCCGCGCCGCCGTCGACTTTCAAAATCTCCAGCGTCATGCCGGAGTCCTGCTGCATGGCTTCGAGCACGTCTCGCGTCTGATAGGCCATCGATTCCAGGGCGGCCCGCGCGATGTGCTCGCGGGTGGTCCCACGAGTCAGGCCGACGATCGTGCCGCGAGCCCGCTGGTTCCAGTACGGCGCTCCCAGGCCGACGAACGCCGGCACGAAGTAGACGCCTCCCGCGTCGGGAACCGCCAGTGCCAGGTCCTCGATCTCCGGAGCCGTGCCGATCATCTTGAGGCCGTCTCGCAGCCACTGCACGACAGCACCGGCGATGAAGACCGACCCTTCCAGGCAGTAGGTCAGCTTGCCGCCGAAACCCCAGCCGATCGTCGTGATGAGGCCGTTCTTCGACGCGACCGGTTTCTCGCCCGTGTTCAAGAGCAGGAAACAACCGGTGCCGTAGGTGTTCTTCGCGCTGCCCGGTTCGAAGCAGGCCTGCCCGAAGGTCGCCGCCTGCTGATCGCCGATCAACGAGGCGATTGGAATGCTTTCGCCGAAGAGCGAGCGATCGGTTTCTCCGAAAACCATGCTCGACGGCAGGACTTCCGGCAACATGGCCCGCGGAATTTTGAGAATCCGCAACAGCTCGTCGTCCCAGTCGAGGGTGTGGATGTTGTAGATCAGCGTGCGGCTGGCGTTGCTGTAATCGGTGACGTGCCGCTTCCCGCCAGTCAGTCGCCAGGTCAAAAAACTGTCGACGGTGCCGAAGAGAATTTCGCCTTTCTCGGCACGCGGGCGCAGTCCGGGGATCGTGTCGAGGAGATGGGCGATCTTGGTTCCCGAGAAATAGGCGTCGACCACGAGGCCCGTCCGTTCGCGGAACGTCTTTTCCAACCCGTCGGCTTTCAAGCGGTCGCAGATCCCTGCGGTGACGCGGCTCTGCCAGACGATGGCGTTGGCGACCGGCTTGCCCGTGGCTTTTTCCCAGAGGATCGTCGTTTCACGCTGGTTGGTGACGCCAATGGCGGCTACGTCGGTCGCGCGGCGGCCGGAGCGGGCCAACGCGTCTCGGGCGACGTCGGCCTGTGTCTTCCAAATGGCCTCCGGATCGTGCTCGACGTGCCCCGGCTGCGGAAAGATTCTGTTCGAATTCCTGCTGGGCGACGGCGATCGGCCGGCCGTCTTTACCGAACAGAATCGCGCGGCTGGATGTCGTTCCCTGATCGAGGGCCAAAATCGAGTCAGCCATCTAAGGCAACCTTTCGAGGGGAACCAACCAGGATACTTAACCACGGATGACACTGATAACACGGATAAGAGACGACAGGTCATCCTTAATCCGTGGTCTCCGTGAAATCCGTGGTCCAACCTGATTAACGAACGATCCGTTTCCAATCAAATTTGGCGTTTTTGAAGTTGAGCAACAGTGCCAATTTCAGCCCGGTGATGTTGAGATATCCGAGCATTTGCGCGACATGGGTTTCATTGAACCCTGAGACGACCTTGGGGTCGACGACCACGAGTCCATCGACGATCAGGTCGGGCACAAGCGTACCGATGTGCTGTCCTTCGTAATAGACAGGGAACGCTCGCTGCTGCTCGACGGTGTGGCCTCGTTTGCGTAATTCGATCATCAAGGCCCGCTCATAAAGCTTTTCGTCGAGTCCGGGCTTGAGCGCGTTCAAGATGGTCATCCCGGCTCCAATGACCGCTTCGCTGATTTCGTTGTGGATCAGTCCTTCGTTACTCATCGTATATGAAGATGACCGCCGATTTCTTGGCGCGCCGCCGGGACCGCGGCCAAACCCGATTTCTTAACCACGGATGACACCGATAACACTGATAAGAGATAAGAGACGACACGTAGTCCTTAATCCGTAATCCGTGGTATCCGTGAAATCCGTGGTTGATCGTTTTTCCACGCTATCGCAATTTTTTATTGCAGCGTTTGAGCCAATCGCCGCCATTCGGATCGCAGGTCGTCGAGCTGGGGCTTGGCGGCCGGGTCGGCGGCGAGATTGTGCCGCTCGAGCGGGTCTTTTTCCAGGTCGAAGAGTTCCTCGTGAATCGGCCGCACGGACGTGTAGCGAACATATTTCCAGCGAGTCGTGCGGACTCCCTCGCTCATCGGAATTTTCGGGTGACGGAATCGGTGCTCGTAGAAAAAGCGATCGCGCCAGGGGATCGATTTCCCCTCGATCAACGGGACGAGCGATCGTCCCTGCATCTCGGGCGGCACTTGGACGTGGGCAAGATCGAGAATCGTGGGCGCCAGATCGATGTTGAGCACCAGTTCGGAGCGGTGCGCGGCAGACGGCGGAGGCGGCCGGCGCAGGTCGCTGATCACAAGCGGCACGCGGATCGACTCCTCGTGCATAAACCACTTTCCGGCCAGTCCGCGGTCAGCGAGATAGAATCCGTTGTCCGACGTGAAGAGGACCACCGTGTTCTGGGCGAGATTCTTTTCGTCGAGCTTTCGAAGGACGGCCCCCACCAGCTCATCGACGCCCACGATGAGCCGGTAATAGTCCTTGACGTTGCGTTGGAACAGCTCCTCGTTCGAAAACCGCGTTTGCCAGCGAACGCGGGCCTCAGAAGTCTGCAGGAATTCAGGCAATGCCCGAAAATCGGCTTCCGTGGCGGTCTTCGGCTTGGGAACGGTGACGTCCAGAAAGAGCGACTCGTCCTTGGGATCGGGCGGGAAGGGCCGCGCCAGGCGATCGTCTTGAACGTGAGGGGCCTTCGTCGAGATTTGCAGCAGAAACGGGGAGGCGGCCGAGCAACCCTCCAGGAATTCGACGGCCTGCCCGGCCTGTTTGGCTGTGAGATGTTCCCCCGCAACGCCAACCTTGCCGCGTGGGAAATAGTCCCCCTGCCCGGAAAAGCCGCGGAAAAAATCATATTGCTCGGCCGGCAACGGGTCTCCGAGTCCCCATTTGCCGATGAAGCCGGTCCGGTATCCGTGCTGATGGAGCAGGACGGGGAACGTGTGGGCAAGCTGTTGTTGGGTCAGGGGCGTCTTGAAATCGGCGATCTTGTGCCGCCGCTCATATTGACCGGTGATGATGCTCGCGCGGCTGATGGGGCAAATCGCCGTCGTGCAAAAGGAATTCGTGAAGACCGTGCCACGCGCTGCGAGCCGATCGATATTCGGCGTGTGAAGCACCGGGTTTCCCGTGCAGCCCAGCGCGTCGAACCGCAGGTCGTCGGCAAGAATCAGAACGATGTTCGGCACGGTCGTCCGCCGCCGCCGGGCGTTGGCAGAAGACGACCGCCGCCACCAGGGCAGCGACAATGCGGATCACCGTTAAGCTTCGCGACATGTCTTCAATCTCTCGATTGTCAGCCGCGAAGTCCAGGGCAGACGGCACCGGATTGCGAAGCCGGCCGCTTCGGCCACGACACCCATCACATGCGGCGGCGATCGCCGAAGATCGAGCCGCCCAGCCAGATCGCGTCTTCTCCCAGCGCCTCTTCGAGCCGAATGAGTTGATTGTACTTCGCAAGCCGCTCGGAGCGCGCCACCGAACCGATCTTGATCTGTCCCGCACCGGTGGCGATCGCCAGATCGGCGATGGTGGTGTCTTCGCTTTCGCCGCTACGGGCGGAGATCACGGGCCGATAACCGTTGTCGAGGGCCACTTGCGTGGCGATCAAGGTCTCCCAAAGCGTTCCCGCTTGATTCAGCTTGATCAAGACGCTGTTGGCGGCGCCCTCGGCAGTCCCCTGCCGGATGCGGGCCGCCTTCGTGACGAACAGGTCGTCGCCGATGAGTTGCACGCGGCTCCCCAGGCGGCGCGGTCAGCGTCTTCCAGCCGTCCCAGTCGTCTTCGGCAAGGCCGTCCTCAATGCTGATGATCGGGTACCAGTCGCACCACGTTTCGAGCAGCCCGACCATTTCGTCGGAGGTCAGCTCTCCGCCGGCCTCGCCGTGGGCCCGGTATCGTCCGTCGGAATAAAACTGGCTGCTGGCGACGTCGAGACCGAGGCACACGTCGTCCCCCGGCCTGAGACCGGCCGCTTCGATTGCTCGCACGAGATACTGAATCGCCTCCTCGTTCGTCTTGAGCTTGGGGCCGTAGCCCCCTTCATCTCCCACCAGCACACCCTCGTATCCGTCGTCGCTCAGAAGGCGGCCAAGCCTGCGATGAATGGTGACGGACCAATCGAGCGCCTGCCGGTACGACCGCGCCGCGACCGGGATGATCAGAAAATCCTGGAAGTCGAGATTGCCGCCGGCGTGCAGCCCACCGGAGATCATGTTGACCATGGGCAACGGCAAGATGAGCCGGTCGCCCAGCTTCTCTGTCCCTGACGGAGGGACGATGGGCCTCTTCGACGTCCACAAGACTCGCTTCCAGACCTCGTGCAGATGAGCAACCAGTAAGACGCCCTTCACGGCGGCGGCGGCGTGGGCGGCCGCCAGCGACACGCCCAAAAGGGCGTTGCCGCCGAGTCGCGATTTGTCGGCCGTTCCGTCGAGCCGGCAGAGGAGCTTGTCGAGCCGCTGTTGATCCTCGACCTCTTGACCGAGAACGGCGTACACGATCTCGCTGTTGACGTGCATCACTGCGCGGCGAACGCCCATCCCGTCGAGCCGGCCGGCATCCCCGTCCCGCAGCTCGGCAGCCTCCAATCTTCCCCTGCTGGCGCCGCTGGGGACAATCGCCCGGCCGACGGATCCGCCTTCGCAACGGATCTCGACCTCGACGGTCGGTTTCCCGCGGCTGTCGAAAACTTCGCGGGCGTGAACCGATTCGATGCGCGTCATCTTCGGTCAGTTTTCATGTTGAGCCAACGACGTCACCAAGGAATATACCGCGGCCAGGTGTTGAATTCCCTCGAGCAAGGATGCGGCGGCAAACGCGCCGGACCAGCTCGCGCTGCCGCGAGTGCGGAAGATAATCGACGGGACTAGTCCCGTCGACCCTGGCCAACGCACAGCCGGCGAGGTTGGCCACGGTGCGGCGCTCGAGGGCAGACGGCCTCGAATGCGGGATCGTCGGTCCGCGAGGCAATCTCCGCCTGGTAACGCTCCCAGAACGTTTCCGCCAGGTCCAGGAATGGACCGGCGCTGTCGCCGGCGCGAACCCCTTTGAGCACCAAATGGCTCAAAAAGAAGCCCAAGTCGAACGCCGGATCTCCGTAATGCCCCGTCTCAAAGTCGACGAGGGCGATCTGGGGGGCGATCTGGGGGCCGCCTTCCGGCGCGTTCTTTCCGGGTTCGCGCGGGCGTAATGCGGAGTCGACAAGCAGGACATTTTTGGGGCTGAAGTCGCCGTGGACCAGGCAGGCGCGGGTCCGCCACATCTCATCGACGAGGGCGTCCATTTTTGCACGCAGCTCCGGATGCACGGTGGCGATGTGGCGGTAGAACGGATCGACGCGCAGCTCAACGAAGATCGACCGATCGTTCAAATCCCGTTCGATTTGCGAATTGCGATGCGTGCCGCGGTGGATTGCGGCCAGATATCCCGCCAGACCAACGGCGACTTCGGGCCGGATGCGGCCAGCCAGCAATTCCTTTTTCCAGACGACGTGCCGGGGATCGACAGCCTCCATTGCGAACAGATAGTTCTCCCGGTCCTCGAACAGAATGCGGGGAACGGCGCCAGCCGGCAGCAGGGGGCGGACCGCGGACATCACGGCCGTCTCGCGCCAGATCCGATCGAGCCGGCTGAACCACGGCGCCTCGGTCCGCAGGCGCTCCCGAGCTTGCTTGATGACGAACGCGTCGGCCCCTTCCGGCTCGACGCGCAGGACGGCATTCGAGACTCCCCCGGAGAGAAGCTCGACGCGAACCTTCGCCTCCGCATCGATGCGACCGGCTGACCGCAGGTAGTCCGCCATGTTGTCCGCATCGAGAAGCCTCATGCCGTCGACTATCGCCGGGCGGAAACGGGAGATCAAGGAGCGGGGCTTGGACTGGCAACGCGACGCTAACATCCAGAAAGGTCCAGCGGACGCACAAGATTGCCAGTCCTTGCGGCCGTTTGGTATTCTCATAAGAGAATATTGATGAGTTCGCCGTTTTCGGCTCTTTGGAGCGTCAGGTCCCATGCTGCCAGGCTGCCGAAAAACCTCGAAGGCGGCGTTCTGCATCGCGATCGCGTGTGCCGCTGCCGGTTGGGATACGGCGGCCAGCGGGCCGACGCCCCGCGCGGCGGCGGATCATTGGGCCTTTCGACGGATCGCGCGGCCCGCAGTGCCGGCGGTCAAACAGGCCGCCCTGCTTCGCACGCCGGTGGATGCCTTTGTTCTGGCAGCGTTGGAACGCAAGAAGCTGACGTTCGCTCCGCCGGCCGACCGGGCCCTCCTGCTCAGGCGGCTGACATTTGACGTGATCGGCCTTCCGCCGCGGCCGGAGGAGATCGAGCAGTTTGTCGCCAACCGTTCGCCCGACGCGTACCCGCGGGCCGTCGAGCGGCTGCTGGCGTCGCCCCGGTACGGAGAGCGGTGGGGCAAGTATTGGCTGGACGTCGCGGGCTACGCCGATTTCGAACGGTTATTTCAACGCCGACTCCGATCGGCCGTTCGCCTATCGCTACCGCGACTACGTCATCCGCGCCGTGAATTCCGATAAGCCGTTCGACCAGTTCATCCGCGAGCAACTGGCCGGAGACGAGCTTTCCGGCGATGTGCCGGGCAAACCCATCACACCGCAGGCCGTGGAGCTGCTGACGGCGACCCACTTCCTGCGGAACGGGCAGGACGGCACGAGCGAGAGCGACGGCAATCCGGACGAGCGGCGAACGGACCGGGCCACGGCCCTGCAGGGCACGCTGCAGATCACGATGAACGCGCTCTTCGGCGTGACGATCCAGTGCGCTCGCTGTCACGACCACAAGTTCGAGCCGGTCTCGCAGGCCGACTATTATCGGTTGCAGTCGGTCTTCTATCCGGCCTTTCCCGCGTATGACCCCGACCACTGGGTCAAGCCGCGGGATCGCGTCCGCGACTTGCCGACGGAACCCGGCGTCGCGTCGCACCCGGCTAAACCGGCCAAGCGGACCAAGGCGGGCAAGCGTGCCAAGGCGGCCCCGGATGCCAACGCGGCCAAGTTGGCGTGCGTCACCGACCTGATGCAACAGCCTCCGCCAGTGCGTCTCCTCATTCGGGGGAACTACGGCGACTTTGGCCCGGCGGTCGTTCCCGCCGGCCTGGCCGTTCTGTGCGACGGCTCGCCCGAGCTGGACGTGAAAGTTCCCTATCCGGCCTCTCGTTCGACGGGCCGGCGCCTGGCCTTTGCGCGGTGGCTGACCGATCCCGACTCCCGCGCGAGCGGACTTCTCGCGCGCGTGATGGTGAATCGCATTTGGCAAAGGCACTTCGGCACCGGCATCGTGGCGACGCCGGACAACTTCGGCCTCTCCGGATCGCCGCCCACGCATCCGGAGCTGCTCGAATACCTGGCCCACGCCTTCCGCCAAAGCGGATGGAGCATGAAGGCCGTGCACAGGCTGATCCTGTTGTCGGCCACGTATCAGCAATCGAGCGGGGCGCGAAACGACGCGCTGGCCGCCGATCCCAACGATCGGTTCTTGTCGCGCTACCCGCTGATGCGACTGGATGCCGAGGCCTTGCACGATGCCATGCTTGCCGTTTCGGGCGAGCTGTCGGACCGGCTTTACGGCCCGTACGTTCCCACCGAGCGCGCGAACGACGGCAGCGTGGTCGTCAGCGACGGACAGAAGGGGGCTTGCCGCCGGGGAATCTACTTGCAGCAGCACCGCACGCAGGTCGCCACGATTCTGGAATTATTCGACGCGCCGGTGATCGTCAACAACTGTCCCGTCCGCAGCACGTCCACGGTCCCCTTGCAGTCGCTGGCCTTGTTGAATTCGGCGTTCGTCCGCAGCCGCGCGGCGGCCTTTGCGTCGACGGCCCGAGCTCGAACTTCGGAAGGGGACGGTCTTGCCGGCGGCGTCCGCCGCACGATCGCAGCGGCATTCGGACGCCAGCCGACACCGCGGGAACAGCGGGCCGCGCTTCAATTCCTGCGGGAACAGACCGACGGATATCACACGGCGAAAACCGCCTCCGAACGGGCGTGGAGCGATTTCTGCCAAATGCTGTTGGCCAGCAACGCGTTTTTGTATGTCGAGTGAAACGCCGGAAACAACAAGAGCGCCTAGGGCTCGACTTGCGTTCGCAAAATAGAATTCTCCGAGATGATTTCCATGAAGCTGGATTCCAACGCCTTCGCGCATAGCCGCCGGATGTTTCTGGCCAACTACGCCGGCGGGATCGGTGTTTTCGCGCTGGCGCATTTGTTCCAGAATGAAGTCCGCGCGGAGACCGTGTCGCGTCATGGCAATGCGCTGGCACAGGTGCCGCCCCATCATGAGCCGCGGGCCAAATCGGTGATCTGTCTGTTTCAGCATGGCGGACCGAGCCAGATGGATCTGTTCGACGCGAAGCCGGAACTGACGCGGTGGAGCGGCAAGCCGTATCCCGGACAGATCGAAGTCCACTTCGATCAGGCGGCCAAGAACCTGCTCGGCTCGCCCTTCCGGTTCCGTCCGCACGGCCAATGCGGCATGCAGCTTTCCGAGCTGTTGCCCCACACCGGCCAAGTCGCCGACGACATGACGCTCGTGCGGTCGATGACGACGACCTCGGTGGATCACGAATCGGCCCTGCGATTGATTCATAGCGGATCGTTCTTTGCCGGCAAGCCGAGCGTCGGGTCGTGGGTCGTCTACGGGCTGGGGTCGCTGCGGGACGAGCTGCCCGCGTACGTCGTCCTCTCCGATCCCGGCGGGCTTCCCGTCGACGGAACGAAGAATTGGAGCGCCGGGTTTCTTCCGGCCATCTACCAGGGGACCCCCTTCCGGCCGTCCGGCTCGCCCGTGCTCCATCTGGAAACGCCGGCCGACGTCGTTCCCGAGGCGCGGCGGCGGCAATTGGATTTCCTGCGATCGCTCAACGCCGACCATCTGGGCCGCCATCCGGAGAATTCGGAGCTCGAAGCGCAGGATTACGAATTACGAGCTGGCGGCCCGCATGCAAACCTCCGTCCCGGAAGCGCTCGATATCTCGCACGAGTCAAAGGAGACGCAGGCGCTTTACGGGCTCGATCGCCCGGAGACGGCCGAGTACGGCAAGCGGTGCCTGATCGCCCGGCGGCTCATCGAGCGGGGCGTGCGATTCGTCCAGGTCTTTTTGAGCGGACAGCCCTGGGACACGCACAACAAAAATGCCGAAACTCTCAAACGCCTCTGTGCCAAGACCGACAAACCGAGCGCGGCACTGGTCCGCGATCTCAAGCGGCGGGGCTTGTTGGATTCCACGATCGTCATGTGGACGGGAGAGTTCGGAAGGCTTCCGGTCTCGCAGGGGACCGACGGCCGCGACCACAACCGGCGGGCCTTTTCGCTCTGGCTGGCCGGCGGCGGATTTAAGCGGGGATACGTCCACGGAGCAACCGACGAATTCGGCTATCAAGCGGTGACCGACGTCGTCCGCGTGCACGATCTGCATGCCACGCTCCTCGACGCCCTGGGCCTCGACCACGAGCAACTCACTTATCCTCACGAAGGCCGCGACGACACGTTGACCGACTTCGTGGTCACGAATGCCCAGGTGGTCGACAAGCTCCTCGCCTAGTGCTGGTTGCACTTCCTTGTCGCGTCGGAAGGCTCTCTTTTCCCGACGATTTCCGCCGCGGGACCGCTACACTCTGGCTTGAAGCGCTCTAAACGGAAGCCTTCATCCCAAGCGGAGCACTCAACCGCGACGTCTTCTCCATGCGGGAGGGGCAAGCGACGTCGCGCAGCAGGGGGGCCACCAGGGCCGTCCAGCCGGTCTGATGGCTCGCGCCGCAGCCGCGGCCGGTGTCGCCGTGGAAATACTCGTAGAACAGCGGATAGGGTCGCCAGTGCGGATCGTCGGCAAACTTGCGCATGTCGCCGTGGCAGGGACGCCGGCCCGAAGCGTCGGGCATGAAGATCTGCACCAGTCGCGAAGAGATTTCCTGCGCAACCTGTTTGAGGTTGAGTTTCCGTCCGGAGCCGGTGGGACACTCGACCGTCAGCTCGTCGCCGTAGAAGTGGTGGTACCGCTCCAGCGCCTCGATCAGCAGGAAATTGATCGGCATCCAGACCGGGCCCCGCCAGTTGGAATTGCCGCCGAACAGCCCGGAGGTCGATTCGCCCGGCTCGTAGTCGACGCAGTGCTCCTGCCCGTCGACGCGCGAGCACAAACGGCCGGTCCTTGTGGACGCGGGACACGGAGCGCACGCCGTACGGCGAAAGAAACTCGTTCTCGTCGAGCACGTAGCGCAGCACGCGCTGCAGCCGTTCCAGCGAGGGAATGGCCAGCAAGCGGTGTCCGTGCGACGAACCGTCTTTCGAGGCATTCCCGCCGGGCCGGTGCTTGCAGTACGAAATGTTGCGGGCCAGGTCGGGCCGGTGATGCAGAAACCACTCCATGCGTTTCTTGAAGCCGGGGAGCCGGTCGATTTGCCGGTCGTCCAGGACCTCGACGGCGAACAGCGGGATCAGTCCCACGATCGAGCGGACGCGCAGCGGCATCGAGCGCCCGTCGATGTGCAGCTGGTCGTAATAGAAGCCGTCCTCTTCGTCCCACAGGCCGGTTCCGCCGAACGTGTTCATGGCGTCGGCGATCGCGACGAAGTGCTCGAAGAACTTGGAGGCGACGTCTTCGTAGTCGGGCGCGTGGGCGGCCAGCTCCAGCGCCATGGCGAGCATCGTCGCGCAGTAGAAGGCCATCCAGGCGGTGCCGTCGGCCTGCTCGAGCTCGCCGCCGGTCGGCAAGCGGCTTGGAGCGGTCGAAGACGCCGATGTTGTCCAGGCCGAGGAAGCCGCCGCTGAAGAGGTTGTTGCCGTCGAGGTCCTTGCGGTTCACCCACCAGGTGAAGTTGATGAGCAGCTTCTGAAACGCGCGCGCCAGAAAGACGCGGTCGCGCTGGCCGCGCGGCGCCGGTCATCTTGTAGACGCGCCAGCACGCCCAGGCGTGCACGGGCGGATTGACGTCCGAGAAGGCGAACTCGTAGGCGGGGATCTGCCCGTTGGGATGCATGTACCATTCGCGCAGCAGCAGGAGGAGCTGGCTCTTGGCGAACTCGGGATCGATCTTGGCGAAGGGGATCATGTGGAACGCCAGGTCCCACGCCGCGTACCACGGGTATTCCCACTTGTCGGGCATCGAGATCACGTCGCGGTTGAAAAGGTGCTGCCAGTCGACGTTGCGGACGTGCTCATGTCCGGGCGGCGGCGGAGGCTGCCCCGGATCGCCCGTCAGCCACTCCTTCACCGAGTAGTGGTAGAACTGCTTGTTCCACAGGAGGCCGGCGTACGCCTGCCGGGCGATATTCTTCGCCTCCGGCAGCATGTCGGAATCGAGATGCGCGTCGTAAAACTCGTTGGTGTCGCGGATGCGATCGCCGAAGACTGCGGTCGAACTCGGCCCCGAAGGGGGTCGCCGGCGCCTGGTCCTCCGCAAACAGCCGCAGCCGGACGACCATCTCCTCGCCGGCCGGAACGCTCGAGTACGTAGTAGGGCGCGGCCTTGGTGCCGACGGGCGCGAGCGTTGACGGCCTCCTTCTTGCCGCCGATGACGAAATCGTGGAAGGCGTCCTTAACGGGACGTCCCTGGTTGGAAAGCTTGAACAGCCGCTCGAAGTTCGTTTCGTTCTCGGTGAAGAGGAACGGCGGCTGCTTGGCCGTCGGCCGCCGGTTCGGCAAAGAATCGGAACGTCCCCAGCGACACGTGGGTGGCCCGCAGTCCGCCGTCGGGACCGTCTCGATGCGGGGCTTGATCTCGCAGCCTTCGTGCGTGCAGCCCCAGGACCACGAGTTGCGGAACCAGAGCGTCGGCAACAGGTGCAGCGTCGCGGTCTCCGGCCCGCGGTTGGCGACGGTGATGCGGATCAGGATGTCGTCGGTGTTCGCCTTGGCGTACTCCGCGACGACGTCGAAGTACCGGTTGCCTTCGAAGATGCCCGTGTCGGCCAGCTCGAACTCGGGATCGCTCTGCCGCGGCGGCGGTTCTCGGCGACCAGCGACTCGTAGGGGAAAGCGGCCTGCGGATACTTGTAAAGCGCCTTCAGGTACGAGTGCGTCGGAGACGAATCGAGGTAGAAATAGAACTCCTTGACGTCCTCCCCGTGGTTGCCCTCGGGCCCGGTCAGGCCGAAGAGCCGCTCCTTGAGGATCGGGTCCTTGCCGTTCCACAAGGCCAGCGCAAAACACAGCCGGCACTCGCGGTCGCAGATCCCCAGCAGGCCGTCCTCGCCCCAGCGGTAGGCGCGGCTGCGGGCGTGGTCGTGCGGAAAATAAGTCCAGCACTCGCCGGTCGCCGAGTAGTCCTCGCGCACGGTCCCCCACTGCCGCTCGGCCAGATAGGGCCCCCAGCGCTGCCAATTGGCCGTCCGGTCCCGCGATTGCTTAAGGCGAACATGTTCAGCCGTCATCGCCGTAAGTATATCGCCGAAGTCTTCTTGGCCGCCGCGCCGATCTGGAGCGCCGCGAATTACACAGAGATTGCGGAACTTAGCGGAGAGGCGGAAGCGGCTCCGTTTTCCGGATCGTCCGATTGTTTTGAATCTATGAATTGGCCGTAACGACGGGGCAAACGGGATTTTCAACGCCGTTTGCGTGTCGGAGCGACCGCGGGGGTTGCCGAGCCGACCGCGACGGCGCCCGTCTTTGCGGGCGGCGAACTGCGGTGTACGCCCGAGTGGTTGAACCCGCCGGCTTCCTGCTCGCGTCATCGGCTCGGAGACGGGATGGGCCCGGAAATGGTCGATGGACCGTTTCAGATCGTCCAGCAGCAAGGTGGCCAGATCGCGGCTGAAGCCGTGACGCACCAGGATCCGCTGCACGACAATGTCTTGGCAGTTGGGGGGCATCGAATAGGCGGGGACCAGCCAGCCGCGCGTCCGCAGGCGATCCGCGAGATCGTAGAGCGAGCCGGCGAGACCTGAATCCGGCTTCAACGTCCAGGTCACGCCGGGGATGCCGCCGCGGCCGTTGTACAGCAAGTCGAACGGGCCCAGCTTGGCGATCTCGTCGGCTAGCCAGGCCGCCGTCTCGTAACACGCGTCGTGAACTTTGCGAAACCCTTCACGGCCCAGCCGCAGAAAATTGAAATACTGACAGATGACCTGTCCGCCGGGACGCGAAAAGTTGAGCGCGAACGTGGGCAGGTTGCCGCCGAGATAATTGACGTCGAAGATCAGGTCACCCGGCAAGTCGTGCTCCTCGCGCCAAACGATCCATCCGCAGCCCAGCGGGGCGAGGCCGATACTTGTGGCCGGAGACGTTGATCGACTTGACCCGCGGCAGGCGGAAATCCCACTTGAGCTTGGGAGTCGACAAACGGAGCCAGGAATCCGCCGCTGGCCGCGTCGACGTGGACGGGAACGTCGAGGCCGGTTCGTTCTTCGAGCGCGTCGAGCGCGGTACAGATTTGCTGCACCGGTTCATATTGCAAGGTAAACGTCACGCCGAGCGTCGGCACAACGCCGATCGTGTTCTCGTCGCAGCGCTTGACGACTTCCTCCGGCGAAAGCAGCAGCCGGTCCTGCTCCATCGGAACTTCGCGGATCTCGACGTCGAAGTACCGGGCGAACTTGTGCCAGCAGATTTGCACCGGACCCGTGATGAGGTTGGGCCGGTCGGTCGATCGGCCGGCGGCCCGCTGTTTCTCCCGCCATTTCCACTTGAGCGCAAGCCCCCCAGCATGGCGGCTTCGCTGGAGCCCGTCGTCGAGCAGCCGATCGTCTTGGCACACTCCGGAGAGTTCCACAAGTCGGCCAGCATGTGGACGCAGCGCGATTCGATCTCGGCCGTTTGGGGGTACTCCTCCTTGTCGATCATGTTCTTGTCGACGCAGTCGTCCATCAGCCGACGGACTTCCGGCTCGACCCAAGTCTGGCAGAAGGTCGCCAGGTTCTGCCGCGAATTGCCGTCCAGCAACAGCTCGTCCTTGAGCGCAGCATAGACCTGGCCCGCGGAGGCTTCGCGCTTCGGAAATTGATATCGCGGCAAGGCCGCGCCGAGCTCGGCGGTGGCATAGACGTCATCGACCAGCTCCCGAATCCGGTTTTTTGATCTTGTGCAAAGGCATCGTCGGTCCTTTCTCGAATTCGACCTCGAAGGTCGCTCCATTCTGGATTTGCTGCTCGGGGGCAGCCCATTTTAGCAATGAAAGGCTGATCTCCCCCTGTTTGAGCCGTGATCGTTGATGGCGGGCGGCCCGCGGCTTGGATCGGCCGATCCTGGACTCTCGTCGCGGCCCCGTTGGCGGTCTCCAGGCCAAGGCCTTAAAAACGGTCAGGGGGCCGGTTAGAATGGTTGATTGAGCTTTCCCGCCACCGTGCCTTTCAAAGGTCCCGCCTCCATGTTCCGTTCAGCGCACACTCGGAACGAACGCAATCCGCTCGCCTCCTGGATCGTCATACCGGCGATCGTCGTCTTCTGGACGTGGGATGAGCACGCTTTCGCCGGCGGCCGGCCAGCCATTGCGGTCCGAGGCCGTCGTTTCGGTGACTTTCGACGAGGCGACGGGAAATGCCAACGTCGCCGTCGCGGGACTCTCCACAGCCCTTTTCGGCGGACCTGGTCGGCGGTCCGAGCCGGGTCCCCAGTCCGTTTTGGAACCAGACGGGCAAAAACGCTCTCCGTCTCGACGCGGCCAAAAGGCAGTTCGTGCAGTTGGCCGACATTCCTTATCTCGACCGTCCCGAGGCGATGACCCTCAGCATCTTCTTTCTGAGCCTTCACTCGCCCACCGATGGAAACACACACGGAATCCTGGGAAAACGGTCCGCTGGGGCGGGCGGAACCAATTACGGAATCAATTTTGTCCCCGCGTCCGACGTCTTTCAGGTCTACGTGAACGACGGCCGTGGGTTTCACATCGCCAATTACCGTGCCCGCAAGGTCATCGGCACGCGGAGGCTCGTTCATCTGACGGCCACTCTGGAGGTCGGCGACGCTCCGTCTCCCGATGCCGACACCGACCGCGACGATCTGCTCGTGCGGCTCTTTGTCAACGGCGAGCCGGCGCCGCCAAAATCGGTCACGGGCGGATTCATCCGCGGCTCCGACGTCTGGCTCACGAACCTCAACGTCGCCGGCCTGCTCAACGACGCCCCCTTGACGTTGGGAAGCAGCACTCCCAAAACCGAGTACACCAGCGGTTTGATCGACGAGTTTCTCCTCTTCGCGCGCGCACTTTCCCCGGCCGAAGCGCACCGCCTCTTTTTGGAAATGGCAGGTCCAAACGGCCCGCAATTGGCCCGGCGGGAGCTCCAGTCGAGGCCCGTTGCCACACCCCCGGCGATCGAGTCGATCTCACAGCTTGGCCTGCAGATCGGGCAAACGACCCGCTTGTCGATCCAAGGGAGCCGCTGGCCGGCGACCCCCGCGTCGACCTTCCGATTTCCGGCGTGAAACAAACCGTCGTGCACGGCTCCGAGGCAGGGCACTTGATGGTCGATCTCACCCTGCCGGCCGACGTTCCGCCGGGAATTTATCCGCTCAGCGTCGTGACGACGGAAGGAATCAGCAAGCCGGTCGGCATCGCGGTCGACGGGTTGCCGCAGTTGCTCGTCGGCGACAGCGCGCCCGATCATCCCACGGCGCTTCCAGCAGCG
Source organism: uncultured Planctomycetota bacterium (assembly GCA_963761455.1). Lineage (GTDB taxonomy): Bacteria > Planctomycetota > Planctomycetia > Planctomycetales > Planctomycetaceae > DASPSM01. The sequence continues at coordinate 374,635 of CAVXHA010000004.1, forward strand.
TTTTCGGGACTCGTTTCCGGCGCGGGTCAAAGCCGTGTGTATTTCAACGGAAAGGCTGGCGCCCGCGTCGTCGCCGAGGTCGAAGCCAAGCGAATCGGTTCGGGCATGGACCCGGTCCTCGAGCTCAAGAACGTCGGCGGAACGACCAGTGGCGATCGAATGGGGCAAGGCCTATCTGCGCGGCGATGCGCGGATCGAAGCGACCCTGCCGAGCGACGGCACGTACTTTGTCGAATTGCACGACCTGGAGTACCGGGCGCCGACCGACAGTCCGTTCCGTTTGCTTGTGGGCGACTTTCGGGCCGTGGACCAGTATTTTCCGGCCGTGGCCGAGCGGGGGAGCGAATTGAACGTCGAACCCGTCGGCACGGGGCTTCCCTCGGGGACGCTGATCACCGCCAACCTCAAAGACAGTGCCGCCGGGCTGGCGAAGTTTCTCACGGTGCCACGAGAACTCCACACTTCCGGCCCGCTGCCCCCGTTGCGGATCAGCGACGGCATCGAGATTCTGGAGGTCGCTCAGCCCGGCAAACAGCTCCAGACGATCGATGCCCGCTTTTCCGACAAACGTCACGCGTCCGTCGCCGTCAACGGGCGGCTGTCGAAAACCGCGGAGGTCGACCGCTATCTTTTGGCGGTCACGCCCGGGCAGGCGCTCGCATCTGTCGGTCGACGGTCGATCGCTGAACTCGCCTGCCGAAGGGGAAATCTCGGTCCTCTCGTATCCGGGCGGGAAGGTGCTGGCGACCGACGGCGGAACGCCGGGCGCCGCGGCGAAGGGGATGCAGTACCGAGTCCCCGCCGATGTCGCGTCGATTGAGGTTGCCGTCCGCGATCTGTTGGGACGCGGAGGGCCGCATTTCGTCTATCGGCTGCGGATCGCGCCGGCGGGTCGGCCGAACTTCAGCCTCACCTTTCTGGATTCGCGGCTCAACATTCCCCGCCACGGCCGCACAGTGGCGGAGCTGCGCGTCGACCGCTCGGGCTACGCCGGCCCGATCGACCTGAAGATCGAAGGGGATGACGGGGTCTCGATCGCTCCCCGGCAGCTTCCGGCCGAAGGGACCAGCCGCAAAGTGCTTATCACCTTCAGCGCGACCGGCAAACCCTTTCCGGCCGGCGCCCGGCTGCGGCTTGTGGGCCAATCGGTGGGACTCACTCCACCAATCCACCGTGTGGCCGTCGTTGAATTGCCCAACCAGGCCCAGCTGGCCGGCTTTCTCGATTCGGTCCCCGTCGCTCCCACCGCGGAATCTCCGGTGCGGATCGAGGCCGAGGCGTTGCCCCCCTTTCTGCTCAAGGGAGTTGATGCCGAATGGCCCGTCGCGGCGGCAGCAACCGCCGATCACGCGGCCGATTGGCTGCGGCTGTCGCTTGTCTCGACCGAGACGCCCCGACCCAATCCGCGCGGGAAACGCCGCAAGTCCAAACGACTCATCGTCGCCCTGCCTGACCAGGCTCTCTCGACAGTGACCGGGAAGGGAAGCCTGAAAGTCTCGGTCCCGCTCGAAGTGGCCGACCCGGCCATTGATTTCGTCGTGAAGGCGGACGTGGTTTCCAACCCCTACTCGAATCGGGTGCTCGCAACGAGCTATTCCAAACCCTTCCGGATGCTCGTGCAGGACCCGGTCGGTCTGCGGATGGATGCCGCCAGCTTGAGCCTCGTCGCGGGCACGTCTGGAAAGCTTCACGGCAAACTGATCCGCCATCCGGCCTTTAAGCAGAATGTCAACGTGGCGGTCTCCGGCTTGCCCGCCGGTTACGCGGCCCAGCCGGTGACGGTCCCCGGCAACAAGACCGATTTCGAGATTCCGATCACCGTCCCCAAAGAATCGGCCCCCCGCACGCTTCCCAACGTCTCGATCGCCGTCTCGCTGGCGGACGGCAAAGTTCCCGTCACCCAGCCGCTCGAGCTGAAAGTCTCTCAGCCCGCGGTGTCTCCGGCACACAAGAACGCGGTGTCTCCGGCACACAAGAAGAAGTAGCGGTCATCCCCGCGGCGGCAGCGTCATTTCCGAGGCACGCCGCGCGGATGAATTGTCTCGAAAACGTGCTTCGTGCGGGCCAATCCGCTTGGTCCGAATCTGCCGGCTGCGTCCGTCGCTTCGGCGGCCCGGGCGCCGATCCCATCAAATTGCGCAGACGGCTCGTGGCCGTAAACCCGGTTGTGCGGACGCGCCGGACAAAGCACGAATACCAAGGCCGGAATGACGAAAAGAAGCACAGCGCTCCGTACGGCAAGCTGACCGCTTGCCTGGTCATCCGTCATCGAATGCCGGGAGTTTTGGTCATGAAGCGTCTGACGCCTGCGGCGGTCACCCTGATGACGGTGGTCGTGATCGGCTTGCTGGTGACGGCTTATTTCGCAAAGATGCTCCTGGCGGAGGAACCGAAGGCTCTCTTGGTCGAGGCGCCGAAGACGCTTCCTGTCGAATTCCGCGAAATCCCGATGGCTCTTGGTACGCTGGAGCCCGGGACGCAGGTGACGGCCGCTCACCTTGGCACCGGACAAGTCCGGGCCGACTCGCTGGTGCCGGAAACTCTGCTCTCCGAACGAGGGCTCATTGGTCGCGTGGTGAAAGAGCCGATTCAGGCGGCAACGCCCATTCGATCCAGCCAGCTCTATCAGCCCGGCGAACGCCCTCCGCTGGCGATCAACTCGGGAATGCGGGCCGTATCGGTCTCTTTCTCGCCCCGTGGATCGTTCGTCGGCGGACTTCTGCGGAAGGGCCAATTTGTCGACGTGTACCTGACTCCGCATCTCGATGAATCCAGCGGCACGCGCTTTCGCGGCGGGCTCACGATCACGCTCTTGAGCGGCGTTCGCGTGCTGGCAGTCGGCGGAGCTTCCGAAACCGATTCGACAAGCCCCGATTCGGTCAACACGGTGACGCTGGAGCTGACCCCCGAACAGGCCAATATTCTTATCCTGGCCCGCGAAAAGGGGGAGATCGCGCTCAGCTACAATCCCGACGGCAAAGGAAGCGGCCCAGTGTCCGTGAAAAACCAGGACCGCGCGACGATGGACGAAATCCTCGGCCTGAACCGACCGGATTCGCCAAAGCCGGCCCCCCGCGTCAGTTCCCGTCCGTTCACCAGCGAGTCGTACAAAGGGAGCGCGCGGACCACGCTGCAATTTGAAGGGACCGTTCCCGTCGTCCCGACCGACGAATCCCCGCTCCCTTCCGATGGGAACCAGCCATGATTGCCGGCCCGCGAGTTCGGATCGACGACCGCAAGTCGTTCCAACGACTGAAAACAACGCTCCATCGCCGCATCGTCGACGCGATCGACCTGTCGCGAACGCCGGCGCTGGAGGAAGACGAGCTGCGCGATCAGTTGCGGGCGTTGACGGCCCACGTCTGCGCCGGCGAGCCTGCGAGCCTGCCGGGCGAAATCCGCGAGGCGATGGTCCGCGAGATCATGGACGAGATTTACGGTTTCGGGCCTCTCGAACCGCTGCTTGCCGATCCGACGGTCAGCGATGTTCTGGTGAACGGTCCCGACAGCGTCCGCGTCGAGCGGAACGGCTTGTTGGAAGGGACCGACGTCCGGTTCGCCGATGAGGCCCATTTACTCCGGTTGATTCATCGCCTGGTGGAACAGGCCGGACGGCGGATCGACGAACGTTCGCCGATGATTGACGCAAAGCTGCCGGACGGCTCGCGGCTGACCGCGATCATTCCGCCGCTGGCGGTCCGCGGTCCGACGCTCTCCCTTCGCCGTTGCCCGTTGAATGTCCTGCGGTTCGAGGAATTGGTGCGGCGGGGAACGCTCGCGGGAGAAATGGCCGATTTCCTCGTCGCCGCCGTGCGCGGGCGGCTCAACATTCTCATTTCGGGGGGAAGCGGCGCCGGCAAAACGACCCTCTTGAACAACCTGGGCCGGGCCATCCCGAGGAAACAGCGGATTGTCACGATCGAAGAGACGGCCGAGCTCTCGCTCGACCAGCCCGACGTCGTGTCGCTTGAAACGCGGCCGGCCGCGACTGCGGCGACAGGCGAGGCGACACCGCGCGACCTGCTCAAGAACTGCCTGCGCCTGCGTCCGGACCGCATTATCCTGGGAGATGCGCGCGGCGGCGAGGTGCTCGACCTGTTGCAGGCGATGAACACCGGACACGACGGCTCGATGAGCACGATCCACGCCAACGATACGCGCGATGCGCTCGATCGGATTGAGCTCTTGGCCGCGCTGTCGGGCGTGGAGCTTCCGCAGCCGGCGGCCCGTGCGTACATCGCTTCGGCCGTGCAGATCCTGATCCACGTGATGCGGCTGGCCTCCGGCGAGCGGAAGGTTCTTCGGATTTCCGAATTGTGCGGAGTTTCCGACGGCCAATATCAAATCGAGGACCTCTTCGTCTACCGCATGGCAGGCTGCGACGAGGGCGGTCGCGTCCAGGGCTCGTTTTATTCCACCGGGACAGAGCCGGCCTCGCTCGCGCGCCTGGGGCGCTCGGCGTGGACGTCTCCCGCGAACTGTTCATCCCGCGGGAGTTGAGCGCCGGAGGCCATTATGTCACGAAGGGCTAATCGATGACGACCGGCACGGCGAACCGGCTGCGGATCGAGCCGCGCCCGGAATTTGCGAAGATCCTCCGCGTCGAGGAATCCTATGCGACGCCGGAAGGGGATTCCGCCGGGCGCGGATCAACGGCCGCTTCGACCGGCTGATCGTGCAATCGGGGACGGGCGCAGCACCGGAAGTCATCCTGCGATTGTGCATCCTGGCCGCGGTCGCATGCGGCGGTTCCCTCTTTGTGGTGACAGCGAACCTGCTGGGGACAGCGGTTGCAGTCGCGGGCGGCGCGCTCCTGCCGATTGCTTCTCTGCTTTTGGTCCGGGCGCGCCGGCAGCGGAAGATGCGGCGGCAAATGCCCGCCCTGATCGACGGGCTCGCGCATGCCGCCCGGGCCGGGCGCGGGTTGGCAAACGTCCTGGAATTGGCGGCTGCCGACACGCCGGCGCCGTTGGCAGACGAGATCGGGTTGGCCGTGCGGCGATTGCGGATGGGGGTCGGCATCGAGGCGGCGTTTGAGGACCTGCCGGAACGCACGGGACTGGCCAGCATGCAGGTCTTCGTAGCGGCGCTGGCGGCCCACGATCGAACGGGGTGCGACTTGGTCGCCAGTCTTGACCGAGTGGAAAAACGCATCGCGGCACGCGTCTAAGAGCGCGTCGCCGTGCAGATCCGCGGTTTCCTTCTGCGGAAGACTGGCGAGGTCTCTTTCTCAGCCAGTTGCTCTGCGATCCGGTTCCGCGTCACAATACTTGTATGCAGTCCCAAAAACGCCGCTTGCGCTCGCGCGCGTCGAAGGAGCGCGTTTTCGATGTGCCGGCGGTGGCGTCAGCGGAAACAGCGGCGGATCGCGTTGGTCGTCTGCGGCGTTCGCTTGGGCTGGCGGCCGCCCTGGTCGCAGCGACCTTGCTGGTCTATGGGCAGGCATGGCGATTCGGTTTTGTGCTCATCGACGACCCGATTTACGTCAGCGAGAACCCGCACGTCCAGGCCGGCCTCTCCCTGCAGAATGTTGTCTGGAGCTTCGCGACCTTCCGCGACGGCAACTGGATCCCGTTCACCTGGCTCTCCTTGATGCTCGACACGACGGTTTTCGGCTTTCATGCCGGCGCCTATCACTTCACCAACGTCCTTCTGCACGTCGCCAATACGGTGCTGCTCTTTGCGTTTCTCGCGCGGGCCACCGGGAATCAACTGCGTAGCGCGTGCGTCGCGGCGCTTTTTGCGCTGCATCCGCTGCACGTCGAATCCGTTGCCTGGATCACCGAGCGCAAGGACGTCCTGAGCACCCTGTTTGGCTTGCTGTCGCTCTTGGCGTACGTGAGCTACGCGAAGAGTCGAGGGGGCTGGAGCTTCGCGGCGTGCCTTCTGTGTTTCGTCGCAAGCCTGCTCTCGAAGCAGACCTTGGTGACCTTGCCGTTCGTCTTTCTTCTCCTCGACTTCTGGCCGCTGGGCCGCTTTGCGGAGCGGTCCGCACGAGTGCCCTTGGTCGTCGAGAAGATTCCCTTTCTGGCCGTCTCCGCCGCCTTCTCGGCGATCACCATCATCGCTCAAAGGAGCGGCCATACGGTCGCGTCGCTCTCGGCCTTTCCGCTGGCCACACGGTGCCTGAACGCGGTTGTGGTTTATGCTGAGTATTTGGCGAAGACTCTGTTTCCGCATCACCTGGCGGTCTTCTATCCCCATCCGGGGGAGCACGACTTTCTGGCGATCGCCGGCGGTGCGGCAGCTTTGTTGGCGGCGATCAGCGCTGCCGCGCTCGTCTGGGCCCGCCGTTATCCCTATCTGTTCTTCGGCTGGGCTTGGTTTCTGGGCACGTTGGTCCCCATGATTGGGTTCGTGCAAGTCGGCAGGCAGCAGATGGCGGACCGTTACACCTACGTGCCGTTGATCGGGCTGTTTGTGGCAATTGTCTGGCTGTGTGCGGAGCTGGTCCCGGCGAGCGCTTTTCGCACACGCGTCTTAGCGACCGCCGCGGTGACAATTCTTGCCGCGCTGGCGGGTGCGACGTTTGTCCAGGCTGGTTACTGGCACGACAGCGTCGCCCTTTTCCGACACGCACGAGAATGCGACGAGAATAATCCGGTGGCAGCCAGCGCACTGGGGAGCAGGCTGGTCGCAGAGGGCCAGACGACGGAGGGCGTCGCACTCTTGGAATCGGCCGTGCGACTGGCGCCGAACGACGCCGAGTCGCACTTCAACCTGGCGGTCGGGCTGGAGAAAGTCGGCCGGCTCGAAGCGGCCGCCGAACAGTATGAGGCGGCACTGGCGCTCGACGAGTGGGATCCGCGGGCCCACACCAACCTGGCCCGGAGCCTGTGGAAGCGACACCAGTATCGGGAGGCGAAACAGCATTTTCGCCGAGCCATCGAAATCGACAGGGACCACGTGAGCGCGTACGTCAACATGGCCGCTTTGTGCGGCGAGACAGGCGACTTTGCCGACTCGATTACCTACAACGAGCGTGCGCTCGAACTCGACCCCACGTTGTTGATCTGCCACTACAATATCGCGCTGGCTCTGCGCGCCGAGGGACGATTCAAGGAGGCCGCCGATCGGTTCCGCTATTTATTGAGCATTTCTCCCGATGCCGATGCGCGGCGGGAGCTGAACCGAACGGAGGCGATGCAGCGCGGCTCGGGAACCGGTTCATGAAGGCCGATATGCCTCCCCGCCGACGCCGACGCCGCTCTTCGTCATCGAAGCCGCAAACTTCGGAAACGTCGCCGAAGTCCGTTCTTGCAGCGCAGCCAAAGCGCTTTCAGGAAGCGTGGCCCGATCGAATTCGGGAATTACGAAGACCGCTCCTTCTGTCAGGAGGGTTGCTCGCCGCCGTCCTGCTCGTTTATTGGCAGGTCGGAGGGTTCGACTTCATCTCCCTCGACGATCCGGTTTACGTCAGCAACAACCTTCACGTCCAGGCGGGTCTTACGCTGCGGAATGTCGTCTGGAGCTTCGCGGCCTTCCATGACGGCAACTGGATCCCGTTCACCTGGCTCTCCTTGATGCTCGACACGACGGTTTTCGGCTTTCATGCCGGCGCCTATCACTTCACCAACGTCCTTCTGCACGTCGCCAATACGGTGCTGCTCTTTGCGTTTCTCGCGCGGGCCACCGGGAATCAACTGCGGAGCGCGTGCGTCGCGGCGCTTTTTGCGCTGCATCCGCTGCACGTCGAATCGGTTGCCTGGATCACCGAACGCAAGGACGTCCTGAGCACCCTGTTTGGCTTGCTGTCGCTCTTGGCGTACGTGAGCTACGCGAAGAGTCGAGGGGGCTGGAGCTTCGCGGCGTGCCTTCTGTGTTTCGTCGCAAGCCTGCTCTCGAAGCAGACCTTGGTGACCTTGCCGTTCGTCTTTCTTCTCCTCGACTTCTGGCCGCTGGGCCGCTTTGCGGAGCGGTCCGCACGAGTGCCCTTGGTCGTCGAGAAGATTCCCTTTCTGGCCGTCTCCGCCGCCTTCTCGGCGATCACCATCATCGCCCAAAAGAGCGGCCAGGCCGTCGCGCCCCTTGCCGCCCTGCCCCTGACGGCACGTTGCATGAACGCGCTCATCGTCTATGTGACATATCTACGGCAGGCTTTTTTCCCGTTTGACTTGGCGGTCTATTATCCGCATCCCGGCGCCAACATTGCTTGGGGCGCCGTCGGCGTCTCCGCAGCGTTGCTGCTGGCGGTCAGCCTTGCCATCGTCGCGCGGACGCGGCAGAACCCGTTTCTCCTTGTGGGATGGGCCTGGTTTCTCGGGACCCTGGTCCCCATGATTGGGATTGTGCAAGTCGGCAGCCAGCAGATGGCTGATCGTTACACGTATTTTCCCTTGATCGGCCTGTTCCTGGCGTTCGTGTGGCTGATTTCCGAGCTTGTCCCCGCCGGCGCACTTCACGCACGGGTCCTGCCGATGGCCTCAATCGCGAGCTTGGCGGCACTTGGAATGGCGGCTTTTGTCCAAGTTGGTTACTGGCGCGACAGCATCACCCTGTTTCGTCACGCGGTCCAGTGCGGGGGGAACAATTCGCTGGCAACCAGCGCCCTCGGCTACGCGCTCATGTCACACGGCCAGGCCGGAGAAGGAATCGCTCTCTTGGAATCGGCGGTCCGGATGGCGCCGGCGGATGAGCAAACGCAGTACAACGTCGCCGTCGGCCTGCAAACTGTCCGCCGGCTAGATGAAGCGGCTGAGCACTATCAGGCGGCGCTGGCGCTCAACGAGCAGGACGCCGAGGCCCACACAAATCTCGGCGTCATCCTGGGCATGCACCACCGCTACCGGGAGGCGAAGCAGCAGTTTTTACGAGCCGTCGCGATCAATCCCGAGCACGTCAAGGCGTATGTGAACCTGGGAACGTTGTGCGTCGAGACAGGGGAATACGAGGATGCAATCATGTACAGTCGGCGTGCGCTGGAGCTCGACCCCCACTTGCTCATTTGCCACCAGAACATTGCGGCTGCGCTCCGCGCCCAAGGACGATTGGGATCAAGCCATCGATCAGGTTCGGGACCTGTTGACCGTTTCACCCAATGATGCCGACGCGCGCCGGGAGCTTGCGCGAACGCTGGCAATGAAACGCCCCTCTTGAGCGGCCCAGCCGAGGCGTCAAGCAGTGATCGTCAAGCAATCATGCCGCGCGCCTGGAGCAACTGCCGCACTTCCCGCCCGGTCGAACAATGCAGCACGGCCGGCCCGAGGGAGGCCACTTCGCTGATCGAAAGATTGGCCAGCGCGGCGGCGATCCGGCCGACATGCGAGCGTGAAACGCTGATGCGCCGCACGCCCAGAGCCAGCATGAGGGCCGTCAGCTTCGGATCACCGGCCAGCTCGCCGCAGACCGTCACCGGCTTTCCATGGGCGTCGGCCACCTGGACGAGCTGGTGCAGCAAACGGAGGACGACCGGCTGCAACGGATCGTGGTAGGACTCCATGAACTCGTCGTCGCGGTCGGCGGCCAACAGGTATTGCGTCAGATCGTTCAGGCCCACGGACACCGAATCGATTTGACCGATGATGTCCTCGATCAGGAGTGCGGCCGAGGGAACCTCCACCATCGTCCCGAGCCGAAACGGCAGGGCCCCTCCCTCCGAGATGCCGCAAATGCGGCAAAGCTCGCCGCGGATTTGCAGCAGCGTGTCGAGCGTGTCGATCATCGGCAACAAGACGGTCAGCGGACGGATGCGCGCCAAGCGTGCCAGCGCCCGGACCTGGGGCTCGAGAATGTCAGGCCGCGCCAAGAGCAAGCGGACGCCCCGGATCCCCAGGCTGGGGTTTCGGTTGACGGGGATATCCGCGTAGGCCGGACACTTTTCCGCGCCGAAATCGGCCAGGCGGATATTGAGCTCGCCCTCGCCGAGGGCGGCGGCGACCCTGCGGTACGATTGAAAGCTGTCCTCCTCCTCCGGCCAGGACGCGCGGTCCATGTACAGGAATTCGGTCCGGAATAGTCCGACGCCTGCCAGTCCTGCCGCGGACGCGTTCTGGGCTTCCAGCGGGTCGCTGATATTGAGCAGAATGGCGATCGGCACTCCGTCCTTGGTGGCCCTCGGCACGGGGGCCAAGCCGGACAGGGCGCCGGGCTTTTCGCTTCGCGGATGCGGCGCACCGTCTCGTCATCGGCCGGGCCCGGATCGACAATCACGAGGCCGGCGGCGGCATCGATCACCACCGGCGCGCCGTCGCGGATGCGGGTCACCACGCCGTCAATCCCCGTCACCATGGGGATGCCGAGTCCTCGGGCAAGAATCGCCGTGTGCGACTTGGAACCGCAGTTTTCGGCAATGACGGCGACGACGCCTTGGTGGGCGTATCGGACCAATTGGCTGGGGACCACGGAGGACGCGACGATGACATCGGCCGTCGGAGCTTCGGCCGTCGCGGACTCGTCAAGACAGCGCACGAGCCGCTGGCCGACGTCCAGAACATCGGCCGCCTTGTCGCGAACCATGGAAATGTCGCTCTCTTTGAGCGCGTTGTGGAACTCGATCGCGACCCGGGCGACGGCTGCTTCCGCCGACTGCAGGTTCTTGCGGATTTCCTCCTCAATCCGTCCGGCCAGCTTCGGATCGCCCAGCATCGTGGCTTGGGCCGCAAAGATGCCGGCGTCCTGGGGGCGACCCCGCTGCGCGAGCAAGTGCCGCACGCGGTCCAGCTCGCGAGCGGCCCGGCCGCGGGCCGCCTCCAGCCGTTCGATCTCTTCGTCGGCGTTTCGCACGCTGTCGCGGGCCAGAGCGGAGGCCAGCCAACTCCCGACGTCGACAACGTGGATCCGCCCCTCGGCAATTCCGGCAGCGACGCATTTCCCGCGGAGGATCATCGAAATCAACGCACGGCGGCGGCAGCGGGAGCGGCCGGCGGTTTCACCGGCTTTGCGCCCTGCCGGCCGGCGATCCATAAGACGGCGGGGCTGGCAATGTAGACCGTACTGTAGACGCCGGTAATCATGCCGACGAACAGGGCGTAAGCGAACCCGTGCAGGCTCTCACCCCCGCGGACATACAGCACGAAGACGACGATGAACACCGTCCACGACGTCAGAAACGTTCGCGCCAGGCACTGATTGACCGCCAGGTTCACCAGGTTGCCGGTGATCACCGGATTCTTTCCCTTGATCTCGCGCAGCCGGTCAAACACGACGATCGTGTCGTTGAGCGAATAGCCGGCGATCGTCATGAACGCGGCGATCATGTCCATGTCGATCTTGAAGTTTTCCAGACCGAGGTAGTGGGCAAACGGCAAACGACTGGCATAGGCGCCGACGGCGATCATTCCCAGCACGAGCAGGCAGTCGTGGATGACGGCGAGGATCAGGGCCAGGCCGTAAACGACCCTTTCGAACCGGAACCACAGATAAATGATGATGGCAATGAAGCTCACCACCAAGGCGAGAACCGCCTTCTGTTTCATTTCCTCGGCGACGCCTCCCTCGAACGTGTTGACCTGATCGAAGGCGGGGGAGGCCGCCATCGTCTTCTCCATGTCGGCCAGCACTTTCTGCACATCGTCACGAGCGATGGCCGAGGTCGTTTTGAGCTCCATCTTCGAGAATCGCTTGACCTGGAATTCACCGGCTTTCATTCCCTCGCCGGCGATTCCAAAGAACTCGACCAGGTTGGCCGCCTGTTCGTATTTCTTGCGGCCGTTGGGCTCGACGAGTTTGTCGAGCTCGCCCATGAAATAATCGTGGGCCGTCGCCGTATTGATCTGGGAGCTGAAGGTCAAAGAGGCCTGGTGCCCGCCGGCGAACCGCGAGGCATCGACGTCGGAGATGGGAATGACGGCCTCTTTCGTCCCCGGCAGCCGGCGTGGGAGTGGCCGGAATGTCGGAGACGGCAGCCGTAAGTCATCGTCACGCGGCGCAAGCCGCTGCCAGCCAGGGCTTCGGCGACCTCTTCGCGGACTTTACGCAGGTCCTGTTCCTTGGTACGAACGCGGAATTGCTTGCCTTCGTCGCCGGTCTGTGGTTCGCCGGGCATCGTCAGGCGTTCCAGCGAGATGCCTTTCAGCTTGCTCTCGAGCTTCTGGCGGACTTGCACGATGTTCTGAGGCTCGGTGAACTGGAACGTCACCATCGTGCCGCCGCTCAAGTCGACGTCGTAGTTGTCGCCGCCGCGGTACGCGAAACAGGCCAGGCCGCCGATGATGATCACCGCCGAGCCGAACCAGCAGTACTTCTGCTTGCCGATAAAATCGATGTTCGTGTGGCCCAAGAGCTTCATCATCTTGAGCTTGGTGATCCACCGCTTCTTTTCGGCGATCTCGAACAGGAGCCGCCCGAAATACAGCACGGTGAACAAGCTCACGACCAGGCCGATGAACAAGGTCACGGCAAAGCCGCGGATTTGATCGGTCCCGATCATGTACAGGATCACGGCGGAGATGAGGGTCGTCACGTTCGAGTCGATAATGGCCGAAAAGGCCCGGTCGAACCCGTTTTTGATCGCCATCCGCAGGCTGGAGCCCCGCTCCAGCTCTTCGCGCATCCGCTCGTAGATCAGCACGTTGGAGTCGACGGCAATTCCGATCGTCAGCGCGATACCCGCCAGGCCGGGCAGCGTGAAGGCCGAGTCGATGACGGCCATGCTGCCCAAAAGCAGGACCAGGTTCAGAGTCAGGCAGATGTCGGCCACCATCCCCGAGAACCGGTAGTAAATGAGCATGAAGACGTAGACGAGAATCGACGAGAGGACGATCGCCGTCATCCCCTTCTGTTGCACGTCGAATCCCAAGGTCGGGCTGATCGTCAGCTCGCTGATCGGCTCGGTGATGAGCGGGACTTCAAGTGCCCCGGCGTTCAGGACATTGATCAGCTCGTTGACCTCCGCCGTCGTGAAGTGTCCCTTCGATGATGCCGCTTCCCCCCTCGATCGGCTCGTTGATGACGGGGGCCGATTGGATTTGTTCGTCCAAGAGGATCGAGAGGCGGCTATGAAAGCCGTCGGCGGAGGGAGCATTCTCGCGCGTCAACCGTCCGAAGAGGGCTCCCCCGGTCGAATTGAACGAGAAACCGACGCAGATGCCGCCGGAGCGGTCAAACGTCTGATAGGCACGGGTCAGGTACTGGCCCGTGACGCGGCGTTTCGGCGGTTCGTAGACGACCAACAGCTCGCGGACCTTCTGGCCCGCCGCGCTCGACCTCGCGCTGCACGGTTTCCGACCCCGGGTCGGCATAAACCGGCTTCTGGATGCGAACCTTGTTCTTTTCCTCCCAACCGACCTCCCGCCACGCGGCGACGACCTGGCCTTCATGCCGCAAGACAGGGTCGGGGCTGGCCTGGGCCTGGCGAATGATTTCCCGGTGCTTCCGCATGTTCGCCAGGATGGCGAACTCGAGCGTTCCCAGGCGGGTCATCTGTTTCTTTTTCTGCTCGACCACTTCGCGGTCGGCGCCAGGGATGATGACTTCAATGCGGTCGCTGCCGACCTGGCGGACGGTGATCTGCTCCTGGGCCGCCGGATCGAGCCGCCGGGTGACGGCGCCGATCAGTCGCTGCATCACCTGCGGGGTGATCTTCTTTTCTTCCTGCTGGGCCTTTTCGGTGTCGACCTGGAAGATCAGGTCGGAGCCGCCGGCCAGATCGATTCCCATCCGCAGGGCGTCTTTGAGACTCCGTCCCTGCGACGAGCCGCCAGGCGAAGGGGGTCACGGCAAGAAAGACCGTGAAGAGGACGAGCCCGATCCGCATCGAGACGTCTTTCATCCGCAGGGCCCGCGCCAGCAAGCGTGCCCAGGACGAACGGGATCACGATCACCGTAACGACGAGCACAAACAGCACCCAGGCCGACGTCTGGGCCGTCTTCGCCGCTTCGGCGGTCGTCTGGGCCGCGCCAGCGGCCTGGGCCAGCGTCAGCCCGCTTACAAAATCGTTCGAACATCAATCGGCGTCCTTTGCCAGAGGACTGGGTCGGGGCAGTCTTCTGACGAATGGGTTCAAATGGCCAAGCCAGTCGGATGGCCATTAAGTCTTGCTTTCCTTGAGCGACGGCTCTTCCTTCGCCTCGGCAAACGGACCTTGGATCGCGGAGCGCAGAAAGTACCATCCGCGTGTTGTCGTCGACCTTCAGCGTGACGACCTTGCTTTCCGGCTCGATGTTGACGATCGTCCCGACGACGCCGCCAATCGTGACCACGCGGTCGTTTTTCTTGAGTCCCTTGAGGAGCTTGATCCTGCTTCTCCCGTTCCCGCTTCTGCGGACGGATCAGCAGAAAATAGAAGATGATCGCGATCAGAAACAGGGGCGCCATGAACGACAGGAACCCGCTCGCTCCGCCGTCGGCGCCGCCCCCGCAGCCGGCGCTTTCGGCGCATCGGCCGCCAGCAGCAGAAAATGCTCGACGAGATCGCCCATGCGATTCCTTCCCCTTGCCGCATTGATCGGCCGCGTGTCTTGCCGACTCCAGGCCAACACAACGCCCCGGGAACCGTCGCTTGCGCCGTAATCTTAGACGGACATCTCCCAACGAGCAAGCTGAAGGGAGCGGAAGTCGACTCCCGCGGTCGGCACGGCAGGCGGCACGCAGGTCGGCCATCAATCGCTGATAGAAAGCGACGTTGTGCAGCGACAGCAAAATCGGCCCCAGCATCTCGTCCGCCAGGAACAGGTGCCGCAGATAGCCGCGGCTGAACTGCCGGCAGACCGGGCAGCCGCACTCTTCGTCGAGCGGCCGCGGATCGCGCTGGTGGCAGGCGTTCCGCAGCCGCAACAGGCCCCGGCTCGTGAAGGCCGTCGCGTTCCGCCCGTTGCGCGTCGGCATCACGCAGTCGAACAGGTCGACGCCGCGCAGCACGCCTTCCACCAGGTCGATCGGCCGGCCCACCCCCATCAAGTACCGCGGCCGATCGGCCGGCAACAGCGGGACGGTGGAATCCAGAGCCGCGTACATGGCGGCGGGCTCTTCCCCCACGCCCAGTCCGCCGATCGCGTAGCCCGGGAATGCCAGCGGAAGCAGGCCCTCGGCCGATCGTTCCCGCAGCAGCGGGTCGGTGCCCCCCTGGACGATGCCGAACAGGGCCTGATCGCTTCGCCGCTGGGCCTCTTTGCAGCGCGCGGCCCAGCGCGTGGTCCGGTCGACGGCCGCTTCGCAGCCGTTCCGGGCTCGACGCCGTGCGGCGGGCATTCGTCGAGACACATGATGCAATCGGCCCCGAGCGACTCTTGAATGCGGATGGCCGTTTCTGGCGACAGCGCGAAAGGGCTTCCGTCGATGTGCGAGCGGAAAACGACTTGTTCGTCGTCGACGCGGGTCAATTTGGCCAGACTGAAGACTTGAAAGCCGCCGCTGTCGGTCAAAATCGGGCCGTTCCAGTTCATCAGCCGGTGCAGGCCGCCCAATTCTTCGACGACGTCGGGTCCCGGTCGTAGTGCCAGATGATAGGTGTTGGCCAGCACCATCTGCACGCCGGCCGCCGTGAGCTGATCGGGCGTCAGCCCCTTGACGGTCGCCGCCGTCCCGACCGGCATAAAGGCCGGCGTCTGGACCACGCCGTGCGGCGTCGTCCACAGGCCGGCCCGACCGCGGGACGTGGCGTCGCTGTGCTCGAGTTCAAATCGAAATGCGCTCGCGGTCATCGTGCGTCAGCGAGCCGCCGCCGGCGCCGGCACTTGATACAAATCCGGCGGTCCTCCCGCCTGTGGCGAGCGGAAGTCGCAATGCGAACCGGCTGGCAGCGTGTACGTCTGCACGAACTGATCGCCGACCACCCGCCGGAAGAGCAGCGGATCGGCGATTTTGAATTCGTCCGACTTTCCCGGCTTGAGCCGGTACGGCTCGCTCCACCGGCTGTAGATGTCCTTGGTCTCGTAGACGAGATCGATCTTGCTCGAGTTGGTGATCTTCACTCCCGGCTCGTCAAACTGGACGGAAAAGACGGGCGGAGACCATTGAACGCCGTCCAATCGCAGCTTGGCGTAACCGAAGTCCACGTCGCGAACGGGGACCTGCGACGCGCTGCCGTTTTGCGTCCACGCTTTCCACGCGGACGGTGAACAGGTCGCGCAGCTTGTCGGTCCGGATTTCGGAGTTTTTGGGCGCATAGCCGGCCGCAAATTGCGCCGAGGCTTTGACCGAGGGGTTCGCCGGTCCAGCCGATCCGCAGAGCGCGCTCCGGAGAACCCGCGGCGAAGGACGGTGGCGTCCGCCTCCTGCGTCAAATCGAAATCGAGCTCGGCGTACGGCTTCCATTGTGCCGCCGCCTGGATTGTCTTTCACCGAGATCTGCGATCACGGCCTTCGGGACGACGAATTCAAAGGGCCGGGGACCGCTCTCCGGCATGGAACCTGCGGCTTTTCGTCGCCGGGTTCGCGGCGGGATCGGCAGGATTCGCTTTGAGAGCCGTGACGCTGACCGGTTGGCCGCCCTTTGGGGACCATTTGGTTCGAGGCTGCGATGCCGGCAGGAGATTTTGCGTTGTGCATCGCGGACTTGGACGGGACTGGCAAGCACGAGTTCCGCGTTGATCTCCGTGCTCGGCGGAAGTGAAGCCAGGTCGGGCAGGACTTCGCTCAGCACCTTGCGATCAGCGAAGGCCGCAAACTTGTTGTCTGGAATGTCGAGCACGTTCACTCGGGCAACGCCCTCATCGATCAGCATCTGCGTGAGGGGTGCCAGAACGTTCGGAGCGATTCCCAACCGCAGTTCCGTGTCGTGCGGAACGGAGTCGAGCGCGATTCCTGCAGAACGTTCAACCCGCGGCGTTTCCGGCGCCTTCCGAGGATCGGCCGCGGCGGCGGTGACGCCCATCACCAACGAAATACCGTTCTCATCGACCGCGACGCTCTCCGGCGACACGCGGAGCCGCGGACGATAAACCGGAAGTGGCCAGAAGGCCGTGGCCGCCTGCGTCACGTCCTCAAACGCGAGCCGCTCCTCGAACAGCGGCAACAGCGATGGGACGATCGAGGCCGCCTCTTGCTCGATGCGGGACTTCTGTCCGTAAATGCCTTCGACCAGGCCGCTGGAGACCCGTTCCTGCGTCATGCCCAGGCCGCTGACGCCCACGCCGTAGGGCGGCGTCACGTACCAATCGTCGTTGGGGATCTCGAACCGAGTCCCGACAAGCTGCAGCCGCAGCTTGCCTTCACTCACGTACGGCGTGACGTCGAAGCTCAACCAGATCGGATAGCGGTTTCCAATGACGACATAAATCGGCCCCGCCACGGCCGAGCGTCCAGAGCCCTGCACGTAGGTGTTGCCAATCACCAAGGTAACGTTCCGCAGCCCCAACTGAATATTGAGCAGGTCCTTGGCATAGGCTTTGGCCCACACGCGTTCGAGCTGGGCCGAGTAACTGATCCGCGCAAACTGCACGCTGAACGTGTAGCCCGACGCCTCGAAGTCGACGAATAGATGTCGTTAATCCGACCGGAGAGGGCATTGGGCGAAATGAGCCGCGGGGCCGAATGCGCCAGCGACCGAATCGCCTCGTTGCCCAGACGCACGTAAAACGCGTTCGGAATGGTGACGGCCGGAATGAAGGGGCCTTCCTCCGCGGGCTGCACAGTCCGCGGTGCCCTCGGTCGGACCGACACCGCCGAACCGCCGGCTGCCGGACGGCCGGCGACGGCAGCGGCGGTCCCCGTAGGAATCGTCGCCGATGGAGCGAGCATCCATTCGTAGAGGCGGTTGTCGTTGTAGGCCACTTTCCAAACGTCGTGGCCGACGTCGGGAACCTCGGTATAGAGCGGATGTCCCCCCGCCGCTCGAATCGCTTCGATCATCAGTTGGCACTGCACGGGGGGGAACAACCTGGTCGTTCGCCCCTTGGAAGGCCCAAATCGGAATGTCCTTGAGCTTCGGCGCCCAAGCCGGGTCTCCTCCGCCGGCTACCGGCACGAGGGCCGACCAGCGCTTTGGCTCCGCAGCCCCCAGGCTCCAGGTGCCGTAACCACCCATCGACCAGCCGGTGAGGACGCAGCGATGCGAATCGATGGCGAATTCCCTTTCCACGGAATCGAGAATCGCCAAGGCCCGCCGACCGTCCGGACTCGACGGCGACCAGGCGGTCAGGATGCGTCCTTGCGTGTCTTCACACTGAGGGAAGACGACGAAGAACGGAAATGTCGCGGCCCGTTCCTTCACGTACGGACCCAAACCGACGGTCGTTTGCAGCACGCCGTCGGTTCCCCGCTCACCCGCCCCGTGGAGGTAGAGGATCACGGGCCATTTTTTGTCGGCGCGTATAGTTCCGCGGTACGAACAGAATATATTTGTGCTCGCCGGCCGCGTCCTTGAAAACGCGAGAGACAAAGCTTCCGGCCGTGCCGGATTGCGCGGCCGTTTGCGCCTGCCCAAACAGAACGGGGGATTGGCTCGCGGCGAACCATCCGACGACGACGGCGGCAAACAGAAATCCACGCAATCGGCAAACGAGTTTCAGGCGACCCATTGAAAGCGTCCTTTCCACGAACAGGCGGTTGGAGTCAATCTTGGGAGCGTCCGGCTCGTCGGCCGAAGCGATCTCACGGTTCGGCTGCTGGCAGCACGTCCTGCGTGCCTCTCGTTGCCGACATTATAGGCGCGCGCGCCGGCCCGCTATCGTCTGGCGTCCAGTCGCTGCCGACCGGCAAAGCACGTGCAACTTGTTTCGGGAGTTTTTTGGGGTTTTTTGGGGCGTAAAAAAAGGGGGAAATTAGGGGAATCCAGGGAAACCCGACAAAGCTCCGGAGCAAGCCCCGCACAACGGGCCGCTCGCCACGACTTTACTAACCGTTGTTAATTTGGTCGTGAACAAATCGCGGGGCCCGCGCATAATGAAGGGAACAGAGGTCAGAATGACGCAGCCAGCAGGGGGCCTGAGCCCCCTGCGCTCCCTTCAATTCACCTGTGCCTTTAGCGGACGTCCGGCGGGATAACCGCCGGCTCGTCCATCCGCCGGTGAGAATTCCGCAAGCGGAGCGTGCCGGTTGCGGCTCGCGCAGGAAAGCTGGTTTCCGACGATGGCGAAGATTGTCATGATCGTGGCGTGCTTGGGTTTACTCTTGTCGCTCTGCCAGGCGGCAACGTCGGCGGCAGACCGCGCGACGCCGTCGGCCGCGCAGGCGAAGACCGCAGACAGTAAACGGGCGGCCCAATCGGGCAGCGAACAGCCCACGTTTGCGATCCGCGGATCCGTCGTGGATGAAAAAGGCGCGCCGGTCCCGAACGTCAAGGTTGTGGCTCCGCCCCAGAAGTCGGGTCCTGACCTCACAGCGCTCACCGATGCTGCCGGAAACTTCACGCTCCGCTTGCCGTCTTGGCGGCTTGAGTTCCTCCTCCTTGCCAGAGATAGGGAGGACGGGCGACTGGGGTTCCTTCACTATGTTCCCAGCAAGTCCTCACCGGCGCCCGATGCGCGCATCGTGTTGCACACGGCGCGTCCGATCTCAGTCACCGTGGTGGACGGCAAGGAACGACCGGTTGCCGACGCGAAGGTTGGCGTCGCTTTCCAGTTCCGCCCCGGGCGGACGGCCATAATAAGCGGTGCCGCCCAAAAGTTGGCCCGACAGATGACCGACGCCGCGGGGAAAGCCGTCCTTCGCGTTCCAGCCGACATGCCATTGGCTTGCGTCTTTGCCGTCAAAGTGGGCGCCGGCTTCGATTACATCCTTTACCGCAAGCAAAACGAGAAGCCGAAGCCGACCGACTCCGAAAAGCGGGCGCCGGACGACAGCCGGCCAATCAAATTCGTGCTCGGGGGCGTTCACAAGATGCGAGTGCACCTTGTCGATGAGCGCCGCAGACCGTTGCCGGGAGTCCGCGTACAGGCGGGCTACTTCCAACGGCCAAACAGGGGCGGGGCTGCGATGTTGTCCGGAATCGACGAATTGAGCGTCGTCTCCGACCGGGCGGGAATCGCCGAATTCGACGCGATTCCCGCTGAGGCGTCTCCCCCGGTGGTCTTCCGGTCCGCAACGAAGAGTTATTTCATTTACGAGCCAGCGACGTTCGATCCCGCCGAGCCCGTCACCGATCTCACGGTGGTCGCCACGCGGGTGCCCGTGCTTCGCGTGCAAGTGACCTATCCCGACGGCCGACCCGCACTGGGAGCGCAAATCCGGTACACAGCGCGGCTCTACGGTCGTTTCGGAAGCGCCTCGATCGGCAACCATTGGATTGATTCCGCTGGGGAAAGCGAGATCTACGCGTTCCATAGCGACGCCTATTGCGTGGTCAGCGCCACGAGCGGCCGCTTTGCCTCGACCATGGCGGCACGCGTCGCCCGCATGGGGGAACCGCTTCGACCGGTGCACCTCGTCTTGCAGCCCGCCGCGCGCGTGCACGGCACGCTGACCGTGGGCAAGGATCGTCGGCCAGCAGTGAATGAATCCGTCGCGCTGATCGAGCGCGACGACGGTAACTACACGAAGCTGCCGGAAGACGAGCGACTGCCGCGTACCCTCCCTCTCGCGGCACTCACGGACGTCGCAATGGAGATCCCCTTTCACGCGACCACGGACGCACAGGGCCGATTCGAATTCGATGCGGCCCCCGGCCGCTACGTGATCGGCGCCGGATGGGTGTACTTGAACGAACTGGTAAAAGCTAAGAACCTCAAAGACCTCTTCGCCGACGGGGCCACCGATTTCGAGATCAAGGACCAGAAGGACATCGAGATCAACCTGCATCGCGAGCAGCCCTCGCCGGCTAAGCGACCCAGAACGAGATGAGTCGTGGTTCGCGGAAGGAACGTCCTTAACATGATTCCGCAGAACGTGATCCTCTTCGCCTTCTTGTGCACGACTTTGTCCCTGTGCCCTCCGGCGACGCGTGCGGCAGACCGCGCGACGCCGGCGGCGAATTCGGCGAAAAACGCCGAAGCTGCGAAGGGGGCGCAATCGGCCAGCAAGCTTTCCCGGTTTTCGATCGGCGGTATCGTCGTCGATGAAGAAGGAGTGCCGGTGCCAAACGTCAAGCTTGCGGCTGTTGAGGGCCTGGGGCGGAGTCCCGACTTCACCGCTCTGAGCGACGCTGTCGGGAATTTCACCCTCAATTTGCCGCATAAGTATACCGTCTCCCTGGTCGCCAGTGACGCCGCCGGCGAGCGCATGGGCTTTTTGCCGTTCTCGCTCTTAAACCAAGAGTGGGGGCAACCGGTGCGCCTCGTGTTGCACAAGGCGCGTGCGATAACCGTCACCGTGGTCGACGGTAAGGGACGACCCATTGCCGGCGCGAAGGTCTCAGCCGATTTCTATAATCTGCTCCTGCCGCGCCTCGCGCCTCCGACGATCATTCAACGGGTGACCGACGCCGAGGGGAAAGCCCTCCTCCATCTCCCGAACGACATGCCCCTGGCTTGCGTCTTTGCCGTCCAGGCCGGGGCGGGGTTCGATTACGTCATTTACCGCCCTGAGTACACGAGGTCGATTCGAAACAGGCAGCCGAAACGGATCGATCCTGATCAGCGGGCGCCGGACAACAGTCGGCCGATCAAATTCGTGCTGAGCGGCGTCCACAAAATGCGCGTGCATCTTGTCGACGACCGCCGCCGAGCGTTGCCCGGAGTCCGCGTGCACATGCAAGTGTTGCATCGGCCAAACCGGGGCGGGCAGGTTGTGCTTTTCGGAATCCAAGAATTCGAGGTTGCCTCCGACCAGGCGGGAATTGCCGAGTTCGAGGCAATTCCCGCCGAGGCCACCTCACCGTTGGCCTTCCACACCCTAACGACGGGTTATTTCCTTTACGAGCAAGCGACCTTCAACCCCGCCGATCCGGTCACCGACGTCACGGCGGTGGCCACGCAGCTCCCCGTGCTTCGCGTGCAAGTGACCTATCCCGACGGTCGGCCCGCCCTTGGAGCGGAAGTCCACTACACGTGGCGGACTTACGGTCCTCGTCGTACGGCACGCTTCCAAATCGGGGAGCTCTTGTATGATTCCGCAGGGGAAATGGATGTCGCCGACTTCCGGGGGGACTCCTATTGCGTCGTGAGCGCCAGGAGCGGCGGCTTTGCCTCGGCCCTGGCGGCGCGCGTGGCCCGCATGGGGGAACCGCTTCGACCCGTGCATCTTGTGTTGCAGCCCGTGGCCCATGTGCACGGCACGTTGACCTGGGGCAAGGATCATCGTCCCGATGCAAACGAACCCGTCACGCTGATCGAGCGCGACGATGGTAACTACTCGAAGCTGCCGGAAGGCGAACGGCTGCCGCGGACCCTCCCCCTCGCCGACCTTGCGCACGTCGCGATCGACGTCCCCGTGCACGCGACCACGGACGCAGAGGGCCGCTTCGAATTCGAGGTGCCTCCAGGCCGCTACGTCATCGGCCCCGGAGCCGTTTACTTAAACGACGAATTTGCAAAAGCCAAAGACGTCAAAGACCTGTTTGACGAAGCGACGAGCGAATTCGAGATCAAAGACCAGAATCAGATCGAGATCAACCTGCATCGCGAGGAGCCCTCGTCGGCCGAGTCCCGCGCGGGGGCCAGGTCGCGGGGACCGCACCGCATCCGCCTGCAGGTGACCTATCCCGACGGCCGGCCTGCGCCGGAGGCGATAACCCAATACGCAATCCGCCGTGACCGTGACGGTCGACTCACAATCGGCACGAGTCGCGCGGGGAGGAGCCATATTCCCTTAAACGAGGACGCTTATTGCGTCGTGAGCGCCACGAGCGGCCGCTTTGCTTCGGCCCTGGTGGCCCGCGTCAACCTCATGTCGAAGGCCGTTCGACCCGTCCATCTCGTTTTAAATCCCGCCGCTCGCGTGCACGGCAGGCTGACCGTGGGCAAGGCTCATCGTCCCGCCGCGAATGCCCGATTCATCGTGATTCAGCAGGACGAGGAGATTTATGCCAGTCTGCCGGAAGGCGAGCGACTTTCGCATCTCCGTCAGCCCGCAGTCGACATCCCCGTTTTCCAGACCACGGACGCCAAGGGCCAATTCGAGTTCTACGCCGCCACCGGCCGCTACGTTCTGGTCCCCGAAAGCGTGCCGATCGACAGCGCGGCAAATCCCGTGGAAGTCAAAAAGCTGATCCAGGGTGGGGCCAGGGAATTCCAGATCAAGGATCAGAAGGACCTCGAAATCAACGGGCGTCTCGAGTGACGATCGAGATTTCTTCAATTGATGCTTCAAGCTCGTGTCGTCACGTTGGTCCCACGAAAGGAATGGGAACCACGGATTTCACCGATGACACTGATGAAGAGCAAAGACAGATTTCAGCGCACCAGGTTCACTTTGCCATTCATCCTCAGCTTTTTTATCCGTGGAATCGGTGTGATCCGTGGTCGCTCTCCTCTTTTTTTGGTTGCGGCTGAGCGAAGCGAGGCTGCGCTGGGATTTCCTTCGCGCGTCCCCGCGCGGGTGCCTGCTCCGTCATTTGTCAATTTGGATGGCGGACCTCGAAGACTCGACCCAACCGGCGACTGCCGCTGAATGACTTCGCAGCTTTATGTCGTCGTGCCGCGGCGGAGTTTTTGGCGGGCGCAGCGTGAGAGTGGGGCCGATCGTGTTCTCAGGGATGCCCAGCTGGCTGCTGATCTCCCGGTAGGAACGGCCCTCGAGATGGTATTGCTTGACGACTTCCGCATCGTCGGCCGGCAGGTTGACCAGCATCCGCTCGATTTCGTCCTGGTCTTCGATCCGCTTCAGGTCGAAGTGGTGCGAATCGGCCTGCTGCTTCATGTCCGGGTGCTGGGCGACGACGTGGCCGAGCGCCTCGGCCATGCGGCGACGGACGACGACGTGCACGACGACCCGGCGGGCAATCACCGTCAGGTACGTGGCCAGCGAGCTTTGGCCGCGGAACCGCTTGAAGACGGCGTAATCATTGGCCAGGAGGGCCATGAAGATTTCGCCACACAGGTCGTCGATGTCCTCCTGCACGAGACGGACGCTGCGCGCATGGGCCGTATGCGTGACAACGTGCACGAACAGGCCCATGAAGCGGTCGACAAAATCCTTCCAGGCTCCCGGCTCTTCGGCCAGGCATCGTTTGAGCAGGTTGCGATCGATTTCGGTGAGGGTCATGTGACGGCCAAACCCGCAGGCACCATGTTCGCCAAAGCCGCCCTCATTCGGGCTTCTGGTGGTCCGCACCGTCCATTGGACCAGTGGCGATTTCGAGCAAGAAACAACGTGGCTATTGCTTTCAATCTTAACGCAGACGGAATGCGTCGGCCATACGATATTTATGATTCGTGGCAGTTTTGGGCAATAGCGATCGGCCAGCCTGAACAGCCCCTGAAGTGGTCGCTGCGACTGGTTGCCAAGAGGGACCGCCGAGCGACTGTTTCCTTCCAACAAGAACAGCGTCCCACCGGTTTTCGTCTTTCGGTGAAAAGAGACAAAAATCTGCGGAAATCAAGGAGAATTCGTGCCTTTTGACGGGCTTGACAGCGCGCGCGCCACTACTAAGATCGCGCATTTCTTGAAGGGCGCTCTCCGGAGGAGGGGGCTGCCCGCGCCGAGGAAAGGGACCCGAATGACCCACGTTGTCGCTGAACCCTGTTTCAATTGCAAATACACCGACTGTGTTGTGGTTTGCCCCGTGGAGTGTTTCTACGAGGGCCAGTCGATGCTGTACATCCATCCCGACGAGTGCATCGATTGCGAAGCCTGCGTCCCGGAGTGTCCCGTCGAAGCGATCTTCCACGAAGACAACCTCCCCGCGGAATGGGCCGACTACAAGGCACTCAACGCCGAATTGGCCACGCAGTGCCCGGTGATCACGGAGAAGAAGGAATCGATGGCCGAAACGGGCGGCGAGTGCCCGCACACTCCGAAATAGGGCGGAGGAAATAGGGCGGAGTCTGTCTCCCGCTCGGCCGCTTGCTCCATCGGCCGCTTGCTCCATCGGACCGGGCCGGTTTCTTCTCGATGACGGCTCCGCCGTTCGATGACGGCTGCGCCGTACTTGTAGATGACGTCTGCGCCGTGCGCTGTTGGATGACGGCTGCGCCGTGCTCCTCGATGACGGCTAAGCCGTGCGCTGTTCACGCTACGGCCCTCATTGGTGGTTGGCGGTCTTTGGCCCTCCCACGCCGAGCCCTTGTGATGCCGCTCGACCCCTGCGCACCAACAGCGTAAAGTGGTGATTATCATTCTCAAAGCGCCGGACCAGCGTCCAGTTCGAGTCGTCCCGTTCGATTCGTCCCGTTCGATTCGTCGAGTTCGACCTTTGAGAATCACCGCCGAGACACCACTTTGGAGGACCACCGGGATGGACCGGCTTCGCCGAATCGCGTTGTGTGCCGTTTGCGTTCTGGTGCCGGCCGTCGCCCGTGCCGCCGAGATTCCGCTCGACGGGCAGGTCTTCACGCTGCCCGACGGTTTTGAGATCGAGGTTGTCGCCAAGCCCCCGATCGTCAATCGGCCCATCACCGGCGCGTTCGATGAGCAGGGCCGGCTGTATGTCGCCGACTCGTCCGGCTCCAACGACAAGGTGAAAAAGCAGCTCGCCGAGCGGCCCCATCGCATCCTGCGGCTGGAAGACACCAATGGCGACGGCAAGTTCGACCGTCACACGGTCTTCGCCGACAAAATGATGTTTCCCGAAGGGACGATGTGGCTCGACGGTTCGCTCTATGTCTCCGCCCCTCCCAGCATTTGGAAGCTGACCGACACCGATGGCGACGGAGTGGCCGACCGCCGGCAGGAGTGGCTGCAAGCGCACGCTAACCAATTGCGCCAACGACCTGCACGGCCCGTATGCGGGACCGGACGGTTGGATTTACTGGTGCAAGGGGGCCTTCGCCGACCAGACGTACCAGCTCCCCGGCAAGAAGCCGGTTCGCTCGAGCGCCGCTCACATCTTCCGCGCGCGGCCTGATGGAACGGGGCTCGAGCCGGTGATGACGGGGGGCATGGACAACCCGGTCGACGTCGTATTCACCCCCGGAGGCGAGCGGATTTTTTCGACGACGTTTCTGACGAATCCGGCCGACGGCAAGCGCGACGGCCTGATCCATGCGATCTACGGCGGCGTTTACGGCAAAGCAGCACAACGTCTTCGCGGGACACAAATTCACGGGCGAGTTGATGCCCCCGCTGGTCCACCTCGGACCGGCCGCCGCCTGCGGGCTCACGCGCTACGAATCGACCGTCTTCGGTCCCGAATTCAAGGACAACCTCTTCACGTGCTGTTTCAACATGCGAAAGCTGACCCGGCACGTGCTCACGCCGCACGGAGCGAGCTTCACTGCGAAGACCAGCGATTTTCTCGTCTCCAACAGCCTGGACTTTCACCCGACCGACGTTTTTGAAGACGCTGACGGCAGCCTGATCGTGATCAACACTGGGGGCTGGTACAAACTCTGCTGTCCCACGTCGCAACTCTGGAAACCCGACATTCTCGGGGCAATCTACCGTATCCGCCGCACGGGGGCGCCGAAGATCGACGACCCGCGAGGCCTCACGATCGCCTGGCACGACGCGTCGGCCAAATCGCTTTCCGACCTGCTCGGCGACCCGCGGCCGGCCGTTCGCAGCCGGGCGATTCAAGAACTCTCGACGCGCACGACAACAGAAATCGAAGCGTTGAGCCAGGTTCTCAACAGCGGCTCGGTCAGCCGCGGCGGAACGCAGTCTGGACGTTGACCCGCATCGATCGCCCCACGGCACGAGCGGCCGTCCATGCCGCGCTCGAAGATCGCGATGACTCCGTGCGACAAACGGCCCTCCATTCGATCAGCGTCTGGCGCGACTCGAGTGCCGTGCCGCGTCTCATCGCGATCGTGCAGACGGGTTCGCCTCAAAATCGAGCGCGCCGCGGCCGAGGCGCTGGGGCGGATCGGCGACCGGTCTGCCATGCCCGCTCTCCTGGAAGCCTCCGGGCGATTGGAATCCAATCCCGCCCGGCACGATCGAATTCTGGAACACTCCCTCACTTATGCGTTGATTGAAATCGACGATCCGGCGGCGACGCGCGTGGGACTAAAGAACGATCGGCCCTGGACGCGGCGGGCCGCACTCATCGCCCTGGACCAGATGGACGGCGGCGGGTTGGAACCGACGAAGATCGCCGCTCTCCTCTTGACGTCCGACCCGGTTTTGAAAGAGGCCGCCTCGTGGATCATCGGCCATCATCCGGAATGGGGAGGCATCTTGCCGGTTCGCTCCGCGATCGGCTGTATGCGCAAAGCACTTCGCAGGCCGACAGGGCCGAGTTGGAGCGGCACCTGACACAATTCGCAGCCGACGACTCCGTAGGCAAGTTGCTGGGGGCCGCCCTCTCCGATCGGGGTCTGTCGTCGGCGACACATCGCAGCGTGCTCGTCGCCATGCGTGGCTCCGGACGGAAGGAGACTGCCCCAAATTTGGGTCACCACTCTGATGGTCGTGCTGGCCGATCCAAGTTCTCCGCTGCTGGGTGACGCCGTGTCGACGCTGCGTGCCGTGCCGCCGCCGAAGAACCAGCAGGCGGTGGTGACGCAATCGCTTCTGCGCGTCGCCGATAATCCGAAGCTGCCCGAGACCGTTCGGCTCGACGCGCTGGCCGCCGTCCCCGGTGGACTTTCGCAGCGTCCCGCCGGAAACCTTCGCGTTTCTGCAATCGCACCTGGACACCGAGTTGCCGGTGACGACGCGGGCGGCCGCCGCGGAAGTCCTGTCGAAAGCCAGGCTCACATCTGCGCAGCTCGTCCGCCTGACCGAGTCGTTCAAGACGGTCGGACCGCTCGAGGCCGACCGCATGCTGGGGGCGTTTGAAACCTGTGCGGACGAGGCGGTCGGCCTCAAGCTGATTGCGGCTTTGAAGACGTCGCCGATATTGACCAGCCTTCGCGTCAACGCGATCAAGCTGCGGATTGCCAGGCAGCCGGCGTCGGTGCAGGCCAAGGCCGAGAAGCTCTACGCGCTCATTAACGTCGATTTGGCGAAAGAGCGGCAGCGGATCGAGGAAGTCCTGCCTCTCGTCGGCAAGGGCGACGTGCGTCGCGGCCAGATCGTCTTCGCCCGCGCCAAGGCGTCGTGCACGTCGTGCCACCAGTTCGGCTACGTCGGCGGACATATCGGCCCCGATCTGACTCATGTCGGAAATATCCGTTCCGAGCGCGACCTGTTGGAGTCGATCATGTTTCCCAGCGCCAGCATCGTCCGCAGCTTCGAGCCGATGCAGGTTGTCACGAAGAGCGGGAAAGTTTTCAACGGCCTGGTTCACAAGGATGCGCCGGATGAAATCGTGCTGGTCGTCAGCGCGACGGAGACGGTCCGCGTGCCGCGCGACGAAATCGAGGAGCTGCGTCCCAGCCGCGTGTCGATCATGCCGGCCGGGCTCGACAAACAGCTCACGCCGCAGGAGCTGGCGGATCTGGTGACGTTTCTCAGGAATGCCAAGTAAACGCGGTTGTCCAAAGTCCAAGGTCGAAAGTCCAAGGTCCAAAGTCCAAGGTCAAAAGCCCAAAGACCAAAGTCCAAAGTCCAAGGTCCAAGGTCAAAAGTCCAAAGTCCAAGGTCCAAGGTCGGAATCGGAGGCGCTCGTGGCAGGGATTGAGCGGTTCGAGGAAATTGAGGCGTGGAGAGGTGCGCGGACTCTCGCCAAGGCCGTCTATGAGATTTCGGGTCGGGGGGCGTTTGGAAAAGACTTCGTCTTACGCGATCAAATTCGCCGAGCGGCTGTGTCGGTCATGGCAAACATCGCCGAGGGGTTCGAAACGCGGCGGTGACAAAGAATTCCTTCAGTTTCTCTCGATTGCCAAGGCATCCTGTGCGGAGGTGCGTTCGCACCTCTATGTGGCAGGGGACCAGGCCTATTTGAACGCAGCGCAGCTCGACGAACTGTTCACACAGGCCCAAGGCGTGGGCCGAATGCTCTCGCGCTTCATGGACTATCTGCGCACGTCGCAATTTCGCGGAAATAAATTCCGGACCGTTGCCGAGAGCGACTCAAAAAGGCCTGGTCGACAAATGCGACGCGACCCAAAGTGATGTCGCCAGTGTTGGACCTTGGACCTTGGACCTTGGACCTTGGACCTTGGACCTTGGACCTTGGACCTTCGACCTTGGACCTTCGACCTTCGACCTTCGACCTTCGACCTTCGACCTTCGACCTTCGACCTTGGACCTTCGACCTTGGACCTTCGACCTTGGACCCGAAACGGCCGTTCAGCCCGATTTTCGCTTGTGATCCGATCCGCGTTTGGCTGCCGGCACCCGCCGGGCGACGCTGGGACGGCCGGTTGGCGGGACTTCGTCCGTTTGCCTTTTGGCGCGCGACCGTGCTTCATGCTCTGGCGAAGCGCGTCCATGAGATTGACGATGGGAGGCTCCTCGGCCGGCGTCGCGACGACCACGTTCTTTCCCTGCATTTTTGCTTCGATCAACTCGGACACCTGCTTTGTGAATGAGTCGGTATAGGCGGCGAGGTCAAGTTTCTCGTCGATCATCGAGGCGATCAACTGCCGCGTGAGCTTCCGCTCCTGCGCGGAAGGATTTGTCTTTGAGAGTTCCTCCTCAAACTCGCCGGGGTCTTTGACGCGAGTCGCGTATTCCAAGCACGTCGGCGGCAAGCAGGCCTTTCAGCGGCCGGACGCGAACAACGTGTTCTCTCTTTGTGAGGACCATCCGGGCAATGGCGTGAAGTCCCTCCGCGATCATCGCGTCATGGATCAGCTCGTAGGGCTTCTGGCCGATCTCTCCGTCCGGGACCAGATAGTACGTGCGGCCCGTGAAGAATGCGGGATCGACGGCTTCCGGGCGGACAAACGAGTCAACGGCGATCGCCCGTTCGCTCGTGTCGCGAAGCTCCTCCAGCTCGTCCGGCTCGACCACAACGTACTGGTCCTTCGCATACTCATAACCGAGCACAATCTCGGACTGACTCACCTCGCCGTGAATCGGGCAGGTCTTCACGTACCGAATGCGGCTATTGCATTCCTTGTGGAGCTGATGGAACCGGATGGGGGGCCCGGTCTGCGACCCCACGTACGCGCTGACGGGAACAGCGACCAGGCTGATCTTTAGATAACCATTCCAGGACGGCCGGGGAGCCATCGCCATGCCTTTCGCAAGGTGGTGCCGCTTCCCTCCTTGGCGAAAGAACAACCGTCCTTCGTGAGCGCTTGTGAACAAACGCTGCAAATCAGACCGAGATGGCAAGACCCGCCGGAATCTCTCCGGCGGGCCTTGCCAATCGTCTCGCGTGAGCTGTCTCGCTCCTCCTGAAACTCCCTTTGAGCCATTCCAGCGCGAGGCTTGGAACTCCCTGCAAAATGCGCAGCCAGTGCGCCCGCATCCCTTTGCATTCCTCCGGGCTCGTCACGGCGGCAGCCAGGATTCTTCCCGGCGCCCGTTATCTCGCGAGGATTTCGGTCAAGACCCGGCCTTCGGCGGAAGGCAGGGGCACTCGCAGCAGCCTGGCAATTGTCGGCGCGACATCGATGTTGTCGATCGTCTTCAAGCGCACACCCGGCTTGATTCCCGCACCGGCGGCGACGAACGTCGCGTGCATGAAGGGGGGCTCTGGTCGGTGGCCGTGCGTCCCCTTGTGGCCGCCGGCATCGACGACCGGCTCGCCCCGAATCGCGTCGCTAAAGCAGAAGCCCGGGCGCGTGGTCAGAACCAACTGCGGCATTTCCGAATTCTCCTTCGGATCGGGCAGTCCCAGCTTTGTGAATTCGGCTGGTCCCAAAATGCTCTCGACCCCCTCCAGCGTCTTGAGCGTTGCAACGATCTGGGCGGATCGTGCCGCGGCCTTGTCGTCGAATAGATACAAGAACGCGGATCCGCCTGTCGGCACGGCCCAGGCCCGCCGGCGGCTCACGTTGCCGTGGGAGTCGGCTTCGATCAGGCCGAGCCGCTTGAGGACGACGTTCGGCTGAATGAGCTTGTCATATCCCGCGAAGCCGTGATCCGAGACGACGAACAGTGCCGAGTTGCCCGCGAACGGCGGCTTCCGCAGCGTGTTCCAAATCTGCTTGATGCAGCCGTCTTCAAAGGCGGCAGCCTGGTAGGCGGCAAACGTCTGCGGCCCAAAGAGGTGCTGGACGCCATCCGTCGTGACGAGATGCACGAGCACCAGGTTGGCGGCCTTTTTTTCCAGCAGGAAACAGGCAACCTGCGCGTACAGCCGGTCGCGGCGAAGGGCATATTGTTGCTGCCATCCCCACGTTCCAAGCTGCGAGATGTCGATTCCGGCCTGCGCCAGATCGTGAACAAGGCCCGGCGTGGTGTACCGCTGGTGCGGCTCCGGACGGCTCGAATCGGGGATCATCCAGTCGAGCGACCGGGCGCCGTTGGTGCAGGGCCAGATGACGGCGGCCGTCTTCAGCCCGGCGGCATGCGCGGCATCGTACAGCGTCGGCACGCGGATCGCCTGATCCTTCGTCAACTGCGGATCGCCGATGTAAACGACCGGCAGCCGCGACCGCCGATCGTACACGGTATTGGCCAGCACGCCGTGCGATCGGGGCCGCGTTCCCGTAATCAGCGAGGTGTGCGCCGGCCACGTCACGCTCGGGAACGTGGTAATCATCCCGTCGGCCGACGCGCCTTGTCGCCGCAGTTCCCTCAGCGTCGGCAGGTCGGCCTTCGGATCATCTAGGTAGCTGGCCGCCAGGCCATCGACGCTGACGAGCACAACATGCCGGACGTCGGACGCGCGGAGCGTTCCATCGCCTGGCAGCGCCAAGGCGAAAGCGACGAACGCGGCTGTTTGCAGGTTTTTGGAGATCATGGAAGGTGCGCGGGCTTCGTCCATTTTTGCGATGAGCGGCGAAGTTGTCGACGCTTGAGCGACCTGAACGTCACAGCATGCAATCTGTTTCTGGCGGTTCGGGTTGTGAAAAACGGGCGGGCCAACTATAAAAAGGCACGCGCCCCATTCGAGGGCGGGCGGCGCGTTAAGTTGGTTGTTCCCATGCGCTTTTCGTTGGTGGATCGAATCGTTGAACTGGTCCCCGGCAAGTCGGTCACGGCGATCAAAAACGTGTCGCTGGCGGAGGAATACCTGGCCGACCATTTCCCCGGGTATCCCGTTTTGCCCGGCGTGTTGATGTTGGAATGTCTCGTGCAAACCGGCGCCTGGCTGATGCGCTTCACCGAGGATTTTCGCTACAGCATGATCCTGCTCAAGCAGGCCAAAGCCCTGAAATACAACAATTTCGTCCGGCCCGGGCAGACGCTGACCGTCACGGCCGCCCTTCATGCGCGGGGCGAGCGAGAATACGTCTTCAAGGGGTCCGGGACGGTTGACGGAAACTCGGCAGTCAGTGCGCGTCTCACGCTCCAGCAATTCAATCTGTCCGAACGCAACCCCGATTTGGAAGCGTCGGACCGCAAACGGGTCGAGGAAATGCGGCGACGGTTCGCTGAAATCTGGACGCCGGCGCCCTCGTCGGTCCGACGGCGTGACGGCCGGCGATCGGAACGGTTTCCAACAACCGGGAGTCGCCGCGAAGGAAAGACCACGAATGAGGCTCGACGGACGAGTGGCGTTGGTGACGGGAGGCAGCCGAGGAATCGGCCGCGCGATCGTCTGCGCGCTGGCCCGCGAGGGAGCCAAGGTGGCCTTCGTTTACCACTCGAATCGGGAAGCGGCCGACGACGCTCGTCGAGGAGCTCAAACGCGATCAGCGGCGAGACTGTCGCCTTTCAATGCGACGTCAAGCAAAAGAGTGCGGCGGAAAAAGTCGTCGAGGCGGTGATCGAGAAATGGGGCAAGCTCGACATCCTGGTCAACAACGCCGGCGTGATCCGCGACAGCCTGCTGGCGACGCTCAGCGAGGAGAACTGGAACGAAGTCATCGCGACGAATCTCAACAGCGTGTACAACTTCTGCCAGGCCGTGACGCGCCAGATGATGTCGCAGCGTTACGGCCGCATGATCAACATCTCCAGCGTTTCGGCCGACTTCGGCAACCCGGGGCAGGCGAATTACGCGGCCAGCAAGGGAGGGGTCGACGGTTTCACCCACTGCGTTGCCGCCGAGCTGGCCAAGCGGAACATCACCGTCAACGCGGTTTCCCCCGGATTTATCGAGACCGACATGACGTTGCCGGTGCGGAGTGCCGCCGGGGACCAGATCGTCAAGCGGATCCCGGCCCGCCGGCTGGGGCAGCCGGAGGACGTGGCCCATGCCGTCGTTTTTCTCGCCTCGGAGGAGTCAGCCTACATCACGGGCCAGGTCCTGCGGGTCGACGGGGGGCTGACGCTGGGTGGGTTCTAACGGAAGTTTTTGCACCTCTTCTCTTCGGCCGGTCTCCTGGGAAAGGTCTCGGGTGAAAGAGACGTGGTCAGTGGCTGGTGGCCAGTGGCCGGGCAAAACCAATCACGAATCACTGAACACTGGCCACTGTCAATTCGGAGGTAATGATTGATGCCGACGTCGAATGAGATTTATGAAAAGGTCCGCGAAATCCTGGTCGACGCCTTGGGGTCCGACGAATCGGAGTGCACGATGGATGCCACGCTGATGGGCGACCTCGGGGCTGAGTCGATCGATTTTCTGGACATCGTTTTCCGGCTGGAGAAGACGTTCAACGTCAAGATTCCGCGCGGCGAGCTGTTCCCCGACAATTTTGCCGCCTCCGATCCGTCGCTGACCAAGGACGGCGTGCTGACGCCGGCCGGCGTCGCCGAGCTGCGCAAGCGCCTTCCCCACGCCGACATCGATAAGTTCGCCAAGGATCCGAAGGTCGAAAACATTCCGGATCTGTTCACGGTCGGCATGATCGTGAAGTTCATGGAGGCCAAGCTCGCCGCGGCAAGCTGAGGGGCTGGCTCATGCGCTGGTTCTGGATCGACCGGTTCGTGGAATTCGTGCCGGGCTCCCGTGCCAAAGCCGTCAAGAACGTGACGCTGGCCGAGGAGCACCTGCACGACCATTTCCCCGGTTTTCCGGTGATGCCCGGCGTCGCTTGATGCTCGAAGGGATGGCCCAAACGGGGGGCATCCTGCTCGGCCAGACGAGCGACTTCAACGAGATCGTGATCCTGGCCAAGGTTCCCAACGTGACCTTTCACAGTTGGGCCTGCCCCGGCGATACGTTGACGTACACCGCCACGCTCGCTGGACGTCCGGCCGGAGGGGGGCGTCGTCGAATGCAAGGCGCACGTGGGCGAGCGGCTCGTGGCCGAGGCCGAAATCGTCTTTGCCCACCTCGACCGTGCCGCGGCGGGGGAATCGGCGGCGATCGACCAAAAGAACTTCGTCTTCTCGATGGGCCTGTTGGGAATCCTCGACGTGGGCCGCGCCGGTGACGGAGCGTCCCCGGCCGGCTGATCGCCACAGAGCACAAGGCGCGGTGTCGGCGCCTACGCCGTTAGCCATGCTGAACGCGGCAAAAGGTCATTCGCATCAATAAGATACGTCGATGCGGCACGCACTGTTTGCCCCCGGTCGAAAGGGGACTGCAGAGCCGTTCTCGACGGAACCCTTGCCCCGTCACCGTTTGAAGCTTGCCCCGTCACCGTCTGAAGCTTGCCCCGTCACCGTCTGAAGCTTGCCCCGTCACCGTCTGAAGCTTGATTGTGCTTCTCCGGTCTTCTTCCCCGAAACGAGGCGGATTCATTACACTAGAGAGCTTACGTCCGCCGGCGGAACAGGGACGATTCGACCGGCCGTTGGCCCGAGTGAAAAGGAAACGTTCATGAGACGGCGCGTTGTCGTAACGGGGCTGGGCTGCGTCACTCCCGTCGGGAATGATGTGAAATCGATGTGGCACTCGTTGCGCAACGGCGCCAACGGAGTCGGCCCCATCAGTCACTTCGATGCGGCCAATTTCCCCACGAAGTTCGCCGCCGAAGTCAAGAATTTCCATCTCGGCGAGCATTACGAGCGTCCCGAGCGGTTTGACCTGGCCGGCCGCAACGTCAAGTTCGCCGTCGCCGCGGCCATCCAGGCGGTCAAGG
This sequence comes from uncultured Planctomycetota bacterium, assembly GCA_963761455.1. Taxonomy (GTDB): domain Bacteria; phylum Planctomycetota; class Planctomycetia; order Planctomycetales; family Planctomycetaceae; genus DASPSM01. The sequence goes on from CAVXHA010000004.1 coordinate 409,408, forward strand.
ACTCGGGCGTGCTCGACACGTCGCTGGACCCGACGCAGTTCGGCGTCTACCTGGGAGCCGGAGAGGGGCAGCAGGACTTCACGATCTTCATGAACATGATCGCGCAGGCCCGTCACAACGGCGAATTGGATCTGGAACGGTTCACCAAGAGCGGGCTGGAACGGCTCAACCCGCAGCAGGAGCTCGAGCAGGAGCCGAACATGCCGGCCGGCCACCTGGCCAGCCCTGTTTAACGCCCAGGGGCCCAACCTGAACTGCCTGACGGCCTGCGCCGCCTCCAGCCAGGCGATCGGCGAGGCGACCGAGATCATCCGCCGCGGCGACGCGGAAGTGATGCTCTCCGGCGGCGCGCATAGCATGATTCATCCCTTCGGCGTGACCGGCTTCAACCTGCTCACCGCCCTGTCGACCCGCAATCAGGATCCGACCCACGCCTCGCGTCCCTTCGACAAGAACCGAGACGGCTTCGTGCTGGGCGAAGGGGCCGGCATGCTGGTTCTGGAAGAGCTCGAGCGGCCAAGGCCCGCGAACGCGCCGATCTACGGCGAAGTCGTGGGTTACGGCTCCAGTGCCGACGCGTACCGCATCACCGATATTCATCCCGAAGGACGCGGCGCGACGGCCTGCATGAAGATGGCCCTCCGCGACGCGCGACTCAATCCCGGACGACCTCGACTACATCAACGCCCACGGCACCAGCACGATGGTCAACGACAGGGTGGAGACGATGGCGATTCAAGCAGGCCTGCGGGCCGGCCGCGACCGAAGATTCCCGATTTCGAGCATCAAGAGCATGATGGGCCATTTGATCGCGGCCGCCGGCAGCGTCGAGGCGATCACCTGCCTCTTGGCGATCCGCGACGACGTCCTGCCGCCCACGCTCAATTATCAAACGCCGGACCCGGAGTGCGACCTGGACTATGTGCCCAACGTGGCCCGCGAGGCTCCCGTGCGGCGGGCGCTGTCCAACAGCTTCGGTTTCGGCGGACAGAACATTTCGCTGATTTTCGCCGAGTACAAAGGGTGAAGTCGGAGGCGCGCTGTGCTGCTGGTCGTCTTCGGCATTCTCGCGGGTCTGGTCATTTTCGACTTGGTGGTCCGTATTGTCGCGGTGGTTTCCATCCTTCCGATCCTGGAACGGTCGCCGCCGTTCGCGCGTCGAGCCGACTTCGCCGGCCCACGCCGCGGAGCGCGTCGCATTTCAAACGCCCGACGGCCTGACGCTGCATGCAAGCCTGCACTTTCCGGTGGACGGCCCGTCCGTGGGGCTGGTGATCTTTTGCCCCGAGTTGGGAGGCGATCATTGGTCGGCGACCTGGTACTGCCTGCGCCTGCCGGCAAGCCGGCTTCGCCGTCCTCGCATTCGATTTCCGCAATCAAGGCCAGAGCGATCGGCTGCCGGGATACACGCCGATTCACTGGCTGACCGAATACGAGGTCACCGACGTTCTCGCGGCCATTGAGTACGCGAAGCAACGCCCGGAACTGCGCGAATTGCCGATGGGACTGTTCGGAATCAGCCGCGGGGGTTCCGCGGCGTTGGTGGGGGCCGCCCGCAGCGTGGAGATTCAGTGCGTCGCCTGCGAAGGCGTCTTCTCCATCAGCACTCTCTCGCTGCACTACGCGCTGCGTTGGGCGTCGTTGTACTTTCCGTCCTGGGCCATGCGGTTTTGTCCGGTCTGGCATGTCCGCAGCAGCCTGGCGTTGGCCCGCTGGGTGAGCCAGTTTCGGCGGCATTGCCGGTACGTATTGCTCGAAGAATGGCTCGGGCGGCTGGCGGGCCGCCCCGTTCTGATGATCGTGGATGGACGCGACACCTACGTTTTGCCGGAAATCAGCGAATCGCTGTTCCAATCGTTTCCGCAGGGAAGCAGTCAGCGGTGGGCGGTCCGAAACGCCAAGCACAACATGGCCCGCGAGGTGGACGCGGAGGAGTTCGACCGGCGACTTGTCGGGTTCTTCTCGCAGATGGTCGATAGCGGCCGCCAGACCGCCTCGGGAACGAAATCTCGGCGGGACGCGGAGTCTCGGCCCTATAACGATCGAGTCTCATCTTGAGCGGTTTAGAGGGGTTAAGTACGATCCCCCTCCCCGCGCCCTGCGTGGGGTTGCCGACTCGATGGCGGGCTGTCTTCGAGCCGATTCTCGAGCGTGAGAGCCCGGAATGGATTACCAGCTGAAACCGATCGGGAAGACGTGTGCCCAAACGGGTGAGAAGCTGGTTCCCGGAGACGTCTGTTACTCGGCGCTCGTCGCCAAGGGAAACGAGTGGGAGCGGCTCGATTTCTCTCGGAACGCCTGGAAAGGCCCCCCCGCCGGCGCCCTCGGCTACTGGAAGTGCACCGTTCCCGCTCAGCTCGAAAACAAACGTCGGGCGCTCGATCCCGACGCGCTTTTGCGGCAATTCGAGCAACTTTGCGAAGACGCAAGCCCCGCTCGGGACAAGTTCCGTTACGTCTTGGCGCTGCTCCTGGTGCAACGCCGCCGATTGCGCATTACGGGAACGCGCACGGACGGGGGAATCTCGTTCCTCGAGCTTTGCGGAATCCAAGGCGAAGGGCCTTTCGAGGTGCGCGAGCAGCAGCTCAAACCGGACGAAATCGAAGCGCTCGAGCGCGAATTGAGTCACCGTTTGACGGCGGAGCCGGAATGACGGGAAGCGGAGGCCGGCGGACGAACAACAGGCCGGTCCCGAAAAAGGAAGTGACGCGATGGATCGCAGTCAGGTACGCCGCCATTGCCGAACCTACGTTGCCGCGGCCGGTGGAAGCTTGGTCGTCCTGGCCGCAGTGGGCTGCTCGATCTCGCTTCCGTTCGCCCGGAATGAGTTAGGCCCCGCGCTCCCTGAGAATGCCGGCGTCGAGGAAGTCGTCCGGCGGGTCAATGCCAACATCGAACGGCTCCAGGCGTGGCGGTCGTCGGATCCTGCGAATTTCGGGACGCAGCCTGCCCGTGCACCTGACCGGCCACATTGCGGTCGCACAGCCGCGCAATTTCCGCCTCACGGCCGGTGCATTGGGCATGACGGATGAGGCCGACTTCGGCTCGAACGCCGAATGGTTCTGGTTCTGGGTGCGACGCGGCCAGCCGAATTACGTTTTCCGGCGCGCGTCATGACGACATGGAGCACTCCGCCGTGCTCACGCAGGCCATTCCCTTCCAACCCGATTGGCTGATCGAGGCCCTGGGGGTCGTCCCGATCGATCCGAAGCAAGTGACTCGCATGGAACCTGGAGAAACCCACCAGACCGTGAACCTCATTTCCGAGCTGCTCTCCCCCTCCGGGCAACCCGTTCAGAAGGTGATTCGGGTCGACTTGAGGCACGGCGTGGTCCTCGGCCATTACCTGTACGATGCGAACCGGCGGCTGATCGCCAAGGCCGATCTCGGCAAGCACTGCAGCTCGAAAATGGCGTCATCATGCCGCACTTGATTTCCCTTGAGTGGCCGCAGGCCGGACTGCAGATCAATCTCGAGCTCGGGCAGATCGAAATCAATCCGACCACGGTTCCGCCCCGTATTTGGGAGGTCCCCAACAAGGAGCCGCTGTATGCTTCGTACGACATCGGCGCCCGCACTGCGCTCTCGGATGCGACGTGACAATGGACCGCGCGGGGCATGTCCGGCTTGGCACGGACGGACCGTCCGCCGCGCGTGAAGGAGGCTCGGCCGACTTTGACGCCCCCTCGCCGGCGGCTGAGGGAGAAATTCGCCCGGCTGTCGGCAGAGCGTCATCCGATAGGGACAACGGCGTGGAATGGAGCAAACCGATCGAATCGTCCCAAGCCGCACCCGATTCTCGCGGCGAGCAATCATCGGCGCCGCGATTTTGCTCCGAGTCCGTCCGATCCGGCCCTTGCCGGTTCGAGCCGCACAACTCCGGCAACGGCCTCGCCACGTGATCCGTTCGCAACCGAGCCCGCGTGGCCGAATTCGCAACCGCCTCAAGCCTCGCCGGCGACAACCAGCGACCTGATCGAGACGTCGCCGCGTTAGGTGGGGTTTCAAACCGCAAATGTGGCCGATGTGCAACGAGCCGGCGGGTTTATCCCGCCGGACCGCGGCTCGACTGTCTTCGACCCTGAGGTTCGGCTCGACTGAGCTCGCCGAAGTCAGACCCGAAGGGAGCTGGCCGAAGTCCGGGATGAACCCGGCGGCTCTTGTTCTTCAGCCCCAACCGGGGCGTGATCCTAAAGCCCAGGTCGCAGCGCAGCGAAGGCCTGGGATCCGAACACCAATCCGATTGATCGGAAGCCCCAATCGGGGCGAAACAATCTGGCAGCGGGCCGCCGCGAAACCGATCCCACTGTGACGCGAGTCTTCAACCCGGGCCTCGCAAGGCCTCGCCCTCGGGCTTTAGAATCGGGTCCCTTTCAGGGCCTTGAGACGATGCGCACACGCTTACCGTGTCGACGCGGCCACCTTGGCGCGGTGTTTCTTGAATGGTTCAAAACGACCCCGAAAGGAAAAAAGAGAATCCCAGCTAGCCGAAGTCCAGTGCCGTAGGGCACGCTCTGCCGCGGGAGTGTGCAGTCGTATCAGCCGTGGACGTACCAATAGGCGAAGAGGCACAAAAGGGGAAACAGGATAAACACCAGCGCCAAGGTCGCCAGGTTGGAACGGAAATTATCGGGCCAGCGGGCCATCGTCGGTCGTTCCACGCGGCGTTCGCGGCGAATCTTCCCGGCCGGCCGATTATCCGATCACGTCCCGGTCGGTTTCGGGGACGGCGTCCTTGTCGGGATCGAACCATTCCCGCTTGAAGACGATCCGCTTTTTGTGCTTCATCGCGAGGTTGGCCGTCAGCGCCATGATCGCGTCGCCCATGGCGAGCGTGCCCGGGCAACGCAGGCCCCCTTCTTGCGGCGATTTGAAATCGTTGTGACGGACGCAGTAGCAGAAGTGCTCCATCTCCTCCTTGTAGCCGCGGCTAACCGACGTGGGGCCTTCGGCCGAGGCGTGGCCGCCGGTGTTCGTTTCGTAGGCTTCGAGCACCGGGCCGCCCCCCTTCGACGAGTTGACGACGAAGATCCGCTGCTCGAGGCCGCCGCCGGCCGACGTCGGACTTTCTTCCTTGAAGAGGATCGCGTCTTTCTCCGTGCGGACCATCAAGCGTGGCACGGCTGCCGAAGACCGTCTCGCCGTAAGGCTCGAGCCGGTTGGTGCTGATCGACGAATAGGTGACGATGCAGATGTCCTTCGGGTCCTGATCGTAATGCGGGCCGGGGAACTCGAACGTCACGTAGATGTGGTCGTCGATCTCGCGATCGTCTTGCTGCTTGTCCTTCGAGCCGACGCCTTGGACGCCGTAGAAGTTCTTGCCGCCGTAGCCCTGGACGGCCAGCGGATGCTTCTTGCCCAGGAAGATGCTTGCAGGCGTCCATTTGATGGCTGCCTAATTCGGCCATCAGTCCTCCGCCCGTTTCGTTGTAGAGCCGCCAGTTGATGAGCCGCTCCATGGAGTCGAAACCGTACTCCTTGATGCGGCTTTCCAGCGCGTCGCGATCGACGACGGGAATCGGCTTCCGCCAACTGTCGCGGCCGGGGAAGCTGTTGTTCCGGTGCCATTGGCGCGCGGATGAATTTGACGTCGCCCAGCAGGCCCTCGCGGACGATGTGGTTGGCGTTGTCGTACAGCACGCTGTAATGCCGCTGGTGCCCGACGGCCAAATGCAGGTTTTTCTCCTTCGCCTTGCGGATCATCTGTTTGCACTGCGTGATGTCGTGAGCCATCAGCTTTTCGGTGAGCACATGCTTGCCGGCATCGAGGGCTTCCATCACGAGCGGCCCGTGCTGATTGAGGGGCACGGCGATCACGACGGCCTCGATGTTCTTGTCGGCCAAGAGCTCGCGGTGATCGTTGTACGCCTTGATCTTGCTCGCGGTGGATTCGCCCAGCTTGCGGATCAAGCCCATGCGGTCGTCGTTGCCGTCGCCCACGAAGGCCCGCAAGCGGTTCGAGGGGCGGATGTCGGCAATCGCCACGATATTCATGTACTCCGGCGGATGCTGGGTGAGGAGGATGTTTCCCTCGTCCCCCGTGCCGATGAAGCCGACGCGGACCGCATCCCCTTCGAGCTTCTTATAGCCGAAGTAGGCGGCGCCCAGGCCCACGGTGCCGGCCGCGGCGGCTTTGATAAAATCGCGGCGGCTCACGCTCGAGTCGTTCAATCCGTTGGAGACGCGGTTGAAATTCTCCGAGCCGATCTGGATTTGTTCGGGAGTCAATTGCATGGCGGATCCCTTGTTACAGCGGCACAGAAGGCGGGGCCGGGTTGGCGGTTCTGCGTTTGCCGGGGACGAGGCCGCGGAACAGGCGGTCGACACCAAACCATTGGCCGGTGGGCATGCAGGCGATCGCCAAAAGGGCGATGACTTCGATCAGGTTCTTGTTGACGATGAAGCTATGCTCCGGGCCGGCTGTCTCGGCCAAGTTCTTCGACGCCCGGCCAGGGAGGCATGGCAAGATAAAACGAACAAGAGCAGTGCCGCGGCGGCGACCGCCGAAACGCGGGACAAGAGGCCGACCATCAACAGGCAGCCGAGCACGATCAGGGCGCCAGATCGTCAAGTGGTCGATGCTGCTGCTGCGGGGTCCAGGGCTCGGGAACCGGGCCGCGGGCAAGCTGCTGGGCGGTGAGGAGCTTGCGCGCGTCCTGCTTGAAATCGGTGTCGAGGCCGCGGACGGGGTTCACCAGGTCGGCCCGCAGCTTCTGAATCTCCCCCCACTGCACGTCGAGATGCTGCATCTCGAAGGCCTGCCGAGCCCGCGGAAGCTCGTCCGCGTAGCGAGCCAGCATCTCCTTGTATTCGGTGATCTTCCCCTTCCGCTCGTTCGACGACCTCTTTTGTCTTCTCGTCGCGGTAGACGATTCCCACTCGCTCGGGGTCGATCTTCAACAGGACAGCCAGACGCTCCTTGAAACTCAACTTTGGCAGATTGCTTGTAGACCTGGTCGAGCGCCTTCAGGAAACGCTGCGTCGTCGGCCGGGATGGCGTTCTTGGCACTCTTGGCCATGTGCTCCAGCTCGGCCTTTTCCTTCGGCAGCAGGTGCTGCTTTCCGTCGACGACCAGGAGCTTGGCGTCGGCATCGTAGGAGATGACTTTTTCGAGGCTGCCGTGCGATTTTCACGCCGGCCGGCAATTTGGCCAAAGGGACGGCGAACTGGGCCGGGCCGTCGAGCAATTCCGACAACCGCAGCTTTTGCGCCTCGGTCAGGTCGGGGTGCTCTGCGACGAAAGCGTCCCGGTAGGCGTCCCAAGCAGGCGGCGACCTGGTCGTAGTCGAGCCAGTGCAAGTCGTCCGGATCGCCCGTCATGCCGCGATAGAAATTGCGGAGCGGACCGCGCGCATTCCGCAAGTAGCCCGCCGACGTCCAGGGTTTTGCGGAAGAAAACGTGTTGAGCTTCCACAGCCCCTCGTAGACGAACTGCCATCCGATCGCAATCCGCAGCAGCACGATGAAAACGACGGCGATTCCGGACAATCGCCAGATGTCACGCACGACGATAGACCTCCGCCTCTACGTTCCCCTCGAAAAACAACACCTCTTCCGGGACTCCGCAAAGGAGGACTTCCAGCGTGCGGCCCCGTCTGGGCGGACGAACGAAAATGGCACTGATCTCTGGATGATTATCGCAGTAATGCAGCGAGTTTTCGACTCCGCCGACGAAAAACGCGGTCGAAAGGGCATCCGCCGCCGCGGCCGTCGGCGCGAGTACGGTGACTGAAAGGAGTTCTTCGGCCGGCCATCCCGTGCGGGGGTCGACAATGTGCCCGTAACGCTTTCCGGCATGCCGAAAGTATTGAACGTTCGAACCGCTTGTCGAGAGCGATTGGTCCTTCAGAAGAATGGTCGCCAGCCGCTCATGGGGGAGTAGGGGATTTCGGATGCCGACCGGCCAGCCGCCGTAGCCGCAATGGTCTCCGCGCACCAGGACGCTGCTGTAACCGCCGTGGAAGAGCCACTCCTCGAGCCCCTCTTGCACGAGAAAGGCCGCTGCGCGGTCGACCGCGTGCCCTTTGCCGATCGCCCCTAGATTGAGCTCCACGCCGGGCCGATCGAAGCGGACCGTTTGCTCGACCTCGTCGAAATGGACGTGGCTCATTCCCGTGACGACCAGAGCCGCGGCGATTTCCGTCGGCTGGTCGGAATTCGCCCCTCGCCGCGGCACGTTCGCCACAGTGCGATCAGCCGGCCCGACGTCGGGTCGAAGGCGCCCGCCGTCTCGCGGCTGAATCTGCGCGGGCCGACAGCAGAAGCTGGAACAGCGCCGGTTCAACGCGACACGGCTTCGACCGCGGCTTGCCGATTGAGCTCTGCAAGCTCGCTGTGCGGACGGTAAACGGTCATCTGCGCTTCCAAGAGCATGGATCATGTCGAGCGCATCGGAGGCCGTCATCACGCGTCTCGGCGGCCCCGGATTCATGACGACTGAAAACGTGCAGGCCATGGCCCGCGTTTCCAAGCGGACCGTCGGGCCGGCCCGCGGAATGTCGTCCGCGGGCAATACCTCGGCGATTGCATCGGCCAGGTCGCCGCCCGCGTGCTCGACTTCCCGCCGCAATGCCGTGCCGGTTAAAAAGTCGCGACGGGTTGCCGACGGGTCGGGGGGCCTGATCATGACGCTTTCCGAGTGGACTCGATTCCTCCTCATTATAGACGCTCGACGAAGGAGCGTCCTCAAACGGCTGCAGAAGCGTCAGAGCCGGGGCGGGGCAGGCTTGTTGGGCGGCTCGAAGGCGTTGGCCCCTTTCACCCGCACCTTTCGCTTATAAACACAGTCGCGGCACATCGCGAACAGCGTGTCAAAATGCGGGCCGCCAAAACAGAGATTGGCGATGTCGCCATTTGGTGTGGGGATAATGCAGTTCACGCGGCCGGCGGCGTCGCAGACCTGAATGCCCATGCTCGTGGCCGCATAGAGCCGGCCGTTCCGGTCGACGCGGATGCCGTCGACGCCGCTGTTGTCGGCCCGGTCGGGAACGTGCAGGTGAAAGTATCGCTGCTTGTACGCCAGCGATCCGTCCGGCTGGACCTGGTAGCTGTAGACCCAATGCGACCGGCTCTCGGCGACGTAGAGCAGGGATTGATCGGGCGAGAGGCAGATGCCGTTGGGCAGCTTCAGCCCCGTGTCGACGATCCGTTTTTCGCCCTGCGGGCTGATGTACCAGACATGGCCGGGCTGCCCGGGATTTGGCAGCAGAGGATTGGTCACATAGATGCCCCCGTCATGGCGGACGACAATGTCGTTGCCATGAAAGCCGTCGGCAATTTTCGTCGCCTGGCCGGCCGCATCGTAGGCGAGGACCTCGTACGTGCTCTCGGCCACCGCGTAGAGGCGCCCGTCCGGGCCGAAGGCTTGCCCGTTCCCCTTCTTCGAGTCGGCGACGAACAGGCTCACCTTGCCGTCGAGACCGATCTTGTACGTCTTGCTGTTGGGAATGTCGTTGAAGAAGACTTCGCCTTTGGCGTTGGGGGCCGGACCTTCGGTGAACTTGTATCCTTGGGAGACGAGCGTCCAGCCCTCCGCCGGGAATCAGAATGTCCTGGAGCTGCCGGGAGCCGGCCCCCGCCTTCACCGGCGCGGGCCAGTCCTTCCACAACCAGCGCATCGCCTCCGGAAAGATTTCGGTGGCATGAATGCCGTTGTGGCCGCCCTCGCCCCAGGCATGATTGACCTCGTAACCGGCGAACTTGAGCGCCCGTTCCATTTCCTGGTTGGCCATCCACCAGTCGCCGGCATAAATGTTCTGGTCGTTGCTGCCGTCCTGGAGAAAGACGCGCATCGGCTTGGGCTCGTACTTGCGGATCAGCGTGGGATAGACGTTGCCGCCTCGCAGTCCGACGTAGGTGCCGACCGCGCTGAAACGCGCCGGAAGGAATCAGGCCGCTCCCAGGCGGCCGTGAAGGCGCAGATCGCGCCGCTGCTGGCGCCGGCGATGCAGCGGTCATTGGGATCGTTCGAGAGCCGGATCGGCCGCCCGTCGGAGGCGGTTTTCTTCTCGACCTCGGGGAGCAGCTCTTCGGTCAAAAAGCGGACGTAGTTGTCTCCCAGTCCGTCATATTCAAAACTGCGATTGAAACGGTCGATCGCCTGATTGGACGGGGCCTTGACCCGTCCGTGCATCACGAACACGCCGATGACGATTGGCATCCGCTTCCAATCAATCAGCTCGTCGAAGACGGCCGGCGCGTTGAACTGGACGCCATCCTGGCCGACATACAGGCACGCCGGCTTGGATGGATCGTATTGCCGCGGCACATAGATCCAATAGTCGCGGACCGTGCCGGGGAAGATTCGGCTTTTATCGAACGTGTATTTGGCGACCTCGCCTTTCGGCCGGTCGGTCTCGGGCCGCGAGCCGTCGGCCAGCAACGCGTTCGAGAGCAGCAGGAGAACGAGGCACGGCACGAGCGGCAGGGATCGGCACATGGGGGAGACTCGCGGGGTTTCGGAGGGACTTTGGGAGTCGAATCAGGGAAGGTCAATCGGCAGGCTACGTTCGGAATAGGGCCGGACGTTCTCGAACCACCCGCGCCAGTCGGCCCGAACCCGAGCCCGCCACGACTTGGCCGCTTCCTCCTTTTGACGCTCGGTCGCATTGTCGGGAAGCTCGGCCAGGGGGTCGGCGGGGCGGCCGAAGCCGTTCGGACGCCGGCTGAACCAGCACAGTGCATTGTTGGCCTCGACGACGACACTGAGCTCGGGATCATCGAGCGCTTTGACCAACACGCGCGCTTCGTGGATCGTGGCGCAGCGGCCCAGCGCCCAGATCGCCGTCCGCCGCACTTCGACTCGCGAATCGCGAGCGAGATGGAGCAGGCGATCCCTCTGGCCGATGAGCGTTTCGCGGTCTCCGAGCTCCACGCGCTCGACGATCGCCTGCTGGGCCGCTTCGACCTTCGTACTTTTGGGGTTCTCGAGCTCGCTTAAAAGCTGATCGACCGGCGCTTCGAGTTTGCGGACTTGGATCCCCTCCGCGCCCGATTGGACGGCGCTCAAATTGGTCGGCAGTCCGCGGCCGCCGATCATCAGACCGCCTCCGAACAGCTGTTCGTCCGGATGGTGCCGCATGAGTTTCGCGGTCGCGCGAGACAAGAAGAGCAAGGCAAATGCCGTGTCGGGGACGGGCCCGGATTGGCTGGTCCCGTTCCAGCTCCCGTTGGGCCGCTGTTGCTTCAAGACTCCATCGGAGATCTCGTCATACCAATCATGCTCCCCGATCCGATCCGCTCCGGCCAGCGCGCAAGCCCGTTCGAGAGCATAATAATAGTAGTATTGGAAGTAGGTGGGCTCCGCGCCGATCCAGTTGTGGTCGAGCCACTCCAGCCCGCGCTGCGCCGAGCGATCCATTGCCGGTCGGGACATCCTCACCGGTCCGGCTGGTGCCCGCCGGCGTTTGCCCTGGACGGGCGCCGGGGAATCGAGATTGATTTTCTTCAGGACACCGAAGCGCGCCTGACCTTGGCCTTTTCGGCGGGCGCTGCCGAATTCCCCCGAGCCAAGCATCAGCCGGCAAACGAGCAGGTTCGACGTGCCCGCCGCAACGATGGAGGGCGTCGGCCGAGACCCCGATCCCGGGTGATACCAGAACCCCCCTTCGGAGTCCTGATTGGAAACGAGCCAGGCCGCCGCCTTGTCCCACACGCCCGGTGGGACTGCCATGCCGTATCGTTCTGCCTCCCAGAGCCCCAACAGCGCGTATTGCGTAATGCTGGTGTCGCCGCGATCATTTTCGGTGACGGTGCGCTCCGGATACGTCCAACAACCCTCCGCGTGCTGACCATCGAGTAAGATGTTGGCCAGCGTCTTGATTTCCTTGTCATACGCTTTTGAATGCGAGTTCCCATACACCATGAGGTCGACGCCCGCCTCGTAATACAGCGTCTGCGAAGCGGCCGGTTTGTAAGTGCCATCCTGCTGGAACTTGGGCAGTAGCTTCGTTTCGATGATTTTCTGGATGGCCGGGTCGTCGGGCGATGTGCCGGACTTCATAAGTCCGAGCGCGGCTATGCCCGCGCGACCTCCGTCCGACGTCAGGGCGGCGGTTTTTAGATACTGAGAGCCGCGATCGATCGCCGCCAGGACCCTGGGATCGTCGGGTTTGGCCGCAAGGGCCACGCGATCGGCCGAACAGGCGATGGTCGCCGCCACGACAATCACGGCGAGAGCAGCCGTCCGCGGGCTGATTTGATATCCCCCTGATCGTTTCAAAATACATGTTCCTTGAGTGCCGCCCCCCCTTCGGAAGGGCCTCCTCTGTCATGCTAAATCAGTCCGCGGTTTTGCGAGGGGGGCTGCCTTCCTGTAGCGGGTGGTCAACGGCTCACTCTCGGACGGCTCACTCTCGGATTTGCTGGCCACGAGCCACAATTCACTGGGTTGGAGGCGAGCGTTGATCCCTAGTACGCCGCGAGATTCGCCGACGAATCGCGGTCGTTAGGGGATGGGTTGCCGGGTCATCCGTGGCAGCGAGGGTCAGCGCGAAGCCGCGGGTCCACGTGCTCAGGTTCGTTCGCGGCGGACCGCATAAAAGGTTTCGGTGCCGCGGCTGAAGACGCTGAAGTATTGATACCGATCGATCGTTTTCCATCGCTCGCCAGCCGGCGGGCGCGGATCGTGGACGATTAAAAAATCGGCCCGCGCTCGTTGTTGGCCGACCCAGCGCTCGAAAAAATCCGTGAACGTGGTGCTTGCCACAGGAGGGACCGTGCGCGCGTACTCGGGGAAGTCGTAATAGCCGGTCCATTCCCAGCCGGCGAAGATCTTGTCGGCGGGCTCGCCGGAGGCATGCACCCGCTCGGCAAGCGTCCAAATCGCCTGGTTCCGGCAGAGATCTTCCCGCGTCCAGACTGCTGTCCCCGCCAAAAGCCCCAAACACAGCACGAAGACGGCACGCCAGTTCGCCAGCAGCAGGGGTTCGAGCTGTTTGCCGACCGCAATCGCCGCAAACGGCAGAAAGATCAGCACGTCCTTGTCTCCGAACACGAAGAAAGCCATTGCCATCAAGAACCAAACTCCCGTCGACGCATCCAAAATGGCGGAGTTCAAGCCGGGACGATTCGAGGCGACGAAGTAGCGGGCGCGAAAAGGCGCACGAAAAGAATCCCTCCCGCAATTGCCAGCGTCGTCGCGCAAAACTGGATTTTCGTGCCGAGGAGCGGGAGGATTTCAAAATACCAGGGCAGAAACGGCATCAGTCGTCCAACGCCGAAAAATCTCCGGGCGTAAAATACGCTCGCGACAAACAGCAGCGTCCACGCGAGCAATTCGGTGGTCAAGCCGAACGCCGAACGCCGCGATCCGCCAGTGCCCGCAAGCCTTCTCGTTCGGAATTCCCGAACCAAGGCAACTGTCGCGACGAAGACGAGGGGCGACAAAAACCAGGCGACGTATTCGAGCAACACGAGGGGGCGCCACGGCAGATTCATCAGGAAACTGCCACCCCAAAAGAAAGCCCGTTGCCGGCTCAACAGGAGCGATTGGGCCCAGTTGGAATGATTCCATCCCTGGTGAAGTTGCCACAGCGTGGCGGCCGCTGGAAACGCGGCGCCGACGAAATACTGCGGGAGCCGCTGGACCCGTCGCGGATCGCCCAGCCCGACGAACACCAATCCGCCAAGGAGAGCCATCCCAAACTGCCGAGTGAAGATGGCCGCCGACGCGGCCAGGGATGCGGCCAACCACGACGACCAGGCCCCGTCGCGCAAGGCACGCGTGTACCAGAGCATTGCCAGCAGCGAGAGGGCGACGAACGGCACGTCGGAGAGAAATGTGAGGCTTAGCTTGAATAGCAGAGGTGACGACGCGAGGCATAAGGTCAGTAGATTGGCTGCCCGGCGATCGATCCCGTGCTCCATGGCCAGCGCGCGAAAGGCGACGAGGCCGATCACCGAGAGAACGATGGTCGAAATGCGGAGTGCAGCAAACGAATAGCCGCCGGGCAGGCAGAATAAGGCACCCCACGCGGTCTGAAACGGCATGTTGGGGGCCAACCATTCGTTGACGCGATAATGGCCCGTTTCCAAAAAGTGCTTGACGGTTTCGGAAAAAGCCCAGTCGTCATCGTAGGGAGCTTCCCGCAGGGGATTGACCGCCGCCGCCGCCGCGAGAAATAAGACCAGCACCAAGGCCAGCCCCAAGCCGCCCCGCTCCGCCACCTCGCCGCGTGCCGAGGTGACCGGACCCGACGCTTGCGCTGCCTGCATTTCGGCTTCCCTTTGGATGGCGTTCCAATCAGCATATCTTAGGGCAAATCCCGCGGACAACGATCGCATTGAGCCGCTTGCGGCTGCAAAATGATGGGATGAGTTACTGGTTCCCGCACATTTTCCGTCCGGCGAGACCGATTTGCGAAGCCAGCTCATTCTCCTTGATTGAAGCACAATCTTGGCGGCCGCTGGGATCGACGACTGAAGCATCATCAGCTACGCATACACTTTGCACGTCCGCAAATCGATTTTGTCCCCAGGATTTGGCAGCATGAACGACCTTCCTTCTGGCCCCGAAGCCGCCTATTACGACCAGCTGGATCGTTTCGTCGAACTTTGCGGCTCGCTCACGGCGGCGGGACAGCCGTATCTCACGGTCCTCTTGTGTCACGAGCTTTATCGTTTTTTGTATCCGGCTGATCCTTATGCCGGCTTCACACATCGCGATCCGGTCCCCTACCTGGCGGCGCACATCCACCGTTTGATCGCGTTCGGGTCCGCCGCACGAGAAAGCGTGCACGGTTATCCAATTCCGGCAGCCGGCGGGGGCCCCCGCCGCGAGAATGAATCGCAGCCGGCTGTCGAGAAAGAGACGTCCGACCTTTACTCGGATCTTTGGCTCGGCTACGACGCGCACGTGCTGACGGAGGAGAGCCGCCAATTGCTCGCGCGTCGCATCCCGCCGCAAGTCATCGATGAGCAGATCGTCGGCCGCACGGTGCTCGATCTCGGCTGCGGTTCAGGCCGGTATGCCGTCGCCTTGGCCAGTTTGGGCGCGGCGTCGGTCACGGCGGTCGACTATCAGGCCAAATCGTATCGGGCGCCGCCGAGTTCTGCAAAAGGCAATCCTTGCCAGTCCGATTCGCGGAAGCCGACGTGCTTCGATTGCCGTTCGACGATCGATCGTTCGACTTCGTCTTTTCGAACGGCGTTCTGCACCATACGCGCTCCTGGCAGTCCGCGCTGGACGAATATGTGCGGGTGATGCGACGATCGGGCTTCTTGTTCCTCTACGCAACCGGAGGGTTTTTTTGGACGACACGGCGGGCGCTGCGTCCCCTGTTCCAAGCGATCCCACGGGCCTACACGGCCGCCGTGCTCGATCTCATCGGCATGCCAGGCAATCGCATGATCTTCATGGACACCTGGTACGTTCCCATCGAGGAGCACATTGCGCGAGTCGATCTGGAATCGGCCTTTGACCGCCACAACGTCTCCTTCATCAAGCTGACGTCGCACGTCGAGACGGATCTCGACTATGCCCTTGCCGAAGGAATTCCGGGCGCGGCAACTGTGTGGGGCGAAGGGGAGCACCGCTACGTGCTCCAACGGCAGTGCACACCGCTTGCCCCATCGTTGTAGAATGGGTCGGGTCTTCGACAAACGGAATGACGAAACACGACATCCAGGCGGTGCATTGGCTATGCATTTACCGGACGCGACTGAAGCCAGATCAATGATCGAAGGCGAGCTTGGGCCACAGGAGCGGTTCCTGTGGGCCGGCCAACCTCGCGCCGGGCTGATCGTGCGGCCATCGGATGCCTTCTTGATCCCGTTCAGCCTGCTTTGGGGAGGCTTTGCCGTCTTTTGGGAGTATTCGGTCGTGACGGACGGAGCCCCCCTTTTTTTCATGGTGTGGGGGATTCCGTTCGTGCTCGTCGGGCTTTACTTCATCTTCGGACGCTTCCTCGTCGACAGGAAGCAGCGCGAGAAGACCACCTACGGATTGACGAACGAACGCGTCGTCATTGTCTCGGGACTGTTCAGTCGGACCGTGAAATCGCTCAACCTCCGAACACTCTCCGATGTGTCGCTCAGCGAGTGTCCCAACGGAAGCGGGACGATCACTTTTGGACAAGGCCACCCCTATTCCTGGTGGGTCCAGGGGATGGGCTGGTGGCCGGGAATGCCGTCCGCCGTCCCCGCCTTCGAGTTGATCCCCGATGCCAAGGGTGTCTACGAAACGCTTCGTCGTGCTCAGCGAAGCGCCACGTGAGACACACGGAGCGGCAGCTTGCTCCCGCGGCCATCTTGTTCGACCCGCGTTACGCATCGCTCGCCTGCCGTCCAAAATCTCAAAAAATAGGCACTTTTGGTATTGATTGCCAAGGTTTGACTAGGTACGGTGAACGTGCCCTGCCAACCATTAACAAGGTCTTGTGAGGTGGCAACGATGGCGCAGACCGGCGTCAGCCCGAATTTTTCCGAGTATCGAACGGTGGGAGAAGCGGCGGAATACCTCGGCGTGTCGCCGGCCACTCTTCGCAACTGGGATCGGAGCGGAAAGCTCAAACCGCGTCGTCACCCTCACAACGGCTACCGGATCTATCTGCATGCAGATCTGGAGTCAATTCTTCGCACCGCTGACCTCTCGCGGCAGCCCGATGAATCGTTTGCGCCGCTGGTCGATTGGAGCGAGATGGGTGAGACGGAGCATTTCGTCCAATTCTACGAAAGCGATGGCTTCCTCGTTGATTCCGTGAGCGGGTTCGTCCGCGCCGCCTTAAGCGAGGGACAGGCGAGCCTTATTGTTGCGACCCCGGACCATCGCAACGCCATTCAGAGAACGTTGGCGGCAAGCGGAATCGACCTCTCGGACGCCATCGAGAGCGGCCGGTACGTCGTCCTTGACGCTGCCGAAACCCTGTCGAAGTTTATGCTCAACGGGTCACCCGATCCGCGGCGCTTCCTCGAGGCTTTTGGCGGAATCATCTCGCAGTTGGCTCAAGGCGGCCGACGGATCCATGCTTTCGGAGAGATGGTGGCCCTGTTGTGGGCGGACGGCGACCGGGATGCCGCGGTCCGCCTGGAGGAATTGTGGAACGAGCTCCGCAAGACTCACCGCTTCGCGCTGTTTTGCGCCTATCCGATTGTGGACTTTGGCGATGAGGGCGATGCGGTGCCGTTCCACGGCATTTGCAAATCCCATTCGCGCGTCATTCCCGCCGAGAGTTATGGCGGCATCGCGAATCGGCATGAACGGCTTCGCGCGATCACCTTGTTGCAGCAGAAAGCGCAATCGCTGGAGGCCGAGATCGCTCATCGGCGCGAAGTGGAAAACGCCCTTGGGAAGCGCGAACGGGAACTGGCCGACTTCTTTGAAAACGCCACGGATGGGCTGCGCAAGTTGGGTCCCGATGGAACGATCCTCTGGGCAAACAAGGCCGAGCATTCGCTGCTCGGGTACACGGCGGAGGAATACATCGGCCATTCGATTGGCGACTTCCACGCGGATGCCAACGTGGTCGCGGACATGCTGGACAAGCTCGGGCGCGGCGAGACATTGGAGAATTTCCCGGCCCGACTGCGGTGCAAGAACGGCTCAATCCGACACGTTCTCGTGAATTCCAACGCCTGCATCGAGGGCGGAAAGCTCGTCCACATACGTTGCATCACGCGCGATGTGACTCGGCAATGGGAAGCGGAAAAGGCGCTGCGCGACGCCGATCGCCGCAAGGACGAATTCCTGGCGACGCTCGCGCATGAACTGCGCAATCCCCTGGCGCCGATTCGCAATGCGTTGGAACTGCTCCAACTCGACGGTGGCCACGAAGAGCTCGGCGAGGAAACGCTGGGCATCATTGGACGTCAGGTCAAGCAGATGACGCGGCTCGTGGACGACTTGCTCGACGTGAGCCGGATCACGCGCGACAGAATCGAGTTGCGGAGGGAACGGGTGGAATTGGCGGCGATCGTACAAAATGCCGTTGAAACGAGCCGGCCCTTGATCGATTCGGCCGGCCACGCGTTAACGGTCTCGTTGCCGCCGCATCCGATTTTCCTGGATGCCGATCCGACGCGGATGGCGCAAGTCTTCGCCAATCTTCTGAATAACAGTGCCAAGTACACGAACCGGGGCGGGCGGATTCAAATCGAGGCTGAGACCAGCGGCCGAGAAGTCGTCGTGACCGTGCGCGACAATGGAATCGGCATTTCGTGTGAGGCCTTGGCATTCGTCTTTGACATGTTTCGCCAGGTCGACCGGTCGCGCGACCGGGCGCAGGGAGGACTGGGGATCGGGTTGACGCTCGTGCGACGACTGGTGGAACTGCACGGCGGAACGATCAACGCGCAAAGCGAGGGACCGGGAAAAGGGAGCGAGTTTGTCGTTCGACTGCCGATGGCCGACTCGACCGGCTCCACGAAAAGTCCGCACGTGGCAAGCTCCGTCGACCTGTCGAAACGACGGATCCTGGTGGTGGACGACAATCGGGATTCCGCAGATACGTTGACCGCCTTGCTGCGCATCAAGGGCAATGACGTTCGCATTGCCCGAGACGGTCTCGATGCCGTCGAAATAGCTGCCGAGTTTGTGCCCGAAATCATTCTGATGGATGTCGGAATGCCGAAATTGAACGGTTACGAGGCGACTCGGCACATCCGCCAAATGCCCTGGGGAAAGGACGTCTTCATCGTCGCCTTGAGTGGGTGGGGGCAAACCGGCGACGTCCGCCAGTCCGCCGAAGCGGGTTGCTCGGCACACGTGGTCAAGCCCGCGGATTTCGCTGCACTGGAGCAGTTGCTGGTGAATCGAAAGCCGTCGAGCCAATGAAGGCGCTGCCGCCGACTCGAATGTTTCTTGGGATCAGGACGTTTGGCCGACTTCAAAAATGGGCATCGACGTACCAAACAACCCGCATCAATTCCGCGATTCCGATGGTCAATTCAGCGACCGAACTCCCACGTTGCCCGCGGTGCGGAAGCACGAGGGTCACCCTGTGCGGAAAGTCGATCGAATACGGTCCGGAGGAGCGACCGGGGCAGCCCCTTCAGGAACGCAAACGCACCACCTTGGCGTACCAGTGCGAGTGCGGTCTTGGATTCACACAAACATCTCAGCGTGACCAACCGCCGGACGATGTGCGCTGACCGAAAGCCCTCGCGAAACTTGGGACGATCAATTCCGCAGGCTCAGCAGGGGCGCGGGAATGCGCCCCGCATGACGGATGAAGCGTCCGCTTTGACTGGCCGTGGGGACCGCAAGAATTGTTCCCGCGCCGAACAGGCCGCCGAATGAGACCGTGTCGCCCGCCTTTTTGCCGGGAACCGGAATCAACCTGGCCGCGGTCGTCTTTTGGTTAAATACGCCAATCGCCAGTTCATCGGCAATCAGGGCGGCAAGGGTTTCCGCGTCGGTATCGCCGGGGAGCGGGACCATGTCCAGTCCAAGCGAGCAGACGCTCGTCATGGCCTCGAGCTTTTCCAAAGTCAGCGAACCGGACGCAACGGCCTGGGCCAAGGCCGCATCTTCCGTGACGGGAAGGAAAGCGCCGGAGAGTCCTCCCACGGCGGAGGAAGCAAACAATCCCCCCTTCTTGACCGCATCGTTGAGCAGGGCGATGGCCGCCGTGCTGCCGGGAGCTCCGATCTGGTCGATGCCGATCTGGTGCAGGATCTCGCCCACGCTATCCCCCATTTTTGGAGCCGGCGCCAATGAAAGATCGACGATGCCGAACGCCACGCCGAGCCGGGCAGCAACCTCCCGGCCGATCAGCTCGCCCACGCGGGTGACGCGGAAAGCGGTCGATTTGATTTCCTCGGCGATATCGTTGAGTGCGCAGCCAGGCAGCGTCTGGTGCAGGCGCTCGAGTGCCCGCTTGACGACTCCCGGCCCGCTCACCCCGATGTGAATCACCGTGTCGGGCGAGCCTTCGCCGTGAAATCCACCGGCCATAAATGGGTTATCCTCGGGCGCATTGGCAAAGACGCACAGCTTGGCGCATCCGAACCCTTGGCGGTCGGCCGTCGCCTGGGCGATGTCGCGGATTTTCTGTCCGAGGAGGGCGACGGCCGTCATATTGATGCCGGCCTTCGTCGTCGCCGCGTTGACCGAGGCACAAACGCGCTGCGTCGTGGCCAGGGCGGTCGGCAGGCTTTCCAAAAAGTTGGTCGCGGCCGCCGTCAGTCCGCCATGGACGATCGCCGAGTATCCGCCGATGAGATCGATCTGCACGGCCTCGGCCGATTCGTCGAGCACCTTAGCGATGCGGACCATGGCATCGGGATCGAAGCCGTCGGCGATCCGCACGATCGGCGTGACGGCCAGCCTGCGGTGCACGATGGGGATGCCGTAGCGGGCCGACACCATCGTGCACGTTTCCTTGAGTTTCTGGGCCGAGGTCCGGATCGTCCGCGAAATGAGGTCGCACGTGCGGGCGATGTCACGGTCGACGCACCCGGACAGGTTGATCCCCATCGTCACCGTGCGGACGTCGAGGTTTTCCTGCTTCACCATGCGAAGCGTGGAGAGGATGTCTTCGGTTTGTGCCATGACCATCGGCTTCCAGGTTTTGGAGAGGCAACGAAGAAGGCGGGGAGAACCGAAGGCGGGTCACACCGGTTTCGGAGGTTCCGCCCGGCGGAGGCGTTGCGCGACGCGCACGGGCCGGGGATCGTTGGTCGCGGAGAAGATGTCCTCGTGCTGCAAGGCGGCCGACAGGCCGACGGCACTGCCGAGTTGTTCCAACTCGCGCTGCAGCGCCAGCGCATCAACGCCCGACGGGACGGCAAGCTCCATCACCATCACGAACGTCTGGCCTTCGTCGGCCCGGCGGGCGAAGACGTCGGTGATGTCGATCCCTTCTTGGGCCAGGCGAGCGGAAATCTGGCGGACCATTCCCGGCTTGTCTTGGCCCTCTGCGGTGAGGTAATACCTTTCGATCCCCTCGGAAGACGGCTCTTGCAGCGGTTCTTCATCCGGATCCTTCAGGTTGACCTCCACGCCGAAGGGGCGGCAGACTCCGCGGATATGATCGATGATCACCGACGGATCGCGGTTTTCGGGAAACTCGGCCGCCATGATGATCGTGAAGAACCGCTGCATGACGGTCTGGCTGACTTCCTGGATGTCCCCGCCGAGCTCAGCCAACGAAGTCGTGACCGCGGCAAGGATCCCCACACGGTTGGCCGCCATGAGCGTGATGATGTAGCGCTTCGTCATCCGTTCGCCTCCCTAAGCCGAGGCCGCGCTCCCCCGGAGGAGAGCCCGTCAATTTTGGCGAATTCGCAGGCGGACCGCCAGCCCCGGTCGGGGTATGGCCGACGGATTCCACTCAATTCTCGTGGAAGATCCGCGGCATCAGGAGCAACACGGTCTCGTGGCGAACGCTCGGCTGCGGATGGATATTCGGAGCATCACCCGGCTGGGAAATCGCCCTTCGCGGGGGAGGGAAGCGGTTCGACGTCTGCGGGTGCTCGTCGACCGATCCGGCGATCACCGCCGTTGCCCCTGCGTGCAGGACGATGTCGGTCGTGAAGGCAACCGTCGCGATCTCCGGCCGAACGGACGATCCCTCTTTCAGGCGGCTTGAAGTGGGATGCACTTCCAATCGGATCCGTCCACTGGAAAGGACCGAGGGCCGGATGCGAAACTTCGTCGCCAGGCGCAGTGATGCGTCCCAGCCGGCTGCGACCGGCTCACGCCCGGCCGGCAATTGACAGGCGCGCTGGGTCCATTCGAGTTGCGCCCATTGACCGTCGATCACCTGAAGTTGATTGGTCGCGATAACACGAACGCGTCCCAAGACCCGCAGTGAGTCCAAAACTGTTCGTGGTTTTGCTTCAATCATGCCGAATTGCGACTGCCGAAGTTCCCACCCCGGGGGCACGGAATCGGGAAGCGTCACGTCGGCGATCAGTGCGTCGATAACGACCCGTTTGGGAGTCGCTTCCAAATCCGAGTAGATCGCATCGATCTGCCGCATGACTTCCGGTCGATCGTGCACAAGAAGGACGTCCGGGCGTGGAACCCCTGTGCCGCCGACGCTGCCATCTGCCGGCCCATCATCGGTGGCGGCGGTTGTGTAGGCCGTCGCAGTGCCCATCCCCGGTGTCAACAGGGGCCGGATCAGGCGTTCGAGATCCGACACGCTCATCGCGCTGGGATGATAAAGCCTGGTCACGAGTGCGGCGCGTCTTGTGTCGGAGGTGGCGGCAGTAAACTTCTCGCGATCCGCGATCGGCCTCTCCTCCGGCTTGAGGACAACGACCGGTCGCGCTGTGCTGGAGACAGCGTCTTCCCCCGTGTTCTGCCGCGGCAAACCCGCTTTCTCGGCCGGCATCAACGGGCCGATCTGAATCGATGGACCACATTGTTGCGGCGCGAATCGAATCGACGCATTTTGGAACACGGCGGAGCGTTTTTCCGGTGTTCGGTCCGGAACCGCTGCTCTGATCGGCCCGCCGCTGCTCGCCTCGCCGGCTGCCGGAGGCAACGTCTGGACGATCGAAAGCCCCGAAGGCCCGGCTTCGTGAATGAGATGGACGCCGGCGACCTCGGCGGGCTCGTCCCACGCGCGGTGGACCGCGCCCAGGCCTCGGTCGGGAGGGACCTGGCAGCGCGGCAATTGGTCGCGCGACAGCGCCGCTGCCGCGATCAGGATGCTTCCCGATCCAAGCGTTCCTATGGCTGTGCGAAAAGAACGAATCATTTTGCGCTGTCGTGTTGTGGCGTCATTCGGATGGTCCGATGGCGGTCACCTCCCGAGTCTTTACCGTCCCGCAGAAGTTCGATACGGTCCTCGGAGACGCATGCCAATCGAAACAACTCGCCGGCAACAACGATCCGGTCTCCCTCGCGGTGCAGACGGCCGTTGACGATCGCTCCCCGTCGGCTCTTACCGAGAATTGTGGCGGTAAGAACGATTGCGTCCGTTCCGGATCGCGACGAGTTGGCCGCTGGCAAATCGCCCATCGCAATGTCGGCGGGCCCGGTGCCGGAGAAATCGGCGTCCGAAGTCGACGGCGCGTTTCGACCCGAATCGTCCGGTGAAGCGGCGACGTCATCGCCGTCGCCGACGGTCGCCCGCAGCAAGGGGGGAATCCAAAAAACCAGGCCCACAACAACCAGCACAGTGAACGCGGCGCGCTTCGGCCAATTCGTTTTCTTGACGGCCGGCGCACTGTGGGACGCGAGTCCGGTACCCACGCGGATCCTTCCTTGCGTTGGAACGAACGCTGCCACGCGCAGAGCGGGGACGACGCTTCGGGCAGGGTTGCACGTCTTATGTCGGCAAGCATTCCGCCGGAAGTTGCGTCAAATCCCGCAAGTTGAGCTTCGCCCGTACTCTGGTGACGCCTACCTGAAATCGGTTTCAGGTCGGCCGCTGGCACCGGTGGTGACGCTGCGGACTGCGCAAAAGAAAAAGGCGCGGCAAGGTCCCCTCAAAGCTCCCAGCTTTCCTTGCCGCGCCGTTCAAAGCATGATCGCCAAAAACATAGGTCAGATCGGGCGGCCGTCAACTCGAATCCCGAAATGTCGTGGACCCGAGGATTGCAGCGTGCGGTTCACGGGCCGTTTTCGCGCACAGGGGCTGGCGCCCTCCGCACGATCCGTACAGACGGACCCCGAGGCCGATTAGTGCTGGTAGCACTTCCTTGTCGCGTCGAAAGTCCCTCTTTTCCGATGATTTCCGCCGTGGGACCGCTAGACTCTGGCTTGAATCGCTCTAAATGATGAAAAGAACGGCGGCTTTACAGCAGCGCCGCGGTAATCGCGTTGGAGAGTCGGGCCAGATAGGTTCCGTGCGGTTCCTGTGGCTCGGTCGTCAGGATGACGGCGAAGGCGTCGCGATCGGGATCCATCCAGAGGACTGTGCCGGTTGCCCCCATGTGTCCGTACATTCGCGGCCCAAGGAGATCGCCGAAGTACGCGGAGAAGCCGGGCCAATTCAACCGCCAGCCAAAGCCCCAGGGCCGCGTGTCGCGATCGGTCGCCGGGACTCCCGGCATGCCGAACAACTGGTTTCGCGTGGCGGCTTCCACCGTGGCCTTTGAGCAGATCCTCGCGCCTTCGAGCGACCCGCCCGACAACATCATCCGCGCGAACCGTGCCAAGTCGGCCGGGGTCGAGAAGACGCCTCCCCACGGCACGCCGAGGCCGCGCCAGTACCGGCTGTTCCATCCCCAGTCGGCGGCCGATTCGCGCTGGTCTTCCGGAACGCGAATCTCGGCAATCCGCGCCCCTTTCGCGTCGGGGCCGCTAAACCAGTCGTCCGGCGCGCCGAGTGATGTATCGTTCATCCACAGAGGCTCGAAGATCTCGATCCGCAAGAAGTCGGAGCAGGAGCGTCCCGTGACGGACCGGATGATCTCGCCCAGGACCGCGAACCCCATGCTCTGATACCGAACGCCGCGCCCGGGGGGAAATCCCATCTCCGCAGAGCAGGCGCCGGCGAGGAACGCTTCCAGGGGAGAGTGCGATTCGCGCAATTCCCGGTTGTTCGGCAGCATGTCGGGCAGACCGGACGTGTGCGTGAGCAGGTGGCGAACCGTCACGCCGTATTTGCCGCGGCCGCGGAAGCTCGAGACGATCTCGCAGACCCGATCGTCGAGCGACAACTGGCCGCGCTCGACCAGGAGGAGCGCTCCCAGGGCGACGATTGGCTTGGTGATCGAAGCCACGAGAAAAATCGCATCATCGCGGACCGGCCTCGCCGTTCCGTCGACCGTTTGATTTCCAACAAGATGCGGTCGCGTCGCCCGGTCCGACCGTCCGCAGATCAGGCCGGCCGACGGAATGAGACCCCGCCGGCACCATTCGCTCACGAGGTCCAGCGTCCTTTGCCATCGACGGGGATCGAGGCCGACGGAACGCGCGTCGTCATGAATTGCCATGGTAGGCATGATCAAACCGCCCGGCACAGCCGGTTTGTCGTCAGGAAGAGTTTGTTCTCGGGCAGAGGGTATCCCGGATGTCAAATGTCGACTGTTTGGATCTGCAATACGGTATCGAGGCGCGTGATTGCAAGTACTTCGCGGATTTCATCCGAGGGGTTGAACAGGTACACCTCGACACCCAGCCGGCCCAGCGACGCAAGCATGCCCAACATGCCGCTGGGCACGAGCTTCACCCCCGTCAGATCGAATCCCAAAACCTCGCAACCGTGCTCCCGGATCAACTCGGCAATCTGCTCGCGGCATTCGCTGACCACGACCTGGTCCAGGAGCTCCGCGCTGACGAAACTGACGATCGTCAATTTGCCGGCCCGATAGACGTTCAAAAACCCCCGCCGCAAAGACATCAATCACCCGTCGCAGCACATGCAATCCGATCCGAAGTCGAAACGCAGCCGATCCACGAGGGATGCAGTGTATGTGATTCGATTCCGTCGAGAAAGATCGGGCGCTGTCAGAACGACAAGCCGACCCGGAAGACGAGTTCCGAATAGAAATAGAGTTCGGCATCCAAAGCTCGCTTAATGTTTTCCGCCTTGCGAAAGCCGTGCTGCTCGCCGGCGAAGAGGAAATAGCCCACCGGAATGCCGGAACGCCGCAGGGCGTCGACCATCCCTTCCATCTGGTTGGCTGGGACGATTCGATCTTCATCGCCTTGGAAGAAGATGACGGGGGATTTAACGCGGTCGGCAAAATGGACGGGCGAACGTTCCCGGTAAACCCGCTTCTGCGCCGGATAATCACCGATCAACCAATGATTGTAACGGGACTCGAATTTGTGTGTGTCGAGATCGAGCGCTTCGAGGTCGCTGACGCCGTAATGGCTTGCACCGCCTTTGAAGAAATCGCGGAACGTGAGCGCGGCCAGCGTTGTGTATCCGCCCGCGCTGCCGCCGGTGATCACCGCGCGGCCCCCATCGATGAGGCCTTGTTGGGCCAGATGTTTTGCACCGTGAATGCAATCGTCCACGTCGACGACGCCCCACGCACCGTGGAGTCGCTCGCGATAGTCGCGGCCGAAGCCCGTGCTTCCCCCATAATTCACGTCGAGAACTGCGATGCCACGACTGGTCCAATACTGAATGCGAAGATCGAGCGTGCTGCTGGCCGCCGACGTTGGTCCGCCGTGACACTTCACGAGCAGAGGGGGTTTCTCCCCATCCGGCGCACGATGATCGGGGTTCTGAGGGGGATAAAACAGGCCGAAGGCCTTGCTGCCGCTCGATGTCTCAAACGCGATCGGCCGGACCTGCGTGAAATAACGGTTGATCTCCGGGCGATCGGCAACCGACGCGGCAGCGCGCAGCACCTGATGAGATCGCGTCGAGAGATCCAAAAGAACCACCGACGGCGGTTGAATCGGCGAGCCGGCACGAAAAACCACCCGGCTCTCTTGCGCACGGATCGTTGAATAGTCGGTGTACGGCAAGTCGAGGGGCGTCAGCCGGCGTTTCGTGATATCGAGGATTGCCAGTTTCCCCAACCCCTCTTGCGTGTAAGCACACACAATCGTCTGGGCATCCGTAAACGCGTAGGTGGACATTCCAAAGATCCACTGCGGCTGTCCGAACTCGGCATCGAGGGGACACAGCGGCAGGGCCTTGCCGTCTTTCCAGCGGTAGAGATTCCACCAGTTGGTGCGATCGCTAACGAAATAGAGTTCTCCGTCGGGTGACCACTCCGGTTGGAAAATCGATTCCGAATCGCCGCCGGCGATCCGCGCCTGATTTGTCAGACGACCCCCGTCGCTCACGTCGGCCATCCACAATTCCGTCCCGACCCAGGGCATGAGGGGATGGTTCCATGCCAGCCAGGCAAGACGTCGTCCGCCGGGACTGAGTCGCGGTGACGAGAAAAAATCGTGGCCGGACACCAAGATTTCTCCCGGTCCCCCGCGCGTCAAATCGATGGCAACAATCGTGTTGACGGCGTTGACGCCCCGATGCCGCGCGTCAGAATGGTCCTCGCGGACTCCGATCCACAGGTTTCGCCGCTTGTCGATCAGGCCGTCGGCGTATCGGAGTTGCGATTCGCAGGTCGCAGGTTCCGGTGTCAGCGGCGTCGGATCCGTCTCCCCCGACCGTCGATAGAGCCGTTGATCTTTGTCGTTCGAAAAATACGCCGTTCCTTCCACCAGGCAGATCGACCCGCCTCCGTACTCGTGAACGCGCGAGCGAGCATTGAACGGAGCGGGATTCACGTCGGTGGTTGAACCGTCGACGTTGCGTCGCACAAGAACGTAACGACCGGCTTCGCGCGGCCTGCCTTCCAGCCAATAGACGTCGCCGCCGTCGATGAAAACATCGAGAATGCTGGTCGAGTCCTGCACGATCAGGTCCGACGTAATGGGCGATCGCCAGGACCCGTACGGGCTTGTCTTGAGCTCAGACACCGGAACCTCCCGCGAAACCGACTAGACGAGTCGATCACAGCCGCCGACCAACCCCTGTCGGAGCAATCGAGCCGCGATTCTAAGGACAGTCGGAAGTTTGAGGCCCTAACGGCTGAACCTCAGGATCAGGCAGCCGCCTTATGAATTCGGCGAAGCACCAGGGCAAGCATGATCCATGTCCAGCCGTTGAAAAGCATTTCCAACCCGACCAACAGCCCGATGACCCAGAGAGCGTCCAAGGGAAGTTGGCGATAAATCAAGATGCCGGCCAACAACGTGATCGCGCCGTTCAAGAGGGCCCATCCCCATTGCGGAAAGTGGAGCACTAACGCGCCGACACTGCGGAAAACGCCTAAGACGATGAAGGAGACGGCAATGAAGATCGTCATTGCCATTGCCGAAACCACGGGCTTCTCGGTTATCACAAAACCGCATGCCAGATACACAATTCCGACGAGCAATTGGACGAGGAATCCGCTCCACCGACCGATCCAAAATGCACTGACGATCGTGGCCACGCCGCCGACCATCAGCAGCGCTCCCAAAACGATGGTCACGACCAGCGTCGTGCCGACGGTTGCCGGCGGGACGATGATGGCCGCAGCCCCCGCCAGCGCCAAGAGAACGCCCAACAGCAGAACCCACAACCAGTGCGAGCTTAAGTGCTTCAATTCGTGCGTCAAAATTGGCGGCAAGCCCAAATGGCGGCCCTCCGCAGCTTCCAACTCGGTGTTCATGACAGTTCCCTTCTCCTAACGACGGTAAGGTGAACACCTCCCTGTTAATTGGGCGCACTCCGTGATCGAAATTGGACGATGAGGATTAGAGCACTCCTGCCGAGATGCGACCAGTCTGGCCAGGTTTCGGATCAGTGTTCAGCTTCGGCCGTTCGCTGTTCCCGGATGAATCGCGATCGACCATGCCGACCTGTCGCCACTTTCAAACCGTTCGGAATCGAACCGTCAGTTCGCTACTTGCGCCCGGCGGTTTCCTTCTGATACAGAGGCAAATAGCGGTAGTAGACCTCCAGCGTCATGACACTGAGGCAGGTCTGGTAGAGTCGGCCGCCGGGGCCGGCGCCGCGGTCCCCCGTCGGTTTCCAGCTTCCTGCTCCCTCCCCCTTTTTGACCTGGGTCTCGACGAGGTGATCGCGGAGAACGTCGTTCCATTTCTTCCATTCGGAACCGCCCCAATGGTGCAGCACCTGAGTCGCGTAGTAGTCGTAATAGATGTCATCCAGAGAAGGGCCCGTGCGGCCCAGGTACTCGACGCCGCTCTGTAGCGACGGGTTATCCCGCGCCCACCCGAGATACATGCGGCACAACAGGGCAATTGCCGTCATGGGCGGCGTCCCCCCGCGCCTGTCGTAACCGTAGCGGCTCCCGCCGGCAGTCTGGACAGAATCGAGAAAGCGGCCCGCGTTGACGAGTGCTTGCTCCGAAACCTTCAGCCGGCTGTTTTTGGCGCTCTTCAGCGACATGAGCTGCCACCCGGTCACGGTCGTGTCGCCTGGCTCGCGCGGCGAATATCTCCATCCGCCCCCTTTGGGATCTTGCGCTGCCAAAATGAAATTGACGGCCCGTTGTGCGGGCTCCTTGAGTTTGGAATCGCGCGTCTGGCCGTACGCTTCGCACAGTGCCAAAGTGGCGATGGCATGCGCGTACATTCCTTCGTTCCCAACCACCTTGCCGCGCAGATCGCCGCCGGTCCCCTCGCGCTTCATTTGAGAAAGAAGGAAGCGAATCCCCTTGTCGACCGTCGTTCGATACCGGGCATGCTCGCTTCGGTGTGTGTGTCCCGCTCCCAGAAAGGCCAGGAGCGCCAATCCCGTGGCGCCGGTTGTGCATCGGTCGAGACTTCCCGGGTCGTCAGGCCCGTGGTGAAAGCTCCATCTCCCGTCCGGATCTTGATACCGAGCGAGCCAGCGCAAGCCGCCGCTGACGCATTTCTCGCTGGCCGTGCTGCCCCCTCCCTTGGAAATGAGCCTTGCCCGGGCCGAGCCGCTGCGGCCCGCCAGCTCCCCTGTGAAGCGGCTGCTCGCACCGGTTATCGCGGCGAGATCGTCCCCGAAATCCAGGGGACGGACTCTCAGTTCCAAGGCGGGCAACGCATCCCCGCCGAAGATCGCGTCGAACGGCAATGTGTTTACGTCGGCCTGGTCGTGGCGATTTTCGGCAACGTCGACGGACAATGGGACGCTATCAATGGCCTCAGCCACTCCGTCCGACCCGTCATTTCCGAACACCTCGACCGGGGTTATTTCATGCGTTTTCGGCGCGAGCCTGACGACAATCATCGCCAGGACGAGCAGAGCGACCAGGTGCGCGGTGAAGCTAACGCAATAACTCGGCAGAAGATCGAGCCATTGCGACTGCCACAAGCGGGCGACAACGTCTTTTGCAAAGTTCTTCACCCAGAGACGTCCCGGCTCGACTCCGACGATCGCAACGCGCATGGCCAATGCCCAGCGTATGTCGTTCGTTGCGTGAGATCAACGAAACCGGTCGCGATGATCGGTCCGAAGTGAAGCAGGTTCGATTGCGTCACCAAACCGTGTAAAATGTGAGATCGCATCAGGTCCCGACCGACGGTCCTGCCGTCCGATGCGGCAATGGAGTTAGCGTCTCCCACGCGAGGCGACCATTGGGTGGACCGAAAGCCCGCGGCACGTCCAATCGGACTGGAGGCAAATGATGGATTCGGCGATCGAGACTCGCGGACTGACGCGCTACTTCGGTTCGGTTTGTGCGGTCGATCGGATCGACCTCACGGTCGAGCGCGGCATCTCGTATGGTTTTCTGGGGCCCAACGGCGCCGGCAAGTCCACGACGATCAAGATGCTCACCGGCCTATTGGCCCCCAGCGGCGGGGAAATCTCCGTGCTGGGCCGGAACGTCTTGAAGCCTGCGGAGGCGCTCGAAGCCAAGCAGCGGGTCGGCGTCGTCCCCGAGGATCTCGCTCTCTTCGACAATCTCACGGCACGTGAATACTTGACGTTTGTCGGACGCATGTACTTGATTCCCCTGGCCACCATCCGCACGCGCATCGACGATCTGCTCGGCGTGATGGGCCTGGATTCCGAGGAAAAAAAACTCACCCTCGAATACTCCCACGGGATGAAGAAGAAGCTCGCCTTGGCCGCCGCTCTCTTGCCCAATCCGGACCTGCTGTTTCTGGACGAGCCGTTTGAGGGAGTCGATGCCGTCACCTCGCGGGTGATCCGCGACATGCTGTCCGGCTTCGTGTCGCGCGGCTCGACCGTGTTTCTCACCTCGCACGTTTTGGAGATCGTCGAGAAACTCTGCACGCACGTGGGAATCATCGCGCAGGGGAAACTCGTCGAACAGGCCTCGTTGGAGGAGATCCGGCGGGGAAGTTCGCTCGAAAGCCGGTTTCTCGAAAAGGTCGGAACCGATGCGGGGGCGAGTCAGATGCTGGTCTGGCTCGAGGAGAGCGCCTCTTGAACTGGGAGCATTTCAAAGCCATCGTCTGGCTTCGCGATCGCCTCTTCCGGAACCGGCTGCGCCGCTCGGGCATGGCCAACACCGTGGTGACGACCATCGTTCTGGGGCTGGCCCTGCTGTCATCAGTCGCGATGTTCTTCGTCGCTCTGCTGGTGGGAGTCAAGACGCTCCCCTACGCCTCGCCTGACAAGGTGCTCTACTTGTGGAACGTCGTGATCGGTGCGTTTCTCCTCTTCTGGACGATCGGCCTGATGACCGAGCTGCAGCGGTCGGAAGTGATCTCCTTCGAAAAGCTGCTCTATTTCCCAATCTCGCTGAGCGGCACCTTTCTGGTGAACTACCTGAGCTCGTTCGTCAGCATCACTTTGATCGCGTTTGTCCCTGCGATGATCGGGCTGTGCATCGCGTCGGTCGTGGCCATCGGCCCCTCCCTGTTGATCACCTTCCCCTTGCTCGCCGGCCTCGTGTTGATGGTGACCGCAGTCACGTACCATTTTCGCGGCTGGCTGGCCGCATTGATGATGAATAAGAGGCGTCGTCGCACATTGATCGCCTTCATCACGGCCGGCTTCATCATTCTGAGCCAACTCCCGAACTTGTTGAACACGAGGTACTGGCGCTCGGCGCCGACCGAGACGTTGTCGCCTCGCAACAGTTCCTGGAAGAGTTCAACAGATTAAATGAACAATTGAAGTCCCGTCAGATCGATATCCGTCAGTACGACGAGCGACTCGCAACCCTTGAGCGAAACCAGGCCGCAAAGCGAAGCGCGACCGTCGAACGAAGGACAGACGACTTCAACAGATGGATCCGCGCGATTGACCTGATCGTGCCCCCCGGATGGATGGCCTATGGGGCGATGGCGGCCGCGCGGCAGAACGTCTGGCCCGGGCTGTTGGGGTCCCTGGGCCTCTGCCTGATCGGAGGCGCCAGCCTGCGGCGGTCATACCGCATGACTTTGCGTTTCTATCGGGGCGAGTACCAGACCGCCCAGATTGCAAAAAAGAAGGCTCGTCCTCAGATCCACGCCAAACGCGCCACGTATTTGGTGGAAAGGCATTTGCCCTGGATTCCGGAACAGGCGGCGGCAACCGCTCTGGCGACGCTGCGATCACTGATGCGGGCGCCGGAGGTGAAGATGATGCTTGTGTCGACTCTCGTGTTCGGCGTTATCTTTGCTTCGACGCTCGTTGCCGGCAGACGGTCGCAGGTCTCCGTATCGCTTCGCCCTCTCGTGGCAATGGGAATCATTGTCACGGAGACGCTGAGTCTCTCGCAGGTGTTTCAAAACCAATTCGGCTTCGATCGCGATGGATTCCGCGCCTTGTTGCTTTCCCCCTCTCGTCGACGAAACATCCTGCTGGGAAAGAATTTGGCGCTCGCCCCGCTGGCGCTCGGGATCGGCGCGTTCGCGCTCGTGGTTCTCCAGTTCCTCTATCCGCTGTCTGTCACTCACTTCCTGGCTTCGCTGGTGCAGTTGGTTTCGGCCTATCTGATTGTCTGCCTTGTGGGCAACCACACGTCGATCGTCTTGCCGACGGCCGTGCGGGCCGGATCTCTCCGAGCCTCGACCTCCACGATGGCCGGCTCGCTTTTGCGTATTCTGGCCGTCCTGGGTTTGACCGCGGCTTTTGTCCCCCTCTTCATTCCGTTGGGGATCGATTTGCTTCTGCACAGCTTTAACCTCGGACGGATGATACCCGTCTACCTGATTCTTGCGGCGCTCGAGTTGTCCGTGCTGGTCATGTTGTATCGGCTCCTCCTCGAGAGTCAGGGATTGCTGTTGCAGGCGCGCGAGCAGAAGATTCTCGAGGCCGTCGCCACCAAGAACGACTGACCGTTCTCATTCTGGGCTGGCGGAGCCAAAGCCGTCCGCTCCGGCACTTTGCGCCAATCATCTGCCGGGGCTTTGTTAATCACTCCATTTAACCTTTCAGCCGATACTTGTTTAATTGCCCTAAGCTCTCAGTCTTCCTACAAATGATAATAATGTGGTTCTACGTATTTTGTTCATTTTTGTTATTCTGTCGATTTTTACAATTGAAGAAGCTGGCGGGAGTTATTAGGTTGGCAGACCTGTCAGAAACGATTGGCCGGCTTCTGAGGATCGAGCGGGCCCTCTTTCCAAGGCACGGAAGCACAGAGGCTATTGGGGAGAAAAAGCCATGATCAGTCGACGTCTTCAGCGCGTACGCACGGCCGTTTTGGCGCTTGGTTGCATTGCAATGGCCGGCTCGCTCGCCTGGGCGAGCACGAGCTCCACATGCTGCAGTTGCTACTGTCAGGGAATTGATTCCCACGGCTGCCTGACCAATTGCGGGGGGTGCGCCTGTACATGCTGCTGCGTGTGCAACACCAAGACGTGCAAGTTCACGGGATGTTGTCGGTGCAAAGTCGAGAATTGTTGCCGCAAGTCGGAATGCTACAAAAACTGCTGTTTCTGCCAGAATCCTTGCTTCTGCTGCTCGTGCAGCTGTTACTCGTGTGATTCGTGCGGCCACTGCTGTTACACGTGTAGTGGCACCGAAACGAAGACACCATCGTAGGGCTAGATTCGGCGGCGGCCGTTATGCATTGCGTCTGGAACGATCGAGCCTTTTGACCGAGACATTCCAGGACTGCGACGGCAAGCAACACGGCACGGGACGCCGGCCCGGCGCAAGCACGAGGGAAGAGCGCATTTCCTCATCGTTTGCGGCGGGCCGGGCGTCTTGTGCGCATTTGGCCCCGCGCGA
Organism: uncultured Planctomycetota bacterium; assembly: GCA_963761455.1. GTDB lineage: Bacteria > Planctomycetota > Planctomycetia > Planctomycetales > Planctomycetaceae > DASPSM01. The sequence continues at coordinate 442,891 of CAVXHA010000004.1, forward strand.
TGATTGGCTGGGCCGCAAAGATGATTGGCTGGGCCGCAAGATTGTCGAGCCGCAATATTGTCGCGCCCCCCGGGGTCACGGACGTCTTCTTCGGGAGATCGAGGAAGGATCGGGTTTGTTCGGTCAGACCCACGCGAGGGCCTTTCGATGTCTGTCCGACTCGTCCGCCAGGCCGGATTCACGCTGATTGAATTGGTCGTCTCGATCGCGATCATCGGCGTTCTGGCCGCTCTGCTCGTCCCCGCCGTGCAGTCTTCGCGCGACGCCGCGCGGCGGACAGTGTGCAAAAACCAGCTTCGCCAATTGGGCCTGGCGCTGCACATGTATCACGAGGTCCATCGCTGTTTCCCCCCCGGCAGCTACGTGATGGGCCCCTCCTTTCCGATGCAGTCTGGATGGGGTTGGGGAGCGATGGCTCTCCCGTACATTGAGCAGAGTGCGATTTACGAGCAGATCAACTTTGGTTTGGGAACGGGACTCGGCGGTAATCTTCAGCTGATCGGCATGTCGATTCCCATGTTCCGCTGTCCGTCGGAAATCGGTTCCGACACCATCACTTGTACACCGATCGGGGATCCGCCCTATCAGATCGCGTCCGGGAATTATTGCGGTTCGGAAGGGGTTTTGAGCTCCATGTCGTCTGTCCGATTCGCACAAATCACGGACGGCACATCGCAAACCTTGCTGCTGGGCGAACGGCTGGTCCAACCGGGGGGACCCTCGATCCTGCCGTTTACGTCGGCGTGGTGCGGCCAAGTGGCTTTCGCCGACGAATACGATTTGCGGTCGGTCCCTTTTCTCCTGCCGGATCCAAATCATCCCATCAATGGGTCGTTCACCGATCCGCTCTGTTTTGGCAGCCGTCATCCGCAAGGAGCCAATTTCGTGCTCGCGGATGGCTCCTGCTTATTTCTCAATAACAGCATCGATTCGCAGGTGTTCACGGCTTTGGGCACACCCAGTGGGGGCGAGTTCGTCAATGCGGAGACGCCGTGATCTCCCGCGGCGAATCGTTTTGAAACGAGGTCCTGGATCATGCGGTGGCTCTCCTGTCGATGGATTTCCTGCGGGTGCCTCGGCTTGGCGTTGTGCGCCAGCGGCTGCGGGAAGGACATCCAGGAGATCGCCGATCAGCATGTGCGCAAGGACATGCTCGACAAGCACGAGAAGCGCGCGGCGATTCCGTTTCTCGAGAAGCAGGGACAATTCTTCGATCTCGACGGCACGACCCACGTGGACCGCGAGGTCGTGGTCCCGCTCTTAAAGCGATTGAAGGCGATTGCTGCGACCCAGCAGTGGGCCATGCTCCGACCCGAAAAGAAAAACTCGGCGTATGGCGTGTTGATCGAGCTGCCCAAGGACCCGAAGATCGTCGATCGAATGGCCGACGCGGTGCAAGAGGCCGACGACAAATTCTCCGGCTTCATTCTTCAGCAATGGGGACACGAATGGCTGTTGATCGACCTGATCGATCAGCAATCCTACGAGGTCCTGAAGAAGGCCGATCCCGACATCGACAAGCAGCGCTGACTTTCGACCCATTCCTTGATGGCGCTCCGTCCGCATTTACCGCCTCGGACGTGGATCAGCGCTGCAGAGAAGGCTAACATTTCCGTTTGGCGTCTCGCGCATCAGCAGGCTGAGTGGCGGTAATTGGTCCGGTGCATCGCCATGGACGACAGTGAGAAACGGGTCAAAGTCACGCAGTTGATTCCGAAGCTCGCGGCTCGGGATCGCCGCCGAATTTGAGATGATCATTGCGTCCGATCCCTCGAGTACGAGCGGCTATGCGTCCGCAAGTGCTAAATTTCTAACCGACATCCAGGAGCATCTCGAGAAGGGAGACCTAGACTGGTTGAACCAGCATGGGAAAGTCTATGACATCGAGCGTCTTAAGAGAGACGTCTCATCGGCATTTGCGAATGTACCCTTTCCCGGCGATTGGTGTCTTCGAGGAAGCGACGAAGGGAATGAACCGTTTCTCCTGGAGCGAGAATTTCAAGGAAAGAAGGATTGGCGCGTCCTTTCTGCCGAGTTTCTTGACCAGGCCCCGGACGGATTCGGATCGGCCCTCAGTTTCTTTAGCGACGAAGCATTTCGCTTTTATTTGCCAGCGTATCTGATTGCCGATGTCGAGGGCCGCTTAGAAAGACAGAATCCGGCCTTCCATTTGACGTTCGGGCTGACGGATCGGGGGCGGAGTGAAAGCGTCAATGAGAGGCGCTCTGGCGAACGAACATGGTTTGAGGAAGGACGGCACAGATTCGCAATTTTCGACCATCCTCAAGCAGAAGCGATTGGTTCTTACCTGCGATTCAAGGCCGACATTGACGAGTTTCTGCGTGACGAGATCGAGCAGGCGCTGCGGAATTACTGGGTCGAAAGGACGAGTTCGAGCTAAAAACGATCTTTAAGCCGGACTCTGAGGCCGAGTGGCGGAATCGGCAGACGCACGGGACTTAAAATCCCGTGTCCCGTTAGGGACGTGCGGGTTCGAACCCCGCCTCGGCCATTGACTTGTGACGGTTCGGCTGACCCCGAAATCAACCAAAACGTCGACGCTCATGCTGTCATAAACGCGCGTTCCGCCGAAACACGATCGTTCGTCAGCCAGCGACTGCGGAGGTGCTCCGGGTTACGAGCAACCATCGGCGCCTTCGTCCAAGTCTGCCTGTACGGCTTGTTCCGCCAGGCGAAACTCGTTTGTATCACAAATTATGGTGCCGTCGCGCAGGACGACCATGCGTTTGGCGTTGCGGGCCACGGCTTGATTGTGCGTCACAAGCACGACGGTGATGCCCGCCTTTTCGTTGAGCTCGCGGAAGAGGGAGATCAACTCGCGGTTTGTCTTCGAGTCGAGGTTGCCGGTCGGCTCGTCTCCCAGCAGGATTGCCGGATCGTTCACCAACGCTCGCGCAATGGCCACTCGCTGCTGTTGTCCCCCGGAAAGCTGGGTGGGCTGATGATCGAGGCGATTTCCCAGCCCGACCAATTCGAGCTTTTCGATCGCCCGGCGGCGACGTTCCGAGGCGGAGATTCCCTTCGCGTACAATAACGGCAGTTCGACATTTTCGACGGCCGTCGTTCGCGCCAGCAAATTGAAATTCTGAAAGACGAAGCCGATGCGCTGGTTGCGGATGCCGGCCCGCTCGTCGCGAGACATCGTGGCGATTTCCTCGCCGGCCAGCTTGTAACTGCCGCTCGTCGGGCGGTCCAAGCAGCCGAGCGTGTTCATCAGCGTGCTCTTACCCGAGCCCGAGGGACCGATCAGCGCGACGTACTCGCCTTGTTCGATGGTCAGCGTGGCGTTCTTGAGCGCCTCGACTTTGACCTCGCCCAAGTCATACACTTTGCAGACGTCGCGGATTTCGATCAAGGACACGATCGGCCTTCCAAGATTTGGCCCCAAGCGGGGGCGGGATCAAGTTTTCTCGAAGAATGAGGTTCCTGGGACGAAGAGCACGAATAAGAGCCAAACCGAGCTCGGACTGCGAAAATTTCGGACACGAAGCCTTGAACGCGCCGGTATCCTTGTTGTCCTCGCACAAAACCATCCGGATTTCAACCGCCCGCTCCTCCTTTACCAAAGTCCATTTATGAGGACCATCTTCAGGCTCGTCGTCTCGCTCCTGGTCGTGACCGGGCTTGGGGCTGCAGCCTATCGGCCCGCGATGGATTACTGGACGAAGCGCAACCGGACCGTATGGCGGACCACCAGAATCGAGCAGGGAAACATCGTCGCGGTCGTGAACTCCACCGGGACCGTGAAGCCGAAAGTCGAAGTGACGATCGGGTCGTTCATTTCCGGACCGATTCTGGAACTCTATTGTGAGTTCAATCAAGAGGTCAAGAAAGGCGACTTGCTCGCCAAGATCGATCCGCGCCTTTACCTGGCGTCCGTGGCGCACGATCGGGCGACGCTGGCGATGCAGGATGCGGACGTGCTGCGCGTCCAGTCCCAGCTCCAGCAGGCGATCAATGACGAGAAACGAGCGGTCGCGCTACGAGCACGGGGCGAGTCGATCATCACCCAGGCGGACTTCGACAAATACAAATTCGCCCGCATCACCTTGGAGGCCCAAGTAAAGATTTCGCAGGCGACCGTCGACCAGGCGAAAGCGTCGCTGGAGACCTCTTTGGCCAATCTCAATTACGCGGAAATCCGCTCACCTGTCGACGGGATTGTGATCAATCGCAAAATCGAGCCGGGTCAGACGGTGGCTGCTCAGTTTCAGACGCCCGAGCTCTTCGTCATCGCCCCCGACATGCGGAAGGAAATGCACGTCCATGCCTCGGTCGACGAAGCCGACATCGGGCTGATCAAACAGGCCCAAAAGAACAAATATCCGGTGACGTTTACGGTCGACGCGTATCCCGACAAGCTGTTCTCCGGATCGATCCTCGAAATCCGCCTCAGTTCGACGACGGCACAAAACGTCGTGACCTATCCGGTCGTCGTCGTGACGCCGAATCCCGATCTGGAGCTGTTGCCGGGAATGACGGCGAGTCTCTCGTTTCAAGTCGACCAACAAGAGGGCGTCGTCAAGATCCCGAATGCGGCTCTGCGCTTCTATCCGGCGCCGAAGCAGGTACGTCCCGAAGACCTTCCGATCCTGGAGGGACGGACCGAGCAAAAACTCGAACCCGAGGAGAACCAGCCATCCGTGGACGCCCTCTCCGTCGCCGAACGGGCAAGGCTGCGCAAAGAGCGAATTCGGCGGCACGTCTGGATCGTCGAAGGGAACCTATTGCGAGCCGTCCCGGTGACCACCGGTTTGACCGACGGCGAGTTCACGCAGATGGTGCAAGGAAGTTTGAAGCCGGGGGATGTTGTGGTTACCGGCGTGCAACCTCCGAGTCCGATCTCGACATGGTAGGCGCCGTTTGCGTTGAAGCGGCCCATTCCGCTTTGATCCACCGCGAGCGCTTTGCGAGCCGCGAGTTCAGTACGGTCGAATGGGCGTGGCAGCAAAAGAACTGTGTTCTCCAGTGTGCAGGGCGTTCTCCCCGTCTTGGTTCTTGGATTCAGCAGTCAGTCATTCGAAATGATTTCCTTCGTAACGATCCGCATTGCCCTGCGGTCGCTGGGCAAAAACAAGATGCGGGCCGGGCTGACCGTCCTGGGCGTGGTGATTGGCATCGCCGCCGTCACGACCATGGTTTCGGTCGGACAAAGTGCCAGCACCCTTGTTCAAAGCCAGTTCGAGGCGCTCGGGACCAACGTGATCATCGTTCTTCCGGAGGTCCGCCGGCGCAGCGGCGTGATGCAGGCCGAGGTGACTCTGACCTCTCGCGACTCGGACGCCATCGCCAAGGAGTGCCCGTCGGTGCTGGCCTCGTCTCCCCTCGTGGGGGTGACCGGTCAGGTCATTTTCGGCAGCTCAAACTTCAGCCCGCGCGACATGCACGGCGTCACCAGTGACTATTTGATCGTGCGCAACTGGGCTCTCGAGAGCGGAGAGTTCTTCACCGAACGCGACGTCCACAGCGCGAACAAAGTCTGCGTGCTCGGCCGCACGCTGGTCGCCAAGCTGTTTCAAACGACCGACCCCGTCGGGCAGAGCGTGCGGATCAAGAACATTCCGTTCCGGGTGATCGGCGTCCTCCAGCGGAAGGGGGCCAACATGGTCGGGGAGGACCAGGACAGTATCATCCTCATGCCCGTGACCACGGTCCGCAAACGCCTCCAGGGATCCGAATTCGACAATGTCAACGCCATCCTGGCTTCGGCCCGTTCGGCCCCGCTCATGGCCCAGGCGCAGAACGAGATCGACGAGCTTCTCTCGGAGCGTCACCGGGTCCACTTCGGAAAGCCGCGCGACTATACCGTCGAAAACACGACCGAGATCGCCAACACGTTCGGCGTCGTCACGGGGACCTTGACCGCGATGCTGGCCAGCATCGCCGGTATTTCGCTGGTGGTGGGTGGCGTCGGCATCATGAATATCATGCTCGTTTCCGTGACCGAGCGAACCCGCGAGATCGGCATCCGCATGGCGGTTGGAGCCCGAACGGGTGACATTCTCCGCCAGTTCCTGGTCGAAGCCATCCTCCTCTCATGCATCGGCGGCATCCTTGGTTTTGCGCTGGGGGTGGGCGCCTCGGTGGGCATTGTGTCGATCATCAATGCCATTTCAAGCGGGCAGAAATGGACGCACGAAGTCTCTTTTTTGGCGGCCGTATTGGCGTTTCTCTTCGCGGCGGCTGTCGGCGTGTTCTTCGGCTACTATCCCGCCCGCCGTGCAAGCCGGTTGGACCCGATTGAAGCCCTGCGGTATGAATAGCTGGTCCGACGGGCCGCTGACGCTTATCGTCTTGGCGATCCTCGGATTGTTGATGCTCGGTGTCTGCAACAGCGCACGCAGTCTTTGACTTCGGCCTTCAAACAGGGCCATCGCTATTCCGGCGAGGAAAACCGTCACGGCCACGACCTCATCCCAGGTCAGTCTTTTGCCGGCGTTCGCGGCTTCAAAAACGGTGATGGCTACGACGGTCCCGGTCCACCGATCAGGGCAATCCGCTTCATGGGTTGTGCTCCGGCCCGCGGTCTCCTTCCCCCCGGCCGCCAACCAGCAAGCCGGGATTTCATTTGCCTGATCGCACAAAGTCGATGAATCCTCGCTCGATGTTCAGGCTGGCGAGCTGGACCTTGATCTGGTCACCAACCTTGACGCCCTCTTGCCCACTCACCAGCTTTCCCTCGGCAGGAGGCTTGAGCAGCCGAACCCAGGTTCCTTTGTCGGAAGCACCGGTGACAAGGGCATCGAAGGTCTCCCCAATCCGGCCGGAGAGGAACTGCGCCGCAGCGGATTTCCGCACCTGACGCTCCACCTTCGTGGCCGCATCTTCCTGCTCGGTGCAATGCGTCGCCAGCGACGTCAGCTCAGCCGGGCTGTAGGGAAGCTTGCCTCCCGCCAGTGCGGCTTTCAGCAGCCTCTGAGTGATCAGGTCGGGAAATCGGCGGTTCGGTGCGGTGGAATGGCTGTACTCCCGCACGGCCAACCCGAAGTGTCCCGCCGACTGTTGGCCGGGGAGCTGAAGGACATACTCGCCGCGCCCCAGCAATTTGACGATGGTCAGCGACAGGTCGGGAAATCGCAGCGGGTCCGCCAGGCGGCGCCGTGCCAGAAAGGCCGCCAGCGCCTTGGAATCGGGATCGGCGGGAAGGTCTTCAGCGAATCCCTCGGCCACCTTGCGAATGGCATCCCACCGTTCCGGAGAGCGAACGATGCGCCGAAGTGCCGGGACGCCATGCTTGTCAAGAAACTGCGCGGACACCCCGTTGGCCGCGATCATGAAGTCTTCGATCAACTCCTGGGCCCGGTTCTTCCGTTCCAGGCGCAGCTCCACGACCTGCCCGTCCCGCAGCACCGCTTCTGGCTCGATGGTCTCAAGGTCCAGCGCGCCGTGCAGGTAGCGCACCGATTTCATGACTTGGGCGATCTGATCTTGCATCCGCAGCTGGTCGTCCAAACCCTTGGATTTTAGCGATCTTTTCGGGCATCTTGTCCTTGCCGTCCAACCACGCCGCAACGCTGCGGTACGCGAGCTTGGCGTGGTTGTTGACCAGGGCTCGATACACCTGGGATTCCTGAATGGATCCATCGGTAGCCACCCCCATCTCGATGACGAGGGCAAGCCGGTCCTCTCCCTCGCCCAGAGAAGTCAGGTCGGTCGAGAGTCTTTCCGGCAGCATGGGGAAGATTTCAGCGGCCGTGTACACGGAGGTCGTGTTGGTCCTGGCGTGCCGATCGATCGGCGACACGGGATTTGACGATCGCATCGACGTCCGCAATCGCGACCAGGACTTTGACTCCGCCCGCCGTGAGCCTCTCCGCCACGGTGAGTTGGTCCAAATCTCTCGACGTATCGTTGTCGATCGAGCACCAGAGGCAATTGCGGAGGTCGCGAATCGAGTGATCCGTTTCGCGTGCGGGACCCTGGATGCCGTTTACTTGCTGAATCGCATCCGGAGGAAAGTCGGGTTCGAGCCCGCGATCGGTCATTGCCTTGATGAGCGATTGCGCGAAGAGTGTTCGGGCCGTTCTGCTCTTTCATGCGGTCAATCTCCTGCGGACAGCGATGATCGGTTCAGGCAGGAGTTAGGACCATCGCTTTTCAGTGTATTCCAGACGAAAGGATGCTCATCTTGAGCCAGAGAATCTGAGATCCAAACGAGCAGCAAGGATCCATCCTTATTCCCACAGGAACCAGCGGCGTTTGATCTTCGGGCCATAGGAAAGCCCGAACTGCCGCAGCGCCGCGTCGCGAACCAACTGCACCGCTTCCTCGGCGGAATCCGTCACCAGGATGTGCTCGGCGTCGATCGGGTCGATGGTCTTCGACTCGACGAGTCGGCCGCGCAGGAAATCGAGCAGTGGCCGCCAGTATTCCTTGCCCACGATGACGAGCGGAAAGTTCTTGATTTTGTGAGTCTGGATGAGGGTCGCCGTCTCGAAGATTTCGTCCAAGGTGCCGAAACCGCCGGGCAAGGCGATGAAGGCGTAGGAGTATTTCACGAGCATCAGCTTGCGCACGAAGAAGTGCCGGAAGGTCACCCAACGATCGAGGTAGGGGTTGGGTTTCTGTTCCTGCGGCAACTCGATGTTGCAGCCGACCGAGTAGCCGCCGGCTTCTTTGGCGCCGCGGTTGGCCGCCTCCATGATGCCGGGTCCGCCGCCGGTCATGACCGTGAAGCCGGCGCGAGCCAACCGTTGGCCGATCTCGCGTGCCAGGACGTAATACGCATGCTCTTCCGTAAATCGCGCCGAGCCGAACACGGTCACACATGGGCCGAGGAAATGGAGCTTGCGGAAGCCGCGCATGATCTCGAAGAAAATGCGCGACTGCCCGTCCCAGCTCGAAACTGCGCTTCTGCGGCCCCTGCAGGAACTGGCTGATCTCCGGAACGGGCGGCGCCTTGCCCCAGTGCGTCGTCGAAGATGCCGGCCGACTTTGAGGCTGCCCGAGGAGAGGGTCGGGGTTCGGCGTTTGGCTCATACCGCCTCCTTTGTGCGTGATGGTACGCATTACGGTGAACAACCGGGAAGGCGTGGCCGGATTGCGGCAGGCGTTCCAGTTGTCCGGCGCAGGCGGTAGTCACCACGCTATGGCAAATCCCAGACCCGGACTCGGCCCGGCTGATGAACGACTTCTTCGCCAAGATAGCGGCCGACCGGTCGAAGGGCGAGGCGCTGCGCAATGCCCCGCTGCAACGAATCGAATCCCGCCGCGAGCGCACGGGGCTGCCCACCCGTTCTTCTTGGCGGCCTTCACGCTGACGAGACGGTGAGGGATGGGGGGAAACCAGTCGAGCGGCACCGCGGATTAGGGTCCTGAAACTTCTATTCGGACGGCATCTTCACCTGCCGGCATGACGGAGATTCCCCGCTCGACAAACCGGCGGATCACATCGATGTTCGTCGAGGTGTGGTCGCTGGGCGACATGGTCACAAATTGACCACCGTTTCCCAGAGCCATCGGCAGCAAGAGTTGATCGGCCAGATGCGTCCCCACTGGAACACCCGAGCCCAAATAGGCCGCCGCTTCGTCCGCGGCCGTTTGCGCCACGATTTCGGCCGGAACCCCCTTCTGGCCGAACCCCGTCACAACTTCGGTCACGCGCTCCGACTCGATCTTGATCGAGACGATGTTGCCGGGACCGGGCGAGCGCGTCTCCTCGATCGCCGACAGCCGGCCAGCGGCAAGCGATAATCCCCTCCCGATGACATCGAGCTCGCGCTGGGCAATCGACAGCGGCAGTCGTGAGACAACCGCGCATGCGCGGACGTCCAAAACCTTCCCCCGTTCGCAGAGCTCCAGGTGCGACAGGCGTCTGCACGGCTCCACGGTGGCCAGGATCTGTCCGCCACCAGCCGGATAAAAGCCTGGGCGGACAAGCGTCACCCGCACGCTGGGTCCGAGACGATTGACGAGCGGCAGAAACGTATGCTCCAGAAACTCGAATGGCGGAGCGAACGTGTTGTGCGTCCCTCCTTCTAACGTCAGGCGGGAAGGTCTGTCTGTGGTGAGTAGAACCGGCAGAATCGTCTGCAGCACAAGGGTCGTGCTGCCTGCCGAGCCGATGGCGAACCGGTAGTCTCCGGCCGCCACTTTTCCTGGTCGGAACGTGAGGTCGCGTGATCCGAGAACCGCTCCCCGTGTGTCGGCATGGCCGATCTCAGCCGCGGCCTGTACCGCCGCGAGGTGCTGTCGCAGCAGCCCCGGCCGGGGACGTCCCGCCCGCACATTGAACACCCGGAAAGTGCGCCCCGTGGACAGCGAGAGCGTCAGCGCCGTGCGGATGATCTGTCCGCCCCCTTCGCCCTGCGAGCCGTCGATCTCGATCATTTGTGGCTCACGAGCTGCGGACCATTCCGGAACGTCGGCAGAGCGTCGCGCCAGCCGGCTGCGTCGGACTGGGAGTAGACACCGCCAATATACAGAAACTGCAGCGTGCAGCGACGAGCATTTTGTCGTCGGCACTCAGCGACTGGGCCGATTGACCGGCCTTTTGGAGAGCTTCGAGCGCATCGGGTGTGGCAACGATTTGCCCGAACGAAACTTTCGGCCCGGTTTTGGAGATCATCGACGTTCCTTTCGATTCGAGAACGCCGCTTGATGAGGTGTCCCCGGCCTGCCGTTGACGATGCGAACCCAACGGGTGCGACGGTGTCCTTAAAGACAGATGGCCCTGAGACGACGACGATCACTCTTCGTGATAAGATGTCGATCGACCGGATGGTGCAGATGAGGGTTACTTCTCGATTCGAAAGTCGTGGGTTCGATTCCCACCTGCGAAAGCAGTAGCTCACTGGTAGAGCATCGAAATAGTCCCTCGTCGATGATTTCTCCGGTCGCTTCAGTGACCGAGAGTTGACAGCGGCATGACCAAATTCGGAATGAAGAAGGACTCGATTCACGATCGAGCCGATGCCGAGCAGGTGGCTCACAAGCACGTTCCAGGACGGGCTTATGAAGTCGGTGATCCGGTCACGAAGCTCATCCACACGATTGGCGGTGGATTCTTCAATGAGCCAAAATACTACGACAGCAACCGGTCCGCCGCAGATTTCTATGCCGAACTCCTGATGACCGGACGTATCTCCTCCACAATTGTGGATGAAACAGGTCTGACCGAGCAGGCCCGAGAGGTCCTCGAAACGGCGACGGCGGTTGCGAATAGCGACTTTCCGGAAGACCTGCTGATCGTAGCCGCCTGGGCACGAGATACCGCCAATGGTCTGAAGCTGCGGAGCACGCCGCAAATCCTGCTCGCCTTGGCCGCAGCACACTCGAAGACTCGGGCGTTTGTGCCGAAATACGGCACAGCCATCATGCAGCGGGCGGATGAGATTCGACAGGTCTTCGGTGTCTTCCGACACCTGTTCATGACCACAAAAGATGCTGGAACGACGGAGCCACGCAAGAGCGGAAAGCCACCACGTCTCCATCGAGGAGCGCTGCCGCATTGTCTGCGGAAGGCGCTCGCAGTCGCTTTGGCGGCACAAAACGATTACGCCCTGTTGAAATACAACGGAAGCGACCGGCCGACATTCAGCGATGTGCTGAAAATGGTGGGCGGCTCAAGGGAGGTCGGCAGATTCCTGGAACGGGCAACAGGCCAGAAACGTCTGAACTGGCCTGTGAGCAAAGCCATGTTCGAATATCTCGTCAACGACAAGTATGTCGATTCCCTGCCGCCGATCCTTGAGGCTCGCAGGCACTTTTTTGCGTCAAAGGACGCATCAACGGCGACTCTCGCCCAAATCAAAGCGGCCGGACTGACTTGGGAGAATGTCGTCTCTCACCTCGGAAGCTCGAAGGCAGTCTGGGAGCTTTGCATTCCAATCATGGGTGAAATGGCACTCATCCGTAATCTGCGAAACTTCGAGCAGGCCGGAATTTCAGACGTGGGATGGGACCGTGTTTACGAGCAGTTGCTCGCAGTCGAAGATTCCGTGCAATTGCCGATTCGATTTTTCGCGGCCGAACGGGAGGTCTCTTCGACGGCCGCCAAGAGCCTCCTTGGAAAGTTGCTCGATCGTGCCTTGGAAAAGCTTTCCGACCTGCCCGGTGTGACGATGGTCCTCGCCGACAACAGCGGAAGTGCGTGCGGATGTTCGATCAGCGGACGGTCCAAGCTGCGGGTCTCCGATTGCGGCAATCTGCTCGCGGCGATTCTGGCCAAGCGCTTGGGACGGCGAGCGGTCATCGGCGTGTTCGGCGACAGCCTGATTTGGGTTCCGTTCTCTCAGGCAGACAGCTGCCTGACGATCAAGAGCAAGATCGATTCGATTGCCCAGACTGAGGAGAGGAACAAATACGGAGCACTGGCGATTCCGCAGTTCAAAAATGGCCCAGGCGTCGGCGCTGCCACCGAGACGGGACTTTGGTTCGCCGTTGACGACCTGACCAAACGCAAAGTCCACGTTGACCGGATGATCTTCTTGTCAGACCTCTGTTGTTACACACAGGGAGATGACGGCACTGCAAAGAATTGCCAAATCAACATGGAGTCATATTTCGGCAAGAAAGCGACGATGCAATCGATGGTCGACCGCTATCGCTGCGCCGTGAACAAAGAATGCTTCGTCTATTCCGTGAATCTGAACGGCCACGGTCAAAGCCAATTGCGGCCCAACGATCTTCGGACGCATCTTCTGTCTGGTTGGTCGGAGAAATTGCTCAACATGATCGGCGAAATTGAGTCAGGTGCTCGGAATGAAGCCGGCCAACAGGTTGAGGTTCCTTCCATCGAGATTCTTCGCTCACGATACCGGCGAAGCTGATTTGTCGAAGGCCGGGTCGACAACCGAACGAGACGTCGATAGTCTGAAATGGCCGGGATGGTGCAGGCTTGGGTTACTTCTTGTTACGAAACCCCAAGTCGACGATTTCTCCCGGTTTCTTGGTCGCTGTCCAATGAAACGATTGGACCGCTCAGCGACAAGCTCTTTCTCTCGTTTGGCGAAAAGCTGCTGATCGAGGCCGGCTTCCTCGAGACGCAACAATGTCGAACCAGCAGACCGACACACGCTGACCCAGTGGCCACCTTCCACATCTGTCGTCAATGCGATTTCGTAATTGCACTTTAGATACACGATATGCGCAATCAAATTGAATTAAGTCTGCACCCATTTATCTGTCTAAATAGTCGTATTGTAATGCTTTACGGCGTTTCTCCTTTTCCGTTTAGGGCACCGGCACACGATTCGCTTTTCGTCTGGCAGCAACGTCGAACATGAGTCGTGGTTCGACGGACTCCCGATTGACACCAACCCCAATCGAAATCATGAGGACCGCCATGAACGCAACGAAATTGGCTGTGGCCGGGTTTTTCACTCTCACTCTGATGCTTGCCGCAAACACCCAGGTAGCCTCGGCTGCTCCGTATCACGGACCGATCGGGCATTACGCCTTCCACGGCGCTCATTGGGGCCACCGGCCGATTTACTCGGGCATCCGGTCTACTCGTACGCTCCCGTCGCCACCTGCGTTGCAGACGCAACCGTCGTCCCGGTCGCTCCTGTTGTGACCACAGCCGTTCCGACGTACTCCACGGGAGTCTACTTCGGCGGGCATCGCTTCGTGCATCGCTTCCGCCACTGGCGGTAATTGGTCGTTGCGGCGTCTGACGGGCCGGGGCGAGTGTCCCGGCCCTTTGCTATTGGTGTCGTGATTCTTCGACGTGCGCCGGCGAATCGTCGACCGCCTTCTGTCGGACTGCCGGCGTCCTGCTTCTGCCCGCGCTCGACTCCGACGTCGATGCGGATGATCGGGAATCGTTCCGGTTAGTTGCCAGGCCGCAATTGCGAGCCGGCCAGCCGCTTGGCGACTTCCCAAACCGGACCGGGAAACCGGTGACAGCCTGCCATCACCTGGTCAAACGCCTCGACCAGGCGCTGCACGTCCTCTTGGTTGATGACGAGGGAAGGGAGCAGCTTGATGACATCCAGGTGATGGCCGGCGACCTGGGCGAGAATGTGGTGCTCGATCAACAGGGGGATCAGCATCGCCTGGCAGAAGAGGCTCGAGTCGAGTTTGTGCAACAGATTCCAGCCCATCTTCAGCGACAGGCTGGTCGGCGGGCGAAACTCCACGCCGATCATTAGCCCCTTTCCCCGCACCTCGCCGAACATCTCGTACTTCTGGCCGACTTCGCGGAGCCCGCGGACCAGGAGATCTCCCATCGCGGCCGCGTTTTCGACAAGTTTCTCCTGGCGCAAGACGTCGAGCGTGGCCAGCCCTGCGGCCATCGCCAGGTCGTTCTCGGTAAACGTCGAGGAGTGAACGAAGCAGCGATTGAGAGTCGAAAACACCTTTTCGTGGATCCAGCGTTTACTGAGGACGGCGCCGACCGGGATGTAACCCCCCGAGAGCGCCTTGGCCGTGATGAGGATGTCCGGAGCGACCCCCCAGTGCTCGCAGGCAAACATTTTCCCGGTCCGCCCGAGCCCGGTCTGAACCTCGTCGGCGATAAAAAGGGTGCCGTGTTTGCGACAGAGCTCTGCGGCCTCCGGGAGATATTTGTCGCTTGGCAGAAAACCCCCTTGCCCTGAATCGGCTCGACGATGAAACCGGCGACGTCTCCCCGCGAAAGCTCCCGCTCTAACGACTCGAGATCGTTGAACGGCACGCCGGTCACAGGTTGCAGCAGTGGGCCGAACCCCTCCTTGAATTCCTCGTTGCCGTTGACCGATAGCGAACCCAGGCTCAAGCCGTGAAACGACCGCGCCAATGAACCAAGCGGGGCCGGCCCGTCGCGGCGCGGGCGTATTTGATTGCGGTCTCGACCCCTTCGGTGCCGCTGTTCGTGAAGAAGACCATCTCCAATTCGCCGGGCACCACGCGGATCAACTCGCGGGCCAGCAGGCCCGAAAGGGAGGCCACCCCCATCGCCACCATGTTGGGCAGGTCCAAATCCATGGCCTGCTTGATGCTTTCGCGAATCGCCGGATGGTTACGTCCGCAGGCGAATACGCCAAAGCCGGAGAGGCAATCGATGTACTGGTTGCCCGCGTCATCAAACAGGTAGGCCCCCTGGCCTCTGGCGTATCGCTTGTTGTAACCCAGAAGCTGCAAGACCTTGCAGAGAGCCGGATTGATCCGCTCCTCCGAGAGTGCCGCCAATTGCCCGCGCTCCTTCGCGAGAAGTCCTTTCAAATCCAGCATGATCAGTCTCGCAGCTTCCTTTGCACTCAAAAGCTCCTCGCAAACGGCACGATAGCGGTCGGCCGGCCTGGTTGCACGCCCTTTCGAGTTCTTCGCACCGAGCCAGCCCGTCGAGCCATGCCAGCCGCAGCCGATCTGCCGACGCGGAAATTGGACCGCATCGCTCAGGCGCCTGCGAAAATCGACGCCCAGTCCAGACCGAGAATCGACTGCGGAGGCGCTTCAAGGTCTCGTAAATCACTCGCTCCGCTGGCATTATTCGTCCCCCGACGCTGGCGTGGACGCGCAGTCGCACGAGGGCGCGGAGTTCAAAGTTCAAGATCACTTGGATGACTTGGCAGCGGCCCTCCCTGCGTCGCTCGTTGCGGCGCCAGTCTCGCACACGACTCGAAAGCCCCAATCGGGCCGCCGGAAGGTGTCGATTCCGTAGTAGCGGTAGCGCGAGCCGGCGACGCGCGTGAAACCGCCGCCGCGTCCGACGCGTGCGTCGCCCTTGTCCGGACCCTGCGGATCGTCCCTCGGGGAGTGCTCGTAGTAGTCGGCCGCATGCCGATCGAAACACCATTCGGACACGTTGCCGATCATGTCGTACAGGCCGAAGTTGTTGGGACGAAAACGCCCGACGGGACTCGTATAGACGTATCCGTCGGAAGACTTCACGGACTCTCCCCAGAGGGGGAAGACCTTCTTCGCCGCGGCGTCCGCGACGTTGCCGATCTGCGTGATGTCTTCCGTTTCGTTGCCGTTGTAGTAACGGCTCATCGTCCCCGCGCGGCAGGCGTATTCCCACTCGGCCTCGGTCGGCAGGCGATATCTTTTTCCCTCTTTCTGGCTCAGCCAGTCGCAGAAGGCCGTCGCATCCTGCCAGACAATCTGCACGACGGGGTGGTCGTCCTCCTGCGAGAAGCCCGGCTCGCGCACAGGTGAACTTTTTTTGCGGCATCCATTTGGTGGGCATTTCGGCGTTATCCAGTCGGATTCCGCCGGTCGCCTCCTCGGCCAGCGTGCGGAATTGCGTGGCGGCGACGAACTGGGCGAATTGGCCGCGCGTCACCTCGTACGCGCCGAAGTAACACGGACGAGTGATGCGAACCTCGTGGCCCGCATAGGGACCCATGATGAATTCCCCGGGTGGAACCAGTACGAGCTTGATTCCGATCGAGTTGGTCGTCTCGACGGGTACGCCCAGTTGATTGGCCCATTCCTTCCGAGCCCGCTGCACCATGGGCCGCGCCGAACGCAAAGCTCAGCAGATGAGGGCCGGAACCCTGCGGGAGTGACTTGTCCTCTGCGGGCCGGTGGCGCACGCGGCCTTCGGTTGAGCGAGGAGCGGAGGACGCTTCGACTGCTGACTT
This sequence comes from uncultured Planctomycetota bacterium, assembly GCA_963761455.1. GTDB lineage: Bacteria > Planctomycetota > Planctomycetia > Planctomycetales > Planctomycetaceae > DASPSM01. The sequence goes on from CAVXHA010000004.1 coordinate 459,420, forward strand.
CGCCGTCGTGCCTTTATTCGGTTTTGCGTCCGCCGGGAGGGGCAGCACGGGCAGCGGATTGTCGCCCAATGTCGCGACGATCGTTGGGCCGGCCAGCGAGAATCCTGACGATTTCCTTGTTCCCTTTTTCGAGCCGGAAGACGGCGGTTTTGAATTTGAAATCGCCATGGGTGATCGTCAGCTCGTTATCACCGGGCTCCACTTTGACCTCTTCCCGGGTCGTTCCGGTGAGCGTGACTGTTGAACCACTCAGCGAGACTTGCACGCCCGGATCGCTGATCTGAATTTCCAGCACGGTTTTTCCCACGCGCAGATAGAGGATCACGGCTGCCAGCAATCCAACGAGCGCCAGAGCGCCGATCGCCGGGCGCTTCCACGCCTTTCTCGCGGGTTGCTTCCGGGCCGGCTTCGCGGGCGGATGGCGGACGATCGTCGCCAGCTCGTCGGCCACCGCGGAGAGCGAGGCGAATCGGTCGGCGGGGTTCTTCGCCAGCATCTTTAAACAGACGGCGTCAATTCGCGGATCGAGCCCCGAGCGCAATTGGCGCGGCGGCGTCGGCTCCTTCGAGACGATTTGTCCCATCACCGAAGCCAACGATCCTCGGAACGGCACCTGCCCGGTCAACAGTTCGTACAGGATCACTCCGAGGCCGTATTGGTCCGCCGCCGGGCCGACTTTTGCCGGGTCCGCCTCCACCTGCTCGGGGGACATATAGGCCGGCGATCCCAGGATCACGCCCGTCTGCGTCAGACGGACGTCCTCTCGCTGCCGGGCTTGCTGCGCCAGACCGAAGTCCATGATGACCGGCTCGCCGCGTCGATCGATCATGATGTTGGCCGGTTTCAAGTCGCGGTGCACGATCCCGTGGTCATGCGCTTCCTGCAGCGCCTGTGCAATCTTGCCGACGACAATCAGGATTTGCTGTTCGGTTTGCGGGACGGCGGGGTTAACGAACGCCGAGAGGGGCTTGCCGTCGATATAGGCCATCGTGATGTAATGCTTGCCGTCGATGTCGCCGACGTCGTACACGGGACAAATGCAAGGATGCCGCAACGTGGCGGCGGCCCGCGCCTCGCGATAGAAGCGTTCGAGCAATTCCTCTTGCGAATCACCGGTGAACTGCGGCGTCTTGAGGGCGACTTGTCGCCGCAGCTGCGTGTCTTCGGCGAGGTAAACTGTCCCCATCGCGCCCTGCCCCAGGCGCGGAGGATTTGGTACCGGCCGAATTGCTCCGACAGTTCACCGGATTTCGATTCGCCCCCGGGCTGCGCGGGCCGGGGGGCGAGGGTTTCGTCGGCCTGCTGGCTGAACGATCCGGTGGAGCCTTGCGAGACGGCGCGGCGCGATTCGGCGGCGAACCTGCGGACTTCGTCCTCCGTTGCGATGAACAGCCGCAGCTCGGCCGCAATCTCCTGGTGCTGGGCGAGAAACGATTCGGGGTCGAGCGGTTCCTGCCGGTCGGCGCGGTCGAAGTAGTCCTCGAGCGCCGCCTGAAGCCGCGGATCGTTCGGTTTCGCTTGGGCTGGTTCGTTCATGATTCGGCTTCCGCGATGCAGGAACCTTGACGCAACAATCGCAGGTCAACTCGTCGCTCGTGCGGCGAGCGCCGCTTCATGCCACTCTTGACGATCTGAATGATCCTGCTCAATTCCAGTTTTGATACACCGCGCGTGCGCAACGCAAGAACGCCGGGACTCTTCCTGGCGTTCTTGCGTCATTTTTTGTTGCCCGGCTACCGGGCCGCCGTCGCGTCAGGCCCCGGAGCGGGAGCGGCGATCGTCGAATCTGCGGCCGAGGGTTGTGGCACAACCGGGCTCGCATCAATTGGAGCCGGCGGCACCGACAGGGCGACCGGTTCGATCGCGTCGGTTACGTCGTTGCGTGTGACCGTGATGGTCGTGGCAGGGACCACCGGATCCGTGACGCTTTTGTAGTACTGATAGTAGTACGAAGGGTCAACGACACTGGAAGCGCCATAGCCGGGACCTGTTGCGCCCCCGTAGCCAAGGCCCCAATAGCCGAGGCCCCAGCCGCCATAACCCCGTCCCCACCAGCCCGGGCGTCGCCAGCCCCGGCCATATCCCAATCCGTACCCCCACGCATGTCCCCAGCCGCCGTGATTCCAGCCGCCGTGATTCCAGCCGCCGTGATTCAAGCCACTGTGATTCAAGCCACTGTGATTCAAGCCACTGTGATTCCAGCCGGCGTAGTTGTGGGCAAAACTGTGGTTCGTACCGAAGTGCCGGCCGGCGGCGTGTCCAAGGCCCGCGTTGTGGTGAGCGTAGCCCGCGGTATGTGCCGACGCGTGCGCGTGCCCGCCGTGTCCACCGTGGCCGCCGTGGCCGCCATGTCCAGCGTGCCCGCTATGTCCGCCATGTCCACCGTGTCCGCCGCCCTTGGCGAAGCTCGGCGTCGCCGCCCACAACATCAATGCAACGACCGCCGCCGATCCGAGCACATAGGTCCGTGTCATGATCAATCCCCCTTCTGTGGCCTGATTGTGAGTTGAACGGCCTCAGAAGCCCGGTTTCGGGGGAAATGAACGTAATTTTCTGAAAAAAAAGTCCTTTTCCCAAAAAGGATTGTAAAGCCTTTCCGGCACGAGATTTGTGATTTTAGCGCTGCCGGGACGCGGGCTCGCGTTTTGACGTGACCCGCCATTGGGACGCAGCGTTGATCCGCCGACGGAAGACTTCGGGTGCTATGCCGGCTCGGCCAGGCTTTGCCGGAGACTCGTCATGGCGCGGTTCATGAGCCACACGAGAGCGCCTCCGGGTGAGTCCCATGGCGGCTGCGATCTCGACCATTGATTCGCCGTCGAGATAGCGTCGCCGCAGCGCCTCCTGCTCGTCGGGGGGAAGCTGGGCGATGGCACGGGCCAATCGGGCCGATTCCTCGCTGCGAACGGCGTGTTGGCTGGGGGACGTTTGGCGAGCCAAGAATCCCTCGGCCTCGTTGACGCGTTTCTCGCGATCGATCGCGCGCTTGCCGGCGTGAAGCTGATTCCGCGCGGCATTGTGGATGTTGCGCTCGTGAATCTGCCGCAACCAGGCGGCAAATTGGGCGTCGTCGTGTCCGTCGAACTCGGCGATCTGTCGGTGGACCGACAGACACGTTTGCTGAACAAGATCCGACGCGTCGATTCGGCCAGCGGCCCGATCGTCGAGCAGCCGGTCCGCAAGGCCCCGTAGATAGCCGCGGTACTTCTCCAAGAGTTCGCCCAAAGCCGCCTGGTCGCCGACCCGCGCCCGTGCGATCAGCTCGCGATTGACGGCGTCGGATTCCACGTTGCCTCCGCGGCTGCGGATTCTGGATCAGAGACAAGCAGTCGTCGCCTCTGATTTTGGGGCAAACGTCCTTCCGATTCCAGTTCGCTCCTCGACAAGCGATCGTCAAACGACGGGCTTTTAGCCCGCATTTTCCGGATGAACCCGCATGGCCGGCATGCGATTTGCGCCAGAACCCTGAAAAACAAGGGTCTTTCGCGCATGCGCCATGCAGACAGGAAAACCCGATGGGTTTCCGCGGAGATGTTGGAAACGAGCCGGCGGGTTCACCCTGCTGGGTTCACAAGAACCACCGCGATGAACCGGCGGCTCGTGGCGCGTTTTCAGCGCCCCACTTGCTACGCGGCGTCTTTCGTCACCCCGGTCGCTGCTTCGATTTGCGAGTGTAGCTCGTTAATCCGCGATCGCAGCAGATCAGCCTCGCGTTCCTTTTCGGCCAGCGACACCTTGAGCCGCGCCAAGTGCTTCTGGGGATTGCGATGAATCACGCGTTCCAGGAACGAAGCGACGATCATTCCCCGTTGCGCCCGGAGCACTGAGCCGCGGAAGCGATAGAGCCGCGTGAACCGGCCAAGTTGGTTGAGCCGTCCCAGCCTCGCCAGCCGCAGCATCCGTAAGAAACCGATGAGCGGCAGCACGATCACCAGGATGTCGATCCAATGTTGCAGGCAATACCGTAGCTTCCGGTCGACAACCGAGATCATGACCACGAATTCCAGTGCGAAGGCGGTCCAGACCAGCGCCTCGCCGATCCGCGTCGCCAAACGGACGGCCGGCTGATGGGCCACCGTGGCGATCCACGGTTGCTTCGAGTCGGCGGTTGGTGCTCGCATCCCGTGCCGCCAAACGCAGCGGTGGACACAGGCAGAAAATGGGGAAGTGAACGGAGAGCCGGAACGTCTAGCCCAAGTGCAGAATGAAATTGAAGACAGCCTCGACCGAGTGTTGATTGCTCGTGTCGACCGTTGTCGTCCGATTTGCGATCTCACCGGCGAACCCAATGAGTTCCGTCAAGCGAAGTCCCATGAAAGGTAGGTCTGCAGGAGTGAGCTCATGCGCCGTCTGCTCGAACAATTCCGCTGCCCGCCGGGCGTGCCTTTTCATGCCCCGAAGGTTCTCTTCGCGGGCCTTTACTCCCGCCGCAGCCAATTTGATCAGCCCCTTGAGAAACCAGCCGGTCCGGCCGGTCCGGCCGCATGCGAGCCACAACCCTTCCCAAGCCTCGTGGGCCTCCCAGTAGTAGCCGTGATTGAACAGATCGACGCCGTATAAGTACGCTCGGCAAAGCTGCCACCGATCCGGTTCGAGAAGTTCAGCAGGTGGGGGGTCGGCACCAAAGCTATGACCCTGAGGGTCGCTGACCGGATGCGGAAAGCGCCCGGGAACAAACGAGTAAGGTGGCAGCGGCCGATCCGGGGCGAATCTTGGGACTTCGCATCGTGGTACGGTTCGTTGCGAGCGTGACATGAACTGCCCCTAACGCCGAGAATACATTTGGGACTGCCGCTCAATCAACGAATCTGCCCCTGGGGGCCTGTTCCTTACCGTGGCGTCGGAAGTGGCAAGTCGAAGGGTGTGTCGCATGTCCTTGGTCTCACGTTTAGAGGAATGGCACGAACAGTTGGTCACATGGCGGCGCGATCTCCACGCGCCATCCCCAGACCGCTTTTGAAGAGACCTACGCATCCGAATTCATCGAGACGAAGCTTCGCGGCTTCGGAATCGGCGTTCACTGCGGGCTGGCGAAAACCGGCGTCGTGGGAACGCTCGTTGGCTCGGGCTCCGCGACGGGTAAACTGCGGGCGATCGCACTGCGGGCTGACATTGATGCCCTCGACATCCACGAGCAAAACGATCTGCCCTATCAGTCGACGTTTGCGGGAAAAATGCACGCCTGCGGTCACGACGGCCACATGACGATGCTCCTGGCGGCGGCCCGATACCTCGCTGAGACGCGTCGCTTTGCCGGCACGGTCCATTTCATTTTTCAGCCCGCCGAAGAGAACGAAGGGGGAGGCCGCGTCATGGTCGAAGAGGGGCTTTTCGACCGGTTTCCGGTCGATGCCGTCTTCGGCCTGCACAATTGGCCCGGAATGCCGATTGGCGAGTTCGGCGTCGCCAGCGGGCCCGCGATGGCCGCGTTTGACGTTTTCGAGATCGCCGTCAAAGGGCGGGGAACTCATGCCGCGATGCCTCATGGGGGCATCGATCCAATTGTCGTCGGCTCGCAGATCGTTTCGACTCTGCAGACGATTGCCAGCCGCGAGACCGACCCGTTGGACCAAATCGTGGTGTCCGTCACGCAGTTTCACGCGGGCGACACGTGGAACGTCATTCCGGAGCGGGCCCTCCTGCGGGGGACCGTGCGCACGTTCCAGGAGACGACGCGCGCCGGGCCGAGAAATCGGTGAATCGGATTGCAACGGGCATTGCCGCGGCGCAGGGAGCACAAGCCGAGGTCCGTTATGAGCGGCGTTATCCAGCGACCGTCAACACGCCGCAGGAGACCGAATGGGCGGCCGGCGCCGCGATCGACGTCGTCGGCAAAGAGCATGTCGCGCGAGAACGCGCCGCGCTGCATGGGATCAGAAGATTTCGCGTACATGCTCCAGGTTCGTCCCGGGTGCTATATCTGGGCGGGCAATGGCTCCGCAGAAAACGGTCGGCTTCTCCACAGCCCGCACTACGATTTCAACGACGATCTCCTCCCGGTCGGCGCGAGCTATTGGATCCGGCTCGTCGAGAGACTGCTGCCGACGAAGGATCAAACGATGCCATCGGTCAGGTGAGGATCGATGCGAGCCGGTTGCCGGCGGCCTGATTCGACAGGATTTGAAAAATCTTCTCGAGGATCACGGCGGCGGCCTCCACGGGGGGCAAGCCGCCGGAGTAGATGTTCGAGATCACGGTGTACTCGAACCGGATCGCGGGATTACCGCTGAATCGGGCCGCCTCGGCCAGGGCGGGACCGGTCAACCGATAGACGAGATAGGCCGACAGGCTTCGCGACGCCAGTGCGTCGCCGCCGGGACGCTCTCCGAGGAGAAAGACCACCAACTCCGGCTCGAGCAAGTCCGCGATTTGTTCGGCCAGCTTGACGCGGCCGTAGCGCACGGCGATGGGCTGTCCCATGCACACCTGCCGGCCCTTCAAGCCGTCCAGCAGAATGGGGAGCAGGTCAGGCAAGTTATGCTCGACGGCCCGCGCCTCAGCCCGTCTGACACGACGATCTGCACTTGCCGTCCTTCCGGAGCGAGCCGGTCCCGGCTTCGGCTGCGACAGGCGCGGCGCCGGCCTCCGGAGAGTTGAGATGGGCCTCCTTGTCGAGGGCCTCGGTCTCCAGCACACGAAAGGCGGCGATCTCTTGCAGATCGTCGAGACAAAGCTCCGCGTGAATGGCGGCCCGCGCCACGGCCTGATTGATTCTCACTCGACGCGTGACGGAATTGGCGGGCCGCGGACCGGCACTCGCCAAACCGTAGAGGGCCGGCGTCCGTTCCAGCAGCTCCAGGAACTCCTCCTCGGTCTCGCAAAACTGTTTCGGATTGCCCCACTGGGGGCCGCGAGTGAAGGTCCCGTCGCCGTCGCATTGGAAAATACCGCGGCGGACGGCCCACTCGGCGAATTCCGGAGCGGGAGTTCGACCGTAAATCTCCCGCAGTGTTTGCACGTCGTGCGCGCTCGTGTCGAAATAGGCCAGCATGCGGTCGGTGTTCAGGCAGACATCCATGAAATAGTTGGCCCCGCCGGCCGTCAGCAATTGCGTGGCGATTTGCTGACCTTCGAGGATCGTCCGGGAATGCAGCGTGTAACAGGGGGCCATGCCCATCGGCAAGCCCAGGAGCTTGCCCATGAAGTGGTCCTGCAGGTTGGCGAGGATCATCTCGAAGCTGTCGAGATGCGTCTCCGGCCCGATGAAGCCGGTGACGTTATTCACCATAAACGGGATCGTAGCGCCGCGCAAGTCCGTAGCAGAGGGCCTCGGTGGTCGTCATGTCGATGCCGTGATGCTTGCCGTAGGTGAACTCGCTCCCCTGGCCGGTCTCGAAATACATGAACTGGCCGGCCACTTCGCGGAGCGCGCCTTTGGCGGCCATCGTGCGGTAGCCGTGATCGAGCAGATCGACGGAGATGTCGAACTCCCGCAGGTTGGTTTTCTCCGTTCCCGCCAGGCTCTGGAAGAGGATCTCCACCGGAGCGCCCCGTTCGAGGCAGGCAAGCTGCGTCTTGATGTGGGCCAGCACGCAAATCTGCGTCGGCACATCGCTCCTTTGCCGGATCGAATCGAGCAGCCGCAACAACCGGTCGACATTTTCGACCGTGTCGATGGCCGGATTGACGCCCACGAGGGCGTCGCCGGCGCCGAGGGAGAGGCCCCAGTAGCAAAGAAGGGCGATTCCCTGCGGATCGTCGGTGGGATGATTCGGCTGCAAGCGCGACGAGAGCGTGCCGGGCAATCCGAGGAGAGTTCGCGCCTGCGTGGGATGGCTAATCTTCCGGGCGACCAGAATCAACTCGTGGACGTCGCACAGCTTGGCCAGCGGCCGCGGCCATCACGCCGGTCAAGGCCCTGGCCGATGCGCTGGATCTCGCCGCCGGGCGCCAGCAACAAACGGTCCTTCAACTCGCCCAGCGTCAACGCGGCAATCGACGCGAAGACCTCGCGGTCGATGTCGTAATTGACGCCGCATCACGCTGTCGATGCGCCCCTGGTCATCGGTCAGGGGATGCTCGTAGAGGTGCTCGAGCAGTCAGTTCCGAGAGGGCCGTGCGCGCGGCCTCGCGCAGGTCTTCGCCGGGAGCCGCCAGGCCGGCCTGACGATCGCCCGCTTTGCTGTAATCGGCCGCCCCCAGGAGTTGCTTGAGGCCCTGAAAACGGACCTCCCGGTCGAACAACTTCACGGTGTAAACTTCGTCCGGCTTCGGCTCCGGCACGTTGATCTCGGTCAGTGCGGTCAGCTCGCGCATCGCAAATCTCTACTTTTGGTTCGGCTCTGCACGAGCCGCCGGGTTTATCCCGGACTTCGGCGAGTTCAGTCGAGCCGCGGCCCGGCGGGGTAAACCGCCGGCTCATTGCACCCACCATTCAGTTCATTCCATAAAAGGAGACCGGAGCGGCCTGGTTGCGGCACGTTGCCGATTTGGACGAACCGCGCGTCGCGGATTTCAATCTCATCCAGCACCACCAGCTTGAGCGGAATTGATCCCCAGCGGGTAACGTACTGCCCGAGCGCCTTGCCGATATTCTCCGCGACGAGGAGTACCAAGGGGCGATCGCTCGGAAAGCCGCTGGTCGTCAAGGCCGCCGCGATCCTTTCGCCCATGGCGGCCACGGCGGATGCACCCCGGTCGGCCGGCACGATCTGCACGCACCCGCCGAGCGGGCTCCGGCGGACCAGTTGCAGAATATCGCGGATTTGCCCCTCTGTCGAATTCGCCGTCACCCGGCCGACGATGGGGAGATTTCGGAGGGGCAGGATCGCCGGATCGGGAAGAAAAATCGTGCTCCCGGAGACCTGAGTTGTGTGCAACAACAGTCCATACACGGTCGCGCGTCCCGAACACGCCGGCTCAAAGGCCTTGAAGTGGGCCGCCCAACGTGGAGAGCCAAGGAGGCGTCTCGCAAGATCGATTCCCAAATCCCCGAAGAATGTCGTCGAAGGGAGCCGCTTTCCATCCCGGCAACCATAAACGAGCTCCCCCACGCCGCCGGAAAGAGTCACGATCGCGTTGCGCACATCGGATGGCGGTTCGAAGGCGACCTGTTGGTGAAGCCGTGCGATCGGATGCTCGAAAATCCGCGCGTTGCCCGCGACCGCACCTTCGAGCAGATCGATGTAGAAGTCGAGGATCGCTTCGACCTGCGTCCCGTCGAGGCAATCGCCGGGTCCGCGGGCGATCTCCAGGTGATCGAACAGGCTGCTGGCGAAATCGGAGAGTTTCACGATCCGATACGTTCCCGGAACGAATTGCACGTGGCGAGCGCCGACGAACAGCGACCCGGTGCCAAGGACATCGCCGTTTTTTCCAAGGGCGATGTTCGTTGTGCCCCCGCCCATGTCGAGGTTCACGATCCATCGCTCGGGATGCAACTTCGAAAGAGCCGACTGCGCTGGCCTGGAAGGCCAGCCAGGCTTCGAGGCGGGGGTCGTCGGCCGTCGCAATCAACGCGTCTCCCAGCCGCGAGCGGATGAGCTCGACCAGGACTGCGGAATTCGGCTCATGGGCCGCCAGACCGGTCAAGAGGCCGCCGCCGCCAAAGATCTCCTCCGGACGGACATTGCCGGCCGCCAGCCACGCGTCGAGGTACTTTTGTAATCGACATTCATCGAGCCCGTGTTCCTCGAAACGGCGTGAAGACCAGATCGGAGCGGTAGTCTTCCCGAATATCCTGTCAACTCCTGTCGCCCGCTGACCGCGTTGTGCGTCAAAGCTGGCGGAGGCGACGACGCAACTGCTGGTCGTCGTGCCGAAATCGAGGCCGACCAGCCGGACGTTCTTCATGACGACGGTCCGCCCAGGGCGTCTTGCGTTCGGGGGTCAATGTCCCGCGTCAAGAATTGGTCTGCAGGTTCTTCCGCCGGACGTTGGAGGAGAAGCACGCTCTTTGGCGGCCCCTCAAAGCGGTGACGCATGAAGCCGAACCAGATCGCAGCGGTCAGCCCCCAAGAGCCCAGCACGATCCACAGCGCCTTGTCGTTGGGCGGCTGAACGCCGATGACAAGCAGGAAGCGCGCAGCCCAACAGGCAGATCACCGCCAGCACGCGATACCAGCGACCCAGGCTCCAGGGGCCCATCGCTGTCCACGTTCGGCCGTAGGCGATCAGGCCCAGCAGCGTCGGCAGGCCGTAAGAAAGGTACAGAAAGATGACGCAGACCGTCGCGATCGTCGAGTAGACCGGCGTATAGATCGTAAAGCCGATCGCCAGTGCCGCGACCGCCCAGATTGCCGTCGCCGGCGAGCGATAACGAGGGCTGACCCGGCGCAGCGCGCGGGACCATGGCAATCCGCCGTCGCGCGCAAACGCGTAGGTCATGCGCGAGGCGGAAGTCACCGTCGCCAGTCCGCACACGTATTGGGCGATGGCGATCCCCACGTACAAGAACCAGGCTCAACCAATCGGGCAGGACGCGGCCCATGATCCAGTGAAAGGCGTTCTCGCCCTGGGCGGCCGCCTCGTTCATGTTGGGGATGGCCAGCACGACGGCGGCCAGCATCACCCAGCCGAGGACCCCCGACACGAGGACCGAACGGACGATGGCCCGCGGCACGTGGTGCGCGGCCCCCACCGTCTCCTCCGCGGTATGGGCCGAGGCGTCAAACCCGGTGATGGTGTACATCGGCAGCAGGAAGCCCAGTGCGAACAGCCAAGGCAAGCTGTCTGTCGACGGGCCAAACGGGAGCATCCTTGGGCAGCCCGCTGTAGTTGGTCCAGGTAATCAGGCGGCCGAAATCGTGGCTAGGAGCACACAAGAACATGGCGACGGTGAGCGCCAGGGCCACGACCAGGATCAAGTAACCGCTGAAATCGGTGAGCCATGTCGTCACCCGGATGCCGAGATGATTGAACATGCGCCTGCGAGCCGGTGACGGCCAGCACGACGACGATTTGCAGGGCCGTCCGGGCCGGCTCGGAAAAGTCGCGCGGTGCGTAGCCGAACCACGGGCCCAGCGCCTGGAAGCCGAACTGAAACGCGCCCACGTTGACGGCGGCCAGAGCGGTGACCAATCCGGCCAGGTTAAACCACGCCGTCGCCCATCCCCATCCGCGGTCGCCGAGGATCGACGCCCAATGGTACAGCCCCCCGGCCGTCGGAAAGGCAGAGGCCACCTGGCCCATCGTGGCCGCGAAGGCCAGGGCCAGCAGACTGGCGGCCGGCCAGCCCACCCCAATCGCCGCCCCGCCCACGCTGCACAGTCCCTGGTGAAACGAGGTGAGGCCGCCCGAGAGAATGCAGATGATCGACAGCGAAATGGCGTAGTTGGAAAACCCGCTCATCCGCCGCACGAGCTCCTGGCGATACCCCATCCGACGCAGCGTCTCGATGTCCGCGGCGATGACTTGGGCTTCGTCAGGGAGAATCGGGCATAGGCGGTTTGAAATCGCGATGACAAAAGGCAGCTCAAAAAGCCTACAGCAGCTCGCGGCCCTGCAAACGGGCTCCGGCGGTCCGGAGGCCGCTGGGTGCATCACTTAATTTGGGAGCCGTCAGTGGCGGCGCATGCTGGATGTGATCGGCGAGCCGCCTGCGTAAGCTGGCGGGTGACGCAGGACCCGCAGGCTTACGCCTGCGGCTCGCCAAAGTGCGGATGCATCGCCCCGTTCACGAGCACTCGGGCCGCGTGGTACATTAAGAACGAAGGGCGAGATTCCTGATGGCGAAATTTGCGGGACTTTTGGAGCGTGGCGAGCTGGAAGAATTGGCGGCTTCCGGCGAGATCGACACGGTGCTTGGCCGTCTTTCCGGATATTTACGGCCGCCTCCTGGGCAAGCGGTTCGAGTCCTGACTATTTCGTCGCACAGATCGCGGAAGGCGGAACGCACGCCTGCGATTACCTGCTGACGGTCGACATGGAGATGGAGCCGGTTCCCGGATACGAATTCGCCAACTGGCAGAAGGGATACGGTGACTTTCACGTCGTCCCCGACCTCGGCGACGCTCCGCCGCGCCAGTTGGCTCGAACGCACGGCGATCGTCCTGTGCGACGTGAAGTCGGAGGCGACGCACGAACTGATCCCGCAGGCTCCGCGGCTCTATTTTGCGAACGCAGATCGAAGTCGGCCGGCAAACGGAGCTTTCAGGTCATGGCCGGCTCGGAGCTGGAGTATTATCTCTTCCGCAATTCCTACCGCGACGCGGCGGTCGCCGAATACCGGCATCTGGAGCCAGCCGGCTGGTATCTGGAGGACTATCACGCCCTGCAGGGGACGCGCGAGGAGGATTACAACGGGGCGGTGCGGCGGCACCTCAAGCAGTCGGGAATCGCCGTCGAATGCACCGAAGGGAGAATGGGGCGTCGGACAGCACGAGCTCAACGTCCGGTACACCGACGTGCTGGCGATGGCGGACAACCACGCCGTCTACAAGCAGTGTTGCCAAGGAGGTCGCCGAGCGGATGGGGGTCGCCGGTCACGTTCATGGCCAAGTTCTCCGACAAGCAGGCCGGATCGAGCTGCCACGTCCATCTGAGCCTGTGGCAGGGCGGCAAAAACGCGTTCGCGGGATCGCACCGCCTGGGACGCGTCGAATGCTCCGACGTGTTCCTCAAGTTCCTGGCCGGCTGGCTGGCCCACGCGCCGGAGATGATGGTCTTTTATGCCCCGAACGTGAACTCGTATAAACGCTATCAGTCCGGTTCGTGGGCGCCGACGCGGCTGGCGTGGAGCCACGACAATCGGACGGCCGGTTTCCGCGTCGTCGGGACGGGCGACAGCCTGCGGATCGAGTGCCGCATTCCCGGAGCCGACTGCAATCCGTATCTCGTTTATGCGGCGGCCCTGGCCTCGGGGCTCGACGGCATTGCCACTGACATGCAGCCGCCGGCCGAGTTCCGCGGAGACGCGTATCACGCCACCGAGTTGCCGCACGTGCCGAAAACGCTGGCGGACGCGACGCGGCTCTTCGAACAAAGCGAGTTCGCCCGGCGGACATTCGGGGAAGACGTTGTGCGGCACTACGCGCACTTCTTCCACACAGAGCAGGCCGCTTACGATCGGGCCGTCACCGATTGGGAGCGCAGCCGTTATTTCGAGCGGATTTGAGAAACGGGCAAGCGAGAGGCAATGCGACGTCCCATCATTGGCATCACGACCTACGGCCGTGACGAAGACAACCGCTTTCGTCTGCCGTGCCTTTACGTCGATGCGGTCCGCCGCGCCGGAGGCGTCGCGGTGCTGATTCCTCCCGGCGATGATCCCGGAGAGGAGCTCTTCTCGGTCGTCGACGGCGTCATCCTGGCCGGCGGGGGCGACATCGATCCGGCCCTTTACGGGGGACGACCGCACGAAACGATCTACAGCGTCGACGGGGAACGCGACCGCAGCGAGTTGGCTTTGGCGCGGCACCTGGCCGGCTCCAGCGTCCCTACGCTCGGCATTTGCCGCGGGCACCAGGTCATCAACGTGGCTCTCGGGGGAACGCTCCACGAACATTTGCCGGAGGCCGTGGGCGACCGGGTCATGCACCGCCTTCCACCGCGCGAGCCGACGGAGCATCCGATCGTCGTCGCCGAAGGTTCGCGCCTGGCGTCGATTCTGGGCGAAACGAACCTTCGTGGCCCCCTCGTGGCACCACCAGTCGATCCGCAATCTGGCTGCCGGCCTGTCGGCGGTCGCCCAGGCGCCCGACGGCACGATCGAAGCGTGCGAGATGCGATCGCATCCGTGGCTCTTCAGCGTGCAATGGCACCCCGAGTTGACGGCCCACGCCAGCCCCACGCAACAGCGGCTGTTCGATGCGCTGGTCGAAGCATGCCGGCACAAATCGGCGACGACCCCCGTTGATTCCGGGCGCTGAATCGTCAGAAATCCGCCAGGATCGGCACGACGGCCGTTTGCGACGCGCCGCCGGTGACGTGGACCTTTCCTGCCCTGTCGACGTACACGTCGACCTCGCTGCGGACGCCGAATTCCGGCAGGTAGATGCCCGGCTCGATCGAGAAGCAGGTGCCGCGGAGGATGCGGCGGGTTTCGTGCGTCTCGAGATCGTCCATGTTCGCGCCGTTGCCATGCACCTCCTGACCGATGCTGTGGCCCGTGCGGTGGACGAATCGATCGGCGTAACTGGCCGACGAAATCACGTCGCGGGCCGCCCGGTCCACTTCCCAGCCTTGGATCGGCCGGCCGGCCGCGAATGCCGAGCGAACCACCTCGACCGCGGCGTCCCGCGCCTGCGCCACGATCTGGAAAATCTCCGTGTATTGCCGCGGCACCGTCTTGCCGACGAAGCCGACGCGGGTCAGGTCACTGTAGACGGCCCGCGGCCGTTTGAGCTTGGCCCACAGGTCGATCAGCACGAAATCGCCCTCGCGGACAAGCGTGCCGCTGCCCGTTCCCGTCTCGTAATGCGGATCGCCGGAGTGCGGGCCGACGGCCACAATCGGCGGACTGTACGTTTCCATTCCGTGTTCGGCGAAGTGCCTCATAATCTCGGCCTGGACCTCGATCTCTTCGACGGACCCCTCTTGCCGAACGCGTTGGGCGATGAAATGCCAGGCGCGGGCGTACGCCGAATCGGTGTGCACGGCCGCCTCGAAATGGGAACGCTCCTGCTCATCGTCCCAGGCCGCCTCGAAAAGCTGGATCAGATCGCCGGAGGAAACGACGTCGACGCCAAAGCTTCGCACCAGCTCGACCGTGCCCGCGTCGACGCGCGAGACGTACGGAATGGCGTTCCGCGGCGAGTATTCCATCGCCACGGTCTTCATTCCGCCGACGAGCTGCCGCAAGCCGGCCTCGAGCTCCTGCCAGCGAAGGTAGACCGTTTTCGACCCCGGAACGTGCTCCAGGGCGGCCGACTCGATGCGGTGGACGAGCTTCCGCGGCTCTCCGCGGGCGGGGATCGAGCAGAAATAGCGGCGCGTGCCCACGTCGCCGGGGGCCAGCCCCAGGACGCGCTGGGCCAGCAAGTTGCTGCCGCGAAAATCACACAGGAGCCAGCCGTCGAAGCCGAACTCGCGAATCGCGGCCTGGATCGCCTCGACGTCGATCATGATCGCGATCAGTTCACGAAGAAGAACCGCTCGGCTTCCTTGACGGTCTTCGGGTCTCGTTTCCGCAGTTGCTCGAGATACCTCTTGCCGCGCTCGACGAAATCGCGGGAGAGGTCGCGCGGCGGGTTGCCGGCGGCGGGGCCGCCCGTCGACTGCGCACCGGATGCCGTGCCGATCACCTGGGAGCCGGTGGCCGCGGCGCCGGAAGCGCCCGCCGACTTCACCTGCGTGCTGGCCAGCATGTAGCGGATGATGGCCCGCTTGATCGAGGGGATGTTGTACTCGCCCTTGCCGTAAATATCCATCAGGCGTTCCTGCACGCTCCAGTCATTCCACCGCGCCAAATCGGCAATCACCAGGTCGGCCAGCTCCGGCCGTTCCAGCAAGATCCGCATCGACTGCATCAGCCGCTCATTGGAGATCCGGCCCCCCGCGTACTGCCACATGAACCGCAGTCCCATCATGGCCGCATACGTCTCGCTGAACGGAACCTTTCGGTCTTTGAACTTCCATTCGTCGATGTGCTCCAGTCCGGCGGGTCCCGTCAACAGGAGGTAGCCGGAGATCAAGCCGTCGATGCCAATGCGGAAGTCCTCGGTCTTCTGGGAGATCTTGTCGGCAAGAACCTTGGCGTCCTTGTTGTCGCCGCACAGGCCCAGCATCATGCCGTAGAGTCCCAGCCGCGGCTGAGGAGTCTCGGGACGCACGACCCATTGTCGAATCTTATCCCGCGGCAGGCGGGGGGCGACGGCGGCAATGTCCTTATACGGCGCGTTGGCGAACTCGGCGTAGGCGTCGTTGGAGACCAATTGGTTGGGGAATTCCAGGAATCGGACGAAATACGCCAGTCTCTTGGCGGTGGGCACTTCGGGGGAAGGGGCTTGCGCCACGTAATTGAACGCGGACTCCGTGACTTCCGTCGGGCTGCCCCAGTCGATGCCGTTCCCTTTGCCCGACCGCGTCCCCATCAGGAGAAACAGGTCTCCCTTTTTGCCGGCCCGGAATCGGGCGAGCGTAACGCGGTCCCCTTTGGCGATGCTGTCCTTGGGACACTTCACGATTTGCAGGATCTCGTACGTGCTTTTGCCCGGATCTTGTTCCGTGGCGGCCTTGCCGCCAGTCCACTCCACCAGGCACACGCCGTCCGCCTGCGCCACCTGTTCGGCCATCGTCTGCGACGGAGCCGAACAGAAGGGACAGGCCACAGCCCGGGCCGCCGATCCCGCCAAGAGCAAGCCTCCAGCCGCGAACAGCCAGCACAAACGGACGACGACACGCATGATTCGATCTCCTTGAGGCGGCCCGCCTGGGCCGGCATGGTCGGCTCGAGTTACTTGGCGATGACGGTGGCGTCATCCATCTCGTAGAGGTGGTAGAGTTTTCCGTCCTCTGTTTCCGGCCGAATATGGAACACGCCGACCACGTCAAAAGGCCGGTTGGGAAGGTAGTCCGTCGTGACGCCTTGACGCAGAAGCACGTCGAAGATGTCGTAAATCTTGGGATTGCGGCCGAAACAGCAGATCTGATTATCGCGGGCCAACCCGAAGGCGTGAATGCCCGTCTGCTGAAACGTGGGATACATGTAGCCCCGAATGCGGATCCGCCGCCCCTCGAGGTTTTTGAGCCAGGCCGGCATCAGCGCGCCGGCGTCCGGCGTGACCGGATCCATGTTGAGGACCTTGAGCAGGTCAATGTCGTTGTAACTCACGCGCAAGGCGCCCTCCCGGCCTTCCGGCTTGAAGGTGCGTTCGGGAATCAAAACCTGCACCTTGCGGCCGGAACGCGGCGCTGGAAGCGGCGCAACAGTCGCCCCCGAAACGGTGGAAGCAATGCTGGCCTGGAAGGCCGCGACCGTGCCGCTCGACCCGGACGACGGTCCCGCCGGGGGAGTGGCCGGCGGAGTGGCCGGAGACTTCGGGAGGCTCGTCGACGCCGTGGCCGTGGCCGTCCCTGTTTTACTCGGGGCCGGGGTTTTACTCGGGGTCGGGGTTTTACTCGGGGTTGGGGTTTGAGCCGCAAGCCGCGCCGTGTTTGAAAGGCCGGCCGACGGAGTCCTTTGCGCGACAGGCGCGGGGGCCGTCTTTCGAGCGGCAGCCGGCGTAGCGGGGACGGCCGCCGGCGTCGACGTCAGCAAAGGCCCCGCGTCGGCCTTTTCCGCGTTTCCGCGGTCCGTGAGAAGCTCGGCGGGAGTCGATGTTTTGAGGTGGTTGTAGGTCTCGAACCGTTCCGTCGGCGTCTTTGAGCAGCCGATGAGCGGCAGAAAGACGCAGCCGGCCAGCAAAACCATCCAGGCAGCTTTTCCGAACGTGTCCATCGTCGGTTCCGGCTCGCGGTGGGGGCCGACCCGAAGCGGTCAAAGACCGGTCGAGTCAAAACATCGTGCGAGAGTTCTCGACGAACATTCCGTCGATTGTATAAGTCGGCTGTAATCCGGCCGGGCCGCTGGCCTGCTGGCAATGAAACACGCCGCCGATCGAGAGTAGTAATCCTTGCTGAAAATTAACGGTCTTCCCGCGCACCATGTTGACCAGAATCATGTCTTGCATGGCCGGGTTCCCGCCGAAGCAGCACTGCGCATTGTCCTTGACGAGCAGGAACGATCTCAGCCCCTCGATCTGCTTCGTCGGATACATATATCCTTTGACGAAGACTTTCTGTCCGTCGAGCGCCTTCACGTCGGGATTGAAAATGTCCGGCCTCCCCTTGGCGACGATGAAACCTTTTCTCGAAATATCGCTCAGGAAGTTGATCCGGCGGAAGCCCTCCGGCACTTCCGTTCGATAGCCGTAAGCCCATAGGCCGGCACTCGTGGTAAAGAAGACGACCGACATCAGCAGGCCGGCGACGGCCAGCCACATCCCGCCGTATTCGCCCCGGAACTTCCGCAGTTGCAGGATGCAAACCAGGCTGACGATGGTCCCCACAAGGCCGATCGGCACAACGAGGAGCCCCAAAAACCCCAGGGCCGACAACAGGCCCAGGCACAGGCTGAGCGGCGCCAAAACCGGGACGGGCCGGTAATTGAACGCCATGTTTGCGGAAGGGTCATAACCGAGCGGCTTCGGATTTTCCATTGCCTGAGAAAAGATCGACTGGGACATCGCCAACGTCACCTCGCGAATCGCAACGACATTAATAAAGGAATCGACTCAACAGCGTGCTCAACATCATATCAAGGGTTCTCAACATCATACCAAGGCCAGGGCGGTCTGGCACCCCTTCTTCGGCCCCGGCGGGCCACTGGGGCCGCTGGGCGACGGGAGGTAACCGTCACGCAGCCTTTGAGTTCGGGGGGTTCCAGGCAGGCCGGCGGGAAATCAAGCGATCGCCGACGGCGCGCCGGCGCTCGATAATACGAATCCGCCGGCGACTTCGTTTGATGGTCGTCGCAGTTAGCCGAAAAGCGCAGTCAGCCGAAAAGCGCAGTCAGCCGAAAAACGCAGTTAGCCGAACAGCTCGTCAACGGGTTTGCCGCCATCGACGATTTTGAGCGGGCGGCCCAGCGGGCTGATCGATTCGATTCGCGGGTTGACGTGGAGCGACTTGCAGACGGAACAAAAGAGGTCGGGGATCGTCACCGGCCGGTCTTGCACGCTGGTGCCGTCTGCCGACGAAGCGCCGATGACCTGGCCGCCCCGGATACCGCCCCCGGCAATCACCGCGTTGAAAACCCTCGGCCAGTGGTCGCGGCCGGTGCGGGGATTGATCTTCGGCGTGCGGCCGAACTCACCCATCCACACGATCAGCGTGCGGTCGAGCCGGCCCCGTTCCTTCAAATCGGAAACCAGCGCGGCCATTCCCGGATCGACGTCGGAAGCGAGCTTGGAGACGCGGTTGAAGACGTCGTCGTGCGTGTCCCAGCCGCGGCTCTGCACTTCGACGAAGGTCACGCCCGCTTCGACCAGCCGCCGCGCCAAGAGGCAGCCGCGGCCGAAATCGCTGTCGCCGTACTTCGCGCGGACGCTCTCCGATTCCTGATTGATGTCGAAGGCGCTGACGCTGGAGCTCAACACCATCTTGGACGCCTTCTGGTACAACCGGCGATGATTGCCGACGACGATTTGCCCGCCTCGGCCGGCGAAGTCGTCCTCGAGCTTGTCCAACAGCCCCAGCCGCCGTGAATAACGAGGCGTCGCCACCGGAGTCTGGATATTGCGGGGAAGCTGGCCGGGGTTATCGACGACGAACGGTTCGTAATCGACGCCCAGGAATCCGGACCCGACGGTCTGACCCACCGAGACGACGGCAGGCAGGTCGCGCGTCAAATCGGCAAGCTGTTTGGCGAGATTGGCCCCCAGGCTGGGGTGCCGCACGCTGCCGGTCGGAAGGTAACCGGTGTGAAGCTGGTAGGTGGCCCGCTGGTGCTGCCCCTCCTTGTTGGTCATGGAGCGAATGAGGGCGACGTCGTTCATCACTTTGGCGGTCTGGTCCCAGCCGTTTGCGATTTGAATTCCGGAAACCGCCGTGCGGAGCGCTGCCGTTTGCCCGCCGTTTTCGGTGCCCGGCTTCGGGTCGAAAGTTTCGAACTGGCTGGGGCCCCCCTGCATCCACAACAGGATCATGGACCGTCCCTGCTTGCGAAGCTCCTCGGCGTGGACGCTCATCAGTTGGCGAAAGTTGAGCGTGCCGGCGGCGAGGGCCCCCGCGGAAACGTTTTGCAGGAAGCTGCGGCGAGAAAGCGCCGACTTGCCGATAAACCGCACAAACTCGTGATGGAACAGGCTCATGACGTTCTTTCCTTAGACGGCTTCCTTAACGGACATCCGACCGCTTCGAGCCTCGTAGGGTGGGACAAGGCCGGCTCGGCGGCCGCCGGCCCACCGTTCGAGAGTCGCGCATCGTTGTGGTGGGCCGGCGCTCGCTTCGCGAGCTGGTCCCACCCTACGCTTTTTTCCTCTCATCGCTTGGACAGGAACTCGCTCGAGTTCATCAGGCTCCACATGACGTCTTCAAACCCTTCGCGGCGGCCGCCGGCGTCCTTGACATAGTTGAGGCAGATCGTTTCTTCCTTCGCGGACGGCTCACGCGCCAAGGTCAGCACGTAGACCTCTCGGACCGCGTCCTTGTCATCCGAATACTCGCGCAGAATGTGCGACAAGCGCGTCTTCCCTTCGCCGTGGATGAGGCCGTTGATCAGCCGCGAGTTCATCATGAACAGCGCCTGGGGCACGTTCCCCGTCAAGTCGTCCTGGCTGGTCGACGGGTCGTAACCGAACAAAAAGTCGAACTGGCGCGGGGCCCGCGTGCGTAGCGGTTTTTGCCCTTGCCGGCGGGGGCCGCTTCCGTGGCCTGCGGGTCGGCCCCTTCGATCCCCAGGACCTTGGTGATGGCATTGAAGAGCTGGTCGGCCCGCAGCCGCTTGGGGGCGCTTGCGGCGAAGACCGGCGGCGATTCGACCGAGGGATTTTTCGCCCGGATCTCGCGCTGGTACGTCTCGGTGCGGGCGATCGTCCGGAAGAGCCACTGCATGTCGTACTTGTTGGCGACGAAGGCGTCGGCCAAAAGATCCAGAACCTCGGGCATCCGCGCCTTGCGCTGCGGCCCCATGTCGTCGATGGGCATGTAGAAGCCCTCGCCGAGCATTTCGGCCCAGATCCGGTTGACGAATGCCCGCGAGAACCAGGGATCATTCGCCGCCGTGATATACCGCGCCAAGGCGTGCCGGCGGCCCTCGTCGGAAAGTCCGGCGGAGGGCCGCTTGCCGTTGACGAAGAACACCGGCTCCATCTTGGTCCCCCTGGACGACGGGTTCTTGAGGTCGGGCATGTAATGTTCGGCAGTCGCCCGCTTGGCACCGCCGGGCAGCGGCGCTTCCTTGATCTCCTTGAGCGACAGCGCGCGTCCTTGTTGGCGTCGGCGACGGCCAACAGGCGGTCGAACTGCTTTTCAAACTTGGTGTTCCTCACCTCGTCTTTGGTGATCTTGCCGTCGCCATTGCGATCGTACCGTGCGAAGAGCCGCTCCGGATGTTCGAGGTATCCGCCGCCCCCCTTGCCCTTTGCCCCTTTGCGCTTGCCTCTGGCAGGCGCCCTTTCCTCGTAGGAAGTGACCACGAATGTGGGCGGCTTGGTTTTCCCCTCGCGCTTGACCTGGACGCGAGGGAAGAAGGCGGCCAACTGGTGAAATTGCTGCCGCTTCCATTTGTCGTTCGGGTGATCGTGGCAATTCGCGCATTGGATTTGGATTCCCAAAAAGATCCGCGATGCCTCGGCGGCAATTTCGTCAGCCTGGCCGGCGTGCGCGAACATCAGCGCCGTTTCGCCGTGCTCGGTGACTTCGCCGGTCGCCGTCAGCAGGGAGGTGGTGACCTTGTCCCATCCCTGGTTTTCGCGGATCTGCTCGGCCATCCACTTCTCGAAGGCCCCCTCCATCAAGCGGGCCCGCATATCGGTGGCGCGGAGAAAGATGACGTCCCGCCAGTAACCGGCCCAGTTGTGCGCGTATTCTTCACTGGACAGCAACCGGTCGATGACCTTCAGCCGCTTCTCGGGATCCGGATCGAGGCCGAACAGCGTCACTTCGCGGGGCGACGTGACCGTGCCCGCGAGATCGAAATGGATGCGGCGCAGAAAATCTTCATCCGAAGTGCGCGGCGCCGGGGCGGTGCCCGTCTCCGTGAGATTTCCCAGGATCATGCGGTCGACCAACGCCGCCACGGCCGCAGAATTCTTCAAATCGACGAAAGGCCGGGGGTGATGCGTTGCGTAGCTCTTCGAGGCCGCCGCGCCTTCGGATTTCCATTTTTTCGACTTTGAGTCTTTCGGCGATGTGCTTTTTGACGATTCTGCGGCCGCGCCGCATCGTTCGCGCTGGACTTCTTCGCGCTGGACTTCGACGTCTCCTCCGCGGCGAAGAGGGACGACGCACCGATCAGAAGGGCCGTGGCAAGTCCCACGCAAGACGCCGTTCGCACGTTCTGAAATCGAGCCATCAGAGCCTCCCGAACCGCAAACCGCCCTGGCGAGGAATAGTGGACATGCGTCCCCGTTCAAAAGCGATCGCACGCGGCCAACCTAAACGATTCTATATCCTATTAACCCTTAGGAAAGGGGAATGTGTCGGTGTCCCGGTTTGGAAACCGGTGTCGCACTCAATTAAGATTCCGTGATGCGGATCGCGATCGTCGGCGCCGGCGGCCAACTTGGAACAGCCCTGGAAGCTCACTTGCAGGGTGAGATCGTCCTTCTGGGGCATTCCGACGTCGAGATCACCGATCGCACGCTCGTCGATGGGGCGTTGTCCGCCGCACGGCCCGATTGCGTGATCAACGCCGCCGCGTACAACTTCGTCGACCGGGCGGAGGACGAGCCGACCGCCGCCTACAACGTCAACGCCCTGGGCCCCCGCAATCTGGCGCGCTGGTGCGGACGGGCCGGCGTCAGGCTGCTTCACGTCAGCACCGATTACGTCTTCGGCGCGGACTCGACGCGAACCAAGCCGTATGACGAGTCGGACGCCCCCGGGCCCCAAACGCGCCTACGCCCTGAGCAAGCTGGCCGGAGAGTATTTCGTGCGGGCCGAATGCCCGCGGCACTTCATCGTGCGCACGTGCGGACTTTACGGATCGGCTTCCACGGCAGGAAAAGGAAATTTTGTCAAAACCATGCTGCGGCTCGCAAAAGAGCGCAAAGAGCTGGCAATCGTCAACGACCAGCATTGCACCCCCAGCTTTGCCGCCGACGTCGCGGCCGCCATCGCCCGCCTGATCGAAACCGATCAATACGGCCTCTACCACGCCACGAACTCCGGCAGCACCACCTGGTACGAGTTCGCCCGCGAGATCTTTCGCCTGGCGGCAATCGACATCGCCGTGCGGCCGATCACGTCGGCCGAGTACCCGCAAAAAGCCAGGCGACCCGCTTACAGCGTGCTCAATTGCGGCAAGCTGGCAGCGGTTACCGGAAGCCCCTCGCCGGCATGGCAGGACGCGCTTGGACGCTATCTCGCCGAACTTTGCTAGAGCCGTTGATTCATTCGACAACCCGGGGCTGCGCAAAGCCTCCGCCCCGGGCTTTAGAATCAGGCCCCGACAGCGCCGAGAACCTCGCGACTCCGGTCTCTCGTTTCCTCAGCCCCAATCTCTCGTTTCCTCAGCCCCAAGGGGGCGCGATCCTATAGCCTAGGCCGCAGCGCAGCGCAGGCCTAGGATTTGGAACCGGAACCGTCCCACCTCCGATTTGTTTTAAGCCCCCACGGGGCGAAACAACGGGCCTGCGGGTGATTGAAAACCACGACACAACCAACGCGTTGAAATTGTCATGCCCTTTCAGGGCTTTCATCGTTCGGGCATTCGACAACCCGGGGCTGCGCAAAGCCTCCGCCCCGGGCTTTAGAATCAGGCCCCGTCAGGGCCGAGAACCTCGCGACTCCGGTCTCTCGTTTCCTCAGCCCCAATCTCTCGTTTCCTCAGCCCCAAGGGGGCGCGATCCTATAGCCTAGGCCGCAGCGCAGCGAGGCCTAGGATCTGGAACCGGATCTCGTCCCTCCGCCAATTTCTTCCAAGCCCCAACGGGGCGAAACAACGGGCCTGCGGGTGATTGAAAACCACAACGCAACCAACGCGTTGAAATTGTCATGCCCTTTCAGGGCTTTCATCGTTCGGGCATTCGACAACCCGGGGCTGCGCAAAGCCTCCGCCCCGGGCTTTAGAATCAGGCCCCGTCAGGGCCGAGAACCTTGCGCCGCAGTTCTCTCGTTTCCTCAGCCCCAGTCTTTCGTCTCCTCAGCCCCAAGGGGGCGCGATCCTATAGCCTAGGCCGCAGCGCAGCGCAGGCCTAGGATTTGGAACCGGAACCGTCCCACCTCCGATTTGTTTTAAGCCCCAACGGGGCGAAACAATGGGCCTGCGGGTGATTGAAAACCACAACACAACCAACGCGTTGAAATTGTCATGCCCTTTCAGGGCTTTCATCGCTCGGGCATTCGACAACCCGGGGCTGCGCAAAGCCTCCGCACCGGGCTTTAGAATCAGGCCCCGACAGGGCCGAGAACCTTGCGCCGCCGGTCTCTCGTTTCCTCAGCCCCAAGGGGGCGCGATCCTATAGCCTAGGCCGCAGCGCAGCGCAGGCCTCGGCAGCTCGCCGCGGCGAATTGCCCTTCCGTTGTCACGGCAGTTCATACCGGTGCAACACCGGATGTTTGCCGTCGAAGATTGCCAGCTCGCGGCCGCCGGGGAGCAGGTAGGGATAGTAGTACATGCCCTCGGGCACTTTGAGCGGGAGATCGCAACGCGCGAGCGGCGCGCGGAACCGTCGAAGATGAGGAGGCCGGAATCGCCGGCAATGACGAGCCGTCTGCCGTCGTAGGCAATTCGTGGAAATGTGCCGACAGCCTCCGGCAGGGAAATTGTGCGGATCGGGTCGCCGTTGGCTTTGTAAAGATTGGCCGATACCTCGCGACCGCGTGACCGGCCGGCGAGAATCGCCATCGACCCGTCCGGCGCGAGGGCGATCGCATGGGGGCGTTCCAGCCAATTGCCATCGGGGCGGCGGTTAATCGTCCGGAGGAGTTTGCCCGCTGGATCGATCAGCCGGACATCTTCGTAACGCAGCGTCACCAAGACTCCGCTGCCTGGCTGGAAAAAGCACTCCCCCGCCGGGAGCACGACGTTCTCCAACCGCCTGCCGTCTGCGGAGAAGTGGGCGTAGGGCCGCTTGAAGTCCGGATAAAACTGCTCGCCAAGTCCTAGATAGACGTCCTCTTTGTCGTTGGTGGTGATTGCCGGAAACCAAATCTCCGTTTTGAAATCGGTGGGTTTTGTCTGGCAAACGTGAATCAACTTGCCGGCCGAGTCGAAAACGTGGACCGAGCCGGTCCGCGAGTCGATGGCGTAAATCCGACCCTGAGGATCGACGGTAATCCCCGCGATTCTCCCCAATTGAGCCGGTTTGGGACTTTCGCCGAGGACTCGCTCGACGACGCCGGCGTCGTTGAGCCGCATCAGGGAATGGCCGTCGGAGATCCAAAAGTGCCCGTCGGCAGCCGCTGCCGTGCCGTAGACCGTGCCGATGATTCGACCATCGCGGTGTTTTGGCACGAAGCCTCCGCGTACGGCTCCGTCGTGCGCCATTCGGACGAAGGGGGGCGAACCGTGGAAATCCGAAACCAGGAAGCCGCCGTCGACGTCCGCGGTGATCCCGGCGACGTAATTCGGTTTTCGGCCCCAAGCCTGCTTGAGGTCGATCGCTCGCCGAAAATGACCGTCGCGGTCAAAGAACTTGAGGGTGTTGACGATGTTTTCGAGGACGACGATCTCTCCTTCGGTCGTCAACGCGATGCCTTCGACGCTGAAGAGGGAGCCGGGCTCTTTGTTATTGAAGTCATCCTTCAAGCTCCATTGCCGGCGGCCTTGCGAGTCGAAGCCGATGACGAACTTCTCGAGCGTGTACTTGGAACGCAGTATTGCCAGAGCCACGAAGCGGCCGTCGGTCGCGCCGACGAGCCGCTCGATCGAGGGACAGTCAAACGCGGGAATCGGCTCGACTTTGCCCGTCTCCGCGTCGACCCACCAGGCTTGGGCCTTTCCGTCGACTCCGAATTCGGAGAGGCTGATCACGAAGCGACTGCCCCCCACCCAGCAATGGCCGCTCCAACGGGAGACATCCGCCTTCGGCTGCATCTTCAACGGGATTTCACGCACCGATTTGCCCGTCTGATCGACCAGGACGAAAGACGTGCGGTCGTCGTCCTCACGCAGGAAGGCAATGCGGCCTTTGCCGTCGAACACGAAATCGCGCACATTGCGGACGGGTGAATCGTCGGCCGCCCTGTTCGCTTGCAGGACCAGTGTTCCGAGGGCTTTCAGAGATCGCTTGGGGATTGCCGCGAGCTTGGAGTCTTCCGGCGAGGCGATCGAGAACGGGGCGCGGGCGGTTTCCTTCACCACCCACTCGCCGGTCGGGCTTTGTTTGACTGCGAACGTGACCCGTTTCGACTCGGCAGCGAAGAACAGATCGAACTCGTGGGCCTGATCGGTCCGCAGGATGCCGCCGTGCTCGCGAATCCAATCCTGCAGTTTGTCCTGTGCCGCTTCGGAGCCTTTGACCATGTAATCGCTGGGGAGTTCCAGCGACCAGACAGGCTTCGCCTCGCGGTCGACCAGGGTGAAACGAGCGCCGACCTGGAAGTCAAATCGCCACCAGTGCAACAGGACAAGGGGCGTTCCCTGGATGAGTTTCGCGTCGAGGATCCAGCGCGCCGGCTCGGCGTTGGGCATTGAGCGATGCGGCGCCGGCTTATCCAAGACGGCGCCGGTCGAGAGGCGGTAAGTCCACCAAATCTCGTCCCGGCCTTCATTGAGGACCCGCACGATGAGCCAATCGTTCGCCTCATCGACAATCAAGCCGTGCCCAAGAGGGTCGGGCGGTGAGTGCAGATAACGGCTCTCTTGCCGTTTCGTGACCTGCTTCAGCCGGATCTTTCCGCTCGGGTCGATGATGGCGACGATGAGGTCGCCCGGCCGTGGCTCATCTCTTGTCTCTCCAAAGCCGCGTTGGCCGAGCGTGTGGGCATAACCGGCCACGACGCCCGTATCGGTTACAGAGGCTTGCCAGAACGTAAACGGAAGCGTTGCCGACCAGAGCTCTTTGCCGTTCTTGGTGACGCGATACGCTCCGCCATAGCGACCGTAAATGTCGCTGGGATCGACCGTCAGAGTGAAGGCCCCGGAAGGCGACTTGTACGTCGTGGGATCGAGGGTCTTGGGTGCGGACTCGCTCGCCCGTGTGGGAGCACGGCTAGCCATCGCCAAGGCGGCGATGAGCACGACCCGTCGGACAGTCCGCGGCAAGCAGCGGTTCATCGGGCTAAGACCTCAGTCACGTTCCAACCGAAACAACACATTTAGTTGATTATATCCGGGGCTCGTGGTCGGTTCCAGATCAATTTGCTGGTAGAGGACGTGCTTCCGATGTTTTCGGGGTTTCCGTCCCTTTTTCAGCGCCCGAAAAAACCCCAAGAAACTCCTCCGGCTTTCGACGATTTCACTGTGAGGTCGTCTTGATCTGGCAATGGGGCAGCGACTTTTGCAGTTTCTCCACGCCCGCCGGAGTGACGTCGTTGACCGAAGTGAGATCGAGCTCCCGCAGCTTCGAGAGACCTTTGAGGTGCTCCAGGCCGGCGTCGGTGACTTGGGTGTTGTCGAGATCCAATCGTTCGAGCCGCGTGAGGCCCTCGAAGTTCTTGAGCGCGTCGTCGTTGATCTGACAACTGTCGAGGTTTAAGTCGACCAGATTTGTCAGGCCCTTGAGCGAGGCGGTGCCGGCCGAGGTGATTTTCGTGCTCCACAAATCGAGCCGCGCGAACTTTTTCAGGCCGGCCAGATGGGCCAGGCCGGCGTCCGTGACCTGCAGCTCGCTCAATTCGAGAGTGTCCAGGTTCGACAGCCCCTCCAGGTTTGCGAGGCCGTCGTCATCCACAAGCGTGTCCCGCAGCATGAGCGTCTTCATGCGGGAGAGACCTTTCAGGTGGGCCAATCCGGCGTCGCCGATTCGCGTCCGGCGGAGGTGCAACACTTCGAGATGATTGAGGTTTTCCAAGGCAGCCAGGCCGGCATCGGTGACGATCGAGTCGTCGAGCTGCAATTCCTTGAGTCGGGTGACCTTGCCGATCTTCTGCAGGGCCGTGTCGCCGAAATTGGCGCCGGAAAGTCCCAAACGCTCGAGAGCCGGCAGCGAAAAGACATTTTCGAGACAGGCTTCTGTCACGCGCGTGTCTTGAAGCTTCAGCGCCTTGAGCGAATCCATTCTCTTCAAATTGGCGACTCCGGTATCGTCCGTGAGCGTCCGCCGCAAGTCGAGGTCCTTTAGCTTTTTGAGCGCGACGAGCTGTTTCAGCCCCTCGTTCCGGACATCCGTTTTGAACAAATTGAGGACGACGAGCTTTGGCAACTTGGCCAGCGCACCCAGCACGGCGTTGTTCGTGTTGGTCGCTTCCAATCCCAGCCGGGTGAGCCCCGACAGCTCGCCCAAGTGCGAAAGACCTTCCGGCGTGTAGGAGGGCCCGCTCAGAACCAGTTCTTCGAGAGCGGGGAGTCCCTTCAGGTGGGACAGGGTCGCATCGTTGCCGTTTCCTCCCGCAAGATTGACGCCGACGATCGAGCCGGCCGCATTCCTCTTGAAAACGGCCCCGTCGGCCTTGAGAGCGGCGACATCGGCCGGAGCGTCCGGTTTTCGGACCGGCGCGATGGCCGCTTCGCTCTCGGCCGGTTTCGCCGCCGGGGGCATGGCGGTCGAGACACTTTTCGACTCTTTCGGCGTCGCTGTGGGCCCCGCGGGCGGCGTTGACTGGTCTTGGCAACCGGCCGAAATCAGGGCCGCCAGAACGGCCGCCCCGAGCGTCCGCAAAGCAGGCGCGCCCCAATCACCAGCGGAAATCGGGCGGAATCGTCGCATGAACTTGTCGCTCCCAGGTGGTAAAGCTCGGAGCTTCAAGCTAGCTCTTGCCCGCGAATGCCGCAAGCCGCCGGGACGGTGTCAAATCCGGATCGCCGCGACCATTCGGATTTCGTGCTTCGTCATGCCGTCGGGTTGCGTGCGAGACCCGGCGTATGGGATCCTCTCTTTCAAGGTGATGATTGCAAACCGGGTCTGTGCCAACCGCGCGAGAGGGCCGACCGCGCGAGAGGGCCGACCGCGCGAGAGGTTGGATTTGCGAGGCGAACTGATGCAGCCAAACGAAATCTCCCGCCGCGGTTTCCTTGCAGCCGGAGCGGGGACCGTCGCGCTGACCGTCGTGGACAACTGCTGCCCCACGGCACCCGCCGCCGTCAAGCTCGGCACGCACCACATTCCGGCCGACAAAAATCTCGATTCCGCCTGGGTCGAGCGGCTGTTCTCCAAGGGAACCACGAAGATCTATTCCGGCGACGAGCTGACCTGCATCGGCATGCCGGTCGGCGGAATCTGCGCGGGCCAGCTTTACCTGCGCGGCGACGGCACCCTGGCCGAGTGGGGCATCTTCAATGTCGATCGCTTTACCGGTTACGGCGATAACTGCTATCGGACTTACACGCCCCCTTCCCCCGTCCAGCAAGGGTTTGGTCTCTCCGTCACGCCGCGCGGCGGTCAAGCGGTCTATCGAACGCTCGACAAACACGGATTCTCCAAGATCGAATTCGCGGGCGAATACCCGATCGGCAAGGTCCATTACCGCGGCGACGAAAACGAGCCGTCGCCGGTGGACGTCTCGCTGGAAGCGTTCAGTCCGTTCGTCCCGTTGAGTGCGCGGGATTCGGGAATTCCCGGAACCGTCTTGCGCTATCGCGTGCACAACACGTCGAACAAAACGGTCGATGTGGCGTTCGGCGGTTGGATTCAGAACCCAGTCGGCCAGCGGCACGTCGGGCGCTACACGGCCGTGCGGCAAAATCGAGTCGTCCGCGCGCAGGCTTGGCAAGCCTGCTGATGAGCATTCGGGAGGTCCCGCAACCGGCCTCCGCAGAAACCCGCGAACCGGAGGTCTTTGCCGACTTCGAGTCGGGCAGTTACGGCAAGTGGAAGAAAACGGGGACGGCATTCGGCGACAAGCCCGCGGAGGGGACTCTGCCCAACCAGCAACAGGTCAGCGGATTCGGCGGCAAGGGGCTCGTCAACACGTATTCGGGGGGCGATCAGAGCACGGGAACGCTGACGTCGCCCAAGTTCACGATCCGCCGGCGCTTCCTTCAGTTCCGCATCGGCGGCGGAAACCATCCGGGCAAAACCTGCATCAACCTCGTGTCGGACGGCAAAGTGATTCGGACGGCGACGGGAAAGGACAACGAAAAGCTCGAATGGGACTTTTGGGAGGTGAGCGATTACCTCGGACATGCGGCGACGATCGAGATCGTCGACCGGGCGACCGGTGGTTGGGGCCACATCAACGTCGACGATATTGCATTTGCCGATGCTCCGCCCAAAGAGATGAAGCTGCCGCCTCTCGACCAGCAGCCGGACTTCGGCACGCTGGCGCTGTCGGTCCTCGATGACCACGCGTCGGTCTTTCCCGCACGGTTTGAAGGCTTTCGGAAAACAGGAAAACAGCACGATCTCGGCGAGTCCTCTGAAACATTCGACTTTCCGCTCGGAAAACCCAATCACGACGCGGGCATCGTCACGCACTTTTCGCTCGAACCGGGCGAAGACAAACAAGTCGTCTTTCTGCTCACCTGGCATTTCGCCGGCGGCGAGCATGGGCGGATGTACGCCAACTGGTTCGACAGCACTTTGGGCGTCGCGCATTACCTGAAAGAGAATCTCGACCGTCTGACCGGCCTCACGCACCTCTTCCACGAGACCTATTTCGACGGCACGTTGCCGCGCTGGCTCCTGGCGCGACTCCTGATGCCAATCAGCACGCTGGCGACCAACACGGTCCAATGGCGGCACAACGGCCGGTTTTGGGCGTGGGAGGGGGTCGGCTGCTGCGACGGCACCTGCACGCACGTTTGGAATTACGCCCAGGGACTGGCCCGCCTCTTCCCCGAGCTGGAACGCAGCGCCCGCGTCATGCAGGATCTCGGCGTCGGCTTCGATCCGCGAACTGGCCGCGTCGGTTTCCGCGGCGAGAACCCCGCGCAGCCCTACGCGGCCGACGGCCAGTGTGGCACCGTGCTGAAGTGTTATCGCGAGCACCTCATGTCCAAGGACGACGGTTTTCTCAAAGAGCATTGGCCCAAGATCAAGCAGGTGATGGAGTACGAGATCGGCCACGATCGGAACGACGACGGCGTCATCGAGGACAAACAGTGGAACACGTTCGATCTCGCTTTCATCGGACCGAACACGTTTGTGGGAGCGCTCTACCTGGCTGCGCTCGAGGCGGCGGCCAAAATGGCCGACGTGCAGGGAGATCGGCCGTTCGCCAACCGCTGCCGGCAGATCGCCTCCAAGGGGAGCCGCTGGACGGTCGACAATTTGTGGAACGGCGAATATTTCGAGCAGCGGATTCCGCCGGGCGCAGTCGCCCAATCTGCAATACGGCGCCGGTTGTCTGGCCGATCAGCTCTTCGGCCAGACGTGGGCCGATCAAGTCGGCTTGGGCCGGCTCTATCCGCTCGAAACGATCCGCACAGCGCTGAAGTCGATCTACCGCTACAACTGGGCCCCGGACGTCGCGGCCCAGAACACGGCCCATCCGCCTCAGCGGTGGTTCGCCCGGCCGGGCGACGCCGGCTTATTCACCTGCACCTGGCCCAAAGGAGGGCGGATGGCCGAGCCGGTCTTGTATCGCGATGAGGTCTGGACGGGGACGGAATATCAGGTCGCCTCGGCCCTGCTTCACGAAGGCATGGTCCGCGAGGGCTTGA
Source organism: uncultured Planctomycetota bacterium (assembly GCA_963761455.1). Classification (GTDB taxonomy): domain Bacteria; phylum Planctomycetota; class Planctomycetia; order Planctomycetales; family Planctomycetaceae; genus DASPSM01. The sequence continues at coordinate 490,708 of CAVXHA010000004.1, forward strand.
GCATCCTCCGCGGAATCCATGACCGCTACGACGGCCGGCGGCACAACCCTTGGAACGAAGTCGAGTGCGGCGACCATTACGCCCGGGCGCTGGCCTCTTGGGGCTGTTTGATCGCTCTGACCGGCTTCGTCTACGACGGCCCGGCCGGCCGGCTCGGTTTCGCCCCGCGCTGGCAGGCCGACGATTTCAAAGTCTTTTTTACGGCGGCCGAGGGCTGGGGAACGCTGCGCCAGACGCGCAAGCACGAATCGCAGACGAACAGCATCGACGTCAAACACGGCGCGGTCAGGTTACGCGAATTGGTGTTCGAGCTCCCCAAGGGAGCCGAACGATCAGCGGCCCGCCTGGAAGCCACGGGGCACACGCCGCCCCATCGATCGGCTCAGAGAGGGCAGCGCGTGCAGATCACATTCGACGAGCCGCTGGTCGTGCAGGCCGGACAAACTTTGAACGTGGTGCACACCTGGAAGGAAAAGAGCAAGGACGAACGATGAAGCCGGGGGGATTAGGCGGCCGTGAAAAGCAGGTGCACTGGCGGGCCGAAGTTCCCGTCAGTGCACCGGGTGACACTTGGAGTCGGATGGCAAGTTGGCAGCTTGCCCTACGTTTTACCTTTCGTTGTTTGGTTTCCGCGCCGGTTGGCGGGACCGCGCCGGCTGGCGGGTGGCGGCCCGTTGTTGCGCCTGTCGAGTCGTCGTCTTCTGGTGCCCGGCGGCAGCCGCCTGCCCGTGGTTGGCCGACAGTGACGACTTGGGAATGTCCGCCGTCCTCGGACCCGTTCCGCCCTCGCGGGCGGCACGGGCTTCGGCTTGGCTGCGACGCGCATTGGCCAGGTGCTGCTCCCGCACGGCCCTGTGGATTTCGGCGCGGCGGGCGGCGCTGATTCTCTCGAACCGCATCCCGCCGCCGCGAGCCGCCAAGACACTGATGTGGACGGCCAGCGCCGGTCCGCCCAGGCGGACCATGGCCGCATACGTCCGCGGCGGCCGTGCGTCGGGGTGTCCAATCCGGAATCGGTAGTCACCCACGATCCGCTCGTGCCACCGCGGATCACCGCGGTAGTGCCAACTGTAATAGGCAAAGCACGGGTCATACCCGAAGCGGCCGTGGAACGCGAACCAGGGATAAATTCCGACGGAGACAAAGCCCGGGCCGTAGTAATCGCCGAAGCAATAACAACCGGGCCGGCAGAAGAGGCAGCCTGTACACACGCCAAAGTCCATCGCGACGACCGGCGTATAGACAAACCCCGGCCCGATGAAGACTCCGGGACGGAAGACCACCGGCGCGAAGAAGACGCCGCGGTGCTCCATCGCATAGTCCCAGTGCCCCTCGACAAAGACGTAACCCGAGGGGGACCAGACGTAATTGGCCGGCACCCAAATCCAATCGGGATTGGCGGCCGCCCAGAAACCGGGACGCCAGGCGTAATGTCCGTGCCACCACATCCAATGACCGGGGATCCAAACATAATCGGCCGAGGGGGCCGCGCCGACGGGGCCTTGCTCGAGCGTGTCCGGCGGCTTTTGTGGCAGATAGGTAACCTGCGTTACTTCGTTTTTACGCCAAAATCCGGAGACGTACTGGAATCCACCGTCCGCCTGATTCCAATAGCCGGGAACCCATTCGACGCCGGCCGGCATGGCCCGCCAAATGCCGCTGGTCCAGATGAATTTATGCTGGTCGGTTTCGTAACTCCAGTAGCCGGCGATCCACACGACGTGATCTCCGGCCGGCTTTTGCTCGGGAGGCATTTCTTCGACCGGGTCCGGCGGCTGCTTGGGCACGACCGCGCTCGGCGTGGAATTGAACACGACCGGCTGCGCGAACGCCTCGTGGATGGCTCCGCGAGTCAGGACTTCCGTATTCGGGTCGCCCGTGGCCGAATCCGGAGCCCCCTCCTGGGGCGGAGCCGGATTCTGGGGCGGATTCTGCGGCGGAAGGAGATCGGGTGGGGCGCCGGAATTCTGCGGCGAGGCCGCGGCATTCTGCGGCGACGTGAAGTCCTGGGCCGAGACCCACGTCACCCGAAGCGTGGTTGCAAACACAAGGGTGATGGCCAAAGCCACCACGAGACCTGTCACACGACGCCCATTCATCGGCACACTCCTTTGCCCTATCGCTGGCCACCCTTTGAAGTTCAATTCCGGCCTGACGGTCAGCGCGAACGCGCAGAAATCGAGCCGGACATCCGTCTGTCCCGCAAACGGGCGGGAAGCGTAACGAATGTCGCCCTTTCGCGGAAGATCGCTCTTTGGTCGTTTTTCCGGGCGATTTTGCCTGTGTGCCGGATTTTCCTTGCGGCGCCACAAGTCGGCCCCCTACCGCCGGTAAGGAAGGCGGGACGCCGATGGCAAGAGGACTGCCGCCCCTGCCGGAGCTTTACGCTCGCCACTCACCACTCACCACTCGCCACTCATCACTCGCCACTCACCACTTCCCGTATTTGATGCACACCGGTTTGTGGATCTTGAGGGTCTGCCCCGTGGCTTTCAGCCGGCCTGTTGCCGGGTCGATGCGGAACACAACGACCGTGTCGGAGTCCTGGTTGGCCGCCAGAAGATAATTCCCGGTCGGGTCGACGGCGAAGTTCCGCGGAGTCTTCCCCTGCGTCGGCTCGTGTCCCACGGGGGCGAGTCGGCCCGTTGCGGCGTCGACCGAGAAAATGGCGATGCTGTCGTCGCCCCGGTTCGAGCCGTAAACGAACTTGCCCGACGGATGCACCACGACCTCCGCCGCCGTGTTTGTCCCTTTGAACCCCGGCGGCAGGGTCGAGATCGTCTGGGTCCTGGAGAGAATTCCGTTGTCGGCGTCGTACCAGAAAGCGGTGATTGTGCTGCCCAGCTCGTTGATGACGTAGGCGAACCGGCCCGAGGGATGAAACGCGAAGTGCCGCGGACCCGCGCCCGGCGCCACCGTGACGGAGGGCGGATCGTTCGGCGTGAGCGTTCCGGCCGACGAGTCGAACCGGTAGACCAGCACCTTGTCGAGCCCGAGATCGGCCACGAAGGCGAACCGGTTGCCCGCGTCGAGGTTGATCGAATGGGCGTGCGGCCCTTCCTGTCGCTCCGGGTTGACGCCCTTGCCGTGATGGGCGACCACGCAGGAAGCGGGCTTCAACCGGCCCCGCTGATCAATCGGCAGGACGGCGGCGGTTCCGCCATCGTAGTTGGCCACCAGCACATTCTTGCCCGTCTTGTCGACGACGAGATAACACGGCCCAGCCCCCTGCGAGGGCTGCTCGTTGAGCCGCGTGAGCCGGCCCGTCGGCCCGTCGACGGCAAACGCGATCACGCCGCCGGTCCTTTTTCCGCCAAGCGTCGAGACCTCGGCGACCGCGTAGAGAAATTTGCGGCTCGGATCGAGCGCCAAAAACGAAGCGTTGACCGCCTGCGCCGCCAAGTGCGGCCGGCTCACGACGCCACTTGCCAGATCCAACTCGGCGACGAAGATCCCCTCGTTGGGCGCCTGCCCGTATGTGCCGAAGTAGACTCGCTCGGTTCCCTCGGCCCCCCGTGCGGACGAGCGCAAACCAACGACGGCGACGTACACGAACAGAAAAAGCGAGGCGAGCTTCATGACGGCGGCTCCCAATTGCTGAACACCCTGCAGCCTGAACACTCTACAAGACGGGCGTATCGAAAAGGAAGACTTCGTCGCGCGAGGCCGTCAGCGGCAACGGCCGGCGGAGACCCGCCAGGACTTCGAGCTCGCGGCCGATGCGGCCGGCGGCCGAGCAGACCGGCACGCGGACGGCGAAGGGCCAGATGTCGCGGCTGCGGCCGTCGGACTGGCACCAGGGTCCGTAGCAGCAGCTCACGCGGGCCAGCGGATAGAGTCCCATGAGCCGCCGGACGTCCCGTTCGGTGAACTCGTCCGGCCAATGCTGGCAGACGACGACGAGATCCGGAAACCAGCCCTCCGTGGCAGGATCCGCCGCAGGTCCCGGCACGCCGGCTGCAAACCGCGCGTCACACCCTTCATGCACCAGGTCCTCGACGCACAGCCGCACCGGCTCCATGGCGGGAGAGAAAAAATCGCCAATGACCAGGAGGGCTGGCGATCGCTGCTGGAAAGAGGTGTCGGCGTCCGCCATTTGGCAGTCACTCCACGCCGAATCATCGAAGGTCGGAACGGATCTCGGCGAACCGGACGCACAAGAAGCGAAGAATGTCGCGGACGGAGAGGATCCCCGTCGGCGCTCCGTACCGGTCGACGACCACCATGTGCCGATAACCACCAATGTCCATCGCGTGCAGTGCGTAGGCGATCGAATCCTGGCGGCGGATCGTCTCGGGCGAGCGGGTCATGAAGGCACTGACCGGCTCGTCAAGGGCGGCGAGATCGGGCGAAATCCGGTTGAGGACGTCGCGTTCCGTAAAAACGCCCGCGAGGGTGTTCCCCTCCTGGACGAGGAGACAGCCGATGTTCTTTTGGGCCATTATCCGGACGCCTTCGCGGACCGTGGTGGTCGCGGAAATGCAAATGGCCGGCTTGGGAGACAGAACGGCGATGCTGTGCCGCGAGATCGACTCCTCGAGCTCGCATGTCGACGCGTCAAAATCGACGAGCGGCTGCCCGCACTGTTCGCAGCCGTCGACCCCTTCGATGTTGTCGTAGCCGCAATCGGGACAGATCATGGCAGCACTCCGACGCGTTCTTCGCTACTGGCGACTTGAAACCGTGGGGCGAGCTGCCAGCTTGCCCGTTCGAGCTTAAAAATCGGCCATTCAAGGGCAAGCTGGCAGCTTACCCGATGAGCTTCCCAGGCAGCCTTATTGCACAACCCACGTGTCGCCGTCGTTGTAGAGTGCTTCGAGGTCGCCGGCCCCTTGCTTGGCCATGGCGGTCTCGACTTGGGCGCACACTCCCTCGTCATAGGTGGGCCGCTGGACGTCGCGGAAGACGCCCATCGGTTCCGGAAACTCGGGATAGCGCATGCGGGCCAGGAGGAAGGCCAGCGATGGCTCGTGGGCCTTTTCATCGTGGAAGAGGAGGTCGTCCTCTTTGACGTCGCCCCCCAGCTCGACGATCTCCGGCCGGCTCATTTCGTTGATGCGGATCCCTTTATTCCGGTTCTTGCCGAAGATCAACGGCTTGGCGTGCTCGAGATAGACGATGTTGTCCTCTTTTTCCTCCTTCTTGGAGGCGTAGTTGAACGCGCCGGAATTGAACACGTTGCAGTCCTGATAGACCTCGACGAAGGCCGTCCCCTTATGATGGGCGGCCCGCTCCAGGACCATAGTGAGGTGCTTGATGTCGACGTCGACCGAGCGCGCGACAAAGGTCGCTTCCGCCCCGATCGCCACGCACAGCGGGTTGACGGGCCGGTCGACCGATCCGTACGGCGTGCTCTTTGTCCGCGCCCCAACGGGGCTGGTCGGGGAATATTGCCCCTTGGTGAGCCCGTAAATCTGGTTGTTGAAGAGGACGATTTTGACGTCCAGGTTGCGGCGGATCACGTGCAGGAAATGGTTGCCCCCGATCGACAGCGCGTCGCCGTCGCCCGTGATGACCCACACCTGCAGCTCGGGCCGGCTGATTTTGACGCCGGTCGCAATGGCCGGCGCGCGGCCGTGAATCCCGTGGAAGCCGTAGGTGTCCATGTAGTACGGAAACCGGCTCGAGCAGCCGATGCCCGAAACGAAGACGAACTTTTCCTTCGGAATGCCCAGGGTGGGAAGGACCTTCTTCATCTGCGCCAGGATGGAATAGTCCCCGCAGCGCGGGCACCAGCGGATCTCCTGGTCGCTTGCAAAGTCCTTGGCCGTCAATTGCGGAAGTTCAACACTCATGGTTTTCCATTTTCCAAGTGGGACCGGATGGCTGCGGCAACCTCGCTGATCAGGAACGGTTTTCCCTGAATCTTGTTCAAACCCTTGGCGTCAACGAGGAATTGATTTCGCAACAGGAAGCGGAGCTGCCCGCAGTTCAATTCGGGAACGAGCACTCCCTTGTAGTTTCGCAGGATCGTTTCAAGGTTTCGGGGGAACGGATTGAGGTAGCGCAGATGGCAGTGCGCGACCTTGTGTCCTTCGGAGAGGACCTGCCGGACGGCGGTTCGCACGCTCCCGTACGTCCCGCCCCAACTCACGACGAGCAGATCGCCCGATTCCGGGCCCTCGACCGTCTGCTCCGGGATGAAGTCGGCGATTCCCGCCACCTTCTTGGCGCGGATGTCGGTCATCTTCTGGTGATTGGAGGGTGAATATTCGACGTTTCCCGTGACGTCCGCCTTCTCCAGGCCGCCGACACGGTGTTCCAGCCCGCGCGTGCCGGGCACAGCCCACGGACGCACGTACCGATCGTCCCGCTTATAAGGCAGGAAACCGTCCGCCGCGTTCCGCTCGGTCGGGTGTTTGACTTTGACGGCCTTGAGCTCGGAGACGTTCGGAACCCGCCAAGGCTCGGCCCCGTTGGCGATATAGCCATCGGAGAGGAAGATCACGGGGACCATGAAATCGACTGCGATCCGCATCGCCTCCTGCACGAGATCGAAACAGTCGGCCGGCGTCGCCGCCGCCAGGATCGGGAGAGGCGACTCGCCGTTGCGGCCGAACATGGCCAACAGCAGGTCCGACTGCTCGGTTTTCGTGGGGAGCCCCGTGCTCGGCCCGCCGCGCTGCACGTCGACGATCACCATGGGCAACTCGGTAATCATGCCGAGCCCCATTGCCTCGCCCTTCAGGCAGATTCCCGGGCCGCTGCTGGCCGTCACGGCGAGATTTCCGGCGAAAGCCGCGCCGACCGTCGCGGCCATCGAAGCGATTTCGTCCTCGGCCTGGAACGTCACGACGCCGAAATGCTTCAACTTGGACAGTTCGTGCAGGATGTCGCTGGCGGGCGTGATCGGGTAACCGGAGTAGACGACGCGGGCACCGGAAAGCTTGGCAACCGTCGCCAGTCCGTAGGCCAGCGCCTCGTTCCCGGTGATCTTGCGGTACTTTCCGGCGCGAGCTTCGCGGGCGGCACCTGGTAATGGACCGTGAACGACTCGGTCGAAAATCCGTAGTTGTAGCCCCCCTTGAGCCGCGGATGTTGGCCTCCGCGATCGCCGGGTTCTTCCCGAATTTCTCTTTCACCCACTCGATCGTCGGCTTGCTGTCGCGCTCATAGAGCCAGTAAACGAGTCCGAGGGCGAAGAAGTTCCGACAACGGTCAGCCTCGCGCTGAGACAGGCCAAGCCCTTCGACGGCGTCGCGCGTCAGGCGGGTCATCGGCACCTTGTGGACCCGGTATCCGGAAATCGAGGAATTGTCTTCCAGCGGATTGGTCGCGTAACCGGCTTTCCCGAGGTTGCTGCGATCGAACGCATCCTCGTTGAGGATGAGCGTTCCCCCCTGCTTGAGGTCGCCCACGTTCGTCTTGAGCGCGGCCGGGTTCATCGCGACCAGCGTGTCGACCGTGTCCCCCGGCGTGAAAATGTCGTGCGCGGAAAAGCAGAGCTGAAAGCCGCTGACGCCGCTGAGCGACCCGGCCGGAGCACGGATTTCGGCCGGAAAGTCGGGCAGGGTGCTCACGTCGTTTCCGAAGACGGCGGAGGCGTTGGTGAACTGGGTGCCGGCCAACTGCATGCCGTCGCCGCTGTCGCCGCAGAAACGGACTACAACGGTCTCCAGCGTTTCGGTCTTTTTCCCGTTCAGGCTCTCGGGGACTGCCGCCTCGGTCGTCGCCATCAGTCGTTCACTCCTGGGAAACGCACGCCCTTTGGTGAGAGACGTCCGGGCGGGCGAGCGGAACTTGCAAAAATCTTCGGGTCGGGTTCGTTGGGGTGTGGCGAGCTCGTGGGTTGATTGCCGGCGGGATTACGCTCCCTCGCGATCTTTGGCAGTCAACTGCTCGTGGGAGGCTTGGTTGTAAATCGCGGCCGGAAAATGTTCGACGAGGAAGTGAACCAAAGCCTTCACGTCGATGATCGCCGCCGGCCTTCCCGTCGCATCCACGACCGGTAGCCGACGGTATCCTCCCTGATCCATGGAACGGGCCACCTCAAAGAGCGTCTCCGCCTCGGTGACGGTCTTGGGGTTGGCCGTCATGACCTGCGACAACGGAATATCGAGTCCCTTGCCGCCGGCGACCACTCGCATCGAGATCCCGTTCCGTGAAGATTCCCACCACTTCGCCCGCGGAGCATACCATGGCGCTGCCGTGGCTTTGCCGGCGCATCGCGATAGCCGCCTCGGCCACGGTGGCGGTCGGCGGCAGGATGGGACACGGAGTCAGCTTCAAATCGCCGACCCGCGTAGATCGCAGGATACTCCGCAGCTCGCGCTGCGCGGGCTGATCGGACATCATGTTGGCTGGGTATCCAAGCTTCACGAAGGAACGTTTCGGCCAGTCTTTACCAGACCGGTGCCGCGCCCTACTCAAATCACAACGTACTCCGCTGCGCGGTCGACGCCCACGACCTGGTTTGCGCCATCGTAATCGGCGCTCCAATCGCTCCAGCAGCTATTCTTGCACGTTCTTCGGATGTTGGAAAGGTCCAATGGATGAAAACTCGGTAAGCGCGTGGACGACGCACTTGGCCGCTCGTCACAAGGCGGGTGCCCCGCTCTCTGGATCCCGCCGAGGCGCAACGCGACTCATCTTGTCCCGCGCCGGCCGATTTGAGATAAGTCACGCCCCCTTAAGGCTGAAGGTGGAAGGATGAAGGATGAATAACGCCGCGCCGACGCATCCTTCAACCTTCCGCCTTCAGCCTTTGTCCCTTCCCTTGCGGGAATCGCTCGTCCGCCTGAACGTGTGTCGAGAACGCGATTTTCGACGGTGCCGGCGCCGCGTACACAGACTGGCCCGCGGAATTCCGGCGTTCGACTTCGTTTGGATCGATGCGCTTTTGCACGCGGGAATTCTCACTCCCTTCCAGGCAAAAGTTCTGGAATCGTCTCCACCGGAACAGCTCCGCATCGGTCCCTGCGTGCTGCTCGACCGCCTGGGCCGCGGCGAGTTCGCCGAGACCTATCTGGCCACGACACATGGCGGCTTGGACAAGGTCGTGCTCGAAGCGCCTCCGCCCTCCGGCCGAGATGTCGGGGCCGGCCTTGGATCGCTTGCGCACCCTGATCGAACGGTTGCGCGGACTCGATCATCCATTCCTTGTCGGGCCGCATTTCACGGACCGGAACGCAAGCGATCTCATCGTCCTCAGCCGGCATGCCGCCGGCCCCAATTGCCGCGAGTTGCTTGTCCGCCGCGGACGGTTTCCCGTCGACGTCGTCGCACAGATTGCGCGGCAGCTTGCCGCGGGGCTGGCCGCGCTCGAATCGCGCGCCTGCCTGCACGGCCAGATTCAATTGCCGAACGTCCGGCTGACGGCCGCCGGGCGGGCTGTCCTGGTGGACGCGGGCGTCGGCGGGGCGCTCGAAACCGGGCTCCTCCTTCGCGGCGACGTGCCTCCGGAAAGGTACGAGGGGACCGCCCCCGAACTCATCGGCACCGGCAATTTCAAGACAACGGCCACCGAGATCTACGCGTTCGGCTGCCTCCTGTGGCAATTGCTGGCCGGCCGGCCGCCGTTTCCCACGGGCGATCCCCTGGGGAAACTCGCCGCCCATCAGTCGCGGGCAGTCCCGGAGATCCGAGAATTCGCGCCCGATACGCCCGCGCCGCTGGCCGAGGCAGTCCGCGCGTTGACTCAGCGCGATCCTTGTCGGCGGCCCGCAACGTTCGCTGAGGTCACTGCCCGATTCGGGAATGCGAACAACGCGGGGCACCGCCGGCTGGCGCGGTTCCGGCGGCAGTTCGATACGGCCGCTCCGCTCGAGAGGACGCCCATCGAGCGCAACTCGCGGTTTTCCGCGGCCGCCGTCCTAACCCTCTTGTTCGTCCTGTCGGGAGCCGCCCTGACGTGGTTCGACGCGGGCACAATGAGCCGCCTGCTTCGGCTTCGCTCGGCCGCGTCCTCATTATTGTCGGAAGCTCCTCTGCGAGCCGTCGAAACACTCCCCACCCCGCGGGACGCTCATCGCCAACGAAAACGCCCGGCGCCCGAGGGATTACGGCCGCTTCCGACGCCCGACGCCGACGGCGTCGTCCTGCTGAACGCGGGACCTTACGAGGCAGAGGCCCTTTCGTATGTCGGCGATTTGGTGCTCCGCGGCACGGGCCGTTCGGCCTCCCTGATCGTCGTCCGGGATCGGCCGTTCAGAGTCGTCTGCCGCAAATTCACCATGGATCACGTCATCCTTCGCCGGGAAACTTCCGCAACGGCAGGAGCAGCCGTTCGCGCTTCGGCCGGCGACGCGTCCGGATCACTGCTGGCCGTTCGATCGCAGGAGGTTTTTCTCGAACGCTGCGCGTTCATTGCGGACGGGCCGGCGCGAACGAGTTCGCGGCACATCGAAAAGGGCGAACAACCGGCCGGCGACAGTCCCGCCGTCGTCTGGCGCGGCGTTGACGCTCGCGACCCCGATGCCGGCCGCATTCGACTTTCGAACACCGTCTTTTTCAACGCCGGCGCGGCCGTCGTTTGCGCCTCTGCTCCCGGACGGCTGGAAGCCGACAATTGTTTGAAAGTCGGAGGAGCCCTGTTCGATCTGCGGGAATGGCCCACGGTGCGCGACGTTGTGATTTCGGCGCGGCACCTCACGCTGAGGCGTGCCGAAGCGTTGTGCTGGGCACGAATCCCCAAGACGCGCCGGCCGCAAGGCGCAAGCTTCGAGCGGCGCTCGACGAGTGCGTCTTCGACCTGGCCGGTCCGCAGGCCGGGCTGCTTCGGCTGACGCGCGAAGGGACGCCGTCCGGCCACGATCCTCGCTTCGTCGTTACGGGGGACGGGTCGGTGATCCGGCCGGATGTTCCGATCGTCGCCTGGACAACTCCGGCGGCGCCGGGGCGAACCCCGGCGGAACCGTCTAACGCAGTGGTGGAAGGGCTGGCGGTCGGCGAGTTTCAGTTTGTCGGTCAGGCAGGTTCGACAGCGGCGGGTCTAACGGCGCACGATTCGGCCGTTGATGGCCGGTCGCTTCAGATCCCGCGTCGCTCCGACGTGCCGCCGGGCATCATCGCCGAGCGTCTATCCTGCGTCCTGCCGTCGTCGTCGGCCCAAGTCCGCGCCGACAAGGAGCATCGCTCGCGGCCGCTCGCCAATTGAACTCCGTTGACCGGGTTCAGACCGCATTTGGGACGATCACGATTGGTCGAATCGTTAAGCGGTTCATTGGGCAGTTCAACTTCTGCCGGGTATCGGAAGACTTTCTGAAGCCTTGGACCCATTGGCTGGCTCCGGGGAGAGCTTGACCAGCGATTCCGGGACTTCGATGCCGGCAATGTCGCGCAACACCTGCATCATCGGAGGGAGTGTCCGCGTCATGCCGTGCAGAAAGTTCGCGGTCGACGACTGGCCGTTTTGGCCGCCATTTTCCCAGACGACGACCTTGTCGAACTTGATGTTGGAGATCGCCTTGGCCGACGTCTCCGCCAGTTTGTCGAGATGCTCGATCATTAGCATTTGAAAGGCCTGGTTTGCCCCGCCGCACGCTTCAATAAGGGCGCGGAAACCTTCTCCTTTCTTGGCGAGCATTTCGTATTGGCCGCGGGCCTCGGCTTCGAGGCGGGCGAAAATGGCGGATGCCTCGCCTTCGGCCTCGATTCTCCGCTTCTCGGACTCGGCCTGGGCATCGACGATGATCTTCGCCTTCTCTGCCTTGGCCGGAGCTTCGACGGCCGCCCGGCGTTCGGCCTCGACTTTCTCGGCATCGGCCAGGGCCGCTTTGGCCATTGCCCGGTTCTGGGACTCCAGCACCGAGGCCTCCGCCTCCCGCTCGCGCGTTTCGCCGAGTTGATAGGCCTCGGCCTTTTTCACCTTCAGGCGTGCCTCTGCATCGGCGACCTTGGCCTGTGACTCGGTTTCGCCGGTAAAGGCAAGGGCGTTGGCATTGGCGACGGCGATTCGTTTTTCGCGGTCGGCCTCGGCCACCTCCATATCCTGTGCGAAAGACGCACGCTTCTCGCCAACTTGCTGCTCCTTATTGAGGTCGGCGATGCGCACTGCCTGCTCGCGAGACGCACCGCGGGTGCCGATCTCGCGGACCTTGTGCGCCTCGGCCACTTGCACCGTTTTGTCGCGATCGGCCTCGGCCACGCGGACCTCGCCGAGTTTTTCCTGCTCGGCCACGTCGCCACGGGCCTTTTGAATCGCCTCTGAGGCCGCCTTGCGGCCGATCGCCTCGATATAGCCGGAGCCGTCCGTGATGTCGGTGATGTTGACGTTGATCAGCACCAATCCGATCTTCTGCAGTTCTGGTTCCACCGAGTTCTGGATGCTGTGCAGGAATTTCTCGCGATCGCGATTGATGTCCTCGATGTGCATCGACGCGATCGCCTGCCGCATCTGTCCAAAGATGATGTCTTCGGCCTGCTTCTTGACGTGGGCCGTGTCCAGGCCCAACAGGCGGATCGCCGCGTTCTGCATGACGGCCGGCTCGATGCCGATGGCGATCGTGAAGACGCTGGGAACATTGACACGGATGTTTTCGATTGACAGCGCGTCGCGAAGCGGCACTTCGATCTGGATCGGCTCCAGGCTGAGATACGCGTAGTCCTGGATGATGGGCAGCACAAACCGGCCGCCGCCGTGAATACAGAGCGATGAGCGTCCGCTGGCAATTTTGCCGAAAATCACCAACACGCGGTTGCTCGGGCATCGCTTGTAGCGCTTGGCCACAAACAGCACGATTCCCAGGAACGCCACGAGGGCGACGACGACGCTTAATCCGAGGTACACGGTTCCGTCGTTGCCGGAAATTGGGTTCTCTGCCAGCACAGCGAAATTAAACATGGGTGTGCCCTGCGAGGGGTAGCTCGGATGCAACGGCGACACGCGCCACTTCGACGATTTGGGGACTTATTACCCCCAGCACCACCACGGCCGTTCCGGTGGGAATTTCGTCTCCGGACGTCATTGCCATGTACTCCATGTAGCGGTCCTGGACTTTCAACGTGATCTTTCCAGTGCCGGCCTTCTGCGCGGGAATGGTGAGGTAGACTGAGCCGGGAAGTCCAACCGTTCGCTCGATGCGCACGGTCCCGTCCGACCGGAGCGCGTACATCACTCGCAGCAGCCAACCGACCGCGTACATCATTCCGCCACCAGCCGCCAGCGCAATCACGAACGTGGCCGCTGGGCGGGTCGAGCTGAACTGACGAGTAAATCCCAGTCCCACCAAGCCGAAGATTGCCAACGCGGTGACGAACGCCCGAAAGCTGAGCAGACCCGCGAACCAGTTTCCGCCACGGTCGATGTGATCGGCATGCCCGTCGGCGTGCAGGCCATTCAGATCGCCGTGAAAGTCCCCGTCATGCCCCCCGTCCAGGCCTCCGTGCTCGCCAAATCCAAGCACGCTCAGCAAAAGCTGCCCGATGAGGAGGGCAGCGCCGATGGCAGCGCAGTAGGTGTACAGTGTCTCCATCGCACGGCCCCCCTGTCAGCCAAAACGCGGAGCGATACGGAATGAGGCAACACTCGGATTCGATCACCGCTCCTTGAGGTCGGAGCGATCTCTATGATCCCGTTGCAGCGCACCGATTGTCAAATACTTTATCTCATGACAGGCCAGCGACTTCGCAGGCACGGGGCGCAGCAAAACGCCGTGCCGCCGGTCCTCTGCCAGGACATAACGCGGGCGAGGCCCAAACGGATCACAAAACGCACGGATGGACGACCGGCGACGCGATGAAAGTGCCGGCCCCGGACTGCCCGGCCATGCATTTTGCCCCGCAAATCGGTTACGGTAGCTCACAGGGCGAGAATTGCCGCAATGAGCATCTGGCGAAAGAATTTCTCGACATGGATTGCGGGGCTTGCCGTGGTCGCGCTCGGCGGTTGTGTTCGCTCGACCGGCACAGTCGGCGGTGAGGGCGGGCCGCGTTCCGAGCGGACTTCGCTGGCCGAATCGGCCCCCACCGTCGAGATTCTGAGCTGGGACCAAACGCAGAAGCGCCGCGAGCAATTCCGGGGAAAGGTCGTCGTGCTCGACGTTTGGTCGACCTACTGCGATCCCTGCGTTCGCGAGTTTCCAAACCTCGTCAAGCTGCAGGACCGGCTGGGGGACAAAGTCGTCTGTATCTCGTTCAACACCGATTATTCCGGTGCCAAGAACGAGCCCCCCGAATCGTTCCGCAAACGCGTTCAGGAGTTTTTGACCGTCCAGAAGGCCCGGTTGTTCAACGTTCTCTCGAGCGATCCGAACGACGAGTTTTATACGAAGATCCGACTGGGCGGTCCGCCCGCGGTCTTCGTTTATGATCGGCAGGGCAAGCTCGTCAAACGGTTCGACAACAGCCAAGTCCCCAAGACGCCCGAATTCAATTACAAGCACGACGTGGCGCCGCTCGTGGAGCGGCTGCTGGCCCAGCCCGATACGGGACGGCAATGACTCGATGAACGACACGCGCTTCGATTGCTTGTGCACAGGGATCGTGGTCGCCGATCACGTTTGCGAGCCGATCGACCACCTTCCGCAAGCCGGCGAGCTGGTGCTGACCGCGCGAACAAACCTCACGATCGGCGGCTGCGCGGCCAACGTCGCGGTCGACTTGGCGCGCCTGGGACGCAAGGCCGCCGTCGTCGGCCGTGTCGGAGACGATTTTTTTGGGCGGTTTGTCGCGGACGCGCTGGAACAAACCGGCGTGGACTCCCGCCACCTCCGGACGTCTACGGGCGAGGCGACGAGTTGCTCGATGATCGTCAATGTCCGCGGCGACGATCGGCGGTTCATTCACGCCTGCGGCGCCAACCAAGCGCTCACCGGCGCGGAGATTTCGCGGGACATGCTGCGGCAGACGCGGGTTGTGTACGTCGGCGGCTATTGCCTCAGCGACCAGCCGTCGCCGGCGAACGTCGCGGCACTCTTCGGCGCCGCCGTCGAGTGCGGCGTCAAGACGGTCCTCGATGTCGTGATTCCCCGTCCCGGGAATTACTGGATGTTTCTCGAGCCGGTCCTCCCTTGGACCGATGTGTTCCTGCCCAACAACGACGAAGGGGAGACGATCACGGGAGAAAAGGACCCGCTCGCGCAGGCTCTCCGCTTCCGTGAAGCGGGCGCAAAGTCGGTCGTCATTACGTGCGGGGGGCAGGGATCGGTGGCCGCCTGCCCGGCGGGGTCGTTTCGCGCGGATCGTTTCCACGTTGCGCAGATCGACGGCACCGGCAGCGGCGACGCCTTTGCCGCCGGATACATTCACGCCCTGCTCGAAGGGGCCGACGCGGCTCAGTGCGTGCGGATTGGCAGCGCATTGGGTGCAAGCTGCGTGCGGGCCACGGGCGCGACGACGGGAGTGTTCAACGCGAGAGAGCTTGCCGACTTTCTGCAATCGCACCCATTTGAATGGAGCCCCCTTTGACCGTTCATTGTGGTGCAGGCGTCTCGCCTGCAGCCAACCCCGAAGCGGTTGACACGCGACCGGCGCCAAAAAGGGTCACGAGGCGGCCGCGACCGGTCGCAAAGGAAAAATCTCGGTGGAGACTCCCTCGCTGAAGAGCACATGGTCCGGCGGCCGCCGGACGGTGAGGCCGACATCCTCAAGCCACGATTGTTCGCAGCATTGCAGCCGCGCTTCTCGCAGCGGATAGGGCGAGTGATGGACACGGCCCTCCAGAAGTTGATCTCTTTTTTGGGAGAAGAGAATGTATCGCTCGATCAGGAAGTGTTCGAGCGAACCGGGAACGGCACGACCCGTTTCGACGTGGCAGTCGAACCCGCTATACAGATCGCCGATCTCGGCCTCGATCGTGCCGCCGACTCCCATTCGGCCCGGCCACTGCCGCTCGCACGTGTACCGGATCTGCGATCCCCGGTGACGAACCGCCATTTCCGAGCGGTGGTACGGTAATCCCCATTTTTGTCGACCGAGTTGGACGCCGAAGGAGCTTTTGGCGTCGAGACTGAGAAACCAGACTCCCGGATCGCGTCCGTGGCGGTGAACGTACGTTCGAACGTTCGTTTCGGGAAATGAAGAAACGCCCGGGATGGAGGGTGACCACCAGGGGCGGACTCCCGACATGCGAAAGAGAACGATCCCGACCCACGCGCCTTCCTTCGCACGTGTCGACGCTCAGAGATTCGGGCACAAGGGCCGCGATCTCCGCCGGCGAGATCCGCCAGTGCAGAAACAGCAGTTCCCGCCAACGTTGATATCCGGCGGCACGGCCGATTGGACGGTCCGTCGGCGAGAGCCGATCCACGTCCACTTGAACGACGGACATGAGAGTCGCTACCGAGAGTGAGCGATAACCCTGCGATTCGAACGATCCGGGAAAGGTCAACCGCAGACCTGTTTCAAATTCTAGCTCACTCCCCCAGCCGCGGCCATTTTTCAATGCTCCGTACGCCGGACTGGCAAACCCGGGCTGGCAAACCCGGACTGGCAAACAAGGCCGCCGGGATTGGCTTGGCGGCTTTGCCAGGCGTTTTCCGGCGGCCTAATATCGGGCCGGCATGTTCGCCTGATAGCGGGAGTCAAGCATCACTCCGCTTGTCCCCTGAACGACGGGCGTCGGGCTATACGGCGCCGGGCTGTACATCGTCGTCGGGACGGAAGTGGACGGCACGGGAGTCGGTGCGACGGCCGGTCCAGGAGCTGCACCACAACTCGAGCATCCGCCACCCATATAACCTTGCATGATTGGTTGAGTGCCTGAGCAGCAGCCGCCACAGCCACCGCAGCCGCAGCCGCCGTCATTGAAAACTGCGCCAGGTTCACAGCAGCCGTTGAAGCCGCAGCCTCCGCTGTAGCCGCAGCCTCCGTAGCACGGGCTTCCACATCCGCCGCCGCAACCATAGCCGCCGTATCCGGCCCAAGGTCCGCAGCCGCCGCCGCCAAACCAGCAGCTCGGACACAAGATGTGGTGGATCAAACAGCAGACGGGCTGGAGGATGCAGCATCCGCAGTCGGGCGCACCTCCGCCGCAACCGTAGCCATAGGGCTCACCGCATCCGCCGCCGCACTGTCCGCCGCAGGGCGGAGCGCAGCTCGGATAGCCGCAGCCGTATCCGCATCCGCCGCCATAGCCGCAGCTTCCGCAGCCGCTGCCGCAACTTCCGCAGCCATAGCCGCAGCTTCCGCAGCCGCTGCCACAACTTCCGCAGCACGCCATCGGGTCGTAATATGTCTGACAGCAGCAGCAGCCGACGAACATCGGCATCAAGACCGCTGAGATGACCGCCAGTAGCATC
This sequence comes from uncultured Planctomycetota bacterium, assembly GCA_963761455.1. Taxonomy (GTDB): domain Bacteria; phylum Planctomycetota; class Planctomycetia; order Planctomycetales; family Planctomycetaceae; genus DASPSM01. The sequence continues at coordinate 507,885 of CAVXHA010000004.1, forward strand.
CGTCTCATGGGTTCGTCCCTGACATGTCGCGAGTGGAATCGGGCTGACGTGAGGAATCTTTCCCCACGTCCACTTATCGACATCCGATTAGGAGAACTTTAGCGGTTTTCCAGATTTTTCTGACAATTCGGGTTTTGTCGGCGAGGCGGTGAACGGCTGCACCGTGTTCGCATTAAACTGAGAAGGATTTACAGGTCGATCCGCAAACGACCCGAAACTTTAATTTTGCCGCAATTTACGCCGGCAATTTTCTCGAGCGCGCTCGATGGCCTAGGCTTCTCTTGGAACATTTCCGGGAGACCAACATGCCGCTCGAAGTCGAATTGCTGCGCGCTCAGCTCGAATCGCCCCCCGTGACACCCATCGAGATAGACGTTCAAGAGGTTCTTCACCTGTTGGGAAAAAGTAAGACAGCGATTTCTAACCTTGAAGAGCCGTCCGATTTCGGGCTGGACTGCGCTGTCGAAGCCGTCGCGCCCGGCGACCAACGTGCCCTTCAGGTCGCGGAATGTCCGGTCTGCGGCAGCCAATTGGCTCGGCCGCGATTTGTCATTCCCGCTTCGTCCCTGCGCGTCGTGGACTGCACGGAATGCGGGCTTGGGCGGCTGCACCCGCAGCCAGGGCGCGAGATGATCGACCGCTTCTATCCGCCGAGCTATTACGGTGTCACGGGCGCGAAGTTCGTGCCGATGGTCGAAGCGCTCGTGCGGCTGGTCGGCGCACGGCATGTGCGGATGCTGTCCCGCGGTCTGGCTCCCCATGCCCGTGTGTTGGACGTGGGCTGCGGTCGGGGCGTGCTGCTCTCGTCGCTGGCCGATCGCGGTTTCGAGGTGCACGGATTTGAGATCAGCGCGGCCGCCGCCGCCGGCGCCGATCCGCGGGCCGCCGTCTGTATTGGAAACGACCTTGAGGAAGCCGGGTATCCGGCGGCCTCGTTCGACGAGGTGATCCTCTGGCACGTGCTGGAGCACCTGCCCGATCCTCGGCGGACATTGGGCGAAATCCGGCGAATCCTGAAGCCGGGCGGACGCTTGATTGTCGCCGTTCCGAATTACAGCAGCCAGCAAGCGCGCTGGTCGGGGCCCGCCTGGTTCCACCTCGATCTTCCGCGGCATCTGTTTCACTTTCCCGTGGCCGGCCTGCGGCGGCTGCTCATCGATTCGGGTTTCGCGCCTCGCAGCGAACACCATTTCTCGCTGCGCCAAAACCCGTTTGGATGGGTGCAAAGCGCCCTGAACCGGTTTAGGCGGCTGCCGCGAAATGGGCTCTACACGCTGTTGAAATCGCGACCCGGCGCCGAGCCCGCCTACGGCCTGCCGGCCCGGATCGTGCTCCGCCTGGCTTATTGGATGGGGATGCCGATCGCGTGCGCTCTGAGCGTGGCAGAAGCTTTGGCGCGAAGTGGAGCGTCGGTCTGCATTGTCGCCGAACGGCGCTGCGATTGACCGCTGTCGTTTCCCCGCGGAGAATTCAAACGGCCTTTAGGAACTTGGAGCCGCGACCTTCAGGAAGCGGTCGGGACGGATCAGCCCCATGGTCTGCCGTGGTGCTCCCGTGACGGCCGCGGTTTCCAAGGTCATCGAAGTGCCACCCAAGGCAAACGCAAGGAAACGACGATGGCAGTCCGTCGGCGGCAGGGGACCGGCTCGAAATCGCACAGAGAGAAGGACGGCGCGCAAAAACCGACCGGTCCTTCGGCGGCGGCCCGGCGGAGGCCGGCCAAAATGGACGGCAAGCCGCCCATGATTGGCGAATACCTGATCCGGCGGCTGCAAGACTACGGGATTCGCGACGTCTTCGGCATTCCGGGCGACTTCGTTCTCCAGTTTTACGGGATGCTGCAAGAAAGTCCGATCCGTGTGATCGGCACGAGGCGCGAGGACTGTGCCGGATATGCCGCAGACGGTTACGCCCGCATCAACGGAATGGGGGCCGTGTGCGTGACGTACTGCGTCGGCGGCTTGAGCATCACGAATTCCGTCGCCGGAGCCTATGCCGAGAAGTCGCCCGTGATCGTCATCAGCGGCGCTCCGGGAGTGGATGAGCGGCGCTCCGATCCGCTGTTGCACCACCGCGTGCGCGATTTCAACACGCAGCGGGAAGTCTTCGAGAAGATCACCGTCGCCTCGGCCCTTCTGGATGATCCGTTGACGGCGTTTCGCGAGATCGACCGGTGCCTCGAGGCGGCCGACCGATTCAAGCGGCCCGTCTACCTGGAACTCCCCCGCGACCGCGTCCGCAGCCGGGCCCTGTATCCGCACCCAGTGCCGCAGGAAAGGCCGGCCAGCGACAAACAGGCCCTCAAGTCGGCCGTCGACGACGCCGTCCACATGATCGAGGGGAGCCAGCAGCCGGTGATCATCGCCGGAGTCGAGATCCACCGCTTCGGCCTGCGCGAGGAGGTCGTGCGGCTGGCCGAGCGCAACCAGATTCCGATGTGCGCGACCCTTCTGGGGAAATCGGTCGTCAGCGAGCGGCACCCGCTTTATCTGGGCGTGTACGAAGGGGCCATGGGCCGCGAGTCGGTCCGCCGCTACGTCGAAGAGAGCGACTGCGTGATCCTCCTGGGCACGTTCATGACCGACATCAATCTCGGCATCTACACGGCCCATCTCGACCCGTCCAAATGCATCTACGCCACGAGCGAGAAGCTCCGCATCCACCATCATCATTTTCACGACATTCTGCTAGCCGATTTCGTGAAGCGGCTAGCCAAGGCCGAGCTGAAAGCGTCCTCGCGGCCGCTCCCCCCGGTCCCGTCGGCCGAGTGCGAGCCGTTCGTTCCCAAGGCGGATCAGAAAATCACGATGAAGCGGCTTTTTCAGCGGATCAACGAGACGCTGGGCGAGAACATGGTCGTCGTGGCCGACGTCGGCGATTCGCTGTTTGCCGCCTCCGACCTGACGATCCATCGGCACACGGAGTTTCTAGCGCCTGCCTATTACACGTCGATGGGTTTCGCGATTCCCGCGGCGATCGGGGTGCAGACCGCCAACTCGAAGCTGCGGCCAATCGTGCTGGTCGGAGACGGCGCCTTCCAGATGACATGCATGGAGCTCTCGACTGCCGTCGCGCACGGGTTCAACCCCGTCGTCCTCGTCCTCAACAATCGCGGCTATACGACCGAGCGCTTCCTGCAGGACGGGCCGTTCAACGACATCCCGAACTGGAATTATCACCGGCTGCCCGACCTGGTCGGCGGCGGCTGGGGGTTTGAGATCCACACCGAAGGGGAGCTGGATCAATCGCTGAAAGCGGCCCTGCAGAACAAGGACACGTTCAGCCTGCTCAACATCCATCTCGAGCCGAGGGACATCAGCCCCGCCCTCGAGCGGTTGACGCGCCGCCTCGCGAAGAAGCTGTAGAGGCAGCCAAAGGGCGCCGAGTGCCACCCCGCTAGCCGACGGAAACGGCGGCGCGGCGCCGGGTGCCATGCCCACGGCTTTGCGTGGGCATGTCCTTGGATCCTTGGCAGAATGTCGTAGCCGGAAATCGTCCTGCCAGCACCCTGCGATGCATTTTTCTCGATGAATGGTCACCGCAAAACGTGTCGACGTGACAGCGAGCCGGGCCATGCCCATTCGCTGACGTTTTGATCACACGCCTCAAGGCTGAAGACATGCCCACGCAAAGCCGTGGGCATGGCACCCGGCGGCAGAGCTCTAAGAGGGGAGGCAAGAATCTCTCGCAGAGGCGCAGAGCACGCAGAGAAAGCCAAGACGGGGGAAGGTGAGAAACCACTTCGCTCGATGAAGCCTTCGCAAGCTGACAAGATTTCAAACGTTTGCAGAGCAACGAAAGGTAAAAGTCGAAGGTCGAACCTTGTCCCTTTGTCTTTCTCTGCGTGCTCTGCGCCTCTGCGAGAGATTCTCTTCGTTTTTGCAGGCGGTTTGACGAAACGGGCCTCGCCATTCAGAGAAAAGCCCGGGCCGCATGAGTCCTCGTATCCGTTCGCGCCGGGTGCCATGCCTACGGCTTTGCGTGGGCATGTCCTTGGATCCTTGGCAGAATGTCGTAGCCGGAATTCGTCCTGCCAGCACCCTGCGATGCATCTGTCTCGATGAATGGCCACCGCAAAACCTGTCGACGTGACCGCGATCCGGGCCATGCCCATTCGCTGCCGTTTTCCTGTTTTTGTCGGCGTCCGTTTCTTTCGAAAGACCGAGGCCGCCTGTGGCTCGTCGAAGCGGTCGATCGCACGCCTCAAGGCTGAAGACATGCCCACGCAAAGCCGTGGGCATGGCACCCCGGCGGGACCGCTACACTGTGGCTTGAAGCGCTCTAGCCGACGGAAACGGCGGCGCGGCGCGGCGATGCGCTGCGGCCGTTCTTTTTCGGCGGCGCCGAATGGAAGCGGACGTGTTCTTCGCCCAGGATGCTTTGCAGCTCGCCGCGCAACGGATTGCTGCAAGTGACGCGTAATGTGGTGGGCAAGTTCAAATGGAATCGGCGGCGGACGGAAGGCTCGCGCTCGTCGGCCGTATCGACGACGACGACGACGTCGACCGGCCCGGGATGACGTCCCAAGACCTGGCGGACGCGGAGCATGTCGTCTTCGGTGTGGAGTCCGCGCTGGAACTTGATCGCCACCTGCGTGGTGAACTCGTTGGCGGCCTCGTCGAGCGTGTAGAGCCGATTGACGATCACGTTGGGCTCCCGCCCGCGCCGATCGACCCGCCCGCGCACGTAGCCGACTTGCTCCGGTTTCACCGCTTCGCCCTGCTTCGCGTAGTCTTCGGGCCACATGATGCAGCGGACGACGCCATCGTGCGTCTCGAAGTCGAAATTCACGTAGCGCGAGTGCCCGTTGCGGCTCGGCTTTTTGGTCGATGTCTTCTTGATGCTCGACACCATGCCGCCCAGCAGGATCTCGCACTTCTCATCGACGCCGGCGAGCTCCTTGACCGAATGCGTCGCATAGCGCCGGATCTGCTCGGCGTTCTCCGCCAGGGGGTGCGACGTGAGATAAAAGCCGAAGACCTCTTTCTCGAACGCCAGCTGTTGGGAGTGCGACCAATCCGGAACGTCCGGCAGTGAGACGTTCGCGGCTTGCTTTTGCTGTGGTTCGTCGCCCCCGCCAAAGAGGCTCTTTTGGCCCATTTGGCGGTCGCGATGGATGGCCGCGGCGGCCTGAACGGCGCGTTCCGCCAAGAGGAGGTGCTGCGGCCGCGTCGCCTTGAGGCTATCCAGCGCGCCCGCCTTGATCAGCAGCTCCAATGCGCCTTTTCCCAGAAGCTTCGAGTCCACGCGTTCGGCCAGATCGAAAATGCTGGCGTAAGGGCCGTTCGTCTGACGCTCCTCGACGATCGCTCCCACGGCCGCCTGGCCCAGCCCCTTGATCGCCCCCAGGCCGAACGTCAGGTCGTCTCCCACGACGCTGAACTCCACGTCGGAACGGTTGACGTCGGGGGGAAGGACATTGATCCCCATGCGGCGGGCGTCGTCGACGTGTTCGGCGATCCGGTCCGAACTCTCCATTCCGCACGATAAGAGCGACGCCATGAACTCGGACGGGAAATTGGCCTTGAGATAGGCCGTCTGATAGGCGATCGCCCCGTAGGCGGTCGAGTGGGACTTGTTGAAGCCGTACCCGGCGAACTTTTCGATCATGCCGAACAGTTCGGCGGCCTTCGACTGCGGCAGGCCTGACCGTTTCGATCCCGCCAGAAATTCCTCGCGGTACTTTGCAATGGTGGCCAGCTTTTTCTTGCTGATCGCCTTGATGCAGCGGTAGGCGGAGGAAAGCTCGATGCCGCCGACGCGGTTCAGGATCCGCATCACCTGTTCCTGGTAGACCATGACGCCGTAGGTCTCGACCAGGATCTCGTCGACGATGGGATGGACCTTCGGAATCGGCTGGATGCCGTGCTTGACGTTGACGTACGTCATCACCATCCCGCCCTCCAGAGGGCCGGGGCGGTACAGGGCCGACGTGGCGATGATGTCGTTGAAGCTGTCGGGCTTCATCTTCGTCAACAGGTCGCGCATCCCTCCGCTTTCGAGCTGGAAGATGCCTTTCGTCTCGCCGCGCTGCAGCAGCTCGAACGTCTTGCGGTCATCGAGCGGCAGCTTGACAGGATCGATCTCGATGCCGCGGTGCTTCCGCACGTTGCGCACCGCCTTGTCGAGGATCGTGAGGTTCCGCAGGCCCAGAAAGTCCATCTTCAACAGGCCGGCCAGCTCGACGCGCGGACCGTCCCACTGCGTGATGACGTCGTCCTTGCCGGTGATCGTCTGCAGCGGAATGTAGTTGACCAGCGGCTGATCGGCGACGACGACGCCGGCAGCGTGCGTCCCCGCGCTGCGGGCCAGCCCCTCCAGCCGGACCGCGATGTCGATCATCTCGTGAACCTGCCCGTCGGCGCCGTAGGCCTGCTTCAGATCCGGACTCTCTTCCAGTGCATCCTGGAGCCGGATGTTCAAGCGTGTCGGGCACCATCTTGGCGATCTCGTTCACGCGGGCCAGCGGAATCGAGAGCACCCGGCTGACGTCGCGGATTGCCGCTTTCGCCTTGAGCGTGCCGAACGTGCCGATCTGCGCGACGTTGGCCGCCCCGTATTTTTGCTTGGTGTAATCGATGACGAGCTGCCGGCGGTCGCGGCAGAAATCGATGTCGATATCGGGAGGCTCGGTGCGGCTCGGATCGAGAAACCGCTCGAAGAGCAGGTCGTATTTCAGCGGACAGACGTTGCTTAAGCCCAAGAGGTACGCCACCAGCGACCCGCAGGCCGAGCCCCGCGCCTGGCAGGGGATTTCATTCTCGGCGGCGAAGCGGACGAAGTCCCACACGATCAGGAAATAGCTCGCATAGCCCATCTTCTCGATCGACGCCGAGCTCGTATTCGAGCCGATCGCGGTGGGCCTGCGTGAACTCGTCATAACGGGCAGGCACTCGCTCCTCGCACAGATCGCGCAGGTATTGGGCGTCGGTCTTTCCCGGCGGGCGGGGTGAAGACGGGAAAATGCCGCGTGGCCAGGTCGAGGTCGATGTCGACGCGATCGGCAATTTGCTGGGTGACGGCGACGGCGTCCGGGTGATCGGGAAAAGCCTCGTACATCTCTTCCGGCGTCCGCACGAAGAACTGATCCCCCTCCATCCGCATCCGCTTGGCGTCGGCCCTGAGGGCCGCCGTGTTCACGCACAAGAGCACGTCGTGGGCATCGGCGTCGGACCGGTTGAGGTAGTGTGCATCATTGGTGGCGACGAGCGGCACGCCCATCCGCCGGGCCAATTCGATGGTCCCCTCGGCACATTGCCGCTGGATCTCGAGGCCTCCGTTCTGGATCTCCAGGTAGAACCGGTCGCCGAAAACCGACTGATACCAGGCGGCCAGCCGCTCCGCTTCGTCCATCCGGTCGCCCAGGATCAGGTTGGACAGCTCGCCGGCCGCGCAGCCGGAGAGGCAGAGGATCCCTTCGTGATTGGCCTCGAGCAGCTCCTTGTCGATCCGCGGTTTGTAATAGAAACCTTCGAGGAAGGCGGCCGTCGACATGCGCACCAGGTTCTGGAACCCCGTCCGGTTCATTGCCAGCAACGTCAGATGAAAGCTGGCCTCCTTCATCCGCGTCGCGTTGCGTTCGCGGCGATCCTTGGGAGCGACGTACGCCTCGTATCCGATGATCGGATTGACCTCGTGCGACCGGCACTCGTTGTAGAACTCGAGCGCCCGTACAGGTTGCCGTGATCGGTGATCGCCACGGCGTTCATGCCCGCACCCTTGACCTTCTTGACGAGATCCGGGATGCGGTTGGCGCCGTCGAGCAGGCTGTAGTGCGTATGGCAGTGGAGATGAACGAACGGTCGAGCGGCGGTCATGGGCGTCCCTTCCTAATCCTCGACCAGCTCCGGAATGACGTCGGAAATCCGCTTGACGCGACCCTGCCGATCGACGCAGGCCAGAATGCTGCGCCCTTCGGCAATCAGGGCGGCGTCGCGGAACAGGCGGTATTCGTGCTCGAGTTTGGCCGGCGTGACGCGGACGACCCGCGTTCGCAGCGAGAGCAATCGTCAAACCGGGCCGGGGACCGGTACTTGACGTTCATTTCCACCACGACGAAGAAATGGCCCCCCTCCTCCATCTTGCGGTAATCTCCCCCCTGCGCACGGAAGAGCTCCGTCCGGCCCATCTCGAAGTAGATCAAAAAGTTCGCGTGATGCAGAAAGCCCATCGCGTCCGTCTCACAGTAACGGACGCGAATTGGAATCTCGTGCTCGCGCGGCTGGGCACCCTCCGCCATCAGGTGTTTCGGCCCCTTCTAGTGCTTTGTCAACTTCAGGAATTCGGGTTGGGTGCCGGACCACTCGTGCTGGTAGCACTTCCTTGTCGCGTTGAAAGTGACTCTTTTCTCGACGATTTCCGCCACGGTGACCGCATACACCTGCATGGGATGCACTCTAAGGAGTCGCCGACGCGGCCAGCGGCGCGTCGTAGGTTCGTCCAGCCGTCGCGCCTGTGCTCGCTCTGTGCGTTGTGCAAGGCGATCTGGTAGAGCCGGTCGCCGGCAGCCGTCGGATAGACGCCGTTGATGCACGCCTGGCACAAGGCTTCGGCCGGCTTGTCGAGACAGCGGGCGACGGCCTCCCGCGGCAAGATAGCGCAGGCTCTCGGCTCCGATGGCGGCCGCCATCTTGCGTTCGATCTCGGGCGTGATCGCGTTCCCCTCCATGAATCGCGGCGCGAACAACTCCGACACGGTCGACATGTCGATGCCGTAAAAGCACGGGGCGATGATCGGCGGGCAGGCGATCCGCACGTGGACTTCGCGGGCCCGGCCCCGCCCCTTGAGCTGCGAGATCAGCGCCTTCATCGTCGTCGAACGGACGATCGTGTCCTCGACCAGGAGCACGCGCTTCCCTTCCAGCACCTCGGGAAGGGCCGTGTATTTCATCCGGACCTTGTCGGCCCGGTTCTGCCCTTCGATGAAGGTCCGGCCCGACATAACGGTTGCGGATGAGCCCTTCCTGCGAGGGGACGTTGAGCTGATAGGCCATCGCGTCGGCAGCGGCCTTCGCCGTGTCGGGAACGGGAACGACGATCGTGTCGCGGTCGAGCGGAAGCGTCTCGAGCTTGGCCAGCTCCTCGCCCAGCCGCTTCCGCGTGAGGTACACGCTGCGGTCGTCAAACGTGCTGGCGACGTTGGCGAAGTAAATCCACTCGAAGAAACAATGGGCCGTGCGGGGCGACTTCGGCAAACTTCTGAAGCGAGAACTCGCCGTGCTCGATGATCGCCGCATGACCCGGGGGGATATTCTTGATGGACGAGTCGGCAAACCCCAGATGGGTCAAGGCCACGCTTTCGCTGGCCGCCGCGAACAGCGGGCCTTCCTTCGCGTAGCACAAAGGCCGCATCCCCAGCGGATCGCGGGCCGACGAACATGTCGCCGCAGGCGTTCAGGTAAACGATGTTGTAGGCGCCGTCGAGCCGTTGGCTGAGGCGGGTCAGCAACTGGTGCACGGTCGGCCGCTTTTCGCCCGACGACTCGTGGGCGATGAGGTGCAGCAGGATTTCGGTGTCGGTCTCCAGCGCGAGATGCTTTTCGGGATTGCCCAGGATCTCGGTCCGGAGCTGGGGGTAATTGGCCAATTGCCCGTTGAACGCGAAGCTGAACCACTTGCGCTTTTCGATATGCCGGTATTCGAACGGCTGGGCGTAGCTGCGGTCTTCCTTGCCGCAGGTGGCGTAGCGCACGTGTCCGATCGCGGCCGGGCCGGCGTGCCGGCGCATGATCGACTCGAACTTGGCGCGGTGGTTCAGCCGAAACACCTCGCTGACTGCCCCCACGTCTTTCCATTTCACCAGAAGCTTGTCGCGGTCCGGATTGTAGGTCGACATCCCCGCGGCCAATTGGCCCCGGTTCTGCATGTCGACCAGCATGCCGGGGATCATGCGTGAGGCGGAACTGGAGCCGTGACCTGCAATCAGGCGGCTGGTCCCCTGGTTGGGGAGATGGTAGACGGCGGCCAGACCACACTCGTGGAAGAGTTCCGACATTAAATGCCCTTCCCGAAAGGGTTTCCGATTGCCGGCCGGGGGCCTGCATGCCTCCCGTCAAGTGGCCGGATCGGGTTCGGCGGCGTCACTGCCAACCGGCCCGCGCCTGTCATCATATCGCCCAGCAAGGCCGGAACCAACCGGACGGGCATTCGGAGCAGCGGTAAGGGGTCAGCGAATCAGAGATCAGGGGACGGCAATTTCTACGGCCCCGCAGAAGCGTGGCTTGGCTGGCCCTTAACCCCTGGCCTCTGGCTCCTCTTAATCCGCGATCTTCCACAGGTGGTGCTCGCTGCGGACGTACAAAGCTCCGTCGCTGAGGGCCGGCGTACCGAGGATGCTGTCCTTGAAGTCACGTTCGGCAGAGATAGTCCCCCGCTTCTGGTCGAGTGAAATGATTTGACCCAATCCATCGTCGTTGAAAACGTACAACCTGCCGGAGGCGGCGATCGGCGATGCGTAGAAAGTTCCCTTGAGTCGCATCCGCCAGGCCATGCTGCCCGTCTTGGCGTCGGCGGCGACGAGAATGGGCCCTCCCGTGATGCTGTAGACGCGGCCGTCGAAATAGAGGGGGCTCGGCATGCCCGGCGAGATGTCGGTCTTCCGCCAGCGGATGGGGAGCGGGGAGGCCGCCGCTGCGACCGTCAGCGCCGTCAGACCGTGTGAAGGGACGTAGATCGTCTGCCCGCCCGGCGTGGAGGAGGACGTCGTCGATGCCCCGTCGTCGTAATTCCACACAGTCTCTCCCGTTTTGGGACGGATCGCGGAAAGGCCCTTACCCGATTGCAGCAGGACCAAATCTTCGCGCCCGGCCGTGCCGCGCAAAACCAGCGGCGAGGTCCAGGTCGCGTGGTGGGGCCGGTCGAGTTTCCAGCGCGAGCGTCCCGTCTCGACGTCGAGGCCCATCGCGAACGAATCGTCGTCGGTTTCCACCTGGACGACGACCGTGTCGTCGATGATGACCGGAGACGAAGACATCCCCAGGCTGTTGGACGCCTTCGGAAAGTCATAGGTCAGGCCGCGGAACCACAACAGGTTTCCGTCGCGGTCGAGGCAGGCCAAATCGTTGCTCGAGTAAAAGGCGACAATGTGGTTGCCGTCGCTGGCCGGCGTCGGCGTGGCGACGGCCATTTTCGGATGACATTGGGTGCGGCCCGTGGCCCAGAACTGGCGATCCCAGAGAGTCGCCCCGTCGGAGGCCGCGAACGCCACCACGTGCAGCCGATCCTGCTCGTGTCCGGTGCTGCTCGTGACGATCACCCGATCGCCGACGACGATCGGTCCCGAAATTCCCCGTCCGGACAAGGGGCTCGACCAGACCGTCTTGTCCAAACTCCGCGGCCCCCCGCCGGAGGCCAGCCCGTCCGAGTCGTTGCCACGGAATTGCCGCCAGTCGGCCCCGCACAGCGCAACGACGACCGCACAAGCGGCCATGACGCGTCCGGTGCGCCGCACGAAGCCCAACAGGGGGCAAGCTGTCAGCGTGTCTGTCCTTGTGCTCACCGTTGGCCTCCCGAGACGGAGATTGGCTGCGACCGAACGCCGCTGCCGTTGGTGTCGCAGACACGCAACTGGAACTGGTAAGACTGCGCCCAATCTTCTTTCTCCTCGTCCTGACAGATCTTGAGCAGGATCGTGTTTCGACCGGCGCGCATCGGCGCCGCGACGCGGTACTGGTCGAACGTGCTGCCGCGATGGTATTCGTTCCGGGCGAAAAGGAGTTTTTCGTTGAGCCAGATCTTCCAGGCGTTCTGCGTGGCCAGCCTCAGCTCGACCTTCGCTCCTGCGGCGAATCAAACTCCGCCAGCAAGTACATCGTGGCCCCCTTGTAGGGATGAATCTGCTTCGCAATGTCCACGATTCCGTATTCATTTGTCGTCGCCAGCGGCTTCCACGAGACCTTTCCCAGCTTCCCGTCGTACTGGGCGTCGAGGTGGATTTCCGTTTCGGGCGGATAGACCGTCTCCAGCAGTTTCCCGTCGTGGTTGTCGAACGGGCCGATGATCGAGAACCGCGTGAGGAACGCGAAATGGTCCGTGATGTTGACCTTCTGCCCCAGCTTTTCCAGTGCTTCCGCGATCGTTTTCACCTGGTCGTCGTGAATGGCGCCGCTGAGCGCCTCGCGGTAAAGCCGCACGGCCTTCGGCTTGTCGACCTTGGGATCGACTCGAGCCGCCTCCGCGATTCGCAGGGCAACCGCGTCCCGCCGGAATTCCGGGGCGGGGTCGAGCAACATGCCGGGGATCAACCGGCCTGATGCCGACGGATCAACCTTCACGAGCCACTCATACGCCAGTCGCCGCGCCCGCGGTTGATGGGACCGGTCGCGGACGAATTTCTCGAGTGCGGCGACGGGAAGGGAATGTTTCTGCCGCAGCGCGCGGTCGGCGACGGTCTCGAAGGCGTTGCGAATCCAGTTCGCGCCCAACGGCGAAGCGTGATCGAGCGCAGTCAGGATCGCCGGGAAGATCCGCCGCGCGGGCGGTCGCCAAATCGCGCATTGCCCGCTGGGCCGCCGCGTGACCTTGCCCATCCTTGTCGACGGCGGAAAGAGCGGCCAGCGATTTGTCGAGCGAGGCCGCAAGACCGTGCCGCGCAGGACCGGCCGCCACAATCAGAAGCGCGGCCGCAACCACGCCGTGGAAACAGTTTCTCAACCGAAAGCTCCGTTATTGTCCAGCCGAAAGCTCGAAATCGCCAGCAACGTGCTGGCACGCAGGCCGCCCAGGTCGATCGACAGAAAGTTTAGAAATATTTCGACCGGGGGCCGCTTGTCAAGAATGGACGGCTGCCGGGAGCAGCCGTCGGCGTTCACGTCATCCTTATCCTTCCCTTGTCGTCGTAATGGACCCGGTTGCCGCTCCAATAGGCGGCCCGCGCCAGGTGGACCGCTTCGCAGGCGCTCAAGCCGGCAGAGAGGTCGGCGTTGACGGGGGCTGAGCCGGCGATCGCGTCGAGCCAATTGGCCGCATGGGCGGCCTCCAGGTTCTCGGCCGCCTTCACTTCGACGGCGTGCTTGCGGCCGCACGGAACACGTAATTCGTGCGGCTGATCTCGAGCGTCCCTTCGGTCCCGTAAAAGGCGACGTGCGGCTTAACGCCGGGGATCGGCAGGAGCGTGCATTCGAAATCGAAATTCCAATGCTTTGAATAGCGGAGCACGGCCGTCACGGTGTCGGGGTTCTCGCGGCCGTCGTTCAGGCGATAAATGCCCCCCGTCGCGACGGCGTCGAGCGGCCGGCGCTCGCCCATGAACCACTGGGCCACGTCGACCCAATGCGTGAGGATGTCGGAGAGCTGCCCTCCGCCATAATCGGGAAAGAGCCGCCAGGAATCGTACCGCATCCACTCGAACGGCCGCTTGGGCGCCGGACCGAGAAAGCGGTCCCAATCGAGGCCGGCGGGCTTGGGCCGCGTCTGAAAGGGGCGGCGTTGCCGCGGGAAATCGTGCCACACGCCGCGCACGAAAAGGACCTGCCCGAGCAGCCCCTTGTCGAGAATTTCCTCTTTGGCTTGCCGGTAGTGCGCGCCGCTGCGCTGCTGCATGCCGCACTGGATGACGACGTGATGATTCTTCGCCGCTTCGAGCAGCGGCCGCGTGCTCGGCCGGATGATGGGCGATCGGCTTCTCCAGGTAAAGATGCTTGTTCGCCTTGAGCACCAGCACGCCCGAGCGTCACGTGCAGATGATCGGGCACCGCGACCACGACGGCATCGACGCCGGGACGGGCGAGCGCCTCTTCGATGGCGACCGTCTCGAACGGCGCCTGCCCCGGCGCCAACGTTTCGCGGGCCTGGCGGCGATGCTCGTCGTAGACGTCGCAAATGCAGCGCAGCTCCGCACGCTCGGTCGCCAGGATGCGGCTCATCACCTCGTGGCCGCGAACTCCGCAGCCGACCAGCGCCACGCCCAACCGGCTGTTGGACCCGGCGGCCCGTGCCCACGAAGCGGCCGACAGCGTCGTTGCGGTCGAGGCCAGTAAAAACCCCCGGCGGCTGATCGACCGGGGACGAACGATTTGCGGATTCATGGCGCGCGACCTCCCATTCACTCCGGCAGCGGCTTTCCCTTCGTCTCGGGGACGAACAGCAGCAGCACCAGGCCGAGCAGGAACAGGCAACCCACCACCGTCACGGCGAGCTGCAGCCCGAACATCTTCTTCAGATCGCCGGAAAGCCACAGCATCGGCGCGGCGGCCAGGCGTCCTCCATTGAAGCAGACGCCCGAGCCGGTTGCACGCAGCCGGCTGGGAAAAAGCTCCGGAAAGTAAATGGCGTAGCCGGCATGAATGCCCAGCGTGAAGAAGCCGAAGACCGGCAGCACGCACAGCAACTGCGTCTCGTTGTGCGGCACGTAACACGTGAAGGGAACGATGAGGAAGGCCATCGCGTGCATCAGGGCAAACGCGCCGCGGCGGCCCAGCCATTCGGCCAGCGGACCGAAACTCAACAGCCCCAGCCCGCCGCCGGCCGTTTCGACGATCCCGTAGGCGAACTTCGCCCGCTGGCTGGCCGCCGCCTCGTCCAGGCCCGAGCGAACGAGCAGGTCGTGCATCAGGTTCTGTCCGGCGACCGTGACGCCCCAAAACGTCGCCAACCCCACGGCCGCCAGCAGCAGGCCCAAAATGGCGCGGCGCGGCCCACCGCGCGTCGCCGAACAGTTCGCGAAAACTCCCCAACTGCCGATCGACCGTGCGGGCCTCGCGCCACCGCGCCGGCTCTTCGACCTTGGCCCGAACCCAAAGGACCAACAGGGCCGGAAGAATGCCGATCAAGTAGGCGTACCGCCACTGGGCCCCGACGGCCATGCCGGCGATTGCCGCCAGCCAGGTTCCCAGAATGCTCGTCGCCTGAAAGATGCCCGAGGCGCGGGCCCGCGCGGTCGGCCGGAAAGACCTCCGCGACAAGCGTCGCCGCCACGGCCCATTCGCCACCGACGCCCAGCGCCACCAGAAACCGCAAGACGGCGACATGCCACAGCGACGTGGCGAAATACGTCAAACCGGAAAAGACCGAATAGCACAGGATCGTGACCGACATCATCGACTTGCGGCCGTACCGATCGGCCAGCGTGCCAAAGAGCACGCCCCCGGTCGTCCCGCCGACCAGAAAGACCGCCAGCAACCGATCGCGCCACAAGCCAGGACGCTGGGATCGGTCGGAGCGCAGTGCAGCAGATCGGCCAGAAGCTGCCCGCTGGTCAGATTGAAAATCTGACCTTCGAAGACGATCGAAGAACCAACCGGCCGACGCGATGGCCAGCATCAGCCATTCGAAACGTCCCACCTCGGCGTACCAGCGCGGCGGCCGAGATAAGCAGGGGCCATCGGGTCGAGGGACCAGGGTTCAGGACTAGGAAGAGGAATCAGAGAGCGGTGCCGAGGTCGGAACGGAGAGTCGTTGCCGAAATACGACGTCGGGCCGCGTGCCGTGCGGTTTGTCCCCTGATCCCTGCACCCCTGCTCCCTGACCCCTTTCGGATCCTTTCGGTCCCTCAGATCTTCACGGTGACCGTCTTGACCTCCGTGTAGTTCTGCAGGCCGTACTCGCCCAGCTCGCGGCCGATGCCCGACATCTTGAAGCCGCCGAACGGCGCGGCCGCGTCGAAGACGTCGTAGCAGTTGACCCAGACGGTCCCCGCCCGCAGGCGGTTCGCGATGGCGTGGGCCTTGCTGATGTCCCGCGTCCAGACGGCCGCGGCCAGGCCGTACGTCGTGTTGTTGGCGCGGCGGACGACTTCGTCGATGGCTCTTGAACGGAATCACGCTCATCACGGGGCCGAAAATCTCCTCGCGGGCGATCTTCATGTCGTCTTTGACGTCGTCGAAGATCGTCGGCGCAATGAAATAGCCCCGGTCGCCGACGCGCTTGCCGCCGCAGAGCATCTCGCGCCCCTTCGCGCTTGCCGGCGTCGATGTAGCTCATCACTTTCTGGAACTGCTCGTCGGAGACCTGCGGCCCTTGCTCGGTGGCCGGATCGAACGGGTCGCCCACCTTGCGGTTCTTGGTGAGGGCCAGCGATCTTGTCGACGAACTTTTCGTGGATCGACTGCTCGACGAACAGCCGGCTCCCGGCGCAGCAGCACTGCCCCTGGTTGAAGAACAGGCCGAAGTGCGAGCCCTGCACGGCCGCGTCGAGATCGGTGTCGGCAAAGACGATGTTCGGGCTCTTGCCGCCCAGCTCGAGCGTCACCCGCTTGAGGTTGGTCTGCGCGGCGGCCTCCATGATCAGGTGGCCGACTTCGGTCGAGCCGGTGAAGGCCACCTTGTCGATTCCCGGGTGCCGCGAGATGGCCTGGCCGGCGGTCGGTCCGTAACCCGGCAGCAGGTTCACGACGCCGGGCGGAAAACCGGCCTCCAAGATCAGCTCGCCCACGCGAAGCGCCGAGAGCGGCGTCTGCTCGGCCGGCTTCATCACGACGGTGCAGCCGCACGCCAGCGCCGGACCCAGCTTCCACGCCTGCATCAACAGCGGAAAGTTCCAGGGGATGATCTGCCCGACGACGCCGACCGGCTCGTGCCGCGTGTAACAGAAATACGGCCCGTTGACCGGGATCGTCTTGCCGTGAATTTTGTCGGTCCAGCCGGCGTAGTAGCGGTAGCAGGCGATGGTCAGCGGCAAGTCGCCGTTCAAGGAATCGCTGATCGGTTTGCCGTTGTTGAGCGTTTCGAGGGCCGCCAGTTCCTCTTTGTTGCTCTTCGATCAGGTCGGCCAGCCGGTTGAGCAGCCGGCCGCGCTCGGCGGCCGACATCTGCTGCCAGGGCCCCGCCTTCAAACGCCCGCCGGGCCGCCTCGACGGCCTTGTCGACGTCGGCCTTGTCGGCCTCGGCCACGTGGGCGATGACTTCGCCGGTGGCCGGGTTGAATCGTGTCGAAGGTTTTGCCGCTGGCGGCGTTGACCCATTTGCCGTCGATCAGGAGTTTTGTTTGACGAATCTTGGGCTGGCCGGTTTCTTCTTCGCATTCGCCGGAGCCCGTTTTGTCGTGGCTGTCGCCATGGTCACCACTCCTTCGCAAAAACCCGCGTGGCAACCAGTTTCCAGGGGAAGCCGCCACGCGTTGCCTGAGAAACGTTGGAACAACCCGCGCCTATGGGAATGGTAGCAGCGAGCGCCCTGCGGGGCAAAAGCCCGCGGCCGTGCGTGCAACGAGCCGGCGGGTTGACCCCGCCGGACCGCCGGCTTACGTTTCATTTTCGCTGGCATCCCCTCGAGTCGTTCGTTGACCGCGTGGCTCGACCAGAGAGCGTTTCAAAACCGTAGGGCGAGCGGGCCAGCTTGCCCCTTTCTGAATCACGAACCGTCGGGCGAGCTCGCCGAGCCTTGCCCTCCTTTTGATTCACGAAAGGGCAAGCTGGCAGTCTTACCCTACGAGTCCAGTGCCGCCCATTTGAAACCGGTTACGGTCGTGAAAGTCAGTCCCGGATCGTTGGGGGGCCCGCCCACCAGGAAAGAATCGGAAACCGCGTCCGCCGGTGGGGACGACGCGGCCGACCATCGATTCCCCGTTGCCCTGCTGGAGGACCAGGAGATTGTTTGCCACGGTGGCCGTGCCGCTGAACTGGTGCGATTTCTGCCCCCTGGCTATAGCGCCAGGTGAACCGCGAATCGGGCGTCAAGGTGAGCTGGATCGACGAGCCGTCCTCGCGGCGGGCCGTCCAGGTGCCGTTGAGGGACGTCCCGGTCGATGGCCGGCCGCGTTCGCCTCGGCCGTCGGGTTCGGTTCCTCGGGGCCGGGTGGCGGCGACAGGCCCGCTTCGCCCGGTTGACCCCCCTGGTTGGGCGACGAGGTGATCATCGAGAGCAACTGGGCCGCCACGCGGTCTTGCGGCACGCAGTTGGACGACGGCCCGCAGCTCGGTCGCGGCGGCCGGCGTGTGCCCCATCGTCAGGTAATGGTAGGCCAGCAGAAACCGGGCGGCCGCGTCGTTCGGATGGTCGCGGCGAAAGATCTCCAGTGCGCGGAGCTGCTTCGTGTAGATGTCGTCGTTGGCATACAGGCCGATCATCGTGGTCCAGTCCCAGCCGGGTCCGACCGCCAACAGCGAGTGAATGGCCGCCGCGGCGGCTCGGTATTCTCCCATCGCAAACAGGATCAGGGCCCGCAACTCGTGGAAGGCCGGGTCGCCCGGCATCAGCTCCAGGGCCTGGTCGAATCTCGACTCAGCGCCAGGCGGTAGTTCTGATCGTAAAAGGCCTGCCGGGCCGCGTCGGCGTGCTGCGTCGCCTCGGGCGAGACGGGCGGCGGATTGGCCCCGTCGGCATTGTTCGCCGTAGTCGACGACTTGGACCGGCTGCTCGTAGTCGATGACGGTCGGCCCGAACACGTACGACTGCGTGTAATACGGGTTGTAGTAGGGGAGGTAGCCCCAATCGTAGACGGACGCCCCCAGCCACCAGCCGGTCACGCCCCAAAACGCCGTGCGGGCGTACCAGGGATTGGCCCACCAGTTGGACCAGCCGGCGTGCCAATAGTTGTCCCAGTTCCCGTGCCAGTTGCCGTGATACCAGCCGCCGTCCCAGCCGTGGCCGTGCCAGCGGTCCCAATGATTGTTGACGACGTGGTTGACATTGAGATGGACGTCTCCGCGTCAGGCCCGGCGCGTCCGACGCCCTCCGGCCTTCGTTCGACCGACGACCGCCGCGGCCACGCTGGGACGGGCGGTGTAGGCGGGCCGATACGGCTCGACATGGCTCTCATAATGGGCGGTCGGGCCGGGGTGATAGGCCGGCGCGGGATGGAACGACTCGCGCGGGCCGAAGTGCCGGGAGCGCGATAACCGCCGCCGGCACGGCTGGCAGTGGGAACGTGGCTGAATCCGCCCCCGCCCCCGCCCGCCGACCGCCGCCGCCGCCGCCCGCGGCTTTCGCCAAAGCCCCGCGCCCAAGCGGCCCGATGGTCGAAGCAGACAATCCCGATCGCAACGATCACACAAAGCAGCGTGGCACGTTTCATGATTCGATTTCCTCGGCGGAGCGGCGAGGCAGGTATTTGTCGGTCATGAGAGCCGGCGGCTCGAACAAGTCGGTCTGCGGCGCTCGTTCTCGTTCATGGCGTCGATTACCGTTTCGGAGGGGACTTCGCGTCGGTTGGCACGTCGTGCGGCTCGGGCGGCTTGCGGACGATCGTGACGGTCGTGTCGGGAGCCGCCTCGCCGCCCAACACGCGGTCCGTCGACTCCCAACGGTACGCGTCATGGCCGAGCGGAGTGAGAAAGGCCGTCGCACTGCTGGCTTGACCCGCCGCGCTGACGCCTTGCATCTTGATCAGCCAATGATTGCGGTCCCAGGTCCAGGTCCCTTCGCCGTGTCCGCCCCGGGAATCGAACGTCCACGACATGATCGTGTGGCGGAGGGGATCCCAACCGATGCGCTGCGTCCCCTTCAAGACCGGCGAACCGGCCCGTTTGACGGTGAACTCGTGCGTGAGGTATTTGCGTCCTTCGCCCCAGCGGTACGACCCGGCGATGACCGCCTCTTCACTCTCGTCGACCCAGTCGCCGATCAGGAATTCGAGCGGCTTGAGGCGTTCGGAAATGGGAATGACGTCGACGTTCGGCACAAGGTCCCGCGTGCTGGCGACCAGCCAGCGGCCGTCCACTTTGACCTGGACGGCCGCGTAGCGCGCCATGAATGGCCGGCTCGCCATGGCTGCGCACGAGGCTGGTCGTGCCGTCCTCGATGGCGATGTCCGGGGCGACGAAACGAACCGAATGGATCGTCACAGACATCCGCCCCTCCGGCTGTTCCTGGAAGATCCTGCGGAATTCCTCGGCAATGGCCGTGCGACCCCGGACGGCGTTTCCCTCCGTGTCGACGACCTCGCCGTTCGGGCGTGAAGCCGGCCGCGATTGCGTCGGCATTCTTGGCGCGGTACGCCGCCTCAAACGCTTTGGCCGTCTCGCGGATCGCCTGTTCGTCGGCGTTCTGGGCCGACGTTGCGGTGGACGAACCGGCAGCTGGCCGATCGTCAGCGCGGCTCGGTCCGCCCACGAGGCCCATGATCCCCACGAACATCAGCGGACCCATCAGCACGAGCAGCTCACGGTTTTCGATCGCCATTGGTCGCTCCCAGCAGGCCCGAAAAAGGAATAAGACGAGCCGCCGGGTTTATCCCGGACTTCGGCGAGCTCAGTCGAGCCGCGGTCCGGCGGGATAAACCCGCCGGCTCGTCGCATTCATCTTACCGAAATCACCGCTCCTGGCTGAATCGTCGCAGGACATTGGCCGTGATCCGCGAAACGGCCGAATCGACCAGGAGCGAGCTGGGCCAGCAGATCGAGCCGACCGAGAAGACGGCCGCTCCGTTTGCCGGTTCGTGGATCACCATTTCGGCCCCGCCCCCGTCGGGATTGAGACCTTTCGCCAAGAGCTTCGTGTTTTTGGGAGAGCTCGCCGGAGCGCTTGTCGGTCTCATGTCCCGACGCGCCGCCGGGAACTGCGCTCGTGCTGGCAGTCGCGTCCGAAGATGTCTCCCTGCTTAAGTCCCGTTCCCTCGTAGATCCAATGGTCGGCGTCGATCACCTGGTACGGGGCCGCCGTCATGATGCCCGTCTCCGAATAAACGACGCCGAGCAGGTGGCCTCGGACTCGTGGCGGAGATGGAAGCGGCTTTCGAATGGGGAACCCGGCTCGGTGAGCCGGCGGCCGTCTTCATTGCGATAGATGCACGTCGACTCGTCGAGGAATTCGACGTCGCAGTTGAGTCCGTTGCCGCCCAGGTACATCAGCCGGCCGCCGCGCTCGAAGACCCACGACTTCAACCGGTCGTACATCGTCCGCGACCAGTATTCCGGATGCGTGCTCAAGACCAGCACCTTGTAACGGTCGAGGTCGAGTTGGCCGAAATGGAATTGCGTCTCCGCGTAATAGTCGTAGTCGAACCCTTCGCGTTCCATCCATGCCCAGCAGCCTCCATTCGGCCGGCGCGACGTGGCAGGCGGCCCGCCCTTCGATGGGATCGGTGACTTCCACGGCTTCCGGCACATGGTTGATCGGCTCGGGCCGATCGAAGGAGAGGGGATCGTAATCGACCGTGTCGTAATTCAGATGTTGCGGATCGGTGTACCGCTTCAGCTCCAAGCCGCGCGTTGACCGTCGGCGTCGGCGGGAACCGGTCGGGATGGATGTAGTTGCTGCGGCCGCCGAAATTGTTGTACGCGTTCCACGTGATGTTCGACGCCAGAACGGCGATCTTCGCCCGCGGGGATTGCGGCGCGACGATCCACGGGAAGGAGAAAAACCGGCCCGACTCGGTCTTCGCGTGAAAAAAATAGAGTCCCGATCGGTCCGGCGCCTCGACGAACTGCTTGTGATGCGGGCTGGCGTAGCCGAACTTGTTCCACTGCACGCCGGTCTGCGTGTAGTCGCCGTCGGGCGTGATCTGCCGCGTGGCGTCGGGGCCGTGCTCGTCGAACCAGCCGATCTTGCGGACGTGCTCTTTCTTCCATCCGTACCTCCACAGCGAAAGCTTGTACGCCTCGGGCGAATGGACGCGAAACTCCGACTTTTCGCCCTGCCCTGACCCATTTGGGCCACGCATAGCCCAACAGCCCGTCGGACAGCAGTCGAAATTGATACGGCGCCGGCGACGGCGAGCGGCAACGGTCAGCTCGACCCGTTTGGCCCCGAAACCCGGCTTGCAGAACGTGACGCAATAGGCGCCCGGCGACCAGTTCCGCCTCCACCGCACCGGCGGCCGTGCTCCGCGTGCTGAATCGCCGACCGTCGCGCAAGAATTCAAACAGCACGTCGGCCAATGCAACGTAACGTTCATCACTGACATAACCGATGAGCATTCGCGGTCTCCCCCCGCAGCATCGTAACCGTTGCCCTGTCCGGGTAGAACGACCGCACCGTCCGATGGGGCTGGTGCTGTGCCAACGTCAGGAATTCGGGTTGCGTGCCATGGCCGCGGGATCAGAACCCGACCAGCACGTAGCCGGCGGGCCGCGAGGATTCGAACGGCTCGACCAGGGTCTTGAACGGGTAGGCGTTGTCGCCGCGCACGACGCGGATCTCGAACGAGGGAAACCATTCGAGCGGCTCGGTCGATCCGTCCGCGCGGACGATCGTCGCCTCGCGTCCGCCGGCCGAGGGGCCGGCCGACCATCGCGCCGTCCGGGTTGCCGAGGGCTTGCCAGGAATGCACCAGCAGACCCCGAGAACCGGCTTTGGGACTGATCGCCAATTCGACGCGCCCCCCGTGGGCCTTCAGCGCTTCGAGAAATGCGGTTGCGTCGACGGCGAAACGCGGCTCGTCGGAGGCCCATTCGTCGACCTGGATCTCGGCCGGTCTCTCCATGGCTCCGATTGACGCCCCGCAGCCGCAGGGCAAATTCGACTTGCGATTGTCGTGCGCCGCCCGTTCCAGCAGTTCGCGAAATTCGTCGGACAGATGGACGTGGGCGACGAGTTTTTCGTCCTCTTTGACCGCGATGCGATCGTCAAACGGCCGCAAAACGTGGCGATCGAGGCCGGTCGCCGCTCCACAAAGCTGGGCCGCGCCGAACCCGGCCGCCAGAAGCAAGCGTCGCCAGAAGGCTCCATCGCAAACGCATGAGGGCCAGTGCGGCGGCCGCCATGCAGACCGAAAAGGGGAGCCTTGCAGCGTCAAAGTCTTCAACAACGGCTGTAGGCCGGACCATCGGTCGGCGTACGGCGCCAGACGCTTGACGGGCAGGACCGGTTGACGGCCAAATCCGTCGACCGAGGCCGTAGGAGATGCGAGGCCGATTACGCCGCCTCCCGCCATTGTCGGCTTCTCATCGAGCGGGCCGGTCATCGGCACGAAATCGCTCGGCCACAGCAGCCCGGCATTCTCGAAGGCGCCCGTCGCATAAGAGCCGGCCGGATAAAGCCAGCCGACGAGAATCGAATGACCCCAAACCGCCTGCACGGCCAGCAGGACGACAATCGGCACCAGGGCCGGCCGCGGCCCGAACCTGCGGCCAATCCGTCGACTGGCCTCGACGGCAAAGTGTGAGACGATCGCGAACAAAACGATCGTGTTGCCGGCGACCGCTGAACCGCGGGCCGCCGTTGTGGGGAGCAGGACCAGGCTCACGGCCGATGGGAACCAGAAAACAGACCCACAGAAGCCATTTCGCCCGGTGACGCAGCACGATGAGTCCCAGCACGCCGATCAGCACGTCGAGCGGGTTGTCGTTTAAAAGGTGGTTCCCCAGCTCGACCGCCAAAAAGCAGCCGTAGCCGAACGGATCGGCCGCCAGGTTGAGCCGGTGCTTTTGAAGTCCCTGCCACGCCAGGTTCGCGTCGGCCCCGACCGGCAGCGCGGAACCGAAATGCGTGAAAACCGCATGCTGCAGTTGGGGAAGCGCGTACCAGGCGAGCGCGGGAAGCACGACGGCCAGCGAAGTTCCGCCGCTTGAACAAAAAGATCGCCAGCGTCGCCAGACCGAACGAGAGAAGTCGTCGAGACGAGCGACCAGGCGCCCAACAGTGCGGAGAGCCCCAACAAGCGTTGGTCCCGTCAATGGCCGCTGATCGCACCTCGATTCGCAGCAAGAGGAGCGTCCACAGGTACGAGAAGGCAATCGCCAAGAGATGGGGACTCAAGTCGCCCACGTGGGCCGTGGCGGCAATCGACAGCACAAACAGCGCGGCGGCCAATTGCGATTTTGTCCGGTCGGCAAAAAGCCGGTCCGTCAGCCGCTTCACCAGCCACGCGCAAAGTGCCATACAGGACCAGGTTGAATACCCAGAGGGCATAAGGCGAACTCAACCCCACCGTGAAGAGATTGCCGAAAACGGCGTAACCGATGTGCGGATCCTCGACGGCGATCGTTCCCGGCAGATGCGTCTCGCCGTTCCCTTTGAGCAGATCGAGTTGTTCCAGCGCGACCAGGCTTTCGTTGGGAAAGAAATCTCCGTTGTAGAGGCTCGTATCGCCGGCAACCACATTCGCGGAGTGTGTCCCGCCGGGAAGGGTCAGCCGCATCCAGGGCGAACGGCTTCCCCCGTAACACCACCACGTGAGCAAGGACCAGAACCGCGATCGCCGCCGTGGCGAGCCGAGTTCCGCGCCCTGTTCGCGGCGGCCCCGTTCGCGAGCGGCTCGGGGCGGCGGCGGAGTCGACCGCCGTCGCGGACCTTCTCGAACAGCGCCGAGATTTGCGGCGAATCCAAGAGGGCCGTCGCTTCGCGCAAGCCGGTTGGCCGGTTTTTCGCCGCTTTTGGGCATCACGGCTCGTTTGCTCGAAGCGATGACGAATCCTCTCTCACACGTCGCCATTGGCATCGCAGCCGCGCCGATCGGATGCGCACTGCGCCGGTGCGGACGCGAAGGTGTGCCTCCCTCATCCGAATTCTGTCTGGCCGCAGCGACCTCAGGCCGCGACGACCTCGCCGGGCGCGGTAGCCGCACAGGCTTGACGCAAGGCGTCCACAACGCGGCCGATGGCGTGATTGGAGAGCATGGGCCCGATCGGCAGGCTCAGCACCTCGCGGGCGGCCTTTTCCGCCACGGGCAAATCGGCATGGTGGTCGCGAATAGACGGGAAGCCGGTGGACGGGGACCGAGTAATAAACCATCGTTCCCACGCCCGCGTCGGCCAGCGACCGCTGAAGGGCGTCGCGATCGCAACGCCGTCACGCGGACGGTGTATTGATTGAACGCGTGCACGGCGTACTCTTCGACGATCGGCGGCGAAATGCCCGGCACGTCGGCCAAGCAGGCGGCGATACGTCGCGGCGGCGCGGCGGCGTTCGCGGTTCCACAGTTCGACATAGGGCAGCTTCACGCGGAGCACGGCGGCCTGAATCTCGTCGAGCCGCGAGTTGTAGCCGATCATTTCGTTCAGGTCGCGCCGTTCGGCCCCGTGCGTGCGAAGCTTTCGCGCCATTCGAGCGACCTCGTCGTCGTTGGTCGTCAACAGTCCCGCGTCGCCGAAGGCGCCGAGATTCTTCGTCGGATAGAACGAAAACGCTCCCGCGTGGCCCAGCGTGCCGAGCGACCGGCCCCGCCAGCGTCCGCCGAAGGCCTGCGCCACGTCTTCCAGCACGATCAGCCCGTGAGCACTGCGCAATGTCGAGAATCGCGTCCATGTCGGCCGCGTGGCCGAAGAGGTGGACGGGCAGGATCGCCTTGGTCCGCGGCGTTACGGCTTCGGCGATCTGGCGCGGATCGATGTTCAGGGTGCCGCGGATCGATGTCGACGAAAGACCGGCTCGGCCCCCGACGAGGCTGATCGCCTCGGCGGTGGCGAAGAACGTAAACGGAGTCGTGATGACCTCGTCGCCATGACCGATGCCCAGCGCCCGCAGGCCGATCACGCAGTGCGTCGGTCCCCGAATTGCACGCGACCGCGTGTTTGACGGCCAGGAAATGGGCCATCTCCTCTTCGAAGGCGTGCACTTGCGGCCGAGGACGAACTGCCCCGACCGCATCACCTCGGCGATGGCCGACTGGATGTCGTTCCAGAGCAGGTCAATTTCGGGGGTGAGGTCGAGGGCCGGGATCTTCGGCGCATCCATGCATGACCGGAATCCGTTCGTTGAAAGCTCTCAAGCTGGTCGGTCCAGACCACCTCTTCGTCAGCGAGGCGCCGGATTATAGGCGGTTTTCCCAGCTTGGGAATGCGAAGTCGGCGCGGATTCACGGCGATGGGCAATCGGGGCTATAGCCTAAGCCGACCGCTCGCGGTCCATGTTCGACGGCAGAGCCGTCGGCGTTCGCGATGTCGGGCTAGCGAATGGCGCGTCCGGTAGCGGCACGGGTGACGGGTCATCGCCGCTTATGCGGATGGTGCCGGTCGGCCTGAGCCGGATGGCTTATGCGAGCGGGCCGGCGGCTGACTCGACGGGCCGGATGGCTGCGTGTAGCTCGGGGCGCGGCTGGGTAATAGGTCGGAGCCGGCCCGGTTGAGCGTACGCGTCGGAGCCGGTGCATGGCTGTCGTAATAGATCGGAGCCGGCGGGTTGCGCGTAGACCGGCGAGCCGGGCGGGCTGCGACGTACACCGGGGCCGGAGCCACATACACGGCTCCATACGGTCGGTAGTACGGATAGTACCGGTAGTAGGGGTAAGGGCGGTAGTACGGTCCGCCGTAATATCCGCCGTAATATCCGCCGTAGACCGGCACGCCGATCCCCACTCCGATTCGCACTCCCGCCTGGGTCGAGGCCAGCGGCAGCGCCAGCACCACGAGGGCTGGCCAAGCAAATTTTTCGGAGCATTGGAGTCTCCTTTCAATGCTAGAGCAGCTCGCATTCGCGGCGGCCTTATTAATCCTATCGGCGAATTTCGGGCAAGATCAAAACTCGCTCGGCGCGAACCGCTTTTCGCCCCAGTTTTTTCCGCGATTTCCCGTCCTGACGAGGTTGGCGAAGGCTGACAAGGCGGGTCGTGGGCGTCCTGAGTTCGGCATCCGCGAGTCTGAAGACGCCGGAACCGACGCCGCATGCCTCTTGACGCATCTGCCTGGAACTCCTATTTTCCGCCGCTTCCGCGGAATCGAGGATTTCCCATGGAGGGGGGGCCGCAGCGCACGCTTCGCCTGACCGTTCGCTATGCGGCGGCCGGGATCGGTCGGCAGGCGCTCAACGTCCTGCTCATTCCGCTTTATACGATCTACCTCGACCCGAAGGATTTCGGCGTCCTGGCCCTGCTGACGATCAGCGGCACGCTTGTCTTGCGCACGGTGGAAACCCCGGTCGGCAACGCGCTGCAGCGGTTTTATTTCCGTCCCGATTACAGCGACCGCCGCGACGTGCTGTTGTTCAATCTGGTGCTGTTCGCGGCGGCCAACGTCCTGGCGGTTCTCGTTCTCTACCGTCTGGCGGGGGACGGCCTCGCGGCACTGTTGTTCCACGAGACGGCGTTGGCCGCCACCGTGCGCTTGCACGGCTTCGTGGTCGCCTTTTCGATCACGACGTCGCTGACGGGCGTCTTCGTGATGCTGTTGGAGCGCTCGCGGATTTACACGATCGCCTCGATCCTGAACGTGGTCGTGACGGGCGTCGTCTCTGTCAGCCTGTTGTGCTTCGCTCGGCTCGGCGTGGCGGCCGTCGTGCTGGGACAGGCCGCCGGGCTCCTGTTCCAGACGCTGCTGTGCCTGCCCTTGCTGGCGCCGCCACGCCGAGCGCGTGATCGATTGGGACGTGCTCCGCGAGCCGTTGCGATTTGGATATGCCACGCTCCTGTCCGGCTATTCGAACATCCTGATCATCGCCGGCGATCGGTACATGCTGGGCTTCTTGCGGACGGTGAACGAGGTCGGGCCTGTATTCGTTCGGCTGCAACATCGGGAACATGGTGACGCTCGCGATCGGAACGCCCGTGATCAGCGGCGTCTGGCCGACGATCCGCCGCATGGAAGAGCGTCCCGACGAGCAGCGGGCGTTCGTCCGCCAGGTGACGACGTTCGTCTGCGTCGCGGGCGTGGCTTTGGCCGTGGGGCTTTCCATCTTCGCCCAGGAGTTGATCCGACTGCTGGCCTCGCGGCCCGAGTTCGTGGCGGCGGCGGCCGTCGTTCCGCTGTTGGCCTTTTCGCAAGCACTGCAAGGGCTGGCCGCGTTCACCGAGGCCGGCATCACCCTTGGGAACAAGCCGGCCTATTGCTCCGGAACCGCGTTTGCCGCCGCGGCGGTCAATCTCGGGCTTGGGTTCTTGCTCATTCCCCGCTTCGGAATTTTGGGGGCCGGCTGGGCGACACTCGTCTCGTTCGTGGTTTGGAACGGCCTCAATCTTTATTTCTCGACGAAGTTTTACCGGCTGCAGTTCGACGTGCGGCGATTGCTGCACTCGTTGCTGCTCGGGAGCCTTCTCGTGGCCGCCGCGAGCTTCTTCCCCGCGAGTTTGAGCCCGCTCATTTTGTGGCCGTTAAAAGGCCTCTTGGCCGCCGCTTACCCCGTGCTCTTGGTCGCAACCGGCTTCCTGCGACGCTGAAGAACGGCGAATTCTGATTGCGGTTGATGCGACGGAAGAGCGGGCACGACGACAGTCGTGCCTGCGTCGCGTTACGGTCGACGAACCGATGGCCGCTCGGCACTCACGAGTTTGGACTAGACATGTGCGGCATCTGCGGAGTTTATGAATATGCTTCGGAACGAGCGCGTGGACCGCGCAGCGGCTGGAGCGCATGAACCGCACGCTGCTGCACCGCGGGCCGGACGAGGACGGGATTTTTCTGCGTCCGCAAGTCGGCCTGGCGATGCGGCGTCTGCGGATCATCGACCTCGTCGGCGGCTCCCAGCCGATTGCCAACGAGGACGAAACCGTCTGGATCGTCTTCAACGGCGAAATCTACAACTATCCGCGAGCTGCGTCGCGATCTCGTCCGCCGCGGGCATCGCTTCCGCACGAACGGCGACACCGAAGTCATCGTCCATGCTTACGAAGAGTTCGGCGAGACGGTGCGTCGAATTCCTCGACGGCATGTTCGCCTTTGCGATTTACGATGGCCGCACCGCAGACACTTCTGTCCGGCCCTCGGCTCTTTCTCGCTCGCGATCCGTTCGGAAAGAAGCCGCTGTACTACGCCGACTGCGGCGGCACGCTGATTTTCGGATCCGAGATCAAGCCGATCCTGCAGGATCCCCGCGTCTCGAGGGAGATCGACTTCGACGCGTTGCACCATTATCTGTCGCTGCTTGGTCGTCCCTGCTCCGCTGAGCATTTTCCAAGCGATCCGCAAGTTGCCGGCAGGCCACGTGCTTCTTGCCGACGAGTGAAGGCGTTCGCACGCGGTCCTACGCCGATTAGCCGGCCGCAGTTCGCGGCCTACGGAAGTCGCGGAAGATGATGCGCAGGCGACGGCTGCGCGATTTACTGTTCCGGGCGGTCGAAAAGCGGCTCGTCGCGGACGTTCCGCTCGGCGCCTTCTTGAGCGGCGGACTCGATTCGAGCCTGATCGTGGCGATCATGTCGCGGCTGATGCAGAAGCCGGTCAAAACGCTCTCGGTTGGCTTCGAGGGACCGCAATCGCATGACGAGCGGCCTTTCGCCCGCCAGATGGCCCGACATTGCCGGACCGATCACCACGAGATCACGCTGAAGCCGGACGTCGTTTCATCGCGTGCACGATTTGGTGCGGTATGCGGACGAGCCGTTCGGCATCTCGTCGGCGATTCCGACGTTCTTGATGGCCCGAGCCGCCCGCGAGCATCTGACGGTCGTGCTCACCGGCGACGGCGGCGACGAGATGTTCGGCGGCTATTCGCATTACCTTTGGGAGCGTTGGGCCGCCGCTGTATCGGCGTCTGCCCGAGTCGCCGATTCGTATTTATTGGCAGCCGCCGGGACGCTCAGCCGGCGGGTCGACGGCCGTTCGGCGGCGCCTTGCGGAGCCGCGTCACGCGGTTCGTCGGCAACGCACGGCGGTCGCCTGCGTCGCGGCGCCTCGGTTGGGGAAGTGCCTTTTCCGAAGAGGAAAAACTGGGTCTTTACTCGGGCGACCTGGCCTGCCGGTCCGTCGGCACGACGACGGCGTTGCTCGAGCGTCGCGCTGGCGACGGCGAGCCATCGCGAGCCGGCCGCGGTCCAGAACTGGCTCGACGTTTCCGTCTGGCTGCCGGATGAAATGCTCGCCAAGGTCGACCGGATGACGATGGCCGCCTCGATCGAGGCCCGTTGCCCCCTGCTCGACCGCGATTTGGCGCGGTATCTGGCGGGCGTACCCTTCCGTCAAAAAGTCCCCGGTCCACGCGGGCGGCGATTTGAAGCGCCTGCTGCGACGCGTGGCGGCCGAGTTTTTGCCGGCGGAGCTGCTCAATCGTCCCAAGCACGGGTTTAACGTCCCGTTGGATGCCTGGTTCCGCGGACCGGCCGGGCGCTTCTGGCCGACGCGCTGAGTCCCCAGCGTGTCGCACGTCGCGGCTGGTTTCGCCCCGAGGCGGTGACTCGGCTGCTTACCGAACATCAAACGGGCCGCGCCAAGTTTTCAAACCGCTTGTACGCCCTGTTTAACCTGGAACTTATGGGCCCAGGAATACGTGTCATGAAGAGTGACGCCGTGTGAGGCAGTGCGCGAGTGAGATCAAGCCGCCACTCGCTGCGTGTCCCACTTTCGTGTTCTGCTCGACTCAACCGCACGTCACTCGCCATTCGGGAGTGCTGCCATGAAACCCATCCTCGTCTCGTGCCTGCGTTGTCCCAAATGTGCCGCGGAACTTTGGCTCGCCGACCCATCGATGGAGAAGGGCCGAGATCGAATCGGGGCTTCTGGATTGCGCAGGGTGCGCGTCCCGGTATTCCGATCATTGGCGGCATTCCGCGGTTCGTTCGCCAGGAGAGTTACGCGGAGAGCTTCGGTTTTCAGTGGAACCGCTTTCGCCAGACGCAACTCGACAGCCATTCGGGCCGCGATATCAGCCGCGACCGGTTCCTGACAGCGACAGGCTGGCAGCCCGAGTCGCTTGCCGGCAAGACGGTGTTGGACGCCGGCTGCGGTGCGGGCCGATTCGCGGAGATCGCCCTTTCCTTCGGCGCGACCGTTTTTGCCGTCGATTATTCACGTGCCGTCGAAGCGTGTCAGTGCGAATTTTCCCTCGCATCCCAACCTGCACGTCATGCAGGGGAACATCTATTCGCTTCCCTTTCCCGACGGATTTTTCGATGACATTTATTGCCTGGGCGTGCTGCAGCACACTCCCGATCCGCGGCGGGCCTTTTTGGCCCTTCCGCGACACTTGAAGCCGGGAGGGCGGATCGCGGTCGATATTTACCAGGGGGGATGGCGGCGGGCGCTGAATGCGAAATACTGGCTGCGACCGGTGACGGCGCGATTGCCGCAGGAGAGGCTTTTTCGGGCGGTCGAGCGAAGCATGCCCGTTGCTCATGGGGTTGAGCCGGGCGCGAGCCGCGTCTCCCGGGAGTCGGCCCTCTCGCGCGGCGGATACTGCCCGTGGCCAACTACGAGGGAATGTATGGACTCGATCGCGGCCAATTGCGGGAATGGGCCGTGCTCGACACGTTCGACATGCTCTCTCCGCAATACGATCGACCGCAAACTCCCCGCACGCTGCATCGCTGGACCCACGAAGCGGGGCTGCAGGAAATCGAGATTGGCAAATTCGGCCACCTCGTCGCCCGCGGCCGCAAACCGCGGTGAACGAAGAGGGAGCAGGAGTCGGGTGCGCCGGCAGCAAGAGAATGCGCCGGTTACAGTCCCGCGTTTTCCGAAACCTCGCGGGCAAAACTTGCCCAATCGACATCGTCGCGGCCCTTTGCCACCGTCGCCGTCAGCCGCTCGTGAATCAAGCCGGCCAGCGGCATCGGCACGAGCCTTTCAGCCGCCGCCTCGAGGATCAGCCCGTAGTCCTTGCGGATCAACGACGGCCGTGCCCCCACCGGCTGATAATGCTCCGAGGCGATCAACTCGCCGTAGCCGCGGTAGACGAAGCAGTCGAAAAGGGTCTGCGTGAAGAACTCGTAAGTGTCTTGCCGCGGCACGCCGTGTTTCTGGGCCAGGGTGAAGGCTTCGGCCATCGCCTCGATCGCGGCCCCGAGAAGGAAATTGCCCGCGAGCTTGATCGCGTTGGCGGCGCCGGGCTCATCACCGAAATCAAAGACCCGCTGGCTCATCGCCTCTTGGAGCGGTCGCACGCGCGCTCGTGCCGCAGCCTCGCCTGAGGTGACGATCCATAGCTTCGCCTCGGCCGCGACCTGTGGCTTGCCGAAGACCGGCGAGGCAACGTAGCGGCGCCCTGTTGGCGGTGGAGGTCCGCCAGGCGGCGCGCAGTTCGCGGCGCAATCGTACTCATCGAGAGATGAATACCCTCACCCAGGCGGTCCAGGAAGCCGTCCGCGCCGAGGGACACTGCCTCGACGGCGGCGTCGTCGGAAACCATGGTCACCACGACGCCGCCAGGCTCGACCGCTTCCGCGGGGCTGTGCGCGAGAACCGCTCCGTGCGCCAACAGGGGTCGAGCCTTCTCGTCGGTGCGGTTATAGACGCGCAGGCCGAAGCCGGCCTTGAGAAGGTTGGTCGCCATGGCCAGGCCCATGCCTCCCAGACCGATGAAGCCGACGGTTTCTTTCATTGGAACACCCTCCTTTCAATTGTCGGGCAGAATCAAAGATTCATTGTCCCCTGTCCTGGGGACAATAAGAAGAATTCGTTGCAGCGGACACGCTCCGCGAAATGGAGGGTCGTTGATTCACTGATCCCACCGCAGTACGATCCCTCCTCGAAGATCCCTTGTCCAGTTTGAGCCAGAATACTGCTGGTGGGACATCCCGGTTCCAGGAATCCAGTTCGCAAGTGAGACAGATTGTGTTGAGCTCGTCCGCCGTCGGCAGCCGTCGCGGAATCGTTTCACGCTCGACGGCTACCGTCATGACGTGCGTGGTCATCTTTGCTTTCCACGCGGAACGTGCGCTTGCTGCCGAGATCGTCTTCCCCGGTTCGTCATGGAATGTCAAAACACCCCAAGAATTGGGACTGGATGGCACTCGGCTTGACGCGGTCGCCGACGCGCTGGGATCTCGCGGATGCATTGTTAAAAACGGGTACGTCGTCAAGACGTGGGGTTCGCAGTCCGAGAAGGGGGACTGGGCGTCGTCGGCCAAGCCGGTCCTTTCGACCCTCTTGATGTTCGCCCGCAAGGAAGGAAAGGTCGAAAGCTTCGATCAGCCGATCGCCGACTTTCGGCTGGGACCTGTCGCCCAAGGACCGCACGATGACGTTTCGGCACCTCGCGACCATGACGAGCGGCTATGCGAGGCCCGAGGCACCGGGAAAAGCCTGGGCTTACAACGACTACGCGATTCAGCTCTATCAGAAAACGTTGTTCGACAAGGTTTTCCAGGGAACGCCGGAGACTGTCTTTCACGATCCGCACCGGTTCGGCGCGCTGCAGCTCGAGGACGGTTTCACGTTCCGCAAGTCGAATCGGCGAATGAGGGCGTCGGTCCGCGACTTCGCCCGTATCGCCTGGTTTTGGCTCAATCGGGGAAACTGGAATGGCACGCAAATCCTGCCCCGCGCCTATTTCGACGAGAACATGAGGCCCCAAGTCCCCAAGGATCTGCCGGTCAGCGTCCCCGCCAAAACGAACGATTATCTGGGCGATCGGCAACTTATGGCGGGGAATCGAATCATTTCTCAGATCTGGGCCGGGAATCTATGGATTCAATTGGTGGTTCAACGACACGGGCTCTTTGCACCCAAAAACTTTGACCTGGCCCGACGCCCCCAAAGAGACGGTCATGTCGATCGGCGTGCGCGGAAACTGCTCGGTGATGATTCCCAGTTTGAACTTCGTCGTTGTCGCGGCGTACGCTGACTGGGGCGACTTCCATCCGGGCAAGGCGGACTCCGTCCTGAATCAACGTCTCAAACTGATTGCGGCCGCCGGAACGCCTGTCGCGACCGCCCGTTAAATCAGCAGATATCACCGCGGAGTCCGTCCGATGTTGGAAGTGCTTTGCGACGTTGCTCGCTGCTCGCGACCGGCTCCGTTTCGGAAGGAGCCGTGGTCGAGGGGCGGCTTGCCGTTTGGCACCCGATCACGCTTACCTTCCAGGGGCCCGAGGCTGCGGAAACGGACAATTCGCCGAATCCGTTTTTCGACATTCGCTTCCAGGTCGTCTTTCTGGGGCCGTCCAAGCAGCGATTCGTCGTGCCCGGATTCTTCGACGGCGATGGACGAGGCGGCCCCAAAGGACGCGTCTGGCGCGTCCATTTTTCTCCGGACGCGCCCGGAACCTGGCGGTATGAGGCTGCGTTCCGAACGGGACCCGGCGTGGCCATACAACTTGAACCCGACGCCGGGCAACCACTCGTCGCTGCCCGGTCTCTCCGGCTCGTTCGTCGTGTCTCCACGCGACGCCGACGCGCCGGGCTTTTTGAAGTGGGGTCGGCTCCGATATGTCGGCAAGCACTACCTCAAATTTCACGATGGACCCTATTGGATCCGAGGCGGGACCGACGAGCCCGAGAACTTTTTGGGATATGCCGGCTTCGATCGGACACGGCCCAAGACACCGTTATGCCGCGCACGTCGACGACTGGCATGCCGGAGACCCGGATTGGGGCGGCGGCAAAGGGCGGGGCATTATCGGCGCGCTCAACTCGCTCGCCAGGCAGCACGTCAACAGCATCTATTTCATGACGATGAACGTCGGCGGCGACGGCAAGGACGTCTGGCCTTGGATCGGTCCGATCGAACGGCGGGGAAGCTCCAAAAACGACCATCGACATTTCGACACGGCCAAACTGAGACAATGGGAAATCGTTCTCAATCACGCCGAGCGGCTCGGGATCTTCCTGCATCTCGTGCTCAGCGAGAGCTGAAGACGGCCAACAAGCGCGAACTTGATGAAGGGGAACTCGGCCCGGACCGCAAGCTCTATTACCGGGAGATGATCGCGCGATTCGGCCATCACCTGGCGCTGCAATGGAATCTGTGCGAGGAATACAACCTGAATTTCAATTTCGGCCCCGAGCGGATCCGAGCGTTTGCCGACTTCCTCCGTGCGGTCGACCCGTACGATCATCCCATCACGGTGCATAGCGCGGGCAATCCGGTCGAGCAGCTTCGCTTCACTTATCGGCGATCCTCGGTTCGGAATGACGTCGATCCAATTGGGCCAACGGCCGATCCACGCAAGTCGACCAAAGCCATTCGTCGCGAGACGGAGAAGGCCGGCCGGCCTCTCCCGGTCAGCCTGGACGAGTTCACGCTGGATCGAGGCCAACGGCGCATCGCACATTCCCGTTGACGACGCCGAGGGGCATCGCCGCGAGAAGATTTGGCCGGCCTATTTCTCGGGCGGCATGCTCGAGTTCATTCTCGAAGACCTCTTGCACACGGAGAGCTTCAAGACGCCCGAGCGCGAAAAACTCTGGCGCTACCTCTGGTATGCGCGGCGGTTCATGCAAGAACAATTGCCGTTCTGGGAGATGGAGCCGGCCGACGAGCTGTCGCAGGGGGGCGGCACGATCCCCGTCGGCATCGGCCGCGGGCGAACGGTTCCGCTGGGGCCGCAGGTCTTTGCCAAGCGGGGCGAGGTCTACGCCGTCTATTTGCCGACCGGCTCGCCGAGCGGCACGCTGGACGTTGCCGACCTGAAGGGGGTTGCGGAACAACGTTGGTTCAACCCACGAACGGGGACCTTTGAAGGAGGCCGAACGCAAGTCGCTGGCGGTGCACGTCGCGCACTGGGGACGCCGCCGTCGGATCCGCAATTGGATTGGGTGGTCTTGATTCGCAAGTGGCCGGCTCTCGATACGTCGGGATTTCGGGACAGCATCCACCACTGGCGGAAGATTCGCGATTCAAGCCGATTCATCCAGGCCTTGCCCGATCAGCCCTCCTACGCGCCGTCGCAGGTGCGGGAGATCGTCGGCAACATACTGCTCTTTCAGCGCGAGAACGGCGGTTGGCCCAAAGACTACGACATGCTGGCCGTCCTTACGGAAGAGCAGCGGAAAGTGCTCCGCGCCACGCACAACCGGGCCGACACGTCGTTCGACAACCACAATCTCCACTCCCAGGTCGACTATCTGGCGCATGCCTACCACGTCAGCGGCGAAGAGACCTGGCGTGACGCCTGTCTGCGGGGACTGGACTTCATGTTCGCCGCACAGCTTCCCAACGGAGGTTTCCCCCAACGCTTTCCCAAGCCCAAGGGATTCTCGGCGTACGTCACGTTCAACGACGGCGTGATGATCGGCATTCTGAATGTGATGCAGGACATCGGCGACGGGCTCCCCCAGTGGAGTTGGCTTGACGACGCGCGCAGGCAGAAAGCTCGCGACGCCGTGGCGCGGGGAACCGAGTGCATTCTCAAGTGCCAGATTCGCGTGGGCGATCGCCTGACGGGGTGGTGCCAGCAACACGACCCGACGACTTTCGCGGCCGCGAGCGCCCGAACGTTCGAGTTGGCGTCGATTTGTCCGCAGGATTCGACGGAGATCGTGCAATTTCTGATTCGGCTTGAATCGCCCAGCGACCGGGTCGTTGCCGCGGTCGATGCGGCTGTCGCCTGGCTGCACAAGGCGCGGCTCCACGGAATTCGAGTGAAAAAAGTTTCCGCGCCGGTTGAAGTGTTCTTGCGTCACACAGCGGACTTCGATGTCGTCGTGGTGCCGGATCCCAAAGCCCCACCGATCTGGGCCAGGCATTACGAAATCGGGACGGACAAACCCATCTTCGCCGGCCGGGACGCCGTCAAACGGTACGCGCTGAGCGGCATTGAGCGCGAACGGCGAACGGGCACTCCCTGGTACGGCCGCTGGCCGCAAAAGATGCTCGACCGCGAGTATCCAAAGTGGCGAAATCAGTTGACCAGCCTGCGCGTCGGAGTGAGCCGTGCTCTCTTCTCGCTGAGGAACGTCAAGCGGGTCGATCCCAAACGCATTTTTAGACGCGGTCCGATCCTGCGAACATTTTTCGATCGACCGGTGCAGGGGGACTTCGACATTGCGGCGTGCTCCTGGGAAGCCTATCTTGAGCGCATCCGGGTCGCTGTCACTGCGGGTCGCGGGCAGGATGCACAAGTGGTTCTGGCGGAGGAGCAGTCATGGCCGAAGAATTTGTGCGTCGCGGACACGTGGTCCAGCACCTCGTTGCCGGGCAGCGGGCTCTGCTGCAGCCGGCCGGGTCCGATTTGATTCACATCGGCTCCCGACGGTGGTTCTTGCAAGCCGGCCTGGCAGGCATCGCCGGCCTGTCGCTGCCCGACATGCTGCGTTGTCGAGCCCAAGCCGCTCCGCAGAATCGGTCGAGACGGCGGGCCGTCATTCTCTTCTGGCTGTCCGGCGGTCCCAGTCATCTCGATACGTGGGATCCCAAGCCCGAGGCGCCCGTCGAAGTCCGCGGGCCCTTCGCCACGATCGCCACGAAAGTTCCGGGCGTCCGCTTCTGCGAGCACCTGCCGCTGCAGGCCAGCATTCTCGACCGGCTGGCCGTCCTCCGTGCGGTCGATTGCCGCGACAGTAACGATCATCATTGTGCGGTGATGCAATCGGGCAATTCCCAGGCGTTGAAGGATTTGAAACCCTCTTTCGCCGGACCGCTGGAGGGGCGCTACCCGTCCATGGGTTCGATTGCCGCCCGCTACCGCGGGGCGAATGACCCCGCGATGCCGGCCTTTATCGGCATGGCCGATCCGTCGTTCTCCCTGTGGAATGCCGATGTGTGGCGCTCCGGCCATTTGGGATCCGCCTACGATCCGATCCGCGAGACCGACCTTGTCGGCCGGCTGAACATGCCGAAAGGGGTCAACGTGGCCCGCGCAGGATCGCAACGGACTTCGCCGACAGTTCGACCGGCTTCGGAGCGAGCTGGATGCCGGAGCGACCATGGCCCGCATGGACCAGTACGGGCAGCAAGCGTTGGAAATGGTCCTCTCCGGCAAGGCGCGGGAAGCCGTCGATCTCAGCAAAGAGCCCGACCAGCTCCGGGAGGCCTACGGCCGCGACAGCTTTGGCGAAAAGGCGATCCTGGCACGGCGGCTCGTGGAGGCGGGCGTCACGTTCGTGGTCGTCAGCGGCCGGTTTGGCGTCTTCGACAATCACGGCGACGATGTGGTCTGGGGAGGCCTGCTCAAGGGGCTCAAGCCGCTCTATCCCAGCGTGGACCGCAGTCTCTTCGCGCTGATCAAGGATCTGGAGTTGCGCGGCCTGCTCGACAGTACGCTGGTGCTGATGATGGGCGAGTTTGGCCGGTCGCCGCAGCTCACGCCGACCGGCGGCCGCGGCCATTGGACCAACTGCATGTCGGCCCTCATCGCCGGCGGAGGCATCGCCCACGGCCAGGTCGTCGGCAGCACGGACAGCGGAGGTTACGACCTCAAAGACGGCCGCGTGATCCCCGCCGACATCGCGGCAACCGTCTTCCGCCACTTGGAGATCGATCTCAACGCGCAATGGACCGACCACGAGGGCCGTCCCCATCCCGTTGTCCCCGACGGCGGCCGGCCGATCCGCGAATTGACTTAGCGATCTTGACGGCGGGATGTCAACGCGGCGGACCGGATCCACCGCAGCCAGACGATTCGCCCAGCATCGCGAAGACAAGCACTGCTCGAATGATCGCCATCCTGCTGCGGGGGTAAAGCGCGAACAGCCGCGGCTTCTGTCTGCGATTCCAGATCCGGAAGATCAAGACCGCTCCCCCAACGAGCCCGAACAGGTAACTCGCGCCGTGGGCGAACCAGACCGCCATGAAGCGATCCTGCTGAGAGCGCGGAAGCAAGCCGACCCAAGCGTCCGGCAGTAACTCAGGGAGTAAAACGACGGAGTGCTGAGACAGCACGAATCCAACATACCCGGCGATGGTCGCTGCAACGGCCGTCACGGCGACAAGGACAAGCAACGGCCCATAGAGGCTCGGAACTGACATCGCCGGAAGACCGGGCGACTGAGACGCCTGCGCCAGCAGAAAGCCGAGCACCGCACCGATCCCAAATGTGGCGGTGACGCCCCAACACAGAGCAAGCAGGGTCGGAGAAGACACGGGGAACAGCGGTGGATGGGCGAGAGTGAAGTATTCGATGCAGAGACGAGCCGTTATTTGATCGTGGATGATTCCATAGGCCATCGCCGTGCCGACGCTGAGCAGTATGATCTTCGTCTTTTGCATCCGGGCCTTTCCAACCCCGCTGGGCCCGTAATCGCTCGTCCGTTCTCACTCCGCCATTCGCCCTGATCGTAGCTCTGCGGGTAGGCGCCTGCCAGGAGAAAGCGGCGATGCACGGCCAGCTTTTCCCAATGCCGACGCCAAGGCCGAACTCGACAAAGCGCTGAAAATGGCCGGGGAGGAAAACAAGCGAGTCTTGATCACGTTCGGCGGCAACTGGTCTGACTTCGGCCGATCGTGTTCTCGAGAATGCCCAGGTGCGGCTGATCTCCCGGTGCGAGGGCCGCGCAGGCGATACTGCTTGACGACCTCTGCATCGTCAGCGGGCAGATTGGCGAGCATCCGCTGCACCTCTTCAGGGTCCTCGATCCGCTTCAGCTCGAAATGGCGCCGCGGCGGTTGTTAGAACACTATCGGACCGGCCGGGCGGTCGAAGCGGCCCAGTCCATTGGCATCGCGAACATGAGAGACGGAAGAAGGTCCACTGCCATGCAGATTTGGGTTGACGCCGACGGATGTCCTGGCGAAATCAAGGACCTGCTGTATCGCGCCGCAAAGAGGCGCAAGATCATGGTGACGCTTGTCGCCAATCAACCGCTGCGCACTCCAGCGTCGCCGTTCATCAGCAGCCTCCGTGTCGGCGAGGGGATGAACGTCGCGGATCGGCAGATTGTCAGCCTGGTTGCACCGGGCGATCTGGTGATCACGGCTGATATCCCGCTCGCTGCGGACGTGGTTGCGAAAGGAGGTCAGGCCCTCGATCCCCGTGGCGAACTGTACACGGATGCAAATATCGGCGAACGACTTGCCAGCCGGAACCTGTTAGACGGACTGCGCGGCGAAGGCGGTCTGATCATGGGTGGGCCGGCAAACTTCAGTGCGCGAAACCGGCAGGCATTCGCCAATCAACTCGATCGCTGGCTGACCAAGGCGAGATGAGCATCCCCGCAGGCAACGCATGGAAGGCCAAGCGGGAATACAACAATGCACTTTCGGACTACGACAAGGCGATTCGCCTCGATCCGAAAGATGCGATGGCCTACCTCAATCGTGGCAACGTCTGGTGGGCAAAAAAGGAGTACCGCAAGGCGATCTCCGATTACGATCAGGCGATTCGGCTTGGCATGCGAAGCAGGGGGACGGAGAGCGGGGGGGGATGACGCTTCGAAAGCTCGTGAATTAAACGGCTCGAACGCACCGTTTGATCCGCTCGAGCGCACGACTTCCGGCCGTGTCGCCGGAACGCGGGTACCGCCGAAACCAAAAAAACGCCGTGGCCGGAAAATGCCGGCCGCGCGTCGGTTTCAATCGTTTGGAAGACAGCGGCGACACGGCCCGCACGGCGCCACGCTTGCAAACGACATGCACATTCTGTAGCAGTTGCAGATGGTCGCTTTCGGCGGAGACCGATCGACTGTATGAGAAGTCCCCGGGGACCGGCACGTTTCCCGCCTCACGCCACGAGATGGCAGTGCCGCTCCCGCGCCGCCGACCACCATAGCCCCGGAGTCCACCGCATGAGTCAGGGTCTGGCAACGCTTCAGTCGGCCGAACGGCTGAGCGACAACGATGTTCAGGCGGTCGATAACGTGCGGGCTATCTATGCCCGACTGTGCCAGGAATTGGCTCGGGTCATTGTGGGTCAGCATGCGGTCATCGAGCGGCTTTCGCTCTGCCTCTTCGCGCGCGGCCATGCCTTGCTGCTGGGGGTGCCCGGCCTGGCCAAGACGCTGCTCGTCAGCAAGCTGGCCGAGACGATGTCCCTCAAGTTCAGCCGGATTCAGTTCACGCCCGACCTGATGCCGATGGACATCACCGGCACCGACATCCTGCAGGACGGCGCGGGCGGAAAGCGCGAGTTTCAATTCGTGCACGGCCCCGTCTTCGCCAACATCGTGCTGGCCGACGAGATCAACCGCGCCCCACCGAAAACGCAGGCGGCCATGCTCGAAGCCATGCAGGAGCACAAGGTGACCGTGGTGGGCAAGGCGTTTCGCCTCGAACCGCCGTTCGTGGTGCTGGCCACGCAGAACCCGGTCGAGCAGGAAGGGACCTATCCGCTGCCCGAGGCGCAGCTCGACCGGTTCATGTTCTTGATCGAGCTCGATTATCCCTCGGAGGCCGAGGAGGTGCAGATCGCCCGGACGACCACGGGCGACGCTCTGCCGGAACTCAATCACCTGCTCTCTGCCGGCGAACATCATTCAGCACCAGAACCTGGTTCGCCG
Organism: uncultured Planctomycetota bacterium; assembly: GCA_963761455.1. Classification (GTDB taxonomy): domain Bacteria; phylum Planctomycetota; class Planctomycetia; order Planctomycetales; family Planctomycetaceae; genus DASPSM01. The sequence goes on from CAVXHA010000004.1 coordinate 548,654, forward strand.
CATTCCGGTGCCGGATCACATCTATTCGTACGCGGCGCGGCTCGTCCGCAAGACGCGTCCCAACGGCGCGCTCGGCCCCCGGCCTGGCTCAAGCCGCTGGTCGCCTGGGGCGCCGGTCCGCGGGCCGTGCAGTATCTCATTCTCGGAGCCAAGGCGCGGGCCGCGCTCTTGGGGAGCTACATGGTGCGGTTGGAGGACATCCAGGAGGTCGCCGCCCCAGTGCTGACGCATCGAGTGATCACGACGTTCACGGCCCAGTCCGAAGGAATCGATGCCCGTCAAATCGTCCGACGGCTGATCGAAGAGACAAGCACTGAGGAATGACGGGTTCGTTCCCCGGCACGGCCGGTTCGTTCCGGCCGCGGCCGAAAAGACATTGGCCCTTCCCGCACAGCGCGATTTCGAGCGTTCCGAGCATCGATGTTTCTCGATCGCCGCTCCCGCAGTTTTCTGGACTCGGCCGTGCTGTCGCGGTTGGCCGCCGTCCCTCTCTTTGCGCGGCGTCCCATGCAGGGAACCGTCTCCGGGCGGCATCCGAGCCCGCATCGCGGATCGAGCGTCGAGTTTGCCGAATACCGCAAATACGTTCCCGGCGACGATCTCCGGCGGCTCGACTGGCGGGCCTACGGACGTTCCGACCGGTTTTACGTCAAGGAATTCGAGGCCGACACGAACCTCCGCTGCTGCCTGGTCCTCGACACCAGCGGCTCGATGGGTTTCGGCTCGGGCGGCGTCACGAAAATCGAGTACGCCCGCCGGATCGCCGGCGCGCTCGGGCTATCTCGCCCTGCAGCAGGGAGATGCGGTCGGCCTGTCGTGCGTGGCCAACGGTCTGGTGCGGAATGTCCCGCCGCAGGCGGAATCCGGCCCACTTGATCTCGCTCTTCGATCTGCTCGAAGAAGCGCAGGCCGCAGGGGGAAACGCAACTCGTCCCGGTCCTGCACGAGCTGGCGGAAACGATCCGGCAGCGGGCGCTCATGATCGTCATCTCTCGGATGTGTTCGTCGAACCGGAGCTGCTCCGCGGCTGCTTTCAGCACCTGAGGTTCCGCCGGCACGACGTGGCGATCTTTCATTTGCTCGATTCGCAGGAGATCGACTTCAACTTCCGGCGGCCGATGCGGTTTCTCGATATGGAGGGAGGGGCCGCGATCTTCGCCGACCCCAACGAAATCGCCGACCGCTACCACCGGGCTCTGACCGCGCTATCTGGCCGCGCTCAAGCAGCACGTGCTGGAGTCGTCGGTCGACTATCACCGGGTGCTTCTCAACGAGGACTATGAGCGGGTGCTGATGCGATTCCTGATCGGACGGACCCGAGCGAGAGACGCGCGATGAGCTTCCTGCAGCCCTGGTTGTTGCTCGGGCTTCCGCTGGTCGCCCTGCCGATCATCATTCACCTGATCAACCAGCGGCGTTTCCAGACGGTTCGCTGGGGCGCGATGATGTTTCTGTTGACGGCCAATCGCATGGCCCGCGGATATGCGCGGCTGCGGCAGTGGCTGATCATGGCGTTCCGCATGCTGGCGATCGCCGGCCTGGTCTTCGCCGTCAGCCGTCCGCTGGCCAGCGGCTGGCTGGGACTGGCCGCGGGGGGCCGGCCCGGACACGACGATCATTCTGCTCGACCGGTCGCCGAGCATGCAGCAGAGCAGTTCGAGCGGCGGCGACTCGAAACTGACGACGGGGCGACGGCAGCTTGCCGCAGACGCTCAAGGCGGTCGGATCGGCCCACTGGGTGCTGATCGAGAGCACGACGCAAAAGCCTCGCGAGCTCGACTCGCCCGACGCGCTCTTGACCTCGCCGGCGACCGAAGGGACGAGTGCCGCATCCGACCTGCCGGCGATGCTCGAGGCGGCTTGCAATTACATCCGGACCAACAAATCGGGTCGGACCGATATCTGGATTTGCTCCGACATTCGCGAGAACGATTGGGATCCCGAAAGCGGCCGTTGGCCGGCCGTGCGACAGTCGTTCCTGGCGCTTCGCCAGGGGATCCGGTTCCATCTGCTGGCCTATCCCGAAGCCGCGACGGGGAACGTCTCGGTCCGCGTTTCGGACGTTCGACGGCAGCAGAACGGCGACGCCGCCGAGCTCGTGTTGTCCCTGCGGCTTGTCCGAGAGGGTGGCGACGGCTCGCGGACGTCGGTTCCCGTTCATTTCGAGATCGACGGGGCCCGCTCCGAGTTGACGGTCGAGATGGATAAAAACCAATACGACCTTAAGGAATACCGCATTCCGTTGGAATCCAGGCATGAGCGAGGCTGGGGAAAGGTCACGATTCCCGCAGACGTGAACCCGGCCGACAATGACTACTATTTCGCCTTTGAGAGACCGGTTCCTCGCCGCGCCGTCATCGTGGCCGACGACAGCCAGGCGGCCCGGCCCCTGCAGTTGGCCGCCGCGATCACGCCTGATCCGGCGCTGCAATGTTCCGCGGACGTTGTCGCGGCCGATCAATTGGCCACGCTGGAATGGGAGAAAGTCTCGCTGCTCCTCTGGCAGGCTCCCTTACCCGAAGGAGACGCCGCTCGACCGGTCCGCGACTTCGTCGACCGCGGAGGCTTTGCGATCTTCCTTCCGCCGAAGGTGCCGGGGCAGCATGAGTTCTTCGGAACCCGCTGGAAGACCTGGGTCGATAGCGCCACAAACGAGCCAAGCGGCAACGAGATGACGGTCGAGAATTGGCGCGGCGATCAGGACCTGCTCGCGCACACCCAAAGCGGAGCCATGCTGCCGGTGGGTCAACTGCGGATTCGCCGCTACTGCGGACTGTCGGGTGACTTCACGCCGCTGGCGACGCTGCGCGGCGGTGCGCCTCTCTTCGCGGTGCGCCGGCAAACAGGGGGGCGCCTCGAATCATGGGGCCGCCTACTTCCTCGCGACCACGCCCGCTCCGGGCGATTCTTCGCTGGCGACCAACGGCATCGTGCTCTACGTGCTCGTGCAACGGGCCCTCGCCGGCGGTGCCGCCGCCTTGGGCAACGTCCGGCAACTGACAGCCGGCGGAAGCCCCGTCAGCGAGAGCGGAACGTGGCAGCGCGTCGCCGGGTCCGAACAGGCGCTTTCCACCGAGTATCCCTTTCATCGTGGCGTTTACGCGGTCGGCGACCGGCTGCTCGCCGTCAATCGCCCCCCCGCCGAAGATCAGGCTCCGATTCTCGAAGACGGCCGCGTGGCAGGCTTGTTCCGCGGGCTCGATTTCATTCGCGTCGACCACCAGGCGGGTCAAATCGGGACATTGATCCAGGAAATTTGGAGACCGTTTCTAGCGTCCATGATCGTCGCGCTCCTGCGTCGAGGCCGGCCTTTGCCTCCCCCGAACGGCATCGCACGGCGGGAGACGCGCCATGAACGTCTCCCGATCGCTCACGTTTCTGTGGACGCCGGCGTCCCTGGCCGTCTCGATCGTCGCCGTTCTCGTTGCGGCCGGCTTTTGTTTCGCCGCGGATGCGCCGCAGCGGGTATCGTCCGGCGTAGGTCGCGCTCGAGGTGCTGCGCTTCGTCATCGTGTGCACGGCCGTCGTCCTCTTCAATCAACCGGAATGGATCGAAGAATTTCGCCCCGAGGGCAAGCCGTCGGTCGCCGTGCTGTGGGACGCTTCGCCCAGCATGGACACGCGCGACGTTGTACGCCCCGGCGGAAGCAAGTCCGGACCGATGACCCGCCGCGAGGCGATTGGCCCCTTGGCCGATCCGACCTCGTGGAGCGGATTGGAGGGGCGGCTCGCGATCGGCATCCAAGCTTTTTCGCCGCCGCGGCCGGGACGTGGCACGGACCTGTACGAACCGCTGTCCGAGGCCCCGGAAAAATTTCACAACCTCCGAGCGATCGTTCTGGCATCCGACGGCGACTGGAACGCCGGTAAGCCGCCGGTGCAGGCGGCCGACGTCTTGCGGCAAAAGGGGATTCCCGTGTTTGCCGTCACCGTCGGCAGCGCCGACGCGTTTGCCGGACGTGGAAGTCCTCAGCCTCGACGCGCCGACGTTCGGCGTGGTTGGCAAGTCGGTCCGCATTCCGTTCACGATCGAAAGCTCGCTCCCGCGCGAATACGTGACGACGGTCACGTTGCACACGACGAGCGGCGAAGAGCTGTCGAAGGAAGTGCGGATTGCCCCGATGGGCCGCACGAGCGATTCGATCCTCTGGAAGCCGAAAGCGACCGGCGACTTTGCGGTCACGCTGGAGGTGCCGCCGAACGCCGACGAAGCACTGCTCGACAACAACCGGCGGACGGCCCCGATTGCCATTCGAGAAGAAAAATTGAAGGTGCTGGTGGTCGAATCGTATCCCCGCTGGGAATACCGCTATCTGCGCAATGCCCTGTCGCGCGACCCGGGAGTCGACGTGTCGTGCCTTTTGTTTCATCCGGGGCTCGAGCAAGCCGGGCGGAGGCAACAAAGACTACATCAAGCAATTTCCCTCGCGGCTCGACGAACTCTCCAAATTCGACGTGGTCTTCCTGGGCGACGTGGGCGTGGGCGACGGCCAATTGACCGTCGAACAGTGCCGGTTGCTGAAGGGGCTGGTCGAGCGTCAGGCAAGCGGCCTGGTCTTCATGCCAGGTTGGGAGGGGAGAGAGTTCTCGCTGTTCGACACCGAGCTTGGCGAGCTTTGCCCGGTCGTGCTCGATCCGGCGCAGCCCAGCGGCTGGGGCCTGCGGATCCCCAGCCACTTCGAGCTGACGGAGCTGGGCCGCCGCAGCCTGCTCACGAAACTGGCCGACTCGGAGGATGACAACATGGAAGTCTGGGAAGGCCTCCCCGGCTTCCAGTGGTACGCGCCGGTGCTGCGAGCCAAGGCGGGCAGCGACGTCCTTTGCGTCCACAAGGACGTCTCCAACGAATTCGGGCGGCTTCCCTTGCTGGTGACGCGGACCTTCGGCGCGGGCAAGGTCCTGTTCATGGGGACCGACGGCGCCTGGCGCTGGCGCAAGGGCGTGGAAGACAAGTATCACTATCGCTTCTGGGGACAGGTCGTCCGCTGGATGGCCTACCAGCGCAACATGGCCAAAGGGGAAACGATGCGGCTCTTTTATGTCCCGGATCAGCCGCAAATTCGTCAGACGCTCACCTTCGACGCCAACGTCATGGAAAAAAGCGGCGAGCCGCTGCATAACGGCCGCGTCACCGCACGAATCACATCCCCTTCGGGAGCATCCGAAACGGTGCGCCTCGCCTCGAGCGGCGACGAATGGGGCATGTTCACCGGCCGATTCACGCCGAAGGAACCCGGCAAGCACCAGATCAACCTCTCCTGCCAGGAAACCGGCGCCACCCTCGAGGCGTCGTTCTTCGTTCAGGGAGACGCGGCCGAACGCCCCGGCAAAGCCCGCGCGGCCCGAAGTGATGGAAGAGCTGGCCCGCGTGACAGGCGGCAAAGTGGTCACGGCCGACCAATTGCAACAGGTGATTCAATCGCTGGCCCGCCTGCCCGAATCTCCACCCTTGATCCGCCGGGTGCCGCTCTGGAGCCACCCGCTGCCGGCCGCCGGCCTCGTCGTGCTCCTGGGCGCTTTTTGGTCGCTGCGAAAGCTCGTCGGATTGATTTGAGGTTTGGGAGTTTTTTGGGGTATTTTGGGGCGTAAAAAAGGGCCGCCGACCCCAAAACATCTGGAGCCAAACCACAGCAGGCCCGTCACCAGAAAACCTCTCAATTGATCTTGAACGAGCCGCGAAATTTGATAAAATCAACTATATGTATTGCCGTGCGACACCGGTGTTTCTCGCCAAGGTGGTCTGCGGATCGGTCTTGGTTTTCGCGCTGGGCGCGGCCGCCGTTTCGCTCTTCGCGCAGCAACCGAGTCCGGCCGTTGCCCCGGTTGCCAGAAAGGCCGCCAACGCCCCGCCGGCGGGCCAACGCGACAGGACCGTTTGGCGGAAGCTGAAACGCGCGTGCGGATATTCGGGTCGAACACATGCCGCTGGCGAAGTTTGCCGAGTTCATTCTCGACCCCTTGAATCTGGATGACCGTATCGCAAACGGCCCGGTCCACCTCACGGACCAGCGACCGGCACAAGCGCCGCCGGCCGTTGTGCCCAGGGACGTGAGGCAACGGCCAGAGCGGCTCGTCCTTCAAAACCAGCGGCCACAGGCTCTCGAGTTGCTGCTGCCGCAGTTGCAGGTCGAACTCGTTTTCGTAAAGAAGATCTGCGCACCGACGAAGGAGATCGAATTAAAGAGATCGAATTAAAGGGGTCGAGATCGAATTAAAGCGCGAATTAAAGAGCGCGAATTAAAGGGGTCGGGAGTCATTTCTCCAGGCAGTCGCCGCGGTATCGGGCACGCCGTGGAATGACGGCACCCCACCTCCCGGCCGTTCCGTCGTCAACAGAAATGACTCCCGTCCCGTGTATTTCCCGCCGCGTTAATTTCCCGCCCTGACATCTTCCCTCTTTGTGTCCATTGTGTCCTTTGTGGTTCCACTCTTCCTCCCGGTGAAAAGACAAAGAAACCACAAAGGGCACGAAGGACACAAAGGGGTTAATAAAAGGTAAAAAAAGGGGACGGGAGTCATTTCTCCAGGACGAGCCGACATCCGGCCCTCCCGCCAACGAAAAGCGGCGTCCGTTTTCTGTTCTCCCGTTTTCTGTTGTCTGCCCTTTTCTGTTCCTTTTCTGTTTGGAGCGCGGCATTGTTAAAATCGAGTCTGTTTTGGGTTTGGATCGGTTCCCGGCTCGCCCCATCTGGGATACGTCGGAGGAAGCTCACTGCTCATCCGTTTTTGACGCGGCGCTGAGCCGCCTGGAAGATGCGCGATGGATCTGTTGGACCGCCTGCTGGGACATGACGTTTGGACGACGCGGCAGTTGCTGCTGTTGTGCCAAGGCCTGACCGACGAGCAACTCGACCGGGATTTCGATATCGGACACAGAACGGTGCGGGCCACGCTCCGTCATCTGATTCGCAACATGGAAGCGTGGTCCGATTTCATGGCGGGCAAGCCGGCGCACGACGATCCGGGCCCGAGCGGACGGTCGATTTCCGCGCTGACCGCACGGTTGGACCTTGCGGCCGCGGACTTGGGTCGGCTGACCCGAGCCGTCGCCCAACGAAACGGATGGGACGAGATGTGGATCGATCACCGGTCCAACCCGCCAAAAGCGAGGACTTACGGCGGCACGATCGCTCATGTGATCACGCACAGCATGCACCATCGGGCGCAACTGCTCTACTTGCTCCGCCGCCTGGGGGTTGAAAACGTGCCGGAAGGAGATGTTCTCAGTTGGGAGAACCGCGATCGCAAGTTCGCGTAACCGAGCATAAAAAGGGAATGCAAGCGAATGGCACGAACCGCAGGCGGGCAGGCGATGGCAGATGGTCGAAATCCCCTTCCCGTTCTGTTAAAGTCTTAGCAGCGCCACGAGGCCCCACGCGGCTTTTCAGGAGGGTGCGATGAGCCTTGTTCGAGCGAGCGATCGTTTGCAATTGCCCGAAACGCTGCAAAGCCAGCTCCACGAGTTCCGCAAGCGAGTCTGGTCGATCAAGATGATCGAGGCGGTCGCAGGCGCCGTCTTCGGCGTCGTGGTCGCGTTTCTGGTGTTGTTCGCCCTCGACCGGGTCTGGGAAACTCCCCTCTGGGCGCGATGCGGCCTCTTCGCCGCAGCGATCGTCAGTTGCGCGACGATCCCCTTGGCCGCACACCGCTGGATTTGGCGCAATCGGCATTTGGAGCAACTGGCTCGGCTTTTGAGCCGCAAGCACCCCCAAGTCGGAGACCAGTTGCTGGGGATCATCGAGCTGGTGCGGAGCGACTTCGAGCAGGCGCGCTCTCGCACTCTGTGCGTGGCCGCCATTCGACAGGTCGCCGAGGACGCTCAAAAGCGGGACTTCCGAGACTCGGTGCCCAATCCGCGGCATCGCCTGTGGCTCGCGCTTGCGGCCGTCCCGGTGGTTGCGGTGCTCGTGCTGCTGGCCGTTTTTCCCGCCGCGGGCACCAATGCTTGGGCGAGGCTGCTGGCCCCGTGGCGCGCGACGCCCCGGTACACTTTCGCGGCCGTCGAGCGGTTGCCGGATCGGATTGTCGTCGCGCACGGCGAACCCTTCTCGCTTGCGTTGCACCTGACACCGCAGACCGTCACAAGACCTCGCGACGGGCTTGCGCAATTGGGCAGACAGCAGCCGGTCGCCGCCGTTCTCAACGACGGCGGATACAACTTCGACCTGCCGCCGCAGATCGCTCCGGAGGCGCTGGCCGTTCGGATCGGCGATTGGCGGCAGCGCGTGCGGGTCGAACCGATGGCGCGTCCTGAATTGACCTCCGCGATCGCCGAGGTCTCGCTTCCCGAATACCTGGGCCTGCCCCAAGTGCAGACGAAAGACGTTCGCGGGGGGGCCCTCTCGCCGGTCAATGGAAGCCGAATCCGGTTTGTCGCCACGGCGAGCCGCGAATTGGCCCGCTTTGAAGTCGACGGACGGGAGCAGGACGCCGGCGGGAAACACGGTCGCCAGCCCGCCGATTCGCGTCCAGGGCGCCGGCCAAGCTGGAATTCCGTTGGCAGGACCATTTCGGTCTGACGGGGAAGCAGCCGTTCACGGTCTCGATTGCCGGCCGCGAGGACGAAGCTCCCACCCTGGTCTGCGAAGGGTTGCCGCGGCAAAAAGTCGTGCTCGATTCCGAAATGCTGAGCTTCAAGGTCCGCGCCCACGACGATTTCGGCGTCAAGCGCGTGGGCATGGAATGGCAGGGAGTCGCCGAGCGGCCGTCCACGAAAACGGCAAAAGGCGAACGCGTTCTGGCCGCGGGGGGAAACGACAAGGAGAGCCTGAACGTCAGCGGCACGTTCTCGGCCAAGTCGCTCGACATCGAGCCGCAGCTGCTCCACGCTACGCGTCTTCGTCGAGGATTATTTTCCGGGGCGCAAGCGCGTCTACTCGCCCACGTACGTCCTGTACGTGCTCAATCGCCGAGCAGCATGCGATCTGGCTGACCGAGCAATTGAACAAATGGCACCGCCAGTCATTGGACGTCCGCGATCGCGAAATGCAGCTCTACGAGACGAACAAGCAGCTCCGCGCCCTGACTTCCGCAAGAGCTCGACCGGCCCGAGACGCGGCGCCGCATCGAGTCGCAGGCGAGCGCCGAGTGGGCCAACGGCCGGCGATTGTCGCACCTGGTGGTGACGGGAGAAGACCTCGTGCGGCAGGCGACGCGCAATCCCGGAGTTCGGCATCGGCCACCTGGAGAAGTGGGCCGAGATGCTGCAAATCCTGAAAGACATCGCCGCCAACCGCATGCCCTCCGTGGCTGACCTGCTCAAGCAGGCCTCGCAGGCGGCCGCCGCGGCCCCGAGTGGGTCGACGAATAAAACGGCCATGGCGGGCCAGATCCGCTCGGTCGCTGCCGGAAAGCCGTCGAGCCGCTCGTCTCCCCAAAAACCGTCAGGGTCTCCCCAAAAACCGTCAGGCATTCCGGCCGTCGTGGATCAAGAGTCGTCGCAGCAGCCCGCCGGCAAGAAAACCAATCCGCCGCCGCCGTCAAAACGGCCGAATCCCACCCGCGTTTGGGACTGCCGACCACGACGCTCCTCGGAAGCGGCGGCGCAAGAGCGACAAGGCGCCGCCGGCCGCCAAGAAGATGGACGAGGCGATCAAAAAACAACAGGATCTGCTGGCCGAATTCGAGAAGGTCGCCGACGAGCTGAAGCGCGATGCTGGCCGAGCTGGAGGGGAGCACGCTCGTCAAGCGGCTCAAAGCGGCCGTCGCGTTTGCAGTACGCCATCGCCGGCCGGATCGGCGAGCAAGTGAGCCAGAGCTTTCGGCGTGCGGGCCGATGATCTGGGCGATGCGCCGTCGGCGGCGCTTGCCGAAGTGTCCGAACAGGAAACGAAGGGAAGCGACACCGTCTCGCTGATCATGGACGACATGGATGCCTATTTCGACCGCCACCGGTTCGTCAAGATCAAGTCGGTCCTCGACGACATGCGGAAGCAGGACGTGATCGGCAACCTCCGCCAGCTCGCCGGCGACGTGAAAACCGAAAAAGGGCTGTCGATCGCCCAATGCGAGTACTGGTCGGATACGCTCGACCGCTGGGCCGAGGACCTGGTCGATCCGGCGTGCAAGGGAGCGTGCCCCGGCTGCAAGTCGAAGGGAAGCCTGCCGCCGTCGGTGGTGTTGGAAGTTCTGCAGATCCTCGAAGGCGAGATGAACCTCCGCGAGGAGACGCGGCGTGGCCGAGCAGGCCCGGCCCTCGCTGTCGCCCGAAGACTACAAGCAGCAGGCCGGCAAGCTGGCCCAAACTCAGCGAGGCCTATTGCGAGATCGCGTCGGCAAAGTCATCACGCGGATTCGCGAGCTGCCCGATGCCCAGGCCGACTTCGGCAAGGAGATTCACCTCCTGCAAAGCGTGGCCATGGTGATGGACGAGACCGCCGGCATCCTGTCGAGGCCCAACACGGGACGGGCCGCCATCGGGGCGGAGACGGAAGTCATCGAACTGCTGCTGCAGTCGCAAGCGGTTCAATCCGAAAGGGGGCGGCGGCGGGGGCTCGAATCCCGGGGGCGGCGGCGGCGGGACCACGCAGGATTCGGCCTTGACCCTGCTGGGAAGCGGCGTGAATCCCAAGGAAGTCCGTCAAGACCGGGGCGTCTCGCAGACGACCGGCGAGCCAGGATCATCGCTGCCCGAGGAGTTCCGAGCCGGTCTGGACGAGTATTTCAACCGGCTCGAACAGCGGCGCGGGAGAGAAGCCTTCAGCGCCATGAATCGTTTCATCCCCCTGGCCGGATCGGTCCTGCTCGTTGCGCTTGCGGCGATGTGCCTTTCGCTCGACGTGCAGGAAAAGATGTCTCGCCGTTCGTGCCGCCGGCGAAAGGTTTACCGCGTCAGGCGGGCGAAAAGATTGGAGGCCGGATTGGCGAACGGACGGGGGAACGGGGCGAGCCACCCTTCCTGGCGGTTCTTCGAGAGTTGAATTCGAAGACGGATATTCGCGTCGAACGCATGCCGCTGGCGAAATTCGCGGAGTTGTTATCTGAGCAGCACAAGATTCCCTTCAAGCTCGACCGGGCCGGTTTCGCCGGGCCCATGTCGACCCAAACACTCCGATCACCGCCTCATGCGTGCAGATCCCGCTCGACGTGGCATTGCGACGGATTCTCGGGCGATTGAACCTGCGACACGAAGTCGGCAACAGTGTTGTCGTCATCACGGGCGGCGCGCAGCCGGACGCGAACCTTGAGCCAGGGGACACACCCGACTTGACCGCGATGCGAGCGCTCCGGTCGCGGACGGAGATTCACGTCGAACGCATGCCGCTGGAGGAATTCGCGAAGTTTCTGTCGAAGAAGCACAAGATTCCCTTCAGGCTCGACCGGGCCGGATTATCACGGGCACATGTGCGCGGAATGCTCCGATCACCGCGGAAATTGAGCGTGCCCCGCTCAGCGCGGCCCTGCAACAAATCTTCGGACCTTTGAATCTCGCGCACCGCGTCGTCAACGGCGTTGTCCTCATCACGGACCGCCGGCCGAACGCCGCGCCGGCTCGAATCGTTCGCCGTCGCCCGGCGCAACAGATGCAACCGGTGTTCATGATTCAAAACCAGCGGCAACAGGTTCTCCAGTTGCTCAAGCCGCGGCTCCAGGTCGAGCTTCTTTTCGTCAAGAGGATATCTGCACCCGACGAAGGAGCAGTTCCGACAGCTAAAAAATGAACTGGAGGAGTATGTGAAAGATGCGCTGCTTGGACCGGCTTCCAACTCGTACAAGTTGCTTCAAGAGAAATTGGCGGCCTCCGTGGAGACCTGTTTGTCTCGTGAGCAGGCCGCCCATTATCGCAGCGAGCTCGAGAAGCGGAATGCGAACGAACGCGAGGTGTGCGGCTCGCAACCTGGTGGTCGTGCTCGATCGCGAGCTGTGCTTGTCGGCCAAGCAGCGGGAAGCGCTCTGCGCCTCGTTAGCGGCAAAATGGGACGATGCGTGGACCCAGACTGTCGAAATGGCGGCCACGCAGGGACAAAACTACGTCCCTTCCGTCCCTGACGAGCTGATCGAGGCCCATTTGGATGCCGCACAAACCGAGGTTTGGCAAAACATGCAGAAGATCGGGAATGTCAATTGGGGTATCCAAGCGTTCCAAATGGGCATGTTGGGGATACGGATGGCGGACCCCGACGATGATTAGTGGTCCCTCACACCTTACTTTTTCGGGTGCCATGCCCACGGCTTTGCGTGGGCATGCGAATCGAATTGGCGTGCCGAGGCATGCCCACGCAAAGCCGTGGGCATGGCACCCAACGGTGGTCGCACTTCCTTGTCGTGTTGAAAGTGACTCTGTTCTCGATGATTTCCGCCGCGGGACCGCGACACGGTGGCTTGAAGCGCTCTAGCGGCTTGAAGCGTCTAGGAGAGGAATGCACAGGTTCATTCGACGATTCGGCGCGTTTGTCCTGACCGCCACGACGATCGGTTTCGCCGCGGCAGGCGCCGTTGCCTTCGCCGGGGACGACGACGATTTAGTCGACGACGCGCCCTTTGTGCCGGGCAGAACGAACCCCGTGTGATGATTCGGAACATCGAGGCGAACATCGATAACTGGGTGTACGGAAATCGCAGGAACCGGGGCGGCGGACAGCAACCGCTCGATTTGTTGCTGAAGATGAAAACAGAGGAAATCGCTCGGGCGGTGGATCTGTCCGAGACTCAGAAAGGAAAGCTCCTGCTGGCAGGACAAGGCGATGTTCGCCGATTCATCGATCGCGTCGATGAGATCAAACTCAAATATCAATCCAATGAGATGTTCCAGAACGACTGGAATCGCATCTTTCAAGAGATCCGGCCGTTGCAGATCGCGCTCGGCAGGGGGCTGTTCGGCGGCGATTCCCTGTTTGCCAAGACGCTGACGAAAATGCTCACCGCGGAACAGGCCGCGCGCTGACGAGCGGGCCGAGCTTGACCGGCGGGTGTATCAACACCGCGCCCGGGTGGAGATGACCGTCCTGCAGTTGGGCACGACATTGGCACTTGGCGACGATCAACGGAAGCGATTGGTGCAACTGCTGCTGGAGAAGACGCGACCGTTGCCGTCCATCGGCCAGCAGGACAATCTCGTCGTCCTGGCCCAAATGAGCCGCCTTCCCGAGGAAAGTCTGAAGCCGCTGTTCGACGCCCGCCAGTGGCGCCAGTTGCAGCCTCTCTTCGACAGGGTCCCCCAAATCATGCCGCTGCTCCGGCAAAACGGGATCGTTCTCGAAGACTTGGAAGTCCGGCAAAAGAATGCTGTCCGAGCGGAAAAGTAAGCCGCCGAATTTTGAATTTGCATTGAAGTCGAGAATCCAAACGTGTTGGGGTGCTTTGGTGGCTTTTATCTCCCGAAAAAAACGACTGCTCTGTCAACGTCAGGAACTTGGGTTGGGTGCCACGCCCACGCAAAGCCGCGGGCGCGGCACCCGAAAGCCAGGCTGTGACGGACCGTTCGCAGCGTTCTTCGCACGGCAGGGCTCGATCGCAATTCTTCTGGCCGCCTGCATCGTGGCGGCTGTGGCCGGTACCGTAAGGGCTCAGCCGCCGGCCAGTCACTCGGGGGAAGTCGTTCCACGCGACATTCGCGAGATGTACGATCGCGGCCTCAAGTACCTTGCGGACACTCAAGGCGAAGACGGTGGATGGTCAAGCGGGGGAATGGAGGGGTCGGGCACGGTCGGAATGGCGCTCATGGTCTTTCTCGCCTCGGGCGAAGATCCGAACTTTGGACTCTACAGCGTCCACGTGCGGCGGGCCTTGCGGAACATCATCAGCGCCCAGGACGCCGGCACCGGCTACCTGGGCAATAGCATGTACCATCATGGGTTCGCCATGCTCGCGCTGGCCGAAGCCTACGGGGCCGTCGACGATCGCAATCTCTGGCCCGATCGCAAGAAGCGGCGCACGATCGGACAGACTTTGGAATTGGCGGTTCGGGCTGCGATCACGGCCCAGAAAAAAAATCCGCTCGGCGCCTGGCGCGTACTCGCCGGATGCCAGCGACGCCGACACATCGGTCAGCGGGGCCGTGCTGGTCGGTCTGCTCGCGGCGCGCAACGCCGGAATCGAAGTCCCCGACGAATCGATCGACAAGGCGATCTCGTTCTATCAACAAATGACCTCCTCGTCCGGACAGGTGGCCTACGCGGGGCTGGGTGGATTCGACGATTCGACGGCCCGCGTCTCGATCGCGACGCTCGTGTACGCCATCGCGCGGCGGAAAGACTTGTCGGAATACAAGGCGACGCTCGGCTTTTTGAAGCAGCGGTTGGAGCTCTCGGGCGTTGACGGCCGAGGATATGCGGACTACACGCGTTACTACCAGGCGCAGGCGCTCTTCCAGGGAGAGGTCGACGCGTGGGAGAAATGGAATAAGCTGTTGGTCCGCGAGTTGAAGCAGGCACAGCAACCCGATGGCAGCATCCGGGGGCAGTTCGGCGCTCCGATCAGCACGTCCCTCTCGATGCTGGCGCTGGCCGTCAATTACCGCTTCTTACCGATCTACGAAAGATAGTCGGTGGTGCCTATGCGCAATTCGTTTCCCTTCCGACCGGCTCTCGTGCCGTATCGACGCCTGCAATTCAGGCTGGCCCGAAAACGGACGTGTGACGGACCTCGGGCCGCTCTTGCGGGCCGCTCTCGGCCCCTGCTTCTGGCGATTGTGTGGCTATTCGCCGCGGCCGCCCTGGGCGCCGATCCGCCCCGCGCGTCAACGTCGCGCTCGGTGCTGCGTTTGAATAATGGCGGTTTTGTTTCCGGCGCGCTGTGCGATTCGAACGATCCGTCCATTCTGCGCTGGCAGGGCCCTCTGTTCGTTGCGCCGTTCGACTTTCGCCTGAAGGGCGTCGATGCGGTCTCTTTCCCAACGCCGGCGGAATTGCCGAAGCCTGTCGGCGAGTATTGCTTCGAGCTGGCCGGAGGGGACATGCTCTTCGGCTCGTTATTGGAATTGAATGCCGAAGAGGCAAAGCTGGACGTTCCCCTGGCAGGCCGGATCCATGTGCGGCGGGACTGCATCCGACAGTTTTCTCGCTGGAAGGACGGCGCGGGCCTCGTCTACCGGGGCCCCAACGGTTTGGACGATTGGACCGCGTCGCCGTCGGGCAATGCCTGGCACAACGAGTACGGACAACTGATGACCGACGAGCCCCGCGCGTTCGTGCAAGGGAATTTTGCTCTTCCCCCCGCGCGCGGCGATCGAGTTTGAGATTTCCTGGAAAGACAAACCCGATTTTGTATTGGCACTGGGAATCGGCCGCGACGACGCGGCGGTCGGCCACGCATTCCGCATCGAGGCCTGGGAACAGGATTTGGTAATTCTGCGCGAGACACAACGCGAAGCCGAAATTGCCTCGCTGGAAAAAATCACACCCGACTCGGGCCGCGTCCACCTCGTGGTTTATCTCGACCAGGAAGCGGGGCGGTGCCTCGTCTATTCGTCGAAAGGCAAATTGCTCGCCGACTTGAAGATTGCGGACAAAAGTCGGCCGGCGCTTCCCGGCCTGCGCTTGACCAACAAACGGGGCCACCTCCGGTTGGAGCGGCTGCAAGTCGCTCACTGGAGCGGCGCTCCTCCCCGCGGCGATGTGGCGATCGACAAGCCGCGGGTGCTTCTTGCCGACGGCACGATCAAATACCGCGAGCTGGCCTCGTACGACGCCGCGGCGAAAACGTTCCTGCTGCGCGGCGAAGGAGATCCGCGAATACCAGCCGAGCGAATCGAAAGTGTGTTTCTGGCAAAGACGAACCAGGCAAAGACGAACCTGGCAGAGACGAACCCGGCAAAGACGACCCAGGCAGAGACGAACGATGCGAAGCCGCGGACCATTAGCATCGCCTCCCAGGATTCCTCTCGCGTCAGCGGAAGCCTGCTCAAAGTCGAGAAGCAGGCGATTTGGCTTTCGTGTCCAAGCGTCCGCGAGCCGCTGCGGCTGCCGCTGGCCGGACTGCGTTCACTGGTTGTCAGCGGGTGGGAAAGAGGGCCGTCGACAATGCCCGACGGTAGCCGACGCGGCATCTTGGAAAGCGACGGCGTGCGGCTGCCCGGTTGTCTGATCGACGGAGTCCGGAAGAAGGACGCCAGTTGCCTGATCTGGCAGCCGCAGGAAAGTGCGACGGCCAGTCCGTTGCGCCCGGCCGCGGACGGTCGAATCGTCTATCGCGAGTCGCCCGCGGCACGCTCGGAGCCGGGCGAAGCGAGCGCGTATCGGCAAGCAAAGCGGCGAATCGTTCGCCAAAACGTGGGCGGACTGATCCGCTTTTCAACCTCTTCGCAGGAGTCCTCGCACGAACTGAAACGCAAGGCGCTCTACCTTCTCTCCGGAGATACGATTCCCTGCGAGGTCACGCGGATCGACCAGAACGGCGTTTCGTTTACAAGTCCCCTCTCGGTCTCCACGTTTGTCCCGCACAACAAGATCAAGGCGGTCGAGCTGACCCTCGATGGCAGAGGCCCCGTCGGGCTGACCAGAAGCAAGCGCGAGCGGCTGTTGACCCTGCCGCGCCTGCAGAAGGGAAATCCGCCCACGCATCTCATCCGTTCGCGGGACGGCGACTACCTGCGCGGCCGCATCCTGGAAATGGATGACCGCAAACTCCTGGTCGAGGTGCGGCTTGAGACCCGGGAGGTGCCGCGCGAGCGCATTTCGCGCATCATCTGGCTCCATCCGGACGAGCTCGCAGCGGCACCACACGCATCCAAATCGACCGCCGCAGCCCCGGCCACCCGGGTGCAGGCCATGCGGGATGACGGAATTCGGCTGACCTATTGCCCCGAGCGGCTCGCGGACTCCACGCTGACCGGCACGAGCGATGTGCTCGGCACCTGCCGGGTCGCACTCGATTCGGTGGACCAGCTCCTCTTCGGCACGGTGATCGACGAGGCGGCAACCAGGGCCGCGTATCAGCAATGGAAGTTGCAATACGCCATCGAACCGAAGTTCGTCCAGGACGAAAACAACAAGTCAGCCAATGGAGTCTCGGCCGGCACCGAATCGGCACTGGTCGGCAAGCCGGCCCCTGATTTCGAATTGAAGCTGCTGGGGGGCGATAAATTCCATCTGGCGGAGCACAAGGGAAAAATCATCGTGCTCGATTTCTGGGCCACCTGGTGCAGCTACTGCCTGCAGACGATGCCCGAGTTGGTCCGGCTGCACGGGGACTCCGCCGGGCGCGACGTGGAAGTGGTGGCCGTTAATTTGGAAGAGACGCCGGAGCAGATTTCAGCCATGTTGGAACGACACAAGTGGCAGATACCGGTCGCCCTCGATCAGGACGGAGTCGTCGCCGCGAAATACGGCGTCACGGCAATCCCGCAGACAGTCATCATCGACCGCGAAGGGAAGGTCGTCCGCCATTTCATCGGCGGCGGTTCCAATCTCCCTCAAAACCTCGCCGAGTCCGTGCACGGACTGATGCCCGGCAGAGGGCCGCAGAAGGCGTCAGCCCCCTCTCGTTGACCGCGACGCGTGCCGCGTGGCTCCGACTCGCGTGAACGAATGTCTCCCAGCCGGATTTGAAAGCACGGCTGATCCCTCATTTCCGACGAGAACTGCTTCCGTTCGTCGCTCAACGGACGATACAATCTTAAATGCGAGGCTTGCATGGGGTGACGGGTTCGTCACGCGGTGAAAGCCTTGTCCCGCCGAATCGCGTTCAGGGTCACGGCCCGAACGCCCGCTGTTAGCCTGCCCTTGGCAATCGTACCGGTTGACGTGTGACTGGTCCTTTTTGCCCCCTCATCGCCAGAGAAACTTGGCCAGAGGAACCTGGAGAGACGCTCCGTGCGATCTGACCGGATCGGCCCCTCATGGCGCAACTCAGTCCGACTTGGGCTGGGGGCTTGCATCGCGCTGTGGTTCTTTTCGGTCGTCGGGGGGGCTCCTCCTGAGGTTCCTGCGCGCAGGCTCTGAAGCACGCCAATCCCGAACAGGAGGCCTTCTTTGAATTGAAGGTTCGCCCGCTGTTGGTCGCCCGCTGTTTTCGCTGCCACGGCGAGAAAGTGCAGAAGGGAGGAGTTCGTCTCGATTCGGCCGAGGCCTTGCTGGGAAAAAGCGACGACGAACCGCTGGTGAAACCGGGCCATCCCGAGGACAGCCGCATCATGGAGGTCGTCGGCTACAAGGAAGAGCCGAAGATGCCCCCCGACGGCAAACTTCCCGACGCGGACACCCAGATCCTGCGCGAATGGATTCGGCAGGGAGCCCATTTCCCGTCGAAAGGTGCTGCACCGTCGGCCGTGCGTCTCAGCAGTCCGGAAGGGATCGTGCGCGCGAGAGAGACGCTTTGGTCCTTGCAACCCGTGAAGTCGCCGGTTCCTCCCGCGGTCAGAAATCAAGCTTGGGTGAAGACGCCGATCGATCAGTTCATTTTGGCCAAGCTGGAAGCGAACGGCCTCTCTCCTTCTCCCGCCGTGGATCGACGCACCCTGCTGCGTCGCCTCTCGTTCGACCTGATCGGTCTGCCTCCGACGTACGCGGAGGTTACGGCCTTCGAGAACGATCGCTCCCCCGAGGCGGTTGAGACCGTCGTGGATCGTTTGCTGGCCTCGCCGCATTACGGCGAGCGCTGGGGCCGGCACTGGCTGGACGTCGCGCGTTATTCCGACACCAAAGGCTATGTCTTTACCGAGGAACGCCGTTATCCGTTTTCTTACACGTACCGCGATTACGTCATCGATGCGTTCAATAAAGATCTCCGCTTCGATCGCTTCATCCTCGAACAGCTCGCTGCCGATCAGCTCAATCTGGGAAGTGACCACCGTGCGCTGGCCGCGATGGGATTCCTGACCGTCGGCAGACGCTTCAGCAATAACGCCAACGACATTATCGATGACCGCATCGACGTTGTCTCGCGCGGATTGATGGGATTGACCGTCACCTGCGCTCGGTGCCACGATCACAAGTTCGATCCCATTCCCACGGATGACTATTACTCCTTGCATGGCGTCTTCGCCAGTTCCTTCGAGCCGGCGGAGCTTCCCTTGCTGAGCAGCCTTCCGCAGTCGGCCGCGTACCGCAAATTTGAAGCGGACGTGCATCAGTTGCAGAAGGCCCGCGACCATTTCAAAGAAGCAAAACGGGTCGAATTGCAGGATCAATTCCGGCTGAAAACGGCCGCCTATCTGCAAGCGGCCTGGCGTGGGCGGATGAAGGACGCGGTTGAGTTGCGCAGGTCGAAGGATCCGCAGGGCCTGCGTCCGTTGCTGGTCCGTCGCTGGGTGATCTATCTCAAGCGGATGACGGAATCCCCCGACCCCGTGTTCATTGCGTGGCGGGAATTCGCAAAACTGCCGGAGAAAGAATTCGCCGCTCGTTCCGCGGAAGTGGTCTTGAAGCTCAAGGCCTTGCCGACGGCTGGGGCAGCTCCGGGACAGAACAACGCGGGCCGAATCAACGCGGTTGTTCAACAGACGTTCGTTCACACCCCTCCGAAGTCCATGCGGGATGTGGCCGCGCAATACGGAACGATACTGGTCGCGGCCGAACGGCGCTGGAAGAAGCTGTTGAAGCAATCTCCCACCGGCAAGCAGCCCGCCGCACTTCCGGAGCGGGAATGGGAAGAACTTCGGCAGACTTTGTATCGCGACGACGGGCCGGGTGTCGTGGCGGTGGAAGACGTGAAACGGGTGCTGGATCGCCAGGCCCGCAGGGAACTGACCCGGCTTGAGAACAAGCTGGAGACGTTGCGGGCAAATTCGCCTGCCGCTCCGCCGCGCGGCATGGTGCTGAATGATTTGCCGGAACCCGTCGAGCCCGTCGTCTTTATCCGCGGCAACCCCGGACGACCGGGGCAACGGGTGCACCGCCATTTCCTGCAGGCCGTCGGAAACTTCGGAGCCAAACCGTTCACCAAGGGGAGCGGTCGGCTCGAATTGGCCCAAGACATCGCCAGTCCGCAGAATCCGCTCACCGCGCGGGTCATTGTGAACCGCGTCTGGATGCACCATTTCGGAGCCGGCATCGTCCGCAGCGCGAGCGACTTCGGCATCCGCGGCACTCCACCGTCGCACCCGGAGCTCCTCGACTATCTGGCCAGCCGGTTTATGCGGGAGGGATGGTCGCTCAAAAAACTGCATCGCCAGATTCTGTTGTCGGCCGTCTACCAGCAGGCGAGCGTGCTGAGGCCCGACCAGGAGGAGAAGGATCCCGAAAACAAGCTGCTCTGGCGGAAGAACCCGGCGCGCCTGGAATTCGAGCCGATGCGCGACTCGTGGCTGGCCGTCGCGGGCAATCTCGATTTCCAGGTCGGGGGCCGCGGTTTCGATATTCAGGATGTCGGCGAGAAAGGTCGGCGTTCGGTCTATGCCTTTATCGATCGCCAGGATCTGCCCCAGTTGTTCCGGACGTTCGATTTCGCCAGTCCCGACGTCAGCACCGCGCAGCGTCCGCAGACGACCATTCCGCAGCAAGCCTTGTTCGCCATGAATTCTCCCTTTCTGGTGGCGCAGGCCCGCGCTTTGACCCGATCGAACGAGCGGCGGGATCCCGCGGAGCGGGTCAGACTTCTGTACCAACGCGTCTATGCGCGCGATCCGTCGACCGCAGAACTGCAATCCGCCCTGGCGTACATCAACAACTCGACCGGCGATGAGCCGGCCGACGACGTGGCCAGCGTGTGGCAATACGGCTATGGGACGCTCGACCCGAGC
This sequence comes from uncultured Planctomycetota bacterium, assembly GCA_963761455.1. Lineage (GTDB taxonomy): Bacteria > Planctomycetota > Planctomycetia > Planctomycetales > Planctomycetaceae > DASPSM01. The sequence continues at coordinate 569,271 of CAVXHA010000004.1, forward strand.
GCCAAACGGGTGCAGGAATTCCATCCCTTTCCGCAGTTCGTCAATCAACATTGGGGCGGAGCGACAATTCCCGATCCCACGTTGGGCTGGGTGCATCTCACCGCGAACGGAGGCCATCCCGGCCAGGATGAAAAGCACTGCGCCATTCGCCGCTGGGTCTCGCCGATCGCCGGGGAAATTGAAATCCACGGGACGCTTGGGCATCCCTCCGATCAGGGGGACGGTGTTCGCGGCTGGATCATTTCCAGCCGGCAGGGCGCCCTCCAGGAATGGTCGGTGAAGCACGGCAGCCGCGAGATGTCCATCGACAGCCTGATCGTGCAACCGGGCGAGACGCTCGACTTCGTCGTCGATTGCCTGAAATCTCAAGATAACGACGGATTTACGTGGGTTCCCATCATCAAGACGAAACAAGTCGCCGGATCGCATACGAGTATCGTGCAATTGTGGCACGCGGCGAATGATTTCAGCGGACCTCCGCCTCCCCGGCTGAACGCCTGGGAACAACTGGCGCAGGCCCTCCTCATTTCGAATGAGTTTGTGTTTGTCGATTGAGCATTGCTCGGCAACGGCGGTGTGCGGGCGAATTTGACCGGCAGTTTACCTGAACAGCACGTTCAGGCAATTGGTGAGACGACCTCGGGAACAACGTCATGATTGATCGCATGTTGAACACGCTTGCCGCGCAAACCAACGGTGCGTTCTGCACGCGTCGCGAAATGCTGGTCCAATCCGGCCTGGGGATGGGCGTGTTGGGACTCGCTTCCCTGTTTGGTGAAACGCAGGCCGCCGCGGCGGAGTTCGAGAATCCGCTGGCCCCCAAGCCGCCGCATTTTCCCGCCAAGGCCAAGCACATCATTCATATCTTCCTGAATGGCGGGCCTTCGCATGTCGACACCTTCGACCCCAAGCCCACCTTGGCAAGGTTTGCGGGAAAATCCCTGCCGAACGAAAACCTGCGCACCGAACGCAAGACGGGAGCGGCCTTTCCCTCTCCGTTCAAATTCAAGAAGTACGGCCAAAGCGGCGTGGAAATCAGCGAGCTGTTTTCCCACCTCGGCGAACATGCCGACGATCTCTGCGTCATCCGCTCGATGCACGCGGACGTTCCCAATCACGAGCCGTCGCTGATGCTGATGAACTGCGGCGAGGCCAGTCTGCCCCGCCCGAGCGTCGGCTCGTGGCTCACGTACGGTTTGGGAACCGAGAACCAAAACCTTCCCGCGTTCGTCGTCCTTTGTCCGCGCGGCTACCCGATCAAGGACACCGAGAACTGGCAATCGGCCTTCTTGCCGGGAAGTTACCAGGGAACGTACGTCGATACGCAGTTCACCCAGGTCGATAAGTTGATTGCCAATATCCGCCACCGGACCATCACGTCCAAAGCGCAGCGCCGCCAATTGGATCTCATCCAACAAATGAACCGTCGGCACGCGGAACGGCGGCAAAACGAAAGCGCCCTGCAGGCCCGGATACAGTCCTTTGAACTCGCCTATCGGATGCAGATGGAAGCCACCGACGCCTTCGATGTCGAGCGGGAACCAAAACACGTCCAGGAGGCCTACGGCTCCAATGTCGAAGCGCGGCAACTCCTCATCGCCCGCCGCCTGGTCGAGCGGGGCGTTCGCTACGTCCAGGTCTGGCACGGCCAGGGACAACCTTGGGATAGCCACGACGACCTTCGGGAACGGCACACGGCCCTCGCGGGGCAAATTTCCAAAGCCATCGGCCGCGCTCCTCACCGATCTCAAGCAGCGGAAACTGCTCGACGAAACGCTGGTTGTCTGCGGAGGCGAATTCGGCCGCACGCCGACCGTCGAACTTCCCCAAAAGGGAGCCAACGCCGGAAAAATCAACGGCCGCGATCACAACCACTACGGCTTCACCGTCTGGCTGGCCGGTGGCGGTTCAAAGGGGGGCTACGTTCACGGAGCCACCGACGAATGCGGCTTCCAGGCGGTGGAAAAGAAAGTTCACGTCCACGACCTGCACGCCACCATGCTGCATTTGATGGGGCTGGATCACAAACGCCTGACCTATCGCTTCGCCGGCCGCGATTTCCGCCTCACCGACGTGCACGGCAACCTCGTGCACGAAGTGATTGCCTGACTGCCGAAAGTCTCTCAAGCCCGCCGATCTCTTTCTCGTCGCGGGGCAGCGCCGCACTCGTTCAATTGCAACTCGGTGCACGGCGCCCGCGGAGTTCCGTAAGACGAAGTAGCCGCCGGCCCACCCTCCTTGACCGCCAATCCAAACGGGGATAGAGTTCAACAGTTGCACGATTCATTGAATGATTGATTAACGAATCGACCAGCATGCTCAATCGCACACCGAAGTGTTTGCCCAACGATCACGCCCGCCGGTCCAAGATCGACGTGAACCGCGACGCGTGTGAAAAGGCGGCGGGGATCTTTCGTGCCTTGGGAGACACGGCCCGGCTGCAGATGCTGGCCCTGCTGTCGGAAGGAGACCTGTGCGTCACGGAAATCGCCGATCGGCTTGGCGACAATTTGTCAGCCGTCTCGCAACGCTTGAAACTTCTTCGGGGCGAGCGAATCGTCAGGCAACGGCGCGAAGGTAAGCACATTTTTTATTCATTCGCGGACCGTCATGTGGCGGAAAATGATTTCAAACGCGCTCGCCCATGCCGAGGAATAGCCGGTCAAGTGGCGACTCCGCGACCGACTCAAACGCGGTCCCCTGCACGCGGACAAAGTAGGATTCGACGAACGTGTTCGGACGTCTTCTCCGACGCGCCCTCCGGGAGACGAGTTCGTTTGCCGAGTCGGGAGTGGTGTTAGCGCCAGCCGATGAGGATGCGTTCGATCTCCTCTTTGTGCCGCGTCTCGTCGGAGACCTGACTTTCGAGGTTCACCTTGAGGCCAACTTCCCCCAGGGCTTCGGCCTGGCGAATCCGCTCTTCGTAATCGGAGATTGCCTGCTTTTCCGCAGCCAGCGCGTTTTCGAGCATTTCCTGCGGTTCCTCGGCTTGAGAAACCGGGCGCGGCTTGGTCGTCGGCTCGCCTCCCAAGTTGGCGATCTTGTCTGCCAGAAACTGGGCGTGGCCTTGTTCGTCCGGAATCTCAGCTTGGAAGAGAGCACGCAGCTCCCGGCGGTACGGTCCCGTCAGTTTGGCCGAATAGTTCGTGTACATCATGATGGCCTGATACTCACCGGCCAGATCGTGATTGAGGCCGTCGATGAGCGACTGCCGAGCGACGGCTTTCGGCGGATCTTTGGCGTTGTTGCCTTCGCTGGTCCCTGCCTGGCTGTCTTTCTGAATCTGTAGTGCCATTGTGATGGACTCCCGATTGGTTCGAGTGCATGAACGATTCAATCCCGCGTCAGTAACCGGCGATCCCTAAAGACGTCTGCGGGAAGAATTGGAAATGGTCACGCGTAGGACCGACTTAACCAGTGATTCCGTCTCCCGTCATTCTCATGCTGCAGGAGTTACCGCGTCCGATGGCGCACGCGCGCACGGATTCGTTCCCACAGCTCCCAACGTTGGACGGAAACACTTGGATCGCCTTCGAAACCCAGCCTCGCCTTGCCGGCTGCCCATATCGAGCACGGTCACGGTGAGCATCGGCTCGCTGCCGTCCGAACGTCCAACAGCAATCGATTCCGGCCTTTTTCTGGTCAAGACCAGCATCGCAAAACCTCCGTTGTTAGGACTGATCGCCTCGTCCATTTCCGCTCCAGGTTTCCGCCGGAACGCCTTGAGCCAGCAGGAACACCTGCACCATGGTGCCGGTCGTGAAGACCTGCACGAAAGTGCCGGTTTTCGCCTCGATTTCCGCGGTCGCCTCGCGCACCTCCACGCCCGTGATTTTTTGGATCTCCTGGCGCAGTGAAGCGGAGGCGTTGGCGAACAACTGCCGATGAAATTCTTGCACCTGAGCGGCGCCTTCCGGACTCCTGGCTAAGTCCTTTTCGGCCGGCGACAAGGCGCCGTGCAGGGTGATGACGAGCGTCTCGTCACTCATAACAACGGCCACCGATTGCGGCACGTGGCCCGTTCGCTGTTCCTGGAAGGCGCTGGCCGCTTGTGCGATTCGTCGTGCCATGGTTGAACTGGGGTTATTCATCGCGTTTATCTCTATTTTTTGCGGCCGCTCTGCGCCCCCGAAACAAAAAACCGACGTGGTTGAATACCCTGAGGCAGTCGACCACGTCGGTTTACTCGTCAACGGGCTCCCCGGCCCAGCCGGGTCGCCCTTCATCTAGTCATCCGACGATGTCTATCGAGGCCAAACGTTTATTCTGGCTCCGCAGACGAACGTATTTTATCGCTTGGAGCGAGGAAAGCAAACGGTGAGCGCGTCGAGTCGTTCTCTGCACGGTCGCTTGGCCTTCACGGGTCGCGTTCAGGCAACAATAAAACTGGCCGCTTGCCTCTTCAACCACATGAACAGGAAACGACGTCGCCCGCCGAAACTGAAGTATGATTTGAGAGGTTGCCTTACTGATGGGCCCCCGGCATCACAAGTTGACCGATATCTTTTTGCGCTGGCTGCTCAGTTCGATGCAAAAGCGGCTGGAGGAGGCCGTCGATTTTTTCTTGAGCGGCCGCCAAGGTCCGCAACCACGTGAGTCGTCGCACCGCAACCGATGCGCTCTTTCGCCTTATTCAGGTCGCCGGCGGCGTTCCACAATCCCACGATCAGATGTGCGTTCGGGAAATCGACCCTGAAGACGTTTGCACAGGTAACGCGCATGCGTCGCGGCGGCCGGCGGCATGGCGGAAATACAAACCACATCGGCCTTGCGCTGCTCGACAAGATCAACCATTTCGCTGGCCAGGGCCATAACCGAGACGGCCTCCACAGCGCAGCCTCTCATCGCCGATAATTGCGCGAGCATCCTACCCGCGATTTCATCCGCCTCGTCGTGCGCGGGCAGGCAGAGAATGCAAAGGCTCGACGCATTGGTCGAAACAAGGGACCCGGAATCTCCGTCTGGCTCTTTCGTCTCCTTGGCGGATTCTTTCGCCCGAATTTCCTGCTCGCGCTCACCGAGTTCATCGACTGTTTCCGCCAGGCTCTGGAAGATCAATTTGTGCCTGTCGTCGTTGATCTCGCCGCGATGCCAATGAGTCTCGGTCATCGCCAGTGCCGGGATGAGCACCGTGTCGTAGACTTCGACCAGCGGCATCTGCTCGAGATAGCCGTCGATCAACTCGGCTGATTCTTCTTGATCCCCGGCCAAGAGCCGCTGATAAACCCGCTTGGGAGGCTCGAACACCTCCTCATTACCGAGGAGAATGTCCAAAAATGAGAGTTGGGGCACGTACTTACCCAGCACCATCAGGCACACGGTCAACGGCGTCGCGAGAAGCAGCCCGACGGCTCCCCACAACCAGGTCCAGAAGACCGCCGCCACCAAGACCGCCACGGGAGATACGCCCGTGTTCTTACCATAGAGCCACGGTTCCATGACGTTGCCGATGAAGAGGTCCAGACCCGCAAACAAGCCCACCGTGAGGATGGGCGCGACCCACCCCGTCGAGATGGCCAGCGACAGAACGATTGGGATCGCGGCGGCAATCCACGCACCGATGTAAGGAATAAATCTCAGGGTCGTTCCCAGGATTCCCCACAGGATGGCACTCGGCACGCCGATCAGGTACAGCCCGATGGCGACCGAAACGCCGAAAGTGACGTTGAGGAGAAACTGCATCGAGAGATATCGACTGACTCGCGTGGCGGCGTCTTCGATCGCCTGGGTGGTCACCGTCACGTCGCCTTTTCCGACCAGCCGGATGAATCGATCGCGCAAGTCTTCGCGTCGGACCAGAAAGAACACGACGAGAATGATGACGATGCCGGTCGAGCCCACCACTTCGAGCAGTGTGCCGAACATTCCCGTAATGACCTGCAATGGGCTGGGCGGCGTTGTAATCACGCGAACGGAATAGGGTCGGTCGCCGCGACCTTGCGGCTCCTCGACCTGCTCTGACGGCGAGAGACTCTGGCCTTTCTTCTCGGCTGCTCTTGTAATCTTGCTCAGCAAGGCGCCGACATAGTCATTCGTCGAATGGAGCTTCGCTTGGATATTGCTCTGGTACTCGGGCAGTTTTGGCGCCAGGCTGGTCATTTGGACCACGGCCATCCATGCCACGACGCCCAGCATCGCGAAGGCCAGCATTGCCGTAACCAAGACCGCCGGAATACGGCCGATCCTCCACCGCTCGAGCCGATCGCAAACCGGGCTCAGCAGGAAGCTCAGCAGCACAGCCAGCGTCAAGGGAACCAGAACTCCCTTGGCCAGGTAAAGAGCCCCCGTGACCACGGCGATCGACGCCAGCGTCAGCATCCACGACAACTTCGCGAAAGGCTCAGAGGAAGCCATACGATCTTCTCCGACTCACTTTGCGCGCCTGCGTACGAAGGCGATCGGTCGCCGGGCGGCGAGGCCGTGAGCGACTGCTTGCGGCTTTTCGTCTTGTAACGGCAGGCCTGTTGTCAGTCGTCATGAATGTCCTATGGAAAAAGGTATGAAAGCGTGTATCGGCTGCTCAATCTCGACTGGACGCTGCCCCATGCTCGATCCGCGAGCTCTTTGGTCGCTTGGGCGACTTTGCCAGTTGTTGGGCTCGCTTGTTGAGTCGCTCCCCCCCTTCCGCCGGACGCGATCGAAGTCGTCTCGAACAGCCTCTCACTCTTGGGACTGCGAGGGTTGCACCGTTCGGGCAGTCAGGTCTTTAGTCTTCTCGGTCGGCGCGGCGGTCTTGTCCTTCGCCTGGTGTCCCAAGTCTTGCGCTTTCTCGACAACTTTGTTCTCGTCCTCTCGGATTTTGGTCGGGTCCGCCGTAAATGTGACGTTGCGTTTGGCGTCGTCGGTGTTCGAGGCAACGGAAAACCACCCGCGGTAGAAGCCCAGCCCAACGACGCAGGCCATGACGAGAACGAGGAAGATTACGAATCGTTTCATCTCAAATTCCTTTTCAACGGGCTAGCCGACTCTGCGTCCCTGAAAAATGCCGACGAGCAATACGACGACCGCGACGACCAAGAGAATGTGAATTAAATTCCCCGCGATGCCGAACCCGAGTCCCAAAGCCCACATAATCAGTAGAACAAGCAAGAGAGTCCACAGCATAAATCACCTCAAAACGAGAAGAAGGGTCGAAGCGTTTCAGTAAGCGACTTTCAAATGGCAATTCACGTTCCACTTCGAATAAAGTTCACGGCCAAAGTGAACGACAGTCGGATCCAAGTCGGACGCCGCCCCCTGTCCGCTCAGAAGCCACGAGGGATTTGCCCCATGACGATCAACACCAGCAGAATCAACAGCACCAAACCCAGGAGGCCGCTGGGACCGTAGCCCCAGTTGCGAGAGTGGTTCCATCTCGGCAGTCCGCCCACAAGTAGCAGGATTACGATGATCAGCAGAATCAAACCCATAAAAATCGTCCTCTCTTAGTGCGCCAGTGTCTTCACTTATGTCCACGGTCACCGATTTGGGCACACGCCCCGTTCGATGTCAGGGAAGGTGCTGGCTGCTTGGTCAATTTGCTCGATTTGCCGTGCCATTGTTGAATGAGACGTGGCCATCGGGTTTGTGCCCGGCGAATGCGAATGCCAACCGGCCACGAGGCGACAAAAAAACCGACGTGGCTGAACACCCTGGGGTGCTCGACCACGTCGGTTTACTCGTCAACGGGCTCCCCGGCACAGCCGGGTCGCCCTTCATTTAGTCATCCGACGACATCTTTTGGTGCCAAAAAAAGGCTCCGCAGACACCCTCATTGTATCGCTGGGAACGACGAATGCAAAGGCCATCGCTTCGGATTCCACCTTCGCACTTGGTATTATGTCCTGCGGGTCGCATGAAAGCGGACCGGCGTTCGCTCCCCGCGTGGCCGAGCGGTCGCGGACGTGGTTGTTGGAGCGGGAATTCGGATTCGGTCGAGGATTCCATGAAAACGCAAGGAGAGATCGAAGCCGCCGTCTGTGAGGGAATCACCCGTTTCGAGCAGGATTACATGGGCCGCGGACCAAAGGACATTCACACTCACCTGATCGGCGATCTCGTCGTCGTCCGCCTCAAGGGCGTTTTGACGGCGGCCGAGCAGCAACTGGTCCGAACGCTGCCGGCTGAGAAGGGGAGAGACCTGCTGAAACAAGTCCGCGCCCACCTGGTCGAAACAGCGCAGCCCCGTGATGGAATCGATGATTGAGAAGGCCACGGGCACCAAAACCGTGAGCCTGCACCACGACATCAGCACGACAACCGGCGAAGAGATTATGATCTTCACCCTGGCGGCCTCGCCATGTTTCCGTGAAGCAAAGAAATAGGGTCGGTCTCTCCCCTAAACGCTGGCCCGCGGGGACTCGGCGTGGGCACGAGTTCGACTGCCAGGATGGAGATGTCATCTTGAGGTCTCTCGCCTCCCTGCCACCTCGCGATCTCTTCCAGCAGGGTGGCGATCCCCTCCCGGAGCGGTTCGGCCCTTCCTCGGCCGATCGCCTTCAGGAGCCGGGCGTCGCCGAACTGCTCGCCGCTGGGGTTCATCGCATCGGGGAGGCCATCGGAGTAAAGATACAACCGGTCCCCCGACTCCAAATGGACACACCGCTCGCCATAGGCCTCCTCCGCCAGGCCGATCGGAAATCCCGGGTTTTCGAGGATCACCGGGGGCCCGTCGGCGGGGAGATGTAACGGGCCGGGGTGGCCCGCGGAAACATGGCGGAAATCCCCGGTCGAAACGTCCAGGACCCCATACATGAGCGTGGCGAATTGCTCGGTCGCCGTGTCGTAGGGGAAGAGCCGATTCAGGCGGTCGGCGACCTCGCGCGGGCGGCGTGATCGTCGAGCCGCTCGAGGACGTTTCGATCCCGGATCAGGATCGAGGACGGCTCCGACGGCGGCGAGAGGAGACGGCTGAGCGTCACCGACAGCAGGGCCGACGAGACGCCATGGCCGCTGACATCCAGAATGTAGAGGCCAACCCTCCCATCGCCGAGCGGGATGATGTTCAGCCCATCGCCGGCCAGTTCGTCGCAGGGCCGGTAGCACCAAGCGAACTCCGTGCCCGGGACCGTAGGTGCGGCGCAAGGTAGGAACGTCTTTTGGATCTTCGCGGCCGCCTCCAGGTCGCGAGACATCCGGCCGTTGACCCTCTCCAGTCGCGAGTTGGTCTCTTCCAGCTCGACCTGCAGGCGGCGGAGTTTCAGATGCGTCTCGACACGCGCGTGCAATTCTTCCATCTGAAAAGGCTTGGTGATGTAATCCACGCCGCCGATGGCAAACGCCTTCACCTTGTCGAGTTGCTCGTTGAGGGCGCTGATGAAGATGACAGGAATTCCCTTTAGACTCTCGTCGGCTTTGAGATGCTGGCAGACCTCGATAGCCGTTCATTTCCGGCATATTGATGTCCAGCAGGATCAGGTCCGGAGGATCACGTCCGCGCCGCCAGCAGCGCCAGCTTGCCGCTCGGAACGGGGCGGACTTTATACCCGCGGTCCTTGAGCATGCCGGCCAGCACCTGAAGATTGGCCGCGGTGTCGTCCACGACCAAGATGCTGGCCGTGGTTGCCCGGTCAGCTCACCGCTTCTGGGCGCTCTCGTCGGATTCAATGGACACCGCTCCGTCGCTTCGAATAGATCGAGCAGTTTCTGGTATTCGGAAGCCTTCGGCCAGGCGGCGCAGCGCTTCTGGGCGAGTGCGGGGATCGCGGGCTTCGACCTCCTGGATTCTTTGCCAGCAGATGGTCCAGATCCGCCCGCGATGACGGCCTCGCGCATCGGGTGGATGAGTCGTGCGGCAAGCCCGCCAGGGACTCGGGCGTGAGCTCGGCCTCCTCGTCCTGGGCTGCAGCCGTGAGCGGCTCGGCGTAAACGAACTCTACTCCCAGGTGGGCGTGAATCTTATGGAAGAGCTCGATTTCCCGGAATGGCTTGCTGATGAAATCGTCGGCGCCGATCGCTCAGCAGCTCCTGGCGGTTCTCGTCCATCGCACTGGCCGTCACGGCGATGATCTTGATCTCCTTGCCGCCCGGCCATGGCCCGGATCCTGCGGATCGCCTCATGGCCGTCCATCACCGGCATGCGGAAATCCATCAAAATCAGATGGGGCCGCCATTTCTCAAACTCCTGGACGGCTTCCGCTCCGTTCGTCGCCAGCCCGATCTCGAAACCGACGGGGCCTAGAAGCTGCGCCAGCAGCTGGCGGTTATCCTCGACGTCGTCGGCAATCAGCACCCGGCACGTTCGCCTGCCCGGGCTGGAGCCTCAGGACCTGCCGGGGCGTGTCGTTTCGCTTGAACCGCCTGGGCCTCCCCCTCTTTCAAAGGCAGGTGAACTACGAAAACGCTGCCTTTGCCAACTTGGCTGTTGACCGTGATGTCGCCTCCCATCAGTCGCACAAACTCCCGGCTGATGGCCAGGCCGAGCCCCGTTCCGGTCGCCGCCTGTTGCCCCGTCTTGGTTTGCTCGAAATGCCGGAACAACTTCGTCTTGTTCCTCGGTCGAAATGCCCGGGCCCGTGTCCTCGATTTCGACCAGGAGAAAGGGCCCCGTCGCGTCTGCCGCGGTCCACGCGCACGCGCAAGCCGATGCCGCCTTGCTCGGTAAACTTGACCGCATTGCCCAGCACGTTAATGAAGACCTGACGCAGCTTGTTGATATCGGTCACGATGTATTGGGGCACGCCGCCGATCATCTCCACCGAGAACGTTAGCTTTTTCTCATTCGTGCGGACGCGGAACATCATCTCCAGGTCGTTGAGCAGGGCGAACAGGTCGAACGTGGTGAGATTCAGGGTCGTGCGGCCGGCCTCGATCTTGGACATCTCCAGGATGTCATTGATCAGGGCCAGGAGATGCTCGCCGCTGCGGTTGATGGTTCCCAGGTACTGGTTTTGTCGGGGCGTGAGGTCCTGGTCGCGGAGCATCAGCTGGGAGAACCCGAGGATGGCGTTCATGGGCGTGCGGATTTCGTGCGACATGTTGGCCAGGAAGACGCTCTTGGCGCGGTTGGCTTGCTGCAGCGATTGCTCGTAGCGTTTGCGTTCGGTGACGTCGCGCGCGGCGGCGAACACGCCCTGCAGCTTCCGGTCGCGGTCGTGGAAGGTCGTCGCGTTGTAGGACACCACGGTTTCCTTGCCGTCCCTGGCGCGCGCGGTGAGCTCGTAGTCGGTGACCTTGCCTTCGCTCAGCACCAGCTTGATGCCCGCCTCGGCCCGCTCGGATCGGTGAAGTAGTTCTTGAACGGCGCGCCGATCAGCTCGTCGCGCGTGCAGCCGGTGAGCGCCTCCATCTGCTTGTTGACGTCGGTGATGATGCCGCGCGGATCGGTGGTCATCAGCGCGTCGATGTTCGATTCGATGAGCGAGCGGGTGTAGAACTGCTGGTCGCGCAGGCGCTGATCGAGCTTCATTCGCTCGGCTTCGACCTGCTTGCGCGCGGTGTTGTCGGTGCCGATCAGCAGATAGCCGATGATGGCGTCCTGCGCGTCGCGCAGCGCCGTGACCGACACCACCGCCGGGAAGCGGCTGCCGTCCTTGCGGATGTAGGTCAGCTCGTAGATGTCCTCGATCCCGCGCGAGGCCTTGAACACCAACGCCTCGAAGCCCGGCGTGATCGGGGTGCCGAGCTCGACGCTCAGCGCCTTGGCGCGCGCGATCACTTCCTGCGGATCGGAGATGTCGGCCGGCGTGATCTTGTTCATCACTTCGGCGGCCGTGTAGCCCAGCATCCGCTCGGCGCCGACGTTGAAGATCTGGATGACGCCCTTCGCGTCGGTGGCGATGCTCGAGAAGTTGGCGCTGTTGAAGATCGCGCTCTGCAGCGCCCCCGCCTTGAGCAGCGCCTCTTCCGCCTGCTTGCGCGCGGTGTTGTCGGTGCCGATCAGCAGATAGCCGATGATGGCGTCCTGCGCGTCGCGCAGCGCCGTGACCGACACCACCGCCGGGAAGCGGCTGCCGTCCTTGCGGATGTAGGTCAGCTCGTAGATGTCCTCGATCCCGCGCGAGGCCTTGAACACCAGCGCCTCGAAGCCCGGCGTGATCGGGGTTCCGAGCTCGACGCTCAGCGCCTTGGCGCGCGCGATCACTTCCTGCGGATCGGAGATGTCGGCCGGCGTGATCTTGTTCATCACCTCGGCGGCCGTGTAGCCCAGCATCCGCTCGGCGCCGACGTTGAAGATCTGGATGACGCCCTTCGCGTCGGTGGCGATGCTCGAGAAGTTGGCGCTGTTGAAGATCGCGCTCTGCAGGCTCCCGCCTTGAGCAGCGCCTCTTCCGCCTGCTTGCGCGCGTGTTGTCGGTGCCGATCAGCAGATAGCCGATGATGGCGTCCTGCGCGTCGCGCAGCGCCGTGACCGACACCACCGCCGGAAAGCGGCTGCCATCCTTGCGGATGTAGGTCAGCTCGTAGATGTCCTCGATCCCGCGCGAGGCCTTGAACACCAGCGCCTCGAAGCCCGGCGTGATCGGGGTTCCAAGCTCGACGCTCAGCGCCTTGGCCCGCGCGATCACTTCCTGCGGATCGGAGATGTCGGCCGGCGTGATCTTGTTCACCACTTCGGCGGCCGTGTAGCCCAGCATCCGCTCGGCGCCGACGTTGAAGATCTGGATGACGCCCTTCGCGTCGGTGGCGATGCTCGAGAAGTTGGCGCTGTTGAAGATCGCGCTCTGCAAGGCCCCCGCTTTGAGCAGTGCTTCTTCCGCCCGCCGCCGCTCGGTCACGTCCTCCATCGCCAGCACCAGCAGCTCGCCGTGGTGGCCCGCCTGCAGCTTGCGGGCGTTGAGCAGCATCACCCTGCGTCCGATGACCGGGAATGTGTGTTCGAGCTCGAAGTCGTCGAAGACGGAACTCTTGGGGACGATGTCCTCAAGCAGGGTCCGCAGGTCGGGGATGTCCCATTGGCCGTTGCCCAGCTCGTAGATCAGACGGCCCTCGGTCTCCTCGGGCGAGACGTGAAAGGCTTGGTAGAAGGCGCGATTGGCGGACTGGACGCGCAACGTGGTGTCGAGGATCAGCAGCGGCTCGCGCACCGTGTCGACGATGTTCTGGGCGTAGGTTCTGAATATCCTCGACCAGTGGTTCTTGTGTCATCGGTTCTTGTGTCATCAAGATCCTTTGTTCGGCACGCTTCGAGGTTCCCACGCGGCGGCGACCGGCCGCAAGAAAAAGCCTCTGGCCTGGTTTCTCAGGCGTTCGATGTGACATCGCGAACGGAGGCCCACTTGATCGTCCGGCAGAACGCTCATGATGCCGGCGGCCCGACCGTTTTGAACAGTTCGAGCAGTTTCGCCATTTCCACGGGCTTGACGTAGTAGTGGTCGAATCCGGTTTCCTGTTGACGCTGGCGGTCTGCTTCACTCGGGGTGTAGCCGGTCAACGCGCACATCATCACATCCTTGAATTCCGGCCGCTCCCGCAAACGCTTGGCAACCTGATAGCCGTCCATTCCCGGCAAGCCGATATCCAACAGCACCACGTCGGGCCGAGAAACCGCGGCCATTTCCAGGGCAGTCGGGCCGGTGCGAGCCACTTGGACGTCGTGCCCGTGCAGCCGCAGCAACAAGCTCAGGCTGTCGCCCGTGTCGACGTTATCTTCCACAACCAACACACGCAGAGACCGTCCCGTCTGCGGCGCCGGTTCGAGCACGGTTTTCGACTCAGGCACCGCGGCGTCTAAGAGCAGCGGCAACTTGATCGTGAATTCGCAGCCCTTTCCTAAACCGGCACTCGACGCTTGCAGCCGTCCTTCGTGCATCTCCACCAGGTTGCGAGCGAGAGCCAGGCCGATGCCCAATCCGCCGTAAGACCGACCGAGCGAGCCGTCGACTTGGGTGAATAGCTCGAAGATGTGCGGCAGCAGTTCCGGGGTGATGCCGACGCCGTTGTCCCGCACGCGGATCACGGCCTCGGTGCCTTCCTGGCTGACGGTCATCCGAATGAGTCCGCCCGTTTCGGTGTACTTGGCCGCATTGTTGAGCAGGTTGACCACGACCTGCTCAATTCGAGCCGGGTCCGCCTCGACCCAGATGGGCACGGTCGGCAGCGAGACCGAGAAATCGTGTTTGCGCGCGTCCATGAAGGGACGGACCGCCTCGGCGGCGTCGTTGGCGACGTTGCGCAGTTCGACTTGCTCTTTGGTCAGCCGCAATTTGCCTTTCGTGATCCGGCCGATGTCCAACAGGTCGTCGACCAGTCGCACCATCACGCCCACCTGGCGGTCGATGATGCTGCCGGCTTGCGCGATGATGGGGTCGTTCGTCTTCATCTGTCGCAGGATGTTCAAGGCGTTGCGAATCGGCGAGAGGGGGCTGCGGAGTTCGTGCGAGAGCAGGGCCATGAACTCTTCTTTGCTCCGATTGGCTTCGGCCAGACCGTCTGCCCGCTTCCGCTGGTCCTGGACCGCCTCGCTTTCGGTGAGGTCGTGCATCACTCGGGCGAATGACCGAGCCTGTTTGTGCTCGTCGAGCAGCGGCGTCACGGTTGCCCGACACCAAAACCGTGTGCCGTCCTTCCGAATCTGCCAGCAATTATTGTCGGCCCGGCCGTTCAGCCAGCGCCGTCTTGAGTTCATGCTCGGGCTCGCCCGTGAGAATGTCTTCGGGCGTAAAGAAGCGGGAAAAGTGCTGCCCGATGATTTCAGTGGACGGGTAGCCGAACAGGCGCTCCGCCCCTGGGTTCCAACAGATGAGATGTCCTCCCAGGTCGACCAGAAAGAGGGCGTATTCCTTGGCATCGGTCGCCAGCAGGTCAAATCGCTCTCCGATTTCTTGCGGAGAGAGGTCGCTTTTGGTTTCGGAGGTCATGGTTCAGCCTTTGTCGAAATGGGAAGGTGATTGGCGATCATACGATCCCGAGTCGCCCGAATACGGGCCGCCTTGACCGCATCCACGACAAATGCGAAGGCGACCGTCGCGGCAAGCGTGCCGGCCACAACGAGAAACGGCAAAGACACCATGAAGATTCCGCAGACGGCCAACGTCGAGGCAATCAGGAGGTCGGCGACCGATGACACAACGAGCCAGAAGCTGGGGCGAGACGACCACAGGCGGCGGCGTTCGCGAATGGCATAGGTCGCCGCTTGATTGCCGAACACGATGACGATAAAGGCGAGAGTTCTCAGCGCCCCGATTTTGAACTCCATGCCGAATTCGCCGATGGCCAGAACGGCGCTGCAAAAGACAAGTTCGGTAATTCCCATAAAGACGCCCGCGATCGTCAATCGGCCGATTCGCCAGGCATTGGGCAGCGAGAGACGGTCGCACGTTGTCGGTGGTCAAGGACATTCCCAGGAAGTCGCCGGTGATCATGACAATCACCATTAGCATCGGAGTCAGGATCGCGTGCCCGGTCATGATCAGACCGACCGCCAGGAAGAGCACCTGGACGACTTTCTTGTTCACCGAGTTGAGCGTATAGGTCAGGATGCGTTGGAACGTCACCCGCCCTTCCTTGACGGAGGCGACGATGCCGCCGAGTCCAGGTTCGGTCAGCACGATGCCGGCGGCCGATTTGGCGACGTCGGTCGCGGTCGACACGGCAATTCCCATTTGAGCCTGGCGCAGTGCCGGCGCGTTGTTGGCGCCGTCGCCGCACATGCCGACGGTATGGCCCTCCTTCTGGAACGCCTTGACGAGGTGATACTTATCTTCCGGCAGGACGCCGGCAAAGACCGCGAAATCCTGGGGAGGCACACTGTCGAGGATCGCTCCCGGGGAATAGACAGCGCCCTCCAGCCCCACGGCGCGAGCCACGATCGCCGCCGTCACTGCCGAGTCGCCCGTCGCCATCACGGTGCGCACGCCCAACGTGTGCAGCTCGGTGACGAGTTCCGCCGAGTCCGTCCGAGGCGGGTCGCTGAGCGCGATGATTCCCGCGAGCCGCAACGCCGGGAGCGAACCCACGGCAACAGCCAGGACTCTGAATCCCTGCGCTTCAAGTTCATTCGCCGCCGTGGAATCGGACGGCGACGATTGGCTGAGACCGAGGACAACGGCAAAGGCCCCCTTCACGACGCGCAGATTGCCGCCGCTCGAGTCCTGCACTGTCGCCTCGGACATCTTCGTCGCCGGATCGAATGGCACAAACTTAATCCGCTTCGGCAGATCGGAGGAACGATTCTGCGCGGCGGCAGAGCGAATGGCGGCATCGACAGGATCCTGCCCGCCGTCCGATCCTGCCAGCGCGGCCAGTCCCAGGACGTGCGCCTCGTCGAAACCGGGCGAGGGACGGACGGCGGTCACCGTCAGCTCGTTGCGCGTCAGCGTGCCCGTCTTATCCACGCACAGGACATCCATGGTGGCCGCCTCGTCCACGGCGGAGAGGCGCGTCGGCAAAACGCCCACGCGTGCCAGAGACCGTGCGCCGACAGCCGCCGCCAGCGTAAAGGTGGCCGGCAGCGCGACCGGGATTGACGCCAGAACCGCAGTGAGCACGAGGGGTATGATTTCGGCAAGCGGCATCGCGTGAGCGGAGGCATACGCCACCAGAAAGACGATCAGGGTTCCGTTGAAAATGGCGAGATTCGCGCACGACACGCAGTACAGCTTTCTGCTGAGAACTTACGACATGCGCACTGAGAACAAGCTCCGCGGTTCGACCAAACTTCGTGCGCGTTCCGGTTGCCGTCACTTCCGCAACCGCCTCGCCGCGCCGTACCAGCGCACCGGCGTAGGTTTGGAAGCCGCAGCCAGCTTCCACGGGGATGGATTCGCCGGTGAGCATGGATTGATCGAGCAGAATGTCTCCCTCGACCAGGCGCACGTCGGCAGCAACCACGGCGCCGAGCGACAGCTTCACGATGTCGCCGGGAACCAGCTCAACAGCGGGTCGATTCGTCCAGAGCGCCATCGCGCCGCACCGCCGCAGTCAGCGCGAGCCGCGACTTCAGGGCGGCAAGGGTTGCCTGAGCTCGCCCTTCCTGAAAAAACCCGAGCACGGCGTTGAACACGAGAAGAGCCGCGATGATCGCGGCTTCGATATACTCGCCAAGTACCACTTGAAGCACAATCGCGGCTTCGAGCATCCAGGGAACGGGTGCCCAGAATTTCTCCAATGCCATACGAAATGGATGCAGGGACGTGTCCGGCATCGCGTTTGGACCGAACTGCTCCAGTCGGCGGCGGGCCTCCTCACTCGTGAAACCTGCCTCGGCGTTCCTAGCGGGCGTTTCGCGTGCATTGAGAACCGATGCCGATGTGATGTCGGTGCCGTTCCCGATTGGTGGCGTCGAGCGCCGGGTCTCCACATCCGATTTATCGATGACTGTTTGCACAGTGACTGTCCTTCAGTTCCTCTTGATGTGCGGTGTCAGACTCACCGCCGGTGAAGCATTTCTGAATCTCTTCGAGGAACACTTGCAGCGTGAAATCCGCCAGGGGTCACGCACTGGCGACTGGACTCTTGTCGTTTGCGTGTAACTCGGCTGGATTTCAGAACTGAGCAATTCGGTCCACAAATAGCTCAGCGTCGATTCGGCTCCCTGATTCCAATTCATGCCGGATGATTCCAGACCGTCGCAGCAGGCGCCGCACGTCGCATCGGCAAGAGGTTGTTTCAAGCTGTTTTCGCCATGGAACCAGCGGTGTGCCCGCCGGAAGTCGCGAGGTAGGTTTCATCGCCGAGCAGATCAAACGCCGCGAGTGCCGCTTCGGCCATTGTAGTGGCCTCCACAGGTTGCTGGTCGTACAGAGCCTTCTCCTCCCCGTGCGGATACCAATCGCTGTTTCCGACGGGCCAGAAGACGTTTGCGGTCGTCGTCTCGCGGTCGAGAAATGCAAATGAAGTTGTCCGCCACGTCCAGAAAGCCTTCCTCAGGCCAATGCCGCGCGGCGACGAACAGGGCATGCGGCAACACGGCGTTGGCATACGTCATTCGCGATTCGAACCAGGGCCAATCCGGTCGCATCGACCGCTGGTAGCATTCGACCAGCCGCCGCGCCGCGGACCGGGCCACGTCTGCGACCGGTTTCGATGTCTTTTACGCCTTGCGCCGACAGATGACCCCAGGCCAAAATCACGTACGCTTGGGCGCGCAAGCTCCGCAGGTCAGCCAAGTGCGGGAAGGACCGCCGCGATCAACTCCCGCGCCATCCGGCGATATCCGTCAGGCAGACTGCTGCCGAGCACTTCGGCCAGGGCAACGACCGCCTGGCCCTGGCAATCTCCGGTCCCTTCCACATCGAGCCAGTCCCGCTGGTAACTCAGGAAATTGTGGAATCCGCGCACGCGGCACCGGGCGTGCTCCAAAAAACTCAAATAGCACGATACCCGGCCGAGCATGCGGTCCTCCGGGTGCCGGTTCCAGAGTCGAGCACAAAGCCGCAAGGCCCGGGCGTTATCGTCGGTCGTATAGCCGCTTTCGCGCCGCGGAAGACTGTAGATGGCATGTTGAATCAGCCCAGTCGAGTCCGTCATACGGTCCAGGTGATCCAACACAATCCGCATCGCAGACGCGACATTACGAGGCCTCCCTGCATAAGTTTCGCCGGCCGGCCCTGGCCGCTCGGGGTCGCGAATGCCCATGCGGCGAACCCGTTCCAGCGGCTTCGCATTTGCAGACACAACCTGGCTGAAGACTTCCAAGTACTCGCCGGCCCACATTCGGCCAGAACATCGGCTTCGCGTATTCGTACGCTCGGCGCTTGGTTTCGGCTTGGAACGCCGTGTCACTCAGGAATCGCAGCGTCGCATCGGCGAGAGCATCGCTTTGGGCGAAGGGCACGATCAGT
Organism: uncultured Planctomycetota bacterium; assembly: GCA_963761455.1. Lineage (GTDB taxonomy): Bacteria > Planctomycetota > Planctomycetia > Planctomycetales > Planctomycetaceae > DASPSM01. Next base: position 587,972 of record CAVXHA010000004.1, read on the forward strand.
CCGCGTCCATCCGCCAAGACCTCTTCGGCGTAGAGATAGGGAGTGCTCACGATGGCCCGTCCCGCGGCCAGCGCATAGGCCAAGGTGCCGCTTGAAATCTGATCTTTCCCGGGATAGGGGGTCACGTAAACATCGCAGGCCTGCAAGTATTTCAGGAGTTCGTCCAGCTCGAGGAATTTGTTCACGAAGCGCACGTGCTCGCCGACGCCGAGCGCGTTGGCTCTGCTCGACCAGGCTCTCGCGGTAAACTTCCCCCTCCCATCGCTTCACCTGGGGGTGGGTGACACCGACAACCAGATACAGGGCTTCCGGACAGGCCCGCACGATCTGGGGCATGGCCTCAATCATGTATTCGAGGCCTTTCCCGCGGTTGATGAGTCCGAAGGTGCAAATCACCCGACGGCCCGCGAGCCCAAGTTGGTCCTTTTGCGAATTCTCGCGTTCACGTGGGACCACCGGAACCCCATGCGGAATGACCTGCACATGCGGTTCCCGACACGCCGTAAACGCTGATCGAGAAGCCTGGCGGCAATTTTCGTCATGACGACGATGCCTTGGCTGTGGGCCCCCAAGTCCTGGATGAGCCGCCGCGGCAGCGGAGCCGGCTTGAGTCATCAGCGTGTGGAACGTGGTGACAATCGGCTTGCGGCAAGCATGCACAAATTCCAGCACACGGTCGCCCCATTCGCCGGGGTAGAGGCCGAACTCATGTTGCAAGCTCACCACGTCGCAGGGACCGTCATTGGCCACTTCTGCCGCCAGGCGATACGCATCTGGGCGGCTGTTGTCGATAACGTGGACCACGCGCGGATCGTCGTAGCAGAGCGATTGGGTCTTCAGGATCGCGGCCAACGAAGAGACCGGCTCGCCCGCCGCAAGGTCCACGGCATCGGCGGAATCTTTGGTGAAGGTCGCGAGGCCGCACTCTTCCGGCGGAAAGGTCGATACAAAAAGAGGCCGTACCGTGTGCACTCTAGTGTTCTCCTTAAAAATACGATCGGCGGGGATTCCGATTGCGGATCCTCCACATGCCCGTCACGGAAGTGGTACTCGGCCCCGAGGCTCAGGTCCTTCGACGAACAGGCGACACAGTGCCGGATCGGCGTTCGGCGAGGTGTTCCAACTGCCGCACCTCTTACAGAAACTGGCCACCAGCGTGTTCTCACCGCAGGTACACCGCCCAGGATGAAACCGGCTGGTTGATACGATTCTCTTGCAGTGTCGACACGACCAGCGATACACAGGCATCCGAAGCCATAGGAACACCAGGCCGAGCACGGCCGCAAAGGACACCACGCCCGCGGCGATCCCTATTTCGTGCGTCATGCGAGAACCCTCGGGGAATTGCATTCATCGGCCGTACGGCGAATCACGTTCCATCCACGGGTGGCCGGCATGAGCCTGCTCAGACTCCGATCAGCCGTCGATAACCCAACAATGCCAGTAAGGCGCCGACCAAGGCGAAAATCACCCCGTAAAAGCTGAATGTCGTACCATTGCCGACAGCAGCAATCTGGCCACACATCCCGCCGACGAGTCGCGCCAGCACAGCCGACGGAGAGAGTCAGACAACACCAAACTCTTGTCCTGTGCCGAAATAAGCCGGCTTACGAAATAACCGACAAGCAGTCCACACGCGAGCCAAGAAATCACGCCAATCACGCGTCATTACCTCCAAGGTCAGTTGTTTCGAGTCTGTCCCGGTGGGTTGCGATTTCGCACTCCAGGAAACAAAAAAGCCGACGTGATCGAAACCCTTTTGGGTCTTCGACCACGTCGGCTTACTCGTCAACTGGCTCCCCGGGCCCAGCCGGGTTGCCCTTTATCTAGTCATCCGACGATTTCAGTCGCACGAGGCGGGCAAGTCCAGCAGTCTCTGCGACATCTGTACACCATGAGTATATCGCAGGGAGCCCGAAATGCAAGCCGATTAAGGAATTGCTCGCAGTTAGTTCGACGGCTGGCGGCTATTGGCCCCAAACGACTGCTTCGGCCAAATGACGGCGTGGCGCAAGATCCGCTCCGCCGCGCTATTCGTCGACTCGACTTGGCGAGCAGTACAGCCCCTGAATCGCCGAATCGGGGCCACTTCATTGCACCGAGTGCGCGACCAATGAGACCGCGTGTAACAGGTCTCATGATCGAAAGTCAGTACCGCACACTCTTAAGCGATTTGATCCGGCTTACACAATCGACAGGGCCATTCGTGACGACTATTGGACAACCGCTAAGCATTCGTCGGGCCCCAAATGGAACAACGCGCCCGCGTCCGTCAACTCGGACCAGTCCCGGCCGCCGCGGATCAATTCAAACTGACCCGCTCCCAAACTTCTTGCTTTCCCTCTTTCACCTGTTATCATCATTGATACGAGAGGGATCGCAATGAACTTGAAGGCAACGACGCTGCATGATTGATCAGCCGCAGTACTCGGACGACTGAATAGGGGGCAACCCGGCCGATTTCGGGCCGGGGGGCTCGCTAATGGGTAAGCCGACGTGCTGAAACACCTACGGGTGTTCCAGCACGTCGGCTTTTTTTGGCTATGGCAAGCGCGACAAGGTTCTTTCAATGGATATGGAAAGCCCGCAATCACTTCGGACGACTTCAATGAACAGACCAACTAAGAGACACATCGATGGCGGATCTGGAGCACAACACAATTGAGCGAACACGTTGTATAAGGGTTGTCATCCACTCGGAAGAACGACGTCTGCGCGCGACGCGTCCGTGGCTCGCCCATCAAGATTTCCTGGGGATGATGTGTTTTTTGGGCAGCCTGGCAGCGATGGTTTGTATTGCCGCTTTTTATTTGCGAGGGGGGTTGGTTTGGTGGTTTGCCGTTCCGCTGATGGCGCTCCCCATATCGATCCTGCATGAGCTCGAGCACGATCTGATCCATAACCTGTACTTCAGAAGTCGCGCGTGGGTTCAGCACCTGATGTTCTTCGTCATCTGGTTTTGCAAGCTGAGCCTGAATCCCTGGTATCGACGCGGGATTCATTTGAAACACCATCTCGTCAGCGGCCAAAACACCGATATCGAGGAACGGCTCATCGGCCTTGGTCTCCCCTTCGGCTTTCTTCGGCTTTTTGTGACGATTCATCCGATGGGAGGGCTGCTTCTGTTCCGTCGAATCAAACGCGATGCGCCCGACTTTCAGCCCCTGCGACTGGCATTGTTATCTGTGCCGACATACACCTTGTTTCTCGTGATCTGGGAGAGTTTTTTCGGATACGTTCGGGTCCACCAGGGTTGGGCACCCCTGCGTGACCCTTTTCGCCTTTTGCCAGCCTGGGGCTGGCCGTGGGCACGTGACCTAACCGTTCTGCTCGTTCTTCCCAATGTGCTGCGACAAAGCTGCCTGGTGCTCATGTCGTCCTACAGCCATTACTACGAGGACATCCCCGAACGAGACATCTTTTTCCAGAATCAAATTCTCAACAACTGGATGCTTGTCCCGTTCCAGTTCTTTTGCTTCAATTTCGGTGCGACCCACGTCATTCACCACTACGTCATCAATCAGCCGTTCTACTTGCGGCAAATGGTGGCCCATGCCGCCCAGGCCGAGATGGGGCGACAAGGAACTCGCATCAACGACCTGGGGACTTTCGTGCGTGCCAACCGGCGGGGCGACATGACGTCCGCTGCAGGCAGCGGACTCCGGCAAGTCTCTTGAGGAAGTTTCACAACCCTGTTGATGATTGAAGGCTTATGGCAGGCAAGTTGCAGACCGCAGTCGGTGAAAGGAGAAACCGACATGATTATTGGACTCGCAACGGCGTCTCTCGGGCCGCATGGGACCCATGAAAGCGGTGCATAAACCGTCGGCCATCATGCGCCCTGATCGTCCGTGACGACGACTCCGACATTGCCGAAACCGTCGCGCTCGATCGAGTAATGACGGCTGAAGGCCAGGGTTTGCGTCGGCCCGCTACTCAGGATGTACAGCAACTCAGGATGTACAGCAACGGAAGTGCGATGGCGGCGATGACGATTCGTCGGCGAACGGTTTTTTTTCGTTGGTCGCTCATCCTCGATCTTCTGAAGAGGTCTGCGGCTTGCCGCGGCGGGAGTCTAAATTGCATGGCGTACTGCAACAACGTGAGAACTCAGTCCACCTGCCGATTCCCCGATTCCATCAACACAAGACGGGGGCGCTCCCCGACGCGTGGATACGATGGAAAAGTGCCGAAGTAGACATCCGCCTTGCGCCGATGCATGCTGGCGGGAATTGGTATTTCGAAACCACTGATAACACGTGCTCCAACGGTCTCCTCAACCTGACAGGTTGTTTTCAAGATGATGCCGCTCGACAGTTCCCGACGTTCGTTTTTGAAAACTTCGGTCGCAGTTGCGGGGACAACCTCGCTCATGGAGGGTTTGCTCCATGGGCAAGCGGGGGCAGGCGCCGGGCCACTCCTCGCCTATGTCGGCACCTACAGTGCTCCGCTCCGCGATGTGTTGCCAACGCAGGTTGATCTGCCGCCCGGCAACGGCCGCGGCATTCACATCTTTGAGGTGAATCGCGTCACAGGGGCCATGACGCCGGCGGGCATTCACGAGATGGGCACGAGCCCGAGCTGCCTCGCTTTGAATACCTCCGGAACCCGCCTGTATTCCGCCAATGAGACGGATCGGGTGGACAAAGACAAGGAGGGCACGGTCAGTGCCTTCGCCATTGATCGAACTCACGGGAAATTAGTGCTGCTCAACACCGTCCGCTCGGGCGGCTCCGGTCCCACCTTTGTGAGCATCCATCCGTCGGGACGATTCGTGTTGGTGGCTAACTATTTTGGGGGCTCCGTCGCGGTGCTGCCGATTCTTCCAGACGGTCGTCTGAGCGCTCCCACCGATATCAAGACCGATGCCGGCAAGCTCGGCCCCACCAGGGCGACCAACGCTCCGCCGGGCAGCTTTGCCGTGAGCGGACATGATCGGACTCACGCGCATATGATTCAGGCCGATCTCTCCGGTCGCTTCGTGCTGCATGTGGACTTGGGCCTGGATAAAATCTTCGTCTGGAAGTTCGATGAGCAGAGGGGCGTGCTGACGCCGAGCGAACCGCCCGCCGTCTCGCTGCCGCCGGGAGACGGGCCGCGGCATTTCCATTTTCATCCCAATGGCCGCTGGCTTTACTCCATTCAGGAGGAAGGCTCGAACGTCGTCGTGTTCGACTACGAGGCCAGAACAGGTCGGTTAACCTCGCGGCAAACGATCTCCACACTGCCAACTGGTTTTGCCGGCAGTAACTTCTGCTCCGAGATCCTGGTTTCAGCCGATGGCCGGTTTGTCTATGCCGGCAACCGGCTGCACGACAGCATCGGGATCTTTTCCATCGGCCCAAACGGCACACTGACATTTGTCGGGGAAGAATGGACACGCGGCAACTATCCGCGCAGCTTCAACTTCGATCCTACTGGCGAATTCCTCTATTGTTGTAACCAGCGAGGCGACAACATCGCCATCTTCCGTGTGGATCGCAAAACAGGCGGCCTCAACTTCACCGGCTACTACACCCCCGTCGGCAATCCTTCAAGCATCGTGTTCCTCGATCCAAAAAAAACGGATTGAAATTGCCTGTTTCGAACGCATGAAAGTGGCCGCGATTGTCTCGATCAACCCAGCGGCGCCGCAGGGACTTGCCCGTCTGAGACAACGCCACCTCGACTGCCTGCGCCGCGGTCAATCGGCCCGCGCATCCGCATGTCGCAAGGACCGCGCAGCCGATCAGAACTTTCGAGACCCGATGCGGCGAGTGCCTCGTCGAACGCATGTCCAACGATCCCTACTTTCCGACGGCGGCGTCGGTGATCGGTTCGTGTCCGTTGAAAGTCACCATGCCGAGCATCACCCGAATGTCGATGTTGTCGCTGAGCATGTGGATCGAACCATCGCAGTGGCGAGAGCGGTAATGTTCGCGTTGGGCCATCGTTCATTGTCCCGAAGACGCCGTGAAGATCGAGGCCCGGAACTGGGTTTCGAAGCCCAACTTTCTGTAGAGTCGTTCGGCGCTGGTGCCCTCATCTGTTTGCAGGATGATCGAGGCGCAAGCTCACGGAGGCGCTGAGTCAAGACCGGCCCTTCGGTGCTTCCGCCCGTAGCGGACAATGCTGCCCCGACGCACAATTCAATCGGCAAGCGCTGTCAGTCGCAGGAGGTGCGCGGCACCCAGATCGCCGCCGAGTGGCGCCTACTTCAACTGCTTCCGCTTGAGCAGCGAGTTGACCTTGGAGCTTAGCTTTCCGTCGTTAAACACCACGAAATCCGCCTCGATGTCGTTGGCGTTCTTAATCCGATAAGCGCCTTCGTGGACGTGCATGTCGGTCTTCGGGTCGAAATTTGTGCCTCCCTCGAAGACGAACTTGATCTCGCCCGGCTTGTCGGATTTCACGAATTTCATGACGGGCGCGTTCTGCAGTGCGCAGTAGTGCGTGAGCAACAGGTCGGGCCCATTCATGTGATAGACCGTGATCATTTCGTCGGCCTCGCCGGGAAAGATCGTTTCGACCACCGAGCTGCCTCCTGACGAAACACGGAAAGTGTTCAATTTCGACTTGCCGCCGTGCTCGTGGCCGCTTCCCGAGCGTTCCCAGGTCCCGGAGAGCGTCTTGAGGAAATCGAACGCCGACGCGGCGTCGTAGATCACCGTCTCGGGCGAGGCGGACGGCTTCGCCGCCGTTGTGGCATCTCCCGCGGGGGCCGCCGGATTGACCGCAAGGACGATCGTGAGCGTTGATGCGAGGGCAAGCAGCTTCTTCATGGTCGTCTCCTTCGATGATTTCAGTGCGGGCCCGTGAGCAAGGGAAACCGCGCGATTATATCCGCTTCCAGTCGGTTGGACGTCACGTGCTCAGAGCAAGGTTCTTCTAATTCTTCGACGCTAGCCTTGACACGGACCCAGCCGCCCTCCGGCTTGGCGACGTTGGCATCACGTCTTGGCTCAAGGCGAAGTAAGCCGGCGGCCGGGCAAGCGGAGAGCAAAGCAATGAGGGTCACTGCAGTTTATCTGAACCGACACGATTGCCATCATGATTGCCGCAGGATCGCCCGGGAAAAGGCCGTTCGGGGTCTCTATGTTTTGACGTGATTGACCACTGGAACGCTATTCCAACGCGTCCATGTTTTGCAACGTTTTCCGTGTTTTTTTCCAAACCCCGGTGCCAACACCGTCGTCCGTCACCCGAGCAATTCTCGAATTGGCTTTCCTTCACTGATCGGCCGCGGTCGGCCGTTGATATCGGACAGCCGCGTGTCGTGCGGAATCCCAAGGGCTTCGTACAGCGTGGCGGACAGGTCGTCCGGTTTCAATGGGCGATCTTTTACGAAGGCGGCGTGCCGATCGGTCGAGCCGATGATTTGACCTCCGCGCGCTCCGCCCCCTGCCCAGAGGACGCAGTAGGCATACGGCCAGTGATCGCGGCCGCCACCGTCGTTGTCGTTGATCTTTGGCGTGCGACCAAATTCCCCCATCATGAGCACGATTGTTTCTGCAAGCAGGCCGCGCTCATCCAAATCCGAAATGAGCGCGGACATTCCTTGATCCAACTCGTGCATGAGGCACGAGTCGTATAGTCGAAAATGTTCGAAGTGCGTGTCCCAGATCTGGAAGCTGGCAAGACGTTTCCGCGGTGGATCGGAGACTGCGTTAGCCGTGACGAAACGCACGCCCGCTTCGATCAGCCGTCGCGAAAGAAGCAGCACCTGTCCCATTTCCGAGCGTCCATAACGATCGCGAACTCGCACCGGTTCTTGCCTCAAGTCGAAAGCCGACCGAGCTCCCGGGGCAAGAAGCAACTCAAAGCCCTGTTGCTCATGCGCGTCCAATGTCGTGAGCCCCGCGTCTTGATGTTCGGACACGAAACCACCGTCGAAGCGGGTCAGCAAGTGCGCGCCGATCCGACAAACGCGAGGCCGACACGTCCGGTGGCAACCCCAACCCTTGGGGCAGCGGGAACTCCCCTTCCCACTTCGGCGAGGCCGACATCATCTGATTCCGGACGACGGGAAATGGATCATAGGTCCGCCCGAGCCAGCCGCCCCCGGCGCTCGGCGTCGGGAAGCCCATGTCGAACAGCCAGGTTGGCGTGAGCACAAAGCTGGGAATCGCCGACTCCGCAGGGATGATCTTTGAAACCACGGATCCGTAGGTCGGGTGGTCCATGGCGGTCGGTGCGATGTTCGCATCCGATCCCGGCGAGTGCCCGCTCAGAGCATAAGCCGCACCGCTATTGTGAGCCTGGAGATGGTGGTGAAAAGAACGCGCAATGGAGAACTTGTCGGCCAATTGTGCCAGCCGAGGGAGTTTTTCTGAGATGTGAAATCCTGGGACCCGCGTTGCGATCGGCCGATAGGGACCGCGGATCACGCTCGGCGCCTCGGGCTTCAGGTCAAATGTGTCAAGCTGCGACGGCCCGCCGTTTAAGAAAACGAGAATGCAATGCTTCGCGCGGCAGGTCCTTTCCAGGTTCGCGCGGGCCTCGCATCGCAGTAGATCGGCAAGCGTCAGCCCACCGGCGGCGAGCATGCCGGCCCGCAGGAGTTCGCGCCGTGTAACGCCATAGGCTCCTCGAGCCGGTTGACTCAAGACTTGCAGCATAGGAATCGCCCCAATTTGTCGATTCTCGAAACTTTTTGGTGGGGCTCGACCAGTGCGCAAACAGCGAACCAGCGAGTGCCGTCCGGACCCACCGCAAACGCTCTAATTGATAACCGATAATCTCCCTATCGCAAAGTTCATTCAGCCTGGCGGGCAAAAGGCGCGCGAACTCGTGTCAACAAAGGTTCCTCAAACGGAACCGTGTCGAGATCGGCAAGTTCTTGAGACTGAGACGTTGGCGGACCGCCTCGGTCGTTATCCGGAACCGGACAAATCTCCAGGAGATGGTGCGCCAGCGTTGATGCACGGCCAGGAGCGGTTAGCAATCGCACAGTCGGGAGTCTCTTTTTGTGGCGCTCTTAAAATGCGTCCTGGGCCTTCACCCCTTGCTTTCGATTGCGCAGCAGGCTGCGGTAGCTGTCACGCTGTTGCTGCTGAAATCCGCTCTTGCTTCGTTCCACGTTTTCCAGAAGCGGGTTCGCCGGGGACGCCGACTGTCGACCCATTTCCGACGGCCCGCTCTTGTCGGCTTGAGCCGTCGGTGAGCCCAGGAACTTCGTGCCGCGGAAAAACGCATACCGGCTGGCCTGGGCCCGAGCGATGACGGTCGTCTCTCCGTGTATGGCGTCGGCCTTGAAGATTCCTCGAAGGTCCGTTTCGCCCGAGATGAAGTCAGAGTTCTCGCTCCCGATGACCTTGACCAGTACCTTGCCGACATAACGGTCGGCGACGGCATCTTTGGCCGTCACGCGGCACTCGGCCGCTCTGCGCCTCTTCCTGCACCGCCAGCTCCAACGGCGACACGAGCACGAGGCCGCTGGCATAATCGTCGTTGCCGCGGCACACCACGAGGTAAGCCCCCTCCTCCTTCAGCGGCAAAGACAGCGTCTTTTGGCGGTCGCGGTAATCTTTGCCATCTCCCAGCTCAAGCGACTGCTCGTGGTACGGGTCGGATCCCCGCGAGGTTGATGGCCGTGATTTTCGCCAGGTTCCGTTGGAGTAAACCGAACTTGAGCAGGTCGACGCGGTACACTTTCAAATCGACTCGCGGAATGTTGCGATACGTCAGCGTGATCTTCGGCAGCCTCGTTGGGTCGAAGGGTGACGACCTCGGGCAGCGCGAGCCGGCGGTGCACAAAAAAGTCGATCGCCTCGCGGGCGTCGGGGAACTTGTCCTTGACCCGCTCGTATTCGGCCAGCGCCTGCGCCGGTTTTCCCAAGCTGTGGAAGATCTGTCCGGTGATGTAGACGGCCTGCCACTTGTTCTCGGCCGGCACGGTCTGACCCGTCCGCGGGTCCTTGCGAGTCATCTCGGCGACCTTGCGGCACGTTTTGAGCGCGTCGTCGCTTTGGCCCAGCTCATATTGGCTGTAACCAATCACATACCAGAAGCTATCGGCCAGCGCGCTGTCGGGATAACCGCACGACGGCCCGGCGGCAGCGCGCAATCGCCGCCTCGATACTTCTCCAGATCGAGGAAGGCGGAGACGGTCGAAAACGCCGCCTGGTCGGCCGCCGGATCGTTCGGCCAGGTCGCGAGAAAGTGATCCAGCATGTCCGACGCAGGCCGCGATCAAGTCGACGCGGCGTGAGCCCGGCCCGAAGCAGTTCATCGTTCTTGGCCGCGCCGGGGGCCTTGCCATACACCTCTTGAGCCAGCGCGTAGGTCGCCGTCGCCACATAGCGCTTCGGCCGGATATTCGCTCAAAAGGCGTTCCATCACCTGGACCGACCGCAGGAATTGGCCGCGATCGTCGAGGAAGCCGGCGATTTGCGTCTCCCGCTGGAAGGCCGCCTCGATGGTCGCCCGATAGACGAGAAAACTCCGCTCGTACTCGCCCAAGGCCCGGTAGGCCAGCGCCACGCGCAGAATCGAATTGAAATCGATCTCCACGTCGGGGAGTTTTTCTTTGATGATCTCGAAGTTCTCGACGATCGACTGATCCTGGCCCGTCGCCAGTGCGGCCCGGAAGAGGGCTTGCACGGTCTCGCGGTACACCGTGTCCTGCAAGCGATACTGCTTGAAGAGCCGGGTGAGATATTCGGCCCCCTCGGCAAACTCTCCCTTCGCAACCAGCCGCTTGCCGAACTCGAACAATTCGCGCGGCGTCAGCTTGTACTCGTCGCGCAGACGCGCTGCCGCGAGGGATCACGTCGAACGATTTCCGGGCCGAAATGGCGATCCGCTGCGGCTGGTAGAAGCTGCGAACCACCGTCGGGGCCGCGTGAAAGGCTCCCGGCACGTAACCGACCAGCGTGTAATGCAGCTGCCCCGGATACGGGGCATCGCCCACAGTAGAAGGTGATCGTGCCGGGGGAGATTTCATAGCGCTCGAACGATCCGCTGCACCGAATCGCTCAGCACGCTCGCGCCGGCCGGGATCGGCTCGGTGATCACGAGGTAATCGAGCTGTTCGTCGGCCGTTCCCCGCACATGTCGGCGAGAGACATTGAGCGTCACTTCTCCCCGCGTTCCAACGGGAAGCTGGGTCAGTTCGTTGCGGAACAGTGTGTAGCTTCCCGGATACGACGTCGAAGCCGCGCGGGATCAACTCGCCGTCGAGCATCCGCTGAGCCGGCTCGTACCAGCGTTCGACGACCCAATCCTCGGTCGTCGCCGCCAGCCGCTGGGACGGCACGAATCCGGAGAGAATGGCGCGTGTAGCTGAGACTCCCGCGTCCCTCCATGTCGAAGTTGATTCGCTGCGGCCTCCCTTTTACGAGCATTTTCTCGGGGACTTCCAGCCGGCGGCTCGCATCGGCGGAAGGATCGACCGTCGCCTTCTGCAGCAGTTGGTCGTTGACATAGATCGTCAGCGTATACTTCTCGTTTGCCGGTTTGACCTGCGCGAACCAGCGGGCCAGCGCCGCGACGGCGGGGCCGTTAGCCTTGTCCGGAGCCCATCGGGAACCCTGCCGCGCAGGCCAGCAACCAATCGGCCAGCTTGGCCCCCTTTTCGCTCGTCGGCTGAATCTCTTCAACGGCCAGCAGGTACAAGGCCCGCAGCTCGACTCCACTGCGGACGGCCGGCGCCCCTTTCGAGTCGGCGGCTCCTTCGCCCCGCCAGGTCTTCGACTTCATGTCGAGGTCGACCTTGACGAGCGTCAGCAGCTCGCTCGCCATTTCCTTGCGATCGAGTCGCCCAGCGCCAAGGCAACATGCAGCAGGGCCGAGGCGCTCAGGCGGTTCCGTTCGCGATAGAGCCGGTTGCCGATCGCGAAGTCCCCTTTGCCGCACTCGGTCAGCGCATGGAACAACGTCGCCTGGGCGTCCCGTTGCGACGGAGCCGCCGCCGCCAGGGCCGTCGACAAAAACGCGGCCGCCTTGTCGAACGCGTCGGCCGACACGGTAAACCCGGCACGCCGGGCCGCGGCCAAGGCCCAAGCCGCACGGCTCGAGAGAAATTGGTCCGATTTGCTCGCCTTGTCGCCCCCCGACCAGCTCCAGCCGCCGTCCTCGCGTTGGGCGGCGACAAGCTGCGCCAAGGCCCCACGAACGCGGACAGCCAGAGCCGTGGCTTCCGGGGAGTCGGTGTTGCGCGACGTGTGGACCATCGCCAGCAAGGCGACTCCGCCCAAAACGTCAGAGTTCGCCCGTTCGAGAGAATTCGTGGGAAGCACGTCCTCGCAGCCCCGCAAAAAGAGGCCCGATCCCAACACGGAGTCCAGGAGCGTGCGGTCGACGCTGGGGCCGATGAGGATTTCCAAGCGCGGATTCTCCATGGCAAGCCGGGCGTCGGCGTCGACAAAGGCGATCGTGCTCTGCCCCGCCGTGCCGCTGGCCGTGGAAAAGACCGGCAAGCCATCGGCGCGGACGGGGACCGCGGCGCGCGCCACGTCGCGCCGGTTGCCGCTCTCGACGGTCAGCTCGAATTCGGCCGTTCCCGATTCGCCGAAAGTCGCGGGAAAGACGACCGATTCGACGCTGGGACCGTGCGAAACGAGCGATTTCTTCAGCTCCGTCGTGCGATCGTTCAGCGTCAGTTTCAAACGGACGTCGATCGGCGCACCGCTTTCCACCGAGGAGTTCTGAACGTCCACGAGGATGTCGGCCCGATCGCCGGCGGTAAACAGGCCCGGCAGCTTCATCTCGCCGAAGAAATCCTTTTTCGCAACGAGGTCGGCGTCGGCCTCGCCGGCGAGCGATTCGCCGTCGATTCCCGCCGCGCGCAGCCTCCAGGCCGTCGAGCGTTCGGGCAGCCGAAACGTGACGCTCGCCTTGCCGTCGGCCCCCGTGACGATCGCCGGATTCCAATAGCCCGTTTCGCCGAGCATGGCTTCCGTAAACACGCGGAGTCCCGCAGTGGTATTCCGGTCCGGCGCTGGGCCGTTTGCCGCATAGGCGAGCGTTTCGCCTTTGCTGTCCTGAAGGAACCAAAAACGCGACTGGGACGACCGCTGCGTCGGGTCGAGAGATAAAGAGAACAGGTCGACAGTCGCAGCCCGTTTGATGAAGACCGGAGAACCGAACTTGCCGAGATGTTCGGCACCGTTGGCACCGGAAATGTCGGTGTTCATTTGAAAGCCCACCACCCCATCGCCAGAGCCATTACCGGCCCCATTGAGCCTCTTCTTTGCTCGATTGACTCGCTCAACCTCTGTTTTAAAAACCTGAGCGCCGCTGATCTTTTCTTGACGGTTGAGCCGCCGCATGACGTCGTCGGCACTCGGCGGGGCCTCAGTGTCCTTGCCGCCCACAAAGTTGTACGCTAGACCTTTCTTTTTGGCGTCCTTCTCGCCCGGCATACCTCCCATACCGCCGCCCCGTTCGCCGTCTTGAAATTCGATTCCCCGCCTTTGGATCGAGGCCCAACCGCCGGATGATTCCGCCTCCTGCTCGTCCTCATAAAGGCCTTCGGGGAAAGATCGCGCGTCGAATGGGTCCGCGACTCCATCCTGGCCGTTCTTCGCAACCAGAGTCGCGATGCACGCCCGCTCCAGCATCAAACCGACAGACGGATTGTTGGGATCCACTTCCGTGGCCTGGCGGGCGGCCAGTAGGGCTTCCGAATAGCGGCCGGCGCTCATCAGCAGCTTGTAATCGTTTACCAGCCCACCGAAGTCCACGTACGCGGCGTTTGGCAGGCCGTCGGTATCCGGCGAGGTGCTATTCCCGGAGACGATCCCCAGGCCGAGATACCCTCGCGACTTTTCCTCCCGAGCGGCCGTCGCGCGGCGCTCCTCTTCGGCCAACAGGGCCTCGCTGATGCCGTGCGTTTTTGGTTGGTAAAGGAACGTGCAGCTTGCCATGGTGCGCAGGGAGGATGTCCGCTCGGTCCCCCCGAAGAGCTTGTCCAGCGCGGCGCCCTTTGCCGCGAACAAATCGAGCAGGTTGCGCTGCACCATCGCCAGCGACAGCTCGGCCGCGACCGGTTTTCCCTGCGGATCGGTCGCCGTGATCTCGACGGTCATCGGGCTGCCGGGCTTGGGCGCGGCGTTACTGGGCTTGAGGGAGATCCGCAGTTTCCGCTCGACGGCAAAATCGCTCGAAGCGCGGTGGAGCCGCGTCCGATCGATGACGGCGACCGCCAGCACGAAATTCGGGCCCAGCCGCGGCTCGACCGCGAAATCGAACGGGTTCGCGCCGGTTTTCAGCTCGACCAGCTTGTATCCCAGAATCGAGGCCCCCTCGTAAGTGACCAGCGCCAGCGCGGGCGCTTCCCGCCAGTGCAGGTTCACGCGGGCCGCATCCCCCGCCTGGTAGTTGTGCCGGTCGGCCAGGATCCGCAGCCGGACCGAGTCGTCGTCGCCGGAAATCAGGACGTCGCTCCCGCCGCTTACCGGCGTGCCGAAGCGGTCGACGGCCGTGGCCCGCAGAATGAACCGGCCCGATTTGTCGATGTGGATGGTCCGCCGCGCCTTGCCGGTCTCTTTGTCGCTCTTGATTTCAAACGACTCGACCAGCCGCTCGCCCGACTGCCGCGTCGACGTCATTTTCTCCAGGATCTCGAGCTTGAGCGGCACGGCGACCGGCTGGCCCGCCGGATCGGTGACGGTGACGTTCGCATCGAACGTCTCGCCACCGAGGTAGACCTTGCGCACCGTGGAGACTTGAATGTCGAAGCCGCGCACGGCCAGGAAGACGCGTTCGAGCGTTCGCAGATTGTGCTCGGGAACCAGGACGGCCAACTGAAGTGTTTGCGACTCGCTGTAGCGGCGCGTCTGGAATTCAAACGCCAGCTCGCCCGCCGCGTTTGTCGTGCCGGTCTGGAGGCGGTCGTCGGCCAGTCGATACTGAATTTCGCGGCCGGCCAGCGGCGTTCCGTAATGATAGCGCAGCCGGATTTTCCCCTGGATTTTCTCGCCGCGGTAATAGACCTTGCGCGGCAGGTCGACTTCGAGGCGGATTTGTTCGAGCTTGGCCTCGTGCACCTCAAACTGCGACGAGTAGGACTGCTTGCCGTCGGGCTGAAAGACGCGGACGGAGCACGACCCCTGCGGAACCGAATCGGGAAGGAGAAAACTCGTGGCGAACGTGCCGAAGCGGTTGAGCTTGACCTGAGTGGTCTGGATCGTGCGGCCGCGCGGATCGAAGACTTCGAGTTGATACGCTTCTCCCTCTTTGAACGTGAACCGGTCGTCGGCGACCCAGCGGACGATCCCCTTGAGGTTCACCAGCTCGCCGGCCCGGTAGGCGGGACGGTCGGTGTAGATCCAGCCGATCGGCGAGAGTCCCACGGCGAAGTCGAGCCCTTCCAAGGCGTTCACCGTCGAGGCGACGTGCCCGTCGCGGACCGCGAAAATGCGCAGGTCCTTCACCGTCTTGAGTTCCTCGTACGACTTCTCGAGGATCCCGTCCTTATTCGTCTTCTCCTCGGCGAAAATCCGCGACCCGTCGCTGATCAGCAGTTTTGTCCCCTCGGCGGCCTTTCGGCCCGCCACGTTTTCCGCGAAGACGAACAGCTCGTTCCGCGAACATTTCACGATCACGTCGAGATCGCTGACGATGACCATCGTCGTCGCCTCGAGCTTCTCGCTGGAAACGGTCACGGCCCACACGCCGGGCCCCTTGACTGGGAGCGCGACGTCGTTTTGAAACGGCCGGAGTTTTTCGTAACCCTTGACGGCGAAGTCGAATGTCTTGTCCGGGTCGATCAGGCCGATATCGAGCGTCTCGATCGCCCCGGCCAGGTGCATCTTGCGGAAATAGTCGGTCATCTCGACGCGGTAGACTTTCACCGTCACCTTGTCGACGTTGCGCGTCGAAATCCGGAGGAACGGGTGCTCGTTGGTGCGAAATTTTCGCGGCGTGAGGACCTCCATCTGGCGCTCGGTGAGGCGCGCGATGCGCTGCTTCGCCTCTTCGCTGTCGCACTCTTTGTACGCCTCGATCGCCTCGTTCAGGCGGCCCAATCGCGCTTCAAGGACCTCGCCGATCATCAGGTTGACGGCTGCCGGCGTGGGATTCTCCGCCTCGGGGTATTTGCTGACGAGTCGCTTCCAATCCTCAATGGCTTGCTCGAACAGGCGCCGCGCCGTCGCGTCCAACGGCTCGATGGGTTTGCCGGTTTGGGCGGCCTCGGTCATCCGGTCGTTGACGTGGTCCACCCCCTCTTGATTTTTCATCTGGCCGAACAGATAGAGCACTTTCGGAGCGCGCGGGTCGAGCGGATGATCCTTGAGAAACATCTCCCACAATTCGTGGGCCGCCTTGTTGTTCTTGAGGCGGAACTGCTCCTGGGCCTTATCGAATTCGGCGTCGGTGATGCGCGCAGCACGCCGTTCCAGCCTCGATGATTCGGATGGGCCGCCAGAAAGGCGCGCACACGCGGATCGCCTCGTCGTATTTCTTCTGCGAGAAGAGGATCTCGCCGAGCAGGTTCCGCGCCTTGGGCAGCTCGTCCGACGCGGCGTAGGACGAATTCTCGATCAGCGATCGGAGCCGCGCGGCGCTTTGCTCGTCGCGTCCCCGCGCCCCGTAGCTCAGAGCGATGTCGAGTTCGGCGCTCGGCGCGAAGCGGTGCTTCGGATTCCCCTTCAAAAAAGCTTCCAACGCGGCGACGCCCAGCTCGAGGTCTCCGTCCGTGGCCGGATTGGGGATTCCGTACGTTCGGCTCAGCTTGAACTGTGCCTGGGCGAGCAGATCGCTTTCCGTGAGCCGGAAGGCTGCACCGTCGAGCAGGTCCTGCCACGTCTTGCGTGCTTCGGCAGGTTGTCCGGCGGCAAGCAGGGCGAGCCCGAGCCGATAGCGGGCCTCGATCTCGAGCGGGATCGGCGAGCGCTGTTTGGAATCCGCCTCGCTGCCATAGGCCGAGACGAATTTGCGGTAGGCGTCGATGGCGGCCGGTAGCTCGTTCAGCTCGTGCCGGCAGCGGGCGATCCGCAGCTCAATTTGTTGCTGTTTTTCGAGACTGGGATGCAGCAACTCGGCCTGCTGATAAAACTCGATGGCCTGCCGGTAGTCGTGCTGCTTTTGCCCCGCCTCCGACTGGCTCACGGCTCCGTCGAAGAAGCGATCGGCGAATTCGAGATAAATGGCCGCCAGCTCGTCGCGCCGGCCGGCCGAAAGCAGCCGCGCTGCTTCGCGTTCGTAGATTTCGCCCGCCTGCTGATAGTTGCGCTGGCGAATAAAGACCTCCGCACGACCGAACCGGGCGCGGGGCGTCCATCCGCTTTTCGGAAAGTTCGCTTCCAGCCTGCCGAAGGTCTCGATCGCCTGATCGTAGAGCTTCAGCTCCGTCTGCGCGCACCCCCGGAGGTAAAGGAGGTAGTCCCCGGCGGCGACGCCCGGCTTTTTCAACTCGCTGTCAATCAACTGGATCGCCTCGACAAACCGCCGATCCTCCAGGGCCGCGTTCACTTCGGGCGCCAAGCGAGGAAGGGATGTGATCCGGGGCCCGGAAGTTGGATTCTCGCGCGGCTCCGCCTTCAGGGCCGCGGGTTTTAGAGCTCCAAGCGCGGCGATCAGAGCAACGCAGCCAATCCAAAGCGAAAAACGCGGCATGTCGTTCTCCTTCGATCGGTTGGCAAGAACGCGCTGGAACGGACGTCCAGTCGCGCGGTCAGAGAATCGCCAGCGCGAGTTTTTCGGCCAAGTCCTTTCTTCGACGTTACGCGACGGCAAATGGTTCCTCAACGGTGGGCTGCGTGCCCGCGGCGATGATAGCTGCGAAGGCTGCGTGTTGACCGCAGACCTGACGAGCTGTCCGAAGTTCACTCTGAATCCAACGAAGCGCCGGGACTTTGTGCCAGGGGATTGACGGCATTTGGCGCATCACTCGGCGGGACGAGCAATTCCGATCGGTGCCGTGGCCGCTTTGGGTGACGTGCCGGAAACCGCGATCCCTATCCGAACAGGTCCAGGATCGGCTCGCCCGAACTGATGGGACGGGTGAATCCATCTTTTCCGAGACGAAGATCGAGAGGGACGCCCAAGGCGTGGTAGATCGTGGCGCCGAGATCCTGGGGGCGCACCGGCTTGTCTTTCACGTATGCTGCGATCTTGTCGGACTCCCCGTAGACCATACCGCCGCGAATGCCGCCACCCGCAACGATCGCCGAATAGCAAGCCGGCCAGTGCTGGCGCCCGGGATTGGCACCGGACGCATTGATACGCGGCGTGCGGCCAAATTCCCCGACGACCACCACCAGGGTCTTCTCGAGCATGCCGCGTTCCTCAAGATCAACGAGCAACGTGGAAAGTGCTTCATCGAGCCGCGGTAAGCACCAGCCCATGCCGTACGAACCGGTGCCAAAGGCATTGCCCATCCCCATTTCGCCGCCGTGCATGTCCCAGCTCGAACTGGGTGGTCCGCCTCCCGTCGCGCCCGTAGCGGGGCCCGTCCAGCCATTGACGGTGACAAACCCGACACCCGCCTCGATCAGCCGGCGCCGCCAGAAGTAGGTTTTGTCCCAGCGGATGCATGCCGTACCGCTCGCGCAAGGTCGCCGGCTCTCTTTCCAGCTCGAACGCCTGGCGTCCGCCCCGTCCATTCGCCAACTCGAAGGCCCGACCGTAGAGTTCCTGCCAATCCTTCGTCGCCCGATTCTCCAGGCTGGTGCTTTCGGCAGGATTGAGACCATCTAACAAACGGCGACGCTCGTGCATTCGCTCGGGCGGCACCGCGGGAAACAACTCATCGGGAGCCTTGAAGCCCGGCATGGCTGGATGATTACTCGCCGAGCCGACGAAAAGAGGGCTGTAATTCATGCCCAGGTGGCCTCCCGTGCCGATATTCGGCGCGCAGAAGACGGGATCACCGACGCACTTGATCAACCAGACGTACGATGCAATGCTGTGCCGGCTGGGCCGAACCTTCGCCAGGATGGAACCGATGTATGGAGAGTCGGCAGGCGCACCCGCCTGGCCGCTCAGGCAGTGGTGCATGGCGTCGAAATGGTTGCTGATGTTCCCGACGTGAGTCATGGACCGGATCAGGCTGAAATGCCGAGTTAAGGTCGCCAGGCGCGGATGAAGCTCAGACAGGCGCATGCCAGGGACCGCCGTGGCAATGGGCTGGTAGGGGCCGCGAATTTCCGCGGGCGCCGCGGGCTTCAAGTCCCACGTATCGAGGTGACTGGGTCCGCCGCACAGCAAAACAAAGATGCAAGACTTCTCGGCAGCACCGCTGCCAAGTCCCCGATTGCCATTAACGCCCGCCGCAACCAGCCCCGGCAAGCCCAGAGTCAAGGCGCCGATCCCGCCGGCCTGGAGAAGTCCGCGACGAGAGATCAACGTGGACTGTTGTCGCTCGTCGTTCAGCGAAAGACTCATCGCAGGTTCCCCCGATAGCGAATGGTGATTGTCCGGCTCGACAGCGTACGTTCGAAGTTTTGCCTCGCTGCAAAGTCGCCGTAAGCAGCTTGACAACGATCCTCAGCGGCCCGCGCAGCGGCCACTGCGGCAACGGGTCAGGCTCCGACACCGGGACCGACACCGAACAGCCAAGCTCCGGCTGCGATTCTCATGGTGCGTCGCCTCGGATGTCAACGCGCACGGCGTCGGCCGTAGGAATGACCGGGGCCGCTTACCGTGTGCTTCCGCTCCACCATGCGGCTAGTGACGATTGGAACTCGGCGGGGACCGGTCCCAGAAAAGGTTCCATTTTCGGGTTACCGAGTCCGCAGGTCAGCCGAAACCCGGTTTTTCGGGAACCCGGTCGCGAGACCTCGGCTCATCAATCAACGTCCAAAAAAGGCGTGATCTCCGCTGCTGGCGGAACGGCCGTTGTCGGCCGACGTAGGCGAACGCTTGCTTGCCGTGCTGCAAAGAAAAACGGGCACACTGACTTCCTCCGCCTCAGTCGAGTCAGCGACGTGCCCCGCGTCAAGCGCGTGTTGAAACCGGCTTCAGTCCCGCGTGTTTCGCAGCGCCACGGCGCTGACGAGAAGCAGGGCGGCCGTCAGCAATCCCAGGATCGCGAGCACTTCGACTTTGAGGGATGGGAGCCGCAGCCAGTCGGGGCGGTAGGCGACCAGCGTCATCCAAGCCAGGGCCACGGCGACCAGCAGCAGCACGGTGGCCGCGAGCCACTCGAGCAGGCGAGACGGTCGCCGGGGACCGTCGCCGGCATCGGTTGCGGAGTGAGCCGTGTCGATCGTCTTTGTCACGGTGATCCTTCGCTTGTGCTCCGCGCTCGCCGGGCCGAAAGCTCCTCCGGCGCGGCCGCTTGGATTCGCGGGTGCGCCCAGAACCAGTAATAACTCAGCCCGACCGCGTACAGAAAGGCGGTGAGCGGAACGACTTTGACGTCGATGCCGCTGTAAACGTAGATCGCGAATCCCGAAAGCAGCACGACCGTTGCCGGCAGCGCGCGGACGAGCGGCGCGCGGTAGTTGCCGAACATCTCCGGCTCGCGCTGCCGCAGCACGTAGAGGCAGCCGACCGCCAGGACGTACCAGACCAAAGCGGTGAGGGTCGAGATCAAGACGGCAATCGCCACCGCGTCGGAAAACCACAAGTTGGCCACCACGAAGACGGCGGTGATCACGCCGCACGACACGAGGGCTGCCACCGGCGTCCGTCGACGGACATGCACCGTGCCGAGGAACGCCGGGAGATAGCCGCCTCTGCCCAGCGCAAACGCCTGCCGGCTGGTGCCGAAGAGCATTCCGTGATAGCTGGCGATCATGCCGAACAGGGCGATGAATCCGAACCCGTAGACGGCCCACGGCGAACGGCCGATCGGAATGCTGCCGATGACCTTGGCCAGCGGATAGCTGATGTCGTGCCCCTCGGCATCGACGGCCAGCTCCTGGCTGTTGTCCATCGCCCCGCAGGCGAAGAGCCAGGTGAGCACGACGAGCACGATCAGCGTCAACTGCCCCCACACCAGGCCGCGGGGGATGGTGCGGTGCGGCTCGTGCGCCTCTTCGGCCGCCAGCGCAACGGTCTCGATGATCACGAGCCACCACAGGCAGTAGGGAATCGCGTCGAGGACCGCGCGCCAGCCTTTTTCCGTCGGCAGCAAAGGAGGGGTCCAGACGCGGTCCCAGGAAAAGTTCGTCGCAGCCAGGCACCAGAAGACGACCAGCCCCAGGATCGCGCCGTAGGTCATGATGACCATCGCCAGCGATTGCTCTTTGACGCCCCAGATTTGAAGCACGCAAAAGATGACCACGGTTGCCAGCGCGCTCCACACCTGGACCATCGGGCTGGGATGCGCCGGGTCGATGAGGAACGCAATGTATCCGCCGGTCGCCAGCGCCGTGGCGATGGTGGCGAACTGGCACTCCAGGAACATCGACCAGCCCATCACGAACCCCAGCGACGGATCGACGGCCCGCCGTCCGTAAGCCAGCGGCCCGCCGGCAAAGGGCATCGCGACGGAAAGCTCCGACAACGCCAGGACCCAGGTCAGATAGAGCAGGCAAACGATCAGCGAGGCGACCAACACGGCAACCGGCCCGTTGTTCTTCAGCGCCAGGTTCCAGCCGAAGTATTCGCCGGTGATCACCACGCCGACGCCGAGTGCCCAGATATCGAGGACCCGTAGCGGGCGTTTGAGCGAGTGCTCCGCGAGATAGGCTTTTTCCTCGGGACGCAACGCGCCAAGCTCAATCGGAAGGGGAGCATCATGATCCATGATCTATTCCGTTGGCAAAGCGCGTTGATCCCGAGAATAGTGTGCCCCGGTGCGTAATACCAGCGGCTGGCGCACGCTCGAAGCGACGAGCCGATATTTCTCAGACGGATTCTGACTCGACGCTGGTCAACGCTCAAAGTGCATCGATCGGATCGGTGAATCAAGGAATTTCTCTCTCCCACAACGACTCCGCGGTGCCTTTGGACGCCAACTTTACGGCTCGCACGGGTCACGGCGCGGACAGGTGGTTCTGAGAGCCGTCAATCTAGGTGACGACGCGGACACGACCTGGGCAGTCTTTGGGCAGTTGGCCGGCGCCTATTGGGGCGTCGCCGCGATTCCCCGGATTGGCACGACGCGAAGTGCTCGAAATGCTGGTCTCGACGCTGTGGACATGAATCCCGGCGCGGTGGCCAAGCCGGACAGCGGGTCGTCGCCCGGGGTGCGTTGGGCCAAGTGGCTGGTGAACCCGTCAAGCGGTTGGGGTCTCACCAGCGGGTCCTTCGATGGTGATGGCTCACAATCGCTGGACGGGCGGCTGGCCGTTGCTCGTAACCGTCCTCGGCTGGCTCGCCCTCCTCGGCGGCCTCTGCGGCTCTTTGAAGGAATAACGCGACGGCGGGTGGTCAGTTTCCATCGCGCGATCCGAGTTGAACGGCGGAGCCGATTTCGGATCACCGCAGGCCCACGGCCGGCGCGAGGCGCTGCATAAAGACCGGGAATGGGGTCGTCCTGCATGGCCCGCTGCTCCTGAGTTCGGTTGGCGAGATAATAGCGGACCTGTTGAAGTTCCATCATGGCCCGATCTTTCATGCCTTGTTGCACGAGCGACGCGGCGTTCAGTAGCTTCACGTAGATCGGCATGGACGAGACCCGGAACGGAACGTACTGCGGCTCCAGCTCGAACTCGAGATAAGCCGTGCCGCCGGCGGGGAGCCGGTTGGCGAAATTCTCGGCCGCAGCGAATTGCCGGGCGGCGTCCTTTGGACGGCCCGCGTTGAGCAGCGCCTGGCCGGCGAAAATGCGGTTGTTTTTGAGCACAGCCACCAATGGCATCGGAGACGACGCCTGCTTTGCATCGCGATTGGGCGACGGCAGCATCGCGGAGAAGACGCTCTTTGCCAGGTTCCACTCGCTCAATCGCCGCTCGGCGGCCACGTTGGCGAGGTAGTATTCGGCCGCCTTTTCGGGCTTGGTGTGAAAGACGGCCCGGGCGGCCTTTAGCCGCAGCATGATGGTCAGACCGAGATCTTCCGGGCTCAGGGGTATGGCAGGGCCGGCCACCGGCAGATATGTGGTTTGGTTGTCCCGCGCGCGGGCTTCTTCTTGCGCAGCGCAGCCTGGAGGCCCGCTTCCGGAGTGGCCCCGTCGTTCGTGTCGAATTCGGCCAGAACGCCCCAGTACGCCGCAACGCGTGCGTCGGAGGGGTCGGCGCTCCGCGCGCGGAGGAGCGCCTCGCGGGTGGGCGTCCAAGCACTGCGTTCGAGATCGTTCCAGGCAATATTGAGCCAGACTTCGGCGGTCGTCTGCTCAAGGTCGATGGCCCGCGAAAACTCTTCGATCGCCTCTTTTTCCTGGCCGAGTGCGCGCAGACAACTGGACAGGCTGCGGTGGAACTTCGGGTCGTTCGGCTTTTCAAGGATCGCCTTTTCGAGCCAGGGGCGCGCACTGGCGAAATCTTGCTTCAGAAACAGCAAGAGCGCCTGATAGAACGGCTCGTCCTTTGTCCCCTTTGCGCAGGCCCGCGCGTTATTTAAACAGCCCTGTTCCTTCTCCTGGTATTGGCTGGCCTGCCGGTCGCACTCCGCGGCCTGGGCGAGTTCCTCTGGGCTGGGAGGGATGAGATACGTTTGCGTCTCGGTGCGGATCTGCTGTCCGTTTTGGTTCACGACCCTGACGAGGCGCGAACCGGTCTTGGGCGTGCGGAGCTTCACGGCCCGGGCGCGCAATCGCGAGGCGCGGCTCCTTAAAACAATCCGACAGCGCCATATGCCCGGCAATCACTCGCGGCCCGAACCGGACCGCGGCATTGGCGGCCTTCTCGGCTTCCTCCAGCTTGTTGTCGTGTAAGAGCAGCCCCGAACGGATGGCCCACGAGCGCGCAGTGCGCGCGGGTCGGCGTTCAATCCTTCGCCCGTCAATTGGAAAGCCAGCTGCAACTCCCAGCGGGCGGTATCTTCGGTCTGTCGGCGGAGATAATGAACGGCGCCGTTGGGCGCAACGTGCAGTCCCGAGACATCGTTATTGTCGCGGAGAAACTCCGCCACGTCGGCCAAGCGGTCGGCATTGCCGGGCTCGGACCGCGCGGCGGCCGCCAGTTCGTGCAGCCGGTCCTGGTAGATCTCGTCTGCCGCACAGCGCCGGGCGTTAACGCTGTGGCGCAGGCTCGAGCGCGGCCGCCGTCAGGTCGCCAAAAGGCGGCGAGGCCTTCGCGGTCGCCAGCAAGTGGTCCCAGGCGGCGGCATCCTTCTGGGCGCCTGCGGGCGTCGGTTGTTCTTGCGTTTGGGCCACGGCGGATTCGGCTTCCGCCACGCTGGCCGGATCGAGCTTTTTGGCCGTCTCGAGATCCGCGCGGGCACGCTTGACGTCATTTTGCTTAGCCGCGCACATCGCGCGAGCCGCGAAGGCTTCGGGAAGGAATCGCTTCCAACACAACACGTACGTCAGTTGATTCCGCGCCAACTCGAGATCGCCGATTCCCAGCAGGCTGCGGGCGTAATAATAACGGCCGGTCCAGTCGTGCGGATTGTTCAAAATCACATTGTGCAAGCTGCGTTGCGCTGCGGCGAAGTCCTTGCCGTTGAGTTGTTCCACTCCCAGCGCGAAAAGCGCCTGGGCCGACTTGGCGTTATCCGTCTGGAACGAGCCGGCGACCGTTGAGGCCACCGTGCGGAGCTTCTGGATCGAGGCGGATGTCTGCCGCTGGGAGCGCGTGTCTTGCCGATAGCGGTTCTGCCGCGCCCTGCTGCGGCTTCCGTAACCGTTGCCCACCTCGCCGATCAAGAAATCAAGCGACTCCGTCGAGCCATGGCCGTAGAATTTCGACGCCTTGAGCTGATCGCCCAGCATCAGGTAGGCCAGTCGGGTCATGCGGCTGGCCAAAACATTCTCCGGGTTGAGCTTCATGGCCCGCTCCAAGTCGGGGAGGCCTTCCCGCATTCTTTCAGCCACGACATACGCCGCGCCGCGGGCCATGTAGAAGTCCGCGTTTCCTGGATCGGCCTCGATTGCCTGGTTGAAGACCTCGATCGCCTTGCGCGGATGAAAAGACCCCAGCAGAGCGAGGCCCCTCAGAAAGGACAGCATGCCTTTGGGGAATGCGACTGGAGAGTCCAGGCGATCGACCATGTTCCCGACGCCAAGAACCGACGGCTGATTCGGGTTCGCGGGTGGGGGCGTTGGATCAGCGTCGTTCGGTCGATTGTCTGTCTCCGCGAGTGACGTCTTTTCCAACGCGCCCGCGGCCGGTTTGGTCTGCGGCGGAGGCGTCGCGTTAGAGGCCGCTTGAGTCCCCGGCGATGACTCAGTCGATTTTGAAGGAGGCAGGTCGCCCACAACCGCGCTGTTTGCGGCGCGGCATCCGCGTGGCGGCGGGAGAGAATTAGGGAACCAGCGCCGACGACGGCCACGCAGACCATGAATGCTGCTCCGGCAATCACGATCAAGGGCAGTGGAGCCTTTTGCAGCCAACGGGCGTTGATCGCGTCCAGCCACTTCTGCGTAATCATCGATAGTGACTCGACAGAAACGAGTTGCCGGCGCGCCCTTCAGGTTCCCGAATAAAGTGAGCTGTTGATGCCGCGACGGCGCGTTGACTCCCATTATAAAACCGAACCAATCAGCGGCAATAATTTTAGACGGAACGGCCTTCGGCGGACGTTATTACGGGCGCAGGTGGGATCGGACGACGCGTATGAATGGAGCGATACGCAACGCCTCGCCAAGGAGCGCGATGCTTGTCTTTCCACCGAACACTCCGTTAGCTGGTGCGGTTGAGCCGATCATCAAGGATTCGCGTGACGCCGCTCATACCGGTTCCAAAGGAACCTTCAAAACGATCCCTGAGCATAGCCGCATACGACTTGCCGAATCCACTCCATGCGGCTCACGCAGCTGCGTCCGACGCGTGGAAGAGTGACGGGACTGGTTCGAATACGGGTTACCTTCTCGGTTCTCGACACTCCCGAACTTAAGCGCCGGACTCTTCTCTGAGGGTTAACGAGAACAAGTCCCACGCAACGGCTCGATCCGGTCAGACTGGCGGCCCCGTCTGTCGCAGAGTGTGGCCAGCACGCCGCAGACGTTCCCCGATGAGCCTGGGCACGCGATCTTTTTCTTTGATGAAGTCGTGCGGACGCCGGAAGACGTCGAGATTTTCGACAAAACGCGCGCGAGAAAGGCGGGGTGCGCGTCCGAATCGAGGACAATCAGGCTCTCATGCGGCTGGGGCGGACCCGACAAGGACTTCAAGCTGTTGCAGCGCGGGCAATGGATTACAACGGCCGAACCGTTGCTCAACCATGGTGCACTGAGGTGCTTCACTTTTCCTGGACAGTGCAAGTGCTTAATTCCGGACCTGTGAATTGGTCTCGAACTCGTGGGGGGCGACGTAGCCCAATGACGAATGGCGGCGTTCCACGTTGTAGTAGGCGATGTAACCGGCCAGCTCCCGCCGCGCGGCCAAGCCATCGGGGTACTCATCCAGCTCGAGCTCTGTCTTGATCGTGCCAAAGCACGATTCCCAAAACGCGTTGTCGTAACAGTTGCCCGCGCGGCTCATGCTCTGTCGGATCCCGGCCCGCGCAGCACGCCGCGATATCGGCGGCCGGCGTATTGGCCCCCGCGGTCGCTGTGGTGAATCAGACCCGGTGCCGGCTGACGGGCGCCGATCGCCGTCTGCAACGTCGAGAGCACCAGCCCCTCACTCATCTCCTCCAGGAATTCCCAGCCCACGATCCGTCGAGAAAACAAATCCAACAGCAACGACAGATAGCCGAACCCGCCGGTCGCAAGCCGAACGTAGGTGATGTCCGCCACCGCCACCCACACCTCATTGATTCTTCTCGGCTCGTCCCGGTCGCGCAGCAAGTTCGGACTGGAGCCTAACGCATGACGGCTCTCGGTCGTCCGCGGACGGAACGATCGCGGCTGAATCGCCTGCAACCCCTGGTTTTTTAGCAGATTCGCCACGCGGGCCACGCCGCACGGTTTGCCTCGGAACTTCAGCTCCTGGGCGATCCGCCGTGCCCCGTAACGCCGCTTGTGCCGCCAGAAGATGGCACGCACCCAGGGCATCAACTCACGATCGCGACGGGCCCGGTCCGACTCGACCTCGGTGAGCCAGGCGTAATAGCCCGCCCGACTGACGCTCAACGTCTGGCACACCGCGTGCACGGGATAAGCTCCGATGCCGGCCACCTGTTCGATCACCGCGTAGACGTCCGCTCGACGCCCCGGCTGAAAATAGCCAACGCTTTTTTTAGGATGTCACGCTCGCGCTCGACCCGAGCCAACTCCGCCTCCAACTGGCGAACCCGACTCTCCAAGTCCGAGGCGATGGCTCCTTCCTCTCCAAGAATCTTCCTCTTCCAGCGATACACCACGTTGGCTCCGGAGAGTCCCAATCGCTCGGCGACCGAGGCGGTCGAATGCCCGTCCAGCAGCATCCGCACGGCCTCCGCCTTGAACTCCGGCGTATACGCTCGCCTTGATCGCTTGCCCTTCTTCGACTGTCTCCCTGACATCGGACCACTCTCCTGGATCCGTCCAGAATAAGCACTCGCACTGTCCGAAAAACACGAAGCAGGTCATTCCTTCACCCCTTTTGACATCAGTCTCGTCAGGTTTCGACGCGGGTCAGACGGGATTCGACGGAATCGTGTCCGGGTTGACCGTGGGCAATTCGGTCACCGTCTGCAGCACTTTGCCCGCGTCCGGACCCGTCGGAGGCTCCTTGTAATAGACGTCGGGAACCACCGAGAGGCCGACGAACAGATGATCCTTGTCGGGATCGTAGCCGATCAGAGCGATGCGCACCGGCAAACGCTGCACGACCTTGATGAAGTTGCCGGTGGCGTTTTCGGGCGGCAAGAGTGCGAGCGTGGAACCCGTCCCATAGGTGAATCCCGAGATGCGTCCTTTGAAGGTCCTCCGGTTGCCGTACATGTCGACGTCGAGATCGACGGACTGACCGATCTTGAGGTCGCGCAATTGGGTCTCCTTGAAGTTTGCATCGACCCAAATGTCCGTCAGCGAGCGGAGGGCCATCAGGGCTTGGCCGGCCTGAACATTGTTGCCCGGGTTGACGTTTCGCCGCGTGATCACGCCGTCGATCTCGGCGACGACGTCGCAGTAGCGAAGGTTGAGTTCGGCTTGATCCCAATCGGCCTTGGCTGCGTCGCGCTTGGCCTGGGCCTGCTTGATGGTCGGCGCGTCCCGGATCACCTGGGCCAAAATACGCTCGAGGTTCCCTTCCGGATCGCGGCGGTAAAACTCCTCGATGACTTGTTTGGGAGTGAGGTTGTAGGAGGTCTGAAAAACGTTCAGGGCCGCCGCGCTTTGGAGCAAATTGGCTAGCGCCTGTCGGACGGTCGAATACGTCTGATCGAGATCGGGCGGAACCTCCGCCAGGGCGTCGTCCCCTTCCTTTTGCGGCTTGACCGGGAACCCCAGGCCAACGCGGACCTGATAGACGGTCTCCAGGGCCTGGGTGACCTGCGCCTGGGCGACGTCGTACGCTTCCCGAAATTTGTCGACATCCTGAGCGGAGATCGCGCCGGGCGATTTCTGCAGCTCGACGGCGCGTGCGTAGTCGGCCTTGGCTCGCACCAGCATCGCCCGGCGCGTCTTCAAAGTGGCGATGTCCGCCCGCAGCAGGGCCACCTGGTTATCGACGTCCTCGATGGCATGCTGGAGCTTGAAGCGATTGCTGCGCCTGCGAGACCAGACCGTGGACCTCGTCGCGCGCCACCTGCAGACTTGCCTCGGCGTTTTCCTAAGTCGCCTTTTTGAGCGTGACTTGGATGCGATACGGCTCTTTGTCCAATTGGACGAGCAAGCTTCCTTTGTGCACGCGGTAGTTGTCATCCACAAAAACCTTCTGGCCGGGCACGCGCGCGGCAACCGAAGTGACGTGGCCGTTTACGTACGCGTCGTCGGTCGAGATGGTGTTGAGCATCCGCCCGGCGACCGGGATGCCGTAGTAAGATGCGACTGCGAGGGCGGCGACCGCGATCGCTCCGATGATGACACGGCGCCTCAAAGAGGACGGGCCGGAGCCCGTTGTCACCCCTTGCTCTGCGGCAGCACCATCGGCTGCGGCGGCCTTTGTTGGTGGTGCGGGCGGAGTCGCGGCCGGCGGTTGCGCGACGGCATCGCCCAGGTGGTTTGATGACTCGGGCGGCATGAGGACTCTCTCGCGTCAATTGGGAGAGCGTGCGACCGGGGACCGGCTCGAGGCCCCTCGGGCAATGAATTATGGCTGATTCGCATCCTTCGTGCTACAGGCGGAGTGAGTTTGTGAATCTCGGTGAACCGTAATCGATTCCCCAAGCGATCAGTTGGCCAAGATTTTGGGCAGCTGACACGAGCGTGTCCCCGGTTGATCGTGCGGTCAGTTGCCTTCGGCGTTAGTCCTTGCCAAGCCGATCGATTTCGAGGTGCAGCCGCTTGGCAATCAGGTTACTCAACACGCTGAACATGATCGCAGTGGAGAGCCCGAAAAGGAGCAGGCCATTGACCGCTTCGAGTGGGCCCAGGAGTTGCCACCGCTCAGACAAATGAATGTCCCCGTAACCCAGAGCAGTGTAGTTTTGGGCGGAACAATAGAAGGCCTGATGAAAACTCGCGACTTCGCCGCAGATCAGGAGGACGACGGCCCACAAGGCAATCTCAATCAAATGGGCCGCCGCCGTGACCAGCGAAACGATCATCATGATCGCCACGCTTTTCCAGAATCCTAAAGCGAGGCGGATCAAGCGCAACGCCAAATTCACGATGAGCGTTGTCGCCATCGCGAAACAGACCAGGCTGACGAGGAACACACCGGTGCCAACCAGGAGACTCGAGCCCATAGGATCTCCGCGGGCGCAGGCCCTGTCAAAACTTCAAGCGCCGGCTTCGCGGCCGCCGCCCCACCAATGGGCCTTATTGCACCACGGCAATGGAAAGGTGGCAAGCCAATTCGATGTCCCGTCAAGGTGAAAGCAAACCGCGCGGGCGCGTCGGTCGCATCCCGGGCGCCGCCCCCGTACCAACCATCATTCCACTCGGAGAGAACAGCGGAAAACCGGTCCTCAAAGCGCCGGGACTTTGGAGCCTTCCGTGCTGGCGTTGACTTGTCCGACCGAACGGTACGACCGAACCGTACAAACGAGCTCTTCGACGCTCTCGCCGAACCGCTCATTTCTGAAAATAGTCCAGACGGCTGGATTCGACCTCAATCTCGAAAAACGTTGGGCGGGCGTGGTATGTTAACTCCGAGGGCGTTTTCTGAGATTCTCTCGCAGTGGATACCAACGCATGAAATCAAATTGCACCACCGGCCGATTGCTTGCGGGAGTGGGTTTGCTTTTCCTGCTATGTGCGTCCGCGCGCCGACGAGAAGACGGCTGCCGTTGCCTGCCGCAGCGTCCACCTTTTCTTTCCAGCGCCCGAAGGAGTCGCGTTTTACAACGAGGTCACCGTCGGTCAATCGGCGGCCGGCACCTATTTCATGGCGTGCGGTTTCGATCTGGGTTACTTCGGGATCCAGCAGCTTGAAAACGGGAAAAAACTGGTTCTCTTTTCCGTTTGGGACCCGGGCAAGCAGTCTGACCCCAATCAGGTCGAAAAGGACAAGCAGGTTAAGACGCTGTATCACGGAGAAGGGGTGCGCGTCGGCCGCTTTGGCAATGAAGGGACCGGAGGACAGTCGTTTTTTGACTACGACTGGAACGCGGGAAAGACCTACCGTTTTTTTGTGATGACCCGCCCCGCCGGGGATCGCACCGCGTTCGCCGCTTTTTTTTACCTTCCCGAAAAGAAGGCTTGGAAGCACTTGGTGACGTTCTCGACCATCAGCCAGGTCCGAGGACTCCGCGGGTACTACTCATTCATTGAAGACTTTCGCCGCAATGGGGTCTCGGCGACCGAAGCACGCCGGGCGCGATTTGGCAATGGCTGGATCCGGTCGAAAGACGAGCAGTGGGTGGCCCTGACGCGAGCCCGTTTCACCGCCGACGGCAACCCAGCGCTCAACATCGATGCGGGAGTGGCCGGCGATTGCTTCTTTCTGGCGACCGGAGGCAAGACGCAAAACAGAAGCACACCGCTAGGGAAAATGATCAACCGCCCGCCATCGGGGATCGACTTGCCGATCGTGTCAAAACCAGAAAAAAAGTAGAGGCGGTTTCAAAACGGTGGTTTGACGGCGTCCCCAAAAAGGGCTTGAGTTTCCGGGAACCCGAGAGCGGTCGTCATCTGACTCTCAAGCAATGCCGGCCGCTCCGCCCTCCCTGAATACAGTCCCGCAGGGCATGCTCTGCATGCCGGTTTCAATTGGTATCGGTTTGCAAACACGATCCGGAATCGGCAGGTCGAGCCAGCCCGACTGCACCGCCCAACGCAAAATTGCAGCCACAAGGGCGAGTTTCGTGGTCAAAAAGCGGCAATCTCGCCTGCCAGTTACAAGTGGTCGCACCACTACGAGACTCGATACCGAAAGAAGTTCGCTTCTCGCGCCGCAATGGAGACGAGAACGCACCAACCAAGGCTATTGCTGCACCTTAACGTGGAAACCGGCCGCATTGAGCGCCTTGACGAGTTCAACCTCATCGAAATTGCCGGTAACCGTCAACGAGCCGGTTTTCGGTTTAGCGGTGTCGCCCGTGACGCCGTCGACCTTCTTGATCGCGTTTTTGATGGCCTTGTTACAAGAGCCGCAGCAGTTGTGAATCCCCACGAGCTTCACGCTCGTCACTTTGCCGGCGGTGACTCCACTGTCTTCCTTCATCTTCAGCGTGCTGTTGCCCGTGTCCCCATGGAACCCATGTGCCGCCAGCGCATCGAGTGCCTTCTGGGCGGCGTTGTCGTCCGGAGCGCTAATGGTCACGGTCTTTTTCTTTTGATCGCAAGTCGCTGTTACCCCGTCGACATCACGGACCGCCGACTTTACCGCCGCCGTACAGGCCGAACAGCAAAGGTGAACTCCCGTCAGCTCAATTTTCGTCTCGGCTCGCGCGGTCGGAACCGAAACGAGCAGGGCGCTCAGACTGGCAAACAACATCGCTCGTAAGCCTCGCATACTGATTCTCCCTGTTGCGAAAATGATGGAAGCTCAATGAAACGCGAGTCTCGGCATTGTCTCCGTTGACGAGCACAAATGCCAGGGGCGTTCGCGATCTCGGCGTTTTGAATTCCGAATTGGTTCCTGACAGTTTTGTTCAGCCCCCTTTGTTCAACCCCTGACACCTTTGGTCAACCCCTGCAGTCGCAAAGCGTCCGCCGTTTCGCAGTGTGGTCGGACAACTCGTAGTCAGGAAAGACAGCCCCCGGAATAATGTCAGGTCGCATCGGCGCTCCTGGGAGTCATGGCTCTCAACCTCCCTTTTCTCTCGGAATGAACCCGGGAACGCCGGTCTCCACGACGGCATTAAACCTGATTCGCGACGTGATTCCTTCGCGAATCTCCCGCATGGCGTCTTCAGGAAGCGTGGAGATATCAAAGTTCTCGTTGATCCAGCGGGGGGTCGTCGCGGTGGTCAGGAGGGCCGTCCCGCGCTGGATCGCCCAGGCGAGCAAGACCTGCGCCGGGGTCTTGTTGACTCGCTTGGCGATCGCAGTGATGACAGGATGTTCGACCAACTTGGGCTCGGCACCATGCCCCAGCGCCGCGAAAGCTTGCAGCACGATGCCGTTCTTTCTGCAATAGTCCAACAGCTCCCATTCCGGGAGGTACGGATGGGATTCGACGTGAACGACTGCAGGCTTGATCCTCGCGGCTTCAAAGATCTGTTTCGTCTGTTCCAGGCTGACGTCGGATAATCCGATGGCCTTGCACTTGCCCCCGTCCACCAAGCCCTCCAACGCCCTCCAGGTATCCAGCAGCGTCACCCCTTTGTCATAAATCACATTGCCGTTCGCGTCCCTGGGGTCTTGCTCGTCTCCAGGTTGAAAGGCAAAAGGTGTGTGGATGAGATAGAGATCGACGTAGTCGAGTTGGAGTCTCTTGAGACTGGCCTCGAAGGCCGGTTTGACGCGTTCAGGACGATGGTTGTTGTTCCAGACCTTCGTGGCGATAAACAGGTCCTCACGCTTGATCTTCCCCGCCTGGAACACCTCCTGCATCGCTTCGCCGACTTCCTTTTCGTTTCGGTAGCGTTCCGACGCGTCGAACGCACGAAATCCTGCCTCCAGCGCAGCTTTGGTCGCGGTTTTGGTTGCGATGGGATCGGGAATCAGTGTGCCGAAGCCGAGGGCGGGAATCGCACCGGATCCCGTGTTGAGGGCCATCTTCGTATAGCGAAGGCTGTCGTTCTCGACCATTGTTGCACCGCTCCGAAATTAGTCAGTTGGACTTCAAGGCACGCGACCGTCGCGGGCCATCGCTAAATGTCGATTACCAGGTCTTCCCGGGGGCGAGAGCAGCAAGTCAACAGGTTTCCGGTCGCCGGAGGATCGAGCGGCTCGGGATCATACTTCACCGACCCGGAAATCAACCCGCACTCACAGGAATGGCAAACTCCGGTCCGGCAAGACCAGCGCACGGGGACGTCGCAGGCTTCCGCGAGCTCCAACAGGCTCTGGAACTTGGGATCCCAGGAGACCGTGAGGCCGGCGCGAGCAAATGAAATCCTTGGACCTTTGCTGGGCGACCCGGCAGGCGCGTGCGGTAGCAGGCGCGGCGCTTCCTTTACACCCGGCGTGACGGACTTGCCTGAACCGAAAATCTCCGTGTGGACGCGCTCGCAGGCCACGCCCCAACCAGCGAGTCCGGCCTTGAAGTCCTCAAGGAAGGCGGGAGGGCCGCACAGATAAAAATCGGATTCGCGGGGTACGCCCAGCTTTTCGAGGACCGTGGCGGTCACCCGGCCGGCAGCATCGAAGTCAACACCCAGCTGGTCAGCCGCGTCGGGCCGGCTGTACTGGACGTAGCTCCGGGCATGGGGCAGCTTAGCCAGCATATCGCGTGCTTCTCGGGCAAAGGGGTGATCCAGGCGATTGCGCGCTCCATAGATCCACCAAACCGGGCGCGGCGACGTGTGTGCCGCCAGTGCGTGGAGCATGGCCATCACCGGAGTCACACCCACGCCCGCGCTCAACAGCACCACAGGCAGCTCGCCCGGCTGCAGGATGAAGGCGCCGCGGGGGCGCTGACATCCAGGACATCGCCTGCACGAAGGTGCCTGCTCAGGTAAGTGCTGGCGATTCCGTGCGGTTCCTCTTTAATGGCGATGCGATAATAACCGGCGTCCGGCAGATCAGACAGGGAGTAGCAGCGCAAGACGGGAGGCGCGTCAGCTTGTGGACGGAGTCGCAACACCACGAACTGCCCGGGCAGAGGGACCGTCAGAGGACGACCGTCCACTGACTCCAGCACCAGTGAGACCACACTGCTGCTCTCGCGATTCGTTCTGGCCACTCTCAGAGGCCGGAATCCAGGATCAGCCGTGATGATCTGTTCGGGTGACATTAATCCGGCATTCCCTGTGCGCGAACCCGGCTGCATCATCTGCCGGAGGAGAGCTTCAAATGAAGACTTCCAGCCCGGGCTCAGGGCCGCGATGCGCAACGCCCGTTCAAGTTCTTCTTTGGCGGGCCCGGGAAGATAGAGCAACCCGTCGGCCGCGGCGACCGACAGCCGTTCCGGGTCCTCGGCAACTTTGACGATTTCGTCGCCGGCCCCGACCTCGCCCTCTTCTAGGACACGAAAATAGAACCCAGGGCGGCGATGTGCGACCAGCAAAGCCGCCATCCTGGGCTCATCCATTCGCATGCCAACGCGGTAGCAGGTCACGCGCGGCTGCGTGACTTCGAACAGCGCTGTGCCGATCCGGAAGCGGTCACCGATCGAGACCTCATTGTCCGACAAGCCTTCCACCGTGAAGTTTTCTCCAAATTGCCCGAGGGTAAAATCGTGCCGCTTCAGCTCCCGCTGCCAGTAGCGGTAAGAATCCATTTGGTAGACAAACACAGCGCGGTGCTCTCCACCGTGACCGGCCAGATCACCTTGTGCGTCACCATCGACGTTCAGCCGCCGAACCAGGCGGCGTCCCTCCACAGGCTCCTTCCACACAGACGTGTAGACCATCTTTCCGCGCCATGCGATCTGGCGGGGTCGACCCACATTAACTGACAACAACCGTGCCATATCCACCCGTTTTCAGTTTCCTATTTCCTGTTTGGGGTTTTTCTCCGCCAAGGAGCGCTTCATCAAAAACACCAGCCCCAAGCTCGCGGCCGCCCCGCTCAGTGGCACTGCTTGATGACCCGCCGCCCGACGGAGCGCCCGGTCCGGTCAACCCTCTTCGGGCCAGCAGCCCAACAGACGCCGGACCAAAACCAGTTGCCCGAGGTGATAGGCGTTGTGGTCGGCGACGAGCAGCGCTTCCCGCAGGACGGTCTGCCCATCCCCGTGCGGGATCGCGGCGAACAGATCGGTCGTCGGGTCGGCGACGAGGGCACATATCGCCTCCAGGTCCGTGCGGAACGCGTCGACGGTCCGGTCCCAGGCACGGTCGTCGGACGGGGCATCGCCGCGCGGCCAGTAGCCGTCCGGAAAGGGCGGCGAGACGTGCCTCGGGTTGCGGCTGAACTCCAAGATGTCCCATTGGGCGATGCGCATATGTTCCAGCAGCCGCCAGGGGCTATGGGGCACCGGCGGGACAGTGCGGCCGCGGAGGTCGGGTGGAATGTCGGCCACCGCCTTGTCGAAGTGCAGGTGGGCACCGCCGCCCCGGAGGAGGTAGAGGAGGTGTTCGCGGAGGGCCTTGTGCGGATCCGGAGTCATGGTAGTCTCCTCGGGAGCGTCGTTCAGTTTCAACAACGGCCTGCGCCCGAACAAGGGTTACTCGCCAACCTAACAACATCCTGCTTCGGCCGCATCCGTGAGACGATCCTCGGTCGCTTGGAATAAATCGGCCGCCCACCTTCCTCCAGTTCGCCGGGGGAGCCAATGGGATCGGTCCGTTCGGTCAATGTGACCGACAGAGCGCACCGGGCGGGCCTTGGAAGCGCCCGAAAACGGAGGTTTAATGGGCTCGGCGGATACGGCTTTTCAAGGATATCGCTCTCATGACGAAATCCGCTCAACTTTAGCCTCCTGTCGATGATGAGGTCGCTCAGAGCATAAAACGGGTTTGAATCATCGGCCGCCGGATTGTGGGTAGTATCATCCGAGTTCTTGTTGAGCAGCGTCTTCTCGTTGAACAGCGTCGAGCCGGCGAACAAGTTCGGCAGGAGTCGATTTTGAATGAAGTCCGCTGGAAGGAGGTCGCGTTCGCGCGTTACGAGGCTCACTCAGTCGTTTTTCCAGCGGCCGGCCGAAGACGTTGCCCGGGCACTGATCGGAAAAATCTTGGTGCGGCGCTTGCGTGGGAAGCTGTTCCGGGCCCGTCTCATCGAGACAGAGGCCTACCTGGGTCCCGACGATCTCGCGTCACACGCATCAAAAGGGCGAACGCCGCGAACCGAAGTCCTCTTTGGACCACCGGGCGCGCCTACGTGTACTTAACTTACGGCCTGCACGAGATGCTCAACGTGGTCGCAGGCGCCCAGGGCAAGGCCAAGGAGTGCTGATCCGAGCGGCCGATCCGCTCGACGACTGGAAGGCGGATTCTCGCGGGGCCCGGCCGGCTCACACGCGCCATGCAGATTACCCGGCTGCAAAACGGCCTCGATGTGACCGGAGCGCAGCTTCACTTCCTGGACAATTCCGACGATCGACCGGCCGTGCAATCGACGAAACGGATCGGCATCAACTACGCGCTCCAGTGGAAGGACGCACCCCTTCGCTTCGTTGACGCAGATCGGTAGGACGCGCCAGCCAGGATCTCGAGCGGCCAATCAAGCGCCAAAAGCGACTGGGCTCATGTCAGTGACCGATTGAGAGTAAGCCACCGGGCTGAATCTGCAGCGCGCGTCGGCCCGCCACGGCGATACAAGAAGGCGATCGCTGACAAGCAGGATCGCGCGGGAACTCGCGGGCGGGCCGATCTCGGGTCCAGCGTGATGTCCTGCTACAATTCAGACTGCGAAAGGGACGCACGCCCTGAATCCCGCGTTGTCAATCCAATCGTGGGCTGTCTCCACCGAGAGGCGCGAATCTTGGCAAATCTCGCCGAACACTACTCGCAAACTCGCCGGTTTACGGAACACCTGTGCGAACCCTTGGCGGTCGAGGATTTCGTCGTGCAATCCATGCCCGACGCCAGCCCAACGCGGTGGCACTTGGCGCACACCGCCTGGTTTTTTGAGACATTTGTGCTGGCCCGTTGGGAGGCGAACTATCGGCCGGCCAACGCCGCTTTCCAGTCTCTCTTCAATTCCTACTACAACGGCGTCGGCGAAGCTTTTCCCCGCGCTCGGCGCGGACTGTTGACGCGGCCGACGGTGGCCGAAGTATTCGAGTATCGACACGCCGTCGATGAGCGCATGGCGCGACTGCTGCATAGCCTCAGATCTCGACTGGTCCGGAGACGGCTCGCAGGAAATGGCAAGCGTCGTCGAATTGGGAATCAACCACGAACAACAACATCAAGAGTTGATGCTCACAGACATCAAACACGCTTTCTCGTGCAATCCTCTGTTCCCCGCCTACCGGCAGTCGCCGGCCTGCGCTTCGCCGAGGAATCCCGAGCCGGGCGGGTGGTCTCCCTTTGACGGGGGTGTCGTGGAGATCGGGCACGCGGGTCGCATGTTTGCCTTCGACAACGAGCGACCGCGCCACAAAACGTTTTTGCAGCCATTTGAAATCCGAAATCGTCTCGCGACGAACCGTGAATTCCTCGAGTTCATGAACGATGGCGGCTACCGCCGCCCCGAGTTGTGGCTGTCGCTCGGCTGGTCGACCCTGCGTGAGCAACAATGGGCGGCCCCGTTGTATTGGATCGAGCGGGACGGCAGTTGGCATGAGTTTTCACTCGGCGGGTTGCGCCGGTTGAACCTCGACGAGCCGGTGTGCCACGTCAGCTACTTTGAGGCGGATGCCTTCGCGCGCTGGTCGGGGACTCGGCTGCCAACGGAAGCCGAATGGGAGCACGCCGCTTCGCCGCTCGACCTCAATGGCAGCTTCTTTGTGGAAAGCAGCTTCGTGGAAGGCAGCTTCGTGGTAAGCGAGCGTTACCACCCGGCACCGGTCGACGGCGATACCGGTCTTGCTCAAATGTACGGCGAGGTTTGGCAATGGACGGCCAGCCCCTACGCCGCCTATCCCGGTTATGCGCCGCTCCCGGGCACGCTGGGCGAATACAACGGCAAGTTCATGTGCAATCAATATGTTCTGCGCGGCGGATCGTGTGCTTCCCCCGCCAGCCACTTACGAGCGACCTACCGCAATTTCTTTCCGCCGGACGCGCGGTGGCAGTTCACCGGTTTCCGTTTGGCTCGCGACGTAAAAAAATAGCCAGCGGTGTTTCCATCACCGAATCGCCCCGCCTCACCCGTTCCTGAGACCATGATGCTCGAGTTTCGCGGAGTCTCGAAATCGTTCGGCGGAACGACCGTCGTCCGGCCGCTCGATCTTCTCATCGAACGGGGCGAAGTGGTCGTGCTGCTGGGCCCCAGTGGCTGCGGCAAAACGACGATATTGCGAATGGTCGCCGGGCTCGTTTCTCCGACCGCCGGGCAGATTATCGTCGACTCGATTCCACTCGCTAACCAGACCATGCGTTCTGTCAGGCGCAAGCTGGGATATGTGGTCCAGGAAGGCGGTTTGTTTCCCCACTTGACCGCCGTCGAAAACGTCACGCTGATGCCGCGACACGAGGGCTGGTCCCGGAAAAAGATCAGCGAACGGCTAGCTGAATTGGTGCAGATGACCCAGTTTCCCGAAAGCGGATTCACCCGCTATCCGAACGAGCTGTCAGGCGGGCAGCGCCAACGGCTCAGCCTGATGCGGGCCCTCTTCTTGAATCCGCAGATTCTCTTGTTGGACGAACCGTTGGGCGCTCTGGATCCACTGATTCGTGCAGGCTTGCAGCGCGACCTCAATGACGTCTTTGCTCGAACCGGAGCCACCGTGGTGCTGGTCACGCACGACCTGGTGGAAGCGGGCCGGTTCGCCGATCGCGTCTGCGTCATGCACGGGGGACGCATCGTGCAACAGGGGCCGTTCGCCGAAATTCTCGAAAGGCCGAGCGACGACTTCGTCCGCGAATTCGTCCGTTCCCAGGTCGTCACGGCATGAAAAATCGGTCCCTCGTCAAACTGATCGCGGTGGCTCTGGTACTCTTGATCGCGGGGCTGGCCCCCCTTCCCCGGCGTTCAATCCAGCTGCGGGTGGGATCGAAGAAGTTCACCGAGTCGGTCATCCTGGGCGAAATGATGCGGCTGTTGACCGAAGAGGCCGGGCTCAAGGTGGCGCATTATCGCGAGTTCGGCGGAACGCGGATCGTGTTCGACGCACTGGCAGCCGGTGAAATCGACATCTATCCCGAATACACCGGCACGATCACCGCGGAGATTTTCGCCGGCCAGAACGCGAGCGACGAGAAAACGATGCGCGACTTGCTGCACAAAAAGGGCATCGGCATGTCCAAGTCGCTGGGCTTTAGCGACACCTACGCGCTCGCCATGACGCGCCGCCGCGCCGCGCAGCTTGGGCTCTCGAAAATCTCGGATCTCAAACGGCTGCCCGAGCTGCAACTCGCACTCACCCACGAGTTCCTCGACCGGGGCGACGGCTGGACCGCGCTCGAGCGCCGCTACGATCTTCAACAACGCAACGTCGTCGGTGTCGACCATGACGTCGCTTATCGCCAGCTCTTGGCCGGCGAAGTCGACATCATCGACGTTTACTCGACCGACGCGATGATCCGCCGCGGCGATCTCGCGTTGCTCAAGGATGACGCGGCCTTCTTTCCCCGCTACGACGCCGTGTGGCTGTATCGACTCGAGGCGGCGTCACGGTACCCGGAATTAGCCGCCGCCATGCATCGGCTGGACGGAACTGTCTCCGAAGCCACGATGCAGGCGCTCAACGACGAGGTCGAAGCGGGCCGCAAGACGGAAACGCAGGCGGCCGCCGATTTTCTCACGCAGCAACTCGGGCTGCACGTCGACGTGCAAACGACGTCGCGAACTCAGATGATCGCGACGCACATCCTGGAACACCTCGACCTGGTGCGGCGGTCGCTCTTGCCGGCAATCGTCGTCGGCATCGCGCTGGGCATTCTGTGCCAACGGAATCCCCGCACCGGCCGAGTGGTGTTGGCCGCCGTCGGCTTGCTGCAAACGATTCCTTCGCTCGCTCTGCTCGTGCTGCTCTTGCCGCTGGTGGCGGCGCTCGGGCTATCGCAGCATCGGCGAAGGTTCGGTGACGGCCGTGACGGCCCTTTTCTGTTATTGCCTGTTGCCCATCGTGAGGAACACCTACACGGGGCTGGACGGGATCCCGCGCGGAACGATCGAATCGGCCACAGTTTTGGGGCTTGGCCCGACGGCACGGCTCGTCGAGATCGAGCTGCCCATCGCCTTGCCGACGCTTTTAGCCGGCATTCGCACTTCGGCCGTGCAAAACGTGGGCTTCGCGACGCTGGGCGCCATCATCGGCGCCGGCGGATTGGGCCAGCTGATTCTGCGTGGAATCCGCGTCAACGACATGTCGCTGATTCTGGCCGGCGCGATCCCCGCGGCTCTGTTGGCCCTGCTTTTGCAAGGATCGATCGACGTGCTCGAATGGGCCGTGGTGCCGCGCGGTTTGAAGCGCCAGGCCGATCCCCATGAATGAATGGAGAATGTCGCGGAAAAGACAGGTGAGCAGATGGCGAAAGCGATGTGGAACGACCATGTCATTGCTGAAAGTGACAACACCGTCGTCGTCGAAGGCAATCACTACTTTCCAGCTGAGAGCGTGAAATCGGAGTACCTGAAAGCGAGCAGCCACACGACGGTGTGCGGGTGGAAGGGGACCGCCCACTACTACGACCTGGTCGTTGACGGACAGACCAATCCGGGCGCGGCCTGGTACTATCCGACTCCGAGGGAGGCCGCCAAACAGATTGCGGGACGTATCGCGTTTTGGAAGGGCGTTCAGGTCGTCGACTGAGCCAGGCGATCCGCCGATCACTCAACCGGTTTCACCGCTTCCATCAAAGTCCAAAATCCTTCGGCAAGCGTCGGATGGATGTACACCGCACCCTTGAGTATCGTGTATGGGCGCGAGCCAGCATTGCAGCGTGGAGGATCTGCACGACCTCGCCCCCTTCCGAGGCCAGGATTGCCGCGCCCAGGATCTGATCGGTGGCTGCGTCGACCACCAGTTTCATCAGCCCGGCCGTTTCGTCGCGCTCGATGGCGCGGGCGACCCATGACATCGGGATTTTGCCGACCTTGATTCGCTCCCCTGCCGCCCGCGCCTCTTTCTCGGTCAAACCCACGCGCCCCAACTGAGGGTCGGTGAAGACGGCGTAAGGCACCGGACGGTGATCCGTCGTGACGGCCCCGCCTTCCATGAGATTGGCGTAAACGATCTGGTAGTCGTTGAAGGAGATGTGCGTGAACGCGGGCCCGCCCTTAACATCCCCGAGCGCCCACACGCCCGGCACGCTGGTCTCCAGCCGATTGTTCACGCGGACGAATCCCCGTTCGTCCGTCTCCACGCCTGCCGCTGGCAGTCCCAGATCTTCCGTATTGGGCCTGCGCCCCGTCGCGACCAACAAGTGGGACCCGTTCAACGTTTCGGGGGAGCCCCGCGACTCCACTTGAAGCGCAACTCCAGAGTCTCGCTTCTCCACCCGCTTCGTCGTGGCGCCGAGGATGAAGCGCACGCCTTCTGCCTCCACGGCCGCCTGTAAAGCTTCCGCGACGTCGGCATCCTCGTGCGGCAGGATCTGCTCGCCGCGGTGGACGATCGTCACGCGGCTGCCGAACCGCCGGAACATCTGGCCGAATTCAAGTCCGATGTATCCACCACCAAGCACCAGCAGATGCTCGGGCAACTGCTTCAACTGCATGATGCTGGCGTTGTTGAGAAACTCGACTTGCTCAAGCCCCTCCACGGGCGGGACGTCCGGCCTCGTGCCGGTATTGATGAAGATGCGATCGCTGCGCAAAGTCTCGTCGCCGACGCGGACCTCGTGCGGGCCGTCGAAGCGGGCATGCCCGCGGTAGAGTCGCAGCGTTTTGCGTTCCTCGATCCTTCGCTCGATTCCCGAGCGCCATTGGTCCACGATCCGATCCTTCCGGGCCACGATGCCGGGCAAATCGACCCCGAACTCCCCAACTTTCACTCCCCAACGGCTTGCGTTGCGCACGTAGTGTGCGACCTGGGCCGAGGCGATCATCGTCTTGGTCGGTGTGCAGCCCGTGTTGACGCATGTCCCACCTAAGTGGTCCTGTTCAATCAGGGCCATGGACCAGCCACGGTCCGCCAGCTTTTGCGACAACGGATTTCCGGCCTGCCCAGAGCCGATCACGATGGCATCGTAGGCCAACATCACAGCACTCCACTGACGTGAGGCCCCGACCGCGTCGGGCGGGATCAGCGAGGCTCGGCGAGCGCCGTATTGTCTTTAGGTCGGCGGCCTTGTCACACGCTACAATTCCCAGGCCGATTTTTGTCTCACAATCGCGCACGCTTGTGAGTCTTGGGGTCCCATAATCGCGCACGGTCAGTTAGCACGGCAAAGTGCAAGACCGCGAACTCTCTCTTTTTTGTGGTCCATTCTCTGCGAAGCGTGAGTCCGGCGGCGGCGGCCACGGTTGCGAACTCCTCGACCGTGTATTTGTACGAGTGCTCCGTGCAGATGCGTTTCGCCCGGCTCAAACTCGACGGTTTCGCCGCCCAGCGTGACCATCTGCGCCTGGCGGCTGATCAAGTACATTTCCACTCGACCCAGCTCCGCGTTGTAGCGGGCCTGATGGAAAAACTGATCCACATCAAAGTCCGCGCCCAGCTCGCGATTGATGCGCCGCAGCAGATTGAGATTGAATTCGGCCGTCACGCCGAGCCGATCGTTGTACGCGGCT
This sequence comes from uncultured Planctomycetota bacterium, assembly GCA_963761455.1. Classification (GTDB taxonomy): domain Bacteria; phylum Planctomycetota; class Planctomycetia; order Planctomycetales; family Planctomycetaceae; genus DASPSM01. The sequence goes on from CAVXHA010000004.1 coordinate 630,759, forward strand.
TCGATCGTCGCCGCGTCCTTTTTCAAGTCGATGCCGATCAGCAGTCCGCCCCCGGTGCCGCACTTTTGCGTGATGCGACGAAGCAACGCAACCGTTTCGTCGGGCATGAAGTTGCCGATCGTCGACCCGGGAAAGTAAACCGCGGCATGCGACGCCGTCTGCAGCGAACGGGGCAAGGCGAAGTCTTGCGTAAAATCCGCGCAGACCGGCAGGATCTCGACTCGGGGATAATCGCGGGCCAGTTCCCGCGCGGTCTGCTGCAAGTGGTCGCCTGAGATATCCACGGGAACGTACGCAACCGGATTGGGCAGGCCGTCCAACAGATACCGCGTTTTAACGCTGCTGCCGCTCCCATACTCGACCAGCATCGCGCCGGCGCCGATCTGCGCTCCCATCTCGGGCGCGAACTGATCCATGAGGGCCAATTCCGCACGAGTCAGATAATACTCGTCGAGTTGGCAGATTCGATCGAACAGCTCAGAGCCGCGGCGATCGTAGAAGTATTTGCAGGACAATCGCTTGGGCGTCGACCGCAGGCCGGAAATCACATCGCGCAAGAACTCGCGCCGGGCTCTCGTGTGGCCCTGCTGAATGGTGACGGAAAGGTTCATAGTGGCTCATCTCTCTAGGCCGTCCATCAAAGTGGTTGATTCGAGCACAAAATTCCGGCAGTCCGAAATTGGACAATCTACGATCGCAGATAGGGCTAAGAACTGCTCCGGCACAGGCAGCTCGATCTCATCGACGAAGCACCACGCCCATTGGTCGCCCGGCTCGAAGGAAGCCATCACGGGATGGTGCGATTGGTGGAAGTGCCGTGTGGCGTGACGGCCGGGCGAGCTGTCACAACAGCCGACGTGACCGCAAGTGAGACAAAGCCGAAGATGAACCCAAGGCGTACCGAGTTTCAGGCACTCTTCGCAGCCCTCTGTCCGGGCGGGAGTCGGCACGAGCCCCTGCAGGTGATGACAACGCATAACGGACCTCACGAGGAATGATCCTGCATCCAACGCTCCGTCCGCTGTGCCATACCTCAGCGCGACGGTGAGTCTCGACGGCGGTCATCCGTGTCGGACGCAATCCAGCGTCCCTTCTCGTTCCTGACAAGCTAGCCATTATAGGGGCGAGGAGACCTCCGGTGTCTGGTCGCTTTCCGCCCAAGGTGGATTTCGAAATCGCCATCCAGCACGCGAGCAGAATCGCGCGGGAACCGCGGGCGCACCGTGATCGGCCCCTGGCCGTTGGGGGCATTTCGGAGTGCGGAAAATCTGCTTTCGAATTTGCGTTGGCGGGAAATCCGCCAACCAGCGCTTCATCGGAAACACCAGGAACACCAGCCCCAAGCAATCTCACTGAGGAAACGACAGGACCTCGCAAGTTCCTGGGGAACCCCGATTGTCCGTTTGCACATGTTCAGTCGACGCCGGCAGGACTGCATGCGCCAGACCATAAGGTGCAGCAGCATGGCCCCCGGTATGTGAAAAGCGAAGGCTCCCACGAAAGGTCTTTCGACGCTCAATAGCGTGGCTTTCGGACTAGCTGTCTACGCTTCGCAGTGCGGATTACTCGAACCCCACGCAAGACTCGCTTCCGGCCGCTGGTCAGGCGCTGACCCGGACAGGCTTTCCACCCGCAAGGTTCCGCTGAAAGGTTTCAGATCTGCTTCCTACATCTCATCCCCCTTTCCCAAGCTTTGCTTGTCGCAATCACATCGACCGACGCTATTTGGTGGTCATCACGGGTGCGCGACGTCTTTATCCCCCGTTTTCACGGTGCGCCGGCGTAGCCGAGCACCCGCCGGATTTTGTCAAACGTCAAAGAGCACTCGGAGCTGAACGAGGGTTGTGCGGCATTTTTGTCAAACGCGTTAACACAACATGAGAAGAGGCCGCCAGTTCGGCGGCCTCGTAAGCGGAGAGAGGGGGATTCGAACCCCCGGGCCCGATTTCTCAGGACACGGCATTTCCAGTGCAGCGGCGGTCGGCTCCACGACACTTGGCGATGCGACGAAATGCCTCGTTTTATAGAGTTTTTCGCGTCTCCCGGGCTCTCCGAATTTGTCAAAACCGCATTTGTCAAAAACCTGTCAAAACCGGGTCGGCCAGTTGGGCGGCTGATTTACGGCATTTTTGTCAAAACTCGTGACGCGGATGCCAGGGACGTGCCGTCGAACGTTCGCTCACGGAGCTTTCGGATTCGCAATGATCTTGCAAGCTGGGATCGATTTGTGGAGTTGTTCCACGCCGGCGGCGGTGACTTTGGTGTCGGAGAGATCGAGTTCGTCGAGATTGGCCATGCCTTCCAGATGGTGCAGGCCGGCGTCCGTCACATGAGTGCCGCGGAGGTGAAGTTTTTCTAACTGTGGGAGATTCTTTAGGTGCTCCAAACCGGAATTCGTCATGAGCGAATCGTTTAAGTCCAGATCGCGCAACTGACTCATGCTTTTCAGATAGGCCAAACCCGGGCCAGAGACACGTGTACCATTTAGCTCAAGGCGCATTGAGCGCCGTCAGGCCGCGGAGGTGCACCAGGTCGGCGTCCATCACGGCTAAGCCTCCCAAGTCGAAGATCCTTCAAGCGTACCAGATTCCGAAGGTGCTTCAGCCCGGGACCCCGAACCCGCGTTTCCCTCAACTCGAAGGATCTCGAGCTGGGTCGATCCTTCCAAATGTGCGAGGCCGGCATCCGTCACTGGATTGCTGCTCAGCCAAAGCTTCTTAAGTCGTCGCAGACTCCCGATATAGGGCAGGCTGGCGTCGGTCACGTCGTGGCTCCCGAACGACACCATCAGCTCCTCAAGGTTGAGACATCGGCTCAAATGCGCGAGGCCAGCGTCGGTGATCTTCGTGGCGTACAGATTCAGGAATTTGAGGTTTGTGCAATCTCGGAAATGAGCCAGGCCCGCGTCGCTCACTCTCGCCAAGCCACGCAGTGAAAGCTCTTGGAGATTCTTGCAGTTCTTAAAGTAGGCCAGTCCCTCATCGGTTGAGTTCGTATCGGCGAGGCCGAAGGCGGTGAGGTCCTTGCAATCCTTAAAGTTGGCCAAACCGACGTCGGTCACTTCCTCTCCGCGCAAATGGAGTTCTCGTAGTTCCTTGCAATCTCTGAAGTTAGACAAACCGGTGTCGCTGTATTTCGTCCCCCACAGGTCCAGTGCCTTGAGGTTCCGGCATCCCTTGAAGCAAGCGAGCCCTGCGTCGCTGAGCTTTTGATTGCCGTACAAACGGACCCCTTGGAGCTCAAATGGCCCTGGCGGGAGCTGATCGACTTCGCGTTCCTCACCGTCGCTCTCGATGCGAATACCGCCGCCAATTGATAGCACCCAGTTGGCGGCCCGGCGGTCGGGATCCGTCGAAGAATTCAGAATGCCGTCTCCGGTAGGCGCGATCGTTGTCGCAGCGTTTGGGTTCGGGTCGATCACGCCGCCGTCCCATTCGATCTTGCACCGCGGCAAGGCGGCCGCGAGCTTCTTCACGCCGGCCTCGGTGACGTTCGTTTGTTTGACGAACAGCGAAGCGAGCTTCTGAAAGGCCCCGAGCTGTTCCAGTCCCGCGTCGCTAACCTCGGTATGGCCCAGATCAAGGCTTGCGAGGTCGTTGCAATCTTTGAAGTTGACCAGCCCTCGATCGCTTACCTTCGTACCGCCGAGACGAAGCGACGTGAGGTTCTTGAAACCCTTCGAGTATGCCACCCCGGAATCGGTGACTCTTGTACCGTTCAGATCAAGGTTTGTGAGGTACATGCAATCCTTGAAGTAGGCCAGCCCCGCGTCGCTGACCTGAGTACCGCCTAGAGCAAGCGACGTGAGGTACTTGCAATCCTTAAAGACGGCCAGCCCGGCATCGCTCGCGTGGGTAAAGCCAAGGGCAAGCGACTCGAGGTTGTTGCAATCCCGGAAATTGGCCAGCCCTGCATCGGTCACCTGAGTATCCGACAGATGAAGCACCTTAACGGACTTGCAGCCCTTGAAGTAGGTCAACCCCGCGTCGCTGACCTGAGTACCGCCTAGAGCAAGCGACGTGAGGTTCTTGCAATCCTTGAAGACAGCCAGTCCTGCATCGCTCACGTGGGTCCCGCCCAAGTCAAGGATTGTGAGGTCCTTGCAATCCTTGAAGGAGGCCAGCCCCGCATCGCCGACCTGAGTGACGCACAGAATAAGCCGCGTGAGGTTTTTGGAATCCGTGAAATTGGCCAAGCCTGCGTCGGTCACCTTGGTGGAGTTCAGCTCAAGGACTCTAACGTTCTTGCAGTCCTTGAAGCGGGCCAACCCGGCGGTGGTCACCTTCGGATTTCCGCCCAAGTAGACGAGCGTAAGTTCAAATGCCTCCCTGGGCAGTGCATCTGCAGCCTTAAACTCTAGTTCCTGCCCTGCTGCGCTGATCTTGATGGTGCCGCCGATTGAGAGCACCCACTCGGCGGCCCTGCGGTCAGGATTCGCCGGCCCACCGGGCCCTTCGCCGGCCCGTTTCACATTGCCGGCCGGATCCTTGACCATTTCTTTATTGCCGGCGCCCGTTGGATTCACCACTTTTTCGTTAGCCAGTGTCAACGGGAGAACGTCATTTTCCAGCCGTGCCACGATCTGTTTGTCCACGATCGAAATCGTCACAGTCTTCTTGTCGCCCTTCTTGAGCGATAAGCTAGTCGTCGTGGCCTCAAGGCCGGCGGAAGAAATCTTGAGCTCCTGGTCGCCGGGCTCGACCTTGACCGACTGCTTATCCGGTCCCGTGACCGTCAGCGTTGTCCCCTTCACAACGACTTCAATGCCGGGGTCCTTGACGTCGATGATGATCGCCGTCTTGCCCAAATAAATCACCATCACGCCGCACATGCCGACGAAGACGACAAGTCCGAACGCCAGCACGCTCCAGGGAATCCAGCCCCCTTCGTTCCACGGCTTGGTGAATTGCGAGAAGGGCCCGATTCGGGCAACGGCTCCGTCTGCGTGGCCGGAGTACTTCTCCTGGATTTCTCTTGCGCGGCGATGACCCGGTTTGATCTTGAGCAGCTCTTCGGCCTTCTTGAGGGCCGTTGACCGTCTTCGAGCCGATCAGCCTCGTCGATCTCGCAAATCAGGAAGGAAATCTCGTCGAGTCTCTCACGCGCCTTCTCCAGCAGCGTCTGGAGCGACTCGCTCCGCCGATCTCCGGAATCCGCTCGACGATCTGGATCATCTGGTCGTAGTCGCGGCGTCGAAGGCATTTGCGGACCAGTTCCTCCAGCGATGTCACATCGCTTTCGGTCAACACTTTCTGTTTGATCGACTTCCGAATCTGCGATGTGCTGGCTTCGTCACCCGCAGGAGTTGCCGCCCGCCGTCACTCGGCCTGCTGCCGGCGACTTTTCGACAGCGATAGGCGCGGCAGCCGGGCTTTTCACAATCGCCGCTAACTGTTCGGCAACGGCCTTCATCGACGGGAAGCGGTCCGACGGCTTTTTTCGCCATCATCTTGCAGGCAAACCGCTTCGATTCGCGGATCAAGTCCGGGGCGTAGCTCGCTCGGTGGTGTCGGCCCCTTGGTGATGATTTGTGCCAGCACGTTCACCATCGACCCGCGGAAGGGCAATTGGCCGGTGAGCATTTCGTAGAGGACGACGCCAAGGCTGTACTGGTCGGAGGCCGGGCCGACACTTTCGGGGTCGCCCTCGATCTGCTCCGGCGACATGTAGGCCGGCGAACCAAGGATCGCGCCGCTTTGCGTGAGGGTGGCCTCTCCCGTCCTTGCGCCGTTTGCGGGCCAGGCCAAAATCCATGATGATCGGCTCCCCCTGCTTGTCGACCATGATGTTGGCCGGCTTCAGATCGCGGTGCACGATCCCGTGGTCGTGTGCCTGTTGAAGGGCTCGTGCGAGCTTATGGACGGCGATCGCGATGTGGCGTTCGCTCTGCGTCTTCCCGCCGCGAATGAGGTCGGAGAGCGGCCGCCCCTCGATGTAGGCCATCGAAATGAAGTACTTGCCGTCGATTTGGCCGACGTCGTGAACCGGGCAGACGTTGGCGTGCCGGAGTGTCGCAGCGGCCCTCGCTTCGCGATAGAACCGCTCGACCAGCTCACCAGTGGGGTCATCCTCGAAATGCGGCGTTTTGATCGCCACCTTTCGCTCCAGCTGCGAATCCTCGGCCAGGTAGACCGCGCCCATCGACCCTTTGCCCAAGGCCCGGATAATTTGATAGCGGCCGAATTTCCCCTGAAGACCGCTTCCAATTGCGCCAGGAGTACCATCGGGTTGCAATCGCGGCGGGACGGTCTCCTGGCCCTGGGCGGCGAACGACCGCGTGGAGATTCCGGCGCTCTCGGAGGCAATCTTAGTTGCCGCCATGTTGCGGAGCGGCTCCTCGGCGGCGAAGAACGAGCGCAACGCCTCGGTGATCTCGGGATGCCGCGCGATGAATTCCTCGCGGTTTATCATCTTGCCGCGATCCACCTTCTCCAGATACTCCTGGATTGCGGCTTGAACCCGAGGGTCTGTCGATTCCGCCTGTTTCGATTGATCGGACACCGGCCCCACTCCGAGCTACGTGATCGACAAGACCTCCACTTGCGAAGGCGATCTCCACCAGGATAAGCACGGAATTGCGATCGACGCGCGTGATTTCGCGAAAAAAATCGCGGCACTCTCTAAAACTCAATCCCGATGGGGATGGAATTCACCCGTGGCGCTGGTGCCGCTTTGCTACCGGCGGAATTTTGTCAAAAGCGTGTAGTGATGTGAATTGTCGGAGCCATATGCGGCACTTTTGTCAAACGTGTCGGTGTAAAACGAGAAAAGGCCGCCAGTTAGGCGGCCTCGTAAGCGGAGAGAGGGGGATTCGAACCCCCGGTCCCGATTTCTCAGGACACGGCATTTCCAGTGCCGCACAATCGGCCACTCTGTCATCTCTCCGAGGCCGCCGCAGGGCGGCAGTCATTTCTCCGTAGCCTCCTGCGGGACGGGTGCGGTCATCTGCCCGTGGCCGCCACTCGAACCACTTATTCCTTATGCTCCTTTTCCTTTTTCTTTTTTTCCTTCCCGTCGGTCCCTTTGTCGGCCTTCTTGGCTTCCCCCTTCTTGGCGCCCCCTTTCGTCTTTCCGGCGGCCTTTGGTTCCTTGGATGCCTTCTTGGGCTCCTTCTCGGCCACGGCAGCGGCGAGTTTGTCGACCTTGTGTTTGGCGACCTGTTCGTCGCGGGCTTTGAGGGCGGCCACGGCCTTCAGCCGAGTTCGAATCGTGTTGCAGGCGGAGTTCAGCCGGCGCCACGTGGTGTCTTTGCGGCGGTTGGCCGCGGAGACTCCGTTGGTCTCCAATACGTTGACCCATACGGCCATATCTTCGTTCGCGCGGCCGAGCTGACGCTTGAGGGTGGCTTCATCCAGCGACATGTGCGATCATTCTCTCTGCAATAAAAACAACGAAATCGGCCTGTCTCGGGACAGGCCGCCTGGACAGATTTTCGTCCGTATTTTGTCAAGTTCAGGCGAAATCTTCAACGCCGTTTCGACGCCCCCGCACCGGCGCCCTGGCTAAAGATCGGCGGCTGGGTATGGCACAAGCCGCGCCACCTTGAATGACACAGGATGAACGATACCGGAATCGTCGCTGTCTTTACGGGGGTCCGCAAGCCGTTTCAGCTGCGCGAGTTTCCGGTGCCGCGGCCGGAACCCGGTGCAATTCTGGTCGAAGTGCGGCTGGCCAACGTCTGCGGGAGCGACCTGCACATCTGGCGGGGAGATTACGACGTCTACCGCGGGCAGTCGGAGCCCTTTTGCCTTTCGATCGGCCATGAAATGGTCGGTCGAGTCGCCGCTTTAGGCGAGGGTGTGACTCGTGATTGGGCCGGCGAGCCGCTGGCGGTCGGCGACCGGGTGGCATATCAGTACTTTTGTCCATGCGGCGAGTGTCGAAGCTGCCGCAAAGGCCGGACGCCGCGCTGTTCGCAAGGGCACCGCTACCGTTCTCCGCCGACCGAATACCCGCATTTCAACGCCGCCTACGGGCAATACTACTATCTTCGCAAGCCACAGGCCGTGTTCAAAGTGCCCGACAACGTGCCGGACATCCTGGCGGGGCCGGCCAACTGTGCGCTGTCTCAAGTCATCGATGGTTTGGAACGCTCGGCGGCGGGGCCGGGCGATTCGCTCGTCATCCAAGGGGCGGGAGGATTGGGGATCAACGCAATCGCCGTGGCAAAAGAGCGGCAAGTCTCGCAGGTGATTGTCATCGACGGGATCGATTCGCGGCTCGAGCTGGCCCACGATTTCGGCGCAGACGTGACGATCGACGTGAAGGAATTCAATACGCCGCAGGCCCGCGTGCGGCGGGTCCGCCAGCTCACGCAGGGACAGGGGGCCGACGTTGTGATGGAGCTGGTCGGAACGCCAGCCGTCGTGGCGGAAGGGATCGACATGCTTTGCAACGGCGGCATCTACGTGGAGATTGGCAATATCAACCAGCGGCTCACGTGCGAGTTCAACCCGGCGTCGATCGTGCATGGAGCGAAGACCATCCTGGGCCTGATGTGGTATCCGCCGGAAAGCCTGCATCAGGCCCTGCAACTCTTGAGCACGCGGGCCGAACGGTATCCGTTCGGCAAGCTGCTCTCGCATCAGTTCCCTCTCGCGGCCATCGACGAGGCGTTTCGCGAGCAGGACTCCGGAGCCGTGCACCGGGCCGCGCTGTTACCGTGGGGATGACATGGCACGTTGCGAACAAGGTTATTTGTGCGAGGTTTGCGGCGACGAGGTCGAGGAGATCACCGACAGCGATCTGTATCTGCGGTATATCATCGGGGAGATCGACGCACGCTCCCTGTTATCGGCTCCGGAGCGGCACATCCGGTGCAACCCGGTGCAGGCGCAGTTCATTGTCGCTGACGAGTTTGAGCCGGTCGTCGTCGACGGTCCGTTCGCAAAGAAGAACCTCGAACAAGAGGATGTCCGTCGCCGGGAGGATCTCGGTCACGCGCGGATGGCGGCGATTGCAGGAGATCAAGCAGCTTGGAGTCACTGTCAGCGAGTATCCATTGCCGGAGGTCTTGGCGCGGAAACGTGCGGAGGCCGGACCACGTTGAGGAGCCCTAACTGACCGTGACCTCGAATTGCGGGGGTGGGTGGCCCGAATCGCGGCAGACGCAGGAACTCTTGCGCGACGCCGGCGCGGGGGATGGCGAGGCGGTCAACCGCCTGATGCAGCGGCATCGTGAGGCTCTGCGGCGGATGGTGCAATTGCGGCTCGATCGGGCCTTGGGTGCCCGCGTCGACGCCAGCGACATCGTGCAGGAGGTGCTGTGGGAAGCCAGCCGCCGCCTAGGCGATTACCTTCGCGACGCGAAGGTGCCCTTTCACCTGTGGCTCCGTGCTGGCCAAGGATCATTTGATCGACGCGCACCGCCGCCATCGCAAGGCCCAGCGGCGGAGCGTCGACCGGGAGCAATCGCTGGCCCCAGCGTTTGCCGAGCGATCATCGCTCGATCTGGCCGCTGAGCTCCGCGATAACGAGCTGACGCCCGCGGCCGCCACGATCCGCAAGGAGCTTGAGGCGCGATTTCTCTCGGCGCTCGACCAGCTCGACGATGAGGACGCGGAAATTGTTCTCATGCGACACCACGAGCAGTTGACCAACGCGGAGGCGGCCCAGGCGCTGGGGCTCTCTCCGGCCGCCGCGGGAATGCGCCACTTGCGGGCGCTGAGACGTCTGCGCGATTCTGGGTGAACGGCCCTCGACGGGCTGAGGGCCGAGGGCCGAGGCGAGCAACAAAGCCCACGGACGGCTGTCCGCGGGCTTGTTCCGACGGATTACGCGTTGATCTCGTAGCCCTTGCGCTGTTCGCGCGACTGCCACTTCTGGGCGTCTTTGTCGCCGACGATCTGCTGGGACTCGGGATCCCAGGTGAGCGACCGGCCGAGCCGCATGGCGATGTTTGCCAGGTGGCATGTGGTGATCGCGCGGTGATGCGTGTAGACGTCGGAAACCGGCTGTTCTCGCGTCTTGACGCACTCGGCGAAGTTCCCCATGTGATGGCCCGGTTTCTTCCCCTTGTAGAGCTTCGTGATCAGGTCCGCAGGCAGCGGGTTAGTCTTGAGCGCGTCGACCGGTTCGCCGTTCAGCGATTCGCGGCTGCGGCCGACGTGAAATTTGCCCTTGGTTCCTTCGAAGGTCACGCCGTTGCCGCCGGGCGACTCATCGACGATGACGATCTCGACGTCATTGGGAAAGAGGCAACGCACCGTGAATTGGACCGGCGTGTTGTATTCGTCATCAACGGTCGGATAGCCGTTCTTGAATGGAACGGGAAACTTGAAGTGGACGGGCTCGACCCTCGTCGGACCTGAATGGTCCATGCCAATGGCCCACTGGGCGATGTCGACGTGATGGGCTCCCCAATCGGTCAGTTTTCCGCCGGAGTACTCGTACCACCAGCGGAACTGATAATGGCACCGTTCCGGTATGTAATCGACCAGCGGCGCCTGGCCAAGCCACCTCTCCCAATTGAGATTGGGCGGCGGGGCCATTTTCTTGAAGGGACCCCCCGGCTTTTCGTGCCCAATGTCGCAGATGGCGCGTTTCACCTGGCCGATGCGACCGTCGTGCACCATGGCAACCGCTTTGAGAAAGTTCAGGTGCATCTCGCTGCGTTGCTGGGTGCCGACCTGGAAGACCCGTTTCGTCTCCTCGAGGACTTTGATGATCTGCTTGCCTTCGTCAATCGTGAGAGTCAGCGGCTTTTCGCAGTAGACATCCTTGCCGGCTTGCATCGCCTCGATGGCGATCTTCGTGTGCCAGTGGTCCGGCGTGACGACTGTTACGACGTCGACGTCCTTGCGGTCGAGGACCCTTCGATAATCGCCGCCGACGTCGACTTTAACCCCTTTTCCCTTCGTACCCTGATGTTTTTTGACGAGTTCATGCCCTGGCCCGCGTGCTGCGAGTCGACGTCGCAAACAGCCACGCAGTTAAAGTACTGGAGCGCTCGCGGCCCGTCGTACCCCTGCCATTGGCTCCCGGTTCCAATGCATCCCACTATTGGGCGTTCGCTCGGGCTGTCGAAGGCGGCGGCACGGCCAGTACCGGTCGCAAACCAGAACGGAACGCTTCCCGCCGCGGCGGCCGCTGCCGAAGTCTTCAGAAATTCACGCCGGGACTGCTGATTGCGACTCGGGTTGTCACTGCTCACCGGGAGGGCTCCTCTTGGGTGGGATCAACGGAGGGTTGCGCGTCAGAAACTCGATCAAGCACGCGTCAAATTCAGTTTAATCGACGGACTGCCGCGCTGCAAAAGCAACAAGCCCACGGACGGAAGTCCGCGGGCCTGGGCGTGTGAAATAAGAGCCGCGTCAACCGCGCCGCGAGCCGCCGAGGATGCGGAACAGGTAGTAGACGATAACAAGCAGCGTCTGCAGCGTGGCGGCGACGTACGTCAGGGCTGCCGCATTCAGGACGCGGTCGACGGCAATTGCCCCTTCGCCGTCGACGATCCGGTACTCCCTCAGAATTCGTTTGGCCCGGGCGCTGGCGTCGAATTCAACCGGCAGATTGACGAGTTGAAAGATCAGCACTCCGCAATACAGCAGCAACGCCCAGAAGGATGATATTGATGCCGAGCACGGTCATGTGCATGCGGGCGATGATCATGCCCGCAATGAGCAGGATCGTGAACGCCGTTCCGCCGAAGGTCGCCGCGGGGACCGCGGCGTTGCGGATGATGAGGGGCGGCGTAATTCGTCGCGTGCTGCAGGGCATGGCCCGATTCGTGAGCGGCGATTCCGACGGAAGTCGCCGACCGACCGTGATAGACGTCGCCGCTCAGCCGGAGAACCCGGTCTCGCGGATCATAATGGTCCGAAAGCGTGCCCGGCACCTCTTCGATGGCGACATTCTGACAGCCGGCCTGATCCAGAATGTACCGGGCCGCCGCTGCGCCGGAGAGTCTCGCCGGAATCTGCATGCCGGCAGCGTACGCGCTTTTGACCTTGTACTGCGCATAGAGCATCAGCACGATCGCAGGGGCGAGAAAGACAAAATACATCGGATCGAAATAGTGAAAAAACATGGCGATCTCCACGAATATCGCACGCTCCCCCGTCGAGCGTTTAACTCACGATCCGGGGGCGCATCGATTGTCTTATCCATTACATTATAGGTAACGCAGCCACAGAATCGACGGCTCACCGACATGGGGAAGGATTCGTCCGAAAGGGTGCCTCGCCAAAGGCTTACCGTCAACGTCTAAGAATCCCGCACGGGCCGCTTAGCCGAAATACTCGACCGCGTTCCGAAAGATTCTGAGCCCCTCGCCGGTCCCGCTGAGCTGGCGGCGGGTCCACTGCGGATGCTGCGTCGCGTGAATGAACCGTTCCGGGTGCGGCATCAGCCCGAGCACGCGCCCGCTGGGATCGCCCAGTCCCGCGATGTTCGCCGTCGAGCCGTTGGGATTCTCGGGGAACGGAAGGAGGGCGTCCCGATCCGCGGCCGTTTCGCTCGGGCGCTCGCCCTCGTGCGGCAGATAGCAGAGCACGATCTGGCCGTTCTTTCGCCACGAATCGATCAGGCTCGGGTGGCGGACGACGATCCGCCCTTCGCCGTGTGCGACGGGCAGCTCGATTGCTGTGATCCCCCGAAGGAAGACGCTTTGAGAGGTCTCCACGCCCAAACGCACCCACAAAGCGGTGTACTTGCCGTTGTCGTTCCACGTCAGGGTGGCATCAGGCGGCCGGTCGGCAGACGGCGGCCATGTCGCGCCGCCACCCGGAAGAATGCCCGCCTTCAGCAGGACCTGAAAGCCGTTGCAGATCCCCAGCATGAGCTTGTCCGCCTGCAAAAATCGGCCGATCGCGTCGCCCAGCCGGCCGCGAAGCTGCCGCGAAAAAATGACCCCGGCGCCGATATCGTCCCCGTAACTGAAACCGCCGGGGATGCAGACGATTTCAAAGTCGTCCAGGAGGGACGGCTGTTCCAGTAGGCGAAACAAATGGACGCGCTCGGGCCTTCCGCCGCACGTCTCGAAGGCGAACGCCGTCTCAACGTCGCAGTTCGTTCCCGGCGCCCGCAAAACGCAAACTCGTGGCGAAACCATGCAGATTCAGATCCGAGGCACGAAGTCCGAGCGCGACAACCGTCTGCGTCCGTCATCCTTCACGAACACTTGATCGTTCCCGCACTGACCGAAGCGATGCGTTGTCATGCGGAAGCATCACTCACATTGGGTTGTCGCTGGCCGAGCATTTCGCACGGGAATTGTACGTGTCACCAGCCACAGACACTACCCATTCGTGACTTGTGCAAGCAATCCGGCCGCCGTTAGCATCGGGTGGTTCGCCGATGGATTCGTCCAAAAAGGCAGTCATCGAACATGCAGCGAGTCGCCGTCGTCTGTCTGGGCATCTTGCTCACCGGGACCACTCAATTGGCCCGGGCGGACGGCGTGGACGCACGGATTGCCGCGATCGCCGCCGTGGGATCGCAGGGAAGCGGCTCGGCCGAGGCGCGGAAGGCGTGCCGCGAACTGGCGCGATCGGGACCGGAAATTCTACCGCGTCTTTTGTTGGCGATGGACACTCCAAATATCATCGCCGCCAACTGGTACCGCGCGGCCTACGAGCAGATCGTCGGGCGACAGCTCGCACGATCGAGCCGGAAATTCCCGATCGAGTCATTTAAGACGTTCGTGCGCGACCCGCGACACCAGGGTCGCACCCGGCGGCTGGTGCTCGACCTGCTGGACCAGATTGAGCCTTCGTTCAAGCCAACTTTGGTGCCGACGCTCCTCGACGACCCGGAATTCCGTGACGACGCTGTCTCGGTGGCCCTGAAGCGAGGAGATTCCTCCCAGACGCGCGGAGAGAGGACGGCGGCGAAGGCGGCGTATGAGAGGGCTTTCCAACACGCCCGCAATGCGGAGCAGGTGACGGCCGCGGCTCGGAAGCTCGAAGCGTTGGGCGAAAAAATCAGTATTGCCGAACATCTGGGCTTCGTGACCGAATGGTCGCTGATCGGCCCATTCGCGGCACCGGGCATGACCGGCTTCCGCACGCCCTTTCCCCCAGAGGCTTCGGTCGATCTGGCTGCGGTCGTCGCGACCCCGGACAAGAAAGTGCTGCGCTGGACGCACTATCAAACGAGCGATCCCTTTGGCACCGTCGACCTGATGCGGGTGCTTGGGCCGGTGAACGAGGCGGTCGGTTACGCCTACACGGACATTGAATCGCCGCAGAACCGCGACGCCCAGCTCCGCTCAAGCGCGGACGACTGCCTGGCCGTCTGGCTCAACGGTCAGAAGGTCTTCGGCCGCGAAATGTGGCTCAACGGTACGCGGTTCGATCGGTTCATCACGCCGGTGAGACTCAAGGCAGGCCGCAATCGGCTCCTCGTCAAGATCTGCCAAGGCCCGCACCACCGGGACCCGGCCGTCGGCAACGCCTGGACGTTTCAACTTCGCCTCTGCTCGCCTGACGGCGAAGGTCTGGCGCTCAGGCCGATTTTGCCGCCGGCAAAAGCAACGGCGAGCGTGCAGAGAGCATCGCGATGAGATTCTTCCGCAAGCGAACTGACGAGGAGCACGTCGAACGGATTCGGCGGTGCTTCGACTGCTCGATGAGGCCGGCGCTTTGACGTCGCCGGATGTGGCGGCGGCGGACGTTGATGAAATCCCACTTCAGAGGCCCGAATGAGACGTCTTATGGGGACGCGCGAGATCATCGTCACTCTGGCTGCCGTGCTCGTCGGCGCGCGAGGCGGATTGTTTGCCGAGAACTGGCCCGGCTGGCGCGGACCGGACCGCAATGGCGGTTCGCAAGAAACCGGCCTTCCGCTGACGTGGTCGGAGAGCGAAAACGTCGCGTGGAAAGTCCCGCTGCCGGGGCTGGGAGTCGCCGGACCGATTGTCTGGGACGATCGCATCTTCCTCACCGATTCCGATGGCCCGCGGTTGTCGAATCTGCACGTCATCTGCCTCGCACGGGACACGGGAAAGGAGCTGTGGCACGATCAGTTCTGGGGAACCGCGCCAACCCTGCATCACGAAAACAAAAGCAGCATGGCCACGCCGGTCCCGGTGACCGACGGCAGGCATGTCTTTTCATTCTTCGGCACAGGCGACGTCTTTTGCACGACGGTCGAGGGCGAGCTTGTTTGGCATCGTTCGCTGGCGTCGGAGTACGGGCCATTCGAGAACCGATTTGCCGCCTCCAGTTCTCCCTTGCTCTTCGAGAACCTCGTCATCGTCCAGTGCGACCATTACGGTGCGTCGTACGTTCTGGCGATCGACAAGACGACCGGCGCCAACACCTGGAAGGTCGACCGGCCCGATTACTGGCACTCGTGGGCTTCCCCGCAGCTTGTCCCCGTCGAGTCAGGTTCCGGCGGAGCCTCCGGCGCCACGAGCTCGTGTTGTGCGGATCGGAAAAGCTCGATGCCTTCGATCCGGCGACGGGTCGCAAGCTTTGGACGGTCCGCGGAATGTTGCGCGAGTGCATCCCGACTCCCGTTTTCGGCAACGGCCTGATTTATGCCGTCAGCGGTCCGAAGGGTCCGACGCTGGCCGTCCGTCCGGGCGGGCGCGGCGATGTGACCGACTCGCGCGTGGCCTGGAGCGCGACTGCGCGGTGCGCCGTTCGTTCCGTCGGCGATCCTCGTCGGGAATTCCTACGAGCTCATCGATGACGGCGGAATTCTCACCTGCCTGGATGCATCGTCGGGCAATCGCCGATGGCAGAAGCGGCTGCCCGGACGCTACACGGCCTCTCCAATTGCCGGCGATGGCAAGGTTTACTTTTTCAATGAGGACGGCATGACGACGGTGATTTCGTCGGCCGGCACGAGCTATCGGGAACTGGCGCAGAACGCGATTGGCGAACCGATCTTCGCCACGCCGGCCCTTTCCCAGGGCCGACTTTTCATCCGCACCCCCGAGCATCTGTGGTGCATCGGCCGATCTCGCTGAGGCGAAGTCATTTTTTTCGGTTTGCAGTTCGCGCAGCTTCCCGGCGATAATCCGAAACGCGAAGAACGGGGGATCTTTCTTTCGGTCGCGAGGACATTCGTGCTTCCTTCGTCATTCGGATTTCGTGCTTCGTCATTTGCACGGATCGTCGCGAAGATCCGACCCACTCTCCCGAAGTCACCTATCGCTGCAAAGGTACGGGCATGAAGGGCACGCTGCGTGAATTGGCAGCCGAGTTCTTTGGAACATTCGTCCTGGTCGTCTTCGGCACGGCCGTCGTCGCTCAAGTCCTTTTGAGCAACGAAAAAGCCGGGCAGTACCTGTCGATCAATCTCGGCTGGGGGCTCGCCGTGACGATGGGCATGTACGTCGCCGGCGGGGTCTCCGGAGCCCACCTCAATCCGGCGGTGACGCTGTCGCTGGCAATCCAGAACAAGTTTCGATGGTGGAAGGTGATTCCCTACTGGATCGCGCAAGTGGCAGGCGCCTTTGCCGCCGCTGCAGTCACCTATGTCGTTTATATCGAGGCCCTGGCCGCCTACGATCTCGGCCACCGCAGCGTGCCGGGAATGGGCGGATTGGAGACCGCCAGCATCTGGGCGACCTATCCGGCAGCCCATCTGAGCACGGTGCCCGGCGGATTGATCGACCAGATCGTGGGAACCGCCTTATTGATGGCGTGTATCTATGCGATCACCGACGCCAGGAACATCGGCGTTCCCAGCTATTTGGCTCCCCTGTTCGTCGGCGCCCTGGTCGTGCTGATCGGAATGACGTTCGGCTACAACGCGGGCTACGCCATCAACCCGGCCCGTGACTTCGGGCCGCGGCTGTTTACTGCGCTGGCCGGTTGGGGGAAGGCCGTTTTCATTGCCGGCAACCATTGGTGGTGGGTGCCGATCGTCGGACCGCTCGCCGGCGGCGTGCTGGGCGGGTTCCTGTACGAATTCTTCGTCGGCAGCCGGTTCGAGCGGCCAGACAGCGGCGCGAGCGGGCCTTGAGATTTCGCTCTCGGTGGTCCGTCACGCCATCATTTTCGGGTGCCATGCGCGGCTTGAGCAGCCCGACGAGACCTTCCTTCCGGCCTTCCGGACGGTCCCAAAGCGCCCGCTTTTGGTACAAAGCGCCCGCTTTTAGTACACTTTTTTGGGGTTTTTTGGGTTATTTGGGGCTTAAAAAAAGGGAAAACTGAAGATTCAAAGCACTCGAAAAAGCAGGAACTTCGTGCCGACGACGCCCAGCCACGTGAATCTCTCAATGGTCAAGTTTGGGTGACATCGGAGTATTAAGAAGTCTGCGCAAACTAGGACGTTAATCGGGGATTTAACGATTTTTCCTTCAGTGCGGACAGGAGATCTCACGAAGTAATACTGAGTGGGGCAGTGCGTCCTGGCCGGCCGCGCGCCCTGCCGCGGCCGCGCAGTCATCCCGACGTACAAACCAAAGGTTGCGCATGCAAGCCGACCGATCCTCCCCCTGTGCTCCGTTCGGCGCCGCGCGCCGGTCGGCGACGTCGAGCATGATTGCGGTGCTCGGCGTGTTGATGGTGGTTGGAGGTTGCGCCGAGTTCGACGTTCAGCCGCGTTTCGCGCACTTCGATGCAAGCTTCTCATCCGTTCCCGGTGACCCCGGCGGGGCAGCCGGCGCAGAACACCCCATTGAAATGCGCGAGCTGGCCAGCGAGGTCACCTCGCTCGAAGACCAGATCCACCGCTACGGTTCTGTGACCGTCAAGCAGCCGGACGTCTGGGGGGACGCCGACCTGATGGGCTACATCCAGGAATATGAACAGGTGATGATCAATCGCCTGGGAGATTTCAAGGACACCATCCAGGGATACATCGCCCGCTCGGACCAGGCGGACCTGCAAAGCATGACGTCGCTGGGCCTGAACCTGGGTCCCTCGACCTCCGGGATACCGACTCCCTTCTCGACCTATGCGGCCAGCGGCGCTGCGAACGGGTCAGCCACGCCGACGGCCGTCACGACGACCGCGTCTGCCGGATGCCCGCAAGGCCAGGTCTTTGACGTCTTGAATCAAGCGCTCAGCAATCCGAACGCCGCGCCGGCCGCCAAGTTCTCGCTGGAGCCGACCGAATCTCTGCGGCAGAACTCCACGTACCTGAAAGTCAACCAGGGACTGCGGCGGATCAACAGCGGGGCCGACACAGCCCAGGCGGCCGGTTACGGTCTGTACCTGCTGCGCGTTCCGGTCTCCATTCTGCCGGGCCGCAGGACGCGACAAGGCTATTCGGCCGTCGTCACGATGCGGGCGCAGATGGTCATCGATCCCGATCATCTGCGGGTGACGTTTCCCAAGCTCGTTTTCGGAGACCTTGCCGACCAATTGCTGCGGACCTACGAAGACCATTGGAAAGACGACGATTTGCCGAACGACTCGTCCAAGGCGCTGTGCACTCCGACAACGCGAATCCGTCCGCCGCGGCTCAATGCCACGCTGCGCTCGGCGACGCTCACGCTGGCCAACCCCGTGACGTCGCAGCAATGCGACGACCTGTACGGTTATGACGAGATGAATTGCCTCTTCAAGACGGTCAAGGGGAACCTGGCGCAGATCGGCAAGTCCTCCGGGGGTAATCCGCCGCGGGACGAGCTGCGGAAATGGCTGGTCTCTTATTTCAACCGGATGTACGACGAAATGAAGGAGCGGCAGCTTTTGACCGGACCTGCCTACGATTACATCCCTCAGACCGGCGCCGCCTACGCCCGCGGCGACCGCGCCAGCCTGGCCGCGATGCGCGCCGGTTGGGAGCGCGCCGCCGGTCCGAGTTCGGAGCTGGCGTCGGCCGGCTGGATGGTGATCGCCCAGGCGGCCGTGCTGGAACGGCAGCTCAAGGACACCCTCAAGGACATGAAACGGGCGGGTCACTTGCCGCTGGCCGGAGAGGACCCGCTGATCGACGGCGCCCAGTTCGCCAACACCGCACCGCCCCCCGAATCGCAGACCCAGGAGCTATGGTCGACCTTCGTCCAGACGCAGTATCCGATGCATGTCTTCGATCTCGATCCGGATATCGACGAGCAAAACGTCTACGATGCGTTCAGCCAACGGCGTGAGCTGCAACTCGCCATTGCCTTTGCCGTCGCCAACGGCAACCTTCGCGCCGACCAGGCGATCAAGTACACGCGGCAGATGGCGCTCGACATGGCAACGATCGACCTCAACCGCACGCAGGTCGGGTTCGTCCACGAAAACGACACGTTCGGCTGGTATTTCTATCCGCGCGTGCAGGCGATTGACGGAGAACACACGAACCTTGGGAACTGCCTGAAAACGCTGTTCTGCGGCGGTCTCACGCGCGATGATGAGCTTTGCCAGCGGCGGCTCGAGCCGGGCATCCGCGAATGCGAGGTGCTCGTCGTGATGCCGAACTTCGTCCCCGAGCTCAAGTTGGACATCACGACCAACTGGGAGAAGCTGACGCGGCCGGGCAAGAGCAAGCTCGACTACAACGAGATGATCGACCTGGGCGCTCGGGTCGAGTGCGTGAAGCGGCGGGCGATGAATGTCTGCGATCAACAGCGGTATCGGCCCGGCGATTACGAGCGCCTGGTCAGCCGGGTCGAGCAGTTGGAAAAGATGCTGCCGCTGCAAACCTACAGCGTCACGGTCCCCTACCAGTACGACCTGCCCGGCTCGCAACTCTTCGACAAGGGGGCCGCCTCGTTGGAGCCGGAGATCACGGGTTATTACGGTCTCTCCTACATCAAGCGCGGCTCGCCCACGGTCGCCCAATTTTTCCTGACCGGCCACCATTTCCATCCCACGCGGACGCACGTCATCATCGGCGGTACGGAAGTGCACTCGACCTCGCAAGTGCTGCAAATCGCAGCCGCGCCGGCCGCCGGCCAAACGGTGCAAGCGGCCGGTCAGACCGTGTCGACAAGCGCGGGGGGCAAATCGACCGGTTCTTCGAGCCCGGGCGGCAGCGCTGCGACCGGAACGACGAGCGGCGGTGGCGGCGCCAGCGGCGGAGCAAACGCCGGCGACGGCACGCCGGGTTCACCGCCAGCGCAGACCGTGTCGACGGCACAGACGACCACTTCGAACGGCTCCACGGTCCAATGGGCCACGCAGCAGGTGGAGGTCATCAGCCGCGATCTGCTCCGGATCACGGTCTCCTCGATCTCTCCAGAACTCTCGGCCGGGCCGATTCCGGTCCGCGTCGCCACGCCGGCCGGCTTGTCCAACGAGTTTGAAATCGATCCGGCTCCGCCGGACGCCGCGACCGGAACGCCGTTCACGCTGACCAATCCGGTCATCACGTTCCCGTTTGCCGTCAATTCCACGAAGACGGGCGTGGTGGTGAACGCGGTCAATGGCACGAGCGGTTTTGAGCTCAAGTGGGCTGCTCCCGCCGGCGCATTACTCAATGACATCCAGGTGAAATTGACCGTCCCTTCGACGAACGCCTCGACCACGGTGGCCTACAAGCTGAGCGACAATACGGGCGCGGATGCCATCAACTCCTGGTTGCAGGCCCAATGCGCGGCCGTTTTGAATCGGACGGTCAGTTTCGCCAATCCGCCGGCGACGCCGAGCGCCATCTCCGTCAACGTGGCGATCTCCGCCGCGGCCAGCACCGCGCCGGTCGGCTCCGCGTCAAGCAGTTCGCCGCCGGAAGTCGCCTTGCCGACGCCGCTTCAATTGCAGCCCAAGCTGCTGAGCGCCGCCGGCACTTCGCCCACCCCTCCGTCCGCAATCCCGGCCCCGCCGGAACCAGCGCCCTCCATGCCGGCAACCGCCGCATCATCGACCCCGGAACCTTCGACACCGGCGCCTTCGACACCGGCGCCTTCGACACCGGGCGCATCGAGACCGGAGCCATCGACCCCGGTGCCATCGACCCCGGCGCCGTCGACCGCAAGTCCGTGACGGGCGAGCTTGAACAGGCTGGCGGCGATTTGTAGATGAGGTAGATAATCGCGGTTATCGAGATCCGATCCCCAGGCAACGTTCGTGGATAAACCCCGTGCTGGAGCGTCTTCGCGCGCGGCAAGAGTGGAAGTTTTTCGCCGTGCTGCCGAAGGCGGACCGGCGGCTGGCGGCCGTGTGGTGGGTGGTCCTGGTGCTGCGGGGCGTGCTTGCCGGCGGTCTTTGCCATCGCCATGGGCGTGCTCGTCGCGCCGTCGAGCACGGCGACCGCCTCGCCGACGGACTGGCCTTCGTCGGCATCGTCTTCGTGCTGCTGCAAGTCCTCACGCCGATTCATCAGGCGGTTGGCGCCAACCTCGGCGACCGCACGGCCGCCTGGCTCTACGACCGCTTGACCGACGCCTGTGTCCGTCCGCCGGGCATGGGGCACCTCGAGGATCCGAAGCTCACCAACGACCTCACCGTCGCGCGCGACTTCGACCTGGGGATGACCGGCCCGCCGCTGTTCATCTCGATGGACTTCATCGCCAGCGGCATGGTCGAAATGATCGGCGGTCTCGCGTCGGCCGTCGTGCTGGCCGCCTACGCGTGGTGGGCGCCGCTCGTGCTCGGCGGCGCGTGGCTGGCGACGCATTGGCTCTTGCGCGAAAGCGCGATCTGGCGCGACCGCAACACGGACGAGGTGCGCCGCGCCCGCCGCGACGCCGATTACGCCTACCGGCTGGCCGTCGATCCGCCGGCGAGCAAAGAGCTGCGGCTGTTCGGACTGGTCGAGTGGACGATCGAGCGCTTCGTCAATCGCCGCACGCGGCTTTATCAGCTCCAATACGAGGCGACCCGGCTGCGGGAGCGGCCCGTGTTGGGAAGCCTGCTGCTGGTGGTCGTCGCCAACGTCGTCGTGTGCTGGTCGCTCGCCATTCGGCCGCCGTAATGGCCGGATCGATCTCGGCCATCTCGTGATGTTCGCGCAGAGCGCGGTCGGCACATCGATGATCGCCTTCGGCGGGCTCAATTGGGCCCTCGACGGGGCTGCGGCGCCGGTTGCCGCCGTCCTGCGTCTCGAGCCGGCGATGGACCCGGCGGGCGCACTTGCCCTCGGGAACACGGACTGCCATCGGCCTGCCCGCGCGGGAAATCCGCTTCCGCGACGTCACCTTCGCCTATCCGGGCGGCGCGCCGGTGCTCGAGGGATTCGACCTCGACGATTCCGGCCGGCATCCTCACTGGCCATCGTCGGCCAGAACGGCGCCGGCAAGACGACGCTGGCCAAGCTGCTTTGCCGCTTGTACGACCCGCAAGCGGGCGGCATCGAGGTCGACGGCGTCGACGTGCGCACGTTCGATCTCGGCTCGTGGCGTTCGCGCCTGACCGCCGTGTTCCAGGACTTCACGCGGTTCGAGTTGCCGCTGCGCGACAACGTGGCGCCGGCAGGGGCGCCGGATGCCGCGATTGAGTCGGCCCTCGCGGCGGCCGGCGCGGCGGGTCTCGCCGAGTCTCGACACGGTGCTGGCCCGCGGCTACGAGGGCGGGACCGAGCTTTCCGGCGGTCAGTGGCAGCGAATCGCGTTGGCCCGCGCGCTGTGCGCGATCGAGCTGGGCGCGGGCGTCGTGCTGCTCGATGAGCCGACGGCCCAGCTCGACGTCCGAGGCGAGGCGGAGATCTTCGATCGCATTCTGTCGGCCAGCCGTCGCTGCACCACGATCCTCATCTCGCATCGGTTTCTCGACCGTGCGCCACGCCGACCGCATTTGCGTTCTGGAGCACGGCAAGGTCGTCGAGCTGGGGACGCACGACGAGCTGATGGCCAAAGGCGGCCGCTATCGCACGATGTTCGACCTGCAGGCCCAGCGGTTCACCGCCACCGAGGACGAGGAAGGAAAGACCTATGACGTCCTCGCCTGAAAGTCGCAAGGCGCGCAGCCGCCGGACGACCTGCCGCCGGCCCTGTCGTCGATGTGGCGGTTGTGCAAGCTCGGCTATCAGCACGAGCCCCGACTGCTCTTGGCCGCGTTCTTCCTGGCGCTGCTGGCCGCGCTTCCCGACGCGCTCCTGGCGCTGTGGCTGGCGCTGCTGGGTGATGGCGTGCTGGAGGGTCGTCGCGGACTTGTCTACACGGCGGCCGTCGCGCTCGGCGTGTCGGCCGCCGCCACGTGGTTTCTGCGCACCGTGAGCACGCGCGTGCAGCGCGGCTTCCGCGACAAGGTGACGATCGCGCTGGAATCGCACGTCGCCCGGCTGCAGGCGTCGGTGGCGACCATCGCCCACCAGGAGCGGCCCGATTATCTCGACCGGCTCTCCGTGCTGCGGAACCAGGTCTTCGTGCTCGACCACATGTACATGTCGCTGTTTACGACCTGCGGATGGATCCTGCGCCTGGGCGTCACGGTCGTGCTTTTGATGTCGATCCACCCGGCGCTCGTCCTGCTGGCCGTTTGCGCGGTCCCCACGGTGCTCACATCGACGTGGAGGCCGGCCGTCGAGCGGGCCGCGCAGGAGCGCGGCGCCCCGTTCGGCCGCCTGGCCCGCCACCTCTTCGAGACGGCCACCACCGCGACGCCCGGCAAAGAGGTGCGGCTGACCGGCATCGGCCCGCGTCTGGCGAGCCGAGCGCCGCGCGGCGTGGGAGCGCGTGGTACGGTCCGGTGGCGGCCGCCCGCTGGGGATCGGCCGCTTGGCACACGCTGGCCTGGGCATTTTTCGGCGGCGCTTACGTCGTGCGCGGTCGTCTGCCGTCTCGGCGTTCCTCAAGTCGACGGCCGGGCGACGTCCTGCTCGTGCTGGCCGCCGGCGCGCGATTGTCCGCCTACGTCGGCGCGACGGTCGGCGAGATCGGTTTCCTGCGCGGCATCTGGATGGACGGTTCCCGCCGCCTCGCCTGGCTGGAGGACTACGCCGCCTCGCTCGTCGCCTCGGCCGACCGGCCCGTGCCCGCGCGCCTCACGCAGGGCATCCGCTTCGAGCATGTCTCGTTCGCCTATCCCGGAACCGATCGGCTCGTGCTGGACGACGTAAATCTCGAATTGCCGGCCGGCACGGTCGTCGCCATCGTCGGCGAGAACGGCGCCGGCAAGACGACGCTCGTCAAACTCCTGGCCAAGCTCTACGAGCCGAACGCGGGCCGGATCTTGATCGACGGCGTCGAGCTGGCCCGCATGCCGGCCGACGAATGGCGCACGCGGCTGTCCGGCGCGTTCCAGGACTTCTTCCGGTTCGAGTTCCAAGCCCGCCATACCGTGGGCCTCGGCGATATCGCCGCGGCTGGACGACGAGCCTGCCGTCCGGACGGCCGTCCGGCGCGCCGGCGCCGAAGACGTCGTCGCCCGGCTGGCAGCCGGGTTGGAGACGCAGCTCGGCCCGACGTGGCCCGAGGGCGTCGAAGTCTCCTTCGGCCAGTGGCAGAAGCTCGCGCTGGCCCGCGGCTTCATGCGCGACCAGCCCGCTTGTGCTGGTGCTCGATGAACCCACCTCCGCGCTCGACGCCGAGAGCGAGCACGCGCTATTCGAACGCTATGCCGCTGCCGTGCGAGCGCGCCGACTCGGCGCCGAGCGCCGATGAGACGGCCAACGCCGCGGGGCGCATCACGATCCTGGTGTCGCACCGCTTTTCGACCGTGAGGATGGCCGACCTGATTGTCGTCCTCGACGGCGCCCGCGTCGCCGAGGTCGGCAGTCACGACGAACTGATGGCCGCAGGGCGGCACCTACGCCCAACTCTACGGCATCCAAGCCGCCGCCTACCGCTGACGGCTGGAGGAATCGACGCTGAGACAACGCCGCAGTTCCATGCCGGCCGTGGCGGTCACTCGTCCGTTACGCAGCCTTCGGAGGCGGACTTCACGCTCTTGATGTACTTGTAGAGCGTTCCGCGGGTGAATTTGTACGGGGGGGCTTTCCATTCGGCGCGGCGGCGGGCAAGCTCGGCGTCGGAGAGCGCGACGTCGATGCGGTTCTTTTCCGCGTCGACGGTCACCGTTTCGCCATCGCGGACCAGCGCGATGGGGCCCCCCTCCTGCGCCTCCGGCGTAATGTGGCCGACGATGAAGCCGTGCGAGCCGCCGGAGAAACGCCCGTCGGTCATCAGGGCGACGTCGGAGCCAAGCCCCGCGCCCACAATGGCCGACGTGGGGGTCAGCATCTCCGGCATTCCGGGCCCTCCCTTGGGACCCTCGATACCGGATGATGACCACGTCTCCCTTTTTGATCTTCTTTTGCTCCAGGCGCGTGGAGCATGTCTTCTTCCGAATCGAAGACGCGGGCCGGGCCGCTGAAGCGGAGTCCCTCTTTTCCCGTGATCTTGGCGACGGCCCCCTCCGGGGCCAGGTTGCCGCGGAGGATGCGCAGATGGCCCGTCGGCTTGATCGGCTTTTCGACGGGATGGATCACGTCCTGCCCCGGCTTGAAGCCGGGCAGGGCTGCCAGGTTCTCGGCCAGAGTTTTCCCGGTCACGGTCAGGCAGTCGCCGGCGACGAAGCCTTTTTCGAGGAGGTATTTCAAGACGGCGGGCGTCCCTCCGACCGCGTGCAGGTCGGCCATCACGTATTTCCCGCTCGGCTTCAGATCGGCCAGATAGGGAATGCGCTCGCTGACGCGCTGGAAATCGTCGATGGTCAGCTCGACGTCGACGGAGCGGGCCATCGCGATCAGGTGCAGCACGGCGTTGGTCGAGCCTCCCAGGGCCATCACGATCACCATCGCATTCTCGAACGCCTTCCGGGTCATGACGTCGCGGGGCTTGATGTCCTTTTCGAGAAGCGTGCGGATGGCCTGGCCCGTGCGAAAGCATTCGTCGAGCTTGTCCGGATCTTCTGCCGGCGTCGAGGAGCTGTAGGGAAGCGTCATGCCCATCGCCTCGATGGCGGAGGCCATCGTGTTGGCCGTGTACATCCCTCCGCAGGCCCCCGCGCCGGGACAGCTTCGCCGCACGATGGCGGCCCGTTCTTCGTCCGAGATTTTGCCGGCGAGGTATTCGCCGTACGACTGGAACGCGGAAATGATGTCGAGTTTTTTGTCGCCGAGACAGCCCGGCTTGATCGTTCCGCCGTAGATCATCAGCGAGGGCCGGTTGAGGCGTCCCATGGCCATGATGCAGCCGGGCATGTTCTTGTCGCAGCCCGGAATGGCGATGCAGGCGTCGTACCATTGGCCCCCCATCACGGTCTCGATCGAGTCGGCGATCAAGTCCCGCGACTGCAGCGAGTACGACATGCCGTCGGTTCCCATCGAGATGCCGTCGCTCACCCCGATCGTGTTGAACCGCAAGCCCACAAGTCCGGCGGCCGCGACCCCCTCTTTAACCTTTTCGGAGAGCACGTTGAGGTGCATGTTGCACGTGTTGCCCTCGTACCAGACGCTGGCGATGCCGACCTCGGCCTTGTTCATGTCGGCCTCGGTCAAACCGGTGGCCGTAGAGCATGGCCTGCGAGGCGCCCTGGGACTTGGGCTGCGTGATGTGGGAGCTGAACTTGTTGAGCGGGGAACTTTTGAGCGGGGGCATTCTTACTCGACCAGGTGGGAAGGATGGGCGACGCGCGTTACCCGCGGAAGCACCTTGGGCTTGTAAATCTCGTTGTACGCTTTGGCCGTTCGATGCACGTCGAGGGCTGCCGCCGATTCCCATCGCTCGCACAACAGAAAGACCTTGGGGTCGGCCTGCGACTGGTACACCTCAAACCGCAGGCAGCCGGGCTCGGCACGCGACAGGCGGCCTTGTTCGCGGAGCAGGTCGCGGATTTCGGCGACGTCCTCTTCGGCTGGAACGGTCAACAGGATGTTCGCATAGATCATTCGGCGGCTCCGGAGGAGGGGTCAGGCGGCAGAGGCCATTCGGCCAATGCGCGCGGTCGCCACTCACCTCCCCAAGATACACCGGGCCGATCGAGAGCGAACAGCATCAACGGGGCGTTTTGGCGGTTTCCGGTTCGCCGTCCGCGACAGCCCGTTTCGACGGCGCGGCCGCCTTGGATCGCCGGGTCCGTAGAGACGACGTCCGTAGAAGAATGTCGATCCCCAACGCTCCGCAAGCGGCGACCGCACACCAGCCGAGGTTCACGTACTTGCCGGCTCCCCACATCGACGACGTCAAGAGAACGGCCGCCAGCACGAACGCGATTGTCAAGAGGAGCGTGCGGAACAGGATTTTTTCACGGGTCGACTTCGTGGTGTACTTGGCGATGGCGGAACGGGCGGCCGAATTGGCGATGCTCGCGCAAGCTGTCGAGGTCGGCCCGGACGGTGGCCTTGTCCTGATGGTGGGAGGGCCCCGGTAACGGAGTCGGTGCCGAATCGGGCTGCCGCTTGAGGGGGGAACCGCCGGCCTGTTGGGGTTCG
The DNA here is from genome assembly GCA_963761455.1 of uncultured Planctomycetota bacterium. Classification (GTDB taxonomy): domain Bacteria; phylum Planctomycetota; class Planctomycetia; order Planctomycetales; family Planctomycetaceae; genus DASPSM01. The sequence goes on from CAVXHA010000004.1 coordinate 657,900, forward strand.
GCGCCGGTCATGGGCAAAGCGGCGGGCGAATCCTGCGACTCGGGAAGCCAGCAGACCTCGCCGTCCGTTGTGGTCTGCCGGCTGCGGGCCAAGAGCCGTTCCATGTAGGCGGCCACCGAATCCTTGTCCGTCGCGTCTTCCAGGTGCATTGCGTGAGGGGCCGTCGAAGCCGGCGCAGCGGCGTCCAACGGCGGAGGCGACGACAGTGCCGGCGCGGGCGGCGATTGTTCGACGCTGGCACGGGTGGGCGCGGCAGTCGCTGGGGACAGCGCCGCCGCACCGTGAGGACTGACAACCTCCTCGGTTCGGGCCAAAACCGGCGAGGCCGGCGGTCCGACGCGCATTTCGTGCTGCTCCGATTCGTCCTTTTGCCGGCGGAGGTTCTCGCGATCGCGTTCGAGATATTTCTGCCGCTGCGCCAGCTCGCGGTATTCGGCCTCGAGGGTCCGCGCCTTGCGTTCGGCCAGTTTGAGCGCCTCTTCGGCCTCCGTTTTGTCGGTCTGGAATCGTCGTCGCTCCCGATTCCACGCGGCGCGTTCCGATTCGAGATCCGCCCGAAGGGATTGCAGATCCTCGGAATTGTCCAAGCTGGCCGCTCCCTTGTTCCGCAGCGCGCCTTCGCGCGCATCGAGCTCGGCCGACCGGGCGGCCGTCGCCGCCTCGCGTTCGGCGGCTCGTGCCGCCTGTTGTTCGAATTCGCGCTGGCGGGCCTCTAGTTCCGTTTCGCGGGCGGCCAAACCCCGTTCTCGTTCGGCGGATTCGCCGGCGCGGTCCGTTCGCCGATCGCTCGCGGTTTGAGATCGCCTGTACTTGGTCGGCGATCGCCTGTTCTCGCTCCGCCAGGGCCCGTTTTTGCTCGGCGAGTCTCCGCTCTTGCTCGGCCAGCGACAGGTCGCGCGTCGCCAGCAGGTTGCCACGTTCATCGAGCGCACGGTCGCGTTCGGTCGAGCGCCGCTTCGCGTTCGTCGAGCGATTTCAGCCGGTTGCGCAGCGTCTCCTCCCGCGCGGACAAATCGCGGCTCAGGTCGGCCTGCGACTGCTCACGTGCGACGACGGACTTTTCGCGATCAATGAGCGATCGCTCGCGGGCCGCGTGCTTTTGGATGCGCTCGGCGAGCTGCGAGTCGCGCTCCGCCAGCTCCTGTTCCAGCGAGTGCGCCGCGTTCTCGCGGCCGCTCAGATCGCGCTCGCGCTGCTGCGCAGCCACATGCCGCTCGTTGAGCGTTGCTTCGCGCTCATCGAGGGTTGAGGTGCGTCCGTCCAGGTCGGAGGCACGCTGCGCTAATGCGGATTCCCTCTGATCCAGGATTTCGGACCGTTGGCCGAGGCCCATTTCTCGCTGCTGGATTGCCGAGTCGCGGCTGCGCAGGGCCGTCTCTCGAGAAACGATCGCCGATTCTCGCTGATTCAATGCCGATCCGCGGGCGTCCACCGCCGACTCACGTTCCGCCAGAGCGGCTTCGTATTGTGCCAGGCTCGACTCACCCTGTTCCAGAGTCGACTCGCGTTGTGCCAGGGCCGATTCGCGGCGGTTCAGGCCTGACTCTCGCTGGCGGTGGGAAGATTCGCGCTGGTTGAGAGCAGCTTTCCCGTTCCGCAAGGTTCAAATCAACCCCTGTGTGGGTCGCGGCGGTATTCGAATTCGCCGCGGCTCGCGCAGCTCTGTCCAAAGCCGCAGCGGCGGCTCTTTCGGCGGCCGCCAGCGTGTCGGTCGCTTGCCGCAGCCGCTCGTCCAGCTCGTGCTCTTTGGTCTCCAGCGCCGTCTGCATCTGGCCCAGCGCGGCCTCTTGAGCGTTGAGCAGCGCCGTCCGTCGGGCCGACGCCGAATCGAGTTCGCGGACGCGCGCGGAACGTTTGGCGAGATCGGCCTCCAAAGCGGCAATCGTCCCGTCGCGCACGTCGAGGTCGTGCGAACGCTCGTTGATCTTTCCTTCGAGTTGCGCCAAGCGGTCTTCCATCTCCGCGGCTCCGCCGCAGGGCGGAGCTGATGAAGTCGGGTTTGGCGGAAGTCGAGGTCGGCATCGGCGCAACAATGGCCGAAGCGGACGGGGCCGCGGACCCGGTTCCGCCGGTCGCGCGATCCTCGCCCGTCGCGCGCGAGCAAGAGGCTGCCGCTTCCAGGGAGACGCGGAACTCGAGCGGACCGACGATCAGCCGGTCGCCCGCGCGGAGCTCTGCTTGGCGCACCGGGCCGTTATTGAGCCAGGTGCGAAAATCGAGCGCACGGAGCGTTGCGTGACCCGCCTCCAAACGGATTTCGCAGTGCCGGGGTTGGACGCCGGCAGTCAGCAGACTGTGCGAGCATTCCGCGGACGAGCCGATGACGTGCCGGCCCGGGCCAAACCACATCGTTTCGATCCCGTCCCCGTTACGGACAGGCTCCAAGGCCAATCCGCGGATCGCGGCCGGGCGGTTTTTCGACGCGACGGCCGGTTCAATCACAGCAACCATGGAATACGATCCTCGTAACGCGCGGCTTCCTGCCAGCGGGCGGCCGAATCGGCGTCCGCGCCGGAAGTTCTCGCCTGCGCATGTTGCAAAACCGCAACGCTCCCAATGGATCTAGCCTATAGACAAGGTTGGTCAAAAAAGAACCACGCGTAACTGCGAGCCTTATCGCCAATCTGCGCGTAATTTGCCCATTGTGGTGGAGACAACGGTTAAGCGGATCGCGATTCGGCCGCCTCCCGCTTTCCTGCTCCTGCGCAACGGGATCAGCCCTCCCCCGCGGCGTGCGCGCACCCCGTCCTACTTTCCTTTCAACCGCATTTCCCACCGCAGGCCGAACCGGTTCCCTCGTTTGCCGAAGCGGGAAATCCGCCAACTCGGTCATATGTAAGTCCTTTCTTATCATCCAGTTGCGATTGTATCTGTACACTATTGCAGCGTTTCGGCGTTTCGCGGCGCCCGCTCTTTGGTCGACTGCGGTGACGCAACCCGTGCGAGGTTCGTCTCTTGGAGTGTCTGGACCGTCCGGTCACCCGTTTGTTCGTATTGGGTCTCAGATTTCGTCAAGCGAAATCTGTGGCCGGAAGCCCCCATCGCACCATGACTTCCGGTGTACACCTTGTGGCCCTTTTCTCGGCTGCCTTAGCATGGATTCATAGCCCACGCCTTTGCCCAGGAGGGACACGCCAGGCCATGCGACGCTCCGGACGCACTCACCATCGGCCCGCTTCGCAGCGATTGAACTTTTCGCCGCGCTCCGTTTCCGCGCGCTCCGTGCGTCCGGCGGCGGCTTTCCGCCAGCGACGTCCCGGAGAGACCGGCCTTTCGGAGGGCTTCGGTGCGCCGGAGGTCTGGCACGAGCCGGTCGGACGCGACCAGGTCAAATACCTGACCGAACCGCCCGGCGAAGCGTACGTTCATCCCGTGACCGTCGCGGACGTGGCCGAGCGAATCGAACGGCTGCCGAAGCGGTTTTTGCAGAATCTCGAAGTGGTTCAGTTCAGCCGCATGACCCGCAAGCGGGCCCTGTTTCCCTGTTACGGCATGCAGTGGGGCTCGGCGGTCTATCTTTATCCGATCGAAGCCTCGCTGGTTGAAATCTACGTCGGTCCGCCGCGTCCGGAACAGCTCATCGAAGCCCGCATGTTCGGCGGCAAGTGGGAGCAGGAGGGACGCCGGTGGAGACTCGTCTGGACCCAGGAGGCGATTCGCGATTTCTACTTAAACAATGTGCTGATCCATGAGATCGGCCACACGGTCGACGATCGCAATAGCAGCTTTCTTGACCGCGAACGCTTCGCCAACTGGTTCGCCGTCGAATACGGCTATCGCGCCTCCCGCGGCCGCCGATAGAGCGATTCCCATCCAGACGTAGCGGTCCCGTTGGGAAAACCGTCGGTAAATGCGAGACTTTCATCGCGTCACCGAAGCGCTCGCAGCACTAGGCTGTCCGTTCGATGAGGTCGAGTAATTTGCGGGCCTCGGTCCTGATGTCGTGGTCGCGTGCGACCCGTTCGGCGCCGGCCCGACCCATCCGTTCGAGCTGTTCGATTGGCGCGTCGAGCATCTGGACCATGGCGGCAACCAGTTCCTCGGCGTCGCCCGCGGGGACCAGCCAACCGGTTTCGCCGGGGTGGACCAGTTCGGGGATGCCGGCGACGTAGGTCGCGATGACCGGTCGCCCCAGCGCGAGCGCCTCCATGATCACGACCGGCAAACCCTCGGCAAAGCTGGGAAGGACCAGCCCGCGCGAGTCGAGCAACTCCTGCCGAACCTGCGGACCGGTGAGCCAGCCTACGAGCTTCACGTGGGCACAAAGGTCGAGCTGGCGGATCCGTTCCTCGATCGCTTCGCGGAGGGGGCCGCCGCCGATGAGAACGATCTCGAAATCACGCCCCTGAGCGCGCAGCCGGGCTGCCGCCTCGACGAGGATGAGCTGTCCCTTCTGCTCCGAGAGCCGGCCGATGTTGATCAGCCGCGGAGCTGAGGAGGGAGGGCTGGGAGGCGTCCCCAGAAAGCTCTGGTCAAGGCCGCAGTGAACGACGTGCACCTTGCCCCAGTCGCGGAACTCGGCCCACCGCCAGAGCTGGCTTCGCCCGAATGAGCAGATGGAGACGACGAAGGCTGCCTGTCGGATTCTGGCGCCCAGCCCGAGCGAGACGGGCCGATCGAATTCCTCGGGTCCGTGCACGGTGAAGCTATAAGGGGGCCCCCCCAAGAGTCGGCAGAGCATCGCCACAGTCGTTGAATTGGAGCCGAAGTGGACGTGCAAGTGGGCGATGTGATCCTGTTGCGTCCATCTGCGCAGGATGCAGGCCTCGGCCAGGTAAATCAGGTGGATCACGGTCCCGCGCTCGGACTTGCGTGCGAGGCGGCTGGCCTCCACCAGCGCGCGGGCGAAGCATCGGGGGCGTCTCAAAGCCGTTCCCACCAACGCCGACAGCAGGCGCAGCCTGCCGGCTTCGAGGATTCGCCGGGTGCGGGCCGCTTCGGCCAGGTCGTCGGCGTCGACGAGCGGCATGTCCCAGGCACGCACCGCGTACCGCTGCACGGAGGCGCCCGCGGCCTCGATCGCCGCGATCTCGCGGCGAATGAAGGTGAGGCTTGCCATCGGGTACTGATTGATCAGGTAGGCGATTTTTTTCAACGCGGTCTTAGTCCCCTCGCCTTCCTGCGTCTCAGCTTGCCGCTCTGCTGCCGAAACCGGCTTGGCTCGCTTCACTCACCCGGATATCGCACTCCCCATTGCCGCCGCAGCTCGTCCAGGGTGTTGAGAATGCCAATCGTTTCATCCAACGGCATGATCGGACTTTCGAGCTGTCCCGCGCAGGCATCGCATCGCTTCGGCGGCCTGGTAATGGTAGCCCTCTCCCACGCGGGGTACGACGATCCGCCGGCCGCCTCTGCCCAGTAAGGACCGAACCAGTGGATCAACGCGCTGAGACACGGCCTGAAGCAGGTCCGACCGTTTGAGCCTCGCCAGTCGTCCTGCTCCGCCTCTTGCCAGGGGCCTGATGGGAGATGCCGTCCGGATCGTCAGCCGGTGGGCACGATGGAACGGCTCGTGCAGCCGAATCTGTCCGCGGGTGCCCATCACGACGGCCTCGTTCGGCGTGGCTGTCGTGATCGTCGCAGCCAGCACCGAGAGGCGGCCGCCGGGGTGACTCAGGACGATCGCATCGGTTTCGTCGACTCCTGTGCCGGACAGCGTCGCGCGACCGACTGCCGCATCGGGCGGCCCGAACAGGAAGAAAGCCAACGAGACCGGATAGATCCCCAGGTCCAGCAGGGCGCCACCCCCCAGTGCCGGGTTAAACTGCCGGCCGGCCGGGTCAGCGACGAACGGATATCCGATCTGGGCCGAGAAGAGCCGGGGTGTGCCGATCGCGTCCTCGAGCAGTTTTTTGAGATGAGCGACGGCGGGCAGGAATCGCGTCCACATCGCTTCCATGCAGAATAAGCCGCGCTCGCGCGCGCGGCCGACGACCTCGCGAGCCTGGGCCGCGTTGAGCGTGAAAGGTTTCTCGCAGACGACCGGTTTGCCGGCGTCGAGCGCGCGAAGACAAAGGGGATGGTGCGTGACGTTGACGGTGGCGATGTACACGATATCGATTTCCGGATCGGCCAGCAGCGCGTCATAAGAACCGAAAGACCGGTCGATCCCCATTCGATCGGCGAAATCGGCGGCCGATCCGGCGGATCGCGAACCCACCGCAACCGCCCGCGCCTCGGGCAGTCGAGCCAGATCGCGCACGAACGCAGCCGCCATCGGTCCGGTGCCGAGAATGCCCCAGCGTGTTACTCGACTCATCAGGCCTCAATTACGGGTGTCGTGTCTCACGCAAATTGAAACGGCCGGATCCCGGTCCCGGGCGCCATACTCACGGCTCTGCGTGAGCATGCCCTTGCACGTCAAGTTGCTTTGCATGGCCACCCAGAGCGGTGGCCGTGGCACCCTTTCCTCCATCTCCTGCCACTCTTTCCTCTCTGCCTTTTCTCTGCGAGCTCTGCGCTCTGCGAGAGATCACTCTTCCAAATCGATTGCGATCGATTGTTAATTGCGAACGACAGCACGCCTTTCGACCGCCTCGATCTCGACGATGAGTCGACCATTATGATCCAGCAGAAGAATCCCTCGCAGAGGCGCAGAGCTCGCAGAGAAAGAGAATGGAAAAAATGTTGTAGCAGAGATTCGACTCATTCGTTCGCTCGTGACGTGTCTCATGCGAATTGAATCCGTTGACTGCCATGCCCATGGCTCTGCGTGAGCGTGCGATCGAGTCAGTCTGCCGCCCAGGGCATGGGCGACATCGGTTCGAAACCAGTCGTCAGTTGTCGCGGGCTTCCCATGCCCTTGGGATCTTGAAGCGATAGCACGATCTCGTTTACATGCAGCGAGAATCGGGGGCTGAGCCGGCAGGGGCGATGGTCGTGAATCGACCCGGCGAGGTCGGCGACGCCACGGCAGTAGTCGATGCGATTGGCTCCGGCCACTTTGTAGCGGAACGTGGGCCGGCGCACCAGCGGCAGTCGACGGGGTCCCAGGCCGACCAGCCGGGCGAGGATCGGGTGCCGCTCGGCCCGGAACGTCCACTTCGTCCGCCGGGACAGCGTGACAGGTGAACCGAAGTTCCAGCATTCCTGGACGGTCAAAGTTCCCGCGTCACCGAACAGCCGCAGCGCGTGGTCGTGCGGCCCGATGATGCTGCACGTCAGCCGTGCGACGACCCCCGAGGCAAACCGGATGCAGCCGCAGGAGAAGTCGGGGGTATCCGGTGGATCGAGCCGTGCTCCGGAAGCCTTGTCGCGGATTCTGGCACGACGCGAAAGACGTCACCGACGCGGCGGGGCCGAACATCGCGGCGAGCCATGTCACGTAATAGGCCGCGTGCTCCAGCGTGCAGCCCACCTCGAACTCGTCCTTGAAGGGCCAGGGACTCCCCGTCGCACTGATCCAGTTCTGGTAGTTCTCGCGGTGAACCATGCCGTCGTCGAGTTCGGCGTAAACGAGCCGGACCGGGCCGATTTGCCCTTCGCGGACCGCCCTCCACACGGTCTGTGCCGCCTCCCCAAGCACCGTGCAGGGCGCCGACACGATCTGCAGCCCCTTTCGCTCCGCCAGCTCGACCAGTTCGACGGCCTGCGGCCACACGGTCGCCAGCGGTTTCTCGCTATAGACGTGTTTGCCGGCCTCGAGGCAGGCGCGGGAAACGTCGTGATGGTTGCGTGGATTAGTGAGATTAACAACCAACGAGACTTGGGAATCATCGAGCAAGGCGGCCAGCGAACCATAGTCCCGGGTTCGGTGCGCTTCCGCAAATCGCCGCGCCCGTCCGCCGTCTTGGTCGACGACCCCGGCCAGCTCGAGCTCGGGATGGTTCGGCATTGTGGACAGATAGAAATCGGCGACGTAGCCACAGCCGACGATGCCGATCCGCATGCGATTTCCCCCAATCCCCCCTGCCTCCTGAAAGAATCGATTTCGATCCGTCGTCCCGGCAAGCCGTCGAATTTCATCGCACCAAGAGTTCGCGCCGCTAAACCGGCAGCCCGCGTGCTTCGCGGATTCGGCGGACCTCGCTGACAACCTCCACGATGAGCTGGCCGTTCCGGCGGATCGCCCGGTATTCCATCGCGTTGACCGCCAAGTTGAAGACGATTGTCAGGACGGCGAAGACCAGGTGCACGCGCGACGGTGAGACGGCCCCTATTCCAGGCACCTTCCAATTGGCGCGGTCGACCGAGAGCGCGCCAACGGGATGTTCAAGATCAACAGGAGCATGCAGATCGCCATCACCGGGATTGTGCGGTATTTAAGGCGGCGGTTCTCGTCGCTCCAGCGGAAATCGAACTTGTATGCCTGCCGGGCTTCGTCCATCCAGCGGCTGGTCCCCATGAAATAGGTCAACAGGACGGCATGGACCAGGGCGGCGAAGATCAGGGCAGCCACTGACACCAAGAGGTGATAGCTCAGCAGCTTCCGCGTCGCCGGCGCCACGCTCCGCGGATTGCCGATTTCAAACCCCAAGACGAGGGCGGCCAGGAGCAAAATCGTGCTGACCACCGTCAACATTAAAAAAATCCGCTTCACGGCACACGCCCCATGGGTCCTCGCATTCGCTCGTCGCCCACGGGCCGCCGGGTTCATCCCGGCGCCCGGGCGGGGTCAATCCGCCGGCTCGTCCCCGGTTGAAACGGGCCCCCGTTGTTGTCATTGTCGTGAGCAGCGGCCGCTGCTCGGTCCCCACGCGAATTGTAGAGACATCGCACCACCATGAAAATCACGCGGATCGACACGTTCCCCGTCCGGATTCCGCTCAAACCGGAGCGGCACATGATCTCCTCGCTGGGGCGGCACGAAGTCTCGGAGTATGTCCTGGTCCGCCTCTCGACGGACGCCGGGATCGACGGGGCCGGCGAAGCGACCGTGCTGCCGCGGTGGAGCGGCGAAACGGTTTGGGGCGCGCAAGCCCTGATCGACCGCTTCTTCGCTCCGCATCTCGTCGGCCGCGATCCGACCGATATCGCGGCCATCGCGGCCGTCATGGACCACGCGGCCGAGGACAACTGGTTCGCCAAGTCGGCCATCGAAATGGCCTGCTGGGACATTCGCGGCAAGGATCTGGGCCAGCCCGTCTACGCGCTGCTCGGCGGCCTGGTGCGTCCCCGGGCCATTCGGTGCCGCTTTTCGATGGGCGCCTACGATCCGGATCGTGCGCGGCGGCGAGCGGCCGAGCTGATCGCCGCGGGGTTCGACACGATCAAGGTCAAGGTCGGCACCCACTTGACCGCGGATATTGAGCGCGTCCGAATCGTCCGCGAGACGATCGGCCCGCAGCCGGCCATCGTGATCGACGCCAACGGCGGCTACGATGCCCAAACGGCCATCGCGATGGCGCAGGAAATCGACGACTGCCGAGTGACGCTGTTCGAGCAGCCGACGCCCCGGGGCGATTTCGAAGGCCTGGCGGAAGTCCGCCAGGCGATCCGGCCGGAAGTGATGGCCGACGACATCTGCTTCGACCTGGCCGACGCCGTCGAGTGCATCCGCCACCGGGCGTGCGACGTGATCAGCGTCTACCCCGGCAAGAACGGCGGCATCTCCAAGTCGAAGCAGATCATCGATTACGCGGCCCACCACCGAGTGGCCTGCAGCATCGGCTCGAACCTCGAGCTCGACGTCGCCTCGGCCGCCATGTGCCACCTGGTCGTCGCCTGTCCGAATATGAACGTCGAGAAATACCCCGGCGACATCATGGGCCCCGACTATCATGCGTTCTCCGTCGTCAAAGAGCCGCTCGAAATCCGCGGCCCGGTCATCACCACCCCCGATCGCCCCGGCCTGGGCGTCGAGGTCGACTGGAAAATCGTGGAAGCGAACCGCTGTGCGTGGTAGGGTGGGTCGAGTGTTCGAGACCCGTTCGACTTCAAGGGCGATCCCATGGCGATCAAGAAAACATCGTGGCAAGAGAAGCTGGCCGACAGCAAGGATCTCCCGAAGGTCGGCCCAATTGTGGGCAAGATGACTCTGCGGTGGGGCACGGGCACGATGGTCATCCCCGCGCCGCGCGAGGTGGACGAGGTGATGCGCAAGGTGCCCAAGGGCAAACTCGTCACCATCGGCGAGATCCGCGCCTCTCTGGCGAAAAAGCACCGCGCTACGATCGGCTGTCCCATCACGACGGGCATCTTCGCCTGGATCGCCGCGCACGCCGCCGACGAGGCGGCCATCGAAGGGGCCAAGCGCATTACGCCCTACTGGCGGACCCTCAAATCGGGCGGCGAGCTCAATCCCAAATACCCCGGCGGCATCCCCAATCTCAAAAGCCGGCTCGAAGCCGAAGGGCACCGCGTGCTCAAGAAGGGGAGACGATATCTCGTCGCCGACTTCCAGAAGGCGCTCGTCAAGTTATAAACTGACGCCGCGAGTCGGCGTCGAACGTCCGAACGGTCATCGGCCGCCACGGAGGGCCTGGGCATGAGTGAGTCTGCAACGATCCTGTTTGCCATCGCGACTGTCCTCTACTTCGCGACGATGTTCTTCGTGATCCGGATGGCCAGCGAAGTGGGGGACCGACGCCCCTGGCTGGTGCTCCTGGCGGCCCTGTTTGCGCTGTTCGCTTATCGCATTTTGGCTTTCTTCATCACGACGGAGATGCGGCAGCAGTTGGGACCGTGGCTGGCGGTGCTCGTTTCCGCGCTTTTGCTGACGTCGCTCTTCTACTTTCGGAGAATCATCGTCGCCGAACGGGAGAACAAGGCGCTTGCCCAGCGGCGCACTGCCGAACGCGACGAGAGCGAAAGCCGCTACCGCGCTTTGGCCGAATTGTGTCCCGACGTGATGTACGTCAACGTCGAGGGGAAAATCCGCTACGTCAACGCTGCCGCCGTGCGGTTCTTCGGCGCAAAGATGCGCACGAGCTTTTGGGCCGCGCCCCCGCGGAGCTCGCCGCGCCAGAATCGCGACCCCGTGTCGCGGCCCGGGTCGAGCGGTTGAAGGAAATCGGCCAGAACCTGCCGGCCGCTCCCGAAGAATGGCTGCGGCTTGACGGTTCCTATGTGCCCGTCGAAGCGACGGCGGCGCTCGTCCCCTGGCAGGGGGACCGGGGCATCCTGGTCATCCTTCGGGACGTTTCGGAGAGGAAACGAGCGGAGGAGGAAAAAACGCAGTTGCTCGCGAGCGAACGCTCGCGCGCAGCGCGGCCGAGCGCGCCAGCCGCATGAAGGACGAGTTCCTGGCCACGCTGTCGCATGAGTTGCGGACGCCATTGACCGCCATATTGGGATGGGCGCAGATTCTCGCCAGCGGCCGGACAACCGAAGCGGAAATGGCCCAGGGGCTGGAGACGATCGAACGCAACGCCCGCGTACAGACGAAGCTCGTCGAAGACCTGCTCGATATGAGCTCCATCATCTCGGGAAAGCTTCGGCTCGACATGCAGCGACTGTCGCCCGTCTCCTTCCTCGAGGCGGCCATCGAGACGATCCAGCCGACCGCCGAAGCCAAGGGAATCCGCCTGGAGCACAGACTCGATCCCCACGCCGGGCCGCTGCGCGGCGACGCGAATCGGCTGCAGCAGGTCGTTTGGAACCTGCTCACCAACGCCGTCAAATTCACCCCCGAAGGGGGCACGGTCGCGGTGGTTTTGGAACGCGCCGGCTCGCACGTCGAGATCACCGTGGCCGACAGCGGCCAGGGGATTCCCGCGGAGTTTCTTCCATACGTCTTCGATCGTTTTCGCCAGGCCGACGCCACCATCCGGCGGAAACACAGCGGCCTCGGAATCGGGCTTGCCATCGTGAAACAATTGGTCGACCTTCACGGCGGGACGGTGTGGGCTCAAAGCGAGGGTGACGGACAGGGAACACGGTTCGTCGTGAGTCTTCCGCTGGCCGTCTCGCACGATCGGATGGACGACCCGCTGTCGCGGGATCGGGCATCAGCCCCCGACTGCGCTCCGGATTCCAAAACCGTCGATCTGTCGGGCCTGAAAATCCTCGTTGTGGATGACGAGCCCGATGCATGCCGCCTCATCAAATGGGTGCTCGACGAGTGTCACGCCGAAGTCGTCACCGCCTCTTCGGCCGCGGAGGCCATGCCCTTGGTCGAGACGGCCCGGCCGGACATTCTGATCAGCGATATCGGCATGCCCGAGGTGGACGGCTACGAGTTCCTGCGGCGGATCCGGGCACTGGGCCCGACCCGCGGCGGAAAAGTTCCCGCCATCGCGTTGACCGCCTTTGCCCGGCCCGAAGACCGCGCGCACTCCTTGAAAGTCGGCTATTCGGTCCACGTTTCCAAGCCCATCGAGCCCGCGGCATTGACCGCGACGGTCGCCAGCCTGGCAGGACGAAGGCGCCCCTCCGGCCCCGCCTCTCCGTTAACCCAAGGATGATGCTTCGCACGTCGCGACTCAGGCTGGAGCCCATCGGGCCACGTCATGCCGAGGTGTTTTTCGCAGGGCTCGGTTAACGTCGCCGACCGACTGCGGTTCAAGGAGGGAAGAGGACACCTCTCTGTCTATTACAAGGTACGGGTAAGGCGGCGGTCCATGAGCGCCAATGAGTTAGAGTGGATTATTGGCATGAACTCGGGCCACGCCCTGCTTGCGTTGATCGTCGTGGCCAGGTTGCGAGCGCGGCCCGCGCTCGCCGAACGGCTGGCGTTTGCGATTGGCGCTAGTTTCCTTGCGAACGCACTCTTGGCTGCCGGCCTTGTCGCATTCGAATTTCAAGGCTTGGGGTGCGGACGCGGGGCTTCCACGGGAGCCGGCGGCGCGGAAGAGGCTGGCGGCGCAGGGGAGGTCAGCGGAACGTCGGTCGGCGCGATCGTCAGCACGCATTTGTCGGTGTTGACGATCACCCGACGAGCGTCCCGATCGAGACGCACATTGATCCGATCAGGGGGCGTGGTCTCCGCCGTGTCATACAGCAACGCGCCGGTCCGCGCATCGACGATCGACAGGACTTCCTCGCCGTTGGACCGGGCCGATTCAAAGCGAGCCGGCGGCCGCAGGAAAACGAGGACCGGCGAATCGGCGGGCGTCTCGAGGAGGACCTGCGGCACGGGCATCGAGACCGACCAAGCCGTTTTGCCCGAATCGCGGTCGATCGCCCAGATCTTTCCGCTGGGCAGGCCGCGCGGAATGTCGCGAAAGCCCGGGAACCGGACCTCGCCTCCCTGGCTGATGACGAGGTAGCGGCGGCCGACGCGCCGCACGAGGACCTGCGAGGGCGAGCCGGGCCGTTCGATCGCCGCTTCGACGATCGGCGCCCCGCTCTCGAACGAGTGGATATGCATTCCCCGCGAATCGAGGACCGCAAACTCCTCCTCGTCGATGGGCGTGGTCCAAGCCGGCATCCGGTAACTGCGGCTCCAGACGGGCTTGCCCCGCTGCGCCAAGTCTAAAAGCGACAACGAGAGATGCGACGGTCCCGGCGTCGTCACCAACACGCGCCGTCCCGTCCATTCGTTCGATAGCGGCCCGGCGACGCCGAAAGGCCCTGAGAGGACTTCCGCCCCGGTGGCCGTTTGCAGCACCAGGCCCGAGGGATCGTTCCGCTCGCTGCGGGCAAGCGCGACCACGTAGTCCTCGTCTCCCTGAAGGACGTAACTCGACGGCACATTGCGGCGTTCCCAGACCACCTCCCCGGTGACCGCATCGGCGCAACGCAAAACCGACCCGACCTGGTAGAAGACGAAATCGTCCGTCATCAAGCCGGCCAGTCCGATTTCGGAGCGGCTCTGGGCCAGGCTCCAGAGAGGGTCATACAGGGCGCCGCTCCAAAGGAGCTGCGGCGGCGCATGGCCCTCAAACCCGTCGAGCACTGCAAACCGCCGGTGCATGGCGACTTCCAGCAGAGGGCCGTGCACGCGAATGGCAACTGGCGGATCCATCGTCGCGCCGACGCCGAGACGACCCGCGTGGGGATGAGCCGTTTCGAGATCGAACTGCCAGCGCTGTGAACCAGTTTCGTCGAAGGCGATGAGAGTCGGACCCCGGCCGCCTCCGTGCGAGACGCGATTCAAACCGCCACTGGCGAAAGAAGGTCCCCGTCCGCTGATCGACGGGAACGGCCATGATCGCCCGCGTCGCGCGGTCCTCCTCCTTGCGCTTCACGGAGAGGTGCGTTGCCGGCCAAGGGGACAAGCGGGATTGGGTACTCTTGACGGCCGGCTCCAGACGCCAGGCCCGGGCGAGCTCGGCGCCGGTCTTTCCGTCGCGCGCAGACGACGCCGCGAAACCTGTCTTCCAGCTCTTTCAGCAGGGGCAACGCTTCCTCGGCCCGGCGATGATCGATCATGAGCCGCGCGAGCTGCGCCGTGGCGAAACCGGCGGCTGCCGTTGTCGGCCGAGGCCGCGGAGGTGCATCAGTTGCCGCACGACCTCCGCTCGATTGGATTTCGGCCGGAAGCTTCTCCACGAGCGTTCGCCGCAGGCCGACGTCCTCGGGCAACTCGCGGAATGAGACGGCGGCGCGGGTCAATCGGTCCATTTTGTCGCGCGACTGCCAGGCGCCGGCCCATTCCTCGATTCTTCTTGGCGAAGCCCGGCTCGCTGTGTGGCGGGCGCCTTGCGGCAGAGATTGCCAAAATCGAGTGGCGACGATCGCCGCCGGCTGCACGCGGAGTCGACTCGCCGACGGAAACGAGCGTCTTGGCCAGCGCGTCATCGCCGACAAGCGCAAGTCGGTGATCCAAAGCGCCGTCAAGGTTGCCGGATGTTTCGAGGCCGCGGGCCATCAACGATGAAACTCGAACCGTCTGTGCCGGATCGACGATCAGAGGCTCGATCGCTGGCCGGCATCCGCGCGGCTGTTGACGAAGTCGTAGCGAAGGCTTTCGAGCACTGTCGCAATCGGCCAAATCTTCGGTATGCCTGTTCCGGCCGACGGCGAAGCGAATGAAACAGATCGTCGAGCCCGGCCGCCGTTTGTCCCCGGTCGACACGCAATTCACCCCGTGCGGCCAGCGCGGCCGCGAATCGTCCGGCTTGTGCGCCAAGGTGGTTGACGAGCGACTTCTCCAATTCGGCCGTCGGAGCGAAAGGCCCAGCACGGCGGACGGCGATTGCATGACGACGGATCCCATCGGCCGCCACCATATTTCCGGGCTTCACGTTCGACGGAAATCTCGATCGCGTGATCATGCGGCCGCGGCGCAGGTCGATCGTCGCCAGTTCGCCGGTCGAAAGGGGCAGATGATAGAGATGTCCGTTTCGGAATCCGCGGCCGGCGGGCATCGGCATATCGATCGGTGCGCGCCAGACCGGATTTCCATCGCTTAACCGCAATGCCTCGACGCTCGAACGGCCCACGAGGATCGACCGTTCCCTCCAAGACGGCCGCAATAAACAGCCGGTTGCCGCGCTCGCGTTTCCACCGAGCGTTCCGTCGGCCAGGTTGAGGCAATGCAGCTCGTCGGAATCGCGCGGCGTGAGGAGCACGCTCTGCTTCGGCGATCGTCGGGGCCGAATCGAGCCAGCGGGCAGACTCGTCAATTCCGGTGAAGAGCGGCAGTTCGGCCCACGTCGACCGCGGATCGGGTAGCTCCTCCGCGACGTTGATGTGGTAACGGTACTCCCACCGCAAAGTTCGCGACGACGGATCGACCGCCGCCACGACGCCCGCCGTAGTCGGACAAACGAGGAGTCCCGACGCGTAACTCGGATTGTCGCCGGCCAGCCGGCGGAGCGGAAAATGAGGGTAACCGGCCCAGCGGAAGGACGAGGCGCTGCGACCAGACCGTTTTGCCGGTCGCCGGGTCGAGCTTGAACAGGCTGATTTCTCCGTCCATCTCGCCCAGGCAATACAGGGCCGATTCCAAAGGGAGCCCGCTGCCGAGGAAGAACGTGCCGGCATGTTCGCGGTTCTTGCGGTCGGCCCGCGCTCCGCCGATTTCCCACTGAATCTCTCCGGTGGCCAGGTCGACGGCCGCGAGAATGTTCTGATTTCGCGCGCCCAGCACCTCAGTCTGCGGGCTCGATCGGAATTCTTCCTGCCCGAGAAAGCCCATGTCGAGCAGGACGAAGACACGCTGCCCGTCGCTGCTGAGCGTGGCGTAGCTCCTGTCCCGGAAACGAACGGGAGTTTAGAAAGAGGTGGAGATCGGCCCCCGGCTCATTGACCTCCAGGTTCACGGGCAGTCGATTGCCGCCATGCGTCTGATGCTCGGCGGCCGCGAGGATGCCGTACAGGCGGTCGCATTCCAGAAAGTCCCATAGCCGCTCGCCGGTGCGGAGATCGACGGCCCGCAGGCGGGCCAGCGTGCGGAAGACGGCCGTGTTGCCGACGACCAACGGTTCGGTGGCCGGAAGCGTCAACAAGCCGTGGTCGGCCAGCTCACGTTCATACGCCTGCAAGACAGTCTCGATGTGGGCGAAGCGATTCTTCCCGAAGAACTTCGGGTCGCGGATCAACGGAGTGCGTCCAGATCGGCTCGCCCAGCGGCAGGGCAGACGCGCCTTCCGCATTCCGGGTCGGGGCTTCCGCCAAACATCGGCCAATCGGTCGCCGGGAGCGGGCGGGACAGGCCGTGCCGGCCCCATCGACCCCGGCCAGCCATTGCAGGGCTCTCGAATCACCATCAGGGATCATGACCAGCCGGCCGCCGATGTTGACGTTGGCTCCCGGCGGCAATGGCTTGCAGGCGGGAGAGGATCTGCAAGGCCTTCTCCGACAGGCCCGATCGCATGCAACAACAGGCCGCCTTGAGCGACAGCATCGGCTCGAACCGGCGATCCCCCGGTGAGCGACGTAACCGGTCGAATTGGACGCGACGCGGCCAGCAGCATCGAGTCGTCCAGCAGTCGGCTCCCCAAGAGATAGGCCGCTTCATACCCGGCCTGCGTGTGAAAGAACCGCCGAACCACCTCGTCGAGCGTCGGCCCGGTCGCCGCGGGCCGTCGCGTCTTCGAGCATCCGGCGGGCGACCTGGCCGTATTCGGTTTCATACGATTCCCGTGCCGAGACCGGAAGACGACCGATGCGGTCGGCCGCCTGCTGTTTGGCGCTTCGGAACTGCGGGCTCCCGCCGCCGGGCAACTCGATCCAGGAATCTTCCGGATCGTCGAGAACCCGCTGGAGTTGGCGCACCGCGTCGGGATATTTCTTTTTCGGCGATCAGGTCGGCGGCCGCTTGCAACTGTCGCAGCGTCCGTCGATCGACCGCCAGCGGGGGGCGATTGGGAGAGTCATCGTCGACCTGGCCGGGCATGCGAAACGGACCCGGAAGCACGATCATCGGCGGCCGCGGCCGGGGAGGCTCCGCCTGGAGCGGGGCGCGCTGGCCCTGGGGTTCGGCTTGAGGAGCCGGAGGCGCATCCTGTCCGAACGCCTCAAGCGGCAAAACGCACAGCGCCATCCAAAGCCAGATGGCCGAAGCACTTTTGTAAAGCGGTCGCGCGCGGCGCGACGCCGGAAACCGCACGCCGGACGCCGCAGGCCCACTCGGCCGCATCGGCGGGCTCGCTCTTCGAGGACTTGTCGCTCTTCTCATCACCTTGGCGCACCCGCCACTTTGATTCCGCGGCTTTCCTCCGGCCGCGGCACCGGGCCTTCTATAATCTCCCTCCAGGATAATTTATCGCGGGCGGGATTAACACACCGGGTGGGTCTTGGCCTCCGTTTCGCTGTACGACACGCTCTGCGCCCGACCGTGGGGTCGGTGCGACCGCTCTAACAATCTCGCAATAGGTGAGAGGACCGGTCCCTTGCCGTGTGTCTCGACCGACTGCGCATCGTCCACCCGGCCGCTGTTGACGCGGCGGCTGGCCGGTCCGATTGCGCTTGTTGGCCGGCGTGCCGCCCACCGCCCCTCCGGAGCGACCCGACTTGGGTACGTGGTCACTGTCGGCATGGGCTTCCCGGGCGTCGGACTCGCCGCTTCCCATGGCGTCCTGCAGATCGGCAACGTCAGGATCGCCATGCCCCGCATTGCTACCGGCAAGGCCCCCGACGGCAGTCCCGCCTCCTGGGGTGCCGGCGGCGTGAACGTCGCCCGGCGGGAGAGGCGATTCCGCGTCGGACTCGATGTCAGTGTGTCTGGCTCGGCGGCGACCACTTTCGTCCATTTCGCCATGCGGGGCCAGAGTGTCCTGCGGTCGCTGGGGACGTCCGGTGTTGAAATTGGCTGGCGGACCCGTGTCGGCCGCTTCGGCACAAGGGAGCACAGCACGCGCGCGTACGGAAGGGCGTCGAGCCGTTCTTTGGCGATCGGCTTTCCGCAGCTTTCGCAGCGACCAAACGTGCCGTTCGTCGATGCGGCCAAACGCTTCGCGGACTTCGTTACTCAGGAACTCTTCATGTTCAAGCAGAGTCGCATTGAGGTCATGGAGATATTCATCTGTCCCCATGTCTCCCAAATGCATTGGTGCATTGGAGAGTCCGCCGCCGGACTGGCCCCCGCTTCCCTCTCGAATCTGGTCGGTGACGGCCGTCGCGTCGCTCCGCATCCGCGTCGTGAGCTCCTGCAGACTACGGCGGTAGCGTTCGATTGCCCTTTTCTCCATTGCGATTACTCCCTTCCGCCTCCTGGGGTCGTGCCCTCGACGAAGCGGTCTTGTGTTGGGTGGGCGGTTTCAGATTCTGGGCACGAGATTGGCGGAATCCGCAGATAACGCGTTGCCACCCGCTCTGCCCGCCACCGCTCCCTCACGGTCGCGGCTTTGGTCGCAGCCTGCATTGTCGGTCGTGTAAGGAATGTCGCAAAATCCGCGCCACGCACGGCCGACCTCAACAAAAACGCGCGTTCGTCCGAGGCCCTTTTTTGAGTTTTTTGGGGTTTTTTGGGCGTAAAAAAGGGAAATCTGAAGACCGCAAAAAGCTCCGGAACACGCTCTCTGTGCACTTTTCGAGCAGGAACCAGACCGCGCCGCGGCAAACGCCCGGTTCGCCCCTCTTGCCACACCCCGTGTCGCTCGCCGCGAGCGTAGTACAACCGTTGTACCGCTGATCGTGAACGAATCGCGAGGTCCGTGAAGCAACGTACAGAGGCGACGGTGAATGAGGCTGTCTTGTTTTGCTTTTAGCTCTCCGCTACGGTTATCTCTGGCCTCTCGCGTGCTCCTCGCCACCGTCCGATCCTGCCTCCGAAGGTCCTTCCTCGTGCGTAAGGTCGCCAGCCAAGTCGTTATGACGCGCAAGTGTGTGGCGGCCCAGCAGTTGCTCGCCCTCGTCTTGCTCAGCGTTCCGGCCGGCGGCTTGTCGGCCTTCGCCGCGGACGATTTCGAGCGAGAGCCGGTCAATTACAGCACAGCGACGCCGCAGAACGTGGTCTCGCGACTGCAAAAACAGATCGAATCCGGGCGCGGCTCATTTTGAATTCGACGAGCGCTGGGGTTATCTGCGGTCGCTGTTGCGCGCGCTCAACGTGCCGGAATCGTCGCAGATGCTGGTCTTTTCCAAGACCAGCTTCCAGCGCCAGCGGATCGCCCCTCGAACGCCGCGCGCCTTGTACTTCAACGACGACGTTTACGTCGGCTACTGCTCCGACGGCGACGTGATGGAAATCTCGGCCGCCGATCCCAATTTGGGAGCCGTCTTCTATACGCTCGACCAGGAGCGCCTCGACAAGCCGCGGATCGCGCGGCAGACCGACTCGTGCCTTCTGTGCCACGCGTCGTCCCAAACGCAGGGAGTTCCCGGGTTTGTGATCCGATCGGTCTTTTCAGACGCAGCCGGATTCCCCATTCTTGCCTCCGGCACGTTCCACATCGACCACACCAGCCCGCTCAAGAACCGCTGGGGAGGCTGGTACGTCACGGGGACGCACGGCCGGCAAAAGCACCTTGGCAACCTGATCGTCACTGACAAACAGACGCCGGAAGAGATCGACAACTCCGCCGGCATGAACGTCACGAGCCTCGCGGGCCGCTTCAACGGCTCGAAATACCTCGCCGGCTCCAGCGACATCGTCGCACTCATGGTGATGGAGCACCAGACGACGGCTCATAACCGGATCACGGCGGCCAATTTCCAGACCCGCATGGCCCTGGCCCAGGAGGCGGCGCTCAACCGTGAATTGAAGCAGCCGGCCGCTTACCGCTGGGAGAGCACGACCAGCCGCATCAAGGCCGTCGGCGAACCGCTCGTCAAGTATTTGCTTTTCAGCGAAGAGGCGGCTCTGACCGAACCGATCCGGGGAACGACGAGTTTTGCGTCGGATTTCGCCGCCCGCGGTCCACGCGACAAGCGGGGCCGCTCGCTCCGCGATTTCGATCTCAAGCGGCGATTGTTCAAATATCCGTGCAGCTACCTTGTCTACTCCCCCGCGTTCGACGCGCTGCCCAATGAGGTCAAGGGCTACGTCGCTCAGCGCATGGGGGAGATTTTAAGGGGAGCGGATACAAGCCCCGAATTCGCGCGGCTCTCTGCCGGCGACCGGCAGGCGATCGTCGAAATCCTCAAAGAGACGAAGCCCGGCCTGGCGGCCTCCTGGAAACCGGCAAACCCCGTCGCGGCGAATTGACGCCGTCATCCTTCCGCTCGGCGGCGCGGCGGAACTCCCACGGAGGGGTGGGATGCGGAGCGGCCCACAAGCCGCGGCGCCGCTCGCGGGCCTCTGCTTCCGCCGCGTCGAATTCGTGGTGCCGGTCATACGTGGTGTAGCGCCAAGCGTAACCGTCGCGAACTTGTTCGAGGTTGATGAAGCGATCGCCGAGATAGATTCGTCCCACCTCGCGTCGGTAGCGGTCGATATCGACGACCTCGACGCGGACGGTCTCTCCAAAAACTTTGTCGGCGAGATTCTTTTTCGACTGCTTGCCAAAGGCCTGCGCCTTTTCGGGCGCGTCGATGCCGAAGAGGCGGATGCGGTGTTGCAGGTCGGTATCGTCCAGAACCGTGAGCGTGTCGCCGTCGGCGATCGGGACGACCCGTCCGACGATGACATCGCCTGCGAAGGCGCTGCCCGTTGTGGCGCAGTCGCCTTTCGCGTGGTGGTGGAAAGCGAAATGAGGCAGGCGATGACAAGGATCGCCAAAATGCCGAGCCGGCGCCCGATGATCGAAGACTCCTTTCGGTGGGAGATGTACCGCGCGAGCCTGCGGCCGCAATGCGGATCCTCGGAAAGGGGCTGATTGGCCCGGGCGATTTGCCGGGGCCCCCCTGCCGAGCCGTGCGTCGCTCGAACTCGTCGGGTTACAATGGGATTTGCCCAGAAGACACGCCGGTTACGCGATCCCGCCCCCTGCCAACACGCGGCTGACCAATGGCAGACTCTCCCCCAATCCTGCAATCGACTCGCGGGGGCCTCGTGGCAGAGGTCCGCTCGGATCGCCGTCGCCTTTCTGCTTTTCGTGCAGGCTGGCAGCAAGGCCGGCGCCGTCGGAGCCGTTGCGGTTTAACCGCGACGTCCGCCCGATCCTGTCGAGCATTGTTTTGCCTGCCACGGACGGGACGACAACGCCCGCAAAGGCGGGCGTGCGGCTCGACGTGCGGGAGAAGGCCCTGCTGGCCGGCCGATTCGGGTGCGGTTCCGATCGTTCCCGGAAAGCCCGAGGCGAGCGAGGTCGTGCGGCGGATCTTCAATGCCGATGCCTCGGAAATGATGCCGCCGCCGGCTGCCAACAAGCCGTTGACGAAAGCGGAGCAGACTCTGCTCAAGCGGTGGATTGCCGAAGGAGCCAGATACGAGCCGCATTGGGCGTTCATGGCGCCGGAGCGGCGGCAACCGCCGGCCGTCAAACAGCGCGGCGTGGCCTCGCAACGCGATCGACAATTTCATCCTGGCCCGGCTGGAACAAGAGGGGCTGCGAGCCGTCGCCGCAGGCAGAATGGGCGACGCTGCTCCGCCGGCTGTCGCTCGACCTGACGGGCCTGCCGCCGGCACCGGCCGATGTCGCCGCATTCGAGCGCGAAATGAGGCCGCCGAAGCCGGAGCTGCCGCGACCGCATGCCGGATCCCCGGCAGCGGACGCCGTCTACGACGCCTGGGTGAACAGGCTCCTGGCGTCGCCGCATTACGGCGAACGGATGGCCGTCGATTGGCTCGACTGCGCGCGATTCGCCGACACCAACGGCTATCAGGTCGATCGCGACCGCGAGATGTCGGCTTGGCGCGACTGGGTGATCGACGCTTTCAATTCGAACCAGCCGTTCGACCAATTCACCGTCGAACAACTCGCCGGGCGATCTGCTCCCCGACGCGACGCTGAAGCAGAAAATCGCGACCGGCTTTCAGCGCAACCACATGTTCAACGAGGAAGGCGGCGCAATCCCGGACGAGTTCCTGGTCGAATATTGCGCGGATCGCGTCGAGACGACGTCGACCGTCTGGCTCGGACTGACCTTGAATTGCTGCCGCTGCCACGATCACAAGTTCGATCCGTTCACGCAGCGCGACTATTACAGCCTGTTTGCTTTCTATCACAACGTGCCGGAGGTCGGACTCGGCAACGCCGGCGCGAATATCGGCCGCACCGCGCCCCCTTCATCGATCTGCCGGCGCCGAAGTTGGAGGCCAAGCTCGGCCTCGCTCAACGCCGAGCTGGCGAACGCGAAGAGCGGCTCCGACGCGTCGGGAATGCCAAAATCCGGAACAGCTCCGACTGGCCGACCTCGTCAAAGCGCTCCGCAGACTGGTCTACGAGACGGGCAGGAGATTCCCACCGCGCTCGTGATGCAGGAGATGCCGAAGCCGCGCGCCGACGTACATCCTGATGCGCGGTGCGTACAACAAGCCGGCGCGCCGAGGTGACGGCCGGCACGCCGGCGACGTTGCCCCCTTTGTCGCCCGGCCTGCCTCGCAATCGGCTGGGACTGGCTCGCTGGTTGGTCGATCCGGCCAATCCGCTGCCGGCGCGGGTGACGGTGAATCGCTTGTGGCAGTCGATGTTTGGCGTGGGGCTGGTCCGCACGACCGAGGACTTCGGCACGCAGGGCGAATTGCCGAGCCATCCCGAACTGCTCGACTGGCTGGCCACCGAATTCGTCCGCCGCGATTGGGACATGAAAGCCATGCTGCGGCTGTTGGTCACCAGCTCCACTTATCGGCAAAGCTCGCGGCTCACGCCGCTGCTCCGCGATCGCGATCCGGAAAACCGCTTGCTGGCACGCGGGCCCCGCTATCGGCTGCAGGCCGAGTTTTTGCGCGACCAGGCTCTGGCGGCCAGCGGCCTGTTGGTCTCGAAGATCGGGGGCCACTCGGTGCGGCCGTATCAGCCGCCGGGGCTTTACGAGCAGGTCGTTTCGGCCTACGTCCCGCCGACCTACGTCTTGGGCACCGGGACCGAACTTTATCGCCGCAGCCTCTACACGTACTGGAAGCGGTCGGTGCCAAATCCGACGATGCTCGCTGTTCGACGCGCCGTTCCGCGAAACGTGCACCGTGCGGCGGACGCGGACCAACACGCCGCTGCAGGCGCTGGATTTGATGAACGACCCGACCTACGTCGAAGCGGCCCGCGTCTTGGCACAACGCATGGTGCGCGAAGGAGGCGACGCCGACGGCCCGGCGGATTGAGCTGGGATTCCGCTGCGTGTTGAGTCGCAGTCCGCGCGACTCCGAGCTGGCCATTCTCGTCGCCGCGCATGATCGGGCGCTCGAAGGAATTCCAAACAGAACCCGCTGCCGCCGCCAAGCTGTTCAAAGTCGGGCAAGTCGTCCGCCGATCCGACGATCAACCCGCCGAGCTGGCCGCGTTGACGACGGTGGCCAGCACGCTCTTGAATCTCGACGAAGCGGTCACCAAGGAGTAGATCGCCAGGACGAGAGGTTCCCATGTTTTCGTTCGACATCCAACGCCACTCTCAACCGCCGGCTATTTCTGCGGAACAGCTCGGTCGGTATCGGGGCCGCGGCTCTGGCCACGCTGTTGGAGCGCGACGCCGCGGGCCGGCGCGCGGCCTGGACGGCGGTATTCCCCATTTCCCGGCCGAAAGCCAGGCGGCGTGATCTGGCTCACGCAGGCCGGCGCGCCGTCGCAGCTGGAACTCTTCGATTACAAGCCGCATCTGAAAGATCGCTTCAATCGAGGATTTGCCGGCCTCCGTCCGCGGCAGCCAACGGTTGACGGGCATGACGTCCGGCCAGGCGCGGTTTCCCGGTGGCTCCGTCGATTTTCCGCTTCCGCCAGCACGGCGAGTCGGGAATCTGGCTCAGCGAGCTGTTGCCGCACACGGCTCGCATCGCCGACCGCATCTGCGTGATCCGTTCGCTGTATACCGAGGCGATCAACCACGATCCGGCGATGACCATGCTGCAGACGGGACACCAGATCGCCGGCCGGCCGTCGCTGGGCGCGTGGCTGTCGTATGGCTTGGGTTCCGAGAACGACAACCTTCCCGCCTACGTGGTGATGATCTCGCGTCCCAGCGGTGCCGACCAACTCTCAGCCGTTGCACGAACGGATGTGGGGCTCCGGCTTTTTGCCGCCGCGCTATCAGGGGGTCCGCTTCAGTCCGGGCAAGGATCCGGTGCTGTTTCTGTCGAACCCGCCGGGCATCACGGCCGAGCGGCCGCCGCCGGATGCTCGACGACGTGGCCGCCCTCAATCGGCTCAAGCTCGAGGATTATCACGATCCCGGAGACGCAGTCCCGCATCGATCAATACGAGTTGGCCTTCCGCATGCAGACGGCCGTCCCCGAGTTGGCCGACCTGTCGCAGGAGCCGGCCGTCGGTCTTTGCCCGCTACGGACCCGAATCGCAGAAGCCCGGCACCTACGCGGCCAACTGCATCCTGGCCCGCCGCCTGGCCGAGCGGGGCGTGCGGTTCATCCAGCTCTATCACCGCGGCTGGGACCAGCACAACAATCTGCCGCAGCGACATCAAGAGCCAGTGCTACGACACCGACCAGCCGACGGCCGCGCTGATCGAGGACCTGGAACAACGCGGCCTGCTCGACGACACGCTCGTCGTCTGGGGAGGCGAGTTCGGGCGCACGGTCTATTCGCAGGGGACGCTGACGGCCAACAACTACGGCCGCGACCATCATCCGCGCTGTTTTTCAATCTGGATGGCCGGGGCGGGCATCAAGCCGGGCCACGTGCACGGCGAGACGGACGACTACTGCTACAACATCGTCCGCGATCCGGTGCACATCCACGACCTGAATGCCACGGTGCTGGCGCAGTTGGGAATCGAGCACACGCGGTTCACGTACCGCTACCAGGGCCGCGATTACCGCCTGACCGACGTCAGCGGCGAAGTGGTGAAGGACGTGCTGGTTTAGTGCTGCGAGCACTTCGGTGACGCGATGAAAGCCTCGCCTTTACCGAAGGTTTCCGCCACGGGACCGCTGCACCTGGAGAGGATGTGCTCTAAGACTCGGACGGCGGAGCGGCGAGCGTCGAACGGCTCCGGGCGTAGCGGAGCTGCCTCCACAAGTCGGCGGACAAGCTTGACGGAGTTCAGCCGAAGGGCGCCGCACAGGCCGATGAAGGAACAGGCGGCCCCCAGCGTGACGGCCGGACGGGCACAGATGAACCGGTCCTCAAACCGCGGGCGGAAGCGGCTCTTGAAGTGATACAGACCGGCGACGTCGAAGATGAAATGTGAAGTACTGGCTCAAGCATCATCGCGTGGCGAATGAGCGCGCTGTCGCCCGGCAGGGGCCGATCACACCGCACGCCGGGAACGAGGCAGAGCGAGGCTCGCTCGACCTGTTCCTGCTGAAACTTCTGGAGAGCCTGGTGCATCAGGAAGGGAATCGTTCCGCGGACGGCATCGGGCCGGTCGCGGTACAGTTCGAGAGCCCATTCGTTCCCCCCGCGGCACGGGATTGCAAACTAGAAAGCCTTCGATCCGGCCGAGCTTCCGTGTGCCGCGCGAGAAACAACCGCCGGCGTCCGAGGATCGACGGGTCGAAGCGGCCGTTCAGGAAACCGATGTCGTCTGTCTGCGGCCGCTCGGAGAGGATGCCGTTGGCCACTTCGGTCAGTTCCTGGGCCAGGCGATCCCACTGCGTCGCTCGGACAGCAGTTCGGGCTGGCACTCGACGAAATCCAAGCCGTGCCGCATGCGCGTAGTTCGATTGTCGCCGGACCCATTCATAATCGCTTGCCTTTCCAGGTCGCATCGGGCAGATCAATCATCGCCTCTTCGCCCCACTTCGTGACCTGGAAGCCCGAACCTCGCGGAAGAGGGGCACTTCATCGGGGGCGATGTTGTAAAACAGCGGTCGCAAACAGCGACTTCGAGGTCCATTGGGTGAAGGCGTCGAGCAGAGCGGCTTTATCGGCTTCGGCGGCGAGCAGGCCGCCCCCGACGTGCAGATAGCGGCCGCGACGCAAATAACACGATGACGCCCGAATGGTCCGGCAGCCAGAACGATTCTCGGCCCGGCTCCGTCACGAGGTACGATTCGGACGAACGTCCGTAGCGGAACGCAAAGTCCTCCAGGCGGGCACTCAGGCCACTCCTGGTCGATGCCGGGCGAAAGAACGTTTTGGTCCAAAGTCAAAAGCGACATCAGCGGTCCTCGAAAGACACGTCGGCCGCCCGCACTTTCAAAGGAGACCGGAGTTTGCGAAATCGGACGTGCGGCGGGTGGACCGATAACGACTATCGGCCCTCGCAGGAAACGGAAAGATGCGAGTGGAAGCGGGCTGCGTCAGGGGGGACTTGGGTTTCCAGAAGCACGGTCAAGACGTCGTTCAGGCAGGACCGCAGCAGGAAATGGCCTTGCTCCGGGACGAGATGCAGACGGGCGGCGGGAAGATGGTCCGCAAGCCATCGGGCCTGGCACGAGGGCATGATCCGGTCCTCTTCCCCCTGCCAGAGATGGACTTCCTTTGGTGATCTCGCTCGAGAGGAAACCCCCAGGGTCCGCCGAGAATGCGATAGTCCTGAACCGTTCCCCAAGGGCCGCGTCGGAGTGCCTCATAAAAGAAGTCGAAAGACCTCCGCGGCGTCGAGCGAAGCGATCAAGCGCGGTCGGCCGGGCTGGCAACCTCGCGCATGAAGATTCCGCTTGAGCAGCCACGGCGGGAGCCGATTGGCCGCTGTCAGGAACTGCGCCGGCGACCCAGGGCGATCGCCGCACCAGCGGGAACAGGACGCGGTCGAGCCGCAGTCCCGACTCGCGCACGGTTTCCGGGCCGGCCGTGGACCGGCGCCATGCAGCCGACGGTTCCAACGTTGGTCAGCAATTCGGGAATCCGATGCTGCGCAGGCCAAAGCGTAAGGGCCGCCGGCCGACCAGCCAAGCGACGGCAAAGCGGTAAATCCCGAGCATCAAGGCCAGATGGGCCACATCCTCGGGCCAATCGAGGACGTGCCGGTCGGGCTGATGATCGGACAGGCCGATGCCCGGCCGATCGACGGAGATCAGTCGGATCCCCGCTTCCTGGCAAAAATTCGAGGCAAACCGCACGTCCAAACGGCAACTGAGCCCGCCATGAAAACTCAGCAATGGGCGCGACCCTTGGGATCGCCGTAATCGGCATACGCGAGCCATCGTCCGTCGGGCATCCGCATGCGGTGATCGGATTCGCTTGGGACGCTCGATGTGGACGGCATCAGTCTCATCGTTCTGGACCTTCGAGTTTTTGAACTCCGGCTCACCCGAGAGGGGGGAAGAATATCGCGATTGACGTTTTCCGGGCAAGGGAAGATTGGGTAAGCATGGTCCGAGGGGGAACGACGCACTTGGCAGGCACGCGGCGAAGGCCGGTGCCCCCGCCTGTCGGCGAACCAGAGAGCGGGGCACGCACCCCGCGGCAATTCGCAAACTGCGTCCGACACCGATCGTCCCGGCCTTTTGCGCCACAGGCCGCCTTGTCATTCAAAGAGCTTGTCATTCAAAGAGCGCGATGCTCGCCGTGAAGCCGTGGAGATAGTTCCGGCCGCCAATCGGACCGAGTTCGCCCTGGGCGAAGAATCCGGCCAGCGGAATCGGTCCGTCGGTCTTTTGAATGGCGGACGCGTCGTGGTGGGCGCTGGGAAACAGCCGCGTCCCCCGTCCATTGCAACTGAAGAGCAGGGCCGCCCGGGCGGGGGCGGCGTTCGCCGAACGGTCCGCGTCGAGAAGGCTTTGGAGATCCTCGTCGGCGGTCTCGGCGTCCCGCACGTGAAAGCGGACCGTTTGTCCGACCCGGACGGGGGTTCCGATCGCGATCGAACCACTCCCCGGATCGGCGCCGACGACGTTGGAGATCAGAAAGTCTCCCCGCTCGAAGCTCTCCTTGTATTCATTCATGACCAGGCCCAGGTGCAGACCCAGCCGGACCAACTCGGCGTCGCGATCCGACAGGGTGTCGAACAGCTCGCGCAACCGCTGCATCGGGGAGATGCCCCCCAGCGCGTGAATCACGTTGTCTTCGGCGCGGGTGACGACATAGTTCTTGCCGATCGGGCGGCAGCCTTGCGACACGACCGATCGCACGCGAGCCCCTCCACGGACGACCAGTCCCACCGCACCGTGTTTGACCTCGTGTGAATTGTGGAACAGCCGGTTTTCCCCCGGCCGGCGTCCGCCGCTTGCCATCCCGCCGAGCACCGGCACTCCCGGCGACTCCGCCTCGAAATGGTCAAGCACTGTGTGGGGTGCCGAACTGGAGGGATCGGCGAGCATGAAGACGGCCCGGACTGCGGGGCCATCGGTTGGCATCGCCGGAAGTCCGGAGGTCACGATCCCGTCGGCCGTCCGCTCGAAGCGGACGGCAAACGGTTCGACCCGGACCCCTGAGACGATAGCCGACCACAGGCTCAGGGCGGGCCCCGACTCGATTTCCTCGCTCCCGCCGATCACGGTCTCTCCCGTGCAGCCGATCAGCACTTTGGTCCCCGTTGCTTCGCAAATGCGTGACGCAAGCTGGCCAAAGCCCTCCGCGTGTACGTGCGAAACGAACAGGAACGAGAAATCGGGCTCCGCCTTGCCGAGCGCGGCACGGATTTCTTCGGTCACCGAGCGGATGGCGTCGGAGATGTTCGTCGCTCGGGAGTAGCTGGCGGCAAACGGCATGGAGTCGGGGAGAGGTCGTTGGGCGTCTTGTCGGTTATCTTAGCCGGGAAAGGGCTTGAGTGTCAGCGATGGCGGCACTCGGGCGGATTCTCTGCCCAGTCCAAGCCGATCGCTTTGGCCCGGTCCGAAACCGATTGGGTACCCGGCGAACGGCAAGCAGGGGGCTTGTCCCACAAAAGGCGGGCGGCCTGCCGCAGTCGTCGGCCGGTTTTTTGCTAAGATGATTGATGACGGTGAATGATTGATGACGGTGAAAGAGTGATTTCGGGAGGCAGCCGTGTTCAATCCCCACATCCGAACCAAGTCCCTGGTGATCATCTGCCGGTCATTGGCGACGATGTTGGAGTCGGGCATCCCGGTTGGGCAAGGCGTTCGAGCTGGCGGGGCGGAAATCGGCCGATTCCCGGCTGCAGCGGGATCATGCTCGAGATCGCGGCCGACTTGCGTCGCGGCCTGGACGTCACCGAGGCGATGCGCGGCCAGGGACACGCCTTTCCCGAATCGATGATCGACCTGGTCGGGCGTCGGCGAACAGACCGGTGCGCTGCCCGATATCCTCAAGTCGCTGGCCGGCCACTTCGAGAACACGATCCGGCTCCGCCGCTCGTTCTATTCGGCGATCGCCTGGCCGGCGTTTCAGCTTGTGGCGGCGATCCTGGTCATCGGTTTGCTGTTGTACATTCTGGGGATCATTGCAGAGTCCCGCGGGGGGCACGGCGATCGACATTCTCGGGCTGGGCCTCTACGGAACCGCCGGGGCGATCACCTGGTTCACGATGACGTTCGGACGATGTTCGTGGCGTTACGTGGGCGGCACGGTCATCCGTCGTTCGCTTGTGGGTCAGAGGGTTTTCGATCCCCTCGTGCTGCGGATTCCCGTGGTGGGGGGCTGCCTGCGGTCGTTTGCGATCGCGCGGTTTTCGTGGTCCTTTGCCCTGACGCAGCAGTCCGGAATGTCGATCGAGCCGAGTTTGACGCAGAGCTTTCAGGCGACGTCCAACGGGGCGTTCATCTCCGCCGCACCGGAAGTGTGGGCCGCGCGTCCGTGAAGGGGAAACGCTGCACGAAGCATTGGCCGCGACGCGGCTGTTTCCGGCCGATTATTTGTCGATCGTCGACGTGGCCGAGACGTCGGGGACTGTGCCCGAAGCGCTCGATCGGCTCGGCCCCGAGCTCGAGGCGCAGGCCCGCCGCAGCTTGGAGACGCTGGCATCGGCCTTGGCGTGGCTGATCTGGTGCCTGGTGGCCGCGTTCATCATCTTTTTGATTTTCCGCGTCTTCAGTTCTACATCGGCCAGATCAACGACGCCCTGAAACAGGTGTGACGGAAGGGTGCGCCGTGCGGAGACCCCGATTTTGCGGTTCGGGCCCCGCTTGCCACAGAGCCGGCGAGGGCCGCAACGAGTTAGGGGCCGGCACGCAGCCGCACGGAATTTGACGGTCGTTTTTTACCGCCGATACAATTCGGAGGTCCGCGGGCATATAATCAGTGATCGTTCGCTGCGGGATCGGGCCGACCAGTTGGCAGCCAGGAAGAAAGCCCACTGCTCATGGATTGCCTGCGGTCTGTGCTCAAGGGTTGTGCCGGCGCTCTTGGCGATGCTGCCGGCGGCAGCCGCCTTCTGCGCCGACCCGCCGCCCGTCGGAACCGCTGCACGCGAATCCGGCCGGGCGGCAAACGCCGCCGCGGCGGAGAGGAACTCCGCCAAACGTCCCCCTGGCCCGGTACTGACGCTCACCAGTCCGGTCGACGACGTCGTTTTCGCACACGTGCAGAACACCGCCCTGACTCTTGAAAGCCAGGCCCGGAAGCCAGCATCGGCGGGCGATCCTCGTGCTGGAAATCACGCCCGGATCGAGCCCCTTTCACCAGGCGTACGGGTTGGCCACGTTTCTGACGTCGGTCGACATTGCCGACGTCAAGACCGTCGCCTGGGTCCCCGAAACGGTGACCGGCAACAACGTCATCCTGGCGCTGGCCTGTAACGAGATCGTGATGCATCCCGACGCCGAGTTGGGGGATATCGGCCGCGGAAAGCCGCTCGACCGCGACGAGCAGCACGACGTCGTGCGGCTGGTCGAAAAACGGCACAACCCGCGGGTCAGCACGGCCCTCGTTCTGGGAATGATGGACGCCGAGAAAGCCACGCTGCGGGCGAAGGTGCAAGTCCTCTCGGCCGGAAAAGAGACGACCGAATACCGCGTCGTCACCAAGGACGAGCTGGATCGGCTGCGACAAACGAAGACGGCCATTCTCGACGTGCAGACGATCAAGGAGGCCGGCGATGCGGGGACGTACTCGGGAAGCAAGGCCCGCAGCCTGGGCGTTCTGGCCGTCCAGACGGCCCGAAGCCGCGGCGAGATCGCCCAGCTCTACAACCTGCCCGCGCGAGGCCCTGCGCGACGATCCGGCCTGGCGGCGACAAGCCGCGGGCCCAAATGATCAAGGTCGACGGCAAGATCGAGCCGGTCCTCGAGGCGTTCATCGAGCGGCAAATCGACCGGGCCGTGGCGGGTCCGGCGTCAACATGATCATTTTCCACATCGATTCGGCCGGCGGCCCCCTGGCCCAGAGCCAGAATCTCGCCAGCGCCATCGCCGACCTCGATCCGAAAAAAGTCCGCACGGTGGCCTTCATTCCCAAAGAGGCGCCGGGCAGCGCGGCCGTGGTGCGCACTCGGCTGCGATGAAATTTACCTGCAGCCCACGGCGCACCTGGGGGATGCCCGGCCGAACGAGGGGGATTCCGATCGGGAGTCGGATCGCGTGTCGGACGACATCGTCGCGGCACTATAAGGAGGCGCTCGGCACGCTGGCCAAACGGAAGAACCGCCCCGAAGGCGTGGCCGAAGCGATGGCCGACAAGAACATACAGCTCTTCCAAGTGAAGAACCGCCGGAGCGGGCGCGTCTGGTACCTGACGGACGCCGAGATCCACGACTCCAACGGCGAATGGGAGAAGGGGCTGCCGGTGCCGGAGTCCGGGCGGAATCAACTCCTGACGCTCAACGGCGTCCGGGCACATGAGCTGCTCATGGCCGAGAGCTCCCGTCCGCGATTTCGACGACTTGAAGCAGCGGCTGGGCATTCCGCCGGAAATGAACGTGGCGGAGGCCAAGCGGACCTGGGTCGATAGCCTGGTCTTTTGGCTCAACACCGATCTGGCCCTGTTTTTCCTGGTCGTCGTGGGCTTTATCTGCATCTACGTCGAGCTGCATTTGATGACGGGTGCTCTGTCGATCGTGGCCGCCTTGTGTTTTGCCCTGTTCTTCTGGAGCCACTTTCTGGGCGGGACGGCGGGCTGGCTGGAGGTTGTGCTGTTCTTGATCGGCGTTGTGTGTCTCGCGCTTGAGATGTTTGTCATTCCCGGATTCGGAATCTTCGGCGTGACGGGCGTTCTGCTGATTTTTTCCTCGCTGATTCTCGCCAGCCAGACGTGGCATAACATCGAGCCGAACGAGGACTATCAGCGGCTGTCGTGGACGTTGGGGACGTTGGGAGGATCGATCCTGTCGGTCATCGTCATCGCGGTGACGATGAGCCGTTTCCTGCCGCACGTGCGAGTCTTCGACCGAATGGTCCTTTCGCCGCCGGCGATTCGGCGATCCTGGGACGTTTGGGGCCGCGGCTGCGGCCCGGACTTGGCGGACGAGCACGCGGCTGGCACGCTTTCCGAATTGCCTCGTTCGCTCGTCGGCCAGGAGGGGACCGCCGTCACCGGGTTGCGTCCGGCCGGCAAGGCGAAAATCAACGGTCGTTTGATCGACGTCGTCAGCGACGGTCCCTTTATCCCGCAGGATCGCCGCATCGAAGTCGTGGCCGTCTCGGGCAACCGCGTCGTCGTCCGCGAGATGGTCTGAACGTCGTGCAGCTTGCCAGCTGGCAGCCTTCAAAACGGAATCTGGGACGTTGCCGCATCTCAGCCTGTCCGCGGCGAAGCCGACACCTTGCCCGACGTCCGAGTGGGTCTGGCATCGGCTTCTCCGTTGAATATTCTGCCGGCGTTGTTAGAGTATCCGACTGAAAGAGTCGAGGTATCCAATTCGGACCAAGGTGCTGTTTTTGGGCCGCCCGTCCAGTCGGAATGAGGTTGTTTTGGACGGAAAGCAGAGCGGCAGCAATGGGTTGGGATCGATCATGAAAATGAGTGCGGATCGCAAGACGGAATTGATTCACCGAGTATCAGCGCTCGGAGGCGGACACCGGCTCTCCGGAAGTGCAAATTGCCGTCTTGACCGAGCGGATCTCCAACCTGACGGAGCACTTACAAACGCATCAAAAGGACCACGCCAGCCGGCGCGGCTTGCTGATGCAGGTGCACAAGCGCAAACGGCTGCTTGAGTACCTGCGACAGACGGATCCGGAGCGATTCCGCGACATTAAGAATAAGCTGTCGATCCGGAAGTAGTTCGTCGCTTGTGTTCCGAGTCATGGGGCTTCGAGATTTGCGCACGGTGCGCGACTGTTTCGGGGCCAGGCCAGCGTCGATCGCGGCCCGCAGCAACCGGCCGTGTCGGATCTTCCGGCACCCGGAGTTGTCAGTGCGGAGTGTTTCGGGCGGGGTCGCCGCATCCGTTGGCAGTGAAGCGGAACAAGCGCAGTCACGTCAGAAAATTCGTAGGAAAAGATTGTGAAAGTTACAGTTGAACGCGAAATTGGGGGCCGCAAGCTCAGTCTGACAACGGGAGAAATCGCCAAGCAAGCCAGCGGGGCTGTCTTGGTTCAATACGGAGAGACCGTTGTTTTTGTCGCCGCCCAGTCCGGGCCGCCCCGCCCGGGAATTGATTTTTTCCCGCTCACCGTCGATTACCGGGAGCGAATGGCCGCCGCCGGCCGATTCGCCGGCGGGTTCCTCAAGCGCGAAGGGCGTCCCACCACCCGCGAGATGTTGAGCGCACGGCTCACGGACCGGCCGCTGCGTCCGCTCTTTCCGGAAGGTTTTGCCGACGAAGTCCAAATCAGGCCAACGTGCTGGCCTGCGATCAGGAGAACGATCCCGACGTCCATTCCACGACCGGCGCCAGCGCGGCCCTGTGCGTCGCGCCGATCCCCTTCAACCATCCGATTGCCGCCGTGCGAGTCGGCCTGGTCGACGGCCGCCTGATCGTCCTGCCGACGCAAACGGATCTCAAGAAGAGCACGCTCGACCTGGTCGTGGCCGGCAGCAAAGAGTCGGTCCTGATGATCGAGGGCTTCGGGCAGGAAATCCCCGAAGACAAGATGGTCGAGGCGATCATGTTCGCCCACCGCGAGGTGGTCAAGCTCTGCGAGCTGCAGGAAGAACTGGTCTCCAAGGCCGGGCGTCACGCCCACGCGCTTCGAAGCTGCCGCCGCCAAATCCGTTCCTCGAGATCCTGAAGTCGCGCGTCTACGGCCGGCTGCGAGGACGTCAAGCAGAATCCCAAGAAGCAGGAGCGGCACGCGGCGGCCGACGAGCTCAAGGCGGCCCTGGCCGCGGAACTGTTCCCCGACGGCGGCGACTGGTCGACGCCGAAGGGCGGACGCGGATGCAATTCAACCAGGCGTTCCACACGATCGAGGAACGCGTCGTCCGCGGCTTGCTCCTGGAGGGCAAACGGCTCGACGGCCGCTCGGTCGACCAGCTCCGCGAGGTCACCTGCCGCGTCGGCGTTCTGCCACGCGTGCACGGATCGGCTCTCTTTACCCGCGGCGAGACCCAGTCGCTGGCGACGGTGACGCTCGGCACGCCCCGCGATCAGCAGCGGGTGGACGGCCTGTTCGGCGAAACGTCGAACCGCTTCATGCTGCACTATTATTTCCCCTCCTATTCGGTGGGCGAGGTGCGTCCCATCCGCGGTCCGGGCCGGCGGGAAATCGGCCACGGCTGCCTGGCGGAACGCTCGGTGGAGCGGATCATTCCCCCGCCGGAACGGTTCCCCTACACGATCCGCATGATCTCCGACATCACGGAGTCCAACGGCTCCAGCTCGATGGCGAGCGTCTGCAGTGCCACGCTGGCGATGATGGATGCCGGCGTGCCCGATCGCGCAGCCGGTGGCCGGCATCTCGATCGGGCTGGTCAAGGAGACCGACGACAAGTACACGCTGCTCACCGACATCATGGGGGACGAGGACCACTTCGGCGACATGGATTTCAAGGTCGCCGGCACGCAGCGCGGCGTCACGGGCATTCAGCTCGACCTCAAGATCGACGGGATCAGCGAGCGGATCATCCGCGATACGCTCCAGCAGGCGCGCACGCGCCCGCCGCGATCTGCTGAAGACGATGCTCGGCGTCGATCCGCAAGCCGCGAGCGGAGATCTCGCCGTTCGCCCCGCGCCTGACCCAGATCAAGATCGATCCGGAAAAGATCGGGCTGTTGATCGGACCGGGCGGCAAGACGATCCGCAGCATCCAGGAAGCGGCCGGAGTGACGATCGACGTGCAGGACGACGGAACGGTCACCGTCGCGGGTCCGAATGGCCCGTCGGTCGAGGAGGCCCTGGCCCGCATCGAGGCGCTGACGGAGGAGATCAAGGTCGGACGGATTTACGAAGGGACCGTCAGCTCGGTGAAGGACTTCGGCGCCTTCATCGAGATCGCGCCGGGCAAGGACGGCCTGTGCCACATCAGCGAACTTGACGTCGGATACGTCAAGAGCGTCTCGGACGTGTGCAAGGTCGGCGACAAGCTCACGGTCAAAGTCATCGCCGTCGACGATCAGAACCGCGTCAAGCTGTCGCGAAAGGCGGTCCTGGCCGAAGCGGCCGCAGGCGACGGCGACGGCGGCGAAGACGACCGTTCGTAAACGAATTGAGCCATGGCCGACCCGTCCGCCTCAAAGCAGCCGGCCGCTGTCGGACGCCGGGACGAGCGGCTCGAAGCCACGTCCGGCCGTAGATGAGAGTGCCTGGCCGAACGGCCGTCGGCGAGGCGGCGTCGTCGGACTTCGGACGTGCGCACAGCAGGCCGAACGCGGCCCGACTTGGGCGAAGACGAGCGAACGCGGCTGCTCGGAACGCTATGAGGAGGTCGCCGCTTTGGCCGGCGGCTTGGCCCACGAAATCCGCAACCCGCTCTCGACGATCGGCATGCTATTGGAGCTGATGGCCGAGGACCTGAGCGCGCCGGAATCGCCCCGCGACCGCCGGCTCTGGCCAGGCTCCAGACCGTCCAGACGGAATGCCGGCACTTGGAAGAGATCTTGAACGCCTTTCTGCAGTTCGCGCGGGCCGGCGAGCTCGCGCTGGTCGAGACGGATCTCAACCAGCTCGTGCGCGAGTTCATCGATTTCTATCAGCCCGACGCGCGGCAGCACGGGATCGAAATCAGCCCGCACCTGGCCTCGGATTTGCCGCCGGTCCGGGTCGACCGCTCGCTGTTGCGGCAAATGTTGTTGAACCTCGCGCGCAACGCCCAGCAGGCGATGCCCGCCGGGGGCCTGCTTGGAGCTGCAGACCCGCGTTCGGGGACGGCCGCGTCCAATTGGCGATCATCGACAACGGCGCCGGCATGGACGAGGCGACCCGGTCCAAGTTGTTCCACACGTTCTTCTCCACCAAGACCACCGGCAGCGGCCTGGGGCTGGCGACGGTCCGCAAAATCGTCGAAGCGCACCACGGGAGCATCTCCTGCGACAGCGAGCCCGGGCGGGGAACCCGGTTTTTGATTTCGTTCCCGCCCGCCTCCGTCATGAATCCCAAGACCAAAACCGACGATCCCGGCGACCTGTCCGGCATTCCCATTCGCGTCCTGATCGTGGACGACGACGAGGCCCACGCCCAGGCCGTCGCCCAGAGCCTCGAGCGCATCGGCTGCGACTGCACGGTCGCCAACTCGGGAAAGCGGGGCGTCGCGCTCATCGAAAGCGAAAACTTCGACGTCGTCGTCACCGACATGAAAATGGACGAAGTCGACGGCCTGGAGATCCTGGCGAAGACCAAGGAGGAGCTGCCCGACGCGGAAGTCATCGTCGTCACGGGGCACGGCTCGATCAATTCCGCCGTGACGGCCATGCAGCACGGCGCCTACACCTACCTGTCGAAACCGCTCGACATCGGCGAGCTGCGCGCCGCCGTGCAGAAAGCGTCGACCCGCGTCCGCCTCATCCGCCGCAATGCCGAGCTCAGCCGGCGGCTCGACGAGAAGTTCGGCTTCGAGGGGGTCGTCGGCACCAGCCCCCAGATGCACAAGGTCATCGAGACGCTGCAAGTTCGTCGCTCCCACCGACAGCACGGTGCTGATCCAGGGGGAGAGCGGCACCGGCAAGGAGCTCGTCGCCCGCGCCCTGCACCAGAACAGCCCCCGCAAGAACAAGCCCTTCGTGCCGCTCAACATTTCGGCCTTGCCCGGCAGCATCCTCGAGAGCGAGCTGTTCGGACACGAGCAGGGGGCCTTCACCGGCGCGATCGGCCGGCGGATCGGCAAGTTCGAGTACGCCAACGGCGGGACCCTGTTCCTCGACGAAGTCGGCGAGATGCCGATGCAGACGCAAATCAAGCTGCTGCGCGTGCTGGAAGACCGCAAGATCACGCGCGTCGGCTCCAACGAAGAGCACGAGGTCAACGTCCGCCTCGTCGCCGCCACCAACGCCGACCTGCAGGCGATGGTCGACAAAAAGCTCTTCCGCAGCGACCTGTATTACCGGCTGAAGGTGGTCAGCATCTATCTTCCCCCCTTGCGCGAGCGCCGCGGAGACATCCCGCTGTTGATGGAGCACTTCCGCAAGGAGCTCTGCGGCCGCACCGGCAAGGAGGTGATCGGCTTCTCCAAGGCGGCCCGCCAGGCCCTGCTTTCTTACGACTGGCCGGGCAACATCCGCGAGCTGCGCAACGCGATCGAGCGGATGATCGTGCTCGATTCCGACAGCCAGTTGGACGTCGACGATCTGCCGGACGAGATCGCCGTTCTGGCCCGCCGCGACGGCGATCTCGCGGGACCGCCCGCCGTCGCCCGGCAGCGACTCCCTCATCGGCCGCCCCCTCGTGGACGTCGAAAAATACTATCATCCAGCGGGCGCTGGAGCTCACTGAGGGAAAACGCGAAGAGGCGGCCCAGCTCCTGGGCATCGGCGAACGCACGCTCTACCGCAAGATCAAAGAATACGGATTGAAGAATTACTGAGTGGCGAGTGATGGAAAGAATCAAGGCACGCT
The DNA here is from genome assembly GCA_963761455.1 of uncultured Planctomycetota bacterium. Classification (GTDB taxonomy): domain Bacteria; phylum Planctomycetota; class Planctomycetia; order Planctomycetales; family Planctomycetaceae; genus DASPSM01. Next base: position 695,869 of record CAVXHA010000004.1, read on the forward strand.
TCGCGTGCCGTCTTCTTGACTCGCCACTCGCCACTCGCCACTCGCCACTCGCCACTCGCCACTCGCCACTCGCCACTCGCCACTCGCCACTCACCACTCGCCACTCGCCACTCGCCACTCGCCACTCGCCACTCGCCACTCACCACTCACCACTCACCACTCACCACTCACTTGACCACGAGGATCTCGATATCCCCGTCGCGCCGCAGGACGTTGACGCCGACGTCGTGCTCGTGCCGTACCACCAGCAGGTCGACGCTGCCTCCGGCGACCTGCAGGTTGTGGATCCGCAGCTCGCCCAGCGAATTGGGCAGCGTCGGCCGCGTCAAGCGGACCTGCCCCTCCGGCCCATTGATCTCCAGGCCCAGGATCGCCTGGAACAAGAGAAACACGGACGCCGCCGACCAGGCCTGCGGAGCGCAGGCCACCGGATACAGGACCGGCCCCTCGCCCGGCGTCTTGTGGAAAGCCGCAGAACAGCTCCGGCATGCGATGCAGGTCGAAATACAGGCCGGCCTGAAACAGGCCCGACCAAATCCGCAGTGCCTTATCCCCCAGACCGTAGCGGGCCAGCCCGAGGGCGATGAGCGCGTTGTCGTGCGGCCAGACCGAGCCGTTGTGGTAGCTCATCGGGTTATAGCGGCTTTCCGAGGTGGCCACCGTGCGCACGCCCCAGCCCGAGAACGACTCCGCGGCCAGGAGCGTGCGGCCCACTTGCCGGGCATGCTCGCAGCCGGCGATGCCGGTGAACAGACACTGCCCGGCGTTCGAGGTCCGCACGCGGCAAGGCCGCTTGTCGCCGTCGAGCGCCAGGGCGTAGGTCGATAACTCTTCGCACCAGAAGGCCTGCTCGAACCGCTCCTGGAGTTGCTCCGCCTTGCGGCTCAACCGCTTTGCCAGCCCCGCGTTGCCCAGCACGGCCGCCATCGCCGACCCGGCGCGCCAGGCGGCATAGACGTATCCCTGGACCTCGCAGAGCGGCGATCGGGGCCGTGGGCCAGAGTGCCGTCCGCGTGGAAGACGGCGTCGTCCGAGTCCTTCCAACCTTGATGGAGCAGGCCGCTGGCGGACTGGCGGCTATATTCCATGAAGCCGTCGCCGTCCCGGTCGCCGTACCGGTCGATCCACTCGAGCGCCGCCTCGACGTGGGGCCAGAGCGATTCCAGGAACGCCCGGTCGCCCGTCCGCTCGTAGTACGCGCCGGCCAGGAGCACGAACAGCGGCGTGGCGTCCGCGCTGCCGTAGTAACGGCCGAACGGCATCTCTTTCGCCGCGGCCATTTCGCCCTGCCGCGTTTCGTGCAGGATCTTTCCGGGCTCGGCATCCTCTTCGGGGATCACCTCCGTGGCCTGCGTCGCCGCCAGGTACGACAGCACGCCGCGGGCCAGCCCGGGACGCAGCCACAGGCATTCCAGGGCGGTGATCAGGCCGTCGCGGCCAAAGGGCGTGTTGAACCACGGAATGCCGGCGTAGGGATACGGCCCGGTCGGCAGCTCGGTCGTCAGCATGTGCAGGTCGGAAACGGCCCGGTTGATCCAGGCGTTGATCTGACTGTTGGAGGTGCGCAGGTGGCACGACCAGGCGCTGAACCGTTCCAGGTCGGACTGCGCCTGCAAGCGGGCTTCCTCGATCCGCAGCGGCGGGCCGGACCGCTGAATCGCGCTCGCAGGCGATCGACACGGCGAAGGTCAGCTCCTGTTGCGGCCGCAGCTCAAGTTCCATCTGAGCGGCCGACGCGGTGAGCCGCGAGGGCGGCGGATCGAATTTCAGCCGCGTGCGGCGCACGACCCCGTCCAGCCCGCGATAACCGAGCACCACCGTGTCCCCCGAGACTTCGGAGGGCAGGTCCTGCCCGCGGGCTTTCCGCTTCATGCCGCGGACCTCGAAAATATCCGCGAAGTCGGCCTCGAAGTGCAGGCCGAGCGACGTCTTGACCGGCTCGCAGCCCGTGGTTGTTGATGCGCAGCTGCTGGTAGCAGACGCCGTTCCACAGGAATCGCCGCACCGCCAGGTGCAGCGTGCCCAGGGGCAGGCGCATCTGATTCCCGTCGAGCAGGTCCGGGTTGGTGAGGGCGACGGCCAACTGATCGTTCTCGTCGCGCACGGTCGAGCTGAGGAAAAAGGGGCGGGCCCCCTCCAGCTCCAGCAACAGGCCGGAGAGGAAGCGCGTCCCCTCGTGGTAAATCCCCTCTTCGCCCAGGCCGTCGTGCGTGATGTCGCCGTAGTGATCGAAGACGGCGAAGGTGTCGGCATGCTTGAGCACGCGCGTCCGCTCGTCGGCCAGACTGGCCGCCGCCAGAATGCGGAACACGCTCCCATCCGCCTGCCCTTCCGGCGCCGGCCGGCCGTTCGTCGGCTGGTCGCCTCGGACAATCGTCGTCTCGGCATCCGCCATCACCGGCTCCTTCCCGCCCGGTTTTCCCTTCAAGCGTGATGGTCAATCGCGTCCGCGCGGCTCGGCGAGGGGCTCGGGCTCACGTTATACAGCGGGCACGGCCCCGAGCAGGGCCGAATGCACGGCGGCCCGTTTGTTCCGTCCGCCATTCGGTCCGCTCGCCGCCGTCGGCGCAAGCAGGTGCGAATCGCCGCCGGCCGGTTCCAAGGCCTTGCCCGCCAACCGGCGATAAATGGCCACGTAGTCTTCAGCCATCCGCGCGGCGTCGAAGCGGGCCTCGAACGCCTGGCGGCAGTCGCGCCGATCGAGCCATTGCGACCCGCCCGACCGCCGCCACCGCCTCGTCGATATTGTCCACGACGAAGCCCGTGACTCCCTCTTCGATGACTTCGGGAACCGATCCCTCGCGCCAAGCGATGACGGGCGTGCCGCAGGCCAGCGCCTCGATCATCACCAGGCCGAACGGTTCCGGCCAGTCGATCGGGAACAGCAGGCGTCGGCCTTCCCCAGGAACTCGTCCTTCTCGCGGCCGCCGACTTCGCCGATGAACTCGACGAACGACCGCGACTTCCAGGAGCAGGGGCTCGATCGTCTGTCTGTAATAGTCGTCCTCCTCGGGGTAGAGCTTGGCGGCGATCTTCAGCCGCCGGCCGGAGCGGCGGGCGATCTCGATCGCCCGGTCGAGCCGCTTTTCCGGCGAAATGCGGCCGAGGAACGCCAGATAGCCTTCCGGGCCGGTCGCAGAAGGCGTGCAAGTCCCGGGGAAGGCCGTGATGAACGGTCCCCTGCCAGTTGGCGCCGGGAAGCGGCCGGCGCTGGTTGTCGGAGATCGAGGCCAGGGGGATGTCGGCGTACTCCTCGAAGAGCGCTTGCACCTCGGGGAGGTCGACGCCGGCCATGCAGCGTCGTCAGGCTCGGGCACGTCAAACGCCGCAACAAGGGGAGGTGGACGTAATCGCAATGGAAATGAATCAAGTCGAACCGGGAGACATCGGCAAAGACCAGTTCCATCAGCCGCACATGCTGCGGCAGCGTCTCCCGGCAGCCCGGATCGCGCCAGCAGCGCGCGGGGACACCCGGCGACGAGCCTCGCCCGCGTTTGAGAATCGCCGCTGGCGAACAGCGTCACTTCGTGCCCCAACCGCACCAGCTCTTCGGTCAGGTATGAAACGACGCGCTCCGTCCCGCCGTAGAGTTTCGGCGGCACGCTTTCAAAGAGGGGAGCGACTTGTGCAATGCGCATGACACGACTCCTTCCGTTCATCTTTTCTGGTTCTGGACCCGGACTTGGGGCAGGCCCATGCGGTCCTTTTGGAAGTAACAGATCTCGACCAGCGTGGGCCACAGCTCGATCGAGCCCTTGATGACGCTGATGACGTCGTCCACGATCCGCAGCAGGTTCTGCTGGAAGAAGTCGGGCTCGAAGCCGTAGAACGCCTTCTGCAGGTTGGCGGCGAACAGCCGCACCGCGTCGGCGCGTTCCGGCATTGACCGCCGCCTCCGCCGTCTCCAGCGCCCGGCCGTAAAGCCGGCTGATCTTGTCGAGAATTTCCTGCGCGTCGTCGGCCGTCACTTCGCCGTCGTAATCGAACGCGATGCTCAGCTCGTCGAGGCGCGTGACGCTCGACGAGGATCTTCCGCTTGAGGAGGTTGGAGACCTCCTCGTTGAAGACCTCCGCCGCCGGCGGGTTCCGCATGTAATTGCTTTTGATGTGGTTCTGGGCCGCGTCGACATGCGCGGCGGCGATCCCGTCCTGCTGGATCCAGAGGCGGTAGATGTAGTCCTCGAACCGCAGCCGCGTCGGAAAGAACGGGGGCAGGCCGAACGTGTTGTCGTAGCCGGCCACGCCGCAATCCATCCGCCAGTTCTTCTTCGTCACCACCGGGCGGAAGTTGACGAGGACGTACAGGTCGTTGAGATCGTCGGGGTTCGTCTGCGCCTCGTCGTCCAGGAACATGTCGACGTAGTCGATCGCGTCGAGGTCGTTGGTGCCGGAGCGGAACGTCTGGGCCATCTTCACCCGCGCGTCTTCGGGGAGCGGCCCGCGCCGGAGCAAGAGCGAGTTCTCCCGGGCCAGCCCCTTGGTGGCGTTGGTCTCGAGATCCATCGCCGTGTCGACGAGGAGGTCGCCCCGCTCGTAGTTGTCCGGGACTTCGCGGACCGGCTTGCCCAGCACGTCGAGGAACGACCCCAGGATGTCGAACGACTTGCGTCCGTAGCCGTTGTTCCCGGCCTTGACCAGCTTGCCGCGGCACACTTCTTCCGGTCCCAGCGATTCGAGGCTGTGCTCCATCAGCGTGTAGGGGCGCATGTCGTCGTCGGCGCTGACCATCAGGCCGCCGAGCGTGTACATCAGCGTGCAGTTGCGGTTGCCGCCGTAGCTGGGACGAAACAGGTTCTTCACCAGACCTTCCAGGCGCTTGTCGCGCAAGCGGCTGTTGAGATAGGCGAGGAACTGCTCTTTCTGCTGCGGGCCGACGTAGAACAGCTCGTTGTGGGTCTTTGTCTGCTCGAGCAGCGGATAATACTTGGCCTGGTTGACGGGGCTGGAATCGTCGAAGACGATCATCCGCACGGAGTGGCCGTTGCGACAGAAGTGTTCATCGTAGTGTTCGATCGTCTCTCCCACGTCGCGGAGCCGGTACGTGGGAATGACGAAAAACAGCTTGTCGGCCGCCATGATTCCGTGCCCGGGGGGCTGACGATCCGCACCGCAGCGCTGCGGCCGCCCTCGAATCGCCGGCCAATTCCCTTGCAATTGGCGTGCCTCGGCGATCATTACAGAAGTCAAATGGAAATAACAACTTACGTCGACACTCGGATCGGCGTCAAAAGACAGCGGCCTGCAATTTGCCTCATGCTCCATCCAATTCCATGCGATTTGCGTCCTGGCGGCAGATCGCAAGTTGCGGGCATCGCTGCCTTAACAGCCGGCACGCCATCTCAACCAGCCCGTGTTGCGAAACGGACGGAAAGCCCCGGTTTTCTGCACGAAATGCCCTAAAAACGCGACCTTGGTCGGCGATGCACGGCGCGGTCCGTTGACGGGCATGCCAGTTGCTTTGCAACCGTTTCGGTTGCGTGCGCAGAGAGCCGGCGGATTATTTCGCCGGACCGTCGGGACAAACTCGGCGGCACGAGCAACGACAGAGCATTTGGTAGGTTCTCCGGAAGAAAGGAGGGACGAGCAGACGAATTGCAACCGCAACACAGCGGTGAGTGCGCAAAAGAAACTCGTAAGTGCTGCTCGTCGTGCTCCGCACCTCGAGCGCGCAGCGGTCGGCAGGGAGTTGGGAGAAACGGCCTGACTCCCTGTCGCCGTTTCTTGCGGAAGGATAAGTCGGATCAATTCATCCTTCTGCGTCCTGCCTTCGAGCTACGGGTGATCGGAGCCTTTTAAGGCAGGGTTTTGCTTCCAATTGGCATGGGGGCCGAACCGCGTTTCCGGCACGTTTTTGCCAGCGTGGCGGACGGGCGCATCGCCATAAACCGCGCGAACGCAGAATGTTTCCAGCGGTGGGACAAGCGCACGCGCACAGCACGGCCGCCGCGAGGCTGCCGCCGATCAGCCGGTCAAAGCCGCCTGTCGTCGGCGGAGGCAGTTCCGGCGCGGATCGGCGGGAGCAAGAAAGAGCATGCATCGTCGCGAAAACGGCGTTGAGCGTAATGACCCCTTCCGTCAGCAATCGCTGCTCGGTGAAACCTGGGAGCGCCTTGCCGAAGTTCCCGATCACGAACGCCCACAACAGCACGACAAACAGAAGCTGCCCGCGTCCGAGCCAGCTCTGTTCCAGCAGGGCCAGACGCCGCCTCGTGTGAACGCTCAAGAGCATCACGAGTGCGATGGCCGCCATCCCGAAGAGGATGTTGAACCACGCTGTCGCCGACAGCGGAAATCCGATCAGGGGCATCCGCATGACCTTGGGCACGGCGGCGATCACGTTCGAAGGATTTACGCGAGTCCAGTCGGCGACGTTCTTCACGAGGTTCACGTAAAGCAGAATGGGGAGCACCAGGGTCAGGGCGACAATCTCAGGCCAGTAGTGCCGCTTGGCCTGGTTATCCAGGGGGCCGTGTCCGCCGCACGAGGAGCCCCATGCCGACGATCACTCCGACACCGTTGACGAACCCATAACTCTGTTCGAGGAAGCTGTGCCAGTTCGCCTCATGCCAGAACTGCCAGCCGGGAGCCGGCTTCACGTTGAGAAGGATCGCGGGAAAGACGTAGGCCGAGGAACCGGCCTGCGTTTGCCACTTCGTCCAGGCCGCCGCGACTCCCGGCGCGAGATTGCCGTTTCCGAACGACTCGAGCAGCGCTTGGAGACAGGCAATTCCCGAGAAGCCGATCCCGCCGATCGTCCCCGTGACCAGCGAAACCACGACGATCGGCCACAGCTTGTTCCGGACGGAATAAATCAAGACGCCCGCATACACGCCCAGGATTCCGGCCCAATTGTCGCCGCGGGGCGGCGTCATGCGAATATCGAGCAGGACGGGAAGCAGCAAGAATCCCGCGAACCATCCGAGCGCCATGTGCAAGAACAGCGACGAGCCCCGCCGGAATTTGCCAAAAATCGCAAAATAGACGCCCGTACCCAACATGATCCCAATCGCGGCCCCAATGTAGTCGCTCCCCTTGGAGAACAGGACTGGCCAGTTCGTCATCAGTCGAGTTCGGTTGAAGACGGCCTCGTATCCCTGCACGTGGACCAGCACATGGTGAAGCCGATCGACGAATCCCGCCCGAGCGATTCCCAGCTCCGCCAGATGACCCAAAACGCCCCCCGCCGCCGCAAACGCGGGCAGCCAGAGGCTGTTCGTGAACCGGCGGTCGACGAGATCAAAAACAAGAATGCCGACAAGAATCACGGAGACGGCGAGCCAGTCGCTGTCGAACCAGTAAAGAACCGACTCGTGCCTGCGAGCGCCCCCCATGTCGCCGTATCGCAGGCCGAACTGCGCCTGGACGATCCGCGACAGCGGGTTTTCGACGAGATACAACAGGCACCACAAGGCCAAAAGCAGGCTCAGAGGCCTGAACATCTCGCAGAGGCTCTTGCGGTCTAATGTGGCAGGCAGCGCCGTCCCCGCCCCGCCGAGAGCCGCCCACAAGAAGCCGATCACGAACAGGGCGTAATAACCGTAATACTGCGACGGGGCATGTCCGGATTGCGTGTAGGCGATCACCTGCATGTAGGAGATCGACCCGCCGAAGGCCCAGCCGAGCGCCCCGAAACAGGCGAAGTAGGCGACGCGTTCGCGCCAGTCCTCCCGGCCAGACAAAAGGCACACCGCGATCGCCGCCAAGGCCCCGGGGAACATGGCCCCTGTTTCGTGGCCATAATTCCCGCGAATCCCCCAGCCGATGGAAAGAGAAAGTCCCGCCAGCAGGATCGCCAACGGAGACCAGAGGGGATTCGGGCGACGAGAGCGCCGTTGTGTCGTCGTGCATCGCGGCTGGTGATCGTACCACGGACGACTGGCGAGCGGCGAGGGGTCAGTGGGGCGGTGCGCCTCGCCCTGCCCTGTTTTTCTCTCGCCACTGGCCGCTGGCCACTCTAAAATGCGGCCCCGGCAACGGAGTCTGCCGGCACGCCCCGTGGGGGGCGTCCTGTGACGAAAGGCAAGTATGGAGACGAGCCTGCACCGTCAATTGAAGGCGCTCTATTGCACGGAGGCGTCCCGGCAGGAAGTTCGCGTCGACGGGTTTCGAATCGACGCCGTCGATCGCGGTCGGCTGATCGAGATCCAGCAAGCTTCGTTGGGCTCGCTGCGTCACAAGGTCCGCGCACTGCTTTGCAGCCACGACGTGACGGTCGTCAAGCCGCTGGCCGCTCGCAAACTTTTGGTTCGCCGCAAGCGGGCCGGCGGGGCCGTCGTTTCCTCGCGTTACAGTCCCCGGCGCGAGACGATTGCCGATCTCTTCTCCGACCTGGTCTATTTCGTCGGCGTTTTTCCACATCCCCGACTGACGTTGGAAGTGGTCTTCACACTGCAGGAAGAACATCGAGCTCCGGCCCGCAGGCGCCGCTGGAGAGGCCCCGACTTTCGTGTCCTCGACCGCCTGCTGGTCGGAATCGAAGGGAGGCTGACGCTTAAGCACCCCAACGACTTGGCGCGTCTCCTTCCGCCCGGACTCGCGGAGACCTTTTCGACGGACGAAATCGCCCGCCAGGCCCCGATGCCGCGGTGGCTCGCCCAGAAAATGGCGTACTGCCTGAGAAAAACCGGCGCCGTCACAATCGCCGGCAAACGTGGCAATGCCTGGCTCTATCAACGCTCCGATGCGTAACGAGCAGCACGCGAGCCGAAAGCCGTCAACGGTCTCGCATTCCGGTTCTCCCAGCGTTGTGCCTTTCGGCGAGCCAAGCGAAGCCGAGCCTGTCTCACGAGTGGAAAGGTGCTTACCATGGGAATTGCTCGACTGGAATTTATCCTCGAACGGCCTGCATCCTCGATTGGAACCGTACGCAATTGACTGCGCCGCAAGAAACCGCCGCGCTGCAACCCCTCGCGCCAGGCGACGCTCCGTCGCCGGGCGCCGTCATCACGCGATTGAGCGATCTCTCCGGACAGCAATGGAAGTCGGGCATCGCCGCGTGGCTGGGCTGGCTGTTCGACGGCCTCGACATGCACTTGTACGTGCTCGTCGCCACGCCGTTCGTTGCCGAACTCTTGGGTATCAGCGATATGGCCGACCGGCGCGTCGGCTATTACAGCTCGTTGATCCAGGCCGCGTTTTTGATCGGCTGGGCACTCGGCGGCGGATTCTTCGGACGCATCGCCGACCGGATGGGCCGTAGCCGCGCGTTGATGCTGACCATCCTGGTCTACGCCCTCTTCACCGGGCTGTCGTTCTTCGCGCAGACGTGGTGGGAGTTATTCCTGTTTCGCTTCCTGTCGGCCCTGGGGATCGGAGGAGAGTGGGCCGTCGGCGCCTCATTGCTCTCCGAAACGTGGCCCCGTCACTGGCGCCCTGGCTGGCCGCCGTCCTGCAGACCGGCGTCAACCTGGGCGTGATGCTGGCCAGCCTCGCCAACTTCCTGCTGGCCAGCTATCCGCACCGTTGCGTCTTCCTGGTCGGCGTGCTTCCCGCGCTGCTTGTGCTGTGGATTCGCCGCGCGGTTCCGGAGCCTGAGGAATGGCAGGGAGCCAAAGAGCGCTCCGGCGACGCCGCACCGGTCTTCCGCGATCTGTTCCGCGTCCCGGTCCGCCGCACCACCGTGCTGACGCTCCTGGTCTGCGGCCTGTCGCTGACGGCCCATTGGGCGTTCTTGTTCTGGTACATGCAACATCTGCGAGAGCTGCCCGAGCTCGCGACTTGGACCACGTCGGAGAAAAGCCAACTGTTGAGCAAGGCGGTCTGGCTCGTCATGCTCTCGTCGATCATCGGCAACTTCCTGGCGGCCTGGCTCGCCCGCCGCCTGAGCTACCGCCGGGCGATTGCCCTGCTGTGCCTGGCCTATTTTCTCTCGATCACGGTGACCTACGGCACGGCCCGCGGCCACGGAGGCTGGGGCCTGTGGTGCGGTTTGACGGCAATCGGCCTGTGCCAGGGGGTCTTCGCCCTCTTCACCATGTACTTGCCTCCCCTGTTCCCCACGCTCTTGCGCACTACCGGCGCCGGCTTCTGCTACAACTTCGGCCGGATCGCCGCCGGGGTCGGAACGGTCGTTTTCGGACTCGTTTCCGGCGTGGGCGATTACCGCATGGCGATCTTTTATTCCGGCTTCCTCTTCCTCCCGGCCGCAGCCATCGCCTGGCTCATGCCGGAAACGCCCGACGAGCGGCTTGTCACTGCCGTCGAACCGCTGGACTGACGCCGGCAACTTCGTTCGGCGCGCCGATCAGGGGCCCCTGCGAAGCTCACAGACCCTGCCACCCGGATATTTATTTGGGGTTTTTTGGGCGCTGAAAAAAGGAGCAAGACCCCAAAAAAGTCGGCCGCCCATTTTGGACGGTAACTTCTATTGACAAATAGACGGCATTCTATTATGATGTGGTTTGTGGGCGTCGGATGGCCCGCTTTGAAGCCAGGAGCCCACCTCCGCAAGTGGGTCTCCGCAAGTCCGTTAGCGACTTTTTGAGACGCACGCACGTCTCCTGCCGCTCTTCGCCAAGTCGCTGGCCGCTTGATGGCCCCGCATCTGTGTCAGCGACCGCGTCACTCGTCTTCCTGTGGCGGTCGCGGATTCGCAGCCTACGGCGCGACGGATTGCAATTCGGCCGGCGGTTCGGCCGGCGGTTCGGCCCTTCGAGCGCGATGACGATCGCGCTGCCGGCACCGGCCGGGATCGAGGAGCCGTCAGCGCCGTGGGACACAATTGCTGTGGGACACAATTGCCGTGGGACACAATTGCCGTGGGACACAATTGCCGTGGGACACAATTTGAGACACTTTGAAACGATCCGCCGGAAGGCGGATCCGTGCGTGTTCGGGAGTTGCCGGGTTCAGCGTTCAAACGAATTCAGCGATTGAAGATCGGTCCGTGAATGGTACGATGGACCTCTCCTGTTGCCATCGTGCGACTCGACGTCCCTCGGAGACATCGTCAATGGCCGATCAACAGACGCCCGCCAGCCCAAAGGCTGCAAACGAGCCGCCGCCGAAACCAAAGAGGCAAACCGACGTACAGATCGTCATCGCGCCCACCCGGGGGCAAGTCACCTATGACTCCGAGGGGCAGGAGGGAGGAAAGTTCGCCAGCCGCTACTTAAGCGTTCCGAGCGACACATCCGGCTTGACGATCGGTCGAGGTTACGACATGAAAGACAAAAACGCCTCCGAGATCGCAATCGATCTGGAGGCGGTGGGAGTCTCCAAGGAACAAGCCAAGACGCTCTCGGGCGCTGCCGGCTTGTCGGGAGAGGCGGCTCGCAAATTCATCACCGACAACAAGCTGGAAGAGGTCTCCCTGACGCCACAGCAGCAATCGCAATTGTTCGACCGATCGTTCCGGACGGAGGCCAACGAGGCGAAGCGGCTCTGCACCAAGAAAGACGTGCAGGCCCAATACGGCGCCTGTAAGTGGGATGATCTCGACCCGGCCATCAGCGATATCGTCGTCGATCTCAAATACCGGGGAGACTATACCCCGGGTGCCCGCGCCGTGCTTCAAAAGGCGATCGTGGAAAACGATCTTGCGGAATTCACGAAGCAGATGGGCGACATCAAGAACTGGGCGAACGTGCCGAAGGACCGCTTTGATCGCCGAAAGGCTCTTCTCGATGGCGCTCTGGCCAAGAAAAAACAAGCCGACGCCTTGAAGGTGAAAAAACCGTAGTCGACCACGCCCGCACCGCGTGCCACGGCAGATCCGCTTCGGCTCGGCAGTGCTCGTTAACGGATCCCTGCCGCGAAGACTTATTCACGCCAGCCAAGGTGAGTATGTACTGCAAGAGCACTTTAGTGGGGATGCATCCGATCCTAGTTGCCGATCTCTTCCCTGATGTCAGCCGCCGCCTTGTGGAGTTGTTGCGGTCGCTCACGGCTGACGAGTGACATCGGCCGACGGTCAGTTTCCGGCAAACGGTCGAGGACATCGCCAGCCGCTTGCTCGACGGCAGCCTGCGGCGTCTCTCGATGCGGCGGGACGGTTTCTTTCCATCTGACGGCTCACGGCGGCACCGTTGCCGTTGAGCTCACGGGAGTGTTCTTGACGGATTCGGTGACGGACTTGATGATGGACTCGGTGCTGCTTGTTTCGAGACGTCGAGGAGCCACGCCTTAACAGTTGCGTCTCGCTTTTTGTAGCTGTCACCGCGGTGCAAATTGTTTTCGGCGTTCTTCCACCGTTCGTCTTCTGGTTTTTTGTCGGCGTTTATCACTGCTTTACCAAACGCCTTTTGCTCAGGATGTCTTACGTTGTAGAAAAAGTCGATAATCGCCGCCTGAGCAGCCAGCGGGATGTTATAAAAATCCTTGATGTGCCGGGACGCGATACTGATTTTGTCAAGCACGTCGCCTTTCAATAGATCGTCCATTAAGGAGGACCCAAGCCGGATTTCCACAGTCGTACACAACTGGATTCCGCGAATGTGACTCGAGTGGTATCCGTGCGAGTAATATTTTTTAAGAAAGTCGAAGTCGTTTTGAATATCTTGAGGTGTTGCCGGGCTGCCGATTGGACCTGTTGGAGGCGGGCCGACGTCAGGGTGCAAAACAGGGCCTTGCCCGCAAAAAATAGACCTTTCATTGCGCACGATAATGAAGGCGTGCGAGTTCTTCAGATTCGCGAGTCGGTCACCGACCTGTACATTATGGCCGTCGCCAATCGTAATGATTCCCTTGGTATCTGGGTAAAGAAATGGCACACCTTTTTTGAATTGCGGATGCGTTTCAAAACTCCGGAGTGTGTCCAAGTATGTTTCTTTGCCGACAACAGGCTTTTCCGTCTTAAGCTTTTTATAGACCGCCTCGGCTTTTGTGTCTTTGTGAGGCTGAGCTGCACTCGACATCGATGCTTACCTCCTCTTGTCACATAGCCTTCGTCTTTGCTCGCTCAGCGGAAAGGCACCGGCGTTGAGCGGCGCAACGCCGAGTTGCCCTCCTTGTGCGGAAAACTTGGTCGACGCCACTCAACGATCTCCGCTCCGTCCGGCAATTCGCACCGTCGGTATCCGAGACGATTTTGTGCAATTGCCAACACGTCGTTTTTATTATCATGCTTTCAGGTGCACAGTTACGTAGCTTTTTGACAATCCGATGGATTCCATAACCCAACGGCGGTCGAGCGGCCAAGATTTCATGGATTCCGGTGAGTTTCCACTCGGAATCGCCAACTTGCTGCTGTCCTAAGGGTGCCAAGCCAAGCGAGTCCATTGTTCAAATCGACGCGGCAGAATCAAGGAAGCCGGGATTTCCCATTTGCAGTGTGCCGGATGCCTGCTCGGCGCCGCCGCGGAGTCCGACTCAAATGTTCTATTCCAGGCGATCCTCAAGCGGACCGCGAACTTACGGCTGTGCGCTGGTTCAATTATTGTGAAAAGACTTTGAGGCGAATGCAAATCCGTGGGCCAGCGCCAATCGCTCGTGCGCCACGTGGTTCGCTCGATGCTCGCCGGTATGTACGTCGGGGCGGCAATCGTGCTGATCGTGACGGCGGGCGGCTGCCCAGCGACACGAATTAATAGTAAGCTGATTGCCCGGCTTTCATCCGCACGAATAGGAGACAAAGGGAAGGACTGGTGACGTGGCAGCGACTGGTTTGTTCCCGGCTACTACATCGACGCCTTCTGTGCAGGCGTCTGAGCACCTGTCAGTTTGAGTCGTCCGACGACCGCCCCGAACGTTTTGTCTAAATCCTTATAGTCAGCCGTCCGACAAGTCAGCAGCAGTACGATGATGTCTCGTTCCCTTGGCACTGCCACCCAATGCGTCGTCGTCTCAATCTCCCCCTTGCCGTCCAATGTTCCACCGGTCCCTTTGCCGGCAGCGACCAACCACATGGCCTTCATGCCAGCGATCTCCCGAACCTCGCTGACTGACACCTCCGCGCCCAGTTTGTCTTTCATCGCCGATGCGGAGACGTCCACTAGGAAGCGGGGACTGAATGCTTTACCGGCTTCTTGCAGAAAGACCGTTATGGAGGCGTGATTCGGCCCCGACCAGGCACAACGAATCACGCCGGGCACTGTATAGCGGCTGAGCGGTGCCCGCTGCCACGCCTCAGGAGCGGCGATCGAGAATCCGCACCACTCGTCGGAAATGGATTTCACGTGCTCGTCAGCGGCCGACCACAGGGTGGACGAAGCCACTTCAACAACGATCGCCAAAAGAACCAGAGCACAGGCACGCGTCATCAGTTTTTGCATTCAAACACCTTTATTTCGCATAGCTTGTCAGCCACCAATCAAGGCGAGACGATTTCTCAATCGTGATCGCTCTCCGCTTTCGCTGCAAGTAGATTTCGGCTTTTTTTGCAGGGTTGTCCATCATGAGCAAGAGTTCATTCGGCAGTTTCCTCGGCATCCTCAAGCAAACCAAAGAGGAGATTGTCGCCACGTCCCTCACCTTCTCAAACCAACCCCGCTGCCGCTCTTCGGGCGATTGACGAGCGGGGTGACGGCTGGCTGGCGATCGTCGCGGACGACAGGCCAAAGAGGTTAGCCCTTTCCGCCCAGAAGATGGTTCATCGAGCGAACGAACCAAGCACGTCGCTCTCGGAACACCAATGATCACCGAGTCCACGATCCGTAAGCGCGTGTCAGTATTCGCTTGGCAGCAGAATCGCCGTGGCCGCTCGCCGGCCTGCTTCGTCAGCCGCTTCGGTGATGATCCAGGGTTTCTCGCCCAGGGAAGTGCGGTGGGCGGAAAGGATGCGAGAGCCGTCGCTCAAGGCTTGGTCGTTCAGTCGCCGATCTTCCTCACAGAAATCGCCCCAATCGCCTCGAAACTGCCGTTGAAGGAACACGACTGCCGACTGACCGGCCCTTTGGGGGGCTTCGAGGGCACCGCGGGTGATGAGCAGTTGGCCCAGGACGAACTCTGGTTGAGACTCGGCAATCATCGGCATTCCGTTCGTGAGTCGAATCACGGAGGTGGAGTACAGTCCTCTCGCCACGACGTTCGGCAAATTCGACTTCCCGCCTTCCGCCTGACTTCCGGCAAGCAGCCTGTTGAAAGTCCACCGATTGCGCCCCATAATGCCGGTTTGTGGAATCGCGTCGTTCGATTCGAAGGGACTGCCTGCCGTTCCGAGCCGTCTTCGTGTCGGTGGTTTTCTGCGTTCGCGCGTCGTCCGCCCAGCAAACCCGCCAGCAGAAATCGCAGGGGACGTTATGAACTACCAGGTCATCGCCGTCATCGCGGGACTGGTCGTCCTCAACCTGCTTGCCGTGTGGATTCTGTTCTTGCGTGGTGGAGCGTGGCTTGAGGACACCGGCCTCTTCACCTGGCAGACGCGGCGTCAATGGAGAGGCGATGTTCCCACAATGTCCGCAGGAGTGTTCAAGCTGCTTGCTGGTGCATTCTTGGTGCTTGAATTGGTCGTTGCCGTCATTGGACTTCTTGCCCGTTGATCCAGCGAAACACGGGGGAAAGTGTCAGGGCGTATCCGGCCCTTGACGGGGACGACCAGCGTGGCGTTCAGCCCGGACGGCAAGCGGATTGCCGGTGGAATCAATAACGACACGATTAAAATCTGGGACGTTTCCGTTCGATAGCCTCTTCGATTGCTTAGTTCGTCGCATCCTTATGTTTCACCCGCACTTAAAAAGCCATCCCATTCGGATGCTTATTTACATTTGTGGAGATTCGTGCCGAGGACGACTTCCGGCACTCGACGACGGGTTGGTGGGTGTCGGCAGGACGATGGGGCGGCAGAGTGCCTTTTTTCAGCGGGAATGGGCGGCTGCCGTTCCGACTTCGATCCGCCAAACGAGCCCATTGCATCCCTGCCGATCCCTGCACCATAATTGCCGCTTGTGAAATTGCATCATTCGATTCTGAGGGGCCGCTCCATGCGTCAAGCTGCCTTTCTTTCGGTCGTCCTTTCGGTTGGTTTGCTGCCTGCCTTGGCGTCCGGTCAAGAAATCGGCGACAAGATCGTCGTAACTGCCGAAAAAGCCCAATTGCGGTCGCGGAATGACACCACCGGGACGGTGCCAAAGGGGGTCATCCTCGTTGTGAGCCACGGCAGCGGCGATTGGTTTTGGGTGACGTATTCCGGCAAAGCGGGAAAAGTCAAAGGTTGGATCAACCGATCGGACGTGATTCCATTTTCGCAAGCCCTCGATTTTTTCAACGAGGAATTGAGGGAAAACCCAAAGAGTTGGGCCTACGCGGGTCGTGGAATGATTTCGGACGAAAAGGGCGAGCACGACACGGCCATCAGCGACTACAACGAGGCCATTCGGCTCGATCCGACAATGAGCGATGCCTACCACGACCGGGGTCTCGCTTGGGAGCAAAAGGGCGATTACGACAAGGCAATTTCCGATTACAACGAAGCCATTCGACGCAATCCAAAAGATGCACGGTCCTACTTCGGTCTTGGAAACATCTGGACGGCGAAAGGCGAATACGACAAAGCCCTCTCCAACCTGAGCGAGGCGATTCGAATCGATCCGAAGTTTGCCGACCCGTGGAACGGGCGGGCCTGGTTGGCCGCAACTTGTCCTGATCCAAAGTATCGCAGCGGCACGAAGGCGGTCGCGGATGCGACCAAAGCCTACGAATTGAACGGCCGTAAATCGCCCAATGATCTCGACACTCTCGCTGCGGCTTACGCGGAAGCGGGCGATTTCCAAACCGCCGTCAAGTGGCAAGAGAAGGCTGTTGAACTTGCCCCCGCAGACAAAAAGTTGGCCTACCAATCACGTCTCGATCTCTATCAAGCCCGCACGCCGTATCGTGAGGAAGTGAAGAGGCAGCAGGATTAGAGCGATTCAAGCCACGGTGTAGCGGTCCCGCGGCGGAAATCGTCGGGAAAAAAGGCAGTTTCAACGCGACAAGGAAGTGCTACCAGCACTACGCGCGTTCTGCTGGGTGTCCGTCAGCATCCGCTCGGCAAAAAAATCGCCGTGGCCGCTCGCCGGCCCTTACTCCAAAAATGGAAAGGACGGATACCCAATAAACACGATCTCCTCGCCTGGGCGAACGATGGCCCGGCATTTTGAGCTCCAACCGATCGTGAGACGGTAGTTTGTCGGCGAGCCCAAGGTAACCACGTAGGTCACATACTAGCGAATCTTATCCATCAGATAATTTGTCGCCTGCAGTGATGAGAGCGCGGAGATCCGATGATTGCTGGTTGAATTAAGTCACGGACGAGGACAGATTGCCAGAGAAATCCTTCGCACTTCCGACTCGGTGCAACTGATTGCCGGAGGAGGGACTCGAACCCACACACCCTATTACGGATACTGGATTTTGAATCCAGTTTTAACCCATCCGGCTCGCGATGGCTTGATGTTGGAATCGCGTTGATTGCCCTTGTTTTGTAGGGAAAACCGACATTTCCCCGTCACGACTACATTGTACTGACATTGGGCTGAAACGGCCAGTTCTGACAGAAGAATGACAGAAGATTTCGGACGGCATTTCCAGTGCAGCGGCGGTCGGCTCGCGACGGGCCGTCCCGATCTGTCGCTTCCCGAAAACGTTGATCACTTGAATTCACTTCAGGTGCAATATGCGTCGCGGTTTGTCATGTCGGCAACCGACGATTTCGAGTTGGCCAAGTTGATGATCGGCAAGAATCCGCGACTCAAAGAACCGCCTGGGTTCATCGTCCAATAGGCGATTGAGGCCGCCGGCTTCGCTAGCAGCAGCGTCGAGGGTCCATAAGGCGGTCATCTCCTCGGCAAGGCGGGCAGCGGCAACTGCGGCAAGCGCCTGAACGCATGTCAGATGTTGATCGGGTTTAATGGTGGCGGCGCACGCCGCCACATCGGGTGATGAATAATTCGCCGGCCGCGTTTAAGTCGACAAGCAATGGCCGGGATTTACTGTCTGTTTTCGGATGGGCAGCCACCATCTCAAAGATTCGGAGCGCGAGCAATTGCGATTCGGGGTCGACGATGTCCCTGGTTCGAAATGGTGGTTTGCTCGGACCGAATGCGTAGTATGTTCCATCATTTCCGACACCCATGATCCGAACGGGAAGCTTGACAAGCTCGTATTCTGGTTCAAAGGCCTTGAACACTCGTGGCGACACGAGGCAGTAACGATCGTGTAGCGACAGTAAAGGTGGGTCGTTCATGCGAAGAAAGGAGAAGGACAGAGCCGCGCCTTCAGGCCAGGAATCTATTTCCTCACATCGGTTCGGCGCTCGCCGGGATTATCCCCCGGCGAAAGCGGATTTCGCAAGGAATCGCAAAAGCCTCACTGCTGCCTCAGCGACGTCATCGCCGTCGGTCGGGGTTTTTGGGCGGTCACCCGAGGCTGACACGACATTTCCAGTGCTGTAGCGATTGCTTATCCGCTGGATGCTCCGAACGCGTAAACGCTTACGGACATGTGTCTTGCGAAGCCCGTTTTCTGTTAACCCCGATGGCTTTCGCGTTTCGTTAACTTCGCTGTTAACTACAAGCAAGTTGGCAGTGCGGCATTGTGTTAACTGCTGGTCACCTTTTCCGGCATCGACGCGCTCGGCAAAGCTTGAATCAATGGTTGGACGAGCGGCCATATTTTTGCCGTCATTCAAAGAACGGCGCTTGCCGCTCCGCCCACTCCTGATCTGGATCATCATCGTCATCGCATGAATAAGGGTGGTCTGTCAGTTCGGCTGAGGCCGATCCGTCAGACTTCTCGATGGTGATGGCGACAGCTGCATCCTGCAGGTACTCGCGATTCTGGTCGGCGCACGAAGTCGGCACGCTTTCGATGAAGTCCAGCGTCGCATTTACCACGATCTGGTTTTCAGCGTCCTCGATGCCGCGGATGGCGACGCTCCTGAATTTTGGCCATCCACCGTTCTGGCATAGGTCATTGATGCAATCGAAATCGTTGAAGTTGATGTCGACGTCGTCCGAAAAGTCGTCGTAAAAATCGGCGGTCCCGAATGCCGCCAGCGATTTTGAAAAGTTCATGGCTTTGCGTCCAACGAAATTGCGAAGACGCACCGAAAGCTCCGTTGCGGCGGAGATTTTACTCGCGACGCCGAATCTTGTCCAAATCTTCCTGCGAAGAAGTCATTTGAAATTTGGAGGCAGGTATGGCCAGGCCAGCATTTTCGCGTGGACGCAGACGTAGACGGGAACGCCTTGAAACCCCTTGCCGCTCAGTCGCTGCGCGATGACCCGGTGATTGCCGTCGATCAGGTAAAGGATGTGGCTTTTTACGTCGTTTGTGACGATGACCGGTTCGAGATCGCGTGTCGATCGGAGATCAGCCGGGGGATAGCCCCTCTCCGGATTTCCGTGGATGAATGATCTGATCCTGTCATGTACAGCGGATGACGGCAGCGTGTCAGCTACCCTGCACGTCCCGTTTTTCGTGTGAATCTTGAATTCCCAGTACAGGATGAGGCGTTCCAGGTCTGAATCATCCAGTGTCGAACGGCAGGCGGTGTAATCGTCGCGGCGGAAAAGTTCGTCGATAGGTGGCCGGACGGCAGAGTGCGTTCGGTCGAGATGAGCGAGAACAAGATCAAGCGGGATGGATTCGATGATTTTCATGCGGCTTACGAGCTGCTGATGACGACCTGCGGATATCGAATGAATTCCTCGAGAAGAGTAACGAAGGAGGGCGACGTGATCAAAGAAGGCAGCTGGCGGATTTTTTCCGGGCTGAAATTCATCATCCAGAGCTCAAGCAGGATTTTGGCAGGGATTTCGGTGAGGGTGCAGTATTCGCGGATGCGGGAATCGTTCCGCTTTTCCGCCCAAGATTCTTGGATTTGTGCGAGAAGCGATTCACCGAGGATCCGAGCTTCGGATAGAAGGAAAATGTCGTCAACGGTAATCGGCGTGTTTGGGCTGTTTCTGTCGTCGAAGGTGGCGTGAATCGGCGTCAACTCCAGCGTGCGGCCTCGAAGCCCCAGTAAGATGACGACGGCCTGAAGGTCCACCGGTTCGTTTCTGTGACGATGCGCGGCGGCGATAAGGATTGGTTGACCAATGGATGGAATCGGACTGCCGCGAAAGACGGCGAATTTGTCCATGGGCTTCGCCTCCTTGAAAGAAGTGGGTTGGCTCCGATAGCGGGTGCTGCACCTGCTTCTGCCAATCGAACGCGCGACTCCCAAGCGCCGAGACAGGAGATGGGCTGCCTCGGGCCGGGGGCGTTGAAATTGGTGGACGATTCCATGAGTCACTGTACCATCAGCTCCCACGCTTTTCGCCTTCAGGCTCCTCGTGTCGAAAAGAATCTTCAGCCAGCAGCAATGCGTGCAACGATCTTCCTCTGGTGGCTCTGATCGTCATCGCCGTCGGTCGGGTTTTTCGGGCGGACACCCAAGGCTGCTGCCCGAAAAATCCTGACCAGAGGCACGGGCTTGAGAAGAGCGTCATCGTCGGAGGGAGGGGCTTGAGGGTGGTCGATCTGGGATTGCCGGCTTTCGCAAGGTCGCTGATTCGAATATCGAAGTGTGTCGTCTTCATGGTCTTGTTCATGGTGTTCGTCTTCGTGTTCGTGGATCGTCGTCATGGTTGTCGAAGTTGTTGCTGTTGATGTTGTGGTTGATGTTGTCGTTGTTGGTGGCGGTGGTGGTTGGCGTCGTCGTGGTCGATGTGGTGGTGGTCGTGATGGTTGTCGGCGGTGCGGCGACGGTGGCCGGGGTGGTGTGGGTGGTGGTGGCTGCGGTGGCGATGTCAGCGGTGGTGACATGGGCGGCGCTGGCGGTGTCGACGAACTGCCGGGTGGCTTCGGGGTTGGAGCGTGAGATGAGGAAGGTCGCCGGGGCGTAAGGAAATGCTGTGGGTTTGGTGGCGGATCGGGAAAAGGCCGCTTGACTTGTAAGGAAAAAGTGGCATTATTCCTTACATGATGAGCCATAGAAAATCGACGCAAAGCATTGATTTCAAAGTCCTTTCGCGCATTCGAGGTGGTGGGCGTGGTTCGGTGTACGTTCCGCGTGATTTTTTCGACTTTGGGAGTCGCGAGGCGGTAAATCTGGCCCTCCACCGGCTGGAAAAAAAGGGCGTTCTCCGTCGGCTGGCGCGGGGCGTCTACGACTTTCCAAAGCGGCACCCTTCATTAGGGCTCTTGTCACCGACGCCCGAAGCGATCGCGGCGGCGTTGGCGGGACGGGATCGGACACGCCTGCAACCCGCAGGGGCCTATGCGGCAAACGCTCTTGGACTGTCTGAACAAGTGCCGGCAAAGGCGGTGTTCTTGACCGATGGTCCTAGCAGGACGGTGAAGATCGGGCCGATGACGATACAACTTCGGCAGACAACGCCGCGAAATATGGCCGCGGCGGGGCGGCTGAGCGGTCTTGTAATCCAGGCGTTTCGTGAGTTGGGCAAGGAACACATCACTCCGGCTCGCATCAAGGACCTCAAGCGCGCCTTGCCGGCTGACAAGCGACGCGAACTGATGAAGGACATCAAGTTGGCACCAGCCTGGATGCATCCAATCTTCCGAGACTTGGCTGAGGAAGAGCGATGAAGCTCAACTTCCTCGATCTCCCAGCGGACGAACGCCGCCTGTATCTCGAACAGGCGGCACTACAACGAAACCTATCGGCCGTGCTCTTGGAAAAGGATTTCTGGGTGTCCTGGCTGCTGGGAATCCTGTTTGCATCTGAATTCGCGGAATCGCTGGTGTTCAAGGGTGGGACCTCGCTTGCAAAAGTGTTCGGCGTGATCGACCGATTCTCGGAAGATATCGACTTGTCGCTTTCACCCGTGTTTCTGCATCTGCCGGAAGCAGGAACGAGCCGCAACCAGGCGAATAAATGGATGAGGGCCGCCGAGGCTGCCTGCGCGGCTGCTGTCCAAAAGCAGATTGGGCCTAAGCTCGAAGAGGCGGTGGCCGTCGTTCTGCGAAAGGAAAAAGGCGCGTGGTTTGAGTTCATGACGGATCCCGCCACGAACTCACCGGTGCTCCTCTTCCACTATCCCTCGACGCAGCCGACGGGATTTGAGTACCTCAAGCGATCGGTCAAGCTTGAGTTCGGTTCACTCACGGACCAGCAACCAACCGGCCGACACTCCGTTCGGCCGTTAATGGCGGATATTCTGCCGGATGCGTTTGCAGATTGGCAATGTGAGGTTGTTGCTTTGGAAGTGGAACGAAGCTTCTGGGAAAAGGCGACGATTCTTCACGCCGAGTATCACCGGCCGCCTGCGCGGCCGACGCCCGATCGGTTCTCTCGCCATTACGCGGACACGGCGGCGCTGGCGCGGCATCCATTGGGTGCGGCAGCGATCAGCCAGCGTGATTTGAGGGAACGCGTCGTTGCGTGGAAGGGGCAGTTCTTTGGCAGCGCTTGGGCCAAATATGAACTTGCGAGACCGGGGACGTTTCGCCTAATCCCTCCGAAGGAACGACTCGCCGCGCTCAAACGTGACTACGAAGCCATGAGGAAGATGTACTTTTCGGAGCCGATCGGATTTGACGAGGTACTCGCCGCGTTGGGGGAGTTGGAGCAACGCATCAATGGAGGCGCCGCCGACACAACACCGGCTTGATGTCTGCGTCTCCGGCCCGTGCCTGCGCCATGAGTGGATTGTCAATCGAGGCTTCGCTTGTTCGAATATATGGAGCTTTGGATGATCGGCGTTCAAACTGTCTAATCCAAAGCTGAACGAAGGGCTGCCACCAAGGTACCGGCCAGCTCAGAACGATGGCCGTTTCGCGAACATCGTCGAATTAACCGCACGTGCGAGGAGAAACGCGATGAGATACCGCGTTGACGAATGGGTCGACGACGAGTCGCGAAACAGCGGCACAAATATGTATACGGTCTACGAAATTCTTCCCGATGGAACCGAGGAGGAGGTGCTTGAAACGCGCGATCGGGCAGAGGTTGAAAATCTCGTCGACGGTCAAGAGTGCGAATGGTCGGACGACTAAGCGAGGGCAGTTGAAAACTCATTGGATCGAATCGCACGCGGTTTCGTGAGAGCGGTAGGGCGCCCCGCCGTATGGGAAAAGACCCTGGCTTTTCACTGTCGTCGCCAGCGATCGGGTTTTCGCGCGTTCGCGGGGATTGCGTTGGCTCTGTGATTCGCGTTAACGAGGTCGAAATCACGCTGTGCGTCGCTCCCCAACGTTAGGAAGTGGATGAGGCCACTCCTTAACAGCGCGAACATCTTTAAGAATCCTCTCCCATTGCCTTCGTTGCTCAGCCGCGGATCGTGGTTTTCTGGGCACGCTGGGACAGCAGCCCCAAAACCAGGGCCCGGTAAGCGATTATCCTTGCGAACGATCACAGCGGAAATGGCTGGAAGGTCGTACTCGTAAAGTCTCGTATTGATTTCGCCGAGTGGATGTCCCCATGCCCGAGGAGGAAACGGCTTGGCCGTTTTCTTGCGGTATGCGGCCGAAAGGTCTTCATACGTCATGGCGTTGTACCCACCTCGTCGGGATTCCTCGACCGTGTCCATCAGAATTCTGTAAAGGACGTGAAGGTTGATCTCGCCCATCGATCGGCGCCACTCAATGTCTTATGGGGATCGAATCGAAAGCGACCCCAACGAACTCGGCGTGCTTCAAGAGTAATGAAGGATCGACTCCGACAAGCCAGCTGCGCCTGATCTTTTGAGGCACGGCCGTGAAATGAAGTTGCGCGATCGTATCCTCGGCGTCGTTCTCGATCGTGACTGCGCCGCTTGGCGCAATGGTGATTTGATGAGCGTCGAAGGCAGCATGACAGAATCGGCAGAGGCAAATCCCGTTTGCCGGATTCGCGCGGTTGTTTTGATTACTCGCGTAGCTTTCGATGTGCGCAATGTCGAGCGCCGGGACGAAGCGGCTTCCGCAAACGACGCAAGTGTAATTGTGACGATTCAGCACCGCATCACGAAAGCGATGTAGCCGTTGCCGCTTGCGCACAAGGGACCATGCGTCGTCGATTCTCCATTCATCTGGTCTCAGCGATGCCGTTTCCTGGGAATCGCATTCGAGCGCCGCGTCCAAGAGCGACGAAAACTGCTCTCGCTCCAGACGTGGAATGGAAATCGACCAGCCTATTGCGTTTAAATCCGTGGGCAATCCAAGTCGTCGTCGATTGGCTGTGCCACTCTTGCTTCGGCCAGCGATGTCAAGCGGCGGGGCAAACCAGATGACGTCTTCTAGGTGAGCAGTGAAGACTTGATCAACTCGAGCGTTATGTCGGTCGCTTTGTCGGGCGCGTTGCGCGGTCACACGGGCGACTCGGCCCGCGCCACTCAGGGCGTATCTGCTTCTTGTCTTTTCGAGGTACAGAAACTCGTCACCATTTCTAACGCGCACCGAGTGAGTGTTGTCGAATACGTATGTTCGACCTGGCACGTCCGGGTAAAGGCTTGGTTGGGCGACTTTAAAGATCCAATATGCCATTCGGACTGCGATTCGTGACGGAGGCGAGTCGTTGTTGAACGGCGAGTTCGATGCGAGTGACGCACGCTACGGGGTCCTTCGCGATTTTATGCTCCCAAACGCGAAGCACGAGCCAGCCACGTCGTCGCAATCGGCGACAATTCCGTCGGTCCCGCTCAATGTTGCGGGCAATCTTTTCTTTCCAATAAGCGCGCAGCTTGTCTCGCCAAGCAGAAAAGCGCCAGCCGTGCCAGAAGTCGCCATCTACGAAGACGACGATTTTTGCGCGGACGAAAACGAGGTCTGGTTTGCCGGGCAGCGATGCAACATGCTTCCGAAAGCGCAAGCCGCGCGCATGGGCGAGACTTCGTATCGTCAGTTCGGGCGACGTATTAACGCTCCGAATTCGTGACATGGTAAGACTTCTCTGGGTCGGCGTCAGATTGTCAACCATCCTGGCTTACTCGCTTCAGTTTCGGGCTTACGCAGACCACAAAGCGGTCGTCGTCTTATCAATCCGCACTATGGGTACTTCGTCGGAGGGAACCAATCGGCCATTCACAA
Source organism: uncultured Planctomycetota bacterium (assembly GCA_963761455.1). Taxonomy (GTDB): domain Bacteria; phylum Planctomycetota; class Planctomycetia; order Planctomycetales; family Planctomycetaceae; genus DASPSM01. The sequence continues at coordinate 720,739 of CAVXHA010000004.1, forward strand.
GCCGGACGACGCTCCCGACCGCAGGCATAGCCGAGCCGTCAACTACGATCCATTGTTCCGGGATTTGCTCGAGGATTGCCCGTCCGGGCTTGACGGTCCCGCGATTGGCGTCAACGCTGACGCTTACGAGCGCTATCCCCTGGGAGGTAGATCGAGATATCGCCGTGATAGTCCCTTCCAGACATGCCCCAAAATCCTCGGGCCAAGTGGGTTGGGCTGCCTCCCAAAATGAGCCGCAAAATGGAATGCAGGGGCAGTTTCGACAGGCGGAGGGAGATGGCGTCGCAATATCCTCAAATGATCGAGAGGCGTCGACAGCCGCATTAAAGTCTTTCAACGCATCTTTTGCAGACTGACCTGCCTGGATAGCTTCGGCGGCTGAGACGTCAATGACGGCCTGACGGCCGTCGCCGCGAACAATGACAGCTTTTGATAGTTGAACGCCGTTTTCCAAGGCAAGGTAGGCGTACAGCAGAAGCTGGCGCTTCTCTGAATCGGAGATGCCACCTTCCTGTTGTTCGGGCCCGACGCCGGTCTTGTAGTCCAAGACAACCGAGTCAGACAGATTGATATGGTCTGGGCGACCGACCACCAATCCATCAGACGACGATAACGTCGTTTCCGTTTGCGTTGGAGGCCGGTTGGCGGGAAAAACTTGCAGCGTTGGATCTCGGCTCGCCGATGGCTCTATAAGCCTGGTCGCATGAAGCGCCGCGCGTTCTCTCACGAGATTAAAGAAGGGGAGGCGTTCTACGGACGGAAATTTAAGCCGCAAGAGGGGGTGGGCCTCGTCATATTGCAATTGCGCAAGCCGATCGAAGAGCTCTCTTGCGGTGGTTCTGCCTAGATCGTCTCCCGGGGCAAGCCGGCCTTGGGAAGCCGCCGCCATGACGGCATGAAAGCATCGGCCAAGCAAAGCCGCCGGATGTTGCGGAAGCCGATTCTGCTCGCTCGTGGCCATCCACGACGCTCGGGCTTTGCAACTGAGGGCCGCTTCGAAGAGACTCGGGGAGATGCGTTCTAAGCGACGGTGCGGTGGTGGTGACGGAATTCGCATGTGAATCTTCACTCATACGGAAATCGCGCAGCATGGAATACCGAGCAGAAAACCGGCGTCAGCCCCTGCTGTTCAACCTCGGCGACAGCGGCGGCGAGGTCCGGTCTAAAATTCGCTTGATTCGTGTCCCACAAGGGGTGAATCAGAATAACGGCTTCCCCGGTATATGCGTTGACGCCTCCGTGCAAACCCGCGAACAGCTGCGGCGCAAGATTGAGGCCGTCAAAATAGGGAATGGCAATGCGCGAAAGGAGCGAGGACCAATACGGATAGGTTAAGTCGATCGCGGCGTGATGATCGAGGGCGAGTCGGACCATATCGAGTCCCAGGCGCCAATCGAGCAGAGCGTGGAACGCCATGTTTCCGAACTCTCGGAGACAACGGTGACAGGAATTGACGCATTCCACCTCATGCGCGGCGTCGACAAGCGGTGAATGAAATGAGTCGACAGGAAGATGGCTCGCCCAGGACGGTGACATTTCGCCGAGCATGAAGTGCAAAAGCTCTTCGAAGCGATGCGGTTCGCCGAGAAATGTGCTGTAACCGGCCCCATTTTCGAGACTATCCGAGATGAAAATTCTAGCCGACGGCGGCGCGAATGGACTCGTAAAGTCCATTACGGGCTGAATTCCGAGATCTATTTCCGACTCGCTGACATCGAGGCTTACGGCAGCGGCTCTTCGAAGCAGGAAGCCGAATGAATACCACGCGGCTCTGCTTTCGGCGCACGCTGGGTTTAGTCGGAGCCCGACTGACACGGAGTCGATGCCCGCTGCCAATACGTCCGTGGTGACGATGGCGGCCAGCGCTCGAACGAGCGGCTGGCACGCAGCGTCGTAGGCTGGAGCGGCGATCCTTCGCTGTTCGATGCGCGGGAGGTCGTCAAGCGCTGCTTGGAAGGCCTCCTCAACCATCCAAAAGTCCTGGCCATTGAGCTTGCGAAAGGTGAAGTCGTTGCCGTCATTATCATTGATGAGATAAATCTGCGCCTCGCCGCAGTCGATGCAAAAATTGCGAAATGTCTGGAAGTCGTTCAAGCCCGCTCCCATGCGTGCGCGGAGGCGCTCGCGGAGTGAAGTCGAACGCTCCCCTGAACTCGGCGTGAATCGACCACCAGGTGCTGAATCCAGGCGGCTCCGTCAAATCCACGGTTCGGTAGCCATGGGCTCCCCGCGCAGCGGAACAAAATGGGCAGTCGCCGCTGGCGCTGGGGTTTTCCACGAGAGCCTGGCATTGGCGGCATACTCCGACCGAGACGAAGTCCCCCAGGGGATTCGCCGCCATCTGAGCTTGGCCAGCAAAGGGTATGAACTCGACGACGCCGACCGCCGTGTGCAGCTCATCGTCCTTGACAGTCTGTGCTCCGGGAGCGAACTGACTAATGGCGATCTCCAGTTCGCGGTCGATCACGCCAAATTCGGGAGGGAATCGCGTAGGACGTCGATGGTAAAGATACCGGTTGCGCGTCGGAAAGCCGAACATGGGAAGAATCCCAAGCGCGGCGAGACGCTCGCTGAGCGCTGACATGCGCTTGACTTGTCGGGTGCTGCACAGCGTTGTCGATTGCCGGTAACAGATTCTCGCCGACATGATCTGTCATGGCGGCGACGCCTTCGGGCGAATCCATTGCGGTCCGACGAAGAATCGCGCGGGACACTTCTTCAATGTCAACGGGATGCGTGGCGATCCAGTTCTCGATGGCTGCGCGGAAACCTTCCCATTGTCCAACGGCGCCAAACTCTCCGTGCACGTTGTCTCCGGAATAGCCCACATCAACGCCTTGAAAGGCGCGCTTGAGAATCTCCTTGTTGACGATGCGCCTGGCGATCTCTTGACGGGTAACGTCTACATACGGCCTCGGCGGCGGCTCAGCGGTAATCAACGATGGCCGCTCGAAATAATAATCGTCATGGCTGCGGCCGCGGCAAAGCGTTAGCGCGGCGGACATGCCGAGCCCTCTACGACCTGCGCGCCCGACGCGCTGCTGGTAGTTGAATCGCACCGGCGGCATATTGGCGAGTCCAATGGCGAGGAGCGACCCGATGTCGACGCCTGCTTCCATCGTTGTCGTGACGCTCAATAGGTCGACGCCCGCAGCTATCGGGACCTCATCTTCCATGAAAACTTCTTGAAAGCGTCTCTGGCGGAGGATGCGGTCGTTCCCATCGGTTTGACCGGTAAGTTCCTCGCAGTTCAATCGGAAGGGATCTTCGCCGCAACGAGCCAAAAACTCGTAATAATCGTCGGGTATCTCGGATGTCGAATGAAGCGTGGACTCGGAAGGCAACGCATGTCGGCAGACTATGCAAACGCCAGCGGAGGAATGCAGATGGGACGATCCGCAACGTGGGCAGTCGTATACGTCGATGCTGCCATTCGGGTCGGGGACAGGCGTTACGACGCGCAGAGCCTGCGGTACGACCAGCCATTGTTCCAGCGCCGAACCCAGAACAACCAGAACTTCATTTTGCAGATCGGCGGCGTTGATGCCGTTCGCGTCCGCGACGGCGTCAATAAAGCGACCTACGTATTCCGGCGCTTGAACGCTGCCCTCCGATTCCGACCCGCGCCATCGGCGGCCTTGACCAAGAAGTCTAATGACGGCTGCCGCCGTGCATTCTTCGACAGTGCTCGGCCCACTGTCGCTGATCCACAAGAATCCTAAGCCAAGGGATTCAAAATCGCGGCCGCTGCCAGCAAACAAGACATCCTCCACGACAGTCTCAACCAGCGATCGCTCGATTTGGTCCCTCAGTCCCTGTTCAATCGGTTGGAGCCCAGGCTTGTAACGACGGGGAGAGACGTTCCATTCGATTAGTTCTGTCCACACGATGGGATTCGATTGCCCCTGCGGATGGTACTTCATCACCGACGGGCGAGGACCACCCGGATTGACCCCAATTTCTAAAAGTCGTTCTCGCACGGTGTCGAGAAGCGAGTTAAATGGAATCGAGCCGAAGTCGCCAGGCGGAACAGGCGGAGCCGGTGGGGGACTGCCCGACAGCGCTGCGCTGCAAGACCTCAACGACCATGCTTGAGGCCAACCCGCCAATCAGCTCTTGTCGCCGCTGCTGTTCGAGCGGATTGAGGTTTTCGGACATCTGTTTGCGCTCCAGAAGCAATAATTCGCAGGCGCGCGCGTGCGCCTGCGTCGCCTGCGCGTACGTTTCGGTCGACGAGGCGATCTGCACATAAAGGCGGCCCGTGGCGATTTGACGGGCGATGTCGAGATAGTGCGCAATCTTAATTCCGGTAGACAGTTTCGCGGCGTCCTGCCGGCTGTCAGAAAAGAGAACGAGTTTCCGATTCGCCGGGGGAATTTCGCGCATCAGCGCATCGCTGAGTAATTGCATGATTCTTTGGAAACCGGAACCCAAATCGCGAATCGGGGAATTGACGCTGCGCCGCCCCGCCCAGTTTGCCCCGCACTGAGGACACTTAGATGCGAACGCGTTCGCTTCGTCAATCGGCGCTAGGAATACGTAGCCCGTCGACCGGCCGGGTGGCGGTGCAGCAGCGGTCGCTGGAAGCGTCAGTCGACCCAATGCGTGGTCAAGCGCTGCCGGAGCCCACTGATAATCGCGGCATATTGTTCTGCTGCCACTTCCACTTTGGGCCGGCATGCGTACTTTTGAAGAGCGGCCTGCCGTTGGCCGGCCAGAAGACCAGGAACTCTCCGAACGCGCGGCGCAAAGACGTCGACTTGTCGGGCACATGTTCCAGGTGCGGATAGTCGGGCGAAAGATACCAGGCGTTGTTCGACCCGTCGTCCTCCTTCTTATAACCCCCCAGAAAGACTTCTCCGCAGGGTTGGCAGTACAAGAGTTCAAGCACCCTGGAGCCGCATGAATCGCATCTTGGCCTCGGCTCGCAATACAGGCGCCCGACTGGTGGCGGGTCGTTGCCGATCGGCGTCTCGCCGGTGCGGCCGTCGCAGCTAGGATTCACGCATGCCCACAGTCGTCCAGCATTGTGAAAAAAGTAATGCACGCGTAGAGGCAACGGAGCCGCCGTTTCGCCAGGGCTAGCGGTTGGGACGCGGGCATGCACCAGCGCTCTGAGAAGACCGCGGGCTGCTGCAACATGCTGCTCTTCCGCGTCACCAAACGCATACTGTGCGAACTCCCCGAGGGTGAATGGTCCCTGGTCTCCGGCCAGGCGCGCCGGTTCAAGCGCGTGGATTTGTTCTAGCGAATTGGCCAGATCAAGTCCGGGCGCGCCCGTAGGCGCGATGCCAACCGACGCGGCGAATTCACTGACTGCGGCGGCAGTGGTGGCGTGATCGAGCGCCTGATCGAGGGCGGCGAGTTGGGCGGCGTACTCGCCTAAACCGCTTGGCGGCGCGGCGAATTGCCGGCGGTTGCCGGGAATGATGTCGAATGATGTCCTGTCTCGCCCGAAGAATTGTTCCAGATATTCGCGGCTCTCCGCATCATCCGCATGAAGCGACGCGCTGGTCGCGATGATGCGAAGTTGGGGTGAGTCAGGGTTCAAGCCGATCCGATGAAGAAAAGCCCGAAGAAGATATCCCACCTCGGTTCCAGGAGTGCCCCGGTACGTGTGCAGTTCGTCTACGATCAAATGAAAATGGTGCTTGTCGCGATCCTCCGCAAGCCAGCGTCTCGTGCATTCGAAAATATTGCTTTCAATGGTCCTCATCAGCATGATGTTGAGCATGCTGTAGTTGGTGATAAGAATATCAGGCGGCGCCTCCTGCATATCCCAACGCGACCACATCTCCGAGCCGTCAGGATTCTGGAAATAGTCCAGAATTTTGTCGTCGCCGCGATTGGCGGCTGAGGCGACGGCCCGCGCCCACTGAAGATCCATCCGATTAAGGCGTCGTTTCAATTGCGCTTGCTTCGCGGCATTTTCCTCCGGGCCGGACACCGGAGTGAGGCTGTTGTATCGACCGAACCAAAAGTGGTGACCGGACCGTGATCCGGTGAACCATGCCCGCGGGTTGGCGGAGTCGCATGCCTTTCGGATGCGGCTCAACTGATCTTCAATTAGCGCGTTCAAGGGATACAGCAAAAGCGCTCGAACCGCCTTCGGACGGCCGGCGGTTTCGTTTATGCGCTGTGAGATTCTGCCTTGTCGTCGATATCTCCACCAAAGCCGCTTGGCGGGCGGAGGGTTCGGCGCTCCAACCGGTAAGGAGTTCTTCGGCAAGGTAAGCGAAGATCGGGAGCAGATAACATTCTGTCTTACCCGATCCGGTACCTGACGTAACGACGACTGCGCGACCATTCCGAGACCGCTGCCATGCTTCGAACTGGTGCTGATGCAGCGGCAGATGGGCTTGGAAAAAACCGCGACTTATGAAGTCAGCGACAGCGGCATCGATTCCGAACTGAGCGCACGCCTGCGGAACGGTGTATGGCGATGACTCATATGGCGGAATCGCTTCGACAAGCGGCAGTCGATAGAGCTGGCGGTCCTGGTCCAGCAGAGTTCGGCGTTCTTGAAGAAGCGCCGGATAGCGAAGTCGAAACGGACTGTCCAAATACCGAAGGTAGGTCTGTCGAAGCGAGTCGAATACTTGGAAAGGATTATCCATGACAGCGTTCTGGGCTCCCGGTTGGGAACGTCGCCGGGCAAGGCTGTCCTGCAGCGACTAAGATGATCGACGCAATGTTCTCGGGCACGTCGGCGTATTGAATGCGATTCGCGCGCAATGGAGGCTGGCAGGCCCGAGCATAGGCAGGCGATGCGGCTGAGCGGAGCCGGAAGGGGAGCGGAAAGCGGCGTAGAAAGCGCTCGATTGAGCGAGTCGTAAGTCGCTAACGCAGCGCCCTGAACCATTGCTGCGGCATAGACCGCCTCTCGCTTCGGCAACTCGAAGAGGTTGCCGCGGCGGCAAACGAAGAAACGAACGCGCGCCGAATTGGGAAGAGAACTCGCAGGCGCAGTTGCGGCGTATGCCCTCCACCCATGTCCGGGACGCCGGATCAAAGAAGCGCTTAGACCAATTGATTGGGGCTTCAGCGAAAGACGCCCTGTCAAGTTGCAAAGGAATCGGTTCAAGTAAGCGTGCCGCAGCCTCAGCGAGGCTCGGCGCGTATTGAATGGCGCATTTCGCCGCGCAGGCTGCGACACGCTCGGGCGCGCCGCTAACTTCCACGCGATCCGGCGCGCATGTCGACTCATACCGAGCAACGCGACAACCGAGAGATGGCGCCGAGCCGCGTAAGCGCGTCGATCAAGACTGGCGTGCGGCCACCGCACAAAAGTGATTGGTCGGCTGAGCGACAGAGCCCTCCTAAAAGCGGAGGTCGAACTTTCCAGCGGTTCGATCCTTGGAGGAAGAAATCCACGTGCCCAAGGTCTGACAGATTTATGCGCAGACTCCGGCACAACGCGCTTATATCGTCATTATCCCCTGCCGTTTGCTCGACCGTATTGCGGAACTGAGGCCATGATCCTTGACCAATGTGGCTCATCCAATACATGAGCGCGTCGAGATTCACCGGCGAGCGCTCCTTCGCATTCGCTTTAGGCGGCGCACGCGGTGAACGTACTGACGCCAGAGCTCCACGATCAGCGATGCGTCCAAACCGCTTTTGACGGAACTGAGCTGTGGGCGACGAAGATGTGCGTTGTAAATCACGGAGGTCCACGGCTCAGAGTGGGCGTGTCGCTCCTTTCGCCCTGGCGTTGAAAGCGATGGCGCAACAGCATCCTCCAAATAAATCACGGATGCTCCGGGTCCTGATCCGACTTGGATTGCCCACACGGGGTTGAACGAGCATGTCGCGAGGATCCCAGAACGATATTCAGCGCGGATTTGCAAGGTCTCGCTTGGGTTCGCCCCGACGATCGTCCAAAGCCCTACGGGCAGCGCAAGCAGCCGACCGGTAGCCGAGGTCGCCGCTGACGGATCAGAAGGACGCGATGGCTGTGACATTTCAGGCGTAACGATTTCAATCGTCTTTTGAACGCCATCCGCTTCGATTACATGTGCGCCCTTTGTCGACAGGCGACCGTTGCTCTTGATGAGTCCGTCGATGCCAACTTCGACCTGCTCTCCATCAATCCTCGCGGAGCTTCCGGGCTGAAGCCCAGACACACGAAGTTGCGGGGGACCGCAGTCAAGCCAAGTCCAACGGCGACCGATTCTGAATCCGCCGGATGGAATTACGTCAACCGTCGTATCGACGGTGAGAGCCTCAAGTCCCTCAGGAACCGCGTCGTGACGCACGGGAGTCACGGACAGAAAAAGATTCCACCCCGGCGGCAAATCACGACTACGGATCGAATCGCATCGCCGCTGCGCGACCGAACTGAGATATTCGGCGACTTCATTGGAGATCACTTCGTGACACATTACGGCGCTAGCGAGGCCCTTCGGCAGTCCTCTCTTGGATAAATACCCGGTGTACTGCTGACTGCGGGCCAGGGCTATTACCGCCGCTCCGGCGCGCCGCAGCACGACTTGCGCGCCCTGCTCATGCATTCGCCATTCGAAGCCGCGGTCGAGACTGGCGTCGGAAGCGCTGGCGATCGGAATTGGTTCATACCAGCCATCACCTGCCGCCTCCAGCAAGCGTATTCCGTCGTCGAATTTCGCCGGAAAGCCGGCGGGGCGACGCGGAAGAAGGCAGAGCTCGGGTGCCCTCGCACGACGTCGAGAAGTATTTCAACGGCGGCGCTTCGGCTTCGCGCGGTTTCGTTTACGGAACCGTCCCAGGCCTCCAGCTCCGATGAAACTTGGGCGAGCACCGCCGGCCGGCGGTCATCAGTCAATGCGGCTACCCCAACGGGAGTAAGAGCGCAGCGAGCCAGTTGCCACCGCATCAATTCTGAACAGAGCCTATCGAAAGGGATTTGGATGCCCGGCGCAAAATGGGCCCATGCGAAGAAGTTGGGCAGTTTTTCAATGTCAAGACAGCGGAGCGGCACGTGAGACAGCGGGATAGCGACGAAGCGTCGAAACCCCACTTCGGAGCCTGGCATCGCCAGGATTCCTTTAGTGATTCCAGTGAGCCATCGAGAATAGAAATTCCAAAGGGACTCGAACACGGCCGGGTCAAATCCGACTGGATATCCGCCCGAAACGTCGCATCGCAAGAGATTGGCCAAACGCGCGTAATATGCATGGCCGGCAGCCTCATCATCCGCTTGCATTCGGTAAGCAGCGAGCACCGATAGAGCCAGAAATCCAACGCACTCAGGCAGCTCGTCCTCGCCAAGTCGACGCAGGATTCGCAGCTTTGCAGGATTCGGCAGGACGCGCTCGTGATATGTCTTTGAGATCACTCGGACGAACTCGCTCTCCGCTTCCTCGGGCGAACAATCGACGTTCCGCATATCGGTTGCGATCCGAGCGAGAATGCGTGGCGTGATCGTTAGGTATAATCGCTCGGGCGACGATCGTTGGAGCAGAGCATGTTTCACGATTGCCCGATTCCAGACGGCATACTCATCAGGAAGGCCGTCAATGGCGAGTCGGCCGGCTTCAAATTGAGCAGGCTCTTCCGTCGGTCGTGGTTGGCTCGGCTTCGAGTGTCGCCGTTTGACGCGCTTATGAGGGGCTGTGATAATCTGAGCGACAACTGCATCCACGGCAGGCTCGCTCGCGTCGACAACGGCCTCACTAAGAATCGCGTCGGGACCAGGAGGATATGTGGCATCCGTCGCGGCCGATGCATACGACGTTTTCATCTCGCTCGGCGAGCTATCTGGTAAGCGCGAAGGGATCAGCTCGCCAGTCGCCAACGCGTCGTGAAGCGTGGCATCGCTTGTCAGCTCCTGCTCTGGAGAATGTCCTTTGGCCGCATTGAAATCGCCTCGGGTTTCCGTAGGCGGAACCTCATCGGATTGTGCCGTGGATTCGCGTTGATCAGATGGGACAAGGGATCCGCAATCGGACGGGATATTGGAACGACAGCACGATTCGATCGAGGTCGTTGCTTGATTTATCTGACCTTGGTCAGCGACGGAGGGGCCAGAGAATTCGCTAATGGACTCGCCGTCTGGGAAATGCCCCGCCGCTTCCTTGCCTACTTCATCAGAAGATGCTTCTGCGTCCGGCGACAATTGATCACCGTGTGGCGTGCCGGACGCGTTTGTGGTCTGACCAGCGTCTGTCGGACCCGATAGAACGGCATCGGAAGTGCCATCGCGCTCTGTATCCAGGCCCCGCTCAATGAGCCGTACTTCCGCCTGCTTAAAGACGTCCTGGGTCGATTCAAGCATCGACTGCGGCGCGGCCGAGGTAGCTTGGCGACGCCGCAATATGGGCTGAAGCAACCGTCGAAGTGCCGACGTCAACCAAAGAAGCGCCCGTCGCATCTCACAACTCCAAGATGAACTCAGCAACCGCTTTCGTGACCAACGGACACACCGCATTGGCAAGCTGCTGTTGCTTATGCACTAATCCGCCTTTCGCGTTATCCGGATTGCCCGCGAAGCGGAACCAATCCGGAAACGATTGGAGGCGCGACGCCTCCCGAAGTGACAGACCTCGGTGCTGCGCTGGATGAACCAACATGCTTTTCCGATAGTGTCCAATCGTAATGGATGGCTCATTCCAAGTGAGGCGACGATAGATGTTGCTGTGGGTTCGCTTCACGTCCGAGTAATTCGTGAGTTGTTGCGCGATATCCTCCCAATTGCCCCCAGCGGGGATCGCCTTATATCGTTTAATAACATAGTCGGCATGCCGCGACGTTACGTGATCCCAGATCATCCTTTTTGGCGATCGATGACGCATCAGCCGCAAAAACTCGTTTGAGGCAAGCGCGTTGTCCGAAGGTTCACTGTATGGTCTTTGCTCCTCGCTCGAGCCATTGCCTAATCTTGGCAGATCCGCGATTGCCTGACGCACTGTCGTGTAAGGGTTTGCCGTCCCTGGCCCATGCGTTGGGCGTGGAAACGGCCCCCACGACCCGAATGAATCCTTGCGATATCCGATATCCTCTCGAAGGCCAATCATGAAAAAGCGAGTTCGGTATTGCGGTACGCCGTACCACACTGCGTCCAGGAGTTTTGGAAAAAGGAGATATCCGGCCTTCCTCATCCGCTTCGCGAAGTAATCAACGACGCTCGGCTGACTGTCTGCCTTGCCATTTTGCGCCGTCCAAACGATCCCTTGGACGTTTTCCATCAAAAAGACTTTTGGCGAAAGCTTCTCAACATATCGCGCGAATACTCCCATAAGTCGGTTATGCGGATTATCTCGATACCAAGAGTTGCGGTTGGCGCTCGAAAATCCTTGGCAAGGGGGTCCGCCAATCAAAACGTCGAGGCCGCCGGCCTGAGCGGCCGCCGCCTTAATAACGTCAAAAGCCTTGCGTTCTCTTAGGTCTATCGGTTCAACCGGCCCTGGGACGTATGCCTCGCGGTCCGCGCGGCGCCATTTCATAAACGCTTGGTGATTTAGCTCCAGTGTCCGGGCGTAGATAGGATTGACTTCGGCCGAGAAGATCAGGCGGCAACGCTTCGCGCTGTGATCGGCTAAAAGAAAACCCAATCCCATACCGCCCGCCCCAGCGAAGAGTTCGCCGACTCGAACGACGCTGCTGCTTGCTCCAGAGGGTTTCGTTTGATTTGGTTGGCCGTCGCGCCGACGTTCATTCTGCGCCCAGACGGCTGCGTCATCCTGCTTTCGTGCCAATGCGATGTTTGAGCGGGGCTTTACGTGGAGACCGTTGGTCTCCTGCGGGCGCTTGAACGTTGGCGCTGGCGACTCTTTGCCGTTGCGTTCACAGTGACGAACGATTGGACGAATCCAGCGCACCCATCCGAGAGCTTGTAACAAGTCCTTGAGTTCCGCCGTCCGATTTGAGCTAAAGCCAATAATGGTGCCCTGATGCAGTCCATGTATGCGTCCAATCTGAGCCGCAATTAAGCGTCCCGAAGCGCCCGACCTCAATTGGACTTCCCCTATCTCGGCTGCGCTATAGGTCATCGTCTTCGACGCGGCTGCCGAAAAGATCGAGAGATCGCGCCATTGCGCCGTGCTTAGCAGTTTGGCCGCAGAAACAAAGCGCGGCGAGTGGTTCGTTTTGGAATCGTGAGTTTTGACGGCCGTGCTTGGCCGCAGTTCTCCGACGAAATCGTGCTGTCCTTTTAAGACCGCCTCTTGAAAGGCTCGACTGCAGGCGTAGGTGGGGCCAGCGACAATCAGCCGCGACCGCTCGTTTGCGGGAAGTGCTTTGAGGAGCCGTAACGCAAGGTCCGACCTTGTGGTCTTTGGCGAGCGTCCAGTCCCGTGATCGATCGACGCTTTCTTTAGCTCTTTCGCCTCAGCCTCTCCGCTTATCTCGTGGAGACGGACGACGACGGGCGGCAACGAACCGTTCGACCTGACCCCCGGTACGGTGCGACGCTCCGACCGTGCGGCATTGTCCTCAATCAGCACAATTTGCCAATTTCGGGACCGCCGACGCCGGGATCGAAGAGTTCTTGCACGCACCGCGCGTGTGGCCACAGCGGTTCACCTCCTCGATGGAATTGAGCCCGGCGCGCTCGCCTGCCGTTTCGGATGCCGCCGCCGCTGAGATGAATGCGACGTTGCGCGATCCTGCGAACGCGTGTAAGGTCCCGGCGAATGGTGAACCATTGTATCGCACGCTGAGCCCGCAAAACAGTGTCTCAACGGCGGTCACTGCCAGCCAGTTTTTGGCTGAAGAGCTTCTGATGCACTCTCTTGCCTGCGTGCGGTCGACGAATTTCTCTGCACCGCGGATGTCACCCGCGCGGAGCCAAGTCAACGAGGGCGCTTGCGCGCGCCTTGAGATGGGCCCGGTTCAAGATGAACGCGGGGCAGCGACGCGCCCCAGGCATCGTTCTGGGCTCGATTGCACCGATGTACATGCTCTTGCGGGAGATATGGCGCAAGATTTCGGCGGGGATGCCCCAAAACAGGCCCCAGACGGCGAATGACCTGTTTAGGTCATTGCACTACCAATGAGAGCTTCCGCTTCTGAAAAGGGCCTCAGAATGCGATTTCAGGCCGTATCGGTTCGGCTGATGGCAATGCCCGTAATGAATGAGGCCTGCGATTATCCGCCGTCGGAAACGGCAGACCGGAATACTTGATAGAAGATAGATATTGTCGTGAAGACGCTCTAGAAGGTGATTTCCTGGCCTTCGCTTGGTCGCTGCTCCCTCGCGATGCGTTCCCGGAAAGTCATCGGAGGCTTGATGGCTGAATCGAGGGCGGATTCGGGCCGCCCGGATGCGCCTGCCCCCGATGCGGCCGCATCGGGTTGGATCGGAGGGTCGGAGGCCGGAAGCGCCTCCGTCCGGCGGCGGATGCGAGCAGTGACCGGCTCCTCGGCTGAGGAATGCTTCTGCCGGACGCGCTGCGGCGTGGCTTCGATGCTGTGCGCGGCCTTGAGCGCCTTGATCTTCTCGGCAAGTTCGGAAACGCTCGGCCCTGCTTCGTCGCCCTGCACCTGAGCCGTCGCCGAAAGCCCGGCCTTGAGCTGGTCACGCAAGCCGATCAATTCGGACAAATAGCCGTCGTGGAGGAAGGGCTTGCCCAGACGGGCGTCGTAGTCGCGAAGCTGCGACTCGGCGATGGCGAGGTCTTGCCGGATGCGGTCGCATTCAGAGCCGTAGCCGCCGGCCAGACGTTCGAGGGCGTTGAGCACGGCGCGCGGCCCCTGGTGTTCCCGCGAAAGCGCGGACTGGCGAGCGATAGCGCCTTCGAGGAAGACGCTGGGCGGGAATTGCGGATGAAGGACGAGGCCGAAGCGTAAGCCACGATAGGTGCCGAGCGGGATGCGGCGCGTATCGCGAACGTCCCGTGGCAAGGCATCCAGCTTGCCGCCAAGGATATCGGAAATGTCCTCGCGAGCCGGTGTGCGACCGCCGATGGTGATCGGGTCGCTGGCGTGATCCGTGATGGTCTGCTGGTCGGTCGTGAGCTTGCTCAGCCGGTCCGACATGCCGGCGATGGTTCCCGGCAAGTCGCGCACGCTGCGCCGGGCGACATATTGCTCGTCGAGATGGTTTTTCTTGAGCAGCGTGAGCCGCTGCAATTCGGCGTCGGCCTCGGCGAGCGTCAGCACGGCGGGATTGCCTGACGCGATGGCCTTGACCTCGGCGTAGGAGAGCTCCTGGCCGCCGATGTCCTCGGCGCGGCGGGCGGCGTTATTGCCGGTGATGACCTGGCCGATGAAACGCGCCTTGGTTTCAAGGGCCTGCCACATATAGGCGTCGAACGATCCTTCCGTGACATAGCGGTAGATCGCCACTTCCTGGTTCTCGTTCCCCTGGCGCAGGATGCGGCCGTCGCGTTGTTCGACCTCGGCCGGTTTCCAGGGGGCGTCGAGGTGATGCAGGGCTACGAGGCGTTTCTGGACGTTGGTGCCAGTGCCCATCTTCTGCGTGCTGCCGATCAGCACGCGCACCGAGCCTTGCCTGACTTTCTCGAAGAGGGCCTGCTTCTTGGCGTCGGAGTCGGCGTCGCCCATGGCGGCGATCTGCTCGGACGGAACGCCGTCGGCAATTAGTTTTTTGACAATGTCTTCATATACCGAGTAACCCCATTGCGTCGGATGGACGCCCATATCGGCGAAGATCATCTGCGTGCCGCGCGTCGCGGCCGTTCGCTTCCAGATGGATGCGACATTCTCGACCAGGCGGTTGACCTTCGACTCGGGAAAATCCGGCGCCTTGGCCGAGAGCATCCGTGCGTCGGTGGCGAGCTTGCGGCCGTCGGTGGTGATGGCCAGCGCGTTGTCTTCCCTCGGGTCCACGCGTTCCGACCGCAATCGCTCATATCGTCGAACAAGCTCCTGCTGCAGGGCATGCTGCTCCTCGGACATCGGGCAGGCGACGACGATGGCCTTGCCGCCCTCTAGTCGGGGGCGCGGCAGGTCGAGCATCTCCGCGGTCTGCACGTCGGAGAAGGCGCGGAACATCTGCTGAAGTTCCGGCAAATTCGTGAAGCGGGCGAATCGGCTTCGCGGCCTTAAGCCCGCGCCGTCGGGTGAGATTTCCATGGTGTCGATGACTTCGCCGAAGGTGGCCGCCCAGGCGTCGAAATGCTCGAGCCCACGGCTCTTCAAGCCCTCGGGGTCGAGGAATCGCTGCATCGTGAACATTTCCATCATGGTGTTGCTGATCGGCGTGCCGGTGGCGAAGGTGACGCCGTGGCCGGCGTGCTGCTCGTTCAGGTAGCGCGCCTTCATGTAGACGTCGAAGGCGCGTTCAGAGCCGCCGGTCTGGATGCCGGCGACGCGCTCCATCTTGGTCGGCGTCTCCAGATTCTTGAAATAATGCGCCTCGTCGATGAAGACGTGATCGACGCCAAGCTCGTCGAACACCAGCCCGTCATCCTTCTTGTCGCGAGCGAGCAGGTCCTTGAGGCGCTCCTCCCGCGCGGCCTTCTGTTTCTCGATGGTCTTGATGAGGTTGCGGTTGGCGCCTTTTTCGCCTGCGTGCTCGCGCAGCAGCTCGTCGTATTCGGCGATTTGCTCGCGTAGGAATTTCTCCTGGTACTCATGCGACATGCCGATGCGCTCGAAGCTGCTGTGGGTCACGATGATGCCATCCCACTCGCCGCTTGCGATCTTGGCGGTTAAGAACTTGCGGCGGTCGCGCGTCAAATCCTCCTTGGCGGCGACGAGCAGCCTGGCGTTGGGATAAAGCTGCATGAACTCGCGGGCGAACTGCTCCAGCAGGTGGTTGGGGACCACGTACATGGGTTTCTTGATGAGCCCGGCCTGTTTCTTCTTCATGCCGGTCGCGGCCATCGTGAATGTTTTGCCGGCGCCGACGGCATGGGCGAGCAGCGTATTGCCAGAACTCATGCCGCGCCAGACGGCATCGTTCTGGTGCGGCCGCAGCCGCAGGGTCTGGTTCATGCCGGGGAAGTCGAGGTGCGAGCCGTCGAACAGGCGGGGACGCAAATTGTTGTAGGTGTCGTTGTAAAGCCGAACCAACTGCTCGGTGCGTTCCGGGTCGGTGAAAATCCACGAGCGGAAGCGTTCCTTGATGAGCTTTTGTTTTTCGCGGGCGGCCAGCGTCTCCTCCTGGTTCACGACCCGCTCCTCGCGATCGCCGTCACGGAACGTGTCGTAAATCGTCGGCGACTTCATGTTGAGGGCCAGCTCCAGCAGCCAGGCGCCGTTCGCGCGCAGCGTGCCGTACTCGGAGGTGGCGGCCACGGAGGCTTTGGCCGCGTAGCCGGCATCCATGCTCCAAACGGCGTCTTTCTTGAGATGCGCGACAGGGACGCTCGAAGGATCGACGCGGAACAATTCGGCGGCGAAGGCCTGGATGTCGGATTCCGGTATCCACGGAGCGCCTAACCCGGCGTCGATGTCGCCGGGCAGCACGTCCTCGGGCTGCACGCGGTTCAACGCCTCGGCGTTGCGGGCGTAATCCGAACCGGCGTGCAGGGCGGCTTTGAGCTTGGCGCGCACGTCGCCGGAGAGATAGGCGTCGGCGGTCTGCCAGCTGTTCGATTCCGGGTCGAGGAAAATGAGATCGCCGAGCTCGGCGATGACCTGTTGCTCGGGCTTGCCATATAGCGCGGCAATGAACGGCAGATCGACCGCGCCGCGTTGATTGAGGGAAACGAGCAAGCCTTCCTCGGCGCTCTGGACCTGCGTGATCGGCGGCGTCTTGCCGACCACGTCCTTGGTCATGATCGCGGCTTTAGCCGCCTTGCCGGTCACCTCGTTATAATCCTCCAGCGACATGACGAGCATGGCGTCGGGGTCCTCGCGGAACTTGACGAGGTTGGGCATGCGGCGGATGACGTTTCCATCGGCGGTTTCTCCGAAGGTCGTTTTGTTGATCGGCCCGTTGCTGATGACGAAGCGGTCATAGACCCAGTTCAGTTCGCGGCGCGCCTCGCGGCGGTTGGCATCGGGCCAGCCTTCGTTCTGCGATTGCAGCACGCGGCGGGCGCGGTCGCGCAGTGCCACGAGCGCGGCGAGGCGTTTTCCGGTAATCGTCCCATCCGCTCTCAGGGTGACGCCGCCATAAACGACCGGAGCCCCCTGCCCGCCCTGCGACTGGTAGATGATGCGGTCTTCTCCGACGAAGAAACTGCCTTCGGTGATGTGGCGTTCAGGCGGCGGAGGCGTGAATGAAGGCGCCGCCGTTTCCTGGACCGGCGATGCCTGGATCGGCGCGAATTCCGGCAGGCGGCTGATGGCTTGCTTGAGTTGTTGGGGCAATTCGCCGTTGCCGGTGACGCTGTACCCCTCCCCTCCGTAGAGCGTGTCCTTGCGGCTCCAGTGGCCCAGGACCATTTCAGGGTGGTTGAGGAAATAGCGATTGACCGAAACTTCCACGCCTTCGATGGAAAGCGGGGCAATTCCCAGCCACTGCGGATCGGCATGGTGGGCCGGCTCGCCCGGCACACGCTTGCGCAGAAATAAAATGTCCGTGACGACGGAAGTGCCTTCGCGCTTGAAGGCGTCGGAGGGCAAGCGGATCGCGCCGACGAAATCGGCCTTCGAGCCGAGATATTCGCGGATGGCGACGTTCTGCTTGTCGAGCGTGTAATGCGAAGTGACCAATGCGAGGACGCCGCCGGGCTTCAGCGCGTCGACGGACTTGGCGAAGAAGAAATCGTGCAGGGACAGTTTTTGCCCGCGATAGTCGAGTTTGAGGTCGGCAAAGGGCACATTGCCGATTGCCGCGTCGATGCTCCCCTCGGGCAGGCGCGTGTCGCGGAAGGATTCGATGCGGATGTCGTGGTTGGGATGGAGCGCTCTTGCGATGCGGCCGGAAATGGAATCGAGTTCAACGCCGATGAAGCGCTGTCCCCTCCCCCCGCTCATGAAATTCCCGATGCCGCAGCCCGGCTCCAAGATGGTGGCGTTGTCGGGTACGCCTAATCGGCCGATTGCCTCGTGGATGGAGGCGATGACAGCCGGAGACGTGTAGAAGGCGTTGAAGGTGGTGCGCTTGGCGCTGTCGTATTCCTCCGGCGTGAGGAGCGTCTTCAGCTCGTCGCCGATGGCCTGCCAGCCGGCGTCCTTGTACTTGCCCGTGACCGGATCGGGGAAAATCGAGAGCGCCACCGGTCCGAAACCGGAAAAACGCGAAAGCGCCTCTTTCTCCTCTTTATTAGGGGGCCGCCGCTCGGTCTCGATGCGTTTCAGCGTCCTGATGGCCGCGATGATGTCGCGGGCTTTGGCCTTCTCACCGCTGGCGACCGGGGATGCGGGCGATGGATGTTCGGAGGCGGCGGTTGCCAGATCGTGAGAATTGAGTCCGTGGGCGGGATTTGATGCGGTTGCGACCGGCTGTGGCGTTTCCTTCGGTCGTTGTGGCTCGGCGGCGGATTTTGTGGGCGGGGAGTCAAAAAGCGACGGTTGGTGTCGCGACGCCTTTAGCCGCGCGACGTAGGACGGCTGATATGCGCCATTGCCTGGTTGAGGGAGAGCGTTTCGCTCTCGTCCTGATGCGACTCGGAGGGCAAATGTTCCTCCATGTCCTTCAGGGCCAGCTCCAGCGCTTCGCTGGCGATCTGGCTCGGGTCGCTGGCCGGCTTCGCCTGCATGAGGCGTTCCTTCCAGGCTTCGTGGCTGTCCTTCAGCTCCCTGGCGTAGAGTTCCAGCGCCGGCAGCAGCTTCCGGCTCTGCCGGAGCTCCTCGTGCGTCCGCGGTCGCTGTTCCAGCAGTTCCAGAATGATGGTTTTGTATTGCATGGTCGTCTCCTCCTTCGTGATGAATGTTAGCGCTTTTGTGCGGCTCAGGCGAGTCGCCTGGGTCGGTGGGAAATAATGGCGGTTGTCGCCAGCCCGGCGGTTTGCGCTTCATGGTCAGGAACCATCGAATGACGGTTCCCGACTTTCGCGCCGCTTGTGGCTCCCGCTTCCTTCGTGGCCGGCGGTCTCATTTCGACCTGCCGCGGTCGTGGTCGGATGAGCCGAAGGCGTCCTTTAGGACCTGGCTCGCCGCGACGCCGGCCATGATGATCATGGAGCCGATGGCGACGTATTGCAGAACCATCGCCAGCCGTTCATTCTTGCAGTTTCTGGCCATGGCCTGCGCCTCGGGGCCGAGGTCGCGGAGATAATAGGTCGGGGGTACGGAATTGGACATGGGGCGGCTCCCTGATTAGAAAGGAACGCCTTGTTCCGTTTCGATCCCCTTCTCCTGCCGGATCATGCCGCGCACTTCCTGATAGAGCCTTTCCGCTTCGATGCGGACGCTCATCGAGGACTCAGGCGTGAGCGGACGCGCCCATATCTTGTCGGTGCGGTTCCAGCGGAAGCCGGCTTCCTTCAGCTTGTCGATGACGGCCTGGCTCGGCTTGTCCTCAAGGCGGCCCTCACCAAACTTGATGGCTACCTGACGGTCACGCTTGCTCTCGAAGAACCGGACTCCGGCTGCGGGATCCACAGCGATCTCGAAGGGGTCGGGGCCAGATATCGGTTTCCTTCTGCCCACCCTCTCGGCGAAGCTGCGTTGGTCTCCACCCGCGTCGGGAGCCGATGGTTCGGCGACGGCGGTGGCGGTTTCTGGCGAGTCTTGATCTGGCGTATGGTTGTTTGTTGACATGGTGTAATCCTCCTTGATGTGATGCTGGTCATCATTAACCAGTGTTAATATATTAGCACTTCACAAGGCGGCTGCGCAATAGGCTGGCTGCGGGTTTCAGAGGATTGACACACGGAGAGTGGCGGTTTTCAAGGCATGAGCGGCGATTGAGCCACGGAAAGCCGCAGAAAGTCAGGCGATTGGCCGCTTGCCTTTCGCGGCCGTTATTCGGCATTGCCCAGATGAGCCGCGGTGGTCCGGCACACTCTGGGCCGTCGATTCCCGTGAATGGGTCCTTTGATGGTGTTCTCGGAGAAGGTTTGAGATATCACCATTCGCTGGAAATCCATTTTTCGTATTCGTCGCGAAAAGCCTTTGGAAGCCAAGCGTCAGAGAAAGCAGCCCCTTTGGCACCTTTCGGAATCGCGTCAGCCTGAATCCCATGAATCACGATCGACAAGTTGTCAACGTCCACGTTTCGTGACCAGAATCTGGCGAACAAGTTGCCCTTTCGATCACGCCAAATATCCATGTTGAACGCCGCCTTGTGTCCGAAATGGTCGCCTCGGCCGTAGACCCGCCGCATACCACGCGCATCGAAGAAGTCAGTGTATTCAATTTGGATTCGAGTCTTTGATGGAGGGTCGGAATCCCAGATAATCATCGGAGAGACCTTGAGGTACGTGTAGCGTCGATGGCTTCACGTCACCGCGTTTCGTGCCGCGGATATTGCTCCATGACTGAGTCAAATTGCGACCAACTAATCTTGTGCCCATAAGTGTTGTTCTTTGGAAACCACACCAAGGAACCTTTCGACACCTCAAGTCTCCCAAGCTTTTCGCCGTCTTCCCAGACTTCAAAGGCGACGTCTGACTTTCCGAGTTCTCGCCAAGGGATCGTGAACTTAACGTTGTGCTTCATCGCGATTTCCTGATTGACGAGACGGAGTCCTTGCTGCCGACCTTTTCTATGAATGGTTTCCGTGTATCACCCTGGAGGTCGCACATTTGCAGCCTATTGTGCACTTACGAATTTGCCGCAAGTCGCATTCTAGCGAGTGCCTCGTGGCGTTTCACGCGATTTCCGGCGCGTTACATGCTTTCGGTGTATGATCCTCCAGCAAGCGACCGAACTGGCGATTGTTGCCCCCGATCGAGCAGTTCCATCCAACGCTCGAATTACACAGCGGTCCGAAGCAACCTTTTGTTCGTCGTAGCGACACGCACGACTCCGAGTTAACCCATGAGTTGCCGGCACACGGAAGCACGTGCCGAAAAACGCGTGGCTTTCCGGTGCCTACCAGAGCGTCACTTATCGGTCATTTCATGGAACGTGCGTCAATTGCATCGCTTCGTTAGCCAGAGCCCAAACGGCGCTGTGGCAATGATTCTCGCAAAAAATCATTGAACGCCTCAGCGAGTAGCTCGCGCCGAGCTGCCCATAAGTCCTCGGCACGGTCAATGGCCCAAAGGTTCTGGTCTGCCGGAATGCATTGGCTTTCTAGCACAGGCGATTCAATGCGCTTGAGGTACACCTCAGGCCCAGATTGACCAATCGATTTATTTACGTCCCCAACAATGAACGCGATATTGGCAACGTTGTCTGCGCTTGGCCGAGAGTACTCAGGGAACTGTCCCCGCGCTAAGATATGGTGGCGGTTCACGTCGTTTTGCAGAAGCACCCTTGCTCCAGTGAAAAAATCGCGGATTCCACGATGCATGCAAGCAATGTAGAGCGCAAGCAACCCGCTCCGGTCGGCCAGCGCTCCCGAGAAGTCGGCCGGATGAGCCACGAGGGCGGGGCGGCGTTGTCGCAAGTTCTTCAGTAGCGCACCAATTGGGTCAGTTTCGCGGCAGGCCTTTAGATCTTCATCGAGCCGGGTCTCGCTTGAGCCGCTATAGCGATGTAGGAGCGTGGCAAGCGCCAACCACCCCATTAGGCCCTTTGAATCGCGCTGCCGGGGTCGAGTGGTGGCGCACAAAGCGATGATAGGAACGAGAAGAGATCCTGACCAAAGAATATCCATGTTTACGAGACCAAGCTCGCTCCTGATAAGACCAATGGTCTGCTCCGTGGCTTTCTCGGTTGTTTTCCAGGCAGTTAGAACCTCCTGTTTTTCAAGTTCGTGCAAAGGGGTTCGGTTGCGACCGTCCGGTTTGGCGACAAACGCGCAGGCGCGGAAAAGGTGCATGATATTAAGCCTGTCGAACCCTTGGTGCTTGCGAAGTCTGTCGAGGAATGGCGCAACCTCGTCCGCGATGAATCCGGTGTGGCGCGACGCGACGTGTGCGGCTTTCGATGTCCGCTTTCTTCAGCTTAACACCAAGGGTGTTGATGCGCTCAAAAGCCAGTACTGCGTCCTTAAAACTGTGATCTACCATGCGGACGAGGGGCACTTCGTAATCCAAGATGGATCGAACCTTCTCGAATCGAGCCTCACGCTTGTCAGCAGTACTGCCACCATCGAGATTCCTTCTAATCTGGCGGTAAAGTTCGTCATGAGGACGTTGCAAAACCCCTTTGCTAACTGAACAGACAATGGCAGGCAAGTTGCATACCGGGGTCGGTGAAAGGAGACACCGACATGTTGATGACCCTGTTGCGATGGCCGCCACGTCGGCGGTCGAATTGCACAGGGCACAGGACGGCCCCATCACCGTTTCTCACTGACGCGCAATGGCTTTTGATCGCCGACTTCTTTGCCAAACCGCCCGCCTCTCCGCAAGGAGGACGGCCCCGCATCGCCTCCCGGCCGTCTCTGGAAGGAATCCTTTGGATCCTAACCAATGGCGGCCGTTGGAAAGATTTGCCAGAACGCTATCCGTCGCCCGCAACGTGCTGGAGACGGCACCGCGACTGGACCCGCAGCGGCGCCTTCCAGGCCGCGTGGGATCGAGTCCTCGGCAAGCTCGATCGGCTCAAACGAATCAACTGGGAGGAGGACGTTGCAAAACCCCTTTGCTAACTGAACAGACAATGGCAGGCAAGTTGCATACCGGGGTCGGTGAAAGGAGACACCGACATGTTGATGACCCTGTTGCGATGGCCGCCACGTCGGCGGTCGAATTGCACAGGGCACAGGACGGCCCCATCACCGTTTCTCACTGACGCGCAATGGCTTTTGATCGCCGACTTCTTTGCCAAACCGCCCGCCTCTCCGCAAGGAGGACGGCCCCGCATCGCCTCCCGGCCGTGTCTGGAAGGAATCCTTTGGATCCTAACCAATGGCGGCCGTTGGAAAGATTTGCCAGAACGCTATCCGTCGCCCGCAACGTGCTGGAGACGGCACCGCGACTGGACCCGCAGCGGCGCCTTCCAGGCCGCGTGGGATCGAGTCCTCGGCAAGCTCGATCGGCTCAAACGAATCAACTGGGAGGAAGCGATCGGCGATGGCTCGTTTTCCCGGGCAAAAAGGGGGGTGACGAGGTCGGCCGCACTCCGAAGGGAAACGGCACCCGCATCCTGCTGATGGTCGATGCGGACGGAACGCCGCTGTCGGCATTTACCACGGCGGCTCATCACAACGAAGTCAACACGGTCGAGACGCTCGTCAAGCAGCGCCAGTTGTGTTATCAGACGCCTCGACGACTGTTGTACGACAAGGCAGTCGACGCCGATTGGCTTCGCGAACGCCTGGCTGGGATTGGGATCGAACTGATCTGCCCCCATCGAGCCAACCGCGCTAAGCCGTCGCGTCAAGACGGTCGCGCACTCAGACGCTACGTCCGCCGCTACCGCGTCGAACGAAGCATCAGTTGGCTGCATTGTTTTCGCAGGCTAATCACGCGCTGGGAATACTATTCCGACCTGTTCCAAGGGTTTGTCCACCTGGCTTGCCTGTTCACCAGTGTGAACCGGTTATGAAACTTCCTCATCCCAAAGATCCGCAAGTCGGATCCAATTCCGATCATTGCGTGTGGCAGCATTCGCGAGACGAAACTTGTCCTCTTTGGGATTGAAGACAACCTCGATGTCCTCGTCGCCACTCATTGTCCGTGCTAACGTGATGACTCGTTGCTGACCGTCGATGAGCCAACTCATCACGGAGGCGCGAATCGGTCGTGGATCCTTGCGGCGTGAACGGGTTTCTTCCTCACTTTGCCAGAGGAGAAGGGAGGAGATAGGGAAGCCGCGGTACAAGGAATCAATGAGGAGTGGGGCCTTACTCTTTTTCCAGACGTATTCCCGTTGGAATTCTGGAATTACGATGCGCCCGAACGATACTCGTCGATGAGCTGCTTCACTTTGACGTTTTGGTGGTCCAGACGAGGTTCGGTCATGACAGCGGGCACTCCTTGGACGGTACAGAAGACGGCAGCCACAATCCGAACGGTCGAACCTGCGCTGGTCCCCCGACTCCCGGGCGGCCGTGGTTCAGGACATGCGTGCAAATAATCGTCGCGCGAAGGCCCGTGTGGCCGAGGCGTTGCCAGTTGACATTGCCTCGTCTTCGTATCAACCGACATTCAGCCAGATTTGAATCCTGCCGTGGGCTGCGGTCAAGCATCCGATTCCGGATTCGCACGTAAGTCAAAAACCGTTCCCTTTCCAGTTTTGCAGCACGGCCGAATACACGTGCGGATTACCCGATCGGGTAATCCGCCGACATCGGTGAGGCCCAAGCCCGGAAACGGGGTTGTGCCGATCGATCTCCCCGGTTCATTTGCTGCCCCACAAATGGCCGTATACGCGAGAAGACGTGTTTGGGCTGTCCATAACAGCGAAAAGATGCCTTCGCTTCTAAAAAGGGGCTCAGAACGCGACTGCGGGGCATTTAACCGGCTGCGCAATAGGCTGGCCGCTGGTTTCAGAGCGTTGCCGCGAGGAGGGAACCGAGCTCTGGTAGCATGTCGCAAGTGGAGAGCGGGTGGTGCGGGCGGTCGGGATCGAACCGACACTCCAGAGATGGATCAGCATTTTAAGTGCTGTGCGTCTACCAATTTCGCCACGCCCGCAGCGTTTGACCCTATAGAGCGCGGGAATGCGTCAGGCAACCAAAATCGTCAGGGCGACACGGCCTGGGCGTCAACTTGCTGCCGGCGTCTGGTCCTGCTGGCGGTTGGAAACCGACTTCCGGGGCCGGAATCAGCGCGGATTGCCCCACAATTGCCCGTATGCGAGGAAAAACTTGTTTGGGCTCCCCATCAGCGGAAAGTTGCTTTCGGTTCTGAAAAGGGCCTCAGAACGCGATTTCAGGGGCGTTTCGGGCAGGGAGCCCCCTCCCCTCGTCGTTTCCTGAATGCCCTTCGGTGCTTCGCCACGGGTGAGCATGTTTGTGGTAGGGAAATCCCTGCGTCTCGTCGAGGTTATCCACAGCCAGGGGCGTTAAGAAGGTTAAATCTACTTGTTAAGGTTAAACAGTTAGCTGCACGGAAAGCCATTGATTCATTTTTGGAATCGGCCGGTCCGTGCGCCTGATAGGCCGATCCTTCGCGCCCGATAGGCCGGGGTGGATTGCGGCTGATGGGCCGTGTGGGCTGCGCCTGATAGGCCGTGCCAATTCACAGCTGGTTGGAGCTGAGGAAGCGGTCGAACCGCAAAAAGTATGCGGGTTCGATTCTGCGCCTGATAGGCCGTGCCCGGGCTCAGGAAGAGGAAGGGGGCGGTTTACGCTGTTTTGCGCCGGGAACAACAGACCTGACTACCGGTTTGCGGTTGGCGAATCGACTTTCTGCGCTTAATAGGCCGTGTCCGACTGCTGTTCGCCAGGGTGTTTACGCCTAATAGGCCGTGCCCGAGGTGTTGTTCACTCGGATGCTTACGCCTAATAGGCCGTGCCCGGCGGCTGTTCGTACGGGCGCTTGCGCCTAATAGGCCGTGTGGCTACCCGGCCGCTTTGGTGAATGTCAACGATTTCGAGTTAATGCCGCGGGCAACGCGGCGGCGAGGATGGCGGGGAGTCTCGTACCGTGGATCGCTCACGGAGAGCAAGGCGCGCCGGAGGAAGTGAATGATTTCGTCCCCTTCCTCGTTCTTGTGCATTAGAGCCGTGTATTCCGGCAGTGAATCCTGCTCTACGACCTTTCGGACATCGATGGCGAAGTCGGAGAAACGCGAGGACGAGCCGGATTTCTCATAGAGCTGGCGCATCGTGAATTGCCAGCCATGCTCCTGGTGCCCGGCATGCTTGCGGGCGACGCGATACAGCCATTTTTCAATACCGCCGGTGAGGAGGAAATAATCCTCGTGGATGGTCAGGACACCGCCTTTCATGAGAATGCCGTCGAAAAGCCAGTCCGGGAGCGTCAGCGTCATGGCCGTCGTCTCGCCGGTGTTTTCGTCGGTCACCTCGGTCCAGCTTTCCAGCCAGTGGAAGGACGCGGCCTTCTTCTTGCCTTCGGCGCGGATGTTGGTTTGAACGGCTGTGTGGGTGAGCCGGTTGAGGGCGGCACGCAGGCGCAGGTAATGCTCGCCTCCGGTGGCTCGGCGGATCGACTTCAGCATGTTGTGTGGGTGAAACTTGATGGTTCGGGATGTCGACAGGCCGCGGTCGATCGCCTCGGTGATTTGAGTTGACGCCCAGATCAAAATGTCGGCGTCCCAGATCGTCGCAATTCCGAATTCCGGGTTGGCGCTGACCTTGACCCAAAGATCGCCGACGTTGTACTCGATCGGAGCAAAGCGCGGCTTTTTGGCGAGGCTGAAGAATGGTCGCTCCATCGTGTCGCGCTGGTCGCGAATCGGTATGTCCGCGAAATTTGCGGCGAACAGGTCGGCTTGATGATCGCCTTTGGGTGGCAGCCGTTTCGTCATGGACTCTATCCCGGTTAGTTCATTCGGTGGATTCGCCGGACGCCGCCATGAGAGAGTCGAGAGGAAGGCAAAGCACCGAACCCGGAGAAGACATTAGAGCAGCAATGATGATGATTCAATCGAAATCAGCAGTTGCGGCCGGGCGATGGGGCTGACGATTGTGGATGTGATCGGAAGGTCGGTCCCCCTCTCCTCTCCCGGTCTTCAGTCAAGGTAGCCGTTTGAGCGCAGCCAGGGCTCCACCGCCTCTTCCAGAATGTCCTGGAGCGTGTTTGGAAACACGCCCTGAAGTTGACGTTCCAGCGAGGCTCGCTTCAGAGCTGCCGCATAAGTAGTCCGGATGCGGGTGGTCAATGGTGCCCGGCTGATCGGGTTTGTCGTCTGCCCCTTCCCTTCCGGCGTCTCTGCAACTGGTGACGGTGCTTGTGTCTGCTTGGGTTGCTTGGCTTTGGTTTTCTCGCCGTAGACGAACTTGTCTTCGAGAGCGGGATATACAACCGGCGTCTTCTTTAACCCTTCGATCAGTGATCTGCGTTCTGTCATGCCCCCTCCCCCCGTGCTCTACGCTGCCGCCTTCTTGGCTTGGCGCCGAGACGATTTGGCTGCGATCGCGTGGGGCAGGATTTCATGAAACAGCGCCTTGACCTCCTGGGCGGCCTCCCGACCGCGTGCTCCCAATTCCCATACGACCGCCCCTTGACCGGGTGCGTCGGCGTAGATTTGCCTGAGGGTGAGCGCAGTCTTTGCCATCGGCAGTTTGAGTGATGCTGCCGCGTCCTTCATGTCGTGCGTCAACCGGTAATTCTTGCCGACCATGCTAAGGACGATTTTGGCTTTGGGCTGTCCGCCGCGGATGTCTTGGGCCTGCCTGAGAACGCCGGTGGCCTGCGCCAGTGCGCGAACTTCGAGCATGCTCGCCTTGCAGGGCACAAGAGCCATGTCGGCACGCAGCAGCAGTGCCCTGCTGGTTTCGGTGTTACTACCCGGTCCGTCAGCGACGATGTAGTCGGCCTCCCGCTCAAGTTGTGGAAGCTGGTCGAGTATGTCATCAGGGCTGCCGAGGTGGACGGTCTTTACGCCCGGCGTGGACTCCTTGATCCATTCGCTGGAAGAGTGCTGCGTGTCGCAATCGGCGAGGATGACCGAATGCCCCTGCTGATGGAGCCAGGCGGCCAAATGGACGGCAATTGTCGATTTGCCGACGCCCCCCTTGGAATTTGCGACTACGATAATCATGGGCAGGACCATACAGCAGTGTTGGCATGATGGCAAGCAATATGTGCAGCAAGCTGGCGTGATGTCATGAAAGCAGGCAGGCACCTTGGCGGTATGGCAATCTGGCCTGACGGCCAGCAATCAATATTGCAGGCTGGCATGAATACTTGATGGCAGGCCAGCAGGAGGTCAAGCTGGCAAGTAATCTGGCTGGCTATATCGCTTGCAGGTATGAAAGCCGGATGGTTGGCTGGCCGACAAGACGGCATGCAATCATGCAAGCTTGCCTACAAGTAAGCCGTACAGCAATCTGGCAAGAGAGCATGCTGACGTGACAGCAAGCCAGCCGGCAAGCCGACTGACTGGCCGGTTGGGCGGCTGGAACGGTTCCAGTCTTACCTATGCAGAGCATAGGGAAGACGCCTGACCATGAAAATGACTTGGAAGCAATCAGAAATTCGTGATTGCAGAACCAGTGCAAAGGCGTGGTTTTGCTGCTGGAAATGGGTAGGAGAGGGCCCTGTTCGGGGCCTCATGGCGGGGGGATGCGATCCCTACCGGGTGCCACGGCACCCATCGGGCAAGCCACTGCCCGCCAACGGCAGCGGTCGCCTTGGAAACTGAGAGCCGGGGCTCAAACTAGCCAATGCGGCAAGGCGGCCTGGATTGTCGCCTTGGCCGCGGATTCAGAGAGGGCTTGAGGGGGTGGCAAGGATGCGTTTTGACTCTTCGAGGCACGACGCTTCAGCGGCTTGTTTCTTTGTCGCCGGCGGGTGGCTGCGCGTTAGGCAGGGAGAAGGCCGGACAATGGCCCGGCCTTCCTTGCGATCGGGCTGCGCTCCGGTTGTGCCGGGCTCAGCCTTCGTCCGGGCGATTGGCACCTTCCGGGGCGAAGCCGAAGAGCAGGTCGGCGTGGCAACCGAGCACGTCCCAGTTGATGCCGATGGTGGCATCGTGGTATGCGCCAGGTGGCCTCCAACACCTTCCAGCATTGGTCGTCGGTCAGATCGGGACGCACCTCTTGAACATCCTCGATGCTCCATATCGCAGCGATCTGGCGTCGAGCCGCCAGAACCGCGTGGATGTCGATTTCGTCGGTCATACACCCCACTCCAGGTAGGACGCTTCCAGGCCGAAGAGCTGTTCGGCTTCGTACCCGACCGGCTGGCCGTCGTCGCCGAAGCGGAGAGGGGTTGTACGGATAAGGTCGCGGACTTCGTCGGGGTCCCAGCCGAATTCGTCGAGCGGTTCGCAGAGTGGGATGTCGTTGGGATAGTTCATGGTCGGGTTCTCCTTGCCTTGAGTTCTCGGCCGCACCATGCGGCCTTTACGGGGAAGCGACCCAAACCCGGCCAGACGCCCCTTGGAACTTCCAAGCTGAAAAGCCGAAGGTTCACGCTTTGAAAATCTGAATTCAATATTTGTGAAAGCGGTCTTTTCTGCTTGCCAAGGGCGGCGACGGGTTTAGCTCCCCGCACACAAAAGGCCGTTGGCAGGCCGTCACGAGGAAGGCGAAGGGAGAGCGACCGGGAAACGACCGGCATTCCCGCTGCGAGGATGCGAGTCTTGGTGCTGGACGCGGCGAGAGAGTGAACTCGGCAGACGGTGAGCAGCGCTTCGGCACGGCAGCCGCCCGGCGTCAAAGAGGTCATCGAAGACGCCGTCGTTGGCGATTGCCGCTACGCTTTGTCGTTCGCTCCGGCGGTGAATATCTCCATGTCGCCGAAGAAGCAGCCATCCCAACAGATCATGTCGTCGAACTTGTCGAGCCAGATTTCCTCCGTGCCGCATTCGGCATGGATGCGAAACGTGCAGCAATATGTGTGCACGTAACAGGAAAGCGGGCCGAATGTCGGGCCGACGAAGCCCCAATCATCCATTTCCTCATCGGGATCGGTGCGGCCGTGGTACAGCCGCAGGTACATCTTGCCCGGCGTGAGTGCCGTCCCGTTGGCGACGAGGAGTGGCGTTTGTGGTTCGGTCGTCGTCATGATGCCCTCGCGGTCGGGGCATGTAGCTTCGCCCTGAGCGGTTCCGCATCCAGGTGCGTGTCGTCGCTGCCCAGAAACGTGCCCTCCTGCCAGTCCTCCATGGCGTATTCCGGAGTGGCGGTCTCAACGCGGTAGTATTCGAGGAGCGAAATCTTGACGGTTACAGTGTAGGTATTCATGGTTATTCCTCCATTTCAGTTTCAAGTTTGGCGATTTCGGCGTCGTTGATTTCAAAGGTGGCGACGGGTTCGCACCACACCTCGCCCTCCGTGACCGGGTAAACCTCAAGCGTGAGTCCCGTGTCTGTACGAATGACGGCGACGTCGTACCGATCGTCGACCATGGCGAACACGCGGTCGGGCAAGCCGTCAGTGTGCTGAACGCTGAACTTTGCCATATCAGCCCCGCTTTCCTGACGGACGCATCCATTGCCGTTCCTCGATGCCGTCGGGCAGCACATCGTCTACCCACGGCCTGTGCTCAAGGTCTGAGTACAGCAGCATTGCACGCCGACCGGCGTGCTCGCGGTCGCGGGCAGTGATGTCGACCTGGATTGTGATGCGGTATGGTTTCATAAGGGTCTCCTTTCTGGGTTGGTTTGCTTCTCGAAAATCATGCACACATCATGCAGGCCGGGGATGAAGGACGAGCGGTAGACCTTCTTCGAACTGCTCGCTCCGTGGCTGAAGCGGATGATGTCGGTGCAGTGCTGCTTCAATCCGGCACGCAGGGCAAGCTGTTTCGTGTAGAACACGAGGGGGACGAAGCCGTCTTTTGGGTCTTTGTAATCTCCCATCAGAATGGCCAGCTTGCCACCGGGTTTCAGAGCTCGGCGCAGTTGCGGATGAACTGGCCGTAGCGGCGCAGGAAAACCTCGAGCGTGGGAGCCCGTGACAGGTCACGCGGATCGTCGGCGTAAAGTTTCATTCGCCAGTAGGCGGGATGAGCCCAAATGAAGTCGAACGTCTCCGTAGCGGAGAAGTCATTGGGGTCGCACGCATCGAATCCTTGATGGATGTCCCACGCCATGCAGGGTATGCCGAGTTCCTCGCATACGTCGGGGCACGTCCCGCTGCCACTCATGGGGTCCAGGAGCAGGCTGGGCTTGAAGTACAGCAGCAAATCTTTGATGAGGTTGCCGCCGCAATTGCCCGGATACGAACGGTCGCCGTACTCGCCGGCTTCGTGAAAATGGTACAGGCTGGTGAGGTGAGGGACGGGGCTTGCATTTCGGGGTGCGAGGGGGAGCCGGGCATAAACGGGTCGGTCACACTCCTCTGTTCGAGGCGCGACCCGTCTCAGACGGTTTGCATAGAACGGATTGATGATGGCTTGCATGGTTAATCTCCTTTGGTGGTGGTTGCAGGTACGTTGTCGTCGATGATGTCGTCGCTGGTGATTTCCGCCTCGAAATGCATCACGGCCGTGCCGATGGCATCCGGGAAGGAGTGCCCATTAGCGTGGCACCAGTGGAATGCGTCGGCGAGGAAATCGACGAGGTTGGTGTAGGCGTCGTCGTCGGAGTAGACGGTTATCGCCTGCCGGCAGCGAGCTGCCCGCTCTTGATTGCTCAGGGTCATGGCTGCCTCCTGCGGCTCGTTGGCCTTGGAAACAGGTCGCCGGCGACGATTTCGAGCGTAATCCACGTGATGCCCCAGGCGGCGTCGTGCTTGTCGCCGACTCGCTCAAGGACTTCCCACGCCTGGTCGTCGGTCAGATCGGAACGAATGCCTTGGACGTCCTCGATCGACCAAATGGCGGCGATTTGCCGGTGCTTGGCCAGCAAGTCGTGGACGTAGAGCGTGATGTCGGCGTAAAGCTGCGACCGGTGTTCGCCTTCGAGGAGTGCACGCACTTCGTAGAGGCGTTTCTCCAGGAAGTTGACTTGGTCGACGGTGAAAGCCGGATCGTCCTCGGCTTGGAGGCTGTCGGGAAGGTCGCGGAGTTGCCGGATTGTTTCGCGGACTCGCGCTTCGAGCGTAACGTTGGTGTCAGTCATGTGGAATCTCCTTTCGTGGGTTAGCTGTGATAATCAACGACCGCGATCCATTTGCGGCCGATGAAGGTTTCGTCGAGTTCCTCGTCGTCGAGATCGACGAGCGAGCAGTGAAGGCGGTCCACTTGCTGGCTGGATTCGCCCTGGTACTTGGCGAGCAACCGGTCGTAGAGCGTCCGGTCTAACGGCATGGCGTCATCGTCGTAGCCGATTTCCCGATAGGCATCGCGGTTGAAGGTCGACGGGCCAGAGCCTCCGAATTCCCGCCATAGGGCATCGAGTTCCCGGCGCGCTCTTTGACGCGATCCTTGCTGTAATAGCTGGCGGTGAATTCCGAGAACGTCGCCGCGAGCTTGTCGCGGTAGGCGTTGCCCATGACGGTTTCACGAAGCATTCCGCTCCAGCGTCCGCCGATGACGAACCAGTCGCCGAGGGTGATGCCGAATCGGCCGCCGTCGCCGCAGAAGCTGCTATCGCCGGCGAGTTGGGTATAGATCCGCACACGGGCTTCCGGGGAGGTCTCTCCGGGCAGCATGGTGAGGGTGACAAGCATGAGATAGTGCATAGATGACTCCTTTCATCAAAAGGGGCGGAGCATCGCTGCCCCGCCCCGGCGGGTTGGACTACTCCTTTTTCTCCGAAGCGACGCGGAGGCTGATGCGGCTGTCGAGCGGCACGCAATCGAGCTGCACGTTGAAGCCCTTGCCGTCCTTGTGCTGCCATGCGGCGCCGATCCGCGTGAAGAATCCTTTGCCGCCCTCGCGGTCGCGGACGTGATAGGCGATGTGGCTGGGGCTTTTCGAGCCGGCGGTCTCATTGGTTTTGGCGGTTGCGTCAGTCATTGGTTTTCTCCTTCGTTTTTTGAGTTTTTCCGGACGCGACCCCGCGTCCTGATGGCACTTCACCCTTAGCCGCCAAAGCCGGTGCGGAGCCTGCGGAGCGAACGTATGTGACCGGGCAAGCTGAAAATTGGGGGAACCTCTGGGGGAGCCGATTTTCTGCTTGCGCGGACCGGCGGCGGCTATAGAGTGCCAGCAAAAGGACGCGGGTTGCGTACGGTCTTAAAGCCTTCACGAAACGAAGGAGACCAACTGCGGACGTCGCAATCCGCCTAAGACCGCTCGCCGAAGCGAAGAAAATCCCGTAATCGCCGGCTGGCCGAATCGGCGACGGGCAGGATGTGCTGAAGACGCACGGACAAAGGCGGCAAGGACGGCTTTTCTCAATGTCGTCCAATTCGTCAAGGGGTGCCGCGAAAAATCCGAAAAAGCCTTCCGCAACTTAAGCGAGTAGTCAATCGCCGGGCGGTGATATTGCGGTGAGCGTCGGTGATATTGCAAAAACGACAATCTCGCGCAAACGTAGGCTGGCTGCGGCTTAGCTGACGAAACTTGATGACAAAAATAGTAATTCGCGCTATGCTAGAATGGAGGCATGATTCGCATCACGCAGCAGAATAGTGCCAGTGACGCCAAACGCTACTATGCGACGGCGGACTACTATAGCCAGGGGCAGGAAATCGTCGGAAGCTGGGGTGGCAAAGGCGCCGCCCTGCTCGGCCTGGAAGGCACGGTCGACAAATTCTCCTTCGAGCGGCTGTGCGACAACCTCAACCCGCAGACCGGAGAGCCGCTTACGGTCAGGACGCGAACGGAGCGGACGGTCGGCTATGACTTCACGTTTCAGTGCCCCGAAGAGTCGTGTCGGTGCTATATGCCCTGAGCGGCGACGAAGGCATCCTGGACGCGTTCCGCGGCGCGGTCGATGAGACCATGCGCGAAATCGAATCCGAGATGAAGACGCGCGTCCGCAGGAAAGGCCAGGATGACAGACCGCGTCACCGGCAACATGACGTGGGCAGAATTCATCCATACGACATCCCGGCCCGTTGATGGAGTTGCCAGACCCCCAGCTCCATGCTCACGTATTCGCGTTAAACGCAACTTACTGCGATTTTGAGAATCGCTGGAAAGCGGGCCAGTTCCGCGAACTTAAGAGAGACGCCCCGTATTTCCAGGCGGCGTTTCGCGTGCGGCTGGCGAACCGGCTCCAGGATCTGGGCTTCGGCGTTCAACGCAAACGCGACGATTTCGAGATCGCGGGGATACCGGCCGGATGTTCTGAAACGCTTCTCGCGGCGTACCGCCCAAATCGAGAAGGTGGCCAAGGAGAAGGGCATCACCGATCCCGATCGCAAGGCGGAACTCGGGGCGGAGACGCGCGAGAAAAAGGGACAGGCGCTGAGCTGGGAGAAGCTTGCGCAAGGAATGGGACTCACGCCTTGCCGACGAGGAGCGGCAGATCACTGGCGGCCGTACACCGCCGGGAGAAGCGTTACGTGCGACCGGCAAGAGGTGAGGGGGCGGCGGTCGATCACGCCATCGAGCACAGCTACGTGCGTGATGCCGTCGTTGCGGAACGCAAGCTGGTGACCGAAGCCCTGAAACGTGGCATCGGCGCGGTGACGGTCGAGGACGTCGCGCGCGAGGTGGCGAAGCGCCCCTGATCCGCAGCGAGGTCGACGGCCGCAAGATGGCGACGACGCAGGAGATGGTCGAGCTCGAGTCGCGGCTTATCGACTTCGCCCGCGAGGGGACGGGGGCGTTGCCGGCCGCTCGGCGATCCCGAAGCGGCCATGCTCGCGAGAGTGGTTCAACGAGGGGCAAAAGGCGGCCGTCGCCATGTGCTCGGCTCGCGTGACCGGGTGATGATCATCCGCGGCGTTGCGGGAACGGGCAAAACGACGCTCGAACGGGAGATCGGCGAGGCGCTGGCCGAAGCCGGCAAGCCGGTGGTCGCTCTGGCCCAGTCGGTGAAGGCAAGCCGCGAAGTGCTGCGTGAGGAGGCGGGATTCGCCCAGGCCGACACGGTGGCCAGGTTCCTGAAGGACAAGGAAATGCAGGAATCGGCGCGAGGCGGCGTCATCCTCGTCGATGAGGCGAGCCAGCTTGGCACGCGCGACATGCTCCGCATGTTTGAAATCGCGGAAGCGGTCGGAGCCCGCGTCCTGCTCGTTGGCGACCGGCGACAACACCGGAGCGTCACGGCGGGCGAACCGCTCAGGCTGCTGGAGGAAAAGGCGGGGCTTCGCGTGGCGGAGGTAACGAAGATCCTGCGACAGCAGGGAGACTACAAGAAGGCGGCGAAGGCGCTCTGCGAAGGCCGGACCGGCGAAGCGATCGCGGAGCTTGATAAGCTCGGCTGGATCAAGGAGGTCGCCGATGAGGAGCGTTACAAGGAACTGGCCGCCGCGTATCTTTCAGCCGCCGCTGAGAAGAAGCGGGACGGATCGCCGAAGTCGGCGCTGGTCGTCAGCCCGACGCACGCGGAAGCGAAACGCATCACTGAGGCCATCCGCGACGGCCTCAAGGCGCAGGGCAAGCTCGGCAAGGAACGCATCGTTGCGAGCATGGATTCCGACGCACCTGACCGACGCCGAGAAATCGGACCCGACGCAATACGACGCTGGTGACATGATTCAGTTCCACCAGAACGCGAAAGGCTACAACGAAAGGCGCGCGGCTGATCGTAGGCGAGGGGGCAACGCCGCCGTGCGAGTTGGCGAACCGGTTCGAGCTCTACCACCCGACGCAGCTCGCTCTCGCGGTCGGCGACCGGGTGCGGGTCACGGCGGGCGGCAAGACGAAGGATGGCAAGCACGACTCAGCAACGGCGCACTGCTTCACCGTCGAGGGATTCACGAAGCGTGGCGACATCGTCGTCGATCACGGCTGGGTGATCGATCGGGATTTTGGGCACCTGACCTACGGGTATTGCATTACGAGCCACGCCAGCCAGGGCGTCACCGTCGACAAAGTATTTCATCGGCATGTCGAGCGAATCATTCGGTGCCGCCAACGAGCGAACGGGGTACGTGGCAATGACGCGTGGCCGTGAGCAGGCGGTAGTTTTCACGGACGACCGGGAATCGCTGCTCAAGGCTGTAAGCCGGCCCGACGATCCGCTGTCGGCTACAGAGCTGGCGGCCGCCGCGCCGGAGAAACCGGCTCGGCTGATGAAGCACATGTCGTTTGTCCGCGGCGTTTCGGTATTTGGCGCGGCGAATGACTCGATGCCGCCGAGCCTAACGAAGGACCAGACGAAGGACAGAGGATTGGACCATGCCGGATGATATTACGCATCAGGAGCGATTGGAGCGAAACGCGTCCTCCGGGCTCCGCGGGATTCTGCAGACCAAGGAGCGCGAAGCCGAACGGGGAGAGATTTCCTGCAACGCGTTTGGCTATCAGCTGACAACCTGAGCACCTCTCGGCGATAGAGTTTCGTTTCTTGAGCGGCGACAGCATGTGGTTCCCTTACAATTCGATGGGCGCCTGCCGGCATATTCCTTCCGAGGGGCTGCTGCTCAAGTTCAGCGGAGACTTGATTTATCTTGTGCTGATCCGGGGAAGCAATCTCGACCGCGGAATCGACGGCAAAGCCACCGATCTCATCCATGCCGGCTTGCAACGGCATCACGTTTTATGGCTCCGTGAAATGACTCCAGCGGAAATCCGCGAAGTCGGTGAGACGGGGCCGACGATCGACAAAATCGAAGTGGCAGAGTTCGAGTCGCACGCCGCCCTGCAGGAATGGCTAAAGGCGAAGGCGCCGGCGTTTGCCGGAGGCCCGGCGTGATGCTGCAGCAGGCTCCAAGCATCGACATTCGGAGGTTCAAGAGTTCCGCCAGGCCCTGGGCCACCAGAACCATCGCCTGACGTGCAGCCATTGCCTGACAGGCGTTTTCATAACGATGAGCAGAAGGCCAATCGATAGCAGGCACCAGATCGCGGGCTGCTCATGTGGATTCGTCGTGAGATGCCCGGCCAGCCACGGTCCTGCGACAAAGGCATAAGCGATGAGCCGCCATGAGCCGTAAAGGAGCGGCATGGTGAATGCAGCCAGCCAGTAATTGCTCAGCCATTGACTAAATGGTAGGTAATACCAATGCCAGGATAGATCCCCAATGCCGTTGAGAGGAATTTCCCACGCGATGTGCCATGTCCCATGCACCGAGCAGAGCCGTTCCGAACAAATCCCTCCGTAACATCTTCCCGCCCATGGAAACGGGTACAGTTGCAGCAACATTGCGACAGCGATGGCAAAGCACACCGCGTAAACCGGGACCGCGATCCTTCGCCTTACGCCCTCCGGCACGAAATACAGAGCGAGCGCATTGATGAAGATGGGCTGGAACACGATATGCAAATACGACAGGAGTGTCGCGATCTGATTGGCCGGATTCGAGCATTGGTCAATAACGGAATACGTGAACGCCTGCAGCATTTCCATCAGCGAGAAATAACCCAGCGGTATCCAGAGCGCGGGCGGTTCCTTCTTCACTGCAGCGTACATCGTGGCCACCAAGCCGATAGTCGCCAGGGCAGCAGAGGCCTCTCCGCTCCAGCACATTACCGCACACTCCGTTTGTTCAGCACATCCAGTCCCGGCATAGTTTGTCCCAGTTGATGGAACGCTGACAGCACGCTGCACTGCCGCCCACATTCCTGTAATGTGCTTCTCAGCCTAAGTGCAAACGATTAATCTATCGTTAACAGTGGCCACGTCTCTACGCCGACGTCGCCGACAAGTCGTGGCGACCCCCAACGGTGGAATTCACCCACCAACGGTCACCGGTTTCATCCACGCCGGGCTCCAGCAGCATAACGTGCTGTGCTCAGGGAAATGACGCCAGCGGAAATCCGCGAAGTCGGCGAGACCGGGCCGACCATCGACAGCATCAAGGTGGCGGAGTTCGAGTCGCACGCGGCACTCAAGGAATGGATCGGCAAGCACGCGCCGGCCTTCGCGCAGGGGCCGGTCTGAAGCGGAGGTGGCCTCACGGCGATACCTCTGCCTACCATCCTGTCCACGCTGCTTCTACTGGCCATCTTCCGTCTGTCGAGCCGTTTCCAGACGATGCCGCGTGGAACGTGCGGCCGCGCTCCCGCCCATTTCCCATGTCTCTCAACTGGTTAATGCAAACTCCTCGCCTTTTAAGTAAATGTTAACCTTTTGGGCGTAGGATGAACGTACGACGTGGTGCACAGTGACTCGTCACCACCGTCATTACAGTGCTAACCAATAAGGGAGATTATTATGAGCAGAATGCAAACGTTACGCGACTGGACGATCTTTTCAGTCGCAAGCGCCGCGCTGGCGACTGCGGCTATGGGAGTGTCCGGCGGATTCACCGCGGCTCAGGCGGGTGCTGATAACGGTGGCGGTGACCCGACTAGCTCCTCGGCAAACTTTGGTCCCGTCCCCAACAACCCCATCCACCCCCTCCTGCCCTCCGCCCCTCCCCAGGTTCTGCCCATTACCTATACATGCCTTCCGCCAACCTTTACGGCCGACAGGCGCTATAATCCGAATACTGGAGGCTATACTTTACTTACCACTGGAAGGTGTTCAGTCATGGCCCAGAGGAACGGGATGGTCAGCCAGGGAGTCACTCCTGGAGCAGCAGTGGAGTGCAATCCGGGCGGCGATGGCAAAGGATTTACGGCTGCTACATGCAACCAAAATGTGGTAAATTCTGTGTGCAATCAGGCCAACGGATGCGGAAACTATGTCGATGGTGGCGGCCGGTAGAGCCCTGTGTACGCCTTGTAGAACAAGCGCTCCTTCCGCTAGTGATGTGCGTGGGTTTGTCCAAGGTCGCTCCATACACCAGGTTGAGCGATTATCGACGTACGGGTTTTTCTTGCTATTAGCCGCAACCCTGGCAGTCTATGTGTTGACCATGTCGACAAACCCTCGCCCTTCGTCTATTTTGAATTTTAGCGCGGAGTGACGGAGATCGCAAGGTATCTGGACGTGCCGGGGTCTCGTGAACCTGATGGTGATTCGGGTCGGCAATCGCGACCGGTTTGTCGGCGAGGGCGGGATTAATCTTCTTTGCATGGGCATCCGGTGCGTCGGGTCCAGAGACGGCCCATTAACGCATTCGTAACCGTCCTCGTGGTACGGTCAGTTTTCAGGCTCTGCCAAGGAGGAGGGCGCTGCATGTCTCACGCTTCGCACCCCGCACGCATGGTCAGGTTCGTGCGTCAGAAAGGCTTCACCCTTATCGAACTCTCGATCATCCTGGCCATCATCGGGTTGATTGTCGGTGGCATCATGATCGGTCGAGACATTATCCGCGTTTCACAGCTTCGCGCTGTCGCCACCGAAGCGGGGCGTTACACGCAGGTTGTCACTGATTTTCGCGATAAATATCTTGCACTGCCCGGCGATTTCGCTGGTGCGGAGGCGTTGTGGGGATCGGACAGCAATTGCCCGACCTCCTCCTCCTACACCACCACGCCGCATACGGCGACCTGCAATGGCGATGGAAATGGTCGCATTGGCGATTACAACGCCACGACCTATTCTTGGGGCGGGCAAGCATATGAAGTAATGCGGGCATGGCAACAACTTGCCGACGCTGGGTTGATCGACGGGCAGTACAGCGGCGTCGCCAGTTCCAATGCCGTGGCGGTGATTGGAGTGAACGTGCCCGCATCGCAAGTCTCGGCACGGGCTGGACGCTTTATTATAATTTGGCCCCGAACGGAGATGCGGCTTACTTCTATCCCGCGTCTTATGGTCACATGCTTGATTTTGGCAGTGCAGCCGGAGATGGGACGACGTTTCATCCCGGCTTGACTGCCACCGAGGCGTACAACATCGACAGTAAACTCGACGACGGGCTTCCCGCCTCTGGCAAAGTCATGACCTACGTCCCGGCCGCCCAACCCAACTGCGCGACCAGTGCAACTCCGTCAGCCGCAAACTACAATGTGAGTGGCTCCGGCATTGCCTGTTCGTTGATCTTCATCACCGGCCTTTAGGGATCGCGTGGCTTTGTCCACATGGGGCCGAACATTCCTGACGCCGCCGGAGCGCATGACGTGCAAGATCCCCTGGACTTGCACCATGATGCTCGTCTTCGTGCGATCGTTCAGCGAGCCGGTTACGGGAATCGCACCATCAGCCGGCACCAATTGGCCGAATTATTGCTCGCGTTGTAGACCTTGGAAGTAGCGTCAGTGACGCACTGGTTGGGAGTATTATCTATCGTTCCATCAACCTGAAAGGCCGGTTGATGCGCGAAAACGTTACCGGTAGCCGGAACGCCGTCATCCATCTTTGAATCGATGGCGAGGGCCTGCAGGGGCGTCAGCACCCCCATCTGGTTGTCAGCCGACTTGACGGCGCCAAGCGCCTGGAAGAATGTATAGCCGCAATCCGAGATCCCCAAATATAGCCAGAGGTCTCCATTAAACGTCTCCGCGACCATACCCGCGTTCGCATTGAGCACGGGGCTCGTATAAGCATACTTAGAAGGATTCGCCGGAGGACCGCCACTTATGCAGGGTAGGCCGCTAATTGAGGTTCCAGTTACCCATGATGGCAAGAAAAGGCCTGCTTCGTTGAGGTGACTGAAAAAATAAATCGGCTCATAGGCCGCATCATGGATCGGAGAGTGCGCACCCTGATCGTCAATTATGCCGTTGTCTCGTGCTCCACGCAGTTGCCTGGATGCAGGCCCCATTCTGGAGCTTTGGCGCAAATATCGCCCGGCAGCGCATTGTATTTTAGTTTGAAGGCATTAGTGGCCAGGGAGATTTCTGTAAATTGGGATACCTGCTTGCGAATCTTCGCTGCGACAATCAAATCTCTTCCTACCAACAGCGATCCGGCTACCAAGCCGATGATGACGAGAACTACCGAGAGCTCGATAAGTGTGAAGCCCTGGGAACGTTGGAGACCCATCATGCGCCTCTGACAAGTGAAAACCCGGCGGGGCGGTTAACAGGATCGACCGACAACATGAAGGATAGGCGTTCTTGGTTACAAAGATGTTCCAGAACGACCGGAATCGTGCCTTTAGCGTTGTCATGGACGAGAGACATGATCGTGTCGCTGCTGTCCGTTGACGCGTTGTGCATTTCAAGCAGGGTCTTCAGGTTCCATTGCGGCTGCTTGAGGAAGGCCGGAAACAGTGTTTGGAAGGGCGGGTTGAAATAAACAAGCTTGCCATCGCGCCTCGCGATGGCGCAGAATGCGTATTGAGCGCCAAGCGCGTCGGCAAAGATACGCGCTGAGGAATTCCGCCGTTTGCAAATTACGCTGCAGTTGCTCGATCTGCCGGCCTAAGCCGAGCGAGATGCTTCCGATGAGGATGCACATCCAGGAGCCGAAGAGGGCGTTATTGTAAAAGAGAAATGAGACCCCGAGTACAGCGATGATGGCTGCCACGCACATGCGGTAAACGCTACGGACGTTCATTCGCTTACGGACGACGAAGCCAGTGTCATGCGGGTTGAAGAGATCATGCCGATCGTTGCTTCTGACTGCGCTCTGTATCCACAAGTCCCTCTGATATACGTAGATCAGCCGAGACGAAGGTATAGAGCAAGATGGTGACTGTCAACGATAATCGCTGCCAGCATTGCGACCCGACGTAACGGAATGAAATGGCACGCAGGTTCAGAGTCGACTGCGATGCATGCGGTGACGATGGCGGCTCCCGATCAGGCAAGGCGTTGCGTAAAACGGAGCGTCAGTCAACGACCGGTTTCTGGGCGAGGGCGGGATTAATCCTCTTTGCATCGGCATGCGGTGCGTCGGGTCCGAAGAGGATTGTTAACGCATTCGTAACCGTCCTCGTGCTACGGTCAGTTTTCAGGCTCTGCCAAGGAGGGGGCCGCCCATGTCTCACGCTACGGACACTGCTCGCACTGTCGGCGCCCGCAACCGGAAAGGATTCACCCTAATCGATTTGTCCATCGTGCTGGCCATTATCGCGTTGTTTATCGGTGGCATCATGGTCGGGCAGAACCTGATCCGCAGCGCGGAGCTTCTTTCGGTCACGATCGACGTCAAGTGCTTTACGCAAGCGATTCAGCTCTTTAAGGAGAAATACAAATACCTGCCCGGGGACATGCCCACCGCCACGAACTTCTGGGGAACCGACAGCAATTGCCCGACCACCTCCTACACCACGACGCCGCATACGGCGACCTGCAATGGCGATGGCAACGGCCGCATCGGCGACTATAACGCCACGACGTATGCTTGGGGCACGCAGGCGTATGAAGTCATGCGGGTATGGCAACAACTTGCCGACGCCGGCTTCATCGACGGTTCATACAGCGGCGTCGCGAGCGCCAACGCGGTGGCAGTGATCGGACACAACGTGCCTGCGTCCCAACTCCCGGCGCGGGCTGGACGCTTTATTATAATGCGGCGCCCACCGGTGACGCGGCATACTACTATCCCGCTAATTATGGCCACATCGTTGATTTTGGAGACGCTCAGGGTACCGGAACGAGCTATGCTCCCGCCTTGACCGCCAGCGAGGCGTACAGCATTGACAATAAGGTCGATGACGGCTTACCCGCTTCCGGTAAAGTCCTGACATACGTTCCGGCTGATGAACCCAACTGCGCGAGCAGTGCAACGCCATCAGCCGCGACCTACAACGTCAGTGGAGCCGGCCTTGCCTGTTCGTAAGCGACTGGCCATGACCAGTCGCTTGCTCTGTTGTTGTCATCACACTCCTTTATTCGTAAGCATCGTTTACGCCTGGATCGAGTCCAAGCTGCTGCCGCATTATCGCGCCGGCCTCAGAGGCCGCGGCGGCAAAATCCTAATTGCCGAGAGGGCCTGAACGCCTTCTGGGAAAGCCTGAAGGTGGAAGCGGCTCCTGCCCAAACCAGGAAGCCGCCGACGCCGGTGCTCTGCATCACTCGGCTTACGAATCGCTCGCGAGTGCAGGTCGATCGTGCCGAAAAGCGTCAAAGCAGCGAAAGGACGCCGGGGCCGGATACCGAGGCATCGTGGTCTCCACGTGCTCGGTGGGCTTGTCGCGTTCGGGTGTCCGCAAAGCGACGATCGCCCATTCGCTTGATCACCTCGATGCAGCCAGATCGAACCAAAACGGGACCACGAGTTCGTTTCTGGTACAATCTGCGGGACGGTTGGGGCTTTACAGCGAGGCAACCGCCCGGATCGCTCGCTTTGCATCGGCGGATGGGAGGCCACTCGATGCTGGAATTCCTCTCGAAACTGTTCGGCACCTCTGAAACTTCTGCCAGCACAGAGGCAAAGAGCGCCTTACAGCAGGCCAACGCCGAGTTGGGGAGCCAGATCGAGGCTTCCCGGGTGAGCGAAGAGCGCTTCCAGCTCCTTGTGGACGGCACGAAGGACCACGCCATTTTCATGCTCGATCCGACCGGACGGATCGCCTCATGGAATGCTGGAGCGGAGCGCATCAAAGGATATCGGGCCGACGAAATTATCGGCCAACACTTCTCCCGCTTCTATTCGGCTGATGACGTGCAGGCAGGCAAACCCGACCAGGAACTTCGGGTGGCCGCTGCAGAAGGCCGATGCGAGGATGAAGGCTGGCGGGTGCGGAAGGACGGTTCCCGCTTCTGGGCCAACGTGGTTATCACGGCGGAGCGAGACGAAGGCGGAAACCTACGGGGCTTCTCCAAGATTACGAGGGACATCACCGAGCGCAAGCAGTCTGACGAGAACGCTCGGCGGCTGTCGGCAGAGACAGCGGCACGCAGAGCCGCTGAGGAACAAGCCGCCGCCGTTTGGGACGAGCGGGAGCGACTGCGAGTGACGCTGCACAGCATTGGCGACGGCGTCATCGCCACCGACGCTGAGGGGCGCGTTTCGTTTCTCAACCCGGTCGCAGAGGCACTGACGGGATGGCAGAGTGCGGAGGCGACGGGGCAGCCTCTCCAAATCGTGTTTTCCATCATCAACGAACAGACTCGCCAGCCCGTCGAGAATCCGGTGTCAAAGGCGCTCCGGGAAGGGCGGGTCGTTGGGCTGGCTAACCACACCGTCCTTGTCGCCAGAGACGGCACAGAGCGCCCATTGACGACAGTGCCGGCCCGATCCGTGACAACCAGGGCCATGTCTTCGGATGCGTGCTCGTATTTCGAGACGTGACTGAAAAACGCAAGGCCCAGCGGACGGCTCGCTTTCTGGCGTCGATCGTCGAGTCCTCGGAGGATGCGATCATTGGGAAAGACGTGAACGGCATCATCACCAGTTGGAACCCGGCAGCCGAGCGACTATTTGGCTACTCGACT
Source organism: uncultured Planctomycetota bacterium (assembly GCA_963761455.1). Lineage (GTDB taxonomy): Bacteria > Planctomycetota > Planctomycetia > Planctomycetales > Planctomycetaceae > DASPSM01. Next base: position 764,313 of record CAVXHA010000004.1, read on the forward strand.
GCCGAGGTGATCGGACGACCCGTAGCCATCCTCGCACCCCCGGACCGGGGCGATGAAATGCCCGCCATCCTTGACCGCATCAAGCGAGGGGAGAGAGTCGATCATTTCGATACGGTGCGCCGTGCGAAAGACGGTCGGCTCTTGCCCATCTCCCTCACGGTTTCGCCGATCAGGAATCAAGATGGTCTTATCATCGGTGCCTCGAAAATCGCCAGGGACATTTCCGAGCGGCGGCAGGCGGAGGAATCGCTCCAGCAGGAAAAAGAACGGTTACACGCTACGCTAAACGGCATTGGTGACGCTGTGATCGTTACCGACGCTGAGAGTCGTGTTACGCTCATGAACCCGGTGGCCCAAGGATTGACCGGCTGGAAGGAAGAGGCAACGGGTCGCCCCTTGGACGAAGTCTTCCGCATCATCAACGAGCAAACCCGCCAGCCCGTCTCCAGCCCTGTCGGCCGGGCGCTTAGTCAAGGTGTTGTCGTCGGCTTGGCGAACCACACCGTCCTGATCGCCAAGGATGGCACCGAGCGCCCGATTGATGACAGCGCCGCCCCGATCCGTGACAAGCACGGCCATGTCTTCGGATGCGTGCTCGTTTTCCGAGATATCACCGAGCGGCGGCGGGCGGAACAATCTCTCAAAGATGCAGACCGACGCAAGGATGAATTCCTTGCAACTCTGGCCCATGAACTCCGAAATCCGCTGGCTCCAGTCCGAAACGCTGTCGAATTGCTGAGTCAAGCGGGCGATGACCCTTCCGTGAGGGAGGAGGCCCGCAGGATGATGCAGCGGCAGTTAGGCCACATGGTCCGGCTGATCGACGACCTGATGGATATGTCCCGAGTCACGAGTGGGAAGTTGCACCTTCGCAAACAACGGGTCGAACTGGCAACGGCGGTGCAGAGTGCCGTCGAGGAGACCCGTCCACTCATCGAAGCGGCAGCGCACCAACTGACGGTCAACTTGCCGCCTGAACCCGTCTCCCTTGATGCCGATCCGACACGGTTGGCCCAAATCTTCTCGAATCTGCTCAGCAACGCAGCCAAATACACCGACAACGGTGGTCACATCTGGCTGGTCGCCGAGCGTCGGGATGGCGACGTTTCCGTATCGGTTCGGGATACAGGAATCGGCATTCGCCCCGAGCAACTGCCTCACCTCTTCGAGATGTTCTCACAACTGACTCCGGCGTTGGAGCGGTCACAAGGCGGTCTCGGCATCGGACTGGCCCTGGTCCGGGGACTGGTGGAATTACACGGCGGCACGATCGAGGCTGGCAGCGCTGGTCCCGGCCGGGGAAGCGAGTTCATTCTCCGTTTGCCTGTTGTCGAGGTGTGCTCAGCGCCGCAATCTCGAGAGCCCGAAGACACTGACGGGAAGTCTCAGCAAGGACCGAAGTGTCGCATTCTCGTTGTCGATGACAATGCTGACGCTGCGAACAGTTTGGCAATGATTTTGAGGCGGATGGGCCACGACATCCACACTGCCCACGATGGCCTCGAAGCAGTCCATGCGGCGCTGACTTTTCGGCCAGAGGTCATCCTTCTCGACATCGGCTTGCCAAAAATGAACGGCTACGACGTGGCAAAGCAGATCAGACAACATCCGTGGGACAAGAAAGTGGCGATTATCGCTGTGTCAGGATGGGGACAGGAAGAGGACAAACGCCGAGCGGTCGAGGCTGGGTTCGATCATCACCTGACAAAGCCGGTGGAACCCGCCGCTCTGAGTAGGCTGCTGGCGCTGATTGCCCCGTCGTAGTTCCAACGGTGCGTCCTCATAACAGAATCACCTCGTGCTCGACCGCTTCGCCTCGTTCGAGCCGGTCGACGCCGACACCCAAGGTCTCATCCAGATCAAAGTTGGCATGACCCAAGTAAGCGTTACCCGGACGCGCTTCGATGACCGTGAAACGGCTATTTGTACCTCACGTGAACGTTTTCAATCTTGCCGTCGAACTTGAACGGCGCCTGGTCGTAGTAGTCGACCGAGACCGGTGACCCCAGGTCGACGCCGATATCCAGGCAATCGTTGGCGGTGAACAAGAGCGGCGCGCTGACGGGCACAACGCCCGAGGCGACCTCCTTGCCAGCGACGCGAATCACGACCTTGAGCGGACCCGCCGGCTTTGGTTCGACGTAAGATGTCTCGACTTCGATTTTCGCCTTGCCGGGCGAAAGCCGTTCCTTCGCGCGGATGTGCGTGCGCATGAGTTCGAACAGGTTGTACTCGTAGGCGAGTGTGCCGTCCTTCACGTATAAACTCAGACCGCCGCTGAAGCCGCCGAGTGCGTAGAGTACGCCGTTGGAGTTTTCCGGAATTTCGGCGTTGATCGTCACTACATTCGGCTTGTTGCCGAGCGCCGTGCGCAGAACTCCGGCATGCGCGTGATTTCGCCGCGGAAATCCCATTGGGTGTACGGTGTCGACTTCCGCAGTTCCGGGTGGAAGATGGGAATCCAGAGTCCCCCGCCGATGGGAAAGCCGTGGTTCCTCGCGAACTCGATCAGGAACACGTCCTTCATATCGGCCAGTTTTTGCGGCAGCTTGTCGGCCAGATCGTGGGCCTGGGACCAATCTTCCTCGAGGTTATACAGCTCCCATTTGTCGCTATCGGGATTCCATTGCCGGATGCCCTTCGGCAAACCGGGCGTCCAGGGCGTGCGCGGACCGAAGGCGGATGCCATCCAACCGTCGTGGTAGATGGCGCGGCTCGCCATGACCTCGAAATACTGCGTGCGCTTGCGTCCCTTCGCCTTCGCGTCATTAAAGCTGTAGGCGAAGCTGACACCATCGATGGGGTCCTGCGGGATGCCCCTCACAGACGCGGGGGGGTGATTCCCAGGATTTCGTACAGGGTCGGCGCGATATCGTTCACATGATGGAACTGAGCGCGCGGCGTGGCGTCCGGCTTGATCCGTGCAGGCCAGCGGACGGCCATGGGATTGCGCGTTCCGCCAAAGTGTGACGCCAGGAGCTTTGTTCCTTTGTAGGGCGCGCTGCCGGCCCAGGCCCAGCCGGCGTGATACATCGGGTCGGTTTTCGGTGAACCAAGCACGTCGAGTCCACCGAGCGAATCGAGGGCCTTGATGTGCTGTTCGATCGTCGAGGGAATTCCGTTTTGGGCCAGCAACTCGCTAATCGTGCCATTCTGGCCCTCCGCCGAGGCGCCGTTGTCGCCCCAGATGTAAAAGATGAGCGTATTGTCGCCGTAGCCCAGTTGGTCGACTTCATCCACGAGCCGGCCCACCTCGTGATCGACGTGCTCACAGAAGCCGGCATAAACCTCCATCAGGCGACGCTGGAAGGGCTTCTGGTCCTCGGGGATGCTGTCCCAGGACGCCAGGCTGGCCGGCCGCGGCGTATTGATGGCGTTGGCGGGGATCCAGCCCTTCTGTTTTGCGCGCTCGAAGGCGCGCTCCCTGTACTTGTCCCAACCGTCGTCGAATTGGCCTTTGTACTTGTCGGCCCACTCTTTCATGATATGGTGCGGACCGTGCCCGGCGCCGCTGGCCCAGTACATGAAGAAGGGCTTGTCCGGCTCGAATGCCTTGTGCTGGCGCAAATGGTTGATCGCGTCGTCGGCGAGATCTTCACTAAGATGGTAATAGTTGTGTCCGCCCGAAGTGCGCGGATGTTGGACGTAGGTCGTGTTTCGCACCAGGCACGGCTCGTACTGCGAGGCTTCGCCGGCCAGGAAGCCGTAGAAATATTCAAAGCCATATCCCGCGGGCCAATAATCGTAGGGTCCGGCCGCGGTCGTCTGCTCCGCAGGTGTATTGTGCCATTTGCCGAACGCCGAAGTGGCGTAGCCGTAATCCCTCAGCACCTCGGCCACCGTGGCGCTGCTTTTGGGAATAGTGCCGGCGTAGCCGTCCCAGTCATTGGCCAGCTCGGTAAGCTGGCCGCTGGCAACGCGGTGATGGTTCCGCCCGCACAAGAGAGACGCCCGCGTCGGCGAACACATAGCCGTGGTATGAAACCGGTTGTAAGTGACGCCGCCCTTGGCGATGCGATCCATAGTCGGCGTGTTGATCAGCCCGCCGAAGGTACTCGCCTGGGCCGGTCCAACGTCGTCGATGAGCACGATGAGGATGTTCGGCGCATCCTTGGGCAGGCGGCGCGGCTCAACCCGCGGCTTGTAGACCGAATCCTGCAGCGTCCGCCCGGCGACGCTCGCCGACGGCGTCGGCGGAAAGGGCAAAATTTCCTGCCGCGGCAGCTTCGGCCACGCTGCGCTGCCATGCGAAGGTTGCGATGAAGGCCGGGGCGGCGAAGACTCGCGATCTTGCGCGAGTAGCCAGGTCGAGGAAAGGACCAAAGACAACGAACAAGCGCAACGCACAAATCCCGCCATCGATTCGCCTCTGCTGGTGACAAGCATGGAAAACCGCTCGAACTTCGCCCCAAAGGGCCGCGGGCGCGGGGCCGGCAAGAGCGATCAGGTTGCGGTCGACAATGGAATCATCCGGCCAACAGCCCTCCTCGCTGAAAGAGGCTGTTCCGAAAACGATTTGGCCCGAGGAAGTGCAGCAGCGATTGTACCGAAGTAGTCGGTGCTGCGAGAGTCTCGCGCCGCATCTTCCCGGTGAGTCCTTAAATCATTCGTTTTCACGTCTGCTGCGAATTTGACAAAAACGCAAAAGTCTCGAGAGATTTCCATTCCCGAATTCTGATCAGCGAAATCAAAGCCCCGGGATCTCGTCGGGACATCGGGACGGTCGGTTTTCGATTCAGCAGGTTCCGAAAGCCGAGACGTGCGGTCCTGGACAAAATCTTCGTGCCCAGGCGGCCACAAGGTAAGTATCACACGGCAACCGTAGGATCAGAGCTTGATGTTCCAAGGAAGGAGTTCATCGATACGCTTGGCCGGGTGATCGCGCGATGCGCGTGATGAGGCTGCGGAGATACGCCTCGGGGTCAAGGCCGTTGAGCTTGGCGGTTTCGATGATGGTGTAGATGACGGCAGCGCGTTCGCCGCCGCTGTCGGCACCGGCGAACATCCAGTTTTTGCGGCCGAGTGCCAGGGGCCGGATGGCGCGTTCGGCGGCATTGTTGCAGATGTCGAGGCGGCCGTCGGTGGTGTAGCGGGTGAGAGCGTCCCAGCGTGACGAGGGAATAGCGCAACGCTTCCGCGAGCGAACTCTTCCGGCTGACCTTGTTCAGCATCTGCTCAAAGCGGGTTTGCATCTGTGCCAGCAAGCGGCACGGAACGCTCGGCGCGGACGGCCTGGCGATCCTGCGGAGGCCGGCCACGGATTTCCTCTTCGATGGCGAACAACTCGGCGATGCGGTCCAGCAGCTCCTTGGCTGCCGGCGACTTGGTGGCGTGATGCACGTCATAAATCTTGCGGCGGGCGTGCGCCCAGCACGCCACCTCGACCAGCCGGACATCGCCCGTCAGCGGATCGGGACGATAGAGGTTGTTGAACCCGGCATAGGCATCGGCGTGCAGGAATCCCCGGCAGCCGTCGAGCAACGCCTCCGCCTGTTCGGATTTGCGGTCTGGGGAGTAGCGGTAGAACACGGCCGGCGGCACGCCGGAACCCCACGGCCGCTCGTCACGCACCGCGACCCATAGTCGCCCGGTCTTGGTTTTTCCCCGGCCGGGGTCAAGCACCGGCACCGGCGTATCATCGGCATGCAGTGCCGGACCTGCCCGCACATGGCGGGCGATGGCGTCGGCGATGGGAGAGAGATGAAAGGCCATCCGCCCTACCCACTCAGCCAAGGTGGAGCGATCGAGTCTCCACGCCTGCGCGTGCATAGATTTCTGATTGCCGGTGGAGCGGCAAATGGTCGCAGTATTTCGCGGCAAGGACATGCGCCAGCAATGCTGGGCCAGGACGCCCGCGCTCGATGGGCAGCGCCGGCATCGGCGGCTGCACGATGGTCTGGCAATTCCGGCAGCTTATTTTCGGGCGGCAATGGACCACGGCCTTGAAGTGCGAGGGCACATATTCCAGCACTTCGCGCTCATCGGTGCCGATCACCGTCAGGTCCGTGCCGCCGCAGGCAGGACAGACGCAAGCGGCTTCATGCTCCACCCGCTCGCGCGGCAGATGCTCAGGCAGCGGGCGGCGCATGGGCTGTGACTGTTCTTTCTTCTGGCGCGGATGATGCCGCAGGCTTCGCAGCTTCGGTGCGTTCATTGCTTTCCGCCTGGCCTTCCTCCAGATTGCCGATCAGCAGTTCCAACTGCTCGATGTCATGATCGAGTTTTTCTGAGGAGCGGCCGAAGCGGGCACGGCGCAACAACGCCAGTTGCATTTTCAGCTTCTCGATATGCAGAGTTTTGGCGTAAAGCTCAGCTTGGAGTGAGAGAGCGAAGGCCCGCAAGGCGGCAGGATCGGTGGGAAGAGGAGCGGCATCGGGCGACATGTTTTTGTCTAGCACGACACACCGAAAAACACCAGCATTTTCTGTGTGTTTCGATGCACTTTTTTCATGCCATCGACGGGCGATATTCCAACTCCATCGCAACCGTTCTCCGCCAGTCGATTCCCTCGATCAGCAGCGACAGTTGCCCCGTGCGTCAACTGCATTCGCTCGTTGATGATTGGTGGCCAGACGAACCGACCTTTCTCCAGCCGCTTGGCGAACAGGCACAGTCCTGATCCGTCCCAATACAGCACTTTGATGTAGTCGCCACGCTTGCCGCGGAACACAAACAGGTGTCCCGAATATGGATCGGAACGCAACACGTCGGCGACCTGTGCCGCCAGCCCGTTGAAGCCTTTCCGCAGATCCGAGCGGTCGGCACGCCAGCCACACTTGAGTTCCCGGCGCAAGCTGCATCATGGCAGTTGCCTGCTTACAAGCCAGCACGCGTCGAAGGTCTGCTCCTTCGATGCCGCTCGCCACTCGCAACTTGATCCGATTGGGCAGCTCGATCTCGATGATGTTGGCTCCAGAGGCGCAGTTCTGCCGGACGGTTGCTGTCTTGGAAAGGAGCGTCATCGTCGACGCCGTGGAGAAGTTGCCATCGACACGAGGAGCGGCGCAAGCCATTACCGGCGTCGATTACGCCGATACGGATAAGGTCTTGCCCGGCTCCGCTCCTCGCTTTCGATGCCGCGTCACCCTTCCCAAGCGTGCCGTCGCGATACTGTTTGCGCCACGCAAACACCAGGTTCGCGTTCACGTCGTGTCGGCGAGCGACGATCGACACCGACTGGCCGGGGCCAAACGTCTCTTCCACAATCCGCCGCTTCAGGTCGAGTGGATAGTACCGCGGACGCCGCTCCTCCGTTGCGACCCTGCCACACGCATCACTCTCTGCCTGCATAGAATGTCCATCCTCTCTGAGAATGGACACGCTCACCGGTTGACGCAGACAGTGTCCACTCTCTCTGAGAATGGACATTCTCATTCTTTTCGCTTGTTGGCTAGGCGGCTACAACCAGACGCTTACGCCTGTTCGTTGATCTTCATCACTGGATTTTAGGCTCATCGTGGCAATGTCCACATGAGCCCGAAAGAGTACTGAGGACAAGCCCCGATGTGCGAGGTCGTCGATCACGTGATCCGATTACCGTGAAGATTCAGTGACTTCGACCGTGTGGCCCCGCGGCCGCAGCCACCAGCCCTGGTCGTACTGGCGGCTGGCAGGCGAGGACGAATAAAGCTGGCCTTTTAACTAAATGTTAACCTTTCTGTGGTAGCGTTAACACATGGCGAGGACAAACCAACCGCGCCCGAAATGAACAGAGGAGATCGTTATGACACACAAGACATCATTACTTCGTACCACAGCTATCGCCGTCGCCGTTCTGGCGCAATGGGCGATCACCGAGCCGGCGGCGGCAGGTAATTCTATAACGGAGGGGGAGCCGGTCAACAAAGGCGTAGTGGCAAATGGGGGGAGTAATTGTACCTGCCAGGAATGGTGGACCCCTTATTCTGGCTCGTCAGTAGGTAGTGGTAACGGCTCATGCAGTGTGGTGTCTGGTATGCCCACCACGTCCGGCACGTGTACGACGTACGTCGGGCAATTGTCGAGCCTCCAGACTATTAACCCAGCATTGCCAGCGACTACGGCGAGCCAATATATTCCCGAGAGCGAATGCGATCTCTTCGCCCGGGCCTGCGTGGGAAACATAAGTACAAGTGCAGCCGGATCTATTTTGAGCACGTGGTTTGTAGAGTACTATACCAAGGCGACGGCGGGTACATCGACAACTACGATAACGTCGTCCTCTATACCAAACCAAGGCCTGGGGGGCCCCGGCAGATAACGGATCGCCCAACACGTCGGTTTTGGCATAATACGCAGATTGTGTGGATACTTAAAGCCTGTAAGCCAAATACGTCATGTTAACCAACAAAGGAGACAAGTATGCGAACAATGCAAACGGTACTACGCACCGCCGCGCTGGCGAGTATGGCTATTGCAGTGTCGGGCGGCTTCAGCAAGCAAGCGTTGGCCAAGCCAACCGGAGCCGACCTAACTTCTGGGTATGTATGCACGGCCCAAACCACACAAGTAGGCACGTACTCGTTTCTGGGGTTGACGTCGATTCCGAGCCCGACTGGGCTTGGTAATGGTACAACGAATCAAATGTGGGTCTGTGCAGTCACAGCGACAGCTTATGTTACAGAGGCTCTAACCGGCGCGAGCGAAGCGGGTAAATCTCAAACATGTGGTACATTCTATCATGTGAGCGGTACTGGTAAGAAACAGGTCGTGCTTCCTAGTTTCACACCATCGGATTGTGAGGCGCTGTTGGATGGCAGTTTTCGCGCACCTTGCAATACCGTGAATGGGTGCGTTTCACCGACTGCTCCATTCACACAACAGCCGGGGCTTGAGATGAAGTAAAAAGGGCGAGAAAGCCGCGCTCGTTTTAGTTGGAGTGATTACAGTGGCAGCATAGCCAACGGCGTTATCGTATCATTAACGTAAGCCAGTTATGATGCGGCGAGTGTTAAACGCAAGACGGGCCGCCGCGAGAATGTCGTTGTTAGCTTGGAATGAGGTTGTTGGGCGATGCCGTAAATGGGCAGAACACCTTGGCTTACTTCGCGGCTGGCGGCGACAACGCCGCCGCTTTCGGCTTTGGCATAATGGCGACGCTGACGCTGGCGCCTTTCTTCGCGTTTCCGTTACTCATCGTTTCCTTTACCGGCCTGATATGGTTGATGAACGGAGCGCCCTCGCGTAAACGCATCTTCCTGGATGGCTGGTGGTGGGGGTGGGGGTTTTTCATCAGCGGCATATATTGGTGCGATCTGGCGGCGTTGATGGATCTGCCGCGGCTATGGTGGCTTGTGCCGGGGTTTGTGTTTGGTCTTACCTGGTACTTTGCGGTGTATGTCGCATGCGCCTGCCAGCTCACGTCATGGCTTTGCCCGCCGGGTCTCGGCAGGCTTTTTGTCTTCAGCGCGGTATGGGCGGGGATGGAGTACATGCGAGGAGCGTTGATCGCTGATTTCCCTTGGAACCTGATCGGTTATAGCTTTGGCTTTTCCGGCGCCGCGTTGCAACTGGGGTCGGTCATTGGCATTTACGGCCTGACCGGGTTCGCGGCATTTCTTGGAAGTTCATTCGCCGCTTTGGGAGACCGCCGTATACCAGCAAAGCACGCCATCGCCTACGTGATTGTGGCATGGACGATGTTTGCGGTGAGCATCGGCTTCGGCGGATGGCGATTGCATGAATCCAACCGGATTCCCGAAAGCGACCGTTACGTCGAAGGCGTGACGCTCCGGCTCGTTCAGCCAAATATCGGCGAAGGCCGCAAAATGAAGCCTGACCCTAATCATACTATTTGCGCGAGCAGATGGCGCTTACGCGCTCCGCCGGTTTGGAGAATGTGACGCACATAATCTGGCCGGAATCGGCGATCCCCTACTTGCTTCAATTGGAGAAGGCTCTGCCACCGGACATGTGCGATGGAATACCGCAGGGCAAACTGCTGATCGCCGGAACTGCCCGTGTGGAGATGGACCATCCGCATTTATTCAACAGCCTAGTGGCGATCTCCCAGACCCGTGGGCCAAAGATCACCGCGTTTTATGACCAGGGACAACTGTTGCCCTGGGCTGAGTACGTCCCGTGGCGATGGCTTATTCCGAAAGCGTTATTGTCTCCTATAGTGAGTCGGGAGGAAGTTACGCCTGGGGGGATGCGGATGGATTATTCACCTGGAACCGGACCGAGGACGCTTGACCTCCCCGGCCTGCCGCCCTTTGCGCCGTTGATCTGCTACGAAGTGGTGTTTCCCGAACGCACTCGGTCCCGGAACATCCGCCGCAGTGGTTGCTTGTCATCACCAATAACGCCTGGTTCGGACAAAGCACGGGTCCGTACCAGCATTTCGAGATGGCCCGCCTGCGGGCGATAGAACAGGGGCTCCCGATGATGATCGCAGGCAATGTGGGCATTTCGGCGTCGATCGATCCGTACGGCCGCGTTCTGGCATCGCTGGGGCTCGGCAAGAAGGGCATACTCGACGTTAAGCTGCCGAAGCCCATCCCCGGCGGGACGATTTACGGACGGCATCGGGAGTGGTTTCTGGTTGTTTTGCTTTCAGGGACGGCGATCTTGATGGCATGGCGACGTCTGAGCCGGTCGCGACTGGCGGCAAGAATCGGAAGTAACGAAAACCAGCACGTCTGCCCGGACAGGGACCGCGGCACTCTCGTGCCGACGCCGAAACGGCGTCTATCCAGGCAGGAAGTGCTGATGATCGCAATTGGTAATCCAAGGTGAACGACGAGACGCACCGTGTCCACACGCTGCCGGTATCGCCGTGGCCTTGATTGGCGGTCGTTTTCGTTTTATGTCTGACTTTTGGCGCTGACTGCTCTGCGACGTTTCCGTGTCGGGGCTCCTTTGGCCGGGTTCTTCCAGGGAGTCAGTCGGCGGTGGACCTGATGGGTTCCGGGAGGCAAATCGATGAACACCGACGTCGATGAAGCATCCGACACCTGGGGTCCTCGAATCGCCATTCGGGCCTACGCCCGTCGATTATGCGAGGCGCTGCAGGACCACATTGGCGTAATCACCCAAGCTGGTGAGCCCATGTCGCGCGCCTTGTATCAGGCGGCGACCCTCCAGCAGCACGATCCAGAGGAGCATATCGATTGGAGCGCCAGGAAATCGACTGTCGAAGAAGGGCCGGGCCCGATCGGCATGGAAAGCAATCGCTTCAAAAGGCGCGATCCGCCGGTCACGGAGCAGAATCTTCTTGTTGAATGGCGCGGAAAGGTATCGCAAGCCGCTACTCATCGTTGCTCCGGCCGGCTCCGGCAAGTCCTGCTTGCTGGAATCGTTCGCACTGCAGATGGCCAAGGATCTGCTTGACGACGTCCTATGGCCAGAGTCTGATCCCTGGCCAAGTGGCGTTCCCTTGTTGATCTCGCTGGCGAAGATGTCGGATACGCCGCTCAATGAATACCTCCATTTGGCGGAACAGGACCTCACAGGCACTCTCGAAACTCTGAGCCCCTCGTTTTTGACCGACTTGCATCGGCAGGGCCGGCTGGTGCTGCTCATCGACGGATTCGACGAAATTCCGATGGCTCAGGAGAACCTCGTGCGGTCGCTTAAAAAGTGGAAGGGGGGATACGCGGTCACCTCGCGACCGGGGCATGGAGAACGGAGTTCCGTACCGGATCGGATGAGGCACCGCACGCTACAGGAATTGAAGGTCGAACGTGCTCGCGTGTATATCCGCGAGTATTTCACGGAGCGTCCCTGCAGCAGGACAAGTAACGAACGAATTGTCGAAATGTTCGACCGGGCCTGGACTACGCATCTCGGGCGTTTACTCCGGCGTCCCTTATACCTCAAGGCGTGGTGCGATTACGTCGAGGATCAAAACGGGAAGAGAACCCCCGAATCATTGGGAGATCTGGGGCACTTGACGTTTCTCCGAACGCTGGAAGCGAGGCAGGTACTTGTTGGGCTGAGTCCTCCGGATCGGCACGCCATAATTAGAGGATTTATCGATTGGTTCGGACGTTTAGGGTTGCATTTTGCGAAAGAGGAATTTGAGCCACAGCAGACCGAGATAGTCGAGCAGCGCGGTCTGGTCGGCAATGACGCCGACAAGTTCGTTCATAACGGGAGAGAGTTTTTCTTCGAGTCGGTTGCGAGGCGATGCGGCCTGTTGATGTATTCCAAGCAAGACATATACGCCATCCCGAAACTGCCCCTCGCTGAGTATTTGATCGGGAAGTACATTGCGGACGATGCATTTCGACATCCGCATTCGCCGCTGCTTCTAATCGAAGCATTTCGGAAGTGGATCTGGCGACCGGACCGACACGATGTTCTCGACTATGCCTTTGATGCACTTTGGAACCGATCGAGAGGCACACAACCAGGCTGGGCTGATGCATTGCTGGGTTGGGCAAAGGAAGTTGGAAAATGGGAACCTGCCGATTGTGATGAAGGGTGGAAAGCCCTAAACGACGATTGGCTACATCCCTTCGCCATCGTTGTCCTGCGCTGGCGACTCCTACATCCGCATCCGCCAGCAGAAGCTATTGCAGATGACGTAAAGGCCTTAACACTGGCGCTTTACCGGCTTGGGAAAAGTCGGCTGTGGAGCAGTCGACTAAACGAAGACCTTTCTGTCCCCAGCCCGATTATCGCGCGAATCATCGATGAAATGATCGAGCGGCACCCCTGTGTCGAGCGGGCTGACTCCGTACCGAGGGATTGGGTTCAGATGATTCAAGCAATAGCAGGTTTGGTTGATAGCGATGCTGCGGCCGAACTCGTCGCACAGTGGGTCGAGCGTCTCAGGATGGCTGGCAGAGATGCACAGTTCTATTGGGCGTGGGCGATGCGAGCAGCAGCGCGCCGGGTTGGCGAGGCAACCGCCGGGGATACCGTCGTAGAGTGGCTGAGGCAAAGCGCCGCGCTCGCGGCGATGCAGCGAAACAAGGGGCGTGGCGTTTGGCGATTGGAGAGGCGGCTGGTCGAATTGGAGAGGACGTCGCCGCTGAATTGGTTGGAAAGTGGTTGAAGGAACACAACCGGCTACGTGGTGATGAAGCGGCGCAATGGGCACTGCGTAATGCAATTGGAGGTGCAGCGAGTTGTGTCGGTGAGGATGACGCTGCGAACCTCGTCGTCCGGTGGTTAAAGGGATGCGTTCGAGGGCGTCGAGACATCGCGTCCAACTTGGCTTGGCGTCTGGCGATTTCCGGTGCAGCGCGTCGTATCGGCGAAAGCACTGCTGAGAACTTCCTCGCCACGTTTTTGCAGCAACACGATCAAACCCGTGGGGATCAGGCGGCGCAAGAGATACAAAGGTCAGCGATTGTTGGAGCGGCTAGTGGGGTCAGGGAGGACGCAGCCGCAGGAATCGTGGCCCAGTTGCTGAAGCAACACGATCGTGCGAGTGGGGATCAGGCCGCACAACAGGCGCAGCGCGCGGCGGTTATTGGAGCGGCTAGTCGGGTCAAAGAGAACGCAGCCAGAGGAATCGTGGTTCAGTTGATGAAGCACCAGGATCGTGTTCGCGGGGACTTAACGAATCGATTTGAGTGGCATGCAGCGATTGAAGCAGCGGCGAGACGAATCCCGGAGAGCGCTGCGGCCGATCTAGTCGCCGAGTGGATGGCGAAGTACGACGACGCCACCGGCGATGGAATCGCGCAGGAGGCCTGGCGTGGGGCCATTGAAGCTGCAGCGAGTCGCGTTCCCGAGGACGCTGCAGCCGCCGTCGTCGCCCAATGGGTAGAGCAGCGCGACCGGGTTCGCGGCGATGAGGCCGCGGAAGACAAATGGGATAAGGCAATTGAACAAGCAGCGAGCCGGGTCCGGGAGCAGGCGGTCGGCCGCCCTGATGAATCACCAGCAGTGTGGCTTTGCAATGCACTGCTCGCACGTCAGGATCGTGGAGTCGCTTCAATAATCGCCGTCAATAATCCGTGGATCGCTGTCGTCAGCGTAAAGTCCGACACTGAGCCTGACTCGACCGTGGCATCGATGGAAGACGTGATGTTCCAAGCCGTTCTGCGACGAGATCAAATTCTCGACGAGCATCTTGTCGTTGCCCCGCCTCTGGTGAGGGCCGCGTTCATCGAACAAAGACTCTCGGTTCTGGAGCATTCTCTTTCCGACGCCGGTCTGGCTGCGGGCGTGCGCGAGGGAATTGGCCAACCGGTCGTCGACATCGAAGGCATCCGATCCGATATCAATGTGCTCAAGCAATTCGCGGAATTGTCCGCGCGGTGCCGGGATTTCGAGCGGCGGCTCGTGGACATCGCAACGCGCGACGAAAGGCGACCTGTGACCGGTGATATCGTTAGCGAGGACATTGAAAACCTCGACCTCTCCGCGTCCCAAGTCCCTGCGGATGCCAGCCTGACTCTGCCGAAGGAAGAGCGAGAACGAGAGAAGTTCATCAAAAATCTGCGGATTTTCTACGAGATCGGGAAACTACAGCGTGAGCCTATCAAACCCACCTACGAGCAGATGGAAGAGGCTCTTACGATTCTTCGCCGTAGAAGGGATTACCCGCAGCAATATCCTTACTCGCATACCTCGATTCAACGATGGCGTACAAAGACGCTGCCGGCCTTCTTTCAAGGTGTGTTTGGACGGGATTCCAAGCCCGAGCTCTTTGATAAATTTGGAGCAAACAATTCAAACTCCGGACTAAGTGCGACAGGAATGCACATCTGGACGTTGGCGAGGGACTGCTTGCGATCGGAGCGGCTTCCCCCATTTGATAACGATTGACTTCGGCCCCCGCTCGTTTAATGTCGGGGCACTTGGTCTCACAAAGACGGGCGGCGTGTGTCACAGGGGGAAAAGAACGCGGATGAATCGGAAGCGGAGTTGAAGCAGCTTGGACTTCAGCGTTTGCCGCTTCCCAAGTGATCGTCTGACGATCGCGATGATGCGATCCAGGCATCGAGAATCTTTTCGATCACGGGTTCCACACCGAAGATGGTGAGGAACAGCCGAAGTATTTCAAGCAGCCGGTGGGGAACGTGGAGGAAGAGATAGGCGAGATGCTGTTCTGTGAACGGTGCGTCGCCACCTTTGCCTACGCCAGAGCGCGAGGTATTGAGGTCCCGACAGGTTTGGATCTTGAGATCCACAAGGACCAACTGGTCGACATGTACCGCGAGTGGGGCCTTGTCAGCGGCATTAGGCAGGCCTCCGAATTAGTTCGCGACGTCGAACGCGAAGGCGAGCGACTTGCCCTAGAAAAGGGGCCACGAGCGCACGGGCGGACGCTGATCGACGGGTTGCGGCCCGATCGATCGCAAGTCTAAGAAGCCCTTGGTCTTCGCGGCGTTTTCCGCCGCACGCGGCTGAGCGGGACACGTATCCCACGCGGGACAGCTATCCCATTCCGGGAATCGTGACTTCCCTCAAGAAAAAGGAGCCTCCTGGACACGGAGTCGAAGCGTATTTTTAGTCGGCGTGCAGTGACCAACGTCACTTCACTGACAACGATTCGAGTCCACTGTGTTGCCGAAAGAGGCTCCAATGAAAACAGTCGCGTCCCCCAGCGATGGTGATAATCGCCGAAGAGACCGGCGTCGGCTTGAGCGGGACTTTCGCTACGTCATATCCGCATTCAGTTCGCCTTGCGTGGGTCGGCCATCGGCACGCTACGTTGCGGCGCTTGCGAACATTCATTCCTCGTTGTTCGCGATGGCTTGTCATTTTTACCGGCGAGAACCAAGCCGTAATCGTCGCGAGGGGCTGGCAGGAAACGCCGTGCAGGAGTGGTATCGCAACATGCAGATGAAGGGCTTTCGCGCTTACCTCACCGGAGCCGAAGGACGACCTTTCACGCCGTATGCCATGCGTTCGCTGCACCACATCTGCGTAAGTCTCATGCGTCGGACTTCTCGTGAGCATGCGGTCGCGTCGCTCGATGACGTCTTAGACCGTCGCGCTGATCCCCGACGTTCGGCTGAACTCTGCGAACTGCAGGAACTCTGTGGTGAAGTCATGAAAGTGCTCCCACCGCATTTGCGGGAATGCCTGCGAACTGATTTATTGGGAGGGACTTTCCGGCCGGGAAGTTGCGGAGCGGATGGAAACAAATCCCCGTACCGTTGCGACCTGGAGTTTGCGGGCGCGGCAGCGACTGTCGAAGGAATTTCGCAAACGCGACTGGCCGCACTGACCGGACCGACGTCCCGCGGGGCGAGTCAGTTTCACACCTTGCCTCGGCGCATCACTTCGCATTGCGCTGAAATTGCGTAGTCACTTGAGCGTATTGCTCCACGGCGAAGACACGAGTCACTGTGTGTTCCACGGGCCTCCTGGTCCGGGCGGGTCAACGCCCACCGTGGCGCGATTTAACGAAGGCAGTCGTGTCCGAGTGACCGGCGTTGGTCGTCGGCCGAATTGATGTGGTCCTCATTTCAAAAAGGGAGAAAGGCAATGTTTGATCCAATCGTCATCCAAGTGATCCTAGCGATCGTGACATGGGCAATCAGCGGAGCGCCGTGCCTGATGTGACGCTGGAACTCCGAAGGCACGGACCGCGTAGGTCCGCGCCTTCGGTTTTGTGATCGGAACCAAGGGTGTGGTTTTCAATACGGGGGAAGAGCATGCGAGAAAAATATTTGCAGTATGTATCGAAGAAAAATGTCCTGGTGTCGGCAGGAGTCGCGGCCGGGGTTGCGCTCGCGATTCTTCTGCGGGTTTTCTGGGCTGACTTGGCGACGCTCGCGGGGGTGCCAAAGCCGCTGACGGCGGAAGAAATCGTCTCCCAAGACGTGGGCTGGGCGAATCAGCAGAGCACATCGGGAATCGGTCCCGGCTTGACCCCAGTCCGCGAATTGTTCGCACAGGGCCGGCTGGGGGAGCGCGCGTTCGTGGACGACGCGCTCGGTTGGAGCTCGAAGTGGAAGCTCGTCACCGACTACCTGTCGGGAGCCGACGAACACGGGAAATTCCTGCAGGAGCAGTTCTCGGCTCGCATCTTCACGCCGGAACAGCTTGAGAGCGCCGTCGAATCGGCGGTGAGCGCGTACTTGAAACATCTGGAGGACGTTGATTCCCAGTTGCTTGTAAAGCTGCAGGCGGACCTTTCCAGCGTTCCCCAAGAGCAGTTTTCGCCGGGAGTCGATCGCGATGCGATCCGGCAAGTTGTCGAGGCGGCTCTGCGCGAGGCGCGAACGTCGGCCGTGTCTGATTTCCGGGGAATGCTCGGCCGCGAGGTTGCGAGCATGGTTGCCGGGGAGATCCTTTCCGCGGCGGCTGTGCAGCTTGCGACGTCGGCCGGAATCCTGGGTGCTGGCGCCGCATCGAGCACGGTGACTTTCGGTGCGGGTCTCGTGGTGGGGGTGATCGCCGACTGGGCCGTCAGTTGGGCCTATGACGAGCTGTACGACCCGGTTGGCGAATTGACCAAGAAGATGGATGAGCAGTTGGGCCAGTTGGAGGATTGATCCTCGTAGGGAACGCCAAGCAGCCTGGGCTGGAGAAGCGGCTACAGGATTACGCATCGCGGCGGAGCCAGGCGCGCGACGCCGCGATCAGGGGAGCGATCCTTCCTTCCGCGCAGCAGGCGGCGATGTAGGGATCCGACACATAAGAGAGGAGAAGGAACATGAGATCGAAATTGCTGACCGGCAGCATCCTCGTGGCCACATTCGTGGCCGGCACTCCCGCAGAAGCAGGGGCGTTGAGCAAAGGGCTGCGTGAGGTCATGGAATTTGTCGGGAAAAAGTTCGGACGTGAAGTGGCCGAAGAAGGGGCGGAGCGTGTCTCTGTGCGACTCACCCGCCTGGCCGCCAAGCATGGCGACGAAGTCGTCGCAAAGGCATTCAGGAAAGTCGGGCCGTGCGCCGGACGGCTTGTCGAGGAGGCCGGAGAACAAGAGGGAGTCGCACTGGGGTTGCTTGCCCGCTACGGCGAGCAGGCGATTTCGCTGATCGGAAGGCCGACGGCGCTTAAGACAGTCGTGCGCTACGGCGATGACGCGGCTGTCGCCATCATCAAGCACGGCACGGTGGGGGAACAGCTCGTCGGCCAATTCGCGAAAAAGGGCGCCGAGGCGTTGGTCAAGGTCACACCTCGCAACGGCCGGCGTTTGGCCATACTCGCGGCAGAGGGACAGCTCAAGCCGGAACTCATGGAAGTGATCGCTCGGCATGGGGACCGGGCATGCGACTTCATCTGGCGTAACAAGGGCGCCCTTACGGTAGGTGCGACGCTCACGGCCTTCGTGACCAATCCCCGACCGTTCTTGGACGGGACGCAAAAGTTGGCCGCGACGGTTGCCGACGCGGCTGTGAAGCCAATCGCCGTCGGCGTGGCCAACAACACCAATTGGACACTGATCGGCGTGATGGTCACGGTGATCCTCGCCGTCGCGGGTTACTTACGGGCTGTCGCGACTGGAAAAATCTCAGCGTGGCGCGGTCCTTCAGCAAAACGCGCCTCGGAACCGAATGTCCCCAAGGAGTGACGGCAGCAAGTGGCTCGGTCCGCTCATAGCGCGCCGAGCCGCCCGGATCGCAGGTTAGTGAGGGGAGTAATTCAAATGAAGAACGTTCTTGCGCTGTTTTGGCTCGTGATTATCGTTGCATTTCCGGTGCGGGTCATTTGGACGCACGGCGGCAAATGGGAACTCGGTCCTCACGGAATTCCCATGATCGCCTTGTCTCCTGACGGGAAAACGTACCGGGATGGCGACGAGCTCGATCCGCTTACGGCTGCGATCACTCGCAGCGGAAAGGAAGAGACGATTGTTGGGTGCACGCTCGGAGGGTTGATTGCATTTTTCGCGTGGTCGGCCTGCGAGCACAGAAGGGAACAACACGCTCAAAATATCAAGGCGCAGCATAGGCAGAGCGAAGCTTTGCTCGCCTTAGCGCAGCGATACGAGCAAGAAGGACGGCGGGAAGAGGCGGAGAAGACATTTGCCTCTTACCGGCAATCGCTCGAGGCCGAAATGGCCCTGTGGCTCAGGAGGAGATACTCGCGGCGGATTATGGAGAAAGCCCGGAGGATGAGTTGAAGACGGCCGGCAATCGCGAAGCACGGAACGACGACGGCGCAACAGTAGAGAAAGACAATCTTTAACCGCCGAGTTACTCGGCAAGAAGGTGAACCATGTCCAGCAAATTCATGGAGATTGTGAAGGAAGTCGGTGAAGAAATGACACGCATGGGCGTCCAAGGCCAAATGGAAATGGCCTCCGCGATTTTCAACGGAAACGCTTTCGTTCCTTACGGCCCTGGCCAACGGACGACGGAAGCGGAAAAGGCAATCGAGCCGCCGGAGTCGCCTTCGATCGAATCGCCTGAGCAAAGTCACGGGCGAAGCATGTGAGGTAACAGCTGTGGCTCGCGGTGAGGTGCCCTTATGACTCTCGAAGAACGTTTGGAAAAAATCGAATTGCTTCTCGTGTCGTTAATCGAGCGAGAACGTATTCGTGAGTTTTACTCCGTCGAAGAATTTTCTCGGATCGTCGGACGCGCGGAGTTTACCTGCCGCGAATGGTGCCGGCACGGCCGCATCAATGCAGAGAAAAAAGAGTCTGGGCGAGGGGCCTACGCCTCGTGGGCGATCAGCCACACCGAACTGCTGCGGTTCCAAAAGGAGGGGCTGCTGCCATTTCGGCGGCCTGCTGCGTGATCAGATATTCGCCGGGTGACCCGGCACCCTAAGAAATGAGAGGTTCGCATGGTAATCGGAACGTACGAACGATGGCCGGTTGAAAGAGTGATCGTCAAGGAAAATGTGCGAAAGCATTTCAACGAGGAGAGCCTGCGCCGGCACGCGGAGAGCCTGAAACGCGATGGGCAGCTGCGTCCGCTCCTGGTTCTTCTTCGGGACAACACGCTGGTGGCCGGCGAGCGAACGCTCATGGCGGCGAAGCTCGCCGGGCTTACGCATGTCGATGTGAAAATATTGGATGGCGAGTTCAGCCGCGGCGCGATCAAACAATTGCAACTCGTTGAAAATCTGATGCGGGAGGGACTGGATGACGCCGAGATCTACCTGGCGTGCAAAGAGCTGATGGCTCTCAATCCCGACTGGCTCAAGAAGGATTTGGCGACGGCGTTGCATTTCGACGCCTCGATGGTGACGCGGATTTTCTCGGTCGATGAGCTGATCCCGGAAGCGAAAGAGGCGTTCCTCGCGGGCGCGTTCGGCTTCTCCAAAGCGTACGCGATCGTCAAAGGCCCCAAAGAGGACCAGCATCGCAAGCTGGCCGAGGTGCTGGCCGGCGCGTCCCGCGACGACGTCGAGCGAAAGGGGCGCATCGGCCGTGGCAAGAATCCTGACGCGAAGAAGTTGTCTCGGGTGAGGATCGTGTCGCCGAATGGTGAGAGCGTCGTTGTCCGCGGGAGCGGGCTCAACATGGCGCGGCTGGCCGACGTGCTCACGCAAGCCCTCAAGGAAGTCCGCAAGGCGGCGCCGGAGCACGACGTCAAGTCTTTCGCCTCGATGCAGCGCGTCCGGCGGGAGCGGGGGTAGGGGCATGAACCAGAAAGAGCTTTCCACCACTTTGCAGAACCACCGCGATTGGGTCCATAACCGCCACGCCTCGGGCAAGAAAGCCGATTTGCGCGGCGCTGATCTGCGAAAAGTGAATTTCGAGGGGGCCGATTTACGGTTTGCCGACTTACGGGCGGCCGATCTTTCCGGCTCGAATCTGTCGCAGGCCGACATGAGCAACGCCGATCTTCGCGGCGCGAATTTAAGCGAAGCGATCTGCATCGGCACGAAATTCGTCAACGCCCGGCTCGAGGGAGCCAATCTCTACGGTGTCGATCTGCGCACGGCGGTCATGGAGTATTCGCAGATGGCTGGCGTCAATATGACCAGCCGGTTTCAGGAGATTCTCAAAGACAAACCCAAGGCGGAAGAGAAGAGCCAGGACCAGCAGCAGACGCAAGTGCAAAGGCAGACGCAGCAACAAGGGAGGAGCGGCCGATGACCGACAGGGTGAAACCCGGGGTCCAGAAGCCGGAAATGAGCAGAGAGCAATTGGTCCGCGCTCATTTCGAGGTGCATCGCGACTTCGAATGGTCGAAGGAGTTGGAGCCGAAGTTCAGGGAATACAACTCAAGTCCCGACGCGATGCGCCACTATCGAGAAGCGTGGAATGTGTTTATGGAAGATCGAGACTGGGAGTACTGGCGCGACGACGTGACGAGACGTTCCTCCGACGAAGAGTTAAAGGCGGAGGTCGCACAGCGCGTGGCAGAGATCAAAGGGCTTGAGATGCGCCAATCAGCGCGCGATCAGGCAACGACCGGCGGCCGAACATTCCACGACATTGTCAATCGGGCCGGTGACAGCGAACGCGGCACGCCGGAGCCGACGCTGACCAAAGGAAAGCAGATGTGATCGCAGGTCTGGTGCCTGCGACACGCAATTGAAAGGAAGGCGGCGGCGGAGGAGCCGTCGAGTAGGTGAGGTGAATCATGGTTCTTGGCCGTTTGATGTTGATGGCAGGCGTTGTGGTGCTGGCATACGGCCTCACGCTTGCGGGCACGGCGATGCCCTGGTTGGGCGTTGGGATCCTGTGCTTCTTGGCGTACCTGATAAAAAATAGCCACAAGCGCCTGACGACACTCGGCTCGGCCAAGTGGGCCGACGCCGATGATTTGGGCAAGGCCGGGATGCTTACCGCCAAAAGCGGCCTGATCCTCGGCCGGTTGACGGTAACGCGACTGCGATTCCTCCCGGCCATCAGGGCGCTCTTTAGCCTGCGGGTCGATGCGATGTCGGCGTGCCGGCAGTTCCTGAGCACGCTTCGCAGCAAGCCCCAACAACTCTTTGTGAAACTGAACGCTGTCCATACCGCCGTGTTCGCACCAACGGGCGTCGGAAAAGGGGTATCGATGGTGATCCCCTTCCTTCAGAGCTGCCCGGACCCCTGTGTCGTGGTGGATTTCAAAGGGGAGCTGGCGCGGCTCACGGCGGACCGACGCCGGGCGATGGGGCATCGGGTCGTAATCCTCGATCCCTACCTGCAGGTGACGCAAACGCCCGACACGCTGAATCCGCTGGACGGAATCGACAAGGATTCTCCGCTGGCGATTGATGACTGCCGGGACATGGCGAATGCGCTGGTGATCAGAACAGGCGAGGAAAAAGATCCACACTGGGTGGACTCTGCCGAAACCTGGATTAGCGCGATGCTAGCGGTGGTCGCGTATTACGGCGAAAAGGGAGACAGGTCGCTGCAGACGGTGCGAACGCTGCTTTCCAACCCCGCCAAGATGGAGGCCATCATCCGCCTGATGTGCGAATCGCCGGACGTTTGGTCGGGAATGCTCGCGCGAATGGGGTATCAGCTCACGCGGTTTAAGGACAATGAGCTGGCGTCGTCCCTTACCACTGTGAGCCGGTTCCTGAAGTTCCTGGACACCATCGCGGTCGCGGAAAACACCAAGGACAGTACGTTTGACCCGGCGGATTTGATGAAACGGAAAACGACGGTTTACCTCGTGCTTCCTCCTCAGCACGTACGCGCCAGCAGGCCCTGCTTCGGCTGTGGGTCGGCTCGATGCTTCGGGCCGTGGTAAAGGGCGGCTTACAGGAAAAGAAGCTCGTTCACTTCGTTCTCGATGAAGCCGCGACGCTCGGCCATATGGATGCGATCGATGACGCGGTGGATAAGTACCGGGGATACGGCGTGCGTCTGCAATTTTATTACCAATCCATCGGGCAGCTCAGAAAGTGCTTCCCGGATGGGCAGGAGCAAACGCTCCTCAGCAATTGCAGCCAAGTGTATTTCGGGGTTTCCGATAAAGATACGGCTCAAACCGTGAGTGATCGCCTCGGCGAAGCGACCATCATCGTCACGTCGGGCGGCACGTCGAGGAGCACGACGCATCAAGGGTCAATGGGCGG
The DNA here is from genome assembly GCA_963761455.1 of uncultured Planctomycetota bacterium. Lineage (GTDB taxonomy): Bacteria > Planctomycetota > Planctomycetia > Planctomycetales > Planctomycetaceae > DASPSM01. Next base: position 787,128 of record CAVXHA010000004.1, read on the forward strand.
ATCGCCAACCGTAAGCCGTTCCTTCCAGCGATCGGATAACTGGCGCAACAGGCCAGGCGGCTGCTGAAGCCGGAAGAAGTCGCAGACTTGCCAATCCGCACCGCGATCACCTTCACCCCCGGCGTTCCGCCGATCTGCACGACGTTGATTCGCCATTACGAAGAGAGGATCCCAGGGAAGAGCAGGCAGGCTTGGGACAAAATGGTCATGTTCGCCCGGTGCGTCGTGTTTCTCGGATTGTCTCTGCTGATGACGGCGTGGGTGAGGGACACAATCGCCAACCAGATCACGATGCCGGCATTTCCGTCGCCGGATTGGAGTTTCGGCCAGTCTGACGCGCAGACGCTTCGACACTTGCCGACAAACGTCAAACTGTCAAAGCGGCGACACCCGGCCGGTCGCATTCAGCGCCAGTTCAACCAGTCGAGCGCTCAATGGCCGGTAGAAGCAGGAGCCTCGGCATGAATGGGATTTGTGATTTCGGCACCCTCGGCCCCGTAATAATCTGGCCGCGCTCGGTTCAGCGCGTCGTGATGTATTGGCTCATCCAGTTCGTGATTCGCTGCAGCAAGGTCGTCGAGCCCAGGTCGTGGATGGCTGAGCGAACCGGCAAAAGCCGGCGAAACGCAACGGATGTTCGCTCGGGGCCGCGCGATAAGTAGATGACATCGCTCATGTTTTCATGATCCCAGCAATTGTCACCAATTCTTAACTTGCCCTTACGCCGTGGATGTGGCAGAGTCGGCGAATAACGGACTTGGAGATTGCATGAGTGCTGACGATCACAACGAGATGGCCGTAAGCCCAAGCGAACTGCGGCAAGGAGTGGACGCGCGTTATGCGAAGAGTCGCGCTCTATAATATGCTCGCGGCCGCTGGCTTAGCGACAGCGGGCATTTTAACCGCCATGCTGGCGACCTCCGTCATACCGGTAGGTTATGGCCTGGCAGCGGGAATAGGTGCTGCCGCGGCAGGCGCCATAGGAGCATATGCAGGAATGTGCGCATATATTGGGAAGAAGGGACTGGACGCTTCCCTCAAGGGGTTCGGCCGGCTTGCCAATGATTTGGTGACGAATCCAACATTAGCGAAAGAATTAGAGCAGGAAATGGCTCCAAGCAAAGCTGCCGGCGATACGGAGAAGGGCGCGCAAATCCTTACCAGCTTCGCAGAACGGCATGGATACCTTCAACCGATAACTTCATCCCCTGTTTCCGAAGATAGTAGTTGGGTTAAACGTACAGACCAGAGTGCGCCGTCCTCTTTACGACGTTAAGCAGTACGGTATCTCGTCGTCGACCGGCTCTCCTGCGCTGTTTGTATTGCTGCGGAGAGCCGTCCAAAAACGCAACATTTCTGACACTGGCTCTGCTTTCCATAATGTTTATTATACGATTATATTGTTACTTATCAGTATGTTACGTGAATCCGTCCTGAACGGATGCCCTCAGCGGCAGCCGACGCTGGGAGTCGAGCCCGCCCATATCCCGCCCCCCAATCCCGAGCACGTCGTTCCTGTCCCCTCCGAGGAGCGCCGATGCGATCCGGGCCGTCTGCGGCGTTTTGTCGCACGCGGGAAAATGCTTGCACGAAGCACGCCGCTGTGGCATTTGCTTGCCTTGCGAGCGACGACCCTTCGAGGGCGATGCTTTTCCGCAATCGGGCTCAGGTCGCTCTACAAGAATCTCACGCCCACTGGGCCCAGGAATTGAAGAGAGAGGTAAAGTGCTTTGCGACGACCTGATGAATGCGAAGTGGCATGGCTATAAATGGCTGAATGGACAGCGTCCCACGCCAGAGCCCCTGCCGTTTCCGGACGTAGCAGAGTTGAGTAAGCAGGAAATCGAACGGCTCAGTCCGGAAGAGGTGAAAAGCACGCTACGGAAGTTAGAGGCGAATGTGGAGGTCATGGGACGCAATGCGAAAAGACACGATGAGCGTCAAGCATTGTTTCGTTCCGTGAATGGACGTGACGCTTTCTGCATTGTTGGTCATGGCATGTCCGAGGCTGAGCTTCCTGAGTTGCGGACCAAGCTGCAGGCAGCGCACAAGTTCGTCATTACTGACACCTTCAGGTCGGCGACTCTGGGCAGACTTGCCACTCCAGTCACTGTCCTGAAGGCGAAAGGGCTGTTCCGTTTGACGCACAATCCGATGTGGCTTGAGTGGAGGATGTCAAATTCTGAGACGGGCGGAAATGAGAAATGGGGAACGCTCTTGTATCAACCGCCCGAGGCGGGGTCGGAGGTCTTTGGATATTCTGTCTTGGCCATCGAACACGGGTGGTGCTCTGTCGGCTCCTATCGGTTCGATCCGTCCAGCCTTCGCTTTGAAGGTGACGTGTTGGCGATAGATGTGCAGCGCACCGATGCTGGTCAAGCCGAAGACATCGTAGAGCAGAACGGTTCGGCGGAAGCCTTTGCCCTTCAGGTCACCGACTTCGTAATCCGGATCAATTCACCTCGGATCACGGAGGTTTCCCTTTGCGATGACCTGTCAGCGATCAACAAGAAACGCACGAGAAACGGGAAGCTGCCTCTGTTCAGTTACCACGTCGTTGACCTGAACCGGCAGGTAAAGGCGGGGCTGAAAGCGATCGAGCACGAAGGCGCAGATGAAAATGAGCAAGGGAGGCAACGCCGGCATTGGCGGCGTGGGCACTTCAAATGCTGCCGGACGGGCATCTTCTGGTGGAACCCGCACCTTGCAGGCCGGACAGAGTTAGGCGTAGTCCTGAAGGAGTACGCGGCGTGACGGGCCGGATGCCCAGCAAATCCGGCGAGCATTGCCTCCTGCTCCAGTCCGCGTAATGGGGCCGGTATTGGCCCCCTGCCCCGTTCGCGGTCTTGATCCTGATGCTTCGCCACACGTCCATTGGCGTGATCCTCTGACAAATTGCCAAAGCGAACGCGGCAATGACGACAGCCTGCGCGCGAGCGTCTTAAATCCAGATTGTGCCGTTGGGCGCTGGCGCGCTTACGGAAGACGCTCACGACAACCTTCATCAGCGTGACCCTGGCGTGCGGAGGTTGTTGTTGCACGAAAACGGAACGGACTCCAAGGTTAGTCGTGAAGAATGGGGGCTCCCCACGGTGCGCCCGTCGCCCCTCCATCGACCATCAGCTCGATGGCGTTGATGTAGGAGGAGTCATCTGAGGCAAGGAAAAGTACGGCTTTGGCAAGTTCTTCCGGCTCACCCCAGCGCCCCAGTGGAATCCTGGACGAGATGGCTTTGGCCAGCTTGGCGGATTCATCTGCCGACATAGAAGCGCGTGGCCCGCGATTCCAAATAGGAGTCTTCGTCGCGCCTGGCGCGATGACGTTCACACGAATGTTGCGCGGCGCAAGATCGGCGGCGATGGAACGCGCCATGGAGACAACGCCGCCCTTCGTGGCCGCATAGGCGGCCACACCGGCTTGGCCCAGATGGTTGTGTACCGATCCGTTAAAGATGATGCTGCCGTTCTCGTTCAGCAAAGGGGCAGCCGAATTCACCGTAAAGAAAGCGGCACTGAGGTTGGTACGAATGATATTCTCAAAAATCGCCTCGTCGGTCGAGCCGGTAGCGGTCTGGCCGGAGATGCCGGCATTGACGAAGACGATGTCCAGCTTGCCGAAATCCTTGGCAAGATCCGCGAAGAGTCGCTGCCGATCGTCCGCCACAGTAACGTCGGCGCGATAGCCGCGCGCGTTGGGCCCCAGTTCGGCGACTGCTTCGTCCAGCGTCGTCTGGTCCCGGCCGGTAATCGCAACTTGAGCGCCTTCTGCAACGAAAAGGCGGGCAGTGGCCAGGCCGATGCCGCTGTTTCCGCCGGTGATGAGAGCCTTCTTGCCTGTGAGTTTCATGATTGCTCCCTCATGACTCCCCGTCGCATGGAAGTACAAGGTCGTTCAGAAGTAGTTCTTCGTGTGCGATTGTCACTTTGTCGTAGGCTGTGCAGCGGGTGATAAGCCGTGCTGTTCGTCGTGAGTGTACGGCTCGCCGAAGTACGGGAACTCGCCCCGCGTGCGCTGGCGGTCGGGAGCGACGCCGTCACAGATCGCCTGGTTGGCCGCGAGAGTCAGCATCACGTCCATCGCGTCATCTCCCAGGGCGCAGACCGTTGAACCCGGCGTAATCGAAGGAAGCAAATGTGCCGATTTTGTAGGGCAGCGTCGCCGGACAGAGAACAGCGGCGATACGTTTCCCGTGCTCAGCAGGGTTACCCGACGTGTTCGCGTACGTTGTCATATTCCGCACGAACTCCGCGATGGGTTCCGAAAATTGAGCCACATCGTCACAAGGCAAGGAACGGTTGAAGGCTTCCTTGAGATCTTTGCTGTTATCGCTGAGAAAGAGGTGCGTGATCATCGGCAGCCCCCAGCGTGACACCTGGACCTCCGGAGCATGACCGACGAGTGAAGCCGTCGCCCAGGCTCGGACCGTGCCTTCCCCAAGCAGGCGATTGGGGACTTCCAGCACGATCGCCGAAACGTTCCGATTGGCGAAGAAATTCTTTCGATTAGCGAAGGCCTGGGGGTTGTACTTTTGCTCTTTGTAGAACGATGTCACGAAGTCGTGAACCCCTGCCTGATCGACGGCGAACAGGTCCGGAGCCAGTCCGGCGTAGGCCCGTATCCCAGGTCCGCCGATGACTTCGCCGGTTTCGCCTTCGACAAGCAACTCGCCGCCGAGGCCGTGAAGGGCATCCTCGCCGCTTGCCATGCGAACCTGGCAGTCCTGGACGTGGCGATGCTCGATTCCGTCGGCATGGCGTGGGTCGCCGAACCTGAACTTGAACGTCAGCTCCTCCCGCGCGTCGCCGTTCAGGTCGAAGCGGAAGGCGTACAGGCCCTCATCTCGGAATGTATCCGGTGCGGACAATCCCGCATCGGGGTTCACCGTCATGGCCATCACGGTCGTGCCAGCGGCCCCATCGAACAAATAAAAATCGTTGACGCAGATGCGCGGGTCTTCTCTGGCGGTTGGAGTATCAAAGTGATGTGACATGGAACACTCTTTCTGCTGGACAGGGACCAGTCGCCTCCGGAGCTCGCTACCGTTTTGCCGGCTGGTGGCATCATTCGCCTGGTCCTGTCGTATGTGCCCAATTTTGCTTAGTCAAAACAGGAGAGCTGGGAAGATCGAAGCCCTCCTGTTGCACTGCGAACATTTGGGCCATTGATCGTGTCTTTCAGATCAGGCTGCCAATTTCGCCGTCTATGATCGCAGCGATCTGAACCCCGCGCGAACTTCCTCTGAAAAAAGTTGCGGCTGCTCCCAGGCGGCGAAGTGTCCGCCCTTCGGTAAGCGGTTGTAATGGATCAGTTTGGGATACGCCTTCTCCGTCCAACTCCGTGGGGCTGGATAGAGTTCGTCAGGGAAGACGCTCACGGCAACCGGGATGGAGACGCCCTTCGCATTGAAGTACCCTTTCCCCCAGTATTCCCAATAGAGGCGGGCGCCGGAAAGTGCCGTGTTGGTCAACCAGGTGATCGTGATGTTGTCGAGGATGTCGTCGCGCGTGAGGCCGGCGGATTCTCCGGCGAAGGCGCGCGAGATCAAGTCGTAGCTGCGCACGTCGTGGTCAAGGAAATAAGCCGCCAGGCCGACGGGTGAGTCCGCGATTCCGTATAATGTTTGCGGTCGCAGACCCATCTGGAACCCGTAAGCGATTCCCTTCTGATAAACGAACTGCAGCCGGTCGTAAGCGAGTTTCTCATCGGCTGAGAGACCCGAAGGCGCAGGCGCGCCGGAAAAGGCCGCCCCATCAATGTCGGCCGGGAAGATGCCGGGCATGTTCGTGTGTATGCCGAGCAACTCCGGGGCGGCCTGCAAGCCCATCATATCGACGATGATCGCGCCCCAGTCGCCGCCCTGTGCTACGAATTTCGTGTACCCGAGGCGCTTCATCAGCATCACCCAGGCACGGGCAATGTGGGCAGGGTCCCAGCCGGGACTGATCGGCTTGCCTGAAAACCCGTAGCCCGGCATCGACGGGATCACGACGTCAAATGCGTCCTCCACCTTTCCGCCGTGTGCGGTCGGATCGGTGAGTGGGCCGATGATTTTCAGCTGCTCGATGATGGAGCCGGGCCACCCGTGGGTGACGATGAGCGGCAACGCATTTTCATGTTTCGAACGAACGTGAATGAAATGAATGTCCAGCCCATCGATTTCGGTGATGAAATTCGGCAGGGCGTTCAGCTTGGCCTCGACCCTGCGCCAATCGTAATCTGTCGCCCAATAGCGGGCCAGTGCCTGCGTCGTCGCGAGCTGCACGCCTTGCGTTTGATCCGTGACCGTTTCCCGGTCGGGCCACCTTGTCGCGTTAATGCGCCGGCGCAATTCGGCGAGTTCCTCTTCCGGAACATTCACACGCAACGGACGAATCCCAGTCTTGTCGGCGGGAAGTTCCCTGAAGACCGCGGCCGTCGGGGCTGTTGACGTTCGAGACATCAGGAACTCCTTCCCTTGAACCGACATTTCCCAGATGGATTCTCTCAGTCGACGGTGGCACACACGTCGACGCCCAAAATACACCGATCCGATCGGTCGAGCAACGAAATTCCCTCCCCTGCAGGGACTCCGAGCCGCTGCTGGACCTCAAATCTATGGTTTGGAAGGTCCACAGCGCGCACCGCGAACGCTGCTGTGTAAGCGTCCGGTCATGGCCCACCGCCTCCGGCCCGATTCCGGCAAAACGCATGGGAATCCGTCACGCAGATTCGGGTGCGGAAATACGTATGAGTTCCCGGTCCCAGAGTGTTTGCGTCACTTACCGGTGGTTTGCTGGCGTTCCCGAGAAAGGCATGAGTTGGTCGCGTCGAACGGTCCTGCCGGAGCGAACAGCCCGAAAACGCGCGGCAAACGCATTCCGGTGACGCCGCTGGCCATGGCACGCTGCGATTGCAACAACACTATCGAGAGCCGCCCAGTCGATGCTTTCCGGGATGGCTTTCGGCGAGCGTGCCGTGCCGTTCTTCGCCATAGAATGGAACGACGCGGCCGACTTCGGTTGACCTGGACGGCGCTTTATAATCCGTAGTCGTCGACAGAACCGTTTCGCCAACCCGTAGGCGTTGCCTGAGCGATGGCAACTTGGCGGAGTTCATTTCTACGAATGGTCAAAGTGTGCCCAGCCTGACCGTTGAAAACTACCTCAAAGCCATCTTGCAGATCTCGATGCAGAGCGGAACGGCATCGGTCTCGACGGGCGAATTAGCCGACGCGCTCGCTGTCTTGCCGGGCACCGTCACCAGCATGCTGAAAACGCTCGATGAAGCAAAGCTCGCTAGCTACACGCCGTATGTCGGAGCCGTCCTCACAGAGACCGGACGAAAGCTGGCCATGAGGATGCTCCGTCGGCACCGGTTAATCGAACTGTTCCTCGTAAAACCCTGGAGATTCCCTGGGACCAGGTGCACGAGGAAGCGGAACACATGGAACATGCCGTGAGCGATCGGCTCGTCGACCGGATCGACCAGTTCCTCGGCCGACCCGCTTACGATCCCCATGGAGATCCGATCCCGGCCGCCGATGGAAACTTGCGTGGCCGTTCGAAACGAACCCGCCCCTTGACCGAGTGTCCGGCGGGAACACGCGTCAAGTTCGTTCGCGTATTGAACCAGGGGCCGGAGTTCCTGCGGTTTCTCTCCAGTTCGGGTCTGGCGGTTGGGGTCGTCGGCGCCGTGCTTTCCAATGTTTCCGAGGCCGGTACCGTCCGCGTGGAGTTCGACGGACGGGCGATCGATCTCGGCTATTCGGCAGCCGACAAGTTGCTGGTCGAACCGGTTCGGAGCTGACTCCGACCCGCGCCTCGACGCGGAGCTGCGCCGGGCCCTGCTTTCGACCCCGACTAGTGCTCCCTCCTCACTTGACAAATCATCGCAGGTTTATTTTGATTAATCAAAATAAGATATTTGCCAGATGGAATAACAGGCCCATGGCCATGCACGATCGAGTATTTGGTGCAATCGAAGGAACACCGATGCCGGTCAAAGTCACGATTTCACGTCGCGCACCCGCGGTTTCACGCTAATCGAGCTTCTGGTCCTGACCGCGATCATTGGCCTGTTGATTTCACTTTTGTTCCCCTCCATGCGGGCTCGCACGAAGAATGCCCGTCGCACGAGGTTCACGATCTTTCTGCTGGCCGGATTGCTTGCTGCGGCTTTCACGGCGTCATGCTTGCCTGACGCAATCCAGGCCGAGGGTTTTCCCGCAGCTGGTCCCGGCGCCGTCGGCAACCTCCGTGCACTGGCAGTAACCGTAGCTCGAATCGTTCCCCGCGGCTTTGACACGCGTCCGCCGGCGGGAAGAAAGCCGGCACTCTTGTAGCTCCCTTCGGTCAGGTGGATCAAATCGCTCCGACGACATGGGAAAACAGCCGCACTCGAGCGATTTGACCGACGCACAGTGGGCACGGATTCGGGATCTCATTCCGACACCGCAGCGCGGAGGGCGCTACCGTACGCTGGACATGCGGCAGGTTGTGAATGCGATCCTTCATCTTCTCCGTACCAACTGCCGGTGGCGGCGGCTGCCAGCGTCCTATCCCAATCGATCCTCGGTGCGGCACTACTATGATCGGTGGCGACGTGACGGCGTTTGGTCTCAGATCGAGCGGGCTCTTGCTGAGCACGACATTGTCGAGCCTCTCTCCGACCAGCCATAAGTCATTTCTGCGTCGAGCTTTGTCGCTGCCGTTCCGAGATCCTCTCGCTTACGCGTCCGACGAGCGGTTGCCTCAGCATTCTCAGAGCAATTTGGGGATTTTGGAGGCCCTTGTTGGAGTTGGCATGGCAAGGCCCCACTCATTGCTTTCAGGAATTGGCGCCCCGCGGCATTTTCTTCGGCCGCAATAACAGACCTTCGTTGTGTAAGCGTAGACCCTGAAAGAACTTATTAAACAGGCTGACATATCCGATAAATCCAGTATTGCTAGCGTAATCCGATAATCCGATTCGCTCAGATTTTTTGTCGCATCTGACCGCATTTCTCGACGGCCGGATTGCACAGCACGACCGATAGGTGGCGAACCGCGCGGCAATTGCTGGAAAACTGGCAAGATGCAACTTCGGCAAATCACGAGGAAGCAGCATGCGGGCCGCGGGAAGTTACCACGGTCGGGAGATCACCATGCCGCTCTGGCAGTTCGCGTTACCACTTTCTGCGGCAGTCGTCGATCGGTCATGGAATGACCCGCGTTCGACTTGCGCGACAAATCCGAAATAGTGACCGCGTGCTGAAATCCCAGCGAAATCCGACGCAGAGCCGATCGGCGTGTCGATCGATCGCCGGACTTTGCATTTTTCTGCTGGGCCTTTTCGGAAGCGTCTCGTCGAGTGCCGCTTCCGAACCCGCTCCCCCAGCCACGAACGGTTCGTCCTCTGCAAGCTCCTCAGAAAGCGGTGAAGCAAAAACGTCCACGCCCGTGGTCAGCGTAACGGGGACGATCGCCGGCGATTCGGCGCTCAATCAAACGCCCTTTGCGAACGAAGAGTCTCCGAGCTTTGTTGCCAGTTTTGCGCCTGCCCTCGGCACCGCGGCTCCGACAACCAACCAGGTTTCACCAGGCCCGGATGCGAATCCTCCGGCCGCAAACATCCCGGCGGACTCGGTGTCCGGATTAAAGGACAAGGAGGAAGATGAATGGAAGTTACTGCCCAAGGGATGGAACTTCCACGCTCAAACCACTGTTGTTCCTGATTTCCACGCCGGATTCGGTGCCCTGTACTCCGGTCCCAACAGCCTGGACCCCGCCCCCGAACGCGCGGGGACGGTGACTGCAGACGCTTATCTCGGCGCACCGTTATGGCAGGGCGCCGAGTTTCACTTGGATCTGCTTCTATGGCAGGGCTTCGGCCTGAGTAGCACCTTTGGCCTCGAGACCTTTCCCGACGGGGACGCGTTCAAAATCGGCAGCGAGGATCCCAGGTTCATGTTTTCACACTTCTTTGTTCGCCAAACCTTCGGCCTGGGCGGGGAACAGGAAGACGTGCCCGACGGCCCGTTCAGGCTACCTGGCAAACAGGACGTGTCGCGGCTAACCATCACCGTTGGCCGGCTTACCCCACCGGACATTTTCGACCAGAACACCTACGACCACGACCCGCACAGACAATTCTTTAGTTGGGCGGGCACCATGCTCACCTGGGATTATCCCCAAGATACCGTCGGATTCACCACAGGAATTGCCTTCGAGCTGAATCAGCCGAACTGGACTCTGCGCTATGGATGGTTCCAAATGCCCGGCACGGAGAATGGTTTCACCTCCGACGACCGGATCTTCATGTGGCCCATCGAGCCTACCGATGGGCCCACCACCGACGGGGAGTTTTGGAAATCCTGGGGAATGATCACGGAATTGGAGGGCCGTTGGCGCATTAACGATCATCCCGGAGCCATCCGGCTTCAGGCATGGCTCGATGAGGCTGACTTTGCCAGCTTCGCCGTGGCGACCTCCCTTCTGATCGCCAGCCCTCCGCCTCCTAATGCCCCTCAAGGAGCGGGCTCGACCATCCCAGCGGCCGCCTTCGGCTACCATTACAAATACGGTTTTGGGGTGAATTGGGAACAGGAGATTGCGAAGAACGTGGGCATGTTCTCGCGGCTTGGCTGGAACGACGGCCATTATGTGGCGTATACGTACACCGACGCGAATTGGACGGCATCGCTGGGCCTGAGCGTCAAAGGCGCCGGATGGCACCGTCCCGGCGACACCTTCGGTCTTGCCGGTGTTTTGGCCGGTGCTTCGTCCGAACAGCAAGCCTTCCTGAAGGTGGGCGGCACGGGCATTCTGAACGGCGACGGCAACTTGACCTACGCCTGCGAGAAGAGTTTGGAAACGTATTATGATGTTGCCATCGGAAACGGCGTTCACTTCGCGTTGGATTACCAGCTCTTCGCTGACCCGGCGTTCAACAGTGACCGAGGCCCAGTGAATGTCTTCGGGGTAAGACTCCACTGGGAGTACTAGCAGCGCAGCTGACGTTGCCTTCGCCCGAAGTATACTTCCCTCCAGACCTTGGGAGGGAACCCCATGACGGCAGATCAACTCCAGGCCGTCGGCCCCGCGCTCAGCGCTTTTTTGCCGCGTTTCGAGCGGTTCTTTGACTCACCGGCCACCGTCCATCACTTCCGCTCCTACACCCGCGGGCCAGATGCTGGTCACTCTCTCGACGCCGCCCGCAGACTCCTCTAGACGCGTTCCGACCAACACGCTCATCTTCCTGTTCTTTCCTCTCGGGCCTTCCTCGATCTCGCTTGTTCCGGCTCAAACCCGAGCCAACTCCTCGCCGTTTTCGCCCTCCCTCGCTCGTTCGCCAAATCCGGTTTTGAAGATCGCGATGAAGTCTCACTTTGCGAAGCGTCCTGCGCAAGGTTTCCCGGCGCACTTGCGGAGCATTGATCGCCGTTGCGATCACCGCGTTCAGCTCGATCGGCTGTGCCGACCCGCTCGTTCATTTGCACACCTTCGGCGACATTAACGCGAACGCGTCGCTGGCTCCCAACAATCCCAAGCAGACGCCGGTGTTCGCGTCGCTGTTGCCCCGTTCACTTCGAGCTTTGAACGCGCTCATTGATCTGCCCCAGTCCTACCGAGCAGGCATCGGAGGGTCATGGCCCCTTCGGACCTCGAAGATCGCCATCCTGACTTGACAATTCGCTGGCTGCGCAGTTTTGATAAATCAAAAATATAGATTGCCATGATTAAATAATTTGTCGGAAATAATAACGATCACTTATTTTGATTTTTCGAATGAGGCGAGCGGTCATTAGTTTCATCGCTGTCGGTCTTCCGGTCGCTGTTTTGTCTTGGATCCAGTGGGGGACGTTGCCGCGGCGGAGACGAAGAAGTCATCGAAAACGAACAAATCAAGCCTGACCCCGGTGCGTTCCAGCGCATGACCGGAAGCGCCTTGCCACCTGCCAGCCACCGATCCCTTGAAGGCATGCACGGGACGGTCGAAGTCCCGCATCATCGGGCGAAGTTCTGGCAGCAGTGGCGGGCTTACGTCGGACCGGCGCTGCTCGTCAGCGTCGGCTATATGGACCCGGGCAACTGGGGAACCGATCTGGCGGGAGGAGCGCAATTTAAGTACGGGCTGCTCTGGGTTGTGGCTGTCGCCAGCCTGATGGCCATTTTTCTGCAAGTGACATCGGCTCGGCTCGGCGTGGTCACGGGGAAGGACCTGGCTCAATGCTGCCGGGACTGGTATCCGAAGTGGACGCGTTGGCCCAACTGGCTCCTTTGCGAAGTGGCGATCGCTGCCTGCGACCTGGCGGAGGTGCTCGGCAGCGCAGTCGCGCTCAATCTTCTCTTTCACATCCCCTTGTTCTGGGCCGTCATCATAACGGCAGCCGACGTCCTGTTATTGCTGGCAATGCAACGGTTCGGGATACGCACCATTGAAGCCATCGTGCTGCTCCTGGTAGCGACCATCGGCGTCTGCTACTTCATCGAGATCTTCATTCTCCCGCAGACCACGCCGAACTTCCTGGAGATGGGCCATGCTCTAATCACCCCTGGCTTTCGCCAGAGCGGAATGGCCTATGTCGCCATCGGCATCATCGGAGCGACGGTCATGCCGCATAACCTGTATTTGCATTCGGCCCTGGTTCAAAGCCGCAAGATTCAGCAGGATGAACACTCGATCCGCACCGCCATCCGCTTCAACACCATCGACTCGACCGTGGCGCTGGGCATCGCGTTCTTCGTGAATGCGGCCATCCTGGTGCTGGCGGCCATGGTCTTCTACCACAAGGACAGCGTGACCGTTGCCAGTGGCCAAATCATCCGCTTTGGCGAGGACACCGATTGGATTCGCATCGCGTACCTGACGCTGGCGCCGCTGCTCAATACGGCTACAGCCAGCATCCTGTTCGCCGTGGCACTACTGGCCAGCGGCCAAAGCAGCACCATCACCGGCACTCTGGCCGGGCAGGTCGTGATGGAAGGTTTTATGCACTGGAAACTGACCCCCTGGATTCGGCGGCTGATTACCCGTGGCTTGGCCATTCTGCCGGCGATCGTCATCATCGGTATCCGTGGCGACAGCAGCGTGAACGACTTGCTGACATTGAGCCAGGTGGTCCTGGCCTTGCAATTGCCTTTCGCCATGTTCCCACTCCTGCACTTCACCAGCTCTCGCAAGCGGTTGGGCCAGTGGAAGAGCGGTTGGTTTCTGCTGACCGCCGGATGGAGCAGTGCGATCTTGATTACCGCGATGGATCTTTACGGGCTCCCCGACTCCGTCCGATCAGCGTGGCAGGTGATCATCGGCCGCTGAGACGCAACGACCAATCGCCTCGGAGACAACACCGATGTACGACACGATTCTCTTAACCTTGGACGCCTCTCCAACGGACCGGGCCATTATTGACCACGTCAAAGCGCTGGCGGGTCTCATGCACAGCCGTGTGATCCTGTTACACGTCGCGACCGGCGTCCCCGCGCAATTGGGCGGACCCGATGCCGGAGGCGAAGAGATCGAAAAAAGTCGGGCCTACCTCGAGAGCGTCCGTTGCGAGTTCGAGGCCGTCGGTGTGCAGGCCCAAGCGGAACTCGCCTTCGGGGTTCCGGTTCGAGAAATCGTGAAGTGGGTCGAAGAGCGCGGGTGCGACCTGCTCGCCATGGGGACGCACGGGCATGGAATTGTCGGCGACTTGTTCTTCGGTGTGACGGCAAGTCGAGTGCAGCACAGCATCAGCGTGCCGGTCCTCCTGCTCAGATCGCATTGAAGATTGAGATCGCTGGGCATTCCGACCGATGCCCTCGAAACGTTCAAACGACGGCGCGGAATGTGAGCCTTTCGCATATGGCCAAGCCGCTCAATCTACCGATTGTTGCAGAACCCACGGTATCAAGCGTACCGGCGCCAAATCGGCCGCTGAGGGCCGCCGATGTGCGAACAGCACTTCGGCTGACGTACATCACTCTGATTTGGATGACAATTGAAGGAATCGCGTCAATCATCCTGGGGTTTTTGTCCCAGAGCATTCTGTTGGAAGCCTTCGGGATTGACAGCGCCATTGAACTCTTCAGCGCCCTCGTTCTCCTGTGGCGGCTGCGTGTGGAGACCGGCGGCAAAGCCGACGAGGCGCATATCGAGCGTGTGGAGCGTCGCGCGTCCCAACTCGCCGGTTACGCACTTTACGTTCTGGCCCTGTACGTTTTGGCGAGTTGCGTCTTCGGGTTGTTTGCCGGTCATGTCACCGACACGCATCAAAGTGCCTGGGGCATTTTGATCGGCGTCGTGGCGGCTGTCGGAATGCCGCTCTTGGCGAAGCACAAACTCAAAGTTGCCGCCGCCGACCGGCTGAATTCCAAGGCCCTGCGGGCCGATGCGATGGAAGCCTTTACTTGCGGCTATCTGTCAATTGTGTTGATTATTGGCTTGGCGGCAACGGGATTGTTTGGATGGTGGTGGCTCGACAGCGTCGCGGCATTGTTTCTCATTCCCTTGCTTATTAAAGAAGGACGCGAAGCAATCAACGGAGAGTGCGGTTGTTGCAAGTGTGAAGGTGAGCGTACTTGAGCGCCATCGTTCAGAATCTGAAGCGGTTGGTCGCTGTGGTGTTGACTGATCGCGCGATCCCTAACCCCCCCCCAACGACATCACTCCAATCGTTTCGCACAAAACGTTCCTTTTCCGGTTTTGCTGCACGGCCGGAGAGACGTGCAGGTTACTCGAGAGATTTCCATTCCCGAATTCTCATCAGCGAAATCAAAGCCCCGGGATCTCGTCGGGACGGCCGGTTTTCGATTCAGCAGGTTCCGGAAGCCGAGACGTGCGGTCCTGGACAAAGTCTGTACGCGGTTGCTTAACCGAACACCTTCTTGATCGCGTCGTATTTCGTCGAGGGGTACAGGTGTCGGTAACGCCTGGAAATCTCCTCGGACATGTGACCAGCGAATTCCTCGATGAATCGCTGATCGATGCCGGCCGTGGCGCACGCGCTGATGAAGCCATGACGGAAGAAATGCCATCCCCGCACTTCCGACCATTCGGTGTCGGACAATGCTCGCTTGAGGTGATTGTGGGCCTCATTCGGAGTCAGCGACTCGATGGGCCGAGTCGTCCTTGCGACGATGGTGGCCTCCCGACCCGCCAGCGTACTCGCGCGACCGTTGCCGCTTTGATGTCCGGTAGTGGGACTCCTCTTCTTGCTGCGTCGTACAACTGCGTTCTGGCAGAAGAGATGCGGCCCGCCTGGGTGACGCTTCAACCATTCTCGCAGAATCTTTTCGAGAGCAGGCGACAGAGGTACGCGGCGCGTCGTCGTCCTTCCTCGGACTCGCTTCTTCTCGTGGATCGTGACGATCTTCTCGCGGAGATCGATGTCCGCGATCTTCACGCGGATGATCTCCGAACGCCTAGCTCCCGTGTGGGCGGCGAACGCGACCATCGGATGAAGGAAGGGCTGAGCGTCTTTTGATTTGACGAGCTTCAAGATCGCCTTGCTTTCCTCGATCGTGGGGTACATGGCGTCCCAAAGATCGGCTTGGTCAGCGGCAGTAAGGTCGCCGGTCTTGATGCGGCGTTCGATTTCCGCCTTCGTCATGAAGGGCGGCTTCTCGATCGTTCGCGGATAACGCAGGCCCTCGTAAGGGAAGGCCTCCTTTACGATCTTCGCTTGCTTCGCCCAATTCCAGGCGGTGCGGAGCGTCACGATTTCCTTCTTGATGGTCGCCGCGGAAACCTTGCGACCGTTCATCCCAGCGTCTTTCGTGCGCGCGTCGACATACTCCTGGAGCTTGAGGAGGCTGAGGCCGTTGATCGAAAAGCGTTCGCCCCATGTTTCGACGAAATATCCGAAGTGCAGCTCGATTCCATCGAGTGTCGTTTTCTCCAGCGATGATCGGTGCGTGTCGAGATACTTGTCACGCAGATCGCTCAGGGCGTAGTCTCCGGGCTGAGGCGCGGAGGCGGGCTTGCCATCGAACTGCACGAAGTCGACGACAGAAACGCCAGAAGGGATTTCGATGAGGCGATTCTTCAAGCGGTAGAGCAGGAGGTCGACCTTGCGACCAGTCGCCTCGGCGATATCGTCTGGAACCGGCCCGATCGTGAACGTGTGGCGATTGCCCAAGTACCGAAACGTGCAGTACCAGCTATCGCCCTTGCGCTGAAGTCCCGCCATCGCTGGCTCCTGAAAGCCAACGCTACCCCAACATCAGGCCATTGTCGACAGAGGAATGACAGAAAACTCCGCTTGGTTGTCCGGCGTCATTCCGTGTCATTCCCTTGAAAATCGCTTGTTTTTCAGTGCCGGAGGAGGGACTCGAACCCACACACCCTGTTACGGATACTGGATTTTGAATCCAGCGCGTCTGCCAATTCCGCCACTCCGGCCGATGAATCGCTGCAACACGTTACGTCGATTCGGCTCTGTCGTCAACGTCGTCGATTGACGTCCGGTTGACAATCGAACCGGTACGGAACGGTGCCGCAGGGTCCCGCTTCGGGACGTATGGAACGTACAGACCCTCGACGGCTTTCGTCAACCAATTTGCCATCAAAACGCAGAGCCGCGCGGCTGCGAAGTGGCGGGCGACCCGCGCCGGTCCGCAACTGCGGGGAACTCATTGCCGATTGCAGACAGTCAGTGGCAATGCAGATCGGCACTCGGATTCGTGGCTAAGGTTTTGCCAGGGCGAGTAACGCATGGCATCGACAATGTGTACAAATGGCGGAAACGAATTCCTTTCGGAAATTCCAGGTCAAACGTCGGGACCAGGCAGACGCCTTGCCGCAAGAACCATTCAGCGAACTCGGGTGGAAGATGAGGGGACGGGCACAGCACGCTCTCGGGAGGAAGGCGGCTCTCGCGTTGCTGCTGATTTTGTCGGTGGCGCGGTGTTCCCGCGCACAAAGTGCCGTCGAGACGACTTCTGCCGACTTCTATGTCGGCGGCAACGGGAGAGATGGCTGGTCGGGCCGCTTCGCTCAACCAAACGCGGCCCTTACCGATGGACCGTTCGCGACTCTCGGTCGCGCGCGGGATGCCGTGCGCGAGTTGAAGAAACACTCGGCCCGGAAAAACCTCGTCGTGAGAATTCGCGGCGGAACCTATCGCCTTCAGGAAACGCTGGTTTTCTCACTCGAGGATTCCGCCCCGAACGGGGGAACGATCACCTACGCGGCCTATCCGCACGAAGAGCCAATCTTCGTGTCGGACGTGCCCATTTGTAACTGGCGCAGGCTGCGCGAGAATCCGCCGAACCTTCCTGCCGCAGCACGAGGCAAAGTGTGGGTTGCCGACATGCCGCGGCCGCTCGACCGGCTGTGGACCTTGTACGACGGCCAGGAGCGGCTGCCTCGGGCCCGCGGAGCCGGATTCTCGCCGGCCGATTCTGTCGACAAGACAACCTCGCCGAACAAATTCAACTTTCCCGCCAACGCCCTGCACAACTGGCCTGATCTAAAACAGGGCGAACTCCTCGTCATTCCCACCGCCGATTACGAGATGAACATCCTGCCGCTGGCCTCGGTGGATGAGGCCGCGCACGTTGCCATGACCGCCGCTCCCGCCTCGCGTCCGATTGGCAAAGTGAAATTCGTTCCGGTCAGCGCGTGGGTTGAAAATGTATTGGAAGTCCTCGACCAGCCGGGCGAATGGGCGGTGAACACGAAGGAGCGGACAATTTATCTTTGGCCGCGAGGCGAGCAACCCGGCGAAAGCATTGTCGCTCCTCGATTGACGGAACTGGTCCGCGTGGAAGGTGAGATTCATTACGACGGCCCGCATGACAAGCCGGTGCGCGGGCTGATCTTTCGAGGTCTCACGTTCCACCACGCCGAGCGATACGCGTGGCACGGCTTTACCGGTTGGGGCTTGCAGCACCATTGGGAAATGTTTGACCGCCCGACCGCCGCGCTGCGATTTCGCGGAGCGGAAGAGTGCGTGGTGCAAGGGTGCCGCTTCACCGCGACGAGCGGCAGCGGCATCCGATTGGACCTGTCCTGCCGGAAGAACCGCATCGTCGGGAACGAGATCGGCCACGTGGGCGGAGTGGGCGTGCTCTTGGCCGGATACGGCCCCGGCACCAAGGACGTGAACCGGCAAAACGAAGTCAGCAACAATTGGATACACCACACGGGCGAAATCTATTGGGCGACGCCGGCCGTCATGATCTGGCAGAGCGGCGAGAACCGGGTGGCGAACAATCTCATTCACAACACGCCCTACAGCGGCATCACGCTGAGCACGCGCGCCGGGTGGAATCGAGCGCAGCCCGACGCCGACCGAACGGTTCGCTGGTCCGAGATCGGCAGCCAAGAGCTTGAGGACTGGTCGGCGCGGGAACCCTTCATGCACTCCCGCAAAACCGGATCGAGCGCAATGACATTCATCACGTCATGGAAGTGATGGGCGACGGCGACGGCATTTATCTCTCCGGGACCGGCGGGCACAACCTGATTCGCCAGAACTTCATCCACGATTGTGACGGCGATGGCATGGCGGACGGCATTCGCTGTGACGACGATCAAAACCAAACCCTGATCGAAGGCAACGTCATCTACCGCACGCGATGTATCGGCCAGGGGATTTGCAGCAAGGGCGTCAATCACATCGTTAATAATCTCATTGCCGATCTCTTGCCCAGCCGACGACGCATTCGCCCGGAGCGAGTCGTTCGCGGTTACATCGGGCTGGAGGTGAACCCGGTGACGGGGTCGCGGATCGAACGCAATCTCGTCGTCGCACGACACAACACGTGTCCCCCCGTGCTTCAAAATCGCCGCTATGGCCAGGGCGGCGAACCGCGTCTGCGCGACTGTCAGGCGAACCACAACCTTTATTATTGCTTCGAAGACGCGGCGTGGGGACGCAAGCATTTGGAACGCGAGCGGGCGTTCGGCGTCGAACGGGACAGCCTGGCTGCCGATCCGCTGTTCGTGGACTTTGAAAACGGCGACCTCCGCCTCAAACCCGAATCGCCCGCGTTGAAGCTCGGTTTCAAACCGACCGATCTTTCCACGATCGGTCTCCGGCCCGGCCGCCTCTAATGCGGCGAGCCGTTTGGCGCGGGACACGTGGGGCGAGAGCATCAAAAACCCGCGCTCACCTTGCCTCCGGTTTATTGTATCCTACGATTTCCATTGGCCCCCCCATTCTTTCGGCGACTACCGATGCTCGACGTCGACCACGAGTTCACTTTGCCTCGGATTCGGACGGAACTGCCCGGTCCGCAGGCGCGACAGATCATCGCCCGCGACGAGCGGGTGACGTCCCCCTCCTACACGCGGGTCTACCCGTTGGTGGTGGCACGCGGCCGGGGGGCCGTCCTCGAGGACGTCGACGGAAACTTTTTTCTCGATTTCAACGCGGGAATCGCGGTCTGCTCGACGGGCCACTGTCATCCGCGGGTCGTCGAGGCGATTCACCGGCAATCGTCGCAGCTTCTGCACATGTCGGGGACCGATTTTTATTATCCGGCCGAATGCGAGCTGGCCGAAAAGCTGACGCAGGTCACGCCCGGCACGTTCCCCAAGAAAGTCTTCTTCACGAATTCCGGGGCCGAGGCGGTGGAAGCGGCGTTCAAGCTGGCCCGCTATCACACGAAGCGGCAGCAGGTCATCGCCTTTCTCGGCGCGTTTCATGGCCGCACGATGGGCGCTCTCTCGCTCACGGCCAGCAAGGTCGTCCAGCGGGCCGGTTTTGGTCCGCTCGTGCCGGGCGTGACCCACATCGGTTATGGCGATTGTCGCCGCTGCCCCCAACATCTCACCTACGGGAGCTGCGGAATCGAGTGCGTCGCGACGATTGAAGAATCCTTGTTCCACAAACTGATGGCGCCCGACGAAGTCGCGGCGATTTTCGTCGAGCCGATTCAGGGGGAAGGGGGCTACATCGTGCCCCCGCCCGAATTCCACCGCGAGCTCAAGGCGATTTGCCAAAAATACGGCATCCTTTACGTCGTCGACGAAGTGCAATCGGGAATGGGCCGCACGGGGCGGATGTGTGCCATCGAGCATTGGGGCGTCGAACCGGATATCGTTTGTCTCGCCAAAGGCATCGCATCGGGTCTGCCGCTGGGCGCGATTGTGGCCCGCGCGGACCTGATGGACTGGCCTCCGGGATCTCACGCGAGCACGTTCGGCGGCAACCCCGTCGCTTGTGCCGCCGCGTTGGAGACGATCGCCCTGTTGCAGGAGGAGCTGATGGAGAATGCCGCACGGCTCGGCGAATTCCTGCTCACTGAACTGAAAGCGCTGCAGGCCCGTCACCCGGCGATCGGCGACGTGCGCGGCAAAGGGTTGATGCTCGCGATCGAGCTGGTCGAGCCGGGGTCCGACCAGTCGCCCGCGCCCGACGCCGCCGAACGGCTGGTGCAGACTTGTTTCCATAAGGGACTGCTGCTCCTGCGGTGCGGGGCCAGCGCGGTCCGCCTTTGCCCGCCGCTGGTCATCACGCATCAGCAGGCTGAAAAGGCACTGGCGATCATCAGTGAATCGCTCACGGAAATGGAAAAGGGAGCCGGCCGCCGCGCGAGCGGGCTTTCCGCTCCCGAGGAATCCGAAACCGGCGTGAGGTGATCGGCCATGCACGAAGAGATCCTCCGCCGTCTCGGGCTGACCGCTGCTGAGGGGTCTTCCGGAGCTTTGGTTTCGCTCAATCCGTCGACGGGCGAGCCGATTGGGAGCGTCCGCACGGCGACGCGGCAGCAATACGATGCGGCCGTCGCCGCCGCTCAAGAGGCGTTCCTTCGCTGGCGGCTGGTGCCGCCGCCCAAGCGGGGCGAAATCGTCCGCCAGATTGGCGAGGCCCTGCGGCAGCAGAAGCAGGACCTGGGGCTTTTGGTCACCCTGGAGACGGGCAAGATCCGCGCGGAGGGAGAGGGCGAAGTCCAAGAGATGATCGACATGTGCGATTTTGCCGTCGGTCTCTCGCGGCAGCTTTACGGTCTCACGATGGCCAGCGAACGGCCGCAGCATCGCATGTTCGAGCAATGGCATCCTCTGGGACCGGTCGGCGTGCTCACCGCGTTCAATTTCCCCGTCGCGGTGTGGGCCTGGAACGCGATGGTCGCCGCCGTCTGCGGCGACACGGTCGTTTGGAAGCCGTCGCCGCACACGCCGCTGTGCGCCTTGGCTGTGCAGCAGATCGTCGAGCGCGTGACGAAGGCGGCTGGATTTGAGGGACTCTTTACGTTATTCATCACGCCGGGAGCCGAAGGGGGGCACTGGATGGCGGACGATCGCCGGCTTCCCCTGGTTTCCGCGACGGGAAGCTGTGCGATGGGGCGGGATGTCGGCCCGCGCGTCGCCCGGCGCCTGGGGCGAACTCTGCTGGAGCTGGGGGGAAACAACGGCGTGATTGTGACGGAGACCGCCAACCTCCGACTGGCCCTGCGAGCGGTCGCGTTTGCCGCTCTGGGGACGACGGGACAGCGCTGCACAACCTTGCGACGTTTGTTCGTCCAAGAATCGATTGCCGAAGGTTTCCTCGAGCAGCTCGTCAATGTGTACCGAAGCGTGCGGATCGGCAACCCGTGGGAAGAGGGCGTGCTGATGGGACCGCTGATCAACGAGGCGGCGGCGGAGCGCATGACGGCCGCCCTTGACGCGGCCCGAGACCAGGGGGGCGAAGTCCTCTGCGGCGGCAGGCGCCTTCCCCGTGCCGGCTTCTTCGTCGAGCCGGCAATCGTCCGCGCCCGGCCGGAGATGCCGATCGTGGCGGAAGAGACCTTCGCCCCCATCCTGTACGTGATGCCGTACCGCGATTTCGACGAGGCGATCGCCGGCCATAACCGCGTGTCGCAGGGCTTGTCGTCGGCCGTCTTCACCGACCGGCTGCTGGATGCGGAGCGATTCCTTTCCCCCGTCGGAAGCGACTGCGGCATCGCCAACGTCAATATCGGGACTTCCGGGGCCGAGATCGGCGGCGCGTTCGGCGGAGAGAAAGAGACGGGCGGCGGACGCGAAGCCGGTTCCGACGCCTGGAAGGCTTATATGCGTCGTCAAACATGCACGGTCAATTGGGGAACCGAACTTCCGCTGGCGCAGGGAATCGAATTTCCCATCGACGAGCCGACCGCATGAAGTTCTTCGACTGCAACTGTGCTTTCGGCCCGTACCGCACGCGCGTTTTCCGGTTCGCCCGCACCGCCGACGAACTGATCGAGGAGATGGATTTCTCCAACATCGAGCGGGCCCTCGTCTATCACACGGCGATGCGCTTCGACCATCCGGCAATCGGCAATGAACGGGTTGTCGCGGAGACGGCCGGCCGGCCGCGGCTCCTGGCAAGCTGGTCGCTGCTCCCCAGTCAGACGGGGGAGCAGCCCGCCGTCGACGTTCTTCTGCGTCAAATGCAGCGAGAAAACGTCCGCGCCTTGCGCCTCTTTCCGGATGACCACCGCTATTTTTGCGACGACATCACCTGGGGGGACCAATTGTCCGTCTACATGGAACGGCGGATTCCCCTCTTCGTTCGGGCCAGCCTGGATAAGGTGGCCCAGTTGCTGCGGTCCTTTCCCGACTTGATCGTCGTCACCGGCAGCCAGGGAAGCAATCCCCTGGACCGCTACGCCTGGCCGCTGATCGAGAGGTTTCCCCATTTGATCTTCGAGACGTCCGGCTACCTCGTCGACGGCGGGATCGAGGAGTTCTGCAAGCGGTATTCGGCGTTGCGGCTCGTCTTCGGTTCCGGCTATCCGGACAATTCGAGCGGCGCCGCAATGCTCGCCCTGGCGCAAGCCGAAATCTCCGACGCCGAGCGGCAGTCGATCGCCTGGGACAACCTGTCTCGGCTCCTGGAGGAGGCAGCCCTCGCATGAATCCGTCTCCCATCGCAAAGGAGTATCTCGAACACGGACGTTCGGCCACCTGTCCGATCATCGACATGCACGGGCACGTCGGCCCGTTTTACGGCTGCTATCTGCCGTCGAGCCCCCTTGACCGCATGCGGCACCGGCTGAAGCGGTGCGGCGTGCGGCGGATCGTCTGCTCGCATCATTCGGCCCTCGCGTGCGACGTCGAGCGCGGCAACCAGTCCATGAGGGACATCGTCACCGGCCATCCGGACGAGTTCCTGGCCTACTGGGTGATCAACCCCAATTTGCCGGAGATCACCAAGCGGGACTTGCGCGCCTACCATGACCTGACCGGTTTTGTGGGACTCAAGTTCTGGCCCGATTACCATCTCGTCCCGGTCAATTCGCCCAAGTACGCGTCGGCCCTGGAGTTTGCCGACGCCCACGGGCTGCTCGTTCTGGTTCATACGTTTGGGGAAAGTCCGTTCGACTCGCCGGCCCTGCTGGCGGAGGCGGCCGAACGCTACCCTCGCGCCCGCTTTCTGATGGGACACTCCGGGTACGGCGAATGGGAGACGTCGGTGGCGATCGCCCGCGATTTGCCCAACGTGTCTCTCGACCTGACGAGCGTGGTACAGGCTCTCGATTTCTCCCAAATGCCGGGAGGCAGCCTGATGCCGCGCGTCCCGGCGATCTCGCCCCACGTCAACGGCCTGATCGAGTACATGGTGGCGACGGCCGGGTCGCGGAAAATCGTCTTTGGCAGCGACCTCCCCTGGTACAGCCAGCACTACCACGCGGGGGCCGTCCTCTTTTCGCGCATCTCGGACGAGGCGCGCCACGACATCCTGCACCGCAACGCGGAGCGGTTGCTGGGCCAACACCTGGACGGCGACCGCGAAACAACCCGGTTGACAGCCGCGGACCGGTGAACCACTGCGAGCAGTTTGGTGTCCCACCGTTTTCAGAGCCGCGACTGCCCGCCCGCGGTCTGCACGAGAGTGAGGTCGAGCCCAGAATGTACGTCCCTCCCGCCTTTGCCGAAGATGATCCGGCCAAGCTACACCGGTTCATCGAACAAAACAGTTTCGGCATCCTCGTCTCACAAGAAGAGGATGGCCCGAACGGCTAGTGCTTTGTCACTTCTTGATTTTAGGGTAGAGGGAGGTCAGTTTTGATCGGGCGTCGTCGATCTTCATTTGCCAGTCGACACCGCGTTGGGTTTTGTTGACGTCGGTGGACCAGGACGAGGTCTCTTCACGCAGGGTGTCGATGTCGCCGAAGCGTCTGCCCGCGACGCATTGGCGGGTGAGCGAGCTGAGTTCGTTTTCGGCGATGTTCAGCCAACTGCCATGTTTGGGCGTGTGGCGGAACTCGATGCGGCGAACCAGTTGGCGGGCTCGTTCGGGTTTGAACGCCTCGTAGAAGGCTCCTTTCGTGTGAGTGTTCAGGTTGTCGCACACAAGGATCACTTTCTCGCAGCGTGCGTAACGATCGTCCAGCAGCCGGGCCATTTCGGCGGCCCAGTCGAGTTTCGTTTTCGTCGGGCGGACCGTGACTTCGCGCCATCCCGCGAGCGGTTCTGTAAACATAAAGATGTTCGCGGTCCCGGCCCGTTCGTACTCGTAGTCAACCCGCCTGCCGTGCTTCGCCGTGGCCGGGATCGGTGTTCGCGTTTCCTTCAACAGTTGAACCGGCTGTTCGTCCATGCAGAGGACCGGACAGGCCGGATCATAGGGTGTGGAATACGTTTCGATGACCTCTTCCATGCAGGCCGCGAACTCGGCGTCTGCCTCCGGAGGGATCACCCAGTACTCGATCTTCCGGTTCGTCATCCCGTTTTTTTGAGCATCCGCCGAATGGTTTCATGACTCACCGAGTCCACGATCTCTAACGCCACCGCTTTACGCGCCAACAACCGCAGCGTCCAGTTGGCATAACCCTTCGGAGGAGATCCCAAACGCAGAGCGATGATCTTGGCCTCCTGTTCGCCATCGAGCAGCTTTTCCGTTGGAGGCGACGTCCGTTGAGACCCGTTGAGCGTCTCTTCAAACCCCCGTTCGACCAGCCGCTGCCGGACGTTCTCCACAGTCTTGGTGCGACACGAAAATGCCTCGGCGATCCGCCGGTCCGTCCAGTTCGGCCCGTCGGCGTCCGCCTTCAACAGCATCTGCGCACGCCGGACCTTCTGGCTCGTCCCCTTCAACCTCTTGACGACCTCCACCAACTCGCTCCGCTCCCGATCCGTCAGTCGCACAATGTACTTCTTCTGCATGGGAAACCTCCTTGTACCCACGCAGTCTCGTTGATTTCCGAAAACCCGCCAACCCTAATTCCAGGCTGTGACAGAGCACTAGCCACTTGCCGTTCCTGGTCGATTGGGCGTTCGGCTCCCGCGGAAGACTGATCGGCCACATGGCGCGCGCTAATCCGCAGTGGAAGAAGGTCGAAGGCCAGGAGGTCCTCGTCATCTTCCCCGGTCCGCATGCCTATATCTCGCCGTCGTGGTACCAAGCGGAGGAGGTGGTGCCGACGTGGAATTACATCTCTGTTCACGTCTACGGCCAAACCACCTTGATCCATGATTCCGATGCGTTGTTCGAGATGGTCGGTGACTTTGTTCTTAACTACGAACGGCCGCGACCCGAGCCTTGGACGATCGACGATCGCAGCGGCTTCCTGCGGAGGCTTTGCAAGCAGATCGTCGGTTTTCAGATCGACATCACCCGCATCCAAGGCAAATGGAAGCTGGGGCAGAACCACCCCATCGCCCGTCGCCGATTGGCCGCCGCGGCCCTGCGCGAGCAGCCGGACGCGAACTCGCAGGCGATTGCCGCCGCCATGGAAACCACGTTCGCGGATGAAGAGAATCAGCGTGGGTGAAAACAGAACCGAAAGTCTCACAATGCGGCCGACGCGCAACCTGGCGATTCTCCTGTTCGACGACGTGGAAGTGCTGGACTTCTGCGGGCCGTTCGAGGTCTTTGCCGTCGCCGGCCAGCTCGTTGATCCGCCCGCCTTTCACGTCTTCACGATCGCGGAGACGATGAAACCGGTCCTGGCCCGCAACGGCCTCAGCGTTAATCCGCATTGCCGGCTGGGCGATGCGCCCGAGCCGCAGATTGTGTTGGTTCCCGGCGGCCAGGGGACTCGTCGCGAAATGCACAACGTGGCCTTGATCGAATGGATTCGTGCCAAGTCAAAAACGGCGGAGCTTGTGCTGTCGGTCTGCACGGGCGCTCTGCTACTTGCAAAGGCAGGGCTGCTCGACGGCCTGGAAGCGACGACCCATCGCGGCGCCATCGATCTGTTGCGGGAAGTCGCTCCCCGCACGACCATCCACGCCGACCGCCGCTATGTCGACAACGGCCGCATTATCTGCTCGGCCGGCATTGCCGCCGGCATCGACATGAGCCTGCACGTGGTCGAGAGGCTCTTGGGCCCAGACGTCGCGACGAAGACGGCAGAGCACATGGAATACCCTTGGCATCCGAGCGGGTGAGCCAGTGCGTTCCGCAACTCAAGTCTTCATCCCCTTCGGCACCATGGGCAGGCTGACCAGGCGGACACCCGTGGCCTGGAAGATGGCATTGCCGATCGCGGGAGCCACCACGATGATGGGCGTTTCGCCCGCCCCGGCGGAGGGCAGGTCCTTCCGGTCGAGCAGCACGACCTCCAGGACGGGAAGATCGCTGAAACGCGGGACGCGGTAGCGCGAGAAGCGCGGATTGACGATTTTGTCGTCCTTGAACTGGATCGCCTCGAAGAGCGCGCCTCCCAGGCCCATCATCGCCGCTCCTTCGACCTGGTTCTTGAGATGATCGGGATTGACGATCGCGCCGCACTCGAACGCCGTCACGAGCCGGAGCACGCGGACCTTGCCATTGGACGGGTCGATCGCGACCTCCGCACAGGTCGCCACATAACTCCCTTTTTCCGACCCGCCGGCAATGCCGAAACCGTGGTCGGCCGAAGGCTTTTTCGAGCCGCCCCAACCGAACTGGGTGGCCGCCGCCTGCAAGACGGCACGCAGCCGCGGCTCTTTTAAGTTCTGGAGCCGGAACGCGAGCGGATCTTTCGCCACGGCATGGGCCAGGTCGTCAATGTGGCTCTCGCGGGCGAAATGATTGGCGGTCGCCGCCAACGCGCGATACGACCCTTGCCGCAGGGGGGAATGCGAAGAATGGAAGGCGGCCCTCTGGTGGGGAATTTCGTAAAGCGGGCGAATGGCCGAGGGACCGGAATTATAGTTCTGAACGTTCCATGCGGTGATCGAGCCGTCGTTGCGGACTCCGCCGACGACGTCGATCACCCCGGCAGGGCGAAAATAGGCCCACGTGAATTCCTCTTCCCGCGTCCAGACGACTTGGACCGGCTTGCCGGCCGCTTTTGCCAGGCGGGCCGCCTCGATCGCCGCCTCGCCCGTGTGTTTGCCGCCGTAACCGGAACCCATATCCGGCGCGATGACGCGGACTTTTTCCTGCGGCGATTTCAAACGCGAGGGCCAGGTCGCCGCGCACGCCGAAAGGCCGCTGCGTTCCGGTCCAAACGGTCAGTTTCCCCTCGTTCCACTCGGCCACCGCGGCGCGCGGCTCCAGCGGCGCGTGCGCAATATACGCGATGGTATAAGTCGACTTCAGCGTGTGGTCTGCCGCCGCCAGGCCGGTCTCCATCGACCCGCGGCTGTAGTTCGATCGGCCCCCGAAGCTGAAACCGTCGCCATTTGATTTTTTCGAGATCCTCGAACAAATGCTGGTCGGAAACGGGTCGCGACGGCGACGTCCATTCCGCCTGAATGGCAGCGAGGGCCAGTTCGGCCAACGGCCGCGTGGGGGCCGCCACGCCGATGAAATCGCCGTCGCGAACGACCGTGACGCCGCTGACGGCCCGGGCCTCCTTGAGGTTCACCGATTTCAGGGACGCCTTGAGACTTGGCGGCCGCAGGATTTTCCCAAACAGCATTCCCGGCAGCCGAACGTCGGAAGCGTATCGATGCTTGCCGGTCACGATCGCGCGGGCTTCGACCTTGGGAACCGAGGTGCCCGCGATCTTCCACTTTGCAGCCGGCGTGACGGGCGTGTCGGAACCGACCGTCTTGGTGAAATGCTTGTCCTTGGCCAGCTCGCCGAACGTCAGTGCCCGCTTGCTCGGCGGCATGGACGACTTTGCCGTCGGTTACGGCCAGCGAGCCGCGATCAACGGAAAGCCGCTTCGCCGCCATGTCGATCAACAGCTCGCGCGCCGTGGCCGCGGCTCGGCGCAACTGCGGGGCCATGCGGGGCGTCGTCCCGCTGCCGGAAGTGCCCATGTCGAACGGCGTCAGGTCGGTGTCCGCCATGACCAGCCGAATCGACTCGATCGGCAGACGAAGCTCTTCCGCCACAGCCTGGGTCAGCGACGTGCGGGCGTTCTGCCCGATTTCGACTTTCCCTGTGAAGGCGGTGACCTCGCCCGCTTCGTTGATGTGGAGCCACGCGCCCAGCTCCTGCGTCACAGATCGGCCAGACCGTCGACCGCCGCGCCGACGGCGGCCCGACTGCTGGTAGGCATCGGCCTGGGTCACCGCAAAACAGACGACGATGCCGGCCCCCAAGATCTTAAAAAAATCGCGACGGTCCAGCTCGAACCGATAGCGCGGCCTCTCGTACAGTTCGTAGCGTTCGGGTTCGTCGAGCACGTGAGGCTCTTCGTTCGGGGAAGTTTTGCGGTTCATGGGACCGCCCCCTTCACAGCGGCATCGCCGTTCGACCGGGCGCCGACCTTCGACTGCGTGAGCGCCTTGCTCTTTTGGTTCGATTTCAGCGCTTCGGCGGCCTGGCGGATGGCCTGAATGATGCGGATATACGTGCCGCAGCGGCACACGTTCCCCTCCATCGAATGGACGATCTCTTCGGCCGTCGGAGAGGCATTTTTGCCGAGCAAGGCGTAGCCGTTCATGATCATGCCGGGCGTGCAGTATCCGCACTGCATGGCGCCGGCGCTCAGGAAGGCTTCTTGCAGCGGATGAAGCTTTCCGTCGCGCTCGAGACCTTCGATGGTGATGATCGGTTTGCCGGCGCACTCGCCGACGGCAGTGCGACACGACCGCACGGCGCGGCCCTCGATCACCACGGTGCAGGCCCCGCAATGACCCTCGCCGCAACCATACTTGCTGCCGGTCAGGTCGAGTTCATCCCGCAAGACCCCGAGCAGGTTGCGGTCAGGCTCGGCCGCGACCTGATGTTGAACGCCGTTGACCCGAGAGCGCAATGACTTTAGCCATCGCAAGGTCCTCGATTTAAGAAACGTCAACGCGGCGACTTCTGTGATAAGCGCCAGGCCGAACCACGTCAATGAAGAAGGTTGAATGCTCACTGAAAGTGTAAACCCTGATCCGGTCGCGCGGGTTTCGTCATTCGCGATTCGACATCGAGTCGTCATTCGTCGTTCAGCGCGGTTTCAAAACCCGGACAAGTCTCGTGGGGCAACGAATTGGCCGGAAGAGGGGCGCTGACTTGTCGATCAGGACCTCGGTCGACTTGATGACTGCGGTCACTTCGTCGCCGACCGTCAGGCCCAAGTGTTCGGCGGACATGCGGCTGATGACGGAAACGATCTCGATCGTTCCCACCGACACGATGACCTCCGCCACAACATTGCCAAGTTTGACCGACTTGACTTTTCCCTTGAACTGATTGCGGGCGCTGAGCATGACGGCCTCCGGGAGAAAAAGGGACAGGGGAGTCCTCAATCAGGCGATGCGTGCGCGGCGAAGCATCGCCCAAACAGGCACGGGATGGCGCGGCACGTCGAATAGCCGCACCGTTTCAAAGCCATGCCGCTCGTACAACCGCGCGCTTTTTTCGCCATGCGTTTCAAGATAACAGGGGAGTCGTTGGTCGTCGGCCTTTATCAGGACGGCTTCCAACAGAGCGCTGCCGATTCCCCGGCCTTGGCACGCCGGGTCGACGCCGATCGTCGCCAGGAACCAGTGCGGCCCGGAAATCAATTCCTGATGAAGCTTGGTGTGCCACTGGCCATAGTCGACCAGGCAGCGAAAGGCATTCCAACCGAACGCCATCGGCAGCCCCAGCAGGCCGGCGCGGACTTCGCGAAGAAATGTGGGGAGAGCAACCCCCGGCTGCAGCCAGCAGGCCACTCCCTCGACGCCGGGGCTTGTGTAGATCTCGCCATAACGCAGCGTATCGCGAAGAATCGCGGTGTAAAGCGCTCGGACTCCGCGGCGCCGGGGGCGCGCTTCCGGGCACGCGTAAACCATCAAGGGATAATCCAGGAACGCCCGTTCCAACATCCGTTGGGCCGCCGCAAACTGGCTTGCGTTCAGCCGCATGATATCTCGCCCACTCAGCACGGTCATCTTCAGGAAACTCCCGATCGAAGACTTTGTCCGTTCGTCATCGTATCGCTCGCGTTGCAGGATGCGAAGCACGCTCACGTGAACCAAAACCGCTTTCCCTGCAGAAACGACTCGACGCCGCGGCGCGTGCTGTCGCTTTGCATGACGGGATCGAGATTACGGGCCTCAAGCTCCAGGGCGGCGCCCAACGGCAGATGAGAGCCGTGGAGCGCGGACCCGAGATCGGCCAGCAGCGCGTCGCGCGGCTGTTGGCAGATTTGCCCCGCCATCGACAAGGCCCGCGCCACCCCGCCCCCGGGGGGACTAGCTCCCAAACCAGACCGATCTGAAAGGCCCGTTCCGCCGAGATCCGCTGGCCCGTGATAATCAAGGGGAGTGCGGCCCCCCAGCCGACGAGCCTCGGCAGGTAGACAGTTCCCCCATCGACCAGCGGCACTCCCCAGCGGCGGCACGCGACGGAAAAGGTCGCCTGCGGCTCGGCCAGGCGAATGTGCCCGTGGCAGAACAGTTCGAGGCCGCCCGCGTACGTGTAGCCTTGCGAGACGGTGATCACTGGCTTGGCTTGAATGAGACGCGTGCCTCCCATCGGTCCGCCGCCCATCGAACCGGTGCCGCGGCGGACGATATCGCCGACTTCCTCGGCGATCGCCCCGACATGTGCCAGTTCCTCGAGGCCCGTCAAATCGGCGCCGGAACAAAACGCCTGATCGCCTTCGCCGTGCAGGACGGCGACCGTAAGCGAGTCGTCATCGCGAAATCGGCGCCAGGCATCAAGCAGCAGTCGGGCCGCCTCGCCGTTGATCGCGTTGTGCACCTCGGGCCGATTGATCGTTATTTCGAGGATGTTCCCTCCATCAACGGCGTGTGACGTGACGAGGACCGGTTCGGAATCTGTGTCTTGGTCGCTCATCGTTTCACCTGTGTGGCGGACGGGAGAATCGTCGCATCAGCGGGTTTTGGATGCATCTTTTCCGTCGTGAGCGCCGTCACCTTGTCCGCTTTGTTGAGCGCTCGACAGACCGCGGAAGCGGACCGCCTTAAAGCCAGCAAGCCACGTGCCACAGGCGGGGCGAACGGCCAGGCGGACGGATTAACCGGGCCATGTCGCGAAGAATTCAATGGCTTTGGCTTGTCCGGGGTCACCGGCCCGGGTCCGGGCTTGCAACACGATCCGATCTGGAAGAAAATGCGAAGCTCGTCGGTTGTTGATGGTTTTGCGTCTGAGCTGGACGCGGATTTGGTCGCCGGAGGTTTGGTTCGAACATGGCTCACAAGAAGGGACAAGGCTCCAGCCGCAATGGTCGCGATTCGCATGCCCAGCGGTTGGGAGTAAAGAAGTTCGGGGGCGAAATGGTCCTCGCCGGCAACATTCTGATCCGCCAGCGCGGGACGAAATGGCATCCCGGCCGCAACGTCGGCCAGGGAAGCGACGACACGCTCTTCGCACTCACCGATGGCCAGGTCTTCTTCGACCGGCGCGGCCGCCGCATCAATATCCGCCGCGTCGAAACCAACTGATCGCGCGGCCCCGTTCGTGCTTCGGGCCTGCCTCTCAGTTGCCTCCGTCCGAATCGGAGAGGGTGGGCAGATTCATCGCGGCTGGAAGGCCGAGACACTTGCGGTAGCTGTCGCGGACGCGATCGACGCCCAGCTCTTTTGAAATCGCGCGCCACTGTTCGGCAACGCCCTTCAAAGCGGTCTCCGGCGAGGCTTTTCCCTCCAACGCGGCTGTTAGACCTTCGGTCAGCGCTTTGCGGAATCTCGGGCGGCCCACCACGAGAAGCTCGGCCGAAATATTCGACTGCCGCAAGCTCTCGGCGGTCGCTCCGCAATAGCTGAATAACTCATTGGGCCGAAGGTCGGGACTGACCCAAGTTGCCGTCCCCGAAAGCTGGGACTCTCGGCACACGCTTTTGGGCGCATTGACGAAGGCCTGCTCATAACGATCGAGGCTCAGAAAACTTGCCAGGTTCCACGCGGCCTCAGACCGGTTAGGGGGAATACCCTTGGAAACGCCGGCCGCCAAGCCGGCAAATGGGGCCAGTGTGGCGTCGTTGATCCCCTGGTCGGGCGGCGTGGTCCACGTTTTTGAGCTGCGGCTGTAAATCTGCGCGTTCCTGGCAGACGCACAAACGACAGAGAGATCGCCGTCGGCCGTTCGATCGGTTTTAGAATCCGTCCGTCCCGGTTCAAAAGCGACAGCCATCGCCGCCTTGCCAGTCAGGATCAGGAGGCGGCAGTCGGCGGGGGAGAGGTTCTTGACTTCCGCCGGCATCTTTGAAACCGCGGCGACGGATTGCCCGAGCGCGCGGACAAATCCCGGCGAGTCAATCAACGGATCGCCGGTGTCGATGTCGAAAAAGACCGAAAAACTGGCTGGACTCTTCACTCCCGGCAACGCCCGGGCCAAAAACATTGTCGCCCGAAAGTCCGGGCTCCATGGCTCGACGATGGAAAGCCCCGGCGCCCACTTCGACGAGGAGTCGACAAGCGGCTTGATACTCGTCCCACGTGTGGGGCGGTTTCAGCCCGGCTTTTTCCAGCAGGTCCCGCCGCAGGTAGCACGTTAAAACCGGACAAGAGAAGGGGATAATCGTGGGAGCGCCGCCGATCGACAAGACCCGCTCGCGCAAACCGGCAAATATATCGAGCCACCCCGTCGCCGACTCCCCGGCAATCATGGCGGGCGGCATGAGCGCCAATCGGTCGGCCGCGACAAATTCTCCAAGATCGACGAAGGGCAGAACGATCAGATCGCCGGGCGGCAAGATCCTTCTTCTCAGCGGTCCCGTCCGCATATTCCACCAGGCGATAGGCGGCCCCGGTTTGTTCACTCCACTCTTCGAGCAGGCCTCTCCAGACTTCGGAGAACCCCAGGCCTTTCGGCACGGCGACCGTGACGGTCTCGTTCGTGAAAGGGTGCTCCGCCCTCCCCGATTTCGCCGATTCATCGTCGTCACACCCGGCCGCCGCCAAGAGCCCAAGCGCCAACACGGCCCCAAACGGCCACCACGAGCAATTCGGGCGGCGCCTCAGCCGCGTTGTCCGGAATTATTGACGCAACTCCCCCAAAATGACTCATCCGTTCAGCCCGTAAATCCGATAAATCCGATAGCGGTAGTCTAGCCGAACGCTTGAGACTCGTCTGCAAAGCGGCGCGAGGTTCGCGCAGACTCGGGAGCAAACCGAAAGGGATATCCGTGCGATCGAAATGGCATACGTTGGCCGTTGCCGGCTCGTTGGGACTCTTTGCGTCGTGCGTCACCGCCGTCGCCGACGACGGTTCGTCGGCGCTTGGCCGTCCCTATCCGGCGGCCACTCCGCATTCAGCAATTCCGCGACCACGCATTCCGCCAGCAGTAGCTCCGAAGGCAGCAACGTTGAGGCCGGGCGCATGGCTCAAGAACTGCTTCGACAGGCGATGGTCGAGTTGGACGCCAACCGATTCGAGACGGCGAGACGCTTGACGCGAAGGGCCGCTGCCATCGGCGTCACGGCGGGTTTTGTCGGCGTTCATCCGGAACAGGTCCTCGCCGAGATCGATCGGAGAGAGCGGGACGCAGCCGGCGCAAACCGCATGGTTTCCGCGGATTCGGGACGCAGCCATAAGGCGCGGCGCGATCGAGCTTCTCGACCGTGGCCTCTTGTCACTGGACGAGAAGCGCTTCGACGACGCCGAGCAGTTCGCGCGGCAAGCCGCCCAACTGCATGTCAACTGGGACAAATACGACTATCGTCCCGAGAATTTGCTGGAGGAAATTCGCCGCCAACGTCCCTCGGTTGCCAGCGAGGGCGTCGTCAGGCCGGTATCCGACTCCACGTTCGACGCTCGATCGGGCACGGCTGCGGATGCTCATCCGCCCATGGAATGGGGTGACAGAACGAGCGTGCCGTCGCCTTCGCTCTCTATCGAGGCACGCCGTGCCACAAATCCGTCACCGACCGACTCGTACCGATCGAACGAGCCGCTGCTCCAGACCATTCCGCAGCGGCCGGTCCCGCCACTCGACGCAAGGGCCGCCAGCGCCCGCCCGCCGAAAGGCTTCTGCAGCAGGCGATGGACGATCTGCGCGCCGGACGTGACGAATTGGCCCGCCATCGGATCGAGCAGGCGCTGGGGGCCATTCCCGGTTCTCCGCAGAGCGCCGCCATGGCGAGTTTCGGCACGGCTGCCAACTCCAATCGGCCGATTGGACTTTCCCCAATGGGATTGGCGCCGAGCCGACCGATCTATTCTCCCTCGACGTCCTCTCAAGTTTTCTTCCCGATCCGTCGGGATCAACCGAACGTGGTTTCGGCCTCCCCCGCGCAGGCGGACGTCGCCCTGAAGCCGATGCACGACCCGTATCTCGGGGACGAGCCGACGACGACCGACAAGAGCAGCCCGGCGCGCAAACAATGCGCGAATCGGTACCGCTGGCCGACCCCATCAATCCCGTCTACCTGGCCAGACGCAGCACGCCCTTGATGGCTGAGACGCCCGTGCAAAGGGTCGGATACGAGTCCCCGGCGACGCAGGCCACGCCCTCGACAGCACTTCCGCCCAGAGTTCAGACCGCTCCCAATGCGCGGCCATCTCGCCGCAAATTGGCTGGCTCGAGAAAATGTCCGTCCCCATTCCGGCCCAGGGCGCGCCGGGGGGAAGTCCGTCCTACGCTCCGGCGGCCGGTCCTCAGCGCGGTTTCAATCCCGCGCCCATCGCGCCTGCCGCCTCGATGGACAGCCAATGGGCGCCCGGCCGAATGCCCACTCCGTCGGGCACCGACCCCGCGATCGACAACTCGCCGGAACAGCCCAAACCGAGCTTGTTCCACAAGATTTGGGACGCGATGAGCGGCGAATAGAGTCCCAAACGAGCACAAACGCGAATCTCGGTGCTCAAAAGGCTCAGGTCGCCTTCGTCAGCCGGCCGCCGGCTTCCGCGGCATGCGTGGCAACCGGGCCGGCTGTGCTCCCGCAGATAATAGGGCCAGAACTCCAGTGAGTGGCGAGTGAGGAGTTGTGTGCCATGCCAACGGCACGCGAAGGCGTGCCCTATTCTTTCGTCCGGTCGCTCGTCGTATCGCGACGACTACGCCGCACGCGACCATTCCTCGTTTCTGGGTGCACCGACATCCGTAATGCAGCAAAACCAGGACTGTTTTTTAAAACCCGACACCCCTATTTGGCCGAAGCCCCTTTTTTTTGTCCGTCGCGCGCTGCGACAGCAGCCTGAGAAGGAAGCTCGCCGCCGAGCGGTAGGCTTCCGGCGCTTGGCTGGCCCGGGGTCCTGCGACGTTGAGAACGCGAATCGTCTTTGTTTGAAGCCAGTCGTGAACGACCGCGACGGCGGGGGTCTCTTCCAAGTCGACGACGAGGCACGGCTTCTGCCGTCTTTGTGCGGCGTTTTTCGTCAACAATGTTCCGCCGGTCGTTCTTCCGAACGTGAGGATGAGCGTGCCGTCGGAATCGGTCACATTTTGGACGGTGCGGCTGGAATAGGACGGGCGGGCCGTCTCCAGAAGCGGATAGCGCTCGGGAATTCGCCCGTCTTCGGCCCGGCGCCCCCGGGGGCACCAGCCGCCGCACGGAATGTTGAGAGCCATCGCGACGTCGAGGGCGGCCCGATCGACGCCCGTCTGGCCTCCGCTGATGATCTTTTGCAGCCGAACGCTCACTCGGCCCGTTCCTGGCCGAAGGACAAGCGCATCTGACGGTCTTCGATCGATTCCAGTTCTTTGAACAGGAGGCTCGGCTGAATGTCGCGGTTGTTCTGGTACTTTTCGCTGTGATACTCGGTCACGGCCCCCTCGATGGTGTGATAGAAGATCTGGCAGATCTGCACGCCCGGGTAAATCCGCACCGGTTGGACGGCGAACATTTCCAGCGTCCAATAGCCGCAGAACCCCACGTCGCCGAAGCCGGCCGTCACGTGGACGAAAAGGCCCAGCCGGCCAATCGATGAACGGCCCTCGAGCATGGGGACGAGGTTGTGCGTCTCGGTCCGCTCCACCGTTCGGCCCAGGTAGAGACGGTTGGGGTCGAGCACCACCCCTTCGGGCGGAATCGTATGCCTGCGGAAACGGTTCGGGCGGCGCATGTCGAGGACGATCTCCTCGTACGCCAATAACTCATCGTGCAGCCGCAAGTTGTAGCTGTTCGGGTTGAGCTGCCCCTCGTCAAACGGATGAATAACGATGTCGCCGCCCAGCCGGGCCCGAATCTCGTTGCCGCTGAGAATCATCGGTTTGGTCGCCGTCAAGCCGCAAGACACGGGTGAGCAAGCTGCCAGTGTCAACCACATTAGCCGCTGCAATTTCGCTGTGCAATGTGACAGGGGAACGGACAATTCCCAGGTCATTTGAGCGGCGGCAGCCCGACACGGCGGCAGCAGCTCAACAGGGAACACTCCAGGCATTTTGGCCGCCGCGCGATGCAGATCCGCCGCCCGTGATGGATCAATCGATGCGAGAAATTGACCCATTCGCTTTGCGGGATAATCTGCATCAAGTCGCGCTCGATCTGCTCGGCCGAAGTGCTCTTGGTGATTCCCAACAGTGTCGAGATCCGCTTGACGTGCGTGTCGACGACGACGCCGCTCGCAATGCCCCACATGGTTCCCAGGACGACATTGGCCGTCTTGCGTCCCACGCCGGGAAGCGTCACCAGGTCGTCCAACGACTTGGGGATCTGGCCGCCGAACCGCTCAACGACGCCCTGAGACATGCCGCGGAGGCTGGCCGCCTTGGCTCGAAAGAAGCCCGTCGACCGGATGATCTCCTCGAGATCGGCCTGCGTGGCGGCAGCCAGCGATTCGACATCGGGATACTTGGCAAACAGGAGCGGCGTCACCATGTTGACCCGTTCGTCGGTGCACTGGGCCGAGAGGATCGTCGCCACGATCAACTCGTAGGCCGAGTCGTGCTTGAGCGCGCAGGTCGCATTCGGATAGGTCTTGGCAAGTCCCCGGAGGATCTGCCGGACCTGCGTCCGCAAGTCGGCCGGCCCGGACGATCGCCCCGGCGGCGTCAGGCGCGGCGCGGCGGTTCCCGGTCTGCCGGATCGCTTCGAGACCCGGGCGATTTGGGGGGCAGGCGACTTGCTCGCCGCGGTTCCCGCAACCGTGCGGGGCTTGGTCTTGATGAGCTTCGTCATGGCGAGATGTCCGATCGTTTCACCAGTGGGCAATTCAGTAGTGGGCAGTCCGGCGGCAGCCGGATAAGATTCTACTGCGGCCGGGGCGTTTTTCCTCCCTGCACCACTTGCGACCAGAATCGGCGCCGCATGAGCGAGTATCCCGAGAAATATCTGGAAGGCATCCGCCTCTTCAATGAAGAGGACTTTTTCGAATGCCACGAGGTTCTCGAGGAGCTTTGGTCCGAGACGCTCGGGGCCGAGAAGAAATTTTATCAAGGGCTGATCCAGGCGGCCGTGGCATTGTTCCATTTCGGCAACGAGAATCTGGGAGGCGCCGCAAACTCTACGAATCCGTCCGCGAAAAGCTCGATCCCTACCGGCCGGTTTACCAGGGCCTCGACGTCGAAAAGTTCCTGGCCGAGATGAAATATTGCTTTCAGGAGCTGTTAGAGTCCGCTCAGATGTACCCCGCCGGTGTAGAATTGAGTGACGATCGAATTCCGACGATTCAACTGGATGGCCGCAAGGAAACATTATGAGCAAGCAGTTCGACGTTCGCGAGCAGCTTGCGGCATTCACGGGATGGGCGCCCTCTTTCCGCTGCCCAACGTGGTTCACTTTCCGCACCTGCTGCTTCCGCTGCACATCTTCGAGCCGCGCTATCGGCAGATGGTGGGCGACTCGCTGACGGGCAGCCGGCTGATTGCGATGGCCCTGCTGAAGCCCGGATGGGTGACGACGGAAGGCTCGCCGCCGATCCACGATACGGTCTGCCTGGGACGCATTACGGCCGAACAATTCGCTCCGGACGGGCGCTATGACCTGGTGGTGCAGGGGCTGTCGCGGGCGCGCATCGTGCGGGAAGAGGCTTCCGACCGGCTGTACCGCGTGGCCGAGCTGACTCTGCATCCCGATCCGGCAACGGTGACGTCGGAAGCGGCAGCCGCCGCCCAACGCCGCCGGGTGATCGGTGCGTTCCGAAAGCTGTTCCCGCGGCACAATCTCGACCAGGTGTTGAGTCGAGCAATCGAGGAAGCGGTGCCGCTGGGGATCTTATGCGATGTGCTGTCTGATGCCATGTCACTGGAGGCGCAGGATGCCCAAAAAGTCCTCGCTGAGCTCGACATCAACCGGCGCTGCGGGCTGGTGCTGCGCTTGATTCACGACAAGCTGCGACAGCGGGCAAAGGCCGCCCAGTCCGCTTGGCCCCCCGAGTTCAGCCTGAACTGACGCGGATTCGTTTTTCCCTCGACAAAACGAGCCGGCGGGTTTGCCCCGCGGCGCCGCCAGGGTAAACCGGGCGGCTCGTCGGGTCTCGTTTGCCGATCCGTCGCAAGGCCGTCGATTCGGGACAAAGCCCCGCGAGTCGGCTATAATCAAGAATCCCGCCGCGGGCTCGCAGAAGCCCGCAACCGTCCGTCGAATCATAAGACTGCGTTGGCCCGCCAGGTTTCCGTCCATGCTGCGACGAGTCTTCAGTGCCACGGCCCTTCTGCTGGGGTGTTCGAGCCTTCCGTGGAATGCCGCCCGGGCGGGGGACGTCGATTTCAACCGCGACATTCGGCCCATCTTGTCGAGAAACTGCTTCGACTGCCACGGCCCCGATTCCAAGCAGCGGAAAGCCGATTTGCGATTGGACACCAAGTCCGGCGCGTTTGCCGACCTTGGCGGACATTTGGCGTTCGTCCCGGGCAAGCCAAACGAGAGCGAAGCTGCTGCGCCGGATGACGTCCGACGATCCGGACGAACGAATGCCGCCCCCCAAGACGGGCAAGAAGCCAAGTCCGGCGCAGATCGAGTTGATCCGCCGCTGGATCGCGGAGGGGGCCAAGTGGTCGGAGCATTGGTCGTACGTACCCCCCAAGCGCCCGCCCGTCCCCGCCGTCCGCGACAGGGGCCGGTCACGCGACGCGATCGACTCATTCATCCTCGCACGACTCAAGCAGGAGAAGCTCGAACCCTCGCCGGAAGCGGACAAGGTGAGCTTGCTCCGCCGATTGTCGCTCGACCTGATCGGCCTGCCGCCCACGCTGGCAGAGATCGACGCCTTCCTGGCCGACACGAGCGCCGGCGCCTATTCGCGGCAGGTCGACCGGCTCCTGGCGTCGCCGCATTACGGGGAACGCTGGGGCCGGCTGTGGCTCGACGCCGCACGCTACGCCGACTCCGATGGCTACGAGAAGGACAAATCGCGGCAAGTCTGGTTCTATCGCGATTGGGTGACGAGCGCGCTCAACCGCGACCTTCCCTACGATCAATTTATCATCGAGCAGATCGCCGGAGACGAGTTGCCCAACCCGACGCAGGACCAGATCGTCGCCACCGGTTTTCTGCGGAATTCGATGCTCAACGAAGAGGGGGGCGTCGATCCCGAACAATTCCGGATGGAGGCCATGTTCGACCGCATGGATGCGATCGGCAAAAGCGTGCTCGGGCTGACGATCCAGTGCGCCCAGTGTCACAACCACAAATACGACCCCCTCACACAGGAAGAGTATTACCGGCTCTTCGCCTTCCTCAACAACGACTATGAAGCGAACATCGCGGTTTACACGCCCGACGAACAGCGACGCCGTGCGGATCTGTTTCGCCACATCCACGAGATTGAGGCGGGCCTGCGGCACCGTCATCCTGATTGGTCCGAGCGCATGGCCCGCTGGGAGGAAGGCGTCCGCAACGACCAGCCGGTTTGGACGATCGTCCGCCCGGCGCCGGAAGATTTGGTTCCCGGAGGACAAAAGCACTACCTGCTTGCCGACGGCTCGATCCTCGCGCAAGGTTACGCGCCGACAAAGGACGTCTCCGAGATTCCGGGTCAAGACGACAGTCCCGAACATCACCGCGTTCCGCCTCGAACTCCTCAACGACCCGAATTTGCCGTTGGGAGGACCGGGCCGCTCGATCAAGGGGGCTTGTGCTCTGACGGAATTCGAGGTGACGGCTGCTCCGCTCAATGCGCCCTCGAAAGCGGCGCCGGTCAAGATCGTGCGGGCCACGGCCGATGTCAATCCGCCGGAAACGCCGCTCGAATCCATCTTCGATGATCGAAGCGGCCGCCGCCGCGTGACCGGGCCGATCGCCTTCGCCATCGACCACGACGACAAAACGGCATGGGGAATCGATATCGGTCCGCACCGCCGCAACGAGCCTCGCAATGCCGTCTTCGTCGCCCAAAAACCGGTCTCCTTCCCCGGCGGCACGGTTTTGACGTTTGCCTTGAGCCAGAAGCACGGAGGCTGGAACAGCGACGACAATCAAAACAACAATCTGGGCCGTTACCGCCTCTCGGTCACCAACGCGCTCAACCCGGCGGCCGACCCGCTTCCGCACAACGTCCGCGAGGTTTTGGCCATCTCCCCCGAAAAGCGATCGCCGGCACAGATCGCGGCCATCTTCAGTTATTGGCGGACCACCGTCCCCGAATGGAAGGAGGCGAACGACGCGATCGAGCAGCTTTGGCGGCAACACCCGGAAGGCGCTTCGCAGTTCGTCCTGGCCGCAAGAGGGATGCCTCGCCCGACGCACGTGTTGAAACGGGGCGATTTTCTCAAGCCGGAACGGACGGTGTCGCCGGGCGTTCCCAGCTTTCTGCAGCCCCTTCCGCCGGGCGCCCCGCCGACGCGCCTCACGTTTGCGCGCTGGCTGACCGATCGCCGTTCGCCGACGACGGCGCGGGCCATCGTCAACCGCGTCTGGCAGACGTATTTCGGCATCGGCATCGTCAGTACGAGCGAAGATTTGGGTTCGCAGTCCGAAACCCCGTCTCATCCGAAGCTGTTGGATTGGCTGGCGGTCGAATTCATGGACCACGGTTGGAGCCTCAAGTGGCTCAACCGGCAGATTGTGACTTCTGCGACGTATCGGCAGTCCTCGCAGGTGACGCCCGAGAATTATGGACGCGATCCGTATAACCGCCTGCTGGCGCGGGGGCCGCGGTTCCGCGTCGACGCGGAGATCGTCCGCGACATCGCGCTGGAGACGAGCGGCCTGTTGTACGCGCGGCTTGGCGGCCCGAGCGTCTTTCCCCCGCCCCCGATTTCCTCTTCGTGCCGCCGGCCAGCTACGGCCCCAAGATTTGGAAGGAAGAAAAAGGCCCGAACCGCTATCGCCGCGCGACGTACACGTTTCGCTTTCGCTCAGTTCCGTACCCCGCGCTGCAGACATTCGACGCGCCCAACGGCGATTTTTCGTGCGTCCGCCGCGCCCGGTCGAACACGCCGCTGCAAGCATTGACCAGTCTGAACGAACCCCTCTTTCTCGAATGTGCCCGGGCGTTGGCTCTGAGCACGGTCTGGCAAGGGGGAGCGGACAGGCGGCAACGACTGACCTACGCCTTCCGCCGCTGTCTGTCCCGCAGGCCGACGGAGCAAGAAACCTCCGCGCTTTGGCGCTTTACAATAAAGAGACAAGACATTTCGCATCGGACGAACCGAGCGCGCTGCCGTTTGCCGCCAACAACGTGAAACATCCCTCCGCGCTGCCGGCCGGCACAACGGTCGACGAACTGGCCGGCTGGACGGCGGTGTGCCGCGTGCTGTTGAACTTGGACGAGACGATTACGAAGGAATAGCCAGTGAACTGCCAAGACCATCTCTACCGGGATTGTCGATCCCCGCTCCGTCAGCCGTCGTTGGTTCTTGCAGCAGTGCGGCGTTGGGCTAGGGGCGATTTCGCTGGCCGAGCTCTTGGCGGGCGTGCGCGCCAAGGCGCGTCGGCCGGACGTTCGGACAATCCGCTGGCTCCCAAAGCGTCGCACTATCCGGGCAAGGCGAAGAGCGTCATCTTCCTGTTCATGGCCGGCGGCCCGAGCCACTTGGAACTCTTCGATAACAAGCCTCAACTGGCCCGCTTTGACGGCCAACTTCCTCCGGCCGAGTTGATCAAGGGCTACCGTGCCGCCTTTATCAGCCCGAATTCGAACCTCCTGGGACCGCGGTTCAAGTTCGCCCGCCACGGCCAAAGCGGCGCCGAGCTTTCCGAAGTCCTGCCCCACCTGGCCGGAGTGGCAGACGACTTGGCGATCGTCAAGTCGTTGGTGACCGACGCCTTCAACCATGCCCCCGGCCAAATCCTGATGAACACCGGTTCGCCCCTGTTCGGCCGGCCGAGCATGGGCGCCTGGGCGACCTACGGCTTGGGGAGCGAATCGCAGGACCTTCCCGGCTTCATCGTTTTCAGCTCGGGAAGCAAGGGACCCAGCGGTGGTAACTCGAACTGGGGGTGCGGCTTTCTGCCGACGGTCTATCAGGGCGTGCAGTTCCGCGGCACCGGCGACCCGGTGCTTTACCTCTCCAATCCGCCCGGCGTCGACCGCGGCGTTCAGCACGATTCGCTCGACGCGATCCAGGCACTCAACCGGCTGCGGCTGGGAAAAATGGGCGATCCCGAGATCGCCACGCGCATCCACTCCTTCGAGATGGCATTTCGCATGCAGGCCAGCGCTCCGGAGCTGATGGATTTGAACCGCGAGCCCAAGCACATTCTGGAGATGTACGGGGCCACTCCCGGCAAGCCGTCGTTCGCCAATAACTGCCTGCTCGCGCGGCGGCTGGTCGAGCGCGGCGTGCGGTTCGTCGAGCTGTTCCACGAGGCCTGGGACCAGCACGGCAGCCTGGTCAAGGAACTCAAACGAAACTGCCACAACACCGATCAGGCCTGCGCGGCCCTCATCAAGGATCTCAAGCAGCGGGGCATGCTCGAAAACACCCTCGTCATTTGGGGGGGCGAGTTCGGCCGCACGCCGATGGTCCAGGGAGGCAACGACGGCCGCGACCACCATCCCAACTGCTTCACGATGTGGCTGGCCGGCGGCGGCATCAAGCCGGGGACCACCATCGGCGAAAGCGACGATTTCGGTTTCAACGCGGTCACCGACCGCGTGCACGTCCACGACCTGCACGCCACGATCCTGCACCTGCTCGGTTTCGATCACACGAAACTGACCTACCGCTTCCAAGGCCGCGACTTCCGCCTGACCGACGTGCACGGCAACATTGTGCAAAAGCTGTTGGCGTAGCGAGGGCGGCGCATCCTGCAGAGTCGCAAACGGTGTTGGTGATGTCGAGGAGGGTGCCAGATGAATTCGTCGCAGCTCCGGTTCGGAATCGTGGCGGTGGTTGCCTGCGCGGTGGGGGCAGGACTCGCGACGTTCGAGAGGCAATCGGCCGTCATCGCCGCCGTCCCGAAGGGAACCGAAGCGCTCAACACGCTACGAGCTGAAGTGGCGGCGCTCAAGGATCTTCTTCCCGACCAGTCGCACGCGATGTCCGACGTCGGTTATCACTTCACAAATTTGTGGTTTGCCGTGCAGGGACAGAACTGGGCGCTGGCTGACTTTTATTGCAAGGAGACGCAGTCGCATTTGCACTGGGCGGTCCGCATCAAGCCGATCCGCAAGGACAATGCCAACCGGGACGTGAACCTGCCGGCCATCTTGCAGGCGATGGAGAAGGGCCCGCTGAAGCAGCTTGGCGACGCCGTGGCCGCCAAAAGCCCGGAGAAGTTCGTCGCCGCCTACCGGTTCACGCTCGAGAACTGCTACGCCTGCCACAAGGCTTCGGACAAGCCGTACCTGCGTCCGCAAATTCCGCGGCTGCCGCAGACGACGATCATCAACTTCGACGCCAAGGCCGATTGGCCGCGGTAGCAAAAGGCGAACAAGGCCCGCTCGGCGGCCGCCCGTCCGCCATTAGTGCTGGTAGCACTTCCTTGTCGCGTTGAAAGTGACTCCCTTCTCGACGATTACCGCCGCGGGACCGCTACACTGTGGCTTCAAGCGCTCGAGGGACCCGTCGTATCACGCCGCCGTCGACTGCGTGAACCGCCGATAGAGCCGGGCGTAGACGCCGTCGGCGGCCAGAAGCTCATCGTGGGTGCCGCGTTCGACGATGCGGCCGTGGTCGAGGACCAAGACCTGGTCGGCATGGCGGATCGTGCTCAGGCGGTGGGCGACGACGAAGGCCGTGCGATCGGCGAGCAGGACTTCCAAGGCCCGTTGGATGCGGGCTTCGGTCATGCTGTCCACGCTGCTCGTGGCTTCGTCGAGGATCAGAATCCGCGGATCGGCCAGGAGGGCCCGCGCGAAGCAGACGAGCTGCTTTTGGCCCGACGAGATGCCGACGCCCCGCTCGCCGATTTGGGTCTGGAGGCCATCGGGGAGGCTTTCCAGCAGATCTTCGCAGTCGAGCCGGTGCAGGACGTCGAAGATCTCCGCGTCGGTGGCGTCCGGCCGGCCGACGCGGATGTTTTCCGCAACAGTCCCCGTGAACAAAAAATTCTGCTGGACGACGATCCCGAGTTGGCGGTGCAGCGAATCGGCCGTGATGTCGCGGATCTCGTACTCGTCAATCAACAGACGCCCCGAGGAGGGCAAATAGAACTTGGCGATCAGGTTGATGATCGTCGTTTTGCCGCTGCCGGTATGGCCGACCAGGGCGACGGTCTGCCCCGGCTCGGCGGTGAAATCGATGTCCCGCAGCACGGGTCGCTCGGGGTCGTAGGCAAAGCGGACGTTTTGG
Source organism: uncultured Planctomycetota bacterium (assembly GCA_963761455.1). GTDB lineage: Bacteria > Planctomycetota > Planctomycetia > Planctomycetales > Planctomycetaceae > DASPSM01. The sequence goes on from CAVXHA010000004.1 coordinate 831,866, forward strand.
AACTCGACGCGGCCGCGCATCCGCGGCAGGTCGACGGCGTCGGGGCGGTCGGCCCATTCGGGGGGACTGTCGAGCAGCATGAAGAGACGTTCGGCCCCGGCCATGGCCGTCAGGGCCTGGTTGTACTGCGTTCCCAGGTTGCTGATCGGCGAGAAAAACATATTCGCCATGAACAAGAAGCCGACCAGGTCGCCCAACTGTGCTGCGTGAGCCGGCGCCAAGGCGCGGGCTCCGCCGACCAAAAGCAGGATGGCGATGAAGAACTGGTTGTTCAGGTCCAATAGGGGCAAAAAGAGCCCGTAGGTCCGCAGGACGGCGTAGTTGTAGTTCGAGTGGTCCGCCGCCAATTCGCGAAACAAGCGGGCGTTCTCGTCCTGTCGGACAAAACCCTGCGTGACGCGCACGCCCAGGACCGATTCGGCCAGCGTGGCGGTCACGCGGCTGAAGGAATCGCGCATCGCCCGCAGAGACTGGCTCAGCTTGTGATGGAAGAAATGGTTGATCGCCCAAAGCGCGGGGGCCAGTCCCAGCACGATCAGGAACAAAAACGCGTCGTACCACAGCATGAAGACGGCGGCCACGGCCATCTGGCCGACCTGCACCAGGCTCACAAACAGGACTTCCTGCACGCCGACACGCACGTCCTCGATGTCGGACGTCATCCGGCTGATGATCCGGCCGATTTTTGTGCGGTGGAAAAAACTCATCGGCATCCGCTGGAGATGCTGAAACAGGGCGATCCGCGCGTCGCGCACGACGGATTCGCCCAACTCGAGCGCAAAACGCTGCCGATAGTGCATCACCCACTGCGTGGAGATCGCCAACACTGTGAACGCAACGGCCCCCCACACCACGCCGATGGGGTCGCGTCGCTGAATCGGTCCGTTGATGACGGCCGCGATCACCCAGGTGAGGGCCGGAAGCTGGATTGAGCGAACAATCACCCACACGAGGAGCCAGTTTCGTGTCGACGCGTAAGGGCGGGTGTAATGGAACAGACGGGCGATTAGCCGGAAATCGAGCGGCCGCTGGTCGTCCTCGCGCTCCTCCTTGCGGGAGAGCTGTGTGAGCGTGCGGAGGATGGGCTGCCCCTCAAGGCGCGCGGCAGCCGCATCCGACGAGGATTGCCGCTGGGTTGGCACTGCTGAGCCGAAACGGATCAGCGGTGGGACATGAGGGTCTTCGGGAGGCTTGTCCGTCATGCCGGCACGCCTTCCTCGTCGGAAGGTTCGGGCTCGGCGGAGGAGGCGGGGGCGCTGGAGGCGGCCGCTTCGTTCATCAAGTCGCCGAACTGCAATTCGGCCAAACGGCGATAGGGGCCGTCCCCCGCCATGAGCTCAGCGTGCGTGCCGCATTCGACGATCCGGCCGCGTTCCATGACGAAGATGCGGTCGGCCCGGCGGAGCGTGCTGATCCGGTTGGAGATGATGATCGTCGTGCGGCCCTCGAGGGCGTTTTCGATCGCCTCCTGAATCTCGTGCTCGGTCTGCGCATCGACCGAGGCGGTTGCGTCATCGAGCAAGAGGAGGGGCGGATCGAGCAGAAGAGCGCGGGCGATTGCGAGCCGCTGCCGCTGTCCGCCCGACAGGTTCGACCCCTGTTCGCCGATCAAGGTCGCGTAACCCTCCGGCATCTCGCGGATGAACTCGTCCGCGGCGGCGATCCGGGCGGCCCGTTGGATGTCGGCCTCCGTCGCGTCGGGATGGCCGAAGGCGATATTGGCGGCAACCGTGTTGCTGAACAGGAAATTGTCCTGAAAGACAATGCCGATATTCCGCCGCAGGTCGTCGACGTCGAGTCGGCGGACGTCAAGCCCATCGAGCTGCACGCTCCCTTTCTGGACGTCGTAATAGCGCGGAATGAGGTTGAGCAGGCTGGTTTTGCCGGCCCCCGTCTCGCCGACGAGGGCGACGCATTCCCCGGGCGCGATCTCCAGGCAAAGATCGTCGAAGACCGGCTCGCCCGCCTTGTACGCGAATCGCACATGGTCGAAAAGGATGTTCCCCCGGGCCCGCTCGATGCGGACGGCGTGCGGAGGGCTGAAAATCTCGATCGGCGCGTCGAGAACCTCGAAAACGCGCTGTGCCCCCGTCAGGCTGCTTTGAATGCTGTTGGCGATGTTGGTGATCTGCCCGACCTGGTTGGCGAACTCGTACAGCAGGTTGGCGAAAACGAACAGGCCGGCCCCGAGCGCCAGTTGCCCCTTCACGACGAGATATCCGCCATATCCCAAGAGCACGATCATGTTGATCTGCGTCAAAAATCCCATCGCCGGTTGGAAGAGGCTCAGCTTGTGGAAGATGTCGAACTTCTGGTCGCAGATCCGCCGGTTGGCCGAGGAGAATTTTTCGATTTCCTGTGGTTCGCGGGCGAAGCCCTTCACGACCGTGATGCCTTGCACGTTCTCGACCAGCGAGAGCACCATGCGGTCGACGAGCTCGCCGCTTTTGACGTAGGCCGGTTGCACGACCCGCGAGAACCGGGCCGCCCCCCACCATAAGAGGGGCGACGTCGCCAGGCAGGCGAGCGTGAGCGGCACGTGCATCGTGAGCATGTAGGCCACATAGACGCCCAGCGACAGCACGACGGTGAGCACCTTGACGATCACGCCGTCGACGAATTGCCGAACGGCGTTGACGTCGCCGGCCGCCCGATTGATGATCGAGCTGCTTTGGCCGCGGTCGAAGAACCGAAAGCTCAGCCGCTGCAGCTTGTCGTAAACGTCTGAACGCAATTGGATGAGCACCCGCTGGCTCATCGAGGCGACGGCGACCGCCGCGGCGTACCGCACGGCCGCGGTCAAGACGGCAAAGGCAAGGATCAAACCGGAGATCAGCCCCAACTGGCGCATCGCAGGCCATTGGGCGGCGAAAGTGAGCACTGCCGGCAGTTTGTGCGGATTGGCCTGGGGATCGAGCCGATGGCCGATCAGGTCGATGCCGACGCCGGTGAGACCCAGGGCGCTCAGACTGAGCGCCACGACCAGGATTTGCAGCACGACCACCTGCGTGCAGCTCCGGCGGTAGCGCCAGCCCAAGCCGATCATTCTGAGGATCAGCGACCAATTCGAGGGCTGGTCTGCGTTGGGCGGCCCGCTTGCGGGCCGGTCAGCGCTTGAAGAACAGGGCGTTTCCGAGGTCGGCATGATGTCGCGTGGGAGTCGGCAGGCCAAAAGCCGTATGGTAGGAATTCGGCGACTTTCGACAAGACTGAATGGGAGAAGAGACCTGCCGCGGTGTACAACGCATCCTCGAACGCACGCGTCCCTCCAGAGCGGTGCGCGTGGCATCCACTCGGTCGATCAGGCGGCCCGCAGGACCGAGTTCACCGCCTCTGGCGGGCGGCCGACCATGTGGGCAATCTCGGGGACGCTGTAGCCGGCCCCGTGTAAGTGACAGATTATCTGCTCCTGCGCGGCCGAGAGATCGGAGACGGACCCGCATAAGGCGGAAGCACGCGTGATGTCGGGTCCGCGTGGATCCTTGGCCGGTGACGAGTTCTTCAACAGGTCCGTGAGCCGCACGATCTCGCGGTCGGCGGCCGCCACGAGCGTGTCCAATTCGACGGCCCTCTTTTCCAGGCGTGCCTCGACCTCCCGCGAGAAATCGTGCAGGCGGACTTCGAGATTTGTGACGCGCCGCCCAGCCATGGTGTCGACGTGATCGGTCTCCTCGTCAGTCTGGTCAGTTTGTCGCCCGGCCTGCCCCCCGATGCCTGCAAACGCGCGGCTCACGACGATTGCCGTACACAGGAGGACTGTCCCGAGAAGGCTCCATTCGAGCCAGGTCAAGGCTTCGGCAAGCAACATTGGAACTCCTTTGAGCGGCTCGTGGCCAGTGAAGGCGAAGCACGCGGAGCGTGCCCTGTTTTCTCTAACCACTCGCCAGTGGCGACTACCCATGGTGCTCATGGTCGTGCGCGTGATCGTGCGTGTGTTCCCCGCTCGCGTGTGATCCGTGGTCGTGGCGATGAGCGTGGGGCTGCTGAGGGGCCGGCGTCACGGAGGAGGGCTGGAAGGCGCTTTCGGCGGCGCGGTAAATCTCGCGGAGGGGAACACCCTGTTCGCTTGCCAGCCGCGCGGCAGTCTTCGAATTCCGGCGTGAAGACGCACTCTTGGCCCTGACGCCAGCCGAGCTTGCCGCGGACCGGGCCCCACGCCGTCGCGACCGTGTGTTCCCCGCGTGACCGCTTCGATCGCTCGACGACGGTCCGCCGGATGCCGAACGTCCCCGTCTCGTCGAACAGGATCGATTCGAGTTTCTCGACGTCGCTCATCCGTGCCAGGACGCTGACGAGCGTGCCCGGCCGGTCCTTCTTCATCTGGATCGACGTCGAAAAGACGTCGAGGGCGCCGGCCTCCAGCAGGCGGCGTTTCGCGTAGCCGATGATCTCCGCCGTCACGTCGTCCAGGTTCGTTTCCAGGAGAGTCACGTAATCGCTCTCGGCGCGCGGCTCGGCCGTCCCCACGAATAACCGCAGCACGTTGGCGCGCTGTGGAAAGTCTTTCGTTCCGGCGCCGTAACCGATCGACTGGATGGCCATCTCCGGCAGCGGACCGAAACGGTCGACGATCGTCTTGAGGATCGCCGCTCCGGTCGGCGTCGTCAGTTCCGCGTCGATCGGCACGTCGACGAGCGGAATTCCCTTCAGCAATTCGGCCGTTCCCGGCGTCGGCACGGTGCAGATCCCGTGATCGATCCGCACCTGCCCGCGGCCCGTCGGCACGCGGCTCGCAACCACCTGGTCGACCCCCAGCACGTCGAACCCGACCGCCGCCCCGACGATGTCGACGATCGAGTCGATGGCGCCGACTTCGTGAAAATGGATGCGGTCGACCGTCGTGCCGTGGACATGGGCTTCCGCTTCCGCCACCGCGCCGAAATATCCGCCGGGCAAGATCTTTTTGGCCCGGCGTGAGGCCGCCCGCCCGGTCAATGATCGCGTGAATGTCGGCCAGATGGCGATGCGCGTGCTGCTCGGGATGCTCGACCAGAACCCCGGTCGCGCGGAAACCCTCTTTCATCACGGTCTCGGTGGTGAGCTTCACTCCCGCGAGACCGAGAGAATCGACGGCTGCCCGAATGATCGCGGCATCGACGCCGGCGTCGATCAACGCGCCCAGCGTCATGTCGCCGCTGATTCCCGTGGAACAGTCCAGATAGGCGATCCGCACGCTGTCGTCTTTCGGTTAGGAGGGGCTACTTTCGCTTAGGAGGGACGGATTTTACCCCCCGTTTCAGGGCCGACCAAGATCAACCGGAGGATTTGGCCCCGGTCGAGCGCAAAGGTGCCGGCCGGCTCCCGCCGCAGAGCCGCTTAAGCTCCGTCGGCCGATTCGCGGCGAGCGGTTTCGTCGGCCGATACGGGCGCTTCGTCCGGCTTCGCTTTGTGCATGACGAATGTGCCGGGGCTGAGCTGGGGAGCCGTCTTGTGCTGATCGATGATCTTCCGCAGATGGCCGGCGTCCATCACCTCGCATTCCAAGAGCTCGCGGGACATCTGCTCCAGCACGGGCCGCCGGCCGGTGAGGATCTCGAACGCCGTTTTGCCGCAGGTGTCGACGATCCGCCGCACTTCGAGGTCGATCTCGCGAATCGTCTCCTCGCTGTGGACCGAATCGTTCGGCACGTCGGTGCCGAGGAACGGAGAGCGGACGCGCTCGCTGTACGCGCACGCGGCCGAGCTTCGCGCTCATGCCGAACTCGGTCACCATGCTGCGGCGATATCGCTGGCCTGCTGCAAGTCCCGCTGGGCGCCGGTCGACGTCTCCTGGAAGACGATCTCCTCGGCCGTAATTCCGCCCAGGAGCACGCAGATTTTGTTTTGCAGCTCGGTCTGGGTGAAGAGCCGGCGGTCGTCCTCGGGCCGGCTCATCGTGTATCCCAGCGCGCCCATGCCGCGGCGGGATGATCGAGATCTTGTGCACGGGATCCGTATTCGGCAAGCTGCACGCGACGAGGGCGTGGCCGCATTCGTGGTAGGCGACGCGCAGTTTTTCCTCCTCGTGGATGATCCGCGTCTGCTTCTCGAGCCCCGCGATGACGCGCTCGATCCCCTCCTCGAATTCCGCCATGGTCACGAAGTGCTTATTTCCCCTTGCCGCCAGCAGGGCCGCCTCGTTCACGAGGTTCGCCAGGTCGGCGCCGACGAAACCCGGCGTCAATTTGGCGATCCACTGCAATTCGACCTTGTCGTCCATCTTGATCCGGGCGGCGTGCACCTTGAGGATGGCTTCGCGCCCTTTGATGTCGGGCCGGTCGACGAGGACGTGGCGGTCGAATCGCCCGGGCCGCAGCAAGGCCGGATCGAGCGTCTCGGGACGGTTCGAGGCGCCCATCACGATCACGCTTTGATCGGAGGAAAAGCCGTCCATCTCCACCAGAAGCGCGTTGAGCGTCTGCTCCCGCTCATCGTGGCCGCCCGGTGCCCCGCTGCCACGGACTTTGCCCAGCGCGTCGAGTTCGTCGATGAAGATGATGCTGGGCGAGCGGCTGCCGGCCTGATGGAACATGTCCCGCACGCGGGCGGCGCCGACGCCGACGTACATTTCAACGAAATCCGAACCCGAGAGGCTGAAAAAAGGGACGCCCGCCTCTCCCGCGACGGCCTTCGCCAGGAGCGTTTTTCCCGTTCCCGGGGGGCCGACCAAGAGCACGCCGCGGGGGATTCGGCCCCCCAGAGCCTTGTATTTACCGGGCGTCCGCAGGAATTCGACGACCTCGCGGAGCTCGTTGACCGCCTCGTCGATACCCGCGGCATCGCCGAAGGTGATATCGACGTCTTCCTGCGCGTAAAGCCGGCCGCGGCTGCGCCCAAATGACATGGCCGCCCCGGTCCCGATCATCCGTCGGAGGAAGTACATCATGATCAACAGGATCGCGATGCCGGGAATCCAGGGGAGCAGATTCCACCAATCGGGCGGTGGCTCGGCGTAGCCATAGCCGATTCCCTTCGAGTTGAAGAGAATCGTCAGCTCGGCCTCTTTTTCCGCCCCCATTTGGTAGGTTGGAACCGAGACGGTGTGGACCGGCTTGGCCTCCTCGCTGGCAGCGCTGCGTTTCCCGCTGGGCTGATCCTGAAAACGGATATAACCCGGCGCAATCGTCAGATCGAAGACGTTCGTGGGGCCGTAGGTGCCGTCTTGTATGCCGCTTTCGAACTCTCCCAACTGGAGCAGTTTTCCCTTGCGCTGGTCGTTCATGAAGAAGTAGGCAATGACGACCGCGCCCAGACCAACGACCAACCACAAGAGAACGTTGGCCGTCTGCGGGCGTTCGCTCCTGCGGGGGGAATTCGGTCGCGACTCGCGGGGGGGATCACTCTGCGGCGGCTTGGGAGACGGTGGGTTCGTATCGGACATGGAGCTCGTAACCCGTCATGCGGGCTAAATCACGGCGCGCCGCTGTGCGCACAAGTTCGGCCGAATTCTGGTAGGGTGGGTCGAGTCTTCGAGACCCACCACGCATTGCGCCACGGACGGCGGGTCTGGAAGACTCGACCCCAACTTACAACTGCACCCGCAGGGTCCTTGGACGACCGCGAAAAAGTCCGGTCATCAGAACTTTAGGGCGACAATGGGGCGAGGTCAACTGCGTCGGGTGTCAGGATTCTCGTCCAGCGCTGTCCTTGAATGCCCGTTGCTTCGTCGTGCGACGGTGCTTACGATCTGCTGGCGATCGCGGACATGATCAACGCGCCCCTGTGGGAGCTGTCGGACACGGTTCAAAGGCTCAAAAGGCAGCGGTTGCTCGTGGCCGTCGACGATCCGTGCCCCTGATGTCCTGAAGCGACGCCCGAAGTCACCTGGGGAATGGTTCCACAAGACATGCTTGAGGCCGCTCGCGGGGCCGTTTAGCATAGCTTGCGGCCCCGGTCGAGTCTCGCCGCGAAGGGATCCGCAATGCCCGAGCCTGCATATCGCGCCGTTTTGCTTTTCGGCGCTCCAGGTGTCGGGAAGGGGACGCAGGGACAGCGCCTGGGCCGCTTGCCGCATTTCGCCCATCTCTCGACGGGCGAAATGTTCCGCTCGCTCGACAAGAACTCGCCGTTGGGCAAGGAAGTCCGCAGCTTCACCGAGCGCGGAGAGCTCGTCCCCGACGAGCTGACGATCCGCATCTTTCGCGACGCAGTGCACCGGCTGATCGCTTCCCACCGGTTCGATGCCGCGCACGATACGCTGGTGCTCGACGGCATTCCCCGCAACGTCAACCAGTGCCGTATCCTCGACCGGGAAATCCGCGTCGTCCGGGTGATCCACCTGGTCAGCTCCAACCAGGAGGCGATGGTGGCCCGGATGAAAAAGCGGGCCCAGCTCGAAGGGCGCAAAGACGACGCCGACGAGGGCGTCATCCGCCGCCGGTTCGACGTCTATCGCCGCGAGACGGAGCCGGTGCTCGGTTATTACTCCGCCGACTTGATTCTCGAAATCGATGCGCTCGGCACGCCCGACGAGGTGGCCGCCGCCATCGAAAGGGGGCTTTTGGATAAATGATCCGTCTTCCGCTGTGCGTCCTGTTTCAACGATCGGTCGGGCACACGTCGAACGGGGGGAAGACGTCGATCGCGCCCCCTGTCAGCCGGGGAGGGCCGTTTCGGGCGCGCCGCGGGCCACTTCTGGCGGCGGTGCTCGGACCCGCGCTTCAGGCCAAAAACCATCCCGCGCTCAGATAGTGCGCGGCGATTACGGCGACTGAGGCCGCGACACCGACTCGCAAGTTGTCGGTGAGGTTCGTCGCCCACGATTCGGCCACGGCGGCCGTCACCGTGGCCGCCGTGGCGGCACAAGGCGGCCATCCCCAGGGGCGCGATCGACCGGTCCGCCCCCGCCCCAAAAGGCCAAGGCGGCGGTGTTCGCTTCGAGGTAATAAGCCAACGTCGCAATCGGAGCCGCGACCAGGATGAACGAAATGGTTCCGGCCCACGTCTTCTTCGGGTTCCACGGCAGGCGGCGCCCGCCGAAGAGGTGGCCGCCGATATAGGCCGACCCGTCGCCGAATCCGAGTACGACGACCACGACGCAGGTGAACTCCGGATATTGCGGAAACAACAGAAGCATCGCCAGGATGCACGCCGGATAGCTCAGACACGTGCTGTAAAAGTCGGTCTCGTCGGGCCGGCGAACGATTCTTTTGGACGCAATATAGATAGCGGTCAGAATCGCCGTGAGCACCGTCAGGATCAACATCGAGTCCCACGGCAGGACTCGCGGATGGGGATACAGAAAGATGGCGAAGGGCAGCGCGCCCGGCGTCATGTGGATCGTCTTGCGGAGGATCTCGCCGCGGCGCACGGCGGGGCGCGACGGCGAGTCGCCCGCCGACCAACTGCGCCGCGTCTGGGGTTGCCATTGGAATCGCCTGCCGATTCATCCGTTGCAAGCCGACAAAATCCGCGACTGACATGTCCCTGGCTTCCTTTCCGCCCGGTTCGACGCCCTTCAGACGGTCCGCGCGCACCCGCGCCGCGGCCACCGTCCCAATTCCGAGCGAGCACTACAAATGCTCGACAAAACGAGTGCCGACAATCCATTGGGCCGGCACATGTCCAACGCATTCCTCGCTCAAACGATCCATGCGGAGCGAAAGGCTCGTCGGCAGCAGTCCGCAAAAGTGTTGCGGCAATTCGAGTCCCGCGGGAACGACCGATTGTCCGGCTTGCCTGCGGGGCCGTTCGACCCCCACCTTATACCGCATCGCCCGCGCGGTCAAACGAAAAACCGGATTGTGCCGCACGCCGCGGATATCTGGATCGCGCCTCGTCGGTCGAAGTCGCTGTCGCCCGACCGATGAAACGCCGCGCGGCCAATTCCCGTCCGGTCCGCGGAAGCCCTCACGGATGAAATCGATCCGACCGGAAAATTTCCCGCCTGCGGCCAACCCAAGGCACTTGACACGCTTGGACCGCAATTGCCGTTTGAATTCTTGATAAAGATTTTGTGCAGGATTATATTCTCTTGTTCGCCGATACAGTCCAACGAGAGTCATTCAACGGACTTGAGACTGGCGATCAGGAACGATTGCCCGGCACATCGATGCACGGAGGCGCCTCTTCCTGTAATACGGGATGCTATGGCGTACCTCCTTCTCACTGGCGGCACGGGACTTCTAGGCGCTTATCTCATTCGAGACCTGCTGAAGGCCGGGCAGAACCTGGCCCTGTTGGTGCGATCGACGCGGAAAGAGCCGGCCCAGGCGCGGGTCGAAAGCCTGATGGCGCCGTTGGGAGGAAGAGGACGGCCGTGAATATCCGCGGCCGGTGGTCCTCGCCGGGGATCTGACCGAGGAGAGACTTGGGGCTTGACGCCTCCGCTCGCCGCTGGGTCGCCCGCAACTGCGACTCCATGATGCACAACGCGGCCAGTCTCACGTTCCACGCCACGGGACCCAACGACGAACCGTGGCGCTCAAATCTGCACGGGACGCGGCGCGTCCTCGATCTCTGCCGCGAGGCGGGAATCCGAAAATTCCACCATGTTTCGACGGCGTACGTCTGCGGGCTGCGGCAGGGACGGATTCTCGAATCGGAACTTGACGCGGGCCAAACCCACGGCAACGACTACGAAGTCAGCAAATTCCGCGCGGAGCTCATGGTCCGCGATTCCGATTTTCTCGACAGTCCCACGTTCTACCGCCCCGGGATCATTCTGGGGGACTCCAAGACGGGGTACACGTCCACGTTTTACGGCTTTTATGTCCCGCTAAAGCTGCGTCTCGTCGCTCTTGAACAAGGCCGCCGGGGTGGCCACGAACCGGGAGGAGCTGGTTGCCAGCATTCGTTACTCGGGCCAGCGATTGACCGAAATTCTCAACCTCTCCGACCAGGCCGGAAAAAATTACGTTCCCGTCGATTGGGTCTCGGCCGTGATGACTCGGATTGCCCTTGACTCCCGACACCACGGCAAGACGTACCATCTGACGCCCGATGAGCCGGTCAAACTCAAGCTGACCCGCGAGGCCACGGAGCAGGCGTGCGAGAAATACACCGAGCTGGCCGAAAAGAGGACGTATCGCGAGGCGGAGCGGCTCGACTTTGAACAATTTTTCACCGAAGGCATGAAAGTCTACGCGGCGTACTGGCGCGACGATCCCTTTTTCGACACGACCAACACACGGGCCGCCGCTCCGCAGCTTCCCTGCCCGGTCATGGACATGCCGTTCTTCCTGCGGATTTGCCAGTACGCGTTCGAGACCAGTTTCGGCCGCCGTCTGAGCCGTCCTCCCGCGCGGGTGGAATTCGACCTCCACGAAAAGATGCAGCGGTGGAGCAATCCTGCGGACGCCCCCGAACAGCGCGCAAGCCGGCCTATGTCGGCCTCAAGGTCGACGGGTCCGGAGGAGGACAATGGGAGCTGTCCCTGTCAAACGGCCGATTGATCTCCATCGACCAAGGGATCACGGACCGCTGCACGGCGACCTTCCATCTCAACAGCCGGACGTTCGCGGCGCTTGCTTCAGATGGAACGACGGCACAGCAGGCTCTTGAAAGCGGCGATGTCCGCATCCAGGGCAACGGCCTTCCCACGAGCACGCTCGTTCACGTCCTGGAGGAAGCGGCGGCAGGCCGCGCACGGCGTCCCCGCTCAGTGAAATGCAGCGGCGTGGGCTAAAAACGCTCCCAGTTTGCAGACGGCGGCGGTTTGCCCGGCAGACGAAGTCACCTGCCCCACACTCGCTCCTCAGAATTCCTCCAGGGTGGAGTTTTCGGGATTCACAGGGGATTGCTCCGCCTCTGGGGATGCCCGATAATCCGATGAGTGCTGCGAGCACTTCGGTGACGCGATGGTTTCCACCACGGGACCGCTATACCTGACCTGGATGGGATGCGTCTCAGATCGCCTGAAGACACCGGAATTTCTCGGCTGACACGAGGCGCAATGCTGCGACGTTGAGACCTGTCTCGACGCAACACTTGACGTGCGCGAGGATCAAGCCATGAACCTCACCGTAAAACAGATCGAGGCTGTAAAAGCTGGCGAGCCTGTGGCCGTCGAAATGCCGGAAGCCGGGAAAGTCTACGTGCTTCGTGAAGACGTTTACAGACGTCTGGTCCACCTGTTGCAGTCCGAACCCGAACAAGAGGCGTTCCGTGAGCTTGCAATGGAGGAAGCGGACCGCATGGCGTCCGAGAACCCCTATTGATGTTCTCTCCCGAGCCGAAGCGGATCGGCAGTGCAACCTGCTGGCGACGACCCGAAACCGGCCGAAGGTCCGAAGGATAAGAGGCCCCAGGGAATAATGAATCTCACATTTATTCAGCGGGCTGACGCCGGGGGCAGCGATTTGATGAAGGCGATCAGGTCGGCCATCTGATCGGGCGAGATGTCCTTTTCCAAGCCCTTCGGGCATTAGCGACTTGCCCGTCGAGACGAGCTCGTCAATCTGGCTGCGAAGGATGCGGTCTTCTTTGCCTTCCGCTCGGCGGAGCGTCACGCCGGCGGCCGACTCCGCGGCAATGAGGCCGTTGTAGACCGTCCCCTGACGGGTCACGACCGTGTAGGCGACGTAGTTCGGCTGCGCCTCGCGGCTGGGATCGAGGATCGCAATCAACAGGTCGGCGGGCGACTTGTTCTGGACGGAAACGAGATCCGGCCCGACGGCGTGTCCGCTCTGCCCGAAGCGGTGGCAGATCGAGCACCGCTTTTCGTAGATCGCGCGGCCCCGGTCCGAGTTGCCGCTGCGGGCCAGGGCCGGCCGATAGTCCGCGACGATTTTCGCGCGATCTCCCGGCAGATCGGCCTCGAAGAGCTTGCGGGCCCGCCGCCGGATCGCCGTGTGCGGATGATTCATCAGAATCTGCTTGATGTCCCGTTCGATCTCGCCGCGAGAAACCTCGCGGGACTCGATCGCGCTCGAACAGATCGTCCAGACGGCGATGGACTCCGTAGCAGGCCGTCGATCACGTCGCGCCGCGTCGTCGGACCAAAGGTCTTCCAGCCGGCCAGAAGCTGCCGGCCTACGCCGGGATCATTCTGGTTGGCCAGGGCGGCGACAGCCGCCGACTCCAAGGCGGGGGGCGTTTGCGGCGTCAGCAGGCCGGCTAGCACGGGCGAGACTTGCTCGTAAGGGCCAAAGGCGAGCAGTCCGATCGCCGAGGCGCGGTCGGACTGCTTCCGCGCGTCGTCGCCGGCGACGGCGGCGGCCTTTTTGAACAAAGAGGCCGCCGATTGCCGGAGCACGCTGTCGGCTCCCTGTCGAGCCAAGAGCGTGGCAATCGATGCCGCCGCGCCGCGACAAGCCTTGGCCGATCGCCTGGAGCATCGCCACCTGCAGCGACGGGTGGGCCTGGGCCGCAAAGACATCCTTCAACAGGGCAATCGCCCGTGCTGAATCGGGCTGTGCTCCCACGACGGAGGCCAATTCGGCCAGCAAGGCGGTTCGCGGCGCCGCGGTGGAGGAACACATCGTCGCCAAGGAGCCGCCGGGCGACCTGGTCGGCGTTCTCGGCGACCGACGTCAGGATGGCCGTGCTCAAAAGCCCGTCGTTTTCGACATGCCGTGCGAGGCGGGCAATCGGCACGATGGCCGCTTCGCCGGGAGCTTCGCCCAGCGAGAGGGCAAGCTGAAAGCGCACGAGCGGGTCAACGTCGTCCGTCAATCGCACGGCGGCTGCCAGGAGGGCCGGCGAACGCCGCAGGCGCGGCTCGCACAACCGAACGGCGTGCGCGCGGATGCGCGGCTCCGGAGTCCCGCAGTGCGTCGGCAAGAACGTTGTCGGACAGCGAATCGAGGCCGCGGAGCGTGTACAAGGCGTGCAGCCGGCCGAGGGGCGACGGCGAACGGCGAGCCAATTGTTCGAGTGCCGGGAGAACGGATCGGTCCTGCCGTTGGAACAGCAGGCGTTGTGCCGTCTCTCGCTGCCAGACGTTTTCGGACTCCAGGCGCCGCACGAGATCCAGAGAGTTGAGGCCGCCGAGGCGCATCACGGGCAGCTTCGCGGCACCCGGGGCCGCGAGCCGATAGATCCGTCCGCGGTCGTCGCCGCTTTGCAGGTCGAGGTGGGCCTTGATGTCGTCCGGGATCGAGAAGGGATGCTCGATCGTCTCGCGGTACATGTCGATGATGTAGAGCGTTCCGTCGGGCGCGTTCACGAAATTGACGGGGCGGAACCAGTTGTCGGTCGAGGCGACGAACTCGGTGTTCTCGTCGGCGCGCCGGGCGGTCATGAGCACGCCGTCACGCGTGAGCGTCTTGCGGTGCACCAGGTTGCCGCCGACGTCGCCGATGAACGCGTTCCCGCGGAATGCAGGCGGATAGGCGTCTCCCCGATAGATCGTGACGCCGGCCGCGGAGGTGAAGTAACCGATGGCGAACTGTTCCGTGCGGGGAAGCGTGCGCAACATCGCCGGGTCCGAGACGCGGCGCCGTGTGCGGACGACCCGCCACGGCTCGGGCGGGCTGCGGCGAAAGACGGACGCGGCCGCCCCCTCTTTGGCAATCGTGCGGATCGTTTCGGAAACCGCCACATACGGATTGCGGCGAACGTAGCGGTCCTCGAACACGACCTGCTCGATGTGGTTGCTGTTGTTGCAGACGAAACGGTTTCCCCAGTCGTCGAACGACAGGCCGAATTGCTCGCCCCCCGTGATCGGCGAAACCTCCAGCGTTGCGGGATCGAGCGAGACGTCCTGGCCATGAATGGAGAAAACCGTCTTGCCGTCGCGGACAAGGTCGCCCCCGTTGCGTCCGCCGGCAAACACGATCCGGTTGTCGAGGCTCCATTTAAGGCTGTTGGCGACGGCCTGGACGTTGTCGCGGCGGAACCCGCTCAGGACGATTTTTCGGACATCGGCGACGCCGTCTCCGTCGGTGTCCTTGAGGTACCAGAGATCGGGCGGAGCGAGGACGAAGACGCCCCCTTTGTAGCAGCAGACGGAAGTGGGCCACGTCAACTTGTCCGCGAAGACGGTGCTGCGATCGGACTTGCCGTCACCGTCGGTGTCTTCGAGCAGCCGGACGACGCCGGCGTCCTTCTTTCCCCGCCGCGCGGGTTGAGCTTCGTCGGTTCCCAGGAGAAGGGATAGTCCCGCATTTCGGCCACGTACATCCGCCCGTTCTCGTCGAAGCAGGCGTCAACGGGGCTGGCCACGAGCGGTTCGGCGGCGACGAGCTGGAGCTGAAAACCGTGTTGAAGCTGAAAAGTCGCCAGCGCCTTTCCAGGCTCGACCGGAGGAATTCGGGGCAGCTCGTCGGCCAAGGACTTCGGGGACACTTCTCCAGCCGCGCAGGCGACGGAGCCAGCCGCGGCGGCGATGACGCACGCGGTGCAGATGCCGAGAAATGCCCAATGCGCGCGCGTCCGAGCCGGCGGCGTGCGTACGTCATTGAAAAGATCGACCTTTCGAAGTGGGAGATCAAACTGGCGGGGCTGCGGGTGCGGATGCCGCGTTGTCGATACTGATGCACGCAGCCAGTAACAAGGTGGGCCGTGTTCCAACGCGTGATTCCCAAATTCCATTATGGCGTCCCCGCGCGATTCTTTCACGACCAATGGTACAGCGGTTGTACCAAATCCCGGCGAGCGGCCGGGGTGTGGCGATCGGGCCGCGGCAAGAGGGGCAAACCGCCGTTCCACCGAGGCGCGGTCTGGTTCCTGCCAAAGGTGCATCGAGTGCTCCAGAGTTTTTGGGGGTCTTAGCTCCCTTTTTTTACGGAATTATATACTTGACAAACCAAGCCTAAAATCGTAAAATGCGGGTGTCGTGATTAAGGAACCCGCCATGATGAATTTCGGAAAACCGAGCAAACTGACGGAAGATCAGGCCCGCGATTACCTCGAATCGGTCCGCTGGGGAGCGAACGGGGAACGCCGGGTTTGCCCGCATTGCATGTCCAAGGATTCTATCAAGCTAGCCGGCAAAGCAACGCGGCCGGGCGTCTACAAGTGCAAGAATCGAGAGTGCCGAAAGCAGTTCACCGTGACGGTCGGCACGGTCATGGAACGCGGGCATATCAAGATTCGGACCTGGTTGATGGCGATCCATTTGCTCTCGGCGAGCAAAAAGGGAATGTCCGCCCATCAATTGCACCGAATGCTGGACGTGACCTACAAAACCGCTTGGTTCATGGCCCACCGCATCCGATACGCGATGAAGCAACAGCCATTGGCCGGAGCGCTCAGCGGAGCGGTCGAGTGCGACGAAACCTACGTCGGCGGCAAACCGCGTTACCGGAGCAGCTCAAACCCTCGGGGGACTGCGAATAAGGCCCCGGTCATGGTGCTGGTTGAACGCGACGGTTCGGCCCGCTGCAAGCCGGTCGAATTCGTGGACACCGCGACCTTGCACGCCGAGGTCATCGCGAACGTCGACAAAAGCGCGACAATCGTGACTGACGAGATGGCGAGCTACCGGAACATCGGCCAGCACTTCGCGGGCGGTCATCACACCGTGATCCACTCGAAACGCCAGTATGTGCGAGTCACCGAATCAGGGTTCCGAGTTCACACGAACACGGCCGAAAGTTTCTTCGCTCTCGTAAAACGCGGCCACTACGGCGTGTATCACAAGATGAGCAAAAAGCACTTGCACCGCTATTGCGATGAATTTGGCTTCCGCTGGAACTACCGCAAGGTGAACGATCAAGCACGGACAACGGCTGCGATAACCGGAGTTGAGGGAAAGCGGCTCATGTACCATGAGCCAATCGGAAAAAGCGGCCTGTCCGATTGAGCAATCCTCGGAAGTGTAATACAGTTGAGAATGCGGCCGACGGGATTTGCACCCGCACGGGGTTAGTCCTTGCTACAGGGTTCCCACCAGCTCCCAAGGCTGGCGCGTCTGCTGTTCCGCCACGGCCGCAGTTTAATCGAGAGAACCGGGGACGGTCGGCCCACGAAGCGGACCGCCCTCGGTGTCTCTTTGGTTTTGCCGTCTGGTGCGAGGTGCTTTCATTTGAACAACTCTCGCACTGCCTCAGTCGATTTCAGCTTGAACGTCGTGGGCTTCAGCGGCTTCTTTTCCGCTGTAACCTGCCGTCCCGCTGAAATTGAATAAAGCACTCCGCGAACTTTTGTCGCTGGGAGTCCAGTCTCATTCTGAATCTGTGCTACGGTTTTCGGATGCCCATCCTTGAGAACGGCCAATACACGGTTTACGTTTGACTCACCATTCAATTTACTGTCATCCTTCGTATTGCCCTCGGAAGGGCCGTAGCTGTCCTCAAGCAGCTTGAGTGCCTTTTTGCGTTCCCTGTATTCTTTGAGGGCCTTCCTGTACTCTTTAAAGGCCTTCCGATATTGAGCCTGAATATCGGCCCTCATTTTGCTGATAATTTCCAACATGTCCTGGGACATTGCCGCACCTCGCTTGACAACTGGTCACGAACTAGTTTATCGTGATCGTTGGCGAACCGGACGAAAAAGCGGCCGGGGAGACGGATTTGGACTCCGTTCCGACGGGCTTTGGACACCCGAAGTCACAAGGGGCTGGGTACCCAGTTCTTGCGTCCCCGACCTGTGAATTCACTGTCTACTGTTTTTCTCCGTGTAGCCGAACAACCTAAGAACGTCGCCCACTCGATTTTGCCGTCTGGTGTGCGACGTTTTTGATTTGAACATCTCCCAAAGACGACTTCAAGTCGGCGGGAGCCCAAAAATGAAAGAATCTTCAATCTTTCCGTTCCAAAAAGGTTCACGAAATAGAACAGAATTCGAAGACGTTCAGGCCGCACTAGCAGCCACTTTCAATTGCACTTTCTTTCGATGATGCAGATTGATCTCACGTCGTTACCGGCGAAGAAAAAGCCATGACAGAGAACCAAAACGCAGCACGCGGAAAGCGGATTTCTCTCGCTCCGTTGTCATTTGAGGCGGCCTTGGGAGCTTTGATTCAAGTCCCACCACCGATGGTCGAGCCGGAGAAGCCGAAGCCGAGGCGCAAGAAAAACGCGCCGTGAAAAATGCGCGTCAGAAGAAGAAATGAGTGGGCCTGCAATGGCGAGTCGATCGGCGGCAAAACTTGCGTTCGTTTATCTGTCGGCAGCGTTTGCGCTGGGCATAGTCTTCACGCTGGTATGGCAACACGTCATCGCAGAGAGAGAAACCCTGATTCCTGCCGAATCGAATACTCACTCGATTGATCCGGTTGCGAAGGACATCCACGAGATGGCGGAAGAGGCTCGCGAGCGTCGTCGGCAGGCGTTAGCCAAGAATCCGCCCGCCTCACCGCAGCCAGAATAGCGGATTTTCTACCAGTTGGTCGGCGCGTCGCCGGTCAGCCCCGAGTCGCTTGGTTTGTTAAGTGCATAATTCCGTTTTTTTATGCCCCCAAAACCCAAAAAACTCCCGAAACCGTTGAAATCAACGGCAACGATCAGAGCGGTCGACGGCGAAGCCTGGCAGTGGCTGCTCGCCACGATTGCACGCACTCGCCGCGCGCCGGATAATCATGAGAGAAACGTGGCAGCATGGGACGAGTGATTCAGTTTGGCGGCATGCGATGGAGCGAACAGGTGCGTGCGGCAGGGAGGAGATTCGCATCGATGGCCGCGCTGTTTTTTGTGGGTTGCAGCGGTGGATCGTCCCTGCCGGGATCCGGAGCCGCCCCCGTCGCTGAATCGCCCACGCATGCCGTCGCGCCGGCCAGCGGGGCATCGACCAAGGCCGTAGCCCGGAATTCGGCCGCGAGGCGGCAGCCCGATCTCCAGCCGCAAGAGGATGAAGCAGCAACCGGTCTCGAACGACGCGTCACAGTCCACACCGACGCTCAAGGAAGAAAGTGGTTGGGGGACGTTCCGTACGACGTCTTCTTTAATGACCCCCTGGCCGTCGCAGCCGAAGGACAGCCGGCTTCGAGCGGAGGCGGCGATGGGTCGTCAGCCGTTTCGACCGCGAGTTCAACTGCGACCGCGAAAGCCCGGACTCCCACGTCTGCCGGCAGTAGCCTCCCGGAGAACGGCACGGCGGCTGCGGGGAAGCCCACCGCGCCGTCTAAGCACGATTGGAATCGTCTCGTCGAGATGGATGTTTTGGACGCCGAGGTCAAGCGGATTCGAAACGAACTCGCGGCCCAGCTTCAGTCGGTGGGCAAGTACAATAGCCATTACCAGGAGATCGCGGTTGCCGGTGCGACGCTGGCGGCGGTCGCCGAGATCGTTGCCGAACATGCCGGCTCCGTGAGCTGGAAGAACAATGCTCCGTCTCGTCCGCGACCTGGGGATGAAGATCCACGATGCGGCATCGGCGCCCGGCAACCCGGCCTGCCAGGCCACGAAGACGCCGTACGAGCAGTTGGTCGACGCGTTGGACGGCAATGTTCCGGCGGGAGTGTCCCCCTCGCAACCCCAGCGCGATTTCGCGGAGGTCGCGAGCCGCGATGCGGTCATGAAGCGGATGGACCGCTCGTTCCAGTGGCTCAAGAAAAGTGGACCGGCCCGGCAGGTGCTGCGGAAACAAGCCGGAAATGCGATCCACGAATCGACGTTGCTGGCGGCCTTGGGCCGGGTCATTGCCGTCGGCCATTATGATTCCGCGGACGATCCGAAATACAAAGCCCATGCGGTCGAGCTGACCGAATCGGCGACCGCCGTTGCCGCCGCGGTCAAGTCCGACGACGCAGCCGCCTTCAGCGACGCGGTGGGCCGCGTGCAAAAGCGGTGCGACGCCTGTCACGCCGAGTTCCGGTTCCAATGAGGAAGTCATGAAGATGCTCAAGAGCGGATTGTCCCTGTTTCTGTTTCTTTTGGCGGCCGCGGCGCCGGCCCACGCCGACATTCTGGAAATGAAAACGGGGCAGAAGATCGAGGCGCCCGTGTTGAAGGAGGCGTCCGACGCGCTGTACGTCGATCTTGGTTTCGACGTCGTCCGCGTGCCCACGGCAATGATCAACAAGCGGACCCACAAGGCCGACTCGGCACCCCCGGAGGGCGCGTCGGAGGGGGACTGCTTTCTGACCGCCCGCCTGCCGGTGCGGACGGTGAAAGAGCTGGCGGCGACTTACGGGGAAGGAGTCGTGCTGGTGCAGACTCCGGCCGGGCTGGGGTCGGGGTTCCTCATCAATTCCCGCGGATACTGTATCACGAACTACCACGTGATCGAGCGGGAGACCCGTGTCGCGGTCACGCTATTCCACCGTGGCGGAGGGGGAGAATTCATTCGGCGGCGGATTGACGACGTCAAGATCATCGCGCTGAATCCTTTCCTCGACCTGGCCCTGCTTCAGATCCCCGAGCAGCCCGATTTCAAGTTTCGGCCCGTTTACTTGAGTCATGACGACGACCAGAAGGAGGGGGACGAAGTGTTCGCAATCGGCAACCCGCTGGGGCTGGAACGGTCGGTCTCGCGGGGCATCGTAAGCACCGCGCAACCGCAGCTTCCAAGGGCTTGTTTACATCCAGACGACCACGCAAATCAATCCGGGCAACAGCGGCGGTCCGCTGTTCAACTCCCGGGGTGAAGTCGTCGGCGTGACGAACATGAAAGCCATCTTCGGCGAGGGGATCGGATTCGCGATCCCGGTCTCGTATCTGAAGCATTTTCTTGCGAACCGGGAATCGTTTGCTTTCGATAAGAACAATCCGAACACAGGCTATCGCTATCTCGACCCGCCGCGTCGCCGAAACTTGGGGTTGCCGCCCAAATAGGGTGTGCGACTTGTGCTCGGGCACCGCGCCGACGCCTTTCCGCGGGGGTTCCGTTCCCGCGGCATGGCCCACCCAGAGCAGTGCGCGACGCCATCCAGCGGAGCAGCCGTTGTCTTGTGACGAGTGTGACCGGCTGTTACAAATGGCGGTTCAAACGGCGCGTTTTTCCGTTCGCACGAGCTCGACAATCGCGGATTTCGCGAAACCCGAGCCGTCGCGGTGCGGTATCCCGGTGACAGGTGTGCAAATTGGCAAGCCGCGGGCACCCGGCAGCGCGGCGCTGTTTGTTTTCCGACCCGCTGTTTGTTTTCCGACCGACTGTTTGTTTTACGACCCAGACGTTCCGACATCCCATACAGCCCCCTATTGGATCAGGCCATGAGACGAATGATAGCCCGCCGGATCGTGATGACCGGCCTTGCAGTTGCGGTCGCGTTGGCGGCCCGCCCGGCGTGGACAGCGGAAAAAGCAGCGAACGACCGCCTGCTCCCGCCCAACACCTACTTGTACGTGACCGTTCCCAACGTGGGAGAACTGAAATCCCGCTTCGAGAAGTCACACACCGGCCAGCTGTTGAAGGATCCCAAGCTCCAGGACTTCCTGGAAGACTTGCGCAAGAAGTTCGCGGAGTTCGGCGACGAGTTCCAAAAGAGCATCGGGCTGAAGCTGAGCGATGTGCTGGCCATTCCGGACGGCGAAGTCTCGGTGGCCGTTCTACTCCCCACGGACGCAAAGAAGCTCGCCGTTGCGGTGATTCTCGACTTCGGCAAGAGCAGCGGCCCAACGATCAACGCGCTGCTGGACAAAGCCTCGGCCGCTCTGGAGAAAGAGGGCTTCAAGAAGACCACGCGCGATTACGAGGGCTCCCAGATCGTCATCTACACCGCGCGAAGGATAAGGATAAAGAAAAAGAAAAGGACAAGGGGGACGAAAAGAAGGACTCGGGCTCCGACGCGTCGGACGAGCCCGATTTCGGCAGCCAATTCATCCACGTGCTGAAGAACGACACGCTGATCCTCTCCAGCAGCCCCGTTGCCGTGCAAGACATCCTCAAGCGATGGGACGGCAAGCATTCCGAGACGCTGGCGGACGTGCCGGCCTACAAGGCGATCGTGGAATCGAGCAATCAAGGCCACACGCCTCCCGTCGTGTTGGGCTACGTCAATCCGATCGCGCTTGTGCAAGCGTTCGTCCGATCCAACGATTCGGCCGCCGAGAACCTGGGCATGGCCATGGCTTTTTTGCCCGTGTTGGGCCTCGACAATCTGAAAGCCATCGGCGGGTCGATGCACCTGGTCACCGATGAGTACGACTCGGAAACGCGGCTGCAGATTTATCTGGATCGGCCGGCCTCGGGGTTGCTCAGCGTCTTCACCTTCCCGCCCACCAATCAGGCGCCGCCGAAATGGGTGACCGATGACTCAAGCTCCTATCATCGAGCTCAATTGGGACGTTCCCAAGGCGTATGCCGCCGTCGAGGCCCTTGCGGACCAGATCATGGGACCGGGCGCCACGGCACAGAAACTGGACGATTGGGCCAACGATGAAAATCTCAAGATCCATTTGAAGAAGGATGTCATCGACAATCTCGACGGCGTGATCCGCGTCGCGATCGACAATCCCGATCCAAGCAAGCCGGAAGTCACGCGGTATCTGGTCGCGATCGGCATCAAGAACGCCAAGAAAATGAAAGGGGTTCTCGATAAGCTGTCGAAGATCCCCAACTTTCAGGCGCAGCCGCGGGATTTTCGGGGCGAAGTGATCTACAACCTCGATGCGCCGGGCTTGACCCACTTCGGAAACGCCAACCAGACAATGGGAGTGGCCGTCGTCAGCGACTACCTGATGTTCTCCACAGACGTGGGCCGCATCGAGCAAGTCATCATCGGCGACAAGGATCGCAAACCCCTGGCCGATTCCGAAAAATACAAGATGCTCGCCAAGCACTTTCCTGCGAAGACGTCGATGATTTGGTACCAGGAACCGGACAAACAGTTGAAGCCGTTGTATGAGATGCTCCGCAGCGGAAAGGCGCAGGCGTTGATTGCCAACACGCCGCTCAACAAGTTGTTTGGGGGGATCGATTTCAAGAAATTGCCCGATTTCGACGCGATCCGGAAGTATTTGCCGCCGTCGGCCAGTTATGCCATTCCTCAGGGCAACGGCGCGGTCTTCGTCAGCTTTTCGCTGAAGAGCTCCGTTAAGGATTAATTGGGCCGCAAGTACACTCCTAATAACGATTTAGATGCCCGTCCCGTTCCGCATTGGAACGGGCCGGGCCTTTTTGTCGGCCTCGTCGAGCGTCGTTGACGTGCATGGCTGGACGCGTAAAGCGCTGAATTCCTCGGCACTTCGCTGCGCGCCCCGGTGTTGAAATACAGAGGCGGCAACGTAAGCTTGTGATTAGCTACGATCGGACGACAAGCCGCTCGGCAGGAGCCTGGCCATGAAGAGAGTTCTATCATTCGCGGCAATCGTGCTTGCACTCGGAGGCGCCGCAGGGCGCTGGGCGATGATACGCAAATTGCTTCGGACGCGCTTTTCAAAAAGCTCGACGTCAATGGCGACGGAAAGTTGACCGCCTCGGAAATCCCGCAGGAACACCGCAAGTTTTTCGAGAGGCTGTTGCGGATCGGTGACACCGACAAGAACGGCGAATTAACCCGCGAGGAGTTCGACCGCGCCTTCAACCAAACGGAGGAGCCGGTCACCGACATCAGCAAGGTGGGAAACCTGGGAGCGGGGCCGCAAGGGCGTGCCAATCTCGACCCCAAGCGCATTTTTCAAATGCTCGACAAGAACAAGGATGGAAAGCTGACGCGCGATGAAGTCAGCGGCCGACCGCGCCTTTTGGCTCTCTTCGACCGTCTCGGCAAGGACGAGCTCACGCTTGACGACGTTTCCTCGGCACTGGGCAACGGCGGCAAGGCGAACGGAAAGAAGGCCAAGAAGCGTCTCGCGGCAAAGATGGCCGCAACCTCAGAGAGCAATGGCTCCCAAGAGGGGTCCGACGGCAAGGAAGGCCGTCCACTGCCGGCCATTTTCCGGTTGTTGGATACCAATCATGACGGTCGTTTGAGTCCGGAAGAGCTCTCCAAGGCCGCGACCCTCTTCGATCAGTTGGACCGCAACCATGACGGCTTCCTTGACGCCAATGAGCTCATGGGCACTGCGTCAACTACGAGACAGGTCAACTGGAGACAGCGAGGGAACGAACGCATCGCTTCGTCGTCCGCGTCGACGCGGCGGCAATTTCCGGCCCGGGCAGCACATGCTCCAGACGATCATGAGGGCCGACGCAGACGGCGACGGTAAAATTTCCCAGGAAGAGGCGCCTCGCCAGTTGAAGAAGCACTTCTCGAAGATCGACACCAACGGTGACGGCTACCTCGATCGGAGCGAGCTCGAAGCCTGGATTAGGCGTTACCAAAAGAGGATGGGTGTGTCACCCGACGGACAGAATCCGGCAGCGCAGACTGTCGGTCCGCAGAAATCCGGTTTCTGACCAGCGTCGGACGGATGCGACCGGCATTCTGGACACGGTGCGTCTTCGGCCGCCAAGCCGACCGCTTGCCGTCGGGATCCGAAGGTCACTGTCGGCTTGGCCGTAGCGACTGAGCCGGGGGGTGCAAACCTGCGGAGCCGAGCTTATCATCTGACGGATGTTTCAGGACCACGTCGAGTTTTTCCGCCAGTTCCGCACGCAGTTCCACACAACGGGAGCCATCGCCCCGAGCAGCCGGCACCTGGCGCGGGCGATGACCCGGCACATCGCCGGGCCGCGGGGGCCGGCCCGCATCCTGGAAGTCGGTCCGGGGACCGGGTGCCGTCACGCGTCGAATTTTGCGGCTCCTCCGGACGGAAGACCGCCTCGATCTCGTCGAGCTGAACGAGAGCTTCGCCGACCTGCTGCGGCAGCGATTCCAGAGCGATCCCGCCTTCCACTTCGCGGCCGGCCAGGCACGGGTCCACGTCTGCGGCATCGAGTCGTTCAAGTCGGACGTGAATTACGATTACATCGTTTCCGGGCTTCCCTTCAATAATTTTTCTCCCGCCTTTGTCGAGCAGGTCCTGGACGCCCTGTTTGAGCTTCTGGCGCCGGGCGGGATCCTGTCGTATTTCGAGTACATGTATGTGCGGCCCTTGCGGAGGTTCGTGTCCCGCTCGACCGAGCGGACGCGTTTGAAGGAGCTGGACGGCGTGCTGGGCACATTTCTCGCCCAGCATGCGATCAGTCGGGATTCCGTCTTCCTCAACATGCCGCCGGCTTGGGTGCAGCATCTCCGAAAGGACCGATCCGGGGCCGTCTGACGACTACGTTTGGATGACTTCGGGCATTCCGCCAGATATACTGCCTCGTTTGGCTCAGTTAGGGTGCAACGATGGCAGCAGGACCGAAGATCAAACCGGGCGAGACGAAAGTCGGCTGGATCGGCACCGGCGTCATGGGGTCGAGCATGGCCGGCCACCTGTTGAAGGCCGGCTTTGCCGTCACGCTTTACAGCCGCACGAAATCGAAGGCCGAGCCTCTTCTGTCCCAAGGCGCGAAATGGGCTGAATCGCCACGCGCGGTGGCCGCCGCTTCCGACGTGGTCTTTTCAATCGTCGGGTTTCCCAGCGACGTGCGCGAGGTTTTGCTCGGGGCCCGAAGGGGCATTGGCCGGCTCCAAGCCGGGCAACGTGCTGGTCGACATGACGACGAGCGAACCAATGCTCGCCGTCGAGATTGCACAGGCCGCCAAGGCGAAGGGCGTCTTCGAGCGTGGATGCACCGGTCTCCGGAGGGGACGTCGGAGCCAAAAATGCCACGCTGTCGATCATGGTGGGGGGCGACAAGGAAGTCGTCGAGGCTCTGGCCCCCTGCTTCAACGCGATGGGCAAGACGATCGTCTACCAGGGAGGACCGGGCGCCGGCCAGCATACCAAAATGGTCAACCAAATCCTGATCGCCACCAATATGATTGGCGTCTGCGAAGCACTGCTTTACGGCTACAAGGCGGGCCTCGATCTGCCGACCGTGATGCAGTCGGTCGGCAGCGGAGCCGCCGGAAGCTGGTCGCTGGCCAACCTCGGCCCGCGGATCATGAACGACAATTTCGACCCGGGCTTTTTCGTCGAACATTTCATCAAGGACATGGGCATCGCGCTGGCGGAAGCGCGGCGGATGGGCCTGTCGCTGCCCGGGTTGGCGCTGGCTCATCAGCTCTATGTGGCCGTCAAGGCCCAGGGCTACGGCCGCAACGGCACTCATGCGCTGGAGCTTGCGCTGGCTCAACTTTCGGGCATCAATTGGAAAGAGCGGCATCATGGCGTGAACGAAACGGGCGGACACGAGGGACGAGCGTTTCGCCGGGCTGACCGTCGCCCTGGTGACGCCGTTTCGCGACGGCGCGGTGGACGAGGCCGCCTTGCGCAAGCTGGTCGACTTTCATGTCGAATCGGGGACCGATTGCGTGAGTCCCGTCGGCACGACCGGGGAAAGTCCCACGCTTTCGCATGACGAGCACGAACGAGTCATCGCCGTCGTCTGCGAGCAGGCCGCCGGACGGATCAAGGTCATCGCGGGAACCGGCTCCAACAGCACGGCGGAGGCCATCCGGCTGACGCGGTTCGCGAAGCAGGCCGGGGCCGACGCGGCGCTGATGGTCGCGCCCTACTACAACAAGCCGACGCAGGAAGGCTTTTACCAGCATTTCAAGGCGGTCGCCGAGGCGGTCGACCTGCCGATCGTCCTGTATAACATTCCCGGCCGTACGGCCAAGAACATCGAGCCGGAGACGATCGCGCGGATCGCGGAGATCCCGACCGTCGTCGCGATCAAGGAATCGACCGGCTCGATGGACCAGGCGTCGCAAATCCTGGCGCTCACCGATCTGACCGTCCTCTCCGGCGACGACAGCCTCACGCTTCCCCTGTTGGCGATCGGCGGGCCGCGGCGTCGTCTCGGTCGTGGGAAACATCATCCCCAAGGACGTGAAGGCCCTGCTTGTCCGCGTTCCACTCCGGCGACCTGGCGGGCGCAAAAGTGGCACCGCAAGCTCTTCCCGCTTGTGCCGCGACATGCTCGGACTGGCGACCAACCCCATTCCGATCAAGGCGGCCATGCGGATGCTGCGGCGAGACAGCGGCGAACTGCGATTGCCGATGACGCCCTTGGACGAATCGCAACGGACCGCACTCCAAAAGACGCTGGTCGGATACGGGCTGCTTTGAACGCAAACACGACCGGGCGGCGTAAGCCGCGTGTGTCTCCCCGCACCAGGCGGACGAACATGCTCAGACAGGTTTCCGGTGAGGTGATCCCGTGATCTTCGGTTTCGGCAAAAAAAACGACCAACCAGAGGATGACGAGGACGAAGAGGAAATCGACTACGTCCTCTTCCAGGGCGCACTCAACGGCCGGGAGGCAAATCTGGGGGCCAACGCCCGGCTCGCCCAGGCCGGATTGATCCCCGCCAAGGAGATCGTCACCGACGCGCTCTTGCGGCGGGCCGATCAGCTTCGGATCGAGCCGAAGGGAGACCGCTCGCTGACGCAGCTTTCGATCGACGGAGTTGCCTATCCCGGCAGCCGTCTGTCCAAGCAGCAGGGGCACGCCGTCACGCAGATGATGAAGCTCCTCTCCGGCCTCGATATTCAACTCCGCCAGAAGCCGCAATCGGGCGGAATCAAGGCCGAGCTTCAGGGAACGAAATACGAGCTGCGGGTGACGAGCGCGCCGGTCGCCCAGGGAGCCGAGCGGCTCACCGTCAAGATCCGCAACCTCGATCGCGCGCCGAAAACGGCCGAGGAGGTCGGCTTTTCCAAGGAGCTGAAGGAGCGCATTCGCGAACTGACGTCCGAAAAGAAGGGGATCATCCTCGTCTGCGGCGGGCCGCGGATCCGGCGTCTCGACGACCACGTTTGCCGTGCTCCGGAGCGTCGACGCCTACCAGTACACGATCTATACCATCGGCGACACCCAGGGTTGGGAGCATTCCCAACGTCAACGCGCTTCGAGTGGAACGAAGGGGAGACGCTTGATTCCGTCTTGGACCGGGCGCATCCGGGCCGAGGCCGACGTGCATTTACATCGATCCGCTCCGCGATGCGGAGACGGCGCGCATCATTCTCAAGCGGCAGCCCGACGCCGCTTTTATTGCGGAGTTCCTCGCTTCGGACGCGATCAACGGCATTGCGCAGTTCGCCAAGCTCGTCGGAAACAGCCAGGCGGCCGAAGGATTGCGGGCCGTCGTCAGCCAGCGGCTCGTCCGCCTGCTGTGCAACAAGTGCAAGCTGGCCTACCGCCCGAACTCCAAGATGCTGGCCAAGATCGGCCTTCCGCCGGAAACGAAAAGTCTCTACCGGGCCGCCCACGCCAGCAGGAACAGCAGCCCGATACGGCGGAAGGGATACCCGCGGAACCCTGCGAGGCCTGCGGCGGGGCCGGCTATTTGGGCCGATCGGCGATGTTTGAGCTGGCGGAAATGACCGAAGGAGTGCGGAAGCTCGTGGCCGCGGGAGCCGGTCCGGCAGGACATCAAGGCCCAGGCCCGCAAGGACAAGATGATCACGTTGCAGCAGGAAGGGCTCAAGCTTGTCGTGGAGGGGAAAACGTCGCTCGAAGAGCTGCAACGCATCTTCCAGCCGAAGAAGTGAGCGCCGACGCCCAGCGCGACGCCGTTCCGTGGGTCTTTGCAGTCGCGCGACCTTGGCTCGGGGTGCGACATGCAATTTAAGTCCAGGTCGGACCGAGGCTTCGGGATCAAATCGCCTTGTCGCCGCATCCTGCCCGTCTGTGCCGACCTCTTTTGCGGCACCGGAAAAACTTCCCAAAGCGGGGCAAATCTCGCGAATTGTGCCGTAGATTCCGATTGTATTAGCCGATCTACCTATTAGTCGCGGCACAGGTCTGATGTCGAAGAATGGAGTCTTTAATGAAAGCCCCGCAGATCATGAGCTGGTCAGGGCTGGCTCTCTTCGCCACGGCAGGGCTGGTCTTGATCGGCGACGACGGGCTGCCAGGCGACCATCGGCGGTCAAACGCTTCCGTCGGCCTATTTCCTGTCAGGATGACGTTCAATACTTTCCGGCGGGACCGCAAGATAAGCTCTTCCTGGAGCGTCGCGCCTTGGAGCAGTACAAAGCGGGTCAGGAACAGCAAGTCCCGGGCAGCGAGGCTCCGACTCCGGGCGCTCCGCCTGCCGAAAATCCATAAGCGTCACCGGGCCAATCGTTCCCCTGTTCCGAATTGCCGATTTGGCGGCGAAGCGGCTTCAGCAAAGACGAGGATCCACCGGCGCAGTATTGCGTACGGCGGGCGGGTCAGAGAGATTCGCCTGCCTGTCGTCAGGGGGGACGCAGCCTTTCGCGGTCGAAGAATTCCGGCGTTCGCCATCTGCGAGACGTAGGAATTCCTCGGCTCGCGAAAGGTTTTTTGCGTTTCGCCGCTCGAACTGAGCGGCCTGCGAGGGGCGCGAACGTTGCCCTGCGTGCCGTCGTCAACGGACGCTCTGGCCGTCGGCTCCTGGGCTTAGTCGCCACGATCGTTTCCCGGCCCGTTGGATTGATCCACGTCGGCGGATCGCCGGGCATTCTGGGACGGAGCTTGCATCTTCAGGACTTCGACCCGATTGCCGTCGCGAAGGCCGAGGCGCAGCGGAAGGCGGTGCGTTTTGCCGTCGCGGACTTCATAGCAGAACGTCATCTCGTCCCGCACCAGGACGGCGCTGGCCGGGATCTCCCACGCACTCGGCATGCTCGACATCGATCAATGAGTGACAATACATTCCCGGCCGGAGGATCCCTTCCGGGTTTGGAAAGTCGATCTCGGTCCGCAAGGTCCGCTGGCTCGGGTCGAGCGACCACGAGGTGCCGGCGACTTTTCCCTCGAATTCGCGGTCGTTGAGCGTCTGGACGCGAATGCGGCCGACTTCGCCCGCCGCAGACCCGCACGGCATCGGCCTCGGGAACTTCGGCGAAGACGCGGACCTTGTCGGTGCGCACGACGACCAGCAAGGGCTGACCCGTCGTGCTGCCGTTGGCCGCGTTTAAGAAAGTGGCCGGTGTGGACCTGGCGGTCGGCAATCACTCCGTCGAAGGGAGCGACGAGCCGCGAATAGCCGAGCAGCGCCAGCGACTCCCGCTCGTCGGCCTGCGAAACCAGGAGCTGGTTCTGCGCGGCGGCGAGGTCGGTCTTGGCTTTGGCCAGGCGCGCACGGGCCTCCGCCAGCGCCGCTTCCGCTCCGTGGATGCGGGCGGCCGCCTCTTTGTCCGCGGCCTCCGCCGAACGGCACTGGTTCCGCACTTCGTCGCGGCTTTGTGCATCGATGACCTTGTCGCGAGTCAATTGCTCAAACCGCCGGCACTCGGATTCCCACCGCTTGTAGGCCGCGCGGGTCTTCTCGCGGCCGGCTTTCGTGACTTCCAGGTCGGCTTCGGCGGTCGCCAGGCTGGCCTGAATCACGTCCACCGATCGCTCGGCCTG
The DNA here is from genome assembly GCA_963761455.1 of uncultured Planctomycetota bacterium. GTDB lineage: Bacteria > Planctomycetota > Planctomycetia > Planctomycetales > Planctomycetaceae > DASPSM01. The sequence goes on from CAVXHA010000004.1 coordinate 861,908, forward strand.
GCGTCACGCCCAGCCGGGCCTGCGTCACCAATGCCTCCTTGGCGTGATGGGCTTCGACCACTTCGGGAACGTTCAACTCGACGAGCAGATCGCCCCGCTTGACGCGATCGCCGATATCGACGCAGACGGTGCGCACGTAGCCGGGGATCTTGGCGTAGATCGGGGTCTGCTCGAACGGTTCGACTCGGCCCGGCTGTTCCACGACGTAATGAATCGTGCGTCTGGACCGGACTGGCGACCGTCACCGCGACCGAATCGGGCGACTTCAATCTCGGAAGCAACCGACGCTTGATGGCTGCATCCCGACAGCGCGAAGAGGCACGGCGCCAAGAAGAGACAGAACGTCACTGATCAGCCAGAGTCGTTGCATGCGACGCTCCCGAATTGGCCCAGTCATGTTGGCCCAGTCATGTTTGCCCAGTCGTGGGCAGTCAGTTTTAAGCGGTCTGTGTTTCATGGGCGAGTCTGGAGCGAAAATCGCCCGGACGGGTCATGCGGATCGAGGGAGACCGATTTCCGCGAGGTCCGCCGCTGAACCACGGCGAACACCGCCGGAAGGATCAGTAACGTGGCCACCGTCGCGGCCGCCAGGCCGCCGATGACCGCCCGGCCCAACGGGGCCGTCTGCTCTCCTCCCTCGCCCAATCCCAAGGCCATAGGAACCATTCCGGCCAGCATGGCGCAAGCTCGTCATCAGGATCGGCCGCAGGCGGCTCGTCCCGGCCGTAATGGCGGCCGAATACGAATCGGCCCCGTTGATCCGCGCCTGTTCGGCAAAGGTCAACAACAGGATCGCGTTGGCGACCGCGACGCCGACAGCCATGATGGCGCCCATGAAGGACTGGATATTGAGCGTGGTCTGCGTCGTCCAAAGCGCCAAGACAACGCCCGCCAAGACCGCCGGCACCGCCGAAACAGCAATCCCCGCCAGCCGCGGCGATTGAAAATAGGCCGTCAGCAGGAGGAAAATGACGAGCACGGCCATCACCAGGCCAAACCCCAGTCCTTGGAACATCTGCCAGAGGGGGACGGTCTGCCCACGGATATCGACGGTGACGCCGCGGGGCGGTTCTCCGGCCCGCTGGATTGCCGCTGCGACGTGCTGGGCGGCTCGCCCCAGGTCTTCCCCGTCGATATTGGCCGTCAAGCTCACGACTCGCCGCATGTTGTAGCGGTCGTATTCGCCCGGCATGGTGCTTTCGACCACGTCGGCCACGTCCCGCACCAGGAGGGGCGCACCGGCCCGCTGCTGCACGGGGACCATGGCGATGGCGTTGGCCGATTCGATGTCGCGAGTCGGGACCTCGACCTGGACCTGGTACCCGACGCCGTTCTTAGGGTCACGCCAGTAATTCGGGACGACGAAGCGGCTCGACGACGTTGCCGATACCAAGGCCCGCGCGACGTCCGCCGTCGTGACGCCGCTTAAGCCGGCGCGCTCCCGATCGACGCGCACCTCGACCGTCGGATAATTCAGCGACTGGACGTACTGCAAGTCGCACAGCGTCGGTACCTTGGCAAGCTGTGCCTCGACCTTGGCGGCAAAAGTTCGGCTGGCGGCGAAATCGGGCCCGCTGATCGCCACTTCGATCGGAGTCGGCGAACCGAAGCTCATCACCTCGTTGACGATGTCGGCCGGCTCGAAGCCGAATCGCAACTGGGCCACGCCGGCTTCGATCTGCTCCGGCCGCTTCCCCTCGTCGGCGAGAATGGCACGCAGCCGCTCTCCGACCCGCCGCGGCAGTTCTTCGCGGAGCCGTCGCTTCAGGGCCTCGACGCGCACGCCCGAATCCTTGCGGAGCGCGACCCGGAGCACTGCCTCTTCGGGGCCGCCCGTCCACAAATAGACTGTATTGATCGTGTAGCTGGAAGGAGAGACTCCTCCGTACACGACCGAGAGATCGACGTTTTCGGGCCCGACGACCTCTCCGATCACGCGGAGCGTCTCCTGCGCGATTTCTTCGGTCCGCTCGATCCGAGTGCCGACCGGCGCTTTGACCCGAATTTGAAACTGTCCCGAGTCGACGTTGGGGAAGATTTCGGTCCCGCACCGGGGTCCCATCGCCAGGACGATTCCGCCCGTCAACAGCAGGTAGGCCGGCAAAAGCACCCAGCGCCGGCGGATCACTCCTTCACGAAGCAGATGGCCGTAACCGGCCCTGAATCGCTCGAATGAGAAGCGCCCGGGGGGAGCGGAATGGACGTGGTGGACGTGATGCTTCAGGAGCCAAACGCACAGCACGGGCACGAACGTGCTCGACAGCAGGTAGCTGGCGACCATCGAGAAACCGACGGCCAACGACAGCGGCACGAACAGCTCGCGGGCCGCCCCTTCCATGAACGCGGCCGGAAGGAAGACGGCCAGCACGCACAGCATGGCCGAGCAGCCGCGGCACCGTCGTTTCCGACGTGCCGTGCCAGACGGCCAGGGCCAGGTTGTCCGACTTGGCCGAATGCGTGTGAATGTTTTCGACGGCGACCGTCGCCTCGTCGACGAGAATTCCGACGGCCAGGGCCAGTCCGCCGAGCGTCATCAGGTTGAGCGACTGCCCGGTGAACCACAAGGCAACGAACGCGGCCAAGCAGCGCGAAGGGAATGTTCAAGACGACGACGATCACGCTCCGCCAATCGCGCAGAAACAAGCAGCACCATCAGCCCGGTGAGGATTGCGCCGAGCGCCCCTCGCTGGCCACGCCTTCCATCGCCCGCGTCACGTAGGGCGATTGATCGAACTCGAAACGCAGCTTGATCTCCTCGGGAAGCATGGCCTGCATTTTCGGCATGGCCTCTTTCACCCGATGGACCACGGCCAGCGTCGAAGCGTCAGCCCGTTTGCTCACCAGCATGTAGACGGCACGGCGGCCGTTGACCAGGGCGAAGCTGGTGGGAATATCGGTGCCGTCCTCAATACCGCCGGCCGGCGCGACGACGTCGCGGATGTACACGTTGCGGCCGGGACGCAGCGGAATATTGCCCAAGTCTTGAGGGTCGACCACCATCGCGTTGGTGGGGACGATCTGCAAATAGCCTTGAATGCGCGAGTTGCCGGACGGGCTGATGCTGTTGCCGGCCGTCAGGGCGGAAACAACGTCGTCCGGCGACAGCGAGTAGGCTCTCAACCGATCGGGATCGACGTGCAGCACGATTGTCCGCTGGTTGCCGCCGAACGGCGGCGGCGCCGAAACTCCCTGCAGGCTGACGAGCGTGGGCCGCACGCGGATATAAGCCGCCTCCTGGATCTCGTCGATCGTCTTGGTCTTGCTCTCCAGCACAAGGTAGCCGACCGGCGCGCTTCCCGCGTCGAAGCGAACGACGAAGGGGGCCACGGTGCCCGGAGGCATGAACGAACGGGCCCGATTCACCTGCGCCACGACTTCGGCCATCGCCTGCACCATGTCGGTGCCGGGATGAAAGAAAATCTTCATCTGCGAGAAGCCCTGGATGTTGCGGCTCTCGATGTGATGAATGCCGGAGATGTAAAGGAAGTGGTTCTCGTAGTGGAACGTCAGCAGGGCTTCCATCTGTGCCGGATCCATCCCGCCGTAGGGTTGCACGACGTAGACGACCGGCAGATTGAGATTCGGGAAGATGTCGATCTTCATCCGCCACAAGGCCAGGCCGCTGCCGACGAGCAGCCCGGCCAGTGCCACCATGACCGTGATCGGTCGACGCAAAGCAAACGTGAGAGGGCTCATAAGCGGCCGGACCAGGCGGGAAATTCACGAAGAGGATTTGGCCGACGGGCAGGCAGGGCAGGTCAAAGGTTGGCCCAATTCCATGCATCTTTCGAGTCTACGCGACGAATGGAGGCGGCTGACAACGCCTGGGTCTTGCCAGCCGACAGGACGATGACCGGCGGCAACTCATCGGGCGCCGCAGTGCCGCACCCACGCTCAGCGCGAGACATCAGCCTTGTGATCGCATCGTCCGCGGGGAAGACGTATGACCCCACGGCGGCCTCAGGGCTGCGTTCGCGACCCGCGTTTAGAAATCGCGACCGAGCAAGTCCCGCTAATTCCATTATGCGCGGAATCGCGTCTCGTTCTAGATCAATTTAACAGCCAAAAGGGGCGGGAGAGTTTTTGGGGCGGTTTCTCCCTTTTTTTGCGCCCGAAAATAACCCAAAAAACTCCCAAAAAAGGTCTGAAGCCTCGGTCTCGCGGAGCCACGGTCGCTTGAAAGACATCACGGCGTCGACGGGATCGCGGTCGCGAATGATGAAAGGAGGCTCGGAAGCCGCCAGCATCGGCTGCCGGAGCCGGCGGCGGTGCAACTGGCGACGGAGGCGTGGCCGGCGACGGAGGCACAACCGGCTGCGGGTTCTCCATCCGTTGCTGCAGCATTTGGGCGGGCTGTCCCATGGCCCGGTAGAGGCGGAATTGGGCCCGGTTGCTGTCCGCCACGGCACGAAAATAATCGGAGTAGGCTTGCGCCAGGCTCTGGATGGCGGCAATCGCCTCTTGCGGACGGACGATCGTTTGAACGAGTTCGCCCGCGCGCCGGATCTGTCCGAGTCCGATCAGGTTCTTGTTGTACGAGTCGACGGCCAGCGTTCACCTGCCGCTCGGCAATAGTCACTCGGCGGGCGGCCTGCCGGGTCTGCGCGTAGGCCCGCGAGACGTCGGCCGCCACGCGATCCTGCTGCACGGAACAGCTCGAGAATCGCGGCCCGGTGCTCCGAGTCGCGGAGGCGGGTTCGCGCCACGTTGCCGAAACCGAGGTTGTCGAGCTGCCAGAGCACTTGCAGGTCCCAGTCGCTCCGCGCCGCCGTGCTGCCCAAGATCGCCGTTGTTGCCGCCGGCGAAAACTCCCGCGCCGAACGTCCCGCCCACCGGCGTCGAGTCGCCCCGCAGCAAGATGCTGGGAATGAAGGGACGCAGCTTTTCCTGCCGCAGCCGCGCGAGGGCCGCCTGCACGAGCGCCTGGTCGGCAGCCAGCTCCGGCCGGTTCGACAGCCCAAGGGTGATCAGCTCGTCGATCGGCCGCTCGGGCTCGACGAGCGTGATCTGGAGCTGAGGCGGCTCGATCGGCTCGAGCTGGGCAGCCGCGTCGAGACGCAGAGATCCGGGCCAGCTCGGTCCGCGTTCACCTGCCAGGCTTCGCGCGCGAAGACCTCGGCTTCCTGGCGCCGGGCCAGCTCGGCCTCGGCGCGGACGATCTCCAACGCAGGCACCAGCCCGGCGGCGAGCGACTTGACTCGGCGGACGATTTCCTCCGTGCGTCGCGTCGCGTCCTGGGCGGCGGCCAGATCTCCGCGGGCCTGCTGCACGGAGAAATAGGCATTCGTCACGGCCAGCATCGAGTCGTTCGTGGCCGCTTGCACGTCCGACGCGCCGTGCGCTGAGCGTCTGGCGGGCCGCCAGCGGAGCAAAAATGGCGTCGTTCGGCGAGAAGACGGCGGCCGTGCCGATCCCGCTTCCGAGACCGAACATCAGGCTGCTATGGCTGTCGTTGACGATCGCGCCGCTGGAGTCCTGGATATCGCCGTCATGGCGGTAATAGTCGCCCCCGATCGTGATCGTGGGGAGCCAAAGAGCCTTGGCTTGGTCCAGGACGGCGACCGCCCCGCGAACCCTTTCTTGCGCCAATTGCACGTCGATGGGCCGGCTGCCGGAAAGCTGCAAGGCCGTCGGCCAAATTGATCGGCAGGACCTGCAGTTCCGGCTCTCCGACCGGCTTCTCCAACTGGACGCCGTCGGCCCGCGGAGCGTTCTCTGGGGCGGAATCGTTCCCGGCTGGAACCAGCCGTTGCTGGGCGAAGCAGGCGGACGCCAGGAGGCACGCGCCGAGGAAGCCAGCGGCGTTTGCAATCCCTAGCGATTTCAAATCGCACCGAAGGCCCCGCGAAGCGCGCGATCTGAACCGGCTCCCGGCGACAGAAGCGGAAATTCCGCGACATGACGATGGTATCGGCTTTTTCGGAGCCTCCAACTTGTATTTTTGCCCTACGCGTTGTGTGGTCATATCGCAAGAAAACCGGGCCTCGTTTAGAATGCCAGGATGGACCATTTGATGACGCGGCTCTCGACCGCGTCGACCACGCAGTTTGCCCGGCCACACGCCGCACGCCAGACCCCTTGGTTCCGCTGGGCGGCGGTGTCTCTCCTGGTCTGCGCCGGTTTCGATTCGGTGGGACCAGTCGGGGCATGGGAACGGACGTCTTTCGGTCCGGCGACGCGGAATGCCTCGGCCCGACGGCTCGAAACGGTTCAGGCCGAGCTGGAGGTCGCTCAGAAGCAGCATGCGGCCCGCCTGGCCGCGGCCGCCCAGGGGTTTTCGGACCTGGGTCTGGCCGAGGAGGCCAAGCGCTGCCGGGAATTGGCGGCGCCGATGGAGACGGCCCTCTTTCGCGTCGTTAAACCCCCCAAAGAAGTGCAGCCCGAGATCGCCCTGACATTGCCCGAAAAGGAGCGTGAGCTCCGCGTCTCATTCCGTCAGATTGAAGAACGCTATGCGTCGGAATTGTATGTCCTCTGTCGAAAGGCCCTGCGGGCAGGGTATCCGAATTACGCGTTCCAAATCTTCGCGGAGGTCGTCCGGCAAAACCCCGATCACCCCGTGGCCCGCAAGATCCTGGGTTACAAGCTCCGCGGCAAGGAATGGGTGACGCCGTTTGCGGCCGACCAACTGGAGAAGGGCAACGTCTGGGACGATACGTTCGGTTGGCTGCCCAAGGACCACCTCGCCAAGTACAAGGCCGGCAAGCGGTGGTGTAGCGGCCGTTGGATGACGGTCGGTCAGGAAGCGGAAATCTGCCGCGATTTTCGCCACGCCTGGCAGATCCGCACCGACCACTATCTCGTGCGAACCAATTACAGCCTGGAACGCGGCGTCGAGATCGCCAAGACGCTCGAGCAGTATCACGACTTTTTCATGCAGACATTTGCGGCGTTCTTCAGCACGCCGGACCAGATGTTGAAACTGTTTCAGACGTCCGGATCGAACTCGAACCTGCAGAGCCGCACCCGCCCCTATCGGGTCGACTATTTTCGCAGCCGCGAGGAATACGTGCAGCGGCTGATCAAGAGGGTCCCGCAGATCCGCATGACCAACGGCCTGTACTACACGGCCGACCGTGTGGCCTATTTCTATTATGACCCGCAGCAGCAGAACCAGGACACCCTGTTTCACGAGGCGACGCACCAGCTCTTTTACGAGAACGAGAAACGAGACCGGATGATCGCCATGGACGCGAACTTCTGGATCGTCGAAGGGATCGCCTGCTACATGGAGTCGTATCACGTCGAGAACGGCCAATCAGTCGTCGGCGATCCAAAACACGTGCGGATCGAAGCGGCCCGGCACCGCTACGTCGTCGACACACTATTACATTCCGCTGGAGCGTTTTGCCGAGATGGGGATGTCCGCCTTCCAGTCGAGCCGCGAGATCTCCAAGAACTACAGCCAGGCGGCCGGGCTGGCCCATTTCTTCATGCACTACGACGGGGGCCGCTATCGCGACGCGCTCATCGAACATCTCTCCGAGATTTATCGGGCCGGACCCCGTCAACGGATGGCTGTCCGTTCACTGGCCGATTTGACGGGGGTCTCGTTCGGCGAGCTCGACCGTGAGTACGAAACGTACATGCGGCTTCTCCCCGCCGGCATCCGACAGGCGGCCATCAGGCGGGCCGACGTCGCCCACTGATGTAAGCGTCGTCCCCGATTCGCTCGACGGCGACCGACTCCAGCGTCAAAGCGAAACCCATTTGTGCGAATCCGCGGCCGGCAACGGCCGACGGAGCCTCCGCTCCCCCGACGATCTTGGAGGCGACGAAGACGTGGACTTCATCGACGTGGCCGCCGTCAAATAGCGAACCGAACAGCCGGCTTCCCCCTTCCACGAGGACGTTCGTGAATTGCCGGCGGCCAAGTTCGGCCAAAAGACTGCCGAGATCGACTCCCTCCCCGGCATCAGCCGACCGCTCCCAAGCGGCCTCGGGCCGAACAACGAGTACCTCCGCCCCGTGCTCTTCGAGGCGGCGGATGTTGTCCAATGGAGCCGCATTCGAGGCCGCGACAAGCAGCGGCACGTCGCCGCGCCGTCAGAACGAGTTGCGAGGTGATCGGCAGCCGCGCCTGCGAATCGACAACGATCCGCGTTGCGACCCGCGGTCCGGGCGGCCGGGCCGCCAGCAGGGGATCGTCGCAGAGCGCCGTCCCGGCCCCGACGACAATCGCATCCATCCGCCCGCGAAGACGATGCACGATCGCCCGTGACGCGTCGTTCGAGATCCAGCGCGAATCGCCGGAATGCGTTGCGATCTTGCCGTCGAGGCTCATCGCCCATTTCGCGTGGACCCAGGGCCGGGCGGCCGTGACGAGCTTCAAAAAGGGGGCGGCCAGGTGCGCAGCCTCTTGGGCCAGCAATCCCACTTCGACCTCGATTCCCAACGACAGCAGCCGTTCGATTCCTTTACCGTCGACTTGCGGGAACGGATCGCGCAGGGCCACGACGACCTTGCGGATGCCGGCCCGGGCGATGGCCTCCGTGCAGGGGCCGGTCTTTCCCTGGTGGCAACACGGTTCGAGGCTGACGAACAAGGTCGCACCGCGAGTTCGGTCCTCGGCCTGCGCGATCGCTTCGATTTCGGCGTGAAGCCCGCCGAATCGCTGATGCCAGCCTTCGGCAATCAGGTTGCCTTCATCGTCGACGAGCACCGCCCCGACGGGCGGATTGGGCTCGACCGATCCGATTCCGCGGGCCGCCAGCTCCAGGGCGCGAGCCATGACCGCCGCGGCGTCGCCAAACCGCGCAGGCATGGCGACTCACTCCTGTCCCGGAAGCCACAGCTTCCCTCCGGTCGGCGAAGGCGAGGCGGCAGACGAGGGGGTCCATAGTCCGCTGGGCGTGGATTGCCCGCCGGCGCCGCTTCCCACCAGCAGGTCGGCCGATCTCAACCAGGGGAGCCGGTCGATGTTCTGTTGCCGAAAGACGTCCAGGACCGCCGCGATGTGGGGCACTTTGGGAGCATAGTATTCGAGAAGGACGCGATAGAGGGACGGAAGCTCCGGATCGTCGGGCTGCTCGGAGCGCAACGCGAACTCGGTGAGCGTCCAGGAGAGGACTTGTTCGAACGAGCCTTGCTCTTTCGACTTCGCTGCACGGTCCTTGGCCTCGCGGGCCAAGGCGATCGCGTCCTCGAACCGACCGTCGATCTGGGCGATGTCGACCAGGTTAAGATAGACCCGGTTGGCGTCCACCTGCTCCAGGCATTGCGGCCGTGCCACGAGCTCCTTGAGAACCATTTCAACGAAGCGGCGATGCCCGACCAGCGTCGCCCGCCGCTGCGTGTAAATAAGCTGTGCGTCCGTCAGCCTCGCAATGGGCAGCCGATGAAGCTCCATCGGCGAGAGCGCGCTGAGCGTGACGCCTGACGGATCGATCGGCTGCGGCGTGTCGAGCTCCAAACGGCGCAGCAACAAATCGAAATTGAGCCGACCCCTTAGCCGCTGGACCAGCGAGTCCAGCACGTACACGGCCGCCGTCAGCTTGACGCGATCGGCCGGCTCGTCCTTGGCCGCCACGGGACTCTTGCCCCCCAGCGCGGCCTGAGGCGCGTTGAGCCAGATGTCCCCGACAAGATAGCGCCAGCGCGCTTCGATGAGCGAGTGCCGAACGGTCGCGGAAGTTTGCCGCGGGAAGCTGCCAGGCACGGAAAAAGGGGAGCTGCTCCCGCGTGACCCGTTCAGCCTCTTCGTCGACCTCGGAAACGGCGGGGCCGGCGCTCTCATCTCCGGCCAGGCGCTCCACCAACGCGAGGGCCGAATCGAACGCCTCTCCCGCATAGCCGCGCAGATAAGCGGCCGCCCCACGACCATCCTCGTCGATGCCGTCGAATACCGTGAGCGTCGCCGCGACGAAGGGGTATTCGTCGGGAGCCAGTTGGCCCAGCTCGGCTTCACTCGGCAGCGGCTTGTTCCGGACGATGAACTCGCCGGCGACGTCCACGTCGTCGCCCTCTTCCGGTTTGGGCCGCGGAGCGCGGGAGAGCCGCTCATCGCCCTCAAGCAGGCCCAGCAGTCTCGAGGCCGACCGGATCGGAAAGTGAACTTCGCGGAGCGGCACCGAATCGCTGGTCGACTTCAGATCGAATAACTGGCCCAGCGTCTCGCATTCGACCGCGAACTCGAAGTCGCCGGACAAGCCGGCCGCCCGGTGAAATGCCTCGGCGGCGCCGGTCTCGTCGCCGTCCCAGGCCCGGCACAAGCCGACGTTTTGCCACAAACCCGCGTTTTGAGGTTCCTGTTCCGCAATGCGGGCAAAGGCGCGGGCCGCCGGCCCCCAACAGCCGAACGTCACCAAAGCGCTCGCCTTAGACGCCTCGGCCGCCTGCGGGCCTCCGCTGGGATACGGGCTGAGATGATGCACGTTCCGCATCGGGTACGGGACTTCCGGATCTCCATCCAACTTCAGCAGCATGACGAAGACTTCTTCGCGTGCTTCGTCGGCGAACAGCCGCATCGCCAAGCTCAGGTATTGCCGCGCCGACATGTCGTGGCGCTGCTCCTGCATGTGGGCGGCAATCGCCACGACCAGCATTCCGGCGTTTTTCGGGAAGCGAGTGAGGCACTTCTGCAATGCGCGATGAATGGCCGGCCGGGCTGCCTCGTAACCATCGGCAAAGAGCGAAGCCAGGGCCAAGGCGGCAAAGGCGGGGGGATAATCGACATGGCCTTTCAGCAACCGCTCCAGCCGCTCCTTGGCCTGCCGCGACTCGTGCAACCCAATCAGAAGCTCCGCTTGCGTCGTGACGACCCACGGATTGTCGGGATGCGACTTGTCGAGCTTCTCAAGGATCAAGAGCGCCTGGCGTGGCTGATCGCCGACCTGCAGGCGTGCCACCTTCGCCATGTCGTCGACAATCGGGGCGCAACAGAACTTGAGCTTTTTACCGCTGCCGCACGGACAGGGAGCGTAGACGTCGATCTCCATCGGGCTATTTTCCTCGAGCGCGTGAGTCTCGGACGGCCGCGAAATCGACGCCGGCGTGAGTCGGCCGTCCACATCACGGCGCTGTTGCACGAAGGCTTCCTCGCAATCAGGCGGCCTCGCTGATGGTATCAAAATGCCGCAACATGAACCACAAGGCTCAAGGTTCGGAGATCGGCGGATCGCTGTCTGTTTTGCAGAACGCGCGGCGTTGGGCGGTGAGATGTTCGAATGCCGGCTTCGGCGTGCCGTCGGGTCGAACGAGCCCCGCGTGGGGATACTCGTGCGGCGCGCCATCGAAAAAATGTGTCCAGAAGATGCCGACGACGGCCTGTTTGGCCATCAGGACCGACAACACCGAGTCGATCCAGGCCGCTTGGGCCGCTTCTCCCCACACCTCGTTCCAGCCGTCGGACTCGGCCTGAATGGCGGGGGCGGCATGAGGATCCGCCGATTGGCTCGCGGAGGGGCAGGCGAGCGTGACGTAGAGCGGAATGCCGAGAACCGCCCAATGGTCCAGCATCCGCGACAGGTCGAGCAGATCCCGCGGGGCCGAGCCGCGGGGCCGGAAACCGATGGCCATTTCGAGGTTGACGGCCGACAGGCCGATTCCCGAACGCAAAAGCGCGTCGACGAATTGCAAGGGCGAAAGCCGATGCACGCCCCGCGACTGGTATTCGCCCCAGGGCTGGTCAATCTGCACCAGGACTTGGATTTCATCATCGACTTGCCGCACGACGTCGAGCGCGCGGGCGACCAGCGAGAGGCGGTCCTCTTCGGAAAGTCCCAACGCCCCTCCCGTATTGCCGCAGGCACAGACTTCCCACTTGCGGATTTGGCCCGCGTACCGCGCCACAGCGGTCTCCACGTAATCGCAGACCAGGCTTTGCAGATTCGAAACGTCTTTAGCCCACGAGCCAAGCCAGTGAGGCAGCCCATCCGGGGCAAAGTTGAGCAACGGTCCCCCGCAGACCAGCAGCCGATTGGCCAGGCACCACTCGACCTGTTCGTCGGACGTCTCCCATTCGCGGTGGCCGGCCGAAGGCTCGACGTATTTCCATTCCACGGGCACCGCCGCCGCAGTAAAGGTCTGCAGAAACAGAAGGTCCAGGCCGTCCGCGAGGGGCTGTTGGCCCAGGCTGCAACCAAGCGCGGCCGGCGGTTGCGAGGAGCGCTCCGCCGCGCCGCCATCCGTTGGGCCGCATACGCCCGCACCGCGACTTCGCCGGCCTCGAACGCCCAGCGCAGGGACTCGGCCGCCTGCGATGCGGCCTCGGCCGGTTGATCCTGAATTGCCGCCGCTCGTCGGAACAGGCGGTGCGCCTGCTTGAACGGCTCGTGGAAGGCGGCGGGGATCGTCATGCCGGCCACTTCCCACGCCGAAATCTGGTCACGGAGTTGGGCGATCTTCCCGCGCGCGCAGCTCGAGGGGCAGCAAGTACGGCTCGGCCCGCTCGACAAGCGAGGCCGTGCTCACCATAGGGGTGCCAAAGCCCGCGACCGGCCACGCGACGTACAACCGTCCACTGTCGGCAACCGCTCGGCGACAGGTGATGATCGGGCCATCGACTTCGACCCGTGTCGGATAGACCCGGCCGTCGGCTCCCGTGATATACGCCCGGTAGACGTCCGGCCAATTCTCCAGGATCCGTGGCGAAGGAATCAGGAACCGCATCACCCCCATTCTGAATCCTCGAACCCCGCCCCGAGGGCGGCGATGGCGACCCGCAAGGCCCAATCGGCCAAGCACGCCAATATAGTGCTCCCAATCGCGTCCATCAACCGGCCCTCCGTGGGGCGAGCTCTTTATTCGGCATCATTGATGATCGCGGTTGGTTCCACCACAATGGCCATTTTCGGCACCGGTCGGCCAATGAGGAAGAGGAAGCAGTGCAGTGATGGCTCGTTCTGTTCTTCTACGCAGCGAAATCCCCGGTGTTCCCGTGCGGCGCGGAAAAGTCCGCGACGTTTATGACTTCGGCGACCGGCTCCTCTTTATCGCCAGCGACCGCATCAGCGCGTTTGACTGGGTGCTGCCCAACGGTATTCCCGACAAGGGGCGCGTCCTTACCAAGTTGAGCGAGATGTGGTTCGGCCGCCTTGACGTGCCGCACCATTTCCTCTCGATGAATCTCGACGCTCTTCCGCTGCCGGCCGGAGTCGACCGCGAAAGCCTGTTGGGCCGGAGCATGGTCGTCAAGAAGACCGAGGTCGTCCCGATCGAGTGCGTCGTGCGTGGCTACCTCTCAGGCTCGGGATGGAAGGAATACCAAAAGTCCAGCGCCGTGTGCGGCATTCGGCTCCCGGCGGGTCTGCGAGAAAGCGACCGCCTCGAGGAGCCGATCTTCACCCCCGCGACGAAGGAAGAGTCGGGACACGACGTCAACATTTCGTTTGAACGAATGTGCGAAATCGTCGGCCGCGACACGTCCCAGCGGCTGCGCACGCTGAGTCTGGAAATCTATCGCCGGGCGCGGAGTACGCGCTCCAGAAGGGGATCCTGATCGCCGACACAAAATTTGAATTCGGCGCGGTCGGCGGCCAATTGATCCTGATTGACGAAGTCCTTACCCCCGACAGCTCGCGCTTCTGGCCGATGGACGCCTACGAGCCGGGTCACTCTCAGCCCTCGTTCGACAAGCAATTCGTCCGCGACTGGCTGGAAACGACTGGATGGGACAAAAACAGCCCGCCGCCGGCCCTTCCCGAAGACGTCGTGGAAAAGACCCGCGCCAAATATATCGAAGGCTACACGCGGCTGGTCGACCAAACGTTTCCCTGGGCCTGAATCCCCGAGAACGGCCGTACTTTCCGACGGTCTTGCGAACGACCGGCGCCGTCTGTCCGCCCTGACCCGCCGAGGTGATCTCCCTCGACCGTTGCGGCAATCTACGCCGTCCCTTCGTCGGTCGCGCTAAATCACGATTAATCCACCGCCTCTGGCGGTGAGAATTGAAAAGGCTCTGCCGTTTCCAGAAAAATTCGAAAGAGACAACCACGGATCACACGGATAGCACGGATGGAAGGATCGAATACAAACCCAGATCACTCCGATCGATTTTTCCCGCCCGCAACCGTTTCTCATCCGTGTCATCCGTGAAATCCGTGGTTGCAATTCGGCCCCTTTTAGGGGCCTTCCTCATACCACCGGCTCTGCCGGTGGTCCTGATTCGGTCGCGCTAAAGTAGTGATCGCACGGCTGATTCAGCCAGAGCCAGTGCGTTTCGAAGTCGAAAGAAAGAACTCAAACAAAAAAGCAGCAAATTGGCGTGAACCAATTGAGCCTGGTCGGCGTCTCAATTAAACAAGACCGTCTGTTGGGCATTCGCTCGACGGTCCTGGAAACAAATGGTTTTTTAGCAGGCGATATTTCCATGACGTTCTGGCGGCCGAGTCGAATCCAAAAACGCATCGGTGCGGGATATTCCGCCCAGCGCGAGTTTACGCTGGCGGGGAATATGCCCTCACACCCTTTGCGCTTGTGACACTCGGACCCAATTGCGACAGAAATCAAACCAAGGCCCGGTGTCACAGCAACACCGGGCCTTTTTCGTTGCCTCGGTGGAACCAAGCACGGGGCTCTTGGGTCGGTAGCTGAGACGGCATAGCACCTGGCCGAAAACCAGGAGACGAGGATTCGAGCGCCTCCCGACCCACTGGCGCTGAGAGTGCCGCGCACGCGGCTCGTTCGTCTATCGGTCTCCAGGATACCGCCCTTTCAAGGCGGGGAGATGGGTTCGATTCCCATACGGGCTACTGCGGTCTGTTCGGGATGCGGTCTGTTCGGGATGCGGTCTGTTCGGGATGAGGGGCACCGGTCGCCCGCGTGTCTTGGGAACACGAGAGAGTCGGTTCGATTCCGACCGTCCCGATTCGACAAAAAGAAGCGGCGCTCGGTGGTGTAACGGAAGCACGTCGCTCTGATAAGGCGGCAGCGGTGGTTCGACTCCACCCCAAGCGATTTTTGACCCTTGGAAGGAGATGATCATGCAGGCGCTCGAGTCGGCTCAAACCGATCCACGTCCTCGTGCGGGGTCGTGGTGTAATGGCAGCACAGCAGACTTTTAATCTGCCAGGTGAGGGTTCGAGTCCGTCCGGCCCCAATTCGGTTTCGGGATCAAGGTGTTAGCGGCAGCATGCCTGGCTCTTAACCAGGACGGTGAGGGTTCAAAGGACTCGTCACACCTTTGACAAACCGAATCGCGAGCCAGGACAGCTTGTGACGTGTGCGAGTTCCCGTCCCCTCTCGGACCGTGTGACAAGTGATGCTGTCAATCTCTCGCAACACGGCTTGCATGTCGGCTTTGTCGAGGCTGGATAAACGCAACAGCTTTCGCAGGACTGTCAGCACAGTTTGATTGAGGTCTGCGGTCGTCGGCTGCTCCCGTCGTTCGATCTCCAGGGCTGCCCGTCGTTCGTCCAGAGTGGCAATTTCCGATTCGACACTGCTGATGTTCTTCGGATCATGAATGAAGGCGAGGTTTTTGCGGGCACGAACAATCTTCGATTCAATGGACTCGATCTGCCGCTCAATCCGCTTGGGATCAGTGGCCGGCTTCGTGTCTTGGACGATCAACCGTTTCAGCCTGGCAAAGCCCTGCGGTACATCCTTCGCGGTTAACGTCCCGTGCTTGGCCTTTCGTCGGAGATGGGCAAAGCGAGCGGGCTGAAATTTCCGATCGATAAATTCCGCCAACCGTTTCAAGACGACATCTTCACGGACGGTTGTGCCGGGACACGTCTTCTGCCCCCGATACTTCCGCTTGGAACATTCGTAATAGCGATAAGTCCGGTTCTCCATCCCCCAGAGCACTTCCCCGCAATGACCGCAGCGTAGTTTGCCGGTCAGCAAGTACGGATTGTTTTCGGGAGTGTGACAACTGCGACCTGTCTTGCCCCTCGCCAAAATCGTTTGAGCTTTGCGAAACGTCGCATGCGTGACGATCGATTTGTGGTGCTTGGGGATCAGGATTTGCGCAGACTCGTCGTTCAAGCCCGTTCGTCCGCCATTGACGATCTGACTTCCTTCGGCGTGAAAATACTTGGATCGTGAATATCGATTGAACCGCAGCACACCAATGTAGGCGACGTTTTCGAGAATCCACTTGACCGCATCGAATCGCCAGGGCTTCCCTCGCCCCCCCGGTGACGGGATGCGATCGTGATTGAGCCGACTGGCGATGTTCGACATGCTCCGGTCTTGGTTCACAAATTCATCGAAGATTCGCTGCACGATTGCGATTTCGTCCGGCTCACCGAGCACGAGTCGTTTGTGCCGACGTTCACCGACGATCTTATAGCCAAACGGACAACTGCCGACCCATGAACCCGATCGTGCAGCTTCGAGTTGTCCCCGAAGGATGTTTCGAGCACGATCGACATTTTCTTTGTGCGAGCTTTCCTGTCGCAGCCCATACATCGTCCGTCCGGTTGGATCGTTCCAATCGATCGCCCCTTCGTTCAGCGTGATGACCTTGATCCCCGACTTGTAAAACGGGTAGCAGGCATAGCCAGCCTCAAGGCTGTTGAATCGTCCCCATCGACTTTGATCCCAGCAAATCACTGCATCAAATTTGCCCGACTCTGCCTCGTCTCGCATCGCCAGAAAGCCGGGCGCCTCTCGATCTCGTCGCCAGAAATTCCGTCGTCAACGTACTCACCGATCAACTTGTAGCCATTTTCGGTTACAAATATCCCAACGGCGGCGCGCTGATCTTCGATCGATTCCGATTGAGCCTTTGTCGATCGACGCAGATATGCAACGACACGCAGTTTTTTCATTATGCGTCCCCCTTCGATCCTCATTATCCGAAATCGGGACGGGCAATGCGATCGTCTGACGTCCGACGCTGCAGCGACACGCATTCTGAGGGGATCGGACGGGATTTGGGACGTTCGGGAGACGGGATCGCGTCTTAGAGCAGCGTGGGAGACGTGGGAGCGTCTTTGATCGGGAAGAGAGGGATTGATTTTGCGGGCGGTCGACAGTACGGTAGTGTACGAATGTTGTGGACGTTCAGATGAGTAAGTACATTTGCCCTAATTGCGGGTCGATCGGGAAGCCTGCGACCTATACGAAGGGCGCTTTCCTAGTTGAAGTGACCCTCTGGCTACTCTGCCTCTTGCCCGGGCTAATTTACTCGATGTGGCGCCTTACATCCCGATACCGTGGATGTCCCTCTTGTGGTGCTGCGAACATGGTTCCTGTCGACACGCCTAACGGCAGGAAGTTGCTAGCAAACCATCAGCAACCCTCAACGAGCACGACCCAAGGAACCATTGCATTCGCATGCCCCCAGTGTTCGCACCGAATGAGAACGTCGGAAGAGTTTGCGGGCAGAAAAATCCGGTGTGGCAAGTGCGGTTTCAAGTTTGCGATCGACTTGCCGACTCTGAACGAGATTCCTGTTCCGTCGAACCTCGCGGCAATGGCGATTGCGGAACAGGGACGCAGACGCTCGGTGGAGTTTGAGCAACACTTCCAAGCTCGCGCAAACCCTTGGTGGCGGTTAGCCAGCGCATGGTCGCAACGAGCATATTTCCAGTTCGCCCAACTGGTGCGCGTTGCGATTGACCGCACAATTGTCATTCGACCCGGAGTCATCGTGCTCGTCGCCACAGTCTCTGGTTGCGTCGCGGTTCTATTGACGGAATCGGCAATTAGCACGGTAGTCGCCTCCGTTGTTGCGATTCTGGTGTCAACCGCATTCCTCTACCTGCCATCGGACCACACCTTGGAGGAAGGGAGTAGGAGCCTCAACTTGGCCCTAACAAACCTTGTTTTGGAGCGGCATAAACACGGGAGGGCAATCGAGGACGTGACATCGCAAGTAGACGATTCGCCGGACAAACGTCGGTTTCTTAGTCGTATCCCACCGGGAGCTATTGCGATTGCCGTCGTTGTGGTCGCGTTGTCGGGACTCATCGCTATTTCCGCCTATTCCACCAAACGGGGGATTGACCGGCAGGAAGCGGAAGCAAAGAGGGAGAACGACTTAAAATTGGCGGAATGGAGGCGGAATCCGCCACGTCCAGCCTACTTTCCGCCGGAGGCGACTCCGCCCTCTCCACCCCAACAGCCTCCGTCCGAAGCAGACTCATTCCAGGGACTAACGGAGGCGGAACTTATCAAGCGTCTCGGCAATCCAAGCAGAGTAGAGACACGCGACAGCCCTGATGGTCCGTTCAGATTCCTTGAATTCGACCACACTAAAGGCAATGAGACGTTTTTCATGCTCTTTGTCGATGACGGGCGGGTGTTTTCTGGTATGTATCGTGGGATGGCACTTTCAGTGAGAGATGATGGAAAGTCTCACTGTGTCCCGCCGCGATAGGGCATTCGTAAGAATCGACGTCACGGTGGCGTCGGCGACGAGCATGAATTTAGGAAACACAACATTCATGCCGCGCTGCGATCCCACAGATGGTTAAAAAGATGGCGGACGGCAACACACTGCACTCGTCGAGTGCCCCACTGAACAAAAAGGACTCAAACTCTTGAGTGGGGACGATTTGGCAGGCCGACGTTCTCTGCCTCGCCCTCTAGCCCCACGGTAAAATCAGAAGGTGGTGCGACTGCGCTCCGCGAAAGGAAAGGAAACGGAACCCAGATTGAACAGGCGGTCGGACCAACCGCAGCTGCGAATGACCGAAGGGCCACTCCACCACCTTCGGAGTTTCAGTAGTCGTCTTCCTGACTGAAGTTCATTTGTGGAAGGTCGAGCACTTCGGGGACCTTCTGCATGGTTGTCGGCAGTGACGATCCCACTCGATTGCTCCGACGCGCGGCACCATCGTTGCCCCATTCCTCACGCCAGCCAGTCTTTGTCAGCTTGGTCGAAGGGGGCCGTTGCTGCCGTTGATGGGGACCACCTCGTGGAATGTCCGCTCCTGCTGCGGATTGGCCATAGCTGGGCAATTCAAGAGGGTCTGGTCCCGGCGGGTCGTCCGCATCGCCCGACACGCTTTGGCCACTGGCTTGCGTGTCCGAACCAGCTTCGGACCCGAACAACTCGGGCTCTTGCAGGATGAAGCTCCCGTCCACGTCCCGGTCGAACATCATCGAGTACAAATCGGTTCCCGAATAAAACAGCGCGACCTGCGTTTCGCCATCGGACGACGTCCGAATTAACTCCGCATCGGCCACAAACTGCAATCGGATCGCTTCCTGCAATCGCATCAAGGGACTAAGAGCCTCGTCCTCATTGCCGATTGGGACGGGCTCGCTCGATGCTCCGTCATACGGGTCGTCATCGTCCCTCATGTTGAAAACGGGCAAGTGAAGGACGGGTTGCTTGTGTCGATTGCACATACGCTTCTCCCTTTGTTGGTTAGTTTGGAGCAGGCCACAGCCCGCACCGATCGAGCATGCTCCTTGATGGTCAAGCAGAATTGCCAAATGATCGGGCTGATGGTTCGTTGCGACCGCGTTGTACTCCTGCCCGTCAAACGATCCCGGACCGCCACATTGAGCAACGCCCAGCCCGGTCGAGATTTCGACCATTTGGCCATTGTCGATTGCTTGCCCGATGCGGGGGTCTTCGGCATCAGCGCGCTCCCGGTCAATCCAGGCTTCGGCACGGAGCTTGCCCCTGAACACAGCATTGCGGACGACTCCGACTTGCCTCCGTTCGTTCGGCGAGAGGTTTTTCGCCCACACTGGAGTTCCAAAGGCATCGACGGGGTGACCGACAGTAATTGGCTTCATTTCCCAGGCTTGCACGTTCCGCGACAGCTCTTGCTTGCGATACAGAAGCGGGCCGTCAGACCCGGAGTGCACGCCCTCGACAAGCATCGTCATGGGAACCACAGTCCATTCTCTGCCTCGCCACAGCTCGAACCGGACTGCGGATGCCCTGAAGTTCAGAATGATTCGCACGTTGTAGCCTCCACGACTCACCGTTCGTTTGGATTGCGGAATCCCAACTTGCCGAGTGCGGCTAATGCCCTTCGCGCAAACTTCGCGTTCTCAGCGAGGATTTCGCGACTGTGCTTGTCGGCATCTTTGACGTGCGCTGGCGTGTGCCTCTCAAGTTGCTGCTTGGCGATCTTGAGACTTCGCCTTGCCTTCTCCACTCGAACCGTAAGCTTCCGTAGCTTCTCGATTTCGTAATCGCTGGGGCTGTCGGCGGACATTTCGTTATAGGCTTTACTTGCCTGTAGAGTTAACGCATGCCCCAACTCCACCTGAACCTTAGCCAATCGCGAATAGAGTTCCTGTCGGTACAGCACCAGAAGGTTCCACAACTCGTAAGGAGCGGTCGGAGGTTCCTTGCAGGCTCCGAACGGGCCAAGAGTCCGACGTGCACCGTCGGGATATAGAAGCACGCCCTGAATCTCGATAGCTTCGTCGCCCCGATGCTGCACCTCAAACCGTGAAGCTATGTCGCTCAACTGCATCTGGTAATCAGGGTCGTCGTACTGGACTACACGTTGCATTGTTCGCGTTCACCTTTCTAGGTTGATGTACCGTTTTAACTTGCCGCCTTTTTGGTGATAGGTCGTGCCCAATTGATGTCCATTGCTCAAAGCGCCAACTGGTTGCGATTCACACGTCTCCCCGCATTCCTTGCGGCGGATGTACTCCCTCAGTCCACCCTCTTTAACGCGACTCCGATCCTCCAAACCCAGTAGTCGCAACACGCCAATCAGTGAGTTCGTGGCGTTGACGAGTTGCCCAGACTCGAATGACTTGTCTCCGCGCAGAGCTTTGCATTCCAAGGACTCGACTTGAATCGCCAGAAACGCGGCACGTCGGCAGAGGAGGTCTTTCGGAAGCGAATCGCATTTGCTCTCGCATCTGAACTGCCGGTAAATCTTCAGGAGCTTGCGGGCGAAGAGGCATCGCTTGTCAAGTTGCTCCAAACCTTCGGGCTGAAACAAAATCGGCGTCTGCTGTCCGTCGAGTTTCAGTCTGCGAACTCTCTTTCGCGGAACCTTCAGATTCCTCTGGCTCATCATTTCATCCAGTTTCACGGAGGGGGTTAACTCACATCTATCTCGATCCAATTTGACACGACTTGCAGAGTTGACAATGTTCGCAATGGCAACAAAAAAGCCCCTGGAATGATTCCGCTTGGAATTCCAGGGGCTTTCTGCGACGAATCGCAGATGAATCAGACCAGATTTTCGTCGATCCCCTCACGCTCGAGTACAACGTAGAGCGTTTGACGTGTGCACTTCAGGTGAGCCGCGATGTCGGCCATGCTAAGTCCCTGCTCTCGCAGTCGCACAATATCTTTTGCATGGAGTCGGGCTCGTTTTCCGAATGTCGCACCCCGCGCACGGGCTTTCGCCATTCCCCGCTTCGTGTTCTCGCGGAGATTCTCCCGCTCCATTTCGGCCAATGCGAACAGAATGCCCGCGATCATTCGCCCCATCGGGCCATCGAGATCGATCTGCTGCGTGATGGAGACGACTCGGACCTTTTTATCGATCCAGTCCGTCAGCACGTTGATGCCGTCCCGCAGGGAACGCGACAGCCGGTCCAATTTCCAGACGATCACCGTCCTGACCTGTCCGTTGAAGATCGCCTCTTGAAGTTTCTGAAACGCAGGCCGTTGCGTGTCTTTCCCGCTGAGACGATCTCGGAACCAAAGAGCATCCTTGATCCCGTGCCCCTGGAGATATTCCCGCAGTGCGTGCTCCTGCGATTCGATGCCCTTCTCTTGATCGAGCGTCGAGACGCGAACGTAGACTGCCGTTTTGGTGCTCATCACTTCGCTCCCTTCGTGGATTTCTTGGACGCCTTTGCCGTGCCCTTGGACTCGGGACGTGCTGTCGGTCCATATCCCACTGGGAAGCCCCAGCCCTGCCGCCACGCTGCCCGCCACGACCGGATCGTCGTCGGCTTGATCCCCTTGGAGATTTTGGCCAGGTCTTCGATCGATGCCTCCGGGTTTTTCTTCCAGGCTTCGCAGACGACTGCTTTCCGTGTCTTGCCGTGGATCGTCGGACGCTTCGATGCCTTCGATTTCGTGGACGCCTTCTCAGCTTTCGTCGTCATCGCACAACTCCTCAAACCTTCATCAGGGATTGAACGTGCCAATTTTTTGGCACACAGACGATAATAGGGTGCAACTGTACACTGTCAAGCCAGGCCACGTTCATGCGACAGATTTCGGCAGTCAAGAAAGCAAAACCCGTTTGGTAAATGCGGACCCTCACCGCTACTTTTCGGCGCGTGGCAAACCGCGGCGGGAGGGTGGGGGTACGGGGAGTTCGTCGAACCGCGGAGTCGCGAGAGCGCCCTCATGCTCAGGACCGTTGAACCGTCGTTCTACGTGGGCTCGCTGGACACGGCACAGTGCGTCCTGGGCTCGCCCAATCGTGTCGCAGAACCGTTCGATTAAGTTGACGCAGCGAACGTGTGATCTGAGCCGTCGAATTCGTCGGCTTCTCGCTGCTCCCCTTAATGCGACACGCGATCGACCCTGCTGCATTCCGATCCGGCACCGCGACGTTTGATCCGTCCGTCGCTTCGCTGCGTTCCTGCTTGATCCTGCGAATTCGGGAACGGTGTTCAAACAATGTGGCGAGACAGTGGGCCGACGATCCCTGAATGCACCCTCGCTGCCCGTGCATTCCCGCGCTGTCGATCAGGGGCCGTTATGAGCCATCGTCGACGGGGAAAGGGACGTGGGAAAGGGGACGCTCCTCGCCGCCCGACGCTGTACCAGGACGCATTCTGATCTGGAATGCGGGAATTCCCCGTCCAACGAATCGAAATCAGCGTCGCTGCGGCGTAGAGCAGCGAGGATAGGGGAGCCTAGGGAACGCGATCCGTGTGATCGAATGTCACGCAAAAACCGCTCTCAAGTGGATTTATTCAGCCAATCGAGTTGGATCGATCGACCTCCGATCTGACAGCCCGTTTCGATGTTGCGCAGGCTGCCCGTATATTGCAGCGGACGCGACGCCGTTCAAGATCGGCACACGGGAAGTAAAGCGATAATCGCTAGCCGAGTGGGAGGGGAAGTGGCGCGAATGAGTTTAAGTGGCAGGTTTTTCCATAGGATTCTGCAATGTGACGAGACTGCGACCGCTTTCGCATCTAAAGGGTGTTGCATCGACGTTAACTGACGACTAATCAGTCAATCGACCGACGGAGGGGATTAACTGACGATGGCTGTAAAGCACAGGATCTTGGACGATTTGCAACGGGGATCATCGCTACGATTTCGTGCGGGCTGCACAAATCATGCACACGAATATGCCACCGCGTTGCTGCAAACTGATCAGCTTCCCGTCCGCATCCCAACAGGTCGAACAGTATGGACCCATTCTGCCTTTGGTCGGATGCTTGTGGTAATAGTGATTGCCCTCTTTTGTAAGCTGATCCTCGATGTCTTGTCGTTGTTTCAGCTCTCGCACTTGTTCCTTCAACGCGAGATTCGATTCCCTCATTTCAAAGATTTCGTCTCGCAGGTCGACGATCTTCTGGTACAGCTCCTGGTTCTGGTACTTTTGGACCAGGGTCGCGATTTCTTTGACGTGATCGACGATGTTGCTCATTTATCCTCCGCGGATGTCGACCTCAAAGGATGCGGTAAGACGGCGTTTTCCACTCGCTTGAGCCGAATTGTATCCATTGACGGGACAACTGCGGACAACGTGCCTCGTGCGACGGTCCTGTCCGCCAGATGCACCCGATATGGAATTTCAAGCTGGGTTCCCTTTGGAAAGGCAGCGGACTCAAACGCGGGACCTCTGATGATCCAGGGGAAATGCGGCGGAAGCGCGGCGTCTGGACTGATTTTGGTTGATGCTACCCGACCGTTGTTCTCGAACGTGTCGGAACGTGACTCAAATACGCTCCACGGATCACCCTCTGTACCATGTTCGGCGATGATTCCATTAAAACTGTCGCGATAGACGTGCACCTTCTCAGACAGCCGAAGGCAAACGACTACGGACGTGAGTTGCGTGTCGCCAGTATTTTTGAGCCGTAGGAACGCTGTGAAGCAGAAGTACCCAGGCAGCCACGCGAAATGCTCAACCGACAGTTCACAGGCATGTTTCCTGACGGTTCCGAAGCGATCTGCCATTTCCTGGTAGAGCATGTCTCGCCAGTGTCGGACCTCATCCTCGCGGAGCCCTTTGGACTGAGACGTTTTGCTGTCGTACTCGTCGTGGTGCTGTAAGCACAAAAAAACCAGGTTGTCCTCGTCGCTGTTTTCGTTGTTCTGATCCAGGTGAGCGATCTGCCCTTTTTGCACGTCGTCTTTGCCGTCGTGCCAAAAGCACAGACAGCAGCGGCGCCGACTTTTTGTGACTACGTTTTTCTGTACTTCGTCTGAAATCGGCTTGCGAGCCATTCAAACGGACCTCCTGTCGAGAGACGATGACGAATCCGGCACATCTTAGTCCCGAAAAGCCAAAAAATCAGCCAACCTCACGTTCTCAGAATGAGGCTGGCTGATATGCACTCCACTGAATTAAGCACGCAGGCCGTTGACCTTTCGGCGGCCACGAGCCTCTCGCTTCGGAGCAGATGCCTTTTTGCGGTAATGCGATTCGAGCCAGTCCACGATGTCCCGACCCGTCACCTTCTTGGGGAAATTGATCTCATGCACCGTGTCGGAGCCGTATTTGCGATACGTGCCATCTAGTTTCCCAGCACACGCGATAAGCTTAAACGTTCCTCGACCGTATCGTATTTTCCAAACGTCGGCGAATTCACCTCGCCCGACCCCGCAGCTAGTGGCATGTGCGCAAGCTGTCGGGAGAAATTTATCAAACGCCCTGGTGGCGGATTCTCGATATGACTTATGCATAATTGGGTCTCCTGGCGAGCTGAGCTGGCGTCAATTTGATTTCGAGGGTCTCAAAATTCCAGGGGAGCGAGATGGTGACTCCCCTGGGATCGAGAAAAATAATGATTCACTTGACGGATCATCGAACCCCGGTCAGCCTCCTCGGTCTCTATCCGCGTCCCTGTCGTTTTCGACGCGATCGTAGAGGGTTTCGATACAGCCAAGGCAATCGTCCATTGCGGCATCGTCAGTGCCATGACGTAGAACCTCGACCAACTTTTCCATCAAGCCGAGGTGTTTTGTGACTCGGCGTATTTGATCCTGCGGCCACGATTTCGCGAACTGGCTATGGTGCCCAAACCAGTCTTCGACCTTCGCGCGAGCCTGTTTGTCCTGAAGACTTTCTTCACGCGGTGCCATCTGACTTCCTCCATCGCAGGGCCACTGTGAGCGACCGGGAACGCCACAGTGGCATTCCACGTCGTCACTTCCTCCAGGCTCGCAACCTCGGCGGGAGGAACAAGACATATTGCGTCGCGGCAACTAAAAAAGTGGGAAGTTTTTTCAGAGGCAAAATGCAAAACCAGCGATTTCACAATGAATAACGTGACGTTATCGAGGGGTTTCTACCTACGCGACGACCACAACTGGCCGCCCGGCAGGGTCACGGAGTCTTTTGAGCAAGCCTCAGCAGTGCCCGACGCAGCAAACGGATTTGCCATCGTTGGCGGTAGGTCTCGTCGTCGAATTTCAAAAACCGTTGCTTGTGCAAGACACCGAGAGTCGTTCGCTGCTCCTGCGAACTGAGTTGAAGATCGCGGGCGATCTGTGCTTTCACGATCCAAAACCGCCCGTCGATCGCCAAAGAACTGGACATGGCGACCAGCTTTCTGTGGTTGAGTAAGTAACTGAGCAGCAAGGCTGCATCGCGGTCAAGAGTCTGCGACAGAATCAGGGGAACCCTGGTAAAGCGGACGAAAAGCTGGTCTTCGAGATCACGGAAAGTGGGCAAGGTTGCTTTACGGAGAATGGACATCGGAAATTCGCTTTCATGGGGGTCTTCCAGGTTTAAAAAGGGGTCAGAATCCGAGACACAAAAAACGGACGAAAGCGGAACACAAACGACACGTCAGACGGACGCAACACCAACACCAACACCAACACGGACATGCCTCGTGTTGCGCGTATAATCGTTGCCCCTGTCTGTCCAGATTTGCAATCAATTTCTTCCTACCTTTGTCCGGACTCCGTTTCGAGAACGTCTGAAACACGAGAATGCCTTGATGCGCAGAGCCAAAGGACGTTCCCAGCGTGGGCCAACTGGGATCAAAACACAAAAAACTGGACAGCCTCATCGACACCATTGGCGAATGGTCTCCGGACTTAGATTTTCGCCGTAGAAATCTCGCAGCTCGTCACGGATCGCGCACAGAGACAGTTTTTTCCGAAGAGTACGGACCAAAGTCTGCAAGCGCTCTCGTCGTCGTTTGACCCAGCCTGCCCTGTCGTCGATCCACTTGTGCCCCTTCGATCGTTTCGATTGGAGAACTTCAAGAGTGGCATTCGGATCGAGAACCGTCATCAGACGGCATCCGTCTGTCCAGTTTTTAAGCTCCTCGAAATCGCAGAGCCGTGGTTGAAGCCGAGCCCGCTTCGATGATGTTGCTTTGAAATTCGGATGCCGGACAAAGCGATCTGTGCTCCAGGCCAGCAGTATTGCCCGCCGTCGCTTCGCGTATAGGGCAGCTCGTCGCAGATCGGGCGGAAGCGAAATGGAGGGGCCAACTTCCGGGTCAGAATAAATCGGGTGAAAATCAATCAGCGATTCAACGCAGGTGCATCGTTCGGCAATGATCTTTGCACCCCGTTTTTGGGCAGCATCCCTAAGCCGTTTCGCAGAGACGGGCAGATCGCCCTTCTGTTGCGGACGGGAAACTCTGACCCAAAGAATCACTTTGTCGCTCGGACGGAGTTTGTCGATCGAGCTGATGAAGCTAGAGACATCTGCCGACTCTCGACTCTTGAGACGGCGCTTTGAGTCAGCCAGTTGATATTTGGGCATTGGTTTGTTCCTGGGTTTGTGGGTGGCTGGACTGATCGTCGCAGACCAGGAACAAAGCACTGCGACGATCAGTTCAAGCCACGACGGGAGCTAACCGTCGTTTTTTACCCTATGGATTCGGAACGATTCGGGAGGGTTGACCCGCTCGGAACGGGTCCGAATCCTTCATTCCCGATCGTACAACGGGGCCAATAGTGTGCAAGCTTTCATTTTTGCGCGAACCACTGAACCGCCGATTGCGTCTAAATAGGCATGAGATACCACGGGATCAAGGTGTTAGCGGCAGCATGCCTGGCTCTTACCCAGGACGGTGGCAGTTCAAGTCTGCCTGGTCCCACCTGGCAAGAAAGTCACGGAATGTATTCCCCGACACAGCGGCGTCTTGAAAACGATTCCGGTTAGGGCTCTCGGTCTGTCGCGCATTATCGAGAGCCGTCCTATCGGGGCGGCTTTTTTCATGGATCGAAGGAAATCCGAATGTCGTTATGATAACGGGATGTTTTCAAGTCCCTCTGGTCCCACTGCGAGATGCACGGGTCGTTCAGCGGCAAGGACACCGCACCCGTAATGCGGCAACGTGAGTTCGAGTCTCACCCTGTGCTCTTGTTCTTTGACAATTCGATTCGGTTTCAAACGCACCCATGATGTAGCGGCAGCCTGCTGCCTCGCCAGGGCGGACGTGCGGGTTCGACTCCCGCTGGGTGTTCTCTCGACGCGACTGGATGCGCAATGTGCGCTCGACGGATTATTCGGGTTGCGTTGTGACGGCGTGTAGGAAAGTCTGGAAATCCGCGTGCTTCGGGAGCACGAGATCGTCGGTTCAAATCCGACCGCGCCGACTGATTGATGCGGTGGGGCCTGTGATGGTACGGGCAGGCGGCTGTTAACCGCCCGGACGCAGGTTCGATTCCTGCCACCGCAGCTCGCAATGACCGCGAGGCGTGCCCTTGGCCGAGCGGCAGAGGTGCCGGCCTTCCAAGCCGGCAAGGCGGGTTCGACTCCCGCAGGGCACTTTTTGAAACGACTCGCTGCCTGTGGCTCGGGGATCGGCTAACCGGCAGGCTTCCTGCTTTTGAAGCAGGCGGTGAAGGTTCGAATCCTTCTCCCCGAACCTTTCGGTAATTGGAGAACTCCTTAATGGAATAACGCTGCGGGGCAGTTGCTGTTGGTAGTGACGCCTGACTCTGAATCAGGAGGCCGCTGGTTCGATTCCAGCCCCCGCAATTTGAAATCAAATGGAAGTCATCCGGCCGGATGAGGGGCCTGTCTCGAAAACAGGTGGCGGCGATGAGCCGCTTGTGGGTTCGAGTCCCACGGCTTCCGCTTCATGAACAAACAGTCCCGTGGTCCAGCGGCAACGACTCCTGGCCTACACCCAGGCAACGATGGTTCGAGTCCATCCGGGACTATGTTGACGCAGCAAAACGTTTGCCCGCCGGAGGCACGATCCGGCATTGCCGGTCCTCGCGGAGCAGCCTGGAGTGCTCGCCACCCTGTCACGGTGGAGATCGTGGGTTCAAATCCCATCGAGGACGCCTTCCGACGCGGCACGGTACGCAAATTGGCAAAGCGGCGAAGCTCAAACCTTCGTGAGGCTGCGGGTTCAACTCCCGCCCGTGTCATTGCCGGGGTCGTGTTCCTCGCGGCGGCCTGTAAAGCCGTTGTCAAGAAAACAAGCGCGGTGGTTGACGAGAGGTTCGATTCCTTCACGGCCCATTTTTTTGTCCCGGTAAAGCAAACGATGATGGCTTGCTGCTGTTAATCGGCGGGTGCCGGCTCCCGATGGTCGCCTACCGCCATCGTCATTGCAGGCGTCAATAGGGTCGGCTCGTTCACAGGCCCGTTCGTCTATCGGCGGAGGACGGCGGCCCCTCACGCCGCAAAGGCGGGTTCGATTCCCGCACGGGTCATTCCGCGACAAATTTCAGGGGACCAAGTGGTGAAACAGGCAGACACGCGACGTTCAGACCGTCGTGCCCGCACGGGCTTGGGAGTTCGACTCTCCCCTTGGTCACTCGAACGAGCGAACGGAAGGACAGGTGTCGCAGGTGGGCCAGTGCCCAAGGGAGCCTCATAAGCTCCGCCGCCGGGTGCGACTCCCGGACCTGCAACTTGCCGCGCTGGAAAGCCCGCGCGGCCGATGGCGGGGTACGCAATCCCCGGCCACGGGAGGGCCGGGTACGCAACTTCCGGCCATCGGGGCCGGGTACGCAAACCGGAAAAGCGGTGAGGTCGAGAACCTCGTGAATTTGTGGGTTCGAATCCCACCTCGGTCACTCGACAGCGATTGTTTCAGGGCTGCTGGTCCAACGGAAAGACACCTGGCCTGCAACCAGGAGATCGGGGTTCGATTCCCCGGCGGTCCACTCGAACGACAAAACGGAAGGTAGCCGGATACGGTTGGCCGGGCCGCTCTGCTAAAGCGGTTCCGCCTTTGGCGGATGAGGGTTCGACTCCCTTGCCTTCCGCTCCGCCGTAGGCGGTTTGGGCCTGCGGCAGCGGGGAAGCGCCGTCACGCGCCGTCAGTCGTGTGCAGCATCCGTGGCCTGCCGGAGACGCAAGCCGCCCGAGCGGCCTCGATGGTGAAACGGAAATCATTCCTTGCTTCTAACAAGGCGTTCCGGGTTCGAGTCCTGGTCGGGGCACTGAAAACGAGATGGTGTCTGTGGTGTAGCGGTCTCTGCACGTCTGGCTGTGAACTAGAAAGTGGCGGTTCGACTCCGCTCAGGCACCCTGGGTTGAAGGGAAGAATGCGATGATTGCCAAGGTCCTCCAGCGCCCGGCGCTGGTCCTCAATCGCAACTGGCAGCCGGTGAACGTGGCCACCGTGGCCCGGGCGCTGGTCCTGTTGTGGAACGAGTCGGCCCGCGTCGTCGATCCGACCGATTATCGGCTCTACACCTGGGCCGATTGGGCGCGGCTGCGCCCAGAGGAGGGCGACGCGTGCATCCAGTCTGTCCGGTCGCGGCTGCGCGTGCCGGAAGTGATCGTATTGGCCCAGTACAACCGGCTGCCGAAGGCCGCGGTCAGCTTCAGCCGACACAACATCTTCAAGCGGGATCACTGGACCTGCCAGTACTGCGGCAACCAGCCGGGAGGCGAGGAGTTGACCATTGACCACGTTCTGCCGCGCTCGCAGGGTGGCATCTCGACGTGGGAGAACTGCGTTCTGGCGTGTGTCGACTGCAACAAGCGCAAGGCCGACCGCACGCCGCAGCAGGCGGCGATGAAGCTCCGCCGGGCGCCGGTCCGGCCGGCTTGGAAGCCGCTTTACGCCCGCGGCAGCGTGCGGATTGCGAGCTGGTCGAAGTTTGTCAGCGAGGCGTACTGGAACGTCCCGCTGGAAAGTTGAGGTGCGAACGAGCCCGCAGGCGCGATGTCCGTGGGCTTGACACGAGCGTGCTCCCGGGAGAGCAGGCAGCCTCCAAAACTGCCGCACGGGGTTCGACTCCTCGCGCTCGTGCTTCTTCTGGAAGCAAAGTCCCGATGGTGTAGCGGAGCGCATTGGACCATCCGAAGGTCCAGGTCCTGGTTCGACTCCAGGTCGGGATAATGAGACGCGGATGCTGGAATCGACTCGCCTCGCGGGTGTGACGGACGCATCGCAGCCTTCGAAGCTGCCGGGACGAGGTTCGACTCCTCGGTGGGGCACTGTCGGAAGCAATTGTCCTCGGAGTGTGATGGAGCGCACGCGACTCTGCGAAGGTCGAAGACCAGGTTCGATTCCTGGCGAGGACATTTTGGAATTCGACACCGGAGCCAGACACGTCGCCTTTTTCAGCGGATGGCTCTTTATTCCGAGGACGCCTCGACAGGCCGTGCATGCGTGTACTTGAGAAGCGCGACGAAGAAGGAGCCTCCGATGATATTCCCCAGGGTCGTCCAGAGCAGGAAATGTCCGAAATCGCCGATGCTGGCTCCCCGCGACGCAAAGACCCCGGCCAGGACTTCGACGCTCCCCAGGATGGCATGGTGCAAATGTCCCAAGCCGATGGCCGACGTGACCATCCAGACGACCACGACCTGGCTGATCGTGTCACGCCCCGCGGCCACGACCCACGATAACAAGCCCATCAACCATCCCGCGAGAATGGCGCTCAGCAGCATCGTCGGGCCTGAATGATCGACCACGCTGCTTGCAATCGTGCCGAACGCCTCCGGCGAAATCATTCCAAGCCGCGGTCCGGTGATCACCGCCAGACCGGCGAAGAGCGCGGCGCCGATCAGGTTCGCGACGTAAACGATGCCCCATAAGCGGAGCAGGGCCTTGACCGAAGCCTCGCGGTTCAATACGGGCAGGACGGCGAGACTCGTCTGCTCGGTGAAGAACTCCAGAGCGCCCAGGATGACCAGCACGAACCCGAACGAGTACATGTTCGCCGAGAGGAGCTCGACGAGGGCGTTGGAGAACTGCCCTTCGGTCAAGGTCCGCATCACGGCCATCAAGAACAGGCTGAAACCGATCTCCAGCCCAGCCGACAGGCCGGAAAAAAGAGGCGGCCCGTCGGCCGCTCCAGCGCGTCCTTCCCCTCGACGATTTCGTGGTGAAGGATCTCCTGCGAGGCCATCTTCGGCTCGACGCTCGTCACCTCGCTGACGGCGTCGGTACCGGGCTCTCGTTGATTCACGGGAATCGCCATCGGGGAATCCAAATCGAATGGAGAGCAATAAGCAAAAACCGTACCGGCCTTGACGAGGGCACGCGTGGAAGGTGCATCGCAGCGGCGCTCAAGCCCGACTGCGGGCGGGGCCGCACAGTTCAAGTTAAAAAACTGCGTCAGGCGGCGCGGCACGCAGCACGTTCCGACCACGATTGCCTCACCTCCCGGACGGCTGCTTTTCCGATCCGCAGCGATTCGGCGACGAGCACCTCCAAATCGTTCGTTGTCGTACGGTGATTGGTAATCGCTGCACGAATGGCCGTTTTCCCGGCGATTCGCGTGGTCGACGTGGCGGCGATCCCTTGCACCTGCAACTCCGCCACAACGCGGCTGTTCAGCGCGTCGAGCGCCGTATCCGGCAATCCGGCCGACACGAAACGGAAGCAGACGATATTGAGACTCACCTTTGCCAACAACTCGAGCTCCGAATGCAACGCAACGAGCATGCCGAGATGGCGGGCTTGCGCAGTTGCGTGCGATCAGTTCGGCCAATCGATTGATGCCGTAGGTCTTGACGGTAAACCAGATCTTCAACGCCCGAAACCCGCGCGACAATTCCGGGCCGAAATCGCAAAACCACGGCTCTCCGCCGGCGAGTCCCTGCGCCTGTCCGGCCAGGTAATCCGGCCTCGCGGAAAACGCCCTGCGGTGTGCGGCCGCATCGCGGACGAGTACGCAGCCCGCGTCATAGGGGACGTGCAGCCATTTGTGAAAGTCGAACGCGACCGATTCCGCTTGCGCAATCGCCGCCAGTTGCGGCCGAAACTCGGGCGTGAGGACCGCCAGCCCGCCGAACGCTGCATCCACGTGCATCCACAGTTTTTTTGCCCGGCAGAGGCGCGCGATGCCTTCGATGTCGTCGATCGCGCCTGTGTTGGCGGTTCCCGCGGAGGCGGCCACCAGGAATGGCAGGCATCCGCCGCGCGGTCGGCTTCGACCATCTCGGCCAGCCGGTCCACCCGCATGCGGTCATCGCCGTCCACCGGCACGAGACGCAGCGCCTCACTGCCCAGCCCCAGCAAATCGAACGATTTGGCGATCGAGCGATGTGCCTCGACCGACGCGTAGCCGACCAGCGTGCCGGCCGCCGCCACGCCGCGCTTCTGCACATCGGCATCGGCCTTGGCGTCCCGTGCCACCGCCAGCGCGATCAGCGTTGCCATCGACGTTCCGCTGGTGAGGATGCCGCTGGCCGTGGCCGGAAATGCGAAAATCTCCTTCGACCAGTCGACGACCTGCCGCTCGACATAGGTGGCGATGTGGTCGCGTCCGCCCGCGTTGCAGTTCATGAACGCGGCCAGCATTTCGCCCAGCACGCCGGCGACGTTGCCGCTGCCGTGTACCCAGCCCCAGAAGCGGGGATGCGTGTTGCCGGTCCCATACGGGAGAATGGCGTCTTCGAAGCACGAGAGCAGCGTGCCGACCGGCTGACCGTCGCGCGGCAGGCGCTCGCGGAATCGCTCCTGGATGGCCTCGGGCGTCGGCTGCCACACCGGACGCTCGCGCACGTCCCGCATATGGGCCAAGCCGTGGTCGGCCGCGGAGTGAAAGACGCGGCGGATTTCCTCCCAGTCGTTCGGATCGAGCGTTTCTTCTTCAGCCATCGGCTTCCGCCTGCACTCCCGCGCGCTCGAACAGCATGGTGCGCGCTGCATCGAGCGCCCGGCCGATGCTCGCGCGGCGGTAATCCCATTGCGTCCCCGGTTCGGGCGGCCGAATGAGCATCGTCGCATTGGCTTCGAACAGGAGAATCTCGCCATCCCGCCCCAACCCAAAATCGATGCCCCCGTAGTCAAGGCCCAGCGCGTCGCCGATTTGCTCCAGCGCCCGCATCGCCTTCGGGCCAAGGACGCGCGGCATGTCGCTCAGGAAGGCCGCCTCTTCAGCCTGATGCTCCGGGTTTCCAGACATCTCGGCACTGAAGTAATGCACCTTCCATTGCTCGGAAATCGCGAGATGTAAAGGGTAAAGCCGTCCTCCAATCGACATGACGCGGTATTTTCGAGCTTTGCCGTCGTGGCCGCGCGCATCCAGATACTGAATCACCATCAACTCGTTTCCCGGCAGGCCGGCTGCTGCCGCTGCCAGCGCGCCGGAGAGTCCACGCGTACAAAGTGCTGGCCTGTATGAAAACCGGGGCATCGCAACAGCAACGGAAAGGCCAAGTCGTGGCTGTAGAGAGCGACCAGTCCGTCGGGCCCTGCCAGAAGCCTGCGCGGCATCCGGACGATGCGCGGCGTCACCACTCCGGGCAGACGGCCAAAACGCTGGGCATTGGACATGCGGCCGGTGGCAAGCACCGCGGCAGGAGAGTTGACGACAGGCCCCGTCGTCTGTGCCAACAGTGCCTCGGCTGACTCGAGAGCGGGACGGCAAATGTCGGCATCGCCGATCGTATTGAAGATCAGCCGATGCCGCGGCAATGGTTTCGATTGATCGTAATACTCCGTGGCAACCGCGATGATCACGAACACGCGATTGTCGATCAGCTCACGCCAGGGGAGATTGCCCCCTCGGGCCGACATGAGCACCAGCAGCGGGACGGGCTCTGCAGTCCCCAGATAGGGAAGCGTCTCGAGCGGCTGGTTTTGGAACTGAATGCTCTGGTGGTGCCGCGCGCGCTCCTCGTCCCCAAGTTCCCAGAAAATCACCGCCAGACCGCGATGAGCATTGAGGTGGGCCGGATCGATCCGCAGGGCGGCTTCGTAATGTGCCCGCGCCGTCTCGAGCTTTTTATCATAAACCAACAGATCGGCAAAATTGGTATGGCCTTTCGGATTGTCGGGATGAAAAGTGATCGCCGCCTGGGAGGCGATGCGAGCCGCCGACGTAAACCCCGTTTGATAGAGCAGGACGGAGAAGTTGATGAGCGTCGCAAGATGCCGGTGATCGTGCTTCAGGATTTCAAGATACTGGCGCTTCGCCTGCTCGGTTTGACCCAACTCGGCCAACAGGCGTGCCCGGTCGGCCTGCAGATCAATCGACTCGGACTCCGAGGCAAGACGCATCTCGATCGCCGTCAGGGCCGCTTCCATATTCCGCCGCGTAATGATTCGCATCTTGCGCCCACGGCACGTGGAGGGGAAATCACCGTCCCGACACTGACAGACAGCGACGGAGTGATCGGCGGCAGCGGCACTGTTTTATCTCGTCGCCGATGGTTATGTCGCCGATTTCCGCTTCCGCGCGAAGGCCAATCCGCAGTCGGCTTCCGACAGGCAGTGAACGGTTGGAAACGACGATCAAGCCGGCTTGCCGTTGCGGACGCAAAAACCGCCCGACAAAGGAGTAGCGAACTGCATGCCGATTTGCCAATCGCATGTGTGGGCGTCATTTCTCATGCGATCGTTCCTTAGAACTCGCGGTGATAGCCGGCGATCCAGCCCCCGTCGACGACCAGGACGTGGCCGTTCATATACGTGTTTTCGGGATCGGCAAGAAAGAGGGCGGCCACTGCAATTTCGTCGGTCGTGCCCGGGCGGCCCAACGGAACGTGGTCCAGCATCTGCTGGACGCGCGAGTGGAACGTTCCATCTTCACCATAGAAGAGCTGTTTTGTCCCCTCCGTGAGCGTTGAGCCGGGCGCAATGCCGTTGACGAGAATCCCGGAAGGTCCCAATTCCAGTGCCATCGCCTTGGTGAGATTGACGACGGCCGCCTTGGCCGCCACGAACGCGCATTGCAGACGCAGCGGGACCAGGCCGGCGATCGACGCAATGTTGATGATCCGGCCGGAGCCTTGCGGCTTCATGATCTGCGCAGCCGCGCGGCTGACCTCGAACACGCCGTTGAGATCGACGTTGAGGACGCGGTCCCATTCCTCGCGGGGAAATTGCTCGATCGTCACGCGGTCCTTGAGGGTGTTGACGCCCGCGTTGTTGACGACGACATCCAGCCGGCCGCATTCACGCTGGATGCGGGCGACCAGGGCGCGCACCGCATCTCCATCCGTCACGTCGAGCGAGGCCGAGCGGCAGTCGGCAAAGCGGGCCGCCGCCAGGGCACCGGGGCCGTCGACGTCGGTGTAATAAACGGTCGACCCGCTGCCGGCAAAGCGGTCGGCGATCGCCTGGCCAATGCCCCGCGGCGCCCGTCACGAGGCTGACTGTTCCCGAAAGGTCCGATTTCATGGCTTTGTTTCCCGGCGCCCCTGCTCAGAGCGTACAGTGGCAAGCTGGCAGCTTGCCCTATGAGTTGTTTTGGATCGCTTGTCGGCCTTGGGACCAGTGCCGCCACATGAGGCGGAACGCCGCCTCGATGTTGCGAGTGAAGCGAGCGGCGTCCATCAGCGGGGATTGCTCCATCCGGCCGCGGAGCGTGGCGCGGAGGTGGGCCAGGCGCGGCCGAGTCGCAAGCCAACTCCGACGCGATCGACACGAACTGGTCGTCGTTCCAAGCCACTAGCTCCGACAAGCCGAGATTGGAAAGCTGGCTGTAGCCGGCGCGGCCGACGACCGTGCGGCCGACGCGCGTCACCACCGGCACGCCCATCCACAGCGAATCGAGACTCGTTGTGTGTCCGTTGTACGGAAGCGTGTCGAGGGTCACGTCGATTCCGTGATACAGTTCCAGGTACTTGGCGCGAGGCCGGTGTTCCACGAACTCAATCTGGGCCGGTTCGACGTTTGCCCCGCGGAACCGATCCAGCACGCGCAGGCGATGCTCCCCCGGCGGCGCCAACAGCACGAGCCGCGAACCCTCCACCTCCCGGAGAACTCGCGACCACAGCGCGAGCGTGCCGTCCGCCACTTTACAGAAATTGTTGAGGCAGCCGAAAGTGATCCGGCCCTCGCGGCTCGCGGGCAGGGAATTGGGCGAGGGTTGGTCGGCCAGCGGATCGTAACACCAGAACGTGTCCGGCAGGCGGACCGATTGTTCGACGTAGTCGGCGTCGGTTTCACCGGGTGGGTCGAGATACGGATCGGTGAGGCGGTAGTCGATGGCCGACAGGCCCGTGGTCCCCGGATAGGCCAGGTAGGCAACCTGCACCGGGGCGGGCTTGCGCGCGAACACCAGAGGCCGGCCGTTGGACATGTGCATCGTGAGATCGACAAGAACGTCGATCCCGTCGGTGCGCGCCTGCCGGGCGACCTCTTCGTCGTTCCAACCGGCCGTTTCGCGCCAGCAGTCGGCACATTCCCGAAGGCGTTCCGTGAAAGTATCGGGCCGCGCCACGTTCGCATAGCAGAAGACTTCGAACTGTTCGTGGTCGTGGTGCGACAACAGGGGAATCGTGAAAAGGGCCTGGCAGTGGTCACGGAAGTCGGAGCCAACGTATCCGATCCGCAGCCGCCGTTGGGGATCGGGGTCGTTGTCGTGCGGAGAGGAGGAACCGTCGAGGCCCGCCGTGTGCACGACATTCCAGCGCCGGTTTTCCGCGAGAATGGCGCCCGCGTCGTAATCGGGATGATAGTGGACCGAGTAGGCGAGGTTGCTGTGCGAGATGACGTCGGACGGACAAAGCTCCACGGCCCGGCGATAACAGGCGATCGCTTCGTCGATTTGGCCGGCGTCCTTCAGGGCGTTGCCCAGGTTGCAGTGCGCGACGTGAAATTCGGGCCGCAGGGAGACGCACGTCCGAAATGCGGCGATCGCCTGATCGAGCTGCCCGCTGTTTCGGAGCGCGTTGCCCAGGTTGCTGTACGCCTCGACGTCGTTTGGTCGCAGCTCCAACGCCCGACGATAGCAAGCGATCGCCTCCTTAAATTGGCGAGCGGCCTGCAGGATATTCCCCAAATTGACGTGAGCTTCCGCCCGATCGGGTCGCAACGCGAGCGCCCGGCGGCAGGCCGCGGCGGCCTCGGCGCATTTGCCTTGCTCCCTCAGAGCGTTGGCCAGGTTATACCACGCCTCGGCAAAGTCGGGGCGAAGCGCGATTGCCCGGCGGAGAACTTCGACCGCTTCCGTGAGCCGCCGAGCGGCCGTCAAAGCGCAACCCAGGTTGTTGCAGGCCATCGCCGAGTCGGGCTCCAGCGCGAGCGCCCGGCGGCCCGTCGCGATCGCCTCCTCCAACCGGCCGCAGCGATAAAGCGCGCTGCTCAGGTTGTTGTGCGTCGCCGCGCGGGCCGGCTCCAGCGCCAAGGCGCGCCGATAGAGGGCGACCGCCTCTTGCACTTGCCCGCAAAGCTCCAGCGCGCTGGCGAGATTGTGACAGGCGTCCACGTGGTCGGGCTGCATCATGAGCAGTCGCCGGTAGACGTCGATCGCCTCCTGTTGGCGATTGGCGGCTTGCAGGACGACTCCCAGGCCAAACCAGGCATCGGCCATCCGCGGAGCGAGCTCAGTTGCCTGGCGGTACGCCGCAACCGACTCGTCGAGCCGCGCCGCTGCGGCGTGGACCTGCCCCAGGCTGAGCCGATACGCCGCCTCCTCGGGCGGGCGCGGACCGCCTGGCCGATCAATTCCAACGCCTCTTCGTGCCGTCCGAGCTGTAAGACCGCAACGCCCAACAGGTGCAGCGCATCGGCATGACGCGTGTCGGACGGCAGGACTTGACGGTACAGTCTCTCGGCCGCCCCCAAGCGGCCCTCGCGGTGGTGCTGGACGGCTTGCTCGAACGTCTTGTGATCTGCTCCGTCGGCCATTCGATCGGCTCCTTCCGCGTGCCTCAAAGAGGCTCGAACCAGGCGATGTCGAGGATCGACGCCGTGCGCTTCGGTGCAAAAATGGCACGGACACGTGCGCCGACTTTCAACCGGTCGAGATCCTGCTGGCGCACGACGTGTGCCAGCGCCGTGTCGGCCCCATCGAGGCGGACGAGCGCCAGGCCGTAGGGGATCGGCAGCGGTTGGTATGGCTCGTGATAGCGGATGATCGTGAAACCCGTGACCGTCCCTTCCGGCCCGACCTCGATCCAGTCGCCAGTTAGACCGGTGAAATCGCGTTCATCGACCTGTCGCGGCGGCACGTAGACTTTCCCTGTCCGCGGATGTCGAACGCCGTAGATCTTCTGTTCGTCGCGGAGCGCGACGAGCCACGTGCTGCCGACGCGGCCGGCGAAATAGTTGTATGGCAAGGCAAAGGTGCCGTTGACCACGAATGCGTCTTGAACGGTTGTCGTGCCGTCGTCCCGGCGGCCCTTTGCAGCCGGGACGACTGCCGACCTGGTCACTGCAGGCAAGACGCCCGCAGGATGACCTTCCTCGATGATCTCGAAGTATTTGATATCGGTGATCGCACCGGTGCGTTTGCCGTCCTCTTCGAAGACGGCCCGCACCCGCACGTCCCGTCGGAGCTTGGAGACGTCGGTTTCTCGCAGCTCGTGCCATAGCGTCGCTCCCCCCTTGCAGCCGTCAAGCTCCACGTAACAGCTCGCGTAAGGCACTTCGCGGCTTTCGCCCGTCACGGGGTCCGGACTGGCGTAGTAGACGACGTCGAAGTTGCGGAGCAAGCCCTCGGGGCCAACTTCCTCAAAGTCGTGCACGGCGACGCGGCACACCGCGCAGACCTCGCGGGGAGGCAACTGCGAACGGCCGCAGCGCGGGCAGACGTTCGCCAGGATTTTCTTCTCATCGCGCAGTGCCGCGCAGAAACTTGCCCATGACCGGTCCGGTCGCCCAACGCTGTGGGAACCGGGCCATGTGCTCGTGATGCACCAATTCCTCTGAGAGTTTTTTGGCGGACATGGATTTGAGTCCTGTGCAGGACAGCCCAAGCCGACCGCTCGCGGTCGAACCGACGGGGAACCCGCCGGATGGGGACACGAAATGCTACTTCTCCGGCAATTCCTTCGACAACAGCATCAACACGGTCCACAGGGTGCCGCCGAAGCCGGAGGCCAGGGCCTTCCGCACGTCGCCCGGGACCTGGTGGGCGCCGGCGTCGCCGCGGACCTGCAGGGCGGCTTCCAGCGGCCGCAACAGGGCCGTGGCGCCGATGGGGTTGGTGGCGGTCACGCCCCCCGAGGGGTTGATGGGGAAATTCCCGTCGATCTGGATGTCGCCGCGCTCGACCATCTGAAGGTGTTCGTCCCCGTCGAGCATCAGGAAATCGCGGATCCAACTTAATCCCCACCAGGCGCTGGGGTCGTACATCTCGAAGACGTCGATCTCTTCTCGCGGCCGCGTGATGCCGTTTCGCGCGAAGAGCTTTTCCGCGGCAAATCGTTGGGTGGTGACCTCGATACGGCCGCCGACGCCCCGCGTGCGCACGCCGTCGATGGACATCGTCTCCTCGCGGTGGATCGTGACGTGGTCCTGCACCCACACCGGCGGCCGCCGCATCGAACGGGCCCGATCGTGCGAGGCGAAGACCAGGGCCGCCGCTCCGTCCGACTGCGAGCACATGTGGATCAGTCGCAGCTCGCCCACCAGCGGGGGGGATTTCTTCATCTGGTCGTCGATCATGTCGAACGACAGGTGAAAGGACCGATGTGCGTTGGCGTTGCGGGCCGCGTGCATGTCCATGATGATCCGATATTTCATCGCCTCGCGGCGAGCCCGGTCCGCGCCGAACTCGTTGATCACCTCCAGGGCCGCCATGCCGGTCAGCGCGCCGGTTTGGAGATGGCGAGCCCAAAGCGGATCGGCCATGGCCGTTATGCCGCCGGTCGTGTGCCCCTCTTGCTGCTTCTCGAATCCGATGGCCAAGACCACGTCGTGGAGACCGGAAGCGACCAGGTTGTCGGCCGCACAAAAGACGGTCGCCCCGGTCGTCCCGCCCGTCGACACGCGGAGGCACGGTTTGCCCCAGGCCCCATTGCCCAGCACCTGCCACATGTCGGGCTGGTGGATGCCTTCGAACATCTCCATGTTGCCCGTCACGACCGCGTTGACGTCGTCGAGTCGCCAGGCCGGCGTCGTCAAGCGCAGCCCGCACGGCTTCGTGCACCATCTCGGGCTGGCTGACATCCTCGCGATGGCTCGAGTGCCGCGTCTGGCCGACGCCTACGATCGCGACAGGACGATTCTTATGAGACACGGCATGTTCCAAACCAATGATCCCAATGGTCCTACGCCTCAAGCACGACGACCGAGTGCTGTTGTCCGGCTGGTCCGGTAACGCCGTGGGCCAGCGCTCTTCGTGCCCCAGCGATCTGTCGCATGCCCGCCTCGCCACGCAGTTGCAGAACGGCTTCTGCCGTGCGGGCCAGACCGCTGATGACCTGCGGCGTGCCGGCCAATGTCCCGCCGGACGGATTCACGTGCGCCAGGTCGCCCTTCAGCCAGCGACTCGGGTTTTTCGTCAAGCCGAGCTGCCAGGCCCACAGCGGCAGTTGATGCGCGTAGGGGTCGGAGATTTCGCACACGTCGAACGCTGTGGCAGGGTTTTCGACTCCCGCCATGCGATAGGCATGCTCGGCCGTGCGCCGCAAGCTCATCGATTCCGAGAGGTCCCGGTCTCCCAGAAAGAAGCTATCGATGCACGAGCCCAGTCCGGTGATCCACACGGGCCGGTCGGTCAATCGGCGGGCTCTTTCTTCGGTCGCCAGGATCAGGGCGACCGCGCCGTCGGACGGAGGGTAGACATAGGCGACACGAATCGGATCGGCCAACATGGGGCTTGCGGCGGCTTGCGCCGGCGTGATGGGGGTCGTTTCGTTCGCCAGCGGATTGCGAGCGGCCTTGGCGCGCTGTTGCGACACCAGCGCCGCCAGGTCGGCGTCCGTGATCTCGAAGCGGCGCATAAACGCCTCGGCCTCGAGCGCCGCGGCAGATAAATAATCGAGCCCCACCGGCCGCGTGTAGAAGGGGTCGAATGCGGCATGCGTAATGAGATTGCGATTGCCGACCTGGCTCTCCTTCGAGTGTCCCACGACCAACACCACGTCGGCATGACCGGAAGCGGCGGTGGCGTAACCGTAGTAGACCGCCTGCGCCCCGTCTTGGGCGACTTTCTCCTCTCCCTTGTAGTGCGCGCCGACGACGTCGGTGATGGCGTTGTCCGAAATCGTGCGGCAATCGAAGAAATCGTCGGAGTTACTGACGACGGCGCCGATGTCATCCCCCGCCAGATCGAGCCCCGCCTGGCG
Source organism: uncultured Planctomycetota bacterium (assembly GCA_963761455.1). GTDB lineage: Bacteria > Planctomycetota > Planctomycetia > Planctomycetales > Planctomycetaceae > DASPSM01. The sequence continues at coordinate 903,289 of CAVXHA010000004.1, forward strand.
GACGACTTCTTCGACCACTTCCCAGCACATCCCCTGGAAGCGGTCCTGCCAGCGATCCCGGACGTATTTCGACTGCGCGACGGCGCAGATCGCCACTCGTGGCATCACGTGGCTCCAGACTTTTCATTGAACGTTTCGACACAGTGAACCAGATGCCGGAAGCGGAGTCAAATTGATTGCTGAAAGTTCGCGCAAGGCGAGCAGCGGCGATCGGGAGACAGGGCGGTTCAGCATTCACCCGAGGAAGGACGGAGTGCCCTGCCCTGGACGTAATTGGCGACGCGGCCCGCCCGGACCTCATGGAGAATGGCGTCTTTCTGCAGCGGACAGTCGACCGTGATCCAGGACCGGCCGCACATGGCCAGCGTGTGGGCGTCATCCGAGACGACCTTGGGGTAAGGGATCTCCGGCACATCAAACTGTGGCGTGTAAAAGCCTTTTTTTGTCACTTCGACGCAGTCCAGGGGAATACGCGACGCCACTCCGGCGATCACGGCGATGACTTTTTCCAGAGGCAGATCATACTCGCCCGGATGATTGAACACATGCAGCGTCTCACGGTTGCCCCGGATTTGCCCAACGTGCACGTAACCCCGCTCGAAGACGGTCAACTCGACCCCCTGGAAGACCAGAAAATCCGTGTCCCCTTCCGGCAGCGTATCCCAGTAATCGGGGCGGAGCAGATGGTCGTGATCGGTGATGGCCACAAACTGGAAACCGAGCTGCCGGTAAACGGCCACCAGCTCCCCCGGCGTGAGCTGCCCGTCGGAACAAGTCGTGTGCGTGTGCAGGGCGCCCTTCAAGATGGGCATCGAGTTCTTTCAAGAAGCGATCAAACACAAACTAAGATGATGATGTTAGCAAGCTGGCAGCTTGCCCGACGGCCTGACGCCGGGTTTCGCCCGGAGGACGCCTTGCGACAGGATCGCCTCGGCTTGGGAGACGATCTCGTCGACGATTTCTTGACAGGTCTGCACCTCGTGGATGCCGCCGCAGCCTTGGCCGGCGGGAAAACAATTGTGCTCCGGGTCGCGATCGGCCATCTCGGGGAACAGAAACCCCATCAGCCCCTTGGCGTGCATGATCTCCGCTTGTTGCGGAAAGGGTTTTATGTCTTGCGGGTGCCGCTCCCAGTCGTCGGTCGTGGCATTGCGAATGGCCCGCAGGGTCTTGCCCGTCCAGCAGCGGGAGACGACCGTGTCGCTCTCGCTCGCCTTCAAGATGGCGTTTTTGTAGACCTGGGCCGCACGGGCCTCTTGGGAGACGACAAACCGCGTGCCGATCCAGACTCCCTCGCAACCGAAGGCCAGCGCCGCCACCAGACCACGGCCGTCGAAGATGCCGCCGGCTGCGACGACGGGAATCGGCACCGCGTCGACGGCTTGCGGCAATAGGGCAAACGCACCGACCGAGCCGGTGTGGCCCCCCGCCTCGGAGCCTTGGGCAACGACCAAATCGCAGCCGGCCTCGGCGGCCATGCGCGCGTGCTTCACGGTCGCCGTGACCGTGATGACTTTCAATCCCGCCTCGTGGCACATGCCGATCACGCGCCTCGGCACGCCCAATCCGGCGGCAAAGCTCGTCGCGCCACCGTCGATGATCCGCTTCACCTCTTCGACCGGGTTGTCGTTCATCGCGTGCAAGAGGTCGACGCCGAACGGTTTTTTGGTCAAGCCGCGGACGCGGGCCAATTCGTCGGTGATCTCATCGGGGCTCATGTTGCCTGCCCCCAGCACCCCGTAGCCGCCGGCCTCGCTCACCGCCCCCACCACTTCGGCCAGCGAGACCCCGGCCATGCCCGCCAGCATGATCGGGTATTTCACGTTGAGCATTTCGGTCAGTCGTGTGGCCAGCATGGGAAGTCCTTGTGACGTCAACAGCTTTGACGAATTCTGCGGCGAGGGTTTGACTTGGCGCCGTCTGCCATTCTGCATGTCGAGTCCGGTCATTGCAAACGGAAGCCGGGCCGACCGCGACAAGTCGCGATCTCAGCCCGCACGAACCCGGCGAGCCGAGTTTTTTGGGGTAATTTGGGGCGCTGAAAAAGGGAGCGGCCGCCTCAAAAACACAACGGCCCTCGCCCGTGCGATCGCCCGCCGGAACGGCAAAAAACCGCAAAAAATCTTGACAACTTGATGGCAAAATGTTATGCTGTGAGTTGTGGAGCAAGACGAACGAGCACCTTGCTAACCGATCGAGCAAGGCCGGCTTTGGTGACAGCGGTAGGGGCGGGACGGCCGTGCGGGGGTGACTGCCGTTCGGGGTTGATTCGTCGGCTTGGCGGCCGGCGGAGCCTCTCTCGCTCTTTGGCCGCCGACGGGCCCGTCTCTTCGCAGACCGGCTCCCCAAACCGTCTTCCTGCCGTCTTCCTGTCTGATGGCGGTTGACGGCGGGCGGTTGAGGGTGGCTGTGTCTCTGCCGCGCTCTTTTGGGCGGGCCGATTTCCTGGCAATTGGTTGCCGAGACGGGAAACGGAGCTTCGCTCCCGTTTGCGCCGGAGCTTCGCTCCCGATTGCGGACGTGCGACGCGGAGAAACGTCCCGCGGATGGTTTTGCTCAATGCTCAGGCGCCGATTACGGCATCAAAGCTGTGGAATCCAAACCCGAACACCCGGATGAATCCCGACCTCACAAATCGCTGCGCGGCTCCCTCTATTTTTGGAGTACAGCATTTTGGAGTGCAGCGGCCGTTGCCGCTCTCGCACTCTCCGCGCTTTTCGTGTGGCCGATGATTGACGCGAGCTATCGCTACGCAAGCTATCTTGCCAAAGTCGATCTCGGACTGGAAAAGATCACCGCGGATCCGGCTGCGGATGCTGCCGGCACCACCGATCTGTTGCTGAGCAGAAACAATGAATGGGATAAGTTAGGATTCCGCGTAAAGCTTTTGTACCTGCTCTATTCCGCTGCGTTCGCGGCAACTGCCTTCATGCTGATTCACTGCGTTCTGCGGATTCACTGCGTTCTGCGGATTCACTCCGTTCGGACGAAGGCGAGCGGGCGTTTCATCGCCGTGCTGATGATTTCGGTCTACTGGCTTGTTCTCCTGACGACACGTTCGGCGGTCGAACATTGGTCGGTTCGCCGACAGGCCTCCAATATCCTTCCGCAAGTCGAGACCGCCGCCGACGCGCTGAGGGCACATTGGCCGACCCAAAGCGCTCCGATTGCACCCGACCTCCACGTGCTCGTCTCCAGTCGGCATCCGAATGTTCTCATCGTGGACGGACGGTTTTCGTATCCAATCCGTGAGGACTTCGGCTTCCTCATCGAACGGTCCGCAAGCGGGACGATTCGGTTCCGCGCTGAGTGGAGCGTTCGATTATCAACTTGAATTCCATCCTTCCGGATCCCGGCCGGGCGCGTACATGAATGCGTTTGGATTTCCGTCACCCGCCGTGAGCGGCATCACACCGTTGAAGGAGCACTGGTATCTTGTACGGTACGGGAATTTGTGATTCACAGTCGGCCTCAGAACTCAATTCGGCAGTGGCAGTCCCTAGCAATCCGCTGCCGGAATCAAGTCGACCCACTTCATCAATATCGGACCTGTCCCGTTTTCTCTCCCGTTTTCTCTCCTGCGTTTTCTCTCCCCCAGTGACCAAGACGCGGCAAAGATTGTCGGCAATGCGCCTATAATCGGCGAATCGGTCGCTACGGCCTTGAACAATGGGTTTTCCCAGCCCCGAGGACAGGACGTGATGATGCCGCTTTCGTGCCGCCGACTGATCTCAGTCGAATTCCCAATTGTCGTGGCACTGGGCATGGCCATGCTCGTCTCGGCGTGTTTCGTTCCGCGTCAATCGGCCGCGGCGGATCGGGAATCACCGTCACAGACTGGCGCATCGCCACCGTCGCAGCGCGTTCGAAAACCGAAGCTGCCACTCACGATCTCCAAAAAAACGACCTACCTCGTGGGACCGCTCGACCGCGACGGGTACGTCGACTATTTGGCGGCGCTCAACCAATTGGACAGTCGTGGAGTCACGCCGGAGAAGAACGCCGGCATTCTCCTGGTTTGCGCGATCGGAACGAGCGATTTCACGTCGGAGGAGCGCACGCGTTTCTACAAGCTCTTGGGAATCGAGCCGCTGCCAGAGCGGGGTCCGTACGTCACGGACTTCAGTGTTTTCGTCCAAAAAAAGCTGCGGCTGCCGTGGACGAAAAAGGAAGAGACCGATTTCGATCGCTCGATGCACGAGCCTTGGTCGCGTCGCGATCTTCCGCGCGTGGCCGAGTGGCTCAAGGCGAACGAAAAGCCGCTGGACCTTGTCGTGGCAGCGACCCGACGGACCGGTTGTTATTTGCCGCTCGTCCAGACGAAATTGCTCGGAGCGCGGTACCCCTGCCTTCAGGGATCGCGTCACGCAGCTCACTTGCTATTGGCCCACGCGATGCTCGACATCGGTGAAGGGAAGATTGCCGAGGCCGAGCAAGACCTCCTGGCATGCCACCGCCTGGGCCGGCTTTACGGGCGCACCCGGACCGCGATTCCCGCTCTGCTCGCCATCGCCATCGACCAGGTTGCCTGCCAAGGGGATGTCCAATTGATGCAGAGGGGATGTCTCTCGGCCGCTGGCGCCCTCGCTTATCAACAGCAGCTCCGCCAGCTCACGCCGCTTCCGTTGATGGCGGACGTGATCGGCACATCAGAACGGTATCTGTTTCTTGACCAGGTCTCGCAGCTGGCCCGCAAACGGTTGGCCCCAGCGGATGGACTCTTCCTATACGGCTCGGATTTCGTCAAGCGATTCGAAAAGGCCCTTTCGGAAGGCTCCGCGCTGAATTGGGACGATGCTCTGGTCTTCGTCAATGAGCATTTCGACAAAGCGGCCGTTGCCGCGCGCCAGCCGACAGGTCCTGCGCAAAAGGGCCTGGGAGCAGTTGGACCAGGAACTGCACAAAATGACGCCGGAGCTCAGTGATCCCGAGAAGCTAAAGGCCTCGTTTGTTTCGGCCGTCGCACACAGAGAGCTCGGCCGCCTGATGGGCCAATTGCTCACGGGCATGATGATGCCCGCCTTGCAAGCTTGCTCTGAAGCCGAAGCTCGCGCTCGCACGCGGGAAGTTTTGGGTCAGCTCGGCTTCGCGTTGGCCGCCTATCATGCGGATCATGACGGCTATCCGGACAACTTGAACGCGCTCGTGCCGAAGGACATCAGCCGCATTCCGCACGATCTCTATACCGACGGGCCGCTGCACTATCGCCGGGAAGGTGCAGGATGCCTGCTCTATTCGGTTGGTGCCAACGGCGTGGACGACGGCGGCCGGACATTCGACTCGCGGCCGCGAGGTGACGACCTCGTGATTCGCCTTGCCGACAAACAGGGGGTGAAGCAATAGGTCGGTTTCGGTCGGCTTGGCGTCCACGCCGCTCGGAAGGGAAAAACGGGGCAGAAAAAACGGCAGAGGAGAAAAAACGGGAGAAAAAACGGGACAGAGAGAAAAAACGGGGAGAGAAAAAACGGGGAGAAAAAACGGGGGGAGAAAAAACGGGACAGGTTCGATATTGACAGAATAGGCAAAGTCGATTACGTTCCTCCGGCATGCCAAGAACAGCGCGAGTCGCACCGGGCGGGATGGTGTTCCATGTTCTCAATCGTGGCGTTGCGCGAATGCAACTGTTCGAAACGACGGGAGACTTCCAGGCGTTCGAACGTGTGCTGCAGGAAACTCGTGACGAGACGCCCATGCGGATTTGCGCTATGCGCTCATGCCCAATCATTGGCATCTCCTGCTGTGGCCAGAACGTGACGGCGAGCTGGCGACCTTCATGCAGCGGCTTTCAATCACTCACGTTCGCCGCTGGCAAGAGCATCGGCATTACGTGGGATTGGGGCACGTCTACCAGGGCCGATACAAGTCGTTTCCCGTCGAAAGCGACGAGCATTTCTTGACGGTGGCCCGCTACGTCGAGCGGAATGCGCTCAGGGCCAATTTGGTGCTGCGAGCGGAAGAGTGGCGTTGGTCGAGTCTCTGGCGGCGCAGTTCACGGCACTTCAGAGGAGCCGTCGTTTTTGGCTAATTGGCCCATCGGCCGGCAGTCGAACTGGCTTGACTGGGTGAACCAAGCGGAGACGGAGCCGGAACTGGAATCGCTGCGCAAGAGCGTGCAGCGGGGCCGTCCGTTTGGCGGTGCCCAATGGCAGAAACAGATCGCCAAACGGCTCGGACTCGAATCGGCTTATCGGCCCGTAGGTCGCCCACGAAAACTCGCGCAACGCCAAGTCGCTGGCAGTCCCTAGTGCTCTGTCACAGCCTGGAATTAGGGTTGGCGGGTTTTCGGAAATCAACGAGACTGCGTGGGTACAAGGAGGTTTCCCATGCAGAAGAAGTACATTGTGCGACTGACGGATCGGGAGCGGAGCGAGTTGGTGGAGGTCGTCAAGAGGTTGAAGGGGACGAGCCAGAAGGTCCGGCGTGCGCAGATGCTGTTGAAGGCGGACGCCGACGGGCCGAACTGGACGGACCGGCGGATCGCCGAGGCATTTTCGTGTCGCACCAAGACTGTGGAGAACGTCCGGCAGCGGCTGGTCGAACGGGGGTTTGAAGAGACGCTCAACGGGTCTCAACGGACGTCGCCTCCAACGGAAAAGCTGCTCGATGGCGAACAGGAGGCCAAGATCATCGCTCTGCGTTTGGGATCTCCTCCGAAGGGTTATGCCAACTGGACGCTGCGGTTGTTGGCGCGTAAAGCGGTGGCGTTAGAGATCGTGGACTCGGTGAGTCATGAAACCATTCGGCGGATGCTCAAAAAAACGGGATGACGAACCGGAAGATCGAGTACTGGGTGATCCCTCCGGAGGCAGACGCCGAGTTCGCGGCCTGCATGGAAGAGGTCATCGAAACGTATTCCACACCCTATGATCCGGCCTGTCCGGTCCTCTGCATGGACGAACAGCCGGTTCAACTGTTGAAGGAAACGCGAACACCGATCCCGGCCACGGCGAAGCACGGCAGGCGGGTTGACTACGAGTACGAACGGGCCGGGACCGCGAACATCTTTATGTTTACAGAACCGCTCGCGGGATGGCGCGAAGTCACGGTCCGCCCGACGAAAACGAAACTCGACTGGGCCGCCGAAATGGCCCGGCTGCTGGACGATCGTTACGCACGCTGCGAGAAAGTGATCCTTGTGTGCGACAACCTGAACACTCACACGAAAGGAGCCTTCTACGAGGCGTTCAAACCCGAACGAGCCCGCCAACTGGTTCGCCGCATCGAGTTCCGCCACACGCCCAAACATGGCAGTTGGCTGAACATCGCCGAAAACGAACTCAGCTCGCTCACCCGCCAATGCGTCGCGGGCAGACGCTTCGGCGACATCGACACCCTGCGTGAAGAGACCTCGTCCTGGTCCACCGACGTCAACAAAACCCAACGCGGTGTCGACTGGCAAATGAAGATCGACGACGCCCGATCAAAACTGACCTCCATCTACCCTAAAATCAAGAAGTGACAAAGCACTAGCAATCCCCTGCCGGAATCAAGTCCACCCACTTTATCAATATCGGACCTGTCCCGTTTTCTCGTCCGTTTTCTCGTCCCCCTTACCGAGTCGACTCGGCCGCCTTTTCAGCGAAATCGTTGAGCACGTCAGGCAGAGCCTGCCCTACTGGTGCGACCACTCTCAATTGGCCTGCGAGATGACTGCTTTTGGGTCACGAGACTCGCTGCTGCGGCCGCCAAATACCGTTGGACGATCTAGTAGGGTTCGTCTCCCCGGCGGCTCATTTGCGGCGGCCCTTTTTGGCGCTTTCCGTGGCGGCGGGCGAGCCCTTGCCGTGCATCGGGGACTGCCGTTGCAAAGCCTTTGGCAAGTCGAACTCGGACCAGGTCTCCAATTCGCTGAGAGCCAGGTATTTCTTGCGCTTGCAGGGTCAGGATGTCGACCTTTTGATCTCCCATCAGTTCTACGACGTGGGCGATGTTGGCGGCCAATTTGTCCGCCATCCTGGCCATCTCTTTGAGCTTATCGAACGTCCAATCGTCCGGCCGTCTTCCAGTCACTTTCCGTCCTCCTTTAGAAAGCTTTAAACCTGCACCAAATCCCCTGAAAATTCTTGTCGATTCCCTCAATAAAAACAAGCCAACTGCTTGGCACGACAAACAAGTCGTTGACCCGTATGCTTCGTAAATTGAATGATTTATTCTAATGATACATAGTTGCCGCCGTATTGGGACGGGCTTCTCCTCCCGGAGCGCGCCTCGAGAGCGTTCCGTCTCCGATTGACAAAGAGCGGGCCGCGGCGGCGCGCGGGGCCCGTCGTCCGCCCCGCGTCCGAGGAGTCGTCGTGCGGCCAAAGCTGCGGTGAGTTGACGCGGGCGACGAGTCGCCCAGCTTGCCGGTTTTTCCTGTCCCGCCACGACAGGAGTTCGACACGATTTCACCTTGAGCGAAAGTCGGCGAATTCGTTTTGCGCGGGCAAAACCATTGCATGGCGGCTGCAAATTCCGCCGAAAAGATCTGCATGGCGCGAAACAGCGCCGTCAGCAAAAGGGGTGCTTCGGATGCGGGCGGCTCTGCTGGGGATGGCAATCACGGCTTGCGGGCTCTCCGGATGCTGGGTGCGTTGCTGTTGCCCGCTCAATTGCCCCCCTTACGATCCGGCCCAATACGGCTGGGGCCCGCGCGATCGGTACTGTGTGACGGATTCGCGCACCTGCCTGCCGAGGGTCAACCCGTGTTGCGGGCCGTATTGCATGGCTCCCCCCTGTCGGCCAAGCGGGTGTTTTCCCTATCCGCCGTCGCCCTACATCGGGCCGCCGATTGCTCCCTGTGCCATGTGTCCTCAGCCGCCCGCGGGTTACCCGAACATGCCGTTTGGGCCCTGTCGTTAGCGACGCCCCGGGTACACTCGGTCAAGCTCACTTCCTGGTAATGCCAAGGCGCGGCCTGGTTCTTTGATCCTTGCCGGCCGAAGTGGGGATGGGCTCGACTTGAGAATGGCGGCCAATTGTCGCCGGCTAGACAACGTGGCAGCTTCAGTCATCTCCGCGGCGATCGACCGTGACTGGCACATCGAAAAGGATTCTCCCAGAATTGCTTGCCGTCTGATTAACTTCTGAGTCCTCCATTTTGCCGTTCGGCGAGGGAGGATACCACGATCGGGCGACGCCGATGATGGAATCGCCGATGCCATTGCGTGACCTGCCGCGACTGATTCGCACCGTCCGACATTTGCGGCCGTCGCAGATCTATTGGCGCGGGCGTTATACATTGCGGCGCCGATTCTTCCGCACGCAGGGCGCCCCGGGTGTGCCGACGGGGTCGGCAAACGGTGCAATTCCGCAGCTTCGCCCCGATTTTCCAGCAAGCCTTCCGGCTTCCGTCGGCACACCGGACGGAACGCGGCTCAACCAGTTGTCCCAGGGGACGTTCGAGCATCTGAACGCGGCGCTGGAGCTTGGCCGGCCGCCCGACTGGCTTCTGGGACAAAGCGACCACGATCGATTATGGACGGTGACGCTGCACTATCATCGCTGGGCCTACGATCTCGCGCAGCTTGCCTCACAGGAAAGCCAGGAGGGACAGGAGGCCGGCGAGTTGTTCGCCGAATACCTCACCGCTTGGATCGATCGCTGCGACCTCTCGGCCCCGGGGGCAGCTCCTCTTGCCTGGAACGCTTACGCGACCGCGACCCGGATGAGCTGGTGGATTCGCTCGGCGGTGCTGCTTGGACCGGAGTGGTGGTCCCGTCGTGGTGACTTTCGCGGTCGATTTCTTTCGAGCCTCCGGCGGCAGGCGGATGACCTGGCTCGCAACGTCGAATGGGACCTGCGGGGCAATCATCTGCTGCGCGACGCCGTCGGCCTTGCGTCGGCGGGCCGATTTTTGAATTGCCCGCAGGCGCCGCACTGGCTCCGGGCGGCCACCACGCTTGCCGCCGATCAAGTTCGCGAACAGACCCTCAGCGACGGCGGACACTTCGAGCGCAGTCCGATGTATCACCTTCGCGTGATGGACGACCTGCTTCTCCTTTCGAGGCTGATCGAGGACCCCGCCGTTCGGCACGAGATCGAGACGACCCTTGGCCGAATGGCCGACTTCGCCCGCTGGGCCTGTCATCCCGACGGCGGGATTCCGCTGCTGAACGACGCGGCACTGGAAGGCGAGTCGGCTCCGGACGGCGTTTTAGAGCGGCTTCGGCAAAGCGGAATCGATGTCGACGCTTCCCCGCCCCGCGGCGGCCGCCATTTTGCCGAAACGGGGCTTGCCATTTGGCACGGCACGCCCTGGACCGTGTTTTTTGATGTCGGCCCGATCGGTCCCGATTATCAACCCGGACACGGCCACGCGGACAACCTGTCGCTGGAATGCTCCTACGACGGCTTGCGTCTCTTCGTCGATCCCGGGACGCATTCCTATGATCGGGACCAACGCCGCGCGTACGACCGATCGACCGCCGCGCACAACACGGCCTGCGTGGACCGGGCCGATTCGAGCGAGGTCTGGCACATCTTCCGCGTCGGTCGCCGCGCACGGCCTTTCGGCGTGGAGGTGCGCGCCGCTGGGAGCGCTCTGGACGTCTCGGCTGCACACGACGGTTACTCTCACGTGGGAGGCGTGATCCATCGTCGCCGCGTTCAAGTTGCCGAGGGCGGTGCGCTCGTCATTGTCGACCGCTTCGAAGGTGAGGGGCAACATCGAGTCGAGGGGGGATGGTTGCTGGAACCGGGTTGGTCCGTGTCTGCGGCTGCCGGCGGCTGGGAGCTGCGGCAAGGACCGCGCATTCTCCGCGTGGTTCTCGATAGCCGCGCCGAGGTGCGAAGGTCGCTGGAAATCCGGCCGTGGCATCCCCAGTTCGGCGTCGAAGCGGCGACGAACCGCTTGGCATGGGAATGGGAAGGCGTGTTGCCGCTCGAGACCAGAACCATCGTCGAGCCGGGATCCGTTCCGTGCTGACGCTCGTCGAATGCACCATCCAACGGTAACTCGCAGCCCCAACAGCGAGCTTCGCGGCCCGAAAGCGCCAGTCTTACCGGTCCGTTCGAAGTGGTCACACCACTAGGCGCGGCTCTCGATGGCCGCCAGGGCCTCTTCCCGGGTGGGAAAAAGGGTCCACAAACGGTGAAGGCCCATCTTGGTGAGCGCTTCGCTGAGTTGTGGCGCGGCGCGGCAAAGAACGGCCCGCCCTCCCACGTCTTCCACTTTGCGGGCCAGCGCGACCACGGCGCCGATCACTTCCGAACCGAGGTAATCGAGCGCATGCAGATCGAGGATCAATCCGCCGATCGACGTCTGACCGAGTTTTCTCCGCAAGGCATTGGCTTCGGTCTGAAGCTGCGCGTAGCGAAACATGCCGCCGCGGATTGTCGGCATGATAATCAGCGTTTGTCCGACCTGTTCGACGGAAAACAAGGGCTGCCGCCAATCGTGCGCATCGACCTCCGCTGCGGAGGATTCACCGACGTCTTCTTCCGACGGAGTACCAATTCGATCGGCCATGGCCAGATTCCTTTCTTTCTGCTTGCAGCAGTTCTTACGCAAACATCCAATTTGCGCTTTAACTCTTTTTGGCCAAAAAATACCCATATAGATGAAACTACCAGCGTTTCCTAAAGGTGAGTTTCAGAAAAGTCCTTTTCTGCAATTTCCGCACCAAGACGGCCCAAGACCGGGTTTCTACTGTGCGAGGCGACGGCAGAGTTCGCACTTACGCGCGAACCGCATTGTTCGCCGTTTCTGTCACGAGGCGGAGGAACCGGCTAACATGCCTGAAAACAGTCGCGTTTTGCGCAGTTCCTGGTCACCGGTGCAGAGAGCCGAGGTCGTGGCGAGATGACACCTTGCCAAACGTTTGAGACGGAATGCCCGGGTCGCACCGTCGTGGTGCAAAAAAACCACCTTGCGATGGTCGTCGGTGTCCTTCTCGTCCTCGTCGCGCGCCCCTGCGAACGACTCGCCGCGGACCCCTTGCGCAAAGATATTCGCAAGTTGAGCCAGCACTTCCTCGATCGCAACGGGAAGACCGCGCCGTGGATTTTCGTGCCCGCGGAAAACATTGCCAGTCTTTCGACGTCGGAGCATCCGGGCGTCGTGACCATCTGGGAAGCGGGCCGCGGAAAGGACGTTAAGGGCCTCCTCGAGAAACCGATTCGCATCAGCGATTATCCGCTGCCGTGGGAGTTTCACCTGGGGCTGGTGCAAAACTACCAGGCGATGAAGGGCATCAGCGAGCGGCAGATCAATTACGCGATCGGACTCAATCTCGTCGTGACCTTTTCCGATCCGGCGACGTGGCCGAACGATCGCACGCGGCTTCCGCCGCAATCGCGCGGGCTGCAGCTTTTCGTCGTGCATCTCGGAAACGTCGGCGAGAACTACCGTCAGGGAGTTCCGCAGGTCAAAGCCACGCCTCTCAATCAGTTCGATCCGTCGCCGGAGGTTTATCTCGTCTATGGACGCGGCGATCTCGGCCCGGCAATCAACGGCAATTGGAAGATGAATTACACATGGCTGGGCGGGGAGGGCGCGATCTCCGGATCGAGCGTGAAAGTCGGCGGTCCCGCCAACTCGATCGTGCGGTTCCGCGCGAGCCTGCTCGGTCCGACGTCGCTGCAAGTCGGTGTCGGGTTTGGCCCAGACCCTGGCTGGAGATTGCGGACCTTCGACGTTTCGCGGTTCGGAAAGATCACCGGCGTCTGGGAGATCGGTCCGATTTTCTCGCTCGATCGCTGGATTCCCGACGTCCTTGCCAAACAGCTCGACATCGCGTCGCGGCCGGAATGGCTCAAGAGCTTCCGGGAGCGTCAGCAGCTCCTCGGCAGCGAATCGGCGGCCGGTCGGTCGCTCCTTAAGAAACTCGACGACAATTTCCGAATCGAACCGCCCGATCCGAAGTTCGAATATTTCGTCGACTACGCGGTGTTTTATGGAAACGGGCCCGAGAATTTCGATCACCTTTCGGAGGAATTCAATGTTCCCGGGTTTCTGGCGGACCAGAAGTGGTACATCGAAGGGAACGGCCTGGCTGAAACGTATTCTCACCCGGGCAACTTGACGGTGACGCTGTTGGGAATGAACGGCGGCGTGGGCGATGTGCCCCATCATTTCGGGGGACGGGGTCGACTTGGCGCGGCACAAGCCGCCCATTGAATTTGAAGTGGCCTTTGCCGCCCCCGATGATGCGACCCCCTGGAACTTGTGGTGGACGTTCAATCTCTTTGACGCCGACGGCAGGAGCCTCGGCCAAGGCTGGAACCCGGGGGTGCAGAACATTCCCGGCCGGGGGCGACGGTACATCAATTCGTTCGCGGCCGACCCCACAAAGTTCGCCAAGAGCGGGCTCATGAACATCGAGTTCGATCGGGAACTGCCCCAATCCCTCTTGACCGCCAGACCTCTCTCCATGCTCGTGCAGGTCTTGGACGCAAGCCACGTGCGAGTCGGCTTCAAAGCGCGGGCCGCCGACCCGTGGTTGTTGTCCAAGACGCTCGACACCAAAGCCGTCTTTGGAAAGTCGATCAGCAAGATCGGCTATCCGTGCCTGGCGTCGTTTCAAGGGAGCGCGGGACAAAAAGGCTGGGGTGTGGGCAATGACCCGTCCTATCAGCAGTTTCTGATCGATTACGTCCACTTTCACTCGGCAGGGGATCGAGCACGGTAATCCAACGGCGGGCCTCTCGTTGACTCGGCTCACTGGCCCTCTAGAATGACGGAACCCGACTCCAGGAGACGTCTGGAGCTGGACTTTGAACGGTACCGATCCCGCCGCCACCGGCCCGATCGTGGGCAATGAAACGAAACGCGAACTCATGACCACAAAGTCCGACTCGGCCGTTCGTCGCTGTTTGACGGCGCTGCCGGTCTACAATGAGGCGCGGCATATTCCCGATGTGCTGGCCGAAGTCCGTCGCTATAGCTCCGATATCCTGGTGGTCGACGACGGCTCGACGGACAACACGCCAACGGTCCTTGCCGGCGAATCGAACGTGCTGGTCGTAAAGCACGAACGAAATCTCGGCTACGGCGGGGCGCTGCGAACAGCGTTCGATTTCGCGACTCGCAACGCTTACGACGTGCTTGTCACGATCGACTGCGACGGCCAACATCAACCGCGGCTCATTCCCGAGCTGGCCGCGGCGGTCTTTCCGCCCGGCGAGCGGCCGGTCGACGTCGTCTCCGGCAGCCGCTATTTGCGAAGTCTTGACGGCAACAGCGTTCCGCCGGAAGAGCGGCGCCGCATCAACGCGGCCATCACCCAGCTCGTGAACGACCGGTTGGGCCTCGATCTGACCGATGCATTCTGCGGCTTCAAGGCGTATCGCGTGGCGGCGCTGAAGAAGATCGAATATTACCGAGCTGGGGTACGCGATGCCGCTTCAGTTCTGGGTGCAAGCGGCCGCCCTCGGGCGGCGGATTGTCGAGTTTCCCGTCCCTCTGGTCTATCTCGAAGAAAGTCGCTCGTTCGGCGGGTCGCTCGACGACGGCCAGCGTCGCTTGGCATACTATCAGACGGTGCTTGACCGAGAGATCGAGGCGGTTGCGTTTTGTCCGTCGACCGCGCGGCGCGGCGCCCGATGCGACGCGAAAGTCTAGAGCGATTCCCATCCAGAGGGAGCGGCACGGGGCGTTGACTCGTTCTTCTCTTCCCGACAAAGTCGCGAATGGCCGTCCAATCCGCATGGTCCAAAGCCTGCCCATGATTGAACCAGCTTGGACGGGCCACCGCCTGCGGGTCCCCCGTCAGGATTTCGCGCTCCTCTCCGATCCGCCCCTCCCGGCGGCGCTGGAAACGGCGGAACACAATCACGCGGCGCTGGCGGCTCTGGAGATCAAGCTCCAGGGCGCACCGTCAGCCAGTTGCGGCAGTGGACGCGGGACGAAACCCTGCGAGCGGCCCGCGACTATACGTCGCAGCTTTTGTCCGGTTCGACACCCGCCGAAGGGTTTGCACAGGCAGAGTTCTCCGGTTCGACGGGTGCGGAATTGCTGTTTGTCGCCGGACATCAGCCGTCGCTGTTTCATCCCGGCGTGTGGGTGAAGAATTTTGCCGTCCACGAGCTCGCATCGCGGGCCGGTGGGATTTCGCTCAACCTGTCTGTCGACACCGATGTGATGGGTTCGACTCGAATTCGGGTCCCCACGGGCGGACGGTCCGCTCCGCGAATCGAGCGGGTGCCCTTCGATGCCGATCGGCCCCGCAGTCCGTGGGAAGAAAACGAGATCCTCGATCGGGAGCTTTTCGAGAGTTTCGGCGGCCGCGTGTGCGACCTACTCGCCGAATGGGGCGTCACTCCGCTCATGCGCGACTTCTGGCCTGAGGCGGTTCGCGCGTCGCAACGGTTTTCGCGAATTTGCGATTGCCTGATTGCCGCACGCTCGAAGATCGAGCGTCAGTGGGGAGCGGGAAATCTGGAGCTCCCGATCAGTCGCATCTGCGAGCTGGATCCGTTCCTCTGGTTTGTCGGACACATCCTGGCCCATCTCCCGCGATTTTGCGAAGTTCATAACCAGGTTTTGGCGGAATACCGCGTCGTCAATCACGTCCGCAGCCGCACGCATCCCGTTCCCGAGCTGAAGGTGAAAGACGGCTGGGTGGAGGCCCCGTTTTGGATCTGGCGGCGCGGAGACACCGTGCGCAGCCGTCTCTTCGCCCGTCAAGCCGGGCGTGAAGTGCTGCTTTCCGACGGGCGGGAGGAATTCGCCCGCCTGCCGCTGTCGCCCACGATGGATGCGTGCTGCGCGGTCGAGGTCCTTCGCGAACTGCCCAAGCAGGGCATTCGCCTCCGTGCCCGGGCGCTGACGACCACGCTTTTTGCGCGGCTCTGTCTGGCCGATTTGTTCGTGCACGGCATCGGCGGCGCAAAATATGATGAAATGACCGATCGCATTCTGGCCCGCTTCTTTGGAGTGCCGGCGCCTGGCTTCCTGACGATGACGGCCACGCTGCATGCTTCGCTGGCCGATCCCTTCCCGGTGGCACCCGAGGATGAAACAAGAATTCTGCGGTTGCTCGCGCGATCTCCGCTGGAATCCCGATCGGCACGTGGCTGCGGATGACCCCCCCGAAGCCGCACGCTTGATTGCCGAGAAGAAAACGCTGGTGGCGGCGCTGCAATCGGCGGACGGTCCGCACGGAACGCGCCGGGCGCGGCACGCCCGCTCGCTGTCAAATTTCGAGCGATTCAAGCGAATCCACGAAGTCAACCGCCGGCTCACCACATTCGCGGCCGATCAAGAGCGGAGCGCATCGGACGAACTCACGGAAATCCGCCGTCAAATGGCCGCGAACGCCATTCTCCAAGACCGCGAGTATTCTTTTGGCCTCTATCCCTCCGAAAAGCTCCGCCGCCTGATGGCGTCGCTATGGCCAAGCCCGACGAATGGTGAGAGCGCGTAAAGTCGCCTGCCGGACAACGTCCACAACGAGGACACGCCGGCTCAAAGCATTTTTTCCAACAGGCCGCTGAGCTCCTCGTCGCTTACGTCGCGGGGGTTGCCGTCCATGCTGTTGCCGCGCGAGCCTTTGACGAGGGCCGGGATTTGGTCCGGCACAACGCCGATCTGCGATAGCCGTGCCGGAACGCCGATGCGGCGTGCCAACTCATCAATCCGCGCGATGAACCGGTCGGCGGCCTCGTCTTCATCGACGAGGCTTTGGTCGTTCACCAGAGACCAGAGTCGGGCGATCTCCTTGCGCCGCACGTCGCGGTTGATCCGCAGCGCAGCGGGCAGCATCACCGCGCACGCCAAACCGTGCGGCACCCGGCAGTGAATTCCCAAGGCCGCCGCGACACCGTGAGCCAGCCCCAGTCCCGAATTCGCCAGGGCGATCCCCGACAGGAACGCTGCATAAGCCATTCCCTCACGGGCTTCGCGGTTGGAACCATTCGCGACGGCCGTTTCGATCGACCGCAGCGCGAATCGCAGGCCGCTTTGGGCCAGCGCCGGGGAATCGGCTGGGCACGGCGCGAAAGGTAGCTCTCAATGAGTTGCGTGATCGCGTCCATGCCGGTGTGTGCCGTGACGTCCGGCGGAAGGCTGACGGTCATTTCCGGATCGATGACCACGATCCGTGGAACCATCAGCTCAGACCGCAAGCTCTTTTTGAAGGGGGGATCGGTCGACGAGATGACGGCGTTCTTGGTCGCCTCGCTGCCGGTGCCGGCCGTTGTCGGCATTGCCAAGACCGGAAGGGGCGGGACTTCGATTTTAAGACCCTTGCCGACCCCTTCCAGGAAATCGGTGACGCCGTGCCCGTGCCGGTTCGTCGCGAGGGCGGCGACCGCCTTCGCCAAGTCGATCGCCGACCCGCCGCCGACCGCGACGACCAGATCGCCCGCGCAGGGATCGGATTCCAAGAGCCGGTCGACGGCCGCATCGACGTCGGCAACCAGCGGCTCGTGGGCGATCGTGGCAAGCGGAACGACCGTCAGCCCGGCCTCGTGCAACAAAGCCTCGATTTGCGCGATGGCTCCGGAACGTTCGAGAGACCTCGATCCGGAGACGATGAATGCGCAGCTTTCCCAGTGAACGCGAAAGCTGACCAACCTCTAGAGCACGGCCCCAGCCGAATACGACCCGCGCCGGCGTCAGAAATTCGAAATCGCAGAGTTTCGCTTTGAGGTGCCGAAGGACCTGTCATGATTGTCAACCGCGTTGGCGTATTTGTTTCAGGTATTCCGCCAACTCGGCGTGCCCGTCGTGAGCGGCCCAATCCTCCGGCAGATGGTTAATCTTCGCATCACGCGCGGCAGGATCCGCGCCGCGCTTCAGCAGCCAATCAACCGTGTTGCGACGACCACGGAGCGCGGCGTAGTGCAGCGCGGTCCCAGCGAAGTCAAATCCGGCCGGAATGGCATTGATTTCGGCACCCGGTTCAGCAGTTCCTGCAGAGCCAGGTGCTGTCCGCAGGCCGCGGCGTAGATCAGCGCGTTGTTGACGATTTGGCGCGGGTCACGACGGATTTCCTCCGAAATGCGGCTCATCAGTTTCTCGAACGGCGAGGCGATTTCGCCCGCGGCCGCTGTCAATGCTCCCGACTCGTCGAAGCAGCGGTCAATGAACTCCATTTGTCCCAGGGCGGCCGCCTTGCGAAGGTTGTCGATGGAGGCACCCGTTCGAGCAACAATTTCACGCAATCGTCGTATCCCCAATACAGAGCCTCCTCCAGAGGCGACCAGCGGCCGTTTCCTTCAACCGCGGCGCCCAAATCCAGCAGTTCGTTGATCGCTCGCAAATTGCCAATACTGGCCGCCGCAATCAGCGGCCCGGTCAACTCCGCGCCATAGTCGGATAGAATACGAATGAGCCGCTCGAGTCCGTCCGGCGGCGGACTCACCACGCGCCAAGCACTGAAGCAGCGTGGGGTGGCTGGATGTCGAACGAGCGGTCGCCAAACCGGGGTCGGCGGCCAAGAATGCGGTGACGCGATCGGCGTCGCCAGCGGTCAGCGCGGCCTCGGCCGGTCTAAATCTCGCATCCATTTCAAGCCGCCTGACTCCGTTGATGGGAGTCAATCGAGAATTGTCTCTCGAAGAGCCACGACGATTGCCGGCGAACGGCCGAGCCGGCCCTCATCGTAACAGAATGCGGGCTGAGTGCGCTCCGTCGTCGAGATTCGGTTATACGCGAACGGCATCGTCGACGGGCCTGGCCTGGGCGAGCAATGGACGACTTTCCGGAAGTCTGCGACCGAGAATCCCGCGCGGGAGGAAGAAGGGAAAAGCGGGCACCTCATTCTGGTAGCGCCGGTACGGCTCTCCAATCAGCCGGGCCAGGCGCTCGTCTTTCAAATAGCTGCCGATGAAGACATAAACGGTCCACAGAGCGATCAGCACGGCGCGGTCGAGCGTGACAACCGGCGTCAGCCAGACGAGTCCAAGAAAGCCGAGATACACCGGGTGGCGGCAGTAGCGATAGGCGCCGACCGGGCGGAACTCGCGGCGGGGGACTGGCCGCCGCCGAACCCAATGCCACCACGGCGCCAGCCCCGTCTGGTATCCGAGACCCGTCAAACTCAGGCTATAAAAGAGGGCGATCCAGGAAACAAGAAATCCGGCCTCGATCGCGGGCCGGCAGCTTTCCGGCCATGCCCACGCAACCGAGCGGCTGCCGCGCCAGAAGGCGAACGTGAGCCAGAGGCTTGCGCAGGTGACGAAGCAAAAGAGCAGGCCGTAGAACGCGGAGGGGAGCCGGCGCGTGACCCATTTGCGCGTCGCGGGATGGAGCAAGACACTGTGCGGGATCACAAACTGTAACGCCGCCGCGGCATCGATCCATAACGGTCCCTCCGGCGCCGCCGCGAAGTCATTGCGCAGGAACCGGTAGAGCGGCGGAAGCGTTGCAAAAAAGAGGGCGTGCGTAAAAAGGCCGCAGGCAATCCCGAGGAAACGTCGCATCCGTGCGGTTCCGGTCGATGTCCGTCGAAGAAAACGGGATTATTGTGCTTTTTGCCCCGGCTGCAAGAGCGCGCCGGGGCCAAGCCCAGGGCTGGGTGCACTTGGTGGCCGCCGAGGCGGCCGTAGGGTGGGACAAGTCCGGCTCGGCGGCCGCGGCTCGACTGAGCTCGCCGAAGTCCGGCCCACCTTTTGAAGGTTGCCGAGCGCGTGGCCGTGGTGGGCCGTCGCTCGCTCCGCGAGCTTGTCCCACCCTACGTTTCGAAAAGCACGTGTTTTCCCGAGCAAAAATACTTCACGGCGTCGCCCCCCCAGGGCTTGGCGTGGGCATGGCTCTCCCTCGCACCCCCGTCCCGAGCGGTGGGCATCGCATGACCGAACGCTCGATTTGTACAGTTGTTCCGACGCGGACCCTTAATCAATCCCAGTTGTGCCCATTCTTTGCAAAGTCGGTTTGGCTGTGATAGCGTAGAGCCCGTTCCGATCTCACGCCGTCGTTCCGACGGCCCCCGGCGCCGGATACAATCGGATGCACAGACCGCTCACCGCTTTTGCGGTCCTCATCGCCTGTGGACTTCCAATTGCGGTCGTCTGCGCCCTCTTGCCCGTCGTCGAGCGCCCCATTCCCGCGGCGGCCGCCGAAAACCAGCCGAACGCCAAGCCGGCGCCCTCCGCCAGGAGGGCTGCCATCGGCCGTGCTCACGCCGGCGATGCGGACGCGCATTTCAAGCTTCCCAAATGGTGGAAGGCGGGCGACCCGGTGCCGCATCGTCAAGTCAAACTGCGTCCGCTGTCACCTAACGGCGGGCCGTGAGCTGACGGCCCCTGTGCAGGATTTCGCCCGCAGCGTTCACGATCTGCAGGGGATGACCTGCTCCGACTGCCACGGCGGAAATCGGGAGAAAGACTCTGAGGCCCACGAGGAGGAGTTCGGCTTCATCGGCACCAAGCTCAGCGCCCACATGGCGGGATGCGCCGAATGTCACGGCGACCAGGCCGAGCAGGTCGAAATCCGGTCCGCACTATTGGGACTTCTCGAAAAAGATCAATCTGGCCTATCCGGTCTGCATCGATTGCCACGGCCATCACGACGTTGAAAAACCGCCCGCGGAATTTGCCTTGAAAACCGTCTGCTCCGAGTGCCATCTTCGCTTCGAGCAGCAAATGCCCGCGGTGGCCTCGGTCGTCGTCGAAAACGACCGGCTGTGGTCGGTGCTGCGAAAGGTGCAGGAAAAGAACATCCGCAGCGAGCATCCGGTGCCGGAGCGTTTTCATGACGACCTGGCACACGCCCGGCAGCTCACCGCGAAGCTCATTCATCCCGCCGGGAAGATCAGCCCCACAGAAGCCTCCCAGCTCAATGCCGAAGTGACGCGGATCCGCAAAGAACTCGAGACCTACCTTGCCCAGGACGCGCCGCCCGCCACCTCCTCGAAAGGAAGAACCAATCATGCACCCTGATTGCCCAAGCCTCCGACGGCGTGAATTCCTGGCGACGGGGGGAGTCGCGGCGCTCGGCGGGCTGTTTCTTCCGGGACTGAGGGGAGCCGATGCTCCGCCACGACTTCGCCCAGCGCGAGTTCCCCGTCAAACAACCGGCTGCAGCCAATCCGCCGATCGATCCGCACCACAAGGCGATCGTCGGCATCGCCCGCGGCTCGAGCATGGAAGACGCCGTTCGCCAGGCCGTCGGGCTTGCCGGCGGTTTGACTTTCATCAAGCGCGGGCCAAACGGTCCTGATCAAGCCGAACGTCACGGGGGCCGCCCGGTTCCCCACGACGACCAACCCCGAGGTTCTCTACGCGGTGATCAAGCTCGTGGCCGAGCGCGGCCCGAAACGGATTTACGTCTCGGACCGTTGCTTCTCGCCCGCCTTCACCGAAGTGGCCCCGAAAACGATCAAGGTCATGAAGTACGTGGGCCATCTCGACGCCGTCGAGGCGGCAAAAAAAGACTTCAAAGCCCCCGTCGTCGCGGTCGGACTGGAAGCGGCCGCCCAGGAGTTGGAGCACCTCGGCCGACCGGCCGGATACGCCCCTTTGGCGGCGGATCAAGCCGGCCAACGCCGCGCATTGGCCCAACGGCTTCGAGCAGGCCGAGTTGCTCTTCGCCGTCGATCACGTGATCAACGTCCCCGTGATCAAGACGCATTTCCAGGCCTGGTTCACCATGTCGATGAAGGCGTTCGTCGGCATGAGCCATCACCGCTCGCGGCTCGAGTTCCACCGGTCGCTGGCCGGTCAGTGGAACCTCTTCCGCCAGAAGTCCCGTCGACGCCGACGCCGGGGCATCCAGCCCGACGTGGTGGCGGAAGACGCGGCCGTCGCGCCGTTCGTCAACCGCATCGCCGAATTGAACCTGGGCATCCGCCCGGCGATGAACATCCTCGACGGAACACGCTCGTTCGTCTTCGGCGGTCCGTCGCAGGGCGACACGGCCGATCCGAAGTTGATCGTCGCCAGCACCGACCGCATCGCCGCCGACGCGACGGGCGTGGCCGTCCTCAAGAGCATCGGCACCGAGCCGCGTCTTCAAAACCGGCCGATCTGGAGCAATCCGTTCCTGCGCCACGGGATCAAGATCGGCCTGGGAATCGGCTCGCCCGACCAGATCCTGTTGAAGGATGCGGGAATTCCCGACCGCGAGATCGAGCGGATCCGCATGCTCTTGTCGCAGACTGCTTGAGCCGAAGGACCGCTCAATCGTGAACGGGGGCTCAATGCTGGACGAAAATTTCTGCCGGACCGCGAGCGAGGCGGCCCGAGCGGCCGGCGAGGTGCTGCAACAATGGGCCGACAAGTTTACGGTTCGCGAGAAGGGTCCGGCGAACCTCGTCACGGAAGCCGACTTCGCCGCCCAAGAGACGATTGTCGATTTGATCCGCTCGCGGTTTCCCGATCATGGTTTTTTGGCGGAAGAGGGCGCTGGACGAAGCTCCGCCGAGACCAGCCGTTTCGCTGGATCATCGATCCTCTCGACGGCACCTCCAACTATGTTCACCGATTCCCGTATTACGCGGTCTCGATCGGCCTGGAATACCAAGGCCAAATCGTCCTGGGCGTGATTTACGATCCCAATCGCGACGAGCTGTTTTCGGCCGAGCGGAGCCGGGGCGCGTGGCTCAACGGGCGGCCGATTCGACCGTCGCCGGTGACGGCTTTGGCGCACGCGTTCGTCGTGGCCAGCTTGCCGTCGGCGACCTCCGCACGCGATCCCTCCGTGGTCCGTCTGTTGCGAGTGCTGCCGCACGCCCAAAGCCTGCAACGGACCGGATCGGCGGCCCTCAACCTCGCGTACGTCGCCTGTGGGAGGATGGATGCATTCTGGTCGAGCAGTCTGAAGCCGTGGGACGTCGCCGCCGGATCGCTCCTCGTGACCGAAGCGGGCGGCGCCATCACGCGCATGAACGGCGACGCGTTCGATCCCATGCTTCCCGATCTGCTGGCCACGAACGGTTCGGCGTTTCATCAGGAGCTCCAGGAACTATTAACGCCTGTTAATGATTAACGATTGCTCATGATTATTCCTGCTTGATGCGTATCGGCAACGCGGCACGAGTTCGGGTCGCCGCTACCTTTTCCCGCTTCTCACCGTCGCCCTCAGCGATATGATGGAGTGAGAGGTCCCTTTCGAGTCCAGGCCCAGGAGGCCGGCGAGGCAATTCGTCGGCTTCGTCAGGCCGAACGACTTGACGAGGCCCTTCACGCATGGTTTCGGGGTCTTGCGCTTCGCTGCCCGTCTTGCGAGACTCCGACGACCGTTCCGCCGTCTGGCAAATGATCCGCTGTCACGATCTCGCAGTCACCGGATGGGTTGGCTTGGTCAACGATCCGTTGCCCGCGTTCGTCGTTCGTCTCAATCCTGCGAGCTATGTATGTTTTCGGTGGGAAGTCGTGATTTGCAGCGGCTCGGCGCGGCGATAATCGCCACGGTCGTGGCGGCCTCCTGCGCGGTCGCCCAGGAGACCGTGACGCGCACAGCGCCTGAGGCAACCGCCAGCGACAGGGCGGGCGGCGACGCGGGAACATCGGCGCGGCTCCTGCCCCACCGCAACGGGCGTCCACTCCGCTCCGTTTCCCCCGGGGCTCCGCCAAAGCCCGCAATCGCGGGGATCGGGCCGGTTCAACCGGTCTCGCTCCGCAACCGGGGGACTTCATTCGGCTTCGCAATAAGGACGGGCAGGCCGTCTGGACCATCTACGGGGCGACGCTCGAAAAGTTCGTCGAATCTCTCAGGTCAAAAAACACGGCGGAGCTCAACGAACCGGAATATAGCATCAGTTCGGTTTCGCTCGCGGGATCCTGCGATGACGAGCGGGCCCAGTTGACGGCCAAGATCGAAATCCAGGTGGAGCGCGACGGTCTTTGGCTGGCGGTGCCGATCGGCATGCAGGACGGATTTCTGCTGCCCGGGATGCGGCAGACCGGGGCCGGTGAATTCCGCGCGGCCCCGTTTGACCGCATAGCCGGATACACGGTCTACGTGCGCGGCAAGGGGCTGCATGAACTCATCGTTCCGCTCGTGGTCCCGATTCGCCGGCAACTCAATCAACGTCACCTCCAGTTAACGATTCCCCCCGCAGCGGGAAGCCAGATTACGCTCCGCGTTCCGAAGGAGCATTGCCAGGTCAAGCCCATCGAAGGAACGCACGTTTACGCTTCCGCCGTACCCCAAGGAACCCGAATCGAGGGGTACGGGATCAAGGGACAATTCGATTTGGCCTGGGACGTTCCGATCAACGAGCCGCAGGCACGGACGGTCTTCGACGTCGCCAGCAAATGCACGCTGGGGATGGAGGGGGAACGCCTCCAACTGCACGTCGTGCAAACCATCGATCCCAAGCAGGGGACTGTGGCGTCGGTCCGCGTGCGGATGCCCCCCGGCTTTCGCACGATCACGGGACAGCAGAAGGACGTCTCCGATGCGAGGAAATACACGGCGACGGACGTCGATGCGGCCGGCTTCATCAAGGTCGCCCTGAAGCCAGCCGCCAACGGCCGCGCGGAGCTGAGCTGGGACTTGGAAGGCCCGCACCCGGCCAGCGCGCCGATCGTCGTACGCGGCTTTGACGTCGAAGGCGCACGGTCCGAGATCGGCGACGTCTCGCTGATTCCGGCCGAAGGCTTTCATTTCGAGGTCCGCGGCGGGGACAACGTCCGGCGGATCAACGGGCTGGGAGTGGGATTGGCCGAAAGCACCTACAGTTTTTCGCAGCCATTTCGGCTCGATCTGGGTCTCGAGGAGATCCGTCCGCAATTCTCGGTTGAACCCACGTTGTTCCTGCTTCTGTCGGAACAACGCGCGGAGCTGACCGGCCAGTTCCGGATTCAGATCCATCAAGGGGCGGTGCGCGCGATCGCGTTTCAATGGCCCGATTGGAAAAAGCAGGGCTGGACGATCGACGACGTGTCCGAAAATGCCGACCTGGCCGAAAACGATCCGAAGGACCCGGCCAGTCAAAGCGCGCTGCGATTTCGGCTTTCCGGCCGGCTGGGAAGCGAATTCATTCTTTCGTTTCGTGCCGTGCGGTCGATTCCCCGCCAAGGGACGGCGTTTCGCTTGACGCTGCCGGTGATTGAGGGCTCCGCGCGCCCGGCCAGCACGCTCGTCGTTGCGGACGCCGAGAACGTCAAGTCGAGCCTCGATCCGCTTGCCGAGACGGCGGTGCGGCCCATTGCGCCGGAGCGGCGGGAAGCGCTGAATGTGCCCGAGTCGTTTCGCGGGCTGCACCAGGTCGCGTTGCGGGTCGATTCCGCGGTGCAGGCCTTCGACGCCTCGGTTGCCGTTCAAAAGCAGCATATCGAGACGGAGTCGACGGCGCAGGTCGAAGTGCAAGAGGGACGATTGCAGGTCACGCAACGGATTTCATACCACGTTTCGTACGAGCGGCTGGCCGAGGGGGTGCTCGTTTTGCCCAAAGAGTTGCGGCGCAGCGACGTTCAATTTCACGTCGACCGCAGTGATTCGGATTTCGAAGCGATCCCGGCCTGGACTCCCGGTGATGCCGATTCGGGAGACGTGGCGCGGATCGCCTTCGAGCCGCACCGCATCGGCTCGTTTGACGTCTTTGCCCGCTATTTGGTTCCGCTGGCCGAACCGGCGCCGAACGAAGCGTCGATTGAGGTTTCCGTGCCCCTCTTGCGCTCGCGTGACGCGGCCTTCAAAGCGATGCGGGTCGAGCTGCGGGCGCGGGATGACACGGAAGTGGAAGTCACCGATGAAAGCTGGTCGCCGCAAATCCCTCAAATCAGCGTCGAGAAAGGGAGCACGCACGCCTGGACGGTCGCCGGCGACCGGACGTCCATCCCGCTCCGCTTGCTGCGCATTGCCTCGGCTGCGGCTCCCCGAGTCAAGATTGCCAAGGCATTCCTTCGTTCGATCGTCGACGTGACGGGCGTGGTTCAGACCGCGGCATTGTATCGAATCCAAGGCCCTGCCCCGTCGGTTGTCGTGACTCTTCCGCCGCATTCAGCCGATCCGAAGTTCTCCCTCGACGGGCGCGAACTCAAACCCGAGAGGATTCGCGAGGCGCGGCCGGACAGCGGAGAGTTTCGCCTCGACATCGGCGGCCTGTCGCCCAATCCAGAGCGGGTGCTGGCGGTCGAGTACCGCGACTCGAACGGATCGCCCTGCGGCTTCGTTGCGTTGCATCGCCTGCAGGCGCCTTCGTTTCCGGACAGCACATCGATCGGTTCGCTGATCTGGGAAGTTACGTTTCCCTATGAGCAGTTTCTGTTTCTCGATCCGTCCGGGTTCTCGCCCGAGTTTCGCTGGCAGCGCCAGACAGTGTTCTGGAGCCGCGGCCCAACGCCGTTGGCGGCGGACATCGGCGGCTGGCTGGGAGCCACCTTTCGAACGGCCGGGAATGAGGGGAATTCGTACGCATTCAGCCGATTCGGAGGAGTCCCCACAATCCTCGTCGGTTCGATGGCGCAGTCGTTTGTGATCTTTTTCGGCGCGGGACTTTCGCTGCTGGCGGCCTTTGTGCTGCTGAAGCTTCCCGCGGCGCGCACGCCTCTGACGTTGTTCCTCTTCGCGTTTGCGGCCGCCGTCGCGTATCTCTGGTCGGCCGAGGCGGTGCGGCTCCTTTTGCAGCCGGCATTCTTCGGCCTTTTGCTGGCCGTGGGGGCCGCCGCCCTGGATGCGCGGATCCAGCGACGGCGCGGACGATTCCAGCTTGCCGCGCCGAGCGCCGCCGACTTCGTCGCGACGGCCACCTCTCCGTCGTCCATCGAGCGGGCGCTCGTCCTGCCTTCTGATCCGGAGGCTCTCACCATTAGCCGGCCGGGGAGTCAGAGCGGTCAGCAGCCGGTCTCGGCATCCGAGCGCGGGAGCGGTTCATGAGCCGACGATTGGATCGAGCCAGGGTTCGTCGTGGACTTGGCCGGCTGGCAGCGACCGCCATTTTAGCGGCCCTCTTTGCCGGCTTCGCCGCGGTCGCCCGTGGAGACGCCGTCCCGCCGCCGAAGATCCACTCCCTGTTTGTGGACGCGGACGACCCTTCCGTCTGGCCGAAAGGGCTCGAGCCGATTTCCGCCGCGGAGCTGCTGCGGCTGCTGGGACCGGTCGACGGCCACGGCCTGAGGCCCGCCGCGGCGCGAGATCGAACGCGCCGTCTACCAGGCCACGTTCCGCGAGGGACGGCTTTGCGAAGGGAAGGCTCGTTTCGTCATCGCGCACAACGGCGCGGCCCTGGCGTTGGTTCCGCTCGGCGACCCGAGTTTGGAGTTGGCCCATCCGCGCTGGATCGTCGGCGACGATTCTCCAATTCCAAAGAGCAAGACCGAGGACGCGCTTTGGGGGTCCGATGCGACGGGCCGGAGGGTGCTCATCGCCGAGCCGGGCCGGTCGCGGCTGGCGTGTGATTGGTCCCTGGCGGGGCGCCCCCTGCTTGGGGCGACCGACTTCACGCTGGTCCTGCCGCCGTCCGTCGTGTCGCAAGTGCTCCTCAGCATACCCGACCAATGGACGCTCGATTGCAGCACCGGTGTGGTTTCAACCACTGCCAACCCGTCCCGCGGCGGCGAAACGGTGTGGCAAATCGATTTGGGAAGCCGGTCGAACTGCCGCGTGCGGATCGACCGCAAACCCGGCTCGGCAGCCAAGGCCGCCGTCTTTGTCGACCAGGATACGGCTTATGTCGTGAGCGCCGAGAAACTCCAGATTCAGTCGAAGCTGCAATTCGACGTCTTCTCCGCGCCGTTGACCGCGTTCTCGCTGACGGTGCCCCGTGCGTTGCGCGTGGAAACGATTTCCTGTGCCGATGTCCCGCTGGCCTTCGAGTCGCACGTCTCCAAAGACGTCCAGCAGATCGATGTCGCTCTGCCGGAGCCGCTCGTCGGCAAAGGTCGGTCGATCGTGGTCGAGGCGTCGACGGTCAGCCGCACGAATCAAATGTGGAGCCTGCCGCGAATCGATGTGCCCGGCGTAGTCCGCCGCGACGGACAAGTCGAGTTGACGATCGTTAACCCTCTCAAGTTGCTGCAATTCGGGGGCGAGACCGCGATTACACAGCTCGAAGCCCCGTCGTATGCGGCCGACGGAGAAGAAACGTTCAAACTGCGGGACGCCGACCATGAGCGCCCGATTTTGATCGAAGTCGGAGAGCCGACGCCCACGCTGACCGCGTCGATGCTGCAGCGTCTCGATTTGCTGCGGGATCAATGCGTATTGGGGTGCGATGTCGTGTGTGCGGCGAGCGGCGGCTCCACGTTTTCGGTCGAATGCGAGCTGCCCGATGTGTGGGACGTCACGAACGTGCAGGCGGTCGGGGAGGTCTCCCGCATTATCCACTGGGCGAGCCACACGGCCGCGGCGCACCACAGACGGGTTAAAATCGACTTCTTTCGCGCCGTCACCGAGCGGGAGCCTCAGCGGTTTCGCATCGAAGCGGCGCGTCCGGTTCCGCGGACCGGGGAGACGATCGATCTGCCAGTCTTGCGGTTTCCCGGATTGCGAACGGGCGACCTGCAGACGGTGGTGACACACTCGCCCGCGATCGACCTGGCGCTCGACCCTCCGAACGAGTTTGTCCCCCTGGGGCAGGCGGTCCTTGCCGCGCCTTTTGCGGACTCTCCGCTTCTCCCCGACGCCCGCGCTCGAGCGAAGAGCGGATCGTCGTGCACCAGAGGACCCTGCCGAACGAGAAGGCGCGGATCACACTCAGACGGGGCGAGCAAGGCTTCGTGGCGCACGTCCAAACGACGGTCGATATTGGAACGTCGCAAATGACGCAGCGGATTGCCGCATCCGTGACACCGCAGGCCGGCCCCCTCGACCGATTGTTCGTCTATCTGACGTCCGACGGGCCGCCGTTGACGTGGCTTCTGGTGTCGGACCGGCCCCGCCCGCTCGATGCATCGCGGATCGCCCCCAGCCGGCATTCCGAATGGAATCTCCCCGTCGGTGGTGAACTTTGGGAAATTCGGATACCCGAGCCGCAGAGAAAGGCGTTCCGGCTGGAGGGCTCCCGCAAGACGAGCTCGTTGGGGTCCGGCGGCATCGGGTTGGGCTTTCTGCCGGGAGCGCAGGAGCTTCTACGGAACCGTCGACGTCCGGTTCGAGGACGCACACCAATTCGATGTCGAGGCTTTCGGGCCACGACCCGTGCGAACCTCCGGCGAGCATTTGCCGGCCGACGCGCGCGGCGAAAACCGCGTCGTCCGGACGTGGAGCTACGAACGGCCGACCGACTCACTCGTCGTCAAGCCCAGGCAAAACGGCAGCCCTCAGGCCGTCGCTCAAGTCGCCGCGCTCGACCTGCACTCGTACCTTTATTCCGGTGGAACCGGGGACGATCTGCACAAGGCAATTTTTTCCCTGCGCCGCTCCCGGGCACGCGTCCCTTCCGGTTTTCCCTTGACCCCGCCGCCCGCTTGACCTGGGTCGCTGTCAACGGCCGCGTGGTGCGGGTGCAGCATCACGGCGGCACAGTGACGGTCCCGTCCCTTCCCTCCGAACGGTGGAACCGCGTCGAAATCCTCTACAAAACGTCGTCGCTCGGGCACCGCTTTCGAGAAGACCGGCCCGTCGTGGTACCTCGCGCCGATGATGCCGAAATCTTCCAGTTCCGCTGGCGGTTCGCCTTACCGCCCGGAATTCAGCCCTGCGGCAACCCCCGTGGAACGCGGCTGACCGAGACGTTGCCAGCCCTCTCTTGGACCGAAAAGTTGTTCGGCCCGCTGGGACGGCCGACGGCCGAGTCGCAACTCCCGTCGCTTGCCGACGCGCCCTGGATGACCGATTTTGGGTTCGATTCCAACACACGACCGGATGTCTTCGCGGAGATTGACCCGGAGCGGCCCGCTCCCAATTGGACGGTCTGGAACGCGTCGGCCGACGTGGCTCCCCGCTCTTTGGCTCTCGCGGTCTGGCACGAACCAGAAATGCGCGGGTTGGCGTGGATCGTGTTCCTGGGATTCCTCTCGGCAGGATTGGCCTTCCAGCGATGGGAAGTTCGATTTCGGTTGCCGCTGGGATTTGCGATCGTGGCTGCCGCCGCGGCTCTCTCCCTCGTCGCATCCGGACTTTATTCGCTCCCGCTCGGTGCTTGCGTTTCCGGTATTCTCCTTTCGATTCTGGTCTGGGGGCTCCGCTTCGCCCGACCGGCCGCGGCCAGCCGCGGTGAAGAGAGATCGTTCACGCCTGGGGAGCACGGTCAGCTTCGAATATCGGTCAATCGTCTTGCTGCTGGCAATTGGCGCGGGCTGCACGGCCGCCGCCTGGGGATCAGACACCTCTTCTGAGGCCACCGGCCCTTTGCCGGCGACGGGCTCCCAGTTGCCAGCCTCATCCCACGCGACGGCCCTCTCCGACCTGCTGGTCGTCGTACCGGCTCATGGCGGAAGCGCGGCTGCTTCCAAGCCGCTGCCGGACGACGAGCGGCTGCTGTATGTGCCTCGCGGGGCGCTGGAGACGCTGCGCCGCACAAGGGGCCAGCGGCAAGAGGCCAGCGATTATGTGTTTTTGTCGTCGCAGTACGCGGTGGCCTTCGACGCGCGACAGCCGCCCACGGTCGAAGCCCGCTACCGAATCGCAGTGACGTCGGCGGACGCAACATCGATCCGGCTTCCCCTTTCCAAAGTAACGTTGGCCGGCGCCAATGCGTGCCGCGTGAACGGCCGACCGCATCCGGTGCGGAAGACCGAGGATGCGTTCGTACTGACTCTGAGTCTGCGGGATTCTGCCGGCGACGAATCGCGCACGGCCCGCGATTGAGTCCGACCAACCGCGGCGGCCGGTGGAAGCGGCGCGTCCGCTGCCAAATGGACGTAGGGAAACCGTCGCCGGACCGGCTGCCAGCGCCGCGGCGGACGTCTCCGCTCTTCCACGCCCACGAATCTTCGAGATTACGTTGAGTTTTTTTCCGGAGAGCAACGGGACGATGGCTTCGGCCGGCTTTGAGTTCAGCGTGCCGAAAGTGGCAAGCACCCTGCTCCGGGTGCTCAAGCCAGGCCCTGCCGAACCGATGACGCTGGATACGGGCAGCGGACGAGTTCGCACGCTCGCGGCCGGCGCCGTCTCGACGATCGAGCTTGGAGAAACCGGACTGTTGCGGTTCGTACCAGGCCCGGTCACGGCGTCACCGGCGCCCCCGTTGGAAGGACGGGGCGTGCAATTTGTCCGGGTCGGTCCGGAACTGATCGAAATGGATTGCCGCGTCAGCTATGCGGCGAACCAAAGCGCATTCGATGACCTGGAGTGGATGATCCCCGCCGCCGCCGTCGCGCAGGCCTCCGGCGAGGATTTTCGGATCGCCCGCGGAACGCCGACCGCCGATGGCCGCTGGGTGCCCCTGAAGTTCGCCCTCCTGGCCAAGCCGGACGGCCCGCTGACGCTCGGCGTCAAACTGATGATTCCCGTGCGGTCCGTTCTCGTGTTGGGCCGACCGCCCCATTTCGTGGTTCCGCTCGTGCGGTTTGCAGGCCAATCGGGGGCGGGCGCCGTGAAGCTCCTGTCGAACCAAGTCGGAGTGACGGCCATTCCCGGCTACCGTGCCGCCGTCTCGACGAACGAACCGAATCTCTCCCACACGGCCGCAGCCGATCCAGCGTTCCGCCAAGAATGGCACGGCGGCGGCCGGAAGGAGCCCGAATTCATTCTGGAGAGTCACGGCCTCTCGGCGCTCCCCGTTGAGCTCGTGCCTCTCGTTCCCTCCCACAAGGTGCGGATCAGCCACGAGGCGCGGTTCTCGACCGATCGGCTTTTGTGGAAGACCACGGCTGAGATCCGGGTGGAGAATGCGCCGGCCTTCGTGCACCTGCTGCACGTCGATCCGCGATTGAGGATCGAATCGATTTCGATCCAGGAGGACAACGTGGAACGGCTCGTGCGGTACAGCCGCAACGGCGAAGACGTCACCTTGTTCCTCCGCGACCGGGCTGCCGCGACTCAGGATCTCGTTTTGTCGGGAAGCATGCCGGTCGAACTCGGGCGCGAGATGAAGCTTCCGACGGTGAGCCTGGTGGGGGCGACCATCACCGACGCCCGGCTGCTACTGCAGCCCGATGCGCAAGTTGACCTCGCCGTGATGAACGGCCCGCAGCCAGCGGCCCCACTGCGAGAAGAACGGGGCGACGAACGCGCCTTGCGCCGCACGCGCGAGTACCTCCTGGCGCCCGACGCCGCTCTGCCGCAGGTTCGCGTCACAAAACGGGCTGAGCAGCCGCGGCTGGCATGCGTGACCGTCCTGGCCCCCAACGGCCCCAAGATGGTCGACGTCGGGGTCTACCTGCGGTTCAGCGGCACGCGCGGAGAAGAGGGACCGTTCGAAATCACCATCCCGCAGGAGCTTGCCGCGCGGTCCACGATTGTGGCGAACGTTGAAAAGCAGAGCCGCCGGCATGCGGACGGCACGTTCGGCGTGCTCCTGGAGGCTCATCCGGCCAACGAGCCGCTCGTGGAGATCCATTGGACCCAGACGCCGCGCGGTGAAACTTGGACGCTCCCCAGCCTGTCTGTGAGCAACGCCGCCACGAGCGAGGCCGTGCTGCTCATTTCCGACTCGATCGCCTGGCGGCCGGCCGGGATTCCCACGTGGCTCCGCGTCCGCCAGCCGCACCCGACTGGATGCGCCGCTGGCTTCCGGGGCGCAGGCCTTCAATGGGTGGAAGTTCGCCGAGGGGGAGCCGGTGAATTGGGTCTTGACCCGACCCTCCGCCGCGCCGGCGCGGCAGGCGCCGGCACGAATTTACGCGAGCCTCGCCCTATCCGCGGAGGGGTCGGTGCTCGGTTCGCTGTTTTTGCTCGTGGAGCAGCAGTCCGAACCGACGTTGACCATTCGTTGGCCTGGCTCGGGCGTGCTGCGTGCCGCCCTTCTCGACGGGCGTCCCGTCCAACCCATTTCGGAGAAGGACGGTCAATTTGTGTTCCCCGTGGGACCGGACGGACGCAAACATCGCCTGGCCATCCACTGGGCCGCTTCGGCCGGACGCCCACTGGGCGCCGTGGAGAAGGTTTCGGAGGAAATTCCGTTCCCGATCGACCTCGACGCGAGAACGATACTCCTTGCGGTCAGTCTTTCATCGGGCTTCCGGATGCTGCCGCCCGCCTCCTTTCAGGCGATTGGACCCAGTTTGTTCGCGGACGAGTCGAAGGCCATCGCGAACCTGGAGGGACCAACAACGGGTGACGAGGCCGTCGGTCCGGCCGCGCCGCCTCCCTCCGCATCCGGAGTCGGCCGCCGCTTGCTTGGCCGGTTAACCGTCACTCGAAATTCGAGATCGATTCAGTTTTGGACGTTTCGCGAATCGCTTGTGTCGATCCCGCTGGCGATCGGCGTCTTCGCCCTGATTTTCATCGTCTTGCTGGGTCTGACGGCTTCCGGGTCGGCCGCTTGGTTGGCAAATCGCCAACCATTGCTGCTGGCGATTGTCGGCACGGCCTGGTGGATATGTCTCTCTCCACGTGCGATTGGCCTTGCGCTGGTGGTCGCCTCCCTGCTGTGGTTCGCAGGCCGGCAAAGGGCCCGCAGGTCGCGCAGGCGCGGATAATCTGCCCAGCACGGTGCACCTGCCGGCCTGAGGCGCGGAGAACCCGCGCCCGGTGCACGCTCGGCTCCGCGGCCCGCCGATCATCGGCCCTTCAGATGCGGTCGAGAGAGTCCACCCAGCGAGCCAATTCGGCAATCGCCTCGGCGTCCGGGTAAACGGGCGCACGGCTGGCGGTGTTGGTGGTTTGGACGGTGACCGCGTACTTCATTTCGCGCAGAACCTTGCCCACCAACCGAAAGCGCTCGCGCACGGGCTCGCATCGCTGTAAGAAAAGAAGAACCGGAACGGAAAGTTCGGATGGCTCTCCGGCGGAGAGGCCGCCAAGAGGCTGGACGCCAGCGCCAATCCTCGAACCTGCTCACGGTTCTCGAACGCCAGGGCCGCCGCAAAGCGCCCTCCCATCGCGAAGCTGTGCACGACGACCCGGTTTCGATCGATCCGATAAGTTTTGAGGAACTGTTCGATGACTTGTCGCGCGGCGACAAGATCATTGGGATTGAAACCGGATGCTTCCGCCGGCAGGGGCGCGACGAGGATCAAACGCCGCTCCTCGCAGAGGGCCTGCCAGCGGGCCAGGATCGTCGCCTCCATGCTGTCGCGTGCCGGCGCGATCCAGACGATCAGCCCCCAAGCCTCACCCGTCGAATACGATTCCGGAACGTACGCCCAATAGTTGGGCCCCGAGCCGCCGGGCAGCGATTCGCGGAAGAGGCCCGTTTTGGGTTTCTTGTCCGTGGTCGGCTTCTGTGCTCCTTTTTTTGCAGTGGCCTTCGGCGGCGCGCGGAACGCGGGCAAATCGCGCGGGATCGCCTCGACATCCGGGGTCAGCTTCACGTCGACGGTCCGTCGGGCACCGCCGTGGAAGATGACGGCCGCCGCCGCTGCCCCCGGTCGCAGGCGTCTGACCGCCGACGCCAACTGCTCGGCGCCGACCACTTCTTTCCCGTTCCATTTCTCAATGCGGTCGCCGGCAGCAATTCCGGCCGATGCCGCCGCCGAGTGTGGGAAGACAAACCGTACGACGACGCCGCGTTCGCCCTGGACGGCCTCACGCGCCGGAAGAATCCCGAGGAACCCCGGCTCGTAGGGGGGCAGCGCGTCGGTCAATGTTGCCTCGGCACGGATGCTCGACCCGCCGCGCCGGACGACGATCGCCACCTTGTCCCCCGCGTATTTTCGTCCCAGGACCTGTTTGACTTCGTCGTGACGGCCGACGGGGCGGCCGTCGATTTCCGCGAAGATGTCCCCCGCTTTGAAGCCCGCCCGTTCGGCCGGCGAATCGAACCGCACGTGGTCGATGGTTGGACGCTCGTCGATCCCTCCCTCCTTCATGTTCACGCCGAGCAGGCCGGGATACAGGTCCTTGCCTCTCTTGAGCCTCGCCGCCGACGCGAGCACATCGTCCATGGGAATGGCAAATCCGATCCCCGAGTCGTACCACTCGACGCCGGACGCCTCCTGTTTTGCCGACGGGGAGAGGGGGACGACGACGCCCAGCGCATCCCCGGCGACGTCGATGAGCGGCCCGCCGTAGTTCACGGGAGAGACCTTGGCGTCGGTCTGGATCGCCTTTCCCCACACCCGGTTGACGGCGCTGACAATGCCCACCGAAACGCTCGGATCACGACTGTCGTAGGTCCGCCCGACGGCGATCGCCCACTGCCCCACCTCCGCTTTTTTCCCGTGGGCCGGACGCAGCGGGATTAAACCGGCGACATCGATCTTCAGGAGCGTGAGCATCCGCAGATGGTCGGTGGCCACGAGCCGCGCCGTGAACGGACGCTCGCCCTCCACCTGGATGAGAATCGTCGAGGGCTTGGAGACGAAATTGAAGGCACTCGACACGATGAATCCATCTTCCGACACAACGACCCCCGTCGTCGCCGCCGTTCCCGTCAGCATCTCGCCGACCCGGTCGACACCCCCAACCGTTTGAATGCGGACGACCGATTTGCCGACCGAGAGGGCGGCCCGGCGAAAAGCTTGCTCCTCGGCGGCATCCACCGATCGTTCCGAGGAGGCCTGGGCCGGCCTGGAGAGCGCATGCACAGCGGCCGCGGCAATGAAGATCGCGAAGAGAGACGCGGCGCCGCGACGCGGTGCCGATCGAGATTTGCGCATTCGGCGATCCTATTTGCCCGGCGGCTCCGGCACGCGGAGCTCCAGCGGAACGAGCTTTTCCTTGCGGCGCACGACGAGCCGGATCGAATCCCCCGGTTCGAGCCGGCCGAGGATCGACTTCAACGTCCGGTTCGATTGGACCAGGTCATCATTCACAAACACGATTAAATCTTCCGTCATCACGCCGGCTTTGGCCGCCGGCGAGCCGGGAACGGCCGACTCGACGTAGGCCGGCGTGCGGTAAACGACGTCGGGCACCATGACCAGCCCCAGGTCGATCGCCGAGAACCGCGGCAGATTGGCCTCGTCGGACTTCGAAGGAGGTGCGGTAAACCGGCCGGCGATGATCTCCGCGATCGGCCCCCGGAGCTGTGCGAGCGGGACGGCGTAATTGATCCACGTGTTGCTTTCGGTATTGCGCAGCTCCCGGCCGATCATTCCAACCAATCGTCCGTCGAGAGTCGTCAACGCCCCCCCGGCGGCGCCGGGATTGTTCGTCACGGCGTCGACGATATAGACCGGTCCTTCATAGGCGGCGCCGATACGCGCCCCGGCGGGCCGAGAGCCGGGCGCGGGCCGCGACCACGCCGTGGACGACGGAGACAGGCTCATCTCCGGCGGCCACCTTAAACATGTTGCTGAACGCCAGGACGCGCGCGTTCCGGGCGAGGCGTCGGCAATGTCCCGCAGATCGAAGAAGGGAAGCTCAAGGTTGTCGCCTTCGATCTTGAGCACGGCCAAGTCGCGGCCGGGATCCCCCTTGAGGAACTTCGCCGTAAAGCGGCGGCCGTCGTTGAGCACGACGCTGACGTCGCCGCTGTCAAGCAGATGGCTCCAGACCGTCACAACGTGCCCGTTGGGCGAGACGAGCAAACCGGTGCCGTAACCCTCGAGATTGTGAACGCCGCCGGCGCCGAAAATCTTGACCACTTTCGCCAGCGTCGCGTCCAGAGTGTCTGACGGCGAGGGTCGAGGCGGCGAGGGAGCGGCCCGACAAGCCCTCGGCCGCTCTGCCAGCGCGAACAGAAAGACGACCAGGAGGATGGCGAGAAGACGAGACGGCGCGCGCATGATTCACCTCCGCTCCTTGAGGTGCAGGACGTGGAAGGTCGCGTAGTCGCTCTCGCCGTGGCGGACGACAATCTCGGAGGGGAACCGAACTCCCTCGAATGTGCCGATCTCGCGGAAGCGGATCTCGCAAGCATCCGTGTCTTCGACGAGCCGCGTGTCGAAACCGGCCAAGGCGCCGCTGGCCACGCTGAAATACCAGCGGCATTCGACGCTGCCCAGCGAGGAGACAAGGACGTCCACCGGCTCGCTGCCGCCATCCAAAGGCTCGGTCCCGAAATAGACCAGGGACGGAAACGCCTTATCGCGCTGCGTCAAAAGAAGCCGCAACTGGTTGAGTGCCACGAGCAGGCCGCCGCTCCCTGCCGGCTCGTCCTGCGGATCCTGATCGAACTGCTGCAGGTAGGTTTTTCCACCGGTCTCCAGCGAGGCGAACGTGCTCGTGAGGATGCACTCGAAGGGCACGCCGGCCGCCGTGCCTCCCGAAAGCTGCCAGGCCGGGCGGCTATGAAAATCGCCCCAGGCGTCCAGCCCGCGCAGCACCCGCGCCTGCTCGGTCCGATTGAAATAGTAATTTGCGAATCCGGGCTTGGCGACGTAGAGCGCCTTGAGCTTCTCCGAAACGTCGGCCTCCGGCGAATGCAAGGAACGTCCTCGCGCGCGGACGCAGCGACGGGCGGCGCGGCAGGTTCTTTTTTTCCTTGGGTCCTTGTGGCGGCAATGGGCGGTTCGGCGGCCGCTCGCCGGGCGGTTGCTCCTCGGGAGCCGACAACGCGGCCATCTCAGACCGGGCGTGGAGCGGAGCGGAGCCGCACGCGGACCTCGTGTTTCTCGCCGTCGCGGCGGTAGACCAGCGAAACCTTCCACGCCTCCGGGAAGATACCCAGCACGTTCTTGAACTGGTTCACGCTGTGGATCGGCCGGCCCGCAAAGGAAACGATCTCGTCGTCGACGCGCAAACCGCGGCGGTACGCGTCGGACTCATCCAGGATTTGCGAGACGACGATCGCCCCATGCGAATCCCTGGACACGGTCGCGCCGAGCGACGCGTGGTCGACGATGCGGCCCGACTTCAGGTCCCCCAGAAAATTGCGGATCTGATTGATGGAGATGGCATAGCCGGCTCCGGCGTTCACGCGGCCGCGCTGCGCGATCGAGATGCGGCCGTTAATGCCGATCAACTCTCCGGCCGCGTTGAAGAGCGGTCCCCCCGAGTTGCCCGGGTTGACCGATGCGTCAACCTGGAGGCAATCGGTGTATTCGAGGATCGTGTTGGCCGGATATTGATAGCGGTGGACGCCGCTCACGATCCCGTAGGTGGTCGTGGGTTGAAAGTCGGAGGCGAGCAGAAAGGGGTTTCCGAGGACGTAGACCCAGTCCCCGGCGCGGACCGCGTCGCTGTCGCCCCAAGTCGCCGTGGGCAAATCGTCGCGTCCGACGAGCTTGATCAGGGCCACGTCGCCGGTCGGATCGACGCCGACCAGCACCGCGTCATACAGTTTGCCGTCGCTGAGACCGCATTTGAAGAACTGGTCCTCGCCGGCAACGTGAAAGTTGGTGAGGGCATAGCCGTCGCGCGTGATCAACACGCCCGACCCGCCGGCGGGCGCCGACCGCTGAAAGACGGCTACGACCGTGGGGGCCAGCTTCGCAATCGTCGCGACGCGAGCGCCGCTCGGCATCGCGGACCGCCGGGTCGACGCCGTCGGCCCGCGCGATCACCGCCGGCCAACAGGCCGCAATCGCGAGCATGAACGTTCCGATGGTCCGCGGCATCATTCTCCTGCTGACTCCCTCCGACGAATGTTTACGGCGCCTGCGAGCGGTCACGTTTCGACGTTCTCGTGTCTTCGGCCGGCTATTTGATGACCTTGGCGTCGGCCAGGTCCAGATGGTCGGCAATGTCCAGGTCGCCGCCGAAATCGACGAGGATTTCGAGATCGCGGACGCCGGCGACATCCAGGTCCAGGTTCTGCGGGCGAATCGGACCCGCGGACGTCCGACTCCAGCAGCGTCTTGCCGTCGCCGCTGATGACCACGTGGACGTTCCCCAACGGCGCGACAGCCTGATCGATTCCCATCACCGCCTGGAAGCGGCGGTAATCGCCGTTCAAGCGGTACTTGAGAAACGTGCGCGAATGGATCCACAAGCCGCGGGCGTACTCCTTATTTCCCAGCCGCAGCGCGCCGCCGTCCCGCGGACGATCGCGGCAATAGGTCCAAACCTGATCGAAGAAGGGGGTGTATTTGACTTCCCGCGGCTCGAGCTGGGACAGGTAGCGGACTTTGCCTGAGCTGAAATCGAGCGACAGGACGAGTTCGGCCGGCACGACGAGCTGCGCACCTCCGAGCAGTACGACCTTGAGGGGTCCGCCATTCCAAGCGACGCTTTGCGCCTTCAGCAGAGTCGCCGCCCGCCGTGAAAAGCTCGCAGATCGGCTTGCTCGCGTCGGCGTTGCGCGCGCGCGTAAACGATGCCGAACACTTTCTCGCGCTTGGCGGTCCGTTCTTCACCGTCGAGCACAAAATGGATGCTGGTCGCCGTCGACGGTGCCCACCGTTCCATCCAGGTGATCGAGAACGCCTCCCTTCGCGATCACGAGCATGTCCTGGGTCACTTCGCGGGCAGACAATTCCTTCCACGCGTCGGCGATCTGCCGATCGAGGGAGGCCAACCGGACGCTGCTGACCGCGGTGAGGGGGAGGGTGAATTTGCCCAGTTGGGGCGTTTCGACGGAGACCTGGCGATCGCTGACGCGCAGGGCGGTCCAATACAGCCGCGAGCCGTCGGTCAAAGTCAGCTCGGGCCGCCGCGGATCGGGGGGAACCGCGGGCCTCGGCCGTACGGTCCGCAGATCGAGCACCTCCGCCAACGGGACGCGAACCTCTTTGCCACGCGACTTCATCGACGCATGATCGGGTGAAAGCTCGACAAGCGCGCCCGTCAGGCGGCGGCCCGTCAAAGTCGTCAGCTCGACCGAAGGGCCGGCCGGCGGCGGCCCGGCGGCGCCGGCGGCAGCCAACGTCAAGACGAGAGCGATCAGTTCCTGTGAAACACGAGTCATGAAGCGGACGACCTCGATTGTCACCAACCTCCCTGTATTGTCACCAACGTCATTCTCACTTGGAAGCCGGGTTGCTGGCCAGCTTCTTGAAGTATTGTTCCACCGCCTCGCGGTAATTCGACGGGAAATCCTTGTTCAGCAGGGCTTTTGCCTCACGAAGCTGTCTTTCTTGCAGGTTGCCCCAGGCGCCTTGCTTCTTCAGGTTTTTCTTGTCGACGTTGCCGGGAGCGGTCGCACCCTTGATGCTCGAATCTTCGGCCGGCCCCGATCGAGCGGTTGCTGTTATTGTCTCCCTGTCCCGGTTGCGGTTGTGGATTGGCCTGCTGTTCCATTTTCTTGATGAGTTCGGTCAGCGATTCGACGATTTCCTCCTGGACCTTTTGCACGCGCTGGCCTCCGCGTCCCAGGTCGAGCCGCCGCTCCGAATCCTGCATCTTTCGCGAGACCCCGTCGAGCGTTTGGTCGTCCAGCGATTGTAGTTCGTCCTGCATCAACGCGGCCACTCGCGCGTAGGATTCGGCAACCCCTTCGGTCCTGTGCAACAGCTTGTCGAGCGTCTCCAATCCCTCCGTTTTCTTGAGCAATTGCTGCTGGCAGACGGCCTCGTAAAACAGGCACGTCGCCGGATCGACAACGCGGGCCGGATCGATCTGCGCGAAGACGGCCAGCGCCTCGTCGTACATCAGGCGCTGGGTGAGGGCCCGGGCGTAAAACAGCCGCAGATGAATCGTGTAAAACTCGTCCGATTCGTCCCGGTTGACGAAGTCCGGCGTGGGAAATGCCTTGAGCGGCTGGGCCGGGCTCGAACGCCTCGACGAAACGCCGGGTGTCCGGATCGGCCACGCAGAAGGACTGGATCAGCCGTTCGAACACCTCGCGCCCGGAGCCGGCCCCCCGCCGGCGGCCCAGAGTCGCGGCAATCCGCGGCGCGGTCTTCTCGTTGCTGAAGCCGTGCTGCGAGAGCCAGCGCATCACCTGGCTGCGGACTTCCTCGGCCGGTCGTGGCGCATAGACGTCCGGGACGCCGGCTCGCACCGGCAGAAGCCCACGAAGATGACAATCACGACCGGCAGCATCGCGCAGGTGTAGGGTGGGTCGAGTCTTCGAGAGCGTCGTGAAGCTCATTGGTTTCGTCCCGAGGCGAGGATGTAGGTCGCTTCCTGAATCTCGGCCTGCCGCCGCGCCAGCGCTTGCAACTGGGCGGCAAGGTCGTCGCTGGCCGCCTGTTCGCCATGAATGAGGCGCCCGATCTGCTTGGTGCGGCGATTCACGCGTAGCTGCAGCGACCGGAGCATTTTGAGCTCGGCAATCTGTTCGACGAGCTGTTTTCTCACCCTGTTCGCCGCCCGGCCGCTGTCGGCGCTGGCGCTGGGCCTCCGGCTTCTTGCGGTTTTCGATTTCGGACTGCAGCGCGGCGACGAGCTCTTCGAGAGATTCGATCACGTCCTTTTCAATCGATTGCGTCAGCTCGCCGACGTCGTTCTTATCCAGGCGGCGGGCGATCGTGAGCATGTCGTCGCGGACTTGCTCGACTCCCTGAGGAAACGCGACCGACGAGCCCTCTTCCTTCAACAGAGTCAGCGCCTTGACCGCCTCGTCGGCAATCGAATACTGCTGCACGGAAAGCTCGCGGGCCTTGCCGAAATGCCTCGCCGTCCAGGCGTTCTTGGTCGTTTTGGCCAGCGTGACCGTGTCGACGTGGACCTGGATCTGCATCAACAGCATTTTCGCGAACCGCGCCTCCAGCGACGTGAGCATGATCTCCTGCTCTTCCTCGCGGAGCTGGCGGAGGATCTTTTCAAGCCGCTCCTTGGCCTCGGCGAGCTTGCGGATCGCCTCGTCCTGCCGTTCCAGCGCCTT
This sequence comes from uncultured Planctomycetota bacterium, assembly GCA_963761455.1. GTDB lineage: Bacteria > Planctomycetota > Planctomycetia > Planctomycetales > Planctomycetaceae > DASPSM01. The sequence goes on from CAVXHA010000004.1 coordinate 944,739, forward strand.
GTTCCCCTCCAGCCGCTTCAGCTCTTCTTCCGCCTGTCGCATGGCACGGCGGGCCTGCTCGATTTCCTCGCGGCCGGGGGTCTTCTTTTCCGCTTGCTGCGGGGACGAATCGCTTTCCGATTGGTCCGAGGGAGAGGCCTCCGGCGAGCCGTCGCCTTTCCCCTGGGAGCCGGATCGTTTCGAAGGATTCTTTGCACCGCCTTCGGATTTCTTGGATTTCTTTTTCTCTTGATCTCCGGATTTGCTCTTCGGCGCCTGTTCACCCGGTTTACCTTCGGATTGCTGTTTGCCTTGCGGTTTCGCTCCGTTTTCCTTGGGCTTGGAACGACCGTCGGGCGATTTGTCCGATTTGTCAGACTGGTTTTTCTTGTTCGAGGCGTTCCGGGCCCCGTCCTGCCGATCGATTTTTTCCAGCAGCGACTTGGTATCGCGGCCGATTTTCTCCTGGCGCTCGGCACAGCGGGCCGAGCTTGCTCCGCTCCTCGGTCGCTCTCCGCAGCTCTTTTTCGCGAACGGAGAGTTTTCCGATCTCCTGGTGCACCGATTCGAGCCACTTTTTCTCCTCTTCGAGTTGGTGCCGGCGATCCTCGCTCTGGAGAAGCTCGAGCAGTCCCTTGAGGTTGGAGACCAGATGTTCCTGCCGACCGATCGCGTCGCCGAACTGGTCGCTCTTCAACAGCTCCAGGATCTGGTCCATTTGCATGCCGACGCGGTCTTCCTTGCTCTTGCCGATCGCACGGATCAAGAGGTCGGCCCGTTCCGGTTCGGTCTTGCGGAGATACTCGGCCATCTGCAGCAAAGTCCGCTCGAACTGGCGGTACCGTCGGCTGAGGCTCGCTTCCGCCTCGTTGAGGGCGGCCGGTTCCGCAGCCTCGCTGGCGGTCGAATCTTTCGCCGCCTGGCCCGCCGCCGGCCGATCCTGAGCCCAGGCCGCCCCTAGGAAACCGAGAACCGTCGCGCAGACCAAAATCCCGTTCCTCAGGGCCCGGGACATGACGCGGCCGCTGCTCAAGCCGACCCCCTGCGGTCGTTCCGACGCGGGACGCGTCGGCTTGGGAGGCAGCAGACCGCCCCCCTTGCGCACGGTCGCGCAGCCGGATTTGGCTTTCGAACGGTTCGCGTTCATTTGAGCCCCTCGAGCTCCTTGAGGCGTCTTTTCTTCTGCTCCTGCTTCGTCGAATCGATGATCTGCTGCTGGTCTTTAATCATGGCTTGCAGCCGGCGATTGCCTCATGGAATTTCACGAGATCCTGCATTTCGGCCAGGGCCGTCTTCAGGCGGGCGATCAAGGCCGTTACGGCCTGCACGCTGTTATCGATTTGCGGCACCGAGATTGCGCTGGGCGTCGACGGCCAGCTTGAACAATCCGATCGCCTCATCCGCGGCGGGAAAGTCCTTCTCGTTCGCCAAATGCAGGGGCTGCAACGATCTGCACGCCGATCCGATCCGCCATCTGCTGCGTGTGGACGGCGTTGTTGACCAGCTCGTCCAACAGCCCGCGGAATGACTCCTCAACCGACGCCGTCTCGACCGAGTTCTTGCGGACCTGGTGCAGCGAGCGGACGGCACAGACGGCGAACCGCTGTCTGCAGGTCGCCCAGACTCTCGGTGTCGCCTTCCAGATCGCTGCCGCTGCTCTTGGCATCGGGCTTCGCTTCCGCGTCGTTGCTTCTCGTGGGCCAAGCCGCGGCCGCTCGGCGCGGCCGCGATGGTCGATCAGGTCCTTTTTCACGGCTTCCAGCTCGGAGATGATCTTCTCAAACCGCTCGCGGAGATTCACTTCTTTGACGTACAACAGCGACAAGAGCTCTTCGTCGCTCACAATTTGAAAGACGTACTCCTCGCCGCGGGTCGCATGGGGGCCGTTCAAATTGTCGCCGTCCTGGGCAAACACGGAAAGGGTCAGCCGCTGGCCGATCTTCAGCTCCAGCGGCAGCACCTCGAACCGCTCGGTATTGTCGGATTCCTCGCGCCGGAGGATGTGCTCCTTGGGAGTGCCGACCGGAGGACGCCGGAATGGACTGATCCGCCACTCCTTCTCCTTGTCCACGCGAAATTGAAACTCTGCCTTGGCGATCCCGTAGTCGTCGGTGATTGTGCCCGTGACCGGGATTGTGGCTTTGCGCGTGATCGACGATCCGATGCCCCGCAGTTCGGTCTGAATGACGGGGGGCTGGTCGACGATTCCATTAATCACGATCCGGATCGGCTCGACGCTCGTGATGCCATCAGTGTCTTCCAGTTCGATCCGCATGCGGCAATCAGCGGGGATCGCGATCGGCAGACGCCCGAGAGAGCCGGCCTCCGGACCGCTGGCGGCCGGCAAGGTTTGTAGCCGCGGCCACGGCCGTCGGGGCCTCCTGGGCGGGACGAAGCCTCGGCCTTCTTCGGCTCGGCCTTCGCCGTCAGCAGGAAAGGGATCGCCGCGTCGGATCCCGTCGTCGATAAAAACGATCCGGACGAGGGGGCCGGCAGCGGCTGCTCCGGTCCGATGTCGCCCGACGGCGACCGGACCGCGATGGTTGCCCGATCGCGGAACAAGCTGATCCGCCGCGAGTCGGTTTCGATCCGCAGGCGCGACAAGCGGCTTGTTGGCCCGGGCATGGAGCACGAACGCCGTTTCCATCGGCAAGGCGACCTGCGAGCTTTGCACTTCGACGGTATGCCGCGTCGACCGTTCCCTGGCTGTCCCGATCGAGTCCCGTGTAATCGGGATAGTCGCAGTCGAGCGTGACCTGGTCGAGCCGAGGCGGTTCGACGACCTCGACCCGCAGCGGAGTCCGCGAGACGTAGTCTCCGCCCGAGACCCACAGCGAGAGGCTGTCGAGCAGGCCCGAAATCGTGTGGCGGAACTTGCCGCTCGTGGCTTTTGACCATTTCCATGCGGCCGGTTCCCCGTCCGCCGTCGAGCACGTAATTGAGCTCGACCGCCGCCGGAACCTTCGTTCCCTCGGGCGCCTCGACGAGCAGGACGAGATCGACGCCGCGTGGATGCTTCAGTCGTCCATCTCGAAACTCGCGAACGCGGTCGCCCGGCTGCACGACGGCTTTCACGACGAGCTGGGTTTCGCGCGGCCAATAGATCGCGTCGCGGGCGACAAAGGCGCGGACCCAACGGGACGTGGCCGACGAGTCGACCAGGATGAGACCGGCGATGGAGCCAACGAGCAGAGAGGCCGCGACGAGCGCCCGTCGCAAGGGAGCGCGATCGAAGACCGATTCGAGCGGCAGCGTCGACGACATCCGCGCGGCTTCGTCGATCGTCCGCTCGATCATGGCGGACGTCAGGGGCGATTCGTTTCCCGAGCGGGCCGCCGCCATCTCGACGGCCGTAATCAGCCGCGTGCCGAGCTCGGGGAATCGCCTCTCCAAAACGAGCGGCCAACGCACGCGCGCGAAAACGGGCAAAGTAGCGGAGCACGATCCAAAACATCACCCCGGCAGCCAGCAGGGCGACGGCCGAAACGGCCGCCGTCTCGCGGAACCACAGCGGAAGCTCCATCGCCGTGAGACGAAAATAAACCCAATCGAGCGCGAGGGTCAGCCAGAACAGCCCTCCGCAGACGACGAACAGCAGGGCCACCCCTTCCAGCAGCACGTATCCCCTGATCCGCCGCCTCAATTGCGACAGAACGGCGGCAATCGCCGGGCGGCCCGACACCGGGCGACCCGGAGGATCGTTCTCCGAGGAAGGCGGCAGAGGCAGGCAGCAGGTTGGAAGAGGACGACGACACGTTCAAGCCAGTCGCAGAAGTTTTCGGATCACCCACTCAAAACCAAGCAGTCCGACCAGCAAATACAGGACCCATTCCTGGTCCCACAAGGCTCGCAACTGCTCATCGACGGCGAACCGCTCGCCACGGTCAGGCAAGAGGGCAGGCAGCTCGGCCGCCGCCCTCTCCAAAGGCAGATATTTTCCGCCGGTCTCGCGCGCCAAGTCTGTAAGCAATTTCGCGTTCTGACGCGGGTTGTCGGACTCGAGGTTCGGCAACACGACGTCAATCTTGGCGCTGAGATTCTGTTTTTCGTCATCGGGCTGCGGCCGCACCAGGACTCGATACGTTCCCGGCACCGCCGCACGGAAGTCGGCCCAGTACTGTCCGGCCTTGTCGCGATCGCGTTGAAGGAACCGAGGAGAGACGAGCGGAGCGCCGTGCGGATCGAAGACATTCAACTCGACCGAATCGATCTCCAGCGGGTTGAGCTGCGGGTCCAAAAGGTTGGCCCGAATTCGGATCGTCTGGCCCAAGGCATACTGGCTGCGCTCCAAAAGCAACAGTCCGCGAGCCGTGCCGCGCCGCAGCCTCCCCTGCCCGACTTCGCGGATCGCTTTGGTCCAGAACCGTTCGAAAAACGCCTCGTCGACGGCCCGCAGCCGCCACATCTCGGGACTGCCCAAATAGAGCGTCCGGCCGGAACCGTAGAACTGGGCTGCAAACAAAATGGGCTGACCGTGCTCGTTTTGCACGCGGGGATCGTTGAAAGTCGCGTAGACGGTCGCCCCGAGCTTGGCGCCCGCGGTTGGATAGCAGCGATAGACGCCGGGAAACTCCTTCCATTGTGCTTCGGTGTCGGGCGAGTTGTCGGCCAACTGCAGGAAACCCGCGTTGCGGCCTTCGGAAGTGAGCGCCACGGGCCAAGGCTGCTCAGCCCGCGCATCGAGCGACAGCTCCGAGATCGAAGCGCTCAGAAAAACCGGATAAAGCTTCTGCAGATCCTTGAGGGCGTCGTCGGTCGACGAGGCCAACTGGGGAGTATAGATGTCGCCGGCGACCAGGATCAGCCCCCCTCCGTGCTCGCTGACCCAATTCATGAGGAACTTGCGCCCTTCGACTGGGATCCGCGACCAATCGGGATCGAACGCCACGATGACGTCGTAGTCGAATAGTTCGGCGGCCGTCTTGGGGAACTCAACCAAGAGCCGCTTCGATTCCTGGCTCACCTGGCCGGCCGTCGAGGGGGCGACCGTCTGCAGCCAGATATCGACGTCGATCGACGAATGGCGGTTGAGCATCGTGTGCAAAAACCGATAGTCGCGCATCGGTCCGCTGGCGACCAACAGCACGTGCAGCTTGCGGTCGATGACGTTGACCGTCTTGCGGCGTTCATTGTCGTCTTCGCTCAGTTCGCGCACGCCGGCCGGCGGGCGCGACGCGCACGAAAAGCTCGACGCCCCCGGCGACCGTTGGAATCTCGCGAAACCGCACTTCAATCGGCGCACCGTCTTCCCGCACCGGAACCTCGCGGGTTTCGATCACCTTCGGCTGCGTTTTTTCTTCGCCCTCGGGCCGCGACAGGAGTTCCACGGTGGCCGTCTTCCCGACCAATCCGTATCCCTGGATAAAGGCCGAAAACTCGTAGGGGTCGCCGACGTGCACGTCGGAAGGCGCCTGGATGCTGGCCACCTGCAGATTGACGGGCGGCTCCGTGCTGCCGACGCCGATGGTGATCAACCGCGCGTTGGCCCCCTTTGCGACGTCCTGCGCCGTCGACGGCTCGATCCCCGCATTGGAATCGCCGTCGGAGATCACCACGATTCCCGAAAGGGTCCGCCCGCCGAGCTGCTGAACGGCTTGGATCACCGCTTCGCCCAGCCGCGTTTCGAGACCGCGCGGCCGAAGAATCTCGTTCCAATCGACCGGGGAAGTCGCGGCAACCGACGCGGCGCCCGGCGAGGCCGCCTTCCCGTTCCGCTTTCCGTTCTGTTCAGGCTGCGCGGGGGCGCCGTGCCCAGCCCCGGGGCGGTCCGTTCAGCCTGGGCGGGAAGGACCACCGCGGGGGGACTGGCCAGCCCCGCATCGAACGTGTAGATGCGAACGTTGTGCGTCTTTTGCAGCTCCGACAGAAGCGGCGAATCGGCCAGGAGTGCCCGGACGGCATCCGCCCGGTTGCGCTGTGCCCCGGGCGAAGCGGAGGCGGCTGCCGCCTTGTCGGGAAACCGCATCGAAAGCGACGTGTCGGCCAGAATGGCCACCCGCGACGGCCGGAAGGCCATCTGCCGGATTCTCTCTTGCGGATTGAAGGCGATCACGAGCAGCCCGGCAATGACGGCCAGTCGCAGCGCCGTCAGGAGGATCCGCCAGCCGCGCCCCAAGCTCGCGCGTGTCGAGCCGGTAAACGCCGATGGCGACGGCAACGACCACGACGAGGGCCGCGATCGTAACGGCCCAGCGTGCCGGCGTGGCCGGCCAATCGAACTCGAAGTTGCGCAGCGAATCGCCGGCAGCAAAAAGTCCCGCGCCCAACGCGTAGCCGCTCATGCCGGACCTCCTGCCTGCATGGGATGATAGCTCAGCCGGTGCGCGAAGAGCTGTTCGGCAAGCAGCGCCGCGGCGAGGAGGAACAGCAACAGGGTGCCGCGCCTCTTGTGCCGTGCTGTGCCCTTCAATCCACTGCGTCTCGCCGGGCTCGTGAATCTGCACATGGACGTCGCCCGAAAGCCGCGCCAGGATCTCAGCGTTCGTCGCCGTCTTCAGTTCGCTCTCTTCCGGCGGAACGTTATAGGCCACCCACTGTTCCTGGGCGCGGCCGCCTGATCCTTGAACAATCGGACGACATACATGCCGGGCCGGTCCGTCTCCGTATAAGTGGCGGTCACGCGGACGGCCTCCGGGCGGGGCTTGGAGGTTGGCGAGGCGGGCTTCCGCTGTCCGGCCGCCGGGCCGGCGGGCGGCTTTTCGGCCGCAGGTTTTTCGGCCATCGGCGTGTCGGCCGCGGTGGGCCGTGTTGCGGTCAAACGCGTGACGCGCTTCCCGTTCGCATCCGGCGCGGTGATTTCCACCGTCTCCAGGAACTCCGCCGGATTGAACGAGACCTGAATCGGCTCGCCCACGATCCGCCGCTGGAGCGTCTGATCTTCGCGCGCGAAGTGCTTGACCATCTCGAGATGGAAGAGCACCACGCTTGGGTTTTGGGTCCAATTATTCCATTTCGGACCGGCCGTCGTGAGAATCGCGAGGACACGCCCCTTGCCGACTCGCCGCTCGAACGCGAACGGTTCGTGGCCGGGAAGGAAGGCGATCGTCGACACCTCGTCCTTGCGGCTGGTTGTCGTCGCGAACCCAGTCGTCGGCGACCGGAATCCAGGTGTTGATTCGCACGGTGTCGACAAAGGGATTATTTTGCCCCTGAAAGGCCCAGGTCCGGAACATCGGATTGTTGGTGAAGGTGAGGTCGGGGGCCAGCGACCGTTCGTCAGCCCGCACCGCCTGTTTGGGTGTTCGCCCCAGGCGGACGGGAAACAGCCCGCCGGCCGAATAGAGCACGTCGTTATAGAACGAGGTGTTCACCACGTCGCCCAAGAAACCAGACCACTCCACCCCCCCTTCGCACGTAATCCGACAGGATCTCAACGGCGTCGGCCGGCAACTGCGGGATGTTCAACAGGTAGATGCAGCGGAACGGATCGAGCGAACCGTGGCGGAGAAAATCGGGACTTTCAATTCGCGTCGAATAGCCCGTGATCGAAGGGTCGGCCGCCAGAGCGGTGGAGACGTACGAACCGTCGTCGCTCTCGGGATTGCCGTCGATGATGAGGACCGGATTGGCGATGTTGATCTCGACGGCGACATAGCGCTTGTTGTCGGCGGTCAGCGAGTCTTCGGGAAGCTGGACCTCGACCGTGTGCTTTCCCGGCCTCTTGAACGTGACGTCGACGTCGCGTTTGATTTCTTTGCCGGCTTCGAGCCGCTCGATCTCCACGGTCCGCGCCAGCAAAGTTCCGTCCGCGAGGACCGCCAGACGGACGTTCTGGGCGACCTTGCTCCCAAAATTGTGAACGGTCGCGGAAAGTCGCAGCGGGACGCCGACGGCCGCGGTTCGCACCTCGCCCCCCAGGTCGGTAATCGCCAGGTTCTCGTGCGATTCTCCGACGGTCCGCGCCAGGTCGATCGACGCGCCGGTCTTGGCGACGGCGAGAAACGCGCTCCGCAGCGCCGGCCGGTCCCGCCAGTCTCTCGCGCGGAAGTCGGAGACGATGTGCAGGTGCCGCACGCTCGCCGCGTCTTGGGCCAACAGCTTGGCCGCCGCATCGACGCCGGAAACCAGATCGAGGGCCTGATGCTTGCATTCCAGGCGTTCGAACGCGTTCTCCAGCTCCACCACAAAGGCGTTATTGACGTCCCGTTTCTGGAACATCGGATGGTCCGGCTGCGACAGCAGCAACAGCGTGCACTGCTGCGTGCCCGGGCGCCGGGCCCCTTCCGCCGCCAAGCGCTCGACGATCGCCAGCCCTTCGCGAAACGCCGAGGTCTCGCCCCAACGGTCGCGCATCGATCCGCTGTCGTCCAACAGCACGACGTGGTGCGACTTCTCACCGCGGAAAGCCCACAGCGCGCTGGGATCAAGCACCAGCCGCGAAACCAGGACCAACAGCCCGGCGACGATCGCGATCCGCAGCAACAGCAACAAGAGCTGCTCGATCATGAGCCGGCGGCGGTTGCGCTGTTGACTTTTTAGCAAAAACTCCATCGCCGCGAACCGCACGCGGCGGTAGCGCAGCCGGTTGATGAGATGCACGATCACCGGCACCGCCGCCAGGGCCACGCCCCAGGGCAGCACGTACGACGGATGCAGAAAATGTTGGGCGATCCAATCACTCATCGAGCGCTCAATCGAGATTGTTGGGTGGGACAAGGCCGCCTTGCGGCCGCCGGCCCACTTTTCCTGGCTGTTTGCTGACCGAACCCAATGGCGGGCCGGCGCTCGCTGGCGCGAGCTGGTCCCACCCTACCCTGTTAACTCTTCGACAATCCTCAGCGTGTCGCGGCGTGGTACATGCCGATGCGATGGTTCAGATAGTAGGCCAGTGCCGCGTCCAGGTGCTCGCTGGTGCGGATCGTCTGGTAGTCGATGAGTTGACGCGAACATTGCCGGCGAATCGTCTCGAGAAACTCGTTGAAAGCGGCGAGGTAGCCCTCGCGGAGGGCCCGCGGGTCGCACATCACGTCGCCGGCACCCTCCATTCCCTCGAACTTGGTCGTACCGGAAAAATTGAAGTCCAGCTCCTCGTCGTCGAGGATGTGGAACACCAACACGTCGTGCCCGCGGTGACGCAGAAGGCTCAACCCGCGGTCCAGCAATTGGGGATCGACGAAGAGGTCCGAGATCAAAACGATCATCCCTCGCAGCGACTGTTCCTCGGCGACCTGGCCCAACAGGCGATCGATGCCCGTCTTGCTGGCCGGAGCGGCGGATTGCAAGGACTTGATGATCGCGTGCAAATGGCTCTGCCGGCTGCGCGGAGGAACGCGGCTGCGGATCTGGTTGTCGAACGTCACCAGGCCGACCGCGTCTTGCTGGCGCAACAGTAAATACGCCAGGGCGGCCGCGACCGTGCAGGCGTAATCGTACTTCGTCAGCGCACCGGTGCCGAAACTCATCGACTCGCTGACGTCGACCAACAGCAGCGTGCGGAGGTTCGTGTCCTCCTCGTACTGCTTGATGTAGTACTTGTCCGTTTTCGACCAGACCTTCCAGTCGATCCGGCGGAAGTCGTCCCCCGGCACGTATTCGCGGTGCTGCACGAACTCGACCGACTGGCCGTAGTACGGACTGCGATGCAGGCCCGACAGAAATCCCTCGACAATCTGCCGGGCACGCACTTCCAACCGGGAGATCCGCGAGATCTCCTCAGGCTGCAAAAATCTTTGTGAGTCGCGGGTCACTCGTCAGCTCGCCTTCCTTGGAAGGAGTCGTCGCCAGCAGCCGTTCGATGACGCGGTCGGGCGTCACCCCTTCGCTTTCCGCGGAAAAGTTCGTGACGATCCGATGCCGCAGCACGGGCGGCGCCAGCGCCGCCACGTCGTCCGTCGAAACATAGGTCCGCCCCTGCAAGAGCGCCCGGGCCTTCCCCCCCAACAGAAGGAACTGCACGGCCCGCGGCCCCGCTCCCCAGCGAAGCCATTCCTCGACGAAGTCCGGCACGCCGTCTTCACCCACGCGCGTCTGTCGCACCAGCGCCAGCGCGTAGTCGACGACATGATCGGTGACCGGGACTTGCCGCACGATCCGCTGCAGCTCCAGCACCTCGGGCGTGCTGAGCACGGTCTCAATCTCTTCCGATTGGACGCCGGTCGTCTGCTTGGCGATCTGCCGCTCTTCCGCGAAGCTCGGATAGCGGACGAAGACCTTGAACATGAAGCGGTCCTGCTGCGCTTCGGGCAGGGCGTAGGTCCCCTCTTGCTCGATCGGGTTCTGCGTCGCCAGGACGAAGAACGGGTCGTTCAGGATATGCCGCGTTTGCCCCACGGTCACCTGCCGCTCCTGCATCGCCTCCAACAGGGCGGCCTGGGTCTTGGGCGGCGTTCGATTGATCTCGTCGGCCAGCACGACGTTGTGGAACAGCGGACCGGAGAGAAAACGGAACTCGCGGTTGCCCGTCGTCCGGTTCTCCTGCAAGACGTCGGTCCCGGAGATGTCGGCCGGCATCAGGTCGGGGGTGAACTGAATGCGGCTGAAGCTCATCGACAGGCAGCGGGCCAGCGTGCTGATCATCAGCGTCTTGGCCAAGCCGGGAACCCCTTCCAGCAGGCAATGCCCCCGGCTGAAGAGCGCGATCAGAAGCTGATCGACCACGTCCGATTGGCCGACAATCACCTTCCCCATCTGGTCCCGGATGGCGTGGTAGGCCTGGTTGAGTTTTTCGATCGACTCATCGATCGCCGCGTTTCGTCCCGAGTCGGTCATTAGGTCCGTTCTCTCCTCGTGGGGTAAGCTGCCAGCTTGGTGGGGTAAGCTGCCAGCTTGCCCTGGAAGACCCCTGTTTCTTGTGCCTGTCTCTTGTGATGGAACGGGCAAGCTGGCAGCTCGCCCCACGTTACCGCCGAAGTCTACACCCCACTTTGGCTTATGGATCGCCATCCGCTCGCGTCGAACGCGGCACGACGCGGAGGCAGGAGGCCGGCTTTGATTATACCCCGCCGTCTTGACGACCCGTCAAGGGCCGGGGAGACAAGGAGGGAGGCGGAAGGAGGAAGGAGGAATCAAACAATTCCGGCTCATCCTTCCGCCTTCATCCTTTATCCTTCAGACTTTCATCGCTCCGCCAGACTTTCATCGCTCCGCACACCGGCGCCGGCCAGGGAAGCTGCAAATGTTCGGCCAGCAGCCGGTCAAATGCAGCCGTCACTTGGGCTGGGAACGGGGAGGAGCGGCGGATTCGCAGATCGACGTGCGTCCCGATCGCTTCCAACGTGGCGGCCAGAACCCCAGTGTCGTCGTTGGTCATGAAGTGCAAAAAGTGAAACCGCCGGTCGGACCGGCCGATGGTCCGCGTGCGAATCGTCACCTGCTGCCCCACGCGGACCTCGTTCATGTACCGCACATGCCCCTCCAGCGCGAACGTGCCGGCCTGGTTGGCCTCGAAGTATTCGTTCGTCAGCCCGACGCGCTGGAAAATGTCATCAAGGGCACACGAGAAAAGGTGCGTGTACCACATCACGTTCATGTGCCGGTAATCGTCGAGATAGCTCTCGGGGATTCGCTGCCGATGTCCGACCGGTAGCATTTCGAGATCCGCTGCCGTGATGCGTTTCCAGTCGTGCACAGACTCCCCCTGACCTGACAAATGGCAACTCCGAACAACTATGTGGTTTTGCCGCAAGAAGCAAAGTAAGGCAGGCGATCTTTGTCGTCAAAGGAAAGTCAACGTCGAAATCCGTAGTAACTTCGTGCTCAATCAGATTTCGAGCCACACTTCCCGGCGCAAGCAATACGCCCGGCAGGGCCTTCGAGCCTTTCGGCCTACCAGACCTGCCGGGCCGCTTGTTGATTTGGCCGAACCGGACACAACGCCGGTCCGACACGGGACGACGGCCTGAACTTTGCACCAGGGTACGCTTCGCAGAGCGTCACGAGAACGGCCTGCGAATTCTGACAAAGCAGGAACATGCCTGCCGCAAAGTGCTGGCCGGCCGGAAACCGATGTTGTTGTTACGGTTGTCCGGTTGGTTGTTGTTACGATAAGCGGAACGGACGTTCGATGGTTGATTATTGAACGACCCGCCACGCAACACCCGGCGACTCAGCCGCCGCCCTCTGAAAACAGATTGTACCAAAGAGACGCTCTCGCAGCCGGTGCGTATCGGCCTGCCCTGCGTGCCCCGACCAACTCATGAGCCGCTGCCTGATCTCGGGCAGTGTCGTCTTCCGCTCTCGGTAGTCCTGTTGCATCCGCCTGACCCGTCGCAGAAACCGCCACACATTCTCCTTGACCAGCAGCCTGTGCGTCGGGAAGACCCGATAGCCAAGGAACCGAATGCCTTCCCTCACGGGGAAGATCGTGTTTTTTCTCGGGTGAAGTTTCAGACGCAACGTCCGCAAAAAGTCGATCATCTGGCTTCGAACATCGGCCAAATGGCGTTTGTCATCGGAGAAGACGAGCAGGTCATCCACGTAGCGCACGTAGCCTTTGATTCGCAGACGATCCTTGACGAAGTGGTCCAGCGGATCGAGGAACACATTGGCGAAGAACTGGCTGGTCTGATTACCGATGGGGATGCCCCGTCGCCGTTCGTTGGGAGTGAGCAGGTCGTCGCCGGGAAACCAGTCGAGTACCGGCTCCTGTGGATTGCTGTGGTCGATGATGACGCTTGCCAGCCACAACACGCCGGGATCTTTGATCTTCCGAGCGATAGCCTGTTTCAGAATCCCGTGATCCATCGAGGGGAAGAATTTGCGGATGTCGGTCTTCAGAACGTACCGGAACCGGCGTGCGAAACGCTGACAGCGATCCACGGCGGCATGTGTCCCCTTGCCCTGGCGACAAGCGTAGGAGTCGTAGATGAATGTCGGTTCGAAGATCGGCTCCAGAAATCCCGTCAGAGCGTGATGGACGACTCGGTCCCGGTAAGGGGCAGCACTGATGAGTCGTTTCTTCGGCTCGTAGATGTAAAAGGAGCGATAATTCCCCGGTCGGTAAGTCTTCGTGACGAGTTCGTGTTGCAATGCCCAGAGTTCGGGTTCGAGGTCGAACTCAAAGGCTGACACGGACGGACGAAAACGCTTGTCACGCTTGGCCTTCTTGGACGCTCGCAGCAGGTTTGGAAACGAGGTCAAGACCGGCCAGAGGTCTCCGTGGCGCTTCATGGCTCCGACTTTCGGGGTTTACGCCAGCCTCCGACCAGCTTGCCGATTTCGTCGATCTGCTTGCTGCCAAAGGCGTAGCTGTTGACTCGAAGACACTCCAAATCCTTCGCCAGTCGAATTTGGAATCGCAGAACTTCCAGCTTGAGATTCGCCTGTTCGAGTAACGATTTCCGCTCCCGTGTGTACTTGGCTTGAATCAGTGTTTCCAGCAGATCGTAAAGATTGCGCTCGATGCGTTCTCCCAGCACGAAACGGTGATTTCGTGGGAAGCGGCTGGTGTGGTGACAACTCCACAGAATCAGGTCGTAAGTTTTGGTGATGACGGTCAGTTCTTCGGTTCGACTCATGCTACACCCCCTTTGCTGAAGCCCCCAACACCAACCAAAAGTGCTGGGGGTGTTGCGGGAAAGACTCCATTTCCCCTGCACAAATTCTCGCCGCCAAAGGCGGCGTAGAAGAAGGGGTAAAGCAGTAAAGCCGCTCAGGGGTAAGTTCTGGCCGGCCGGAAACCGATGCTGTAGAGACGGTCGTCCGGAGGGTCGCCGCTACGATAAGCGGAACGGACGATCGAAGGTTGAAAATTGAACGACCCGCCACGCAACACCCGGCTTTCTGCGGCTTCGACAGGCTGCGTCGATGGGTTGTCCTCGAAAACCTTGTCCTTTTGCTCTGGATAGCCGCCGAATCGGTCAAAACACCACTCCATGGCGTTCCCCAACATGTCGAACAACCCGAAATCGTTGGGCTCCTTGGGCTCCAAAGTTGCCGTGGGCCATGCGTGATTTTCGCCGTTGGCCAGATACCATGCATATTGCGGTAACAGCCTCTCGCTCAGTCCGTAGTAACGGCTCGTCACCGTTCCCCCTCGACACGCAAATTCCCATTCCACCTCGGTGGGCAACCGGTAGCCCGTAAATTTCCAGAACTTCTCCTTGGCCTTCATGCCCGGACCATACGCTCCTCCCTTCGGGTCATAGCACCACTGTTCTTTGGGAATCTTCTCCTGCTCGCTCAACCAGTCGCAGTAATGGGCCGCTTCGTACCACGTGATGCCGGTCTGCGGAGAGTCGTCTGTACGGACGATTTGGCGAAGCTGAGGATTGTTTGCCAGATCGAAGCCTTTGACCGCCTGTTGAAACGTTCGGTATTGGGCCTTGGTGACTTCATGCACCGAGATCGCAAGCCGGCGTCCAATGTGAACACGATGTTGGATTTCATCTGCGTTTCGGCCCGGCTCGGATTCGGGCGATCCCATCAAGAACTCACCGGCGTCCACGACCACAAACGTCTGCTCCTGCGAGTTGACGTACCATTGCCGTTTGTCGCTCGACTTGCGGGCCTGCAACTGCTTGTCGTCACTTTTGAGCTTCTCCACCACTGCTTCCAGGCGCTTGCCTTGCTCCCATTTCCGCAGCAGCCACTCTGCCGCACCGTGGAGCCCCGCATCCGGCTGGTTCTCGAAAATGACCAGCAGCTTCTCGATAAGTGGTTGTCGCTGGGCCATCGAAAGTTGCGACTCGCTGAGTTCACCGAGCATCAACACCAGCGCCCGGCGAATCGTCACGTTGGACTCGATGTCGAAGCGTTTGACGATCGCCTGCGGATCAACTCCCAACGGACTAATCCAGTGGATCACGTAACTTCGTAGTCTTGGATCGGGGCTGAATTTGAGCAGAGGCCACACGTTTTCGGGTCTTCCGAGCTTGAGCAGGGCAACGGCGGTGTTGGCCTGTCGCTTTCCAAGGAGTTCTTTGCCATCCTCACTCGCATTTGCTGGTGGTTTTCTGGCGAGTTCCTCGGTAGCCAGCCTGACTGCCTCGTCCTTGTGCCTAGCGAGCTTCTGGAAAACGACCGGGAACTGAAATTCCTCGGCGTCGGCCAGCAAGCTGAACAATTCTTCCGGCCAATCGGCGGCATAATCCGCCAGTGTCTCCGTGGCGTAAGTGCGAGACTGTTCTTTCTGTTTTGCCTCCCGATAAATCAAGGCTAGCGGCTCGATCAGTTTCGATTTGGCAGGGCGGAGCGCCTCTCGCCATGCCACTAGCGCCGATGCTTCGAGTATCACAAGACGACCAGCCACAAACTTGCTGATCTGGTTCCACCGCTTGTCTTGAGGAGCATAAGTCGCCAAAGCACACGCTGCTTGAAACCGCAGTTGCTCCTTCTGCTTCGGGTCGAGGACTACCTTCCAAAGCGGCTCAGCGACCTCGTCCTTGTAGCGCAACAGAGCGTCTCGCACGACGACAAACGGGCTCGGCGACACGACCAGCAAATCGTCCCGCAATTCGGCGACCTTGCTTTGATCTACAGGAAGGAGTGCCAATCCAAATGCAGCTTCTTATTCGAGTCCTTTTTGGCCTGGACATCTTCTTGTCGGAGTAGTGGGTCGGCCCAGCGACGGTAGCCATCCACCTCTTGGACAATGCCCGCTACTTCCGTGATGTCAGCGGCGACGAGTCGTTTCACAAGGGCCGCAGCATAATCGGCTTGGCGTTTCTCCTCGATCTGCCGGGAAATCGCCAACCCGGACAGCGTCAGAACGATCAACACGGCAGCAGCGATGGTGGCACGAACGCCATGAAACCGCCCAGCCTTGCTCATCATTTTCCGCTGCGGTTCGGTCCATTTCTTTTTGGTGGTCAGCAGGCGGATGTTGACGTATTCCCAAAGCGAGGGGAGAAGTCGGCTGTCCGGCTTCCCATTCCAAACGGCTGACCGTTCCGCCAGCCGCAGTTCGGCTCGGCCCCGCCGAGTTTCCTTTTGTTTGCGGGTGAGCCACTCCCGCAAGGACGGCACCAAATAATCGTGCGTAAGCTGGTAATACTTCTGACCGGTCTGGACGCTTGTGCTCGGCGCATCGGAATCGATACCTTCCGGGTCGGTCGGCGTGATGAGGCGGATCTCGCTGTCCAAGATGTGGATCAGATCATCGAACTCCTTTGGGTGATCTCCGTATCCTGACGCTTCCAGCAATTCCTGGCGGGACCGCATGTTGCCCTTGATGTCCGAGCCTTGTTCCGGGAGGAGGGATTTGAGGACTGCACGGGCCGCTTTCTGATGAAGACGGAGGCTTGGGTTGGCGCTGGCAGCACTGAAGGTTTCCTCCAAGAACGTGACGCCGACGCCCCGTGTGCCACCCACGGCTTCGAGTGAAGCAGGGGTCCACGGCTTGCACTTCATCATTTCGGCGAACAGGGCTAACCGGACGCAGATTACTTTGCCGTCTTCCGCAAGGCCGGAGACGGCTTGATCCAGAAATTGTTGCTGATCAGCCGTTGTGTCAGTGGCATTTTCCGCCAGAGTCCCGTAGGCTTGCCCGAAGGCTTTGAGCACTCGTTGTGCGTGGTTGAGATCGAACAAATCGACAGCGGCGATGTTCCGGCCCTGGAGAAGTTCAACCTCCAAATCCGCCAGAAACCGAGTGACCGCCATCCAGAAATCATCCCGCACCATGACGACACACTGGACGTGCTCTCCGTCGCACTGCCGAAGTGCCTTGACCAGTTCCGTGTTCTCATCCCGCCGTTTGGCGTGCAGCCATTGCTCGAATTGATCGAGGACGATGAGAACCTTTTGGCCCTCGCCCAATCCCTTGCCTTGTCGTAGAGCGGCAATCGTTTCTGTCAAATCCAGATCGGCTGGCAATTCGTGACAATTCTTCCGCAGTCCCTTGAGCAAGCGGGTCTCGGTCTCGTCGTCGGTCGCCTCGACGTATACCGAGATGACCGTTTTGGAAAGCTTTGGAACCAGACCAGCCTTCATCAGCGACGACTTGCCGCAACCGCTCGGCCCGTAAATCACGCCCACTGTGAAAATCAATTCGTTGGTCGCCTCGATTCGGTGCTTCCAAGAGCGGATGCTTTCGGGTAAGCCGTCCTTGTCACGAGGGCCGGGCAGCAATTCCAGGAAAAAGTCGGCGTCGTTTGCGTCGAACGATCGTAGCCCTTTGGGAACAACGGCGATCCGGGGACCAGATGATTCTTCGGCGGATTTGAGCCTGGACGCTGGCTTTCGCCTCTGCGCAGGTAACTGGCCGACTCCGTCAGGCTGTTCAATCTCCGTGTACCATTTCAGGATTTCCGTGAGTTGCGTCAGCGAGTCTTGGGCGTCTGCCGCTGCGATTGTTTTGGCCGGATTGGCGAAGCCGACGTCGTTGTTGAGCAAAGGGCCAGAACCGAAGCGGTCGGGGAGAAAACGTTCCTTGACCAGACGCTCGACAATTTTCTCCAGGGGTCGGGTGCCAGCAGGCTCGCCAATCCGCCGCTCGTAAACTTCCCGGACGATTCGCTCCAACACCTTGCGTGCACCGATGACAGCCAAGTGGGGAACTTTAGCCGCAACGTCGCTGACCCTATGCAAACTCTCCAAAAGTGCCTGCTTATCGGTCACGAGGTTTTCGAGACCTCGAATCAGACGATCGACGTTGTCGTGAAAGGTCGGACCCGACCGAGCCTCGGCGGCATTCTTGAAGGCAAGCTCCTTCAGCGCACCGGGCAAGTCAGCTTCGGACGGCATCGAGGCCCGGCCCACGAGCACGGGAACGACCGGAATGCCAAGAGACAAGGCCGATTCGATCTCGATGCGAACGTAGTCGTCGGTATCTTCCAATCGGCGTTTGCCGATCTTCGGCCCTTTGTCGAACGAAGCATCCAGCCAATGGTCGCCGATCACCGCCAAGAGGACATCAGTCTGCTGGACCGAATCGTTGAGACGCTTACGAAAATCGACGCTGAAAGGAATGGAATCGATGTCCATGAAGACCGAGTCATGCCCGAATTGAGCGTCAAGGCAGTCGTGAAGCCGACCTGTGACATCGGCGCTGTCCTGGCGGCGGTACGAGATGAAGACTTTGGGCATGGAACGAACCGGTCATCGTGGGGGATTGCGCCCATTTTAGCCAGAACCGACCGCCGAAATCTCACCTGAATTGGGCTCGACCTCCCCCTCGACAAGAATCCATCGCTGGCGATTGGGAGGCGTTGGCGATGCGCCGTTCTGAGCGAATGCCCGCCGTCGACTCAACGAAACGAATTCCGATCGAGCTTCAAGTGTCTCGTGAGGCGATGGAGCAGTTCGCTTCGGCGTTCGCCAAGGAGCGCAAGTGGCGGGTGTGGCTGGTGCTCTCGAAGCGGACACGAGTTTGGTTCGATGAAAAGGGTGCTCGAACCGGCGTGACCGAGGACACGTTCGAGCGGTCGTTCGGGCCGTACATGAGGCTCGGAGGGAAGGAGTTTGTGCTCGGGTTGCTGGATGGAGTCGACGGGTAATCCAGGCGAGACAACGTAACGAATCGGTCACTTCGACTTGTACCACGTGTATTGCCGCTTCCCCATCATCAGAATTCTCAAATGGTCTTTCTCGATCTCGATGATCTCGAACCATTTTTCTTCTGCGGGTGGCTCAGTCGAGTCGTCAGATGGCTGGCGGAAATAAACTCGCTTGCCTTCGATTCGCCACGTCCCTTTGGAAATCTGATGCGACTTTGGCAGTGACACGATGAGGGTGCCGTCCTTTTCGAAAAGTCCTCACTCGGTTCCCGGCCGGTGCGCCCGGCCGCTTCTCCACCCAAGTGCCGACAGGTGAAAGCCGGTTCTTCGGTATCACTTCAATCTTCAGCACAACCTCCAACTTGTCGTGATACGAGAGACCGACCTGCTGGCCTGGCTTGAGCGAATCCAGCGATGCGTCTTTTTCATCGACGCTGACCTTCGCCTTGCTGCTCACATCGAGCGTGAGCGTCTTTGAGCCAGAATCGATGGTGATTGTGCGTTTCTTGGCGTCCACCGACTTGATCGTGCCATCGATGGTGACCACTTCGGCACGTG
Organism: uncultured Planctomycetota bacterium; assembly: GCA_963761455.1. Classification (GTDB taxonomy): domain Bacteria; phylum Planctomycetota; class Planctomycetia; order Planctomycetales; family Planctomycetaceae; genus DASPSM01. The sequence goes on from CAVXHA010000004.1 coordinate 963,650, forward strand.
CGGCAGAAGCACCGAGCAAAAACAGGCAAATGGTGGTTCCCAGAACGATGAGTCGCCGCATGATCTTGTCTCCAGTCGAATTGTTTGGGTGCTGCCGAACCGGCCGTTCGAGATGCTCAACGGTTCAAGCGACGGATTTTGAGATTTCTGAACTTGACCTGTGACGTGTGTCGCTGAAGTGCGATTGGCCCCGGCTGATCTTCAAGGTCGTCGACGCTCGCCCGTGTGACTTTCGGAATGTAACGATGGTCGATCACCGTCACGCCGTTGAGGACGACCGTCACCGTCTTTCGTTCAAGGCGAACAGAGAGTGAGTTCCATCGGCGAGGCCCTCGATAGGCGAACTTGCGGGGAGCCAACTGTCCGTAGATGGCACCGCTGCGCTGGTCCGGGGTGAACTTTGGATAACTACCGTCATCGACTAACTGGAGTTCGTATCGGCCTCGGAGAAAGACGCCGCTGTTCGCCTTCTTGTCGAGCCAGAAGTCGCACCGCAATTCGAAGTCATCGAACTTTTGATCGGTCAAGAGCAATCGAGTCCCCTCCCCAGGAGTCGTCACAATCTCGCCGCTCTCAGCGGCCCACCCTTGGACTTCGTCGCTGTCCAAACCTTTCCAGCCTTTCAACGTTTTCCCGTCGAAGAGATCAATCATCGGGTCGCCGCTCGCAGGTTCGAACGAAGACGCCTCGATCTTCAGCACAATTTCCAAATCCTTGTGATAGGAGAGGGTCACTCGCTGTCCGGGTTTCAACGAAGCCAATTCAGTGTCCTTTCCCTCAGACGTGACCTTGGCCTTGCTGCTCACATCCAGCGTGAGCGTCTTCGATCCGGTCTCCACGCTGATGGTTCGCTTCTTGGCGTCGACTGCTTTCACCGTGCCATCGAGAGTGACCACCTCGCCACGAACAAGCGAAGCGCCGACCGCTACGAGGCAAACCGTGATTCCCAAAACGATGACCTGCCGCATAATTCGGCTCCGATTGCTGTCCCGGAACAGTGCTGATGCCTTCTCGCTCTCGTCCTACTGGCTCAACGGACGGATCGTCAGATTCTTGAAGCGAGCAATGCCGTCTTGATTTTGCAGAGCAATTGGGCCACGACTGTCTTCCAGATCGTCGATGGGGGCCTTCATCGGCTTTTCAAGGTGCCGTTTGTCGATCACCGTCGTGCCATTGAGGATCACGGTGACGGTGTTCTGTTTCAGGCGAACGAGGAGGTTGTTCCATTCCTTTGGACCGTAATAGGCCGATTTGCTCGGTTTCAGTTGGCCCCAAATCGATCCACATCGGAATCTTGCTGTCGGATAACTTGGATCGTCCAGCAGTTGCACCTCGTACCGACCACGAAGATAGACTCCGCTGTTGGCCTTTTTGCTCAGCCAGAAATCGCACTGAAACTCGAAGTCGTCGAACTTTTCTTCCGTGGCGAGCAGGACCATGTCCTTTTCGGGCACGGTGACGATTTCCCCGTTCTTGACCGCAAAGCCGTGAATCTCGTCGCTGTCTGGCGTCTTCCAGCCTTTCAGCGTCTTCCCATCGAACAAAGAAATTGCCTCACGTCTGCTCACCGAATTCGCATCGACCTTTAGGACGATCTCCAAGTCTTTGTGGTACGTGAGCCTCACCTTTTGACCCGCCCTCAGTGAGTCAAGGGAGGCATCTTTGTCATCGATTCGGATCTTGGCCTTGCTGCTCACGTCCAGAGTTTGAGTTTTGGAATCTGACTCGACTGTGAGCGTGCGCTTCTTGGCATCGACCGCCTTGACCTTGCCGTCGATGGTGACAACATCGGCGTGAGCGGAGGCGGAAATCAGCATCAAGGCGAGCATGAAACAGACTGAGGCTCGGATACAAAACATTGATCGGTTCTCCGAGAGCGCTATTTCTGTGGTTCTTTCGATGAATCGGCGGGACGGACTTCGACTCTCACGACGACATCCGCCGTGTTGTTGATCGTGATTGAGGCTTTCTGGCCGGATTTCAGAGCGTCGAGTGTCGCCGCCTTGCCGTCGATGATGAACTCGGCTTTGCGAGCCACGTCGAATGCCGTCGTCTTTGTTTTTCGAGTAATCGAGAGAGTCCGCTTGGAGATATCAACGGATGCGATCGTGGCCTCGACAGTCGTCGTGTCATCCGGTGGGGCGGCTTGCGGTGTCGCAAGTGTGCTCGTTGCGGGCGCTGTCGAAGGTCCGTCGGCCGGTCCCACAACTTCGACTCCGACGACAACTTCGTTCTCGGGATCGAATGTGATCGACGCCTTTTGATTGGGCCGTAACGAGCCCATTGCCGCCGACTTTCCCCCAACGATGATCGCCGCTTTGCGACTCACGTCGAAAGCGGTGGTCTTTGAGTTCCGTTTGACCGTGAGTTTCCGCCCGTCCGCATCGATCTGCTGAAGGGTCACTTCGATGGTTGCCAGAGCGGCGTCGTTTTCTCTCGGAGGCTCATGGGCCGTTGGACTCGCTTGGGACGCAGCCGGTCTTTGACTCTTGCCATTCGGCGAAGTGATCTCGATTTTCGCCGCTATGTCGAGCCTTGGATCAAATTCGATCGTGGCGGTTTGTCCGGGACGAAGGGCATCGAGCGGAGTGTCGATTCCATCGACTGTGATTTTGGCTATGTGGCTGACATCCAGGGCGACCGACTTCGTCTTGTACGTGACGGTGATCGACTGCCCCGTTGCGTCGACGGCCGAAATGGTGGCATCGATCGTCGCCGATTCGGCCTCGTCCAGATCCCGGTCGGGCTCTTGTGCAACTCCTTGCTTGGGCGAAGCTTTGACAGCGGCCAGTGCTGCGACTCGGGCTTGCTGCGGTTTTCCAGCATTAGGAGCCTGAGCGATGGCCGCTTGAATGAAAGGTTGGTTCTGCGCCTCCTCTCGCTCCGGGTGATTGGACAGAAACTTTCGCCAAGGCAACATGAAGGAGACCAGGGCCATGATGATGAAGCCGCCCAGAATGATGCTCATCACGCCGAAGTAGGTGCGGACGATTTCGTTTCCTTCTCCGACCGGTTGAGATGGCGTGTACGGCGGAAACGGCTCTGGAATTGAGCGCTGCTTTGGGGACGGTTTGGACTGTTCGAGAGCGGCGTCGTACTGTTTGCGGCGATAGGGATCGAGGATGACCATCCCCGCTTCTTGGATTTCGTACAACAGCCGAGTGGCGATGGATTCCTGTTCGGGCTGCTTCTGGTTCCTCACCAGGGTCGTCTGGTGCTCGACGGCTGCCTTGATGACCTCGTTGTCCTCCTCGGTGGGCGAAATCCCAAGCAACCGATAATGACTCGGCGGTCGCTGACCCTTTGGGATTCCGAGCCAGCGATAGTAGGGATCAAAATCCGGTGAGATCGGCGGACTGGAACTCATCGGCAGAAGGCCCCCAAATGTCGCCTGGTTGGGAGAATGTGTTCGACTTCGCCACCATCGTGCTTTTATGTCCAACGTAAATCAACGGTCTTCCCTGAATGCGGATGGCGATGATCGAGCGTGTGCGCCTTGATTCTCATTCCGTGGTCCTGCAGATCACATTCGAGCCATCCCACGGCGTCTTTTGGATCAAACGGATAACCAACGGCTGGAAGGAATACGAAATAGATTCCGTTCCATCTGCGCACCTCGAACCGATGCTTGTGGCCGCAAAAAACGACCTTGACCTGCTTGCGGTTCAGGATCAGTTCGAGAAACGGATCAGTGTCGTCTAAGCCCCCTGCCAGGGAGCCTCCACTGAGCGGAGGAACCAAGTACGTCGTTTTGTCATGGAAGCGAGCCAAAAACGCTTTGCTGGGGCTGACATTGTGATGGGCGACGACCAGGGTCGGCTTTTCGGCATCCTGGTCCAGCGCTCTGGCAAACCATTGAAGCTGTTCCTCTCCCAGAAGACCACTCGTCTGGATATGGGACCAAAGCTCTCGGCGATTAGGAGATTCCGGCTCCCGCATCTTGAGGGAGTCGAGCAACAGCAAGTTGGCCTTCGGAGTCTGCAGAGTGGAAACGTACCGGTCATGAATAAGTGAGGAATGTCCTGACGTGGGCCTCGATTTCATGAAATTCGGACGATGGTCGTGATTTCCGAGCGTGAAATGAACAGGCAATTCTGCCTGGAACAGCTTGCCGACTTGATCCAAAAGAAACTTGTAATCGGACGGTGTACCGAGATGGGCACAGTCACCGTTGAGAATTACGCCAGAGGGTCGCCGTTTGAGCAGACTGATTTCCTCAACGACCCGAGATAAGCGCTGTCGAATTAGTGGAGCTTTTGTTTTGCCGTTTGACTGCTCCGCAGGCGGAAGCAGCGGCAGGGTGCTCGGGTGGATCAAATGAACGTCGGCGAGCAGAGCCCATTTGTTGGAAGTGCCGTCATCGGCGAGAGAGCGCCCCCCGATCTGAGCACCGGCCAACAGAGCCGCAGACCCCGCCAGGAAACGCCGCCGTGAGATCGGTAGTGCATGGATTGGCATTTTTTCTCTCCATCGGGCGAGAAGAATTCGGGGCTGCGTCAGGCAGCTACAGTTCACAGGGCGAGGATCGGCTCCGTTTCAGACACCACTGTGAATGAGACGAAAGTCAGTGTCAACACTGCGTATTGTGAGTTATGTCCGCTCCCCTGCTTGGGCGAACCAAGAAGCGGGGGAGTGTCGAAATGGCGAAACGAAAGCCCAGAGTCCGGCAGGCCGAGATCGTCGGTTTATTCGCCTCTCGGCTGCGAGAACTGCGGCAATCTCGTGGAATGACCCAGGCAGAACTTGCCCGGCAAGCCCACGTCACGGTGTCCTACATCTGGCGGTTGGAGAGCGGCGGGGCCGCTCCGGGAATCGACCTCGTGGATCGGCTGGCACGGGCGCTGGGCACCACGTTGACCGAACTGCTTCCCACAACCGCCCCATCGGACCCGATGCCGGTCCTTCGTGAGCAGGCAAATAAGCTCTTCGAGACGGTTCTCCAGACGGCCAATCGGGAGACTCTCTTGATGCTCAATCCGCTGCTCGCCTGCGTGGCTGAGTCGCTGGCTCGTCGGCGCTGAGAAGCGACTTGGCCGAGTCACCCTCTTTGCTGGCTCGGTGCGAAAACCCTGTCATCAAGAATTTTTCAGCGGCGGGGATTTGCAGAATCGCTTTTGGCGATTTTCTTCAGCTATCCACGGAGAAAACGGCGAGTTGAAAGATAAAGAAAACGTGACCTAGTCCCGCTGGAGCGAGGTCTGCTGTCCAAGCTGATGAGTCTTTTGGTCGGAATTGTTCTATTTCTGATCTTCAGCGCCGGTTGCCCTTTCGAGAGGATTATGTGTCGATCGGGACTCCGGGTAGTGTGGCGTCTCGGGGGCTCGATTCGAGTTCATGCCGGAAGGGCAGCGTCGATCCCCATGCCCATGACGATCAAGGCTGCTTCGATGGACTTGTGCTGCCGAAAGGTTGAGGCATCGTCGGCCTGCCGTGCCTCTTCAGCGATTTCTCCGTGCAGATCGGCGAGCAAATGGAGAACGCTGCCCGAGGTGAATGACCGGCGCATTTTGGCAAGCTGACGCTTGGCCTGGCTCTCATTCATTCGATCTCCTCGAAGCTGCGGATCGACGGAATCACGTCGTCGCCAACCGAGACGCCGAGCGTCCGTAATGCGTTGGCGAGTTCCCGGTACTCGTCGACGGGAAGTCCGGTGTCCTCGGCGGTCTCCACGTATTCAAGGCAGTTGTCCCCGGCTCCGCTTCTCCGTCGAACAATTTTTGGATCGCTTTGGCTTCGCTGTTGGCTCCGCAAAAAGGGCGAGGCCAACACGACGAAAAGGGCATCGATCACATCGTTCGCAGTTCTCTTGGCACGATAGTTGCAACCTATTGCCCCAGCGGGGGGCGAGGGATGAGAACGGACCCTCAAGAGCAACTGCCAGAGCCGAACCTCTCCGAAAGCATTGCACGACCAGCAGGACTGGCTGCGGGTCACGCTTTCCAGCATTGGCGATGCGGTGATTACCACCGATGCCAGCGGTAACGTGACTTTCTTGAATCCCGTGGCCGAATCACTGACCGGCTGGTCGTTGAACGAGGCTTCGGGCGTTCCTCTCGACGCCGTCTTCAAGATCGTCAACGAAGAGACCCGGCAGACCGTTGAGAATCCAGCAACCAGAGCCTTGCGAGAAGGCTTGGTCGTCGGACTGGCGAACCATACGCTGCTAGATCGCCAAGGACGGCACCGAGCGACCTATCGACGACCGTGCCGCTCCGATCCGCAACCGTCAGGGCAAGATCGACGGTGCCGTGCTGGTCTTCCGAGACATCAGTGAACGCCGGAGGGCCGAGCGAGCCGTGCAAGATGCCCTCGCCTACGCCGAGAACATCATTGCGACCTTGCGCCACCCGTTCTTGGTCGTGCTGGATAAGGAACTGCGGGTCGTGACAGCGAATCGTTCCTTTTACCGGACGTTCCGATGTTGCGGCGGAAGATACGGAGAATCGTCTGGTTTATGAGTTGGGCAATCGCCAGTGGGACATCCCGGCCTTGCGGAAACTATTGGAAGATGTCCTGCCCACAAATCATGCCTTCCAGGACTTCGAGGTTGAACATGATTTCCCGTCGATCGGTCGCAAGATCATGTTGGTCAACGCCCGCCGAATTGAGCGGGTCAATAACGGTAAGCAGCGTGACGACCTGATCCTCCTCGCCATCGAGGATGTCACCGAACGCCGGGCGATCGAGGCGAAGCTTCAAGGAGAGTGAGGTTCGCTATCGGCGGTTGTTCGAGACTGCCAGAGACGGCGTGCTTCTCCTCGATTCCAAGACGGGTGCGATTACGGACGCCAATCCATTCATGTGCGAGTTGCTGGGTTATTCGCACGACGAACTGGTCGGCAAAGAACTGTGGGAAATCGGTCTGTTCAAGGATGCAGAGGCGAGCCGAGATGCGTATCGGAAACTCCAAGAGCAAGGCTACATTCGCTACAGCCATCTGCCGCTCGAAACAAGACAAGGCAAACATGCGGAGGTCGAGTTCGTCAGCAATGTCTACCAGGAGGACCATAAGCCTGTCATCCAGTGCAACATTCGGGACAACACCGCACATCACAAGTTGGAACTGGCGATGTTGCAGGCGGAAGCGATGGCAGACCTCAACCGTCGTAAGGACGAGTTCTTGGCAATGCTTTCTCATGAGCTTCGGAATCCGCTGGCTCCGATCATGAACGCCGTACATCTCCTTCGACTGGAGGAGGGAAGCGAGAATCCGATCCAGCAGCAGGCCAGGACTATCATTGAGCGCCAAGTGGGACAACTGTCGCATCTCGTCGACGACCTGTTGGAGGTCTCCCGCATAATGAGTGGACGGATCAGGCTTCAGAAAGAGAACTTGGATCTGAGGAGCGTCGTCGAGCGTGCTATCGAGTCGGTTCGCCCTCTGATTGAACAACGCAAGCATGAATTGACTGTGTCGCAGGCTTCTGAGCCGATCTGGTTAAATGCAGACTCGACCCGCATTGAACAAATCGTGGTCAATCTGCTCAACAATGCCGCCAAGTACATGGAGAAAGGAGGCCGGATTTCGGCTGAGCACTCAGCGAGACGGAGATGAGGCCGTGTTGCGTGTTCGGGATACTGGCGTCGGCATTTCACCCGACCTTCTCCCTCACATCTTCGATCTTTTCACGCAGGCAGAGCGATCGCTGGACCGCTCCCAAGGTGGTCTTGGCATTGGACTGACGCTGGTACAAAAACTGATCGACATCCACGGTGGAAGGGTCGAGGCCCACAGCACTCAAGGACAAGGCAGCGAGTTCATCGTGCGTCTGCCCGTGTTGCAATCTCCAGTGGGTCTGTCCCATTCGATGCCTGCGGAAACGATCAAACCGACTGAAACCTCATTACGGGTACTGGTCGTCGATGACAACGTGGATGCGGCGGACAGTGCCGCCATGCTTTTGAGGCGATCCGGTCACGATGTACGGGTGGCGTACTCCAGCCAAGCGGCACTGGAAGCCGCCGTCGTTTTCAAGCCCCAATTGATCCTGCTCGACATTGGCTTGCCGAAGATGGACGGATACGAGGTCGCACGGCGTCTGCGTGAGCAGCCCGAACTCAAGGACGTGCGGTTGGTCGCCGTGACAGGGTACGGGCAAGACGCTGACCGCCAGCGGTCTCGTGCGGCTGGCTTCGATGATCATCTGGTCAAGCCGTTCACTCTGGATCAAGTCCAGCAAGTCTTACCCACATCCTCGGATCAATCGAACTGATCCATCGGCTTCATCGCCCAACGTCGTCGCACGGAGTCGTGGATCTTCTTCGTTTCCTTCACCACAGAGAGGTGTCCGAAAGGCGGGACCGACACGGCGGACTGTGTCGGCCCGCACGCTGATCGAGCTACTCGGGCTGGAACCCGAAGTAAAATCTCGGATGATGCTGGAACATCAGCGAGCCTTTCACGCCATCCGATCGGCGGCGGACGACGACGAGCGGTGCCATGAAGCCGACCACCTCGAACTCGTTACGAACTTGGTCGGTGTCCCAAACCTGCCCGTGCTTTGCTTCGAGGGCCGCTACGGCTTCCGGGCTCAGCGTTGATCTCGGCGACCATCTCACGGCGAATGGATTCGGTCGGGTCGGACATGCGTGATCCTTTCTTTTTGAGTTGGTTGAGTCACGCTCTCTCCTACGGTGTCTCCTCGACCGAGACCGTTTCGATCCACTCCTCGTCGCCCTCTTCGATGATCTTGTCGTCGTAGGCGACTTCACCCGCTTTGCACAGCGCCTCGGCCTCTTCGCCATCAGCCGCTTCGACGTGGTAGAAAGTGCGGACGACGAACTTCTCCAGTGCTTCGACTCGGAAACGTGGCATGGGCGCTTTCCTCGGATCATTCGGTGCCGTTGCCGTGTTCTTTCGCCGAGCGACAACTATGCGGCGTCGTGGTGATCCGCCTTTTGGATCGGCGGACAAGCCACGAGCGTCACAACGGCCTCTCGCTCGTTGACCTGTCGTTCTCGTTCTTTGTGCTCTCGGATGGCGTCGGCCCGGCGCTGCGCCTCCTCGTTCAGTCGCACGATCGTGTTGAAATCCCACATCACTCGTCTCCGTTTGGGTCTGTTCGTGTCATCGCCACTTCGCATCAGTGAGGTGTCCTCTGCGATGCGAACCGACTCCGCCGTTTCTCGGCTTGACGCTGGTGATAGCGGTGAACGATCGCACGCCATTCAGCATTGCCGCCGAACCTCTCAATGGGCACGAGGGCGAGGTATTTCAACGGGCACGAATAGAAGTACGGTCCCATCGACTCGTCCATGTCCTTGTAACCCCAGCCGAAGCCTTTCTGGCTTCGGAGCAAATCACACCCGATCCAACGTTCGGTCGGTTGAACTTCAGCGCCGTCCTTCGTGAAAGATCGTCCCCAAACGGTCCAGAGTACGCCGGAGAAGGCACCGCCCCGGTAGCAGTGAGCCAGACACGTCGTCCTTGACGAAGACGCCTTCCGGGCTCGTCCGTTGCCAATCCTCAGTTCGTTCTCCGATGAGGTCTCGGCGTGAGCATCCGCTCTTGAAGAGCCAGCCCATGTCTATCTCCTCGACGAAGTGATGAGTGCCGAGCAGTTCGGCACGTTGTCGAAGGAGAGATGCGGTGTCCTCAGTATTCGCTCGGCAACAGAATCGTCGTCGCTGATCGACTACCGGAATCATCCGCCGCTTCGGTGATGATCCACAGTTTCTCGCCGAGCGACGTGCGATAGGCGGACAGAAGACGAGAGCCGTCGATCAATGCGTGATCGTTGAGTTGGCGGTCCTCGTCGCACACGTCACCCCAGTCGCTTTGTGCGTGCCGTTGGAGGAACTCGGTGGGCGTTTGACCGGCCTTTTGCAGCGCTTCGAGGGCACCGGGCGTGGCGACGATTTGGCCGAGCGAAAACTTCGGTTGCGATTTGGCGATCATGGGCGTCCTCCTTCCAACTTGAGAGACGCCGGTGGATGCGGTGTCCTTCAGAGTGGGATCACCTCGTACTCAACGGCTTGTCCTCGTCCGAGCCGATCGACGGCGCTGAAAGCCGCCATCTCCCGGCCGAGCGTCATTCGGCACAGGCTGTTCAGTTTGCTGACGAAGGCGAGAGCGACCGGATGGTTGATGAGGTCGTCGCCACAGAGCCCGCTGCGATGAAGGGTGAGCAAGTGGCGGTGAAAGGAGCCGACAACGGCGACGAGATTTACAGCGTCTTGGACGGCGTTGGCGTCGGCTGCGGCTTTCTGCTGGACGGGGTCAGCACCGTTGGCGGTAGCAGATCGGTTGGGCATGATTGGCTCCCAATTACAAATGGAAAAGCTCGATGCCCTGTCATTGAGGTGTCCTCAGAAACTCAACCTTTCCGCCGCATCCGCCAGTTGCTCCTCTGTCCGTTGCGTGTATCGGGCCGTGGTCGAGATCGACTCGTGCCCCAATATCTGCGCCAGAGACACGAGGTCGTTGCCGTTGTCGGCCAAGAACCTGTGAGCCATCGTGTGCCTCAGCAGGTGCGGGTGAATCTTGAACCCGCAGATTGCCGAGTATTTGTCGCACAGCGATCGAACTCCTCGGTCGGTCAGAGGGCCACGTTCGCCGACGAAGACGTTTGAGGAGGCGACTGAGGGGCGGATGTCCAGCCACGATTGAAGGGCTCGACGGGCCAGGAGAGCCAGAGGCACTGAACGCTGCTTGTTGCCCTTTCCGAATCGGAAGACGACCGACCCGCTACGATCGCCGAGCATAACGTCGTTCACTTCGAGATTGGCGAGATCGCCGACCCGGCAACCAGTGTAGAGCATGAGCGAGAACACGGCCCTGGCCCGGATGTCCTCACGGAGTTCGACCTCTCGAAGCAGTCGGCGGACCTGCGATTGATCCAATCCCTTCGGTGCCAATTGCTGCCGCTTCAACTCCTTTACCGACTTGGCCGGATTCGCTGGGACGTGTCCCTGGTCGGTCAGCCAACCGAAAAACCGGCGCAGGAGCACGAGGGATCGGTTCACTGTTGAGACCGCCTGCTCTTGTGCCCGGCGCAGGTGATCCCGGTAATCGACCACATCCCGCACGGTCACCCGCCCGACGACGAATGGTTCCCGATTCGATGAAGAGAACCATTTGGCGAACTGTCGAACATCGTGGACGATGAGCCGACGAGTTCCAATGGCGAAGTCATGCCCGGCGAGGTACTCGTCGAGCAGGACAGGCTCAGCCTTTCCGACGGGGATGCCGCCGAAAACATTTACGCCCCAATTCTTCACGGCTTATCTCCACAAATTCGACAGCAATTTGACAGTTCCGACCCATAACTGGGCTGTAAATCAGACGTTACGCCCCACATTTCCGCTCGGATCCTGGCGCTTCAGAAACAGAAACACCGTCCGCAAAACCGTCTCGTCGTCGATGCCCAACTTGCCATTTGGAAAATTCTGCTGGATCGCCGCCTCCACCTGGGTGGAATTGACAAATGTCAGCCCGAGCGCCCGCAGGCCCTCGATCAGGTCGGCGTGCTTGTGCGAATTCTTTGGCGGTGTCGCCTTCGCTTTGGCGCATCGGCGATCCCAATCGCCGAGCGTAGAAGAGCACCGGCCTTCCGTTGAGCCCGCAGTTTCGTCGGCGCACTTCGAGGCAGACCTCCTGCATCTCCTGGTTGAAGAACGGTCGTCTCGTGTCGATGCGATAAAGCGGCGAAGGAAACACGCCGTCGTTCACCAACTGATAGAAGCGTGCTCGTGAGAGACCGACCATGCGTGCCATCTCTGCCACGCTCACGACGGTTTTCGTTTGGACCTGGACAGACATTTGTCGCATCCTTCACACGAATCGGTCACGAGTCTGAGTCGGTGTCCTTGTCGAGGACGATAAGTTTCACTGACCACTGGCAACCGTACTCCCGGCCGTTTTCGAGTTCGTCCCCCTTGGCGTCACAGTCATAGACTCGATTAGGGATACTGATGCCAAGTGCTTCGCCGAGACCTTCTGCCACCGCATCGAGGTCGTCAAAAAGTTGCTCATGCCCGTTCTCGAACTCGACCTTGATCACAGATTTTTCCTTCGTTCGTTCGACAAATCAGACACGACTTGAACGCAGTCCGACCAAATGGGCTCGCCCCTTCTCGGTCAGCAGACGGCGACCCTGGTCGTCTTTCGCAACGAGTCCGACTCGAATGAGAAACTGCTCGGTAACCTGGCTCACCGTTCGTGTGGGAAGGCCGAGCGTCGAGGCGATCACGTTCAACCGAGAACCGCCGTCGCTGACGACTTCGAGGTATTTCTGCTCGGTCGGGCCGAGTCCTATTTCATCGATGCCCTCCAGTTCGCACGCCCGGCGCAGTTGATCGTCGGTGATCGTCGTCTCGCCTTCCGCTCGGCATACTCGCCGACATGCTTGAAGCAACCGCAATGCGATGCGTGGTGTCCCTCGTGACCGTTGAGCGATGAGCGTGAAAACCGATTCATCAACCGTCCATCCCAATCCTCGACTGCGTTGTCGAACGACTGTTTCGAGTTCGCCGTCGTTGTAAAAGTCGAACCGGAGCACAAGTCGCATCCGATCCCGGAGCGGTCGCAAGCAGCCTGTGCTCATCCGTGGTGGCCAGTAGCAAGGTGAAATCAGCGACCTTCATGGACAGTGGTGTCCTGCCGCCATTCACGATGACCTTCCGCTTGTCCAAGGCGAGGTAAAGCGCCGTCTGGTACTCCGGCTTCATTTCGTGGCATTCGTCGATGAAGACGATCGACTTCTCTTTTGCGGCCAACAACACGGCGTTCAGATCGGCTGGCGACTTGATCGACTGCCCCAGCACCTCATGGAAATCACTCGCCATCTCGCAAGCGACGACCTTGGCGATCGCCGTCTTGCCGAGACCCGGTGGACCGACGAAAAGAGCGTGGTCGAACTTGTTGCCGTCCATTTGGGCGGCATCGATGGCAACTTTGACCTGCTCGATGACTCCCCGTTGCCCGATCAGGTGCGACAGGCTGAGTGGGGCTCACGCCGTTGATGTCAGTGGCCGGTTGGCTGACCGCTTCGTCTTCGAATTCGTCCATTTCCTTCTCCAAACTTTGCAATGCAACCGGGTGTCACGATGAGGGTCAAGCGACTTTTCCGAATCTGAGTGCCTCAAAGCCTTCTCTCAGTTCATCCTCACTGGGACAACCGCCTTGGTCGTCCCGATTCTCGACAGCGTGGAAGTTGTTCTCAGAGAACCAGTCGTAGGCGTGGCCCTCCCATCCCTCGGGGAGGTCGAATTCGTTCTTCAATCTCCATGCGGTGTCCCTGATGTTTTCGATCGTCGCTTCGTATTCACGATTGCTGTGGTCCTCTTCGTCGAGGATCGGGTAGTCAGCAATCCGCTCCTGGAGTTCCCTGTACGTCCGGTACGCCTCAGTGATTGCGCCATTGCGATAGACCCGGATGCTGAAGCCATCGATGTGCCCGACTGCCCAATGGAAATGGCGCTCGAACACCACGTCGGCATCGTCACCGATGGTGAAGGGCTCAAGCGTCTTTTCGATGATCGATGCGTTGGACTGGTCGAGGAGCCCGGAGTCTCGGTGATGGGTGTACATAATCGCCCAGTTGTCTGCGTCGGCGATTTCGGATTGGCGATGCCACACGAAACACTCGAAGTTGCGCCAACTGCCTGCGGCTTCTTTGGCCGCATCTTCCACCGTCAATTCGCCGAATGAGGTCGTCATGCGATTTCTCCGAATTGAGCCATTGTCGGAGGATCTATACGGTGTCCTCCGAAACCAGCTTCTCGCCCTTCACAGGCCAACAGCATGTGCTGACCGGTACTTGCGGTCCGATTGAGGCAAACAGAACTCCGGTGTCCTCAGAACGGGATCGCCGTCGTCTGCGGGCTCGGTGATTGCGACAGGATTTCGACTGAAACTCGTCACAAATTCGACAGCTTTGGTGGCTTGGGCAGCGGCCCGAAAGATGAACCTTGGCATCGCCGTTCATTCCCGTAAGCCAGCTTTCGAGATAGGCGGCGTGGTTTGTAAGGTTGCTGGTCGTCGGCAATCCGAGTTCGCCCATGAGAAAGCACGAGCCGATTTCAGCGACCAGTTCGCCGAGGGCGTAGGTGTTCTCGGCCTGGCTGCGGTCGAAGCCGACCCGCTTCTCCGTCCAATGACACAGTTCGTGGAACGTCGTCTCATAGAACGACTCGGGCGATCTCGAACTGATGGCGGTACGGCACTTGGATGAAGTCCTCTGTCGACCGGTAGAACGCTTCGTTGCCGCCATAGCGGATGTCGGCACCCGTGGCCTCGACCACGGCATCGGCGTGTTCGTACCGCTCGCTGGTGTCCTCCTTCGGTTGGGCAAAACCGATTCGGTACTGCTGGAGGCCGCTCGTCTGCTCGGCGTTGAAGACGTAAAACTCCCGCATGACGAGAAAGTCGTCATCGACCTCTTCACCATCGTTCGTTTGTCCGCTTGCGGCTGATCGGCTTCCAAAGAATGATCTTTGTCGCCTTTTCGTCCCCGACAGACGTAACCGCCGGACGCCTTGATCTGGTTGAACGTGCCCCACCACTTGCTCTGGAAGCCGTGGTGACTGGCCGCAAGCTGGAGCAAAAGCTGATTGATGCCCCGGTACGGATTGCCGCTGCTGAGCGACGTGTGGAGTCCGGCAGCGTTCGGATCATTCGCCCACGGCCGACGCCAGGGCGGGAGGTTGCCGTTTGTCAGCGCTTCGACGATTTGATGGGTGATCTGCGTGCGGATTTCGGTCGGGCTGAGCATCGTCGTCTCCTTGAGTTGGTGACGACGATTAGTGCGGTGTCCTTGACCGACCGTTTCAGTTGGCCGGTCATGTGCCGGAAGGCAAAATCTGCGGATACAATGCTTCGATCAGGCGAGACCATCACGTTTTCAGCGCCCGCATTCTGGAGCACGCCGATGTCAACGATGGACACCAAGCTCAACAATGCATTCATGGGCACGCCATGAACCTTGCGCTGATTCAGGATGTTCTGAAACGGGCACGTTGCTGGGAGCCGCCGGGTGGCTGTAGCACAATCGTGGAATCACCCGTTCCAGGTCAGCGGGGTCGTGCAGCAGTTCCAATTGGAGTCGTGATCGAGCATCGGTTTGCGTTCTTTTATTGGATCAAAATCAAACAGGAGCTTTTGAGCGACCGGCGACCTCGGAATCGACAGAAGGACGAAGAGTTCACGCCGCCGGATCTGATTTCGTGGGATTGGCACGACGACTACGACGGTGAGAGCGGATACATCGAGTCCGAATTGAGGCGGTTGAACCAGCAAAACGAGCAGGAGGTTGCGTTGTTCTGTTGGGCCGGATTACAGCCCGTCAACAACGGTCAGATTGGTCCGGCAGTGTGGCTCAACGCTGTCGGCAACGTGTACATCGTGTTGAAGCAGGACACGGAACTCACAGCGGGCGAGAGCCAAGTCCAGAAAGATCGCTACGGCAAGCCGCATCACATCTTTTACATGCGCTCGCCGAGGCAGTTGCCGAACGTTTTCTTCGATACCAATTCCAAGTCAGGCGTGATTTGGGATATTGACCTCGACTTTTTCACGGAGTCCAAACCGGTCGACGACCAGAAGTACACGCCCGTCTTGAGCAAACGGGCAATCAAGTCCCTTCTGTCGCCCAGAAGTGAATGGATGCAACTCATTCTGGGCAATCTCAAGGGGATCACGGTTGCCCTCGAACCGGAATACACCGGAGGATTGTCACAGTCGCTCGAAATCTTCCGGCAATGGGAGGCAGCGTTTTTCGAGTCACCGCTTTTCAGCAATGAGTGCCGGTGGAAGGCCGATCTATTTGGCTGATACCACCACCGGAAGAGTGACCGACCGCAGCGCAATGACAATGCCCGAGATGCGTCAAAAAGATCGAATGGATTGCAACTGGCCGACATTGCGCTCGCAGTTCGTGCTGTTGGCGGTCACATTCGTGACCCTTGTCGGCACGGTACTCGCTCAAGAGGGCGATGTCGTCGGGGTTCACGACCCATGCGTCATCAAGGACGGCAACACTTTTGTTCTTTTCTCAACAGGCGGATTGCTGTCCATGAGGCGAAGCCAAGACTTGCTGACTTGGCAGACGGCCGGAGACACGCTGCCGGAGCTTCCCGGATGGGCGAAGGAGGCCGTGCCCGATGCGAACGGCTGCTGGGCACCAGACATCTCGTGCTTCAACGGAACGTTCCACCTCTACTATTCGGTCTCGACGTTCGGGAGCAATCGTTCGTGCATCGGGCTCGCCACGAACGTCACTCTCGATACCAGTTCCCCAAAATATAAGTGGATCGATCAAGGCATGGTCATCCGCTCCCGCCCGGATCAGGACAATTTCAACGCCATCGACCCGAACGTCGTTCTGGACGAGAAGGGACAACCGTGGCTGTCATTCGGTTCGTTCTGGAGCGGCATCAAAATGAGTCGGCTTGACCTGACGACCGGCAAGCCGGTCGGAAATCTACTCGATGTCGCCGGACGAAATGGGGGAGCAATCGAGGCTCCCTTCATCGTGAGGCACGGTCGATCGTTCTATCTGTTCGTCTCGTTCGACACGTGCTGCAAAGGAGCCGACAGCACCTACAAGATCATGGTTGGCCGTTCTCAGAGGGTCTCTGGTCCCTTCTTGGATTATTCCGGGAAGAAAATGCTAAACGGCGGTGGAACTCTCGTACTCGCAAGCTACAAGAACGTGCGTGGACCAGGCCACAATGCGGTCCTGTCCGATGGCGGCAAAGATTACCTCGTGCATCACTTTTACGATGCTGATCGAGATGGACGGCCGACTCTCCAAATTCGCCCTCTATTGTGGGGACGAGACGGGTGGCCCTTGGCTGGTGAGCCCATCGCCCCAGCCAACGGTGCGCAGGAACAGCGACCGGATCTCACCGGCACATGGGAGCACTCGGTAGACTTCGGCGATAGCAATCCGATCACGCTTTTGGGGGGCGGCAAGATCAACGAGGCGGACAGCAAGGCGACATGGAGGCTGACGGGCTCGACGCTGGAATTGCGGTGGCCTCGGTCGGACGGCCCAAGGGGCGTTTGGATCGACAGGTGTGTGGTCTCACCGGCCGGAGACTGGTACGTCGGAAGGAATCAGCGGGGGATGGTCATTCGTGGTGTCAGAGTCCATTGATGCGAGACTGACCCAATCAACTCGTTCGCCTCGTTTCCTTGACGTAGTCTTTTGTGATTCGGCACGACATCAAACCAACCGTTTATGGACGAGCGACGAACATTAGCCTCAATCTGGTGTGTACTCCACGAAGTAGTCAAATCGGTCCAAATCAACGTTGACGCTCGTCCTCTGCTGAAGAAATGATTCGTGCTCTGAAGTGACAGTAAGACAATCACCTGGGTATTCGTCGTCATCCAGGTCGAATGCCTTGCGCACGTCCTTTTCCGACGTTTCCAGCAGACGCTCCTCGCCTACGAGGTCATCATTTGTCTTGGAATACCACGCTAGTATGAATCGCTGTTTCTTGCCGGGTTTGTTGAACATGGTTGGGGTCACTGTACGTCCAGGTGCTTTGGGTTTCGTCTGAGCACCATCGTTTGGGTCGAACTCGCCTAAATGTTTCCCTTTGGGATCGAACTTTTCAACTCTTCCATGTTGGTAATCCCATTCAATGATGTTGCCGTCCTTATCTATCCATCGCTTTCGCTTTTTACCTCCACCCATTCCAGTCTTCGGCTTAGCTCTTTTAGCATCCGGGAAGCCGGGCAAGGTCGCTGGGGGCGTGAAGTAACTCTTGGACAAATCGTCTTTCATGGCCTTCTCCCGATTCTCGCACTCGACATTGTCGCTCTCTGTCGACGCTGACGACAGCGTGGTGCCTGTTCATCCAGAGGGCACATTACTCAATGTGTTTAGCGGCCTCAATCAATTCCTCCAACCCGGCAAGTCGCTCCTTGGCCTGCGCAACGCCGCCCGCCAGCCGGACGAAATGGAGACCGGCCTTCAGAACGTCCTCGGCAGGGCTTGCACCAGCCACGTGCCCAGGCTTGCGCCGCCTCACGACTTTGCGACCTCCGTCGCTTCGCAATTTGTAAAACGTTGCCGAGAACGTGGACGATTTGACTTTCTGGCCGGGATTGGCCTTCTTGATCGCCTCGAAGGCGTCCTTCGCCGACATGCCTGGATGACTTTGCTGGAAGTCCCTGATGGTACCGGTCAGGTTGAACGACGCTCTCTTCGCCATGTGATCTTATCTCCTAAGCCATGAGGCAGAACGAATCGCTGACAGGGTACATGTGCTGTTTGCCTGTTTCAACGATCGAGATCGGATTCGGCACCCTGAGCCCGCTCAGCGCCTTAGCGATCTGTTCATCCACTCATGTACAGCCTCCTCGCTTGGCAGGAGGGCAGTCCACGGCACCTCTCGACTCGGGCGGAAGGAGTACCAGTTGTAGCCCTTGGACTCGTACACCCGCCATTTGCCCGTTTCTTTGCCGTCCTTGTAAATCGGCTCCCACATGTGCGTCTTTGACTTCCGGCGACAACTGTGTGCAAACTGGTCATCGGTGTATTGACGCCAGCGCTGAGGTGCAGGCTTTGGATCGCTCGGTACGATTTTTGGCTGGCGCTCTGCGGGCATCTCGTCGAGGATGACGAACCCATCGTCTTCGCCTTCAGCCTTTCGGTCGGCTGCAACCAAGTTGCCGGTCGACACTGCTTTCTCGGGCTCGTACTTTTGGGGTTCGCACGTCGCATCACGCTCTGTGGAACCGGCGCAATCATTTGGAATTGTCATAAGCCTCCTTTGGATCTGATTATCGTGAATGAACTGACAGTCGTCGTCCGGGGCAAACGAATACGGGTCTGACCCTCGTCGTTCCCGAAGTGCCCCATTCCCGCCCCGGTGAGCCACATCTCAATGCCATATTTGGAATTTGCCGTTGAACCCTACTCGGCCTTGTGAGCGGTTAACCTGACGGCGATTCAGTCCATTTCTTGGCCCCGTGGCGCACCGTTCTTGGTCTCAGGCTCCCTGAGTCTTGGTTTTGGTCTGTACTTTGACTGAGTTTTTGGGCGAGCCCCGTGGAGGAGGTAGCCCGAAGCCCTCAACTCGATCATTTTCTGGCTCCGTGGATGTACGAGGTACATCTAATGTATTAGGTAGTGTTGTTGTAGCTGTTGTAGGATAGGTGTAGGGAACAGTCTTCCTCTTGCCCTGCTTCGGGAAGTTCTCGCCCTTCCAGTATTTGTGGGCTCCGTCCTTACCTCCCTTGCCAACACGATGAGATCGGAAGTTGCAGAGGACGATCTTCTCGTCATTCAGCCATCGCTTGATCTTCGGCCACACACGCTTCATCACAGACCACGCTCGTTTGACGAGCCCCAACTTCCTGAGAGTTTCCCACTGAGGCTTGATCCAGTCTTCAGGGATGCTGTCGTCCTCGTTCTTCTGACAATTGAGGTCCACGATCGCCACGAGGAGTCGGCATTCTTCGGTTCTGAACTGGCTGGGGAACGACATCCTCTTGTGACGATCGACCCGCTTCAGAAGTTCTCGCTGGAGTTCGTAGGTCACGCCCTTCCGAGACGATTGACATTTGTCAGCTTGGAACGTGGAGGCGTATCTCGCCACAACCCAGTCGAACCGATGCCGTCGTGCTGGATTGTTGTCCCAGTTGCCGGAGTACAGACCTTTGTCCTTGTAAATCTGGAGACATTCATCAGTCGTGAGTGGACGACCCTTGGCCCGACTGCCGACGAAAAAGACCTGGACGGCTCGATCCAGGGCGCACGGGAGTGACTTGATTTGCTCCAGCCCCCGGATTTTGGTTACGTCAATCGGCACGCCCCGCCGTGCCGATTGCGTGTCGGCGACAGCCGACACGGGTAACTTGTGCTCCGAGACGATGAACTTCTGTTGAACCGGTCCTCTGGCGAGGAGCTTATTCTCTTCGAGAAGTGCGTTGTGTGCCTTGTGGTCTTCGTCCTTGAGGCCCTGCACATGGACCTCCCAGAAAGCGGCCTGAGCTTCGTCGATGACGAGGCGTTCCACGACCCTGCGCCACATAGGACACCGAATGAATGGGGGCTCGCTCGAACTCGGCGAGCCGGTCGTAATTCCATTGCCGATAGAACGGCAGCTTGCCGAGACTGCCGCTCTTGTCCTCTGTGGTCTCGTTGGCCTTTGTGGTGACGAGACCCTTCACCTCAAAGTCGCACAAGACGCCGTGTGAGCGCAGATAGCGACGAAGACGCTGCTCACAGAACTTCGCCGTTTCGTTGGCCTCTGCCCAACTGCGGTAGCGGATTTTGAGAAGGGCATTTTCTCCCCGAAAACTGGTTGTCCAGAATGCGGGGAGGACGGCCGCTAGGAGTTTTCGGGCCTGAAGTTGATCTGTCTGCCACTCGGCATGTGCATCAATATCCCAGTAGTGGAGGGCGAGGCCCCGCTTACCTCCGGTGAAGTACCCGATCTCTACGCCATTGATTTCTTCCTGGACGTGTTTCGGCGAGTAGATGTTGCGGACAACATCCCTGTACGGGTTGAAGGGTCGACCGCCCTCGTAGGTCGGTTTCTGGCCCTGCTTGTAGAGAGCGTAGAGTCGCCAGTCCTCTTTGGTGATCGTGTGATAGGGGCCGTTCCAGCGACGGCCTGGATCAAACACATTGAGGAAAGGCTCGAAGGCATCAAAGCTCGCCTGAGCCAGCGCAGAAACCTCGGGCTTGCACTTTTTCTTCTGGCTTACTACCCTATGTATAGAGGGATTGGACTTCGCAAACACTGATCCCCATTACACGCTCAGCCGGTTCTGAGTCGGCTGAGCGTTTTCATTTATGGCCTCTTCTTTTGGTTCTTGCTGTACGGGCCTTTCCGATGGTCAATCGGAAACTCCTGGAGATGTCGTTCCATACGCAGGATGTCGTCCCATCTCCATTTTTGATTGCGTCGGTTCTTGATGATGCCCTCTATCTTGGCACGCTTCGTCAGCGTATCGACATGGCAGTCAAACAGCATGGCGACCTGCGTCGAAGAGTATCTCAAGCGACTGAGACTAACTACGTTCATACGCACTATAGTAGTGTATCCGCCGAAGTTTCCGAAGAGCACTTTTATGAATATAACTCGGAGGGGATGGCAGGGAAGAAACGCTTTCTCCGTGAAACGAGCACATGATACCGCTTTTCTCTTCGACAACTATAGGTACGATTGCAGTAGATGTCGCTGTCGGCGAGCGGATATAATACCTCTCGCTACGAGCGATGTAGCCAAAACATTGACAGCTACTCCAGCACCGCAAGGGCTGGAGTGAAAGCCCGCAGGGACATCGCTTGTTCCTGCGGACTGTTTTGTTTTAGGGATGAAACTCATTTTCAGGGGGAAATCATGGAAGAGACACAAGAAAGAAACGCTCTACGGCGCTTGAACCGTCGTTTGGCGGTCGAAGACAAAGTGGTCAAGAAAACACGAGGGTGGTCTGTGCAACGTGAACTGGGGGAGTATTACTGCCTCGACCTCGGCAGCAACACAATCACAGCCCAACACGTCGATGTGCTGGCATGGTTGGAACAGGAGGACAAGCGATGAAGAGCGTCAAAACGACCGTGCGCCTCTCGCAACGATCGAGTGAACTGATTGAGGTGGTGGCGACATGTTACGAGCAGCCTTCGGAAACGGTCGAACGAGCACTGATAATGCTGAAGCAAATGAAGGACCGTGGGGACAAGCTCAGTGCTCAGTTTCGTGACGAAAACATTGCGTTCAAGGAGGAACAATGAGAAACATCCGGTTACATGGTTCCGCTCTAGTCAAGGCGGCAGGCGAGATCGCAGAAGCGAAGCAACTGCTGGCCGACCCGGAAGAGTTCCGAGAAAGCTGAGTCAGTCCAAAAATTGTTCAGAGGGCTCCGGTGCGGTTTCCATCTCGACCCCCGGAGCCCTGTTCTTGCGCCCGACCGCTTGACCCGCTAGTCTGATCTCGCCGACGAATCGTGCCTGTAAAGAAGAGACCCCGCAACTTGCGGGGTCGCTTCATTTGATCCAGCGAATCGTCGGATCGCCTTTGTGGCGATGATCCCATACCCACCAAGCGTGAGCGTGCTGATTGAAGTCAGACCGCACGAAGATGTAGATGCTTTTGAGCGGGCTCTCTGACAAAAACTCCCTGCGACGTGCGCTGTCCCAGAAGTACGTCGGCATCAGAAGTGCCACCTTTTTCTTGGCGATTTCAAGCGCATGTCTTATCCAAAAATGCCAACGGATTTCCTCGAAGTCGTACCACGGCGGATTAGTGATGACGTGATCGACCTCGACCTCCGTGTCGAAGAAATCAGCAATCTCACCGTAACCTCGATCATGGATGTCGGAGGAGTACACGTCGAGACGGTGGGCCTTGAGGACTTCGGAAATGTGGCCCCGGCCACATGCCGGTTCCCAGAATCCGACCCTTGAACTTCTCGACCTTGAGCAAGGCTTCGGTGAGGTGTGGGGGCGTGGCGTTAAAGTATCCTTTTTGCTCACGCTCTCGTTTCACGTATTCGTTTTCTTCAGCCATCGGATCACCGGCTCGCCTTTCCAACGTTTTTCCCACACGAACCACGCAAAGCACTTTTTCTTCGCTTCCGTCCCTCTGTAGCCTTTCGGTGACAGCCAAATCCTGTAGGAAAAGAGATACATCGCTTTGAGCGGAGAGTTCGTCAGAAACTTTGCCCGCCGTGGGGTTTCCAGAAATGTGAGCGGTAAGAGGAGGGCCACTTTCTTCTGGGCGACGTAGAGGGCGTGTTCGGCGAACCACAGCTTCATCGAGAACGGCGGGTTCGTGATGATGTGGTCACACTGGATCGTCGTGTCGAAAAAGTCGGCGACCTGGCCGTATCCTCGATCCTCGATGTCCGAGGAGACAACGTCGAGCCCGTGGGCCTTGAGAACTTCGGAAATGTGGCCTTCGCCCGCCGCTGGCTCCCAGATCCGACCCTTGAACGTCTCAACTGCGAGTAGTGCCTCGACCACTTCGGGCGGTGTGATGAAAAACTCGTCCATTTGACATCTCTCTATTCCGACAGCCATCGGATCACCGGCTTTTTCTTCCAACCCTGTTGCCACACGAACCAGCAGAAGCACGTCTTTGATGCACGAGCCCGCTTATCGTGGTCGCCCCGGCGCATCGTCCAGACCTGTCGGGGGAAGTGGTACACGGCCTTGAGTGGGCTATCCCGAACAAATCGTGATTTCCTGGGCGACTCCAAAAACGTGAGTGGCAACAAGAGGGCCACTTTCTTCCTGGCGACATGAAGGGCATGTTTAGCGAAGTACAAACTGAGCCCGTCCAAGTAGGGCGGATTCGTGACGACGTGATCGCACTCGATCTCGGTATCGAGGAAATCTACGCCGCTCTCGGCATCGGGATAACCACGGTCGATGAGGTCAGTCGAAACGACATCGAGCCCGTGGGCCTCTAAGACTCGGCTGATATGGCCCTCGCCTGCCGCTGGCTCCCAGAATCCGGCCTTCGAACTTCTCGACTGCCAGCAATGCTTCAGTCACGAAGGCGGGAGTGGCATAGTAATCGTGGAAGGCTCTGCATCGGCCCGAAGCATGGCATGTTTTGCCCAAGTCATCGCTGACCTCGTGCAATGAAAAAGCCCGCTCCCGTTTCGAGGAGCGGGTTTCATCGGAGCGTACCGTTAATTAACCGGGTGATAGATGATGCCGCACGTATGGCATTTGACCCGACCGTCGTCAATGTGGATCAGTTGATCCATCCAGCGTTCAGCGCATCCTGGACATGCGAAGTCTTCGTCAACCTCTGGGCTTACGCCCTCCATTTCTTGATCGACCTGCTCCAGCATGTCAGCCAACGGTTGAACCTTCGGATGAGTAAGTTTCCTCCCGCTTGTGCGAGCAGCCTTGATGAGCTTGCGGGCTTCGATCAAAAACTTGCGGCGCTCTTTGGGATCGAGACCGCCTTCGACGGCCTTTGATGCGATTTGTTCAAGGAGCGATAGCTCCATTGGATAACTCCTGTGCAAAGAGAAATCCCCCGCCCCAACAAACGAGGCGGGGGATTGGACACAACGACAATCACTTGCTGAGATTGATCGTGATGGAGCGATGACCCTTCTCAGCGAACCACTCCGAAACTTTCGTCAGCATGAGCTTGTAGTTCGTGCGACTTTTCGGAGGCACGAACACAGCCATTCCGTCGACCGTCTTCGGCTTGAACCCGAGGGCGTCCTCCAACTTCTGAACGTCCTCCTTGCTCGCCACGACATCGAATTGGACCGGAGCACCCGAGGAGCGGGCGGCCCCCTTACGCTGAGGCACGGCCCCTCGCTTGGCACCTCCACCTCCCGCTGCAATGCGGATGATTTCGGCGGTCACCTTGCCCTTGTTGAGTTCATTGGCGAGGTTGAGAGCCCCAGCCCAAATCTCGGCCGCTCGGGACTCGACGAACTTGCCCTCCTTGGTCGTGGCGTACTTATAAAGTTGGCGAGCCTGCCCTTCGTTGAGCGGGCGCACCCCGAATTTCTCGACGGCCTGAAGAACGTCGTAAGCGTTCTTGTGACGGGTCACCGTGGCTGAGCCCCAACCCCAACGGATTCGGCAATACTCAGTCATGCTGTCGGCGAGGTAGCGGAAGAGACCCTGTTCCTCGATCACGTGGAGCGCCTCCACGATGTCGATGAACGACTGTTGTGCTTGCTCGATCCGCTCCTCCTGTTTGAGGACTTCCGATTTGCGATCGAACTTGTCCAGCGCCTCCTGCGCTCCTTTGTACTTCTCCTTCAGCACGCCGATCCCATGCTCGTTGGCTTGGGAGTCCTTCGTAACCTTCTTGGACTTGGGTTTTGATTTCGTAGCGACTTCCATAAGACACCTTTTGACTTGGACCATGTTTTTGGTCCCAACCACACGGCTGGGTTCATGGTCGCCCGATACGGTGTCCACTGTTTCGGGCGAAATCAGAGTCGTATTTCGTGGATGCACTACAAACTTTTGTCGTGCATGCCTCCTGGTCCTGGTTCCCCGTCCGAGGAGAATTTGCCCCTTCGTGAATTCGGTGTCTTCCGGGCTCGTTAGGGTTTAGTCGTATTCCGTGGATTTGTGCTTAGAATTTGTTGTAATGCCGGGATGGACAAACCCTACAAGCAGAGATTCGACCCGGCCGTGATGGTCGAGAGGCTTACGGCCGCACGCAGGGCCAAGGGATGGACCGTCAGGGCCGTAGCCGATGCGCTGAACCTTCGGCTCAAAGCGGCCGAAAGTGATCCGGTCTCCTATGAGACCGTGCGACGTTGGTTTGCTGACGGCATTAGCACGCTTCACTCGGACGTGAGGTTTGCGTTTTGGGACATGCTCGATCTTTTGGGCTTGAGCATTCTGGACCTTGAGCCCAAATCTCCGGCTGACAAGCGTAAATTGATCCGTGCCGAGGTCGTCGTTGCGCCAAGGGAGTTCCGGTTGCTGGCAGTTACGAAAGAACTGGGCAACGAGGATTTTGAGGAAGTGCTCAAGGTTGCGACGGATCGGCTGCACGTGAAGCAGGTGTTGGAAGGAAACGCATCATGGATCGAGGCGTCCCTGGGGCCACTGGGTACAAGGCATTGGGTGCCGGAGGAACCGGTGGCGTTTGAGACTGTCGAAAACTGGAGGGCCTGGATTGCTCGACAAGTGAGGGGAAAGCACCAGACACTCACGGACGCCGAAACCAAACAAATCCTAAAGGCATTCGAGCAACAATTCGGCCCGCCTCCCGATCGGACCCCTCCCGTTGAGTTGCCGCCGTTTGAGGCGCAACCGGCGAGCGATGATAAGGAGCTTGCCTCGAAAATGCGGGAACGATTGCGACAGCGTGTGCTGGCTGGCGACAAGAAACTCAGCGGCCTCTCAAAAGGGTTCTCGCTTCAAGAGGCGGCGTTACGAGCTTCGGTGAGGATGAAGATCAAGCAGGGCATCGAGGAGAACAAGGCAATTGATTTGGTCCTCAATGAGAAAGCCCGTACCTCCTGACATTTGGAAAGGCAACCCATGAACCAGGAGACCTTCGACCTTGATGCGTTCGATGCGGAGACGGATCGCATGGAGGAACTTGTCCGAGAGCGGCGAAAGTTCGTGGGAGAGACTCGGAAGCACCTGACAAACGTCAAGGACAAGGATTTGCCAAATTGGCAAAGGCGAAGGGCGGCACAGAGCGAGAGCGCTGACTCCTGCACATGAAAAAGCCGGGTTTTCCCCGGCTTTTTCGCACGCTGGACAAAAGTGTGTAATTCATGACAAGATCACGTTCATGTGCTTGAAGTCGTCGAGATAACTTTCCGGAATCCGCTGCTGATAACCGACCGGTAGCATTTCGAGATCCGCTGCCGTGATGCGTTTCCAGTCGTGCACAGACTCCCCCTGACCTGACAAATGGCAACTCCGAACAACTATGTGGTTTTGCCGCAAGAAGCAAAGTAAGGCAGGCGATCTTTGTCGTCAAAGGAAAGTCAACGTCGAAATCCGTAGTAACTTCGTGCTCAATCAGATTTCGAGCCACACTTCCCGGCGCAAGCAATACGCCCGGCAGGGCCTTCGAGCCTTTCGGCCTACCAGACCTGCCGGGCCGCTTGTTGATTTGGCCGAACCGGACACAACGCCGGTCCGACACGGGACGACGGCCTGAACTTTGCACCAGGGTACGCTTCGCAGAGCGTCACGAGAACGGCCTGCGAATTCTGACAAAGCAGGAACATGCCTGCCGCAAAGTGCTGGCCGGCCGGAAACCGATGTTGTTGTTACGGTTGTCCGGTTGGTTGTTGTTACGATAAGCGGAACGGACGTTCGATGGTTGATTATTGAACGACCCGCCACGCAACACCCGGCGACTCAGCCGCCGCCCTCTGAAAACAGATTGTACCAAAGAGACGCTCTCGCAGCCGGTGCGTATCGGCCTGCCCTGCGTGCCCCGACCAACTCATGAGCCGCTGCCTGATCTCGGGCAGTGTCGTCTTCCGCTCTCGGTAGTCCTGTTGCATCCGCCTGACCCGTCGCAGAAACCGCCACACATTCTCCTTGACCAGCAGCCTGTGCGTCGGGAAGACCCGATAGCCAAGGAACCGAATGCCTTCCCTCACGGGGAAGATCGTGTTTTTTCTCGGGTGAAGTTTCAGACGCAACGTCCGCAAAAAGTCGATCATCTGGCTTCGAACATCGGCCAAATGGCGTTTGTCATCGGAGAAGACGAGCAGGTCATCCACGTAGCGCACGTAGCCTTTGATTCGCAGACGATCCTTGACGAAGTGGTCCAGCGGATCGAGGAACACATTGGCGAAGAACTGGCTGGTCTGATTACCGATGGGGATGCCCCGTCGCCGTTCGTTGGGAGTGAGCAGGTCGTCGCCGGGAAACCAGTCGAGTACCGGCTCCTGTGGATTGCTGTGGTCGATGATGACGCTTGCCAGCCACAACACGCCGGGATCTTGATCTTCCGAGCGATAGCCTGTTTCAGAATCCCGTGATCCATCGAGGGGAAGAATTTGCGGATGTCGGTCTTCAGAACGTACCGGAACCGGCGTGCGAAACGCTGACAGCGATCCACGGCGGCATGTGTCCCCTTGCCCTGGCGACAAGCGTAGGAGTCGTAGATGAATGTCGGTTCGAAGATCGGCTCCAGAAATCCCGTCAGAGCGTGATGGACGACTCGGTCCCGGTAAGGGGCAGCACTGATGAGTCGTTTCTTCGGCTCGTAGATGTAAAAGGAGCGATAATTCCCCGGTCGGTAAGTCTTCGTGACGAGTTCGTGTTGCAATGCCCAGAGTTCGGGTTCGAGGTCGAACTCAAAGGCTGACACGGACGGACGAAAACGCTTGTCACGCTTGGCCTTCTTGGACGCTCGCAGCAGGTTTGGAAACGAGGTCAAGACCGGCCAGAGGTCTCCGTGGCGCTTCATGGCTCCGACTTTCGGGGTTTACGCCAGCCTCCGACCAGCTTGCCGATTTCGTCGATCTGCTTGCTGCCAAAGGCGTAGCTGTTGACTCGAAGACACTCCAAATCCTTCGCCAGTCGAATTTGGAATCGCAGAACTTCCAGCTTGAGATTCGCCTGTTCGAGTAACGATTTCCGCTCCCGTGTGTACTTGGCTTGAATCAGTGTTTCCAGCAGATCGTAAAGATTGCGCTCGATGCGTTCTCCCAGCACGAAACGGTGATTTCGTGGGAAGCGGCTGGTGTGGTGACAACTCCACAGAATCAGGTCGTAAGTTTTGGTGATGACGGTCAGTTCTTCGGTTCGACTCATGCTACACCCCCTTTGCTGAAGCCCCCAACACCAACCAAAAGTGCTGGGGGTGTTGCGGGAAAGACTCCATTTCCCCTGCACAAATTCTTGCGCCGCCAAAGGCGGCGTAGAAGAAGGGGTAAAGCAGTAAAGCCGCTCAGGGGTAAGTTCTGGCCGGCCGGAAACCGATGAGGCTGAGACGGTAGCCCGGTTGGTCGACGACACGACAAGCGGAACGGACGTCCGACGGTTGATTATTGAACGACCCGCCACGCAACACCCGGCTTTCTGCGGCTTCGACAGGCTGCGTCGATGGGTTGTCCTCGAAAACCTTGTCCTTTTGCTCTGGATAGCCGCCGAATCGGTCAAAACACCACTCCATGGCGTTCCCCAACATGTCGAACAACCCGAAATCGTTGGGCTCCTTGGGCTCCAAAGTTGCCGTGGGCCATGCGTGATTTTCGCCGTTGGCCAGATACCATGCATATTGCGGTAACAGCCTCTCGCTCAGTCCGTAGTAACGGCTCGTCACCGTTCCCCCTCGACACGCAAATTCCCATTCCGCCTCGGTGGGCAACCGGTAGCCCGTAAATTTCCAGAACTTCTCCTTGGCCTTCATGCCCGGACCATACGCTCCTCCCTTCGGGTCATAGCACCACTGTTCTTTGGGAATCTTCTCCTGCTCGCTCAACCAGTCGCAGTAATGGGCCGCTTCGTACCACGTGATGCCGGTCTGCGGAGAGTCGTCTGTACGGACGATTTGGCGAAGCTGAGGATTGTTTGCCAGATCGAAGCCTTTGACCGCCTGTTGAAACGTTCGGTATTGGGCCTTGGTGACTTCATGCACCGAGATCGCAAGCCGGCGTCCAATGTGAACACGATGTTGGATTTCATCTGCGTTTCGGCCCGGCTCGGATTCGGGCGATCCCATCAAGAACTCACCGGCGTCCACGACCACAAACGTCTGCTCCTGCGAGTTGACGTACCATTGCCGTTTGTCGCTCGACTTGCGGGCCTGCAACTGCTTGTCGTCACTTTTGAGCTTCTCCACCACTGCTTCCAGGCGCTTGCCTTGCTCCCATTTCCGCAGCAGCCACTCTGCCGCACCGTGGAGCCCCGCATCCGGCTGGTTCTCGAAAATGACCAGCAGCTTCTCGATAAGTGGTTGTCGCTGGGCCATCGAAAGTTGCGACTCGCTGAGTTCACCGAGCATCAACACCAGCGCCCGGCGAATCGTCACGTTGGACTCGATGTCGAAGCGTTTGACGATCGCCTGCGGATCAACTCCCAACGGACTAATCCAGTGGATCACGTAACTTCGTAGTCTTGGATCGGGGCTGAATTTGAGCAGAGGCCACACGTTTTCGGGTCTTCCGAGCTTGAGCAGGGCAACGGCGGTGTTGGCCTGTCGCATTGCGAGAAGCTCTTTCTGGTCCTCGGTCGCCTTTTCTGACGGAAGTTTTTTCGAGTTCGTCCTGAGCTAGAGCAATCGCCTTGTCCTTGTTCTTATGCCCGGCCAGTTTGTCGAACACGACTGGAAACTGGAATTGCTCGGCATCAGCCAGCAGATTGAAGAGTTCGTCGGGTTGGTCAGCCGCATAATCTGCCAGTGTCTCCGTGGCGTAGGTGCGGGCCTGTTCTTTTTGCTTTGCGTCCCGATAAATCAAGGCAAGCGGTTTGATCAATTTGGCCTTCGCCGGACGGAGGGCCTCCCGCCACGCCACGAGGGCCGACGCCTCCAGCGTCACCAGACGACCAGCCACAAACTTGTTGATCTGGTTCCACCGCTTGTCTTGAGGAGCATAAGTCGCCAAAGCACACGCTGCTTGAAACCGCAGTTGCTCCTTCTGCTTCGGGTCGAGGACTACCTTCCAAAGCGGCTCAGCGACCTCGTCCTTGTAGCGCAACAGAGCGTCTCGCACGACGACAAACGGGCTCGGCGACACGACCAGCAAATCGTCCCGCAATTCGGCAATCTTGCTTTTATCTACGGGCAGGAGTGCCAGATCCAAATGCAGCTTCTTATTCGAGCCCATTTTGGCCTGGGCGTCCTGCACTCGGAGCAATGGGTCGACCCAGCGACGGTAGCCATCCAGCTTTTGTACAATGCCGGGCACTTCCGTGATGTCGGCGTGGCCGAGTTGTTCCACGAGTGCGGCGGCGTAATCGGCCTGACGTTTCTCTTCGATCTGGCGAGATATAACCACGCCGGACAGCATCAAAACCATGAGCACTGCAGCGACAATCCCCGTGCGAATGCCATGAAACCGTCCGGCCCGTCTCATCATCTTCCGTTGCGGCTCGCTCCATTTCTTCCTGTCGGTCAGCAGCCGGATGTTGAGAAACTCCCATAATGATGGCAGATGGCGGTTCTCCCGCTTCTCCTTCCATAGCGCCGCACGGTCGGCAAGTCGCAGTTCGGCTCGACCCCGTCGAGTCTCCTTTTGTTTACGGGTAAGCCAATCTCGCAAAGATGGCACAAGGTAGTCGTGAGTGAGTTGGTAAAACCTCCCGTCGGTTTTGAGGCTTCTCCTCGGTGAATCCGAGTCAATCCCTTCCGGGTCTGTCGGGGTGATGAGACGGACTTCGCCGTCGAGGATGCGGATCAGAACATCGAAATCCTTCTCACGATCGCCGTATCCCGATGCTTCCAGCAACTCCTGGCGGGACCGCATGTTTCCCTTGATGTCCGTGCCTTGTTCCGGGAGGAGTGCTTTGAGGACGGCACGGGCCGCTTTCTGGTGGAAACGATGTTGCGGGTTAGCGCTGGGAGAACTGAAAATTTCCTCCAGGAAGGTAACGCCAACGCCCTCCGTGCCGCCGCCCTCCTTGAGGGTCGCAGGCGTCCACTGTTTGTTCTTGACCATCTCAGCAAACAGCGCCAGCCGCACCGAAATCACCCGTCCGTCTTGAGACAGACCTGCCACGGCATGATCGAGAAACGTCTCCTGGTCTTTGGGCAAGTTGTCCGCCAAAGCACCGAACGCCCGACCAAACGCCGTCAAAACTTTCTTTGCATGTCGCAAGTCGAAGAGGTCAACCAATGCGATGTTCTGGCCCGGAACAAGATCGACTTCCAAGGCTGCCAAAAATCGGCTCACCGCAAGCCAGAAGTCATCCCGCACCATCACGATGGCCTGGACTCGCTTGCCGTCGCACTGCCGAAGTGCCTTGACCAGTTGCGTGTTCTCTTCCTGCCGTTTGGCGTGCAACCACTGTTCAAACTGGTCGAGGACAATGAAGACCTTTTGGCTCTTTGCTATTCCCTGACCCTGCCGCAAGGTTTCAATCGTCCCTGTCAGATCCAGGTTGCTCGGTAGTTCGGGACACCGCTCTCGAAGACCTTTGAGCAGGCGAGTCTCGGTGCCATCGGCGGTTGCCTCGACGTAAACCGAATGGATACGATCGGCCAGTTGTGGCAGCAGCCCGGCTTTCATCAGCGATGATTTGCCGCAGCCGCTTGGGCCGTAGATCAGTCCCACCGTAAACGTCAGTTCGTTTTCCGCCTCGACACGCTGTTTCCAGAACTGGATGCTTTCGGGTAAGCCGTCTTCGTCACGAGGACCGGGTAACAATTCCAGGAAAAACTTGGCGTCGTTGGAATCGAACGATCGGAGGCCCTTGGGGACGACGGCGATCCTGGGAGCAGGCGATTGGGCTGCGGCTTTTGTCCTGGGGGACGCCGGCTCCCGTCGCCGAGCAGGTAACTGCCCGACTCCGTCCGGCTGTTCAACCTCCGTGTACCATTTCAGGATCTCCGTGAGTTGCGCCAATGCTCGTTCGGCGTCGGCTGCCGTGACTTCACCGGCTCGATTGCCGGGCTTAGCGAACAGCGCATCGGTGCCGAACTTTTCGGGAAGATACCACTCTTGGACCAGACGCTCGACGATTTTCTCCAGGGACCGGGTGCCGGACGGTTCGCCGATGCGCCGTTCGTAAACTTCACGGACGACACGTTCCAACACCTTGCGGGCACGGTTGAGACTGACCTCTGGCTCTTCATCCGCAACTTTTTTCGCCCGTTCCAGGCCGTCCCAAAGCTCTTGCTGATCTTTGATCAGGTCGTTGAGGCTGTGGATCAATTGGTCTACGTGGACATTGAACTCTGGTCCCAAGCGGACCTCGGCGGCATTCCTGTAGGCAAGCTCCGACATTCCGGTTGGCAAATCTGCCTCAGCGGGCATCGCCGTCCCATCGACCAGGACGGGAATGACGGGAACGCCGAGGGCCAGCGCCGACTTCAATCTCGATGCGGACGTAGTCGTCCGGGTCGTCCAGACGCCGTTGACCTAGCTTTGGCCCCTCTCCGAAGGCGGCGTTCAGCCAAGAGCCGCCGATCACCGCCAGCAGCGCATCGGACTGTTCGACCGCACCGCTCAGGCGCTTGCGAAAATCAACGCCTGCGGGAATGGAGTCGATGTCGTAGAAGAGAGATCAAATTCGTTCGCCAGACGCCCATGAAGGCGCTTGGTGACGTCGGCACTGTCGTGGCGGCGGTAGGAGATGAAGATTTTGGGCATGGCCCGGTCCTCGTCGATTCCGCACATTTTAGCCAAAGTCGCCTGCCGAAATCTCGTCAGCATTTGGTCGACCGTGGCATCCCCAAAACCGGCTGCCGCCGATTTTTGAGTTCGACCTTTGGCAATTTCTTTAAGCGGCGAAGGTTCGCCAAAGCGATTCGGGAGAAGCTTCAGCCGAATGACAAGCAGCCGGGAGACTTGCCAAATTGTCAGGCAGGATCACCGACGGGGACGGTGCACAGAAACGAAAACATCGATGCCGTCAATTGAAAAAAGCCGGGGTTCCCCGACATTTTCCGCACACCCAGACAAAAGTTGGTAATTCAAGACAAGATCACGTTCATGTGCTTGAAGTCGTCGAGATAGCTCTCGGGGATCTGTTGCTGATAACCGACCGGAAGGGCCGCCAGGTCAGCCATCGTGATTTTCTTCCAGTCCTGCACGTTTTCTCCCTGACAATTTGGAAGGACGAGTCCAACGGCAATCGTCTCTTCTTACGTCCGATTCTCGTCAAAGAAACAAAGTAAGGGAGACTCCCTGCGTCGTCAAAGGGAGTGGGCCGAGACGTTCTGCACAGAGCACGGCCACACGCCAGCCCGATCGCCGGAGCTCCGGAACTTGGGCGGCTCGGCGATGAAACGGAAGAACGCTGAGACCGGAGCACGCGCCACGTTCCTCAAGGAGCCATCATTCATCTCCTTTCGGAGAACCCAAGTTCGAGTCGTTGCCAGGCAACGAGTGCTCAACCTCGCAACGGTTTTCGATCCGTAAGGCCCGTTCGAGTTTCATCACGACCATCTGGGCGACCTGCTTTGCGTGGTACGACGGGACAGTGCCATACAACACCACCACGCCGTCCTCGACGCAGCAGCGGCACGCTTCGCAGGACTGAGTTCCCGGTCGCTTGCAATTGTCGCTCGACAGCATGACGGAGGCAGTCTTCCTCATCGGCGGCGGTGGATGGCATCGAGCGAACTCCGTTTCTCGGTCGGGCCAACCGCCGTATCGGTGGCACGACGACCACGGCTCGACAACGTTGAGGTGCAAGCGCAATAAAAAAGCCTCTCCAGTGCGGTCGACGCACCGAGAGGCGTTCATCGCTAAATTGGAGCCGCCATTCCTAGGCGGACTTCACCAATAAGCCAGTTTGCCAAAGAGAGCCCTTTGTTGTCAACAGCCACGGCGTCGCAATCCGTCCTGAACAGTTTTTGGCTTGTGCCACGTGGCATGGCGAGCGGTCTTTCCGAATTGTCAAAGCTCAGAACCGGCCTTCGGTGCAAGCTGGTCGATGACATGTGCATGGGGCTCAATTTACCAGTCAGCTTGCGGCGCATCCCGGTCAGGCCGCTACCGGCGATCGTTGCACAAACAAATTGACGCGTTTCGCAATTCCGCCTAAACTCCCAAACCGGAAAATGGGGTGGAGAGGTTCATTCGAGGGTGACACAGTGAGGGTGACCCAGTGAGGGTGACCCAGTGAGGGTGACCCAGTGAGGGTGACCCAGTGAGGGTGACCCAGTGAAGGTGACACAGTAAAGGTGATCCCCAGTAAAAGGTGATCCCCAGTAAAAGGTGACCCCCAGTAAAGGTGACACAGTGGACAAGTTTCTGCGCGGAGTGCTGCAGGCGACCGCGGCGACATTTTCTCTGCCGGACCCAATCGTGGAGGTGGGAGCCCTTCAGCGACCGAAACGTGCGGAGCTGGTCAATTTGCGGTCGTTTTTTCCGAATCGACGGTACCTCGGCATTGACATGCTGCCGGGACCCGGAGTCGACCGCGTCGAGAACGTCGAGAGTCTCACCCTCGACTCAAGCTCTGCGGGAACGGTGATCGCGATGAACACATTTGAACACGTCAGGCGCTTATGGTTGGGGATCGCCGAGGTGAAACGAATCTTGCGCCCCGACGGAGTCCTGTTCGTATCGACTCCGTTTTATTTCCATATTCACGCTTATCCCAATGATTATTGGCGGTTGACTCCCGACGCGTGGGACTCGCTTCTGGAACATGAATTTCCACAACGCATTCACGGGCAGTGCGGGCCGCGAACCCGACCTTTGCACGTGTGGGTTGTTGCATTCGGACGCGACTACCCACCCGTTTCCGAGGAACAAGTGGCAAACTACGAGGCGGCGATTTCGCGATGTGCGAAGAGTCCGCCGCAGTCATTGCGAACGCTTCGATACCGCGCGACCCAATGGCTCGTCGGCCGTCGCCCCTTTGCGACGCACCTCGAGCGTGACTCATTCGAACTCCAATTGCGACGCGGCACATCCAATGCGAAGGCCGCATAGCCCGCCGCATGGACACCTGGTGCCGCGCATGGACACCTGGTGCCGGAAGCTGAACTCGCGAACTCGGCGAATCGAGAAAAGAAACGGACCTCTTGGTGGGAACTATTAACTGCACAGCGTATCGCTCGGCAGTTCTCCGAAGAGCCGGCGATACGCGTCACGCGCTGGCGCGCTACGGCTTCGAAGTCTCCCGTCTTAGGGCTGCCCTCTTAATCGCCCATCGATTCGCTTTCGTCATGGGAACGCCTTTGAGGGTCCGCGTCTGTGACGACGTCAGCGATTGAGCCATTGCGTCAAGGCGGTCTCGGCACGGCAGGTGTCTACCAAGGTCGCTTCAAGTCCTTTCCGATTGCTGCGGACGACTTCTTTCCCCGCGGCCACCATTCTTGGGGAAGGTCACACCCCCTTAATTCGACTCTTTCTTTGTGTCCATTGTGTCCTTTGTGGTTCCACTCTTCCTCGCGGTGAAAAGACAAAGAAACCACAAAGGACACAAAGGACACAAAGGGCTAATACAAAGGGGACAAGAGCGAATGGCACTGGAACTTTTGACCTTCCCCTTTTTTACGCCCCCAAAACCAAAAAAAGGTCCTTTCAGAGCCTGCGTACAGGGCGGTCGAATCGAGAACAGCCGTTTGGCCGATGACCGGGACGAGATTTGTCTCGACGCTGTGAGGGAACGCGGAACGTCGTTGGGTCGAATCCCCCCCGTTGCGAATTGGGCGAACGGATGCCTATGATACCGCTGCCGTTACGGTATAGGACGTCAGCCATCTCACGGTCTGCGAACATCCTCTCGAATGATCAACCTGGGTATCGTCGGTCTGGGTCCCGCTTGGGAAACCGCTACCGGCCGGTGCTGGAGAAGTTGCAGCATCGGGTGCGGGTGCGGGCCGTCTACGATCCGATCGCCAGCCGCGGTGAGCAAGTGGCCATCGAGTTCGGCGCCGTCCCCTATCAGGGGGTCTCGGCCCTGCTGACGCAAACCGACCTCCGCGGAATCCTGGTGCTCGACACGTCGTGGCACGGCAACGCATTGTTGCATTTCGTGCGGAAGGCGAGGACGCCGACCTACATTGCCGGCAGCTTGGGCGAGGACTGGGACGAGCTTTTGGAACTGCGGAGCCTCGTGGAATCGGAAGGGCTGCTCGTGATGCCCGAGTTCAGCCGCCGCTTCACGCCGGCAACCTGCCGCCTGCGCGAATTGATGGCAACGCGGCTCGGGCGTCCCCGGCACATTTTGATCCACGCCATCCCGCCGGCCGCCGACGCGCGCGACGCCGTGCCCGGACAGGCCGCCGGGACCGATTTTCTCGTGGGGCTTCTCGACTGGTGCCGCTATGTCGTGCGTTCCTCCGCGGTTCGGCTGGAAGCGACCCTCGTGCCGTTGGATGCCCCGCACGAGGGGCCGCGATCGATCGCGATTGAGTTCGCCGAAGGGCGCGACCTGGGCCGCCGGCCGACCGTCGAGCTCGAGTTGCACAGTCCACCTCACGAGGAAAGCCAAGGCGTGGCCGCCGCATCGCGGGTCTGTTTCACCGTCGCCTGTGAACGAGGCGAAGCGGTCATCGAAGGGCCGGCCCAAATCCGCTGGACCGTCTCCGGAGAAGAGGGGACGACCGAGTCCCTGACATCCGATCGCTCCGAAGTGGAGGTGATGATCGACCACTTTTGCCGCCGCCTGGCCGGAGGCCTGATCCCGGTTGCCGACATCTCCGACGTTTGCCGCTGCCTCCGCCTGGTGCATGCCGCCAAGGAAAGTCATGCGAAGCGCGCGACCGATCCAGTTGAACGGCGATGTCGCCTAGTGCTTTGTCACTTCTTGATTTTAGGGTAGAGGGAGGTCAGTTTTGATCGGGCGTCGTCGATTTTCATTTGCCAGTCGACACCGCGTTGCGGTTTTGTTGACGTCGGTGGACCAGGCGAGGTCTCTTGCCGCAGGGTGTCGATGTCGCCGAAGCGTCTGCCCGCGACGCATTGGCGGGTGAGCGAGCTGAGTTCGTTTTCGGCGATGTTCAGCCAACTGCCATGTTTGGGCGTGTGGCGGAACTCGAGGCGGCGGACCAGTTGGCGGGCTCGTTCGGGCTCGAACGCCTCGTAGAAGGCTCCTTGCGTGTGAGTGTTCAGGTTGTCGCACACAAGAATCACTTTCTCGCAGCGTGCGTAACGATCGTCCAGCAGCCGGGCCATTTCGGCGGCCCAGTCGAGTTTCGTTTTCGTCGGCCGGACCGTGACTTCGCGCCATCCCGCGAGCGGTTCTGTAAACATGAAGATGTTCGCGGTCCCGGCCCGTTCGTACTCGTAGTCAACCCGCCTGCCGTGCTTCGCCGTGGCCGGGATCGGTGTTCGCGTTTCCTTCAACAGTTGAACCGGCTGTTCGTCCATGCAGAGGACCGGACAGGCCGGATCATAGGGTGTGCGAATACGTTTCGATGACCTCTTCCATGCAGGCCGCGAACTCGGCGTCTGCCTCCGGAGGGATCACCCAGTACTCGATCTTCCGGTTCGTCATCCCGTTTTTTTGAGCGTCCGCCGAATGGTTTCATGACTCACCGAGTCCACGATCTCTAACGCCACCGCTTTACGAGCCAACAACCGCAGCGTCCAGTTGGCATAACCCTTCGGAGGAGATCCCAAACGCAGAGCGATGATCTTGGCCTCCTGCTCGCCATCGAGCAGCTTTTCCGTTGGACGGCGACGTCCGTTGAGACCCGTTGAGCGTCTCTTCAAACCCCCGTTCGACCAGCCGCTGCCGGACGTTCTCCACCGTCTTGGTGCGGCACGAAAATGCCTCGGCGATCCGCCGGTCCGTCCAGTTCGGCCCGTCGGCGTCCGCCTTCAACAGCGATCTGCGCACGCCGGACCTTCTGGCTCGTCCCCTTCAACCTCTTGACGACCTCCACCAACTCGCTCCGCTCCCGATCCGTCAGTCGCACAATGTACTTCTTCTGCATGGGAAACCTCCTTGTACCCACGCAGTCTCGTTGATTTCCGAAAACCCGCCAACCCTAATTCCAGGCTGTGACAGAGCACTAGTGTTCCGCCACACCTTACTTTTCCGGTGCCATGCCCACGGCTTTGCGTGGGCATGCGAATCCAATTGGCGTGCTGAGGCATGTCCACGCAAAGCCGTGGGCATGGCACCCAACCCGAATTCCTGAAGTTGACAAAGCACGGCGTAGAGTGTCACCCGACGTCGCGGTTATGTCTCGAGCGCGATCGGAGACACAAAGTCGAGCGGTTTGACGGCGATCACCGAACATTTCATGTGCGAGATGAGCCGTTCGGCCGTATTGCCGAGCACAAGGCTGGAAAGTCCTGAGCGGGCGGCCGTCCCCAGGACGACGAGATCGATGTGGAAGTCGTCGATCGCTTTCAGGATCGCCTCGTCGGCCGGTCCGTCGACGACATGCACATGCACGCTGTGCTGCGAGCGTGCGATAATCGGTGAGTGCAAGCTGCTCGTGCAGCCGCTTTTTGGCTTCGGCCCGCTGGTTGGCGATGTAATCTTCCACAATTTGCCGTTGCACGCGGCCGAACCAGGCGGGGGGACCGATTTGTCCCTCCAGGGCGTGCAGCAAGTGCAGGCGGGTTTCGACGAGCTGGCCGCCGTTGACGGCGATCCGCAGGGCCTCGAGGGAGATGGGGCTGAAGTCGCTGGGGACGAGAATGTTGAGGTCGTCCCAGTTCGGGTCGGGCCGCGTGAGCCAGACGGGGCAGGGGCAGTTCCGCAAGAGCTTCGTGCCCGTCGAGCCGAAGAGGATGCGGCTGATTTGGCCCAGACGTCCCGCGTGCCCACGACGACGAGGTCGTGCTTTTCGGCGACGACCTGGCGGCAGATTTCCTCCCAGGGGGTGCCGAAGGCGAGCTTTTGCCGGGCCTCGACTCCCTGGTTTTTGGCTTCGGCGACAAACCGCTCGAGGATTTCGGCAGGCCTCGCGTTCGAGGTCGCCGGGTTCGTGGTTGAGCTCTTCCTGCAGCACGGTTTTCGCGTGCGGCGTAACGTCGAGGGCGGAAAAAATCGTCAGATCGCCCCGCGTGTGGGCGGCCAGCCAAATGGCCCGACTGCAAGGCCTCGCGGGCAGGCGGGGTCAATTCGACATCGGCGAGGTGATCGGCACTCGACAGATCGACGCCGACCAGGATGTTGCGAAATCGCTGCATGGGCCGACGGCTCCTCAGTGAGGGCCATCATGTGCGAAGGTCAGGCTCGGGGTCAAATCCGGCTGTCGCGGCGGCGTCCGTGGTCGGACAATCGCCGGACGTCGACGCCGAGCGCCGCACTCCTGCGCTCGCTGCTCGCCCCTCGCCCCTGGTTCGGCGGCCGCTTTATAATGGTTGTTTTCCCCGGACCGCACTCCCGCCGCCGATTTATGAATATCGAAACGGTTACCGGCGCCGCCGCGCTCGCAGCTTGCCGAGGTCACGCCCCGCATGCCGCCGACGGCCGAACGACTGCCGCTTGAGCCGATGGACCCGCAGTTGACCAGCATTCAGCCGGGCGGGGGCCGATCTATCGCCTGGAACTGGCCTGGGGCCGGCTGCGGCGGGCTTACCTCAAGGCGTTCCGGCCGCGGTACCGGATGCGGATGCGGCAGAAGCGGCGGGGCGAATTCAACGGTTGCCCGCACGAGGTGCTCGATCCGCGGGACGTGAAGTTTTTCCGCAACCAGGGGGGATATTTCTGGCGGCCGCAGGACGATCCGTTCGCCTGGCGGGATCGGCTTCCCTTTGCCCGCGTCGGGCTGGCGGAGTTGATCGTGGTGGGCGGCGGGGCGACTGCTGTTGGCCCTGGTCCTTTTTTTAGTGGCGTTTCGCGCGCCATTTCCGCGCGGGGTCGCCGTCGTGTGCGGTTTGGCGGTGCTGGCGTGCGGTGGCGTCGTTCGGCGGGTTCGCTTTTTGGTTTTTCCGCGATCCGCGCCGCGAGGTGCCGATCGGAGCGGGGCTGATCGTTGCGCCGGCGGACGGCACGATCGTCGAGGTGGCCGACATCGCGGACGACGATTTTGTCGGCGGTCCGGCCAAGCGGATCAGCATTTTCCTGTCGATTTTCAACGTGCACGTCAACCGGATGCCGGCACCGGGCCGCGTGATCGGCTTGCGGTATCGGCGGGGCAAAATGCTCGATGCGCGGCGACCCGAGGCGGCCGAGCAGAATGAACAACTGGCGGTCCGCATCGAGTCGGAGGATCCACCGCATCGCCGGATGGTGGTCCGGCAGATTACGGGGCTGATCGCGCGGCGGATCGTTTGCTGGCTGAAGCCGGGGGACGTCTTGGCGGCCGGTGAGCGTTTCGGGATGATCAAATTCGGGTCGCGCACAGAATTGGTGCTGCCATGCGAGACGGGACTGGAAATCACGGTGAAGAAGGGGGACAAGGTCCAAGCCGGTTCGACGATCGTCGCACGCTATCCGGTCTCCCCCGGCGGGGTCGGCAGTTCGTGAAGCGGACCAAGATGTTCGCCGTCTTCCCCACGCTGTTGACGCTGGGGAACGCGGCTTGCGGTTTCGGGGCCATCACGTTCGCGGCCAAGGTCGGCCCCGACCCGGCCGGCGAGCACGACTTGTTCCTGTCGGCCGTGCTGATCTTTCTGGCCATGCTGTTCGACATGCTCGACGGCAGCGTGGCCCGCTGGGCCAAGCAGACGAGCGAATTCGGGGCGCAGCTCGACAGCCTGTGCGACGCGGTGAGCTTCGGCGTGGCGCCGGCCTTTTTGATGCTGCGGATCATCCATTCGATGGAGAGCTCGGCCGACGCCGAGCGGCCTGCGCTCGGCGTCGCACTTCCAGCCGTTTTTTACCTATTGGTCGCGTCTGTTGTGGGTGATCGGGGCCCTGTTTGCCCTCTGCGCGGTGCTGCGGCTGGCCCGGTTCAACGTCGAGACCGACGAGGACGATTCGCACAACTATTTCAGCGGCCTTCCCTCCCCGGCCGCCGCGGCGACAGTCGCCTCGTTCCCGATCGCGCTCAAGGAGCTCCGCGTAGCGGGCGCTCGTGCCGGCGGGCCGGGCCAAGCGATCGCCGAATGGCTGATCCCTGTCATTCATCTTGTGCTGCCCTCTGGTCACGCTGGCCGTGGCCATCTTGATGGTCTCGCGGTTCAAGTACGCGCACGTTTTCAATCAGGTCCGCGGCCAGCGCAGCCGGATCCACTTGATCCAGATCATTTTTCTCTTGGCGACGTCTTTCTCCTGCGGGAGGCGATGCCCTTGATCTTCTGCGTCTTCGCCTTCACTCCGCCGGTCCGTTCGGCCTGGCGGGAAATGACCGGCCGCCGGCTCT
The DNA here is from genome assembly GCA_963761455.1 of uncultured Planctomycetota bacterium. Classification (GTDB taxonomy): domain Bacteria; phylum Planctomycetota; class Planctomycetia; order Planctomycetales; family Planctomycetaceae; genus DASPSM01. Next base: position 1,004,921 of record CAVXHA010000004.1, read on the forward strand.
ACAAATCGACCGAGCCCGAGCCGCCAGTGCGGACTTGAGAAATACGGCCAGAGGATCGGGCAACTGTTCAAGAATTCGACGGACGCCGATAAGCACAACGCTGACGTTTGGTAGTGATACCGTTTGAATCGGTCCGCGCGGCTGAATTGGATCGATTGGCACGGGAGTTCAGCGGCTCGGGCGCATCCGGCCGATGAGCCAAGCGGTCAAAGCGACTAAGGCGATCGATAAAATGACCGTAGCCGGCTCCGGATTCGCGATCCGAGAGAGCGCGCCGCTCGCCAAAACGACGCCCCCGCCGAGTAGAGGCCGCCGCCATCTGTGAATCAGCGGTTCATCGCTCATGCCGTCATTCTAGCGACGATTGGCGAGGACGTTCTCGCCGGCGACGCCGGCGGACCCCCTAGCCTAGAATTGACATCCGCCGGCGGCTGGATAAACTCTCAGCATGCCTCATATTGACGTACCCAACATTCGCCAACGAATTAACGATCGCCGGGCGCAGATCCAGCAGCAGATTATCGCGCTCGAAAATGAGTTGGAGTTTTGGAATGGTGCCGACAAAACCGTCGCTCAAGTAATCCAAAAGCTGAACAGTCCGCCGGTTGTCGATATTGTTGCGGAAAGTGCCGAATTTGAAGGGCTTTCGTTCGTTGATGCCGCAAAGAAAATTCTTCAGGCATCCGAGACGGCGATGCATTTTAGAGTGATTCGGGATGCGGCCGTCCGACGTGGTTTCAAGGCGGCCAATGGGATGTCGCCCGATTATGATTCGTTCCGCCGGCGAATGGCGGAAAGCGACGAGTTTGAGGCCGTTGGGGACGGGAAGTTTAAGCTTAAGAGCAAGCAGCCCGCTACGCCGCCAAAACTAGTGAACAAGCAGCCCAGCGGGCCGCCAAAGATGCCCGCGCCGCCACCAAAGCCGAAAGCAACCTAGCGAGCTAAACGAAATGAGCCCGGCGGCGTTACAAGCACCGCTGGGCTCCCGTGAACTGTTTCCCAACCACTTGGAATAGAAGGGGGTGTGCCGTGTACCGACGCACGTAAACAGGTTCGTTCTTTAGAGTACCGCGTGATGACCCAATAGTCAACGCTGGCCGTAGAAAGCCAGCCTACAGCCGGGAGCAAATCCCGGCTGTAGGCCCTCGTTGACCGGAGGGAGGTCCGCGTCTTGGCCGGCGCAGCGGTTTTTAAAACCGCCGTAGGAGTCCGTGGGTTTCCACGGATGGGATCGAAACCCCCTCCCTCCGCTATTTCTGTATCACGCGAGTTGCGGCTTTCACGGCCACACGTCGAAGCCAAACAGCGACGCTGATTCCTTCGCTCGCTGCCGCTTCCTCAAAGAGCGCCCATTCATCGTCCGGACAACGGAATTGATGTTGCGGCGTCTTTCCCGTTGCCGGCCGTCCAGGGCGCCTCTTTGCGCTTTTTGTCCCCGCATGCTTCCATGATAGTGGTTGACATAAATTTGTCAACATCATCGCGTTTGTGGTTGACACAAACTGCGAGTGTGCTATGATTGTTTATGTCAACCAAAAACCCGGCAGCCGCGCTAACGGCCACCGGGCAAACTACAACCAGACGTTTCCGCTGATTGCAGCCTAAGCAACTCAATTCTAGCGGATTCGTCGCAGAGATGAGTGGCGAATCCGATGGCAAACGTAATGAAACCGGAGAAGCGCGTTCAAATCCTGCGGATGCTGGCGGAAGGCAATAGCGTGCGCGGCACGGCCCGTTTGATGCAGACCAACATCCCGACCGTCTTGCGGGAGCTTGTGAAGGCTGGCGAAGAGTGTCGCCAGTTCATGCACTCGAATCTTGTCGAGTTGAATGTGCGTCACGTCCAGCTAGATGAGCAATGGACTTTTTGCGGCAAGAAGCAGCGCCGTCTCAAATCGGAAGAGGCCGGCAATCCGAATCTCGGCGATCAGTTTCTCTACATCGCATTGGACACCGACACGAAACTGATTTGCACCTACGCATTGGGCAAGCGGGACATGGAGACTACGCAACGGTTCCTTGACGATCTGTCGCGTCGCATCATCGTTCCAACTCGCGACGAAGTGCTGGCAGGTGCCACGCGTCCGCAGGTCAGCTCGGACGCCTTCCACTCGTATTTGGGAGCGATGTCCGACACGTTTGGTCATCAGGTTCACTATGGGCAGATCATCAAAAAGTACCACGAGAATGCGGAGGCGGGCCGCTACGCCCCGGCCGGCATAATAGGCACCGAGCGGCGTCCAATGTGGGGTCCGATCACGCCTGAGTCGATCTGCACCTCGCATATCGAAAGGCTGAATGGGACAACGCGCCAGTGGTGCAAGCGGTTCACGCGGCTGACCTATGCCTTTTCCCGTAAGCTTCCGAATCTGCGGGCCGCTGTCGCCTTGCACGTCTTCCACTACAATTTTTGCCGGATTCATCGGACTTTGAAGCGGACCCCCGCAATGGCCGCGGGGGTGACGGAACGGCTGTGGACGATCGGGGATCTCTTGGGATAGACTTGAATCTCACGAGTGCATCGTGGGCAACGAAGAGTGCAAGGTGAGACCCGCCAAACCGGCGGGTTTTTTATTTGCGGCAAACTTTCGGGCAAACGGTATCACTACCTGACGTTTGACACGCCGCGTCGCCTTTGTCACAGTAGGACGATGGAGCAGTTCAAAAATCTCAGGCAGCGGTTGGTCGGCCTGAAGGCGGGGGATGCGGCGTCCGGCGAGGGGTCGCGTCGCGTTGGTCTCGATCGAGCCCCTCGCTCGATCGACCGCTGACGCCGATGTTCACCGGGCTTGTGGCAGGCCGGGGATTTGTGCATGACGTCCGGCCCGAGGGCGTCGACGACTCTCGCTGCGCAAGTCGCCAACGGCAACGCCCCCGACGGAAACGCAACGAAAGCCCCGCGACCATTGCGGCTCTGCGGCTGACCATTCGGGTCCCCGACGATTTGGTCCCGCCGGCAATCTCGGCGAGAGCGTGGCCATCAACGGCTGCTGCCTCACCGCCGTCGCCATCGACGGCGAATCGGTGGTCGTTTCAGGCCGGCAGCGAAACGCTTTCCAAAACGAATCTCGGCCGCTTGCGCGCCGGCGAGGCCGTGAATCTCGAACGGGCTCTTCCCGTTGACGGGCGCTTCGGCGGCCATTTCGTGCAGGGGCATGTCGACGGTGTGGGACAGGTCGACCGCATCGAGCGCCAGGGCGAATGGGTGACGATGTGGTTCGGCGCGTCCGAGCCGCTCCTGCGACAAATCGTGCCGAAAGGCTCCGTCGCGGTCGACGGCGTGAGCCTGACCGTCGTGCAAGTCGCCGCCGATCGCTTCAGCGTCGCCTTGATCCCGCACACGCTGGAGGTCACGACGCTCGGCCTCCGCAAGCCGGGTGACGAGGTCAATATCGAGACGGACATTCTCGGGAAATACGTCCAGCAGATGCTGAGGACATGAAACAGGCCGCACGCCAGACGCGGACGCACATCGGCGAGCTGTTGGCTCGACACGGCGTCAATCCGCGGCACGACCTGGGACAGAACTTCCTGATCGATCTGAACCTGGTCGAGTTTCTCGTCGCGCAAGCAGAGCTGGAAAGCCACGACGTGGTGCTCGAGGTCGGCTCGGGAACGGGCGGGCTCACCGCGTTTCTGGCCGAGCGGGCCGGCGCGGTGATTGCCGTCGAAGTCGACTCGCGGATGCAGCAGTTGACGGCCGAGGCGGTGGACGGCTTCTCCAACGTGACGATCCTGGGCTGCGACGTCCTCAAGAACAAGAACCATTTTTCGCAGCCGGTCCTCGAGGCGCTGGATGCGGCTGTGGCCGAGCTCGTCGAAGCGGCTCAAGCTGGTGGCCAACCTGCCCTACGGCGTGGCGACGCCCGTCATCTCGAATCTCGTCGCCAGCGATTACGCCTGGGAGCGGATGGTGGTGACGATCCAACTCGAGCTGGCCGAACGGATGGCGGCGAAGGAAGGGACTTCGAATTATGGCGCCCTGTCTGTCTGGCTCGCGGCGCAGTGCCGCATCGAAGTTCTCAAGCGGCTTGCCGGCCGACGTTTTCTGGCCGCGGCCGAAGGTCGAGTCGGCGATGATCCGCATCGATCCGGACGCCGGTCGGCGGCAGGCGATCCGCGACCGGGCATTTTTGCACGAGTTTTTGCGGGGCGTCTTTCAGCAGCGACGGAAACTGCTGCGAAACGTGCTCGTTATCTATCTATCGCAACGAACTCGACCGCCCGCAGATCGACGCGGTCTTGCAATCGCAGGATCTCGGCGAACGGGCGCGGGCCGAAGAGCTCTCGCCGGCGATCCTCGTTAGCCTTGCCAACGCGATTTTTGAAACGATTCAGCAAACCCGCGGCGCGGAGCGTTAAACCCGCGTGACACATTTTGGAGGATTGACGATGGATGATCGAATCGCTTACCGCGGCCTGACGTTCGACGACGTTTTGCTCGAGCCGGCATACAGCGAAGTGCTCCCGTCGGAGGTCGACGTCAGTTCGCCCCTGACGCGGAACATTCGGCTGAATGTGCCGATTATCAGCAGCCCCATGGATACGGTCACCGAAAGCGAAATGGCGATCGCCATGGCCCAGGAAGGGGGGCTGGGGGTCGATCCATAAGAATATGCCGATCGAACGGCAGGGGCTCGAGGTCGACCGGGTGAAGCGGAGCGAGCACGGCGTCATCGTCGATCCGGTCACACTTCCGCCGGAAGCCACGGTGGGAGAAGCGGCTCGGATCATGGACGAGCGGAACATCGGCGGCGTCCCCATCACGAAAGATGGGAAGCTTAAGGGGATTCTGACACGCCGGGACCTTCGGTTCCTTGAGTCGAGAGAGACGCGAATCGCCGACGTGATGACCAAGGAAAACCTGGTAACCGCCAATGAGAATACCAATTTGAAGGAAGCTCAACGGATCCTCCTGGAAAATAAAGTCGAGAAACTTTTGCTGATTGACGACGAATATCATTTGAAGGGATTAATCACGATCAAGGACATCGACAAGAACCTGCGGTTCCCGCTGGCGTGCAAGGACACGCGCGGCCGGCTGCGGGTGGGGGCGGCGGTCGGCGTCGGAGACGACGAACGCATCGCCTGCCTGATCGAAAAAGGGGTCGATGTCCTGGTGGTCGACAGCGCCCACGGCCATTCGCGGAACGTCGTCGAGACGGTCCGCTACGTCAAAAGCCGCTGGACGATCGACGTGATTGCCGGAAACGTCGCCACCACGGAAGGAGCACGCGACCTGATTCGGGCCGGCGCCGACGCGGTCAAGGTCGGCATCGGCCCCGGCTCGATTTGCACGACGCGGATCATTTCCGGCGTCGGCGTCCCGCAGTTGACGGCCATCGCCCACGCCGCCCAGGCGGTCGCCGGAACCGACATTCCCATGATCGCCGACGGCGGCATTCGATACAGCGGAGACGTGACGAAGGCCCTGGCGGCCGGGGCATCGATCACCATGCTCGGAGGTTTGTTGGCCGGCTTGGACGAAAGTCCGGGCGAAATGATTCTGTACCAAGGCCGCAGCTACAAGCGTTACCGAGGAATGGGATCGATCGGCGCCATGGTGCAGGGAAGCAGCGAGCGTTATCGCCAGAGTGGAGTGACAGAGGACGGAAGAGGGGCACGCAAGCTCGTGCCGGAAGGAGTGGAAGGACGCGTCGCCTACAAAGGTTCGCTCGGCCCCTTCATGTACCAGCTCATTGGCGGGCTGCGGGCGGGAATGGGATATCTCGGCGTCGGCACCATCGACGAGCTGCGGACCAAGGCGCGCTTCATCCAGGTTTCGCCGGCAACGGTTAGGGAGAACCATCCGCATGACATCGCCATCACGCAAGAAGCTCCAAATTACACGGCCGAGCACGCTCCGATCGAGGTCGGCTAGACCGCCGGCGCCTGATTAACCGGCTAACCGGCGGACTGGTCCTCGCCGCCCTGGCCGCCAGTGCGCTCCGTGGCAACGGCCGACGATCCGTATTATCTACCCGTCCCTCCAACCCGGCGCACATCCGGTGCGCCGGCTGGCCAGTGCCCGATGTCCGGTCCCCGAATGCGTCGGCACCGCGCCTCGGCCCGCCGATGCCTCGACGCTCCGCCCTATCCAACGGCCGAACGTTGGGTCCGCCGCAGCCAACGTCTGCGTGAGGCATCGGCCCACGACGCGGTCCCGAAACCCGAACGACACGCTTTGCCGCCGCTGCCTCCGCTGGAGCTGGCACCGGCGACGCCACAGTCGGCCGCTCAGCCGTGACGCGTCGAATTATGCACCCCCCTCGTATGCGGCCCGACGTCCGACGCGATGGCTCAGCGTCCTCTCTCGCCCGCGCAGATGCCAGGCGGGACCCAGTTCCGAGTCCAACTCTCGAAGGGATCTCCCGAGTACGGCGCCCCGCCGGCGCCGGAAAAGATCAAGAGGCCCGAGCCAGCTTACCAAGGTGACGCAGATTCTTCCGTACCTCGACTATGAGCCGGATCCGAAGATCGCCAAAGAAAATCCGTGCGAGAACCAGTGCCCCACGCCGGACGGCAAGCCCTGCAAGACGCGCGATGGCCGCGTTCTTGGACTGTCCGAAGGAAATCTCCCTGGCGGAGGGACCGTTTGCAGCCGCGAACCTTCGCTCCGAGCCTTTACGCCTGGCAGGCTTCCAACATCTGTTACAACCCGCTCTATTACGAGGACGCGCAGCTCGAGCGGTACGGCCACACGTGGCCCTTCTTCGTTCAGCCGTTCGTCTCGATCGGTCGTATCGCCGTGCAGGCCGCCGGACTGCCCGTACCAGATGACCCTCGACCCGCCCTGCAGCGCCGTCTATCCGCTGGGATACTACCGGCCCGGGCGAATGCGCTCCGAAGTTGATCTACCAGATTCCCTTGAACCTAGAGGCGGCCCTGGTGGAGGCCGGTGCCATCGCGGGAACTTACTTCCTCTTCCCGCACTCCGCCTGGGCCTACGCCACGCCCACTGCCAAATGACAGGGCGGGCGCTTCGGCCCCTCCGTGCCCCTCAAACTCCGTTCTCCTCAAGCTGACGATCGGCGCCAGTTGGCGCTCTACGCCGTTAACCTGTCGATCGTTTGCCGTTGAGGGGTATCGGGAGAGTTTTTTGGGGTATTTTGGGGCGTAAAAAAAGGGAAACCTGAAGACCCCAAAAAACTCTGAAGCACGCCCTCCGTACCAGCTTGGAAGCAACTGGATCCGCGCCGAATGGCACTGCCGGCTTCTCTGCCTGCGCTCCGGGCGGCCGCAGTTTGCTCCTCTGGCGGACAAGCCGCCCGTGCCACCCCGCTCGCCGCGAGTTTGATTAACAACCGTTAGTACATTGCTCGTGAATGAATCGCGAAACCCCTGTATAATGGGAAACAGGGGCGTGAGTTTCGCTCCAGCGGTGAGGGATGCAGAGCGAAGGCGGGGGAAGAGAAAAGGCCCCCTCGGCGCTCCGCTCGGCTGTGTTGTTTAGCGGCGTTGTCTAACGGCGTTGTTTAACGGCGTTGTTTAGCGGCGTGATTTAGCGGCGAGGGTTGAGGGCGAAAAGTGCCGCAAAACACGTTCACGAATCGAAACACCAGGCGCATCGCCAGGGACTTCTCGCAACCGGCCGCCGGATTTGCAGGCTGGAGCGGACCGGGCCCTGCGGGTCGCTGTTCCACAGGAAAGGCGTGAGCCGGCCAATGCGAACACCGACATCGTTTGAGCCGTCGCTGGCAAAGAGCATTGTCGAGCAGATCGATCACGTCGTGCGCGAAGCCGAGGAAGCCGGGAAGCCTCTCGAAATCGACCCCTATCGCGGCCGGCTGTTCGAGCTCTTCGTGATGGCCGACGCGGCCGACTTGTTGAAAGACGCCGCCAACGAAAACGCTCCGCCCAAGTTCGACCTGACGGCCGACGGCCTGTGCCGGGCACTCGCCGAGCGCTGGAACCTGGCCGACGCGGCCCGCGAATCCTTCACGAGCCAGACCCGTCTTCCGCCCGAGCATCTGGCGCGGATGCGGCTCTTGTGGTCCGTCATGCGGCTGTGGATGGAATGGACGTACGCCTGGAAACGCTGGGCCGAATTCCACCAGGAAACCAAAGGCGGCTAAGGGGCTCGGGTGCGAGGGGCAAGGCGCCAGATGATTGGGAGGAAATCTCCTTCAGCATCGCCTTGTCCAACTCCGCGTCCGGCAACAGCCTCTTCCGCATTCAAAAACGCGTCGCGGGACGGGCTCGTTTTCGTTTGGACAACGGTATGAGAGGCCGGCTAGAATCGAGGATGTGGCAAGCCAACGCCGGGCTGAGCGGCTTTGGCCTAATCGCATCGTTCTGGAAGGGGTTTCAAAACCGTAGGGCGAGCTGCCAGCTTGCCCTTTACCGTAGGGCGAGCTGCCAGCTTGCCCTTGCCAGTCCAAGAATGAACTTTCCAGGGCAAGCTAGCAGCTTACCCTACAAGCGGTGGCCCCCGTTTGAAACCGGATCTTGAGACGCCGCGGCGATGTGGAACTACCTGCTCGAACGAGGACTCTACGCCGCGATGGCCGCCGTGCTGATCGTCCCCGAGCTGGCCACGTTTCTTGTCTTTCTCGGATTCTCTCTCGGCCTGCTGACGTTCGTGGGGCAATTCGCCTGGTCGCTGCTTCGCGACGCAGACAAGAACGCTCTGATTGAGCCGTCACAGGCGGCCGGATCCTGAATTGTCGCTCTCAGCCCCGCGAGGAATCAGGAGCTTTGCCCACACCCAGCGCCGGGTGCCATGCCCACGGCTTTGCGCTTTGTGTTACCCACATTTTTTGTGTCCAAGTTGTCGGCCTTCGATGAGAAGGAGGAGCTTGGACACGCCGCGCCAGAGGGTGATCCAACCGGGAAGGCCGTCGCCTTTACGGCCCAGGAATCCGCCCAGGCCCGCCAGGCGTCGCATGAACTCCCAGACGGTCCAATTGGCTTCCGTCCAGCGCTGTGGGTATTTCGGAGATTGGGAGACTGTGTATTGATAGAGCGTCTTGACCCATTCTTGCGGAGCCACTTCGTACGCCGGTCGCTCCGGCTCGACGCGGGCGATGGCTCGGATTTGTATCAGACGGACTGCCACGAGCGACAGCACGGCGGCCACGCGTTCCAATCGAGCCGCCGTGCCGTATTGGCGCTCTTGCAGGCGACAGCCCGTCTTCAGGCCCTTGTGATAGTCTTCGATCACTGGGCGTCGCGAGTAATCTTGGGCGACCTGACGCGCCGCCTGGGCGTCCGAGATGGCATCGCGTGTGTAGAGCACCCACCTCAGCGGCTTCGCTCCGCGGGGTGGTTTGACCTCGTGGACTTCCACGGCCGTCATGCGGATGAAGGCCGGGGCGTTTGTCTTGGCCCAAACGCTGCAGGGATTGGGACGCGGCATCCAGAGCGAGGTCCAGCGAAGCTGGACGTGGGCCCGGCGAGCAGGCTTTTTCTTCGTCGCGGGAACCTCCACCTCGTAGCCTTCCCCAAAACACTTCTCTGCCAGGAGGTCTTCGATCGTGGTCATGGCTTCGGATCGTGGCTGGCCCGGTTCTGCCTGCCCCACGGGGCGGACCTTGCGATGCAGCTGAGCCGCGCGGATGATCCAGCTCGTACCACACGCCAGCCCTTGCGCATAGACTTCGTAGTTATCGGCTTCCCGATCGCAGACGTGCACGAAGGTCTGGCCGGCGGGGGCGGGTCCCACTTGTTCGATCAATCGGCGCCACACCTCGGATTCGCGCGGCCGCCGCTTCGCCTGCAAGACCGTCTCGCGCTTGCCATCACGGCGTTTGGGCGCCGCTTGCCGGTAGAAGAGCAACTGTCCGGCAAGGCCGAAAATCTCTTCACCGTCCTGGGCGATTTTCAGCGCGGTATGAAGGTGAAACCCCTGCCGCTTGTTGTTGCCCGTCAGACCGAGCCCTTCGATGGGCCCACGCTGCGTCGAGAAAGAGATCTCAGTTTTGTCATGGATCAGCAGAGCGCGACCCGACTTCGACGAATGAGACCGCGTCCGCTGGCAATGCGGTGCGAGAATCGCCCCAAATTGGATGTCATCGCAGTCCATGAGTCGATAGGCCGCTTTGCAGTCAGCCCACTGACGCGTCTGATCGGGGGTGCTCGCCGAAGGACTGGCCGCAACCTGCCTGGCGAACTTCACCAACCGTTCGTTGCCCGCCGATCGCCCAACTCACACGAACTAAACTGCTCTCGAGACCATTGCTCCACATCCAACGTGACGCTCTCCATCGGGGATCCGTTTCCTGCTTGAACACTCCAGAGACGGCCCTCCGACCGCATCGAACCATGACCCCCGACATCTCCTGGGAGCCGCCGCTCAGGGAGCACTCCTCATTCCGCAAGACGCGAATTCCCGAAGTTGATTCGTCTCAATGCTCTTACGATCCCCCGCGCAAAGCATTCTGTAAAAATGCGGGTAACACAGAGCGGCTTTGCGTGGGCATGTCTTCAGCCTTGAGGCGTGCGTGGCAGAGAGGATTGGTCGAGGCGGAGGAGTCCGCTACCGGGACGTACGTATTCGGCAGCACTTGACCACGGCCAACGGATCCAAGGACATGCCCACGCAAAGCCGTGGGCATGGCACCCGGCGCGACGAGTGTCGCCCCCGCTGGGGGCTTTGGAAACCATCCCGAGGCCCCGATTCCACTGGCTCACGCCAATGGCAGGAAGACTGTCGCCCCTGGCTGGGGCTTTAAGAACAGACATGCCCACGCAAAGCCGTGGGCATGGCACCCAGCGTCCCAAACGCAGCATTTAAAACGCCCGACGCCGCAGGCGCCGTGCAATGCCAGTCCCGGGATCCAGGATCCAAGGTCTTTACGACGCGGACGTCATCTCCCGACCTTGGACCTTGGACCTTGGACTTCGGAAGCAGCTTGCCCGACAGTTTCGATGGCCGGCTCTCCATGTTATGATGCATCGCATCGGAATTTGTTGATTGGTCCTTCGGATGGCGCGCCGTATGCGATTCTCCGTGGCGCTGGCGATGCTTGTGAGCGGAGTGCTGGCCGCTTCGGCGCGGCGGAGATGCCACGCGTGCGGTCCGAAGAGCGCGAGGCCTTCTTCGAGATCGAAGATCCGGCCCGTCCTGGCGACCACGTGCTTTCAGTGCCACGGCGGAAAGAAGACGGGGAACAATCTGCGCGTCGACCGTCGCGAAGCGCTCTTCAAAGGGGGCGACTCGGGCCCCGCGATTGTGCCGGGCGATCCGGAAAAAAGCCTGTTGATCCGGCGCCTGCGTTATCACGACGATGACCTGAAAATGCCGCCGGACAAGAGACTTCCCGATGCGGCGATCGCCGATTTCGAGCGCTGGGTCCGCGACGGAGCCGTCTGGCCCGATCGGCCGGCGAGCGACTCCTTTCGGCGACGAGGGCCACGGACTCGCCAGCGAAACGCATTGGGCCTTTCTGCCGGTCCACAAAGTCGAGCCGCCCCGCGATGCGAGCGGCTGGTCGGCCAACGCCGTCGATTGTTTCATTCATGCGGCACTCAAATGCCCATCGACTGCAGCCGGCCGCCGCGGCGAGCAAGCGGACGCTCGTTGCGGCGGGCCTATTTCGATCTGATCGGACTGCCGCCGACTCCCAGAGAGGTCGACGCTTTCCTGGCCGACAAATCGCCCGAAGCCTTTGCGAACGTGGTGGAGACGCTGCTTGGCTCGCCGCAATATGGCGAGCGCTGGGGCCGCTACTGGATGGACGTCGTCCGCTATGCCGACACGGCCGGCGACAACGCCGACTATCCCGTGCCCGAGGCGCGGCTTGTATCGCGATTACATCATCGACGCGTTCAATGCCGACAAGCCCTACGACCAGTTCGTCCGCGAGCAGATCGCCGGCGACCTTCTGGCCAAGCGACGGACCCGCCGACAAGTATTCCGAGCAGGTGATTGCCACGGGTTTTCTCGCCTTGTCGCGGCGGTACGCGACGGCCCCTTACGAGCTGTGGCATCTGACGCTGGAAGACACGATCGACACGGTCGGGCGGGCCTACCTGGGAATGACGCTGCGCTGTGCGCGGTGCCACGATCACAAGTTCGATCCCATCCCCACGCGCGACTATTACGCGCTGTACGGCGTCTTCGCGAGCACGCGGTTTCCCTACGCCGGCTCCGAAGAATTCCAGTCGATGAAATTCGGCCGCCGGGCCTTCCCGCCGCTGGTACCCGCGGCCGCCGCGTCTCCCGTGCTGTCGGCGTATCAGGCCGAGCTGTCGCGGCTGCGGCACGACGTGGCCCGAGCTCGAAAAGTGTCAAACCCCGCGACAGGTCCACAGCGGCAGCGGCTCAGAACGCTGGAGTCCCGGTTGAGCTTCCTCGAACGGCGCGGAGCGCCGGAGGCCCTGCCGGTCGCCTATGCGGTCAGCGAAGGGACGGTCACCGACGCGAACATCCAGCTCCACGGCGAGCCGAGCCAGCCCGGGGAAAGAGTTCCGCGCGGAGTGCCCCGCTTCCTTTCCGGGTGCGAGGCGCCGGCACCCGGGCCGAACGAAAGCGGCCGCTTGGAGCTGGCCGACTGGCTGGCCTCTCCGCGAAATCCGCTCACGGCGCGGGTGATGGTCAATCGCGTGTGGCAGCACCATTTCGGGCGCGGGATCGTGGCCACGCCCTCGAACTTCGGCACGCGCGGCAGCCCCCCGTCCCATCCGGAATTGCTCGATTGGCTCACCGCGTCGTTCGTCGAGCACGGCTGGTCGATCAAGTCGCTGCACCGGCTCATCATGCAGTCGAAGACGTACCAACTCGCCTCGGACGCGGAGCCGGCCGACGAGGCGATCGACCCGGTCAACCGTTGGTATTGGCGTTTCGATCGGCAGCGACTCGACGCCGAGGCGATCCGCGACGCGATGCTCGACGTGAGCGGCGTGCTGGACCTGGCGCGGCCGGGGCCGCATCCGTTTCCTCCGATCCGCGAGTGGCACTGGACGCAGCACTTTCCGTTCAAGGCGGTCTATCCGTCGCAGCACCGCAGCGTTTACCTGATGACGCAGCGGCAATTCTCGCCATCCGTTTTTGGGCCTGTTCGACGGGCCCGGACACGAACACGACGACCGACGTGCGGTCCACGTCGACCGTTCCGCTTCAGGCCCTGTTTTTGATGAACAGCGATTTCATGCGCGACACGGCCGGCGCGTTTGCGCGGCGGCTTTGCCGCGAAACGAGCGAACCGTCCGCGCGCATCGGCCGGGCACACCAGCTCGCGTACTGCCGGCCCGCAGCATCGGGCGAGATGGAGCGGGGCCGCGACTATGTCGAACGTTACGCCCGTGAAGCAGCGCGGTCCGGCCTCGATTCCAAGCGGGCCGAATCGGAGGCCTGGCTCAGTTATGCCCGGACGATCCTGGCCGCCAATGAGTTCGTATATGTGGACTAGAAGGCAAGGTCCAAGGTCTAAGGTCCAAGGTCCAAAGTCGAAGAGTTTGGATCGCCGAGTCTTCGTTTTTCGACCTTGGACTTTGGACCTTGGACCTTAGACCTTGGACTTTCCCGTAGCACCGAATTGCGACTCGAGGGTTTGCAATGGAACGGCTGACAAGAACGCGACGCCGCGAGTTCCTGAAGTTTGCCGGTCTCGGCCTGGCGGCCGGAGGGCGGGGATTGTACCGTCCCCTGGCGTTGGCGGCCGAGATGCACGGCGGACATCCGTTGGCGCCGCGGCGGTCGAACCATCCGCGCGGGCGAAGCACTTGATCTTCGTCTTCCTCACCGGCGGGTTCTCGCACGTCGATACGTTCGATCCCAAGCCCCGTTTGAAGGTCGACCAGGGCAAGAGCGTTTCGGCGGTCCATCTGCGCGGGACCGACGTGCTGCCCCTCATGCCTTCGCCCTTTCGCTTTTCGCAGCATGGCGAATCGGGCTTGCCGATGAGCGAGCTGTTTCCCGCATTTGGGGGGCGTGGCCGACGAGCTGTGCGTGCTGCGGAGCCTGCACACCGACATCATCGAGCATTTTCAGTCCGTCCTGGCGATGCACACCGGCTCGGCCACCGTCCCGCTGCCCAGCATCGGGGCCTGGCTGAGCTTCGGCCTGGGAACGCTCAATTCGAATCTGCCGTCGTACGTCGTGCTCTGCGAGCATCCGCCCTACGGCGGCTCGCAAGTGTGGGACAGCAACTTTCTGCCCCCCGTGCATCAGGGAGTCCGCATCTTCCCGGGGGACCATCCGATTCCCGATTTGACCTCTTCCGCTCCCACGCTGGCCCTGCACGAGCTGGAACAGCGGATGCTGCGCGACGCCAACGAGCTGCACGCGGCGGCCCGGCCGGGCGACCTGAACCTGCCGGCCCGGCAGACGAGCTTCGACATCGCCCGGGGAATGATGCGCGTCGCTCCCGCAGTCATTGACCTTTCCCGCGAGACCCGCGAGACCTTGAACCTTTACGGCGTCGGCAGCCGCGACAACAAGTCGTTCGCCTGGCAGTGCCTTGTCGCGCGGCGGCTGATCGAGAACGGCGTGCGCACGGTCGAGCTCGTCGACACCGGGTCAAACAACAATTGGGACTGCGCACGGCGACATGCAAGACCATCGCCCGAAAGCGCTCCGCGTCGACCAGCCCCTGGCCGCTTTGATCACCGACCTCAAGCGCCGCGGGCTGCTCGATGACACGCTCGTCGCCATTTGCACCGAGTTCGGCCGCACCCCCTGGACCGACAAGCTCGAACGGCAAAGGCCGCAACCATTATGCCGCGGCGTTTTCCTGCCTGCTGGCCGGCGCGGGGGTCAAGGGGGGGACCGCCTACGGCCAGACGGACGAGCACGGGATCAGCATCGTGGCCGACCCCGTGCACGTGCACGACTATCACGCCACGATTCTGCACGTGATGGGGATCGACCACGAGCATCTCACCTACCGCTATGCGGGCCGCGACTTCCGCTTGACCGACGTGCACGGCCGCGTCGTGCGCGACATCCTGACGTAGTAAACGCACGAAGCACGAAGTCTCGAACACTCAACTTTGAGCAAGCAATCGAAGGTGCGGGTGCGTGACCTGTCAGGGCGGCGAAAAGGGGGAGGGCGGCGAAAAGGGGACGTTCGACATTTCGCTCGAAAACTAGAATGTCCCCTTTGTCTTCCCGCCCCTTTGTCTTCCCCCCTTTAATTCTCCTTAGCAGGAACCGGCTCCTGGATTTTGAATTAGGTCGCCGTTCCAGCACATATACTGTTCGCCATTAATGCACATCACCCCGCCGTCTGCGACGACTGGCGGATTTCCACCGGTGTGTTCACAATTCCAACCTACAGTCGGAAAAGGTTGAATATCGTGGGGGGTAACTCCTTTGCCTTCATCGATATAGGATGTCGACGGACGACGAGAGACACTTTCTGACTGCTTGGGGATTCTCACGCGTTTCCTTCAGTTCGAGCATAGGTTGTCGAAACAAGGTGGAATGGAACACACGTTCCAGGCCCAACTATTGACACTCTGATGACGAAAACACTCCCTGATCGGGCGTTCTCGATCACCGAAGTTAGCGGACGAACGAGGACCTCGCCGGCCTGCGCGTCAAGGGGACCGAGTCGCTCACGTCGACGGTGAAGAGTAGGTCTTGCGTACGGTCTGCGTCCCTTTTTCAGCATTGGCACGAGGGTGCTGTGTTGCAGGGAATACTCATCCACTCTCCAAGAAGCCCGCACATTTGGCAACCGATGATGGTTCCTAAGGGATAGGACACACCGGACGGGTCCGGGCAATCCTGGGGAGCAATACCCTTCCCTTCGGCCACTTGAGACTTCAAAGGATTGCGTAAGACGCTTTCTGACTGTTTGGGGATTCTCATGCGTTTCCTTCCGTTCGAGCATCGGTTGTCGAAACAAGGTGGAATGGAACACACGTTCCAGGCCCAACTATTGACACTCTGATGACGAAAAACCCTCCATCGGGCGTTCTCGATCACCGAAGTTAGCGGACGAACGAGGACCTCGCCGGCCCGCGCGTCAAGGGGATCGAGTCGCTCACGTCGACGGTGAAGAGTAGGTCTTGCATACGGTCTGCGTCCCTTTTTCAGCATTGGCACGAGGGTGCTGTGTTGCAGGGAATACCCATCCATTCTTCAAGAAGCGCGCACATTTGGCAACCGATGATGGTTCCTACGGGATAGGACACACCGTTCGAGTCCACGCAATCCTGGGGAGCAAAACCCTTCCCTTCGGCCACTTGAGACTTCAAAGGATCGCGTGAGACTAAATCACCAACAGGGCTCGCACACACGACCCAATCGAATGAGGCACTCTTCCGCCATCGCCGGGACGAAAGCGTTCAATACGACTGAACAACGGTGAGCCGAGCCCCCTTTGCAGCCATCCGGCGGCCATTGGGCGGCCACCCGGTCATTCAAATTCCCGTTCTCATGACCTTCCTCGTGTGATAGATTCTCGCCCCCGAAGCGTGTGTTTGGCCTCGTCGCGCTTGCCGTCGCTCGCCGCCAGTTTCGCACTTTGCACTCGCCCTTATTCTCCAAACTATTCATTTTGCGTGATCGCGCATCTTGCCCTAATCGGAGGAGGCGATCGATTCAAACATGCTCAAGTAGCCGTCCCCTGCATGACGACTGAGATTTCAGGGGACTCCGGCCGCGCCGCGGTCTGGCCGGAGAACCGGCATCAAAAGGAATTGAGCCATGTGGGTCCAGAAACGATTGGCAGTTTTCGGGCTTTTGGTTTCCACGTCTGTTTTTGGCACGGGGTGTCAAACCACGGACAATAGCAATGCCGTCGGCGGGGCCGTTGTCGGCACCGGCCTGGGCGCCCTGACCGGGGCGATCGTCGGCAGTGCCTTCGGGCGTCGCGACGCGGCCGCCGGGGCATTGATCGGGGCTGCTGCCGGAGGCGTCGGCGGTGCACTCCTCGGCCATTCCCAGGATGTCAAGAACGAGCAAAACGCCACGGCCGCCCAAGCGCAATATCAGCAGGCCCAAGCGGCGGCCGACCAGGCCGCCTTGAGCAACGCCGACATCGTCTACATGGTGAAAAGCGGCTTGAGCGCGGAGGTGATCGTCAACAGCATTCGCTCTCGCGGCGGACGGTTTGACATGACGCCCGACGCGATTGTTCAGTTGAAAGCCAACGGAGTCAGCGATTACCTCATCCAGGTGATGCAGACGACCCCGCCGCCGTCCGCCTCCGTACCGCCCCCGATGGTTTATCCCGCGGGAGGGGTCGTCGGACCGGGACCTGCCGTCGGCGTCTATGTCGCTCCGCGGCCGTACTACGGCTGGGGCTACCGTGGAGGCTGGTAGCGGTCGCTCTTAACCGGGACCACCAAGCCGCTTTCCGCATCTCACCGGCGTTTGCGGGAAGTGACGCCGCGACGCACTTGGCGCATCGTGGGGCGGGCATCAGGCTCAACAGTTTGCGAGTCGGCGAGGGCACCTGCCCTCGCCGCATGTTTTTGCGCCGCATGTTTTTGCACAGGGCGCCGTGCACCCGACGCCGTGCACCCGCAGCGACGCAACTCCCCGAGCGGCATTGACCGATTTGCCGATTTTCAGTAGATGCCGACTCCCGATGCGGTTGCTTGACGCGGCAAGGGGGAGAGGCGGATGAGTGCTTGGGGGCAATGGCGGTCCGCGGTGGGATTTCCGGCGCCAGGGTCCGCTCCTGAGCGACAAGGCTCCTGCCTCGTCGCCGACGTTCCTGGCGCACTGGAGTCGGGCGTTCTCGACCCGGCGAGCCTGCAACGTTGGCTGGGCCTGTTTATCTTGCTCGGCTTGTTCACACGGTTCATGCGTTATGCGCTGCGCTTCCCGTTGTGGGACGACGAAAGTTTTCTGTGCGTCAATTTCATCAGCCGCAGCTATGCCGAACTCTTGCGGCCGCTCGACTTTCATCAGGTCGCGCCGGTCTTGTTCCTTTGGATCGAACGGACGGCGGTGCGGCTCTTCGGTTTTTCGGAGCTTGTCCTGCGGCTGTTCCCCTTCGCCTGCTCGCTCGCCAGCGTCCTCTTGTTTCGGCGAACGGCGTCCCGGCTCTTGTCCGGTCTTGGACTGCTGTTGGCCGTGGCGATCTTCGCCGTCTCCTATCCGGGAATCCGTTATGCGGCCGAAGCCAAGCCGTATGGTTCCGACCTGTTCGTGTCGCTTTGCTTGTTGTTCCTGACGGTTGAATGGCTCGAGCGCCGCGAAAGCCGTTGGCTGTGGTGGCTGGCCTGTGCGACTCCCCTGGCGGTCGGGCTGTCGTATCCGGCGGTCTTCGCCGCGGGCGGCTTCAGCCTGGTGGTCGGCGCTTGCCTTTGGCGGAAGGGCGGAACGCGGTCCGAATGGCGCGCCTGGTCGGCGTGGAATGTGGGATTGGTCGCGGGATTTTGTTTTTGTTTCTGGCTCAGCGGCCGCGTGCAAGCGGGCGCCGAAGGCGAGTTCATGACCCGCTATTGGCAGGTCCACTTTCCGCCGCTGCGCCAACCGTGGAAGTTGCCGTTCTGGCTGTTGCGGACTCATGCCAGCGATTTTCTCGCCTATCCTGTCGGCGGCCCCAATTGGGCCAGCAGCCTGACGCTGATTTTCGTGCTGGCCGGCATCTGGCGGTTGTGGCGGCAGAGGAACGGCGTCTTGCTGGGATTGTGTCTGGCCCCGGCCGGACTGCATTTTCTGGCCGCCCTACTGCAGAAGTACCCCTACGGCGGCCATGTGAAATTCTCGCAGTACGTGGCGCCGGCGATCTGTTGCCTCACGGCCATGGGCGCCGTCGAGTCGTTCGCGTGGTGGGCCAGGCGGGGTGTTTCGGTGCGGCGGTCCTTGGTGTGCGGCTGCGCGTTGCTCGGGGCGATTGGCTTGGGCGTCGTCGTCCGGGACGTTCTTTGTCCGTATAAGACGCAGTCCGATTTTCGCGCCCGCGCGTTCGCGCAAGGCTTTTGGTTTTGTGCGCATCGCGACGAAGAGGTTGCCTGCCTGAAGAGCGATCTCGGCCTCGATTTCGTCCCCGAGCAATACAAAGAGCTCAGTTGGGCGGCCCAGTATCAGTGTAACCGGGCGCTCGAAATCAGCCGCTACCGCTTGCGGCCGCCCGACTGGAGCCGGGTCTCCCGCTCGCGGCCGCTCCGATGCGTGCTGTACCGCGAGTCGCGGTTTCCCTTTGAGGAGGCGAAGTTCGCGCGCTGGATGTCCGACATGCAGCAGCACTACGAACTGGTCGCACGGGAGAGCATGTCGTTCCCACGCCTGCGGCAGGACGAGCGGACCCAGATCGCGGTTGAATTCGTCGACTCGTACAAATTCGTGCCGCGCGATCCCTCGTCCAATCCGGTCCCGCCGCCGCTGGCGGAGCTCCCCACGTCAGGGCAAGCCCTCGCCGTCCGGAAAGGACTTGCGGGCGGCGATCGCCAATGACGAGTTCCCCGCCAGCAGACGGGCCTTCCCCTGTCGGAGGAGGAACAGGTCGTCGCGCGTGATTTCTTTGCCGGCTTCATTCTCGGCGCGATACTTGAGCCGGCAGACGCGGTCGGGACCGTCTTCTTCGAGCTGTTCGACCTGATCCGCCAATCTCGGATCGTCCTGTGCCGCTTCTCTTGCCACCTCGAGGCGTTGTTGACGCAGTTTGGCCAGCTCGCGGGGGGGCCACCAGCGGATTTCGCGGAAATGCGGATCATCGCCGTTTGCGCGAAGCCATCGGCGAACCGCCTCGCGATCCGGGTCGCGATTAAGGTCGCGATCCGAGTCGCGATTAAGGTCGCGATCCGCCTCGACGTCGCCTCTGCCGATCGAGTTGACGATGGCGGCTTCCGGCGACAAATGGCGCTTTAGGTACGGGGTCCCGAACAGCAGGAACAGAGCCACCCCGACGATCACGGTCGAGGTGACGACGTGGTCGCGGCGCGTGCCACCCCTGTGACCGCTCCCGTGACCGCTCCCGTGACCGCTGCCGTGCTCGGAACGTCGGTGGTGAAACTCTTGCTCTTCCTCTCGCTCTTGCTCTTCCTCGAATCGCCTCATTCTCGAGTCTCCGCCGTTCAAACAGGCGCGATGAACGTCTGGTATTTACCGATGGTTGCCGCCACGGGACCGCTACACCTGGATTGGATGCACTCTAGGGGCCGGGATTTTGCCTGGAACGGCGAATCGCGCCAAGCGAGGTTTTTCGTGCCATTTTGGGAGGCCGACCCGTCGCGCCGCGAGGTCGTTCTTGAGCCGGATCGACTTTTCGGATATCAATCCCCGCGCGCCGCGGCCGGTCCTTTGGCTAAAGCGACAGACCCCTTCGCCTCGCCCCGGCATTCACCCAGCCTGCCAACAAGTCTCTCAGTCAGTCCCCTCGGCCAATCCCCGCTGGAAAGCGTACCCTCGCGTGCACAGGTTTTCCTCGTCGGTCGGAGAAGGTGCGTTCACTCGGCGTCAGTTTTTGGGAGCGTCCGGCGCGGCGACGGCCGCCGCCTGTCTTACGTCCGCGGCCGGCATCGCGCAGGCGGCCAGAATCGGGGCGAGCCCGCCCCTCCTCATCGATTGTCATGCCCACCTTTACAGCGAAGACGAGTCGCGATATCCGGCGATCGTTCATCCCTATCGTCCGCCAATCGGTGAAGGGACGGTGACCCACCTGCGGAGCGAGATGCGGGCCGCGGGCGTCGGTTTCGCGACGGCGGTCCAAACGAGCACCTTCTATCGGTGGGACAACCGGTTTATCGCCGACGCGTCGGCTGCCAACCGTGACGTGCTCGTCGGCATCTGTACTCTCAATCCCGACGATCCGAGCAGTCCGTCCATTTTGGAGCGCTACGTGACGCAATCCAACATCCGCGGACTGCGAAGCATCCCCGCGCAGAGCGGCCGGCTTGACGATCGAGGGGTCGACGCGCTTTGGTCGGCCGCCGAGCGGCTCGGCATCGCGGTCAATGTCCTCGTCAACCGCGACAAACGCCGGGAACTCGAAGCGCTGGCACAACGGCATCCCACCCTGCCCGTCGTCATCGACCATTGCCTCAATTTGAACGCCGGACGCGAGCAAAACGACATCCTGTCGGATATGCTGGCGCTGGCCCGTGTTCCCACCCTGCACGCCAAGTTGTCGTGCGTCGTCACGGGAAGCGGCGAACTGTTTCCCTTCCGCGACATGCACGGGCCGTGCCGCGCGATCATCAAGGCCTACGGTCCGACGCGTTGCGTCTGGGGGAGCGACTTTCCTTGCAGGCTTTGGTGTCCCAAGGCCACGTATGGGGAGCACCTGCGCGTCTTCACCCACGAGCTGGGGCTCGACGCTGAGTCGCAGCGCCACATCCTGGGCGAAACCGCCAGGCGGCTTTATTTTTCACAGGGATCCGTTTCCTAACACCCGTGAGGTTCTGACATGAAGAGGCGAATGAGCTGGTGTGTCCTGTCGGCGATTTCAACGCTTACCCTGTGGCTTGCCGCGGCCCCGCTTCAAGCGGCCGAGGTCGTCGTGGAGAAAGACATCGTTTACGGCACGGGGGGCGGCAAGGACCTCAAGCTCAATTTGGCGCGACCCGAGCATCCGAATGGCTTGTTGCCGGCCATCGTCTACATTCACGGCGGTGGCTGGCGCTACGGGGACCGCAAAGATTACCAGACAGAGATCGAGGAGGCGGCCCGGCGGGGATATGTCGCCGTGACGGTCACTTACCGACTCTCCGACCCCGATCCTTCCGGCAAACCGCGAAACCCCTTTCCGGCCCAGATCGAAGACGTCAAATGCGCAATCCGCTGGCTGCGGGCCAATGCCGAGAAATACCATGTCGACCCCGACCGCATGGGAGCCACCGGCGGCTCCGCGGGAGGGCATTTGAGCCTGCTGGTCGGCGTCACGGGCACAGGCCTCGGCCCGTTCGCAGCTCCGCAAGCGAATGGGAGACACGCCAACTTCGAGGGGAACGGCGGTCACGCGGGAATCTCGAGCCGGGTGCAGGCGGTGGTGAACTATTTTGGCCCGACCGATCTGGCCCGTCTGCACGCGACGAGCAAGCGGGCGGCCGGCCTCCTCGAAAACCTCTTGGACGGTCCCCCCGAGAAAGCAGCCGCACTGTACAAGGCGGCCAGCCCGATCACCTATGTCTCCAAGGATGACCCGCCGACCCTGACCATTCACGGCACGGCCGACCCGGTCGTTCCGGTCGAGCAGGCGACGGAGTTTGACGCCGCGATGAAGAAGGCCGGCGCGTCCCACACGCTCCTGCTCCTGGAAGGCGAGCAGCACGGCTTCACGCGGAAGGGTAGTCAAACAGCCCGCGAAGCCACTTTCAAGTTCTTCGACGCGCACTTAAAGAACAAGAGCTGAGTGACGAGCCGCCGGGTTCACCCCGGACTTCGGCGAGCTCAACTCGACTAAGCTCGTCGAAGTCAGTCGAGCCGCGGTCCGGCGGGGTCAACCCGCCGGCTCGTTGGCGGCGACTGGCGGCCCCTACTCGAATTCTTTCGGATCGAAGTTGATCAGGCGTCCGCTGCGGAAAACCAGATAGATGTCGCGGCCGTTTTTGTCCGGGCCCCAGCGGTAGACGGTATCGTCCTCGCGGTAGCCGTTGCCTCTTTTTAGCCAGGTGTCATCGTGGACGCGAATCCCATCCTCGCCCAAGACGTTGTTGATCTCCTTGACCGTCATTTGCCGATGGAGGCAATGCGCCAGAAGCCAACGGGCGGCCGAGGGATCGCGGTCGACCTGGTAACGGCGGCGTTCAGAATCAGGCGTTCGCTTTGATGATTCGTCGGGAGACGACTTGGCGAAGACTTGGGGAGTCCCCTTTCCCACCGATTCGCAGCCCCAGAATGCGGCGGCCCCCGCGCAGACCAGTCCCGCCACAATCGTTGCTTTGAACGCCGACATGCCGGTGCTCCTTGCACGCAGGCCGAGGATCGGAAGCTGTCATCGATTTCGCGGGAGAGCTGGCGGATTCTAGTTAAAAAGGGCCGAATGCGGACAGACGAATCGGCCGCTGAGAAGACGACTGGCCGCACGACGCGCGTCGCAGAGACTCGCAGTAAGCGCAGGTGCCCTCACCGATCACCCCATCCAAAGAGCGGGACACCCGCCCGGCGGGTTGGGCAAGGTGCGTCGTAGGCTCAAATCGGCCTCCGCGGCGGGGCGCCAGGGTCATCGCGCTTCGCGATGGCCCGTTGGACTCCCCCCGCGACTTGAAGCGGACTGGGCCCTGCATGAGAATGGCTCTGGAAGCACTTGACGCCGTCCGGAGCGCCTCGGCGTTGTCGGAGAGGCGGACACGGCCACCGGTGAGACGCCTTCCATGCTCCCCTCCCTTGGGCAGACCAAACCGCGATCGGTTCAGCCCGACGTTGACGCCAACATCCAGCCGAAACGACGGTTCATCCGCCCCCAGGCGGCTGGTCTTCTCTCACTGCTTGCCGCCGCTATTGGCTTGTGCGGCGCGTCAATTCAAACCGCCGGCACGGCGGTCGCCAGCGAGTCGGCCAAGATCAACTTCGATCGCGACATCCGGCCCATTTTTTCAGATACCTGCTACGCCTGCCACGGCCCGGACAACGCGAAACGAAAAGCCGGCCTCAGGCTCGATCAGCGCGAAAGCGCTTTTGCCCGGCGCGACGAGGGACCGGCAATCGTGCCGGGGGACCCGTCGCAGAGCGCTCTTTATCGGAGGATCACTTCCCACGACAAGGACGAGCGGATGCCGCCGCCCGATTCGGGCCGTCAACTATCGAGCGAACAAATCGGGCTCATCGGCCGCTGGATCAAACAGGGAGCGGTCTGGAACGAGCACTGGTCACTCGTTTCGCCCAAACGGCGTCCCGCTCCGCACGTCGCCGGCGCCGGTTGGCTCCGCAATCCGATCGACGGGTTTGTATTGTCGCGCCTGGAACACGAATCTCTGTCACCCTCGCCGCCGGCCGACAACGCCACGCTGATTCGCCGCGTCACGCTCGACTTGACGGGCCTGCCGCCGACGCCCGAGGAAGTCGAGGCGTTCGAGAACGATCCCTCGCCGAACGCGTATGAACGTGTCGTCGATCGGCTGTTGGCTTCGCCCGCTTACGGCGAGCGGCGTGCCATCCGCTGGCTCGACGCGGCCCGCTATGCCGACACGAACGGCTACCAGACCGACGGCGAGCGATCGATGTGGCGCTGGCGGGATTGGGTGATCGACACCTTCAACGCCGACGTTCCCTTCGATCGATTCACGGTCGAGCAGATTGCCGGCGACATGCTTCCCCACGCAACGCTCGAACAGAAAATCGCCAGCGGGTTCAACCGCAATCACCGTGGAAACAGCGAAGGGGGCATCATCCCCGAAGAGTATCTGGTCGAGTATGCCGTCGACCGCGTGGAG
The DNA here is from genome assembly GCA_963761455.1 of uncultured Planctomycetota bacterium. Taxonomy (GTDB): domain Bacteria; phylum Planctomycetota; class Planctomycetia; order Planctomycetales; family Planctomycetaceae; genus DASPSM01. The sequence continues at coordinate 1,029,137 of CAVXHA010000004.1, forward strand.
ACCACGTCGACGGTGTGGCTCGGCGTGACGTTGGGCTGCGCCCGCTGCCACGACCATAAGTACGATCCCTTTCGACAAAAGGAGTTCTACCAGGTCTTCGCCTACTTCAACCACGTCCCCGAACGCGGCCGGGCCATCAAAGTCGGGAACTCGCCCCCGCTCATCAAGGCCCCGACCGCCGACGACCAGCGCCAGTTGGCCCGGCTCGAAGCCCGGCGGCGCGAAGCGCAACGGGAGTTCGACCGCCAAGCCGTACGGCTCCCCGACATCCAGACGCGTTGGGAGCATTCGGCCGACCGAAAAGACCTTCCGGCCGACTGGGGCCCGACTCGCGATCTCGTCGGCCTGTGGTCGTTCGAAGGGAATCTTCAGGCCGCGCAGCAGAATCTGCCGTCAGTCAACAGCAAGCACGGATCGCCTCGGTTTATCTCCTCGCCAGTTGGCTCGGGCGTCGACCTCGACGGCCGAACCTTCATCAACGCAGGAAACGTGGGCAAGTTCGGATACTTCGACAGTTTTTCGCTGGCAGCTTGGATTCGACCCGCGGGGCCGGACGCCGGCACGATCGTTTCCCGGATGATTGACGCCGACGACGGGGCGGGTTATTCGGTCGCGCAGAAAGGGGGCAAGCTGCAAGTCAATCTCGTGCAGCGTTGGCTCGACGACGCCATTCGGGTCGAGACGGCCGAACCCGTCGGCTGTTCGGCCTGGCACCATGTCGCCGTGACCTACGACGGGACGCGCGAAGCCAAGGGACTTTGCATTTATGTCGACGGACGACCACAGGCGATCCATGTCAATCTCGACGAGCTGAATCAGTCGTTCGACACCAAGGAGCCGTTGCGGATTGGCGGCGGAGGCGGACCGGCCGGCCGATTCCACGGCGCCCTCGACGAAGTCCGCATTTATGATCACGTGCTCAATCCCCACGATGTTCTGATACTGGCGACGCCCGATCCGCTCGCCACGATTTGTGCGGTCCCCCCCAAAAAACGGTCCGCCGCCCAGACGGCCAAGCTGAGATCGTTCTTCCTCGAGACCCGCGCCGGCCCCGCTCCGCGAGGCGCTGGCCTCGCTTCGTTCGATCGAGGAAGAGATCGAACGCTTCTCCCGCTCGTTCCCGACCGTGATGGTGATGCAAGAGATGAATCCGCCGCGCGACACGCACGTCTTGATCCGCGGACAATACGACCATCCGGGCGAAACGGTCTCGTCGGGAATTCCCGCGTGCCTGCCGCCGCTTGCGGCCGGTCTGCCCAACAACCGGCTGGGATTCGCCCGTTGGCTGGTCGACCCCGCCAATCCCCTGACCGGCCGTGTCGCTGTCAATCGCCAGTGGCAGATGTTCTTCGGCCAGGGGCTGGTCCGCACCACGGAAGACTTCGGATCGCAGGGAGACCGGCCGAGCCATCCGGAGCTTCTGGATTGGCTGGCCACGGAGTTCATTCGACGCGGATGGAACGGAAAGGCGGCTCGATCGCCTCATCGTCACCAGCGCGACCTATCGGCAGTCGTCGAACGCCACGCGGCAGCAGATCGAGCAGGACCCGGAAAACCGGCTTCTGGCCCGCGGTCCGCGGAAACGGCTCTCGGCGGAAATGATCCGCGACCAGGCGCTGGCCGCCAGCGGCCTGCTCGTCGAGAGGGTTGGCGGCCCGTCCGTGCGGCCCTATCAGCCGCCGGGACTGTGGAAAGATTTGAACGGCCAGACCTACAAGCCCGACTCGGGACCGGGGCTCTATCGCCGCAGCCTCTACACGTTCTGGAAGCGGACCGTCGCTCCGCCGGCGATGGTCGCGTTCGACGCCTCGACCCGCGAGACGTGCACCGTCCGCGAAACGCGGACCAACACGCCGCTGCAGGCGCTGAACCTGCTCAACGACGTCACGTACATCGAAGCGTCCCGCAAGCTGGCCGAGCGCGGCGCTCAAGACGCCCGTGTCGAGCCCGTCCGAACGGATCGCGCGGGCATTTCGCCTCGTCTTGTCGCGGCAGCCGACCGCGGCGGAGGTCCACATTCTTCGGCACAGTTACGACCGGCGTCTGGCCGCCTTCCGCGCCGACCCGGATTCTGCGAAAGAAGCTCCTTGCAGTCGGCCAGTCGCCCCGCGACGACCGTCTCGACGCCGCCGAGTTGGCAGCCTACACCACGACGGCCAGCCTGATCTTTAACCTGGCCGAGACGGTGACGAAGGAATAGCGTCAATGAGCGACGAAGACAAGAAGCCCGATGAGATTCCCGCGGAATGGGTCGCGGAGTTCGAGGCGGCAGCGAAGAGATCGCTCGAGACGCGGATGCGGTATGCGTTCATCCATACCTACAAGCCGGTGCTTGACGACGCGGCATACCGGTCGTTCGATACAATGGAGGATTATCGTCGTTGGTGCGAAGAAAACCTGCCGGACTGGCTTGGCTATGGCCGTGTTTGAATATCGCCAGGCGCAAGAAATCCACGACGCCTTCGCCCAATACGGTGTGCGATACCTCTTCATTGGAAAGTCCGCCGCCGTCTTGCTCGGTTTCCCCGACACGACTCAGGCTGCGGTCCTGTTCGTCCGAAAGTCCGAAGAAAACTGCCGGGCGATTGTGGCTGCGCTCCGCGTCTTGGGATTTGAACTCACGGACTCTCAAGCGGCTGAAATCGCACGTGGCAAAGATTTTGTGCAGCTCAAGAATGGCCCCTTCGATCTGGACTTGGTCTTCGCCCCGGACGGTATCGAGAACTTCGAGGCCGCATGGCGTCGACACGTCGACGTTGAGGGCTTCCCTGTATGCCACCTGGATGACGTGATCGCGAGCAAGGAGGCGGCCCATCGTGCCAAGGACCGGGAATCCCTTCCACGACTGAAGGCCTTTCGCGATCATTGGATTCGCCACAGGCCGGATCGGTCCATCAATTAGGAATCAGCGTGAGCGATCTCCGCCAAAGATTTTGTGAAGAGTCATCCCGCCGGGCCTTTTTCGGCCGGACGTCGCTCGGCCTGGGCACGCTGGCGCTGGCGTCGTTGCTCGACGAACGTCTGTTCGCCGAGACCGTCAGGCCCAGCAGGGTTCTGGGCGGACTGCCCGGCTTTCCGAACTTCCGGCCGCGGGCCAAGCGGGTCATCTACCTGTTCCAGTCGGGCGGGCCGGCGCAGATGGACCTGTTCGACTATAAGCCAAAACTGGCCGATCTCCGGGCAACCGAGCTGCCCGAGACCGTTCGGATGGGGCAGCGGCTCACGGGCATGACCTCGCGCCAGACAAGTTTTCCCGTCGCGCCGTCGCGGTTTCGGTTCGCGCGTCACGGCCAGTCGCGGGCATGGCTCAGCGAGCTGTTGCCGCACACGGCCCGCATCGCCGACGAACTGTGCTTTATCAAGTCGATGCATACCGAAGCCATCAACCACGATCCGGCCGTCACGTTCTTCATGACCGGCGCCCAGCTCGCTGGACGCCCCAGCATGGGTTCGTGGATTTCCTATGGGCTGGGGAGCGAAAACTCCGACCTGCCGGCGTTCGTGGCGATGGTCTCTGTCGGCACCGGCAACCCGAACGACCAGCCCCTGTACGACCGCCTGTGGGGAAGCGGCTTTCTTCCCACGAAACACCAGGGAATCAAGTTCCGCTCGACCGGCTCGCCGGTCCTCTACCTTTCCAATCCCCCGGGGCTCGACGCAGTGGCCCGGCGGCAAATGCTCGACGAGCTTTCCCAGCTCAATCGGCTCAAGCTCGATCAAACGAACGATCCCGAGATCGCCACGCGGATCACGCAGTACGAGCTGGCTTACCGGATGCAAACCTCCGTCCCCGAGCTGACCGACATCTCGAAGGAACCGAAGCACATTTTCGACCTCTACGGCCCCGACGGCGCAAGCCCGGCACCTTCGCCGCCAATTGCCTTCTCGCCCGCAGGCTGGCCGAGCGCGGCGTGCGATTCATCCAGCTCTTCCACCGCGGCTGGGACCAGCACGCGAAGCTCCCCGCGCAAATTGCCGGCCAGGCCCGCGACACCGACCGTGCCTCCGCGGCTCTCGTCACCGATCTCAAGCAGCGTGGCTTGCTCGACGACACGCTGGTTATCTGGGGGGGCGAATTCGGCCGCACCGTCTACTGCCAGGGCAAGCTCACCGCGAACGACTACGGCCGCGACCATCATCCGCGTTGCTTCACCGTCTGGCTGGCCGGCGGCGGCATCAAGCCGGGCATGACGTTGGGCGAAACGGACGACTTCTCCTACAATGTGACCCGCGACCCGGTGCACGTGCACGATTTGCACGCGACGCTGCTTAATTGCCTGGGCATCGACCACACGCGGCTCACCTTCAAATACCAAGGCCGCCACCACCGCCTGACCGACGTCGCGGGGAACGTCGTCACGCCGATTCTCGCGTAGCGCCGAAAGGATTTCAGGCGACGTGTTTTTGTGGGACCGATTGCCCATCGCGTCCCTATCGGACGACGTGCTTGTGATCGGAGATGCGGCCGGGACCTATCGCTTCGTCTTGAAGCGGGTCGCGGCAAGTTCCAATCGCCCTCACTGAGGTTCGTGCGGTCGGTCAGGGGATCAAACGTCGAAGCCACTCAGGAATGGGTTCCTGAAGAGAACGCAGGTGGCCGTGATCAAAGCGGGCGACCTGATGGAAGGGAAGGCTCAGGTCGCTGTTGTCGTAAATGACGACATGCGGCAACCGTCGAATGGCCGCTTCGAGATTGGCGAGCGTCCGCGGGAACCTCGATCGCAACTTTTCGTCAGGAACGTCATGCCCGCCCTGCGACACGCGCATCGCAACCCGCTCTGCCGACTGATCGGAACTGGAGAGTCCAATGTAACACAGGACGACGACGTAGCCGCACCGGGCGGCTGCTTCCAGAAACGCGATCCGCTCGCCCACGGGATCGGAGAAGACAGTCTCGAAGACGAAGCTCTCCCTACGCACGACGAGTGCTCGTCTCAAAGCATCTGCCAGACAGGCCGCCGTGTAGGGTTCCGTGGCGAGTTCGGCAGCCAGTACGTCGGCGTTGACGAATCGCAGCCCGGCCGATGCCAGATGCGAATGGAAGAACGTCGTTTTTCCCGCTCCATTCGGCCCGGCGATCGCCACAATGATTGGACTGCGATCAAAGTCGGCAAAGCCCTTCATTGGACCGCTTGGAATTCACGGCCGACGAACCGGCCGAGAGTCCGCGTACCGTCTTCGTCGATGCGAACCAGCAGGCTCGCCGCACCGTGAGCGGGCTCATAATGGGGGAATGGTCTCGAATCGAGGTATTCGCCGACCCGCCGCCGACCCTCGGCCGAATCGACGGAAGCAAAGCACTTCGATAGTGGGACCGCGGCACCGGCCCGTCGCAGGGCAAGTGCTCGTGAGCCGTCGAGCAACGGCTCGATCGCTCGGCCAAGCTGCGCCCAGAACTCGATTTGTCCGGCAATTGACCTCTCCGCGACTTCCGCGGTCAAGCGGGCGTCCAGCACGAGTTCGTCCGAAAGCTTTACCGGTTGGCTCATACCCCAACGGTAGCGTTTTGCTACCACCGTGGCAAGAAGCATTTGAACCGGCGCCCTTCGGGGACTCAGGCAGTCCGCGGATCGCAATGACCCCACAATCCGATTCTGCCCGATTCTGCCGAAAAGCGCGGGCCTGACGTCCTTCTCTGAACGGTTGTGGTTTTTTCGCAACAGGCTGCCGATTGGGCTTTTTCCTCCGGATTGTCGTTTCTGGGGGGAAAGAGGGAATCACCGGCCGACGGCCGCCGTGGGCTTCGGAATGTGAGCTATGTTTGTCGTGAGATAGGCGGCGTTCAGACGCGCATTTTTCCCCGACGGTCCTGTTGAACGACAAGTCTCAGGGATCGCAGGGCGCGTCTAAGACCCAGCGGCCCCCCGCGCCGCAAAGGACCAGTTCATGCGACGAAACCAGACGAGACGTGAGCGGCCGCTTCAGGCCCTCGGCAGGCCGGCTTGCACCGCATGTCGGCGGACGTTCCCGCAACGTTGCGGCACCGCGTGCGTTGAGTTCGCCGTCGTCCTGCCGATTCTGTTGTCGTTCGTGCTCGGCGTGCTGGAGATTGGCCGTTACGTGAACGTTTACCTGTTGATCAGTGCGGCGGCCCGAGAGGGAGCGCGACAAGCCTCGACCGGAACGATGACCAACGCGCAGGTCATTGCCGCGGTCACCGGGTGCGCGCAGGCCGCCGGTTTGCCGACAAACCAACTCACCGTCACGGTCAGCGATTTGACAAGTCCGGGGACCGACGTGAGCAAAGCCACCATTCTCGACAATCTGCAAGTGACCGTCACGCTGCCGTATATCAACGTGAGGTGGGTCCCCACCAATTACTTTACGAACGCCACGACGCAAGTTTCTGCGACGGTCTATTGGGTCTCGGCCAATCCACAGAGCTATCCGAACAACGTGACGGCGCCCACGGGGAGTTAATGATGAGGCGGACGAAGGTTTCGGAAACATCCATGGGGCGAATTGACGTGCTGAGATCGGCAGCGACCGACGGAAGCGGCTCGAGAAGCCGACGGCGCGGCGCCGCGCTGGTCGAAGCGGCGATCGTGATGAACATCTTCTTTCTCTTCATTTTCGCCATATTTGAGTTCGGACATTTCGTGATGGTCAAACAACTGATGGACAACGCGGCCCGGGATGGAGCGCGGATGGCCTCCACGGGAGCGCTGACGGTCAGCACGGCCCAGATCCAAGCCCTCGTCACCCAAGAGCTCGTCAACCAGGGGCCGTCGAACCTCAGCATCCAGGTGTTCCAGGCCAATCCGGCGACGGGCGCCAACATCGGCGCGTGGACGAACGCGGGGCTGGGCCAAACGGTCGCCGTCCAGATCACCGGCAACTATCAACCGATGCTGAGCTTGGCGTCCCTGCTCCCCGTCCCAATCCCCGTCACTTCGGAAGCGATGGTCTATAGCGAGTCGCCGGACTGATCGGAGCCCTCAGATGTTGAGCGATCGGCGAGTCAGCCCGGTTTTATCCAACAACCACCGATTTTCATCGGGCGGCGGCAGGCGGCGAGTGCCGACCAGCCGGCCTCAGGCCCGTTGCCTTTGCCAAGGGACAATCTCATGAACGTTCGGCGTCCCCGTCACTCAAAGCGGTCCCGTCTCTCAAAGCGATCCGGTCACTCAAAGCGATCCCGTGGCGCGATTTTGCCGCTGACCGCCATCGCCATCGTGGGTCTTTGCGGATTTGTCGCCCTTTCCGTCGATCTGGGCATGCTTGCCGTCGCGCGGGCCCAGTGCCAGGACGCGGCCGACGCGGCCGCCGTCGCCGGTGCGCGCAGTTTGAACGGTTCCACCGGCAGCAACCTGTCGGGAGCGACGGCCGCTGCGATTGCCCAGGCGACAAGAAACAGCGTTCTGGGTACGTCCATCGCGAGCGGCGAGGTCTCCGTCCTCAACGGCACGTATCACTACAACTACACCTCGCAGACGTTTTATCCGGTGTTCCCGCCGGGGGCCAACGAGAACTACAACCTGACGCAGGTGACGATCACGCACACCTACTCAACGGGGTTTGCCAACGTCATCGGCATTCCGAACGTCACCGTGTCGGTCACGTCGACCGCCGCACACCGCCCCCGCGACGTGGCCATGGTGCTCGATTATTCGGGCTCGATGAACAACGAGACCGATCTGTGGAACTGCGAGACCTACCTGGGCTCGTACTACAACACACCCAACAACACCGACCCCATTTTTCCCCAGTGGGGGCCCTATTCGCCCTCGTTTTCTCCCCTGGCGACGATGCAATGCACGTCCAATAGCCCCATGGTCGGCATGTGCAACATCACCACTCCGATGAACGGTGTGCCGGCCATTGTGACGAACCTGTTCCAGAATGCCCGCGGCTCGAACCCCGTGGCGGCCTTCTCGGCCGCTGGGGCATCGATCACCAGCACCGCGCCCGGCGGAGATCAGTACCTCAACAAGAAAAGCACCACGACGCCCGCCATGACCTGGCGGGACATCACCGGCAGCGCCTCAACAGCCTTCACCGGCTACGCCGCCAAGCAGGGAGGCACCTTCAATGGCTACCAGCAGGGACCCGGCTATTGGGGCAAGACCTTCTTCTTCTGGCCTCCAGACCCCAACGCTGCCAATGACTGGCGGAAGAAGTTCTTCAAGCTGCCCAACGGCACTGCGTGCAACAGCGATTTGGCCCTGTGGAGCAGCTCGGGAGCATGGAACAGTCCGACCGGCAATTACATCATCAACTACAATGCGATCCTGAATTGGATCGTCAACACCGGGCCGAATCCGTTCCCGCCGATGCTTCGCGCGGGAAACGTTCTGTACTATACGTCGATCCCGACCGACGTCCCCTCCTCGGCCTACACGTGGGCCAACTCGAACTCGCAGATTTCCAATGCGAGTCAGCGGTTCTGGAAGGAATACATCGATTTTGTGATCGGCGTCTGGCAGGATCCGTTCGGCAATCTCCAAGCCCCCGGCACTCCAACGTGCAGCTATGGGCCCGACTTCACGTGCGGCAGCGGCACGTCCGGAGCGAACGTGTCGATCACCGGTCCCGACAGCGCCGTCGCTGGAGGGACCTGGATCGCCGCCACGGACAACCCGCTGCGTCCGCGGCACCGGTTCTGGTTCGGACCGGCGACAATGATCCAGTACATGCTCGACACGGGGATTCTGCCAGGAACGGCCCAGGACGTCTCCATGATCGCGGCGAAGCTCGGCATCCAGGGCGCGTTCCAGGACATTCAGAACAACCACCCGAACGACATGGTCTCACTGATCATGTTCAGCCGCCCGAGTTACAGCGGCGAACCGACCTGCGTCGGCCAGTTCTCCCAGCCGCAGGTGACGTTGACCAATAACTACAACAACCTCATTAACGCCTTATGGTATCCGCCCAACAGCGGCACCACCGATGTGACGCCGTGGGACCCCAACGGATTGGACACGCCGCGAGCCCACGGCGACTATGACAGCAACACCGCCACGAGCTACGGGCTGATGTTGGCCTACAACCAGTTCAGCAGCAGCCCGGCGCTGCAGGCGGCCAACATCGGCGGCTGGGGACGAAAAGGCGCCGATAAACTGCTGATCCTGGAGACCGACGGAATGGCGAACCAAGCCTCGACTGTCAGCACGGTCAACGCGGGTGCGTACAACTCGTATTACAACACGCCCCCATTGGCCACGATTTCCGCCAGCGGCAACAGCGCAGACACCGACGCGATCAACATCGCCACGGTCCTCTGCTCGCAGACGACGAGCGGCAATCCGATCCCCGGCTTCTCGACCACGAGCAGCCCGGTCACGATCCAGTGCATCGTCTTCGGTGCGATCTTTGAGCCGGGGGCGGTCGGTTCCGATCAGGCGGACGCCGTCAGCCTGATGCAGTCGATCTCGACGCTGGGCAATACCGTCTTTCCCAGTTCGGCGAGCGATCCGACCAACGGGTACAAGTGGTGCATCGGCACGCTGGCCCAGCGGCAGCAGTTGCTGCAACAGGCGTTCGTCAACGCGATGGACAAGGAGGTGTCGATCATCCTGGTCCCCAACGCGACCAACTGATCGGCCGGAATGAACCAGTGAACTCGGGCCGGTGGGGCAATAACGGCAATGCCCCACCGGCCCTTTTCATTTTGGGTTCACGGGCAAACTGCCCGCGATGGGTGCCACGCTTGAAGTGAGCGCCACGATTGAGGCCAAGCCTACTCCCTCGCGCCGGCCTCGGCGTGGGTGTGGGTGTGACCGTGGTGGTCGTGAGGGTTTCCCTGGAAGACACGTCGGCCCGGATTGCCGCCCGAGGATACGTAGGCCAACAGGTCGAGGATCTCGTCGCGCGTCAGCTTATCCAGAAGTCCCTTGGGCATCATCGACGTCTTTGAGCGCTGGCGATCGACGACGTCGCCCCGACGGATGAGCGTCGGCTCTGCCTTCGCCAACGGGTTTTCGATGACCTTGATCGTCTCGGGCGTCTCCTCCAGGACCAATCCCGTCACGACTTTGCCCGAGCCGAGCTCGAACACGTTCGTTTGATACTTCTCGTTGATCCGGGCCGATGGAGTCAGTATCTCGTTCAAGATGTCGGCCGGCTTCCACTTGGGATCGAGCTTCGTGAGGTCCGGACCGAACGAGTTGCCGACCCCCTCCAAGCGGTGACAGGCGATGCAGTTGGCGACGGTGAAAATCTGCTTGCCGGTGCCGAAGCTGCGGCCTCCGGAGCGCGACATCTCTTCGACGGGGGCGGCAAGATCGGCAAATGTCCATTCCGTGCGCGGCCGCCGGTCCTTGAGCAGCGCGTCGCGCGGCACGAGCTTCGCGTCCGCGACGTATTTCTCGGGGTCGGCAAGGTAGGCGTCGAGGTCGTCCACGACGTACAAAGCGCCGTACATCCGCCGCCAGTGGCCCGGATACGTGCAGACAAACGGATAGACGCCCGGCACAGCCGGTGCGATGAAGCTCAGCTTCGCGACGTCCCGCGACTGGAGGAGGACGCTCGACAGCAAGACCTTCGGCGACCGCGGAACATAGTTCCGCGCGGCAAAAGCCGGCTGCTGCGCGTGGGCCTCGGAAAAGAGGCCGATCTCCTCGAGCGCGCCCGGCTCGAGGATCACGAAGTTGTGGGGCATCAGGTCGTTGTTCTCGAGCACGAATTCGACCGGTTTTCCGGCTTGGACGGCGACGATGTCCTTGTCATACGACATCCGCTCGAAAACGGTGCCGATCTTGACCACGCGGACCCCCAGCTCGCGGAGCTGAGCCCGCACGGTCTTGGCCTGCGCGGGGGGTAGAAGGGTCGAGAGCGCATCGCAGAATTCGCGCGCATCGAGCGCCGCCGGCCGGGTTCGCCGGCGCACGGGAGTTTGACGAATCTGTTCGATGAGCACGGCCGTCAGCGGGCCGGCTTCCTCCTTCGGCCAGGAAGTGCGGGGGAGGGATTGCAGCGCGTGGATGGCGGCGGCTCGGTCCACGCCCTCGCGCACGAACTGCGCGAGCTTGTGGAACGTTTCGATCTCGTGCCCGCGAATCTGCGTCAGAGCCCGCATCGCGGCGCGTCGGATCTCAAACGCGGCGGCGGCTTGCGTGTCGTCCGACGGCGGCGCTTTCTCGCGGCGCGGGTTCCGCCCAACGCTTGCGGCAGGCCGTCGAGCAACGGTGCGATTCTGTCGTAGAGCCCCGCGCGAACGCTGGCGTCGGAAATATAGGGAACGCACTCGACAAAACTCTGCAGCTCATGCACGGGCTTCTTGCTTCCCAGAGCCAGTTTCCATGCCTCGTCGGCGTTCCCGTCGAAGTTGACGATCGATGCAAAGGCGAGCTGCCGGAGAACTTCGCGACGGGCGCAGAGGGCAAAGAACTGCAGCACCGATCCACGGGATCGCATGCCCTTCAGCTGCCGCATCAGATCGAATGCGACACCAACGTCAGCCGTTCCAGGACCGTAGTCAATTGACAGCAGTGCTTTCTGAATCACTTCCGACTCATCGATTTTTTCAAGCTGCGCCATGGCGCTGATCGTCTCGCGCCGTTGCTCGTCGGTCAGGCCGGGCCGCCCGAGCAGTTCCAGAAGCACGAGCCGATCGCCTTTCTGCTTGAGCAGTTCTTCATCGCTCAGGTTCTTGAGAAGGTAACGGGCGCCGGCCTGGGTCTTGAAGGCGATGGGCCGATGTTCGGCCGCGGGCCCGCTCGACCAGCGGCCCCAGCGTGCGCATCGACTCCTTGGCGAGATAATTGATGTACGGATCGTCGGGATGCTCCTGGACCCGCAGCACGATCTCGGCCGCCTCGGGCCGCGGGACATAGCTGGCGGCCCAGACCGCCATCAGCCGCACCAGCGGCGATTCGTCTTCCGCCGCCGGCCGTAGCAGATCGAGGACGTTCGGCAGGCGGTCTTGCCAATACGCGCACACGCGGACGGCGGCGGCCCGCGCTTTGTCCGAGGGGGAGTGCAACACGCGGCCCAGCAAGTCCGCATCGACCACGTTGTGACTCTGAAACAGCCACAACGCTTCCAGCAGATGATGCGCGACGGCCCGGATCGTCGGCGTCGCGCCCCAGGTTCTGAATCCAGCGCCGGGCGGCGGCGATCACCGCCTTCGTCTCGCGGCCCGACAGTTCGATCCGTGCCCGCGAGCGGACGCGGTCGTCCGGAGCCTTCAACAGGTCCAGCAGCTTGTCGATCGGCTCCCCGGCGATACGGGGCGGCGTCTCCAGCGGACGGCCGGGGTACGTCACGCGGTAGACGCGGCCGTGCATGCGGTCGCGGTTGGGGTCCCGCAAGTTGTGCTGCATGTGGCCGATGATCGGGTTGTGCCAGTCGGTGAAGTAGATCGCCCCGTCGGGGCCGATCTCGATGTCGGCCGGGCGGAAATTCGGATCGGACGAGGAGAGGATCGGCTCCATCTCCACGGCGCGCCAGGCTCGAACCCTTGTCAAACAGCTTGTAGCGCAGGATTCCCTGAAAGCCGATCACGTTGGCCACGAGCAGGTTTCCCTGCATGTCTTCGGGAAAATGGCGGCTGGAGAGGATCTCGATCCCCGGACAGGGCCGCGTCCGCTGCTGGTAGATCTGCGGCGCCCCGCCGTGCTTTTGCGGGAACTCGATCCGGCTGGAGATCAGCGGAGCGTGGTACGGCACGGCTCCCGTGCCGTCCACGACGATGTCCTGCCCCCAGCGGTCGAAGGCGTGTCCGTGCGGGTTGGCGAAGGGATACGTGATGTAGACGTCGAACTTGCGCGTCCGCGGCTCGAAGCGATAAACCCCCGCGTTCGCGTTGCGCCGCGGCGGCCCCCAGGGCGTTTCGACCTGCGTGTGGTGAAACGTCCCTTCCTGGAAATAGAGTGCACCCCCCGGATCGAGCACGAAGCTGTTGGCCGTGTGATGCGTGTCGGCCGTGTCCATCCCGTGCAGCATGCGCTCCTTCACGTCGTACCGGTCGTCGCCGTTGGTGTCCTTGAGGAACAGGATGTCGGGGCCTTGCGCGACGATCACCCCGCCCCCCCAGAATTCGAAGCCGGTCGGGTTTTGAAGGTCGCCGGCAAACGTCGGTGCACTTGTCCGCCCGGCCGTCGCCGTCGGTGTCTTCGAGAATCAAGAGCTTGTCGTCGGCCGCTTCGGTCGGCTTCCAATGGGGATACGTCTGCCAGGCGGCAACCCACAGCCGGCCCCGCGTGTCGAAGGCCATCTGCACGGGGTTCACCAGCTCGGGGAATTGCTCTTCGGAGGCAAAGAGGTTGACCTTCATCCCCTTGTGGACGGTCATCTTGCCGATCTCGTCTTCGCCGCTCAAAAAGATGTGCTTTCCGCCGGGAAGCGGGCCGGGCTTGTTCGAGATCACGGGGATGAAGCCGGGAAGATTCGAATCGTCGGGCTTGAGGTCTTTTCCCTGCGCGGCGGCCCACACCACCTTGTCGCGGTTGGAGGTCAGCAGGTCGATGATCTCCAGCTCGCGCTGCACGACTTCGTAGTTCGTTTGCCCGTTGACAAACCGCAGGAAGGCCCGGTCGCCATAGGTCGAATAGCCGTCGGGCGTGCGGTAACGGTTGAACCAGTACCAATTCTTGTCATTGACGGCGGCGCGCAGTTTTTTGATCCGGTCCCCGTCGAACGCCGGCGGTTCGCCGAAGAGCCCCTGGTAGGCGAAGCCCGCCACCACGCGGTCCCCTTGCTCCGTTGAGGTGGATGCCGTTGATCGTCGATCGGGAACCGGACGATCGGGCGAAGAATTGCCGCGAAGGGGTGAAGAGGTCGACAAAGAAGATTCCCTTGGTCTTCGCCACTTCGGCCATCGCGTGCGTGTAAAGTTCCAGGCGCCGATTGTCTTCGACGCCGTCGGGCAGGTTCGGGTCGCCGAGGTTTTCGTGGGCGATGGGAGAGAAGAGGACCAGACGGGGCGGAGTCTTCCCGTTATACCGCTGCGCCAGCGTGTGCTGGATGAAGCGGCCGAGATCGTCCTTGAACTTGCCGAGCTCCCGCCGCTCCGGCGAACGATTCGTTGTACCCGTAGAAAGCGAAGACCACGTCGGCCCGCGTGTTGGTCAGCCGGAAGCGGTTCGGCGCTGACCGGGGCATCTTTGTTGAGCTTCTGCGGCTGGGGGATGGGGGCCTGTCCCGCCAGCCATTGATCCTGCGAGCCGAAGTCCATCGACCGCATCCGGCTGTAGAGATCGCGATACCCGTTGACCTCGTCGCCGCCGTAGCCCAGGTTGCGAAAAACCAGCTCGTGCCGCGGGTAGCGGGCGTGGATGTATGTCTCCAGCCAGCCGAAATGCTGCATCCGCTCCGGCAGCGCGTTGCCGATGAGGCAAACGTGGTCCCCCTTCCGCAGCTCAAACACGTGCGATTCAGGCGTCGCCGTCTGACGAGGAGGGGCGGCAAGACACAACTCAGTCACAAGGGGGGCAGCCGCAACGAGGGCAGTCGCAAACAATGCCAATCGCATCGAGGAACCTGTCTTTGGAAGGGCGTCAGCAAGCGGGTCAATACGGGACGGCGGGAGTGTTTCGCTAATCTCAAACTTAACGAAATTCCCGGCTCTTCGCACGTCTGAGGGAACCTGGAGCAGAGGCAATCACGTATTGCTCCCGGCGGCGTGGTTTACAATTGCCTCAATCGGGCCGCGTGTCGGGGCTCGTTCGAGAAGGACGCCGATTACGCCCCCTTTGAGGAGGTCATGGCCCAGGCCTGGCCCGGTCACGACGGCGAGCGAACCCGGTCTTACGGCGACTTCACAGCGCAAATCTCGGGTTCGTACGATGCCAATTCGTCGAGGACTTTGCGGACGCGGCCTTGGTCGGACGCGTCGAGTGCCTGAAAGGGCTCGGCCATTGTTGTGCCGCAGATGCCCAGACAGGCCAGGGCGGCCTTGATGGCCTTGGTGATCCCGGTGCCGTAATTGCCGACGCAGTAGAGTCTGGTCGAGATACGGATTGTTTGGGCGTGGAGGCGGCGCGTCGTTTCCAGGTCGCCGGCGGTCGCCGCTTCCAGGAGCTGCACATACAGCCGCGGGAAGAGATTTCCGCCGCCGGGGACGCCGCCGTGGCCCCCAAAAAGCACCGTCGCGGCCAGCATCTCCTCCGGGCCGACCAGCAGGGTGAAGTCGGGGCGCTCTTTGACGGCGTGTTGCACCGCCTGGAAGTAGACGAACTGGCCGGAGCTGTCTTTCAATCCGACCACGTTCGGGATGTGAAGCGCCTGCTTCAACAAATCGACCTCGAAAGCGAGCTTGGTGTGGCTCGGCATGTTGTAGAGGAAAATGGGGAGCGGCGATTCGGCGGCGATGTGTTGGACGTAGCGGAGCAGATCCTCCTGCCGGGCCGGGAAGTAATAGGGAGCCGCCAGCACAACGGCGCTGGCCCCTTCGTCGTGGGCGTAATGGGCCAGGTCGACCGATTCCGAAAAAGAAGTGTCGGTAATGCCGACGAGCACCGGTACGCGGCCGGCAACCTGCCGACAGACGCGCTCGATCAGCTCCATCCGCAGTTTGTAGCTTAGGCTGGGTCCTTCGCCGGTCGTGCCGAGGATGAACAGTCCGTGAACGCCGCCAGCCAAAATGTGCTCGACGAGCCGCTCCAACCCTTCAACGTCGAGCTCGTCGCGTCCGCAAAGCGGTGTGATCATCGGGGGAATAATGCCGCGGAACGGAGCGGGGAGGGGCGAATTCAAGGTTGCGTCTCTTTCGTTGCCGAATTGGGAAGCGTGCGGCGTTGGCGTCCGGCGTCAAGGAACGATCACAGTGCGGCCGCGGGGCGCCAGCTTGGGTGTTGGACACCGGATGTCGAACTCCGAACGCTGCACGCCTTTAATATAACGGCGTCCGCCCACCGCTGTGGTCATCGGGGGGCATGCGGATCTTGTCGGTGGGGGTTGCCATTGGGGGCGGAACGCATAAAAATGGGTTTATGACGGT
Source organism: uncultured Planctomycetota bacterium (assembly GCA_963761455.1). Lineage (GTDB taxonomy): Bacteria > Planctomycetota > Planctomycetia > Planctomycetales > Planctomycetaceae > DASPSM01. The sequence goes on from CAVXHA010000004.1 coordinate 1,045,020, forward strand.
TGTTGCCCCGCCGTGCGGCCTTCCCTCCTGCCGCCACAAACGCCGCCTGATCACGCTGACTCTTTCGGCGGGTTTCGGCTTCCAACTTTTGTCGCTTTGCGCCCTGGCCGCCGATCGACGGCCGACGTCTCCAAACGGGTTGGCGAACGCTGAGGAACCGGCGGCGCAGCGAGGCACGGTTGAGCGACCTGCTCCGATCGCAAAATCAGGATCGGCCGTCGAGAGCGAAAACGCCAAATCGTTCCGCGAACGCGTACAGCCCTTCCTGCGGAAATACTGCGTCGAATGCCACGGTCGTGAGACGCACGAAGGAGAAGTCAACTTTGAGGCGCTCAAGTCCTTTTCCGCCGCGATTGGAGAGCGAAAGACTTGGGAGCGAGCGCGGAAGATGCTTGGATCGGGTTCGATGCCTCCGGCCGACCACGAGCCGCGGCCTGCGGCCTCCGAAGCCGCGGCCCTTGTGCGGTGGATCGATCAGGCCGTGTTCGACCTCGATTGCGAGCGGATGCGCGACCCGGGCCACGTCACGACCCGGCGGCTCAATCGGGCCGAGTACAACAACACGATCCGAGACCTGCTCGGCATCCCGTTGCGTCCAGCGGACGACTTCCCGTCTGATGACGTCGGCAACGGGTTCGACAACATGGGCGACGTGCTGTCGCTTTCGCCCCTCTTGCTGGAGAAGTATCTGGCGGCTGCCGAGAGCGTCTCCTCCGTCGCACTCTTCGGGATCGATTTGAACCGGCCTCCCCTTCACGAGCTCGATAACGGCAAACTGGCGATCAAGGGATCGGCGCGGCTCGTCCGAAAGCCTTACACCCGAAAGAAGCAATTTGTGCTTCCCTCGTTCGGCTCGGTCGAGGGCAAGTTCGCCTGCCCCTTGAGAGGAGAGTACGTCTTTTGCGTCGTGGCGGCTGCGCGTCAGGCGGGGGACGAAGTCGCGAAGATGAGGCTGCGGATCGACGGGAAAGAGCAAAGCGTCGTCGATGTGACGGGCGATCTTGCCGCTGCGCGCTACGAACTCCGGTTGCCGTTGTCGAAGGGGGAGCACAGTTTTTCCGCGAAGTTCGTCAATTACCTCGCAGAACCGCCGGCGCCGCCGCTGCCGAAGCGGCCCCAAGGTCCAAAATCCAAGGTCGAAAGTCGAAAACCAGACGATGTCGATGCGAAAGACAGGACGCGCGAGTTGGTCTTTCAGCGATTCGAGCTGGAGGGGCCGTTCCGAATCGATCCGCAGGAACGGTCAGTGGCGGAGGTCGAGACGCGGAAACGAATCCTGCTTTGCACGCCGGGAAGAGACGGTTCGGTCCCTGAGTGCGCGACCCGGATTCTGACGGCGTTCGCGACCAGGGCTTTTCGGCGGCCGCTGGAGCCGGGGGAAATCAAACCCTACGTCGATCTGACGGTCGCCGCCGCAAAGGATGATCCTTTTGACCGGGCAATCCAGACGGGGCTGACGGCCATTTTGGTGTCGCCCCAATTCCTGTTTCGGATCGAGCAGCAGGGAAGCCCCGGCGAGGGAACCGACCCGGTGGCGATCGGGGCCTACGAATTGGCGTCGCGGCTCTCGTATTTCCTGTGGAGCAGCATGCCGGACGACGAACTGTTCCGGCTGGCCTCCGACGGGTCATTGCTCAAACGAGACGTGCTTGAAGCCCAGGTCGGGCGGATGCTGCGAGACGCGAAGTCGCAGGCGCTTGTCGCCAATTTCGCGGTGCAATGGCTCAACCTGACCCAGCTCGACGCGGTCAGGCCGAGCCGGCGCGTCTTCGAGGCCTTCGACCGGGAGTTGCGGGCCGACATGCGGCGAGAGACCGAGCTGTTCTTCGAGTCGATCGTGCACGAGGACCGCAGCATCCTGGAACTCTTGAGCGGAAGATACACGTACCTCAACGAGCGCCTGGCGAAACTCTACGGGATACCGGGAGTCGAAGGCGACCAGTTTCGGCTCGTCTCTCTCGAGGGATATCCCAGGGCCGGAGTCCTCACTCAGCCGAGCATTCTCACGCTGACGTCTCAGCCAACGCGGACCTCTCCGGTCAAGCGGGGCAAATGGATTCTGGAAACGTTTTTGGGAAGTGCGCCCCCACCCCCTCCTGCGGACGTCCCCGAGCTGGCCGCGACGCAGAAAGCAAATCCGAAAGCGTCGATGCGGGAGCAGCTTGCGATTCACCGGCAGAGCGCGCAGCTGCGCGATTTGTCACAAAGTGATGGATCCGCTGGGATTCGGATTGGAGAACTTTGACGGAATTGGCCGATGGCGCGAGAAGGAGAAGAATCGACCGGTCGACGCCTCCGGCATTCTCCCGGGCGGAGAATCCTTCCGCGGTCCGATTGAGCTGGTGGGCGTGCTGGGGAAGCGGCAGGACGTCTTCCGCCGTCACCTGGCCCGAACGTTGTCGGCGTATGCGTTGGGTCGCGGTTTGGAGTATTATGACGCCTGCGCCATCGATCGGATCGTGGAGGCGACGCGCCAGGGCGGGGATCGGTTTTCAGTTCTCGTCAATGAGATTGTCCGTAGCGAACCGTTCCTGAAAAGGCGCGGAAATGGAGCTCGTCATGGATCATAAAACGGCCCGAACCGGCGCACGTCGCAAAGCTTCGTGGGGGCTGAATCCTCCTTACGAGCATCCCAGGAATGAAGAGACGATCTCCACTGAGTCGCTGTCGCGGGGTCGGCTCGGCCGGCGGACGTTTCTGCGCGGCGCCGGAACGGCGCTGGCTCTGCCGTGGCTGGATGCCATGCTTCCTCGAACGGCCCGCGCGGCCCGCGCCGCCGCAAAACCGCCCGTGCGGATGGCTTTTCTCTTCTCGCCCAACGGAGTCATCCCTTCCGCTTGGACGCCCGCGGAAATCGGTGCGAATTACACGCTGTCGCCGACCTTCGCGCCGCTGGCCGCCGTGAGAGACGAAGTCCTCGTTTTGAGCGGTTTCTCGCAGAAGAAGGGGTTCGACATGGGGGACGGCGCCGGCGATCACGCCCGATCGGCGTCGACGTTCTTGACGGGAGTTCACCCGTACAAGACGGCCGGTTCGAACATCCGGGCCGGCGTCTCGGTCGACCAGTTTGCAGCCGCACGAATCGGCCGCGCGACGCCTTTGCCTTCGCTGGAGCTCGGCATTGATCCGGGGGCGACCGCCGGGAACTGCGACTCGGGCTACAGTTGCGCCTATTCGTCCTGCATCTCATGGAAGACGCCGACGACGCCGATGGCCAAGGAGATCAATCCCAAACTGGTCTTCGAGCGCCTGTTCGGAACGGCGCGAATGGATCCCCAAGAGCGGGCCCGCCGCGATTCCCTGCGGAAGAGCATCCTCGATCTCGTGCGAGAGGATTCGGCACGGCTCGAGAAGCGGCTGGGAACGGCCGACCGGCGCAAGATGGACGAGTATTTCTCGGGGATTCGCGAGCTGGAGCTGCGGATCGAGCTGTCCGCGCGAACGGCCGATCGCCGTCCGCCGAACGTCCAAGTGCCGGCCGGCGTTCCGGACGACTTTGAAAGGCACATCCACCTGATGTCGGACCTGTTGGTGCTGGCGCTTCAGACCGACGTGACGCGGATCGCGACGTTCATGTTTGCCAACGAGGGGAGCAATCGGCTGTATTCCATGGTCGGGGCCAAAGACGGGCACCATGCGCTCGTCGCACCACCGGAACCGGGAAGAGCTCGATCGCGCAGTTGCGGAACATCGACCGGTATCTGGTCGCGCAATACGCCCGTATCGTGGCGAAGCTGCGGTCGATTCCGGAGGGTGAAGGGACCTTGCTTGACAACTGCATGGTTTTGTACGGCAGCGGCCTGGGAGACGGCAACTCGCACACGCACGATCATCTGCCGATCGTGCTGGCCGGCCGCGGCGGCGGCACGATCCAGCCGGGACGCCACCTGCAGCTCCCGAGCGCAGACCCCGCTTAACAATCTCCTCGTCTCGATGCTCGAGCGCGTCGGTGCGCCGGCAGCGAGATTCGGCGACAGCACGGGGCCCCTCAGCGGGCTCGACGGCTGACGCGACGAAACACCTTCGGGTGATTCGTGGACAAACTGGTTTGCGAAGCCGCCACCGTAAGGGAACGTCCGGCCGCGCCCCCTGGCCGATTTTGCACGACGCGCCTGTCCCAAGCCGACCGCTCGCGGTCGGTTCCGACGGCGAGGCCGTCGGCTTGGGTCGGTGCGACGTCCTGAATCACAACGACGATTGCGAGCTCGGCAGCCGGATCGTCGCGCGGGGAATCTTTGCGTTGTCCGGCGCCCGCCTATATCATGAAGTCGCCCTTCTTACAGGCAATTCTTCGCTTTCATTCGTGTCAGGAAAGGAGTGGCCCGAAGATGACCAAAAATACAATTGGCGGCGTTCCAAAGGCGCGCCCGTCCGGCCGTCAACTGCATCTGTGGGCCGGGGCGCCATTGACGGCAATGACCCTTGTGCTAGCCGCCTGCGTGGGTTTGGCCGGCTGCGGCAAGCCGCCAACTTGGAGTGAGTTGGTCAACGGAAAGAAAAAGGAAGCGCCGCCGGCTCCGCCGGTCGCGACGACGTCGACCAAGACGCCCCCCAGTGCCCTGCCGCTCAAGGCGCCGGAAAAGCCCAAGCGGGCGCCGCAGGAGGTGATCGCCGAGTTCAACGCAACGCCCGCGGAACGGCACACCGATGCGCAGCTTGCCGAGCTGGCCAGCGCGCCCGAAGCGGCCAATCAGTTCACCGAGCTCAACTTGAACTCCAGCGGGGTCTCCGACGGGGGCTTGGCGGTCCTCCCGAAGTTCGAGCACGTGGAAAAGCTGTCGATCGACGGCTGCCAGTATAGCAACGCCGGGCTGGCAAACGTGGCCAAGATGAAAAGCCTCACCAGCCTGTCGATGAACGGAGGGCCCGTGAAGGACCGCGGTTGCGACCAAGGCCTCGCCAACATCAAGGTGATGCATCAACTGACGTCGCTGAGTCTCGAAAGGGCGAACTTCACGATGGCGGGTCTCTCCAATATTGCCGAAATGACCTGGCTGGAGAGTCTGGATGTCGCCAGCACGCGGTTTACCGACGAGAACCTTCAGTTGCTGGCTCCGCTCGTCGGTTTGAAGGAGTTAAATATTTCGTCGACCACTGTGGGCGATAGCGGATTTCAATATCTGCTCCCATTTCACGAGCTGGAAACATTGAAGATCGCACATTTGCCGATTCGCGGCGAGGGGCTCAAGGAATTGGGACGGCGGGGGGCCTTTCCCAATCTCCGCACGCTGTCGATTTACAACAACCACAGCCTTAACCTCACCGCCTACGAAGGCGTTTTCTCTTTCCGGAAGTCGCTGGAAAGCCTCGATGCCGGCGAGGCTGCATTGGACGACAACCGCTTCGTCAACGCCATCGCGCCCCTGAGCAAACTCGAAACGCTCCTTGTCCATGAGAATCCCGGCCTCACCGATGCCGGCATGATCGCATTGCCCAAACTCAAAAAATTGAAAAAGCTCTATTTTTGGAAGAACCCCGGGATCAGCGACGCGTCGCTGCCACAGATGGCCAAACTGAGATCGCTCGAAAGCCTGACGATTGACGCAACGAGCTGCTCCGAGCGTGGCCTTACTCTTTTGAAAAGAAAGCTCAAGAACTGCAATATCAGCTTCAATGGAAAAAAGATCGAATGAGTCGTGAGGGGCGGCGTGCCGAGTGGTCGAGCGATCACGGCACGCGAGGCGCCCAGTCTCTCGTCACTCTTCCCATTGGTCCTTCAGGGAAGCACGGTCGAACCCATCAGGTAGCGGTCGCATTCGCGGGCGGCGCCGCGGCCTTCGTTGATGGCCCACACGATTAAGCTCTGGCCGCGACGGCAGTCGCCGGCGGCGAACACCTTTTCGACGTTCGTGCGGAACTTTTCATAGTCGGCCTTGTAGTTGGCCCGCGGATCGATCTCGACGCCGAGTTGCTCGGAGACTGCCGTCTCAGGTCCCAGAAAGCCCATCGCCAACAAAACCAGGTCGCATTCGAAGATCTCTTCGGACCCGTCGATCAGGCTGAAGGGGGGCCCTCCCTTGACTGGCTTCGACCAGTCGACGCGGACCGACTTGACCGCCTTGACGTGTCCCTGGTCGTCTCCCTGGAACTCGACGGTCGAGATTTGAAACTCGCGCGGGTCCCGTCCGAATTTTGCGGCGGCCTCGGCGTGCCCGTAATCGACGCGGAAGACGCGCGGCCATTGCGGCCACGGATTGTTGCCGGGCCGCCGCTGGGACGGCGTCGTCACGATCTCGAAGTTGACGAGACTTTTACAGCCGTGACGCAGCGAAGTTCCGATGCAGTCGGTCCCCGTATCGCCCCCCCAATGACGATCACCCGTTTGTCTTTGGCGCTCGTGTAGGCTCCATCTTCAAGACCGGAATCGAGCAGGCTCTTGGTGTTGGCATGCAGGAACTTCATCGCAAAGTCGATCCCCTTGAGCTGGCGTCCGGGAATGGGCAGATCGCGGGGGCGCGTCGCGCCGGTGCACAGCACAATCGCATCGAACTGCTCGAGGAGTTGTGCACCGGCGACGTCTCTGCCGATCTCGGTGCTGGTGACGAACATGACGCCTTCGTCGGCCATCACCTGCAGGCGGCGCTCGACGATCCACTTTTCGAGCTTCATGTTCGGGATGCCGTACATCAAGAGCCCGCCGATCCGGTCGGCCCGTTCGTAGACGGTGACCCAGTGGCCCGCGCCGTTCAACTGGGCGGCGGCGGCGAGCCCCGCCGGCCCGGAACCGACGACGGCGACCTTCTTGCCGGTCCGGACGGCGGGCGGGTTCGGCACGACCCAGCCCTCGTCGAATCCCCGGTCAATGATCGCGCACTCGATGCTCTTGATCGTCACGGGGGGCTCGACGATCCCCAGGACGCACGATCCCTCGCAAGGGGCCGGGCAGACACGGCCGGTGAACTCCGGAAAATTGTTGGTCTTGTGCAGGCGGTCGAGTGCCTCCCGCCAGCGACCGCGATAGACAAGGTCGTTCCACTCGGGGATCAGGTTGTTGACCGGGCAGCCGGAGGCCATGTTGGCCATCAGGTCGCCGGTGTGGCAGAAGGGAACGCCGCAGTCCATGCAGCGCGCCCCCTGGTTGCGCAGTTCGCCGTCGCTCAGGTGCTCGTGGAACTCGTTCCAATCGAGAACGCGCAGGGCCGGATCGCGCTCGGGGGGCGTTTGTCGCATGAACTCGGTGAAGCCGGTCGGCTTGCCCATCGGCTCGTTTCTTTCTGCCTTGCGATGTTACCTCGTGACCAGGCTTGGCCTGGTCACGCCATTTCTCGAAGCTCTGCTTCAAGTGCTGTCATTCGATCGGTCATGGTTGCGAAGCGGAGCTTCGCGGAGGGGTGTTCCCCGGCACGGCTGGGGAACGAGAAGGAATCCGATTGGCTTGCCGTTAAGGCCGGCCGCCCGGGGATGCGATCACTTCGGCCGTCGGCTCCACGTCCGGCATGGGGGCGTCGTCCGGCGGAACTTCCGCGGGGCGTTTGTCCTTGGTAAGAAGCTCGAGCGCCCGCTTATAGTCGATCGGCACGACCTTCGTGAACTTCGGCAGAGACGTCTCCCAGTCCTCGAGAATTCGGGCGGCGACTTCGGATTCGGTATAGGTCCGGTGCTTCTCGATCAAGGCCCGCAGCTCGTCGACGTCCTCTGCGTCGACAATGCGTTCCAAGAGGACCATTTCGAGGTTGCAGTTGGCCAAGAGCGTTTGTTCCGGATCATAGACGTACGCGATGCCCCCCGACATTCCCGCCCCGAAATTGCGGCCCGTCGGTCCCAAAATGACGACCCGGCCCCCGGTCATGTATTCGCACCCGTGGTCGCCGACCCCTTCGATGACGGCACTGGCTCCTGAATTGCGGACGCAGAACCGTTCGGCGGCCTGGCCCCGGAAATAGGCCTCGCCGTGAACGGCGCCGTAGAGCGCGACGTTGCCGATCAGGATATTCTCCTCCGGGCTGAAGGTGGCCGTCTTCGGTGGATAGACGATGATGCGGCCCCCCGAGAGGCCCTTGCCCGACATAATCGTTGGCATCCCCCTCCAACTCGATTGTCACGCCGTGCGCCAGCCACGCGCCCAGGCTTTGCCCGGCGGAGCCGGTGGCCTTGATGTGGATCGTGCCGTCGGGAAGACCCTTGGGACCCCAGTTCTTGGAGATGCGGTGGCTGAGCATCGTGCCGAAGGCGCGGTCGATGTTCTCGATGGGGATGTTGCGTTGAACGGGGATTCCCTCGTTGATGGCCGCCCAGCACTCCTCGATCAGCTTGTTGTCGAGAACGTCTTCCAGCCCGTGGTTTTGCGACCGCGTGTAATAGACCTCGACATCCGGGTGGGGCTTCGGGGCGGGAGCCAGGATGGGCGAAAGGTCGAGGCCGCGGGCCTTCCAATGGTGGATCCCCTCGTCCATTTCGAGCAGATCGCAGCGGCCGACCATTTCATTGATCGTGCGGAAGCCGAGCTCGGCCATGATCTTTCGGCACTCTTCGGCGACGAGGAAAAAGTAATTGATCACATGCTCCGGCTGGCCGGTGAATTTCTTTCGCAACTCCGGGTCTTGAGTGGCGACGCCCACGGGGCAAGTGTTGAGATGGCATTTGCGCATCATGATGCAGCCGAGCGAGATCAGCGGGGCCGTCGCGAATCCGAACTCTTCAGCCCCCAGCATGCAGGCGATCACGACGTCGCGGCCCGTCTTCAATTGGCCATCGGTCTGCAGGCGGACGCGGCTGCGAAGATCGTTGAGGACCAGGGTTTGGTGCGTCTCGGCGATGCCGAGCTCCCAGGGAATCCCGGCGTGCTTGATGCTCGTCAAGGGGGAGGCGCCCGTCCCGCCGCTATCGCCGGAAATGAGAATGTTGTCGGCATGTCCCTTGGCGACGCCCGCGGCAATCGTGCCGACACCCACTTCCGAAACCAGTTTGACGCTGATCCGTGCGGACGGATTGGCGTTCTTCAGATCGAAGATCAGCTGGGCGAGATCTTCGATCGAATAGATGTCGTGGTGCGGGGGAGGGCTGATCAGGCCAACGCCGGGAGTCGAGTGCCGCACGGCCGCGATCACCTTGTCGACCTTGCGGCCGGGGAGCTCTCCCCCTTCGCCGGGCTTGGCCCCCTGGGCGATCTTGATTTGTAGCTCGTCGGCGTTGGTCAGATACCAGCTTGTGACGCCGAAGCGGCCCGACGCGACCTGCTTGATCGCCGATCGCTTGGAATCGCCGTTGGGCAGCGGCTGGAAGCGGTCGTAGTCTTCCCCTCCTTCGCCCGTGTTGCTCTTGCCGCCCAGACGGTTCATGGCGATGGCCAGCGTTTCGTGCGCTTCGGCGGAGATTGAGCCGAAACTCATCGCGCCGGTACAGAATCGCTTGACGATCTCGGAAACCGATTCAACCTCGTCGAGGGGAATCGGCTTGCCTTTTTTGAATCGGAAGAGGCCGCGGAGATGGCACTCGCGGGCTGTCGTCTCGTTAACGAGCTTGGAGAAACGGTCGTAAGCGGATTGGTCGCCGGCGCGGGCCGCCTGCTGGATTTCCGCGATCGTGTGCGGGTGCCAAGCGTGCCTTTCGCCGTTTTTGCGCCAGTGGTACAGACCCGGATTGGGCAGGATATCGAGCCGCGACTGCTCACGGGTCGGGAAACCGATCTCGTGGCGACGGATCGACTCTTCGGCGACGATGTCGAAGCCGATGCCCCGGATGCGGCTGGGGGTCCCCGCGAAGCAGCGGTCGATGACGTCGTTGTCGATTCCGACTGCCTCGAAAATCTGGGCCCCCTTGTAGCTTTGCAAGGTCGAGATCCCCATCTTGCCCATCACCTTGAGCATCCCCTTGGCGACCCCCTTGCGATACGCGGCGACGATCGTCTCGTCGGTCCATTCGGGTCCGAGAACGCCGTCGCGCCGCGCCTGGTAGAGCGCCTCAAAGGCCATGTAGGGATTGATTGCGTCGGCGCCGTAGCCGACCAGCAGGCAGTGATGGTGGACCTCCCGAGCCTCGCCGGTCTCCAGCACGATGCCGATCCGCGTCCGCTGCTCGTTGCGGACGAGATGGTGATGGACAGCACCGCATGCCAGGAGCGTGCTGACGGGGACGCGGTCCTTGCCGCAGGCGCGATCCGAAAGAACGATCAGACTGTCGCCCGCGTCGATCGCTTGGGACGCTTCGCGGCAAATGCGGTCCAGCGCCGGCTCGAGTCCGGCGACCCCCGCGGAACGGGGATACGTGATGTCGATCGTTTTCGCCTTCCAGCCGCGATAGTCGAGATGCCGAATTGCCGCCAGCTCGCCGTTCGTGAGGATCGGATGCTCGACGGCCAGCCGATGGCATTGCGCCTCGGTCGTCTCGAGGAGGTTGCCTTCGGGGCCGATATAACACTCCAGCGACATGATGATTTCTTCGCGGATCGAATCGATCGCGGGGTTGGTCACCTGCGCGAAGAGCTGCTTGAAATAGTCGTAGAGCATCCGCGGCTGATCGCTCAAACACTCGAGCGCCGCATCGTTCCCCATTGAGCCGATGGGGTCTTTCTTCTCGTGCAAGAGCGGGATGAGCATGAAGCTCATCGTTTCGGTCGTATAGCCGAATGCCTGCATCCGCGTCAAAAGCTCGTGTGGCAAGTAATGCGGCGGAACGGGAGCCGCGGGGAAGTCCTTCAGCCGAATTCTCTGGCGCCGAAGCCACTCGCGGTACGGCCGCCGATTGGCGACCTCGTGCTTCAGCTCGCCGTCGTCGATGATCCGCCCCTTCGCGAAGTCGACCAAGAACATCCGCCCCGGCTGCAGGCGGCCCTTGACCAGCACGTCGGCCGGATCAATGGCCAAAACGCCGACCTCGCTGGCCATCACCACCTTATCGTCTTTGGTGATGTAGTAGCGGCTGGGCCGCAGACCGTTGCGGTCGAGAACGGCGCCGATGTAATGGCCGTCGGTGAATGAGATCGACGCAGGGCCGTCCCACGGCTCCTGCAGGGCCGAGTGATATTCGTAGAAGGCCCTTTTGTCCTCGGGAATCGTCGGGTGCTCTTGCCAGGCCTCCGGGATCATCATCATCACGGCTTCCGGCAGGCTGCGTCCGGTGTGCAGCAAAAGCTCCAGGGCGTTGTCGAAATTTCCCGAGTCTGAACAGTGAGGCTCCATGACGGGAAAGAGCTTCTCCAGGTCAGCCCCGAGGAGGGGACTCTTCATCACGCCTTGACGCGCGAACATCCAGTTCATGTTCCCGCGGAGCGTATTGATCTCGCCGTTGTGCGCCATATATCGGTTCGGGTGGCGCGGTCCCAACTCGGAAATGTGTTCGTCGAAAACCGCGAATGGACCATCGCCAAGTGGCTGCGGTAGTCCGAGTCCTGGAGGTCGGGATAGTACGGCATCAGTTGGTGGGCCGTGAGCATTCCCTTATAGACGATCACCTTCGATGACAGCGAGCAGATGTAAAACATCAGCGCCTGCGTCAGGTCGCTCATCCGCAAGATTCGGCTCGTCGTCTTGCGGATCACGTAAAGCTGGCGATCAAACGACTCGCGATCCAAGCCGTCGGCCGCCGCAATGTAGACCTGCTCCATCGCCGGCTCGGCGGCGCGGGCAGAGGGGCCGATGTCGGCGGCGTCGGCGCGCGTCGGCAGGGGACGCCAGCCCAAGAGCCTTTGTCCCTGCTCGGCGACGAGGCGGTTGAACAAGTCCTTGCAGTGTGCGCGCTGGCCCGGATCGGTCGGCAGGAAGATGTTGCCCACGCCGTAAAAACCGGGTTCGGGCAGATTGACACCCAGGTCAGCTTGAGCCGCATTGCGCAAGAATTCGTGGGGCAGGCCGGTCAGAATTCCGGCACCGTCCCCGGTGTTCGCTTCGCACCCGCAGGCGCCCCGATGCACCATGTGCCTCAGGATGCGATCCGCATCATCGATGATCTGCCGAGACCGGACCCCCTTGATGTTGGCGACAAAGCCGACTCCGCAACTGTCGTGCTCGAAGGCCGGGTCATACAGCCCGTGCTTTTCCGGCGGACCGTACCGGCGGAAAGGCTGCGGCGGATCCGCGTCTTGGGAGGTTGCTGAGCGCTCAGCTTGGGACATTAGACCTTCTCACTTCCGCTGGTGGCGACCGACTCCAGGCTGCCGCGGAGAAGCTCGACGACCTTCCGTGCCGGATTGGTCAACGTTCGATTCCGCCGGTGGACGATTCCCAGCGGGCGATGCCATTGCACTCCCTCGAGATGGACGGCATGGAGCAAGCCCGCTTCGACCTCGCGCCGCACGGTGGGAGCCGGCAAGAGCGCCACGCCGGACCCGATCTCGACCGCCCGCTTGATGTTCTCCACGTTATCGAAAACGTGGACTAAATCCACCGAGACGCCGGCTTGTTTGAACCATCGATCGATCTGCTTGCGAATCGTCAGCTCCGATGTAAAACCGACGAAGGTTTCGCCGTCCAATTCCTGAACCGGGATGGCGTGTGCGGAAAAAGGGCGGTCGCCGGCGTGCCGATGCCCGGGCGGCACGACGAGGACCATCTCCTGGTTTTGCCAAGGAATCGACGCGATCTCCCCGCCGACACGCGGAAACGAAACGATTCCCAAGTCGGAATCGTCATTGAGGACGCGCGTATAGACGTCGTCGGGATGGAGGTATTCCAATTGCAGCACGACGTCCGGAAAAAGCGCCTTGTACCGCTTGGCGTAAGCATCCATCTGCAAGAGCCCGACCGAATAAATCGCGGCCAGCCGCACGCGGCCGATCACTTTGTTCCGCATTTGCTGAACGCGGTCTTCGACGTGGCGGAAGGACTCCAGGATTTTGCGGCAACCGTCGTAATAAATCTGGCCCGCCGGCGTCAGCGCAAAGGGCCGCTTCGACCGGTCGATCAGGCGGCAGCCAAGCCGCCGTTCGAGCATGTGCACAGCCTGGCTGGCCGAGGACTGCGATACTTGATGCGCCCCGGCCGCTTTTGAAAAGCTGCCGTGCGTGACGACTCCACAGAAGATTTCCACATTACGCAAGTGCATGACTGGGCTTGACTATAAGAAAAAACGATAGAAGACAGGATTTGTATAAAAAAATGCGAAGTTGCAGTCTACCGTCGCCTGAAGCCGATCGTCAATGACCTTCTCCGGCAAATTCCGCCCGGGAATGAAAGATTCCAGCGGCCCAATACCGTGCTGGATTGCTGACTTGCTTGGCACATCGCGTCCACCAAAAGGACAATCCTCGCGAAAGCCGCTACGATGGGTGCTCGGGTCCCCGCGCGTCATCGGGCATGTTTGGAGTCTATGGAATGTTTCTTCGAATGGTGAAGCCGGTGGCACGGCTCTCTTCTGTCGCAATTGTTTTCGTTCTCGGGTGCTCCGGAGAGATGCACGAATCGGCGGCCCGAACGGCTTCGATGGGTCCTTTGAAGCCGTCCGTGTCTCCACAGGCCGCCTTCCAAACACTGCTGGACGGCCTAAAGGCGTCCAAACCGATCGCTTTCTGGGACTTCCTCGTGCCTGAGCAGCAAGCCTCGATCAACACGTCCGTGCGCGCGCTTGCCGACGCGATGGATCCCCAAGTCTGGGACAGTACCGTTCGGAATCTCAAGAAACTCGTCCGGGTGGCGGAGACGAAGCGGGACTTCGTGCTGGACAGTCCCTTGTGGCGAGCCGGTGGCATCAAGATCGCCGACGTCAAGGCGAGGTGGTCGCCGGCCGTCAAAATCCTAAAGACGCTTGTGGAGAGCGATCTGGTCGACCTGCAAAAGATGAAGCAGTTCGACGGCCGGGCATTTCTCGAGGGGACGGGCCCCACGCTCTACGCGCAGACGCACGAGCTGCTCCGGGCGATGAAAGACGATCGGCTCGATCGCATCGAAGATTTGAAGGCAACTCTCAAAACTTCAACCGATCAAACCGCGATCGTCGTACTCAAGCCGCCTGATCCGAAGGGCAAGCGAATGGAAATCCAAATGGGCGTCAGCCAGGGGAAGTGGTTCGCTCCTCAAATCGGAGTGGTCGTCGCCTTTGGAGTGCAGAGACTCTCCTCGTACCACAACCTGTTCAATCCCTACTACCTTGCCGACTGGAAAGACCAATACCTTGCGGACATGGACCGCCTGGGAAAATCTCTCGATCGGCTCGAAGCCGCGAAAACGGCGGACGATTTTCAGGCAATCGTCGTACGGGAAATCTTCCCCGTCGTGCTCCAGAAGGTCTCGCAATTCAGGAAGGGGCCGCCGAAGCTGCGAGGATTGAAGGCGGTGTCCTACTCCCGTAAAGCGACGACCGCGATGGTTCTGTTCGAAGGGACACATTCTCCGGACGAGCCTGCCCTCAGCAGCTTGACGGCCCGATTTAACCGGATTGTCCCTCCGCCAGAGCGAGTGACTTTCCCCCAAGTCATTGAGGGAACGACCATGGTTCTCGTTGACCCCGTCGAGGACATCAATGTCCTGGCGGAGGCGGCCAACGCGGGAGAAATCGTCAAAGTTGACGCGAAGAGGAAAACGGTGATCCTCAGGCTTCCCCGTTCCGCGACCGTCCCTGCGGGAGCTTTACCGAAGGAGGCGCCTGCCGCGAAATAACCGTGTATCCAGCGTTACGCCGCGTCGGCGCAGTCCTCGTCATCATAGAGGAGAAAGAAGATGCTGTTGACGGCGTCCTCGAGATAGGACTTGATGTTCTCGCTGGAGACCGTCTCCATCAACAGTTCCAGCTGCTCAACGACGCGGTCCACTTCGTCGCTGGTGATTTCTTCGTACTCCTCGCCCTCCTTAAGACGGCCGCCGAGATTTTCGTCCGCCATGTGCGCGCCTCCTGGGTTCCCGATTAACCGTACCGACTCGAAGTGTCCGGCCCCCTCGCTTTGCCCGACTGTCTCCGATCGAACGGCTGACGACGACCGAAGCGCAATGGAATGAGCCGGCTGCAATGCACCGCTGCCAATCGTCATTATCGGTTTGACACGGGCATCGGCATGAATTTCGAGCTGCCGAAACGGGTGGGGACTCCGAGTGGGCAGTTTTTCCCGCCTCCGACGGAGGCAAAGTGGTACAAAACCCGTTACCATGATTCTTGATTCGGCAGGCTGCGAACGTGTGCCGCCCGGCACTGGCAAGGCGGATTGCGGAACACGAGGGCGGCCACAGCACGGGGCCGCTTTCGGCCAAATTATCCCCTCGATGAGAACAGCGGCGCGACGGGTCTCGGCCCTCCTCGGTTCCAGTTTACGTTTTAAGCTTGGTTTCAGGCTTTTGGAGCGCAGCGGAATGTTCAACCAGATCAAGCAGGCGGCGTGTTTTTTATCGATTGGGGTCTTTGGAATCGTGGGTTGCTCTGAGGGAAACGCCGTCAACACGGTGGCTCCTCCGCTGCCGGCACAGCTTTTGAACCCTGACGTTCCTCAAACCCCCGACGCGGCCGTCAGGACGGTGCTGGACGGCCTGAAGGCCTCGAAGCCTGTCGTCGTTTGGGATGTGATGCCGGCCTCGCATCAGGCGGCCTTTAACCGGATGGTCCGCGACTTTGCTTCCGCAGCCGATCCCGAGATCTGGAAAAGGACCGTGGGAAATCTCAAAAAGATCGCCCAGCTGGCCGAAACGAAGAAAAACTTCATTCTTCAAAGTCCGTTCGTGCAAAGCGCCAAGGGAATCAAGCTTGAGGATGTGAAGGCAAGTTGGGACCCGGGACTCAAACTTTTCAAGACGATCGTCGAGAGCGAACTCGTCGACCAGGAAAAAATGAAGAATTTCGACGGCCGGGCGTTTCTGGAAGGAACCGGAGCGAAACTTTTTGCACAAGCCCGCGCACTGTCCCGCTCTTGGAAAAACGATCCACTGAAGCAGATTGACGGCTGGAAAGCGACTGTTCAGACATTGTCCGATCACAACGCGATGGCCGTTGTCGATTTGGGTGGTCCGAAGAAAAACTCGATCGAGATCCCTCTCGTCGTGCAGGAGGGAAAGTGGACCACGGGGCGATTCACGGTTTTGCAATACCTGGCTTCCACTCGGATGGATCCGCTCGTCGCTAGCTTTGGCCCCTATTGCCTGTTCGAGTGGAAGGACAAATATCTGGCGGAAATGCGGCGCATCGAAAGGGCTCTTGATCAACTCCAAGCGGCCAAGACGTCCGACGAATTTCAAGCCGTCGTCGTCTTGCAAGTTCTGCCTTATGTCGTCCAGAAGACTATCCAGTTCAGCCAAAAACCCATGTCGCCTCTGGAGTCCCAGTCGCAAAGCCGAAAAAAGGGGACAGCGATGATATTGGTCAATGGTGACCATTTCGCTGACGAGCCGGGAATGCTCGAACTGCTGAAGGTCTTCCGCGAAGTGGCCGCTGAAGGGCACGGAATGTCTGCAGGTCCTTTCATCGTTCAAGAGACGACCGTGTTCTTCGTCAGCCCCGTCTCGGACACCGAGGCGCTGTCGAAGAGAATCCACTTGGCGAAGATCACTCAAGTCGACGTGAAGCGGAACAAGATTCGTCTCGAGCTGCCGCCTTCCCCGCCAGATGACAAGGCAACGGCTGCTGCCGATGGCGTCTCCAAGCCGCCCGCCCATTGAAAGTTGTGGCACCAACCGAGAGCGCCCACCGGATTCGCGTTTGCCGTCGCGCGACGAAATGATGCAGTGTTTGACGTCGACTCCGCTTGCTATGATGGAGGCGTGAATCGACCTGAGTCGGCGATGAGCACCAAATTGCGACGGATGCGTACTTCGCGCAATCACAATGAGGGCGCAAGCGTGGTTCATGGAGGGGCCAAGTGAGTACGGCTGTGAAATCCCGATGGATGCGCTGGGCGGAAGTCCCCTGGCTATCGCGGTCCGAAGCTGGCGGAGGGGCGATCCAATTGGCCGAGCGGCTGTTGGAAGCCGCTCTCGACGCGGCCAAACCGGTCCCTTTTCTCAGTCGACGGCTGCCAGAAATCACCACGGAATTCTCGGCCCAATGGTGTTCGGTCTATAAGCGGACGCCACAATGGAGCCGAGTTGCCGAAAGCGGGCGTCGCGGTTTTGACGAAATCCCGCAGCGGTTTCTCGACGAGGTGCTCGACCGCGACGCCGGCGGCTTTTACGGAGACAGTCTGGCCGATGAATGGCGATTCCTGGCCGCCCCGCTGGGAGGGGGCCGAAGCGCCACGGGCGATTTGTTGGTAATGGCGGGTCGAAATCTTTCCGACAACATGCTGCCGGCGGCGGTCGCCGTGGGACGCGTGTTGGGCGTGTGCCTAGGTATTGTGGAACGCCACGCGAAGAACCTCGAACGGCTGGATCGGCTGGCCAGCACGCTCGAGGTGGCGACCGCCTTTTCGCGGACGCGCGAGTCCCAACCCCTGTTGGAGCTTGTCGCCAATGCGGCGACGCGGATCTTGGGGTGCGAGCGGGCCAGCATCTTCCTTTGGGACCGGTATCACCGCGAGCTGGTTGCCTGTCCGGCGTTGGGGATGAACGGCGGGGCCTTGCGACTGCCCGATACGGCCGGCGTCGTCGGCGAAGTCGTGCAGTCCGGCAATTCGATCCGCGTCGATGATGCCTATCGCGATCCCCGTTTCGACAAGAGCGTCGACCTGGCGAACGGTTTCACCACGCGCAACCTGCTGTGCCAGCCGCTGCGCGACATCGAGGGAAACTTGATCGGCGCGTTCGAGGTGCTCAACCGCATCGACGGACCGTTCACCGACGACGACGTTGACACGCTTCTGCAGCTTGGCGTTCCGGCGGCGATCGCCCTGGAGAATGCCCGCGAACGCGAGCAGATGGCCCGCAGCATCGAACAGCTCACTGAGCAAGTGACGCAGGGCGTGCAGATCATTGGCGAAAGTCCGGCCATCGTCGGCGCTCCGCGCGACGGTCGTCCGCCTGGCCGCGACGGATCTTCCCGTCCTGATTCTCGGGGAAAGCGGCACCGGTAAGGAGGTGGTGGCGCAGTCGCTCCACTTCCAGGGGACGCGGTCCGCATTGCCCTTCGTTGCGGTCAACTGCGCGGCGCTGGCCGAATCGCTGTTGGAGAGCGAGTTGTTCGGCCATGAAAAAGGGGCTTTCACCGACGCCCGCGAGCTGCGCCGCGGAAAGTTCGAGTTGGCCGAGGGAGGAACCTTGTTTTTGGACGAGATCGGCGACATGAGCTTGTCGGGCCAGGCAAAGTTATTGCGCGTGCTCGAACAGAAAGTGATTACGCGGGTCGGAGGCTCGCAGAATATTGCGATCAACGTGCGGGTGGTCGCCGCGACGAATACGAACCTGAT
Organism: uncultured Planctomycetota bacterium; assembly: GCA_963761455.1. GTDB lineage: Bacteria > Planctomycetota > Planctomycetia > Planctomycetales > Planctomycetaceae > DASPSM01. The sequence goes on from CAVXHA010000004.1 coordinate 1,063,210, forward strand.
CGAGGCGGTCCGCCAGCGGAAGTTCCGCGAAGACTTGTACTATCGGCTGAGCGTGGTGACGCAGATCATTCCGCCCTTGCGGGACCGGCCCGAGGACATTCTCCCGTTGTCCGAGTATTTTTTGAAACAATTCTGCGCCCGCGCGCGGCGACCGTCGTTGAAGATGTCGAGCGATGCCAAGCGAAGGCTTCAGGCACATTCTTGGCCCGGCAACGTCCGCGAGTTGCGGAACCTGATGGAGCGTGTCGTCTACCTGGGGACGGGGGACAAGGTCGAAGCCGACGACTTGGCGTTTATTTTGAACCCCGGCCGCGACACGACTCTGGAACCTTCCGACGACCTGTCGCTCGACGTCGCGACGCGCCGATTTCAGCAGGAATTCATTCGCCGCTCGATCAATCGCGTCCAGGGAAATATGAGCGAGGCGGCCCGGCTGCTGGGGGTCCATCGCTCGAATTTGTATCGAAAAATGCGGCAGCTCGAAATGACCGAAGTGGGCGGGGCCGAATAGCGTTCGACGTGCGGTGTCCGGCGCCTGTTGACTCCGGACGCCGCACTCCCCTTACTTACCGAATGCGGAAGTTCAAGCTGGGGGCGCCGACGTAGACTCCGGTCGCGTAGTAGGGCGCGGGGGCGGGGACGGCCGCGTAGTCATACACCACGGGAGCCGGGACGGTGACGGAATAGCCGCCATAATAGTACGGGCGATTCCAGTACGCCCCATAGACGGGACGATGGTAAACCGGCCGGCGATAGACAGCGGCCGTTGCCACTTGCGTGGTCGCCGTAACGGTCAGGATCGTGCCCAGAATTCCCGCCACCAGCAACTTCTTCGCGTTCATGGCATTCTCCTTAGATTCATTTCATTTTGTGGGAGGGTTGGATCAGTTGTTGTCAGATCGCTTCTATTTGTCCGATCTCGCCGGAGAATAAAAGCGAATGTGATGCCAACTCAGAATGGCCCCGCCCACAAAATACATAACTATATATCTTACAATGTGTTATGTAACACAACGATTGTCATATCGTCGCCAACAGGAGCCTCGGATGGTGTCGCAAATCGAATGCGAGGGTTATCAAACCGATGACAGTCTCGTCGGGGACCGTTCTCGATGCGCTCAGCCGGACGGGGCGAAGAGAATGATGGCGGTAATCCCGATGAAGAAGACGCCGCAGGCAACCAGGCCCAGTTGCATAAACAGGTTGGGCCGCAGCGCCTCTGGCAAAAGTCGGCGGTTCGCGGCCAGCGTGTGAAAAGCGGAGAAGCCAAGAGCCACGTTGCCCAAGACCGGCCCGACGATGGCAATTTGCAGCGGACTCATGATGGTGAGGGCCACCAAGCCCCAAACGCAATAGATCGCCAAGATACCGTAATAGATCCGCATGACGCTGTGTCCGGGCCGGTCTTTGACTTTGGCGCTTCCGATCCAGATCAAGTCGGTCCAGAGCCGGGCGATCAAATCGCCCGCGAAGACGGCGTTGGGAGCCAACACCATAAAGCCGATGAACAGCGTGGTGGCCCACCAGAACGTGGCGTAAGCGGGAAATCGCGACGCGAGGCCATCGGCCGTCAGTGCGGCGACGCGGTTCTCCGAGACCGGCGCGTTGCGGATGAACTCCAGCGACATCATGCAAGGCAAGGCCATACCGATGAAGCTGCACGTCATCCAGATGGCCTGATCGCGCAAAATGTGGCGAAACCAGCCGCGCCAGCGGGCCAGCGACGCCTCCTCCACGATGAACACCTTGCCGACGTGGCTCAAGGCGATGCGATGGCCGCCGATGGCGCTGGGAATCGCTCCGGTCTGCGCCGCCCATTCCCCAGCCCTTGTCGCGCGCGTAATTCGAAGAAGAGCGCGTTGGACAACATGCCGGCCCCCGCGATGGCGGAGAGGCGCGGCCAGGAGCGGCCAGTCGAGCGGGGGAAGTCCGCCGTGCTCTCTCCAATATCCCACGAGTCCGGCGCGTTGGAATCCCTGGTTCTGAACGAACTCGGCGACCAGCTCCTTATCGCGTCCGGTCAGGTCCGCGGGCGGCTGATCGACGGGACGGCTTTTCCCCTCCTGTGTGACGACGTGCTCGGCGAACCATTCTCCTTGAGCGGTGATCTCTCCCGAGATGCGAAACGACTTGCCCTTGCGCGTGGTTTCGACCAGGAAGCGGCCCGGTTTGGCGAGCGGTCCGATGCGCGCGAGCAACCGCTCCTCGTCGCTGGCGATGTTCGCCGGCAGGGGACGGCTCACGTCAAACCAGTTGGTCCTGTGACGTTCCTCGTCGACGGTTCCCAACTTGGTGACGACCGGCTTATTTCCCTCGTATGCCCCTTTATTTCCCTCGTAGGTCCCCTTGATGATGTACACCGCCGAGCCTTCGCGCATCCGCACGTCGAAATGCGGGCCGGCAATGACCGTTTCCGCGCGGAGGGCGACCTGGCCGAAACGAAAGAATCCGGCGAAGACTTCCCACGCATTGTGCGGCGAGATGAGGAAGATCGCGACGGAGACGAGGAATCCCAGCACGATGACAAGCTTCACCGCCATCATCCGCTCGAGCACGTTGTAGATCTTGCCGCCGAAAATCAGCGGCAAAAAGGCCAGCAGAAAGATCGCGTATCCGAGCAGTTTGACCAGATAGGATTCCGAGATCGGTCCAGAAAACGATCGAGACCGTTCCCGTTGCCGGGGAGATGTCCGAGCAGGGCCGCCGTCAACGGAACGGCGGCGTTGGCCGCCATGAAGGGCCAGATGTGGGCGATGCACAGGACCAGATAGACGGCCGTCCAAAACTTGGGGCCGGGGACCAGGCGGAAGAAGCCCGACAAAGATCGGCTCTCCACAATAGAGGGTGTAACGCATGACTTCGAGATTGTAGAAGGCCTGCGTGACGATGCTGATCGTCGCCAGCCAGAGGAACGTCCCTCCGAACTGGGCCGTCACCGCCGGACCGAACAACCATTCGCCGGCCCCGACCGATGAGCCGGCCAGCAGGATGCCGGGCCCGATCAAGGCCGTCCAATTCCGCCCGGAAAAATGGGGCGGCGGTTCGAGCGTCCCGACTTCCCAGGCCGGCAAGCAGACCTGCGGGAACTGTCTTATGGGCGACGACCGCGTCCGTCGATGCAGGAGACCCCGCGCCTGTCGAGGGCGTTCTCGCGACGGCGGGCAACGGAGCGTCGTCTGAAGGGGGGTGCGTCGTCGGCATGAGTCGTGGCCGGTGCCTAGCGGTGAGCCTTGATCGGCCACTGGCCATCTCGCCAATGGCCACTCTTCAGCGAGCGAGTATCAGGGAAGAGGAACTTGAGTTGCGGCTTCTGTGCTCGGCGCGGTCGTCTCTGTGCCGTGAACGTCGAAGTCCAATTCTTGCGAGCCGGACTTCACCTCGCGTTTCAGGGTCGATTGCACATTGAAGTCACGTCGGACGCGCTCGCGGCCGAGATTGTCCTTCGCTTCGATCTCGACCGATTCTGGCCGACGGCGGCCCCGGTCGTGTCCTTGACGTAAAGCAGCCTGTAATGGCCGTTGTCATCGGTGAGGCCCATCGCGACAGAGGCGCCTTTCCGTTCCGCGGTTCCCGCGTCGTTGAGCGGGATGAAGCGGACCGATGCATTGGGAAGCGGTTGGCCGTCCAACGTCACCTTGCCCGAGACACCCCCTAAGGGCGGCAGGTTGCCTCGGCCGACAATGAGTTGCGAGGAGAGGTAGTACGCGCCCCACACCATCAAGACGAGGACAGACGCGCCGGGGACGAACTGGACCAGGAAATCCTTGAGAGTCGCGACATAATCGATCTTGGCCTCGTCGCTCTTGGCCGGAACGTCCTGCCAATATTCGTCCTGAGATTTTTTCGGAACCTTCAAGGTGGCGCCGCACGACGAGCAGAGGACTTTCATCCCGATCTTTTCGTCGGAGACCTTCAGCTTGCGGCCGCAACTGCAGGAGAAGCGGATCGACATCAGCAGTCCTTGCGGAATGAAATCAACACGTCATTGCGCATTCCAGTTCATGACGGGCATTCCGCTGGACATGTTGCCGAGATTATTGAACGTGGACAAGTCGATGTTCTGGCTGATGGGCCGGCAGCTTCCGTCGCAGAGTGCGACTTGGAAGAGTCCCCCCGTGTGATCGCTTCCCGGGGTGTCAAACGTGAGATTTCGGTTGGGCGGATTGATCGTGCTGAACAGCGTCGCCGAGCCTCCCCAGGCCCAGCCGTCGCTGCTGATCGTTTGCACCTCGGTGGGATCAGTGACGGTTCCATTGCCGTTGAGGTCAAGCCCGTTGAGCCGTTGCACTTCGCCGATCATGATCACGTTCGACGTCCCGTCAGTCACGTCGCGGATACCGACCACGCGGTTGACCGAAAAGACGCCAAGGGCTGTGCCGGTGGGGATGTACGTCTCGTTCGGATTGAGCGTCTGCTGGTAGGTAACCTGCTGGGAGGTCAGCTCGAAGGTCCCGATATCGGGAATGCCTTGGTCGGTCGGCATGGGAATCTGATAGACGTACCATCCGATGCCCGAGCCGATGCACCCGCCGTAGTCATTTCCGCCCCGCGACCAGGGAATCGTGCCTGGCTGATAAAAGTCGACGTGCCGGACGTGCGTATACTTTGCGGAGTTCATGTTGGAACGCCGCGTCGGACAATAGAAGGCGGCAATATCGGTTTGAGCCGGCTGGATCGTCATGAATCCCCCGATTTGGACCCCTTGACCGGGCTGGACCGGAACCTGCACCGGCTCCCCGTTATTGCGGCACGTTGTATGTAAAGTTCCATTGGTTATAGAGAGTGGTCTGCTCAAGGAACGGAAGAATCGCGAGCATCCAGCTCGTCCCGTGAAATCCGAACCCGTTGACGCCCAGGAGGGAAGCCTCGGTCGGATCCGCATGCTGAAAGCTGGTGTTGTTCCCGGTGCCGGTCCCGCCGGTCCCGCCGGTCCCGTTGGTCCCGGGGGGGAGAAACAAGACGGCGACCTGTCCGATCGGAAACGTCTTGTTCACGTCATGGTAGTTGTGCAGCGCCAGGCCCATTTGCTTGAGGTTGTTCAAGCATTGCGTGCGGCGTGCCGCTTCGCGGGCCTCTTGCACCGCGGGAAGCAGCAGGGCGATCAGGATGGCGATAATGGCGATGACGACCAAGAGCTCGATGAGGGTGAAACCACGGCGTTGCCAAAGTCGCGACACAAGGCACCTCCCTACTTCCAATGAAGTGGCTGCTTCCGACGAAGCGAGCAAAGACTACCGGAACTTGCTGGTAATGGATTGGACAGCGTTTTGGGGGGCGATTCTCGGCGACCCCTTCGCTGTGTTCGGCTCCCAACGATTTAACGCGTCCCTGCGGCACCCTTCAGGGGGTTCAGAAGGGAGACCGTCGCTGCACCCCGCCGTTCTCACTCCGTATGCTATCCAGACCAGGGCCGCGGCGTCAAAAGAAAAACGGATTTTTGTCGGCGATGGTGCGGCGACCGTGCCCGTCCAAGTTCCGGAATGCCGCCTCACGGGCTGGACGACTGGCGCTTCATTGCCTGCGTTCGTGCGAGCTCCAGCCGTGCTTGGCGGTCATCCGGTGCAGCCTGAACCAGATAGCGGTACCGGCTAATGGCTTCGTCCAATCGGCCTTGAGCGCGGAGGGCAAGGGCGATCGTGGAGTGGCAACCCAGCATCAAGGGATCGAGCTCAAGGGCGCGCTGGCTATAAGCGATCGCATCCGCGTATCGGCCCGTTGCCACGCTCAAGACGCCCAGGTTGACGTACGACTCCACGTAGTCCGGTTTAATCTCAATGGCTCGAAGCAAATGGCGTCGGGCCTCCTCATATTCTCGTCGCCCGGACAGAATAACCGCCAAATTGTTGTGTGCCTCCTCATCGTTGTCATCGAGCGCCAGCGCGGCCCGATACTCCGCGGCGGCCTCGTCGAACCGTCCAATCTTCTGCAGAGCCATCGCCAGGCTGAAATGCGTCTTGCTGTTCGGCGGCGGAACGCGGACCGCCGCCTTGAGCAGCGAGAGTCCTTCGCTGACCTCGTCTCGCAAGACGAGCGAGTAGCCAAGCGAGCTGAGTAGGAATGGATCGTTGGGCTGCGCATTGAAGCCCGTGGCGAAACAGCGTGACACTGTCGCGCCAGTAGCCGATCTGCACGAAGGTGGCCGCTGTGAGCAGGCACAGGCTGGCCAGCGCGGCCCCCGGCACGATCCGCCGCCCCAGAACGCCTGTCATGGGCAGCAACGCCGGAATCAGCCACGCGACGCCGAGAAACAGGCCGATCAGCGGAAAGTACGTGTAACGATCCGCCATCTGCTGATCGCCGATCTGCACGATCCCGATCGTCGGCACCAGAGTGCCGAGATACCAGGCCCAGCCCACAAACAGGAACGGGAGTCTGCGGATCGAAAACACCGAAACAACGCTGATGGCCAACAATACCGCTGCCGCCGCGGCAGCGGCCGCCCAGGTTAGGGCGGCGCCGGGGTGCGGATAAAACGCCGCCAAGTCGTACGGAGCCAGAGTCTTCCAAAGATAGGCCACATACGCCACAAGTGCATTCATGCAACGCGTCGCCAACGAATACTCTGTGAACGATGCAACCGCATGTTCGCTTCTCTGGGCGATCACTGCGATCGCCGAGAAGGCAGCAGATACAGCCAGAAACGGCAGCTTCTCGACGAAGATCTGGATCGGCCGGGGCTGAGGGCTGGTAGCCGGGGAATCGTCGCGGACGTCCGCCTCCTGCGCGCTCTTGCAGTCGGCTCGGAGGCTGTGTGCCGTTCGCGGCTCCGCGACGCCCCAACCAAACCGCCGCAACGGCCAAAAATCGAGGAGAAGGAAGACAAACGGCAACGTCACGAGGGTCTGTTTCGACATCAGACTGCAAACGAAGCAGACAAAGGAGCCAGCCAGATATCGCCGATGTCGCCCCCGGGCGTACTTTACGTATGCCAAGAGCGACAACAATCCGAACAGGGTACTCAAAACGTCCTTGCGTTCCGCGATCCAAGCGACCGATTCGACATGCAGGGGGTGCAATCCAAAAAGGGCGGCGACAAACAGGCTTCGCACGCGATTCTGAGTCGCCTGCGCGAGGACGGCGAACAACAGCAGGGTGTTGACGACGTGCAACAAGACGTTCGTAATGTGATATCCGCCAGGACCAGGCCCCCAGATCGCCGAATCGAGCATTAAGGAGAGCCAGGTGAGCGGAATCCAGTTGGCATCGTGGAAGGAAGCAAAGGCCCATTTCAAATTCGGGAGCGTCAGGCCTGTCTGAACGTGCCGATTGGCGCTGACATAAACCGGGTCGTCCAGTTGAACGAAGTCGAACCGCCAAACTTGGAGATACACCGCCAAGACCGCGACGGCCAGCAGGATGGTAAGCACGACCGGGCGGTCCAGCCCCCAAGAGCGCCGGCGTCGATACGGAGCCCGCGGATGGATGCCTCAAGGACTTCATGAAGGATCTCGTTCGTCCGTCAATTTCCCTGTTCCAGGACCCAGCGCACAGCGTGTTGGTAGAGCTCTGCGGCCGTCCTGAGTCCCAGCTTTGCCTTGATCTTTTCGCGATGGGTTTCGACCGTCTTGACGCTGAGATGAAGCTGCGCGGCAATCTCCGCCGTCGTGCGTCCGCGCCCGATCATTTCGAAAACCTCGAGCTCGCGATCCGACAATGTCTCGACCGCGGACCGCTCCGGCGCCTGGTGATCCCGCGCGAGCCGGTGCAGCATTCGGTCGCTCATCGCGGCGCTGAGGTAGACGCGGCCCGACAAGACGCAACGGATCGCCTCGATCACCTTTTCCATTGCCTCTTGCTTGCTGACGTAACCCAGGGCGCCGGCATTCAGGACTCGTTCGGCGTACAGCGATTCGTCGAACATCGAGGAAACCAGCATCTTCGACTCGGAATTGCGGGATTTGATCCGCTTGATCAATTCCAGTCCGCTGCTCCCCTTCAGCGAGAGATCGACGATCACGAGATCCGGTTTCTTGGCATCGAGCACGCGGATCGCCTCGTCCGCGTCCCCCGCTTCGCCGCAGACGAACAGGTCGGGTTCGTCGTCGATCAGCATCCGTAGTCCGCTGCGCACGACCGGATGGTCGTCGACGATCAGAATGCGTGCCCGAGCTTCGGTCGATTCGCGGCGTCTCACGACTCCATCCCGTCCCGGTGGATTCTTGACGAGGCAGACGACCGCGGTCCCCCCGGCATCCGTCGGATGCACGTCGAGCGCCGCGTCGATGACGCCGGCGCGATACTGCATGATCCGCAATCCCATCCCGCCGTTCTGGCGGGCGTGCTCCGGCAATGCCGACTCCGTCATCCTCGACGGTGACGCTCAACGTCCCGTCGAGCGACTCGGGACGCACGACGATCTGCCGCGCGCGGGCGTGCTTTACCGCGTTGTTGATTGCCTCCTGCACAATCCGGAAGAGATGCGTCGCCAGCACGTTGTCCTCGACCTGAACGGCCTCCCGGCTGTCGATCCGGCAATCAATGCCGCAACGGGCCTGCGTCTGGGCGGCCAGCTTCTCCAGGGCCACCATAAAGCCCGAGGCGTCGACTTCGACCGGGACCAGCCCCTGCACGGCGCGTGCGGACTTCGCGCAGGGCCCGCTGAATGCCCGTGGCGATCGTCTGGGCGGTTTCCGCCTGGGGGTTGTCGGCGGCGGCCAGCTTTTGGCTAAGGCTCTTGGCAAGATAGCTCAGACCTGTCAGTTCCTGGCCCAGGCTGTCGTGCAGCTCCCGTCCGATGCGCTGCTGCTCGCGGCCGGTGCTTTCGAGGACCTCGCGTTCCAGGTTTTTGCGGGCCGTGATGTCCCGCGCGATGATCGACACACCGACGTGCCGCCCGCTGCGCATCATTGACCGGCGAGATTGTTTGCAACACGTGAACGGACGTCCCATCCTTGCGGACGCGGATTGTCTCGGCCGCGCGTTCGTCGGCGTGCTTCGCCCCGGGCGACCTGCTCAATGATCTGTCGTTCTTCCGAGAGTCGCTGAGAGCGAATGATCTCCGCGCTGGTCCGGCCGATCGCCTCCGACTCCGAGTAGCCAAAGAGCTGCTCGGCCCCGCGATTCCAACTGGTGATCACTCCCTCGAACGTCTCGCTGAAAATGGCGTCCTCCGAATCCTGGACAATGGCCGCCAGCCTGCGCGCTGGCTTGCTCGGCCAGAACCTGATCGCGTTGGGCAAGGTGGTACGTGTAATACATCAACAAAAGTGACACCGGCATGGCCAATCCGCACATCAGGATCAACGTTCCAAACAGACTGAACTGGGTGACCGCGGCATGCAGTCCCGCCTGGGACCGGTAAATGCCCAACAGCCAATTGCGGCCCAGCGGCCAATTGGGCCTGGCGGAGTCGATGAAGGAGCCGATGACCGGCTCCCCACTCTCCGATTGGAACGCGTCACTATACAGGAGGTGAAGGGGAAGCAACTGCGGGCCCATCTGCTCCCGGACCGCGAGAATGACCTGATTCAGGCCGGCAGAGGGGGGAGGGCGATGCGAAGGTCCGCGATAGGCCGTATCCAGGATGACTTCGGAATCGACATTATTGACGATCACAAAGTGTTCATCCGGATTACGATTCCAATGGCCGGCCTGGATCCAGCGATCGAAGACGGCATTCAAGAGTTGCTCATCGTTCTCTTTCTTTCCTTCGTCGATGGCCGCGGCCAGCATGCGAACTTCATTTCCCGTCGTTCGTAGGTACTCTTGCTCGGCGACGTTACGGTTTTGAAGAAGGCTCACCGCCACGACCGCCAGCGAAAGAACGGCCGATCCCAAGCCGAGCAGAAAGGCGATCAGGGACAGGCGGCGACGCCGGCGGACGGACTTGGGCGTCAAAATCGGGTTCGAGGGGAGGTCGACCTTCATGGGAGGCTCTCCCGCCGGCATTCGTCTGGCGTACGGAGTCCGGAGTCCGGAATCCTAAAGACGTCGGACGCCGGACGCCGGACGCCCCAGGCCCTAAGGGTTTCCCCTATGCCAACTTCAGGAGCGGTCCGATTTGCATTCTGCCCGCGCATGGGTAGCCTATTCTCAAAGATGAGAAGGATCGGGCCTGCGATGAGCTCGTTCGAGATGAATTCTCAAGCATGTGGTCGTCGAGAGCGTTGCGCCGGATCCGCGCAGGTCATTGAGCAGCTTGCTGCGGCGGCAGATCTCATCATGGCCGATTGGGAGGGGCAATGCAACGCCGTTTGGCGGTTTCCGTTTCTCTTCAAATTGTTTCTTTGTGAGGAGAGTTTCGATGCGATTTGGTCCATCCAAGAGTCTGTGCCGGGCGGGCTTCACTCTGATCGAGCTGTTGGTGGTGATCGCGATTATTGCGATCCTCATCGCCTTGCTGCTTCCGGCCGTTCAGGCCGCCCGCGAAGCGGCTCGCCGGACGCAATGCCGCAACAATCTGAAGCAACTCGGCATCGCGTGCCACAATTACCACGACGTCTTCCGCATGTTCCCATTGGGAGCCGTCATCAGCCCGCAGTTGAAGAAGTTCTACGCTTCGGGCCAAATGATGCTCCTGAGCTTCATCGAGCAGGGCAACCTGACCCACGCGGGCGCGATCGGAGGGAGCGGATACAACTACAACCTGCCGTGGTGCGGCCAAGGGTCGGCTTCCGACGCGGTCATCGCCGGTGCACAGGCCAGCGGCATGTGGCGCTGCCCATCCGACACGGCACCCGCGTACATTCTCCCCGCTTTGGCGGTCGGAGCCGGGGCCCTGGCGTGCAACTACGACTTCTGCCACGGCGTCAATGACGCGACGGCCTGCATGCAGGAGGCCGGCAACACTCTCGGTGTTGGCAGTGCCGTTGCCATTCCGTCAACCGAGCGGGGCGCATTCGGCGTCAACATTAACACGCGGATCCGGGACATCACCGACGGGACGCAGAACACGTTCATGGCGGGTGAAGCCGCCAACGGTGCGTACACGGCGACCCCGAAATGGACCGTTTGCGACGGCCGTTTCTGCACGACACCTAAAATCATTGGCAACGCGTCGCCCCAAGATGGCGCCTCTGGGACTGCTTGGATCGTCGGGTCCCCCTTGCAGGTGGGCAATCCGATGCCGATCGGCTGGGGCACCAATATCACCACATCCCCCGGCGACGTTGTCGACAAGTGTTGCACCCATTACGCGGGAATTCGCGGCGGCTGGGTCATGGCCTGCTGCATGGAGCCGATCAACAAGAACCCGGTGACGGGGTCCTTTGCCTTTTACGGGTCCGGAGACTCGAGCAGCATCACGTGCGCAAGCTCATGGACGAGTAACCCGAAGGATCCGCCGTCCGCCTCCGGCACGTTTCGCACGAATTGGCCCGAACATACTTCCTACAAACGCCCAAATGTCGAACTTCCGGAGCGACCACCCGTCGGGCGCTTTGTTCCTGTTTTGCGATGGCCATGTCAATTTCCTGAATGAGAACATGGACATGGGCACCTACACCGGCTTGGCCACCATCCAAGGTGGTGAGTCCGTGCAGGGAGCTGTCGGCGAGCCGTAACCGATCGGTTTGTCGCGTCGGTTCTCTTTGTCATGGCAGGCTGTCAACGAGTCGTCGTTGACAGCCTGCCTCATTTGTCGGAAAATTTAAGTCCCCGCCGTCGCAAGGCGCCTCGGTCCTTGCCGCCCGGGATTCATTTGAGCCTTTCAAGCGCGTCCCCTCGGTGAAACGACGTGAGAAGGATTGAATCGTGAAGCGTGCAACTTTTGTATTGGCGGGACTGACCGCGGGATGTTTGGCGTTTACAGCCGGCTGCGGGTCGCACAGTGCCTCCTCGGTCCGCACCAGCGATCCGGCCCTCAAGGGATTCCCGGGAATGGGTCAAGCCATGGCGAAGAATCCCGAGCTTACAATCAGGGGAATGCAGACGCCGAAGGAGAAAGCCGCGTATCTTCAGGAGCTGGCGAAAGATTCCAACTTTGACCCCAAGATGCATAAGGAGATGCTCGACAAATACTCGACGGATTCCGATCCGGATGTGGCGGCCGCCGCCAAGGATTTGCTCGACAAGGCCAAATAGTGGTTTTGGTTGCGACGTCCCCCCAATGAGACGCCTCGCTCATCCGACGGAAACGGGAAGCGGTGGCTCCCGCCGAAGGGCTCCTTATCGGGACTGGTCACGAATGACTCAGCGGGAACGTCTCCCTTCCCGTTGAGCCAGGTTTTCATTTCATGAAGCGGCTGCGAAAGGCTACTTTTCGCGCGATCCTGGTTGCGTGTTTCGTCTCGCTGACGGTCTGCGGCTCTGCACCTTATTTTCTTCACCGCTGGTCGCAGGGCGCACCGGCCGAGCCGTTTTTTGCCGGGCTTGGCCCATACAGCCGGAAAATCACGACACGCTCCGAAACGGCGCAGAAGTATTTTGACCAGGGGCTGGCCTTCCTTTACGGTTTCAACTACGACGCGGCCGCCGCGTCGTTCGAGGCGGCCGCGGCCAGCGATCCCCACTGCGCGATGGCCTATTGGGGAATCGCAATGGCCAAGGGAGGCGGAGTCGACGACCCGGACGCGATCATGCCCCGCGCCGTCGACGCCTGGAAAGCCGGCACAAAGGCACTTGAACTCGTGCACAACGCGTCGGCTGTCGAGCAGGCCCTCATCAAAGCGCTCGATAAGCGCTTACAGATGCCCCCTCCGTTGGACCACAAGCCGCTTGACGAATCGTACGCCTCCGCCATGCGCCGGGCGTGGCAGGCGTTCCCCGATGATCCCGACGTTGGCGCTTTGACGGCCAAGGCCATCTCCAGCGCGCGGGCGTTGGACGTCTGCACGGCTCCCGGACAACCGCTCCCCCCCTCGGAAGAGGTGGTTCACACCTTGGAGAAGGTCTTGGCGCAGCATCCGAACCATCCGTACGCGCTGCACCTTTTGATCCATGTCCTCGAAGGAACGGACCAATTCGAGCAGGCCAGAGGGGCGGCCGATCGCTTGCGCGATTTCGCCCCAGGGTTGTCGCATCTCACGCACATGCCGACGCACATCGACATCGCCCGCGGAGACTGGCAGGCGGCGCTCATCGCCAGCGAAAAGGCGGTCGCCGCGGACAAGGCGTATCAGAAGATCGTGGCCAATCCCGGCTTTTACCGCGGGCTGGTGCTGCACAACAATCATATGCTGGCCTATGTGGCCGCAATGCAGGGACGAGGCCAGAAGTCGACGCAAGCCGTCCAGGAGCTGCTCGCCAACATTCCCCACGACTACCTGGAGCGGGACGTCGAACGCGTCGATTTCTATTACGCGCTGCCCTATCAGCTCCACATGCGCTTCGGCCGCTGGAAGGCGATGCTCGCCGAGCCGGCACCCCAATCCGATCTGCCCATCGCCACGGCCATGTGGCACCTGGCACGAGCGACGGCTTACGCTGCCAACCGCGACGTGGGCGAAGCGAAATTCGAACAGGTGGCCTTCCTCTCCGTCGTCCAATCATTTTTGCCCGATGCTCGCTTCCGCAAAACCGACGGTCCAGTGGTGTTCAAGATCGCTGCCGCCGCCTTGGCCGGCGAGATCCTCTATCGTGAAGGAAAGGTCGACGAGGCGATCGGACAGTTGCGGGAAGCCGTGCGCGACGAAGACAGCCTGCTTTACATCGAACCTCCCGATTGGGTGCAGCCGACGCGGCACGTGCTCGGGGCGACGCTGATCGATGCAGGCCGCTATGCGGAGGCCGAAGCCGTCTACCGCGAGGACTTGGTCCGCCATCCGGAGAATGGCTGGTCTCTCTTCGGCCTGTCCCAAAGCCTGCGGAAACAAAGGAAAAGTGCGGAGTCGACGGTTGTCGCGGCCCGTTTCAAAGAAGCGTGGAAGAATGCCGACATCAAGCTGACGGCATCGTATCTTGGCCTGCCGTCCAAGGAATAAGGGCGAGGAATGAGGCGGAAGAAGCGAGGAGCAAGAGAAAACAAGGCACGCGCGTAACATGTCGTTGCCTGGACTCCGCCCTTCATCTCTCGCCCCACTGCCCTTTCCGACTCGTTAGTTCTGGTATCGTCATGTCATCTGTCCCACCGCGCCGATGGGCCAAAGCGATGCTCTTCGGTTTTCTCTTCGCAGCCGTTGCGTTGAGTTTTTCCGCCTACTTCCTGCGCGAACCGCGGCGAAGCGAACCGGCTGAGCCTTTTTTCGACGGGCTTGGCACGCATCGCCGGAAAGTCACGACAACCTCGCCTTTGGCCCAAAGATATTTCGACCAAGGATTGGCCTTCCTGTACGGGTTTAATTACACCGAAGCCGCTCGCTCTTTCGAGGCGGCCGCGGCCTGCGACCCTCACTGCGCGATGGCATTTTGGGGGATCGCCATTGCCAATGGCGATTCGATCAGCGATCCCGCTGCCGATGAGCCCCTCGCGCAAGCGGCGGTCCAAGCCGTGGCAAAGGCCCGAGACTTGGCGGCAGGCGGCGCTCCGGTCGAACGAGACCTCATCGACGCCCTATCCTTCCGCTACGCCGATCCGCCTCCGGTCGATCCCAAGCCGCTCGACCGGGCCTACGCAGAGGCCATGCGCAAGGTGTGGAAAACCTATCCGGACGATGGAGATGTCGGCGCCTTGACGGGTCAGGCCCTGATGCTGCTTCACCGCAAGGGCTCGTGGACGCAAGAGGGCGAGCCGCAGCCCGGCACGGATGAGGTAATCCACACGCTCCAGACCGTCTTGGCCAAGCACCCGCGGCATCCGTATGCGCTGCATCTCTTCGTTCATGTCGTGGAAGCATCGCCACATCCCGAAATGGGAGATGCGGCGGCCGATCTCCTGCGGAACATGGCGCCCGGCCTGGGGCACTTGACCCACATGCCGACACACATCGACATCCGCCGCGGTCGTTGGCAGGAAGCGGTCGTCGCCAGCGAAAAAGCGGTCGCGGCGGACAGGTCCTATCGGCGACTGGCACAGAGTCCGGGCGTTTATTGCCGCATTCTGATGGCCCACGACAACCACATGCTCGCCTATACCGCCGCAATGCAGGGAGAGAGCCAGAAGTCCACGCAAGCGATTCAAGACCTGCTCTCCGATCTGCCCACCGACTTCATCGCAGAGCATGCCGCGAAGCTCGACGCGTTCTTCGCGATGCCCTATGAGCTCCACCTTCGCTTTGGCCGTTGGGACGCGATGCTGGCCGAGCCGCCGCCAAAAGCCACTTTTCCGATCGCGACCGCCTTTTGGCATCTCGCCAGAGGAACCGCCTTGGCAGCGAAAAAGGAAATTCCTGCCGCAAAAATCGAACAGGCCGCCTTCGCAACCGCTCGTGGGTCGATACCCGCAGGGGCGGTTTTCAGAAGAACTCTGCGGCCGCCGTGCTTGACGTGGGCGAAAACATGCTGGCCGGCGAGATTCTCTACCGCGAGGGAAAGGTCGACGAGGCGATTGACCGACTGCGTGAAGCGGCTGCCCGCGAGGATAGCCTGCTCTACGTCGAGCCTCCCGAATGGATCCTGCCGGCACGGCACGCTCTCGGGGCAACACTGATGGATGCCCGCCGCTATGCGGAGGCCGAGGCCGTCTACCGCGAGGACTTGGCGCACCGTCCGGAGAACGGCTGGTCGCTGTTCGGTCTGTCTCGCTCCCTGCGGATGCAAAAGAAAACCGCGGAGGCCGCGGCCGTCGCGGCCCGTCTCAAAAATGCCTGGCAACATGCCGACATCAAGCTGACCGCATCCTGTCTCTGTCTGCCCGGCAAGGACTGACGGAAAGCGCCCGGTTTTGGTACAAAGCGCCCGATTTTAGCACACTTTTTTGGAGTTTTTTGGGTTATTTTGGGGCGTAAAAAAAGGGAACCTGAAGACCCCAAAAAACTCTCCAAAGGGCGCGCTCCCTCACCGAGCACGTCCAAACTCAAGGATTGCGCCTAATAATGGTCATATGCTCACATTTTCTCTGCCAACGCCAGGAATTCGGGATTGGGCGCCATCCGCCTCTGGCGACGGACTTGGTTGGCCCTGTGAATTCACGAGGGAACGAAGAGCATCGAGATATTGATTTGAATCAGACCCAGCCGCTCGAAATAATCGGGCGTTGGATCGATGCCCTGCCCACATTGCCATCGACAGACAAACCTCGTCGGACCAGCTCATTCGAAATGCGATCGCCCTGCGAGGCGGATTCGGGACGGACCTTCGTATGTCAGCCGATAAAGCAACGCCCCCATGCATTGTGCGGGGAACCGAGATCCTCCCCACCGACCCTTCCCGCCTCCGCCTGCAGAAGCTTGCGCGAATCACGTTGGACTCCATGGTTCAGTTCGTCGGGCTTCTGGATGCAAAGGGCACGGTGCTCGAAATCAATAAAGTCGCGCTCGACGCCGTCGGGATCAAACTCTCCGATGTTGAAGGAAAGCCGTTTTGGACGACCTTCTGGTGGCAAGTCTCAGAGGAGATCCGAGCGAACCTCAAAGAGTTGATTGGCCGCGCGGCGCAAGGTGAATTCGTTCGCTGGGATACGGAAATCTACGGACGGGCCGGTGGCAAAGAGACGATTATCGTCGACGCCTCGCTCTGCCCGGTCATGGATGACCATGGCGACGTCGTGTTCATCTGTGCCGAGGGACGCGATATCACCGAGAAGAAGGCGCAAGAGCGGGAGATCGCCCAGAAGAACATCGAGCTGCAGGGACTGCTCGAGCGCATCCGCGAACTCGACGAGATCAAGACGCAGTTCTTTGCCAACGTCAGCCACGAGCTGCGCACGCCGCTCGCGCTCATCCTCGGTCCCGCGCAGCGGCTGATCGATGACGACGGGACCACGGACCTGTCGCAGCGGCGCGAGGCCGCGCAAGTCATCACGCGCAATGCGCGGATGCTGCTCAAGCATGTCAACGATCTCCTCGACATGTCGAAGGTCGAAGCGGGCAAGCTGAAGATCGAGCTGCAGGATACGGACGTCGCCGCGGTGGTGCGCTTTCTCGCCTCGCACTTCGCCGTCCTCGCGGCGGAGCGGAACATTGACTATGTCGTCGACGCGCAGGAGCCGTGCGTCGCGGCGGTCGATCCCGACAAGGTGCAGCGCGTCGTCATGAACCTCCTCGCGAACGCGTTCAAGTTCGTACCGGCCGGAGGCCGCATCTGCTGCACGGTGGGGCAATCGCCACGCGAGCTAACCGTGTCCGTCGACGATTCCGGTCCGGGCGTGAAGCCGGAGCTGCGCCAGGCCATCTTCGAACGCTTCCGGCAGGGCGACGGCGGCATCAACCGCAAAGCAGGCGGCACCGGCCTGGGCCTGGCCATCGCGAAGGAATTCGTCGAGATGCACAAGGGCCGCATCGAAGTCGTCGATTCGGACCTGGGCGGCGCCCGCTTCCAGATGACGATCCCGCTGAATCGCCTGGCGGCCGGCCCGGCGCAAGGCGTCGCGCCGGATGCGAGCCTCGACCGCACGATCCTCGATGGATTGATCGAGGAACTGCGGCCCTCCATCACGCACCGTCCGGCCGAGGACGCCGCGCGCACTGCGGTCGCCGGCAGGCCGCGCGTCCTCGTGGTCGAGGATAACCCGGACATGAACCGCTTCGTCTCGCAGTGCCTGGCCCGTCACTACGAAGTCGTCTCCGCCTTCGACGGGCGCGAAGGGCTCGAAAAAGCGCTGCGGTTTCGTCCCTTGCTGGTGGTGTCGGACATCATGATGCCGAACATGAGCGGGGTCGAGATGATCGCCGAGATGCGCAAGCTCCCGGAGCTGCGGTCGACGCCGATCCTGCTGCTCTCCGCGAAAGCCGACGAGCAGCTGATGGTTAAGCTGCTGGACGAAGGCGCCCAGGACTTCATCGTCAAGCCGTTTTCCGAGAAGGACCTGCTGGTCCGCATCCGCAATCTGGTTCTTGCCGTAGAAGCCCGCGAGGAAACGACGCTGTCCCTGGTCCGCGAGCGGGAGGCGCGCGAGGAAGCGGAGCTGCAAAAGCGGCTGCTGCATTCCCTGTTCATGCAGGCGCCGACCTTGATTGCCGTTCTGCGCGGGCCCGAGCACGTCATCGAGCTGGCAAATCCGCCAATCTGCGAGGTTTTGGGCCGCGCCGAGAAGGACGTCCTCAACCGGCGTTTTTTCGACGTGCTACCGGAGCTGCGCGAACAGGTCTTCCCTTCGCTCCTCGACGGCGTCTTTCGCACGGGTGTTCCGTATGTCGGAAAGGAAACGCCGATGAGGCTGGACCGCGGCGGGAGCCGGCCCGAGACGATGTATTTTAATTTCGTCTATTCCCCGTTCCGCCATATCGATGGCGAGATCGCGGGCATTTTCGTCATTGGCTCGGACGTCACGGCCCAGGTGCTCGCGCGGGAGCAAGTCGACGGCCTGCGCAGCCGCGGAAAGTGCGAATCTCGCGAAGGACGAATTCCTGGCCATGCTCGGCCACGAGTTGCGCAACCCGCTGTCACCCATCCTGACGGCGCTGGAATTGATGAAGCTTCAAGGTTCGGATGGGTCGGAGGTAACGCGTACAATTATTGAGCGCCAGGTCCACCATCTCACCCGCCTTGTGGACGACCTCCTCGACGTTTCCCGAATCGCCCGCGGCAAGGTGGAACTGAAGACGGTCATCGTGGAATTCGCGGAAGTCCTGGCGAAGGCCATTGAGATGGCCAGCCCGCTCATTGAGCAACGCGCCCACACATTGAGTGTGCACGTGCCGGCCCGCGGGCTGCGGATCAACGCCGACCCGACGCGAGTGAGCCAGGTGATCTCGAACCTGCTGACAAACGCGGCGAAGTACACCCCCCCGGGAGGCCAGATCACCGTTCTCGCGGAGCACGTCGATGACGACGTCGTGCTCCGCGTTCGCGATACGGGCATCGGAATCGCGCCGGAGGTGCTGCCGCACATCTTTGATCTCTTTGTGCAGGACCGCCAGGCAATCGATCGTTCGCAGGGAGGTTTGGGAATCGGTTTGGCAATCGTCCGCAACCTCGTCGAGCGTCATGGCGGCTCCGTGTCTGCGCAGAGCGAAGGCCCGGGGCGCGGCAGCGAGTTCGTCGTGCGCCTGCCCTGGGCCGCGCAAGCCAACGTGGTCGCCACGGCGGACCCAGCGCCCGCGAGCACGGTCCGAGCGACGTTGCGAGAGGTTCCGCGGGTCCTCGTCGTCGATGACAATGAAGACGGCTCGACGATGCTGGCGAAGGCACTCGCGCACAATGGCCACGAGACGCGCGTACGCGCACGACGCGCCGACTGCGCTGCGAGTTGCCGCGGAGTTTCTGCCGGACGTCGCCGTGGTCGACATTGGATTGCCCGTGATGGACGGCTACGAGCTGGCTGCTCATCTGCGAGACATTCCAGGTCTCGCAGGTCTTCGTCTCATTGCGCTCACCGGATACAGCCAAGAGTCGGATCGTCGAAAGTCACGAGAAGCCGGCTTTCATCACCACCTCGTCAAGCCGATCGACATCGACGCTCTGGAGGACGTCATGGGCGCTCGCGGCTGACGCGACGGCAACTGCCGAAGAGGCTGCGGCCGACGACGCGGCGAAGCGCCGAATTCTCGAAATCGTGTTTCAACCGCCGGCTCGCAGAAACGATCGTCCGTCTCTCATTTTCCGTGTCACAGGTGCGGAATTCGCGCATGAAAGTCTTAATCCTCGGCGGCACCCAGTTCGTTGGCAGGCACATTGTGGAGGCCATGCTCGCGGCTGGACACTCTGTGAGCATCCTGAATCGAGGCAAATCGCCTGACGAGCTCCCACCACGCGTGGAGCGGCTTCTCGGTGACCGCGACGAAGGAGCTGCGGGCGTGGAAGCGCTCACAGGCCGGACGTGGGACGTGTGTGTCGACGTGAGCGGCTTCACACCGCGGCAGGTTCGACCAAGCGCCGAACTGCTCGACGCAAGCGTGAACCGCTATGTGTTTGTCAGCGCGGTCAGCGTCTACGGTGACCCGAATCAATCCCCGGTTACCGAAGCCTATCCCCGAATGCCACCGGCCGGCGAGGATGTTACCGAAGTGAATGGCGACACCTATGGCGCACTCAAGGTCGCCTGCGAAAACGTCGTCCAGCAGGTCTACGGTAAGAGGTGCACGCTGCTGCGTCCGCAGGTTGTCGCGGGGCCGTATGACCCAATTGACCGATTTTCATACTGGGTGCGACGCGCGGCGCAGGTCGGGGAAATGCTGGCACCCGGCGATGGATATGACCATCTGCAAGTCATTGATGCACGCGATCTTGCCCGATTCACAGTGGCGGTGGTCGAGAACGATCTTAGCGGCAGCTTCAACCTCGCCGGGCCGAGACTGACGTGGGCAGAGTTCATGAAAGTGCTGGGTGCACAGAACATCGTTTGGGTATCCGCGAGGATCGTCAAGGCCGCTGGACTGACGGAAGATGAACTGCCCCTCTACAGACCGGAAGGCGGCGCACGAAGCAGTCTGATGCATGTGAGCAACGAACGAGCGGTCAGAGCCGGTCTAACGTTGACCGCCCCCGAAGTCACGGTGAAGGACACACGGGGTTGGCTTTCGGGCAACGACCTCGCCGCTGCACTCTCACCCGAGCTGGAAGCGAAGTTGATCAGAAACGCGAGAGACGGTGGGAAGCCGTCCAACCAGCCGGTATCTTAGGCTCGCTTTTCAGTCGGCCTTTCAACGTAGGAGAGAGTCGAATGAATAAGACCCGTAACTCATTTGGCGGGTACGAATTACAACAATCTACGTGCCATTCGTCGATGTGAACAACGCGCACCGAACGCCTCTTTCACCCTTCTCAACGGCCCTCAAGACCACCCCGATGAGCGTTTCGCAAGACGGGCGGAGGTGGACGCGAAAAGGGTGCGATATAATTGAGTCGCGTATCCCGATTTGTTGGCCGCGGCTCTGCGATCACGACAATCCTATGTGCTCCCCTATGTGCTCCATCGGAAGACTGGCGCTTCTCGCCTTGCTGTTGACGTTTGTTTCCCAGACCGCGAGGGCGCAGAAGAAGCCGACCAATC
Source organism: uncultured Planctomycetota bacterium (assembly GCA_963761455.1). Classification (GTDB taxonomy): domain Bacteria; phylum Planctomycetota; class Planctomycetia; order Planctomycetales; family Planctomycetaceae; genus DASPSM01. The sequence continues at coordinate 1,084,115 of CAVXHA010000004.1, forward strand.
CAAAGCAGCCCCAAGTGCCGCTGACTCAGTTGGTCGAAAATCGCTTTGCCCGCTGGGATCGCAATCACAACGACGTGCTCGAGCTGGTGGAGGTCGACCGCCTGATCGAAGATCATTCCGTGCACGGACGCCAGGCGGCACTCGTCGTCTGCCTGCGGTACCACATGACGAACAAGGACAATCCGCCCACTCTGCCGCATCAGCGGTTGCGGAAGCTGGTCGAGGAGCGCGATTTCGTAAAATCGGTGGAGCAGAAGGCGAAGCACTTGGAAACCATCGACCGTGAGTTGTTCCTGCCGAACGATCCCAATCTGGCCACCTTCAGCCAGGGCGGTTTGCAAGATTGTTATCTGCTGTCGGCCATTGCCGCCCAGGTGCATCGCAGCCCCCGGGCGATCCGCACGATGATTCATCCCCAAGTCACCGGCGGCTTCCAGGTCGTGTTTGGCGACGGCCGCAAGATCCAAACCGCCCCGCTCACCGATAGCGAACTGCTGCTGGGGGCCAGGCTCGGCCAGCGGCACGGCAGTTGGTTGGCGGTGCTGGAAAAATCTTACGGGATCATTCGCAAACGCGATCGGGCTAAGAAGGGAGACAAGGCGGCCCGCGCCGCCGACAACGTGCCGTTCGCGACACTGAATTTCGGCGATTCCGCACCGATCATTTCGCTGTTGACCGGCAGGCAGGCGGAATCCTTGCGGCTGGGCAAATCGGCCCATTCCGACCGCGTTCACAACCTGTTGGCCGACATGACCAAGAAGCGGCGTCTGCTTTGCGTGGGCAAGAACAAGGACAAGGCGCCTCCCGGCATCGTCAACAACCACGTCTACGCCATCCTGGGCTATGACGTGCGCGAGCGGCACGTGAACATCTTCAATCCCTGGGGCAATAACTTCACCCCCAAGGGCTCGCCCGGCGCGGCCAACGGCTACGCGACCAAGAACGGCCTGTTCACCGTTCCGCTCGATCAATTCCGAGAGGTTTTTACCGACGTCGTGTACGAAACCGACCGGCCGTTGAAGAAGTGAGGAAGCAAGCGACGCCCCGGGCTCAGTCGTTTGATCGACGTTGGATTGAACTCCAATTCGCTAGCCTTTGGCCCCTACTTCAGCCGACTTTCCGCAGGAGTGAAACGCGGCCGGTCGGCACCCATTCGACGACGAAGATGTTTCCGTCCTTGTCGAAGCAGGCGTCGTGCGGGTGGATGAATTTTCCCGCCGGCCAGCGCTTGGGCGTGCTCCGCATCTTGAAATTGTCGGCCAGCACTTGCTTGGTCCATTGCGGCTCGTAACCCAAGTGGGCGATCACCTTGTTCGTCTGGTCGAACAGCGAGACGCGCGCGTGCAAGTCGGGAACGAGCATCACCTCGCCCCGCAGGTCGAAGTGCGCCGGGAAGCTGACCTCGTGCACGAACCCGAGATGCTTGCCGTCGAGCGTGAAGTATTGCAGCCGGGCGTTCGCCCGATCGGCGACGACCAGCGACGGCGTGCGGCCGGGGCGATCGTCGAGCCACAAGCCGTGCGGCGTCTTCATCTTGCCCGGCGCATCGCCGAAACCGCCCCAGGTGCGGACCCATTGGGCCTGTTTGTCGTATTGGTGGATGTAGTTCGACCCGTAGCCGTCGCCGATGTAGAAGCCCCCGTCCGGGCCAAAGGCGACGTTTGTGGGGCTGTATTTCGCCTTATCCGAGTAGACACCGGGTTCTTCGGGAACCCATTTGACCCAGACGTGCTTTCCCTTCAGGGTCGTCTTGGCGACGATTCCATGCTGCACGTCACAGAGATAGAGGAACTCTTCGCCCCCTTCCTTGCGGATGTCGATGCCGTGTCCGCCGCGGTGATATTCCTTGCCGAAGGACCGGACGAACTTCCCCCGCGGATCGAAGACGACGATGGCGTCCATCGGCGTCTTTGCATAGCTGCGATGCTTGATGTAAATGAAGCCGGCCTCGTCGATCGCGACTCCATGCGTCTCTCCCCACACGATGTGGCTGGGAACCTCGCCCCAATTGTGAGTCACGACCTCGTACCGGTAGGCGCCGGTTCCCAGGACGGGTGCCTTGCTGCCGGCCTTATCGGTGGCGCGCAGAAGCGTCGGTCCGACTGTCGCTGCGACGGTGGCGGCGCCGGCCGTCTTCAAAAACGCTCGACGCGTCGTGCTGGAAGAGTCTTTACCGCGCGGATTTCTGGCGGCCATGGTGGTGTGCCTCGGTCTTGGGACCTGGGAAGGATGTCCGTGGGGAGATGCGGTCATCATAACCAGACCACAAGCCGCGGCTCAATTGTGGAGGCGCGGGTCCGGCACAAGAAAATCTCTCGCGGAGGCGCAGAGCACCGACGGCGGGAATCGACGTTACTTCGCGCCTGCCGACACACAATCAGGCGGCCGGAACGAGTACGGGCGCGGCCGGTTGCCGGGTACGCCGCTCCGCCGCTCGATTGCGGCCCAGAAGCTGAAACAGCAAGAGGCCGTTGCCGAATGTCAGCTCGCGATGATGCGGCGTGCGCCGGTCGAGCAGAACGCGGTATTGATTCCGACTCGATCGGATGAAGGCGAGTCCGGCATCCCAAACGTCCGGACAGTTCACGTTCTCAACGAGAACGATCGCATTCTCGGTGAAGTGCGGCTCAGACGCTTTGAGACGTTCGAGCGGATCGTCGCTCGGGTTTGCACCGATCAAACAAAATCCAATCGGAACGTCGTGCACTTGATTGAAGAAATCGGAGAAATCGAGCCGGTGCAAGCGTTGATCGGCCGTACGGAGGGACTCGAATCGTCGGAGAAACGCCGCACGGCGGCGCTCCTCGCCGGAACTCGCCCTGCCCGAAAAAGGGTCGACGCCGATGCACCGTTTGTCGGGATTGCCGCTGATCGCCGCCAAGAGCGGGAATCCGTCGCCCACTCCCAGCGAAAGAAACGCTTCCCCTGCGGCAAGTCGGGCGACGGCCCGATTGATGATGGCCCCGAAGGCAAAGTTACCGGCAGGACAAGATCGCCTGGCCTCGCGCAGCCAGCGCCGCGTTTGGCGGTCTTCGCAGGGAAGACGCGTGTTCAAGACATCCAAGGGAAGACCGGTCCGCCTGAGGACCGCCGCGGCCAGGCGAAAAACCCTCGATCCCGGAACGTCGGGCTGGGCCATTCGGAAGGAGACCGATTGGACGTAGTCTGGCAAATCCATGATTGATTGGGACAATCGCGGCGGGCCGCGGGTTCGCTCCCGAGGCGAGAACCAAGGTGCGACGAGGCCGTCGGGATCGAGATCGCGAAGTTGGATGACGATGTCGTGGTGTTGGCCGACGAGCGTCGGCAAAGAGGAGGGGAATGATTGCCAAATCGCGGCGTCGGGTCAAGAGGAAGTACCGATCGGCACCAACCGAACCCCTCGCAAAACCATTACAGAATGGTGGGCGAGCGTGACAGGTACGATGCGCAGATCCTGCCAACCCGCGGAGGGGATGTCCACTTGTCCGGCGCGAACCGTCTTGAAGGTGTTCGGCCCGCCCGTATCGGGAATGGTCGCCTGGAGGGCCGTGGCGTTCAGTTCGACGCGGACGACGCTGCCGGCGTTCGCGGAGTCGCAGGCGCAGTCGAGCTCGACGGCGTAGCGTCCCGGCTTGTCGACGTCAAACCGCCACATCACGGTCGCGTCGGCCCGTGTCCAATTATTCAATGCCGGGTGCCGGCCGCCCCCGAAATGGATCTCGTGACTGACTTGGGCGAAGGCCATCTGCAATACGAGCGAGCCGTCAGGCCCTTTCTCCACCGGCCGTGGATCGGGCTTGCCGGAATCGGCCTGCCGCACGGCGGCCCAGCGCACCAGCCCCCAGCCCGTTCCCACGACGAGCGCGATCACGAGGGGAATCACGCAAACCGACTTAAAGAGCTCGATCGCCGAATTCTCTTTCGCAACGGCGTCACTCACGGTTAGACCCTCAGGAAGATTCGCTGTCGAAACAAGAAGAACAGGAAGAGCCATTTCAAAAACAGTCCGCCGCTCTGGAGAATGATTGGATGCATGTGGTCCGAAAGGGCAATCTTGGCCAGGGCGTCGAAATCGATGATGCGCTGGCCGACGTAGATGGTGATGGCATTGGCGCCGATCACCACGAAGAACAAAGCCCAGCCCCGGATCCGCCACACGTCGATGACCAGATAGAAGAGGGAGAGGAGCAACAGGCTCCAGCCGGTGGTCCACAGCACAAACGAGCTGGTCCAAAGATTCTTGTTGAACGGGAACGCGATGCTCCACAGAAAACCCAGGGCCAGGCTCACGCCGCCGCCGAGGGCCAGCCCGCCCGCTTTGGCGGTTCCGCTCCGATCGAGTCGGCGGAGCCAGTGCCCGGCCATCACGCCGAACAAGACGGTCGCGATGGCCGGGACCGTCGAGAAAAGCCCTTCCGGATCACGCACGGCCTTGTACAGGTGGCCGGGGAGCACGTGGCGATCGATGAAATCGCCGACAGTTTCGCCCGGAAACAGGCTCCCCGTCGGAAATCCGGGAACGGGAATGAACTTGAGCGCCGCCCAATACCCCAAGAGCAGACCAATGCCGGTGAGCAACTGGTTCCGGGGCCGCGTGTGTAAAGCGATGAGGGCCGCAAAGAGATAGGCGAGTCCGATCCGCCCCAAGACGCTGGGAAATCGAACGTGCGAGAAATCGGTCACAAGCTGGTGGTGGCCGCTGGCCTCCTGCGCGAAGTGGAGCGTGAAATTGAATCTCAGGATGCCGTTGATGACCAGCCCCAAGAGGACGAGCAAGACGCCGCGGCGGATGATCCGCACGTGCAGCCGGGCCGAGCTTTCACCCCGCGCGCGATGGGCGGCAAATGAGAACGGAACGGCCACGCCGGCGATGAACATGAACATCGGGAAGATCAAGTCGTAGAACGTGAACCCGTTCCATTCCGGGTGCTCGGTGTGCCGATAGGCGAGCGTCCGAAATGTCGGCGAGCCACTGAGGTTGGCGATCGCCTGCAGCAGGCTCTCCCCGCCGATGATCCAGAACATATCGAAGCCGCGCAGGCGCATCCAGCGACATCAGCCGCGTTGACGGAAGGGTCAGCGGATCCGGCACATTCGGTGCGGGACTTGGGCCCTTGGCTAGCTTGTTCGGCATCACTCTCTCCGCAAGGATTCTGCTTTGCAGCGTCGCTCAATTTGTTCGAGATGCTTTATTTGACACACCAACCGCGAAGGACTACAAGGGACAGAACGTTCTGCCGACTTCTCCCGCCGTCCCCAGCGTCGAATCTGCGGAGGATCAACATGTCATTCCGATCGATGGTTCCGGCGTGCGTCTCCGGTTTGGTCGTGGCGGGTCTCATTTGTCTGGCACAAGGAACACCCGAGCGGACAGCGTACCAATCCGTCGCCCTGGCGGACACGGAGCCTTCGCCGCGCGTGACCTCCTCGGTCTATTCGGTTCAACCGAGCCCCCATGCGCAGAGCGAGTTCCTTGGGCTGCTCATCCAGGCGATTCCTGGCGACGTCATCGAGCTGGCCGCCGGAAAATTCAATTTCGACATGGACCTCGAAGTGTCGACGAACAACATCACCATCCGCGGCCAAGGTCCGGACAAGACGATCCTGTCGTTCAAGAACCAGCACATGGGATCCAAGGGAATCGAGGCGACGGGTGACAACTTCGTCATCGAAAACCTCGCCGTCGAGGATACGCGGGGCAACGCCATCAAGGTCGTGGGCGGCGAAGAACGTCACCTTCCGCAACGTGCGGACCGAATGGACCGGCGAGCCGAAGACCTCCAACGGCGCGTACGGCGTCTATCCGGTCCAATGCGAGAACGTGCTGATCGACGGCTGCATCGTCCGCGGCGCCGCCGACGCGGGCGTCTATGTCGGCCAGTCGCGGCGGATTGTCGTCAAGAATTGCCGCGTGTATGAGAACGTGGCCGGCATCGAGATCGAAAACTCCTTCGACGCCGACGTCTTCGACAACTATACGACGAATAACAGCGGGGGCATCCTCGTCTTCGACCTTCCCGGGCTTGACCTGCACAACGGCGGCCGGGTGCGCGTCTTCCATAACAAGGTCCCCAAGAACAACCATGCCAACTTCGGCGCACCGGGCTCGAGTGTTTCCAACGTCGCCCCCGGCACCGGCGTGCTGCTTTTGGCGATGGACAATGTCGAAATCTTCGAGAACGAGATCACCGACAGCAACACGTGCGGCATTCAGGTCATCAGCTACCTGCTGACGGGCAACCCGATCAATGATCCCGCATTACGATGCCTATCCCGAACATGCCTACATTCACGACAATCACATTTCCGGCGGTGGGACCAAACCGGGGGGCCGCTATGGAAAAATGCTGGCCGCGATTTTGGGAAAGCCGTTTCCCGAGATCTTCTACGACGGCGTTCTCAATCCCAAAAAGCTCAAGAACGGCAAGCTGCCGCCGGAGCTGGGAATTCGGTTCGAGCGGAACGGCAATGTCGGGTTTGCCGACATCCATTTCGATCGGTTGACGCCGGAGAAGATTGCGGCTGGCAAAATTGACATCGACCGCGACATCACCGCTTACACGGGAAGCTTTCCGCGCCTTGCGGCCGTGCATCTTCCTCCGCATGGGGCGCCGGACCCGGCGAGCGACACCACCGCCCAGATTTACCGCGCCGCCCACCGAAAACTGTCCGAATACGGCCTCTTTCAGGGGAACGGCCGCACGCAGCAGCCTGTCGCCGGGGTCATCCCCTACGACATCAACACGCCCCTCTTTTCCGACTATACGGCCAAGCATCGGTTCGTCCGCATCCCGCCCGGCACGTCGATCGCGTACCGAGACGACGAGGTTTTTGACTTTCCCGTCGGCACTCAAATCGTCAAGACGTTCGCGATGCCCCACGACATGACCGACTCTTCGAAAGGCGAGCGGCTTCTCGAGACGCGGATCATCGAGCGCAAGCCGAGCGGCTGGTACGGTTACTCGTACGTCTGGAACAACGACCAGACCGAGGCGACGCTGGCGCTTGGCGGGACGACCATCGACGTGAGCTGGAAGCATTCGGACGGCTCGCTGCGGACGAACAATTACATCGTGCCGCACGCCAATCAATGCAAAAGCTGTCATGTGGCCGCTGAAAAAACCTTCCTGCCGCTGGGGCCCAAAGCCCGCAACCTCAACAAAGAATTCGCTTATGGAACCGGCAAGGAGAACCAACTGACGCACTGGACCCGCGTCGGTGCGTTGACGGGATCGCCCGAGCCGGCCAAGGCGCCGCGCGCGGCCCGCTTCGACGACCCGTCAAGCGGCTCGGTGGACCAGCGCGCCCGCGTCTGGCTCGATGTGAACTGTGCTCACTGTCACAACCCGGGCGGTCCGGCCCGCACGACGGGTCTCGACCTGCGATTAAGCCAAGCGAACCCCGCCAAGATCGGCGTGTGGAAATCTCCGGTGGCCGCGGGCCATGGCTCCGGCGAGAACAAGTTCGACATCGTTCCCGGCAAGCCCGAAGAATCGATCATCGTCTACCGGCTCGAATCGACCGAACCGGGCGTGATGATGCCCGAGCTACCGCGGCGTCTCGTGCCGGACGAGGCAGTCAGCTTGATGAGAGAGTGGATCGGCCAGATGAAGGCTCCCCTTAAACAGGCCAGCGCCGCAGTGACCGGCGACCACTCGTGTCAGTTTGCGTTTTGCTTTATCGAGGTGGCCGGCCGTTTTGCGGCGGTCGCCGGCGGCTCGACCTCTTTCAAATAGTCGGGCACCAGTTCGGACTGGTAGGAGCGCAGCGGACGAATCAGCGACCGTTCGAGCACTTCCCGCCGCGCCCGCCAATCGATTTCGGAAACGCCGACCACCAGGCGGAGTCTCTCCATCTCGGAGAAGGTCGATTCGGCCGCGCTGATGGTCCTTTCCGAATCGTTGAGCGCGATCCGCACGGAAGGGGGCCTGGCGAGACCCCGGTTGTTCCAGCGGAGCTTGAGAAACTGCAACAGGGCGTTCATGTGGTCCCAGCGCTCGGCCGCTGGGAACGCCTGCGGGTTGATCGCGAGCAGGTGGAGGGCCTCGACGACGTCGCGGATCGAACGGTCGCGCGCGTCGCCGTAATACACCGTGTAGAGGCGATGCCGCAATTGCGCGGCCGCGTCCGGCGATCCGGCCCGCGCAGTAAAGCGCCGCCAGCTCGTGGTGGACGAAATACGTCAGGACCGGATCATAAGGCTCGGCGAACTCCTCGAGTTGGCGGAGCGTTTCCAGCGTCGGTCGGCGGGCTTGCGCCGCCCGGCCCAGCGCGGAGAAATAATTCAGCCGTCGCTGATCGACCGGATGGAGCTGGCGATCGTAACCGTCGCCGGCCTCGGCGATCACCGTGTGCGGATGCTTCGTCAACTCTTCATGGACCGCCTTGCGGTAGGCCCACGGCTGGTCGGGATAGGCCGTCATCAACTCGCGCTGCGTGATCACATCGTTCAGCCGGCGCAAGAGCTCCGGATCGTTCCCGTCGACATTGGGCCATTCCCCAATTCGCCCCGCGTGCGAGCTCAAGGCCTGGACGAGTTCGTCTCTTTTTGGGCCCCAGCGCATCGTCTCCTGCGGCAAGCCGAAGGCAAAGAGGCCATTCGCCGCTGTGTTGAGCAGCGAACCCCGGATCAGCTCTTCACAGCCCTCGCCCCAATAGGCGCCCAAGTTGAGCGCGACCGACCAGTCCCACCCGACGTGCGACAGCGTGCGGCTCACCTGTGGCGCCTGGAACCGTTTGAGCACATCGGGCCGATTCAGGCCGCGGGGCGAGTTTGTGGCCAACAGGACCAGGTCGCCTCCCCCCGCTTCAACGGCCGCCACCTGGGCAAAAACGGATTTCAGCGTCGCCAACACGCTCGAGACGGGCCAGGGGCCGAAATCGACGTATCCGAATCGCTGGGCGAAAATGCCGTCGACGCCAAGCTGCCCTGCCACGCCGACATAAAACTCGCGCGTGAAATAGGGAGTGCCGGCGGCAACGCCGGGCGGGTCCGTATCGGAGACGATCACGTCGAACGAGCCCCGGCGCGATTGCACGGCCCAGGCCGGCTCGATCTCGACGATCCGCACGCGGTTGTCGCTCCGCGGATTACATGGACCGCTCGGCCAGACCGCCCGATCGAGAAGATCGATCAGTCCTCCGTCTCCTTCCACGCACGTCACGTCGGCGACTGGAAACTCAAGACACGTTAACAGCGTGCTCCCGCTTCCCAATCCCAATATCAGGACGTGCCGCGGCGCTTCGTGCAGGGCCAGCGGCAAAGCGGCTGTCAACACCTGGCCCGCAAACTGGGGGCAAAGATCGGCACGAGCGCAATAGGTTCCCAGCGGAATCCCGTTTTCGCGAAGCTCGAGCTGCACGCCGTGGTGCTTCCAGAGCGTGTAGGTTCCGCGGTCCCCCTCCTGCGAGGCGACAAGTCGGCCGTCGTCAAGAAAGGGCAAAAGCCGCGTCTCGGTCCCCGTATGCCGCTCGATGAAGACGTCTGTCGAGAACAAGAGCCGCGCTGCCCGCGCGGCAGAGTACGTGCTGTCAAGGCGTCCGGCTCCCACGAGGGCGACAATCGCCGCAAGGGCGCCGGCCCCCCGCCAACGCTGACTCCACGTCGTCCCTCGAAACGACAGCGCCACTCCGGCGGCGGCAAACGCGATGGCCGCGACGCCGATCAAAAGCGGCAGGTCCACTCCGCGCGACAACAACCAGCGCGCGGCGAGGTCTCCGGCGAGCAGCGCGGGAGTCGATCGCAAAAGCACATCGGGCCAAGCGCCCTGTTTCTCGGGCGACGGATTCTCGTCCACTGGCTTGAAAGCCGCCGCGCGCTGACAAAACTCCACAAGCGCGCCCCAGGCCGCCCCGAGCGGAAAGAGGAGAGCCGCGGCTGAGGTTCCGCGGATCAGCATCAGCAGGCCAACCTGTGAAACGCTCGACGTCACTCCCAGAAACCAATCGGTCAGCACTGCAAAGAGCGCCACGGGGAGCGCCATGCAGAACGCACCGGCCAGCATGAGCCGGACAACCATTCGGCGTTGCTCATTGGCTGATCCCCGACGCGACAAGACCAACCCGGCAGCCGTTCCCATCAAAAAGCCGGCCCAGCCGATCCATTGCTCGGCTTCGGCGGAGGGGAACAACTGGAGCGTCAACCGCCCCAAGGCGGCCGCCGCCATTCCCACCGTGACCGATGCGAAGACAGGCCCCACCAACGCGGGAAGCCTGAAGCCGATCGTTCGAGCCGATTCAGTTGGCCCAAGCGTCTGCAGAGGTCGGCTCCCAATGATCGCCAGGCTGCCCGCGGCGGCGATCCAAGCTGCCCACTGCATGCCGAACCACGGTCCCACGATATGGACCGCCACGACTAATCCCGCGGCAGCACCGCTCAAGAGCCATCCGACGCGGATCGACGAGTTGCCGAGGCTTAATCGGGCCGCGCAGGCGGCCGGCACTCCGACCAGGACAAGCGACGCGCCGAAAGCGACCGTGTATTGCACGAGGGGCGAGGCGAAGGCGTCGAGAGCGATCGAGCGGCAGCAAAGACTGGTCAGGTCGGCCAGCCATCCAAAGACCATCGCCCAGACCGCCAGCACCGAGCAGGGGACGATCGATCGCCATCGCGATCCCGCCGTGCGACCCCGCAAACCGATTGCGCCGACGAGCGTCCCCACCGTCGCGGCGGCAAAGGCGCCGGCGACGAACGTCAAGCCGGTGCCGAACCGAGCGGTCAACGGGTGGCAAAACGCGACCAGGTAGAGTCCCGCGACGACGCCGCTGCCAAACGAACCGCCCGCGGTGGAGCGGCCCCACTCGATGGCAGCCGAGGCAAGACGTCGTCCGGCGCGGAGAATCGCCGCGCGCCGTGTGTTTCGGTCCGGTCCGCCGTCCACGTGCCGCTTCGGCCTGGGTCGCGGCGGTTCCGCGAAAGAGAGCTTTTTGGAAGCATGGGAAAGGCTCGGCATGGCATCCTTGCCTGGGAAAAAGCTTGTTGCACGGGAACTTATCACTTGCCGGCACGGCCCGTGGCCGCCGTCACGGAGAACCGGCCGCTTCAATCCCGAAGTCGCGGATTGTCAGCAGCGATCGAAACGGGATGCCGTGCGCGGCGAACGCCGCGGCCGCTCCCTGCAAACGGTCGCAGACTCCCACCGCGCAGACGACCGTGCAGCCAATCTCCTGCGCGGTCGATCGCCTGCAGTGAACTTCCACCGGTCGTCATCACGTCGTCGACGATCACGACCTTGGAGCCGGGCTGAACCGGACCCTCGACCGTCCGCTTGGTCCCGTGTTCCTTGACCTCTTTGCGGACGAGGAAGCCGACGAGCGAGCGGCCGCGCTGGGCCGCGACGGCCAGAACGCCTCCCACGATTGGATCGGCGCCGATCGACATGCCCCCCACGGCGGCGAAGTCAACGTCCGCAAGCGTCTCCAGGACTCCCTCGGCGATCAGTCTCAAGCCCTCAGCATGCAGCGTAATCAGCCGACCGTCGAGGTAGTAGGTTGACTTCCGTCCCGAGGCAAGCTGGAACTCGCCGAACTGCAGCGCGTGCTGTCGAAACAGCTCGATCAGGCGTTGCCGGTCGTACATGATGTCGATGCCCCCCGAGTTCTCCCGCGTGCCGGTTAGCGGCGGATGGTGACTTCCGAGCCGACGGCGAGCATGTCGTAAACTTCCTCCACGTCCTCGTTGCGCAAACGGATGCAGCCGCGGGATTCCGCCTTGCCGATGGAGTTCGGAGCAATTGTACCGTGGATGCCGTAGCCTTTTCCCAAATCGAGCCACCGCTCGCCCAGCGGGTTGCTCGGATCGCCCCCGTCGATCACATGCCCCTCCGGATCCGTGTATTGCGGATTCGGCACCTTTTTGAGGACGGGGAATTTGCCGATGGGCGTCGCGCCGTCCTTGCCGATGCCGATCGAATAGGCCCGGACGTAATAGCCGTAGGCATGCACCGTCAGCAAAAAGCCATTCAATTCAATAATGGCGGAGAACGGCCCCTTAATCACCTTGAGTTGCTGACCGGGTCGAATTTTCTTCGGGTCCACGTGGTTGAGTTTCGCCAGGTATTGCCACGGGACGTTGTAGTGCCTGGCGAAGACCGCGAACTGGTCGTTCGCCTTGACGACGTAGGGTTGCAGGAATTGGGGCTGCGGATCGAAATAGATCGCGTTGGCCGTCTTCTCGATTCGCTCCCGGATGGCGGGCCGCCAACGGGGCTTGGCCCAATAGAGTGTTGAAAGCTCCCGATGCGCGCGCAGCAGGTCGCTGTTCTGGAGGAATTGATCGATCTTCTCGAGATGGGCCTCGAGCTCCGGGTCCAACGGCGGAGTTTCCTTTTCCTCGGCGAGGTTGACGGCCTGGACGACGGGACCGGGCTTCGTCTGAGGATTCGAGACGGTTGGGGCAACGTTGGTCGAGTCGAGGCTGAAGGGGGAACGGCTGGCCTCGATGTCGGCAATGTTGGCGGGCTCGACAGAGGAGGGAGTTGAGGCGTTGGCGCGGAGCTTGGGAGCCGGCCCCTCCGCGCGCTGTTCCAAGAGGCGCGCTTTCGTCGACTTCTCTTGGTCCGTTTTGGCGCCCGGTCCGGGTTCGTCGAATTCGGACGGAGGCGGTTCGGATTGCGGACCGGCCGGACTCTGCGCAACTTCGATTTGCCCGTCCGGAGGCGATTGCGTCGGCGCCTTCTCCGCGTTGGGCGATTGTTTGGCCTTTGCCGCCTCCTGGGGGGCAGACGCCGGCAACGAAAACCCAATGGGGAACCAGTCGAAGCGATACGCACCATAGAGCGTTCCGCCCACAATCAGCGCGCTCCAAAACACCCACACGGAAAACGACTGTCGTCGATATTGCTGGCGCATACGCGTTCTTTCCTGAACGGTCGTGGCAAGACGAGGGGCCGAACTGTAACACGAACCCTGGAATGGGGCCATCGGAAGTTAAGGCAACCTAACTTCTGATCTACTAGTGGGTTGTATAAATGATTGAGGAGCGTGATGCCGCCTCGACCCGCGCCGGGCCGCTTCGATCGATGCGGTCAGTTCGGCCTTCGGCTGGACGATGCCAACGCCCGGACGGGTCATTGCGAGCCGTCGTCCCGCGTGCAGTTGCGATCCGACTGGTCTCCCAGGCATGATGGATCGTTCGCAGGCAGGAAAGTTTGTGCAAGCGGCGGTCGAAAGAGAGTCGAGCCAACCCAGAGGCGCAAGGTGCAACATGATTCGAGAGACAACGCGACGCGAGTTCATGAAACAAACGGCCGCCTTGAGCACGGCGGTTTGGGTCTCGGGGCAGCCGTTGCGGGCGGCCAGCCGCTCGCCGAACGAGAAGCTCAATATCGCGGCCATCGGCGCCGGCGGAAAGGGGCAGGTCGATATCGCGGGGTGCGCCAAGGAGAATATCGTCGCGCTGTGCGACGCCGATGACGATCGCGCCGCCGAAACTTACAAGAAGTATCCGAGCGTCCCCAAGTACAAAGACTACCGCAAGATGCTCGAAAAGCGCAAGGACATCGATGCGGTCATTGTCTCCACACCCGATCACCATCACGCTCCGGCCAGCGTCATGGCGATGAAGCTGGGCAAGCACGTCTATTGTCAGAAGCCGCTCGCGCATTCGATTTACGAAGCCCGGCGGATGCGCGAGGTTGCCCGCGAAATGAACGTCGTCACGCAGATGGGAAACCAGGGGCACGCGTTCGGCGGTTCGCGGCGAATCGTCGAAATCCTCCGCGACGGCGCGATCGGCCCCATCCGCGAAGTCCATTGCTGGACCGACCGGCCCGGCAAATACTGGCACCAGCCGGTCGAGCGCCCGAAGCTGTCGCCCCCCGTGCCGGCCGGCCTGGCGTGGGACCTCTGGCTCGGACCGGCCCCCGAGCGGCCCTACGGCGGCCGCGGGGTCTACTGCCCACATAATTGGCGCGCATGGTGGGACTTCGGGTCGGTGGCGCTGGGAGACATGGCGTGCCACGTCGTCGACACGGCTTTTTGGGCGCTGGAGCTCGGGGCGCCGGTCTCCGCTGAGGCCACCGCCGACGGAGCCACGCGCGAATCAGCCCCGGCCTGGCAGATTATTCGTTTTGACTTTCCCGCGCGAAGCCAAATACGACGCGAGATGGAAAGTGCATCGCACTCTCCCTCCGGTTACCCTCACCTGGTACGACAGCGGCAAAAAGCCGCCGCAACAACTGGGCGACGGCAAGCGCCTCTCCTCGTCCGGGACGATCTTCGTGGGCGAGAAAGGGCGGCTCTACACTCCAAGCGAGTACAGCCTGCGGCACGTCCTGCTTCCCGAGGAAAAGTTTGCCGACTACAAGGGCCCTGATCCCTACCTGCCGCGGAATCCCAGAACCGAGCGGGCTCCGTACATCGAATGGATTGCCGGCTGCAAAGGGGGGCCGATGTCTCTCTCCAACTTCGAATACGCGTCGCGTCTCACGGAGGCGATGCTCGTCGGCGTGTTGGCCGTGCGGCTCGGCAAAAAGATCGAATGGGACGCCGCCAACATGCGGGCCAAAAACGCCCCGGAGGCCGCCCCGATCGTCAAGCGCGAATACCGCCACGGCTGGACGGTCTAACGAAGCCTTCAGCGCACGATCTCGTGGACGGAACGTTCCAGCGTCACGCACAGGCCCTCCAGGTCAAGGTCGTCCGCGTCGTGGCCAAAGGGGGATTCCACCGAGTAGGCAACGATCTCCAAGCCGATCAGCAGAAAGGAGACGACGAAGACCATGGGGATTGTCCAAATGTGGAAATCCTCGACCAGACCCCAAGGGAGCGTCAAGACGTAGAGAAAGACGCAGTTGTTGACGAAGACGCGGTAGGAGAAGGCCAGCCGCGTGTTGAGGATGCGCTCGCACCCCCCGCAGACTTCCATCAAAATCCGGGCTTCGACATCGAAGGCACGCGTGAGCTGGTCCGAGATCAGCTCCCGGCTCCGCCACGATTCGATCAGACCGTAGATGCGCGAGGCGACGACCCCCGGCGGATGGGCCGGGTCTTCTCCGAGGTCCTCAAAGCCCGGAACGCGTTTCAGGTCGTTGATGTGGCGCAAATGGTCTTTCAGCGTCGTCGCGAAGACGGACAGCAGGTTGGCGAGTTGTTCCCGCTCTTCGGCCGGGGCCGGCACGAAGTGCCGTGCTTTGAGCGCGAGATTCCGGCTGGCGTTGATCAGCGCCCCCCAGAGCGTTCGCGCCTCCCACCATTTCGCATACGCGCTGTTGGTCCGAAACACCAGGAGCATGCTGACGACAAGTCCCAGGATGGCGTGCACGGTCGAGTGCACGGCCGCGTAGTCTGCGTAGCGGGAGTATTGTTTCAGGACGGCCAGCACGCTGTAAGCGCTCATCAACAGCGAGTACGCGGTGACGCGGCCCAATGTGCTTTTCAGAGAAAAAACCGAAGCCATGGCGCGGACTGCG
Organism: uncultured Planctomycetota bacterium; assembly: GCA_963761455.1. Taxonomy (GTDB): domain Bacteria; phylum Planctomycetota; class Planctomycetia; order Planctomycetales; family Planctomycetaceae; genus DASPSM01. The sequence continues at coordinate 1,099,507 of CAVXHA010000004.1, forward strand.
GACGTTCATGGAGACTGAAGGTATCCGTGCGGGACCGGTCTTTTCAATCCGCACAGGTTCTTTTCATCCGCGCCGCCTGATTCGACGTCGCCCTAGTAAGCGCCCACGGATCAGGATTCATTCCTTCCGACCTCGGCGCGCGTGCTCGTGGGTTTGCTGATCGTCGATCCGCACTGCTCCGACCCGACGACCAGTCTGCCGCCGGGTGCCACTGCTGAACGGCTTCCGGCCAGCAGTGCTTCTTCCCAGGCGGAACTGGCCCTGCATTCACGGCACAATCACATCCACATCGAACCAGCGAAGAACACTGTTGAGCCCAAGCGGCTCTGGAGTGCTACGCAGCCTTCGAGCTTAGGGCGCTAATCCTCCGGCAGATGCGGATGCGCTTTGACCAGATTGATGCGTTGGCGCAGCGTGTAATGCAAATGCGCAAATCCGGTCGGCAGGCGAAGCTTGGGTGAACTCCCCATGCCCGAGCGTTTTTACGCCTTGATCGGATCGGCGTCGACCAGCGCGACGTTGATTCTGCGGCCGACGGCGCGGACATAGCGGATGAGGGTGTTGACAGTCGGGTTGCCGTTCTCGCCACTCTCGATGCGGCACAGAGCCGAACGGTCAATCCCTGTGGCCTGTTGAACGTCGGCCAGGCTCAGACGCGTAGTGGTGCGACCACTTGTAACTGGCAGGCGAGATTCCCGCTTTTTGGCCACGAAACTCGCCACTGTGCCTGCCCTACGTGACTCTTGAAACAAACGGCTTGTTTCGCCGGCTTGGCCGTGAGATAGTGAATTCCCGAGGCGGCTTGCGCCGGCCGGGCGGACCAGAGGCGGCTCGCGGAAGCGGCGACGATTGGTGCGCGTCCGCCAGTCCGCGGGCGCAAGCCGGCAGGGGGGGCCATGAGCGACAAGCCGCGTGTCTTCGTTTCGGCCGTCTCGTCCGAGTTCGGGCAGACGCGGCAGGACGTGGCCAACATCCTCACGCGGCTCGGTTTCGAGCCGGTGCTGCAAGACGTCTTCGGCACCGAGGCCGGCGACCTGCGGCAGATGCTGCGCGAGAAAATCGACGCGTGCGACGGGCTGATCCAGATCGTCGGACAGGCCTACGGCTTTGAGCCGCCCTCGCCCGATGAAGAGTTCGGCCGGGTCTCTTACACGCAGTTCGAGTATCTCTACGCGCGGCAGAAATGGGAAAAGGCGGGGGGCAAAAAGATCTGGCTGATTCTGACGCGGCCCGGCTTTGCGGGCGAATCGGCTGCGGACCGGCTCGACCTGCCCTCCCAGCCGGACCATCCCGATCCCCAGGGCTACCGGGCCGAACGCCGGGCCTTGCAGGCGCACTATCGCGAGCGGCTGCAAAAGGGGAGCGACGTCTGGTACGACGCGGCCGACAAAACCGAATTGGCGCTCAACGTCGAGCGGCTGAAGGACGAGCTGGCGGCGCTCCGCAAGGCGTTTCGTTCCTGGCAGCGATCGGTGACGCGATATCTTGTCGCGGCGATTCTCTTGCTGGCGGTCGTGGGCGGGGGTGTCTCGTGGATGCTCATCCGGCTGCACAAGGACGACCCGGTCGCCAAGGCGCTGGCCGCATTCAGCCCCGAGCTGATCCGCGCAGCTCGAAAAGTCGATCCGGGGGGCCTACGACCGGGACGCGGCGGAGGCGGGCAAGCTTCACGATTGGAAAGAGCGGCAGAAAGCCCTCAAGGAGGCCGAGCAGGCCCGCGATCAAAAGCTGGCCCAGCTCGACGAGTTCCTCGGGTCGTTCACGCGGACGATCGCGTCGGGGCAGGCCTCGCCCGAGTTTCTGGAGCTGTCGCGGATCCTGCAGGAACAGGGGGTCAACGCGGCCCTGGACTATTTGTCGAACCAGGAATCAAGCTTGCTCGAGCAGGCAAACCAATTGACGGCGATGCACCAACAGCAAGTCCGCCGCAAGCTGGCCCCGCTTTTGGAAGGGGTGCGCATGCACCGGAACCGGGGCGATCTGGCGGAGGCAGAGCGGATGTGCGAGGAGGTGCTCAAGGTCGATCCCGACTGGCCCAAGGCCCGCGACGAGCACGTCAGGACAATGATAGCGCGCGGCGACCTGCGCGCTCCGCTACGAAAGTCTGACGGTCGCGCGGCAGCGATTCGAATCGGCGCGGACCTCGGCCGAGCGCCTGGTGCAGCTCGACCCGGTCAACCCCGCCTGGCAGCGCGATCTCTCGATCTCGTATGAGAGACTAGGAGACGCGAGCCAGCAGGCCGGCCGGTTGGACGCGGCGCGCGAGTTCTACCAGCAGGAACTCGACATCGCCAAGAAGCTGGCGGCCGCCGACCCCGCCGATGCCCAGGCGCAGCGCGATCTGTCGATCTCGTACAACAAGCTGGGGGACGTGAGCCAGCAGGCCGGCCGGCTGGAGGCGGCGCGTGAGTTCTACCAGCAGGATCTCGACATCGCCAAGAAGCTGGCGGCCGCCGACCCCGCCAATGCCGAGGCGCAACGCGATCTGTCGATCTCGTACAACAAGCTGGGGGACGTGAGCCAGCAGGCCGGCCGGTTGGACGCGGCGCGCGGGTTCCACCAGCAGGGCCTCGACATCGCCAAGAAGCTGGCGGCCGCCGACTCCGCCAATGCCCAGGCGCAACGCGATCTGTCGGTCTCGTACGACAATTTGGGGGACGTGAGCCGGCAGGCCGGCCGGTTGGACGCGGCGCGCGAATTCTACCAGCAGGGGCTCGACGTGGCGAAGAAGCTGGCGGCCGCCGACCCCGCCGATGCCCAGGCGCAAGCGCGATCTGTCGATCTCGTACGAGAAGCTGGGTGACGTGAGCCAGCAGGCTGGCCAGTTGGACGCGGCGCGCGGGCTCTACCAGCAGGGCCTCGACATCCGGAAGAAGCTGGCGGCCGCCGACCCCGCCAATGCCCAGGCGGCAGCGCGATCTGTCGGTCTCATGCAACAAGCTGGGGGACGTGAGCCGGCAGGCCGGCCGGTTGGACGCGGCGCGCGAGTTCTACCAGCAGGGCCTCGACATCGCCAAGAAGCTGGCGGCCGCCGACCCCGCCGATGCCCAAGCCCAGCGCGATCTGATGGTTTCGTATTACAAGCTGACGCAACTGTTTCAGGCAGCGGGGGATTTCGAGACGGCGATTCAGGATTGTGAGCAGGGGATCGCAGTCCTCCAGCGGATGATCGGCAAGGGGCAGAACGCGGCGCAGTCGCAACAGCAGCTCGCGTTTCTGCAAAAGTTGCTCGCGACTTACCGGCAGTCGCGGACCGCGGCCGGCGCGTGGGACGAGCTGCTGAAGCAGCCGGCCGACAAGCTGCCAGGACTGCTGTCGCTCCGTATTCAGTTGCTGGCCGCGCGACGAGAGACCGATCAGGTCGCACAAGCGGCGGAGGCGCGGCGCAACCTCGTGCCCAAGACGCCGGCAAATCTTTACGACGCCGCCTGCGGTTACGGGGTGTGCGCGAAGCTGGCGGCCGGCTGGCCCGGCCAGGGGCCGTTTCCTCCTCCAAAGGGCGCCCCGGACCTGAAAGCGCGTGGCGCAAAAGCCCCGGATCCGAAGAGCGAACAGAAATATATCCACGCTGCGCTCGACCTGCTCCAGGCCGCGGTGAAGGCCGGCTACAAAGACACTTCTCAGATTCAGCAAGACCCCGACCTGGCCGCGCTGCGTGACCTGCCGGAGTTCAAGAAACTCCTGACCGCGTCCGACCCCCGCGGCCGCTGAGGCCAAAGCATTGTCGCGCCCTGTCAGGGCTTTTGTCGATTCGCGCCTTCGACAACCCGGGGCTGCGCAGGCTGCGCCCGGGCTTTAGAATCAGGCCCCGACAGGGCCGAGAACCTCGCGTGTCGGCCACGTCGCGCCCTGAGACGGCCCCGATTTCCACGGCGCGTCGGTCTGGGAATCGATCAGTGCCCGCGTCCGACCGTCATTTGCCCAGCCCCAACAGGCAACGCCGTGAAGGATTTTCGCTGGGGAAAACACGTGCTGTTCGAAACGTAGGGTGGGACGAGCTCGCGGAGCGAGCGACGGCCCACCACGGCCACGCGCTCGGCAACCTTCAAAAGGTGGGCCGGCGGCCGCCGAGCCGGCCTTGTCCCACCCTACGGCCGCCACCAAAGAGAATCCTTCACGGCGTTGCCTGACAGGGCTAAGAGATTCGTGCGGTTCAGATTCCCTGGGCGTTGCCCTGGGCTGTCGTGTGACGCCGCTCTGCGGCTCAAAACAATCCGCAACGACGTGGCGAGTGCACTCATGAATGGGGCTTGAAAGTCGAAGAAAGAGGACCGCACGACCCAGCGTTGAAACGCGGGTCCAGGCTCGGTGGCCCCTTCGTCGGCCAAACAAAGCGACGAGCACAGTCAGTCGGTGAAATTGCTCTGGTTCTTCGCATCGAAATACGGTTCACGGCGTCGAGTGCCGCTGCCGGCCGATGCGGCTCATCCTTCATCCTTGCGGCTTCATCCTTGGACTTTGTGCCACGGGCTGGCCAAAATAGACGGGTCGTGGGGCGAATCCGTAAGCATTGAAAAAAACGTGATGGAGACCGAGATGCAGCGACTTGAGGTTTGGCGGCGACTCAAAAGAACGTGCGTGGGTGTTCTCGTCTTTGCGTCGGTCTTCGCCGGCGCGCTGTGCGGCCGGGCGGCGGCGGCCGATGCCGGCTGGGTCTCCCTTTTTGACGGCAAAAGCCTGAAAAACTGGGAGGGAAACCTCGACTTTTGGCGCGTCGAGGACGGCACGATCACCGGCCAGACGACCAAGGACCACATGGTCAAGGGAAACACCTTTCTGATCTGGGACGGTGAAACCAAGGGCGATTTCGAGCTGACGGCCGATTTCAAGCTCATCGGCGGCAACTCGGGCATCCAGTACCGCAGCTACGAACTTCCCGGGCACCGGTGGGTCGTCGCCGGCTATCAGGCCGACATGGACGGGGCCGATAACTACACCGGCTGCATTTACGGCGAGCGATTCCGCGGCATGCTCTGCCCGCGCGGCGACAAAACCGTCATCGGGAGCGACCACAAGCCGAAGGTCGTGAGCCAACTCGGCGATTCCAAAGAGATCGCTTCGCACATCAAGCACGAAGAATGGAACACGTACCACATCACCGGCGCGGTTTTCATATGGAGCAGCGGATCAACGGCGTGCTGACGGCCGAATGCGATGACGAAGACACCACCATGCGCCGCTCGTCCGGGATCATCGCGCTGCAGCTTCACGCCGGCTTCGTGATGAAGGTCCAGTTCAAAAACATCAAGGTTCGCCCCCTCAAAGGCGAGCCGACCGCGAGCTCCTCCGAACGCGGCGAGAAGCATCAAAAGAAAATCGTCTTCATCGCCGGCAAGCCGAGCCACGGATACGGCCAGCACGAGCACCGCGCCGGCTGCCTGCTGTTGGCAAGCGAGCTCAACGAGAACGTTCCCCAGGTGCACGCCGTGGTTGTCGAAAACGGCTGGCCGGAAAACCCGCACATTCTCGACGACGCCGACTGCATCGTCGTCTTTGCCGACGGGGGGGCCGGCCATCCGCTGGTCGCCCACCTCGATGAGTTCGACGCCCTGATGAAAAAGGGGATCGGCCTGGTCTGCATTCATTACGCGGTCGAAGTGCCGGCCGGCAAGCCGGGCGAACGCATGGAGGAATGGATCGGCGGCTATTTCGAGCCGAACTGGTCGGTGAACCCGCATTGGATGGCCCATTACAACCATCTTCCCAAGCACGCGATCACCCGCGGCGTCAAGCCGTTTTCGATCAGCGACGAGTGGTATTACCACATGCGGTTCCTGGGCGGGACGAACGACGTCACGCCCATTCTCACCGACCTTCCGCCGGCCTCGTCGCTCAGTCGTTCCGACGGGACGCACAGCGGCAATAAGTACGTGCGGGCGGCCGTCGCCAAGGGCGAGCCGCAGACGATGGCCTGGGCCCGCGAGCGGCCGGACGGCGGCCGGGGCTTTGGCATCACGGGGGCCCATTTCCACTGGAATTGGGGGAACGACAGTTTCCGCAAGCTCGTCTTGAACGCCATCGTCTGGGCGGCTCACGTGCCGGTTCCCGAGGGGGGCGTTCCGTCGCGCACGCCCACGCTGGAAGAGCTCGAAGCCAATCAGGACGACAAGCCGCCGGCCGACTTCAACCGCGAGCACATCCGCGACCTCTTGAAGCAGTGGCACGCGGAGTCGGGCTCGTGAATGGTGAATGGTGAGGGGCGAGGGGCGAGTGGTGAGTGGTGAGGGGCGAGTGGCGAGAAAAGGCCGGGGCACGGAAATATCGAGGAGCGCGGGGTGAGTGGCAAGCAACAACCAGGGCACGCTGCGGCGTGCCGTCATCTTCTCTCGTCACTCGCCACTCACCACTCGCCACTTCCTGTTGTTGTTCGCGTGCTCCGCCTCGTTCATCGCGGTGCCGTGCCGGGCTGCGGAGGATGACCACCCACCCTCCAAGGCGGTTGCCGGCCTGGACGTCGCGCCCGGTCTCGAAGCGACGCTCTTCGCCTCGGAGCCGATGATGGCCAGCCCGACCAACATCGACGTCGATGATCGGGGCCGCGTGTGGATCTGCGACGTGGTCAATTACCGCCACCGCAACGGCGAGCGCCCCGCCGGCGACCGCATCCTCATTCTCGAGGACACCGACGGCGACGGCCGGGCCGACAAATCGACCGTGTTCTACCAGGGGCGGGACATCGACTCGGCGATGGGCATTTGCGTGCTGGGGAACCGCGTCATCGTCACTTGCTCGCCGAACGTGTTCATCTTCACCGACACCGACGGCGACGGCAAGGCGGACAAGAAGCAGCTCCTCTTCACCAAAACCGGAACCCCGCAGCACGATCATTCGGCCCACAAGTTCGTCTTCGGGCCGGACGGGCGGCTGTATTGGAACTTCGGCAACCAGGGGAAATCGGTCCACGACAAAAACGGCAAGCCGGTCGTCGACATTTTTGGACGGACGGTCGTCGACGACGGCCATCCCTATCACGGCGGCATGGCCTTTCGCTGCGATCTCGACGGCAGCCGCTTCGAGGTGCTGGCGCACAACTTCCGCAACAACTACGAGCTGGCGGTCGACTCGTTCGGCGGCGTGTGGCAATCGGACAACGACGACGACGGCAACCGCAGCGTCCGCATCAACTTCCTGCTCGAATACGGCAACTACGGCTATCGCGATGAAATCACCGGGGCGAGCTGGCAGACCCCGCGGACGAACATGGAGGCCGAAATCCCGGCCCGGCACTGGCACCAGAACGATCCGGGCGTCGTTCCCAACATGCTGATTACAGGGGCCGGTGCGCCGTCGGGAATCTGCGTTTACGAGGGCAGTCTTCTTCCGCCCGTCTTTCGCAATCAGCTCATCCACTGCGATCCCGGCGTGAATGTCGTGCGCTCCTACCCCGTGGAGAAGGCGGGGGCCGGATATCGAGCGGCCACCGTCGACATTCTTCGCGGGACGCGCGACAACTGGTTCCGCCCGTCGGACGTCTGTGTGGCGCCGGACGGCTCGCTGATGGTGGCCGACTGGTACGATCCGGGCGTCGGCGGCCACCACATGGGGGACATCAGGCGTGGGCGCATCTTCCGCGTCGCCCCGCCGAAGACCCCGTATCACGTGCCGCGTCCCGATTACTCATCGATCCCAGGGGCGATCGAGGCGCTCGAAAGCCCGAACCTGGCGACCCGTTATCTCGCGTGGACGGCGCTGGCCGCGCGCAAGAGCGAGGCCGAGCCGGCGCTGACGCGACTCTTCGAACAGTCGCCCAATCCGCGGATGCGGGCGCGCGCCTTGTGGCTGTTGGGAACCGTTTCCGGTGATGGCAGTCGGTACATCGCGCGGGCCGCTGCCGACGCCGATCCTGACATCCGCGCCACGGCCGTGCGCGTCGCGCGTCAGGTCCGCGTGGGACTTGCCAAAACGGTTGAAAGCCTCGCGCACGACTCGTCGCCCGAAGTCCGCCGCGAGTGCGCGATCGCCCTGCGGAACGTCGACGTTCCACAGAGAGCCGCGCCGTGGGCCCAGTTGGCCGCCCAGCACGACGGCCATGATCGCTGGTATTTGGAGGCGCTGGGAATTGGGGCTGACGGCGATTGGGACGCCTGCCTGGCCGCCTGGCTGAAGAAGGTCGGCCCCGCCTGGAATTCGCCGGCCGGTCGAGACATCGTCTGGCGGTCCCGCGCGGCAAAGACGCCGCAGCTTCTCGCGGTCATCCTGGAAAGCCCCTCCACGCCGGCAGCCGAGTTGCCCCGCTATCTGCGGGCCTTCGATTTCCTCCAGGGCCCCGAGAAAGAGCGAGCGCTGGTCGGCCTGGCTTTCGGCGGCGTGCGCCGCGATCAGCCGGCCAGGGACATCATCATGGCCGAGGCGATCCAGCGGCTCGATCGGCAGGACGTCCTCAAAGACCCGGCCCATGCCGCCGCGCTCAAGCGGGTCGTCGACGCGGCGCGGGGCACGAGCCGCTTTGTCGACCTGATTCAGCGGTTCGATCTGCGAGGTTATTCGGGCGACCTTTTGGCGCTGGCGCAGGCCAATCCGGAGAATGAGCTGGGCGTGCGGGCCGTCGAAACGTTGCTGTCGCAACATGAAAAGGCCGGGATCGCCGCCGCGCTGAAGGCCCCCGATCCTCAACTCGTGGAAAACACGATTCGCGTTCTGGGAAGCGCCGAGGATCCGCGCGCGAGCCGTCTGTTGGCGGCCGTCGTCGGCGATCGCAGCCGCCCGATCGACCTGCGACGGCAGGCCGTGCGGGCCGTCGCTCGAACGAAGTCGGGTGCCGCGCGGATTCTGGCGCAGGCCGAAGCCCGCCAGCTCGACGAGGGCTTGCGCGAGGCGGCCTCGGCGGCCTTGTACGCCTCGCCCGTGGAGGAGATCCGCATCCGCGCTGCCAGGCTGTTTCCGTTGCCGCCTGCCGTCGACGCCAAGCCGCTCCCTCCGATCAAGCAGCTCGCCCGACGCATGGGCGATCCGCGAAAGGGGCGAATCATCTTCGCCACGACCGGCACGTGCGCGAAGTGCCATGTCGTCAACGGCGAGGGGAAGGACGTCGGGCCCAACCTTTCGGAGATCGGCGCCAAGCTCAGCCGGCCGGCGCTCTACGAGTCGATCCTCTTCCCGAGCGCGGGCATCAGCCACAATTTCGCGGCGTACACGCTCGTGTTACAGAGCGGCAATGTCGTTTCCGGCATCCTCACCAACCGGACGGCCGATTCGATCGCCATCAAGGGGATCGACGCGATCACCCACACCTACGCTGTCTCCGAAGTCGAGGAGATCAAGGAGCAACCGATTTCCCTGATGCCGGCCGACCTGCAAAAGGCCATGACGGCCGAGGACCTCGTCAACGTCGTCGAATACCTGACGACCTTGAAGCCCGTCGCCTCCCGTGCAAAGCCAAGCGACCGACGCGGCAGGAAACCCGCTGGCGGGAAAGAATCGGCCCGCTTGCCCTGAGGCCGACGTGGACCGGCGTCGGTGCCGGGTGAAATAAGGCGAGAGAAAAAAAAACACGACGGACACGACGCAAAGGCTCGATTTCTCGTTGGCCTTCGTCGTGCCCGTTGTGCCGTCGTGGCTCCTCCTCTGATTGAGCTAGCCAGTGATTGAGCTGGCTTGCCCCCTCAGCGATGTCACCACCAGCCGTATTGAAACCGGCCTTCCGCCGCGCTTTGCTCGTTGCCGACTGGCGGCACCGGATTGTAGCCGCCGATGACGCCAGGAGCGGGATTGTAACCGTAGTTGGCCCCGTAACTGCCTGGGGTATTGTTGCTGGTGCCGTAAATACTGGGGGCCTCAGTTCCGTATGCGGTTGGCCCAGGGTAAGCGCCGCCCGACGTTCCTATGCCCCGGTTGAATCCGCCGACTTCAAATGCGCCGTTTTGAAATTGTTGAAGTCCGCCGCTTTGAAATCCGCCGACCACCGACCCGGCGCCGTTGACGCCGCCAATGTTCGGTCCGCCAGGGCCGACACTGCCAAAGCCGCCGTTGGAATAGCCGCCGTTGCCATAGCTGCCGAGGCCGGGGCCTGCCGTCGGGTTCCCCTGTGTTTGGTATTGAAGGTTGCCGAGCGGCGTGCCGTAGGGGGCATTTCCGAACCGGTTCCCCGTCCCGTTCATGCCATTCATCTCGGTGCGCTCCGCCGAAATTGTTTGGACCCACCCCCTGCGCGTTGAGGCTCCCGCCGAATTGGCCGTTCCGGTAAGGTGCTCCGAATTGGCCGACGGCACCGGCCGGTGCCATTTGGGGAGCGGTGGCGGAATTCACGGCAGGCGCGACTGCCGACGGTGCGATTGCGGTCGGCGCAGCCGCGCTGCTTTGGCCCAGTGCGGGTGTCCCGCCAAACGCCGCTGTCGCCGAACCAGCCAGCACGCCCAAGCAGACAAAACACGTAATGTGTTTCATTGTTCCGACCTTTCACGACCGCACTCGCCTACCACTCAAACATTCGAAGGTCGCAATTCTCATTCCAGCGGAGACAGTTCCGATCCATTCACGGCACGCGAAGTGCGTTGTCACCAGCGGCACATCTTGGCTTCGCTACTTTTAACACTGAAATAAGGCACTGATCATGACGATGGGCAACATGTTCGCTCGAATCCTGCTCGCCGGCAGCTTGGTTTTGCCGGTCGCTCAAATCGCGATGGGTCAACAACCGCGACAAGCCGGCCAGCCGCCGCAACCGGGCCTCAGGCAGGGAAATGACCTGTCAGGCAGTTCCGCCGCCAACCGTCCAACGAATGGACAAGACCGTTCCAACCAGATTCTACGCGGCAGCCAGATCATCGGTTCGACGGTGAACCTCCGCGGCGGTTCGAAGTTGGGACCGGTCCAAGACTTCGTCGTGAGTGACAGCGGCTGTGTCGAATACGTGATCGCCACCTATCAGGGCCAATACGTTCCAATCCCGTGGGCGGCGGCCCTGTACCAGCCCGGCCAGCGGGTGCTTCTGGTGGACATCGACGCGGCGCGAATCCACGAAATGCCCATGTTCAAACAGATCTCCGAACTGACGAACCGGCAGTCTTCCGACAAGGTGAGCACGTTCTACCGCGGTGTCCATGGTCAAGCGGGCGGCGGCAATCAGCAAGGCGCGGCCGGTCAGCAAGGCGCGGCCGGTCAGCAAGGCGCGGGCAAAAACGCTCAGCCCGCAAAGGGCGCCGCTGCGAACAAGCCGGCTGTCGGCGCGACGCAGGGGACGCAGGCAAGTCGACACACGGCTTCCAGGAGAACGGGCGACCATCGGTAGGTCGAATCCGTTTCGCGCCTCGGCACCTCTGCCCTTGAGTGAAATCCCGCACCTCATCGTGCGGGACGATTGCCGCCACGGCGGGCGATCAAGGAGCAGAGTGCCGACAGCGCGGCTGGCTCGGGCGTTCCTAAAGCGAACCCGTCATCCCCCAAGTCCAGACAAGTCCCGCTGCCGCCGCGAACATAACGCCGGCCGTCAGCCAGCCCATGACGTTCATCGCCAGGCCATTGACGCGCTTCCCCATGATCGCCGGGTTGTTGCTGATCAGCATAATGACGACCAAAAGCGGAGGGGCCAAAAAGCCATTGATGACGGCCGTCCAAAACAGAGCCTGCATCTCGTTGATGCCGACGAAGTGCATCAAAAGGCCGGCAAGCGTGGCGGCGGCGACGATGAGATAGAATTCCTTCGCCTTGGCCGGCTTGGCGTCGAGGCTGCATTTCCAACCGAAGGTTTCGCACACGGCGTAGGCCGCCGAACCGGTCAGGATGGGGACCGCGAGCAAGCCCGTGCCGATCAATCCCAGGGCCATCAAGACGGTCGCCGCCTGGCCGGCCAGCGGTCGCAGGGCCTGGGCCGCCTCGGCCGCGGTGGTGATGTTCGTGCGACCGGCCTCGTGGAGCGTGGCGGCATTGGCGAGGATGACGAAGTACATGACCGCGTTCGAGAAGAGCATCCCCGTGTTGATATCGAGGGCGGCATACTTCAGCTCTCCGTCGGTGGCCCCTTTCCGCTGCCAAAGATGCTTCCGTCCCCTCGAAATCTCCTCTTCCACTTCCTGGTTGGCCTGCCAGAAAAAGAGATAGGGAGAAATGGTCGTCCCCAGAATGGCCACGAGCGTTGCGAGGAATGTGCTGTCGAAGCGGAGCGTCGGCAGAAAGGTGCCCGCCAGCACCGCATGCCAGTCGGGCCTGGCAAAAAAGGCCGATCCGATATAGGCAAAAAGAGCGAGGGTCAACCATTTGAACGTGTTCGCGATCAGCCGGTACGAACCCCAAATCTGAAGAACAAGAATGAGAATGCCGATCGGAGCGACCATGACCGTGGTCGGGACCGGCAACAGCAAATTCAAACCGGCTGCGATCGCCAGCATGTCGGCCCCGGCGTTAATCGTATTGGCGACCATGAGGCCGATCACCACGGCGTAAAGCAGGCTTCGGGCGTAGTGCCGTCGCAATAAGCCGGCAATACCCCGCCCGCTTACCAGGCCGATCTTCGCACAAATGAATTGGACCGAAGCCATTAAGGGAAAGGTGACAAGCGCGGTCCAGAGCGGCGTGTAGCCCGCTTGCGCCGGCGATCGCGTACGTGCCGATTCCCGACGGATCATCATCCGACGCTCCGGTAATCAAACCCGGACCGAGGATTTTGAGAAATCGCCTGATCCGGCTCGGCTCGCGCTGGACCGCGGCTTCGAGCGACGCCTCGCCCACTCTCACGGCTGGGTCGCCGGGCGGATCGATCTCGTCAAAGTTGCCGACTTCGTTCATCGCTGCCGCGCTGGCTCCAGCAGTTTCAAAATCGAGCCGGAACGCCGGTCAACCTGGTCGAACGTGCATTGAGACGCGGGCTTGTCGGCACGCCACCGGAGTAACCGGGTCCCGTGCCGAAAACGGTCGCCCGTAAAGTGATCGTACTGGATCTCCACGACGAGCTTGGGCTTAAGGGGCTGCCATTCGTCATTTGCGCGCTTGCTCCAGCGGCTTGGGCCGCCCGGGGCGCGCCCCGTGAAGCCGGGCGTCCCGATCAGGGGCTCAACCATCGCGGTGACTTTCTTGCGCTCGGCCGCTTTGAAGCTCGACGTGAATCCGACGTGATCGAGAAGCCCCTGTTTGTCGTACAGACCCAAGAGCAAGGAACCGATCAGCCTCTTTCCCTTCCGTTGCCCGTAGCGGAAGCCTCCCACCACGCAGTCGGCCGTCTTCTGGTGCTTGATTTTTTGCATGCCGTCGCGGTTGCCGGACTGGTAGGGCAGATCGAGGCGTTTGGCGATGATTCCGTCGAGGTTGCCTCCGACGGCCGTGAACCATTTTCTCGCGACCGGAAGCGTCTGCGTTGCCGGCGACAAGCGGATGGTCCCGCCGCGCGGGAAATATCTCTTGGCGAAATTTTCGAGTCGTGGACGGCGGTCGCACAGCGAAGAATCGACGAGCGATTTGCCCCGTTCGTCAAGCAACAAATCAAACACGACGAACGTCGCCGGGTGCTCCGCGGCCAGTTTGCGGACGCGGCTCGCCGCCGGATGGATGCGCATCAGAAGCTCGTCGAACGACAATCGGCCGGCGACTGGAATCACGATCTCGCCGTCCAGGACGAATTTGCGGGGGCGAAGCGCCCGCAGCGATTCCACCAGGTCCGGGAAATAACGGGCCAGCGGTTGGCCGGACTTCGACTGCAGCACGATCTTGTCGGTGTCGCGGAAGGCGAGACAGCGAAAGCCGTCCCATTTCGGTTCGTACTGCCAGACGGGGCCAACGGGCGGCCGGTCGACCAGGCGGGCTTCCATCGGCAAATAGGGCGACTTGAGTCCAAGCGACATCCAGCACACAATCTCAAGGAGAGCATTCCCTTCCGGCGCTGATCCACACGACACTTGCAAATGTCGCGCCGGTGTCGGACCACCAGCGATCCCCAACCGGTCTTCAACAAGAGCCTTAGCGAGGCGGGCATCACTGTGTCGAAGGAATTCGACGAACCCGCGAAAAAGCCGTGAAACGGGTGCATCAGGCCATTTTGATCGCCTCGACGCTCCTGGGCTCTTGGCTCGGGATGCAGGCCGTGCATGAGCTCGGCCACGTTTTCGGCGCGTGGCTGACGGGGGGCGAGATCGTCAAGGTGGTCCTCAACCCCCTGACGATCTCGCGGACTGAATTGGCGAAGAACCCGAGTCCGCTCTTGGTCGTCTGGGCCGGGCCGGTGGTCGGGGTTTTGTTCCCCCTGCTGATCTGGCGGATCGCCGTCGCGTTGCGATTTCCGGGGGCGTCGGTCCTGCGATTCTTTGCCGGGTTTTGCCTAATCGCCAACGGCGCCTACATTGGCGTCGGCTCGTTCAGCCGCGTGGGAGACGCCGGCGAGATGCTGCGGCACGGCTCGGCGCCGTGGCAACTCTGGTTGTTTGGAATCGCGACAGCGCCGGTCGGACTGTGGCTTTGGCACGGGCAAGGGGCCGATTACGGATTTGGGCCGGCCCAAGGAAAGGTACGCCGTGACGTCGCTTACGGGAGCCTGGTCTGTTGCGCGCTGCTGTTGGCCCTCGGCTTGATGGTTGATGGCGACTGACATTCGCGAAAACATCAGGTTCGCGACTCGGCTCCGCTCATGCCCTACGACAGACACACTCGCACGGGCCGCCTCAGGCGGTGAACTTTCGCTGGTCTCGGGGCCGTGTTAAGCTCGTCCGATTCCTTGCAAAGGCGATCACCGTATGCGAACGATTCTTGTCACCGGAGGCGCCGGCTTCGTGGGAAGCCATCTGTGCGACCGCCTCATCGCGCGGGGCGACAATGTGCTGTGCCTCGATAATTTCTTCACCGGCACGCGTGAGAACGTCGAGCACCTCTTGACGCGGCCGCGACTTCGAGCTGATCCGGCACGACATCGTGCGGCCGGTCTACCTGGAGGTCGACCAGGTCTACAATCTGGCCTGCCCCGCCTCCCCGGAGGCGTACCAGTCCAACCCGATCAAAACGATCAAGACGTCGACCGTAGGGATGGTCAACGTGCTGGGTCTGGCGAAACGGTGCAGGGCCCGCATTCTGCACGCGTCGACGTCGGAGGTGTATGGCGATCCCATGGTCCATCCTCAGACCGAGGAATACTGGGGCAACGTCAACCCGATCGGCCCGAGGAGCTGTTACGACGAAGGCAAGCGCGTCGCCGAGTCGCTGTGCATCAATTACCACCTGGCGCACCGCGTTGAGGTCCGCATCGTCCGCATCTTCAACACGTACGGGCCGCGGATGGCGCGGGACGACGGCCGCGTGATCTCCAACTTCATCGTGCAGGCGTTGCAAGGCAAGCCGTTGACGATTTATGGCGACGGCCGTCAGACGCGGTCCTTCTGCTTCGTGGACGACCTGATTGACGGACTCATCCGCATGATGGACCAGAACGAGACCCTCGGGCCAGTCAACCTGGGCAACCCGGTCGAAAGCTCCATGCTGCAGCTGGCGCAAGCCGTCCTCAATCTGACCGGTTCCAAGTCGCAGCTGAAGTTCGTCCCCCTTCCGCAGGACGATCCCAAGCAGCGCTGTCCGGACATCGGCAAGGCGCAGAAAATTCTCGGCTGGACGCCCCGCGTTTCGCTGGAGACGGGCTTGACGCGGACGATTGAGTATTACCGTTCGGTGCTGGGGAAAGACGACCGCCCATGAGCGCTTTGGCTGAACGCAATCCCGCCCCCCCGGGGTCCCGCAAGGGAATTATTCTTGCGGGAGGGGCCGGCACGCGGCTCTATCCGGCCACTCGCGTCGTCAGCAAGCAGCTTTTGCCTGTTTACGACAAACCGATGATCTACTACCCCCTTTCGACGCTGATGTTGGCGGGAATGCGGGAGATCCTGGTCATCAGCACGCCCCTCGATCTTCCCTTGTTTCGGCGTCTTCTGGGGGACGGTTCGCAGTGGGGCCTGCAACTGGAATATGCCGAGCAGCCGAATCCGGGCGGGTTGGCGCAGGCCTTTCTCATCGGCCAATCGTTCATCGGACGGGATCCGTCGTGCCTGGTGCTGGGGGACAACATTTTTTACGGCGAACGTCTCAGCGAGAACCTGCGGCGGGCGACCGACCGCCGGGAGGGGGCGACCGTCTTCGCCTACCATGTCGGCGACCCCGAGCGCTATGGGGTGGTGGTGCTGGACGCCGACAATCGGCCGGTCGAGATCGAAGAGAAGCCCGCGCACCCGCGGTCGAACTATGCCGTCACGGGGCTTTATTTCTACGACGGGGATGTCGTCACGATCGCCAAGGGTCTCAAACCTTCCGCGCGCGGGGAGCTCGAGATTACCGACCTCAACCGGCAATACCTCAAAGCGGGCAAGCTGACGGTCGAAATCTTCGGCCGCGGGACCGCCTGGCTCGACACGGGGACGCACGACTCGCTGGTCGAAGCGGCCACGTTCGTCCACGTGCTCGAAGCGCGGCAGGGCCTCAAGGTTGCCTGTCCGGAAGAGATTGCCTTTCGCATGGGTTACATCGACGCCGAGCAGGTGAGGCGTCTTGCGGAGCCGATGCGGAACAACAGTTACGGTCAGTACCTTCTGCGGCTGGTCGAGGCCCCAGAGCGGCACATCTGAAAAGTTTTCCCCGTCTTCCTCAACACCGCGCATTCTCTCCAACATAACGCCGCCCAACCGTTCGAGGCATGGGGTCGGACGTTAAGGTCGCATCCATTTTCCGCCTGAGGAAACGCCGGGAAAACCGGCCCTTCGTTTGACGTAACCGCTTTGCAAATTACTGGTTTGTGCGACTCAAGCGGTCGTCCGAATGCCGCCGATAGATTGGACCAGTCCTTCACAGACCGAGCGTGAAGGAGCTACCTCTCGTATCGACTGGAACGACGGCATGGGTAGGGAACCCGTGCCAAATGAAGGCAACGTACCGAGGCGTCGCCTTCGCGTGGTAAGAAAACGTTTTGTCGTCTGAACGCGTGCGACCGTGGTCGGGTGATCTCGGAGAAAACGCGACGCGCGTCGCGGGCAGCCAGGGCTCTGCCGAACCAGGCCCTGGCGAATTGCCTACGAACTCATTTTGTTTGCCGGCCCGTCGCCCGCCAATGCAGACGGCCCACGATGTGAATCCCAAGGGAAGGAGACTCTGCGTCATGAAATGGATGAAAATCTGTAGCGCCGTGGTTGTGACCTTTGGTCTGACCACGGCCGCACAGGCCGACATGTTTGACCTGTTCCACGGTTGGAACACGGACGGGTCAAGCAAGTGCTGCGGCTGCGCCCGTGCTGCCAGCCGTGTTGTTGCAAGCCGGTCATTGTGCGACCCTGTTGCCCCACCGTTCACTGTTACCAGCGGCAATGCGCGTGCGTGAAACCGCCGTGCTGCCACCGGTGCTGTGAAGCCCCGAAGTGCTGCGCTCCGGTGACCTGCGGTGCTCCCGCTCCGAAGTGCTGCGAGGCCCCGCACTGCTGTGCGCCGGCTCCGTGCTGCGCTCCGAAGTGCTGCCCCGCTCCGACCTGCGGCTGGCCCCGCTCCGAGGTGCTGCGAGGCCCCGCACTGCTGCCTGCGCCGGCCCCGGTGCTGCGCTCCGAAGTGCTGCCCCCCCGCTCCGACTTGCGGCTGCCCCGCTCCGAGGTGCTGCGAGGCCCCGCACTGCTGTGCGCCGGCCCCGTGCTGCGCTCCGAAGTGCTGCCCCGCCCCGACCTGCGGCTGCCCCGCTCCGAGGTGCTGCGAGGCCCCGCGCTGCTGTGCGCCGGCCCCGTGCTGCGCTCCGAAGTGCTGCCCCGCTCCGACCTGCGGCTGTCCCGCTCCGACGTGCTGCAACACGGGTTGCGCCACCGAGAGCTGCTGCTCTCACACCGGCCTTCTGGCCTCCTTGTTCGCCGGTCACACGAAGGGCGTCTGCTACGAGACGCACTGCACGACCGTGAAGGTCTGCTGTGCGGATCCGTGCGAAGTCGCGCAATTGATCTACGAGTCTCAGACGTCCTGCTATGGCCGTCAACGGGCCCACGCCGTTCACAAGCTGGGTTCCTTCGACTGCCAGTGCAATCCTGAGATCCTCTGCGCGATGGTCTATGCCCTCAATGACGCCGATGAACATGTCCGCCGTGAGGCGGCCGATGAGATCGGCGTTTCCCTCCACCGGAATCCTTGCTGCTGCAGCCGCGAAGTCGTGGCCGCCCTCACCTGCGCTTTGGCTGACTGCGACCGCCGCGTCCGCCATCACGCGGAGAAGGCCCTGCGGCAGTGCGGCTACGAGGTTGTCGATGGCTGCTGCAAGCCGAGCTGCTGTGGCTCGGTCGGTGGCTGCGACTGCCCCGATGAACGCCGCTCCGATGCCGGCCGGTCCTACCCCGGCTCCCCACATGGCGCCGGCTCCGGCCCCGGCTCCTCCGGAAGACTCGAAGGCTTACTTCCCGTCGCGGCTGCGCGATCAGCAGACGCAGCAGACGGTGCCTTCGTCGGATAGTCGGCTTTCCAACCTGTTCGGCTTGCTCGACTGATTCGTCCTCGAGCCGATCAGGAACGGCACTGCCGATTCCTTGAACCTCCGCGGCCCCCGGATTTCCATCCGGGGGCCGCTTTCATTTGTAGGGCCCGCTGATTGCGGCCGATTCTGCCGCAAAACGTGTTGACAGAAACGGCCCCGAATCGTTATCACACTCCCCTCTCTCCTCTCCCTCGTCTCAATTCCCCCTCACTCATCGCAAATGCCGACTGTTCAGGTCGGACCGATCGAAGCCCCGCTCGTCTCGAAGCGCCGGAGCCATCCCCGAAGCCGGATGGTCCGTCCTCCACCGTTCCCCTACGGCCATCGCCCAGCGATTGACCGTGCCCTCCGGTCCAACAAGCTGCACGCGCTCGCGCCCTCGTCCACCACACGCCTGACGATCCAATCAAACCAACATGACCGATCCAACTCACAAGCCGGGCGACCAAAAGGCCTCGCAAGAAGCGACGGCGCAAACCCCTGTCGGCAGAAGCAAATATATCGGCTGGCTCTTGGCCTACAAATGGCCGGTGATCGGGGCCGTCGCCGTTCTGCTCATCCTGGGCATCGGCTCGTATGGGTATCTCTCTCATCAGAATCGCCCGGAACCATCGGTCCTTCTGGCCCGCGCGTTGGAGTACCTGGCCGACCACGACAACTCGGAGGCGATTCCCGAAGCTCGTAAGATCGCTTCCGAGCTGGACGCGCTTCACTATCGCGATCCCCATTTCGTCGGCGCCGTTCCCTATCTTCTTGGGATCACGGATTTTCGCCGCGCGCGTCTGCAGACCGACCGCGAACGCCTCGACTCATTGCGGTCCGCCGTTGCCGCATTTAGAACAGGCCACGGGCGTGGGATTGGACGCGGCCCATCAGCTCGAAACGGATTTCGCGCTGGGCATTAGCCGGTCCGCGATCGGGGATGCCGTCGCGGCGGAACAACCACTGCAACGTGTCGTGAAAGTCTCTCGCGGGGACGACGTCCCCAAACCTCCGCCGGAGTTCTTCGAAGCGGCCGCCGCGCTCCAGGAAAGTTATCTCGATCAGCGTGGGCCGTCGCATTTAAGACAGGCGATCGCGCTCAACGACGTCGTTTTGAAAAAGGCCAACCTCAGCTCGAAGGAGCGCGACCAAACCCTGCTTCGCCGGGCCCAGATCGATGTGGCACTGCACGACGGCGATCAGGCGCAGCAGGCGCTGGCGCGGGTCTCCGCCGAAGCGGCGGCGAAGCCCGGCACAACGCTGATCCGAGCGCAGGTCGACATTGCGGAGGAACGGTTTCAGGACGCGCAGCGCGAGCTGGAGCCCTTGGCGGGCAAGCCGTCGGGCCTCGACAGCCTGTACCCGCGGCAAGCGTTGTTCCTGCTCGGCGTCTGCTACGAAGTCCAGAAGGATTACGAGAACGCGCTGCGGAAATACTCAGACGTGGTGCGAGGTTTCGCAGACAGTCAGGAGGGGCTGGCGGCCAACGTGCGCCGCGCGGAACTCTTGCGCAAGGCCCAGCGCTGGGAAGAGGCGCTGGACGCGTACGTCAAGGCCCTCGAGATGATCCGGCCGACGGGATTCAGCAACCGCTGGCTGCGGCTGGACGAGTTTCGCGTTACTGTCGTGGCCGCCTGGGATGATCTCAAGCGCACTCGGGCCTACGAGTTTGCCGTCGAACTGGCCAAGCACATGCGGCCACTCTTTCCGCCGGAGGAGGCGTACCAGGCCGTGGAGAGGGTGGCGACCGCCAACCAGCTTTTGGCGTCGCAACTGGAGTCGGAAATCGCCGACCGTCCCTATCGCGTGCGTCAACAACGCAATGGAGAGCTCCTTGAGCGATGGAGAACGAGCGGCAAGGCGTATGCCGACCTGGCCGAAACCCTCCACGAATCACCCCGGTTTCCCGATGTCCTGTGGACCAGCGCAGAGCATTACCGGCAGGGGCACGATTTTCAGGACGCCCTCGTGCAGATGACCCGCTTCATCAATACACAGCCCAGGCAGCGCTTGCCGCTGGCGTACGTGCGGCGCGGCGAAATCCTGATGGATCTTGGCCGGTTCGACGAGGCGCTGGACCACTTCGAACGGGTGCTGGCGGAATACCCGCTGGACATCGCGTCCTTTCCGGCGATGTATCTGGTCGGCGCGTGCGAGGTTGAGCGAAATCACCCGGATCGCGCGGTGCAGGCCTGGCAGCGCGTCCTGCACGAACCGCATCTCGATCCCTCGGCCAATGAATGGCAGGCGTCGCTGTTCGCGTTGGGCCGGCTGCAATACCAGATCGCCCTGACCATGTCGGCCCGTCCGAATACGCCGTCCGCGCAAAACTCGAACCCTGGGGAAACGCGGCTGCGGCCGCAAGCGGCCTACGACTGTCTCGACGACGCCATCCGCCGGCTCGAGGAGTTTGTCGCCCGTTATCCGAAGCGGCCCGAATCGCCCGAAGCCCGGTTTCTGCTCGCGAAAGCTCTGCGGGATCGAGCGACGCTTCCTCGCTACGAGCTCAATCGCGCCGAAACCGATAATGCCCGGAAGGAGCTCAAGGCCAGAATCCAGTCGCTGTTGACGGACGCGGAGAGCCAGTTGGAAACGCTGATCGAGACGCTTCAAGCCGCGGAAAGTGCCGGCCTGCTCAACCCGTTCGAACAGCGCATGGTCCGCGACGCCTACTTTGAACGCGGTCACAATCTGTACGCGTTGGAGAGATATGACCGTGCCATCGAAGCCTACACGAATGCCGCGAATCGCTATGCGGAGGACCCGGGCGTCCTCTTGGCCTACATCCAGATGGCCAACTGCTACGACCGGCTGGGCAAGCCGATTGATGCGCGCGGTGTTGCCATCCAGGCCATGCTGATCCATAAGAACATGCCGGAAAAGGCCTTCAACCGGGACAAGACCCTGATGACCCGCGATGAATGGCGCACTTGGCTCGAATGGGCCGGCGCGCTCCGCCGAGTGCCGCGGCGCCGCGATCCCGTCGCTACGGGGCCGTCGACGGCCTTGACCGGACCACGGGCTGTGTCGCCCGATAATAATCATGACCCCTCAATTCCGAAGAGCTCCTGATGAGCCTGTCCACCCTCGACGACATCCTGGACGTTCTCAAACACCGGCGGACGCATTGCCGGGATTTGCTCGATTTGTCGCGACAGCAGAATCGCGTGATCGACGCGAGCGACTATTCGAGCCTGCTGGGAGTCTTGGGGCGGAAGCAACGTATCCTGGGGCGCCTCGATGAGATCAACAGGCGGTATCCCGAACTTGGCCGGCAGTGGGCGACACTTCGGGAAACAGGGCTTCCCAGCATCCGACGCGAGTGTGAAGGCGTCATCTCGGAAACCGAAGCAATCCTCGCCGAGCTTGTGCAGACCGAAAAGGACGGTGCGGAGCAGCTCGGCCAGCGCCGGGACGCCACCCGGCGGCAATTGGAATCGATCGCTCAAGGCGTCCACGTCAACGAAACCTACCTAGACAACATCGCCCCGTTCAGCCACCGCTTCCTCGACATCAACCGATAGTCACATCCTTTCCTTGTCGTCACATCCTTTCCTTGACCAATGAGCTGGCGGGTCTCGCAGACTCGACCCGCGCTACTGAATTCCCCTTCCTCCCTCGCCTCTCAACCCTCACTCGAGCTGGAACGCATGACTGCCACAACCCTTCAGCGCCCCCTGTCAACCGGCGCGCGGATCCTGCTTTGCACGCAGCAACCGGCGTCGCTTTACGAACTCTTGGCCGACGCGGACGATCCGTCGTTGGAGATCAACACAGCGGAAATTGACACAGCCGATTCTGCCGCCACGGCAATCGAAAGACTCAGTCTGCGGCCCTTCGACGTCTGCCTCGTCGATGCGACTTGGGACACCGCGACTGTCACCGATCTGGTGAACCGGATTCAAGCGGCGCACAGGTCGATACAGGTCGTGCGGCTCTCGGACGCGGCGGAGGAAAGCGGCGCCAGCGTCGGGGAGCCCGTGGAAGTGGTTCCGCTCTTGTCGGCTCCCCTCGTCCGGAGGCTTCTGCGATCGGCGCTGCAGAAAGCGAAGTTGCAGTCCGAGAACCGTTCGCTCAGGAGGCAACTTCAAGTGCGGGTTTTGAGCGAGATCATCGGCCAGAGCGAGGCGGCCAACCAGCTTCGTGAGGCGATCCGTTCGGCCGCGGACGAAGACGGCTGCGTGCTGATTCATGGAGAGCCCGGCGCGGGGAGCCAGCAGGTCGCCCGCGTGGTCCACCTGGCCGGTCGCCGGGCGAGTCGCCCCTTCCTCGTGCTCGACTGTCGGGTGCACTCGGCCGAAAGCCTCGAGCGCGAGCTTTTGGGTGAAGCGTCTCTCCCGTCCGCTTCCGCCGGGGCCGAGGAAGCAGGCCGCCTCTCCAGCGGGGCGGGCGGAACACTGCTCTTAAAGAACATTGAAACGCTCCCCCTGTCTGCTCAGAAAAAACTGGCCGGCATTCTCGCGGCAAGTCGTTTCCATGTCCCGTGACGGGCAAGATGCGTCCGCTCGACGTCCGCGTGATGGCATCGACGCACGTCGATCTGGCCGCCGAGCGCAAGAGGGGCGGTTCGTGGCCGGCCTCTACGAGTGTCTGACGGCTTGTTCGATTCACGTCCCGCCCGTTCGCGAGCGGCTGCAGGATATCGGTTTGCTCACCGAGCACATTCTCAATCATCTGGCCGTCGTCGAAGGGAAGCCGGTCAAACGTCTCAGCGTGGAAGTGCTGAAGACGCTCCGCTCGCACGATTGGCCGGGTAATCTCCGCGAGTTGGAGAATGTCATCGAGCGGGCCTGCTCTCTGGACGAAACGTCGTTGCTGACAGTCGAGACGATCGCGCCTTGGATCGCCCGGACTCTTCAGGCCGAACCCTTGGAGCCGTCAGGCCTTTCGTTGCGCGAAATGGAACGCAAGCTGATCGAGACGACCTTTGCGCGGTGCCAGGGAAACCGGGAACACACGGCCCGGCTGCTCAAGATCGGAATCCGGACCTTGTCCGGAAAGCTCCGCGAATACGGTTATCCGCCGCGCGGCGGCCCGGGCTCCAACCGCCGGCTGGCGAAAGCGGCTTGAGATTCACGGGCGCCGACGGGGTCATTGAGGAATTTGGGTTACGGAGGACTGTGGTGTGAGCTCGATTTTTGACGGCACGACGATTCCCCTTTTGGAAAAAATCGCCGTCTTCGGCGAGCGGCGACACGAGGCGTTGACCGCCAACGTCGCCAATATCGACACGCCGAACTACAAACGTCGCGACTTGCCCGTCGAAGCCTTTCAAAAGGCACTTCGTGAAGCAATCGCCGACGGCCAGTCGCGCGTCGAGCAAGGGGTTTCGAGCATGAACGGGGGCGGGGCGGAGCGATCGCTTGGCAGCCGGTCGGCGGCGGCGTTCCCCGCGGAGATTTTTCAAGCGATCGAGGCGCAGTCGCCGAGCCTCACCTTCCAGGACAACAACAATCGGAGCATCGAGCACGAAATGATGGAAATGACCAAGAACACTCTCATGCAGAGTTTCGCAATCGAACTGATGAACACCCAGTTCGGCATGCTTCAAGCCGCGATTCGGGAACAGGTGTGAAAAGGGGTCAGAGGCCAGGGGCCAGTCAGTCGAGCCTCTGACCCCTGACCTCTAGCCCCTCTAGCATCAGGTCCCCAAACATGTTTCGAACCCTCGACATCAGCACAAGCGCGTTGATTGGACAGCGGCAGCGGATGAACGCGATCGCCGACAATCTGGCCAACCTCAACACGACGCGCAACGCGGACGGGAAACCGTCCCCGTTTCAGCGGCGGTTCGTGACGTTCGCCGCCCAATCGGAAAACTCATCCGACGCCCCCTCCGGCGTGACGTATCAAGTCTCCGTCGATACGTCGACTCCGCCGCGGCGCGTGTTTGAGCCCGGCCATCCGGACGCCGACAAGGACGGTTACGTCTCGTATCCGAATATCGACATGATGACCGAATTCGTGAATGCCGTCGAAGCGAGCCGCGCCTATGAGGCGAACCTGGTCGCCGTCGACATGACGAAGCAACTTGCCAACCTCACCCTCAAGATCCTCGCGTAACGCGGGGCTTTCGCGGCCGGCCCTCTTTCAGGAGCCAGTAACATGCCGATCTCGATTAACGGCTTGGGGATTCCGGCGCCTCCCCCGGCCCCGCCCGCGGCGCCCGCCGGATCGGGGTCGGTTCCAGCCGGCGATGCGCCGCTCTTCGGGAACCTGCTGCTCAAGTCGCTGAACCAGGTGAACGGGCTCGAGCAGTCGGCCCACGCCGCCGTCGAAAAGGGTTTCACGGGGGACGACGTCACACAAGTCGAAGCATTGACGTCGATGAAAAAGGCCGACCTCGCGTTGCGATTAATGATCCAGATCCGCAACAAGATCGTGGAAGCCTACACCGAAATCAAGCAGATGCAGATGTAGGAAACGGGTAATTCATCATGCGTCGGACATATGAGCAATTCTTGGCCGTCTTCAACTCCCTGGCCCCTAGCCAGCGGATTACGTTCGCCGCCATCGCGGCCCTGATTCCGATCGGTTTTCTGTTCTTCGCCTGGAACGGGTCCTCCTCGTCGATGGTGGCGCTCTCGTATGGCAAGGTCTTCTCGCTGGATGAGCTGCGCAACGCCGAGCAAGCACTCAAGGAGGCGGGGTTCTCGAAATTCCGCAGCGAGGGGAGGCAGATCCTGGCTCCCGCGGGCGAGGTCGAGAAGTACAACGCCGCCCTGCTGCAATCCGGCAGCCTCCCGTCGCATTGGGCCGAGGAGCTCGAGAAGAAGCTCGACAGCACCAACCCGTTCATGAGTTCGGCCGAGAACCTCCGGCAGACACGCGAGGCCGCTCTTGGGCAAGCATTTGGTGCGAATGATCCTCGGCAGCCCCGACTTCGAAGACGCCGACGTGCTGTGGACGCCTTTGACCACGTCCCATTCCCGATTCTCGAAAGAGGTCCGGATGAAAGCGACCATCGTCGTCAAGCCGCGGGCCGGCCACGATTTGACGACGCGGCAAATCCAGGCGCTCCGCGACGCAGTCACGTTCGCAATCCCGGACCTCAAGGCGACCGACGTCACCGTGTACGACCAGCGCAAGGGAGAAGCCTACACGCCCGACGCGGAGAACGATCCGCTCAGCGGCAAAACGCTCGCCCTGCTTGCGCGAATCCTCTCAGCTTTATGAGAGACGGATCAAGGACGCGCTGCGCGCACATTTCTCCCGACATCGTCGTGACCGTCAACGTCGACATCGACCCGACCCAACGGATGATTACGCAGACGATGCGGTACGACCCAAAAAAGAGCCTCGAGCAGCAACAGACAGAACAGAAGCGAATGGAGCGGTACCGCCAGCAGCCGGTCCAGTCGGAGCCGGGAGTCAAATCCAACCAGCCCCGGGCGCTGGCCAGCGCCCCGAGCACCATGCAGGACCGTACGCTCCAAGACGAAACGACGACGACTGTTCGAAGTCCGGGCGGCGAGGCGGTTTACACGGAGGGCGTTGGGACCCTGCCAAAGGTGGTCACCGTGTCGGTCCTCATTCCAGAAGACTACTACGCGAAGGCGCTCGAGCTGGAAAAGGCAGCCCAGGGACAATCGAAATCGGGCGGCACCGGCAAGACGATCGAAAAGATCAAGGAAGAGACCGAGCAGGCCGTCAAGAACATCATCGCCGGCGCGATCCCGACCGACCCAGTCAATCCCAATCCGAAACAGATTACGGTCAGCTCTTATGTCCGCATCAAGGAAGCACCGCCGGAGATCCGGACATCGTCGCTGGAGACCGTGACGTCGCTTCTCAGCCAGTGGGGAAGCGCAGCCGGACTCGTGCTCTTCGCGCTGTGGGCGTTGTGGATGCTGCGGGGCACGATGCCGAAGGCGGCGCTCCCCGCAGCTGCCTTCCCCGGAGGCTGCGGCAGCCGCCGCGCCGGGGGCTCCCCCGCAACCGACGACTGAAAAGGAGAAACCGCCCGTGGAGGAAGAACCGATGCCCACGTTGAATGATCGGGACTTGGTCCAGACCATGGTCCGCGACAATCCCGAAATGGCCGTCGCCATCATCGGCAAATGGCTGCAAGCAACACGGTAGAGTGGTGAGTGGCAAGTCAAAGCGACGGCACGCGTCGCGTGCCTTGACTCACCCCTCACCCCTCAGGACTCACCCCTCACCTCTCACCCCCTCATTAACGCATGGACGCCGTTCGCAAAGCCGCAATTTTATTGCTCAGCCTCGAAAAGCCGATCGCGGCCGAGGTCCTGAGTCAGCTTCCCAAGGCCCTGGTTGAATCGGTGACGCTCGAGATCGCCAAGATCGACGACATCACCAAGGACCAGGTCGAATCGGTGCTGCGCGAATTCCGCGGGCATGGTCCGAGAACGCGTGCCGATCGAACGCGGCGGCATCGACTTCGCCAACGACCTTTTGAGACAGTCGCTCGGCACCGAAGGGGCCGGCGAAATCCTGGAGAATGTCCGCAACTCAATGAATTCAGTGCCGTTCGGCTTCCTCCACAAGATGGGCGCCGAGAACATCCTGACCTTCATCATCGAGGAGCATCCGCAGACGATTGCACTCATCATGTCGCATTTGCCCACCAACATGGCCGCGGAAGTCCTTTCGGGGCTTCCGTCCAACAAGCAGATCGAAGTGATCCGCCGCGTGGCCCACATGGAGCAGACGAACCCCGAAGTCGTCAAGGACGTCGAAGCCAGCCTCGAGCGGCGGATGAAATCGATGTTCAACCAGCAGCTTGAGAAGGCCGGGGGCGTGCGGCTGGTCGCCCAGATCCTCAACGTCACCGACCGCATGACGAACAAGGGCGTTTTGGAGAGCCTCGAACAGGAAGACTCCGACCTGGTCGACGAAATCAAACGGCTGATGTTCGTGTTCGACGACCTGCTCAAGCTCGACGACAAGGCGATTCAGGCCGTGCTGAAAGAAGTCGACAACAACCAATGGGCCATCGCCCTCAAGGGTGCCTCCGACGAGCTCAAACAGAAGATTTTGGGCAATTTGTCCGAACGGGCCGCGGAGCTGCTCAAGGAGGAAATGCAGTACGCGGGACCGCAGCGCGTCAGCGACGTTGAGGCGATGCAGGCACAGATCGTCGAAGTCGTCCGGCGTTTGGAGGATTCGGGCCAGATCGTCGTCGCCAGCGGCGACCAGGAGGAGTTCATCTCGTAGCCATGCCTCAGCCATTTGAAATTCCAGCGCAGACCCGATTGCTCAAGGCCAACGACCTCCGCGGCCTGGGGTCCAAGGTCGCGTTTAACTTTGAAGACCTCGTGCAGCGGGGCGACTCGTATGTGGAGTCTGTTCGCAAGCAGGTCCGCGAGATGCTCCAACAGGCGGAATCGGATGTCGAAACGGTTCGTCGAGAGGCCCGCGAGCGCGGCTTCGAGCAGGGTCGGCAGGAAGGGCTCCGCCAGGCCTCCGAGCTGATCGAAAAGCGAGCCGGCGAGATCGCCGACAAAACGGCCCGCGAGAACCTGGCGACGACGCTCCCCGCGATGAGGACGGCCGCCGAGACTTTGGTCATCGAACGCGACCGCTGGCTGACGGAGTGGGAAACGACGGCCGTCCGTCTTGCCGCCGCCATCGCCGAACGCCTGATCAAACGGCGCCTCGATCTCAATCCCGATCTTGCCCGGGAGATGATCCGTAGTGCGCTGCAACTGGCCGTCGGATCGCCCCACATCAAACTGCGGCTCCATGCCGACGACGCGGCGCTGTTGGGAGGGCACGCCTCAGAGGTCGTCCGTGCGCTGGCTGCGTGCGGGGACGCGGAGATCGTTCCGGACAGCGGCTTGGCACGGGGAAGCTGTGTCGTGGAGACGCAGCACGGCACGATCGACGCACGGCTCGAAACGCTCTTGGAACGGATCGTCTCCGAGCTCCTGGAAGGCCACGACTGACCCCTTCGGCATAGAGGAAGCCCTCCCCATGCTCAGCGCTGCGGAACAAGTCGAAACGATCTTGCCGTTCGCCCTGGACGGCACTGTGACGCGGATCGTCGGGCTGACGGTGGCCGCGGCCGGCTTTCCCGCTCCGCTGGGAGCGATTTGCCGCATTCACCGCGAACAAGGCAGTCCGGTCGACGCTGCCGTGGTTGGCTTTCAGGGGGAGGAAACCCTGCTCTTGGCCTACGGAGACCTGGCCGGCGTCCGGCGCGGCAATCGCGTTACGTTGTTGCAGTCGGTGCCCGGAGCCCGCGTCGGCGAGCGGCTGTTGGGCCGTGTCCTCGACGGACGCGGGCGATTTATCGATAACCTGCCCGCTCCGGCGCGGCCGCACCGCGTACCGCTTCACGGCAAGCCGATGTCGCCCCTCGGACGACCACGGATCGACGCTCCCCTCGGCACGGGCGTCCGGGTCATCGACGCCCTGTTGACGTGTGGCAAGGGGCAGCGTTTGGGAATCTTTTCCGGCAGCGGCGTGGGAAAGAGCACGCTGTTGGGCCAAATGGCCAGGGCCAGCTCGGCCGACGTCAACGTGATTGTTCTGGTCGGTGAGCGGGGCCGTGAAGTCCGCGAGTTTCTCGAACGGGATCTCGGTTCCGAGGGTTTGGCCCGCTCCGTCGTCGTGGTGGCGACGAGCGACGAGCCGGCGCTCGTCCGCTTGAACGCCGCCTTCCTCGGGACCGCCGTTGCCGAGTATTTTCGGGACACGCGACGGGACGTGCTCTTGATGATGGACAGCGTCACCCGGTTCGCGCTGGCCCAGCGGGAAATTGGACTGGCCGCCGGCGAACCGCCGGCCACGCGTGGTTATCCACCAAGCGTTTTTGCCCTTTTGCCGAAGTTGTTGGAACGCAGCGGCCGAACGGCCCAGGGCAGCATCACCGGCCTTTACAACGTGCTCGTCGAAGCCGATGACGCGAATGAGCCGATCTCAGACACCGTGCCGCGGCACGTTGGACGGCCACATCATGCTTTCCCGCAAGCTCGCCCACCAAGCCCACTGGCCCGCGATCGATCCGCTGGCAAGCATCAGCCGATCGATGAACGATGTCGTGAGCCCCGAGCATCGGAACGCGGCCGAAAGCCTCAAGCAGCTTCTCGCGGCCTACCAGCAATCGGAGGATCTGATCACGATCGGAGCGTACCAAATGGGCTCGAATCAAATGGTCGACCTGGCGATCAAGCTGCGCGAGCCGATCGAGGCGTTCCTGCGTCAATCCTCTTCCGAACGCGTCTCGTTCGCCAGCGCGGTCGACGGCCTGATGCGATTGGCTCGCCTTCGCAACGGACTTGTCCTGCCCGACGATCGACAGGCTGGCGGGCCAAACGCGCCGCAAAAACCCGTGCCGCGTCGCCCCGCCGCGCGTCCGCCGGCCCCGGGAGCTAAAGCGTGAACGGCTTCGTCTTTTCGCTCTCCGCCCTGCTCACATTTCGGAAGAACCGGCGGGATCATTGCCAGCGTCTCTTGGCTCAGGTTCTGGCCGACGAGGCCGACCTGGTCTCGCAGCGTGAAAAATTGATCGCCGAACGCGACCGCCAGTTCGAGGAAATCCGCCGTCTCAGCCGACGGGGGCGCGTCGCCGTCGAAGGAGCGGCCATGAGGCGTTACCACAGCATCCAACTTTTAGGAAGTGCTCGCGGAATTGACGAGAAGCGGCAACTGGTTGCCCAGCAGCTTCTCCTCTGCCGCCAGGCTCTTTCGAAAGCCGATGCGGAGGTCAAAGTGCTGGAACGCCTCGAGGAGAAGCAGCGAGCGGCTTTTCTTTACCACGCGGAGCGGCGCGCCAGCATGAGCGCGAGGACGCTTGGACCTCCCGTTGGCTGCTGGAGAAATCGCGATGATCCGCACGCTCTGGGTTGTCTTGAGCGCCTGCTGCGTCGCCGTCATGCTGTCGGAGGCGCTCGGGTTAGGGTTTCTCTGGTCGCAGGGACTTTTGAGCGCACGGCGTCTGCGCGAAATGCGCGACCTTCTCGGCCCGCAGGAGAAGGAGGCGGTCGCTTTCGACACTGAGCCGCAGCCGGCCCTTCCGTCTTCCCAAGATGTGCTCCGCGAACGAAGCCTGCGCGTTTTGTCGCTCAGCTCGCTGGAGACGGAAGTCGGGCTCTTGAAGTCGATGATTGAGAACGAGCGAAACGGCCTGATCGCACAGGCGCGGACTTCCAGAAGGAGAAGGCCACCTTCAATGCCCAGCTCCAGCAACTCGCGGACAAGAATGTCGTCGAGGCCCGGGAGCAGTCTCGGTCGGTCCTTTTGGCACTGCCGCCGGCCGATGCCGTCGAGAGGCTCATGCAACTCACGGTCAACGAGGACGTGTTGCTCTTGCGCGAAATGCCGGAGGCCAAGATCGCCCTCTTGCTGAAGGAGTTCGCTACGGTGCCGGAAGAAAGCGGCGAGTCCGCCAACGCCTCGCGGGACGCCCCCGCGCGCATTCAACGCGCAAAAGAGATCTTCGACCGGATCACGAAGGGCGAGCCTCGCGAATCGATCATTCGCTCCGCGCTTAACAACCTGCAGCAAGCCGAATCGGAACGGCCGTTGACCGCCGGCAACAAATGAGAGTCACGAGGTGAACATGAGTTTGAACAATGTCGGCATTCCGTCCGGAGCCCTCGTCTCGCCGGCCACTTCGTCGTCCGACGGGACCGCGTCGCCCGCGGATCGGGCGAACGATCCGCAGAGCGGCGGCGCCTTCTTTCGTTCACTTGCCAGTTCCCCCGCGGCCGGCGACAGCAGCCGCAGCCGCGCCACGCAGTCGTCGACGCAGGCTCCGGCGACGCAGGCGCCCGCCAGCGGGTCGGCAAGCACGAAGACCACTGGCAATTCCTCGCCAACGGGCTCCTCGTCGAATCGAAAGGCCGCCGGCGCCGGAAGCGCGAAGAAAGTCGCCTCTGGGGCGCCGGCTGCCGATCCCGCTTCGTCGGACACCCAAGCCACCGACTCCGCCGCCGCAGAGTCAAGCAGCCAAGTTACGGATCCTTCGGACGCTTCGCAGCCGGGAACGGCCGATGCAGCTTCGCCCGCGGGTGCTTCAGCGACCACCGCTCCCGAGGGCGTCGTCGAATTGCTCGCGGCTTCCTCCAATGCATCAAAGAAACCGGTTTCCCAAACGCAACTGTCGGCAGCTCAGAGCTCTTCGTCCGATTCCGAAACAGGCACTCCGTCGGCGCTTGCCAATGTGCTGTCGAAAGGCAGCCAATCGCCGCCGACGGGGACAAACCCCCAGGGGAAGTCAGGACCATCACAAGACGCGTCGAGTGCCGGTGCGAATGCCGCCGCTTCGCTTCCCGCAGCCGCCGCGTCTGCGAACACCCAAACGGCGACCGCCGTGTCGTCGTCTGCCAACGGGGGCAACTTGGCGACTGCCTCTCTCACATCCGTGCCGCCGTCCACGTCGGACAACTCGACTGATCCGACCGGCGGGCAGCCGGGGAACACAAATGGCAGTCTCACGGCTGCGGCAGCGCAGTCTGCCGCCGCCGGACCGTATCAATCGCCAGCCGCTACGGCGGCATCGTCAAGCCAATCCGACGAGGAAATGGAAAGCAGTGACGCCAACCTTGTCGTTGGCGCCGCCGCACAGACGACCGAGCCGCTTCCGACCATTCAGCAGACCAACGCCACCGGCGCCGGCCCGACGACCACATCCAAAGTAACCGGAACGAGCGATCAACCGGCAGTCGAGAAGCCAGCGGCAGCGCAGGATCAATCGAGCCTCGGCGTCACCTCGACGGCCGGGTCGAATCCTCGGACGGAGCCGCAGACCACTTCAAACCACGCGACGGCGAACACAACGGCCGATCCTGTGCAGCGCTCTCAGGAACTTGTCGACCGCGTCGCCAACACTCTGCGCACGGCCTTCGACACGGCGGGCCAAATGCGCGTTCGGCTCGAGCCGCCCGCGCTGGGAAGAGTGCAGGTGGAAGTCTCGACCGGGAGCAGCGGACTCACGGCTCGGCTGGAAGTTCAGACAGCGTCCGCACGGCAAACGCTGCTCGACAACATTTCCATGCTGCACACCGCAATCGCCCAGACTGGAGCGTCGGTGAGCCGTATCGATGTCGTGGTGGCGCCCCAACCGAAAGACGACTCAGCGTCCGAACGTCAACCATCATCCGACGGTCAGCAGCAAGCCTCCACCCAGGGGGATTCTCAAGGCGGAGCGGAGAACCGGCAGAATGGCCAAAAGCAGAATCGAACAGGGGGACGGTCGTCATCGATCGATCAGCTCGATATCGAAGTTTGAGCAGGCGCAAAGACCGAGTCCTCAATTACCGAGGCCGTTGAGCAGTTGCCCCAACTCCGGAAAGTGCGCAGCTTGACTTCGTAGGGGCTTGTGTCGAGCCGCCTTGTTGCGTTGCATCGAAGTTGAGAAGGTTTTCGTCCGAACTTTCTGTCGATAAGAGTTACCAGACCTGTTTCCTCAAGAGAGGGCAAGGAGGCCTTCGTGTCAGCGATTCCCTCAAGTTCGACCGCGTCCACGAACAGCGCCAGTTCGTCGTCGAGCAGTTCCCAATCGGGCCTCGGAAGTTTGACGACGGCCGATTTTATGCAGATGCTGATCGCCGAGCTGCAGGACCAGGATCCGACGCAGCCCATGAGCAGCGAAGACCTGCTCGGCCAATTGGCGACGATGAGCCAATTGCAGTCGACCACGGATTTGGACACGGCGCTGCAGGCCAACACGACGAATCAGCAGCTCTCGATCGGCGCCTCGTTCATCGGAAAGTCGATCAACGGGACCGACGATAGCGGTAACGCGGTCGCGGGCGTCGTCGACCAGGCGTTTCTGCAAAATGGCACTGCTTACGTCGGCGTCGGCAACTCGCAGGTGCAGTTGTCCAACATCACGGATGTGGCTGCCGCCTCGTCGTAAGAGGGGTCGCGCCTGTTGAACCGGGCCGGGGTCGCCGCACGCGTGTTCACGGGTCGGCCACAAACCATTGGCGCAGAGTGGATAAGCAATTCGGGCACGCCTCAGACGTTCGAGCGGGGCGATTCATCCCGGATAGCGTTTGGAACAAATAATTCGGATTTAACGGCGCTTTGGCCGATATCAATGGATGACGGGCATCTTCGAGGAGATTGCGGCAAGCTAGATCTGGGGCACGGAATCGCGGCAGGCGATCGTTTCAAAGCCTGAGCTGCGTCCGGAAGTGAGGGGGGCGCCGATGAGTAGTTTGACGTCTGCGATGAATACGTCGGTCAATGCGTTGTCGCTGAATGAAACGGCGATCTCCGTGATCGGCAACAATATTGCCAACGCCGACACCAACGGCTTCAAGGCCTCCAATGTTCTGTTCTCCACGCAATTGTCGCAGACGATCTCGGCCGGCTCCTCTCCCACGAGCACCAACGGCGGGACCAACCCGCAGCAAATCGGTTTGGGGGCAAGCCTTGCCGCCACCGAGACCGATTTCTCCCAAGGCAGCATCACGACCACCAACAATCCGTCGGACTTGGCCATTCAAGGCAACGGCTTTTTCGTCCTCGACGGCGGGGCCGGCAACGTGTATACGCGCGATGGCGGTTTCACGCTCAATGCCGACAATCAGCTCGTCAACAGCCAGGGGCTGAGCGTTCAGGGTTACGGCGTCGACAACAACTTCAACCTCGTCACGACACAATTACAAAATCTCACGATCCCTCTGGGCAATCTGGACGTCGCCAAGCAGACGTCCAGCGTCTCGATGAACGGTGCCCTGTTACCGACGGGCCAGGTGGCAACGCAGGGCGCTCAACTCTTGAGCGATACCCTGGGTGACGCGGGAAACAGCGGCGCCGACGCAACGAGCTCGACTCTGCTGACGAACTTGGAGGACCCGCCCGGGACCAGCCTCGGAATCAAAGCGGGCGACGTGCTCCAGTTCACGCCGCAAGTCGGCGGCGCAACGCTGCAGCCGGTGACACTGGACGTCAAGAGCGGCACCACGCTTGGCCAATTCACGTCGTTCTTGGATGATTCCCTCGGCATCCAGTCGGGCAACGGGATCCCCAATGATCCCAACGAACTTCCCGCTGCCGGCCAACCCGGCGTCAATGTCGTGAATGGCCAGATTCAAATCGTAGGCAACATGGGAACGGTCAACGACATCGACTTCGCCGCGGGCGACCTGACCGATAACGGCACCACTCTGCCGATTAATTTCACCAAGGACCAGACCGCCAACGGCGAGAGCGCCAACACGAATTTCATCGTGTATGACTCGCTTGGCACGCCGATCACGGTGAGCATGTCGGCGGTCTTGCAATCCACGGCGCCCGACGCGACGACCTATCGTTATTTCTTTAACAGCGCGGACAACGACGGTCCGAGCACGGCGCCTCGGGACCGGCACGATCACGTTCGGGAGCTCCGGACAAGTGGTTTCGGGGGGAACGGCGTCCTTTTCCATCGACCGTAGCGGAACGGCTGCCGTGAGCCCCATGGTGGTGACCGCCAATTTGAGCGGGATTTCGGGCATCTCGTCGACGACGCAAGGAAGCACTCTGACCCTCGCCTCGCAGAATGGTGCGGCCCCCGGATACTCTGACGAGCTTTGCGATCGATCCAAACGGCGTGGTCAACGGCGTGTTTAACAACGGAGTTACCGAAACGATCGGCCAGGTCGTACTCGCACAGTTCTCTAACCAGCAAGGGCTGGTCGCGAATGGGAACGGCACGTATACCCAGGGGGCCAATTCCGGGCCGGCCAACATCGTCAAGCCGAACACTGGCGGGACCGGGACACTCGAATCCGGCGCCATCGAGCAATCCAACACCGACATCGGGACGAGCCTCGTCGGTCTGATCACCGTGTCGACGAACTATCAGGGCGATGCACGGGTCATCACCGTCGCAAACGAACTTGTCAACGACCTCCTCACGATGCTGCAGACCCTCGCGTGACTCGAAATCGCGTCTTCACCTGATTCCCCGTTGATCTATGATCAAGCTCACCCGGCTGAATGGCGACGAAGTCGTGGTCAACGCGGAGCTGATCCGCTTCGTCGAGAGCCGGCCCGACACGTACGTCACGCTGACCACCAACGATCGTCTGATCGTGCGCGAGCCCGTGGCCGAAGTCATCAAGCGGGCCATCGCCTATGCACGTGCCGTGCGGTCCCTGCCGGCGATTCTTTAGCCGGCTGCCATTGCCGGGTCTCCCGTCCCGAATTCCGCACAAAATGGGTTGCGCGGCCCTTTCTGTTTCCTCATCAAATTCCGCAGAATCCGAGCCGTTTGTGAGGGACTTTCCGGCGCGCATCCCTTGCCCGGCAGCGATCCGTGCGTGCGGGATCGATTGGCTGAAGCGGCAGAAAGCCCTGCGCCGAAATTGTTTGCGGCGGACGTCCGGATTCCAGGGCTGACTTGGCATGCTGGCCGCTTGCCCCACGGTGGGGGCTGGCTCGGCAAGCCCACAGCTTGTCCCATATTGCGGCGCGACCATGCTGGTCATCATCGGAGCTGTGGTGGTCGTTGGCGCGGTGCTCGCCGGATTCACAATGTCCGGCGGCCACATCGTGTCGTTGTTCCATCCGTCCGAACTGCTCACGATCGGCGGCGCCGCCATGGGCGCGCTGTTGATGATGTCGCCCGTCAAAGTCATCAAAGACCTCCTGCGGGGGATCATGACGGCAATCAAGGGAAGCCCTTTCGACAAGGGAGCCTACCGCGACCTGTTCAAGTTGATGTACGACCTGCTCCGCATCGCGCGCCGCGACGGCCTGCTGATGCTCGAACGTCACGTCAGCGACCCGCATCACAGCGAGATCTTCACCAAGTATCCGAAGATTGCCAACAACCATCATGTCGTGGAGTTCATTTGCAATGGCCTTTCCCCCCTGGTCGATGGGGCGACACCGGAACAGCTAACGGGATTGCTCCAGGCCGAACTCAAGGTCATCGAGGAAGAGCACCACGCTCCCGTAAACGTCCTCTCGAAGACGGCCGACGCGCTGCCGGGCTTCGGCATCGTCGCGGCTGTGTTGGGAATCGTGATCACGATGGGAGCCATTGACGGCCCAGTCCAAGAGGTAGGGCACAAGGTGGGGGCCGCGCTCGTTGGAACGTTTCTGGGCATCTTGCTGTCGTACGGTTTCTTCGGGCCGCTCGCTTCGCGGATGGAATTCCTGGGCGCGGTCGAGCTTGGGTTCTTCCACGCCATCGCCTCCATTGTGATGGGCGCCGCGCAGAGCCAAAGCCCCAAGGTGGTCATCGAGCAGGCGCGTCGCGGCATCGGCACCGAGGTTCGGCCCAGCCGCACCGAAATGGAGGAGCTGTTCCGCGAAGTGGACGCCTCGTGAGACGAAGGAAGGCAGTCGATGGCGGGCAAGGGTGGGGGTGCCTGGAAAGTCGCGTACGCGGACTTCGTCACCGCAATGATGGCCTTTTTCCTCGTGATGTGGATCGTCGGCCAGGACAAGCCGGTCAAACAGGCCGTCGCCAAGTATTTCGAGGATCCCCTTGGGATGGACAAGGGATCCCGATCGACCTCGTTGGAAGGGCCGGAGGACGCGACGACGCCGGGAAATTTCGAGAGCGGCCGCGGACCGGCGCGCGGGTTGAGCATGGCCCAGAACAAGGTCACCGGTCGGCGCAACTCCGCCGGAGTGGCCGCGAAGAAGCCGCCGCACATCGTTATTTTCCGTCATTTTAACCGGACCTACAGCGTCGGAACGGTGATCCTGTTTGCCGACGACTCGGCCGAGTTGGACGCCGCGGCCAAAGAGAGGCTGGACTCACTCATCCCTCTCTTGTGCGGAAAACCGAACAAAGTTGAGATCCGCGTTTATGCGCCACGGCGTCCCCTGGCCGCCGGCAGCCCCTTTACGGACGCCTGGCAGCTTGCTCGGGCACGGTCGATGGCCACCAGAAAATACCTGACGGAACATGGCATTGATTCGGAGCGCATTCGGTTGACCCAGGAGGGGGCCCTCGAGCCGGACACACTCTACACCGGCGATTCCAAGCGGGTTCCGGGCTCGCGGGCCGAGATCTTTGCCTTGGACGAATATGTCGACAAAGGCCGCAATCCCGTGCCGCAGTCCGGCGGCCCGGAAGATGAGGACGTCCGGTAAGCGCGCGAGACATCCAGCGCCGTGTTGACCTTTTCTTGATCCGCGCGTATAGTCCCGCCGCGCTGCAACCCAGGCTCCCGTGCAGTCGGTCTCGCTTTACGCATTCCACCGCGACCGTTAACGCATTCGACATTCTGGACCGTTTGAGAGCGTCATGGCCCCCACTCCGCACGAAACTCCCGCTGCCAAAGCGGATGCGCCGGATGCCGCCGCGAGCCCAAAAAGAAGCGATTTGGCGGCAAGCGCCTCAAGATTGCCCTCATCGTGCTGGTGGTGATGGCGCTGCAGGCCGTGGCCGCAGCGCTCCTTTTGCCGAGGAGTCAAACGACTCCGGCAAGCGGGCAAGCCGCCGAAGCCGGGCATGCGACGGAAGAGTCGCACGCCGAGAAAGAGGAGAATCTCGTCGAGTCGGAGATTGGCAGCTTCAGCGTCTCCCTCGAGGAGAACAGCGGAATCCTTTGGAACGTGAGCTTTAAGGTCTTCGCCGCGGTCTCGCCCGACGCCAAAACCGAGTTCACCGACGCCGTCGGCGAGCGTTATAAAGCCCGCATCAAACAAGCCGTCGTCAAGGTCGTGCGCCGGTCGAGCATCGAAGACCTGCGGGATCCCCAGCTTGATCTCTTCAAGAGAAACTTGAAGACCGAAATCAATAACGTCCTCCCGGAACGCTACGTCCAGGAGATCATCGTCGCCGATATCCGCACGATGCAGCAGTAACGAGGAAGCCGTGGCCGACGATCTTCTCAAGCCGGAAGAGATTGAAGCTCTATTGAAAGCAGCCGGCGGCCCCTCCCCCGGACAGCCGGGCGGCGCAACGGCCGGCGGCGGCGATCCGGTCAATCAACCGCAGGGCGCGGCTCGGTCCGCGGTGCAGAAGCCGGCGACCAAGCCCAAGAGCCCCACGGAACGTCTGCTGGAACAAGCGGAAGCGGGCCTCGCGGCCGCAATCGCCCCCGACCTCCACTCGCCCACCGGCATTCCGCAAGAGCTCGGGTAGCGCGGCGCCGTTTCAATTTCAGTCGTTCGAACCGGCGGCCGCCGGGGCGGGCGACGGCGTCGGACTCAATGCGCTGCAGGAGGTCGAGCTGGACTTGCGGATCGAGCTGGGCCGGACCGAGCTATTAATCGAAGAGGTGCTCCAGTTGAGAGAAGGATCCGTCGTCCCTCTGAACAAACTGGCCGGCGATCCGGTCGACATCCTGGTCAATGGCCGCCTGGTCGCGCGGGGCGAAGTCCTGGTCCTGAATGACAACTTCTGCGTCCGCGTCGCGGAGATCGTGGCGCCGACGCTGTAGCGGACGACCGCACGCAGACACGGGGGAACGGAATCCCCATGAGACGTTTTCACTTTTTGCCGATCGTGTCGGCCGCGCTCCTCATTGCCGCGGCGTATAGCCGGTCGGCCGCACAGAGCAGCGCCGGATATTCCCCTTCGACGAGTATCTCCCGTCGAGCTGCCGCGCGGCGCAAATCCGCGCGGCCGCGCCAACGTCGGAGCAGATGTTAGGGCCGACGCCGGAGGGAACGCCCGGTTCGCACCGTAAGTCGTGGAAGGACCTGGCGCGGAGCAAGAGCGACGGCAAATCCGACAAGCAGAGCGTGACGCTCTCGCCCTGGTCGGCAGCCGGCGCTTTGGCCGTCGTTGTCGGGCTGATTCTCGTCCTGGCACGGTTGTTCCGTCGGCACG
Source organism: uncultured Planctomycetota bacterium (assembly GCA_963761455.1). Lineage (GTDB taxonomy): Bacteria > Planctomycetota > Planctomycetia > Planctomycetales > Planctomycetaceae > DASPSM01. The sequence continues at coordinate 1,138,578 of CAVXHA010000004.1, forward strand.
CCCCGATGTTTTCGCAGTCGCTTCCTCAAGAGGCGCTGGAGATCCTCGGCCGGCGATTTGTCGACCCGCGGCAGGCGATCCTTCTGGTCCGGATTGCGCGCGGATCCTTGTGGTCGGGTCGTCGGCCAACGGGCTGAATCCCTTGGGCCAGATCGACGATCCGGTCGAAGTCGACTTGCTCGCCGGGCTGTGCCGCCGTGGCCCGCACGCCGGGGTTCTCGGGACGTCCTTTTTCAAGCTGCTCAAAGGTGAAGCGAGGGCGCGGCCGGCCCCCAGCGCCGTTCGCTCGTCCCCGAGCGCGCGGCAGGCCTCGGCGGGCGGTCCGATGGCAGACTTCCCGTCAGTTTCGCAACCGCTGGAATCGCCGGCGGAGGGTCAGTCGCAGCCCGAGTACGATTTGATGCGGCGACTCCGGGGAGCACCGGCGCCCCTTCACGCGGACAGAACGGACGGTGTGTTATGACGCACCGTCGAGGCGCGGCGCTCATGGAAATACACTGTCGGGGCCGTGCTCTTCGTGGCCGCGATCGTGGCCGGCGGACGCGACAGCATGGGCCAGCAATCGGGTGATCTCGGGCTCCCCAAGCCGATCATCGAAAGCCCGAGCGATGCACCGGGGTTGAGGGGCCTTCCGTCGCCCCTCGCATCCAATCCCCTTTCTGCCCAAAATCCGCCGACGACAATCGGCGCTCCGGTCGACGTGGAACAGATGCTGTCGCCGGCCGGGTTGTCGTCGACGCTGAAAATCATGCTTCTGTTGACGGTGATCAGCCTGGCTCCGTCGATCCTGATCATGACGACCTGCTTCATGCGGTTTGTGATCGTACTCGGGTTGCTACGCCAGGCCTTGGGAACCCAACAGCTTCCGCCGAACCAGGTCATCATTTCGCTGTGCCTTTTCCTCACTTTCCTGGTGATGTCGCCCGTTTGGAAAGAGGCTTACGACGACGGGATCCGTCCCTACACAAGCCCCGCGGCGGGCCAAGAGCCGATCAGCTTGGACGAAGCGTTCCATCGGACGGCCCGTCCGCTGCGACGCTTCATGATCGAACAGATCCGACGGACTGACAATGCCGATTCGGTCCTCACCTTCCTCGAGTTCCAACACCCAAACGAGAAGACACCCGCCCCGGAGCGTCTTGAGGATGTCGACACGGTCGTCCTGCTGCCGGCGTTCATGGTGAGCGAGTTAAAAACGGCGTTTGTGATTGGATTCCAGATTTACCTCCCGTTCCTTGTCATCGATATGGTGATCGCTACCGTGCTGATCAGCATGGGCATGATGATGCTGCCACCGGTGTTGATCTCGCTTCCCTTTAAGTTGTTGCTGTTTGTCTTGATCGACGGCTGGGCGCTCACCGTCGGCATGCTTCTGGAGAGCGTCCGTGCCGCCACCGGTTGAGAACGAAATCGGGTGCCACTGCGGAACGGCTTCCGTTCAGCAGTGCCTCCCTCGGGCGGTTGTCGAGCGTGGTTTGCCGACCGGAGCTGGCAAAAAAGTGCTTCTGAGCCAAGGCGGCTCGGAAGCACTCGCCGCCGTCTCCACTGAAAGGAAACAGAAATGACCGCCGACCAAGCCATCGAAATGACTCGCTCCGCCGTCGGGCTGACTCTGATGATGGGCGCGCCGATCATGCTGATCGCCGTGGTCGTGGGCCTGACAATCAGCGTTCTGCAAGCGGTCACCCAGCTCCAGGACCAGACGCTGAGCTTCGTCCCCAAGATCATCGCGATGGCCTTGGCCGGACTGTACATCTTCCCCTGGATGCTCCACCAGATGGTGGACTACGCGGCCAATGTCTTCAGCAATATTCCTTCACTCTTGTGAACATGGAAACGCTGTTCGATCGCCTCTCGTTCGCGCCGCTCCACGACCAGGCGGTGCGCACGCTGCTGAGCGCGGCCCTCGTGCAGTTCTATGGCTTCACGCTCGTTATGGTGCGGCTCTCGGGACTGATGATCGTCGGGCCCCTTTTCGGGCAATCGTTGGTTCCCGTCAACATCCGCGTGATGTTGATCATCACGATGGCCTTCGTCATCACGCCGACGCTGGCCGACCATGGCCGGATCGTCTTTGACAAGCTGGATGCGAATCGCGACGGCGTCCTGACGCGCGACGAAGTTCCCGAATCTCTGCTTGCGCGCTATGACAGGCTGCGCGAATTGGCAAGAGATCCGGCGGCCCGCGGACTGACCGCGGACGGTTTTCGGATGACGCTTCAGCCGCCCCGCACGATTCTTGAGTACGCCTGGACCGCAGTGGGAGAGCTCGGACTGGGTTTCGTCCTGGGCTTAGGCATGCTCACGATCCTGTCGGGCCTGCAGATCGCCGGTGAGTTGATCGATCAACAGACCGGCCTGTCGCTGGGCGAGATCGCCAATCCCGGCTTGAATATCACCGGTTCTGCCACGGGCCAGTTCCTCTTCTTGTTCGCCACGACGGTCCTGCTCGTTATGCAGCCGTCCGGCTACCACCTGACGATGCTCTCGGCACTCGTGGAAACATTTCGCTCCATCCCGCTCGGCGAGGCGTTTGTGACGGCACAGGCGGTCGATCTGCTGCGCGATCTCGTCCACCAGTCGCTCGTATTGGGGCTCCAAATCGCGGCCCCCTTGATGGCCGCCATGTCGCTCGTCGCACTGACAATGGGATTCCTGGGCCACTCCGTGCCGCAAATCAACGTGCTGGTCATCGGGTTTCCGGTGCGCGCCTTGATGAGCCTCACGGTGCTCGTGGCGTCGCTGTCCGGCGTTGCGCGCCTTGTCGTCGACGTTGTGCCGCGGGTGATCGACTCCTTACATCACGCGCTGACCGGATGACTGATCTCGTATGTCAACGGATGACACGGGCGAAAAAACGGAGCAGCCGACCGAACGACGCCGCAACCAGGCGCGCGAGCGGGGCAACGTCGCGCGGAGCGTCGATCTCACCGCCGCCGGCCTAATGCTCGGCGCGGCGGCCGTGTTCTATGTCCTGGCCATTCCCCTGTGCCGCACGCTCGCGGAGTTGACGGCGGAATTGTTGCGGACCGCCGGTCCCGGCCCGATCACCGCTTCCGACGCGGCGAATCGCATCCATCATATCTTGCAGATGATCGCGCCGAATGTTTTGGGAGTGCTATTGGCCATGATGCTGGCGGCTTTCGTCTGGAATGTCGTCCAAGTCGGCATCCTGATTGCCCCGGAGGTCCTTCAGCCGCAGTTCGCTCGATTGAACCCGCTGACGGGGATCCGGCGGATCCTTTCGCCGGCCGCCCTGATGCGGCTGGCGGTCAGCTTGGCAAAGCTGTTGATTGCAGTGGGGATTGCCGCCTGGTCGATCGGATCGATGCTGCCGTGGTGCATCCAACTGATCGACTCGGAGCCGCGCATGACGCTGTTTTACGTGGAAGGGGCCGTTGTCAAGCTGGCGTTTCAGCTTTCGTCGGCGCTCGTCTTTTTGGCGCTGCTCGATTTTCTGTATCAACGCTGGAAACTGGAGCAGGACCTGCGGATGTCGAAGCAGGAGGTCCGCGATGAGTTCAAGGAGATGGAGGGCGATCCGGTCATGCGTCAGCGCCGACGGGAGGCGCACCGCAAGGTTGCTCAGGCGCGGGAGCTGCGGCAGGTGCGAACGGCCGACGTGGTGATCACCAACCCCACCGAAATTGCGGTCGCCCTCAAATACGACCCCGAGAAAATGCTCGCTCCCGTCGTCGTCGCCAAAGGGATGGGAGTGATCGCGGCAAGCATCCGCCGGATTGCCGCCGAGAATCGCATCCCGATCATCGAGCGCAAGGAGGTGGCGCGGTCGCTGTACCGCACGGTGAAGGTCGGCCAATCGATCCCCGTGGAGATGTACCAAGTCTTCGTCGAGATCATGGCCTACGTCTACCACGTCACGGGCCGTACGCCGCGGAGTCTTGTCTAAACCGAGGCACCGACCCCACCCTCCCCCGACGCACACACGCACAAGGACGAGAGGCAAAGCCAGCCTTGCAAAGAGACGTTTCCATTGCGATAACTGAGCGCATTGGATGGATCCCATAAAACGCGGGACGTGGCGCAGCCTGGATTAGCGCGCTTGCTTGGGGTGCAAGAGGTCGCAGGTTCAAATCCTGTCGTCCCGACTGAATGTAACTTCTGCTGAAATCGCGATTTGCGATTACCTGCCAGACGGCAGCGCGGCACGAAAGCGTGAGTTTCACCACAACGAACTCACAAATCGAGGTGCCGCATGCCGAGAAATTCGAAGGTCCCGATCTGTGGTCACCACAAGACGACGGGGCAGGCCCGCGTTCGCATCAATGGCCGCGTTCATTGGCTCGGTCGCTATGGATCGCCGGAAGCGAACGCCCGCTACGCGAGCCTGATCGACGATTGGCGTCGTCGAGGCAACGTCGAGCAGGCGACCATCACCGTCGACGACGTCGCCCTGCGATTCCTGGCGTGGGCTGAAGGCTACTATCGGAAGGGCGACCGCCCGACGTCCGAAGTGGACATCATCCGAGCTGCGTTGCGGCTGGCCGTTCGCCTCTTCGGCAATACACTCGCCTGCGACTTCGGGCCTCTGAAATTGAACGCTGTTCGCGATGAGGCGATCCGCCAACGACTCCGGCGAAAGACGATCAACAAATACGTTTCGCGGATCCGGGCGATGTTCCGTTGGGCCTGCGAGCTGGAATACGTCGCCGCGTCCGTGAACCACGGTCTGGAGGCGGTCAAAGGCCTTCAGGCGGGAAGATCGGCGGCCGTCGAATCGGAACCGGTGAAGCCGGTCTCCGCGGACGCCATTGAGGCCGTGCGGCCTTTTGTGAGCCGCCAGGTTTGGGGCATGATCGAATTGCAGCGACTCACCGGCACGCGACCTGGCGAAATCGTGTCGATGCGAACGGGGGACATCGATCGAAGGCAATCGCCTTGGCAGTACATTCCTCGGGAGCATAAGACCGAGCACCGCGGCAAAAATCGAACGATCTGGATCGGCCCGAAAGCGCAGGCCGTTCTCTGGCCGTTCCTGAAGGCCGATCCCGCCGCGTGGGTATTCTCGCCGGCCGACGCGGAAGACGACCGAATCGCCGCTCGACGGGATGGCCGAAAAACGCCCATCACTCCGAGCCAGGCGGCCCGCGCACCTCGGGCCAACCGACGGCGGCCGCCAGGCGATCACTACACAACGGCAAGTTATCGCCGCGCCGTCGAGCGGGCCTGCGAGATTGCTTTCGACATGCCGGAGGAGCTGCGGAGAATGCCGGCAAGCGCTTCGGAGAGGGAAAGGGCCCAATTGGTCCGAGAGGCTGCTCGCTGGAGAAAGGCGAACGCCTGGCGACCGAATCAGCTCCGCCATTCCGCTGCGACGGACCTTCGGCGCCGCTACGGCATTGAAGGGGCCCGTCTGATCTTGGGACACGAGAGCGGGCAGACAACCGAGATTTATGCGGAGGCGGATTTGAAGCGTGCTCAGCAAATCGCGCTGGAAGTCGGTTAGAATTCTCCTTGTCGGCTTGGGCGGGTAGCTCCCGCCGAGGCTGACGCGCTTCCGATCCGGCGGCACCGGTCGGCGGCGCATCGGCCGGCCGACTCGAAAGGTGCCGCAGGATGGCCGCAAAATTGGTTACGGCGGTTGAGGAGCTCGCGTCCCGCATCCGCGACTTCGAGGCGATCGCCGCGCCTAATAACTACGTGCTCGAAGAAAGCCTCGGTCTGTTTTGGTTGAAGCCGATCAACCCAGCTATCGAAAAGGTGTGGAAGTATTGGCGGGAACTCTGGGGGCAACTCCCCGCCGAGACGGAAATCGCGAACTGGGAAACAGCTCGCGCGGAGGACTGTGACTTTAGACATATTGCTGGGGCGCGTGTCCGCGGCCTCGAGATGGTCAGGACGCTGTTGCTCGGGATGCTTAATTGTTATCCGTCTCCTGAAGACGACGTCCTATTCCCCCCGGTGATCGCTGGAACCGTCGCCGGGATTTGGGTCGGATGGCCGTGGGGCCACTCGTACAACGGCGGCAAGAGTCCCGACGACGACGAACTCCCGGCACTACCTCGCCTCAACGCAAGCCTGGCTCAGATCGAGACGGCAATCGGTCTTCTCCGATCGGGCGAACTTGAGCTGGCGACGGATAGGAACGGAAGCCCAACAAACGATATCGCAGGACTGAGCGCGAAACAAATGCAAATCGTTCGAAACCTTTCTATCAACGAATAAGTCTGCAACACGCGACGCGGTTCAGAGCGAATTGCGAAAGACTTTGGGCGTTGGGGTCAGGCCGCAAACACTCGGCTCGGCGCATCGCGAAATTGAAACGCGAAGGCGTCTATGATCCCCCGCCCGCAGGCCGCAAACCTTCCCGGCATTGAATTTGTTCCCGTTGTTCCCGGAACAAAGGGAACAAATTGTTGCGCTGGCGGCCGACGATTCCGTGTGCGAAGAAAGTACTCGTGCAGAGAGTACTATCAATGCCGCGGAATAAGAAAAATGACAGTCGCTGCCCTGGCTGACGAAGACTTGCTCACATTTCCCGAGGCCGCGGCCGAGCTACCGAGCAAGCCGCATGCGTCGACGCTCTGGCGATGGGCGACCCGCGGTGTCAAAGGCGTTCGCTTGCGCCTCGTTTTCATCGGCGGCCGATCGTTCGTGCCGCGCCGAGCAATAGCCGAATTCTTGGACGCGGTGACTGCAGCGCGACAGCCGGACGCGCCGGTGAAACGGTCTGCCCGGACCAACGATCGTCTCGAGGCGGAAGGACTGCTCAAGCCAAAGAAGCGCGGTCGACGGCCGCGATAACAAACCAGGTCCGCCGGCACGGGAGGCCGACGGAATGCGAACGGCCGGAACTGGCAAACGTTCCGGCCGTGCGACTTGATCCGATCTGTGGAAGAGAACGGATTCGTTGCATGGTACGACAACCCGACGGATCGGGGAATCCGGGAAGCGCGGGCGTGGAAGTTCGGTTGGCCGTCAAAACTCTCTTTTTCCCGAGCTGAAGAACGAGCGATCGCTTTCCCCTGAGAAGCGCGAGTACGTCCTCCATCAAATGTGGACGATTCTGGGCGATTACGAGCCATCGGCGGACAGCCTCGTAAGTCGAGAAAAGCTGCTCGCGCTGGCCAAGGGACTCTTTCGGCTCGATCCCAGCGGCGCCTTCATCGAGGTGTCTTGGCTCAACCTCGCGGAATCGGCTGGCCTTTCGAAGAGTCAAACGCGGAGGGCGGCGAAAGCCTTTGAACTCAAGGGGCTGTTGATCGTCGAACCCTGCATTGCGATCGCCGGCCAGCGCGAAAACCGGTTCACGTTCCTGTGGAGCGAATGCACGCGAAAAATGCCGGGATTCGCTGCGGCCTTTCCCGCGCCGAACCATCACGGGAGTTGCTCGGATCTGGATTCGGGGCGCCGTAGCCGCCTTCCGGGCAGCGGCAACACGCGTCTTGGCCACGGGCAGGGGTCGAGCCGCCACGGGCAGGGGTCGAGCCGCCACGGGCAGGGGTCGAGCCGCCACGGGCAGGGGTCGAGCCGCCACGGGCAGGCCCCCTGTTGGGGATCCCCTTCATGGTTTGAAGAGTGAATTGAAAGCTCATGAACTTGAAGATCGTGAGCTTCTAAAATTTCGGGGGAACAAATGGCCGACCGGCATCGCTGAGCTGGCTGTCTGGCGCCCTCGAGTGATCCAGGTGGCCTTCAAATGCGCCGTGCGAATCGGGTGGGTCAAAGATTCCGAGCAAGAACGCCTTGATGTGTTCGCCGCGGCAGTCCAGGCGCGGTGTGGAGACAATCCGCCGGGACTCTTCCGCTACCTCGTCGAAGGGCGGAAGTGGGAGGTCAGACCCGGAGAAAATAAAGCGATCTCCGATGCCTCCTTCGACGAGGCTCGGGAAATAATCCTCCGTCTGGACGGGCTGAAATCCGAAAGGCAGCGGCCGCGGAATCCCGGTTCGGACGGAGCGGCATCGTCGGTCCCGTCGAAACTCGGCCAAGCGACTCGCGAGCGGGTCGGACAGAAAGCTCCCGATAGCGAGGCCTGCGAAGCGAAGGCACGCAGCCCACCGAAAACGGTGGACGAGTTGCACGCGGCGCTGACCAATTGGGAACGCAGTCAGCGCAGCCAAGTTGATCCGGCATAAAGCGCCACAGTTTTGCGCGAACCGGTGGGCCGGTTTACGAAAAGCGGTGCGTCTCCAAACTGATCGGGGAACGACCGGATGCCTCAAACCGAATCGTACCATGCCGATCAAAACGTTTGGGACCCCGAAAGTAAGTCGCTCGTCGACTGGTACCTGGCCCACCGGCCGCGCTTTCCCAAAACTCCGTTCAAGATGGGGCCCGGGGTCCAAGTTACGGAATCGGACCGATTCTTCGCGGCTGTCGATTGCGACATCGCGGCGGGTCCGCTTGGGCCTCGGGCCAGGAATGGTGCGTTGCAGCAAGATCTGCGACGGCTGCGCGAGTTGTTCGATACCCCGCGACCAACCGGCCTCCGGTCTACCGCAATGTCGAATGGGGCTCGACCGTCTTCACCGACGCCCACCAATCCTACCTGGGGCTCTCCCGGTCGTTCGCTCACTACATGATTGACCACGCGACGGAGTTCGTTCGGGGAGCAATCCACACGAACGGAATCGAAAACTTTTGGTCTCTGCTCAAGCGGTCGCTGAACGGCACGTGGACGCACGTCGCTGCCTTCCACTTGGAACGCTACTGCCGCGAGCAGGCGTGGCGATTCAACAACCGGAAGACGAACGACGGGGTTCGCTTCGAGCGCGTGTTGGCGGGCGTCCTGGGGCGTCGGATCACTTACCGGCAATTGTGCGCGATCGACGACGCCGGATTCATGGGAAAGGTGTAGGCCATGAAACTCTCCCCGAGCATGCGCCGCGCTCTCGCGAAGGTTAAGCGGCGAAAATTCTGTGCTTGGTGGCTCATTCACAAGAGCACGCTTCGCGCGTTGTTGAAGCGCCGCCTTATTGTCCCCTGTGGTTTCTACAGCGTTTGCCACCCGCAAGATCAGGCCAAGTGCTGCGACAGAGAGTGTTACGAGGAATGGGAATGGCGCAAGACGCTCGCCATTCTTGGAAAAACGTATTACCGAAGGGAGTCCGATAGTGGCAAAGAAAAAGCCGAAGGGCTGGAGAAAATTCGACGCGCTGACGCGCAAGCTGATCCAGGTTCCCAAAGAGGAAACCGACGCCCAGATTAAGCGCGATAAAGCCAAGCGGCGTAAGAAAAAATGAGCGTTCATTTTAAGGCCGAATGTTCTGATGCAAGTATGTCACTGCCCATAATAAAGCGGCTCGGTGGCGCGCCCTGCAGCTGATCGATTCGTGTGTCGACGATCTGCCCTTCGACCGGTGCGACCTGGAAGCGCTGGAAGCGGTGGGGCGTCGAGCCGCGCTTCGCGTTCGGATGAAGTACGACTTCGAAGGTCTGATGTCGCACCACGGCACCGCCGTCCCTCTCAGCAGCCCGAGAAAGGAATGTTTTCTGGTCAGTTATATCCAGCTCATAGCCCTGGCGGATCCGATCCCATTCTGACAACCCCGCTTGGAATCGAAAGCGCCAAGCCAAGCTGCTACCGGCTCTAGCCTGCCGGCGGGTTGTCCGGGAGTGCCGGATGGAACCTGGTCGCCTACCGCTATCGGCTTTTCGTCTGCCGTCGTCTTGATGCTTGAGGTACGCTCCCACACCGCCGCGAGGAACGCGGCGACGCGAGGAAGCCACGTTGAACCAAACCGGTCCGCCGGCTGACCAAGGCGCATGGATCGCGGCCGTTCCCGACTGGCTGCCGACGCCTGGCCTTACGCTTCGCCAGATCTGCCGATACTGGGGCTGCAGCAAGAACTCCGCGCGATCGTTCGTGAAGACGCTCCCGGTGCTTCGCGTAAACGGTAAGGGCCAGCAGTGCCGCTACCAATTCCGTGTGCGGGACATGCCCTTCAAATACTTGGTGGCTCACCGGGGCGACCTCGAGTCCCTTCTTTTCCCAAACCCGCCGATCGACGGTGATTCACGGCTATCTGCCGTTCCACGGACCCCACCCGACGAGATAAACGACGCAGCATGATTCTGCTGCACGAAGACGAGGCTGCCGACGCACTGACAATCACGCGCCGCGAATTGCGCGAGCTCGTGAGGAACAGACGCGTTCCGATCGTCGCGGTGCCGCTCGATCACGGCGAGGCCGTTCGCTTCGACCAACAGGATTTGCGGCGCATCGTCGAGAGCTGGAAGCGGCCCTCGACCAAGGGTGATTCGTAGGGAGGGAGTCGAGACACGTGCAGGGGACGGTAAATTCGTTGAGGCTCAACCGCGGCTTTGGCTTCATAGTCGCCGCGGGGCCCATCAGTGTCAGGCGCGGCCCGAGGCAGCGCAGGTCCGAAATCTTTTTCCATTCGAAGGACTGCCGCGCCGAGCTGCCATTCGACGAGACGCTGCAGGAGAGGTTCGTCGAGTTCGAAGTGATCCAGACGCCACGCGGTCCACAGGCCATCAATGTTCGGCCGGCTTAGGCGCAATGGCAGACGGACTGACCAGAACGGCAACGCACTGAGGATTACGAAATGATCGCTCAACTGAGAAACCGGCGGGTGCTTGCCTGCACGCGGGGCGGGCATCCCGTCGAAGGGTACGGAGCCAGGCGTCAGGTCCAACTGGACATTGCGTACCGGCAGGTGATCGCTGCCCAAGGCCAAGTTGCCAATGCGGACCGGCGCTCGCTGCCGATCGCGCGACCGCGCGTCTGGCCGACGCCCGGGGTGAGCTGTATGAACTGCGGCCCGAACTCCGTCCACGCACACCCCCGACAGCACGACGAGCGCAGCCGTTCGCGCGACGCCGGCCCTATGCCAGGCCCGCCACAGCGGTGGCCAAGCGGCTCTCCCCGAGCGAGCTGAAGCTGTTGGACGACATCGACCGGTTTATCGAGGAATGCAAACGTTACTTTGGTCCTACCATCTGATTCAGTCCACGCCATAAGGACCGCGAGCATAGGTCTTTAGGCTGTCCGTTGCTGCCGAAAGATTCAGCGAGAAAACATCCGAAATCACACGCGTCGGGGTAGGGGCATCCGGATCGCTGGCCGCGGGCGCTCCAAACCGCATTGGAACCAGGGAACATTTTTCGGCGAAATTCGATGGGGGGGGGGTCAGCCTACCGACACCCGCCAGAAAGGCACATTCGATGACCGCGATCGCGACCAATCTTTCCGACGAACTGGCCGGCAAACGCGAACTGGCCGAGCTGCGAACCCGCACAGCAGAGCTTCTCGCGGAGAACAAAAGCGAGCGCGAAAAGGTCAATGCCAGGCATGCGGCGGCGATCAAAAAGGAGGCGGCCAATGTCGAACGGGCGCAATGGGGGTTAGAGAATGCGCGGGCGATCCTCCGTCGTGCACAGACAGCCGCGGAGTCGGACGAAAAGACGTTCGCACGCCGGGATGACGAGTTGCGGTCCACCATGCAACGCACCGCGCCGCCCAAACTGCGGGCTTTCATCGAAGCGACTCAGCGAGCGCCGGACCTGGCACGCAGTCGGTTCAAGGTCAGCGCCTTTTCCACCGATCGCCGGCGCCTCGATGGCTCGCAGCCCGAGCGAATTGAAACCTCTAATGCGGACCAGATCACCGCTTACGTCGCGAGAGTGAAGGAAGCCCGTGCCGCGGCAGAATCGCTGCTGTTCAAATCGATCGACGAGGGCGATCTGGCGGCTGAGTTGCAGAGACTCCGCGACATGATCGGGGACTTGCCTGGTCAGCCCGGACCCGTCTTCATGGACGTCGATTGACAAGCAAACGGCGAGGCGCGGGGCCGGCGGTGCGAGCTGATGACGTGCCGCCGGCCGCCGCCGCGGTCTGAATCGAGAATCGGGCGCGGCAACAGGATCGATCGGCGACAGATCAAGCAAATCAACGCCGGCCGCCCGGGAGCTGCAAGACCATCCAGCGCTTGCGGCGGAATCTTTCAGCTAATCCGTTCCCTCGAGGAAGGACGAACACCATGGGAAGTGGAATCGGCGATTTAGCGGCCACGCTCTCGATGGACTCGAACCGGTTCACGGGCGGTCTTCACGACGCTGGGCATGCGCTCCACGGATTCAAAGACATCTTTCTTGAAGTCGGCGCGGCGCTCGGCGTCGGGTTCTCACTCGACAAGATGGTTGAGGGGGTCAGAGGCTCGATCGACACGATTGTGGAACTGTCCCATGCCTCAGAAAAGCTCGACATGCCCATCGGTAAGCTTCAAGCGCTGCGGCATGAAGCAATGATGAACCACGTCGAGTTCGGCGCGCTCGAAACGGGCGTGACAAAAATGATGCGGAGTCTTGGAGAAGTGGCCGGCGGTGAGGGACAAGAGGCAGCCGCCGCTCTCAAGATCATGCACATCAACGTGAAGGACATCATCGACCTGCATTCCGATAAGCAGTTTTCCATCATCGCGGAAGCGATCAGCAAGCTCGACAACCGCACCGACCGCGTGAACGCCACGATGAGCATCTTCGGCAAGGGCGGTGCTGAATTGTTGAACGTGATCGGGCAGGGTGCGAAGGGGATCGACGAGGCCGCCGGCTATCTGGACAAGATGGGTCTCTCAATTTCCGAAGTCGACGCCGAGAAGCTGGTCGAGGCTGATAAGGGGATGAAGCTGCTTTCGGAATCCGTCGAGGGCCTCTATCGCGAGTTCGCCGTCGAGCTGGTTCCGTCCATCAAATCGGCGACCGATGCGTTGACGGAATTCATTTCCAAGAAGGGGGGCCTCGCCAAGAAGGGGGGGTCGGACGTCGGTTTTCTCGAAGCGGCCGGCGGAGTGGCCAAGCTTGCGGGCAACGCTGTGAAATATGAGTTTGCCGGAGTCCAGGGAATACTCGGCGCGGGGGTGTGGGCCGCCGGCGGAGGCACGGGAATGGGCGTGGCTGCCAAGCAAAACGCGATTGAGGGCAAGGCCGGCTTTAAGGCCGCCTGGCACGACCTGATCGAGGGGCCCGCACAAGGAGGGTTAAACCCTGGTGATAATCCGCACCCGAACGCCATCACCAAGACCGCCGAAAAGTCGGGCGCCAGTCTCGCGGCGGCGGCGAAGGAAGCGGGAAAGATGACCAAAGAGCTGGCCGACATGGACAGCGAGGCCGACAAGCTCAACACGGCATTCGAGACGCCGCTGGAAAAGGCGCGCGAGCAATTCGGCCAGGTCTGGGACCTTTTCGAGGCGGGCGCGGAAATTAGCGAGGAAACCGTGTCCCGCGCCTTCGCCAAGATAGGCGAAGAGAACGACAAGCTCCGGGAAAAGCTCAATAAGCCGTATGAGGAATTTGAGAAAGGACTGCACGACGCGGCCAACCGGATGCACGAGGATCTGGAAACCCCGCTTGAAAAAATGAACGAGCAAATCTCCAAGATTCAAAACAATCCATTTATCAAAGACGTCGACAAAAAGCGCGGCATCGACAAGGCGACCAAGGAATACCAGGACCAAATCTCTAAGGCGCCTGAGCACCAAGCGCTGAAGGGGCTGACGGCCGATAGCGCCGAGTTTCAGCAGAGGCTCGCGGAGAGAATGCGCGGGGACGGCGTGAATGACGCGGCAAAGCAGACGGCAACCGCTATGCAACAGGCCGTTCCGCTCTTGCAGACGATCGCGAAGCACACCGATCCGTCTCAAGACATCAATCCGGCGGTTGTCAACGTTTCCGGCAATTCAATGGACGGTTTGCCTTCAGGATGAGCGCCGTGGACCACGACGTGCACCTGGTCGTGCCCGCCATCACCAGCGTGACCGTGAACCTCGTCGTCGTAGTCCGTCAGCACGGTCACCAAGGTCGTGCTGACGAGCGTGTTGCTGGTGGACCACGACGTGCACCTGGTCGCGCTGGCCATCACCAGCGTGACCGCGTGGATCTCGAAGTCATAAGCCGGATGGCTTTTGGGGATTCGCCATAATGGCACCCGCCACGTCTGGGACGCGGCCGATCGGCATAGGGCGTTGGCCCCATCGGGTTTAGACTTGCCTACACCCGATTGCGAGGCCCGTCTTTGAGCATCGTCGACGCGAACGGCGAAGCGGTCCAAATCCCTCGAGGCGGACGCTGCCCTGCCGGCCAGGCGGCAGACGGTTATCTCCGCGGAAGATCTCGGCGCGCCCGATGCGTAAGGGCCCGGAGGCTGCTGGCGTTCGCCGGTGACGAAGCTTTCGGCATGACGGTCTCTGAGATTGCCCGGGCCCTGGCACGCTGTCCCCAGCTTGTCTCTGACGACCTGGAGGAGGTTCGCGGGGAGCTGGGCTGCAGCTCGAGTCTCTCGGCCTGCCGGCGTCCACGGTCCTACCGCGAGGTCCCGCTGCCTTCATCGCCGGCGACGGGATCTGACGACCCGTGGGTGACACCCGAAATTGCAATCGCCAGGCAGAATTTGCAAATCGGCCGGTCGATCGTTTGAAAAATCTGCAACCGGCCGCGGCCGGGCGGCTATTTCTTCCGGCGGGGTGCCGGCAACGGCTTCCGTTTCGGGAAGTCTTTTTCGAGTGTCTTCCTGCCGTCTTTGATGGCCAAACCGTTTGCGGATCCATTCCGAAAGGCTCATTGCTCCGCCGCTCATCCGCGCATCTGTCCAGCCATTCGAGTCTGTTCGAACAGTCGCTGTGAATCCGGGCCGTTCGGATGAGTGTCTCCAGTCCGAATCGGCGCTCTTTCCTCGACGCGTGGCCATGCACCGATTTGTACGCGATTCCGTTGGACTGGTCCACAAATGGACTTCCATATTAATGCCATATAAATGTACGTCCTGCTAATCCGACAGTGATTGCCTGCCTCTTTCGTGGAGACGGCAATGCATTCAGCTTCGGTTCAGTCGGCTGAATAACCGGAAGCCCGCGGGGAGGACACCACGAAAGTTCTTCTCGCGGGTTTTCTTTTTGGGGGAGACGCACAATGAGTACGATGGTTGAAAGTCCGCAGACTGGAGACGTGGCGGCAATGCCCAGCTCAAAGCCCCTCGACAACGCCCACAGCATTCCCTTGGGCCTGATGGACCCGCCGAGCCTTAATCCACGACGCGACTTTGGTGACCTGGCGAGCCTGGCCGAATCGATCTCGACGGTTGGCCTGTTGGAGCCGGTTATCGTCCGGCCGCGGCGGAAGCGGTTTGAACTGGTCGCCGGCGAGAGAAGATTGAGGGCAGCTCAATCGCTGGGGCTGAAGTCGATCGATGCTTCGGTCCGCGATCTCACCGACAAAGAGGCGGCCGAGGTCCGGCTTCTCGAGAACCGCGACCGGGCCAGCTTGAACCCGATCGAGGAGGCGACCGCTTACAGGACGTTGATCGACCTGGGGCACACTCCTGAGACCTTGGGTAAGTTGATCCGCGAAGCCGAAACGGCCGTGAACGAGCGGCTGAACCTGCTGAGTCTGCCAGATCATTGGCAAACGCGCGTCCGAAAGGGGGAGCTAAGCGGAGCCGCTGCGGAATACCTCGTTCCGTGGGCCGATCGGCCGCGGGTCCTCGACGCGATGATCCCACAATTGAAGGCATGGCCGATGGCGCTTTCGGAATGGCGGAGGCGAGTCGTCGACGCGGTGATGGTACTCTCACGCTCGCTCGACCCGGCCGGGCCGGCCGGGCCTCGGTTCGACGTCAAACAGCACGTCGCACGGCTCGACGTCGTGACGGTGGACGTCGGGCGCGGCAGTGTCGAACGAGCAATGAATGCCGGTGTGTGGGACGAATTGCAGGACCGGGCCACCGGCCTGGTCGCCGAAGATGTGCCGCAGCCGACGGCGGCGCCGAAGCGTTCGCCCATCGCCGCCAGCAATGGTGCAAAGAACGGTAAGGCCGGCGGTGATCGGCAACCTCAATCGGCGGCCTCTCGCTACGGCGAACGCGTCTTGGACGACGAGGACGAGGCCGAAGAGGACTTCCGCCAAAAAGTCGCCGACTGGAAGGCGGCCTGGTTTCGGCGTGTGCTCACCGAGCGGATTGCCGCGATGCCGTTGGCAAAGCTGGAAGACGTCGCTGGTCAGCCTGGGCCCCTCTTTGTGGACGTTGAATCGGAGTGGAAACTGCGGCGGGACTTTCTCTCGCTCTTCAAAGGCGATTACCTCGACGAGCTGGCGCGAGAACTCTCGGTCGACCTGGCCGACTGCCACGGCGACGGGGAAAAGGTGGCCGTCTTGATGCACGCGGCGCCGGCCGCCGTGCCAAAGGATTTCCGCTACTCGGCCGATCCACGCCGGCCGGGCACGACTCACACGAGCTGAGCCGCCCCCTGCTCTTTCCTCCGGGCGCGGCCGGCTATTCCCATTTCGGGCCGCGCCGGATTTCCGATTCAAATCGAACTTCTTTGGAGTCCAGCCATGCAGCAACAGGCTTCGCCAGACCCTCATCCCTCGTTGTCGATCACGCTCCGCCAGGCGTTCGACGCTTTTTATCTGCCGGATCTCAAGGCGACCGCGAGCCCCTTGACGATTATCAGGTACAGGAGCTGTCTCGGGTGTTGGGAACGATTGACGCCGAATCCAGCGGTAGGACTGATCGACAGCGTCTGCCTGGCATCCTTTCGAGAGGCGTGCCAGCACCGCGGGCTGGCCCCGATGACATTCAATCGCACCTGGACTCACCTTCGATCAGTGCTCCGGCGTCTCGGTCCGCACGAGAGTGGTAATCCCCAAGGGATGAACATTCTGGCCCGCGTTCCCTACGTGCGGCTCTTAAAGGTAGAGCTCGCGTTTCCGCGGATTGTGACCTGCGATGAAATCGATCGGCTGTATGTGGCGTGCGAACAAGCGACGCTGCCGAAAACCTGCGTTCCAGCCCCGGAGTTTTGCGCGCACCGCGATCGTTATTTTATGGAACTGCGGGCCCCGAGCGAGCGACGTGTTTCTGCTGCGACCGGGAGAAGTCGATTTTGAGAAACGGCAACTGCGATTCAGGGCCCGCAAGAGCAAGCGGCTGCAGGCCGTCCCGATCAACGAAACGACGATCGCTCATCTGCGGGCCATCTGGTCGGACCGGCCATATTTGTTTCCGAATCCGCGATCCGTGTTGAAGGGAAGCAACGGAGCCAGGATGGAATGGAAGCGGCTGCAGAAACTGGCCGGGATCGATCCGCCCTTTACGTTTCAAACTCTGCGTAAGACGTGTGCGTCGCTTTATACCGAGCATTTTGGCCGCGACGTGGCATCATACTTGGCCGGGCATTCCGTCCCCGGGATGACGGCCACCTGGTACACGAATCCCACCCGTCAGATCGTCCACGCGGTCAACAACCTTCCACAGCCCGAATCGTTTAAGACCGCTAAAACCTTCTGCGTCTCGAGGACGAACCGGCACACGGATTTCGTGTTTCAACCGGGCTGGGTCTCTTATCGAGGCGAGATGATCCATTTGCCGCCAGGGCCTTTGGCCGTCCTGCAGGCTTTGGTCGCGGCGGGGCGCCCGCTGTCATTCAGCGAATTGAGGCGGGCCGCATTCTGGAACAAGCCCCAGATCAGTGACGACTCGATCGAGCAGTACCGTTCACGGCCTGCGCATCAAACTGATGAAAGCACTTCGTTTGTCCGAAGAATGGAACCCGGTCCCGTGGGACCGATTTGGAAACGCGGGCTGGTTCCTCGTCTTGCCGGCAACGAACTGCCCCGACTGACACGCTGCACAGAATTGCTCCCATGCCGGAATCCGCCAATCTAACGCGATCCGAGTTCCTGTTTCTTACGGCGCCTATGTCGACGGCGATAGCGCGGACCTTCGACAGAAATGACGGCGGAAATTGACTGGCAAATCTGCCAGGCTCACTTCGCCAAACACGTCTGCCACCATTCGCGATACGGCTGGATCGAACGCGGGCACTTCGACCAGACGGCGGAGCAAAACGGCCGGACCGTTCACCGGCGGAGGAGCGCCTATCGAATCACCGCAGCCGGCCGTCGGGTGTGGAACGAGACGGCCGACTTTTGGCTTTTCACGATCAAACAGGCGACGGAAAAAACGAAACGACGCAAGCGGCCGCGGCCCAAGCGTGAGTTTCGAGTCGATCCGCTTCGCTATCGGACACCCCGGCCCGACCGCCGACCGACGCCCGAAGAGGCAGAGCGGCTGTTAAGCCAGGCACCGTTGGGATTCGCCTTTCTTTGCCGCGCGCTTTGGACGGGCATCTTTTCATTTCGCGAGCTGGCCACTTTGGACGTCGCCGACGTGGACCTGGCAGCGGGGACCGTCCGCCTCTCCCTTCGCGGTCGCCGGATCCGAATCCCGATCGCAGCCGAATTGCGGCCGCTGGTCGAAGCCGCGATCGGTGACCGCGAGGCGGGCCCGGTCTTTTGCAACCGGAGAGGGTGGGAATGGAGCGATTGCCGCTTCCGCCAAGTGTTCGAAGAGCTGCGCCGAGCGGCCGGCCTTCCGGGAGAGATCGCTCTGCACGGCCGCATGGGAACTGGAGGGAGAAACAGACGGGCCGCGTCGTGAAACGACGGCCGCTTTGGGTCGAACGGCCGGCGGAGCCGGCCAGGTGCTGCGAAGGAACGCCAGGCGTTGAGGGCTGGAAGGTGCCGCGTTTCAATTCCCGCCAGGCCCGGACACGATGGATCCGCAGTGTCCGCCTCAAGCTGCTGGCCGAAAACGGCGTTTGCTTCTTCTGCGGCGAGCAGCTCGTGCCGGAATGGGCGACGATCGATCACGAGGTCCCGCGGTCGCGCGGTGGCCCCGATGAGGAGTGGAACTTCCTGTTGAGCTGCGGCAGATGCAACAGGCGCAAGGGATCCCGTCCGCTCGAGGCGTGCGTCTGTCAGCTTCGACGTGGCAGCGGGCTTTTTTCGTTTCGCGACGCGACCCGCCGCGGTCTCACGGCCGCGGCCGAATCACCATGACCAAAGGAGAAGAGATGGACGCTGAAGACCAACGCGAATTAGAGATTTTTTGGGAGCTGCTCTTACGGGGACGCTGCGGCGCCTGCGAGTTTCACTGGCTGGATATCTGGTACGGAGAAGAGGCTGGGCACTTCGAATTGCTCCAGGCAATTTCTGCGGGGCTCAAGGGCATCATCTCGAACGGCGAATTCCCTCCAAAACTTTCGGAGCTCGCCGGCGACGTCTCCGATGAGGAACTCTCCGAATGTATTTTGGCGGACGCCAAAGACGTGCGAGAAGAAATTGTCAACCTCTGCGCCGCTGACGTGATAGCGGAGGAAAAGGAACATCGCCCCGGCATCGGCGGCTCGCGCCGCCGGCGCGAAGCTGCTGATGCGGGCATTGTGTGACGAGGACGGCGCGGAACTCACAAAAAAGATCGCCGAACGAAAAGACAAGGGACGGAACCGGCCGCCGTCCTGACCCGTTGAGCCAGCATACGCGCGTCCGCCGCTGACTCGCAAAAAAACCGGACGAATGACCGCTTGCCACCGGTGCAAGCGAGCTGACCTTACTCACAACGCACTCACAAAGGACGCGAAATCAATAAGAGTTGTGCAACACTTGCAAAATCGAGGCGATGCTGTAACGTGTTGAGAGTGTTTCGCTTTCGGACCGAGAGCTAGAAGACACGTTCAGAAAGCCAAGCGCAAAATTTGCTTGGGGTGCAAGAGGTCGCAGGTTCAAATCCTGTCGTCCCGACTGTACGAGACAGAAAGCCCTTCGGCGAGAACATCGAACGGTTTTCTCATTGCGGCGATTAGAGTTGCGCCATCGAGCGAAAAGTTCAAACAGACAATTCCAAGCAATTGCCGTTTTGCAGAGACATCGGCGCTAACCCACTTCTCAGTCAGGGTTTGCGAAAGTTCAAACACTTTTTCTGCCGCAACGCCCTGCTCAGACCGGCCGCGATCGCAGGCTTCGATCTCCAAGCTCAGCCGGGCGATACGGTCGCGCAGCTCCGTCCCCTTCGCCGCGAATGTCGATTCATTGATCTCATCGAGTAGCCGTAGGTTGAGCAAGCGATCCTGCTGCTGCCGCAGGGACGAAATCTGGCGATTCAGATCGGCGATGTGGTCCCGGTTAATTTGCTGGCCTTGGCGCACGCGGGCACGCAGCACCTGCAAGAACCAGTCACGAACTTTGTCTTCTTTGATCCGAATGCGATCAAAGAGAGCCAGCACTTGGCTGTCAAGATCCTCCTCACGGACACGAACCCGGGGATGACCGTCGGCGCTGTAGTCGGCACAGCGGTAGTAGACGTAATCACGCGGACCCTTCTCGGTCCGCTTTGTCTTCCGCTCCCCAGTAATCGGCCGGCCGCAATGACCGCATTTGATGAGCTCGCAGGCGTACGTGAACTCGTGAGTCCGATAGACCTTCTCGCCCAACAGGACCTGATTTCGGTCCCAAGTCGGGCGGTCGATGATCGGTTCGTGCGTGCCCGGATACCACTGGCCCCGAAATCGCACTTCTCCGAGGTAAGACCGGTCGCGCAAGATCGTGTACACCTTGCTGCGCGTGAATTCCTGGCACGCGGCGGTGTATTCGATCCCTTCCGCGCGCAAGGCGTCGATCAACGAATCGAGCGTGTGGCCTTCATACGCATATAGGTCATGGATCCGGCGAACCTTCGGGGAATCCTCCTGTTCGATTTGCACGACACTGCGGCCGTCGATGCGGACATTCCGGTAGCCGTAAGGCGCCTTGTTCGGAAAAAGCCCCGTCTGAACCCGGCGTTCCAGGTCACCACGAACATCGACGGACTGCTGCTCGGTGTAGAAGCTGGCCATGTTGGCCAACGTGCGCCGCAGCATCCGTCCGGCGGGAGTGTTTTCCGTGGGCTGCGTGACGTAGACGACTTCCAGGCCACATTCGGATTCGAGCCGCTCCAGCTCCACGTAATCGAACAGATTGCGGGCAGCCCGATCCACCTTCATGAAGAGAAGGCCGGTCAACTCGCGGGCATTCTTCTTCGCATAGGCCAGAAATTCCCTGAAAGTCCGTCGTTCCTCCGGCTTGGTTGCCGTCTCCGCGATCCGGAACAGCTTGACAATCGTTCCGGCCTGCTGCTTGGCGTAGCGATTGAGGGCCTCCTCCTGAACCTCAAGGCTGAAACCCTCGCGTTCCTGCTCACGGCTGGAGACGCGGGCCAGAGCGACGTACTTCTTTTTGGTCATTGCCGGAGTCCTCGAGGACGGCCAGAAGGTGATCGACGTTCAGCAGTATTTCCAGCGCATCCTCGGACGTCAACGGTTTTTTGTAATGCGGCTGCCAGGTTTCGAGCGTGGCTTGCAAAAGTTCCGGAGTAATCCATGGGGGCGCGCCGGCTGGAACGTGCGGGCGGTCCGGCCGCCGCCGGGATCGGGAACTCGGATTTTGCGCGGATCGAGGCATCGCTGCGCCACGAGCTTGGGTGCATCGTCCCGACGAACAAGAAGAGTGGGACGATCTGCAAGCCATCGTGACCGACTGCGTTCACATCACATTCACACGGCGGGTCCGGCGATGTGAATTCGTGCCGGCTGGCGTGCCGGCGCAAGCGCTGCGCGATCTGCCAGGAACCATCGCCGGCATGTCAGACCGGCTGGGCAAACTCGCGACCGACCAGCAAACCGCGACGGATCACGCCACCGACCCGATCGCCATCGGCGGTCGCGCACCCGCTCGGGAGGACATTGCCGATGTCCTGGGCGGCAAGCTGGATGCTCTGCCACGGGACGTTCGCGATACGCGCCACATCCCGCTCGGCATTTATCGCGGCTTACGCTTCGGCCTGGTCCTTCATCCGCAATTCCCGCCCAGCGTGTTTCTGGAGGGAGTGATCGCTCGCCAGTCCGCCCTTTCGCGGGACCACCATGGGCCGCGCGCCGTGCTTAACTCGCTTGAACGTTTTGTCGGCGGCTACGGCACCGAATGCGTCCGCTTGCGTCAGGACCTCGCCATTGCCGAGTCACAACTCCGCGATTACCAAGCCCGGCTGGGCAAGCCTTTCGTCCACGAGCGGTATCTGGCCGAACTGACCGCGCTTCGTGACCAGCTTAAGGCCGGGCTCTCAGCGACTTCCCATCAACCAGCTGAAGGCGACAAGCCATTTGTTTTGGAACTGGCAGACCGGATCAAAGCCCTCAAGGCTGCCAACAGCATCGAAGCCGCTCCGCAGCGCATCCGCCAGAAGCAAGCTACGGCCGAGGAGCCGGTCACTGCTCGCATCCTTCGGCGAGCCGAACGCCTTCCCATGGTTGGCCCAGCGTCGGACTCAGATGAGCCCGCCGCTTTCAAGCAGCCGAGCGAACCGACTCCACCGATCACGACAGAGACAACTTTTCAGGACCGACTCGCCCTGGAGCGGCAACACACCGAGAGCCCTGAACGAACGGTGTAGGCTACAGGCGGCGGATGTCTCCCATCCTGACCGGCCTGAAATCGCATTTGGACGGGGCAAGGTACGGCGAAAACCGCTCTGCGCCTTGTTTACAGCCTACGGCCTGCTTCGCGCTTGTACGGGCAATTTCCGGGGCATTTGGGCGGGGGCTACCGACGCACATGCCGCCGCTGAAACACAATCATCACAAATCAACCATTGCGCGGGACGTCGCGCCGTGGTAATGCTTTGTTAACCTTTCGCGTGCAGCGTCAAAGTGCAACAACTCACGGAGGCCCTATGGCTGAACGATCCAAAAAGCAGATGCTCTTGTTATCAGGCAGCAAAGCAGCGGGAAACTTGCCGGAGGGAGAGAAACCAGGGTTTCTCGATTTCGCGGAAGTCTGGATCAAAGACTTTTTCGCCAAGCAGGTTCAGGAGCACAAGCCTATTCTTTTTGTACCCTACGCTCGTCCCGACGGAATGCCTGAAAAGGACTATTTCGCTGTCGCGCAGAAAAGACTGAAGAAAATGGGCATCGATGCGGTCTGTGCGCCCACTGAAGGCATTACCGAAGAAACACTGAAGAACGTTGGGGGCATTTTCATAGGCGGCGGTCATACGTATACCTTACTAACCAAATTGCAAAAAACCGGATCACTTGACCTGCTTCGTGTTTTTCGGACAGTGCGAGTGCTTATTCTGGACGGATCCAGGAGAGCGGTCCGATGTCAGAGAGACAGTCGAAGAAGGGCAAGCGATCAAGGAGAGCGTTTACACCCGAGTTCAAGGAGGAGGCCGTGCGGATGCTGCTGGACGGGCATTCGGCCACCTCCGTCGCCGAGCGATTGGGACTCTCCGGAGCCAACGTGCTGTATCGCTGGAAGAGGAAGATTCTTGGAGAGGAAGGAGCCATCGCCTCGGACTTGGAGAGTCGGGTTCGCCAGTTGGAGGCGGAGTTGGCTCGGGTCGAGCGCGAGCGTGACATCCTAAAAAAAGCGTTGGCTATTTTCAGCCGGGGCGTCGAGCGGACGTCTACGCGGTGATCGAACAGGTGGCCGGCATCGGAGGTTACCCCGTGCACGCGGTGACCATCGCAGCCGAAAAGCAAATCGAACAGATCGGAACGACTCGCGGTTCCGAGGACCACGACTACGACTTGGTGCACGAGCTAAGCAGGCGGCTCAACTTTCTCTGGCGATGCGACCAGTACATCGCCAACGCCGAGAAGAACTCGTCGCTCCAGACGCTTTGGCGCGACCTCAAGCGCCAGGAACAAGAGAGTGCCAGGCGGATTAAGCAGCAAATCGCTGAGGAAGTGAAAAAGGGTTGCTTCTAAATCCGGTTGGAATCGGAAAACGAGAACGGTCTTGGGAGCTGCGATACTACGCGTGGGTGACGTTGCCCTGGCCACTGCTTCGACGCTTATTATGGGATGGCCGACGACCGGATCGGCGTGGCACGGCTTGATGTGCCGGAATGCCTGCCGCCAGGGGCTTCGGCCGACTCCCCGGAACAACGTTCGAAACGTCTCGCCGGCGGAGAAGGTCGGCGTTTTCGATTCCAGAGAGCAAGAATGATTTGTCGGCGCGGAAAGTTTCGGGCATTACGAGTCGGCGGCGGCACGTGACGTGCAGTGTTTTGCCCGGCGAAGGACTTGGTGAGACTTCGGGCTGAAGAGGTCACAGCCTTGATCGCTGCCCAATCGTGGCGGCCCCGTCGGGCGATGAGGGAGCCGTTGCCTGTAAGCGATACGAGATGTGGGCCCAAGACCGCTCGGAGAACAAGAGTGCCAGGATGGACGCGTGTGACATACCGCTGGGATGGAGCTACAACCCTTCGGGATGGGCGGAGCGGTTGCCGGTGCTTGCGCTCGGGCTGACTGGTTTTGGCATCGCGACTTACCTGGGACTGTACCAATTGGGTGTCATCCCGGTCGTCTGGGAACCATTGTTCGGCGACGGCAGCCACCGGATTCTCAAGGAATCGAGCATCGCCCACCTTCTGCCCGTCCCGGATGCCATCCTTGGCGCCGTCGTGTATCTGCTCGATGTCACGGTCGGCTCCATCGGCGGTTGTGCTCGCTGGCGAACCAAGCCCTGTATCGTCCTGTTGCTCGGACTGATTGCCGGCGGGCTTGGCGTGGGGGGCGTCCTGCTCGCCATTTTCCAACCTGTCCTCTTTCACGCCTATTGCACGTTGTGTCTGGCGTCCGCAGCCTGCTCGATCCTGATGGTTGGATTCGTCATGGCGGAAGTCTTGGCTGCCCTACAGTTTTTCAAGCAGGAACGGGAACAGGGGCGCTCCGCGTGGCAGACATTGTGGGGACCACAAGCTTGGCACGATCCGGGCGACATCTTGGCACGCCCGCATCGCAGCGGAGGGTGGAGTCGGGCGACTCAGATCGTGAATGCGGCGTTGGGTATTTGGCTGATGGCTGCGCCGGCCGTGTTGGGTTACAGCGGCGCCGCCCGCACGAACGATCGCATCGCGGGTCCCGTAGCGACCGCCTGCGCCCTCATTGCCCTCCATGAAGCCACCCGCTCGCTCCGCTGGGTCAACCTGGTCCTGGGGGCGTGGCTTCTCGTCGCGCCTTGGGTGCTCGGATATGAATTGGTTTCGCTTTTGAATAGCACAGTGGTCGGTCTTCTTCTGATTTCGTGCGCTTCGGTTCGCGGCACGAGCGGGCAGCGCCTCGGCGGCGGTTGGTCGTCGTTATGGCAGACTAATGCGTTGGCGGATGGGGTGACCGACAAAGGTCAGCTTCAAAGGAATAGTCACGGGTGCGTCTCGCGTAGCCGCCCTCAAGTAAAGGAGTCTTAGCTCATGGCAGATACGAAACGACCGGAAGTAGTGGTTGTCACTGGCGCCTCGGCAGGCGTGGGTCGGGCCACGGTACAGGCGTTCGCCCGCCAGGGGGCTCATATCGGTCTGCTGGCGCGTGGCCGGGCGGGACTCGAGGGCGCGCGCCGGGACGTGGAGCAGTTGGGCGGCAAGGGCCTGGCGTTGCAGACCGATGTGGCCGATCCCGACCAGATCGAGAAGGCGGCCGCGGCGGTCGAAAAAGAGTTCGGGCCGATCGACATCTGGGTCAACGATGCCATGTGTTCGGTCTTCTCGCCGGTCAAGGAAATGACGCCCGCCGATTTTAAGCGCGTGACCGAGGTCACCTACCTGGGCTTTGTCTACGGGACTCTGGCCGCCTTGAAGCGAATGCTTCCGCGCGACCACGGCACCATTGTCCAGGTCGGATCAGCGCTTGCGTACCGCGGCATTCCGCTGCAGTCGGCCTATTGCGGAGGCAAACACGCCATACAGGGCTTCACCGAATCGCTGCGCTGCGAACTGATCCATGACAAAAGCAACGTCAAGATCACCATGGTGCAGATGCCGGCGCTGAACACGCCGCAATTCGGCTGGGTGAAAAGCCGGTTGCCGCGCAAGCCTCAGCCGGTTCCGCCGATCTTCCAGCCCGAAGTTGCCGCCGAGGCGATTGTGCACGCGGCGCATCACTACCGGCGTGAATGGTTCGTCGGCGGGTCCACGGTCGTGGCCATTCAGGGCAACAAAATCGCGCCCAGATTTGGCGACTGGTACCTGGCAAAGCAAGGGTATGGGGCGCAGCAGTATGACGGCCATGCAGATCCCAACCGGCCGAACAACCTCAACGAAGCAGTCGATGAGCATGTGGATCATGGGGCGCGCGGCGCTTTTAGCAGAAGGGCACACGGCCACAGTTTACAGGTGTGGGCGGATCAGCACCGGGAGTTGATCGCTTGGGCCGGAATCGCGGGCGCTACCTGATGATGCCTTCCAAAACGGTTTCGGCAAGTGCTGGCGCGGAGGCCTCATCGGACTGTCGCTGGGGGCTTTGGGTGTCTTGGGTCTGGCCGCACTATCGCAGAGCCAGCCACGCAAAGTGTTGAGTGACTTGGGACCTGCGTCGGGTTCTGGCAAAACAGCGGTGGGCGAAGCTTCATCCTGTCGATGACCGATGCGAAGCGCGAACGTTGCGCCGAGGCCATTGAGAACGAAGCCCGCAAAAGGAATTTTGGAGCTTCCGAAATGACGACGACTTCCGATTATCCGCCCGGGGCACCGGGGATCCCGGCGCGGTGGGCGTCCTCCGCCAAGACGGGCGTTGGTACGGCCTTGTACACAGACAGTGACGTTTGGTTCACGCTCAGCGACGGCATCTTGACGGAAGTCTTCCACCCTTTCGTCGACATGGCCTGTACGCGGGACCTGCAAATGCTCGTCACAGACCGGCAGGACTTCTTCTCTGAGGAAAAACGAAACACTCAGTCGCAGGTGAATTATCTCAGCGACGGGGTGCCGGCCTTCCGTGTGAATAACACTTGTGAGCAGGGCCGCTATCGTTTTGAAAAGCTGGTCCTGACCGATCCGAAACGTCCGACGGTCTTGCAACAGGTTCGCTTCGTCCCCTTGAAGGGTCAACTGGCCGATTACTCCGTCTATGTTCTCTTAAATCCGCATTTGGATAATCAGGGGAGCGACAACACGGCTTGGATCGGCGATTACAAAGGCGTCCCCATGCTGTTCGCCAAACGGAATGGCGTGGCACTGGCGTTGGCCTGCTCCGCGCCTTGGCGGAAGCGCTCGGCGGGATTCGTCGGCACATCGGACGGGTGGCAGGACGTCTCCCAGCACAAGCAAATGGCATGGACCTACGATCGAGCGGAGCATGGCAATGTGGCCCTGATCGGCGAGGTGGACATCGAAGCATGCGGCGGCCAGTTCCTATTCGCGCTCAGCTTTGGACGGGACGAAGGGGACGCAGGATACCGCGCGCGTGCCAGTCTCTTGCAGGGTTTTGAAGCCGCACAGAAGGTCTACGTGCAGTCATGGTCGGATTGGCAAAGTGCACTCCTACCGTTGGAGGGATCGAAACAGCATCGCCAAAACTTGTATCGAATCAGCTCCGCCGTGATGCGAATTCACGAGGGCAAACAGTTTCAGGGCGGCATTATTGCCAGCTTGGCCAGCCCCTGGGGTTCTTCTAAAGGTGATGGGGACCTTGGTTACCACTTGATCTGGCCGCGTGACATGATCGAGACAATCGGCGGACTATTGGCCATCCAAAAGCACGAGGACGCGCGGCGCGTGTTGTCGTACTTCCAGGTCACACAGGACGCGGACGGCCACTGGCCGCAGAATATGTTCGCGAATGGCGTGCACTCGTGGAATGGCATCCAGTTGGATGAGACCGCGTTTGTTATCCAGCTCGTCGAGTTTGCGCTTCGCGAGAATGCTCTCAAGGAGGATCAGCTGGCCTCCCTCTGGCCGATGGTGCGTCGTGCGACCGGGTACCTGGTCTGCAACGGCCCGCTGACGCCGCTCGACCGCTGGGAGGAAGAATCTGGCTATTTCGCCTCGACGATCGCCGTGGAAATCTCCGCCTTGTTGGCGGCGGCTGACTTGGCGGATCGCCACGGTGAACTGGCTATGGCAACCTACTTGCGCGAGACCGCCGACTGTTGGAATGGGATCATCGAGCGACTGCTCTACGTCACCGGCACTGACCTTGCCCGCGAAGCCGGCGTGGACGGGTACTACGTGCGTTTCGCGCTGCCGAATCAATTGGAAGCGGACACGCCGGCCGCCGGCAGGGTGACCCTCAAGAACCACGCGCCGGACGCGGGCTGCCATCCGGTCGCCCAAATTGTCAGTCCCGACGCGTTGGCCCTGGTCCGCTTCGGGCTGCGGTCCGCGGACGACCCGCGGATCGTCAACACCGTGAAAGTGATCGACAAGTTCTTGAAGGTCGACGCGCCTCAGGGGCCGTGCTGGCATCGTTACACCGACGACGGCTATGGCGAGCACGCGGATGGACCGCCCTTCGACGGCACCGGTATCGGTCGCTGCTGGCCATTGTTGACCGGGGAGCGTGCCCACTACGAGTTGGCCGCAGGACGGGTCGACGCGGCAATGACGCTCTTGGGCACCATGGAGAATTGTGCCAACGACAGTGGGTTCATTCCAGAACAAGTCTGGGACTCTGAAGATATCCCCGGCCGGGACTTGGCACTCGGCAGGCCGTCCGGATCCGCGATGCCGCTGGTCTGGGCACACGCCGAATACGTCAAGTTGCGCCGTTCGTTACATGACGGGCGCGTCTTTGACATGCCGGCTCAGCCCGTACAGCGATATCTCGTGGAGAAGACGATCTCGAAACACATGTTTTGGAGATTCGACCAGAAGTGCAGGGCCGTGCCGGCGACCAAAGTGCTGCGGATGGAGGTTTCGGCTCCCGCAGTCGTCCATTGGAGTAACGACGGCTGGCTCACGACCTACGATATGCCGACTCGCGACACGGGGCTTGGCATCCACTTTGCCGACTTACCCACGGAGAGGCTGCTGCCTGGGAGCGAAGTGGTTTTCACGTTTTATTGGCCCGAGGACGGGAATTGGGAAGGACATGACTTCACAGTCAAGGTCGAGGAGCCGCAGGCGTCGAAGGCAGATCAGACGACGCCCGTGTCTCACACAGAGCGCCTGGCGATGGAAAGTGAACACGAGAAATCGGAACGGTGCTCAGAGCAAGAAGACCAGAGCCTTCGCGATAACGGCGAATCGGAGATCCGACGCCAGCCCGAGCGCGCAAGCGCGAGAGGAGCTCCTCCGAAAAAGCGCGCTCCCACCGAGACGCAGTTTAGGAACGAACAACATCGCATATCGATTCAGGAGCGGACTGTGACAATCGGGGCGCGGATGCAGTTTAAGGAAACAATTCAATGGCAAAAACCGTAGCCGACCTGATGATCGAGCGGCTGATCGACTGGGGCGTAGACACGATCTTCGGGTTTCCGGGGGATGGGATCAACGGCATCTTCGAGGCGCTGCGGACACGTCAGGACGAGATCAAGTTCATTCAGGTTCGCCACGAGGAGGCGGCTGCTTTCGCCGCCTGTGGCTATGCCAAGTACACCGGCAGGCTGGGCGTGTGCCTGGCGACCTCGGGACCTGGCGGCGTGCATTTGTTGAATGGCCTCTATGACGCCAAGTGCGACGGCCAACCCGTGCTGGCCATCACAGGACACACGTTTCACGATCTCATCAACACGCACTACCAGCAGGACGTGGACCTGGACAAATTGTATCATGGATGTGGCCGCCTACAGCGAACGGATCATGGGGCCGGCGCACGTCCACAACGTCGTGGACGAGGCCATCAAGGCCGCCCTTTCCCGGCGCACGGTGGCCCACTTCACCATTCCCAAAGACATCCAGGAATGGACGACCTCCGACGTCCCACGCTCCAGTGCCAACATTGCCAAGCACAGCGCCGACCTGTTCACCGCGGCATCTCCGCTGCCCGCAAGCGCGGTTTTGGGGCAGGCTGCGGATCTGATCAACGCCGGCAACAAGGTGGCCATCCTTGCCGGCCGCGGATGCCTAACGCCCGCAAGGAGATCCTGGAATTGGCGGAAAAAGTTGGCGGCCCGATCATCAAGCCCCTGCTCGGCAAGGGGGTGGTCCCCGACGACAGCCCGTTCACCACGGGGGGGATAGGCCTGCTCGGCACGGCCCCCTCGCAGGACGCGATGCAGGAGTGCGATACGCTGATCATCGCCGGCAGCGGCTTCCCGTACATGGAGTTCTACCCCAAGCCGGGCAAGGCCAAGTGCGTCCAGATCGACATTGATTCGGCGCGCATCGGGCTGCGTTTTCCGGCTGACATCGGCCTGGTCGGCGAGTGCCGGCGCGTGCTGGAAGCGCTGCTTCCCCTGGTCCAACCTAAGAAGGACCGCAGCTTTTTGGAGACAGTCCCAGA
The DNA here is from genome assembly GCA_963761455.1 of uncultured Planctomycetota bacterium. Lineage (GTDB taxonomy): Bacteria > Planctomycetota > Planctomycetia > Planctomycetales > Planctomycetaceae > DASPSM01. Next base: position 1,168,595 of record CAVXHA010000004.1, read on the forward strand.
AGAGCATGAGGCAATGGAACGAACTCATGGAGGAGCGCGGCACCCGCAAGGACAAACCGATGAAGCCGCAGGTGGTCACCTATCACCTGAACAAGCTCCTCGACAAAGACGCCATCGTCACCAGCGACTGCGGCACCGTAACCACCTGGACGGCCCGCTACATCCAGATGCGCGAAGAGATGAAGTTCTCGGCATCGGGGATGCTGGCCACGATGGGCAACGGGTTGCCCTACAGCGTCGGGGCGGCCGTGGCCTATCCCGGCCGCCAGGTGGTCTGTGTCTGCGGGGACGGCGGCTTCACGATGATGATGATGGAGGTGGCCACGCTGGTGAAGTACAAGCTGCCGGTGAAGGTGATCATCATCAAGAACAACGTCCTGGGCCAGATCAAGTGGGAGCAAATCGTCATGGAAGGAAATCCCCAGTTCGGCGTGCAGTTGCAGCCCATCGATTTCGCGATGTACGCCAAGGCCTGCGGGGCGGCCGGCTACACGCTGGACGATCCCGAGCAGGCCGAGGCTGTCCTGCGCGAAGCGTTGGCTCAGCCGGGACCCGCCGTGGTTGAGTGCGTGGTCGATGCCAACGAGCCGCCGATGCCCGGCCACGCCACCATGAAGCAAGCCTTCGGCTTTGCCGAGGCCCTCGCGCGCGGGCAGCGCGACCGTTGGGACATCATCAAGACCGTATTGAAAGACAAGATCCGAGAGGTCGTGTAGGCAAGGCAATGTCCTGCGGCCTAAAACGTGCTGTGGAATGGGACCGGTAGCAAAGGAACGGTTACGCCCGAGGAATTCGGGGTTTCTCACCTGGATGCGTAGTCCGGGAGAGAGGAAACCACGGTTCAGGCGTCAGGAGCATCTTTCATGCAGCCAACGATTACCAACGTGGACACGCGGGAGGGCACCGTCACCGTGAAAATGGAGGACAGGGACGGGCGGGAAGTCGAAAAGACCTTCCAGCTCACGGAAGACATCGAGTACCTCGACAGCACGGGTCAGATAGGCACGCTCGACATCTTCCAGTCCGGCGATGAAGTCCTCATCATCGAAATGGAAGGCAAGATCAAGGAGATAAAGAAGCACCCCAAAATGACGAAAGCAGGCGACAAGGCAAAGACACACAGTGCCAAGAAGCCCGAGATCAAGAAGCCCAGTGAACACAAGGCACGGCACTGACGCCCATTGTCCCAAATCCATTCGATCCGCAAACTCTCGAGCTGATTTGCGGGGGGACGCTTGCCATGAGTGCCAGTGCAGTCAAGTGCGTCCTGAAGGCCGAGGCCATCGTCGGCGAGTCGCCCGTCTGGTGCGCTCAGGAAGCGGCCCTCTATTGGGTCGACATCACCGGCCAGAAGATTCATCGCTTCCATCCGGCCACTGCCGCGAACGACACGTTTCATCTGCGGCAACCGGTCACCTGCGTGGCCCTGCGCAAACGCGGCGGGCTGCTGGCCACCTTGCGCAAGGACTTCGCGTTCTTCGATCCCGGAACCGAGGTCCTGCGCGTGCTGAAGGACGTCGAGGAAGACAAACCGGACAATCGCTTCAACGGCGGCAAGTGCGACCGACGGGGACGCTTCTGGGCGGGGACAATGAACGGGGCTCACTGGGATGCCCCCGACGGGAGCCTTTATCGGCTCGATACGGACTTTGCGGGTCACGCGCGAGCATACCGGGTGCGTCTGCGCCAACGGCTTGGACTGGAGCCCCGATGGTCGAGTGCTGTATTTCACGGAAAGTTTCGCCTACGGCATTTTCGCCTACGATTTCGATTCGGCCACCGGGCAGATCGCCAATCGACGTTTGTTTGCCGCGGTGGACAAGGATTCGGGCGCATTCCCGGACGGCTTGACCGTCGATGCCGATGGCGGTGTGTGGAGCGTTCACAACGCAGTGGGGCGGGTGGTGCACTACACCCCGGCCGGCAAGATCGACCGCGTGGTGCAGCTTCCTGTACCCCGCCCGTGCGGATGCGCGTTCGGCGGAGAGAAACTCGACGTGCTGTACGTGACGACGGCCAGGGAAACCATGACGGCCGACCAGATTGCCAAGGCGCCGTTGTCCGGGAGTCTCTTCGCCATCACTCCCGGGGTCCGTGGGCTGCCGCCCAGTTGTTTCGGGGGATGAGGGAAGACCACCGGCCCTGTTGCGAGGCTGAGAGGAATGTCTCAAGCGACTCATTTTGACGCGATCATCATTGGCACGGGAGCGGGGGGAGGCACTCTTGCCTACCACCTTGCCTCTTCCGGCAAGCGGATCCTGCTGCTGGAACGTGGCGATTACCTACCACGCGAGAGAGACAACTGGAACTCGACCGCCGTTTTCATTGACGCCAAGTACCGGGCGAAAGAGACGTGGCTGGACAAGGACGGCAAGACCTTCCACCCCGGCATCCAGTATTACGTCGGCGGCGACACCAAAGTCTACGGCGCCGCCTTGTTCCGCCTGCGCAAGGAGGACTTCGGTGAAGTCGGCTACAACGACGGCGTTTCGCCCGCCTGGCCGTTGAGCTACGAGGACTTCGAGCCTTACTACACCAAGGCGGAGCACCTCTATCACGTGCATGGGAAGCACGGCATCGACCCGACCGAGCCTCCCGCCAGCGCACCTTACCGCTACCCGCCCGTCAGCTACGAGCCGCGCATTCAGCAATTGCACGACGACCTGGTTCGCCTGGGGCATCATCCTTTTCCGTTGCCGCTCGGCATCCTGCTCGATGAGAAAAACGGCAAGGTGACGCACACGAGCCCCTGTATCCGCTGCAACCGCTTCGACGGTTTTCCCTGCCTGGTTCATGGCAAAGCGGATGCCGAGGTGTTGTGCGTTAACGCCGGCCCTGGAACACGCGAACGTTCAACTCCTCACCAACGCCTACGTGAATCGTTTGGAAACCAGCCCTTCCGGCCGGGTAGCTGACGAAGGTCCACGTTCGGCGCAACGGTGAGAGCGAGGAATACTCGGCCGACGTCGTGGTCGTCGCGTGCGGAGCCATCAACTCAGCCGCCCTGCTGCTGCGATCGGCCAACGACCGACACCCGCGCGGATTGGCAAACAGCTCGGACGTCGTCGGCCGCTACTACATGCGTCACAACTGCTCGGCCTTCATGGCCGTTTCGATCCGCCCTAATCCGACCGTGTTCCAAAAAACGCTCGCTCTGAACGACTTCTACTTCAACTCCGGGTCCGACGACTGGCCCTTCCCTTTGGGGGAAATCCAATTACTCGGCAAGACCGACGGCGAGATCATCAAAAGCGAGCTGTCCGGCTGGGAAGGCTGGACGCCAACCGCGGCCCTCGACGCCCTGGCCCAGCACTCCGTTGATTTCTGGTTGCAGACGGAGGACCTGCCCAAACCCGACAACCGAATCACGCTCGACGCGAAGGGGACGATCAAACTGAGTCTCCAGGACACCAACTTGGAGTCGCATCAGCGTCTGATTGCGAAACTCAAGGGAATGCTCAAGGCCATTGGCTGCCACGAGCATCTGCTGCCCCATTCGCTGTACTTGAACCAGAAAATTCCGATCGGCGGCACGGCCCACCAGAACGGAACAATTCGTTTCGGCCGCGATCCGAAAACCTCGGCGCTCGACCTGAACTGCAAGGCGCACGACCTGGACAATCTTTACGTCGTCGATGGCAGCTTCTTCGTCTCGTGCGGTGCGGTGAATCCCGCCTTGACGATCATCGCCAATGCGCTGCGCGTGGGCGACCATTTGCTGGAGCGTCTCGCGGGGGAGGGGACATGAGGCCTTCCGCGAGCCCCGTTGGAAAAGGTGCGGCCGTGTTGCATCGGCTTTCGCAGGGGCGGCCGCGCCCGCGTACGTCGGGCCCGGTGGGGTGTCGTTGGTTCTCGCCCCGCCGGCTCGACGATTCAAATCGCGCTCCTGGTGGCTCCCCTGCTGTTGCTGATCTCCTACTTGATGGGCCACCCGATGAACCTGGTGTTCACGAATCCACTGGAGCTGATTGCGATCGCAGCCGTCGCGTTCGTCGTCAATGCCATCGCTCGCGACGGGGAGACGACCTGGTTCGAGGGCCTGCTCCTCGTTGCCGTGTATGCACTGCTGGCCCTGGCGTTCTTTTTCGCGATGCCGCACACGCAGAACGCGACAAATGGGAGGCGACAAACCTTCCGGCGCGATTCGTCCCCCGCTTCGGTATCGTCATCCCGCCATGCGGGTGCGCCAATCACGTACGGTTCCTTTATCACGACCTAACGAAAGTAGAACGAATGATGGCCAAGTATCCGTCGGCTCGGTGGACAGAAAGGGACCGCGGCTGGCTCGCGCTAGTCGGCCTCGGCCTGGCTGCGGCGCTGTATGAGACCTGGTCGTGGGCGCCAGCAAAACGTAGGAGACACTTGGCGGCGCGCGAGCATGCGCGGATCGTCCCTTTACGCCAGGCGAGGATGGAAGCCGATTGGACACGGCAAGCGGTGAGCTACGCGGGAGGGGCGAAGGGAGGTTAATCAGAGGAGTGGCGGCTGTTCCCGAAAGGAAACGGGCCCGATCTGATTCATCGAAGAGGAAGCTCGGTATGACACACGGCGTTGACGTCCCCATCGAAGGGATCAGATGTCTCGGCCTATACCATACCCGACCGATGCGCCGGAAGCGGATGGCACTTACGCCTGGGACCAAACGACGCTCGTCGTCGTCGAGGCGGCCGCGGGCGGTAAGCATGGACTCGGCTATCAGCTACGCCGACACGGCCAACGGCCCACTTGATTCACGAGTTGCTGGCGGGCGTCGTGCGGGGACGCGACGCGATGGCGGTGCCAGCCGCGTGGGAGGCAATGGTCCATGCGATCCGCAACCTCGGCCGGCCGGGCATCTGCTCGATGGCGATCGCCGCCGTCGATTCCTGCCTGTGGGATTTGAAGGCCCGCCTGCTCGACGTGCCGCTCGTGACCCTTCTCGGCGCGGCCCATGACGGGGCGCCGGTTTACGGCAGCGGCGGCTTTACCTCTTATTCGACGGCCCAACTGCAAAAACAGCTCGGCGGTTGGGTGGCGGAGGGGATTCCGCGCGTCAAGATGAAGATCGGCGCCCATCCCGACCAAGACCTCGACCGAGTGCGTGCCGCCCGCCAGGCGATCGGGCCCGAGCCTGAATTATTCGTGGATGCCAACGGGGCGTACAGCCGCAAACAGGCCCTGGACTTTGCCGACGCTTTCACTGAGTTCGGCGTGAGCTGGTTCGAGGAGCCGGTTTCGGCCGACGATCTCGCGGGTCTGCACTTGCTCCGCGATCGCGCGCCGGCGGGTATGGAGATCGCCGCAGGCGAATACGGCTACGACCTGTGGTACTTCCGGCGCATGCTGGAAGCGGAGGCCGTGGACGTGTTGCAAGCCGATGCCACGCGCTGTGCCGGCATCACCGGCTTCCTGCAGGTCGGCGCTGCTTTGTCAGGCCCGCTCGCTCCAGCTCTCTGCACACTGTGCCCCGTCCCTGCACGTCCATCCCGCTTGCGCGCTGATTCCCTTCCGCCACCTGGAGTATTTCCACGACCACGTGCGCATCGAACAGATGCTCTTTGACGGCGCACTGACGCCGGTCGAAGGGGTGCTGCGTCCCGATCGGTCGCGGCCCGGACTCGGGCTGGAACTCAAACGCTGCGGATGCCGAACGCTACCGCGTGTGGACGAACGATTAACGAGGATCCTTCATAGGAGATCAGAGACTCATGACGATGCTTACCGATTTTAGGCACTGACCGCATGCGCGGCTCAGCCGCGGCCCGCCAGATGTCTCCCAAGTTGATGCCCAGGTCGCTGGAGGCGGAGCTGCGCGGCAAGGTTCGCGGCGAGGTGCGCTTCGATGACGGCAGCCGTGCCTGTATGCCACGGACGCCTCGAATTACCGGCAGGTGCCGATCGGCGTCGTCGTCCCGCGGGACGAGGAAGACGTGGTCGAGACAGTCGCGGCCGCCCGCAGGCACGGCGCACCCGTGCTCGGCCGCGGCGGCGGCACCAGCCTGGCCGGCCAGTGCTGCAATGTCGCCGTGGTCCTCGACTTCTCCAAGTACATGCGCAGACATCCTCGAACTCGACCCGCACAACAAGCGGGCCCGAGTGCAGCCGGGCTGCGTTCTCGATTTTCTCCGCGGCGCGGCCGAGAAGCATCAACTCACCTTCGGGCCGGACCCTTCGACCCACAACCATTGCACGCTCGGCGGCATGATCGGCAACAACTCGTGCGGCGTCCATTCGGTCATGGCCGGCAAGACCGACGACAACACCGAGGAGTTGGACATCCTGCTCTACGACGGCACGCGCATGAAGGTCGGCAAGACCGGCGACGAGGAACTGGAACGCATCATCCGCGGCGGCGGCCGGCGCGGCGAAATCTACTGCCAAGCTCAAGGCCCTGCGCGACAAGTATGCCGACCAGATCCGCCAACGTTATCCGAACATTCCCGCGCCGGGTTTCGGGCTACAACCTGCCGTTATCTGCTGCCGGAACACGGCTTCGACGTGGCCAAGGCCCTGGTCGGGTCGGAAGGCACCTGCGTCATGATCTTGCAGGCGACGCTGCGCCTGGTCTACAGCCCGCCGGTGCGCTCGCTGCTGGTGCTCGGCTACCCGGACGTGTACTGCGCCGGCGACCACGTCATGGAAGTCTTGGCCCACAAGCCGGTCGGCCTGGAAGGGATCGACGACAACCTCGTCCACGACATGAACACTGTGGGCATGGACGTCGCCGACCTGTCGCTGCTGCCGCCGGGCGGCGGTTGGCTGCTGGTCGAGTTCGGCGGCGAAACCAAGCAGGAAACGGACGACAAGGCCCGTGGCCTGATGGCCGCGCTCAAGAAGCAAGGCAATCCGCCGTCGATGAAGCTCTACGACAATACGGTCGACGAGCGCAAAATCTGGAAGGTCCGCGAGGACGGCCTGGGCGCCACGGCCCACGTGCCCAGCCAGCGCCCGACCTGGCCGGGCTGGGAAGACTCGGCCGTTCCGCCGGACAAGGTCGGCCCCTACCTGCGCGACTTCCGCAAGCTGCTCGACAAGTACGGTTACACGTGCTCGCTCTACGGCCATTTCGGCCAGGGCTGCATCCACAACAGCATCGACTTCGACCTGCGCGACGCACGACAGGCATTCAGAACTATCTCGTCGTTTATGAACGAGGCCGCCGACCTGGTGGTGAGCTACGGCGGCTCGCTTTCCGGCGAGCACGGCGACGGCCAGGCCCGCGCCGAGCTGCTGCCCAAGATGTTCGGCGAGGAGATGATCCAGGCGTTCAACGAGTTCAAGTCGATCTGGGATCCCGACTGGAAGATGAACCCCGGCAAGATCGTGCGGCCCAACCGCATGGATCGAAAACCTGCGCCTCGGCACCGATTACGACCCGCCGAAGGTGCGAGACGCATTTCCACTTTCCCGAGGACCAGGACAACTTCGGCAGCGTGACCTTGCGCTGCGCCGGTGTCGGCGAATGCCGCCGCGCCGAAGGCGGCACGATGTGCCCCAGCTATCGGGTGACGCACGAAGAGATGCACTCGACGCGCGGCCGGGCCCGCCTGCTGTTCGAGATGCTGCAGGGCGACCCGCTGGACGGCGGCTGGAAGGATCCGCACGTGCGCGAAGCGCTGGATCTATGCCTGGCGTGCAAGGGCTGCAAGGGCGATTGCCCCGTGCACGTCGACATGGCCACGTACAAGGCCGAGTTCCTCTCGCACTACTACGAGGGCCGGTTGCGGCCGCGGCACGCCTATTCCATGGGCCTGATCTACTGGTGGGCCCGGCTCGCGTCCTACATGCCCGGCGTGGTGAATTTTTTCGGCCAGACGCCGGTGCTTCGGGACGTCGTCAAGTGGCTGGGCGGCATCGCGCCGCAGCGGCGGATGCCTGCCTTTGCCCCGCAGACATTCAAGGAGTGGTTCCGCCAGCGCGGCCCGTGCGGAACGAGGGCAAGCCGCAGGTTATGCTCTGGCCCGACACCTTCAACAACCACTTCCATCCCGAGGTCGGCAAGGCGACCGTGGAAGTGCTGGAGGCGGCCGGCTTCCAGGTCCTGGTCCCGGCCGCGTCGCTCTGCTGCGGCCGGCCGCTGTACGATTTCGGCATGCTGGACACGGCCAAGGTTCTGCTGCGGCAGATTCTCGACACCCTGCGGCCGCAAATTCAGGCCGGCATCCCCATCGTGGGCATGGAGCCGAGTTGCGTCGCCGTCTTCCGCGACGAGCTGACCAACCTCTTCCCCGACGACGAGGATGCCCAGCGGCTTAGCCAGCAGACATTCCTGTTAAGCGAGTTCCTGAACAAAAAGGTGAAGGACTATCGCCCGCCGCAGCTCAAGCGCAAGGCCATCGTGCACGGCCACTGCCACCACAAGGCCATCATGAAGATGAACGACGAGGAAGCGATCCTGAAGAAGCTCGGGCTGGACTACGAGACTCCTCGACGACGGCTGCTGCGGCATGGCCGGCTCGTTCGGCTTCGAGAGAGAGCACTACGACGTCTCGATCGCCGTCGGCGAGCTGGCCTTGCTCCCCGCCGTGCGTCAGGCGCCAAAGGACGAGCTGATCATCGCCGACGGCTTTAGCTGCATCGAGCAGATCGCCCAGACCACGGACCGCCAGGCCCTGCACCTGGCCCAGGTGATCCAGATGGCCCTGCACGATGGACCGCACGGCCCTGCGGGAGACTATCCCGAGGTCGGGTATCCTAATGTCATTCGCCAGCAAGCGCGCTCCGTGAAAACGGTCGCCCTGGTCGGCGCGGGGATGCTGTCCGAGCATGATTCGTCTGTTCGCCGGGCGGCCCCTGTTGATCCTCAATGGCGATCGTGACCCCAACTGCCCGCTGGATGGCGCGAAGATCGCTTTCGCCGCCGCGGAAGCGGCCTATCGCGGGGCAGGCGCAACCGAGACGCTAAAAATCATGGTCGCCCCCGATACGGGGCACAAAGTCACTGGCGAACAACGGCAGGCAGCGCTGGACTGGCTGACAAAGTGGCTGGCACCGCGGTAGCAAAGCTTCGGCACCCTGAGGATCCATGCTCCGGCCGCGAAAAGGCGAGACCGCACGCCAGTCGCGTATCTTTATTGGCAACTTTGGCCGGACTTACCTCGGCGACCGTTTCATCAACCTGGAAATGGTCCGCGACCGCTTCGCGCGGCGATATGTCTTCGCAGCGGGTGATCAAGGCTCGAGTCGGCAAGCGATGGGAAAACCGGAGACCGGTCTCGACCAGTGGATTCACGGTCTCGGGCATTGAGCGAAGCGGCAGCCCGGCGCTGCAAAGGAGGATCGCGATGACCGGCAAGCGCACCCGGATTCGAGTCTTGCCGGCGAGTTGGCCGCTGGGTCGCAGCGAGAACTTGCCGGGCCGGCTAAGAATCATCGCGCCACAGATGATCATGGCGCCTTGGGAACTGGGGACGCCCGACGAAACCTACGCCTTTCCAGGCGGGGTCGTGGGAGACGAACAGGACCCGAATTCCGGCGCGGTCGAGCGGCTCGCGTTTTTCCCCACCTTCCGGATCGATCGCGACTCCTTCAGCTTGTTGCTGAGCCGATTGGGCGTCCAGACCGTGGACAAAACCTTTGCTGCATTCGGATGCAGGGCACGGCATAAGAGTTACGCCCATTCGTTGGTAACCTACCTCGTGCAGATGCGCTTCGTGACGCAGGCGGCGCTGAAGGAAGTGTTCGGCATTGGACCGTCCTCTGAGGACAAACGAATTACGGAGCAGAGCGTGGACATTGGCGAGGCGATGTGGAGCTTCGTGCAGCGCAGAAAAAACGCGTCGAACCCGGTTTGGGGCTTGTTCCCGACGATGTGGCCCTCGACTTGGGCTACAGGCCGCCATTCATTTTTACCTACGGCATACCCGACGTCAGCGAGGAGCTGGCCTTCGGAATTCTCGTGGAGAACCGGCGTTTCGGCATCTATCGGATTCTGGAGCCGACTCGCAATGCTCACCAAGTGAGTTCCTCGCGAAAGCGTGACCTTCCGATCAGCCCTCGACGGCTGGAAGAGCTGCTGCATGGATCGGACTCGCGCGAATGGCACTCACTCTTGGGCCGCGACGTACGCCGATCGAGCTCGGCGCGGATTTCGGCGGCCTGTTCTGCGTCGGGGTGATGTTCGGGGCGGAGGTGGGCCACATGACGAGTCGCGTCGGCGAAAACCCCACTCTGAATTGCCGTCGTTTGATGGCGTTGCCGGAGAGGGTTTGAGTTAAAGGGACCGCGGACCAAGGCTCGCGCATTGCTCCGCCTGTTAATCTCTTGGCGGCGGAATTACCGGGGAGCTACATTTTAGGATTGGAGCGGGCGGAGGTCGTAACGCGGAGACTTCTCGCGACGCAGCTCGGACGGTGACGAATTCTCGAAGCCGCGCATCATTCGTTTGTCCATTAGCACTCCAACGAAGGGGAACCCGAGGGCCGTGAAACAACACCCGCTTGGACTCGATGCCATTCGGTTCCTATTTCGCGCGCTGTTGCTCAGTGCAGGAATTGTCGCTGGCTCGGCGCCGCAGGCCGTGGCCAAGAAGGTTGTTGTCAAGGTTGTTGCAGGGGGCGAATCGGCTACATCGTACGCCGCGTGCCGGCGAATGCTCGTGGGTCCTGGTGTCAATCAGCCTGATTCCCATCCTGGTTACGCCGGTTTTGTGGGATGGCAGTACCCGATCCGACTGCGTGACGGCACGATCCTAGTGCTTTGTCACTTCTTGATTTTAGGGTAGAGGGAGGTCAGTTTTGATCGGGCGTCGTCGATCTTCATTTGCCAGTCGACACCGCGTTGGGTTTTGTTGACGTCGGTGGACCAGGACGAGGTCTCTTCACGCAGGGTGTCGATGTCGCCGAAGCGTCTGCCCGCGACGCATTGGCGGGTGAGCGAGCTGAGTTCGTTTTCGGCGATGTTCAGCCAACTGCCATGTTTGGGCGTGTGGCGGAACTCGATGCGGCGAACCAGTTGGCGGGCTCGTTCGGGTTTGAACGCCTCGTAGAAGGCTCCTTTCGTGTGAGTGTTCAGGTTGTCGCACACAAGGATCACTTTCTCGCAGCGTGCGTAACGATCGTCCAGCAGCCGGGCCATTTCGGCGGCCCAGTCGAGTTTCGTTTTCGTCGGGCGGACCGTGACTTCGCGCCATCCCGCGAGCGGTTCTGTAAACATAAAGATGTTCGCGGTCCCGGCCCGTTCGTACTCGTAGTCAACCCGCCTGCCGTGCTTCGCCGTGGCCGGGATCGGTGTTCGCGTTTCCTTCAACAGTTGAACCGGCTGTTCGTCCATGCAGAGGACCGGACAGGCCGGATCATAGGGTGTGGAATACGTTTCGATGACCTCTTCCATGCAGGCCGCGAACTCGGCGTCTGCCTCCGGAGGGATCACCCAGTACTCGATCTTCCGGTTCGTCATCCCGTTTTTTTGAGCATCCGCCGAATGGTTTCATGACTCACCGAGTCCACGATCTCTAACGCCACCGCTTTACGCGCCAACAACCGCAGCGTCCAGTTGGCATAACCCTTCGGAGGAGATCCCAAACGCAGAGCGATGATCTTGGCCTCCTGTTCGCCATCGAGCAGCTTTTCCGTTGGAGGCGACGTCCGTTGAGACCCGTTGAGCGTCTCTTCAAACCCCCGTTCGACCAGCCGCTGCCGGACGTTCTCCACAGTCTTGGTGCGACACGAAAATGCCTCGGCGATCCGCCGGTCCGTCCAGTTCGGCCCGTCGGCGTCCGCCTTCAACAGCATCTGCGCACGCCGGACCTTCTGGCTCGTCCCCTTCAACCTCTTGACGACCTCCACCAACTCGCTCCGCTCCCGATTCGTCAGTCGCACAATGTACTTCTTCTGCATGGGAAACCTCCTTGTTCCCACGCAGTCTCGTTGATTTCCGAAAACCCGCCAACCCTAATTCCAGGCTGTGACAGAGCACTAGTCGGTTTCTCCACAGGCTACTGGCACGCGTCGCCGCCAACGCCCCTGTTACTGGATGCCAAAACCCGGCGGGAATGGTTAAAGATCGGATTCCCGATCAATGTGAACGCTCCCACTGGCGGTCGCGCCATGTTAATTCGTTCGTCGGACGGGGGACGGACCTGGAGCAAGCCGCAACCGATCATCGATACGCCGTGGGACGATCGATCACCCGCCTTCTTGGAGTTACGCAACGGCGCCCTTCTGTGTTCGTTTTTTATGTACTCCGGAGCAAGTATCAAAGAGCATCCGGAACTGGCCCACCGGACCTGCGTCATCCGCTCCTTCGACAAGGGACGGACCTGGGAACAAAAGCCACGCAGGTTGCCGTCCCCATTCCTTGCGGACGCCACCGACGGGCCTCCGATCTTGCTCGAGGACGGTTCGGTTCTGCTCGCTGTTTATGGCACGCCCCGGGAAGGCGGTAAGGAACAGCAAGCAATCTTCCGAACCGCTGACGGCGGAGAAACGTGGCAGCTGTTGGCGGTGGTGAAGGCTGATCACGAACTCAGCGAGAGTGGCCTTGCGCAACTGCAGGACGGGCGACTGGTGATGATTTGCCGCCCCCAAGGCGATATCACATGGTCGGACGACGGCGGTCGTACCTGGACTCCGCCGGTGACCTTTGGAATGCGGATGTTCGAGCCGAGCCTGCTGTCGTTGTCTGACGGCACCCTGCTTTGCTTGCACGGTTCCTATGGGGCCGGTGGTCAACGTGCCATCTTTAGCACGGATGGCGGCCAGACGTGGATCGCCCCCGCCCAGCACCACGGCTTCGCCGTCGACCCCTCGGTCTACGGCTACGGCCGAGGAACCCTCCTTCCGGACGGCTCCGTTTTCATTGCGTACATCCACACAGGAGGCCATGCCGCCAAGGACGCGCAGACCGAGGCCATCTGGGGCTTGCGTTTGCGGGTCCGGAGCGACCATTTGGGAATTGACCTGCTCCCAGCTCCGGGACGCTGAGGTGCTCGGGTCGCCGATCGTTGCTGGCGGCGGTGCGGAGCGAGCCGGGGCGGTCTCAAGAGAGGTTGGGAAACGCAAAGGGTGATCGCATGCCGAAGGTTTTACTCATCATTGGGGATGCGGCCGAAGTGCTCGACACAATGTATGCGTATTTTCGCCTTCCGGAGGACGGTTTCGAGGTGGTTGTCGCCGCCCCCGAGAAGCGGCTGTATCATCTGGTGATGCACGAGCAGCCGCCGGGCTGGGACATCACGCAGGAGCGTCCCGGTTACCACTTGCCGTCGGACATCGCCTTTCGCGACGTGCGTCCGGACGAATACGCCGGCCTCTTCTGCTCAGGCGGACGCGCTCCAGAGTATCTCCGCTACGATGCCGATCTGCTGCGGATCACGCGCTGGTTCTTCGAGTCGAATCGGCCCGTGGCGGCGCTCTGCCACGGGATCGAGATCATCGCCGCAGCGGATTGCATCCGAAATCTCACGGTCACAACGATCGCCAAATGTGCGCTCGACGCCACGCAGGCGGGCGCGACCTACGTCGATCGCCCCGTGGTCGTCGACGGAAACCTCGTCACGGCCCGTGGATGGTTTGATAACACGCTGCTCCTCAAGGAATTCCTCCGCCTGCTGAAACGATCGGCGATGTGATCCGGCGTCGACAAGGCCGGGGCGTTCACCGACGCTGGGCGCCAATTAAAACACCGGTCCCACCTTGGTCTTTGCTTCCAGGAAGAACAGGTCGGTCAGCGCCACTTCAAGATCGTCCCAGGCGCTCGCCGCCGATCAGGTGCCTGGACAGATGCGCGAAGACATAGGGCGACATCGAAGGTGCGCCGCTCTGATATTCCGACCAGCACATCCGGGCCAATGACACCGGATCGTCTCGGCCAAGAGCAACAGATGGAGGCCAGCGGCAAGGCCCGGAGTATCCAGAGGACCATCAACACGGTTATGCCGCGAGGTCGCCTTTTCCGAAGCCAACTCAGCGTGTCGGCCGGTCGGATCGGGCTTTGGCGCAAGCCCCTACAAGTGTTCCCATTACGTCGCGCGCGGCTGACACGGTTGCGGATTGGCACATCGGACGGGCAGGCATGAAGTAGACTGGTCAGGGGGGGCCTGATCTGGGATTTCGGCAACCGAGCTGCAAAAAACTCGGCCGAAAAGGACGTCGCCCGCGCAAAACGCGTGCATGAAGAATGTTCCCTTGCAGCCAATTTCTCTTGTCAGCAACTGCCACCGGGGCATCTTGGCCATTCGGAATGGGCCAGTGTTGCTCGGGTCAGTAACGTTCTCGCAAACGCTCCCAAGGGTCCAGGATGCAGTGGAATCCGCATTCGGCTCCCGAAAATCGCGATTGCGGCGTCGCGCCGGCTTGAAATGCTTGAGATGAGTTGGTCGGAGAACGGGATAATGGACTGGGCGGCAATTTGTGACGAGGCGTTCGCGGGGTTCCAATTGTCGTCGATACCCCCCACGGTGGAGCTTCCTGCGTTGCCGTACGTCGTCACGTTATTCGTGCAACGTTCCAGAGACGAGACGGTCCCGTTGAAGGAACTGGCTGCGATTCTGGAGACCGATTCGGCATTGACGATCGAACTCCTGAAGTACGTGAATTCCTCATCCGGTGGGTTGCGAAACAAAGCCAAAACCGTCCTTCAAGCCCTCTCTCTTCTGGGATGCGGCCGGAGCCGGCTGTTCGTGATCGCGACCGGAATCGAGGCGGCAATGCGGGCTCGATTTTCGAAGCTCATGGACCAGACTGCGTTCTGGAGCGATAACCTTCAGAAAGCGATCTTCGCTCGCGAAATTGCCCTGCTCCTCAGGACCGATCCCGACATCGCGTTCATTGGTGCGCTCTTGCAGGATTACCTGCTTCCATTCCTGACGAATGACGTGTCCGACCACTATCGGGAATTCATGCAGTCGCGAGAGACTCCGACTACGACTCTGAGTGAATTCGAGCAGGGCCGTTTCGGCTGGGACCACGGATTGGCGGCCGCCTGCCTGGCACACACTTGGAAGCTGCCTGGCGAGCTTGTGTGCTGCATTCTTTACCATCATGGCGGCTTGAAGATCTTGACCGACCCGAAGCTGGGCCGATCGCCTGTTGCCGCGACCGCGCTGTCGGCCCTGCTTCCCGATCAGTTCTGCCCACTCCGTCACGGCTTGGAACTCTTGACAAGGCTGGAACGGAAATGGCCGGCCTTTTGTCTTGAACGATTAGCCGCGTCGGTCGACCGACAACACCAAGAGATGGGACTCGGAATCCGCAACGATTCTTCCCTTGTGCAACGTTGCAAGAACCTTGGCAATGAGCTCTCCCGCCCTCCCGTTGGGACGCTCGAACCCGCGGCGGGCGGCTGACACGCGCGGGCGGTGGCGGGGGTTTCACTGCTGAGACGCTCCGGCTCAGCAGTGTTTCTTCGGCCGGCGCTCGGTGGCGATCTTGAGGAGAGCACTGCTTCGTCCCAACCCAACGCGCCCCCTCAAGTCGTAGCACTCACGTGAGACTCCGCCAGCCGACAGATTCGCAAGCCGTAGCAAATCGCGATTTGGCTTCCTCCAGGCAGTGTCCATGCGGAATCCGCGTCCTGACCGCAGCATTCGAGCTGAGACGAGCCGGGCATCTGTTCGATTGTCCTAGTCCCGAGCTCGCGTCCTGCGGGCCGCCAGGGGCTTTGGCAGCCGCGATCGTGGGCAAACGTAGGCTCCGCTCTCGTCACGGCTCCGCTGAATCGTCGCTCGACTTGCAAAGCGTAGCGAAGCGTCGCAAATCGCAATTCGGCCGTCAGGCACGTGTCCGCAACGAATCGGCAGCCGACTCTTTCAAGCGGCCGTTGCCGCACCTGCCCTGCGCGACCGACGAAACGATACGGCCGCACGGATGACGTGGGCGTGAACGGGCGTTGGTCGCGGAGTGAGCTCAAGCTCCTGGCCACGGCTCTCCCATCGGGTTACGATTAGCGCGAGCAGAGTCGCTGTCCGGGGAGAGTTCGTTTGCGGAATTTTGGTTTGGACGTCAAGCCTGCCGCCGTCCTCGCCGGCAGATCGGTGCCCGCCGACACTTCACGAAGGAGCACCAGCCAATTGCCAGAGTGATTGGGATCGGCGTCATCGGGATGGGCTGGATGGGCTTCGTCCACGGTCGCGCTTATCGCGCCATTTCTGACCGCTTTCACGAGAGTGGCATCCGCGCTCGCTTGGTGATCTGCGCCGACGATGTCGAGGCTCGTGCCCGCGAGGCTCGAGAACGACTCGGCTTTGAGGAGTGTACGACGGATTGGAGGCAGGTCGTCGCGCACTCTGAAGTTGACGTGGTGAGCGTCACGACCCCCAACTACCTGCACCTGGAGATGATTCGTGCCGCGACCACGGCCGGAAAGCACGTCTTTTGTGAAAAGCCGGTCGGCTGCAGCAGTCGCGAAACGGCGGCGATCGCCGACATGACACGCCGCGCCGGCGTCCTGAGCTGGGTCGGCTACAACTATCGCTGGGCTCCGGTCGTCCAGTACGCGCGGCAACTGATCGACGAGAAGAAGCTCGGCCCGCTGACCTACTACCGCGGCCGCTTCTTCGTGGATTACGGCAGCGACCCCGACGTCGTCCTGTCGTGGCGTTTCCAGCGCGAGCTGGGTGGGCACGGCGTCCTGGGCGACCTGATGTCCCACGTCGCGGACATGGCCCACATGTTAGCCGGTCCCATCCGCCGCGTGGTCGCCAATCAGAAGACGTTCATCGCCACGCGCCCCCTGGCAACTCCGGAGCAAGCCAGCCACTTTTCGGTCAATCCAAAGGCGCCGCGCGCCCCCGTCACAAACGAAGACTACGTTGGAGCACTCGTCGAGTTCGCCAGCGGAGCGCCTGGGAGTCTGGAAGTGTGCCGAGTTGCAAATGGCCCCCGTTGCGAGATGGCGTTCGAACTCGACGCCACGAAGGGGGCGGTCAAATGGAACTATGAGCGGATGAACGAGCTCCACCTTTTTTTGCCTGATGGCACCCCGGAACACGACGGTCCGGTGCTGATTCAGGCCGGTCCCGCCCATCCCTGCTACGCGTCGTTCTACGCCGGCCGGGCCAACAGCATGAGTTACGAAGATTTGAAAGCCATTGAGGCGCTGCGGTTTCTCGAGTCCGTCGCCAGGGAAAAACAGGGGGAGCCGGGCTTTGCCCAAGAGTTGCAAGTCGCCGCCGTCCAGGATGCGATGTTCCGCTCCTGGGCCAGCGGGCAGTGGGAGAATGTCGAGCCGCTCTCCGAGGACTGAACAGCGGGATCGCTTCGGCCGTTTGCAGATTCCGTCCTGCCAACTTGCGCTCTCAGCCGCCGCGTCCTCGTGACGATCGCTCCCCGCCGAAGCTATGATCGGGAGCGACCGACGACAAGGCCGGCGAATTCACCGACGCTGAGCGCGAGGCGAGAGAGAAACGCCGCGGATTGTGGGCGGAGCCGAATCGGGTGCCGCCGTGGGAATACCGGCGCGAGAAACGGCGGGCGGCGAAGGGTGCATCGTGAGTCAGCGATTCCGAATGAGAACGTTCGCGCCGTGGCCCGTGCGAGCCGTAAACAGGACGGCTGGAGCGGCACATGAGGCAGCGAAACTCCCGCGGGATCGGCGCTCAACGTGCGATGAAGCTTCAATCTGTGCGTCGTCCCGAGTCGCGAAGACAGCGGCCTTGGCACGTTCAGCCAGGGATCGACACCCCCGACCGTTGGCAATCGTAACCCATGAGATTCGCTCGTCCTTCCCGGCCACGGCCGTGACGTGCGCCTTCATCACTGCATCATCCGGGCGGCCGCTCTCCCACGGAGTGATGATCGGCGCGGAAGGGCCGCATGACGAGTCGTCTCGTGCAAGCCGCGATCCGAAAGACGGTCGTTTGATGGCGTTGCCGGAGAGGGTTTGAGATAAAGGGACCAAGGCTCAGCGCCCTGCCCCGCCCGTTAATCTCGTCGCGGCGAACTTACCGTGGTGCTACGATCGGAGCGACCGGCCGTTATTTGGCGCCGTGGAGAAAGGACGCAAAACGGCGACGACCGTCTCAGTCCGATATAGCGGTTGATGAAGAGCCCGGTCGGATGTCCGGCTGGACTGCCGGACAACCGATCGGCATTTTGAGAGTCGCGTCATGATCGTCCGCAAAGTGTTGTTCGTGATCTTGCTGTTCGGAATGTTCCTTTCTGGCGCGGCCCGTGTTGCCCCGGGAACCGAGCCGGCGGATCGCGCTCAGGCCGGCAAAAAGGTCTACGGTGAATGGCGTATTCTCGTCAAACCGGATAAGGGACAGGAATATAACGCCCTCATCAAGAGTCGCGGCTTGCCGTTGTTTCG
This sequence comes from uncultured Planctomycetota bacterium, assembly GCA_963761455.1. Classification (GTDB taxonomy): domain Bacteria; phylum Planctomycetota; class Planctomycetia; order Planctomycetales; family Planctomycetaceae; genus DASPSM01. Next base: position 1,186,823 of record CAVXHA010000004.1, read on the forward strand.
CCAGGCCGGCGCTCGCATGGTCGGTTGGTGGACCACGCTTGTCGGCAACCTTTACGAGCAGGTGACGATTTGGGAGTACGACGATATGGCGGCCTTCGAGCGGGCCGTCGGCTTTCTGGGGCACAACAAGCGGTTCGCCGAATTTGTCGCGCTGCGTGACCCGCTCTTGGCCGGCGAACAGAACCGGTTCCTGACCCTGGCCAACGCGGCTGAGCAGCCGGTCCTTTCGGACTCATCGAAATTCGTCATTCACGAGATCCATCGTGTCCCTCGAAATAAAATGCATGACTACCTCGAATTCATGTCCACCCGAGGGCTGAAGCTGCTCAAGCAGCACGGGTTCCGTCCGGTCGGACCCTGGACGGTTGAAGTCGGCAAGTGGAGCGAAGTCACCTATTTGTTTCGTTTCAATAGCCTAGACGAACGCAGCCGGATGATTGCCCGGTTCTCAGCGGATGCCGATGCAAAGGTCTACGGCGACGCGGTCAATCGATGCGTGGATGAAATCACAACGCGTTTGTTGGTCCCCGCACCGTTTGTAAGCCAGTCCCAAGCGAAAACGGCCCTCAGCGGCGTCTCTTCGTCGCTGTTGCCCCACGTCGAGGCGTTGGGCGGCGGGGTCTTTGCCGCGGGCTTCTCAAATCGATACGGTTCGGCCAATTGCGGCTGGGTCCGCCTACGCGAGTATACGTTATTGGTCGATCTTCCTCGCGGTTTGCTCGTGCCGGAGTTTTTGGCGGAGGTGGAAAGAATCGCCGGCAAACCGGTCCGCAAACTGGCGCTGACCAACGTGCGGGCCGGAGACGAACGGACGATTCGAGGCGCTGCTCGATCATGGCATCAACGAGATCGTCACGTCCCCGGCGATTCGCGACAGCCTGTTGGCAGGATGGAAGGAGACCAGGCCGCTCGCGATCAAGGCGTTCTCCACGACAAGCTCGATCGGCGATGACGACGTCCCCGTGGAAATCATTCCGCTGGACGACGTCGCGGGGCATGGTGGCGCGGCGATCCACCTCGCGCGCCAGGGGGTGCTGTTTGCCGGTCCACTCATCGTCAATGGTCCGCGCACGCCTTTGCCCGGAAGCGATACCGAACTCTGGCTTTCGACTCTGGTGAAGTTTGACGAGTTTAATTCGGAGCGGGTGGTACCCGGATTCGGATCGTGGGGCGGACCGGAGATCGTTGGACGCGAGCGACGGTTCCTCACTGAACTACGCCGACAGATCGCGTACTTGATCGCTCAAGGGCATTCCGAATCGTCATTGAAGAACGAGGTTCGCATCCCTGCCGCCGACCTCGTTTGGATGCCCTACGACAAGCCGACGTTGGAAGATCTGGAACACGTTTACCGTGAGCTAACCGTACCAATCGCTCCATTCGACGGCCGCGCTCCCGATCCGCTTGATCCACATCCGCACGCGCTGGTCCTGGTCGGCGATCAGCCTCACGAGCCGGGCCACATCATCGAAGGGCTGAAGCCTGTGTTCGAAGCCGTCGGCGTCGTCCCCACTTTGCCGTGGACGTGCGGGCGCTGACGGCCGGCAATTTGTCGAAGGTCAAGCTGCTGGTTATTTTGCGAGACGGTCTCCAACGTCCGACCAATGATCCGACCTCGAATTACATGTGGATGACTCTCCCGCAGCAGGAAGCGGTGGTGCGCTTCGTCGCCGGCGGTGGGGGCTTTTTGAATCTGCACAATTCAATGGGCCTTTATCCGGACAATGGGCCGTATCTCAAGCTGGTCGGAGGGCGCTACATCGGCCACGGTCCGCTCGAGCGGTTCCGCGTCGAGGTGGTTGATGCCGATCATCCCATCACACGCGGGGTCGACGGATTTTCGGTGGCCGACGAGCAGCACACTCCCCCATACGACGGCAGTCAGGTCCACTTGCTGCTTCGCAATCGATCGGACGACGGCAAAGTTGTCGCCGCCGCCGGTTGGGCGTACGAGTCCGGTCGGGGCCGGCTCTGCCATCTGGCCAATGGGCACACGCGGGAATCACTGCAGCACCCGATGTTTCGGCGGCTATTGCAAAACGCAATCAACTGGTGTCTGCGGCGCGATTCGAAATGAATCCCTTCGTCGAATCGGCCTCAACTGTGACGCTGGGCGCCTGGATGTCGGCCAGGACCGTGATGCCGAACGCCGGCCGAGTCTCGATCGCTCGCCGCCCAACCGCCCTCAACACTTGTTCGGAGACGCCTTGCCGATTCGCGAAACGCGTGGTCATCGACGGCGCCGCTGATCGACCGGATCAGAGCCACCTTGTCCATGACGTGCGCCAGATTCGGAAGGTACTCGCAAATCTCAATGCCCCCAACGCGGGTGGCAATCGGCCGGAACTCACCGCGAATCTCGGCCGGCGCATTCGGCTTCAGGTCGATCAGATCGACGTGCGAGGGTCCGCCCGGGAGAAAAATCATGATGACCGACTTGCGCGAGCGGCGCTCGGAACTCACCGACTCTGCCCGCAAAAGATCAGCCAGCGACAGGCCGCCCACAGCCAGGCCGCCGATCTGCGGAAACGCACGGCGGGAAACGCCGTCGCACAGACGATATTTTTGTCCTGCGATGGTCAGCATCGGATCCGCAAGGATGGCCCGTTTGGTATCCTTCGTCAAGTTCCAATCTACGTCAAGAACATGGAGACTCTATGTTGCGCAGCGTTGTCACGTTGTCGATCATTGGACTCAGTGCGTTCGGCTTTATGGCTATTGCAGAAGGCAAGACCGAAGCGCCGGAGGACGTCGGAACAACAAGGCTTGACCCCGCAACAACTAGCAAAGAACCGGCAATTCGAGTCACTGCAGGCGATCTCGTTTTCTACTCGCCAACCGTGATCTCGGGACAGTCGACTCCATGACGGCGCTGCGCATTAAGGCTTCAAACTGACCCGTTAACAAACAGCGCGGATGCGCCGACCGGTGAGCCTTTCCGTTGTCGCGTCAAATCTGCGTTCTGGCCGCAGCCGTCGAACCAAGACAGCAGCGGAGCGCGATACCGCTACGGTCGCAGGGGTGGATAGACCGCATAGCCGGTGACGGTGACCGGAACCTTGTAGATGCTGGTCCCGGCTGTGACGAACAGCGTTTTGCGGTCCGGCCCGCCGAAGGCCAGATTGGTGACGTAATCTTCCGGAATCGGAATCCGCCCCAACAATTTCCCCCGCGGACTGATGACGTAAATGCCCTGGGGCATTTCGGTGGTTTCACCGGGGGGACGCGGAGTCCGGATTCCGGCCGCCACCCACAGGTTGCCATCGAGATCGACGCGAAGGCCATCCCCGCCCCGCGCCTGGCGAAAATCGTAGATCTGCCGCTGATTGCTGAGATTCCCATCCGGCGAAACGTCAAACGCCCAGATCTTGCGGTTCCCGCCCACAACGTCGTTGGCGTCCACGACGTACAACGTCTTGCCGCCGGGCCCGGCGGCGATGCCGTTGGGCTTCTGCACCTCCGGCTGGCTCAGGATGCGGGTCACGTGCCCGTTCGGATCGATGCGGTACACTCCCTCGACGCTCATCTCCATGCTGGCCCGGTCCGCGTAGCACGGATCGGTAAACCAGATCCGACCATTCTGATCGACGCAAATGTCGTTGGGGCTGTTGTACGCGCTTCCCCTCGTACCGCTCTGTCAGCACGGTGATCTGTCCGGTTTTCATCTCCGTGCGGACGACGCGCCGGCGGCCTCCGGGCCCCAGTCCGAAGCCCTCGCAGGTGACCAGCCGTCCTTGGGCGTCGAAACAGTTCCCGTTCGACCGGCCGCTGTCCGCTCGAAAGACCGTGACCTCGGCGCTCGGGCTCATCTTGAGAATGCGGTTGCCGGCGATCTCGCTGAAGAACACGTTTCCTTCGGCATCGACCGCGGGCCCTTCCAGAAAGCAGACCAGGGACGCAACCGTCGCCTTCGTTCCGGCGGGGATCAGGCCGGCGGGCTGTGGAAGCCGCGTGAAGTCGATCGCCTCATCGGCCCGCAGGACGAGCGGCAAGATTGCGGACAGGACTACGAGCGGCACGGCGACAGATTTGATTTTCACTTGGATGCTCTCCGCGAAGCTTCGATGTTCATCGCTCGGGGCACCGCTGCACGGCTTCGACATGGATGCCCCGGGACGCAATCCTAGCCAGCCCAGATAGGCTCACAATTCGAATCCCGAGGCACGAATGGTGTTCGTCCTACTTGCATGTCTGACGTCTCCGTTGAATCATGTTATCCAGTTTAACATGATCGCCGTCTGCGGTTCAAAATCGGTGATTGACCCGCTAGCTTGACGCCGATCTGCGAGGGGCGGCGGACATTGTGGCCGTGGCGAATGCGGACCTAATGATCGGGCAGACGCAACGGCACCTGCCCCGCATGAGCGTCTTAACGATAGTGGGGCGCATGAGTGTCGCGGGTCGTCTCCCTGAGACGCTATCAATGCGCGGCCGACCAGATCCCCGCCGATCGAACTCGACGCGGAATTTCGGCGGCCTGTCTTGCGTCGGGGTCCCCCGGATGCCTGATTGGTCGTCCACGAGGCAAAGAACGCGTCCTGAACCTCCAAATTTGAATCGTGCCCCGGGTCGCAGGCGTGCCTGGACGAGCCAGGGATCGAACCGACAAACAACTTCTGCGAGCGCTCCTTGCGTCACGCCGTGATCTGACGGAAACTTTCGTTCGCCACCCAGAGTGCAGCGGGAAGCCGATTTGTGGGGACGATTCCGAGGTTAAGCGTTGACCTTGCAAAGGATGCAGCTATGGACAGTTGGCTGACGACTACGCGCGGTCGGCTCGCCTCGGCGGGCTTCGTGATACTCGATGACGTTCCGTTCGAGGGCAGAACTTTCCGCGTCGTTGGCCGGAGAACCCGCTTCGAGTTGACCAAGTTCGGCTTTTCCGAGAAGCTTCTTCTTATTCGGTGAGTTCGACCGCCTGACGAACGAGGCCCTCCGGCAATTCTCTGCCGACGCCTTTCACTTCGCGAAACAACGGCGGGTAATTCCCCTGCCGTGCGGCCTATTCGAGAGCGTCTGGTGTTATGCCGTCGCGATCTCCAAGGCCGTCGATGAGCAGACTCTGACCTCGGTCCGATTTGACACGCCGCCCAAACATTGGGCGTCGGCCGAAATACCTATCGTGTATGACCAGACTCAGGGCAAGCTGTCCGATTTCGAAAAGACGCCGTTATGGGGCAGCGCTTATTATCGAGGGTTTCGCAAGAAGATTCGCCACTTGCTGGAGGAAATCGGCCAAGCCTGACAAAGTGCGATTGCTGACGGTGACGCGTTGACCGTGCTCGACGACGCCAATGTGCAGCACAAGATCCGCCTGCACCGCATCGACGCCCCCGAAAAGGGCTAGGCGTTCGGGACAAAAGCGCGGGAGAACCTGGCCGCCAAAGTGTTCGGCAAGATCGTCCGCGTCGAGGTGATCGACGTGGACCGCTGCCGCCGACAGGTCGGACGGATTTTCGTTGGTGACCGCTTCATCAACCTTGAGCAAGTCCGCGAGGGCTTTGCTTGGCGGTACGTGCGGTTCGACCGGTCTGGGGAATTCACGGCCGCCGAGTCGAACGCCTGCGAGCATCGGCGCGGGCTGTGTAGACCTCCCCAACCGGGCGGACGGAGGCAGCATGCATTGACAAGGCTTTTTACCATTCTGGGCCTCGAAGGAAACCCGGACGCCTTGCATCACCGCAACCTCGCGAACGGCGACTCAATCGCGGCCGTGGAAGTTGACCGAGGTCACGCTTTCGCTCCGACGGCAGGAGTGATTCCGCACACCATCCGCTGCTGGAGAAAGGATTCGGCCGCGAGGAACACCGCCTCCTCACTGAGTCGGCTTGTGTCGATAAGCTGAATCGGGATATCCGAAAAGGCCGCCAGCTCGGGATGCGATTCTTCGAGCGACTGGTAGAGGCGGAGCGTCTCTCGATGTTGATTCCGCATGAACTCGAGCGTCTCGAATTTGTCGGCATCGGGGTCGGTGCAGATTCGTTTGAAGGCGATCTCAGGCTCCGCGATCAGAAAGATCGCGGCCGACGGACGCTCCAGCTCGGCGGTCCGCAGCAAGTGATCGGTCTCGGCGTAGGACCAGCCTTGCACGGCTCCGAACACGAAATTATCCATCCAGGCCCGCTGCGAAACCAACAGCGCGTGCCGGCGGCGCCACTCGCGAATTCGGTAATTCGTGAGGCGCGCGTCGGCTGTCATGATCAGTCGATCGGTGTAGACGTCGCCGAACGGCGTGCCATCGCCCGAGCGTCGCAGCCCGTCCTTGACAAATTCGTGAAACGGCAACCGGAAGGAGCGCGCTCCGAAACTCAACGCGAGTCGCCGCACAAGGTCAGTCTTGCCCGAGCCGTCCAAGCCGGTCACCGCGATCCAAGGTGCCACAGTCGCGGGCAGTTCGATCGTCGCGTTCCCTTCCCCGCCGATTTGGGCCGGCCACTCATCAATGGGCCGATCCGAATGAAGGACCTGAAAGTGCGCGAGGTGAATGTGCCGTTCATGAGGACGGGTGGGATCGCGAATCAAGCGATCCAGGTTGGCGTATCCACGACGAGGGTCCCAGATCTCGTCTTGGGAACCGCGAATCAATTTGAGCACTTCGAAGGCGTGCCGTTTGAACTTTTCAACGGAGTCGAGCTCTCGAATCAGATTCTGCTCGGGGTACGTGACGATCAAGGATTCCTGGGGATGCGAAGCACGATATAAAACCAACCAACACTCCGCCGCCCTTCGTCATCGTCGAGGGGATGACCGTCGAGATGATCTCTGGAAAAAGGCTACGGTGTTCAAACACGTAGCCTTGTTTTGGGCCCGCAATCTGCACCGCGTCCCAATATTGAGGAGCGATCTTGGAATGGGGGAGCGACACGAACAGTCCATTGATTGCCGGCGGCGGGGACGGTACGTGATGCACCGGAGACGGTTGTATCGCTGCGTCTGTCGCCCCCGCTGATGCCGTCACAGGATCGTGTGCGTCCGGCGAGGAGTTCTTCCTTTTCTGTCGTTTGGCCACTTGTTTTGCCTCCTAGTGCTTTGTCACTTCTTGATTTTAGGGTAGATGGAGGTCAGTTTTGATCGGGCGTCGTCGATCTTCATTTGCCAGTCGACACCGCGTTGGGTTTTGTTGACGTCGGTGGACCAGGACGAGGTCTCTTCACGCAGGGTGTCGATGTCGCCGAAGCGTCTGCCCGCGACGCATTGGCGGGTGAGCGAGCTGAGTTCGTTTTCGGCGATGTTCAGCCAACTGCCATGTTTGGGCGTGTGGCGGAACTCGATGCGGCGAACCAGTTGGCGGGCTCGTTCGGGTTTGAACGCCTCGTAGAAGGCTCCTTTCGTGTGAGTGTTCAGGTTGTCGCACACAAGGATCACTTTCTCGCAGCGTGCGTAACGATCGTCCAGCAGCCGGGCCATTTCGGCGGCCCAGTCGAGTTTCGTTTTCGTCGGGCGGACCGTGACTTCGCGCCATCCCGCGAGCGGTTCTGTAAACATAAAGATGTTCGCGGTCCCGGCCCGTTCGTACTCGTAGTCAACCCGCCTGCCGTGCTTCGCCGTGGCCGGGATCGGTGTTCGCGTTTCCTTCAACAGTTGAACCGGCTGTTCGTCCATGCAGAGGACCGGACAGGCCGGATCATAGGGTGTGGAATACGTTTCGATGACCTCTTCCATGCAGGCCGCGAACTCGGCGTCTGCCTCCGGAGGGATCACCCAGTACTCGATCTTCCGGTTCGTCATCCCGTTTTTTTGAGCGTCCGCCGAATGGTTTCATGACTCACCGAGTCCACGATCTCTAACGCCACCGCTTTACGCGCCAACAACCGCAGCGTCCAGTTGGCATAACCCTTCGGAGGAGATCCCAAACGCAGAGCGATGATCTTGGCCTCCTGTTCGCCATCGAGCAGCTTTTCCGTTGGAGGCGACGTCCGTTGAGACCCGTTGAGCGTCTCTTCAAACCCCCGTTCGACCAGCCGCTGCCGGACGTTCTCCACAGTCTTGGTGCGACACGAAAATGCCTCGGCGATCCGCCGGTCCGTCCAGTTCGGCCCGTCGGCGTCCGCCTTCAACAGCATCTGCGCACGCCGGACCTTCTGGCTCGTCCCCTTCAACCTCTTGACGACCTCCACCAACTCGCTCCGCTCCCGATCCGTCAGTCGCACAATGTACTTCTTCTGCATGGGAAACCTCCTTGTACCCACGCAGTCTCGTTGATTTCCGAAAACCCGCCAACCCTAATTCCAGGCTGTGACAGAGCACTAGGAGCATTCCCAAATTAATTCTCAATCAAACCATGCTTGTCCTGTGCGGAAGCGCTGACTGATAAACTGGGTCAATGTGCCTGTAACGTAATCTCCTTTGATTCCAGCCACACAGCGAACCGGTGGATTGGCGATTTTCAAACCCGGCGCCCTGTGCCCGCGGATCCTCTTGGAAGTTCATCATCAAGTCGGATAACAAGCCCAGAATCGACCCTTGAATTGGAGAGTGCGTGATGCACGATGAAACGGGCATTCAAGATCGTTTGACGAGCAGATCCGACGGAAGTCCTGGCCCATCGGTCGGGGCGAGCCCCACGAGCATTTCTCCTCAGTTTTGTCCTCCCGACACGGATCCGTTCGACACCGTGGAATGGGACAAGCGAACCGCACAGATCAAGGATGCGGGGGGCGGCGTCCTCTTCGAGCAGACCGACTGCGAAATCCCCAAGACTTGGAGCGTCCTGGCGACGAACGTCGTCGTCAGCAAGTATTTTCACGGCGAGATCGGCGCTCCGCAGCGCGAATCGAGCGTGCGGCAGGTGATTTTCCGCGTCGCCCGCACCATTGCCGATTGGGGGATCGCAGACGGCTACTTCGCGACGCGCGAGGAGGGCGAATGCTTTTATCGCGATCTTGCCTGGCTCTGCCTGCATCAATACGGCTCGTTCAATTCGCCCGTCTGGTTCAACCTCGGCCTTTTTCATCAGTACGGCATCAAGGGATCAACTGAAAACTTTTATTGGAACACCAAAACCAACGAAGTCCAACGTCCGGAAACTCCCTACGAATACCCGCAAGCATCCGCCTGCTTCATTCAGTCCGTCGCCGACAACATGGAGGACATCATGCGCCTCGCCATGAGCGAGGCCATGCTCTTCAAGTATGGTTCCGGCACGGGAACCGATCTGTCAACGATCCGCAGCTCTCACGAGAAGCTGTCCGGCGGCGGCATTCCGTCGGGGCCGCTCGCGTTCATGCGCGTGTACGACCAGGTTGCCGCCGTCGTGCACACGGGCGGCAAGACGCAACGCGCCGCCAAAATGCAAAGTCTCAAGGACTGGCATCCCGACATCCTCGAGTTCATTCACGCGAAAACCAATGAAGAGAAAAAAGCGCGCACGCTCATCGAAAGCGGCCATTACGACGCCAACTTTAACGGCGAAGCGTATCGCTCGATCATGTTTCAGAACGCGAATCTCTCGGTTCGCGTTTCCGACGAGTTTATGCAGGCGGCCATCGGCGACGGCAAGTGGCCGACTCATTGGGTCACTGACCCCAAAGTCCCGGGACCCGAGTACGAAGCGAAGGACGTTCTTCGCCAGATCGCCCAAGGGACGTGGTATTGTGGGGATCCCGGTCTTCAATTTGAAACGACGATCAACCGCTGGCATACGTGCCCGATCGCAGGCCGAATCAACGCCTCGAACCCGTGTTCTGAGTACATGTTCCTCGACGACTCGGCCTGCAACCTGGCGAGCCTGAACCTCAGGAAGTTCCAGGAGCCGGACGGGCGCTTCAACGTCGACCGCTTCCGCAAAGCGGTGGCGATCTTCATGACCGCCCAGGAAATTCTCATTGATCATGCCAGCTACCCGACCCCCAAAATCGCGAAACACTCTCATACGTACCGTCCGCTCGGTCTTGGCTATGCCAATTTGGGCAGCCTGCTTATGTCGATGGCCATTCCTTATGACAGTGCCGTGGGGCGCGGAATTGCCGGCGCTCTGACCGCCATCTTGACCGGACAGGCATGTCTGACATCGAGCCAAATCGCCAGCACTTTGGGTCCCTTTGCGGGCTACAAAGAAAACGAGCGTCCGATGCTCCATGTGATGCAGATGCACCGCGACGCGACCGATCAAATCGACCCGGCGTGTCCGCGTTATCTGAGCGATGCGGCCCGCGAGGTGTGGGACCGTTCTCTCGAAAACGGCCTGCGATTCGGTTACCGCAACGCGCAGGCGACGGTGCTGGCTCCCACCGGAACGATCGCCTTTATGATGGACTGCGACACAACCGGCATCGAGCCCGATATCGCACTGGTCAAGTACAAGCAGCTTGCTGGCGGCGGAATGATGAAAATCGTCAATCGCACCGTGCCGGATGTGTTGCGGACCCTGAGTTATAACGCGGCGGCGATCGGCCAGATCGTCAGCTACATTGAGCAGCACGACACGATCGAGGGTGCGCCAGGCCTGCGGGACGAACACCTGGCAATCTTCGACTGCGCCTTTCGACCCAAGACCGGCAAACGATCGCTTCATTGGAGTGCCCATCTCACGATGATGGCAGCCGCACAGCCATTCATCTCCGGCGCCATCTCCAAAACGGTAAACATGCCGCAGGAGTCAACCGTCGAGGACGTGGCAAACGTTTACCTGGAAGGGTGGCGAATGGGTCTGAAGGCGCTGGCGATTTACCGCGACGGCTCGAAACAAAGCCAGCCTTTTGCCACAGCCAAGGACGGCGAATCGAAGAAGGGCAACGGCTGGCATCCGGTGCGCCGCCGCCTTCCGGCGCTGCGTCAGTCGCAGACGCATAAGTTTTGCGTCGGCGGCTTCGAGGGATACATCACCGTCGGACTGTTCGAGGACGGATCGCCGGGCGAACTCTTCATCATCATGGCCAAGGAAGGGAGCACGATCGGCGGCCTGATGGACATCATCGGCGCGCAGACGTCGCTGGGCTTGCAATACGGCGTGCCGTTACGAGTCTTTGTCGATAAGTTTTCCTACACGCGGTTCGAGCCGTCCGGTTGGACGACGACTCCCGAAATTCCGCACGCCACGAGCGTCGTCGATTACATCTTCCGCTGGATGGGAATCCAATTCATCCCCGGCTACCGCGAGCAGCAAGCGGCGACGCGGCCGACGGAAACCGCTCCAGGTGCACCGGCGCAAATCGGCGCGACCGTTGGCACGCCGATGCCCGCCGCGGTCACGGCCGCGCTCAATTCGACGGTCGCTGCTCACACGAGCGACAGCAGTCCTTCTCATGAAGTCGAGACCCTTGACGATCCGGAAGGTCCCGCGCTCTTGAGCCGGCAGTTCGCCAGTTTCCAGGCCGACGCGCCTCCTTGCGACAATTGCGGCGCAATCACCGTTCGGAACGGCAACTGCTACTTGTGCCACAATTGTGGGCACAGCATGGGATGTAGCTGATGGACAAGCGTCGAAGAGTCGAGAATTGATGCCCGGCCAGGGGGCGAGCGAGCAGCGTGACTTCCGGGCGAAACAGAAGTTCGTAGAATGAGACGCATTCGGATGGCACCATCGAAACTCCCACTCTCCCGACTCCGTTCCCCGGCACTCGGCGAGGCAACCCGATGGCCGTGATCGAAACGACGGACCTCACCCGCCGCTACGGGAATCACACGGCCGTCGACGCGCTCAACCTCACTGTACTCGACGGCGAGGTCTTCGGCCTGCTGGGCCCCAACGGAGCGGGCAAGACGACTACGATCAAGATCCTCACCACACTGCTTCCCCCGACGACGGGCACCGCCCGAGTCGCCGGCTTCGATGTCGTCGATCGCGCCGCGGACGTTCGCCGCACCATCGGCTATGTCCCCCAATTGCTCTCCGCCGTCGGTGCGCTGACGGGTTACGAGAACCTGTTGATTTTCGCGAAACTATACGATGTCCCACGCCGGGAACGGACCGGCCGAATCAATGATGCCCTCGCCTTCATGGGGCTCGTCGACAGCAAGGATCGCCTGGTGCGGGAATACTCCGGAGGCATGATCCGCCGGCTGGAAATCGCCCAGGCGCTGCTGCACCGACCGCGTGTGTTGTTCCTGGATGAGCCGACCACCGGCCTGGACCCTCTCGCGCGGCAGTCTGTCTGGGAGCACATTCACGCGCAGAACAACGAGCACGGCGTCACGATCTGCGTCACGACCCACCTGATGGAGGAGGCTGACACCTGGTGCAGTCGACTGGCGATCATGCATCGGGGAAAGATGGCGGCGCTCGGATCTCCGGTGGAACTCAAAGCCACCTTGGGCCGCCCCGACGCGACGTTGGACGATGTTTTCATTCATTACTCGGGCGACAGCCTCGAATCGGGAGTCAGCTACAGTGAGACTGCAAGGGAACGGCGCAACGTCGGCCGCCTCGGTTGAGCCGGCCTTGGCGGCTTTCGCCCCGTTGACGATTTTCGCCAGTTTCGTGTCCAAGATTCTCGTGACCGCCGAGCTGGAGATGCGCGAGCTGCGTCACGACCCGACCGAGCTGATCACGCGCGCCGTTCAACCAGCTTTGTGGCTCTTGGTTTTCGGGCAGGTCTTCACGCCGCACCCACGCCATTCCCACCGGCAACCTGACCTACCTGAGCTTTATGGCACCGGGCATCCTGGCGCAGAGTGTCCTGTTCATCGCCATCTTCTACGGCATTGCCATCATCTGGGAGCGCGACTTCGGAATCGTCCACAAGTTTCTTGTCAGCCCGACGCCGCGAGCGGCCCTGGTCCTGGGCAAGGCACTGTCAGCCGGGGTGCGGGGGCTGTCGCAGGCAGCCATCGTCTACGCACTCGCTCTGGCCCTCGGGGTCGAGCTGAACTGGAACCCGCTGGCCGTGCTCGGCGTAGGGTTTATTGTCCTGCTGGGGGCGGCCTTCTTCGCCACCTTTTCCCTCATCATCGCCTGTATCGTTAAAACGCGCGAGCGTTTCATGGGCATCGGGCAGGTGCTGACGATGCCGCTCTTCTTCGCCAGCAACGCGGTCTACCCCATCGACATCATGCCGGGCTGGCTCCAGGCGTTGGCCCGGGCCAACCCCCTCACTTACGAGGTGGACGCGCTGCGCGCTTTGATGGTGGCAGGCGGAGAAAGTGTTTACGGATTGGGAGTGGATCTGGCGGTGATGCTGGCTGCGACTGCATTTATGGTGTTGCTCGGCGCGACTCTACCCGAGAGTCGTACAGTAGCTGGCTCACCGGTCGCCTGGCGGACTGAGAAGTTTTGGTAATCGCCTTCGTATGAGCCATCTGCCGGAGCCGAGAGATCGACTCGCGCCGCCGAGCTGCGCGAGGTGCTCGGCCGACTGTGGATCCGTCCCAAGGAGTGACGGACGGACCCATTGGCGAACCGGTGGCCGCGACTCGCGCCCGACCCGCGACTGGATCTGCGCGTGACGACCTCCGCACGACTCGCAGTTACCTCAACCCGATCGGAACGCTCCGCCTTACGGCGCGGTCCGCTTTCAAACTATTGTCAACCGTAGCACACCCTGATTCAGAGGCCAATTCGCTGGTGAGACTCGGATTCTCGTGCGTTTCTCTGTCATCGCGATCGTCAAGGCTCGATGCCGGGCCGCCGATTCATTTCGCGTCCACTGGGCCGTGAATCTTTTGCTTGGCCCCGTTCTCCGATCGTCCCAAGCCTTTCAGAATCCGACGGTAGTTCCAGTTGGTCGACGGCATCCAGGGGGTGGGGTGCTCGTAACCCGTCGACTCGGCGAACTTCTTCCGGATCACGTATCCCACTCTGCTTTCCTTTTCCCTTGGACCGAGTCGCGCCGCGATAAACGAGACTTTCCCGATCGATTCCAACTCACGGTGGCTTGAAGTGATCGAATCCCAGAGTAGACGTACTCGGGCTGCGCAATCAATGAAATTGCCGTTTCCATGGCGCCGGCTGCTACGACGTCTAACAGATCACAGGAACTCAAGTAGCGCGACAAGTTCGGCGGAAACGGCGATGTCGCGTCTGGCGGCAATCAAAGCAATTGAATCGTCGGGCCTCATTCCGTGTGTTCTGACCAAGTATCCTGCGACGACGACCACCGATCGGCTCCGGCCCGCATGGCAGTGGACCAGCACGGGCGGATGCTTCTCGACAAGCTCTGCCAACTCGTCGACAATCCGAACGAGTTGATCCGGCGAATTTCCGGCGCCGTCGATCAGCGGCTTGACCAGAAGACGTTCGAGTCCAGTTTCCTCAGCCGTTTTACCGCTTAGATGGTCCGTCAGACCAAGAACGGACCGAATCCCGTGCCGTTTCAGGAATTCCGCGTCCTGTGCGGCCCCGAAATTCCCGATAGCGAGCCGGCTTTCAAAAATCCAGCTCAGCGATCGGATTGGACCGTCGTCCTCAATCTCTTGCATGACAGCCATTGCCTAAGGATTTCGGACGTCGGAGGCCGATGGCCCGACACAATTGCAAGGTCCCCGAGAAGGACGATGTGGCGCATTCTTCACAATCTGTACCTCGGTGCCGAGCAAGATGCGAGGAATCGGTTCGTGCTGGAGCAGTTCGGGATCACTCATATCTTGAATTGTCCCTACGAGGTGCGGTGCTTCTTCAAGGGGGATTTCCGAAATCTGCACCTGAAGCTGGACGATCCGAGATCCAGCGTTCATCGACCGCATATCAAGTATTTGCAACTTCATCCGCAGGGGGCGCCGTACCGGGGCGGTCCTCGTGCACTGCCGCATGAGTATGAGCCGCAGCCCGGCGGCGATTCTGGCTTACCTGTGTCGCCGTGGCCGCACGCTGGAGGAGGCCTTGGAAATACTTCAGCGGGGCGTCGGCGAACAGGACAGCTTCTTCGAGCCGCACGAAGTCTTCCTGGAACAGTTGCGAGATTACTCGGTTGACTCGCCGTACGGCGGCCAGGTTCGTGTGACGACTCCGCAGATTGAGGTAAAGGGCGGTCAGGGCTCTAAAGGCCTCTTGGTTCTTGAATTGCCGATCTTTGTCTGACCTCGAACCACAATTCCAAATCCAAAATCGAATATCCAGAATCAGCGCACCGCCGCGCCCCAATCGACTTCTTCGCGGAGGCGCTTCTTCAAGATCTTTCCGCCCGGATTCCGGGGGAGCGATTCGCGGCGGATCACGACGTACTGCGGGACCTTGAAATCGGCCAGCCGCTCCCGGGCGAATTCGAGCAGGTCGCGCAGCGTCGTCGGCCTGTTTTTGCGGCTTGAGCACGATCACCGCGCCGACTTTTTCGCCCATCATCTCGTCCGGCACGCCCAGTACGGCGACTTCGAAGACGGCGGGATGCGCCGCCAGAGCGTTCTCGACTTCAACGCAATAGACGTTCTCGCCGCCGCGGTTGACCATGTCCTTCTTGCGATCGACGATCTGCACGAAACCCTGCTCGTCGAGCCGGGCCAGGTCGCCGGAACGCAGCCAGCCGCCGGCGAACGTTTCCGCAGTCGCTTCGGGCTTGTTCCAATAGCCTTTCACGATATTCGGGCCGCGAATCAAAAGCTCGCCGACGCCCGGCTCGTAGCCGGCCGTCGTCGAGCTTCAAGTCGACGACCGGTGCGGCGAATCCGACCGTCTCCGGCCGGAGGCGGGCGTACTCGTGCGGCAGAAACGTGGCGACCGAAGTGGTCTCCGTCAGGCCGAATCCGTTTCCGACGCGAGCGGTCGGAAAGGCTTCGAGGATCCGCAGGATGAGATCGGGCGCGATCGGTGCGCCTCCGTAGCACAGCCAGCGCACGCTCGACGTATCGATCTCGGAGAAGTTCGGCTGATTGAGGGCCAGCCAGTAAATCGCCGGCACCGAGACGAGCGAATTGATCCGCTCCTCCGGAATCAGCTTGAGGAAATGCCTGCACGTCGAACTGCGGCATGATCACCGTCGTGCCGCCGGCCAGCGCAGGTGGGCAGCAACTGGCTGTTGCAGCCCGTCACGTGAAACAGCGGCACCGAGACCAGCGTCCGCAGAGCTGCCGTCGAAGGGGAGCGGGAAAGACGCGGCGGCACGTTTCGATGTTCGACAGAAATCCTTCGTGCGTGGTCATGGCCCCTTTGGGGAAGCCGGTCGTGCCGCTGGTGTAGAAGATGGCCGAGACATCGTCGGGCTACGAGGTCGTCGACGGCCAGGCTCGGCCCGCGAGGCAGCGGAGAGTCCGGGGAGGCAGACGAATTTGCTGCCCGAATCGGTGATGACGTATTCGGCTTCCGACTCGCTGAACCGCGTGTTGACCGGGACGGCGATCGCGCCCGCGAGTTGGATGCCGAAAAACGCCAGACACCAGTCGAGCCCGTTGCCGAGGCGAATGGCGACGCGATCGCCCCGCTCGATGCCGAGATTTCTCAAGCCGCCGGCGATGCGGGCCGAGCGGTCCCACAGCTCGCGATACGTGACCCGCGGGCCGCCGACCTCGACGATCGCCTCGGCATTCGGCGACTGCTCGACCGAAGCGCGGAGCATGGCCACAAGCGACGGCTGCAAGCCTTGATAGTGCGCGACGCCGTCGGGGCCGCGGACGATTCCCGATTCATCGAACGGGGCGGATCGCCGGCATCAATAGCTCGTCCCTGCATGAGTTCTGGGAGTCTCGACGGATGAGCGCAAGTGAACCATCAAGACTAACCAGCCGGGACAAGAATCGCACAAAAAAATCCGGCCTCTCCCCAGGGACCGCCGGCAGCAACTTCCAATGGTAGGATCTATGCTCCGGCCGCGAAAAGGCGAGACCACACGCCAGTCGCGTATCTTTTTTGGCAAACGTTGGCGGCATCTACGTCGGGGAGCATTTCATCAATCGGGAAATGGTCCGCGACGGCTTCGCCTGGCGATACGTGCCGTACGACAAGGCAGGAGAATTCACCGACGCCGAGCCCCGAGAGAAACGACGCGGACTTTGGGCCGACAAGAATCCGGTCCCGCCGTGGGAATACCGAAGCGAGAAACGGGCGGCACCGAAGAGTCGGTCATGAATCAGCGCGTTGTCCTATTTCGGAACGGGTAAAACCTGGGAGAAGAATTGATCCATGAACCAGACGCAACGGACATTCACTTCGGCGACACCGTCCATTGCGTGGTGCCAGCCTTCTTGCCGGTCGTAGAGATACGGGACGCCAAGTTCATTCAGCCGAGCGGCCAGCTCGTCAGATTGCGAGATGGAAACAAGCTCATCCACGGTGCCATGAAGGATCAACGTCGGCGGAGCGTTCTTCGTGAGGTAGGTGATGGGCGACGCCTTCGCATAGAGATCGGGCGCTTCATCGGATGTTTTCCCTCCCATGAACTTGACGACCGAGCCTGTCTTTCGGCCTCTCAGTTGCGCCGGCCCGTAAAGATCGACGACTGCCTGAACGCGGCTGCTGATCCCACCGTAGCCGCCCGTCCCCTCGAGTTCGGGATCGTCGTTGTTGGCGTACGCGGCCAAGAGGACCAAGTGTCCGCCGGCCGATCCGCCGGCCAGTCCGATCTTGTTCGGATCGACCCCTAACTTGGTTGCATTCGCCCGCATCCAGCGGATGGCGCATTTCACGTCTTGAATGGCGGCTGGGAATGGGGCATCCCCACTCAAGCGATATTCGATCGTCGCCGCGACGTATCCGTTTTTGGCAAAGTGCTGGCAGTAGTAGTGATAGCCCTTACGGGTTCCATGGCTCCACGAGCCTCCGTGAACGAAGATCAAACCGGGGACGGGCTTCTTGATTTCGTTTGGCTTGAAGAGATCGAGCAGCAGGGGTTTGCCACCCCCTTTGCCGTACTCGACATTGTCGGTCTCTTCGACGCCTTCAGGCACCCGCCAGGGCGATTGCGCCATAGTGGGTAATCTGTCATAAATGGGACATGGCGATTTGTTGAAAACACTCGGCGTCGGTCGGTGGGCGAGTCGCGGCAGGCCAAGGATGTGCGTCATGCCTCCGTCTCGCTCCGTCCGTATCCAAGATCACTTCGCGTCGTTGACCGATCCGCGGCGGCGGGAGGTTGTGTATCCGCTGATCAATATCGTCAGCATCGCCATTTGCGCCGTGATTGCCGGTGCCGATGACTTCGTATCGATGGCCGAGTATGGATGCAAGAAGCGGAAGTGGCTGGGACAGTTCCTCGATCTCAGCGCCGGCATCCCGTCGCACGATCGTTTCAACGCCATCCTCGGCGCAATCCGGCCTGCCGAATTCGAGCGGTGCCTGTTGAGTTGGATCACGGCCCTGCACGAAGTGACCGAAGGAGGAATCGTGGCCATCGACGGCAAGACGCTCCGCCGCAGCTTCGACGCGGCCAGCAGCAAGTCGGCCATTCACATGGTCAGCGCCTGGGCCACAGCCAATCACATCAGCCTGGGCCAGGTGGTCGTCGAGGAAAAGAGCAACGAGATCACGGCGATCCCGAAACTGCTGCAAATCCTGGAGTTTTCCGGCTGTCTGGTGACCATCGACGCGATGGGATGTCAGACCGAGATCGCTCAGGAGATCGTCGACGCCCACGCGGATTACGTGCTGGCCGTGAAGGGCAACCAACCCACGCTGCACGAGGGCATCGCCGAATTCTTCCTGAAGCATCTGGAAAACGATTTCGCAGGCGTGAAAGTCAGTCGCTACGAGAAGCGCGAACGCGGCCATGGTCGCGAAGAGCACCGTTCCTACTATGTGTGCGCGGTCCCCGAGAACCTGCCCGACCGAAGTCGCTGGGCTCAGCTGACCGCGATCGGAATCGCCATCAGCGAGACCACGCGTGACGGCAAACCGTGCAGCGACGTGCGACACTACATCCTGAGCAAAAAGCTCTCGGCTCGCCGATTCGGCACCGCGGTGCGCAGTCACTGGGCGATTGAGAACCGACTGCATTGGCAACTCGATGTGACGTTTCAAGAAGACCAGTCGCGGCTACGAAAAGGACATGCCGACGCGAACTTCAGCAGCCTTCGCCGCACGGCCCTCAGCCTGCTCAAGAACAATCACACGCTGAAGATCGGAATCAAGAACAAACGCCTCGCCGCCGCTTGGGACGATGAGTACCTCGAACAAGTCGTCTGCGGGAGATGAGTTATGGTGCAATCGCCCTGGTGGGATGAGCCGCTTGATCTGCCCCGACTTAATCTTGGCCTTGATCTCGTCGGCCGATTTACCGCCGACCGAGATCGCGGGCGGTTTGCCGGACAGTCTTTGCGCGAGGGGCCCGGTGACCGAAGCCTCGATTGCCGAATTAAAGGCACCGCCCGTCGTACATAGAAAAAACCAGATTCCAAAGGTCGTTAAGGCAAGCAATCGCTTCATCAGGGGGTTCCTCAGGCAGCGTTTCTCAGCATCAGTGTGCCAGGCTGTCATCGCAGCAAGTGCATCCCACTCGATCTCGCGGCGCCGGTCAAGTCGCCCACCTGTCTTCCCAGAACGAACGACCCTCGTCGAGTCGTTGGCCGGCTGAAGTGAATCGGCAACGCTGAACACGGCCTCGAGCGAGTCCCGGTCCTTTCAAAGGCACACTGTCAGGCCCCCCGACGCGTCTTCCGACGCGCCGAGTTCGGCCAAGCCGACGCCGGAATTGTTCTACGCCGCCGCGTAGTGCGGATCGAATTCCACAGCGCCACCAGAAGGGCCCTCGCCTTCCGCGCAGCCCACGAAAGGCTGCCCCTGCGGTGTCAAACCTCTTTTGGAAAACTCGCCAGGCGGCCGGCTTCCGTTCGAAGCAGGGAACAATTTTGGTCGGAAAGCCAGTTGACATTTTGCCGATTATGGTACAAATGTACATTGGTGGGGATGATGGACAGTGATGATCTGACCACGGAACAAGCCCAGAGAATGCACGAGTCGCTCTTTCGACTCGCAAATTACCTGCATCGGTTGGTTGTCCGGATGGAGAAGCGGGAATTTCCCCCGAACGATCGACTCTACGAACGCAGCAAGAAAGCCTATGACGCCGTTTGCAGCCTGTGCGTCGAGATGCATAACCTCTCGTGCAAGAGCGGTGTCGGGATGCCACGAAAAGAGAATTGATCCGGGAGGCGTGATGGGAGACACACCGATTGCGCTCGGGATGGTCGTATCGCAATATCTCGATTACCTCGGGATTCATGATCCTGTTGGGACCAGCGGAATTGACCAAGCGGCGCCCGCCGAGGCGGCCCATGAGGCAGCCGGTGAATCGGTCGAGGTTTTAAATGCTCTGGCTCTGGCTGACGTTTGAATCGCTTTGACATCGGTCAGTCTGCAACCCGTTGAGCAAGACTGGCGGACGCTGATGGCAACCAGTCGCCGGCGGAGATGGGATCGGAAACGAGCCCCAACTAACAAAACGCGAAGGGCAAGCGAGGGTTGCTACGGTTTGCGCAGGCTTGCAAATGGTCCCGTCGCGTCAATCTCCCGGGCGCCGCTCCGCGGCCTGTGCTCCTGCCCCAATCACATCCTCGCAGGACAGTGGTCGCGAGGCGTTTCGGAAACCGCCGCCGGCTTCGGCGGGCCAGTCCGGCTGCGCTCGTTTCAGCTACGACGATTCACTCGCCTGCTGCATTCACGCAGTTACGTTCGGCGACTTTCGCCAGCCGTCTGAATGCCAGGATTGACAGCACTGCAAAAATGCCGGCTTGAGCGACGTGGACCAGAACCAGGGTCCGGCATCGTCTCGCCACTCGACCGGCGCGTCGCGTCGTACGGCCACACGAACGTGAAGAACGTCAGAAGTCCGATGAAGTGAGTCAGAATACCCGGCAGCGTCGAATCCGTGAGTCTGGCTGTCAAACCGAATATCACGTCCACCCAAAAATAGAACGCGACCGGCGAGAGAACGCGTGGTGTTCATGTTTGTTTGAACCGCGCCACAATCGTAAACTCTAACCCCGGATTCCGCAGATGGATTCTCACTCACAATTGGACAGCGGTGTTCGAGTCGGTCGACGCGTTTTCGCGCCGGCCGCTCGTTAACGTCCGGTGGCCAGCAACGGGTGAAAGCTGATCACGTCGACAAGCACGGTTGCTCCCGCGGGCACCGTTAGACTTGCTCGGAAAACTCCCATCAGCAGGTTGGGCGGCGTGAAGGTCATCTCGACCTTCTTCCACATCGTGCCGACTTGGAAGGTTTTCGTCTTGTCGCCCAGTTTCACCGTCACGTCGACGGGCCGCGCCCCCTTGAGATAACAAGAGAACCGGCTGGGGGCGTTGGCCGTGCAGAGGATGGGGGGCAATACCGTCTCCCCCGGTTCAAGAATCGCCGAGTGCTTGCCCTCCTTGGCGTCGGAACTCAGACTCGGGATCCAGCGCTTCTGTCCCCCGTGCGTGTGGATCGTCAGATAGGCGATCGCATCCTCCTCGAATCCGCCCCATTTCTCGCAGCCGTCGAAGTCCGGAACGAGCGTCGGGGCTTTCACGCCGAGCGCCGCCGAGTCAACGCGCAAAAGGGGGGTTGAAGACTGGTAACCTTCGGCGCTCGTAACCGATCCGCTGATAAAACACGGAAACTGGCTTGCAGGCATTTCGGCTTGGCACATCGTCCCGTCGATGCGCGCCCTGAGAGTGTGCCAGTAGCGGCCGCGCCAGTTGCCCGGCTCTCCGTAGCTAGCGATCAGGTTTGCCGTCGCCCCACTGCCATCGAAGCTCCACCTGGCAATTAACCGGCCCCCTTCGTTCTTGGCGCGGACGGGTGTGACTTTCGGAAAGATGTGGCGGCCTTTCAAAATGGTGTCGAGCCATCCCAACACCTGCTCATCCCCCAGTTGGTGCGGCAAGGCGTGATCCCAGTTTGGCACCAGTGTGAGATGTTTTTCGCCGGCCGCCATCTCGTAGGACTTCATCAGGGCGGGCATCGAGTAAAACGCGTCGTTGGTGCCGGTGACCCAGCCAATGGGCGTCTTTTTGGTCGGCAGGCGCCATGCCGGATCGAGGGTCGTGCGCCACCGCTCGCGCTCGATCGGCCCGACCGGCTCCTCCGATTTCCGACTGACGCCATCCCACCAGGCGTTGCCAAGCTGCAAGCTGCCGCAGCCGTACAGACACGAGCCGACCTTAAGCCGCGGGTCGATGCCGACCATCAGTGTGGTGAAGAACCCGCCCCACGACGCCCCGCCCATGCCGATGCGATCGCGATCGACCTCGGGCCGCGTTTCGAGATACGAGACGGCCTTCAGCAAAGCGACAACGCCGTGATAGATGGGTGCTCGGCGCGGGTCGGGGCCGACATACAGCCCGGTGTTAATCGGATAGTCCCCGGTCGAGCGATAGTTGGGCTGCGGGAAGTCGATGCACATCACGGCGTAGTCTCGAGCCGCTGGCGTTGCTGTCGCTCCCGGGCTGGCCTGCGATAGCCCCCCCTGATTCCAGATAAAGGCCGGCAGCTTGCGCGCCCCCTTCGGATAAGAGAAAAACGCGAAGATGTCGACGTCCTTGCGTCCATCCATTTCCGAGTGGAACCGCACGACGTCCGTCACAATGCCGTTCTTCTCGACAGTACTGAGAATCCGGGGATTGAGCGGCGTTGAGCTGAGGGCCTTCACGTCGAAGATCGGATCGGCGGCGAACAAGCTCACCTGGGTCACGGCAAGAAGCGCCACCGTCGCTGCAAAACATTTCATCATTGTTTGCTCATCCTAAGGCGGAGTAGCGAACCTGCGACACGTACCTGCGAGTGCTCACCGCTGCACCCGCCCGGAGCCAGGGCCTTGCATCAGCTCTTCAATCTCCGTCCGCGTCGCGTAATTGAAGTCGCCCAGGATGCTGTGCTTCAAACAGCTTGCGGCGACGGCGTAACGCAGCGCGGTCTCCGGCGAATCGAGTCCCGGCGTTCCGAGCGCGAAGATCAGCGCTCCCGCAAACGAATCGCCGGCTCCCACCCGATCGACGATGTTGCGGATCTCGTAGGGTCGGTAGCGGCCATCCGGGTCGCGCGGCGCCACGACCGTTCGGTCCGACGCCGCATCGAACAAGAGGCCGCCCCAATTGTTATGGCTCGCCGAGATGCTCTCTCGCAACGTGATCGCGACCATGCGGACATTCGCAAATCGTCGCACGATCTGACGAGCGACGTCTGCGTAGCCGGCCACGTTCAGCGTTCCCCCCACGACATTCGTTGCGGGAGCGCGAATGCCGAGCGCCAGGTCGGCATCCTCTTCATTGGCGATCACCAGATCGACAAACGGCATCAAATGCGGCATCGTCTCGCGGGCCAGCGACTCGGCGGAGACGCCGCTCTTCCATTTCCAGAGCTTTTTGCGGAAGTTCAAGTCGCAGGAGACACTCAAACCGCATCGCTTGGCAGACTGCAGCGCCGCCACGGCCGCCTCCGCCGCCCCGGAACTGATGGCCGGCGTAATCCCGGTGATATGGAACCACTTGGCATCGCGAAACACCGTGTCCCAATCGTAATCGGCTGCCCCGCAGTCGGAGATCGAGCTCCCCTCGCGATCGTAGGTGACGGTGCCGCTCCGCTGGTTTGCTCCGTTCTCGACGAAATAAATTCCAAATCGCCCCTGCTTACGGCGGATCACAAGATCGGTGTCGACGTGAAGCTTCCGCATCTCCTGGATCAAAGCTTCGGTTACAACGTTGTCCGGAACGGACGTCAGAAAGGCTGCCCGTGTGCCTTGCGCGGCGATGGAAACGGCGACGTTCAGCTCCCCGCCTCCGAACGTGGCCTCCAAGCGGCCCGGCAGCGACTGCCGTAGCCGTAGAAATCCCTCCGGGGCCAACCTCAGCATCACTTCGCCGAATGTAACGACACGCATCTCCGCCCTCCGCGAACCGACATGCCCGGGACAATTCTCGCCGATTTCGAGTTCGGAATCGAACGTCAGGACAGGCGGAACTGCCCCCGGACCGCACTCGTCTCACGTCGGGAGCCGAGATTAACTGCCCGAAGGACGTGCTGGACGGAAATCCTTGGCGTCATGGGACGTCGGGTCTCACGGAAAGACGGTTATTCGTGGGACAGTGACGGAGCCCCTTCCGCGCCGACTGCCATCGCCATTGGTTGCCGCCCGATTTGCCGATCAAGGGCCGCCGTTGGCAGGCGGGGATCAGGTCGATTCGCTCTCCTTCAGAGCCACCGTCGTCTGAAAAATCCAGGGGCCGCGCCGAAAGATGCGGAAATGCCGCGTACGATGCAGCTTCAGGCCGAGTTGCGGATAGTAGTCGGCGTA
This sequence comes from uncultured Planctomycetota bacterium, assembly GCA_963761455.1. Taxonomy (GTDB): domain Bacteria; phylum Planctomycetota; class Planctomycetia; order Planctomycetales; family Planctomycetaceae; genus DASPSM01. The sequence goes on from CAVXHA010000004.1 coordinate 1,210,892, forward strand.
AGCATAGATCGGGTGTAATGCGCACAGCCCCTTCGTCCAATAGAGCAAGTTTCCCGTGCGGTAATACACCCGGTGCAACGCTCGCGACACGATGTTGCCTCGCACGGGGGCAAAATCCGCAATCAATAATTTTCCTCCCGGACGAATGAGACCAGCCAGCCGTGCCAGAACGCTTTCCATAACGGGTCTCGAAAAGACGTTCAGGAAGAAATTAGCCACGACGGCATCGAAGGGCTGTTCGGGCACATACTGCATCACGTCAGCGCCGACGAATTCTCCTGGTAACCGCGCTTCAGTGAAACGGTCGCGCGCCATCTGCACCATCCCCTCGGACAAATCGAGGCACGTGACGAGCAATCCCTGGCGGGCGGCTTCGATCGCGTCCTCGCCGGATCCGACGCCCACGTACAATACGCGTTCGCCGGGGATTAGGTCTTCGATCTGAGAGAGCCTCGCCGCAAGGTTCTGACCGCCGGTCGCCAGATCGGTCTGCCAATCATACTTCGACGAGATGCGGTCATAGCTCGCGATAGCTGCTCACTTTGAGAGTTCGGGAAATTTTCTGTCTTGGCAATCATCGTAATCACGCTCCGAGGAGGCGTTGCCGCCGGACGTTCCGATCGATACACGTGTTGAAACCTAAGTCCATTGGATCAACACGAGTCGACCAGCGTCCAGAATTTCAATATCGAAACGGCTCGTTTCGCGCTTTGGCTTGCTTCTATTCCGTTTGCACGCTTTGCGCCTGCGGCACGTGTCGCGCGCCGGTGTGGCGAAAAGACATCGAAAAAAGCCCGCCCGCTCGACCCGCAATGCGCGTTCATTCTCCGGGCCCTCAAGCAAATGAGCAAAACGGCGATTGTTCGGAAAGGGCTGGCCCCCGGTTCGCCCCGTTCGCGTTATCCGCTCTTTACGGTGACGCTCGGGATAGACATCCTGTCCCAGTGAATTATGCGGCGATTTCGCGAGGCATACGAATGAGCGCGGCCGTCACCAATCGGGCAAGAAAGTTTGCCACGACATCCGCTTGGTTGACGCATTGGCCCCAATCGTCATATTGATGAAGAAAGTCGCGAATCAATCCTGGTCGTCTCCCCTGGCAAAAGGAAGATCCGATGCACCTAAGAAGCGCTCTGGCATTGGCCGCTCTTTGTGCGATGACGGCAACGGCCTCGCGGGCCGACGGGGCAAAGAAAGAACAACGCGGGAAACTCGAGCTGAAGTCTGCCGGACCGCTCGCATTTGGACCCCGCGGGATTCTGTTTATCGGCGATCCCAAGGGGGCCGCGATTTTCGCCGTCGATACGAAAGACACCGGCAAGGAAGGGGGTGGTGACCGCGTCAAAGCCCCCGTCAATGTCGACGACATCAATCAGAAGATCGCCTCGCTGCTCGGGACCGCCCCCGATCAGGTGCGGATCCAGGACGTGGCGGTCAATCCAGCCAGCGGCAAAGTCTACATTTCCGTGTCGCGGGGGCGGGGTCCGGACGCCCAGCCGGTCGTGGTCCGAGTTGACTCTGGCGGAAAGGTCGGAGAGTTTCCCCTGGACAGCGTGACGTTCTCCAAGGCCGCGCTGCCCAACCCGCCGGAAGACCAGGAGACCAGTTCGGGACGGGGGCGGCAGAACAATCGGGACTTCGCCATCACCGACCTGGCGTTCATCGACGGTACGGTCGTCGTCGCCGGGTTGTCGAACGAGGAGTTCGCGTCGAACCTGCGCGCATTCCGTATCCCTTTAGCGAGGTCAATCGCGGTGCGAGCATCGAGATCTTCCACGGCAATCACGGCCGGCTCGAAACGCGCTCGCCAGTCCGCACCTTCGTGCCGATCGTCTGGGGCGGCAACCCGCAGATCATCGCCGCCTACACCTGCACGCCCCTGGTCCGCATTCCCCTCTCGGAGCTGCGCCCAGGCGTGAAAATTCGCGGCACCACGATCGCGGAGCTGGGAAACCGCAATCAGCCGCTGGATATCATCGCTTATCAGAAGGACGGCAGGAATTTTCTGCTGCTGGCGAACGCAGTCCGCGGCGTGATGAAAATCAGCAGCGAAAATCTGCTGACTCGCGAGGGGATCACCAAGCGCGTCCACGGCAAAACGGCCGGCCAGCCTTATGAGACGATCAAGAGCTGGAAAGGGGTAACGCAGCTCGATCAGCTTGACGACGCAAATGCGATCGTGCTGATCGAAGAGCAAGGGCACGCCCACCTGCGGACGCTTCCGCTGCCTTGAATGACCGCGCAATTTTGTGGTCCCTACCCCCTTCCCACGACCGCCGGGGACAGGGCGAACGTCGAGCAACCCCGATCATGCGCATGTTCTCACCGCGATTCTCGGCTCGTGCGCGTCACCGTCGGTTCGCAATCGTCGTGGCGGCCGCATTCCTCGGTTCCGGGACGGCGGCCAGCGCCGGCGCGCCTGCAATCGCGCTGGTGTCCCCCGGAACTCCGCGGGCCTGCTTCGAGATCCGCGGATTGCGACCGGACTTCTTGGCGGAGCTGCGGAAACTCCGCCGCGAGGACCCTCGTTGGCCGCAAACCTTCGGCGTCTCTGTGCCAACGGGTGCCAGGATCGACCTGCCGCCGATGTTGGGAACCTATGAGCTGTCCGGCGACGCCGTTCGATTCAAGCCACGGTTTCCCCTGGAGCGGGGCGTCGAGTATCGGGCCGTCTTCGATTGGCAAAGCGCGCCCGGCGCATCCGAGAATCGCGTGCGGCTCGTCGCGAAATTCGTGGTTCCCGTTTCTCGCACAGGGCCGCCGGCGCGCGTCGTAGCCATCTACCCCTCCAGCGCAGAGCTGCCCGAGAATCTCCTGCGCTTCTATTTGCAGTTTTCGGCGCCGATGAGCCAGGGGGACTCATACGGTAACGTGCACCTGCGTGACGAAGCGGGAACGGAGGTGGAACAGCCGTTTCTGGAGTTGCCGCAGGAACTGTGGAGCCCGGACGGGACACGGCTCACCTTGCTACTGGAACCCGGCCGCGTCAAGCGGGGGCTCGTGCCGTGCGCGGAATTGGGACCGATATTGACGGCCGGTCGAACCTACACGCTCACGATCGACGCGAAGTGGCCGGATGCGGAAGGACGCGGCGCTCCAGAAAACGGTCCAAAAGTCCTTTCGCGCCGTCAAGGCTGACGCTTCGCAGCCTGATCCGCAATCGTGGAAAATCGTGCCCCCGCTGGCGGGATCGCGGGAACCTCTTTCGGTCCGGTTTCCGGAGCCTCTCGATCACGGCATGTTGCAGCGGATGTTGCGCGTGTTTCGTCTCGGCGCTGTCCGGGGTGCAGCCGCGGATCGCACGGAGATTACCGGCACGATCGGAATCGCGGAGGAAGAAACACATTGGAGCTTCCTGCCGCGCGACCCCTGGCCTTGCGGACGTTATGCGCTTGTCATCTCGACGATGCTGGAGGATCGGGCGGGCAACAGCATCGCGCGGCCGTTCGAGGTCGACCTCAATCGATCGCAGCCGGCTCGGCCGGCGCCCGCTGTCATTGAAATCGAGTTTGACGTGCGGAACAGATCACCGCGCTACGAGAGAGTGCTTGCGCACTAAGCGGGTGTTATCGGAGGCTCATTGTTGACGGCGGTGAAGATCTCCAGCGAGCAGGGCCGCAGCTTGCAGGCCGCCGCGAACGAATGGTTCGATGCGGTCGTCGTCGGAATGAACGTGTCGATCGTCAAATGCCAACCGTCGCTCACCTCGCATCCGCCAAATCGCCAACGAGTTTTCGCCTCGGAGCTGGCTTACCCATCCCGCGGAACTCCGCAACATCCGGGCCACCCAGCCGGTCGTTTCGCCAAGGGGCCAAGGATTCGGCAACGCGCCGACTTCCATTTGCAAACCGTAGCAAACCGACGCAAACTGTGGAGCGACCTGCTTCCACGGAAGAGAACGGCCGCCATGTTTGAAGCCGCGCTCAGCATCCTGCATGTCGACATGGACGCTTTCTATGCGTCCGTCGAGCAGCGCGATCGGCCGGAGCTGGCTGGAAAGCCCGTCATCGTTGGCGGGCTCGGGGGACGGGGTGTGGTTTGCGCCGCCTCCTACGAGGCCCGCCCATTCGGCGTCCATAGCGCCCTGCCGATGGCCACGGCGCGGCGGCTCTGTCCGCAGGCAGTCTTCTTGCCCGTGCGAATGAAGCACTACGCGGAGGTGAGCCGACAAATCCGGGAGATTTTGCTTTCCTTTACGCCGCTGGTCGAGCCGCTGAGCCTGGATGAGGCCTTTCTGGACGTCCGGGGCTGCCAGGAGTTGTTCGGTCTCGCTCCGGAGATCGCCCACAAGATCAAATCCCGCATCAAAGTCGAGACGGGTTTGACGGCTTCGGTCGGCGTGGCCCCCAACAAGTTTCTTGCCAAGCTGGCCAGCGACCATGGGAAGCCGGACGGCCTGGTGGTTGTGACCGCTGACCGGGTTTCTGACTTTCTGGCGCCATTGCCGGTAGGACGTCTCTGGGGCGTGGGTGCGAAGGCGGAAAAGCGGCTGCACGCCATCGGCATCCGCACGATCGGCCAAATGGCCGGCATTGGGGAGCAACTGCTGGTCGACCATTTCGGAGACATGGGCCGTCACGTCTGGCAGTTGAAGCATGGCAACGACGATCGCCGGGTCGTGCCTGACCGCGAAGCCAAGTCGATCAGCAGCGAGACGACCTTTGCCCAGGACATCGACGACCGAGAAAGCTTACGCGCGTGGCTGCGGGATCTGACCGATCACCTGGCCGGCCGCTTGCGGCAGTCGGGGATCCGGGCAGGAACCGTCGAGCTCAAGATCCGTTCCTCCGATTTTCGCACCCGGCATCGAGCCCAGGCCCTGCCCGAAGCCACGGATCTGACCGATCCGCTCTGGCAATGCGCCGAACAGATCTTCGAGCGCAGTCTGACCGGCGATTTGCTTCCCGTCCGCCTGCTGGGAGTAGGCGCGACCCGACTGACGCGCGATGCGGCCGTCCAAGGCGATCTCTTCGACGCCGGCGAACGTCAACGGCGGCAATCCCTGGACCAGGCGGTCGACGTCATCCGAGGACAATTCGGAACCGAGGCGCTCCGGCGGGCCAGTTTCCTGGATCGAACGCAACAGGATGAGATGTGAATTTCGGCGACCAGTACACGGCGTAATGCCGGGCTGTCGGAGGAGGAGGGCGAGCATGCATCGTTCATTTTGCCTGACGCGAAGAGAGTTTGTGGGGTTATCCGGTTTGGCCGCGGGGGGTCTTTTCTTGTCCGCCCATAATGATGCCGGCGATACGGCGCGTGCGGACTCCGCGAGCAAGCGTCGCGTTACTTACACCCCCGACGAAATCCTCCGCAAACTACTCGAGGGCAACAATCGCTTCATCCAGGGGGAGACGGAAAATCCTCGGCGCAAACCGGGGGATTTCGCGAAATTGGTCGCGGGACAGAATCCGATCGCTGTCATCGTCGGCTGCTCCGACTCCCGGGTACCGCCGGAACTGCTCTTCGATCAAGGAGTGGGCGATCTGTTCGTGGTACGCGTCGCCGGCAACGTTATCAGCGGCGCCGGGGCCACCATCAAGGGGAGCATTGAATACGCCGTGGCGGAGCTGGGTGTATCGCTGATCATGGTGTTGGGTCATTCCGGTTGCGGGGCTGTCCAGTCGGCAATCAAGCACATCGACGCCAGCGATGCCCTTCCTGGAGCGATCAATGAACTAGTGCGCACAATCAAGCCCGCCGTGACTGCGACGAAGGGCCAAGCCGGCGACCCGCTGGAGAACGCGATCAAGGCTAACGTGAGAATCGGCGTGGAGCGACTCAAAAGCCTCGAACCAATCCTGGCCGCTCCGGTCAGAGAGCGGAAAGTGAACGTCGTCGGCGGGGTCTACGATCTACGCACCGGCCGTGTGACAGTCGTCGGCTGAGCCGGCGGTGGCGACCAAGGTGTCTCCTCCGATCGCTCGTCCGACAATTCGCGAGGGTTGGCCGGCAGTCTCTGCCGATGGCGACAACGCCCTCGGCTTGGCTACGCTCAACGCAAGGCATCCTTCGAGCCCCCGCATCTCGAAGCGAGCCGCCGGTTGAAAAAAAGGGTGGCACTGGCATGGTAACAGCGTCCACCGTAATCTTGCGAAACATGGTTCACTTCTCAGTCGTTTGGTAGGTATGGTTAACGGTTGTCCCGGCACTGCCTGTCTCCGGGTCCCGTTGCCAATCACCACTTTGCCAGGCGAAGGCGGAACTGATTGGTTGCGAGAAAAACAGAAAAATCTGCGGTAGTCCCCCAGCCGTGTCTGCGCCTGAATTTAGCCAAGCTGCGGTCTCGTCCACGAACATGCAAACCGTGAATGAAACGTAGGAGAAAAGGCGATGGGGGCGCCTCGGCGATGCGTGACCGTTCCGCGCGCTTTCCAGCGGGTTCTTCCGGCCGAGTTGGGAAAACTGCGATGTCGCTCTTGTCTGATCGTAACCGCCTGCCTGCTGGCATTCGCCGTCCGCGCTTTTGGGCAATCGAGCCGCAATGTCGACTGGCCTCGCGTCGGCAACGATCCCGGATGCATGCGGTATTCCGAGTTGAAGCAGATTAATCGCGACAATGTCGCGCAGCTCAAACCAGTCTGGACCTATCACACGGGAGAGCTCAAAGGTCGTTCCGGCAAGACGATCGAGTGTACGCCCATCGTGATCGACGGCGTGATGTACGTCACAACGGGCTACCTCCGCGTCGTCGCCCTCGACGCGGCGACCGGCAAGGAATTCTGGCAGTTCGATCCGCTTAAGGACCATCCGTACAGGCACCAGCCGATGTCCGGCGGGGTCAACCGTGGCTGTGCCTACTGGTCTGACGGCAAGCCCAACGGCGAGCGACGTATCGTACACGGCACGTCTGACGGCCGGCTGTTCTCGCTGGACGCGAAAACCGGCCGGCTCGACTCAAAGTTCGGCGATGACGGGATTGTCGATCTGCGCCACGGGCTCGCTCCGAATGTTGCCTCGCTCGGTTATGGACCGACGTCCGCCCCGGCGATCTGGAAGGATACGATCATCATCGGCGTCGCCTGCGGCGAAGGGCCGGACATCGCCGCGCCGGGCGATATCCGCGCGTTCGACATCCGCACCGGCCGGGAGGTCTGGCGATTCCGTACCGTACCCGCTCCCGGGGAGTTCGGTCACGAGACATGGAAAGGAGATTCCTGGAAAGACCGTGGCGGGACGAATGCCTGGGGTGGTTTCAGCGTCGACGTTGACCGAGGCCTGGTCTTCGCCGGTCTTGGATCGGCAGCCTTCGATTTCTATGGCGGCGACCGGCGCGGCGCTAACCTGTTCGCCAACTGCACGATCGCCCTGAACGCGAAGACAGGCGCACGCGTGTGGCATTTCCAGACGCTGCATCACGACTTATGGGATCACGATCTGCCCGTGTATCCGAACCTGGTCACCGTCACGCACAACGGAAAGAGAATCGACGCCGTCGCCCAGGTAACCAAGACGGGCTATGTCTTTCTGTTCGACCGCGAGACGGGCAAACCGCTCTTCGCCGTCGAGGAGAAACCCGTGCCTGCCTCGGACGTCCCCGGCGAAGAGGCTTGGCGAACGCAGCCAATCCCGGTGAAGCCGCCGCCGTTCGCAGCTCAGTTTTTCAACGAGACAAACGTCACGAACATCGGCAAGGCCAACCGCGCGTCGGCCCTCGCCGGTCTGCGAACGATCCGTAGCGGTCCAGCATTTAACCCGCCGAGTCTCGAGGGCACCATCGCCATTCCCGGACTCCTAGGCGGAGCCAACTGGTCCGGGGCATCGTTCGATCCAACGACCGGCTTGCTCTATGTCAACTCGAACAATGTTCCGAACATCATTACGCTCGTCAAAGCCAGGGTTGGCAAGGTACGACGATACGGGCCTTATGGCCACACGGGCTATATCCAGTTTCGCGACCACGAAGGTTACCCGGGCATTAAGCCGCCCTGGGGCATGCTGAACGCAATCAACCTCAATACGGGTGAATTCGCCTGGCGGGTTCCCCTCGGGGAATACATCGAGTTGACAACGCGCGGGGTACCGCAGACAGGTACGGAATCCATCGGCGGCACGATCGTCACCGCCGGCGGGCTGGTAATCATTGCCGCGACCAAAGACGAACGCATCCACGCCTTCGACAAGCAGACCGGGAAGCTTCTGTGGGAACAACCGCTTTCCGCGGGGGGCTACGCGACTCCGTCGACCTACATGGTCAACGGCCGCCAATACGTCGTCATCGCCGCCGGCGGCGCCGGCAAAATGGAAACAAAAGCGGGAGATGCATTCGTCGCATTCGCGCTGCCGTGAAGTGACTCGGCCTGGAGCGAATCCAGGTGCATCTAACCGACGAAGGTAGTTTGGGTCGCCACGTACAACGCGACCTAAAGGCCAAGGGGTGAGGGGTGAGCCGCGATCGAGCAACCGGGATACGAGCCTTTCGGTCTGCGCGCCTATGCTCCGGCGTTGAGCGGCCGGCGGCGATGTTCGTGCCTCGATCTCGTGAGCCGCGGCGGGATGGTCGCGGTGAAGTTTCAAAATTGATGATCGCCAACCGCCGGAAGCTCATCTTCGGACGGGGATTTCACCTTTTTCGAGCGACAGCTTGGGGGTTGCGCCGTTCTGTGGCGGCGTCGCTTCGAGAACAAAGCCGAAGTAGCGGCCCATGTAATACGGCAGCAGATAGGACGCACCGTCGGCAAGGACTCTTCCCGTTCCGCGTCCGTCGAGAGTCCAGGCGTCGTAGTTCCAATGATCGATGAATCGTTCATCGATCGGCAGCGTCTTTCCCGTGCGTAATTCGCCCCGCGGGGATCGGGAAAATCGCCCGGAAAACCGTGTCAATCGATTCACGTCGAGCCGGTGGCTATTCGTGAAACCCCAATCGCACCGGTCGAGGGGGTACCGTTTGAGAAAATCGAGCGCGTCGGCAAGGCACGTGGACGGAGCCGCGCGCTCGAACCGGCCGGATCCTTCGTAACTGGCCGCGAAGATATAGTTGAACAAGGGGCTGCGCTCGGGCTCTTCGATCGTCCAATAACGTCGCAACGATGCGTTGACCGCGCGACGCACGTCCAAATCCGTCGCGTACCGCAACAGGTTGAAATAGCACATGAAGGCCATTTCGTCGTCCGACTGATTGCCGGTCCCAGGCCCGAATTGCAGCTTGACCGTCGCGACGTTTGCGAGATAGGCCTGATCTCTCGCCAGATAGACGAACGCGTCGCGAAATCGCTTTTGCCCCGTCACGTGCTCGGCAACAGCCAGATACGAAAGAATGCTCAACGAGTTCAAGCCCCGCTCTTCGGCCCAAGCAGGATCGTTGACCGTTGAAGGGCCGTAGCGCGCCCACCGCGTCGGTTTTCCGTCATGGTCCACCAGATTGAACTGGTGATCGAGTAGATGACCGGTGACGTCCGCGACGACGTCGCGCGCCTGCTGTCGCTCCGATTCGGTTTCCGCCACCAGGTCGTAATAACAGGCGTAGAGGAAAAAATGGCCGTCGAGCTCGTCGGAGCTCGTGTCGCATTTCCAGTACCATTTTCCGTCGGCGCTTTTGGGCCAGCGGAGCGAGATGACCTTCGACCGCGGGTCCCGTTGCGTCAGCCGGCGATTCCGTTCCACCGAGTCGTTTAGAGGGGGATTGGGATCGGGATCGGCCGTCGAGCGGATCGACCGAGCCGGAAATCCTTTCGGAGCCGGATGCGCACCTCCTTGTGTCACCTGGCTCAGGAACCGCAGCGCCTCAAATGCAGCTTGGGCCCGCTTTTTCGCCGTTGGATCGTGGGTCGCCGCGTAGGCGAAACATTCGCCCGCGCCGTACATTCCGGTCCACAAGCCGTCGTTGTCGTCGTCGTGTTGAGTCGAATGGCTCAAATCTCCGGGACGCGACAAGTTGACGCCGCCGATATAGCCATAGGGAGTCCGGCGATGATACTTGTCGATCATCGCTTCAAAGAGCGCGGCCTTTTCTGCGAGCGTCATTGCACGCCGCTCGATGCGGCCCAGTCCGTGAGCGGTGGCGAACCAGGCGTCACCTTGTGCCGATACGGCGACGGAGCGCACATCGTCGTCGGGCAGCCACCGGCGTCCCTGGCGGTAACTCCAGACGGAACCATCGAAGCGGATCGCGCCCATCCGCGTGCCGAACCAGACGGTCCCACCAGGACCGGCGACCAAAGTGGTGAAATCGTTGTACGGCAACCCCTCATGGCCCGTGTAGAGCGACCATTTGTTTCCCTTGAGGTACCCGACTCCTGCGGGACTGGCGAACCACAGCGTGCCTTGCGAGTCGAATGCGACCCCCCGCACGTCGCGCAGCCACCAGCTTTGCAGACCGTCGACCGGATTGAGCCGCTGCCATGCTCCGGTTTTCTGTCGAAGGAACAGACCAGCGCTCGCGGCGACCGCGACGCGCCCGTCGGCTGCAACCGCCGCTTGTCGGACATCCTTCTCGGAACCCAGCAAAGCATTTAGCGGTTCCGCGGGAGCAAAACCGGTCTTCCCGCGTTCGAAAAGTCCGGACCGGGTCCCGAGCAAGACCGTTTCCCAGTCAGCGCCTTCGCCCACGGCGAGAGACCGCAGATCATCGACCGAATGCACCGTTTTCGGGAGCGCCACAACTGTGTCGCTCGTTTCTCCTCGGACCCGGCGCACACAATCGCCCGACGTGACGAAAACTCCTGCGCCAGCGGCGCCAGTAAGTTGACCGGACCTGTGACAGACCGAATCGCGGCCCATTTGCGGCCATCGAATCGTGCTAATCCGCGAGATGTCCCGGCGAAAACTTCCCCCGTCGCCAGGGTTGCGACGGATAATACCTCATCGCTGGGCAAGCCATCTGCGACCGTTACCACGGTGCGAATTTCGGCATCAACGCTGCCCACTCGAATTCCCTCGATGCGGGGTTTGGGCGCGGCAGGCGGGACCGCGAGACCGACCGCGGAAACCGTCGCCACAATCGAAACGAAGCCGGCGACTCTCAGAGCCGAGATTCGCGTTTTACGTCCGGGAGCTAATCCGTTTGGGTGTGTCATGGTGCGTTCTTCGGGTCGGTTCTGTAATTAATCTGGTTTGGCCTTCCAAACTCGGCATTTTAAGCCAACAGCGAAGGCCCGTCTAATCGGAGCGGCGCAATAGCGACAAGATGGCGACCGATACGGGACAGCAATCAGCTTCGTCGCGGTTGTCGCCCGTTTCTGGCGGAGCGCCCGTGTAATCCGCCTGCGGGAGCAGTATGCTGTCGCGGAATGAGTTTTTGCGCCGTTCTTCAGTGGGGAGAGTGACGATGCGGTTCTCGTTTGCAGCATTCGTGCTGATGGGAGTCCTGACGGGCCCGACGGCGCAAGCCGGCGCAACCGACGGGCGGCTCGACATCTATTTCATCGACGTCGAGGGGGGAGCCTCCACGCTCTTCGTCACGCCGTCGGGCGAGTCCCTGCTCATCGATTCGGGCTCGCATAACAACGACGGTCGGGACCGCGACCGAGTGTTGAAAGTCGCCCGACAGATCGCCGGTTTGAAGCGGATCGACCATGCGGTCGTGACTCACTGGCACGAAGACCATTATGGAAATCACGCCGACCTCAGCTCACAGATCAAGATCGGCACGTTTTGGGACCGCGGAATTCCCGACGCCCTCCCCCGCGACGATCCCAAGTTCGACGAGCATATTGCTCCGTATCGGCTGGCGACGCAGAATCGTTCCAAGAAGTTGCGGGTCGGCGACAGCCTGCCGCTGAAATCCGGCGCCACTCCCTTGACCGTGAACGTCGTGACCGGCAGCCGCGAAGTGATCCCGAACGTCGGCCCACCGAACCCGTTCGCCGCGCTCAACAAGCCCCAGCCCGAAGACGTCACGGACAACGCCGACAGCCTGAGCTTTTTGCTGCAATTCGGCCGCTTCAAATTCCTGGTCTGCGGCGATCTGACCTGGAACATGGAAGCGAAACTGATGACGCCGAACAATCCGCTTGGCAAGATCGACCTGTTCATGGTCACGCACCACGGTTTGCCGGCCAGCAACAATCCGACTCTCGTGCTGGCGATCGATCCGCACGTGGCCGTCATGTGCAACGGTCCCATTAAAGGCGGGGCCGCCGAAACGATCCAGACTTTGCGCAAGGTCAAGTCGCTGGAGGCCCTGTACCAGCTTCACAGGAATCTCGCGCTCCGACCCGATGCCCAAGCAGCGCCGGAATATATCGCCAATGTCGAGCCGACGGCACAGTGCCGCGGCACGTACATCAAGGCGTCGGTCGCCCCGGATGGAAACAGCTACACGGTGCAGATCGGCACGAACGGCAAGCAGCGGACCTTCCACGTTCGCGGCGATTGACGCACCGACGACGCGATCGTCCGTAAGGGCGGTTTCTACCGGGACTCTTCATCATTCGCTGCGTGATCGGTGACGAAGATTTGCGTGATCTCTTTGCCGTCAGTCTTGATGATGCGGTTGTACGCCAGTGTCTTCCCGTCGCGGCTCCAGACGAGTGCAAAGGGGCTCGGCGCTCGGTCGCTGATGACGGTGCTCTGACCGAATCGCCGGCCGGGACGGACATCGATAACGAGGATCCGGTTCCCCGCAACGCAAGCGATTGCGCGTCCGGAGGGGTGCCAGCGGGCATCCGTGTGCACGCCTTCGTCGATGAATGTGGCTTGCTGCGGCTGGCCGCCTTGAGGTGCGATCAGGAAGATTTGCCACTGTCCATTGCGATCGCGCATACGAAATGAGATACGCTCGCCATCGGGTGAACTGCGAGCGATTCCCTGGCAACCCCAATAGGGACCGTTCTCGGTATGCGTGAGTCGTCGTTGGACGGCGCCGGCGGGGGGCATGGGGAAGCTTGCCTCGGTCCCCTGGAGCGGACCTAACGGGCCGGGAATGCTGATGTCCTCGGGGACGTCCACGATGAACAACTCATCGATTGGCTGTCCACGCTTGCCGCGCGTGGTCCCGATGAACGCGCGTGCGAGTTGGCGGCCGCCATCGGCACGCCGGTAGCCATCGAGGCCGACCCAGCTATCGCCGGCGGCGTGTGAAATCTCGTCGCTTCCCGGTTGTGGATCCGGCGTGACGACCACGACCACCGCCGAGAAGCCGGCGCTCTGAGTGGAGAATTGCCCTGCTTCCGGCACGCGGACAGGATGGCCCAGTTTCGTCACACCGATCGTGCGCAGATCGAGGTTCTTGCCGATCTTCAAGCCCTGCGCCCGCATGACGGCGTCGTTGTAGGTGAAGCCGATCCATTGATCGTCCCCTGAAAACTCATGCCGATGGGTGCCGCCCCGCAGGGCACCAACCGTGTACGGGGGCTTGGTGTTTCGCGCGTCCGCAAATCTGCAGACGCCGCTCCCATCTCCGCTGACGATGCCGCCGACGCGGCGGTGCTTTTCGTATTGGTTATCGGCGCCAGTCGGCTGCAACGGACCATGAATGAAGATCACTTCATTCCGGTTGTGGGCAAAACTGGCCGCCGCTACTCCAGGCCCGAATTTATTGGCATGTTCGGGCCGATAGAGCGGCGTGATCTTGCCTGTGGCGATTTCCACCTTGGCAATTAACGCCGATTCGTTGATGCCAGCCGCGGTGCGCGTGTCGAAAACCAGAAACCGATCGTCGGGTGAAAAATTGTCGTTATTGTCGAGCAGATGGTCATACGCGGAGTCGCGAGTAATCTGTCGCTCGTCGGCATCGATGCGCACTGCGCCCATAATCAGGCATCCCCCCGCCAGCAGTCGTAAAGCTCCTCTGATCATTTTTGAGGTTGAAAATAAACGGGCGGTTGCGGCTCCGCCGCGCCAGGTTCAGGCACAACCTACACGGTTCGGGCGCGGCGCTTCAAATAGTGCGCCAGGGCGTCTCCCAGGTGCTGTTCCGTCGAAAGCGGGACCAAGTCGCAACGTACTCCCAGGCACTCCCGTTTCAAGTCGTCCAGAAACTTTTGGAGCCGCTCCAGATATCCCTTGCGAATCGACGACGGATCAAGATCGATGTGAAGGCCGGCGGTTTCCAGGCATTCGAACCGCGACCAGCGGTCGAAGGAAAACGTCCGTTCTTCCGGCGCCAGGACGTGGAAGACAAGCACGTCATGTCCCCGCAAACGCAGCAGGCGGAGGGCCCTGACCAGCCGCCCGGCGTCGTCGAAGCAGTCCGAAAAGACGACGACCAAGCCGCGGCGCTTCAGCCGTTTGCCGACGCCGTAGAGCACAGAGGCCAGCGACGTCGCGCCGCCCGGACGGCGCGCACCAAGGCGCCGGCAATGGCCCGGAGGTGATGGGCATTGGAACGCGGCGGGACATAGGTCCGGCCGGCATCCGCGGTGGAGATCAATCCCACGGCGTCGCGTTGCCGCAGCATCAAACGCGACAGGCACGCGCACGCAAGCCGCGCGTAATCGTACTTGGAGACGGTTGATGCGCCAAATTGCATCGAGCCGCTGCCGTCGACGACCATCAGGGCCTGGAGATTGGTCTCCTCTTCGAATCGCTTCACGTAATAACGGTCGCTGCGGGCGAAGACGCGCCAATCGATCAGACGGGTTTCATCCCCGGCGGCGTAGGCGCGATGTTCGGCAAATTCAAAGCAGCCCCCCTTGTGCGTGGAGCGGTGCGCACCGGAAAGGAAGCCGTCGACGACCCGCCGGGATAGAAGTTCGAGCGGTCCGATCGACGCCAGCGCCGCCGGACACATCAATTCCCGGACGTCGAGATCTGTTGGCATGGGTGGCGGCCCTTCTGTTCCAGCGGCCTTGCTGAGCGGCATCTCAACCGGCCGCCGGGCGCAACAGGTCCAAAAGTCGACGAACGATGTCGTCGGTGCTCACATCGGCCGCTTCCGCATTGAACGTGGGGATGATCCGGTGCCGCAAGACGGGCAGGGCGACGGCCCGCACGTCATCGGTGGTCGCATGGTGGCGTTTGTGAAGCAGGGCCCGCGCCTTGGCGGCCAGGAGCAGATAGATGCTGGCCCGCGGGCCGGCTCCCCATTGGACCATTTCCTTCAGATCTTTGGGAAGCTTGTCCTCTTCGGGCCGCGTCATGCGGGCCAGTGCCACCGCGTATTCGTAGACGTGGTCGCCCACCGGGACCTTGCGGACCAACGATTGAAGCTGCACGATCTCGTCTCCCGTCAACACGGGCTTGACGGAGAACTGGTACTGCGTGGTTGCCCGCTTGCAGATCGCAATCTCGTCGGCTGTGCTCGGGTATTCCAGATGAATGCGGAACAGGAACCGGTCGAGCTGCGCCTCCGGAAGCGCATAAGTCCCCTCCTGCTCGATTGGGTTCTGCGTCGCCAGAACGAAGAACGGGTCAGGCAGGCGGTGCGTCTCGCCGCCGATGGTCAGTTGCCGCTCCTGCATCGCTTCCAACAGGGCGCTTTGAGTCTTGGGGGGCGTGCGGTTGATCTCATCGGCCAGGATCACGTTGCCGAAGAGCGGCCCCTTGATGAATCGGAACGCGCGCTTGCCGGTCGTCCGATCTTCCTCGAGGACGTCGGTCCCGGTGATGTCGGCCGGCATAAGGTCGGGAGTGAACTGCACGCGGCGGAATTGAAGCTGCATCAGCGACGCCAGCGTCGAGACCAAGAGCGTCTTGGCCAGGCCGGGCATCCCCTGCAGGATGCAATGGCCGCGGCACAAAAGCGCGATGACGAGTTCTTCGATGACGTCGTCCAGACCGACGATCACTCCGCCGAGCTGCTCGCGAACCGCCAGGTACTTCCGATGGATCTGCTCGACGGCGGCCAGCTCGTCGATGCCGGGCCGTGAATCCGAAGTCTGTTGGCTCAAGACGCGGCTCCTTTGCGGCGGTTTTTCAGGACAGGCCAATCCAACCGTCCCGGCTGGACTTCCTTCCTAGGCTAATGCTACTGTTTCAGCATCGCAAGTGCGCGTCCACGATCATTTGCATTTCGCGGAGACGGCATGTTGAAGCGATGGACGAGAGCGGTTCGGACCTTCGCCATTGGGTCTCTCGCCGTAGCACTGCCTGTTGGGACATCGTCCGAGTGTGTCGGCCCGTCCCCTTTGGCAGCTCAGGACCGGCCGGTTGCTGGAAGTCCGGCCGGCAAAGACAAGGAGGAGAGGTCTGCGCGGTTCGCTCCTAAGCCCAGAGGAATGGAAGCAACTCGACGGCGCCGTTGACCGCGGACTCAATTTCATCGGCAAAAGCCAGAACGGCGATGGCTCGTTCCCCACGCTGATGCAGGCGCAGCCCGGCGTGACGGGTTTGTGCGTCATGGCGCTCTTGGCCCGGGGGCATCAGCCGGGGAAAGGCCCTTACGGCGCACCGATCGACCGGGCGATCGATTTCGTTCTCGACATGCAGGATTCGAGCTCGGGGGCGATCATGCCGCGCCGCTCCCTGGAGACAATGAACCTCGCCGCCCATTACAGCCATGGGATCTCCGGCGTCATGCTTGCGGAAGTCTACGGGATGACGAGTGCGAGACGGCACGAGCGGATCCGCGCGGCCGTCGTCAAGGCTCTCGCCTACACCCGTCGGGCGCAGCTCCGTTCGAAAAGAGAATCCCGCCGAACGGGGAGGTTGGCGCTATGTCAACCGCCGACCGGTCGACTCAGACCTGTCGGTGACGTCTTGGCAGTTGATGTTCCTCCGAGCGGCCCGCAATGCGGAGTTCAACGTTCCTCGCGAGTGGGTCCAGGATGCAATGGGTTACGTCCATCGCTCGTTCGACCTGAACGAGCGGGCCTTCGTGTACGCTCTCAGCGAGAAGCGATATGTCACGCGAGGCATGGTCGGAGCGGGGATCGTCTGCCTGGAATTGGGGGGCGAGCATCGGTCCGAGACAGCCAGGATGGCAGGCGACTGGATCCTTCAAAGCTCGTTCGAGCGGTATAACCAGACGCGGTTCTCCGAAGACCGGTATCACTATGGAGCGTTCTATTGCAGCCAGGCGATGTTCCAGCTCGGCGGCCACTACTGGCAGCGTTTTTTTTCGCCGCTCCTCAAAGCCCTGGCTGCCGCCCAGCATGCTGACGGCTCTTGGGATCCGGAATCGGGCAACGACAACAGCATCTTTGGGAACGTTTATAGCACGTCATTGGCCGTCCTCGCGCTGGCCACCCCGTACCAGATCCTTCCGATTTATCAGCGGTGAGGCTACTGCGAGGGAACTGCGGCTATTTCCGTTTTCGTTATTCGCAGAAAGGAGACCACGTGTCCGCGTCGTTCAAAAGTCACCCGTCGCTGGGCCTCGTTTTCGTCTGCCTCTTGGCGGTGATCTTTCTGCGAACACACGCGTTACCCGCCCAAGGATCCCGCGGAGCGGCATCGACGCGACAAAAGGACACGGCCAGGGTGGCGACGGCGGACCGCATGAGTCTGACACCGGGCGAATGGAGCCGCCTCGATCGCGCTGTGGATCGTGGAGTCGCTTTTATCAGCAGGAACCAAGCACGCGACGGCTCGTTTCTGACGGCGTACGATGGACAGCCGGGAGTTACGAGCCTGTGCGTCCTCGCGTTTCTGGCTCGCGGCCATCAGCCCGGGAAGGGGCCTTACGGCGCGCTGATCGATCGGGCGATCGATTACGTCCTCGATATCCAAGACCCCAACGTCGGCTCCCTCTTTCCGGACCGGTTCTCCGGCGGACGGCCGCCCCGATCGTTCTCCGGCAATTACAGCCACGGCATCTCCGGCGTGATGCTGGCCGAAGTCTACGGAATGACCGACGCCCGGCGGCACGAGCGCATTCGCGACGCGATCACACGCGCGCTCCGATATACCCGCTCGCAGCAGCTCCGTCCCAAGGCAAATCCGGACGAGAACGGGGGCTGGCGCTATGTCCACGTCCAGCGCGGCAACGATGCCGATCTATCGATTACCGCCTGGCAGCTCATGTTTCTCCGATCGGCGCGTAATGCAGAGTTCAACGTTCCCGAGGAGTGGATCAAGGAGGCGATGGGCTACGTTCACCGTTCCTTCGACGTCAACGAGCGCGGCTTCGTGTACGCGCTGTCGGGCGACGAGCGGTATTGCAGCCGGGGAATGGTCGGGGCGGGAATCGTTTGCCTGGAGCTTGGGGGGGAGCACCGCTCCGAGACGGCCCGGGAAGCCGGAAATTGGATTCTTCGTCACTCGTTCGAGCCCTACAACAATTCCTGGCATCCGGACGACCGCTACCACTACAGTGCCTTTTATTGCAGCCAGGCGATGTTCCAGCTTGGCGGCGAGGATTGGCGCCGTTTCTTTCCGGGGCTTTTGAGAGTGCTTGCCGCGGCCCAACACCCCGATGGCTCGTGGGATCCCGAAACCGCAGGCGGGTACAAAGGAGACGGCAAATACGGCAATGTCTATACGTCGGCCCTGGCAGTTCTCTCGCTATCGACGCCGTATCAGCTCCTGCCGATCTACCAGCGGTAAACGTCCTTTTTGCCATGGGTTGTGCAGCCAAGCATCGTCGCCCATCCATAGGCAGACAACGACCGTTCGTGTGCACGGCGGCGACCGCGAGGTTCTGGCCGCTTCGGCTCGCCTACTTGACACCCAACTCTTGGACAAGCGAGCGAAGGAACGGTTCGACGTCGGTCACCAAGCCGATCGTTTGAAACGTACCGCGGTCGCTGAGCTTGATCACTGTGGCGGGGTTGATGTCGACGCACACGACCTTGACGCGTGCAGGCAAAAGGTTGCCGACGGCGATCGAATGCAGCGTCGTGGCGATCATGAGCGCGAGGGTGATGCCCTCGCTGAGTTCCCGCATTTGCCGCTGGGCCGCGATGACGTCGGTGATCACCTCGGGCAAAGGTCCGTCGTCGCGGATGCTGCCGGCTAGCACGAAGGGGATGTTGTTGCGAACGCACTCGAACATAATGCCGCTGGTGAGCACGTTCTGCTCGACAGCCTGCCGGATGCCGCCTAGACGCCGGATGCGATTGATCGAGCGGAGGTGATGCTCGTGACCCTCCTCGGTCGAACCGCCGTGCGTCATCGAGATGCCGAGGCTCGTGCCGTAGAGCGACTGCTCGATGTCGTGCGTCGCCAGGGCATTCCCGGCGAACAGGACGTTGACGAAGCCGTGACGGATGAGATGACTCAGATAGTCGCGGCTGCCGGTATGAACGACGGCCGGCCCGGCCACCACGAGGATTTTTCCGCTTCCGCGCCGCGAGTCCTGCATGGCGGCGGCCACGTCGCGGACGGTGATCCCCTTGGGCTTTTCGCTTGAGACGTTGCTGTTCATGAATCCGAATGAGTCGCGGCTTGCCGTGTCGCGTTCTGTCGGAAGGACGCCGCGTGCCGGCGCGTCCCACGACGATCTGGTCGCCGGCCCGGACATCGATCATGGGAATGCAGACGGCGTGCACGTGCTCGAGGTCAACCACGATGCCGCAGTCCATCTCCTGCCGCTCGACTTGAATCCAGGTCCCCTTGAGGCGGATCTGCGTATCCTGGTTCGTCGTCGCGTAAAAGCCTTCCGGAAAGGCGCCGTCCATGTCCGCCGGAACGAGTCGGCAGTCTTGCTGATTCAGGGGGACCGCCCCGTGGCGGCCGATGGCCGTCAGCAGTTGCTCGAGATGCTCGGGCGTTCCCGCGATCACCCGTAGCTGCGCATAGCTAGGATCGTTGCGGCGCTGGCCGACGCGGATTTCACGGATCTCGAACCGCCCGCCCAAGGCCATGATCTCGTCGAGCACCTTGGGCAGGATCAGGCTGTCGATAATGTGCCCGACGATCTCAACGTCTTCGACGTATGAGGGGGCCCCCGAAGGGGCGGCCAAAACGTCCGGCGCGGCGGTCAGCGATGTGTCCATCGGCTGGTTCCCTTCGTCCTTCGTCATTTTGATTCGACCGGGTATCCCGAGTTCTTCCAGCCGCTGAAGCCGCCGTCCATGGAGATCACGTTGGAATAGCCCATCTCTTGAAGGTTCTTGGCCGCCAAGGCGGAGCGGAAACCACCGCCGCAATAAAGGACGAGGGGGGCCGCCGTGTCGGGGATCGTCTTTTCGACGTCGCGTTCGATGATCCCTTTGCCCAGATGGATCGCACCGGGGAGATGGCCCGCGTCCCACTCGCGGTCTTCGCGCACGTCGACTAAATGAAAGGGCTCATTGCGGTCGAGCCGTTCTTTGACGTCGTGTACGGTGCATTCCGTGACCTGCTTTTTCGCCTCGTGAACGAGATTCAAGAAGCCCTGAGCATGTTGTTTTCCCATCGATGATCTCCGTCAAAAGAATACGATGAATCGTTCATCCCTTCAGGGAGGCCAGGAAGCGGCTGATGGCGGCGTTGACCGCGTCCGCGTTCTCCAGCGGCGCCAAGTGGCCCGCGTTGGGGATCTCGACGAACTGCGCGCCGTGGATCGCCTGGGCCATCCCCTGCATCTCAGCCACGGGACTGATCTGGTCGTCCTGGCCGCAGACCAGAAGCGTCGGCACGTCGATGTTGGCCAGCATCGGAGTGCAATCGGGACGCTCCGCCATGCCGCGCAGCCCGGCGGCGATGCCGGCGGGGCTGTTCCTCAGGACCATCGTGCGCACGTCCGACAGAAGCTCGGGCCGCCGTTCGGCCGTCTTCGGCGAGAAAAGCCGCGGCAGCATGGCGTCCAGCACCGCGTGCGGGCCGTGACTTAAAACTTGGTCTGCCAGTTTGAGGCGGCCGGCCGCCGCCTCCGGCGTGTCGGCCGCCGCCCGCGTGTCGCAAAGAATGAGAGCCCTCAACTGCGCGCGGTACTTGCGAAAGAACTGCCAGGCGACATATCCTCCCATCGAGAGACCGCAAAAGACGACCGGCCCGTCGACACAAACCGCGTGCAACAGGCCGTGCATGTCGTCGGCAAACGCTTCCATCGTCAACGTGCTGCTGGTTCTGCCGGCGGCCATGTTGCTTTCGCCGAAACCGCGCAAATCGGGGGCGATGACGCGGCAGCTTCGCCCGAACGTGTCAATCTGGCTGTGCCACATCGCATGGGTGAGCGGAAAACCGTGCACAAACAGGATCGGCACGCCTTTGCCCTCAGCCAAAACGCCGATCATTCCATTGGAAACCGAAATGTGTTGCATAACGCCTCCCTGAATTTGCTTGCTCCCGCGTCCCGATCGTTCTCAGTGGACCGGCGGAAGAAATTCTCCGAGCCGCGGACCGGCGGAAAAAATTCTACGAGCCGCGGACCGGCGGAAGAAACTCTACGAGCCGCCGGGTTCATCTCGGGGGTCCCACGGCTTAAAACCGCCGGCGCGTTGACTATTCATTTCTGCCGATCGCTTCCGCTCCCATTCGTCGGGGGCGCCGCTATGATAACGACGGTCGGGGCGCCGCCAAAAGAGCGGCACCTCCCTTCTGTTTCCCCTCATGACTTTCTTGTAAAGAGACGCATGGACACGCTGTTGGAACGGTTCGTCCGCTATGCCAAGCTCGACACGCAGGCCAGCGAGTTCGGCACGTCCTACCCGAGCACGGCCAAACAGCTCGATTTGTGCCGCTTGCTGGCCCGTGAGTGCTCGGAAATTGGCCTGCAGGACGTCTCGCTCAGCGAGTTCGGCGTCGTGACAGCGAGCGTCCCCTCCACGGTGAACCACGTGGCCCCAGCGATTGCCTGGTTCGCGCACGTCGATACCTCCCCCGAGTTCACCGCTCAAAACGTCAACCCGATCGCCCATCGCAACTACGGCGGCCAGGACATCGCCTTGCCGGCCGATTCCCACCAGGTCATCCGAACGGCTGAGAACCCCGCGCTCAAAAAGCTGGTCGGCGGAACGATCATCACGGCCGACGGGACGACGCTCTTGGGGGCCGACGACAAGTCGGGAATTGCCGTGATCATGACGGCGGCCGCCCACCTGATCGCGCATTCCGAAATCCCGCACGGGCCGATCCGCGTCTGCTTCACCTGCGACGAGGAGATCGGCCACGGCGTCGATCATGTGGAGATCGACAAGCTCGGCGTCGTCTGCGGTTACACTCTCGACAGCGAGGGTTCCGGCCGCGTCGACGGCGAGACATTTTCCGCCGACCTGGCCATCGTCACCGTGACGGGCGTCAATACACATCCCTCGGTCGGCAAGGGGGTGATGGTGAACTCGCTGAGAATCCTGAGCGAATTCATCAGCCGGCTGCCGACCGACGCGCTCTGCCCTGAAACGACCGACGGCCGCCAGGGATTTCTGCATCCGTATCAGTCGAGTGGGACGGTGGCGACGGCTTCCGCGCGGATCATCCTCCGCGATTTCGAGACGCCGCGGCTGCGAGAGCACGCACGGCGGCTTGAAACGATTGCCGCCGACCTGCGGGCGCGGCATCCGCGGGCACGAATTGAGATCGAGATCGTGAAGCAGTATCGCAACATCCGCGATGGGCTGGGCAAGGAGCCGCGGGCGATGGCCAAGGCGGTCGAAGCCACGCCGCGCAGCGGGCCTGGAGCCGGAGCTGTCGATCATCCGCGGGGGGACCGACGGCGCCGTGCTGACCGAACGGGGCCTGCCAACGCCCAACCTTTCCGCCGGCCAGCACAATCCGCATTCGCCCTTGGAATGGACGAGCCTGGAAGAGATGCAAAAGGCCGTCGACGTCCTCGTACAACTGGCCATCGCCTGGGGCCGCTAGAAACGGGCGTAAGACCGTCGCTGAGGTTCCCATGACCGATGCCAAGCTCGCCCCAATGGTCGAAATCTCGAACCTTTGGGTGAAATATGGTTCGGTCGAAGCCGTGCGCGGGATCTCCTTTACCATTCCGCGGGGCGAAGTTTTCGGCTTCATCGGCCCCAACGGAGCCGGAAAGTCGTCGACGATCCGCGTGCTGGCCACGCTGCAGAGCCCGTGGGCAGGCTGGGCGAAAATCGACGGAATTGAAGTCCGCCAGAACCCAACGGCAATTCGCCGCAAGATCGGCTACATGCCCGATTATTTCGGGCTGTATGAAGACCTCACCGTCCGGGAGTATCTCCATTTCTTCGCCGCCGCGTACGATCTGCCTGAAGCCAATCGCGAGCGCCTGGTCGACGACGTGCTGACGTTGACCGATCTGACGCAGAAGATCGACACGCTGGTCGACCACCTGTCGCGGGGGATGAAGCAGCGGCTCGGCCTGGCCCGCGTGCTCTTGCACGACCCGGAGCTCTTGCTGCTCGACGAGCCGGCCAGCGGCCTGGACCCGCGAGCCCGGATCGAAGTCCGCGAGATTCTCAAGGAGCTCTCCGGCATGGGCAAGACGATTCTGATCTCCAGCCACATCCTGCACGAGTTGTCCCAGCTCTGCACGCGGATCGGCATTCTCGAGGCCGGCGCGCTGATGACGGAGGGCTCGCTCCAGGAAATCTATCGCCGCCTCGGGCTCATGCAGATCGTCCACGCGCAGGTGGTCGCCGCCCCCGACGACCTGGTGGCAAGCCTGCGTCGAATTCGCGGCGTGGAGGCGGTTGACCTGCGGGCCGACCGCCTTTCGATCCGCATCCGGGCGGAGGCCCTGCCCCCGGAAGATCTCCTCGATCAAATCCGCGGTCTCGGAGCCCGCGTCCGCATGTTCCAACCGGAGGCAATGGAGCTGGAGACGGCCTTCCTGAAGCTCACCGAGGGAAAGACCGCGTGAAAGCCGTTGGCACTTGGCGGCGCCTGGACCGCGTTTCGGCTGCCTATCCTCAAGAAGGACCTCACGGAGCTGGCGGCGCAGAAGCGGACTTATGTGATCCGCTTCGCCTACGCGCTGCTGCTGTTCGTGACGGCCTGCACGCTGTTTTATGCAAACATCGGCGTTTCGGCCGGGGCCGGACAGACGTTGGGACGCGGCGAGGCACATTTCTCCGGCTTGCTGACGTTTCAGATGGCGGCGCTCTACCTGATCGTTCCCCTTCTCACCGCGGGAGCCATCACGGCAGAGAAGGAGCGCGAGACGCTCGCCTTGCTGCTGCTCACAACGTTGACGCCCCGGCAAATCGTGATGCAGAAGTTCGCCAGCCGCATGACGCCCATTCTGTCGTTTGTTTTCCTGTCGTTCCCTCTGTTGGCAATCACCTACACGTTCGGCGGCGTCACGGTCGACGAGTTGGCGCTCGGGATCCTCATGCTGGTCTACACGTGCCTGGAGCTGGGTGCGTTCGCCATTCTGTGCTCGGCCTACTTTCGCACGACCGTCGAAGCGTTGGTGGCGACGTACCTGGGATGTCCCCTCTTTGCTTGGGTCTTCCCGGGGACTTGCAGCGTTGCAGTGGCGGGGCTCACGGGAGCACACGTCAACCTGACGGTCGCCGCTCTTGTCTCCACGGGGTATAGCACCTTCTTTGTCGTCGCCTGCCTTTCGTTAGCCGAGAGCATCCTCGTCAGCCGGGCGTTCGTTCTCTACCGCAGCCACCTGCTCAGGTTTTTCCGCTGGCTCGATCGCCGCTACGAACAGATGAACGTCGTGACGGGCGGAATCGTGCTGGTGCGCGACCGCGGCGTCCTGCCGAAGCGAGACCCGGTCCGCTGGCGGGAGACGCGGAAGAAATCGCTCGGCACGTTTCGGTACTTGTTTCGAGTCCTGGTGGCGCTCGAGTGTCCGGTCCTGTTCGCCATGCAATGGATTCACCCCGGCGGCGCGTCGATTTCAGACGACAGCACGATGTCGGTCCTGTTGGATTTGGTTTGGATCGCTGCCGGCCTGCTGATCGCCGTCTATGCGGCCAGCGTCATCTCCGAAGAGCGTTCACGCCAGACGCTGAACATCCTTGCCGCTTCTCCCCTGGCCACCCGGCAGATTCTCGATGAGAAACTCGCCGGCGTGCACCGGTTGATGTTGGTGGTCCTCGTTCCGTTTGCCAGCATTTTTGTTTTCGAGTACTGGTGGTACTCGCGGGTCGGGTACGATTATCTTGTGCTGTCCGCATTGACCGTCGGCCTGTATCTGCCGGTCCTGCAGTGGCTGGGGCTGTCGATTGGTCTTCGGATGCAGAGCCAGTTGCCGGCGATCATCGTCACGCTGCTCCTCGTTACGGTTTGGACCTGCGGGCTGGCGGCCGTGCTCCCGCTGCTGCGACACTTTCAGATCGAGACCGCGTTGTGGGACCGCGTGATCCTGGGGTTGAGTCCTGCCAACATGATCTGGGCCGTCCAGCATTCGGCTCCGGGCCGCCTGGGCGCCACGGAATTTCCTTCGCCGTGGCAAACGTCGCGGATCGCGGTGGTCGCTCATTTCACGTTCTATGCTGGTTGCTACGGTCTTTTGCGGTGGCGCTGCCTGCGGAACGCCGACCGCAACATCGGCCGCATTCCCCAACCAGCCGCATCGCGGTAGTCTGGATCCGTAGGTTATGCTTCAGCATAACTCTTTTTGCTCCGGCGATCCGTGGGCGACAAAGGTTATGCTGAAGCATAACCCACGGGATGAAGGTCCGTTTCCTTTGCGCGAACTCCGATGAGCAGAATCGCCCGACGGTTTCCAGTTCCTGCCGCGGCAGAGCGCCGAGAGCGGGGTCGCAGCTTGCGGTCGGTTGTCCGGCGGGTCGACCAGGGCGAATGGCGGCCGGCTGACAATCGGCCCGATCCGTTGCTCCAGCTCGAGCGGATCAACAAGCAGCGGCTGCGCGAGCTGGTCCCCATCAAGACGGGCCGCATGGCCGCCTCGCCGTTCGGATTTCTGCGCGGAGCCGCGCCTCTCATGGCGCAGGACCTGGCGGAATGGCCCACGACCGGGATGAACGTGCAAATGTGCGGCGACGCCCATGTGGGGAATCTCGGCGCTTTTGCCGCTCCCGACGGACATCTCGTCTTCGATCTCAACGACTTTGACGAATCGATGCCCGGCCCGTGGGAATGGGACGTCAAGCGGCTCGCGACGAGCCTGGTGCTGGCCGGGCGGGTCGCGGGGGAAAGCGAGTCGTGCTGCGGCGACGCCGTTTGCGGCTTCGTCGCCCAATACCGGGCGGCGATGGCCCTGTTTGCGGACTTGTCGGTCTTCGAGCTGGCCAAATACGAGATCCGCCGCCGCAGCCAGATTCCCCTCGTGCGAGCGGTCCTTTCCCAGGCCGAGCGGGCGACGCGAGAGCATCTGCTGGAGAAGCTTACCGAGAAAACCGATGGCCATCGCCACTTCCGATTCGCGCCCCCCCTTTTGCGGCACGTTTGCCGGCCGGTCGCGCGGGAGGTGGTTGCCTCGCTTCGCGAGTACCGCGAAACCCTTGGACCCGATCGACAACTCGTCTTCGACGCCTATCGGCCGGTTGCCGTGGCGTTCAAGGTGGCTGGGACGGGGAGCGTGGCCCTGCGGAATTACGCCATTCTGTGCCTGGGCCGCACGATCGACGACGCCGTCTTTCTGCAGGTGAAGCAAGCGCAGCAAGCCTGCGCGGCCCCGTATCTTGCGAACATGTCGGTCCCGGCCAACCAAGGGCGGAGAATTGCCGAAGGCCAACATCGGATGCAGACTGCCTCCGACCCGCTCTTGGGCTGGACGGCCATCGGCGCGCGACATTTTCTCGTCCGCCAGTTGGCCGACCACAAAGCGCGGATCGACGCGACGCAACTCCACGGGGACACGCTCTCGGAATACGCGTCCGTGTGCGGCCGGGTCCTGGCCAAGGGCCATGCCCGGACCGGCGACCCGTTGGCTCTGACGGCCTATTGCGGCCGCTCGGACAAGCTCGACCGCGCGATCGCACAGTTCGCGTTCGCGTACGCCGATCAAACGACGCAGGACCACGAACTGCTCGTTCGCGCGATCCGCCGGCGGCGCGTGAAGGCGATCCTGAACGTGTGAGCGGTGAATGGTGAATGGTGAGGGGTGAGTCAAGAGGACGGCACGCTTCGGGTGCCGCGTTCTTTTCTCCTCCTCACCCTCCTCCCTCACCCCTCGCATGGTGGTTGGCACACTCTTGTTCGAGACGGCGAACGATTTGACGGCCCTCGAGAGGGCCGAAGCGCGACGTTCTACGGCCCGAGGGGAGCCCCGGAGTGAACTTCCCGGCAAATCTCGCGGGTGGCGTGCTACCATAATTGGGAGTTGTCAGCACGCCGCCCATCACGCATTTTTGGGGAATGAAAGGCACACCTTGGCCGCGCCGCGCATTCTCGGTTTGGGTCCGCAGCAACGTTTGAACGACGTCGTTCGCCTGGCGGAGGCGGAACTGGAAAAGACGCACGGGCCGTCGCGGCGGCTGGTCGCCATTGCACCGGGGATCGAGGTCCGCGCGAGGCGCGACGGTTTCTCGGGACCGTTTCAATCGTTCGTGATCCGCCTGCACGTTACGGCGGAGCTGTTGGAGGCGGTCCGGGCGATTCCCGCCCAGGCGGCCAGTCCCTGCTCGGTCGTCGAGGTGGACGGGCTGTACGAGCTCCGTTGCGACGCTCCCGCGACCGACGGCGACAACGAACCGCTGGCCTTGCTCGGCGGGCTGTTACGCTTGCCGGAAGTCTGGCACGTTCACGGCGAGGACTACCGGCACGAACGGCTCAGCATCGGGCGGTTGTTCGGCGAAATGGCCCAACGTCGGGCCAGCGACGTGCACCTGTACCCTGGCTCGTCCCCCGTCTTCCGCATTGATGGGGCGACGTTGTCCGCCAGCGAGCTGGAACCCGTGTCCGGCGAGCAGATCCTGGGCCTGCTCCGCGAGATTGCGCCGACACGCGATTGGGAACAGTTCGAGAAAGAGAACCAGTGCAGCTTCAACTACCACCAGTTCGGCACGGCCTTTTCGCGCGTTTCGGCCTTTGTGACGGCGGGCGTCCCCCATCTGACGCTCCGCTTTCTGCCGGAGCAGATCCCCTCGTTCGAGGATCTGCGCATTCCCCGGTCGATCATGGAACGGCTCGGCGCTTTGCACCACGGCCTGGTGTTGGTCGCCGGCATGACGGGGAGCGGCAAATCGACGACCGTCGCTTCGCTTGTCGACTGGATCAACTCGAACAAAGCGCTGCACATTCTCACCATTGAAGACCCGGTCGAATTCGTTCACGTCAACAAGCGGTCGATCGTTTCCCAGCGCAACGTCGGCACCGACGTTACCACGTTCCAGGAGGGCGTCCGCGGGGCGCTCCGCCACGACCCCGACGTGATCTTTATCGGCGAAATGCGCGACCCGGACACGATCCGCGCCGCGATCGACGCCGCCTCCACCGGCCACCTGGTCCTCACCACGTTCCACTCCAACACGGCGGCGGAAGTCGTCAACCGGATCGTCAGCTTTTTCGATCCCGTGGAAAGAGACCTGGTCCGGCTCCAGTTGCGAGACAGCCTGAAGTGCGTGATCTGCCAGCGGCTTCTGCCGAAAAAAGGGGGCGGCCGGATTCCCGCGCTCGAGTTCCTGTTCAACGACAGCCGGATGATCGCCGACTCGATCCAGAAGGGGGATAGCGTCGGCATTCGGGTCGGCATGCAGCAGACCATCTCGGAGTCGAAGATTTTCGAGAGAAGCCTGTACGAACTCGTCAAGCTGGGCCTGATCACCCTCGACACCGCCCTTGCCAATGCGACGACACCCGAAATCCTGGAGCAAATGCGCTTGGGCACCTACGTGCCGCCCCACCTGGAACGAATTTCCGAGCACCGAACCGAATGACGTAGCCGTGGAAATGACCGCGGGAGACGGCTACGATCAGGTGCAATTGGCCGGTGCCCGCTGAACAGGGATTTTCGACGATGGCGTCCAAGCCGCCGCTGACAAGCTCATTGGAGTCGCCGCTGCACCGGAGGCGGCGGATCAACCAATTGGTCCGGTTTTTTGCGATCGCGGCGATCGTCTATCTGCTGATCGCGTATTTTCTCCTTCCTTTCAGTTGGGGCCGGTATGAAAAACGGCACCCGGCCTTGGACGACGTGCCCCGGATCACGCATACGGGGCGAGGCATCCCGGGCGATCCTTTGAACGTCGCTTTTGTCGGCTCGCTGGAAGAGCTGCACCTGGCCATGCTTGAGTCGGGGTGGTTTCCGGCCGATCCCATCACATTGAAAAGCTCTCTGCGGATCGCCGCCGGCACGATCTTTCACCGCACCTACGTCGACGCGCCGGTCAGCAATCTCGTCGTCTGGGGCCGCCGCCAAGACCTGGCGTTCGAGCAGCCGGCGGGCAAAGATCCGCGTCGGCGGCACCATGTGCGATTCTGGCGCGCCGCAAAGCTCGACGACAACGGCCGGCCCCTGTGGATCGGGGCCGCCACATTCGACACCCGCGTCGGATTCAGCCACACAACGGCGCAGATCACCCACCACATCGATCCGGGTATCGACAAAGAGCGCGACAAGCTCGTCAACGACCTGAGACGGACGGGCAATCTGTCCACGGCCTATTGGCTCGACGGTTTTCAGGAAAAACTTCAAGGCAAGAACGGCGGCGGCGACCCCTACTACACCGATGGCCGCCTGGCCGTCGGCGTTCTGGTCATTCGCAACCGCTTCGGGACGGCCCGACTCCCGCCCGTATTCGGGCCCGCAATTCCCAGTGCCAAATGACGAATCGCCGAACGGGCAGGGGATTTATTTGGGGTATTTTGGGCGCTGAAAAAGGGGAGTTGCGGGCCCCAAAAAAGTTTTCCCACGAAGTTTGACAGCCGCTGTTAAATTGATCTTGGACGGCTCGCGGGACCATTGCATAATGAAGTTAGAGCGATTCAAGCCAGAGTGTCGCGGCCCCGCGGCGGATATCGTCGGGAAAAGAGAGACTTTCGACGCGACAAGGAAGTGCGACCAGCACTAGGTATCACGGAAGTGCTACCAGCACTGGGTATAAAGGAAGTGCTACCCGCACCAGGCACCGCGGCCGCTAGGGTGCCGAGCGATTCGTCATTCGACGCCGGACGACCGTTTCCAGGCAGCGCACCGTTTCGTCGGCCGTCATGTTCGAGGTGTCGATCTGCAGCGCGTCCTGAGCCCGGAAAAGGGGGGCCGTCTCGCGCGTCTTATCGCGGGTGTCGCGTTCGAGGATTCTGCGCCCGCAGTTCGTCGAATGCCACCCGGTCGCCTTGTTCGTCCAGCTCGCGCTGCCGGCGACGGGCGCGTTCGTCAGGGTCCGCGGTGAGGTAGAACTTGCAGAGAGCGTCGGGAAAGACGACCGTCCCCTGGTCACGGCCTTCCGTGACGATGTCGTGCCCGGCGGCCGCCTGCCGCTGCAAACGGACCATCGCCTCGCCACGGCCGGATTGGCCGCCACGCGCGAGGCAGCCCCGGAGACTTCCGGAGGCGCGGATGGCGGCGGTCACGTCGCGGCCGTTCGCGCGGACGGTCGGCCCCAAGGCGTCGATATCAAGTCGGCGGGCGATTTCGGCGACGCGCGCCTCGTCGCTGAGATCGATCCCCAGAGAGAGACACTCGAGCGCGACGGCCCGGTACATGGCTCCCGTGTCCAGGAATTGGAACCCGAGCTCGTTGCGCCAGATGCCGGCCTGCCGTACTTTTTCCGGACCCCGCGGGTCCGTCGATGGTGACGATCATTTTTCCGTTTGGCCCTACCTGTGAACCAACGCCCGCCCGAGTCTTGTTCAGAGGTTTTCCAATGACGACAGCTTACAGCTATATCCGATTCCGTCGAGGCGACCAACAGAAGGGCGATTCCCTCGACCGTCAAACCGAGAAGTCCGAGGAGTACGCCCGACGAAAGGGCTGGATCCTCGATTCCTCGTTCCGAGACCTGGGCGTATCGGCCTTTCGAGGACGGAACGAACGCGAAGGGAGCGTCGGCCTTTATCGGGCCTTTCCAACGGCCCTCAACATCGACGCAGCCGAGTCCCGCCTGAATCGCTTTTGGAGTTGTCGGACGAAGGGATAGGCCAGGCGAGCTTGAATTTGGTGCGGACGTGAAAATGCCAGGATGTCATACCACACACGGTTATTCGCTCGATCCCATTCGATCAGAAATCGTTCTTCGCCGGATTCCACATGGTCCGGCAGGGTTCCGTAGGCAAAGCCATGCTTTATTGTCGCCCCGTCGTCGTCGACCACATAGACGATTCGGCAGGCATTGACGCACCAGACTCCAAATAACCGTGCGACGACCGCTACAACCGCTCCTGCCCTGATCGGCGTCTCCGGTGGACACGCTTCGACCCAGCCCAAACGAAAGTGTTCCCAACGCCGCATGGCCTCCTTGGCAGCTACGAAGGCCGTTTCTCCCTGCCCGATTTCAATGCGAGTGCGGTCCACGGTGTAGCCATCCGGAGGTCGGCTGGCCGTGGCTCCGACTGCTGGGTACGTGAACTCCAGCTTTGCCTGGCGGCTCAGAAAGTTTTCGATTGTCGTGGGAGACGGTTTTCGGAGAGACAGCATTCTGGTCCTCGAAGGGTGAAGACCTGATGGGCACTTCGCAGCACCTTGACGTGTCTTATGAATCGGTCTTTTTCGCCAAGGCGAAGGTAGAAACCGCCAGGATGTGGTCAAAGCGGCAACGGCCCCCTGGCAGCATTTATCGATAGATGTTCACGTCGGGCAGCGCGTTTCTGAGTTTTTTCACGCCGGCATCCGTGACCTTGGTATGGTCGAGATCAAGCTGGATTAGATTTTTGAACTCGCTGAGTTCCTTGATGCCGGCATCCGTGATCTTGGTCTGGATCAGGTTGAGCGCTGCGAGGTTCTTGAGCTCCTTGAGTTCGTTCAGGCCGGCATCCGTGACCTTGGTAGCTGCGAGGCCAAGCTTGGTCAGCGCCTTGAGTAGCCCAAGCTCGTTCAGACCGGCATCCGTGATGTTGTTACCGCCGAGGTTAAGCTCGATCAGGTTCGTGAGCCCCTTGAGCTTCGGCAAACCAGCGTCGGTGACGCTGGTGAAGCTCAGGTCAAGCGTCGTTAGATTCTTGAATGTGCCGATTTCATTCAGGCCGTCAGCCGAGAGTGGGTTGGAGCTGACGTCAAGCTTCGTCAGGCCCTTCAGTCCCCGTAGGTCTTTCAGGCCGGTCCCCGTAATTTTGGAATAACTGAGGCCGAGACTTTTGAGATTTCTGAGTCCACTCAGCTCCCTCAGGCCGGCATCCGTGATCTGCTTTCCGCCCACGTCGAGCTCGGTCAGATTCGTGAGTTCTCCAACTCCCCTCAAATCGGCATTTGTCAACCAGGGTCCGCCCAAAGACAGCCACGTCACATTCTTGAGTTCCTTCACACCGGCACCCGTGACCTTCGTGCCGGTGAGGTTGACATTTCTCAGGCCCTTGAGTTCCCGGAGCTCTCTGATGCCAGCATCCGTGATCCTCGGCATGAAACCCGAGATCGAGAGCGTCTGCAGATTTGTGCGAATCTTTGAGCTCCTGAAAGCCAGCATCGGTGATCTTGGTATCGTTAAGGCTGAGTTCCCTCAGCCTCTTGAGATCCCTGAGTTCCTTTAACCCGGCGTCCGTAATTGGGCTGCCATTGAGATCAAGGACCGTCAGGCTCTTGAATACTGCGAGGAGATGCAAGTCTTTGTCTACGAATCGACGACCATAGACGGCGGTTACAGGATGACCCAGCAACTTGTCGTCCCGCTCGACTTTGCCGCCCAGGCGTTCGATCTCTCGGATCGCTTGTGATTCTTCTCCACTTTGGTCGGCGCTCACGGCACTGCTCGGTGCCAGGGCTACGGTAAGCAACAACAGAAGACGCACGGCTCGTCGACGGACCCTGACAAAATCGACCATCGCTGCTTCTCCGTGCGTCGAAGTGGGTCGCATGGTGACGATCATGGGTTCACCGCCGGATGAGGCTCGCCGAATCGCAGCTCGACGTCCAAGATCTCGAAGGGCGTCGGTTCCAGGTAGACGGCGTCGTCGACGATTTTGAGGGTCGAGATTCTTCGTCCGCGAAAGTCACGCTGGCAGGCGAACGAAGGAGTGCGGAAGCAACGGATTTGCACCGGTCCGTGACGGCCTTCCGTCTCGTACAGCCGCAAGCGGAACCCGAAGCCGCGATTTGAACTGCCGTCGGGCGGAGTCTCCATCGGGGATGCGTCGTCCTCGCCGGGTTCCGGCTCCTGCAGGGGCAGGATCTGGAGGATCTGGACGTTTTTCGCGTCCAGATGAAAGAGCCAGCCCGATCGCCCCGCCGGGGGCGGACCGCTCGGCGTTTCGAGGACGACCGGTGGAACAAGCACATCAAGGGCCGACTGCATCGGATAATCCCGGTCGACGGCAATGCCGAAGCGGAACCGCCGGGCCGTTTCGCCGCCGACGACAAGGATGCTGTCGAGCATCCGTGCCCCTGTTTTGCGGTGAAACGGCAGTCCGTGAAACAGCAGCGTCGTCCGCAGGGTCTCGGTTGCGATCTCGCAAAAATGCGGGCTTTCGAACCGCTCCGATTGGATGCCGTGCGCACCGCCGAGCACGCTGCGGGTCAAGGTGGCCGCACTGTCGTTCCAGGCGAACCGCGACGCAAAGTAATTGCTCCACGGGTCGCCGTCCGGCAAACGCACGGGACGCAGCTCGATTTCCAGCTCGATGATCGGCCGGCCGCGCCAGACGCGCACCGTCTGCCCGAACTCGGCCAGAGTGGAGCCGTCCTCCGGATCGAGCAGCGTCCCGGCGGTCACAATTTCACCGAGTCCCGGGCCGCTCGACGTGACGGCAATCGACGAGCACCGCATGTCGCGAGTAAAAGGTGCGTTCCTGCGCGGGAGACTCGGCGGCCCCGGCCCCGGCCCCGGCTGCGGCGCGGCCGCGCGGAGCGTCCGCTCGCGGGGAAAGCGAAAGGCAAGCTGCTGGCTGAGCCGGTTCGGTTTGCGGCCGTATTGCTTGATCCGGGCGATGCCGCCGGTCGCCTCGTTCACGTGCACCTCGATGAACTCGTTGCGGATCATGTGGCCTTCCGACATCGCGGTGGCCGTCCCCTTGGACCGCTGCGGCTTAGGCCCGCGTGAGGGAATCCAAACGTAGCCGCATGCGGGAAGATCGACCATCAGCCTCCGGTGTTTTGAGTCGACCTGCACGCCGCGGACCGGCGGCTGCACCGGTGGAGGCGCCTCGAGCTTGGGCAATTCGACTGACACCGTGCGATCGAACGACAGCGGATTGAGTACCAGGTAGCCCGGCTCGCCGGCGGCCCCCTGGAGGACGATCTCGCCGAGCCGGCGTGCCGAGCGGTCGACGAACGAATCGATCTCGGCATCGCCCAGGTCGACGGGGCGGGCTGTCGGCCGCTGGCAGATCGGGCCCGGCCGACTCGATCCGGTCTTCGAGCTCGCGGCCGGCCGGCGTGCCGATCGGCTGCTCGCAGAGGATCGAAGCCAGGCCGTCGAGAAAGGCGCCCGCATCGAACCGTGCCCGACGTTGGAAGTGCCGCTGAAAGCGGCCAATCGGGTCGCACTCTTGGCCGGCGACGGACTGGATCAGGAAGGGGGAGAGGTATTCCGATTCCTCGAACCGCGATTGGCGTCCCGGCTCGTCCGTCTGCTCGAAAAACTGGCGGAACGTGACGAACCGCCCAAGCACCGGGCCGTAATTGTGGATCCGCTCGAAGTCCTGCCAGAAGGGGGAGCGGATTTCGGGCCAGCGGGCCCAGATGACCGCGGCCGTCTGGTCCTGCTGCATCGACTCGGCCATTCGCGAGGGGAAACGGAGGTAACTGGAGGCGCCTTCGGCCGCGAGCGGAATCCGCGTCGTGGCGTCGATCACCGTGCCGTCGCAGCCTTCCCAGCGGATCTTGCTCTGTTCGGTGTCGGGATAAAGCCCGTCATCCAAAGCCACGTGCAGCCCGGCCCGATAGCCATAACGGTGCAGGATCTGCGGCAGCAGGGACGAGAAGCCATAGCGGCGGCGGGCCCACGTCTCGGGAGAGCGGCCCAGGTTCCGGCAAAACGCCTCGTGTCCCTTCTCGAAATCGCGAAGGACGGAGGCCAGCGGCAAAAGCGGGACGGGCCTTTCGCGCCATTCGCCCCCCACGACGTCGAGGCCGCCCGCCTCAAAGGCCCGCCGGAACTGCTCGTTCAGTTCGGGCCTTGCACGCATCATTTGTTCGAGGTCGGCGGCCGTGGTGAGGACGTTGACCGGCTTGGGATCGGCCAGGGTCGCGGTGAGATGGGCGTCGGCCAACCGTGGAATCAACAGGCACAGATCGAGCAGGTAGCACTCGACGGGGTAGAATCGCTCGCGAGTTTCCGTCAGCACCTCGAAGCTGCTGCGCAGGCCCGCCTTCGCCGCGACAAGGTCCCCCGCAACGGCCGCTTCGGCGGCCGAAATCGCCTCGCGCCGCAAATTCGCGTCGTCCGTCGTTCCGAAGTGGTGCATGCGGCGAGTCAAAAGCTCCAAGAGGAGCCGGCACGTCCCGAGGGCAAAGAAGTCGGCAACAATGTCGGCATCCAGTGGGCCGGCATCGACGGGGATTGAAAGTCCGGGCGATTGAAGCAGGGCGCGGACCAGTTCATCCCGGTCCGTCGCCCCGGTCATGACCGTGGCTCCGTCGGCGCGGGCCTGCTCGATCCAACCGGCGGGGACCAGTTCGTCGCACGCGGGGGGGACGAGGATCAGCCTGCCCGCCGTGATGGAGGGAGGAACGTCCGCCCGATGCTCGACCGGCAACGATTTGACCGCGGCCAGCAAGGCAGGATGCCAGGCGACGGCAAAGGCGTTGAGCAGCCCGGCTGCTTTCTCGTCCGGCAGATCGGTCGGAAAGTCCTCCAAGCCATGGCCGGGAAAGAGAATGACGACGTCGTGATAACTCATGCACACGCCGGGACGTTTCCCGGCCCCTGGTTGAGCTTTATTGAACGAGGCGGTTCCATGACCCGAAAACGTGCGGGGCGACCGGCCGCCGGGAACTATGATAGCGTCACGGGCCGATTTGGTCGGTTCAAAAAATTGCAAAGCCGGATCGAGCGTCCCCGGTTGCGCGTCGGCGAATCAGTCCTTTCTCCCCGGGCCGCCGCTGATTGACCCATCTCCGGCGACGAAATAAACTGGCTAAAGACGGTTTCAACAGGCGAGAATGGGACGTGGGGCGAGCTGTCCGCTTGCCCTGGAAGGTGTGTTCTGAGACTCGAACGGGCAAGCGGACAGCTCGCCCCACGGTTTGATTCCGCCTCGAGCGACGGCTGCCCCGCGCGTCTGGGCGCGGACGGCTCAATTCTGGAGACAACATGTACACTCGCGCGGCCGGTCATCCAGTGTCGGGCTTGCCACGAGCGCGTCTCTCGTGGGTGGGCAGGGTCGGCTTTCTCGCGGCTGTCGCCGCCGCGGCCGCGGCGGCCCCAAAGACCGCCTGGGCCCAGCGTCCGGGAGCCGATCAAGCCCTTCGCGTCGAACGCGTCTTGCCGACCGCCGACGACTGGCAAATTTATATCACCTATTACCCGGCGACCGCTGGGAAAGAGAACCTCACCAAAGATGCGCCGGTCGTCGTCCTGCTGCATGGCGACAAAGAGAACCGGCTTGTGTGGGAGGGAGAGAAGGGCCTTGCCCCCCGGCTCCAGCACGAAGGCTTTGCAGTGATCACGGTCGATCTCCGCAAGCACGGGCAGAGCACGAACGTGGCCCGCACGACCGGGGACAGCCCCGCCGGCGGAAAAAACACCGAGGGGACCAATGTGCAGGCCGCCGATTACGGGAACATGGTCGATTACGATCTGCCGGCGGTCAAGAAATTCATCTATGAGCAGCACCAGCTCAAGCGGCTCAATATGAACAAGATGGGGATCGTCGCGGCTGAAACGTCCGTGGCCGTCGCCGTCTGCTTCGCGGCGGACGACTGGCTCAAGGACCCCTATGACGACGCGCCGGCGGTGGAGATGAAAACTCCTCGGGGCCAGGACGTGCGTGCGCTCGTGCTGTTGTCGCCTCCGCAACGGGCCCACGGGCTCCAATTCACCGAGGCGCTGACCGCCGTACGCAACCCCGATTGGAACATCGCCTTCCTCACGCTCTACGGCAAGCTGAACAAGATCGACACGAGCGCGATCGCCACCCACCGCAGGCTCTTCGCCAGCACAAAGGCCAACAAGGACCGCATCTATTTGCACGGTTATAACGTGAACCTGCGGGGGACCGACCTCTTGGGCAAACGAGAGGTCGATGCGGAATCGACAATCGTCGAATTCCTCAAGCTCCACTTGAAGGACTTGAAGGACAGCGAGTGGCGCGATCGCCAGAGCCGGCTCTTGAAGAAGTGAGTCGAGCGAAGAATTCCAACCGGGCGACAAGATGACGAACCGTTTCGCGGTGTTGCTGTCGATTCCCGGCCTGCGCGCGTCCGACCTGGCCTTGATGCCGCGGCTGTCCGCGCTGGCAGAGAACGGGCTCTCGGCTCCGATCGCGCACACGTTCCCCTGCCTCACGTGCCCCAGCCAGGCCACGCTGACGACGGGAGCCGGACCCGAACGGCACGGCGTCGTCGCCAACGGTTTCTTTTGGCGGGACCGGGGCGCAGTCGAGATGTGGACCGCCTGGAACCAGGTCGTTCAAGCGCCGCAAATCTGGACGATGCTCCGCCAGCACGACTCGCAATTGACGTCGGCCGCGTGGTTTCCGTTGCTCACTAAGGGGGCCGACGCCGATTTCATTTGTACCCCCGCGCCGGTCCATAACCCGGACGGATCCGAATCGCTGTGGTGCTACACGAAGCCCGCGGAACTTTACGGAGAGCTGCGGGACTCGCTGGGCCATTTCCCGCTGATGAATTTCTGGGGACCGCTGGCCAATATCAAATCGACTCAATGGATCGTCGAGTCGGCCGTGCACGCGGCACGGAAGTATCAGCCCCGGTTCACCTATGTCTATCTGCCGCACCTCGACTACGCGGCCCAGAAGTTTGGCCCCGACAGTTCCCAGGCGCTGGCCGCCGTAGGCGAGTTGGATGCGGCCATCGGCCGGCTTGTCGACGGATTGGGCGACGCAGGACTGAGCGACGTGCTGTGGGTCGTCGCCAGCGAGTACGTCATCACGCCCGTCAGCGGGGCCGGTTATCCGAACCGCCGGCTTCGCGAAGCGGGTCTGCTGACTTTGCGCGAAGAGGAAGGGGCCGAGCTGCTGGACGTCGCGTCGAGCCGCGCATGGGCGCTCGTCGATCATCAGTTGGCCCACGTTTACGTGCGCGATTCGGCCGACGTCGAACGGGCCGCGGCCGTCTTCCGCGACGATCCGACAGTCGCCGAGGTATTGAGCGGCCCGTCGCGGGCCCGGCGCAACCTCGACCATCCGCGGGCGGGCGACGTCGTTCTGATCTCGAAGCCCGATCGGTGGTTCGCCTATTACTGGTGGTTGGACGACGCGAAGGCTCCGAAGTTCGCCCGGACCGTCGACATCCACCGGAAGCCGGGATACGACCCGGTCGAGCTCTTTCTCGATCTGCCGACGCGCTCGACGCCGCTGGAGGCCCGTCTTGTCAAAGGGTCGCACGGTTATCCGGCCGACGCGCCCGAACGGCGCGGCGTGCTGCTTTGTTCGGAGGGGGGGCTCGTCCGTCCATCAAACGACGGAACGGTTCCCGACACGCAGATCGCGGGAATTCTGCTGCGTAACTTCGGCCTGACGCGCGCCGTTTAGCACGGTGGAAACAGGCGTGACGAAGCGCGAAATCCGAATGACGGTCTCAACAAGGTTAACGGCGCAGGGTGTCACCCGACAAAAAACAGGGTGTCACCCGACAAAAAAACAGCGTGTCACCCGGCAAAAAAAACAGAGTCCCCGACCGATTTTCGGTCAGGGACTCGGGAGAAAATTGCTTGGGGGGTCCAGACGTCGGTGACGTCCGGGAGTTTGGACCTGACTTCAGCACATCCCGCAGCAGCAGGGCGTGTTGTTGAAGCAGACGTAGCAGCAGCAGCCGTGTTTGCAGCAGGACTCCAGCGTTTCGCAGCAAGACTGCAGGATTGCGCAGCACGCCTTGTCGCCGCTGGCGCACGTGATGCAGCAGCCGTCCGCCGTGTACTCGCACTTGCAGATGCCGCAGGTGAGGTTGCACTGGCAGACAGTCAGGCCGTTGAGGGTCGCACAGCACGAGCACAATCCGCCGGCGAGCGCCTTGCAGAGATTCTGCAGCGTCGCGCACGCCACGTCGTCATCGCAGGCACAGTGGATTTTGAGCCCCTCCTTGCACTTTTCAAACCGCAGCTTGCAGCGCGGGACGACGCACCAGCTTGCGCCGGCGCGCCGGTCGACAGACCTGTGGGAGAGGGAGCCACGGCCGAATTGCCGGCCGCGCCGAAGAACAAACCCCTCTCCAAGACCATCGTGCTAGACATCGAATCGACTCCTTTCAAAGGCCGGCCGTTGTGCAACCCATGACAGCAGGGATGCATTTGGCAAGACATCGACCGGCTGGGAACTTCCGTGCGCTCCTCCGGTTGACCGGTGGAGAGCGCCGCGTAACGCTTCACGCCTCCCGAACATCCGGTGGGCGATAGGCTTCGTCGGGCCACAGCGGCGTCCAATTGTGCCGGTTGTACCTTTTAGCGCGGGCCGGTGCAATTGAAATCGCCCGAAACCGTGCTCCCGCACCGAGAACGCTGCGGCGCACGGCACGGCCGGGACGAATGATTTCAATATGATTTTCGCGGTTTCTTTCGGATTTTGGTGCTCCTGTCGGTGTTGCCTGACATGCTCCGGGCCCCGACCTGCGCGTTAGACTGCCAGACGCACGTTGAAGCGAAACAACGACAGGAGGCCCCGGACACCGGTCCGCGGGTTTTTTTATTGACACGACCCGCTCTTCCGCCGCAGACACGCGACGTCTGCCGAGTTGAAGGAGCCTTCCGATGCTGATTAACCGGATCACCGCGTATCTCGAAGACGAGACGGAACCGCCGACTTCCGGCCCCGGCCCGACCGCGTGCAATACCGTGACGGCGCCTCCGGCCAACTTCGCACCGGTGCCGGCCGGATTAATGGGCGCCCTGCCGCAAGAAAACGTGTCCTGGCAGGAGCAGCTCTACCGGATGGCGTACGAGGCCGCAAAGGCGGCCGTCGAAGCGGCGGCCCGCGCAGCGAATCGGGCGCGCTGGAACTAGTGCGTTGTCAACTTCAGGAATTCGGGTTGGGTGCCATGCCCACGACTCGACAGAGCTCGCCGAAGTCGGCTTTGCGTGGGCATGCGAATCCAATTGGCCTGCCGAGGCATGCCCACGCAAAGCCGACTTCGGCGAGCTCTGTCGAGTCGTGGGCATGGCACCCGAAAAGCAAGGTGTGACGGACCACTCGTGCTGCGATTGCTTCGATGACGCGGTGAAAGCTTCGTCGTGACCGACGGTTTCCGGCACGGGACCATGACGTCCGGACGGGAAGCGATCTAGACCATCTGCCGCTCGAACTCGATCCCGAACTTCTTCATCTTCTTGTACAGGGTCGTGCGGTTAATGCCGAGGGCCTTGGCCGTCTCCTGACGGCCCCAGCCGTGAGCGCCCAGTGCGTCGAGGATGATCTGCCGCTCCGGCAGCGCCAGGGCCGACTTGAGGTTCGCCCCCGGTCCGCACGGCGACAAGTCGGTCCGCGCAAGGTCCTCACGGCGGATCGCGTCGGGCAATTCGGCCAGCGTGATGACGGGCCCCTTACTCAAGACGACGCACCGCTCGATCACGTTGACCACCTCGCGGACGTTGCCCGGCCACGAATACCGGCGGAGCGCGCCGAGCGCCTCTTCGTTGAACCCTTCGATTTTCTTGCCCGTCTGCTCGTTGAAGTGGGCGAGATAATGATCGATCAAGAGGAGAATGTCGCCGATCCGTTCCCGCAACGGCGGCTGCGTCACCGTGATCACGTTGATGCGGTAGAAGAGGTCCTCGCGGAATTCCCCCTGTCGGACCATCTGTTCCAAATCGCGGTTCGTCGCCAGGATCAGGCGCACGTCGACCTTGTGCGTGTTGGTCCCGCCGACGGGCTCGAACTCGCGGTCCTGCAGGACGCGAAGCAGCTTCACCTGCAGGCTGGGCGAAGCGGTTGCGACCTCGTCGAGGAAAATGGTCCCCCCGTCGGCTTGCAGGAACTTGCCCACCTTGTCGTGCGTCGCGCCGGTAAAGGCGCCGGCCACGTGGCCGAATAGCTCGCTCTCCAACAGCGAATCGGGGAGCGCGCCGCAGGCGACCTCGACGAACGGCTTGTCGCGGCGGGTGCTGAGGTGGTGGATGGCCCGCGCGGTGACTGTCTTGCCCGTGCCGCTTTCCCCCAAGATCAAGATCGTGGTCCGCGTATCGGCCACGCTCTCCACGAGATCGAACAGCCGCAGCATCTTGTAGTCGCGGCCGATGATGTTCTTCAGCCCGTAGCGGTCGTCGAGCTGCGCCCGCAAACTCCGGTTTTCATCGACGATCTTCCGCTGGCTCAAGGCCCGCTGGATGGAGAGATTGAGTTCGGCGTCGATCACCGGTTTGGTGAGGTAGTCGAAGGCCCCCATGCGGATCGCTTCGACGGCGCTTTCGATCGTGCCGTAGCCCGTGATGAGAATGACGTCCGTATCGGGCGGCGTGCTCGACTCCCCATTGCAGCAGGTGAAAGCCGTCCGCATCGGGGAGGCAGACGTCGCACAGAACGATCTGGAAGGGGAATTCGCCCATCCGTTCGATCGCATCCAGGCAGGTGAAGGCGGTCTCGGTCCGGTGGCCGAGGCTGCGCAGATAGTCGGCCATCGCCTGACAGACCTGCCTGTCGTCGTCGACAACCAGCAACGAACCCTGATTGGACTTATGCACCGTAATCTCGCTCCCGCTCGAGGTCCGTCCCCCCGCCGTCGCCGGACGGCTTCGGGGAGCCGGCGGGATGATCCCGCCGGGGACGATTTTGTCGATTGTGCGGGCGGCGACGTTGCAATGAGGGAAGAACGCCTGCCTTCCGCGTATAATCTCGTTTTGACCGCCCGCCCGGAGGACCAGGCGCGACGGTTGCCGGGAGCGTTACAATGTTCGAGGGGTGCACAACCATAGGCCACGAGTTGCGGAACGTCAACAAGCCCTCCGACAAGCGGGTGTCCAAGTCGAAACACGACGATTTGGCACATCATGCGACCCGCAAACCTTGACCCATCCGCGCAATCCAAACTAAACTGTGGGATTAACTTGCGCCGCTTGCGTTGCGCCGGGCCACTTCCGAAACGGGAAGCAATCATCCGTCTGAGCCAAAATCGAGCGTTCGGAGGGCATCTCCACCGTTTTCCCGGGCCACGTCGCAGACACCCGCCCAAAGGCGGACGTGGCACCCATCGTTTAGGAAATGGATGGACCGGGCCAAATTGAGAATCGGCCGACCACAAGTGTCGGACGTGCCGGGAGCAAGGCGTTTTTGAAAGCCATCATCAGCGACATTCATGCCAACCTCGAGGCGCTCGATGCCGTCCTTGGCGACATCAAGAGCCGAGGGATCGAGACGGTTTATTGCCTGGGAGACGTGGTTGGCTACGGCCCCAATCCCCGCGAGTGCATCGACCGGGTGATGTCGTGCCGGCTCTGCCTGCTGGGCAACCACGATCAGGGGGCGCTTTTCGATCCGGAAGGATTCAACGCGGGGGCGGAACGTGCCATCTTCTGGACGCGAAAAATGCTCGAATCGGGTGATCCGAAAGAGAACGAACGCCGTTGGGAGTTCCTGGGAGAGCTCCCCCGGCTGCATCGCGAGCCGGGTTTCCTATTCGTCCACGGTTCGGCCCGCAACCCGCTCAACGAATACGTCTTTCCGGAAGACATCTACAATCAGAGAAAGATGGAGCGGATCTTCGGACTCGTCGACCAGTATTGTTTCCAGGGACACACGCACATCCCGGGGGTCTTTACGGAAGACCTCAATTTCCTGGCCCCGGAAGAGATCGATTTCAACTACACGCTCGGCGGCCCAAAGGTGCTGATCAACGTCGGTTCCGTCGGACAGCCTCGCAACGGCGACAACCGCGCCTCCTACGTGGTGCTCGACGACCACGCGGCCGCGGGCGGCAACGGAGCCGGCGACGGAGCCGGCGACGGGGGCGCGGGGACGACCGTGGTCTTTCGGCGCGTCGATTACGATTTTGAACGGACCATCGCGAAGATCTACGAAATCCCCGAGCTCGACAATTTTCTGGGAGACCGTCTCCGCGACGGCCGCTGAGTCATGCAGACCCGCAATTACATTGTGTTCCTCGTCCTGTCGATGGGGATTCTGATCGGGTGGGAGAAAATCATCCTGCCGCGCATCGTGCCGCCGCCGAAAAAGGTGCCCGCCAAGAATGTCGCCCAGCAGGCTGAAAAATTCAATCCCTTCAAGGGTGCGGCCGATAAGGGCGGCAAACTGGACGCCGAGCGGGCCGCGGCGAGCAAAGCGGAGACGAAAAAGGTTGCTGTCGCAAACGGACCGGCCAAGGCGGCCGACAAGGAGCACCCCGCGGCCGGTAAAGAGCAGGCCGCCTCGCCCAAAGCCAAAGCGGCGCCCGTCTTCGAGCACAAGTCGATCACAATCGGAAGCCTCGATCCCGGCACGGGCTACTTTCTGCAGGCCGATCTCGACTCGAAGGGGGCCTCGGTCGCCTCGATCGAGCTGAACGATCCGCGCTATCGCG
The DNA here is from genome assembly GCA_963761455.1 of uncultured Planctomycetota bacterium. Taxonomy (GTDB): domain Bacteria; phylum Planctomycetota; class Planctomycetia; order Planctomycetales; family Planctomycetaceae; genus DASPSM01. The sequence goes on from CAVXHA010000004.1 coordinate 1,254,192, forward strand.
ATCTCAAGGATCCGAAGGTCCCGCTCAAGCTCGTCGGGAACGACTTCGACCCGCGGTTCCTGAAACTGCTTCAGGACCGCGACACGGCCCAGACGGAGCAGAATGCGGCCGCGCAATTGGTGAAAGAGGTCGAAGCCGGCGTGCAGGCGGAGCGGGACGCGACCGCGCAACTGTCCAAAGAGCTCGAAACCGGCGTCCGGGCGAAAGGCCCGTCGTCCGAGGCGGACTTGGAGCGACACCGGGCCGCGCTGCAGACCGCTCAGGCGGAACTCGAGCGCGACCGGACGGCGCTGCAAACGGCCGAGGAGAAGCTGCGCCGCGCCGAGCGGGACATCAGCCTGGCCCAGCGAACGTTCAACACCGATGTGCCGGACCTCGACGCGGCTTTTCCACCCGATCAGAAGAACGTGGCGGGCCGCGACTGGTCGGTCGCCGAGATCACACGTGATCCGGCCAACCCCGGCGTCAATTCCGCCGTGACATTCCGCTTTCCCTCGCCGGACGGCCAGTTCGTCGTCGAAAAGCGCTATTCGCTGGTCCGGATCGACGGGGCCGGCGCGGGCGACGGATCGTCCGCAGAAGCGAGTCGCCTGCGGGACACCAAGACGGACGGTTACCTGCTGCACCTCGACATCAAGCTCAAGAACGCGGGGACGCGGGAACGAAAGGCATCGTACGTCCTGCAAGGCCCCGTGGGGCTGCCGCTGGAAAACGCCGACAACACGCGGAAGTTCCGTGACTTGAAGATGGGGTTCCTGCTCCCCGACGGCGGGCTGAACGCGACCTCCAAGACGGCCAGCGCGGTCATTTCCGACCAGCAAAAGAACAAGGACCAAGAGTGGAAGGCTCCGGTGCGCTACATCGGAGTCGACGTGCAGTACTTCGCGGCCCTCGTCGTTCCCGTCGACGACCAATTGAAAGACCCGACCATCGAGCGGTCGGTGCCGATGGTGCTGGATCGGCCCGCGAACCAGTCGCACACGGACCTCAGCATCCAGCTCGATTCGAAGCCGATTGTCTTGCCGCCTCTGCAGGCGGTGACGCAGCACTTCGAGCTCTTCGCCGGCCCCAAGCGGAAGGTCCTTTTGGAGCCGCTGCAGGCTGAGGGGATCCTCGATTCGAGTTGGTTCAGCCCGCCCATCGTCAGCCACGCCATGCTCGCGCTATTGAACTTCTTCCACGGCCTGGGACTGCCGTACGGGCTGGCGATCATTTGCCTGACGATTTGCGTGCGGGGCTGCATGTTCCCCCTCTCCCTGCGGCAGACGGCCCAGGCCCACCGGATGAAGGAGATGCAGCCCCGGATCGAGGAGCTGAAGAAAAAACACGCCGGCGACAAAGAAAAGTTCGCGATGGCCCAGATGCAGTTGTGGCGGGAGCACAAGATCAACCCGCTGAGCGGCTGCCTCCCCCTCTTCGTGCAGTTGCCGATCTTCACCGGGCTGTGGATGGCCCTGAATAGCTCCGTCGACCTGCGGCGAGCGCCGTTTTTGTATTTCCACAACCTTGCCGCGCCCGACGCGCTTTTTCATCTGCCGTTCGTCGTGCCGTTCCTCGGATGGACCGACTTCAACCTGCTGCCGTTCTTCACGGTTGCGCTGTTCGTCGTTCAGCAGAAGATGTTCATGCCTCCGCCGACCGACGACCAGCAGCAAATGCAGTACAAGATGATGAACGTGATGACGATCGTGATGGGCGTCATGTTCTATCGCGTTCCTGCCGGCCTGTGCGTCTACTTCATCTCCTCGAGCCTGTGGGGGATCGGCGAGCGGAAACTGCTCGAATTCTGGAAAAAAAGACACCCCCAGCCGGTGGCCAAGCCGGAGCCGCAGTCGGCTGACGACGAGAGCCTGCTGCGCAAGATTCCGAACCCTGCGAATAAAGCCGCGGCCCGCGCCGGCGAGGCGGCCGGCTCCTTCTGGAAACGGCTGCTCGGCGCGGCCGACCGGGCGGGCGCTCAAGGCATGTCGGGATCAAAATCCTCGAGCTCCCGCCGCCGCGACTACTCGTCCGGCAAGAAAAACGGCAAGCGGCCGCGCTAACTCGACGGCCCATGCGGTGCTTTGCTCTTTCCGTTACGGACGCTGAACCGGCTGAGCACTCACGAGAAAGACCGGCGTTTGCATTGAGCCAGCCCGAGAAAAAAAAGGGCACTGGCAGTTCGCAGCCAGTGCCCGTGGTCGTTTGGGAGAGCCTCAGCACGTAGAACCTCCACGCGCCGGGCTGAGAGGCCCGGCGTCCTTTACGGTTTCCTACCAGCAGCGGTTGTAACCGCCGTAAGCCGGGCCGACATAGCGACCGTAGACGTGCGGCCGAGCAAACGCGGTGCGATAGGCCGGATGAGCAAACGCATGTCCACGGTAACCGCCTCGCCACCCCGCAGCAGACGCCACTCCCGTTCCCGCCGTGACCATCAACATTGCACCCAGGACGCCGGCAACAAGTAACTTTTTCATGGCTCGTTCCTTCATCTTTGGTTCCGCTTCGAGATCATCTTGATTTCGATCTCTTGTCAGAACCCGTTTTTAGTTCCAAATCCGCATTTGATGAATTGCGAATCTGGTGCCAAGCGGCGATCTGTTCTTGTGCAATGTTCGTAACAACTTAATATGAAATATGTTATGCGATTTCATTTGGTGTCGGACCATCGCGAGTGATCGCCGCACAGTGTCGCACAAATAGGCCAACGGAAATCATATTGACAACGATAAAGTGTCGCGTTTAAGCGACAAAATGGCGGCTCGCACGTGGTAAGTCACGTTGCGGATTGGAGCCTCGGCGATCCTTCGCGCGCCTCAAAGTCAAACTTCACAACCGGGCTTGGGCGGCGATCCTGCAGAACTCAAATGCGTCACTGATCGGCTCTGATTTCACTGCCCGGGTCCAGCGGCGGACGGAGGCGAGGATTGATGCATCGTCCTTTCGCCGGCGCTCTTGGCAGGTTCCTTCCGCGGCGTAAACGCCAGGAAGGCGGCAAGCCCCCCGACAAGCAGAGCCACGCGGACCGCGAATCCCCACGAAAAACTCGAATGGGTCGCCCCTTCGTGATGTCTCCAGGGCTTTAAGCCGATGGCGGCCAGAGAGGCGGCGAACAGGGAGAAGCCGAGGATTCCGAGGACCGTGTAAAAGCCGTCCAGCTCCAAGCTCTCTCGAAAGATGTTCAAAAGCTCGGCGGTGTACACGAAGATGATGCCGATCTCGACGTACTCGACCTTTTGCTGCAACGACACCAGGTGTCCCACGTTGTCGTGCATCGACGCGGCGATTCTTCTCTGCTCCTCGGAGATCTGCCGCGTTTTTTCGATCTCGACGCGCTCGGCGGCGGCCATGTTGAGGTCGCGGAGCATGCCCAAAACCTCATCGAGCCGGCTCGACTCGAAAAACCGCTGCAGCACGGCGGTTTCCGGCACCGCCAGCTTCTGCTGGAGACCCACAAGCTCGAAGAGGAGTGCCTCGGACCGCTCAACGGTCCGGCTGGGGGACGGGTCCGCCGACCGCATTTGTAGCATCAAGTCGTGCATTTGCCGCACGACGCTGCAGATCTCGACAAACCCCTGTTGCAGTCCGTCGACCCGGCGCGGGCGGAGGACTTGTAGCCGACAACGATTCCGCGGCGACTCCAAACGGCGATCCAATCATTGGTCCGGACCAGGAGCCGCTGTTCGAAATCAACGGGGAGACCGAACTTGTTTTCCGGATCGAGATGCCGCCAGAGCTGAGCGCCGATCTGCACGGCCAGTCGGCCCGCGACCAGGTCGACGCCGTCATCCAGTCCGACCTGAAGAAAACGGTAACCGTGCGGCGTGGCGCGGGGCACGTCGCGCAGCGAGGTGAACGAAATGGGTTTCGGCACTGAGTCGCCGGATGCCGCGGGCGACCATTCCAGCAACACGACCTCCTCGCCGAAAATGGGCTCGGTCAACTCTTGTTCGACGATCTGAGCCACGCGATCATCGCCCAGATCGCTCCTCACGCCTGCCGGACCCAGCAGCGTGCCGCGGCTCGGCGTGCAAACGATCGTGCCGTCGTAGCTGCTTCCGTCCCACCAAGGGTCGTCGAAGTAGGCGGCGTATCGGCCGGCCCGCCGCTCGAACTGAACACGGCAGGTCGATTTCCCCCCGGCCGCCGCGAGGGCGGCGGCCTCGTCGAGCCGCTCGCGAAGGGGCGCCTGCGACGGACTCGTCAAGGCGCCGACCTCCGCTTCCTCGAGCCGGGCCCACACCGGATAAAGATGCAAGAGACCGGCCCGCTCCGGGTCCAGGGCGAAGTAATAGTCCGATTGATTCTCCGCCGCCTCCGGACGCCCGCGAGAGTAGGCGATGGCCGTAAACAAAAAGCCGCGTCCTAACGAAGAGTTGTCGACGTCGTTACGCGCCCACTCCTTGAAGAGCAGCGATTGCGGATCGCGAAGGAAAATGCCGTCGACGGCGCGACGCACCTGGTGAGGCGGACGGATCTGGGCCGCCTGCAGTCGATCGTTCGCGTCCAGCAGCGGTTCCTTCACGACTGTCGGATACCACTCGGCGAAGGGAACGGTGCTCTCGGGAAGGAACACGATCAGGCGGCGTCCGCGGCGCAGGTCGAGCTCGTAGGCCTCGCGTTCCCGGGCCAACAGCGCCAACTCCGGCGCGAAGGGGGCGCTGCTTTCCAGCACGGAATCGAAAAATGGATCGAGCGACGGGCCTTCCGGACGTGAGAGCCAAAGGCGGACCTCGTCGAAGAACTCGCAGGCGCCGCTCGACTCCGAACGGTAATCGCGTCCGCGCTCGAGGGCCGCGTAAAGCACGGCGTGCAACGTCCCTTGTGCCGGGCACTGGGGCAGCCGGCAGTTGTCGACGCGGGCGGCCTCCGCGGCGGTTAAGACCGCCCAGCGCCGGTCGGCCGGAAGGCTCGCCGTCTGGGGGCGGAACCAATCGATCTCATTGCGGCCCGCGTACCATCCGTCAGGCCGCAGTCCCAGCCCTTCCCAGCCCTCGGCCGGCAGGTCGCCCGCGATCACAGAGCGGGCCAGGTACAACGAGGCGAAGGCGTCGAAATCGGGATCGCGGTGAGTCACCAGCCAGACCGTGTCGTGGCGATCGGCAAATCGCTCGCGAATGCGGGCCGCATTGTGCAGCACGGCCGCCGCCGCCGAAGGGAACTGGCCCTCGTCGCGATAGAAATGGTGATCCAGCACGGCCAAAAGCTGTTCGGCGTGGCCCCAGCAGACGCCTCCGACATCGGCCGCCAGCTCGTTTTCACAAAGGTCCCGGCTCTGTTGTGGGCCTCCCAGCGCGCGGCGCTCCCCGGCCGCGGCAATGAATCGCGTCCCATAGGGAACGAACCGATAGCGGAACTGCATCCAAGCTCCTCGCTGCCGGCCGCGGCGCGCTCGGTCGGCAGCACGCGGTCAGTGGGTATGACGGCCGATCCAATCGGCAATCAGCTCGAGTGCCGACGGGGCGAACGTCTCCTCGATTCGCCGTATTCATCAATGTTGCCGGTCTGGCACGTTTGAAACAGGTGGTTGAGATGCGGGAGCTCTTTGACCGTGTAGTCCTTGTTTCCTCCGGTTTTGAGCCTTTCTCGATCTCAGGCAGATTTTCCTTCGCCGAAACTTGAATATCTTTTTCGCCAATGAGGGCCAGCACCGGGCAATGAACTTGCCGGAGGGCCGTCCGCGGATCATATGAGATGAAGAATCGCAGCCACGGGGAACCGAGCCGCCTCGCGAGCTTGTCCACGGCGGCGCTGGCCTCGTTGCTAGCGGTTTTTTATCGTCCTTGGGAGGCGGGCCGCGGCGGTCGTCCACTGGCTGTTTGGATTTCTGATCGAGGGGGGCCGGATCGGTCCCCCGTTTGATCGCCGTCAACAGCAGCTGCTCAACCGCGCGGTTGAGCATGATCGCCGGAGTCGAAACTCCCATCTGCCGGGCGATGGCCGCCTGCTGCAAATAAAGGATTTGATCGCCGGGAATTCCAGTGCCGGCCAAAAGCACGATGAAGGCGACGTCGGACGACCGCGCGGCGACCATCGCCGCGATGATCCCGCCTTCGCTGTGGCCCACGAGGCCGATCTGGTGCGGGTCGATCTCCGCCCGGCTTTTCAGATACGCGATGCCGGCCAGGACGTCGGAAGCAAAGTCCTCCGATGTCGCATGGGCCACGTCGCCGGTCGACCCCCCCACGCCGCGGTCGTCGACGCGCAACACCGCGATCCCATGCCGCGTGAGGCAATCCGACAGAACCAGGAACGGGCGATGCCCCAACATGGTTTCGTCGCGATCCTGCTGTCCAGACCCCGTGATGAGCAACACCGCCGGGAAGCGACCGGCCGAACGCGGAAGGGTCAGCGTGCCGGCGAATTTCGCGTGCGCGGCGGCGTTCTCAAAGGTGACGGCCTCTTCCTTGTAGGGGAAGGGCCGTTTTGGTTCTTGGGGCCGCTTCCGCCCGGCCGGCGCCTTTTCCACCTTTTTGAAGTCGAGCGGCAAGGTCGCCCCGCGCTGCTTGAGCTGGCCGGTAATCTCCGTCCCGGCGGCATTCAACGTCCCCTCGTAGACGAGCCTGCTGATTTTCAAAACCAGCCGCACTTTCATTTCCTGAAGTGAAACTTCATCCAGCGAATAGTCGATGCCGTTTTGATCGAGGCTGTTGAGCGTCCCGCGAAGCGATCCGTCCGGCTCCGCGCGGATCGTCGCGGCCAACCGCAGCGTGAACCCCTGGATCTTCAATGCCGCCAGCCAATGCCCGCGAATCGCCTCGTGCGGCGGCTTGGCGGCCGGCGGACTTTCTGCCCAAAGACGCGGCGAGATCCCGATTAGAAGAAAGAGAACTGCGACAGCCCAGAGTCTCTGCATTCGACCGTTCCTGAGTTTGCCGATCGCGGACGGGCGATCCGAAAGACCTCGATCTCATCCGTCCAAACACTGCCGAGGATGACCCATTTCTCAGTTTGGGTCTCTATTGTGGGAACCCCGCGGTCAAATGGAAACGCTGAATCGGTCGAAGCGGATCAAGCGACTTCGGACCTTTGACCGATCCAACGTCTCGGGGGCGCCCCGACCGTTCAACCTGTGGATCCTGCCGTTCGTCCCAGACCGTTTTTAGGGAGTTTTTTGGGGTTTTTTGGGCCATAAAAAAAGGGGCGGGGGCGAAGCCAAAAAAACTCTGAAGCGGCCACAGAAACTGCAAAACTGATCGTGAACGAATCGCGATTCCGTGTTATAATGGGATTAGAAATCAGCCATTGGAACACGGCCAAACCGAAAGCCGTTCAGCCAATCGGCTCCTCCCGTGGCGAGGGTTGACGGCGTCGCGTGGCGCCCGGTCCCAGCGTGCTACCTTGGCACGAGTGCCACCGCGGCACCAGCCCGCGCTGGCCGCTTTGATGCTCACCGGCAAGCACGAGACCAAAAAACCGTGGGGACGCCCGATTTGGTCCAAGTGGGCGAGTTTTTCGATCTGGCAGTATTCGCGCGTCAGGCCGGCGAAGTGGGCCGGCCAGATGTGGCGACCGTCGCCGGTGCGGCGGAAGTCGGCGACCATATCGGCGAAGGGGCGGTCGAGCGTGTAGGCGTCGATGCCGATGACTCGAACTCCCTGCTCGACGAGCCATAAAACGCCTTCGCGGCCCAATCCGGGCTGCCGAAAGTACTCGGGCGAGCCAAGGCGGGCGTCGGCGCCGGTTTGCAGCAAAACGATGTCGAGGGGTTTGAGTGTGTAATCGATCCGGTCGAGCGCCTGCTCGAAGATCGTCGACCGTGATGACCGTCGCCCGCCGCTTTGTGCCGCATGTCGAGCAGGACGCCCGGAGCAGAAGCACCATTCGAGGGGAACCTGGTCGATCGTTCGGGCCGGCTTGCCCTCCGAAGTCGCGCCATAGTGATAGGGCGCATCGACGTGGGTTCCCGTGTGGGTGATTGCCTGGATTTCTTCGATCGCCCAACCTTGTCCGTCGGAGTAGACCAGGTCGGCCGGCGTGACGCCGAAGAATTGCTGCATCTGCGCAAGGCCTTCACCGGCATGGCCGACGTAGTGGATTTTGGCTGGCAGCGGCTCGCTGTTGGCCAGATGCTCCAGCGGCACGCTGAGGTCGACAATGCGCATGGCGGAGATGTCCATCGCTAACAGCCCTTCCCGCTTTCGGCCTCGCGGCGTCTTCCCTATGCTAGAAGGAAAACGAAAGAGGCTGATGAAACCAAGAAAACGACGACCGCAGAGTGAGTCCCGGTCAATGTGCCTTCGCGAAATGAGCTTGGCCGCGTGTTGCGCCGGTTCTCGTATTGCTGGCGTATCCGCCCGCACTTACCGCGGCGGCCGCCGCTAAAAGGCTGCCCCCTCTCGGGATCGACGTGCCGGCCGCAAAGCGGGCCGCGCTTCAAAAGAAGCTCGATTCCCTCGCCGCGGAAATCGTGCGTCTGGAACAGTCGCCGGAGGCTCGTATCCGCGAACTTTTGCCCGACGTCCGCATCTTTTGGCAGGCGGTTCACACAGCGCTTTCCGATCAGGAGTTCTACAAGCCCAGCGAGGTCGAAGCGGCCATGACCTTGCTCCGCGAGGGGCTCGCACGGGCCGCATCGCTCGAACAGGGTCAGGCGCCGTGGGCGAACAAGCGCGGGCTCGTCGTGCGCGGTTATGTCTCCCGCCTGGACGGTTCGGTCCAGCCTTACGGTTTGGTGGTTCCCGAATCGTACACGGAGTCGGGAAGCCACAAATATCGGCTCGATTTCTGGTTTCACGGCCGCGGCGAAATGCTGAGCGAAGTGAATTTTCTCCGCGACCGCGAAAAGAACGTCGGCACGTTCGCGCCTCCCGACACGATTGTGCTGCACCCCTACGGGCGCTATTGCAACGCGAACAAGTTCGCCGGCGAGATCGACGTCTTCGAGGCGCTCGATTCCGTCCGCCGGCGGTACCGCATCGATGAAGACCGCATCGTCGTCCGCGGTTTTTCGATGGGGGGCGCCTCGACCTGGCACCTCGCGGTCCATTACCCCGATCAATGGGCCGCCGCCAATCCCGGTGCGGGATTCGCCGAGACTCCAAGATTCGCCGAGGTCTTTCACAAGGTCACGCTCACTCCCACCTGGTGGGAGACCAAGCTGTATCACCTGTACGACTGCACCGACTGGGCCGACAACTTGCGGCACTGTCCGACGGTGGCTTACTCGGGCGAGATCGATTCTCAGAAGCAGGCGGCCGACATTATGGCCGAAGCCCTCAAGAAAGAGGGACTCGATTTGGTCCACGTGATCGGGCCAAAGACGAAGCACTCCTACCACCCCCAGGCGCGGATCGAGGTCGAGCGCCGCATTTCCGCCTTGGCCGCAAAAGGCCGGGAACGGTTTCCGGAAACGGTCCACTTCACGACCTATACGCTGCGCTACAACCGCTGCGCCTGGATCACGGTCGACGCGCTCGATCGACACTGGGAACGGGCTCGAATCGAAGCCCATCGCGATCAGGAGGGGGGCTTCTCCGTCCGGGCCGAAAACATGAAGGCGTTTACCATCCGCTTGCCGGCCGGCGAGAAGCCGATCGGTCCGTCGCCCGGATGCCCGTCGCGGTCCGCATGATGCCCCTTCGCCAAGAAAACGCGGGCGGCCAGCCCCAGACCGTGTCGGTCAAAGCCCCGATCCAAAGCGACCAAGGCTGGACCGTCTCCTTCCACCGGCAGGACGGGCCTGGGCCGTTGGACCGCTGCCCGGGTCAGCGCTCCGTAAAAAGCACGGACTTCAGGGCCCGATCGACGACGCCTTCCTGGAGGCTTTTCTCTTCGTGCGGCCGACGGGAAAAGCGGCGAACTCCGCAGGTTGACGCCTGGGTGCAGAGCGAAATGAAGCGGGCGATCACCGAATGGCGGCGGCAGTTCCGTGGCGAGCCGCGCGTGAAGGACGACAAGGACGTCACGGCGGACGACATCGCGTCGATGAATCTCATCCTGTGGGGCGACTTGAGCTCCACTCGGCGAATTCATTGATCGCGAAGATTGCCGACAAGCTGCCGATCCGTCGCCCAGGGATCCGAAATCATCGTCGAAGAAGGGCGTCGCTTCGATGCGGCCCATCACGTGCCGATCCTGATTTATCCCAATCCTCTCAATCCCGAGCGGTACGTCGTGCTCAACAGCGGGTTCACGTTCCGCGAGCACGCCTACATGAGCAACGCGCTGCAGATTCCCAAGCTGCCCGACTGGGCGATCGTCGACATCCGCACGCCGCCGGACGGCGATTGGCCGGGCAAGATCGCCGCCGCCGACTTCTTCAATGAAGAATGGCAGCTCGGCCCGCCCCGGCCGCAATAATCTTGCTGGATCTGGTTGCGGTTTCAGGGATGGCAGGCATACAAACAACTGTTGAACGACTGCGACGTTGCGAGTAGAATCGACCGGCAGGAAAGCGTGCCCGCAATGAGCTACGTGCACTTACCGATTCTATTGCGGCGAGCGGGTTGGCTGACGCTGACGTTCGAAGTCATGCGGGCGGTCTCTGGCACCTTTTGCGTCCTTTTGGCTGCCGGCCTCGCAGCATTGGCCGTTGATGCGGTCTTGGGTTTGTATCCCTCGGGCCTGATCGCGATCGACGTCCTGCTCCTGGGTCTGTTTCTGGTTGCGGCCGGCTACATCGCACGGCAGTCGTGGCGCAACCGGTTCAATCCGCGTCGCGTCGCCCGCCAAATCGAGCTGCGACTGGGACTCCTCAACAGCCGGCTCATCAATTCGGTCGATTTCATCGACGCGCCGAGCGGGTCTTACAGCCCCCAACTCGTGCGGCAGTCGGTCCAGAAAGGGGAAGAGCTGGCCGCGCAGCTCTCGTCGTTCGAAGTCGTCGATCTTTGGCGGCCCTGGAGGGCGGTTGCGGCTGCCGTCGGTGCGATCCTCGTCTTGCTGATCGTCTACCTGGCGGCGCCACGCGTCTTCGCGATGGTTGTGCCGCGGTATCTCGATCCGACCGGCGATCACCCGCCCTTCAGCCTGCTCTCGTTCGAGATCGCCGTCTCTCCCCAGACGGTTTACCAGGGGAAGCCGGCGACAATCTCCGCCACGCTGGACGGCCCCGACCGGCCGGATCGGGCCAACCTGGTGTTTGTCGACGGCAAAGACCGGCAACGCCTGCCCATGTTCCTCAACGAGGAAGGCGTCTTCGTCCTGCCGATCGAGCGGGCCGAAAAAACACGCGAATTCTACATCGAAACGCCCAAGGGCCGCAGCACCCGCTCCCTGTTCTCGGTGCTGGCGGTTCCCTCCTTCGAGAGGGCTGAAGTCCGCTATCAATTTCCCAAATACACGGGCTGGTCCTCGACGGGCAACGAGCTCGACGACCGCGGCATCCGGGCGCTGGAAGGCACCGAAATTTTCGTCTCGGCGACGGCCACCATGCCGCTTCGTTCCGGCAAGCTGGAGATCGTCGACCCCGACGGCAAGCCCCCTGGCGCAAACCGGGAAGGCGAGAAAGACGATCACGCTCGATGCGGACGGGAAGAACGTGAGCACCGTCGCAGGCCACTTTACGCTCGCATCGAACGGCCGCTATCGGCTGACCCTGCTGGGAGCCAACGGAGCCGAGAGCGACGAACAGCGCGAGGGAACGCTCGTTTGCGTTCCCGACCAAGCGCCGCAAGTTGCCATCGTGGATCCGGAGCCGCTCGTCGCGGCAGTCGAGGGTTGGAAGGTCCCCGTGACCGTGCAGGCGATTGACGACGTGGGCATCGACCGCATCCTGCTGTTTGCCGGCGTCAACGGCTGGGGGCCGGATCCGACGCGACTCAAGCTCGTGGCCACGCAGCCGACCGTCGCCCAGGGCCATTACACGTTTGATCTGGCGAAGCTCGGGCGCCCGTGCCGGCGACATCATCACGTATTACGCCTCGGCCTACGACAATCATCCCAGCGGCACCCATTTCGCGGACACGCCCGCTTCCGTGATTCATGTCATCTCGCAAGCGGAATTTGCCGAATATCGCGCGTCAGAAATACCAGATGGACCAATTGGCAAAGGAATTCGACGCCTTTCGCCGCCGGCTGGAGAATCTGAAGAGCCAGCGGGAGAAGCTGCTGGACGAATTGGCCGCGCTCCAAAAGAAGTTCGATGCCGGCCAGCCGTCGGCACCGGACGAGCTTCGGAAGATGGCCCAGCTCGAAGCGCGGCTCAAAGAGTTCGCCGAACAGGCTCAACAGCTCGCGAAAGACTTGCACGAACGGGCCGCGCAAGCCCAGTTGTACAATTTGGAACAACCGTACCGCGACAATCTCGAACGGCTCAGCCAAGCAGCTTGACAAAGCAGGCGGACCACGCGGAGCAGCTTCGTCAACAAGCCGCCCGTTTGCGAAAGGAGCCGGCCAACCCGCAAATGGCCGGACGCGTTCCGCGAAGCCGCACAAAAACTTCAAAAAGAGCAGATACCGTTCGACGAACCGTCCCAACAGCAGTTGGAGAAGACGGCGCAAGACGTCGAAAAGATGCGGTTGGCCAACGAGCTGATCAGCCAAGGCGAACGGCTGCGGGCCGCCGTCCTCCAGCAGCGCGAATTGGCCGACCGAATGGCCCAATTCCGCGACCGGAAGAAGCTCACCGACGACGATCTGCAGCGCATCCAACGGCTGGCCAAAGACCAGGAATTGCTGCGGCAGGAAGTCGAGGAAGCCAAAGCCGAGCTCGAGAAGACCGCCCAGGCGGCCCAAAGAGCACTCCCCAAAATGTCCAGCGGAGCGCTCAAGGTCTGCAAGGCCATCGACGAGATGCAAGTCGGCAGCGACCAGGCCCGGGCCGCCCGATCGGCCCGCGGGGGCCAGGGAGAAGAGGCCTTTGGAGCGGCCGAATCGGCCGCCAAGAAGCTGGAATCTCTGCTGGCGAATGCTTGCACGCCCAAGGGGGCCGCCGAGTCGGGCGACTTGGACGGGTGCTTCCGGCTTTCCAAGCCCGGCTTGCAGCAATCGCTGCAACAAATGGCGCAGGGGCGTCAAGATCCCGGGGTTGGGACAGCAGGGAAACCAGGGCAGCGGCTTCGCCGGCTCGCAGACGCGGATGGCCGTCTTCGGTCCGCATCAGCTCTCCGAAGGAGAGAGCGACGCCGTCCGTGCGAGCGGATCGGCACATCAGGGGCCGGGCATCGGCGGCATCGGCCAAGAACGAGACGCCTCGCGCGCGCCGAAACGCTCAACCCGGCGACCCGCCAAACATCGCGGTCAGCGGCAGGCAACCTGCACGGCGTTCCGTTGGGCTACCGCGACCAGGCGGAAGCCTACTTCAAACGAATCGCGAAGGAGCAATGAATGGCCTGGAACAGGACGGCGTTCACTCGAAGACTCCGGCTTGCGAGGCTGGCCCTGTTAATGGGAGCGGTCCTCTGCCCCTTCGCGCACGCGGACGACCGGCCGCGGGGGGTCGTCAACTGCGCGAACCTCATTTACGGCGAAAGCAAGACGTCGGTCTGTTTCAGCTCGGGGTTCCTGAGTGAGATTGCCAAGTCGACGAACATCCAAACGAAATCTGAGTTCGTGCCCGTCAAGATCGAGTCGGTCGAAATGTATCAACATCCCTTTGCCGTCATGACGGGCGAGGGCTCCTTCCATCTGACGGGACCGCAGCGAACCAGTCTCCGAAATTACCTGGTGGGGGGCGGGTTCCTCGTCGCGTCGGCCGGGTGCAGCAGCCCCGAGTGGACCTCCAGCTTTCGACGCGAGATCAAACAGACATTTCCTGATTTGAAACTGGCGCGGCTCGATCTGTCGCATCCGATTTTTCACACGGTCTACGACATCGATCGTCTCGACCTGACGAAATCCCGCGGCCAAACCGGCTTGGAAGGGCTGACGATCGACGGCAAGATCGTCCTCGTCTTCAGCGCGGACGGCCTCAACGACACGCACCATGCCGGCGGAAACTGCTGCTGTTGCGGGGGCAACGAGATCCGCAACTGCGCGGCAGATCAACGTCAACCTGCTGGCGTACGCACTGACGCATTGATCGCCGTCCTCGAAATTGGACAGGTGGCTCCATGAAATCGGCCAGGCGGCTCCTCCTGCTTGCCCTGTTGGCCGCGACGAGCGTCGCGGACGCAGCAGCGCCGGTGCGGTCGATCGAGTTTCATCACAGCATTGAGGAGGCCCGCAAGGCGGCAAAGGCCGAGCGGCCGACGGTGATTCTCTTTGGCGCAAGCCTGGTGCGCGTGGTGCCGAAAAATGGATGTCGACACGCTGGCCGACCCGAAGGTGACAACGATCGCCGGCCAGTTCCTGTGGGTGAAGGTCGACGTCGACAAGGATCAGGAGCTGGCGACCCGTTTCGGCGTTGATGGCGTCCCGGTTGCGGTCGTCGTCGACAAACAGGGGCGGGTCCTGGGCGCGCAGAGCGGATACATGCCGCCTGACAAGTTTGTCGATTTTCTGTTGAAGAGCCTCGCAAACCCGCATCCCGACGAGCTCCTGCCCGATCTGCTGGACCGTTTCGTCAAATCACACGGGCCTGCGGAAGAACGGGAGACGGCCGAACGGCTCGTGCAACAGCTTGCAACACCCGCCCGATCGGGCCGCAACGAGATCCTCGCCGCCTTCCAAAAGAAGGGCCGCACAACCTGGCCCCTGTTGCTGGGCCTGATGGCCGACGATCGGCTTGCGGTCCGGGCGGCCGCCGCGGGCGCTCTCAAGCACGCCTCGAAGGCGGAGCTTCCCTTCCATCCGTTTGCCGATTCTCCCATTCGCCAACAGCAGATCGCCAGCTGGCAAAAGTGGCTCGCCTCTCAGCCGGCCAAGTCCAAGCCCTGAAGTGGGCCGCATCTTCGATTCAATCAGCACAGGCACTTCAGCTTGGCTTAAGCTGCCCGCAATTTACAGTTGGCCCATTTTGACATTGGGCCGGCTCCACCCCTAGATTAGGAGTGTGCTGATTATTTTCCCAGAACCGTGATGCCAATGCGCCGACGAAGAAAACGCGTCTCCCGAGCACGTCTTGGACAGTGCCCAGCGGCGATTGAGCAGCTCGAAGACCGCACGCTTTTGTCGGGGAACGTCCTGGTTTCGCTCGGTTCGAACGGCCAGTTGACGATTCGCGGCGACCAATCAGCCAACAACATCGCCGTTCAGCAAACCGCCTCCGGCGTCCAAGTGTCGAGTACGGACGGAGGCGCGACAGAAATTAACGGCGGCGCTGGCCCCTTTAGCGCTGCCTCGGTCAAAAGCATCAGCATCCAATTGAAGGGGGGCAATAATTCGCTCCAGATCGGCGACCCGTCCGGGGACGCCTTGGATATCTCGGGCAAGTTGACCATCGGCGCGACCTCCGGCGACAACACGATTTCCATTGCCAACGTCGCAGATCGGCACAGGGCTCGTGATCACGGCGGGGCGCGGCAACAACACCATCGTCATCGGCAGCACGAGCACCAGCCCCGGCGGAGATCCCCTCACCGACGTCGACTTGGGGTCCGTTTCCGTCGGGCGCAACCTCACCGTTTCGGCCGGCT
This sequence comes from uncultured Planctomycetota bacterium, assembly GCA_963761455.1. Lineage (GTDB taxonomy): Bacteria > Planctomycetota > Planctomycetia > Planctomycetales > Planctomycetaceae > DASPSM01. The sequence goes on from CAVXHA010000004.1 coordinate 1,269,629, forward strand.
CCGGCAACGATACCGTCGCGCTGGTCAACGTTTCCGTGGACGGCCAAACGTCGCTGGGAATCGGCGCCGGCGACGACGACGTGTCGCTGATGTCGTCCGACGGCGCGACTCTCTCAAAAAGCCTTGTTGTCAGCGCCGGCGCCGGCGCCGACCAGGTGCTCGTGGCCGGCTACACCGTCGACGGCAACGTCATGATCAACACCCGCCAGGGCGACGACACGATCGGCATGTTCTCGAACACGTTCGATCGCCCCATCACGGTCCGGGGGGGCGGCGGAAGCAACACGTATCTGACGAACAGCGCCGACTTTCCCCAGACCTTCAACGGCCCCTCACCGAACCTGCACAACCTGCAGACGCAGCAGACGGACGTTCTTAACAACGACGCGGCATTCACGGACGCCTTCGGTTGGGCGTCCGACTTGCTGGATGCGACCGGACTGATCAACCTGCCGCCGACGGCCGTCAATCAGACATTCACCACCGCTGCGGACACGCCCCTCTCGACGGGCAATCTGCTGACCAACGATACCGATCCCGAGAACGGCACTCTTTCGGTGGCGTCGGTTCACGATTCCAGCGGCAACGCGGTCCCCCTGGGAACGGCGACCCAATTGCCGTCGGGAGCCTTGCTGACGGCCAATACGGACGGGACTTTCACTTACGATCCCAACGGCGCCTTCGACTCCCTGACGGGCAGCGAGACGGCGACCGACACCTTCACCTACACCGTCGGCGACGGCCACGGCGGAACGTCAACCAGTGCCACGGTCACCATCACCATCACCTCGGCGACCGCCGCGGTTCAAACCCCGGTCGCCGTCAACGACTCCTTCAGCACGACCGAAGGGACGCCGTTGACGAGCGGCAACGTGTTGGCCAACGACACCGATCCGAACGCGGGGGCCACACTGTCGGTCGCGTCGGTCTTCGACTCCAGCGGCAACGCGGTCCCCCTGGGAGCGGCGACCGGCTTGCCCTCGGGAGCCTTGCTGACGGTCAATGCGAACGGCACCTTCACTTACGATCCCAACGGCGCCTTCGACTCCCTGAACGCCGGGGATACGGCGACCGATAGCTTCACCTACACGGTCAGCGATAGTCTTGGCGGAATGTCGGCCAGTGCCGCCACGGTGACCATCAGCATCACCGCTGCGCAGCCCGTGGCCGTCAATGACGCCTTTACCACCGACGCGACCATGACGCTCGCGACCGGGAACGTGTTGACCAACGACACGGATACGAACCCTGGGGCCACGCTCTCGGTGGCGGCGGTGACCAATTCCGGCGGCAACGGCGTCCCCTTGGGAACGGCCAGCGTGTTACCGTCGGGCGCGTTGCTGACGGTCAACTCCGACGGCACGTTCGTTTACGATCCCAACGGAGCCTTCAGCTCCCTCGCTGCCGGGCAGACGACGACCGACAGCTTTACCTACACGGTCACCGACAGCCGTGGCGCGACATCGGCGACCGCCGGCACGGTGACGATTACCATTACCGGCAGTCAAAACCCGATCGCCGTCGATGACGACTTCAGCACGGACTCCCAGACGCCGCTGACGACGGGCAACTTGCTGACCGACGATGTCGACCCGAACGCCGGGGCCACGCTTTCCGTCGCGTCCGTGCACGATTCCAACGGCAATGCGGTCACCCTGGGAACGGCGACCACCTTGCCTTCGGGAGCCTTGCTGACGGTCAACGCGGACGGCACTTTCACTTACAATCCCAACGGCGCGTTCCAGTCGTTGGGGCCGACGGGCACGGCGACGGATACCTTCACCTACACCGTCATCGATAGTCTCGGCAACACGTCGCTGAACGCCGGCACGGTGACCATCACCATCACCGCCCCGAACCCGGTGGCGGTCAATGATGCCTTCAGCACGGACGCGCTGACGCCGCTGACGACCGGGAACGTGTTGACCAACGTCACCGACCCGAACTCCGGAGCCACGCTCTCCGTGGGGACGGTCCACGATTCCGGCGGCAATGCGGTGCCCCTGGGAACGGCGACCCTCTTGCCCTCGGGAGCCCTGCTGACCGTCAATGCGAACGGCACGTTCACTTACAACCCCAACAGCGCGTTCCAGTCGCTGGGACCGACGGCCACGGCGACGGACACCTTCACCTACACCGTCACCGATAGCCTCGGCCAAACATCGACGAACGCCGGCACGGTGACCATCACCATCACTTCCGCGAAACCGGTGGCGGTCAATGATGCCTTCAGCACCGACGCGCAGACGCCGCTGACGACCGGGAACGTACTGGCCAACGACACCGACGCGAACTCCGGGGCGACGCTCACTGTCGCGGCGGTCCACGATTCCAGCGGCAACGCGGTGCCCCTGGGAACGGCGACCCTCTTGCCCTCGGGAGCCCTACTGACCGTCAATGCGAACGGCACGTTCGTTTACAATCCCAACGGAGCCTTCAACTCCCTGGCGGCGGGGGTCACGGCGACGGACAGCTTCACCTATACCGTCATCGATAGCCTCGGCAATACCTCGCTGATGCCGGCACCGTGACCATCAGCATCAGCGCGGCCAAGCCGGTGGCAGTCAATGACGCCTTCAGCACCGACGCGGACACGCCACTCTCGACCGGGAACGTGCTGGCCAACGACACCGACGCGACCCCCGGAGCCACGCTCTCCGTGGCGGCGGTTACCGATTCGGGCGGCAATGCGGTCCCCCTGGGAACGGCCACCCTCTTACCGTCGGGCGCGTTGCTCACGATCAACGCGAACGGCACGTTCGTTTACGATCCCAACGGAGCTTTCAACTCCCTGGCGGCGGGGGTCACGGCGACCGACACGTTCACCTACACGGTCAGCGACAACTTTGGTGAGACATCGGTGAGCGCCGCCACGGTGACCATCACCATCACCGGCGTCTGATCGCACTTTCGTGTGGGAATCGGCCGGCCTGCGTGCGCTATTGAAGGGTTCGCGCTTCGAGCCGCTTCCCCTGTTGATACAGCTCTTCCATCTCGACGAGGGTGGCGTCGGCCAGCGTGCGGTGCTGGGAGGCAAGTTGCTGCTTCGATATAGCGGAATCGCCGCTCGAACTTGGCATTGCTGCGGCGGAGGGCCTCTTCGGGGTTGATCTTCCAGCGGCGGGCGATGTTGGCGATCACAAACAGAATGTCGCCCAGCTCGTCCTCGACTCGCGACTGCCGGTGCGGGTCGTCGATCGGCGCGTCGGGGACGACCTGGGCCTCGACGGTCGCCGCCACTTGCGGGATCTTCCCGCCGGGGAAAAGCTCGCCGGCCAGCTCGGCCATCTCTTCGCGGAGCTTGTCGAAGAGCATGGCCCGGTCGGGGAAGTCGTAGCCGACGCGGGCCGCTTTTTTCGACAGCTTGACGGCCCGGGCGAGTTGCGGCAGGGCGAGCGGGGATGCCGTCGAGGACCGAGTCGCGCGGATTTTCTTTTTTCTTCGCCTCGTCCCAGTGCTGCGAGACTTCGGCCGCCGTATTGGCGACGGCCGTGCCGAAGACGTGCGGGTGGCGGTGGATCATCTTCTGCGTGATCCGCTCGACGACCTCGACGAGGTCGAACCGGCCCTCGTCCGCGCCGATCTGGGCGTCGAGGACGACTTGCAGGAGCAGGTCGCCCAGCTCTTCGACGATCGCGTCGTCGTCGCGGGCGTCAATCGCCTCGAGCAGCTCGTAAGTCTCTTCGAGCGTGTAGGGCTTGATGCGTTTCGAGCGTCTGCACGCGGTCCCAGGGGCATCCCTCGGGCGAACGCAGCCGTGCGACGACCTCGCACAGTTTTTGAAATGCGGGACCGATGCGGGCTGGGTCGGGCGGCAGGCCGAGCAGCGGAGGGACGGAGCTGCAGGGGCTGGTCGTTTTCGTCGGCAGCGTTCATCGCGGCGAGTATACGTCGGGGGCAAATCGCGGGTCAAAGGGCCGGCTTTGTTCCGCCGCCGCCGGCGATGTAGGATGTGGTGAGCGGCCAGTGGTCGGCGGCACGTGATGTGAAATGGTTTCAGACTGGCCGACCGCCACTGACAACGAGCGACTGTTTTCTGGGAGGCAGGTTATGAGTTACCGAACGTGGTTGGCCGTTGGGGCGTTGGTTCTGTCGTCGTCCGCACTCGGAACGGCAGCCGAGTCAGAGAAGCGGCGTCGGAAACGAAGACCGGTCATCTGGACAGGCAGGCTCTCGAAAAAGAGTTCGCTCATACGCTCACCGGCGCGACGCTCGTCGGGCGGTTCACGGTCGAAGGCAGGAGCGACGTGAATAAGCCCGGCACCGACCGCTACGAAATCGAGAGTGCCGAAAAGGTCGCAAGGACACCGCTGGATCATCACCTCCCGGATCAAGTACGGCAAACACGACGTCAAGGTGCCGGTGCCGCTCGAAGTCTTTTGGGCCGGCGACACGCCCGTGATCACGCTGACGCACGTGGCCGTTCCCGGATGGGCACGTTCACGTCGCGTGTGATGGTCTACGGCGATCGCTACGCGGGCACCTGGCAGCACGACAAAGTCGGCGGGCACATGTGGGGGCACATCGAACACGCCGGAGCGACGCAGGCACGTGCGAAGAACGCCGTGGATGAAAACGCGAAGCGCCGATGACGAAGCACGAATGACGAAGGCAGCGCGAACTTCCAGATGACGAAATGAAGAGAGAGGTCGCAACGCGACTTGCTCTTTCCTACCTGCTCTCGTCCTTCTCTTCCTGTAAGCTTTACACGCCTGTCTGAAAAATCTCCAAAATCGGCTTGACGCTTTCCGCGGAATCATGAGAATGCCCCTCTCTTGAATGCGATGCTCAACGTCGCGATTCAAAAGCAACTCTACAACGTTTCTGTTGTTCTTCCTCCTCACATAACGTTTCCAAAAGAGCCCGGCCGAAGGCTGCTTCGTGCCGCCGCAACGATGCGCCCGTCTCCACTCGGGAAACGGTCGATCGTGCGTGCACGACCGCGCCTTCGCCGGGGAGATCCTCCGCATGTCCCAGCGGTCCCTGCCCCTGCGGGTCCCCGTGAGCCTTCGCACGCTGTTGCCGGCGGCCAGCTTCGTCGGCTGTGCGGACATCCGCGTCACGGATGCCGTCGAGTGCGAGCCAGAAGTGTGCCCCGCAGACATTGTTTGCCGCCATCCCCGGCACGCAAGTCGACGGGGCCGCCTTCGTCGACGAAGCGATCCAGCGCGGAGCCAACAGCCTGCTCGTCCAGCGTCCCCTGCCGACGTGCAAGTTCCGCAGTGCGTCGTCCCCAACGTGCGACGAGCGTATGCCGAGCTCTGCTCGGCGTTGGCGGGCCATCCGTCGCGGCACCTGAACCTGGTCGCCGTGACCGGAACCAACGGCAAGACGACGGTGACCTGGCTGATCCGCTCGATCTTCGAGACAGTCGGGCCGTCGGACCGGCTTGCTCGGCACGATCGAATATCACAACGGCGTCGACTCGGCTCCGTCCGACATGACGACGCCCGATTCGCAAGACGCTGGCCCACTGGCTGTCGGCGATGGTGGCTCGCGGGATACGACGCACGCCGCCCTCGAAGTCTCCAGCCACGCGCTCGACCAGGATCGGACCGCCGGCACGCAGTTCGACGCCGCGGTCGTCACGAACATTACGCACGATCATTTCGACTATCACCACGACGCGGCCCATTACCGCGAATCGAAGGCCAGACTGCTGGAACATCTCAAGCCGCAGGCGCTCGTCGTCCTCAACGCCGACGATCCGGAAAGCGCGGCCCTGGTCAACCGGCTTCCGGGCGATGCGCGGTGGATCACGTTCGGCCTCGAGCGGGCGGCCCACATTTGGGCCACGATCCTGGAGGAATCGCTTCGACGGCACGCGGTTCCGGGTTCACCGCGGGGCCGAATCGATCGAAATCACGACGTCGCTCGTCGGGCGGCACAACGTCTCCAACTGCCTGGCCGCGGCTCGCGGCGATGGAGCGGTTCGACGTCTCGCTGGCCGAGGTCAAAGCGGGGATCGAAGCACTGCGATTCGTCCCCGGCCGGCTGGAACGGATCGAATGCGGCCAACCGTTCGACGTCTTCGTCGATTACGCCCACACGGAAGACGCCCTGCGGCGATGCGTCGGTTCTCTCAAGCGGCTGGGACGCGGCCGGGTGATCTGCGCGGTGGGGGCCGGCGGCGACCGTGACCGCAGCAAGCGTCCGCTGATCGGCCGGGCCGCCAGCGACGCCGACCTGGCGATCATCACCAGCGACAATCCGCGGTCCGAAGACCCCGAACAAATCATTCGCGAAATCGTTTCCGGCTGCAATCCGATCGGACCATGCGCCGGTCATCGAACCCGATCGGGGCGAAGCCATCCGCCGGGCGCTCGAAAGCGCCGAGGCCGGAGACTGCGTCCTCGTTGCCGGTAAAGGGCACGAGCGGGAACAAATCATCGGCAACAGGAGAATTCCCTTCGTCGACCGCGACGTCGTGCGGGCGATCCTCGCCCGCCGCCGGCAGGTCGCCGAGGCGGCGCATTGCGGAGCCTGAACGAAGGCACCCCGTTTCCAACGGACACCAAGAACCAATCGATGTTGCCGAAAATCGTTGAAATCACCTTTGCTCTGCTCGTTCTGCTGGCCCTGGGGCCGGCCGGACTCCCTGTCATGGAACGCGTGACCTTGAACGAACTGCTCGCGGCGACCGGCGGCCATCCGGCCGCTGCGATCGGGCCCTGCCTCCGGACGCCGTCGCGTTCAGCCGCGTCGCGACCGATTCGCGGAACGTTGAGCAGGGCGACCTCTTCTGGGCACTGCGCGGCGAGCGCCACGATGGACACGACTTCGTCGCCGAGGCGGCCCGGCGGGGCGCCGCCGGCTGCGTTGTCGAATCCGCCGCGTCGATTCCCCGCGGCCTTCCGGCCGCCGTTGTCGCCGACACGATCCAGGGGCTGAAGGACTTTGCCCACTGGTATCGCCAGCGCAGGGACGCGCTGGTCGTCGGCGTCACGGGGAGCGTCGGCAAGACGACGACGCGGGAAATGATCTACTCGGTGCTCGCGGACGCGATTCGACGGCTGCCGCAGCCGGAAGAATTACAACAATCACATCGGCCTGCCGCTCTCGGTGCTCGAGATGCGACGATCGTCACGAGTTTGCCGTGCTCGAGATGGGCGCGTCGCGCGTCGGGTGAGATTCGCGAACTGGCCGCGATCGCCGTCTCCGGAGGTCGGAGTCGTCACCGGAATCGGCGTCAGCCACCTGGAAGGCTTCGGCAGCATCGCAGCAGATCGTCGAAGCGAAAGGTGAGCTGGTCGAGGCGTTGCCGGCGAGCGGCTTTGCCGTCTTGAACGGCGACGATGCCGCACTGCCAAGCCTCGCTCGCCGGGCGCGCTGCCCTGTCTTGACGGTGGGCGAACAGGCGCACAACACATTTCGTGCGAGCTCGCGTCGAAGCGGTCGGGCCGCGAACTGCGGTTTCGCGGTCGATGGCGCGGCCTTCACGGTCCAAGCGGCCGGACGGCATCACCTGACGGGAGCCCTCGCCTCCGTGGCGGTCGCCCGCGAGTTGGGGCGTCACGACGCGACAAATTGCCGAAGGCCTCTCGCAGTTCGCGCCGGTCGACGGGCGGTGCCAGGTCCGCGAACCTGGGAGCCGCGCACGCTGATCGACGACACGTACAACGCCAATCCCACCTCGACGGAGGCCGCCTGCCGATTGCTGGGCGAGTGGCAATCGGCCGGGACGACGAATTCTGGTCCTGGGCGACATGGCCGAATTGGGCGATCAAGTCGGCCGACTGGCATCAAGCCATCGGCCGCGACGGCCGCCGAGATGCGGATCGATCGGTCTGGCCGCTTTCGGCCGCTACGCCGCGGATGTCGCCCGCGGAGCGCTCGAACACGGGATGACAGTCGGACCAGCTCGCGCAATGCGACACTCTCGACGTGCTGCTGACCGTCCTCGAATGCTGGCGCGAAGCGGGCGACGTCGTGCTGGTCAAAGGATCACGTTCGATGCAGATGGAACGGGTGAGCGAATGGCTCGTCCGACAGAGCGGAACATTAACAAGGAGAACACTCGGCCCGGGTGAACCGCACGCGGGCCTGCGCATAGTTTTGAGGGTTCTGTTGTGTACGTCAGGGTTTGCGGGGATCCGACGTACCGTTCGGCTTCGGCCGGGCGGAAGCATACAGGCAATTGGAACAAGTGATTTCTGGGTCAATCACTCCAATCGTCCGCTTCATAACAGAACCCACAGACCGGGCGCCGAGGGTCGTACCTCGGCGCCCGGGGATACACCTGCGGTCGATCTGTGACCGCGCCGGGATGCGGTCCTCGGGAGAGCGACGGAATGTCCGAAATGCATGACGTCCGACCCGATCGGCCGCATCGAGAGGTCTGGGTTCGATGCTGGTGTGGCTGGTCAACTGGTTCGGCCCGATGCTGCGGCGAGATCGAACTGCATCTCTCGGGCGACTCGCACGTCTTTCTGACGGCGCGAACGGCGCTGGCCAGCGTGGCGGCCTTTGTGATGGCTCTGTCGCTGGGACCGTTTGCCATCCGCTGGCTGCAATCGCGGTTTCGCGAACGGATCGACAGCGCCTCGCCGCGGTTGAACGAAATTCAGGCCGCCAAGCAGTCGACCCCCACGATGGGCGGGATCTTCATCGTGGCCTCGATCGTGATCGCCACGCTGATCTGCGGCGACCTGGAGCAATCGCTACGTCCAACTGGCCCTGGTGACGGCGATCGGTTTCGGTGCGCTGGGAGCGGCCGACGACTGGATCAAGCTCAATACGCGTCGCAACGGCCTGAGCGTGCGGCAAAAGCTGGCCGGCACAATTGTCTGTTGGCGGCGGCGATCGGCCTGGTCTTGTACTGGGAGCGGCGGAACGTTCCCGGCGGACTGGAACTGCACTGGCCGATTGGAAATCACGCGAGTGTGGCTGGGCGGAGCGTTTCTTGCCTGGAGCACGCTGGTGCTCGTGGGGACCTCGAACGCGGTCAATCTGACCGACGGACTCGACGGACTGGCCGGCGGCTGCACGGTCTTCGCGGGCTCGGCCTTCGTGGCGCTGACGTATCTGGCCGGCCACAAGACGATGGCCGACTACCTGGGAATTCCGTTCATTTCGGGATGCGGCGAACTGAGCGTCGTGATCGGCGCGATGGTCGGAGCGATGCTCGGCTTCCTGTGGTTCAACTGTTATCCGGCCCAGGTCTTCATGGGCGACACGGGATCGTTGCCGATCGGGGCCTTGCTGGCCTTGGCGGCGCTCGTCTCGCGGCAGGAAGTCCTGCTGGTGATCGTCGGCGGGATCTTCGTGATCGAAACGCTCAGCGTTCTGCTCAGGTGGGTTGGTACAAGCTGACCGGGAAACGGCATCATCGCGTGCAGCCCGCTGCACAATCACTACCTGTTCCGGGGACAACACGAAATCAAGATCGTCGTGCGGTTTTGGATCGGTTCGGCCGTGCTGGCGATCATCGGAGTGGCAAGCCTTAAGATCCGTTAGCCGATCGTATCTCCCGCGGCAAACCGCAGGAACCAACTGACCGCCACTCAAGCGAATTTTCAGGCGTCGTTAGGGAGAGAGGGATTCCGGAAGCCGACTCGGCCGATTCACATCGGTCGAGCCGGCTTCCACCCTTTCGAAGGGCGCGTCCTCGGGACGCTGAGTTCTCGCCGCGGGCGCCTTCCAGTGAAAGTCACGACTTCCGATGCGTGCAGCCGCTGCCCTTCGAGCTCGCCACAATTCTTGGCGATGACGCAAACAATGTAGGCTGCCCGTCTCTTCAGCCGACTTTCGGCTGCAGGCGGTCAAACGACCTGGCGGACTTTTCGCATCCCGTAAATTTAGGACGCGTAGGATGCTGATTCGCTGTTTCCGCTGGATGCGCATAAATTCATTTGAAATAGTATGTTCATTACAGCCAGTGACACCGACCGCATCCTGGGCAAACCGCCTCGCGATTTTGGAGGCTCATCGGCTTGCTGATACGGCGAACGCGAATTCGTGTTTGCATTTGTCAACGCAGGGCGCAAAGTTTGCAGAATCCGATCGTTGAGCGTATGTTCAACATAAATCCCGCCTATCTGACTTGCAAACGCTTTTTTCCATTTGGTTGCCGGGTTAAGATGTGCTGCGAAGGTGTCGGAACACCGGATCGCAGAGTGGAGCTGTCGAGCATGAAGTCGATTAGCCCTTGGTTCCAGACCGCCCATCTTCTCAATGGAATTCGCAAGACGGTCTCGGAGATCGAAGCGACGCGATCGACCGACGAACGTCGGGAGACCCGCTCGAACCGCAGCACCCGGCGGCAGACCGAACGGCGCCGAAGCCTGCGCCTGAATCCTGGCAATCTGCAACTCTTTCTGATGACGGCCATTCCGTGATCTTTTGCAGTCTGTCCTCGACTGCGTATCGCCTCTGTCATGACCGTTCAAAGATGACCTGGGCGGATCGCGGAACGCACGCTATTCTCCACCGCACGGGGAATTCTGCTCGTAGCGAGTGACCGCTTCCTGAGTCTTCGCCAGCCTCGCACGACGTGACGCTGCCGCTTGCGTCCCTGATCGAAAGCGAAGGCCCCGTGGCGGGCGATCTGTGCTGGGCAGCCGAGCCCCGTTTCGCCCAGCATGCGTAGCGTCTGGCGGGACCGCAGGCTGATCGCCCAGAACCCAACCTGGCTCTCTCCCCGATCGGCCGAGACAAACGTATCCGTCGAGACGGCGGCCGCGCACGTTTATTTTTGCAATCGTCGGCGCGGCGGCGGTCGCCGGGATCGGCGCCGGAGCTCTGGTTGCTTGTCCTGCGCGACCACTTTGTCCCGAAGCGGTTCGGCATCGTGGTCGCCGGCAAGGTGTATCGCAGCGGACAGATTTCCCGGCACCTGATTGCCGGCGTGATCGATCGTTACCACATCGGCACGATCATCGATTTGAACGGGTTTGATCCGAGCGACCGAGATCAGCAGGCGGAAATTGCCGTTGCAGGGTCGAAGGGTGTCCACGCATGTTCGCTTTCCCTTGCGAGGCAACGGGAACGGCCGGATCGAGCGGTATGCGGACGCGGTCGAGACATTGGTCCGCTCGCAGCACAGGGAATGCCCGTCCTCGTTCATTGTTACGCCGGCACGCAGCGGACGGGTGCCTGCGTCTCCTTTTACCGGCTATTGGTTCGCGGGGACCTGCCCGAAAGCGTTTACGCAGGAACTGGGCCGCTATGGCTGGGATCCCGGGTCCGACCAGGTTCTGCTCGACTATGTCAACTCGCACATGCGGGACATGGCCGAGCTGCTGGTCCACCGGCACGTCCTCGACCGCGTTCCCGACGAAATGCCCCGACTGCATCCTTGACGAGCGAAGGGACCGGAGGCCTGCGGCGTTCTTTTGCAATGGAGGGCGTTGCCGGCGTATGCTGGTTTTATGCCTCGCCGTCGCGCCGTCTTGTGCGTTCTGCTGATTCTGTTGACGGTTGCCGTTTACGGACGGGCCTGCGGCTTCGGTTTCGTCGCCGCGGACGACTGGGGCGTCATGTCGACAACAGCCATTGCCTTCGCCTGCGTGCTGGCGGACTGCACGCCGCGCAGCGTGCACTGGGCTTGGACGACGCTCTTGACGGCAATTGGTTTCCGCTGACTTGGCTTTCGTGATGGCGGACGACCAGCGTTTACGGCCGTATCCGGCGGCTTTCATCTCCCGCGGTCACCAATCTTGTCTGGCACGTCCTCAATATGCGGCTGGTGTTCGGCCTGTTTGTCGCGATGACCGGCAACGAATTGCGGAGTGCCTTGGTGGCCGGGTCTCGTTTGCCGTTCCATCCGTCTGCACGTCGAGTCGGTGGCCTTCATCTCCGAACGCAAAGACGTGCTGAAGCATTTTCTTCGCTTGCTGTGCTGTTCGTGGATGTGCGGTTCGCTCGCGGGCAGAGATTTGCTTGGTGGGCGTCGTCGTTTTGCCTGTTTCTTTGCAGCTGCTGGCAAGCACGCTCGTCACGCTGCCGTGCCTGTGGCAAGGTTGCTCGATTTCTGGCCGCTTGAATCGGCTGACGAGAGAGCTTTCGGCGGCGACTCGTGGAGAAGATTCCGTCGGCCTGGTGGCGGCGGCTTTTTCGTGATCGCGTCTTCGCAGGCGTTGGGCGGAAGCAAGCCAGCACTGAGGCAATGCCGGTTCCGCAGCGGCTGCTCAACGCCGTTTTGTACGATCGGCCGTATGTGTCGAAGATCGGGTGCGGGCTCTTTTTTTATCCGCATCCGCTGACATCCCGCTGTTACGACGTCGCGTTGCCCGTGCCCGTGTTGATCTGCGTCACGGCCGTCGCCGATGGTTCGGAAGAGGGCGCGTCGCCGTTTCCATCTTCGTGGGGTGGTGCTGGTTTTTGGGGGCTCTGCGCTCATCGGTCGGTGAGATGGGCGAGCAGATGGCCAGATCGGTACGCGTATTTTCCGGCGATCGGACTGTATGCTCGCGGCGGCCTTCGTCTGTTCCCGATCAATCGCGCTCTCGTTTCCGGCTGTTTTTGGCGACTGAGCCTGTGCGGTCTCTGCGGCGGCGTTGGATTCATGTCGGTTATTCTGAATTTTCGCCGGCTTGTGGTCGCGTCGCCGAGCGGTTCTCGGCCCGTCGAAGCGCTCCCTGACAGCCTGCGGCGGCAACTGGCTAATTCTGGCCGTACGAGGTCCCGAGATTCTTTGCCCCGGTGAACCGTCCCTGTTCGCTTTTGCCTGGCTCGGCTCCGCTCTTTGAAGCCCCAGCCGCAAACGTTGTCGCGGTTCGTGATGTTCCCATGCAGCGGTCTTCTGCCTGTTCGGTGCCGTGGCGATAGGCGAGTCATTGCACACTGCGTTCTTTGACCCGGAAGCGGCGGCGCAAGACCATCCTGGCCGCCGGGCCGGCTGGGGCTCGCTGAGCTGCGGGCCGCAGTCAGGCGTTCCACCTGTAAGGAGGCATACGGCCCTCCCGGAAGACCAAGCTCGGCCGCACGGCCGCGACTGACCGCGGCGAGCGACGGATGGATCGCTCGGTGCCAAAAAATGCGGACGAAAGGGGTCGAACCTTCACTCCCAAAAGAGGGAACAGGACCCTCAATCCTGCGCGTCTGCCAATTCCGCCACGTCCGCGGGGACGTTGAGTATAGCACGCGACCCTGCCCCATCAAGCAACGGCGCATTGGCGACCTGCCGGCACGCAGTCAACTCGCGATTGATTCGGGAGTGCATCGACGGGCAACCTGCCGCTTACCTGCAAAAGAGGCTGACTCGCGGCTTTGCCCCACGCCGCAATTGGGTGCCTTGATGCCGTCGCGCGAAAGCTGATCTTCTGGTAGGTCATGAAGATTATCGACGTCCGCATCTTTCCGCTCTCCGGGGGCACGGTCGACGGCGGCTGGCCGCAGGGGCACGAGCCGCAGGAGGACCTGCACACTCTCGTCGAGGTCGTCACGGAATCGAGGACCTGACCGGCTGGGGAAGTTGCTTCACTTCCGGGCCGCTCGTGGCCGGGGCGATGCGGTTGTTGTGGCCCCTTTTGGAGGGGGCCTCCGCCATCGAGCCGGAGCGGACGACCGAAATTCTGCGGCAATCGACCTTCTGGCAGGGGCGCGGCGGGGCGGTCGAGCACGCCATCAGCGGCCTCGATCATCGCGCTGTGGGATATTTTGGGGAAAGTCTGCGGGCAACCGGTCGCGACGGCTACTGGGCGGGATCTACCGGTCGCGGATCAAGCCGTACGGTTCGATCCTGTTCGATGAGCCGGACGTTTTGGCCGAGCCGTCTGGAAGAGACCGTTGCCCGGGGGTTTCGGGCGATCAAGCTGGGCTGGCGACCGTTTGGCCGGCGCAGCCGGCGCTTCGACGAGCTGTTGATGCGCACGGCCCGCCAGACGGTGGGCGACCAGGTCGAGTTGATGGTCGATGCCGGGGGAAGCGAGCAGTTCTGGCCCCACGGACTGAATTGGGCGCGCGAAACGGCCCGCATGCTGGCCAATTACGACGTCACCTGGTTCGAGGAGCCGCTGCCGCCGGACGATCTGGACGGCTACGTGGAGCTGACGCGAGTTTCGCCGGTCCCCATCGCCGGCGGCGAGGTGCTGACCCGCCGGCAGTCGTTTCTTCCCTGGCTTGCGCGGCCGTGCCGTCGACATCATTCAGCCCGATTGCACCAAGAACGGCGGGTTGAGCGAGTCGCGTCGCATTGCCTGGGCCGCGCAGGACCACAACATCCAAATCGTGCCGCACGGCTGGAACACGGTCAGTCGGACTGGCGGCCGATCTGCAACTGACGGCGGCCATGCCGATCGCGCGATACGTTGAATATCTGACTCCCTCCCCCTATATCGAAGATTTGACGGCGGAACCGTTTCGGCCCGACGGCGACGGGCTGCTTGCCGATTCCCGATGGGCCCGGATTGGGGATCGAAATCGATCGCGAGCGCCTGCAACGCTATTCGTCGCCGATTGAGAATTGGAAATAGGCCGCCTAACTCCCACCGCGAAATGAAAAGATGGAATGGTGCTTCTGAGGAGATTTGAGACGCCGCGGCTTGTACCACGGCGGCTACGTTTCGATCGGCAATTTTGACGGCGTCCACGCGGGACACCGAAAGATCACCGAGCGGCTGCGCGACCTTGGCCGACGGCGACGGGGTTCCGGCGGTCGTTCTGACGTTCGAGCCCCATCCGCTCAAGCTTCTGCGGCCGGAACACGTCCCGCCGAGCCTCACCACGCTCGAACAGAAGGCCGACCTGCTCGAGCGGGCAGGGGCAACGTGTGTGGTTGCCTATCCGACCGACAGGAAGCTCTTGCGACTGACGCCTGAGGAATTCTTCGACGCGATCATCGTGGCTGAGCTCCGGGCCAGGGGAATTGTGGAGGGACCCAACTTCTGTTTCGGGAAAGACCGCAAAGGAGATATCGGCACCTTGCGAGACCTCTGCCGGCTCCGCGAAGTCGTGCTCGACGTCGTCGAGCCGGTCGGAGACGAAGCGATGATTTCTTCCAGCACGATCCGAACCTTGATCAGCGAGGGCCGGATGGCCGAAGCCGTCAAGCTCCTCGGGCATCCCTACCGTTTGCGCGGCGAAGTTGTCGGCGGCGCCGGCCGCGGGCACACAATCGGCTTTCCTACGGCCAACCTCGCCCGGATCGAAACCCTTCTTCCCGGTGACGGCGTTTATGGCGGAATCGCTCGCGTCGGCGACCACTCTTTGGCCGCGGCGATCAACGTCGGCCCCAATCCGACATTCGGAGACAGCAACCGCAAGGTGGAGGCCCACCTTATTGACTTTACCGGTGACCTCTACGGCAGTTGGCTCGACGTTGATCTTTTCCAACGCATCCGCGACAACCGCCGCTTCGAGAACCGGGACGAGCTGGTGCGACAAATTGCCCGGGACGTCGCCGTCGGCGCGGGCTCTCTTTCCTGCTCAACTTCGGGAACAGACTTGAGACTTCCCGACCGGTTATCGAAAATTGAATAGTAGCGTACAATTCGTGAGAGACAGGACGCGGGCTCATTTAGAATCGATTTCGCAGCCGGCGGAGGAAACCGTCGCCGGCGAGGTTGAGGTCGATGATTCATCTCCAATGTGCCTGCGGCGCGGAGTTGCAGGTTCTCGATCTCTACTCGGGCGGACACGTCCTGTGCCACGTGTGCGGATCATCGGTTTCCGTGCCGACCGAATCGGGAGCGGACGAAAGATTCCGCTTTCACTGCCCGCATTGTGAAACGCGGGTCGTGGCGCGAAAAACGTCGGCCGGAAAAAAGTCGCAGTGTCCGGCCTGCGAGCAGGTCTACATCATTCCCGACCCGCCGACGGAATCGGATTCTTCACCGCCCAAGGACAGCCGGCGCATCGAAATTGCCACCGACGATTTGGCGCTGCGCTTCGGATTGCCGTTTCCGGTGGGCAAGCTGGAACCGGCGGCGGCGGCCCCGCCGCAGCCGCGTTTTCTCCACACGCCGCCTGCCCAGACCGGCCAAGTGGAACCGCCGCTGCCCGCGCCCACCTTACCGAAGAACAACGAAGGGGATTTGACGACCGAATGGCCTGTGGACGGGCCGCCTCTCTCCGCGGACTTCGATCCGCCGCAGGACGTTTCCCATACCTCCGCAGCCTTAGCCAACGGACTTCTCAGCGAAGCGGCGCAGACGACCGAATGGCCGCGGATCCCCGAGCCTTCCTCCTCCGGGCGGGAGACAAGCTCCGCGCCGACGGCCGCGGCAATCCCCCACATGGCACCGCCCGCAAAGCCCGCGAGCGTCGGCGAGCTGCGCATTCTCAGCGGCAACTGCTGCGGCCAACGCATCCGCCTGGATTTCCATCATTTCGTCGTCGGCGCGGAGCGCGATTGCGATCTTCGTCCCGGCAGCTCCCTTCTCAGCCGGCATCATTGCGTCTTCAAGAAGGATGAATACTCGCTCCGGATCCGCGATCTGGGGAGCACGAACGGCACATTCGTCAATGGACGCCGCATTTTCGGCGAGGCCATCTTGAAGCCCGGAGACGAAGTGACGATCGGCGACGTCATGTTTCACGTGCTGCTCCCGCGTTCACCCCAGGTCATCCATTCGACGCCCGATAGCGCGCCGTCGATCAGCGACTTCGTGATCCTGTGACCAATAAAAGGACTAAAGGGACGATCCGCATCCAGGGCCTGCGGCTGCTCTATGAGGACAACCACTGCGTGGCCGTTTTCAAGCCGGCCGGCTTGTTGACCATGGGCGATCGAACCGGTGACGTGTCGCTCGTCGATCTCGTGCGAGACGACCTGCGAAATCGCTATCGAAAGCCAGGGAACGTTTTCGTGGGGGTCGTGCACCGACTCGATCGTCCCGTCGCGGGGGTTGTTCTTTTTGCGCGGACTAGCAAGGCCGCGGCCCGTCTGGCGGAGCAGTTTCGGACCGGCCGGGTGAGAAAAGTCTATCAGGCCGTCGTCGAAGGACGTGTGGCGACAGCGGAAGGGACACTTGTCGACCGGCTGGTGAAGGACCGTCAAACGAACATCGTCCGTCGAGCGACGAAGCCCAGCCCCAAAACGCGAAAAAGCTTGTTGACGTTCCGCCGACTGAAGACCTTCCGCGACACGACGCTGCTGGAGATCGAGCCGCGGACGGGCCGCAGCCATCAAATCCGCGTCCAGCTTGCGGCGGCCGGGCATCCGGTCGTGGGCGATCGGAAGTACGGTTCAAAGCGGCCGTTCCCAGAGGGTATCGCCCTGCGCGCCGTACGGCTCGTCTTTGACCACCCGATCCGCAAGGTTCCGATCACCGTCGAGGCCGCCGCCGAGTGGGAAGGTCGACAGCAAGGCCTCGTGTTGGATTGAGCGTTCCAGACCCAAGCCGACCGCTTGCGGTCGGCTTGGACGGCGAGCCATCGGCTTGGGGAGGCAGGATGGAAAGCCATAAGGACTACGCAGAGTCAAGCAGAAAAACTAGAATGACAGCGGGATTCAAAGCGCGAACAGGAAACGTCCAATGGACGTGTTGGTCATTGAAGACGAAGCGGTTCTCGGAAAGGCGCTTCAGCGCGGGTTGTCGGATTGCCGGCACTCATGTACCTGGGTCCGCAACGGGCGCAAGGGACTCGACCTGGGATTGTCTCAACGCTATGACGCGATCATCCTGGACCTGCTTCTGCCGGACATGGATGGCATCGAGGTTCTGGGTTCGCTACGCGCACAGGGCATTCAGACGCCGGTGCTTGTGCTGACGGCGCTGGGATCGGTCGAGAATCGCGTCCGCGGGCTGCGTTCCGGCGCCGATGACTATCTTGTGAAACCGTTCGCATTTCCGGAGTTGACGGCCCGTCTGGAAGCGCTCTCTCGCCGCTCCGGTCTGCGTCCCTCCCTGACGCAGACGATCGGACCTCTGTCCCTCGATATCACAACCCGCCGCGCCGTGCGCGGCGGACGGGAGATCGAGCTCTCTCCGACGGAGTTCACCGTGCTCGAGTTTCTGATGCGCTTCAACGGGCAGGTCGTCACGCGGAAAATGCTGAGCGAACACGTGTGGGACGACGATTGGGACGGCACGACAAACGTCATCGACGTCCACATCAACCGCCTGCGCAACAAGATCGACCGCGGGTTCGACGTCCCGTTGATTCATACGGTCCGCGGACACGGCTACGTTTTGCGAGCCGCGGAAGCGGACGGCCCCGGGTCGTGACCGCGGGGCCTTTTTTCCGCCCGTTGAGCGCTTCGCATCCAGACGTAGCGGTCCCCTGGCGGAAACCGTCGGTAAATACGAGACTTTCATCGCGTCACCGAAGTGCTTGCAGCACTAGCCAGGCCGCGTCTGATGCCGTTTGCGATTGTTGAACGACTGGCCAGCCTGCGTCGTTCGGCCGGATCGGCCGTCAAGACGCTTCGCTTCCGCCTGATGATCTGGAACGCCGGCCTCGTGCTGGCCGCCGCCATGGCGTGCTTTATCGGGGTTCGGGAAGGCCTGCGGCGCACGCTGATCTCAGGGATGGACGACGTCTTGACGGCCGACGTGCGCGAGGTCAGCTTGGACGTCGCCGACCTGCACACCACGGCAGCCGACCTGAGGGCCGCGGCAGAGACGAAAGGATCGTCTCCGGCCGCGCTGCTGCTGGAGGCGCTCAACCGAAAGGAGAGCGTGCATCAGCACAACGGTTGGTTCGTCGAGCTTTTGGACGGTGACGATCGGCGATTGTGGGCCAGCGACCTGACACCTAAGCTGGCGGCGACGGACCGTGTCCGGCACGAATTGGTACCGGTGAGTTGGAACGGCTACCGAGTGGTCGAGGAGAAACAGCTCGCGGTGCGCGGCAGGGCGCTGTGGATTCGGGTCGGCGCCCCAATGGATTTCATCGACCGCGACATCGCGAGCATTGATGCCTTGGCCGAGCGGGGAGTCGCGCTCTTGCTGGTCAGTTGCGCCCGTGGCGGGATACTGGCTTGCGGGCCGGGCGGTCCGCCCGTTGGCCGCCATCATCAAAGCGACGGCCGGCCTGCGTCCCAACCGCATGGAGGAACGGCTGCCGACCGGTCAAACAGACGACGAACTGGACCAGCTCTCGCGGACCGTCAACCAGTTTCTCGATCGCATCGCCGCCTACCTGAGTCAGAGCAACGACCTCTTGGCGAACTCCGCTCATGAGCTGCGCACGCCGCTGGCCGCGATCCGCAGCACGGTCGAGGTCGCCCTGGGAGGCGACCGAACGCCTCAGGAATACCAGGAGCTCCTCGCCGAGGTGATCGACGAATGCGCCTCGCTGGAGCGCCTGGTCAACCAGCTTCTGCTGCTGGCGGAGACCGATTCGGAACGCCTTCGGGCCCGTAGCGAGCCGGTCGCGTTGAGCGCGCTGGTTGATCGCTGCGTCGAGATGTTTCAGCGCCGCCGCCGAGGCCGGCCAGATCGAGCTCGAAGGCGCGATCGAGCCGGGGATTACAGTCGTCGGGTTTGGGCACCATTTGCGGCAGGTCGTCAACAACCTGCTGGATAACGCGCTCAAGTTTTGTCAGCCCGGCGGAACGGTCCGCGTCGAGGTGCTTCGCGATCCCGACGGCGCCGCCGTGCTCCGCGTGCGGGATACCGGCTGCGGAATCCGCGCGGCCGATTTGCCCCACATCTTCGAGCGATTCTTCCGCGGCGACAAATCGCGGCAGCGGCTCGCGCAGACGACGGGTACGGGCCTCGGCTTGAGCATCTGCCAAGCGATCGTCGCCGCCCATGGCGGGCAGATCCTCGTCGAAAGCGAGGAAGGAGTCGGCACGACGATGACCGTCCGGCTTCCGGCGACACTCCAAGCGAACGCCGCCGGTCCCCCGCGAGAGACTCGCAATTCGTCGGAACGCGCGACGCCCTTCGCGGGGACGCCGGCGCCCTAACGGTCTGGCGTCGTTGTCCGACGTTTCCACTGATCCGCTCAACCGCCGACCGAAGCGCCCGTGACCGCGGGGACGCCGGCGCCCGGTTTGAGGGCCGGTGCGACCAACGCCGCTTCGATCGTCAGGCCCGGTCCGAAGGCAAGGAGGACCCAGGGACCGGGGGCACTCTGGCGCCGGAGCCGGTCGAGGATGAACAGGATCGTCGGCGAGGACATGTTGCCGAACTCGGCAAGCACGGCTTTCGACGCGGCAATCGCGTCCGGTTCGAGCTCGAGCGCTTCGACGCATGCCTGCAGAATGCGCGGGCCCCCTGGATGAATCGCCCACTGGCCCACTTGTTCCAGCTCGACGCCTTGCGACGCCAGCCAACCGTTCAGCCACGACCGAAGCGTGGCGCGGATGACGTCGGGGACTCGGGGCGAGAGACCCATTTGAAATCCGTTGTCGCCGATTCGCCAACTCATCAAGTCTTCCGTTGCCGGCACGATGGTGGAGGCGGAGGCAAGCGCCGAGAGCGCCTCATCGGAGTTTTGCTCGTCGGAAGCGGGCACGCAGACAGCGGCCGCCGAACCATCGGCGAAGAGCGCATTGGCGACGATCTGGTCGGGATTCCATCCGTATTGCTGATGCAGGGTACACAGCTCGACGGCACACAGGAGAACGCACGCATTCGGGTCGGCCTCGGCAAAGGCGCGAGCCACGCGGAGTCCGTTGAGTGCCCCGTGACAGCCCATGAAGCCGACATTTGTTCGCGCGACTTGCGGCGAGAGCCCCAACTCGTGGAACAGTTGCACGTCGACGCCGGGGGCGCAGAAACCGCTGCACGAGACCGTCACCAGGTGGGTGATCTGTGCCGGAGCGACGTGCGCGGCGGCCGAACGCGCGGCGGCAAGCGTCGGCGGCCAGCGGCGTTGCGCATTCGGCATAGACGCGCATGCGGTCGGCCGTGCTCGGGCCGTTGGGGCCGCCTGCTTCGACCGATTGATAAAAAGATTGTCCTGCGGTGTCCCGGTTGCTTGGACCGGCCAGTACGACGCTGTGCCGCTTTTGCACGCCCGCATGCCGATAGAGCGTCGGCAAGAGCCGGCGTTGCTTGTCGTTCAGGCCGCAAAGCCGTCCGGCGACTTCCGCCAAGTCCTCCTGTGAGATGCAATGCCGCGGAACCGCGGTCCCAATTCCCTTGATGCAAAGGCTCATGGCAGATCCTTCTGATTCCAAAAGTAGTGAATCAACGGTTTGGCGAGTCCTGGAGCCAGTGAGAAAACTCCCAGCGGCTGTGCGAACCGCGGAGGGGTGCCGCAACAAGCAGGCTAAAGCCCGGCACTGCGCGCTGGCGGCGCGCCACCAACGACCGGTGTTCCCGCGACCATGAGTCCGCAAGGTCGGTGAATCGGCGATTGCCGTCCTGCCGCGTGCGGAGCCATTGATTGGCGAGCGGCGCGACGGAGACGGCCGAGAGCATCGCCCAGGTCATCCCTTCCCCCGTGAAAGGCTCGACATAGCCGGCCGCATCGCCCAGTACCAACAGGCGCTTGGCCGCGACGCGCAGGCTGTGCCGCGTGAGCAGCCCGGTGCCGCGCCATTCGATGCTTTCTAAGGACCCCGGCGACTCGACGCCCGCTTCAACGAGGATCGCACGAACCACGACAGCCGGCCCCCGCTGCCGCAGGGAGTCCGGATCGACAGCGGCGGCGACGTTGATGCTGCCGTCTGGAACGCGCACCATGCCGACGTAACCCTCCCGGCCGACCGACATGGAAACCGTTCCCGCTCGCAGGTCGCATTCGCCAACGCGGACCGTGGCACTCAGGCCGACTCTCGAGGCCGCTGCGACCTGCGGAGCGAAGGGGCCGTGCCGTCGCAGGCTTGTACGGCCGAGGCCGTCGGCAACCAGCACCAGCCGGCTGCGCGCCCGCACGGTCCCACGGGAGAGGCCCTGCAGCAAGACGCCTCGCAACCGCCAGGCGTCGACGCGTCCGCGGACCTGGGCAGTCGTTTCCGACAAAAACTCCGCGCCGGCGGCCACGGCCTCGCGGACAAGCGCCGCATCGAAATGATAGCGCGAGATCGCCGCGCCCAAAGGGAGCGCGAGCGAGACGCTCTTTCCGGCGGCCGCCAGATCAAAGCGGTCGAGAGGCGTCGCGGCGGGTTCTTCGACGAGATGTCCCAGTCCGACGCGCTCGAGGACGTGCCTGCCGAGCCCGCTAATGCAGCCGCCGCAGACTTTCGCCCGTGGAAAGGGACTCTTATCGATGAGGAGCGTTTTCAAGCCTAGAATCGCCGATTGTCGCGCTGCCAGAGCGCCGGCCGGCCCCGCGCCGATCACAAGGACGCCCCATTCGGTTTTGGCGGCATCCTCCAAGTCGATGGTCGCCGCGCAAGTCGTCGCCGCACGAGCTGTCGCCGAACAAGGGACCGCCGCGGGCGATCGCAGCGCCTCTCGGTCGTCGGTCAAGTCGCTGCCGACCGAAGCGACGCGGTCGAGACCTTGCGGGCTCATGTCGGTCTCCATTGCAGCAGAAACCGGCACGGCCACCGTGGTTGGAGCAGCACGCTCTTCAATCCGCTGCGCTGGGCCACCCCACGTATTTCGTTGAGGGAAAAGGCGGACTGCACCGATCGCGGCCCATCGACATGAACGACGGGCGAACGCGTGAGAATTCGACATCCCAGCCACGCGAGGAGATATCCGATTGCCGATCGGCGCAGATCGTTGACGACGACCAGTCTCCGAGCGGCTGCCGCCATTTTCGATAGGAGGACGACCGCGGCCTCCTCGTCGAGATGGTGCAGAAAG
Organism: uncultured Planctomycetota bacterium; assembly: GCA_963761455.1. Lineage (GTDB taxonomy): Bacteria > Planctomycetota > Planctomycetia > Planctomycetales > Planctomycetaceae > DASPSM01. The sequence continues at coordinate 1,292,224 of CAVXHA010000004.1, forward strand.
AGTGAGCACATCACGACGTCGTAGCCGTCCGGCAAAGGGCCGTCCAGCACGTCATGACGAAAGAAGCTCACGTTCTCGACCCGCCTTTCGGCAGCCCGAGCGTTGGCATACCGGACGGCAAACGGGCTGATGTCGCACGCGTCGACGAGGACTTTCATCCCCCGGCGGACGGCCCGCCGCGCCACGTCGATCGCGACGTCGCCCCCGCCGCTGGCCACATCGAGCACGCGCCACGTGCGGTCCGGATCGCTCGCCGCCAGCCTCTCAATGGCCGCCCACGCGACCCGGCCGGTGCGGCTGAGACGGTTGATGCGCCGCAACCCGGCCAGCGCGTTGCGGTGCGACCGCTCATCCAGCCCGGGCTGATCCATGAGTTCCGGCTCGCGCCGACGGATGCGGAAACGGTCAAGCATCGCGATTCTCGTGCCGGTCAATTCGGGAGGACGGCCCGGTCCGTTTATGGATCGTCGACACTTTTCGCGCCGGCGTCAAGCAGCACCGCCGCTCGCCCGTTCAAAGCGGCACCTGAAATAATGCAGAATTAACTTTCCGGCGTCGTCGGCGACTGATAGCATCTCGTCGAAGGCAGGCGGCATGCACTGGCGGACGAGCTGCGCCTGGCTTCCGCCGGATCAATTCTGAACGACGGCTCCGCTCGTCAAGGAACGTTCCATGCAGAACAAGGAAGTCTCGAGGGTCGTCTCCGCGGTCGCCATCGTCACCGTCGCCCTGGGCCAAATCGGGGTCGTCGCGGGACAGTCGGCTCTCCAGCCGCCACCGCAACGGCCCCGGCGAGGCGCCGCGGGCCGTCCTCGGGCCGGGCGACATCAACCTCGGGGCTAGCCGCGTCTACATTTTTGTCGATAAGACCGGTTTCGGGCATCAGCACGCGGTCGGAGGGCGTCTGCGCGAAGGCAGCCTGCGGATCGCGGGCCGGTCGGCGGGGCGCATGGTCTTCGACATGCAATCGCTCGTGGCCGATACGGTCGAGGCCCGACGCTACGTCGGCCTCAAGGGCGAGATCGATCCGAAAACCCAGCAAGACGTCACTGCAAATATGCTGGGTGGGGACATCCTGGACGTCCGCCGCTTTCCGACCGCGACTTTCGACGTCGATTCACTGCGACCCATCGAGGCGCGCGGCAAGTCCGGAAAGGTGCAATATCGCCTCGATGGCGAGTTCAACCTCCATGGAACCAAGCGGCCATTGCGGTTCGTCGCAGTCGGGATTCAAGAGAAAGGACATCTCCATCTCAAGGGGACCTTCCGCCTGCGACAGACGGACTACAAAATCCCGCCCTATAAAAAGGCGCTCGGCGCCGTGGGCGTCGCCGACGTGCTGACGGTTTACGGCGATATATGGGTCAAGCAGTAACCGAATCGCACCGCGGAGCTCGCATTGATGATTTCCTGCCCGACCGTTGAAAAACGCGTGATCCGCTCGCATTACAATCTGGCGACGCCGTTTTACCGTCTCTTCTGGGGTCGACACATTCATCACGGGTTGTGGGAGGGTTCGGAAAGCCCGGCCGAGGCCCAATTGAAACTGACCGAGACGGTGATTCGCGAGGCGGGACTCGGGCGTGACCAGCCAGGGCGCGGGCAGCGCGTGCTCGACGTCGGCTGCGGGATGGGGGGATCAGCCATCCATTTGGCGAAGGAGTGTGGCTGCGACGTGACGGGAATTACGCTCAGTCCGGTTCAATGCCGCTGGGCGGCTCTGGCTTCCCGCTGGAACGGGGTGGCCCGGCAAGCGCGGTTCCTCGTCGCGGACGCGGAGACCGTTGAGTTCGAGCCGGCGTCATTTGACATCGTATGGAGCCTCGAATGCACGGAGCACCTGTTTGACAAGGCGGCGTTCTTTCGCCGCGCCGCGGGCTGGCTGCGTCCCGGCGGACGGGCAGCCATCTGCGCCTGGCAGGCCGCGAACGGTACGCTGAGTGAGGAAGCCCGTCGGCAAGTCTACGACGTCTGCGAAGGCTTCTTTTGCCCATCGCTAGGAAGCGGCGAGGACTACCGCCACTGGTTCGTCGACGCCGGCCTCGAGGTCGAACGGTCGTTCGACTGGACCGACCGCGTGGCCAAAACTTGGGAGATCTGTTCGCGGCGGGTGGAACGTTCGAGGGTCCATTGGCTGGCCAGGCTGATCGATCGAAACCAACTCCTTTTCCTCGACCGTTTTCAAACAATCCTCCGCGCCTACCGCAGCGGCGCCATGACCTATGGATGCTGGATCGCCCGGAAGCCGGGTGAAGAGATCGTCCCTGCGAGCCATTGAGGAGAGAGACAATCTTTGGCCTCTCCCTCGACCGCAACGAGGCGTCCTGCCGCGCTGTAACCAAGCTCCACTTGCCGCAAAGGACAAAATGGCGGGTTGCCAGTGGACCCGGCCCATGCGGCCCACCAGCCGATACGCCTGCATCCGCCCTCGGAGAAATCGCGGGGGTCGGCCCAAGCCTCGGCGAGAAGATGGTCGAGCGTCGAGCCCGGAGGGATCCGACACATCGCCGGGCCGGGGGCCGCGAGAAACTCGCGTCGTCGCTTCAACCTCAATTCTCCTGGATTGCTTGACCTGTTCGAGTAGGGACCGGATAACTGGCGAGGTCGTTGGCCTTCCGGGGAAATGGTATCAAAGTAACCGGATTCCGGCACAAGGCCGGATTTCGCTGAGGCCGATGCCAGAGCATCCTCATTATGTTCCCGGACGCCAGGCGATGACGCCGTGACCAAGGATTCGCGATTCCACGGACTCGTTCCGTTTGCGAACTTCCTGGTCCGCTACCGGAACTGGCTGTTCGTGGCGGCCGTACTCGTGACGGCGCTGTCGTTCGTGAAGGCGTCCCAACTGACGCTGGAGCATTCGATCGAGTCGCTGTACGCCCCCGATGACCCGCATTTGCTCGACTATCGCGAGAGCAAGTCCCTTTTCGGCGGCGATGAATTCGTCATCGTCGCTTATGCCGATCCACAGCTCGGGTCGCCCGAACACCTCGATTCGCTGCGGACGTTTTCCGACGGGTTGAGCCGCGTGCCGGGAGTCCGGGAAACGAGCACGCAGAACCTGGCCAAGGTTCTCTCGCCGGTTCTGCCTCCCGACATGTCCAGGGTCGAGCGGTTCTTCTTGACTGCGCTGTTTCAGCAGCGCCGGCCCCAATTGCTGGAGTTCGCGCGGGGCATCCTCATCGGGGCCGACGGCCAGACGACCGGAGTCGTTCTGCGCCTCGAGCCGGAAAGTGAAACCACGACGCCGCGCGACGAAACGATCCGCGGGATCCGCGAGCTGGCGCGGGAACACACGCTGCCACAGGATATCCGGGCGCCGACTTATGTCGTCGGAGAGCCCGTCCTGGTCCATGATATGTTCGAGTATGTGGAGCAGGACGGGCAGCGTCTCTTCTACGCCTCGTTGGTGCTGTTGGGACTGGTCATCTTCGGCCTGTTCCGCAGCGTGCGGTGGGTGCTGTTGTCGGTCGTGCTCGTCGCGGTCACCGTCATCTGGACCAAGGCGATCCTGGTGGTGTGCGGCCTGCGGCTGAGCATGGTGAGCTCGATGCTCAATTCGCTGGTGACCATTGTGGGCATCGCCACCGTGATGCGGCTGATGGTCTATTACCGAGAGCAGCGCGCGTCGTTCGATCGCGTCGAATCGTTTCGCAAGACCGTGGTCGAACTGTCGCCGGCCATCTTGTGGACGACCGTCACGGCCGCCGCCGGTTTCGTCTCGCTGTTGTCGAGCAACATCACCCCTGTTCGCAGCTTCGGTACGATGATGACGCTGGGGACAATGCTGGTCCTGGTCTCGGGCTCGATGCTGTTGCCGGGCGGTATGCTTTATGGCCGGTTCGGGGCCGATGTCCCGACGGGCGCCACCGAGCGCCGGCTGGTGGGATTTTTGGGTGGGCTGACCGTGTGGGTCGAACGCCGCGGGGTCTGGGTCATCGGGACGGTGGTCTTGCTTTCGGTCTGGTCGGTGGCAGGCCTTTGGCGGCTGCAATTGGACACCGATTTCAGCCGGAATTTCCGCGCCAGCAGCCCGATCGTCCGCGCGCTGAACTTCGTCGAGACGCGGCTGGGGGGCGCGGGGACATGGGAGGTGAACTTTCCCGCCCCGCCGGAATTGACTCCCGCGTTTCTGGACGACGTTCGCTCTCTGGCGAACCGGTTGCGGAGTCTGCCGGCCGCCGAGGGCGAAAACCCGCAACTGACAAAGGTCGTCGCCCTCACCGATCTTCTTGATCTCGTCCCCGGCGGCCTGACAAGCGCCGACGACATCCGCCACAAGCTCGATTTGATCAAGGGCTTTCAACCGGAGTTCGAGTCGAGCCTTTACAACCCGAGCGCGGGCCGGATGCGGTTCGTGCTGCGAGCCAAGGAGCGCCAAGCCTCCGAGGCGAAACTGGGCCTGATCGACGCGGTCGGCAATGCGGCGCGGAGCGAATTCCACGAGGCCAAGACGACCGGGATCTACGTTCTCTTGACCTTCCTCATCGAGAGCCTGTTGCGGGACCAGCTCGTGAGTTTCGGATTGACCGTCGCCATGGTCCTGGTGATTATGATCCTTGCCTATCACAGCCTGCGCATCGGCCTGGTGTCGCTCGTTCCGAACGTCTTTCCGATCCTGCTCGTCGTGGGTGCGATGGGCTGGATCGGCGTGCCGATCAACGTCGGCACTGCGATGATCGCCGCGGTCTCCATGGGTCTGACGATCGACGCGAGCATTTTCTACCTGTACGGATATCGCCGCTCGCGCGAGGCGGGACTCTCGCTCCGCGATGCCTTGCGCAAGACGCATCAAGGCTTCGGCCGCGCGCTCGTTTTTGGGACGCTGGCGCTGGTGGTTGGATTTTCCGTGCTGGGACTGTCGCGGTTCATTCCGCTGGTTTACTTCGGCGTGCTGGTCAGCCTGGCCATGCTCGGGGGCCTTGTCGGGAACCTTTTGTTGCTTCCCCTGCTGTTGCCGCTGGTCGACAAGGACCCCCCGCCGCCAGTCGAGCCCGCTCCGCGGAACAAGGTCGAACGGGAAAGCGGCGCCGGCGAGCCGTCTTACCCGGCCCCGATTTGATCGGTTGGACGTGTGGCCCAGAGATCAACCACTGATTTCATCGACGATCAAGAGAGTCCGTTGCGATGTCCGCCCTGCTAGCCCGCCATCCGGGCGCGTCCCGATTGTTGCCGATCTTGGCAATCGTGGTCGCCGCGATGCTCCGCGCGGCCGCGCTCGGAGTGGGGAGCGGAAATCTGGCCGACGACCGCGATGACTATCTCGTTGTCGCCAGACACTACGCGGATGAGGGATTCTGGACTCCGTTTGTGGGAATTCCGAATTCGTTCCGGCCGCCGTTGTACCCCCTGGTCATCGCCGCAATTCTGAAAGCCGGCGGCGGCTCGGTGGCGTTGGGGCTGTTGCAACTGGCCCTGGGAACGGCGACAGTCGCCCTCACCTGGCACCTCGGTCAGCGGCTGGGCCTCGGATTGATGTCGACCGTCGCCGCAGCCCTGGTCGCTCTGGACCCTCTGCTGATCGAATACACGACCTTTCCGATGACCGAGACGCTTTTCACCTTTCTCGTCGCGCTTCTCGTGACGGTCGCAACGCCGAACAGATCCAAAGCCGTCGAACGATGGCAAACGACGTTGAGAGCCGCGGGAATTGGAGCGGTCTTCGGCGCCTGTGCGCTGTGTCGCCCGACCATTTGGCCCGTGGCCGGATTGGCCGCGGCATGGTTGCTATGGCGATCGCGCAGGACACACGGTCGCATCCGCGACCTGCTGTGGACCGGCGCCGTCGCCGTGCTGGCCGCGGCGGCCGTCGTCTCTCCCTGGATGCTGCGGAACTGGAAGATCCTGGGGTCGCCGATTCTGACGACCACGCACGGCGGATACACGCTGCTGTTGGGAAACAACGAAGCGTTCTTCCACCAGGTCGCGGCCCGTCCCCTGTTGGAAGAATGGCGAGACAGCAGGCCGGACCGCTTTCAGCGGCCCTGGTTTCGGGATCTCGTTGCAGATATGGATCGTGAGCTGGGACCGGGCGCCGGCGAGATTCCCCAGGATCGTTGGATGTACCGTCGAGCGGCGCATGCGATTGCAGCACAGCCCCGGTTGTTTCTCCGCGCTTGCCTATTGCGGTTCGCGGAGTTCTGGAATGTCGTTCCCCTCCCCCCTTCGCGCCTCGGCGGTTTCCATGGTCGTCGTCTGGGGCCTGTGCGCCGGCTATTCGATCGAGCTGGCCTTATTCGTGGGAGCGCTCGGCACCCTGTTTCGTCGATGGGACGATCGTTGGATGCTCCCCTTGCTCCTGATTCTCAACTTCACCGTGGTGCACTTGTTTTACTGGTCGAACATGCGGATGCGCGCCCCGCTTGTCCCCTTGATCGTGCTTGTCGCAACCCGTGGAATCGCGGGACTCTTCCGTCTCGTGAATCGTCGCCGCCCAAATCCTTCGGCAGCCGTCATTTCCGGGCACCGTTGAAGCCCACCGTCCTCGACGTAAATCAAAAAACCAATAGCGGCAAACGCGACCTAAAGGACAGCCAGTAAGTCTTTCCAAGCGAATCATTTGCGCCAATAGATAGGCTGCGATTTCTCAGCGCGCGAGCGTTTATTGACCCCCCCTCGCGTGGGGCCTATAATCCGCGCCCATTTCGAGGGACGAAATGTGCACAAATGTCAACCATCCGCCCGGTTGACAAATCGGCCCATTTCTCGTCAGTCCCAGGACAGTCCCACGTCGGTCAAGGTACGTCCGTCGATGCATCTTCCAGCAACCCGGGAGAGCCCGTGACGGGCCGAGCAACCTATTCCCTTTCTCGGCTGGTCGGCGCGGCGCGGATCACTGCTGTGACCGTAGTCGCTGCGCTGGCGTTCTGCGGTCGATCCGTCGCGGATTCGATGAGCGCGCCGGCCGACCTGGTTGCGGTCAACGTCACTGCCGACTATTCGCAGGAATGGGACGACGCCGAGGGGCACATCTCCATCTTGCGTGGACAGTGTCGCATCGTGCAGGGGTCGACCGTGCTGCAGGCGCGGCAGATGGTGATGTGGCGGATCACGCAATCGGCGGCGCTCGGGCAAGCGAGACCGTTTGACCGTTTACCTCGAGGAGGACGTCCGCATCGAGGAGCCGGGCTCGACTTTCAATGAGTCGCCAACGCTCGTCACGCTGAGCACGCGATCGGGCGTGGCCGTCAAGGTTCGCATGCCGGTCACCATTCAGCCGGCACGCGACGACGCATTCTTCCTGCGGGCTCAAGAGCATCGCCGCCGATCGACGGCCCGCATCATCCGCACGACGCAACTGACGCGAGGCGGCCGAAGGAGGACCGGAGCTGCGCAGCGCCGCAGTTACAGCGCACGCCCTCGAGAGTCCGGCGGATCCGCATCCGTTCCCGTAGCGGGAACGAATTCAACATGTTCAGTCGGCCGGCTCCGAACCGGACGCCTCCCGAACAAGTCACGATTCTCACCGGCGGCGTCACGGTGCTGATCGAAGGGCTGGACCAGCGGATCGGCGGCAAGCCGGTCGGGCACAATCGAGCTGTCGGCCGACGAATGGTGATCTGGTCGCGCGGCGAAGTTGCCGGAGGGGCCGGCCGCGAGGGGGGGGTCGTCCAGTCCGAGGACGAGCCGTTCGACGTTTACATGGAGGGGAACGTCGTCATTTTCCAGGGCGATCCGAACAACCCCCAGTTGATGCGCAAGATCGCATGCCGAATTCTGCGACGTTCGACGCGCGACGAAAAGAAGGGCCTGCTGCATGCAAGCGGAGCTCGAGGCGTATCTCCCTTCGATGAAGGGTCCGATCCGGATTTGGGCGGAACGCATCCGGCAGCTTGGGCCCAACACGTTTCATGCGCAAACATGTCTGGATCACCCCCAGCCCGTATCGGCAAACCCGGCTACCGCATGCAGGCGACGGACGCATTCCTGGAACAGCGGTTCCGCATCTCGACGTTCGGTGCGAGGAATCGCCGCCGGTCGATCCGGCCACCGGCAATCCGGAATCGGAGACCCAGAACTGGATCACGTCGCTGAACAATGTCTTCTTCATCGAAGACGTCCCCGTCTTTTACCTGCCGTACATCGAGCGCTCCGGCCGACAAGTCGCAGATGCCCCTGGAAAGCATCTTGTTCGGCGAGGACACGATCTTCGGCGCACCAGGTCCGCACCCAGTGGGACCTCGCGAAGCTGCTCGGCTTTACCGAGCCGCACGGCTCGCAGTGGACACTCCTGGCGGACTATCTCAGCGAACGGGGACCGGCAGTCGGAGTCAACGGCAAGTATCACGGCAACAATCTCTTCGGCATCCCGGGAAAGTACAACGGAGAACTCTGAACAGCTATTTCATGTTTGACCATGGAACCGACGACCTGGGCTCCGATCGCCTGGCGCTCGTGCCTCCCAGCGAAGAACGCGGGCGGTTATCGATTGGCGGCATATGCAGACGATGCCGGACGGCTTCACCGTCATCGGTGAAGTGGGATACGTCTCCGATCGCAACTTCCTGGACCAGTATTTCCCCTGGGAGTTCGACCGGGGGAAGGACATCGAGACGGTCGCCTACGTCAAGCAGCAGCAACAAGACTGGGCCTGGACCGCGATCGTCCAACCCGAGCTGCAAAACTTCGAATACACGACCGAGTGGCTTCCCCGCGGCGATTTCTACACGTTGGGACATCCCCTTCTTGACGGCTGGTTGACCTGGAGCAGCCATACGTCGGGCGGGTATGCCATCCTGCATCAGGCCGATCCGCCGACCGACCCGAACGATCTCTTCACCCCGATTCCGTATTTCCCCGGCGTGCAAGGGGCCGACCTGATGACGCGGCACGAGCTCGATGCACCGTTCAACCTGGGACCGGTGAAGGTGGTGCCGTATCGTGATGGGCGAAGCCGCCTACTGGGGCGAGGGTTTCAACGGCGAACCGATCAACCGGCTGGCCATCAGCGCGGGCGTCCGCAGCACGCTGGAAATGTCCCGCGCGTTTCCCGAAGTGCAAAGCGACATTTTTGACGTCAACGGGCTGGCTCACAAGGTCCTGTTCGAGGCGGGTTACCCTGGACCAATGTCTCGCGGAGCCTGTCGACGATCCCGCAGTACAACGAGTTCGACGACAATGCCCAGGAGCGGTTCCGCGAGCGGCTGGTCGTCAACACGTTCGGGGGCGTGCTGCCGCTCACCGTCGATCCGCGGATCTACGCGCTGCGCAGCGGGGCCGGTTTCGACGTGACGTCGCCTTACAATGAGCTGATCGACGACCAGGAGGTGGCTGCGGCTTGCGATCCGTCAACGGCTGCAGACCAAGTTCGGGCCTCCTGACAAACAGCGGATCCGCGATTGGATGACGCTCGACTCTGGAGGCGTCGTACTTTCCCGATCCCGGCCGGGACAACTTCGGCGTTCCGTGGGGACTGCTCACGGCGCGCTACGCCTGGAACGTGAGCCAGCGCACGTCGCTGCTTGCCAACGCGGTTTACGATTACTTCCCCAACGCGCCGCAGATGTGGAACGTCGGTGTCCTGAGCCAGCGGAGCGAGCGAGGCAGCGTCTACCTCGGCCTGCAATCGATCAAGGTGGGCGACGAACTCGACAGCGACATCCTGACGGCCAGCTACAGCTACCAGATGAGCTCCAAGTGGATTTCGACAATGGGGACCGCGTACGACCTCGGGGAACACCGCAACGCCGGCCAGTCCTTCACGATCACTCGCGTCGGCCTCGACTTCCTGATCCACGTCGCCGGCAGCTACGACGTCAGCACGGGCGACGTGAGCTTCGCCGTCGCCATCGAACCGCGGATCGGCAACATGAGCAATTCCATGACTCAATTGAGCAACCTGCTCGGACAGAGACATTGAGAGGACGATCCATGCCCGGAACCTGTACCGCAATCCGCCCGCCGGAGCCTGCCGCACCGGAATCGGCAACCGTGCCGCGTCCCGCCTCGTCCCGCCTGGCGACGCTGGCTGATCGACGTCGAGCGGGGCTTGATGCACGGCGTTCGCGGCGACAGCATCTTCTTCGTCTACTTTTTCCTCACGAGCGCCACGATCGCCGCGTCGGTCGTGCTGGGGATCGTCGCTTCTGCAATGGACCGTCGTGATCCTGGCCTTGACCGTGGTCCTCTCCGCGGAGATGTTTAACAGTCGGTGAAATCGTTGTTCGCGGCCGTCGGCCGTCCCGCCGACGAGTCCACGCGAACGGCCTTGCGGATCGGTTCGGCCGCCGTCTTTGTCGCGATTGCCGGAGCGGTCCTCACCATCGGCTTGATTCTCGGCAAAGCCGCACTGGAGATGTTTCGGGGAGGTTAACCCGGCACCACGAGACGGTTTTGGGGAGTTTTTTGGGGTTTCTTAGGGCGCTCAAAAAGGGTGCGAACCCCAAAAAACTCTGAAGCGGCCTCTGTGCAAAGTCGGCAGACACCGGACCTCGCCGCCGCGGCGAACGCCACGTCCGCCCGTCTTGTCCCGCCCCGCATCGCTCAACGGCGATTTTGGTCCAACCGTTGTACCATTGATCGTGCACTAATCGCGATTCCGTGCATAATGGAATGAGGACATCCGTGATCGAACAACTGGAGCACAAGACGGTGCCGACGGAACCGCGTACGTTCGTCGCGACCGCGGGGCAATCCGGCCTGACCGTGTTGGCCGCGTTGCGACAATGGCTGCCCGGTGCCTCCTGGTCGGCGGTGCGAAAACTTCTGGCCGGCCGCCACGTCCTCGTGAACGGATCGCTCTGTCTCGACGAAGCGCGCCGGATGAAGGCCGGCGAGACCGTCACGCTTTACGGTCCCAGGCTGCAGCCGCCTCCCTCCCGGCGCGGACGTTCGCCTGGTTTGGCTCGATCGCGAAGTGATTGTCGTCGACAAGCCGGCCGGCATGATGACCTCCGCCATGCGGCCGAACGAAACTGGTCCCCAGCGAAAAAACGGCGCCAACCCGCACTGGACGACCTGCTTCCCGAACTCATCGCGACCCGCGAAGGCTCGCCCGCCCCGAACCGCGAGCCTTGGCACTGCCGTCTATTCGGTCCACCGCATCGACCGCGACACGAGCGGCTTGCTCGTCTTCGCCAGAAACCTGGAAGGCCGGCAGAATCCTGATCCGGCAATTCAAAGAGCACACGGTCGAACGGACGTATCTTGCCGTCGCTTATGGAGACGTCGCTGAGCAAACGATCGAATCGTTTCTGGTGGAAGATCGCGGCGATGGGAAACGGGGCAGTGCGACGGCCAAGGGCGAGGGCAAACGGGCCGTGACGCACGTCCGCCCGCTGGAACGGCTCGACGGATTCACGTTGCTTGAGTGCCGCCTCGAGACCGGCAGGACGCATCAGATTCGCATCCATCTTTCCGAAGCCGGGCATCCCCTTTACGGTGACATCAAATATGCAGACGCGGCGGCCGGGCAACCGAGCGGCACCCACAATCCAAACGCCGGCGGCGACACGCTCTGGCAAGCTGACGCTTGCGGCGGTTGGCACTCCACGCGGCCACTTTGGGATTTCGTCATCCGACCAGCGGAAAGCTGTTGCGTTTTCAGTCCGCCCCGCCAGCCGATTTTTTGTCGGTGGTCGAACGCCTGCGGCGGCCGGCGAGCCGGCAATGAGCCACGAATCCGGTCGCTCGGTGAACGACGGTCAATTGAATTGGTGTCTCTCGCGTCGTCCACGTGGTAAACTGCGAGATCTGGCAAGACCTTTGCCGGGCTGTCTTATCAGTCAGTTCGTCTGAGACCGCTTGTCAGGATCGACTTATGTTTCTCGCGGAGTCCGTTTCTCGCGCGTCAGGAAGGCCGCATTGCTCGCCTCGCTCATCGGCTTCGGCCTGCGGCTTCTCTTTTTGATTCAGTGCAGCCCCGCTGGGCCGACTGCCGGGCGGACCGCCAAGTCGTCGGCCCCCGTCGACATGGGCCAATATTACGGCTTCAAACCGGTCGAGGTTTACAAGCTCGAACCCCGCTCGAGCAACTTGCTGACCGGGGACTTCAACAACGACGGCCTGACCGATCTCGCGTTATTCGACAACAGCCACGCGCGGATCGATCTTTTGCTCCAGCGGCGCCGGCCGGAAGAAACAACGACCGACGCCGGCCTCTCCAGCGTCAACGACGTGAAGGGAGACTGGCGGTTCGAGCACAAAACAATCGCGCTCGACAAGCAGTTGGCCTCGATGGCCATCGGCGATTTCAACGGCGACGGCCGCACCGACATCGCCTGCCTGGGCGTGCCGGACCGGTTGATCATCTATTTCCAGCCCGCCTCCGGCGAATGGAACGAGCACACGATGGTCCGCGTTCCCGACGTCGCCCCCGCGCAATGGAACATGGCGGCCGGCGACCTCAACGGGGACGGCAAGGACGACCTGGTCATTCTGGGACGGCAGCAGACGTACGTCTTCCTGCAGCAGCCCAAAGGCGGGCCTGACGACGCCGACCATCCTGATGAACACGTCCGAAAAGCTGCCCTCGCCCAGGTCGCCGACCTCGACGGCGACGGACGAAAGGACTTGTGCTACGTGGCCGGCGAAGGTCAAGACCGCACGCTCTGCGCCCGGCTGCAGGACGGCGCCGGCCGCCTCGGCCCCGAACTGCAATTTGAAGTCGATCGGCCCCGTTCGGTCTCGTACGCCCAGCTTACCGGCAGCCCCGCCCGCGAAGTGCTGACCATCGACGCGCAGACGGGACGGCTCCGCATTCTTCAGCTCCAACGTCCCGCCAAGCACAACGACGAGCCGGCCGGCCGCCTCGTGCAGACCGGCTTCGGCCGGCAGGATTCCGGCGACAGCGGCCGCGATTTCGCCCTGGGAGACGTGGATGGCGACGGTCTGACCGATCTTGTCGTCACCGATCCCGACGGGGCGGGCGTGATTCTCTTCCGCCAACGAAAAGGAGAGGGGCTCGATCCGGGCCAGACGTTCCCCAGTTTCGCCGGCGACGTCCAAGTGCGGATCGCCCCCTTGGGCAAAGGCGGGAGAGCAAGAGGTCGTCGTTCTGAGCACGAAAGAGAAATCGATCGGCATCAGCCGCTTTCAAAACGGACGGCTCACTTTCCCCGAGGCGCTGCCGATTCCCGACGACGAGCCGCTGCTGCTGGAAGTGGCCGATCTCAACGGCGACAAGCAGCCGGAGATCGTCTTTGTCTCGCGACGTCCGCCAGTCGCGATCCAGCGAATACGTCCTCCACGCACTGGAGCGAGCGAAAGAGGGGAAATGGCGGCCCTACACGTTCGGCCCGCGAAGACCTCGCAGATCGCGCTCGACAGTTCCACGACGCCGACCGCGCTCGTGCGGTTTGACGCCGACGCGCGACGGCCGGGCGAATTTCCTGTTGTTCCAGGGGACCGACCGAAGCCCGCTCGTGCTGGCGGGCAAGGCGGACGGATCGCTCGCCGCCCTTCCGGGCGACGGCGGTTTGCGGCTGGGCAACGTCGGAGCCGGCGCCGTTTTCGTCACCGACGAACCCGCTTCGCGTGACGCGCACCACCCACAGCGGCGCTTCCGAGGAAACCGCTTCGCACGAAGCCGTGCCGACGATCCTGGTCGCCCAGGAGAACTTTGCGCGGAAACTGCAGCCCGGGCAGCGATCAGGAGTGGCGCGTGGTCGATCAATACAACGCCTCGGAGCCGTCGGCCCGCATCGTCGGGGCGGCACTCATCAACCTGGACGGCAAACCCGGCCGCGAGGTCGTGCTGATCGACACGGGAATCCGCAAGATTCGCGTCCTGCGGCGAGAGGGGGACCTCTTTCGACCTTGGAAGGAAATCGAGCTCGGTTCGTTTCCCTACGAGTCGCTCCGCGTGGCCGACCTGAACGGGGACGGCCGCGACGACCTGCTGCTGATCGGCCGCGGACGGTTCGCCGTCTTGTACGCCGGCAAGGTCGGTCCCCGCGATGACCGAGCTGGCCACGTTCGAGACGAAGCTGAAAAAGACCTTCTTCTCCGACGTCGTGGCCGGCGACCTCAACGGCGACGGCCGGCCCGATCTGGCCCTGATCGACACCGAGTCGCATTACGTCGAAATCCTGTATCTCGACGCCAAACACCAGCCGCACCATGCCTTCCACTTCAAAGTTTTCGAGGAGAAGAGCTTTCGAGGGCCACGAGGGAGGAACCGAGCCGCGGGAATCGGCCATTGCCGACGTCACCGGCGACGGCCGAGCCGACCTCATCCTGCTGGTCCACGACCGCGTGCTGGTCTATCCGCAGGACGACGGCAAATGACGAAGGATCTCTGGACTGCGGTCGATCGCTACATCTGCGACTCTGCTCGTCCCCTCCGATCCCGCGCTCGATCGAAGTGCTCGAAGAGAGCACGGCGGCCGGTCTTCCGCCGATCGCCGTCACGCCCAATCTCGGCAAGCTGCTGTACCTGTTGGCACGAATCCAGGGGGCCAAAAACATCCTGGAGATCGGCACGCTGGCCGGCTACAGCACGATCTGGCTGGCTCGCGCACTTCCCGCCGGCGGCCGCCTGATCACGTTGGAAGCCGACGCGAAGCACGCCGAAATCGCCCGGGCCAACATCGCCCGCGCCGGCCTGGCCGACGTCGTCGAAGTGCGGTTGGGCAGTGCACTCGACACGCTCCCGCAGCTTGCCGCCGAGGGCCGCGGCCCCTTCGACCTGATCTTCGTCGATGCCGAAAAGCGGGACAATCCGGACTACTTCGAAATGGTCGCTGAAACTCTCCCGCCGCGGCAGCGTGCTCGTCTTCGATAACGTCGTGCGGGACGGCGGAGTGATCGATCCTGCCAGCACCGAGTCCCAGCGTCCAAGGAATCCGCCGCTTCAACGAGCTCGTTGCCGCCGAGCCCGCGCGTCAGCGCCACGGCCATCCAAACCGTCGGCAGCAAAGGCTACGACGGCTTCGCGATCGCGCTGGTCACAGGGGAATCCATAGACAGCCTCTCAGACGTTTTCGCGCAACGGCACCTGAAAGCCGGGGTTGTTGGCGTCCTTGAGCAGGGCGTTGGCTTCGGCCGCGTGCTCGCCGACGTGGCGTTCGGTCTGGGGATCGAAGGTGAGCCAGGGGCCGACGATGTATTCGGCCTTGTCCTCGGGAACGCCGACGCCGTCGTGCATGATGGCGTGCAGCTTCATGAAGTGCTCGTGAGCCTCCTTGTCGTCGCCGAAGCGGCCCGCCTTGGCGTTGAACGGGACTTTCTTTCCCAGGCGGTACGAGTTGTTCATCAGGTGGCCCATGAGGCTGCTGTAGTGGGCATCGAGCGCGGTCCCGTTGGCCATGCTCTGGATTGCCGGCGCGGCAGGCCGCGATGAAAGCGGCCCAGTTGCCCGCCGGGCGTGACTTTTCCGGGAGGGACTGAGACCTTCTCCCCTTTCTTGCCGCCGGCAGGAAAGTAGACAGTACTTTGCCGTCTTTTTTCTGCGGACGATCTTGCCGCCGTCCTCGAAGTAGTACTCGTTCTCGACCTGGTGCTGGTATCCCTTGTAGTTCACGTTGCGCACGTTGAAGAAGACGTGCTGCCCGTTGGGGAATTCGGCGATGCCGAACATCGTGTTGGGCGTTTCCCCCTGATCGTTCCACTTGAAGCGGCCGCCGATCGCCATGGCGCGGACGGGGACGTCTGGTCGGGTTGCAGGGCCCAGCGGGCGATGTCGAGCTGGTGCGTCCCCTGGTTGTTCATGTCGCCGTTGCCCGTCTTCCAGAACCAGTGCCAGTTGTAGTGCACGTAGTTCGGGTTGAAGTGGGCGACGCGGGCCGGGCCTTTCCACAGCGTCCAGTCGAGCTCGGCCGGCGGGGGCGAATCGGCCTTGATGCCGATCGAATACCGCGGCTTGCAGCAGTAACCGTAGGAGATCTTTGAGTTTGCCGAACTTTCCCGCTTGGATGGCGGCGTGCAGCCCGGCGATGTTCGCGTTGCTGCGGCTCTGCGTGCCGTGCTGAACGACGACGCCGTATTTCTTCTGGGCCTCGACGGCGATGCGGCCCTCGGCGACGTCGTGGCTCATCGGTTTTTCGACGTAGACGTGCTTTCCCGCCTGGGCGGCCCAGATCGTGATCAGCGAATGCCAGTGGTTGGGCGTGGCGACTGAAATGGCGTCGAGAGTGCGATCTTCGAGCGCCTTGCGGACGTCGGCGATACCCCTTGGGCCGCGATTTGCCGTCCGACTGCTTTTCGACCGACGTCAGATGCTGTTGCCAGCACGTTGCGGTCGGGATCGATCAGGTACGACGATCTCGACATTTTCCTGCTCCAGCCAACCCTTGATATGGGAGTTGCCCGCGCCCGTTGAGGCCGGCGACGGCGATCCGCAGCCGGTCGTTGGCCCCTTTGATCTTGCCGGAGGCGCGGGTCCCCGTAATGAGCAACGAAGCGCCGGCCGCAGCCGTTCCTTGCAGGAATTGTCGTCGAGAGAGATTTCGCATGTGAGACTCCAAAGGCGGGATGATTGGCGGAAGGGCCGACATCGTTTTGCAAACGGGGCATGGACCCGACCGTTCCGCGAGCCGCAACACGCATGTCTACCAGATGGTAAGACCGGACCACGATTGACATCTCACTGGCCCGAGGCGTCGGAGTAAGCTGACGGCCGGAACGTCGAGAGCGTCATGCATTCCGTCGTCCGTTTATTACCTTTGTCTGTTCTTGCTGTGCTTGGCGATGTCCGCCGCCTGGGCGGCCACGCTCTTTGCGCTGCCCGGGAATTGGGTGATCGTCGGGCTGGCCGCTGTGTTTGCCGTCTTCTTTCCCGCGGGCGAGGGACACGGTCTGCGATGGAGCGCCGTGGGAATTGCCGCCGGGCTGGCCGTTGTGGGAGAGGTAATCGAGTTGTCCGCCGGGGCGGCGGGAGCCAGGCGGGCCGGGGCGAGTCGGCGGTCGGCCATTTATGCCTTGGTCGGCACGATCGTCGGCAGCATCGTGGGCGCCACGGTGACGCATTCCCATTCCGATCGTCGGGCCGATCATCGGTGCCTTGGGCGGGGGCGCAGCTGGGCGCCTTTGCCGGGGCGTTTATCGGAGAAACGGCGATCGGCACGGGACCTGCCGCAGAGCGTCGCGGCGGGAAAAGGCGCGCTCTTGGGCCGGCTGGTGGGAGCGGTGGGCAAACTCGGCATCGGCGCCGTGATGATCGTCATCATCGTGATCGGCGCCTTGGTCTGACGTCACCGGCGTGCGGAGTGCGGCGTCCGGTGTCAAAGCGATCCCCGTCTGATCGTCAGCCGAGGAGCCTGGCGATCGGCTTGCCCGAGCTGAACGCGATGGGGCGGCCGATCGGCGTGATGACTTCGTGCGCCAAGTCGACGCCGAAGACTTTGAGAATCGTGGCGAAGAGGTCGGCCACCTCGATCGGGTCGCCGGGCGTTTTGCGCTGGCCTTCGGGGTCGGTCGAGCCGATGACCAGGCCGCTTTCGAGCCCGCCGCCGCCGATCAGGCAGGAAAAGCCGCTGGGCCAATGGTCGCGGCCGTCGAGCGGGTTGATCGCCGGACTGCGGCCGAACTCGCCGATCACCAGCACGACGGTCGATTGCAGCAGGTCGCGTTCGCGCGAGATCGCGGAGCAGGGCTGCCAGGGCCGGATCGAGAATCCGTGCGTTCTGGCGGTGGCCGTTGAAGTTGTTGGCGTGCGTGTCGAAGCCGGAGAGCGTGACCTCGACCGCGCGGATGCCCGGTCTCGACGAGCCGCCGGGCCAGCAGGCAGCCGCGGCCGAACGTTGCGTCGCCGTACGCGTCGCGCACGCGCTCGGGCTCGCCGTCGAGCTGGAACGCCTTGAGCTGGTCGCGTCGACATCATCTCCAGGGCGTGTTCGATCGTGTGCTGGTGCAGCGTCTTTTCGACCTGCAAGCCGCCGGCCTCGCTCGAACGCCTTCGAGACGACGGCCAGGTTCGCGATCCGGCGGTCCTGCCGGTCGGAACGTACGTTGGCCTTCAAGTTGGGAATGTCGCGGCCCGGGTCGTAGACGCGGAAGGCGTCGAACTGGTCGCCCAGGAATCCGCCGCGCGCCGGCCATTTCGAGTTGCCGATCGAGATGTGCTGCGGCAGCACGATGGACGCATCCGGCAGCTGGTTAACCAGGATCGCGCCGAGCGACGGATGGCGCAGCGTCGGATCGGGACGATAGCCCGTTTTCAAGAGGTAAGACCCTCGCTCGTGGTCCCCCTCCTTCGAGACGAGCGAACGGATCACGCAAAGCGAGCCGATCTCTGCGGCCAGTTGCGGGAACGAATCGGCGATTTGGAGTCCGCGGACGGCCGTGGCGATCGCTTTGGTCGGCCCGCCGATCTTCGTGCCGGGATGGGGATCCCACGTTTCAAGCTGGCTCGCTCCCCCTTCCAGCCAGATCGTGATCAGCGATTTCTGGCGTGCCTTGCCCCGCTCGTTGGCGGCCCGCGGCATCGAGGGCCGGCAGCAGGAAGCTGACGCCCAGGGCACCGGCGGCACGCAACAAATCGCGGCGCGAAAATGTTGCAAGATCACCAGTCCGAGGATTTCGCGTCCGCGGAATGAGCCTCAGCCGGCTTACGTCGACCGCTCGCTGTCGTCTGCTCAATGGTTCCATGAGAACTCCGGAGAATTGAACAGGCTCCAGAAGATGTCTTCGACGACCTGGCCGCGCGCTCCCTTCTGGCCCGATTTTTCGGCAGAGGCGAGCTGCGGCACGAAAATAGTCGCTCTCCGCTTTCGTCGGCCGGCGGGCGAGGGCGACGAGATAGCACGTCTCGAGGCACGTCTCGATCCGTGTCGGCAAAACTGGCGATGCGGCTCGTCGCGCTCAGCGGCCTCGGCGCGGAGCGCGTCGGAAGCGAGCTTGCCGTTCATCCGCAACAGGGCCTGCGCGATCGTGCCGGACCGCTCGTCGAGTTCGTTATCGCCCAGGTCGCCATACTGCTTGACGAATTCGTTCTCCTGGAAGTATCGCTTGGCCCGCACGAAGAGGTGCGAGTTCTGATCGATCGTCCGCAGCGACGTGCTCTGCAGGATCGAGCCGATCAACTGCTCCGGACGCAGCCGCGTCATCGGGAAACTGCAGCGGACCAGTCCGTCGGCTTCGGCTGGCGGAGTGGCCGACGCTTCCGGGCTTTGGCGACGGCTCGTCCTGGGCCGAATCGAGCTGAAAGGGACGCGACGCGGCGATCACGCGGATCATACGCCGCAAATCGCAATGGTGCTCGCGGAAATCGGCGCCGACGAGATCGAGAACGTCCTGGTGAAGCGTCGGCGGGCGGATCGGGCAGGTCGTCGACGGGGCTGCGAAGCGGCTTGCCGAAGAGCAGGCCCCAAATGCGGTTGGCCGTCGCCCGCTCGAAGCGGCGGTTCTGTGGATGCGTGATCCAGGCGGCCAGCCGTTCGCGCCGCGTGCCCGTCGGCGGAAGCCATTCGGGATGAAAGGGGACGGCCGGCTCGACGACATGTTTCTTGAGCGTCTTGCGGTCCTCGACCTCGTATTTCCATCTTGGCTTTGTCTTCGACGCCGACGATCGAGCTGCGCGTCTGGCCGAAGAGGGCGGCCAATCCCTGGAACTGGGCCTGCTTCCATTCGGCGAAGGGATGGTCGTGGCATTGGGCACAGTCGATCCGCTGCCCGAGAAACGCGCGGACCGTCCGTCCGGCCAGCTTGTTCTCGTCCAGCTCGCCGTCGGCCATCGCCGCCGTGATGTAATTCGTCGCGGGATGGTCGGTCCAAAGGCCGGTCTCGGAAATCACGCGCCGGGCCAGCTCGTCGTAGGCGTGTTCTGAGAGAGTTGCTGCCGGAGCCAATCGACGAACCGGTCGCGGCGAAAGATGATCGCCTGGCCCATCTCGGTGCCGACGAAAGCTCCGGGCCAGCCGCTCGGCGAAATAGTCGGCAAACCGGTTGTCGGCCAGCAGTCGGACCGTCCACCGATCGAGACGGTCGGGGGCGAGTGCCGATTCGAATTCACGAATCTCCTCCAGCGAGGGAATCGTGCCGCACAGAGCCAGCGAAAGCCGGCGGAGGATCTGCAAATCGTCCGCGCGGGTGGCCGGATGGACGCCTGCGTCGTGCCAGCCCTGCTCGAACAAGCGATTCAGGGCCGCCACTGTCTTGCGGATGCCGGCGTCACGGAGGGGGGCCGGCGGTTCACCGCGCGAAGAACGTTGCTCGGCGTCGCGCGTGGCGGCGACCGGATTGATGGTGCGCCAATCGACCGGGCTGCGCGCCGCCCAGGCCACGACGACGCCGACCGCCAGGATGACGATGGCCGGGAGACAAAACGCCTTGAGCCGCAGTTTCGTGTCGGCAGACAACGGCTTCACTCCCCGGCCCGAAGGATAACCCTCTGTCAGCGACGCGCACCCGGAGAGTATACCAAACCACAGATGGCCCGGTGCCAACAACTCGGGAAACTGGTCGTGGGCAAATGTGGTAGTATCAAATGATCGCGTCAAGTGGGCGATTCGGAAAGAAGGGATGTCCAGCGATTCGGCTGCAACCGCGCTCCCCCCGGCCAAATGGCCGCGCTCCAGCGTGGACGATTATCTGGGGGCCGGCCGACTGGCCGAGCTGCCCTCTCCGCTCAGACATCCGATCTCCGCGACTGTCTGGGGCGTGCGGGCGATTTTCGGAATCGTCAGCCTGATCGTGCTGCTGGCAATCCTGGCGGCCATTCCGCTCGTCAACTTTCTCGTCCTGGGATATCTGCTGGAAGCCGAAGGACGGTTGGCAAGAACGGGCAAGCTGCGTGGGGCCGTTCCGCTGTTGAGCATCGCGCCCCGGCTGGGAGCGATCGCTTTGGGCGTCTGGTTGTGGGTGCTGCCGTTGCGACTTCTGGCGAATGCGGCGGCCGACGCGCAATTGATTGATCCGGGCGGCCGGGCCGCACTGAGGCTGGGCCTCCTCACCACGACGCTGGCCGTGCTGATCGGCCTGCACATTTGTTTCGCGCTGGCGCGCGGCGGCTCGTTCGGTTGTTTTTTCAGGCCGATCAGGAACGTCCGCTGGACAATTCGCCAGTTCCGAAACGGCGGCTATTTCGATCGGGCGGCGGCGGAAATATCGGCGTTTGTCTCGGGCCTGCGGTTGAGGCACCACTTCTCGCTCGGAGTGCGCGGCTTCGCGGGGGCCTTCGCGTGGCTGGTCGTTCCGACGGCCCTTTTCGCCGCCGCCAACCGGACAGAAGGACTTCCGATTTTCATCACGGTGTTTGGCGGAATTCTGCTCATTCCCGTCTTGGCGTGGCTTCCCTTTCTGCAGGCGCGGTTTGCCGCGGAGAATCGGCTGCGGGCCCTGTTCGAGCTGGGGGACGTGCGCAGGCTCTTTTGCCGTGCGCCGGTGGCGTGGTTATTGGCGACCGCGTCCGTTTACGTGCTGGCGCTGCCGCTTTATCTGCTGAAAATCGTGCTCCTGCCGCAGGACGCGATGTGGTTCGTGACGCTCGTGTTCATCGTCAGCATCTATCCGGCCCGGTTGCTGACAGGCTGGGCTTACGGCCGGGCCGTGCGGAAGGCGCGTCCCGCATGGTTCGGCGTGCGCTGGATCTGCCCGCGGGCTCGTGGTGCCGCTGCTGGTTCTCTATATCTTTCTGCTCTTCTTCACGCAGTTCATCGGACAGCATGGAAAAGGCGTGCTTTTCGAACACCATGCGTTTTTGCTGCCGGTCCCCTTCTGAGACGTCGGATCACGTTGCGTCGCGAGTGGTGCCAGATCCAGAATTGAACGAATGTACGAAGATTCGCTGACAGAAGCCGCTCGCCGCGCAATCGAGGCTGCCGCAATTCTAGCCGTCCGAAACCGCGCTCCCGAGCGGGAGCCGGTGCACCTGTTATGGGCTTTGGTGCTGGAGGAATCGCAGGCGGCGGAGGCGTTGAAACAGGTCGGCGTGACCCGCGATCGGTTGCGAACGATCAGTCCCCTCGACTTGGGCGAAGGGCTCGCGTCGAGCGATTCGGCCGACCAGCGGCCCGCGACTCCGGAAAGTGACGCGTTCCGACGGGTAATCGCGAACGCCACCCAGGCGGCATCTCTGCGGGGACGGTCGTCACAGATCGGCACGGACGACCTGCTGGCAGCTCTAGTTTCGGTCGCTTCGGCAGCGTCGCGCGTCCTGCTCCAGCTTGGAGTGACATCCGAAAAGCTCGCCCTGTTTACCGCGCGGTTCGCGGGCCAACCAACTGAGCCGATCGGCGTCGACTTCGACATCCGTTGGCGAGATGCGACCGAGGAAGACCGGACCGAGACGCTGCGGATCATCGACGCCGCCGCCAATCGGGCGCACGAGGGCTTGCGCGTGCTGGAGGACTATGCGCGCTTCGCATTGGATGATGCGCACCTCACGCGCCGGCTTAAGGAATGCCGGCACGCTCTCCGCGAGGCCCTTTCGGGCTTGCCGTCCGCCGCCCTCCTGCGGTCGCGGGAGACGCGGGCCGACGTGGGGACGCGGATCACGACTCAATCGGAAACGGTCCGCCAAAGCCCGCTCGACGTTGCGCAGGCCGCCTGCAAACGCGTGCAGGAGGCCGTCCGCTCGCTGGAGGAGTTCGGCAAGCTCTGGTCGGCCGACGCCGCCGGCCACCTCGAACAGTTGCGGTATGCTTTGTACACGCTCGAAAAGCGCTTTTGCTCACGGAATTCAACTGCCGCGAGCTGGCCGGACGACGGTTGTATCTGTTGGTCACGGAATCGCTGTGTCCGCACGGCACTGGGCCGGCTGTCCGCGGGGCTTTGGCCGGAGGCGCCGGTCTTGTTCAACTTCGTGAAAAGGAGATGCCGGAACGCCGGCTCATCGAATTGGGACGGCGAGTGCGTGCCTGGACCCGCGAGGCCGGCGCGCTTTACGTCATGAACGACCGGGCCGACCTCGCCGTCGTCACAGAGGCCGACGGCGTTCACGTGGGGCAGGACGAGCTGTCGGTGAAAGAGGCCCGCCGAATCGTCGGGCCGCACCGCCTGGTCGGCGTCTCCACTCACACGATCGAACAAGCGCGGCAGGCTGTGCTCGACGGGGCCGACTACATCGGCGTCGGGCCGGTGTTTCCCTCGGTCACGAAATCGTTCGAATCGCCGGCCGGCCTGGAGCTCGTCCGCCAGATCGCGGCGGAGATCGCGCTTCCGTGGTTCGCGATCGGTGGGATCAACGCGGAAAACGTCGACTCGGTCCTCGAGGCGGGGGCAACGCGAATCGCGGTCAGCCACGCCATTCTGAGCGCCGACGATCCGGAAAGCGCGACAAAAGCACTCCACGGGCGAGTGGTCAGGGGCGAGTGATGAGCCGAGGCCGCGGCACGCTTCGCGTGCCGCTTTTTCTCACGACTTATCACTCACCGCTTCGTGCGGCCCGGCTATTCACGAACTGGTGGTCGTCCGCCTCGGCTTCCGGGGCCGTCAGGCCTTTGCCGTAGGCCGGGGCGACGATTGTCCGCTCTTGTGCGTCGCCGACGCCGTCATCGAGGAGCGCCTGCGCAACGATCGCACGGCGGCGGTCGTCGAGGCGCTGGAGTCGAGTTGTTCTCGGACCGCTCGACGAGAATCGGAAACGGCGCGGACCGCGCACGGGCGGCGATTTCCAGAAGATGGTCCGTGCCGTAGGGCGTCAGCTCCGTCGTGTCCCCCACAAATTCGTGGCGATGCAGGATGAAGTCGGCGGCTTCGGCGTTGGTCTCCATCGTCTGGTAATGGGCTCGGTTGACGGACCCCAACGGATAACGGTCCGGCACCCCGCACCGCGACGGCCAGCACCATCCGCAGCCGCAGCACAGCCCGGCGATCGCCGAGAGCAGGCAGGCTCGCGCTCGAAATGTTTCCCCACGCTGGTTCATCGTTGGCCTCGTTGGGTCGTCGTCGTTTGGCTCTGCATATTGCGTGAACGGTTCGTTCAACGAGTCGGCGGGTTTACCCCGCCGGACCGCCGGGATGAACCCGGCGGCTCGTACACGATCAATGGCTCGATCCGGGGACGGCGGAATCCGTGGGTTGGCCGGCTGGCGACCCCGATGGGATGATCGTCGGCCCGTCGTCCGGACGCTGGGGCGTCGACTGGCTGTTACTGAAGCTGCGGAACGGGCGCTGGGACCAATTGGGGATGGAAGTCGCGTTGTCGCCCGACGCGGTTCCTTGCGGCTCCGACGTCCACGCACTCGTCTGCCGGATTGGCCCGCTCCCGCTGTTGAGAGGTGCTTTGCTGATTGGCGGAGGAACGTCGAGCCTCTGGTCAGCCGGCCCAAAGGACTGCTGGTAGTTTCTGGACTGCTGCGCCGCCTGCAGGCCCGCTGGAGACGACGGCCGCCCCAAGACGGGGGTAAACCGAGAGGCCGCCGCCGGCGCGGCTGGCGGAGGCGCGTAACCGCCGCTGATCGGAATTCCGGAGCCGGAAAAGCCCGTGGAACGAGGCGGGACAGGCGCTAGCGGGACGGCGGGGCCCGCTTGTTGGTCGAACAAATGGTAACCGACCGGCACGCCGGCGCTGTGACCCGCACCATAGGGCGGAAGCTGATAGACGGTCGGATCGGGGGTTCCCTCGGTCATTCCGTAGCGGTAGAACTCGCAGTCGTTGGGAGCGGTCACCTCGTGTCCTGGCACGGGAGGGACCTCGTCGGCGTCCATCGGGCGAACAATCTCGGGAGTGACCAGGATCAGTAACTCCGTCTCGTCCTGTTTCGAGCGTTTCCCGGAGAAGTACTTCGACCCGACGAATGGGAGGTCGCTCAGGAACCGAATGCGCGAGGTCTCGGTGGTCGTCCGATGGGAGATAAGTCCCGCCAGGACGATCGTCTGGCCTTCACGAAGCTGGACGGTCGTTTCGGCACGCCGCGTGTCGACGCCCGGGATGCCGTTGACCGTGTTGCCCGCGTTGAGCTGGCTGAACTCCGGCACGATGTTCATGCGGATGAGGTCGCGGTCGAGCACGACAGGCGTGACGACCAGCGACGTGCCGAATCCATGGAACGTCGTCTGCTGGGCGCCGACTCCTTCGACGCCGACGATGGTGGGGACGGCGAACTCGCCTCCGGAGAGAAAACTGGCGGAATGCCCGCTAACCACGGTCAGAACGGGTTCGGACAGGATCTTCGCCGTCCCGTTGGCCATGAGGCCGTTCATGACCGCGCGGATTTCGCGGTTCTCGAAGATTCCCGCGGAGGCCGACGACTTGCCTTTGCCGCTGGAGGCCCAATGGCGTCCGTCGAATAACAGCTGCGTCAGATCGACACCCATGCTGCGGAGCTGCGAGCGATCCAGCTCGGCGATCCGCACCCGGAGCATCACCTGGAACTCGCCAGGGATCTCCAGCATGTTGACGATGGAATCCATCGCCGGATCGATCGGTCTCTTCGGCGTCTGCTGGCAGGCCGAACAGCCGGCGGCCGGTCGCGCTTGCGGCGGGCTGGGACTGCCCTGTGACCCGACGACCTCGCCGCGGATGATCTGCAGGATGGTGGCCGCCTCTTCCGAGTCGCGGGCCTGCCCCTTGACGACGATCTTTCCCGAAAAGGGAATCAGGTAGACTTTGCTATTGGGAAACAGCAGAGCCAATTTCCGCTCGAGCTTCCCGAAGTCCGTCCGGCGGCGTTCGTCGACGGTCGGATCGCGGACCGTGTTGACGAGGTAGATCAAAGGCTCGCGACTCTTGTCGAACCACAGCGTCAATGTCGTGGTCCCGACCTGCAGGCCGATGATGGCCAGCTCATTGGGACTGTATTGGGCAACCTCGACGATGGCCGGATCGGCGACGGCCGAGCGGACGATGTTGGAGCGTCCGACAATCAATTGGCTGCGGTGTTGAATCACGTCGAGGGTCTGCGAGATCGACGGCATGGCGCTGATCTGTTCTGGAAGCCGCCTGTCCGCGTAAGCCGCCGACGGAACGGCAAAACGCTCTTGCGCGTTTGCCGCCGGGAGCTTGCCGCACGCCAGACAGGCTGCGCACCAACCGAAGAGCGTCCAAAGCCGCCGTCGATGGACGGGCATTGGCGTCCGCTTGCGGAACACCTGCCGGCTGATTTGCGGTTCGCCAGCGAGAACTTCAAACATCGCGAGAACGACCCCCCCTCCGCGCAATCTGGTCGTCGCTTATTTCGACGCAATCTTAAACGCTCTATCGGTTGTGCCGGTCGTAGGAATTGAATTGGATCAGCCGCTTTTTGCGCCAGCGGCACACTCCGCCTTTCGCAAATTCCGCCGATTCCAAGAGATGCGAAAGAAAGCGTCCCGGCACGTGCCAATCGGCGGCACCGGCGGAATCTGCGGATCTCTCGTTAAGACGACGAATAAGCCGGTTAAGCTGGGCATACGGGTATAGACATTGTGAGGGTGGTGCGAAAAAGGCAGACGTTACTGGACAGATGGCCGATAGTCAGCGAAGGAAGATTGGTTCGTCTTACGGTGCCGACGGCGAAGGAAATTCGGATGACGCGAACTTGCTGGACGATCGTAATGTCCGCTGTTTTGGGTGCGGGGCCGACGGCCGTCTCGGCGGCGCCTCCGGCTGCCGCGGCTCCTGTCTCCGGCGGCTCTTATGCCCCGGCGGCGATGGCCGCGGCCGGCTGCGGCGAAGGACGCTATCCCTACGACGCGCCCGACCCCTGGCTCCACGGGTACTTTCAAGAGACGCCGGCCTACGCCGGATTCCATGTCTTTCGGCCGTACAACTACAAGCACGTCTTTCTGCAATCGCAAATTGCCGCCGACTGGGGAGCCTCCCCCACGGCCCCGTACTCGCACCAATTCGGCCGCGCGAATTCGCAGACCGATCGGCCGGGGCGCCAGCCCTGATCGGCGCACGCCCTCGAGCACTTTCCATGCGAACGTAGCGGTCGCGTCCGGCCTCTGGTCAAGAAGGTCAGCCGGATCCCGAACGGCGATGCAGCCGGCCCCACGCAGGACATTCCGTCGGCTCAGGCCGCTCATGTTTCGTAACGCGCTACAATGACGGTGACGTTGTCGCGCCCACCTCGTTCGAGCGCCTGAGCGACCAGGCGCTGGCAGGCAATCGTGGAATCAAGCTCGGCTCCGAGAGTGGCCGCAATCTGTTCATGCGGCACGTAACTTGTCAGTCCATCGGTTGCCAGCAGCAGAACGTCACCCGAGACCAACGTGGCCTTGTGCACTTCCACCCGGACGCCCGGAATGCGGCCGCCGATCGCGTTGGTGATCAGATGAAGAAACAGGCGATTTCTCGCAGCATCCGGATCCAAGCCCTGGCGGATCATGTGCTGGGCGATTGTGTGATCGTTCGTCAACTGCACAAGCATTTTGTCACGGAACAAGTAGCACCGGCTGTCCCCCGCGTTGGCCACGAATAAGTTGTGCCCAAGCTGTAGGCGAGCGTCAACGTCGTGCCCATTCCTTCGAATTCGGGATGCTGTGCGACCTCTGCGAAAATCCTGGCGTCGGCCTGCCGCAGCGCGTCTTGGAACTCGGCCACGACGTTTTCCTTTTCCGGACCCTTGAGCTGAAAAAACCATTTGAGCGTGTTAATCAGGAACTCTTCAATGGACTTCATCGCGAGAGCACTGGCCTGTTGTCCGGCTGGCGAGCCGCCGATCCCGTCCGCGACCAGGAAAATATGACCTTTGTCATCCGCGTACTTGGTCTTCGCCTGCGGCAGACTGGATTCTTGAATTCTCAAGGCCTTGGTCAATTCGGCGATTAGGAACTGATCTTCGTTGGAGTCTCGGACGAGCCCGCGGTCCGTCATGCCGAAGCTTCGCACGCTCAGCTGCAAGGTTTCGTGCGTGGACTCGGAGTTGACGGGCGAACTCAGGATTGCTTCAGGAACAGTGGAGGTCATGATCTTTGTCCTTTTCGAATGCGATCCGTCCGACCGTTCCCATTTCCGTTGGCGGCGTTTTGTCGCCCGGCAAAGTTGACGATTTGCTTGGTAGCGAATCTCAGGACATCCTCACGCGAAAAGTGCCGCGCCTCCCTTCGGGTTTTTTCGGGTCGCGGCAACGAAGCTGCCTCGAAGGATTCTGTCCCTCCATCCAAGCCGGATCGGCCTCGCATCAGAATCCGCAAGGGATGCGTCCATAGGTGTCCCTTGGTCGAATCACCAGATGGCCGACCCTCCGAGGAGATTTCAGACTCGAACTCGGCAATGGTCTTGGAAGCCGATCCTACTCCTGCAGGGCTGCTCAATCAACGAGTTTTTCTCGGAGTATCTCGTTTCGCCGACTGGCTCAACACCGACGAATCCCTGCAAGGTTTGCGCGAGGCGGTTTCGCGATTTCAATCCGCGACGCAGCGCACGAGGCACACTGCCTTCGGCAAACTGACGCGAGACGAATGGCACCAGCTCGCCTTGCGGCACGCCGAGTTGCACGTGAGCTTTGTGGTTCCCGCGGCATGGATCGCGCCGCTTGAAGACCTCGAGCTGAGCGATGCTGAGACCGCCCAGTTCAAGGAGATCAGGCAGGAGTAGAGGCCCGAGGTCTCAAGAGGGCGCCGACAAGCCGCGCGCCGTCAGCGAGAAGATTGAGATGATCGTCGCGGTCGTGAAGGAATGAGGGGCCAAGAGAGCGTGCAACACCGCGCTTCGAGCGCGGGGCACACGAACCGGCCGACCTGACGAGACCCTGCCGCCTGTCTCTCTCGCAAGACGACCTCGCAAGACGACATTGTCGGGGCCAGACCAGCTTCTTGACTCGTTTCGTCAGGCGTCTCCAGCGACGGACTAAGGTGCCTTTGGCGGGTTTTTGCCCGACGTCTCGACCTTTTTCTCGTTGGTGATCGTCGTCTTGCCTTGGGGCGTTGTGACGGTGTCGGTTTTCTTTACCTTGGTTTCGTCACCGCAGCCGCTGAACCCGCTAACGCCGAGCACACCGATAACGCAAAACACAAAAAAGCACTTCATGATGGAACTCCTAACGGATTAATCGTGTCGGTTCTCGATTTTCAGCAATGTTGGGGCGGGGCACGCACACCCGCATCCGGTTGAGCGAGACCGAATCACTCCCGTCGCGGATGAGACTCTCAGAAACCCAGATTTATTCCCACAATTCGATCATTTTGTCGAAAACGCAAAAAATGATCCATCCGGCTGACCGCGCAAAAGTACCGAACCGTCAATCGGCAAGTAGAAACTTCAACATCGGTGCCGACTGGTACAGTTCCGGCCCATCATGACCGCGCGTTTGTGGGGCCCAGGCCCGGGAGCAGGACGATCTGTGCATCGCCTCCAAGTTCATGGTAGCGACGGGCAAGCTCCGTCGAGTTGGCGCTCGTCGGCACCAGCGTATCCTTATCGCCATGAAGGTGCAGAATCTTCACACCGGCCTTCGCTAGAGGGGCAAGGTTATCGATAGGATTGAATTCGCCAGCGCATCGCTCGAGTTCCTTAAGTGACAGGCCATAGTCCAGCCCTTTCGTCGGACCGGCGACGACGTTGCGGAGGGTTGGATACGTGCGGAAGTCAGTCGCCGGACACATTCCCGCGATCCGGTCAACGCATGTCGGATGGCGAAACGCCCAACCATAGGCAATCAGGCCACCGTGACTGTGCGCCAACACCCGAGCCCGTTTGTGCAAGCCGTGTCGTGAGACGAGTTGTTCGTAGAATTCCTGGCAGACTTCCGCAGCGGCGGGGCTCGCGCAGGAAGGTCCGACGTCGACGCCAGCTATGTGGAATCCGGCGGCGAGGGCCTTTTCAACGTAGTAGCGGTGCGCCACATTGCCAAACCCATCATTGATCGCAAGCCAAAACGGAAAGTCCCACAACCAGCGCTTTTGAGGGTCGACTTTGCCGGTGGGCTTGATGAGGTAGGCGATGCGATCTCGCACGCGCAGCTCGACCAACTCGCCACCGCTGTACGTGCCAGCGATCTTGGTCGGAATCTTCATCACATTGCGTTCCGCAATGGACTTCGAGACAGACGAATTAGGCTCGTCACCGACTGCTGCAACGACATTCACCAGCAAGTCGCAAAGCAGAACGACGAAGCGAAGCCGAGTGGCGCCGATCATGAGCACGTCCCCGACAATTTGCTCGAGAAGAAAGTCGCGTCGAACGTTTGCATTCTGGCATGAACCAGAAATCGAGCTGGCCGTCGGAGCTTGCCTCCGCCAGGGTTTGCTCAGTTCGCCAAACGACCTCGTTGTGAGTACTCATTACTTTCTCTTCGGCGCAAGTCTCGCGAGACCGAGCGTGGCCCAGGAACTGGCGGCGCAGGTGATCGGCGTCAATAGTTTCGAGCTACCGGGCCTGCCATCGGGGGTCGATCGAGAAATCATCGGCCAACTTCCATCCGGTCTTTGCGTGGCGACCAGGAAGTCAATCGCACGCTTGATTGCGGGCCGTTCGGCCGTATAGCCGGCCAGCGACAAGACATACAAAGTCTGGCCGGTGGCAAAGGCGTCGCTCTTCAATTCAGGGACAGTCTGGCTCCAGCCACCGTCGGCGCGTTGCAGTGCAAGCAACTCGTCGATCGTAGTTTGCATCGTGTCGCGCGGCTTGCCGGAGCGAGCCGCCAACAGCACCTTCATGACCTTATCTTGATGGATGCCGGAAACCTTTGCAGCGTCGAGCCAGGCGATCGCCTTTGACAGCGCCGCGCGTTGCGAGGCCGGCGCGTCAGGTCCTGTTTCCCCCTCAAGCGCCATGATGATCCAGGCGGCGTCGGTGGTCTGGGCTTCGTTAATCGGCGGTCGCCTGAGAGTGGCAAAGAACTCCCAGGAACCGTCTGGTTGCTGCTTCTTGACGATTTCCTCCGCGATCAGCTTCAGGCTTTGCTTTTGTCCCTCGTTCAGCGAGGGCAACGACCGTGCAGCGACAGCCAGAAACGGGAGCCCCATGTTCAGCCCTCGACCCTGTGGTCGCGGGTCGGATGGATCCGCCGGATTGGGAAAGATCTTCGAGGACTTCAACTTGTCTCGACTGCCCAGCAAGGACTCTGTCGTTTCCGCCACGAATTTCTTGTCGATCGTGTACCCCTGCCGTTCGGCTTCGCCGAGCCCGAAGTGGCATCGGCACGTGATGGCAGGCGGCGCATTTGCGCGTGTTCAACCAGGCGGCGCTTTCGGTTTGCAAATATCCAATGGCGCGAACGACCGTGTGTTGAATCTGCTTGGCGGTTGCGGGGGGGATTGCAGCCGGCACCTCGGCCCGTACGAGCGTTGCAAAACAAAGGCCCAGCGCCAATACGACGAATGAGGATATGCGAGCCATGATTCGATCTCTGCGAGGAGGTGCGGCAAATGGCGGCCACGGGCGGGAACTACTCGTTTGAGTTTAGCGATCGACAGCGAACTTTTGAATCCAATGATTGACAGCGTCCACAACATACAGGGAACCATGGCTGTCGGGATGCCGGGCTCGACGGTTGAAGAATCCCGTTTATCTGCTGGAAAGCCCGAACGGCGACAGCACCGAAAGTGATCTGGACAAAGAAGCCGTCCAATGGGCCGGCTTGTCGGCTGCCGTCAAGATACTCAACGAATAGCCAAAGCAGGACGCGGCTTGGTTCCGCGACGCCGATCCCACCGGCCTAAATACCCGCGCCGCAGGGGGCCGTTCCACAACCCAAGTCCTGGATTTTTGACAAGCTGCCGCACCGCCGACCTCCCACTTGCCCAACTGGATTTTGACAGCTGTTTTGACAAAACGGCTTTTGACAAAAACGTGACAACCGACGGAGCGCGACAAATCCTAGGAACAACGTCAAAGCGAAGATGGTAACGGGCCTGAGTCCGGAGCAGGCGATCGATGCAATGCTCGATGACTTCAAGAAAACAGGCGGATTCAAGATGGACGACTGACAAGGGTCAGGACCAAGGGTCACGACTCCGTGAAGCCCTGACAAATCGTCAGAACGTCCAGAAATCGTTGAAATTAGGTACAGGCAGGAAATGGATGAAATTTGGTACAAGGCAGGAAAGAAAACACCTTATAAAACAACTTGTTTTATAAGGTTTTTAGTGCCCCCACTCGGACTCGAACCGAAAACCTACTGATTAAGAGTCAGTTGCTCTACCAATTGAGCTATAGGGGCCGTTGAGCGAGGGAGCCCGCGGTCGCGCTTCGCGGCGGGACGAGAGGGGGATTTTACCGGTGCTCGCTGGGGCCTTCAAGCAACGCGCCGGCCGCCAGCCGCACGGGACAGGCGTGCGGAGACGCTGAAAATGGTCTTCGCCGCGATCTCCCTGAACCCCCAAGACGGGCGGTTTTTGGGCCGGTGCCGACTTCCCCAGCTTGCCCCCGTCCCTTGGTCACGCGAAAGATCTGTGTTCGCCCAGCCGAGGAAAAGATACAATTGCGAGACGTCCGATTGGGAAAATCGGCGAGGCGGGCAAATTTGATGAGGAGGCAGGCGCCGGTGCTGCGCGCACCGCCGGAGTCGATGCCGCCAGGCTGTGAGTTTTCCCTGCACCCCCGAGTCTTGAACCATGACAACTGTGCAACCCCCCAAGTTCGAGGAATCGGTTGAGGATTCCTCGCCCCCTCGTCAAGCTCCGGCGCACCTCGACGAACTTCACGCCCCTCCGGAAGAGGGGCCGTCGAAGAGTCGCCGCGGATGGTTATGGCTCATCCTCTTACTCGTGGCCGCCGGTGCCGGCGCTCTCGTGGTTGAGCATTTTAATCTGTTGGGGACGAAGACCGGCCGCGCCGGGAAAGCGGGACCGCGGAGCGTGCCCGTCGTTGCCGCCGCCGTTCGCCGGGGGGACATGAACCTGTATCTATCGGGTCTGCTGGGGACGGTGACGGCCTTTCAGACGGTGACCGTCCGCACGCGGGTCGACGGGCAGATCATGAAGGTCTATTTCACCGAGGGCCAGATGGTCAAAGCCGGCGAGTCCCTGGTGGAGATCGATAAGCGTCCGTACGAGGTGCAATTGGCCCAGGCGCAGGGGCAGCTTGCCCGCGACCAGGCATCGCTGACGCAGGGCAGGCAGGATCTCAAACGCGACGTGGAATTGTTGAAAACCAAGTCGGTGACCCCGCAGACTTACGATGCCCAGGTCTCGACGGTCAGCCAATACGTAGGGGCCGTCAAAACCGATCAGGCAATGATTGCCAACGCTCAGTTGCAAATCACTTACTGCGACATCACCGCGCCTTTCAGCGGGCGGATCGGCTTGCGGCTGGTCGACATGGGGAATTTTGTGCAGGCTGCGAGTCAGACCGCGCTGGCGGTCGTCACCCAGCTGCAACCGATCGCCGTCGATTTTCCGATCCCACAGGACGATATCGTCCGCGTGCAACGGAAGTTCAACTCGGGCGAGGAGATCGTGATCGAAGCGTTGAACCGCGATTTGTCCGCAAAACTGGCGACCGGCAAGTTGTTGGCCATCGATAACCAGGTCGATGTCACGACCGGGACCGTGAAACTGAAAGCGGTCTTCCCAAACGAGGACAATCTCCTCTTCCCCAATGAGTTTGTCAGCGTGCAGTTGTTGATCGACACGCAGCGAAACGTGGTGCTCGTGCCGTCTGCCGCCGTTCAGCACGGTCCAAACTCGACGTTCGCCTTTGTCATTAAGTCCGATCAGACAGTGGAGATGCGGCAACTGACCGTGGGAGCAACGGACAAGGACCAGACGATTGTCGAGAAGGGCCTGTCGCCGGGCGAGTTGGTCGTGACGGAGGGGACCGATAAGCTGCAGGAGGGATCGAAAATCGAAATCCGCGGCCAGAAGTCGGGCGGCAAGGCAAAGCCGAAAGCCGCTCAAAGCTCAAGGAAGAGCAAGGCGCAGGCGGCCCAATGAGTCCTTCGCGGCTGTTCATTTTGCGGCCGGTCGCGACCGTGCTGTTCATGGTCGCGATCGTATTGGTCGGCACCGTCGCGTACTTTCAATTGCCGGTCTCCGCCCTGCCGCAGGTCGACTACCCCACGATCCAGGTCCTGACGTTCTATCCCGGCGCCAGCCCGGACGTGATGGCGTCGTCCGTCACGGCGCCCTTGGAACGCCAGTTCGGCCAGGTGCCGGGGCTCGACCAGATGACGTCGACCAGCTCGGACGGGAGCTCGGTCATCATCCTGCAGTTCGAGCTTTCGCTGGACATCGACGTCGCCGAACAGCAGGTCCAGGCGGCGATCAACGCGGCGGCGACATACCTTCCGACCGACTTGCCGAATCCGCCGATCTACAACAAGACCAATCCGGCCGACGCGCCCATCCTGACGTTGGCGTTGAGCTCCGATACGCTCCCCCTGCCCAAGGTCGAAGACCTGGCGGATACGCGGCTGGCCCAGAAGATCGCACAGCAGACGGGCGTCGGCATGGTCAGCATCAGCGGCGGCCAGAAGCCGGGAGTGCGCGTGCAGCTCAATCCGGCCGCACTCTTGTCCCGCGGGCTGAATCTCGAGGACGTGCGGACCGCGATCGTCGCGGCCAACGTCAACCAGGCCAAAGGAAACTTCGACGGCCGTCGGCAAGCCTACACCATCGCGGCCAACGACCAGCTCCTCACGGCCGCGCAATATCAATCGATCGTGATCGCGTACCGCCCCACCGGGCCCGTCGTGCTGTCGGACGTCGCCAACGTGATCGACGACGTCGAGAACGTGCGGCAGGCCGCGTGGATGGCCCAGAGTCCCAGCCTGGACACCACCCCGGCCGTCGTCATGAACATCCAACGCCAGCCGGGCGCGAACGTGATCGAGGTCGTCGACCGGATCAAAAAGCTCTTGAAGCAGCTCCGCAGCACTCTGCCGGCCGCCGTCAACGTGTCGATCCTGACCGATCGGACCGTGACGATCCGCGCTTCGGTGGAAGACGTGCAGTTCGAGCTGATTTTGACCATCGTGTTGGTCGTGCTCGTGATCTTCCTGTTTCTGCGCGACGCTGTCCGCGACGATCATCCCCAGCGTGGCTGTGCCGCTGTCGCTCGTCGGCACCTTTGCCGTGATGTACATGCTCGGATTCAGCCTGAACAACCTGACGCTGATGGCCCTGACCATCTCGACGGGGTTCGTCGTCGACGACGCAATCGTGATGATCGAGAACATCGCGCGCTACGTCGAACAGGGGGAACCTCCCCTGCAGGCGGCGCTCAAGGGATCGGCCGAGATCGGCTTCACCATCATTTCGCTGAGCATTTCGCTGATCGCCGTCCTGATTCCCCTGTTGTTCATGGGGGACATCGTCGGGCGGCTGTTCCGCGAGTTCGCGGTGACCTTGAGCGTGACGATCCTGCTGTCGGCCATCGTCTCGCTCACGCTGACGCCGATGATGGCCGCCAGGCTATTGAAGCACAAGCCCGAGTCCAAGCAGAGCTGGTTCTACCGGACTTCGGAGCGGGCCTTCGAGTCGGTGATCGATTTCTATGGAAAAACATTGACGGTCGTGCTGCGGCACCAGCCGCTGACCCTGCTCGTCGCCATCGCCACGCTCGTCGGGACAATCTATCTCTACGTCATCGCGCCCAAGGGATTCTTCCCGGTCCAAGACACGGGAGTCATTATGGGCATTTCCGAAGCGCCGCAGGACATCTCCTTCACGGCGATGTCGGCGCGGCAGCAAGCGCTGGCCCGCGCGATCCTCAAGGACCCGGCGGTCGCAAGCTTGTCGTCGTTCATCGGCGTCGACGGCACCAACCCGACGCTGAATTCGGGTCGCATCCAGATCAACCTCAAGTCGCTCGACCAGCGCGGGATCGACGCCAGCGCCGTCATCCGCCGGTTGCAGCCGTCGCTGGAAAAGATCCCCGGCATCAGCCTGTTCATGCAGCCCGTGCAGGACCTGACGGTCGAAACTCGCGTAAGCCGCACGCAATTCCAATACAGCCTCGAGGATTCCAGCGCCGAAGAATTGAACGTCTGGGCTCCGCGGTTCGTCAAGAAGCTCAAGGCGCTTCCCCAGCTTCGGGACGTCGCCAGCGACCAGCAGAACCAGGGACGGCAGCTTCAGGTGGTCATCGACCGGGACACGGCGTCGCGGCTGGGCGTGACGCCGCAGTTGATCGACAACACGTTGTACGACGCCTTCGGCCAACGTCAGGTTTCGATCATGTTCACCCAATTGAACCAGTACCGCGTGGTGCTCGAAGTCGATCCCCGCTTCCGCAAGTCGCCGCGCGATTTGCACGATATCTACATTCAGACCGCGGGGGGACATTCGCCGCTCGAGCGCGTTCACCCAGACTCACGAATCGTCGGTCCCCATCACCATCAATCATCAGGGACAGTTTCCGGTGGTCACGGTTTCGTTCAACCTCGCGCCCGACGCGTCGCTGGGCGACGCGGTCCAGGCGATCGCAACCGTCAAGAACGAGCTGCACATGCCCACCAGCATCCAGGGCGACTTCCAGGGGACGGCGGCGGCCTTCCTGGCGTCACTGGCAAACGAACCCCTGTTGATCCTGGCTGCGCTCGTGACGGTGTACATCGTCCTGGGCGTGCTCTACGAAAGTTACATCCATCCGATCACGATCCTCTCGACGCTGCCGTCGGCCGGCGTGGGCGCGGTCCTCTCGCTGCTCATTTGCGGCATCGACTTGAGCGTCATCGCCTTGATCGGCATCATCCTGCTGATCGGCATCGTGAAGAAGAATGCCATCATGATGATCGACTTCGCCCTGGAGGCGGAGCGGCAGCAGGGAATGAATCCCCGCGAAGCGATTTACCAGGCGTGCCTGCTGCGGTTCCGCCCCATCATGATGACGACCATGGCGGCCCTGTTGGGCGCCGTCCCGCTCGCCGTCGGGGGCGGAGTCGGATCCGAGCTCCGCCGCCCGCTGGGGATTTCGATCATCGGCGGCCTGTTGGTCTCGCAATTGCTCACGCTTTACACCACACCAGTCATTTATCTCTACTTCGACCGTCTCGCCCGCCGATTCGGCGGTAATCCCTCTCGCGGTCCCGTCGAGGAACCGGAGTTGGTGGAAGCGCGATGAGCTTATCGACCCCCTTCATTCGCCGGCCCGTTGGGACGTCGCTCTTGACGGCGGCGGTGACCCTGGCGGGTGCGCTGGGCTACGTCTTCCTTCCGGTCTCGCCCCTGCCTCAAATCGATTTTCCAACGATCTCCGTCTCGGCTTCGCTGCCGGGCGCCAGCCCCGAGACGATGGCCTCCGCGGTCGCCACGCCGTTGGAAAGGCAGTTCGGTCGGATTGCCGGCATTACCGAGATGAGCTCGGCCAGCTACCTCGGCACGACGTCGATCACAATCCAGTTCGATTTGAATCGGAACATCAACGCGGCGGCCCGCGACGTGCAGGCGGCGATCAACGCGGCCAGCGGCCAATTGCCGACCAATCTGCCCAGTAAACCGACCTATCGCCTCATCAATCCGGCGGACACCGCCATTCTGATTCCGGCGCTGACGTCCGATGTCCGCACGAAGCCCGAAGTGTACGACGCGGCCTCCTCCATCCTCGCGCAGAAGGTGTCCCAGATCGACGGCGTGGGACAGGTCTTCGCGGGAGGCGGATCTCCTCCGGCGGTCCGCATCGAGGTCAACCCGACCCAACTCAACAACTGGCAGTTGGGTCTCGACGACGTACGCACCATGGTCGGCGCGGCGACGGCGAATCGACCGAAAGGAAGCGTGTCGGAAGGATCAAAGTCGTGGTTTTTAGGCACGACCGACCAGTTGCTCAAGGCGAAGGAGTATCGACCGCTCATTATCGCCTATCGCAACGGCGCTCCCGTGCGTTTGGGAGACGTTGCCCACGTGACCGATTCGGTCGAGGACGTTCGCGCCAGCGGGCTCTATGACTTGAAGCCGTCGGTGCTGTTGATCATTTTTCGCCAGCCCGGAGCGAACATCATCCAGACGGTGGACCGCATCCGCGACGCCATTCCCCAGTTGAAGAATGAGATTCCCGCGGGAATCGACGTCGCGGTCGTCGTTGACCGGTCATCGACAATCCGGGCCTCGGTCCGCGACGTCGAGATGACGCTGGCCCTCTCGGTCGGACTGGTGATCCTGGTCGTGTTTCTCTTTCTTCGGAACGGCCGCGCGACACTGATCCCCAGCGTCGCCGTCCCGGTCTCCCTGATCGGCACGTTCGGCGTGATGTATCTGTGCGGATACAGCGTCGACAATCTCTCGCTGATGGCCTTGACCATTTCGACGGGGTTCGTGGTGGACGACGCGATCGTCGTGGTCGAGAACATCAACCGGCACCTCGAGGCGGGCATGCGCCCGATGCAGGCGGCGCTGTTGGGGGCGCGGGAAATCGGATTCACCGTCCTGTCGATCAGCGTGTCCCTCGTGGCAGTTTTTATCCCCATCCTGATGATGGGTGGCATCATCGGACGGCTGTTCCGCGAGTTCGCCGTCACGATCAGCGTCGCCATCGCCGTATCGCTTGTCGTCTCCCTCACCACGACGCCGATGATGTGTGCCTGGCTCCTGAAAGCGAAAGACGAAGAAAAACACGGAGTCCTCTACGGCGCCAGCGAATCCGTGTTCCAATGGATCCTGAACGCATACGAATTGATCCTGCGCTGGGTCTTGAGGCACCAGTTCCTGATGATCGTGGCGACGATTAGCACGGTCGGCGTCACCCTGTGGCTGTACATCATCGTCCCCAAGGGCTTCTTTCCCCAGCAAGACACCAGCCGCCTGACCGGCACGATCCTGGCCGATCAAGACACGTCCTTTCAAACGATGAATGGCCTGTTAACGCGATTCGCCAAGGCCGTCGGAGACGATCCCGACGTCGTCAACGCGATCGCGTTCACGGGAGGCGGAGGCGGAGGCGGAGGCCGGACGACGAACACCGGGCAGATGTACATCGCTCTCAAGCCAGTCGAGGGGCGGACCGCCATCCATGTTCAGGGGCCTCTTGGCCGCTTCCTCGCTTGGTTCGCCGACCATCGAGTTCCCGTACCGGAACGTCTCATTGAATTTACGGGACGGCTCGCGGGCTCTCACAGGGCCAGCGCGGATGAGGTGATCGCGCGGCTGCGAAAAAAGCTCGCCGGCATTCCCGGCGCCACTCTCATCCTGCAATCCGTGCAGGATCTGCGGATCGGCGGGCGGTCGAGCAGCTCGCAGTACCAGTACACGCTCCAGGGGGACAACCTGAAGGAGCTGAACGACTGGGGGCCAAAGGTTCTCAACAGACTGCGGACGATCCCCGGCCTGGAAGACGTCAGCACCGATCAGCAGAACTCGGGCCTGGAGTCCACCGTCACCGTCGACCGCAATGCGGCTTCGCGCCTGGGCATTACAATGCAGACGATCGACGACGCCCTGTACGATGCCTTTGGGCAACGGTTCGTGGCGACGACGTACACGCAGCTGAACCAATACCACATCGTCATGACCGTGCCGCAGGAATTCTGGCAGAACCCCGGCGGCCTGCAATACGTTTACGTGAAAGGCGGGAATGGAGTCCGCGTGCCCTTGAGCACGTTCTGCAAGTTCAAGACCGACACGGGTCCGTTGCAGGTGAACCATTCGGGGGTCTTTCCGTCGGTGACGATCTCGTTCAATCTTCCGCCGGGCGGTGCTCTCGGCGACGCCGTCGATAAAATCGACCAGGCCACCCACGAAATGGGACTTCCCTCGACGCTTCATGGCCGGTTCCAAGGAGCCGCCCAGGCCTTCCAGGATTCGCTCAAGAACGAGCCGATCCTCATTGCCGCCGCGTTGGCGGCCGTCTACATCGTGCTGGGCATCCTGTACGAGAGCTATATGCACCCGATCACCATTCTCTCCACCCTCCCCTCCGCGGGGGTCGGCGCCTGTTGGCGCTCTGGCTGACCGGGAACGAGCTGAATGTCATGGGGCTGATCGGCATTCTGCTGTTGATCGGCATCGTCAAAAAGAACGCCATCATGATGATCGACTTCGCCCTGGAGGCCGAGCGCAAGGAGAATATGTCGTCGGTCGAGGCGATCTACACCGCCTGCGTGCTGCGGTTCCGGCCGATCATGATGACGACCCTGGCGGCGCTCTTCGGCGGATTGCCCCTGGCGCTGGGAACGGGCACCGGCTCCGAGCTGCGTCGACCTTTGGGGATCGCCATCGTCGGCGGCCTGATCATGAGCCAGGCCCTCACGCTCTTTACAACGCCGGTCATTTATCTCTATCTCGACCGCTTCCGCCTGTGGATCAACGAGCGACGCCGCCAACGCCATGATCACTCGGGCGCGTCTGCCGAACCTGCCCTGGCGGCCGAGTCGGGATAGACGCGCTTTGCGAGAAACGCGATCATTGCCCGGCTTGTGGGGCGAGTGGCGAGCCGTGAGTGGCAAGTGGTGAGGGAAAACGAGTGCGTGAAGGGTGCCACTGGCTTTAACCGCCACTCACCACTCTATGGTGCGGCATGCTGTTTGTCGAAGTCATCGTCAAGAACCTGACCCGCCGCAAGACGCGGTCAGTGTTGACGGCCGCCGGCCTGGCCGCCGCCGTCGCCGCCACGACCACGTTGCTCAACATCGCCTGGGCGTTCGCCGGTTCGGCGGCCGATTCCTATCAGTCGCGGAACGTCGACATCGTCGTCGTTCGCGCGGGGGTGGCCGAACGCATCACTAGCAGCCTGAACGCGCCGCTCTCCGCGCGGCTTTCCGCCTTGCCCGAAGTCGCCGGAGTGGACGGCAGCTTGACGGAAATGGTCTCATTCGGCGAGCAGACTCTCGTCGGCATTCCGCTCCACGGATTAGACCCGGCCGGCTTCGCCATTGGGAAACTGGCCGTCGTCTCCGGTCGGCCGCTGGCGACGACAGACCGCCACGCGGTCCTGCTAGGCGGCGGCCTGGCCCGCGCGCTGGGAAAAGGACAGGGAGAGTCGGTCGAGATCGAACGGACGCCGTTCCGGATCGTCGGAATCTTTCAAACCGACAACGCGCTCGAATCCAACACGGCGGCCGCGCCGCTGTCCGACGTGCAGGAGCTGATGGGGCGGGTCGGACAGGTCTCCGAGTTCCAGCTGCGCGTCGTGCCCGGCGCCGCCGGCGACGTCGCAATCCGCCGGCTTTGCCGGCGAATTGAATCGCTGCGCAATTCCAAAGACCGCTCCCTCGGTTTCAAGGCTTTGCCGACCCGGCAGTTCGTCGATACGGACACCGAGACGCGCCTGGCGACCACGATGGCCTGGGGAACGTCGATTATCACCGTCGTTCTTTCGCTCGTCGGCATGCTCAACACGATGTTGATGTCGGTCCTCGAACGCACGCGCGAATTGGGCATCTTGCGGGCGGTGGGCTGGACGCGGGGCGCGTCGTGCGGTTGATCCTCGGCGAGTCGCTCGTGATCGGGCTGGCCGGCTCATTGGCCGGCGCTCTGTCGGCCGCACTGCTCTTGTGGATGCTGGCCGCCTGGTCGTTCACGCGGAACATCGTCCAGCCTGGTCTCTCGGCCGGGGCGGTCCTGGCGGCGGTAGCCCTGATGCTGGCGGCCGCTTTGGCCGGTTCGTTCTATCCGGCCTATCGCGGTGCGACGCTCGCCCCGACGGAGGCGCTGCGATCCGATTGATCGCAAACTGGTCGTGCGTTGCACGCCAATTATGGGATAATGGCGATCCAACAACAGGGAGGTGACCGAAATTGTGGTTCCAATCGACACCCTGCTCCAAGTCTCTTCGGTCTGCCGAACTTACGAGGCCGGCACGCTTCACGCTCTGACCGACGTGTCGTTCACGGTCCGGCGCGGCGAATACCTCGCCATCATGGGTCCCAGCGGCAGCGGCAAGTCCACCTTGCTCAACCTGCTGGGAGCCCTCGATCGCCCGACGAGCGGGGAGATATATTTCGAGGGAGATCGCCTGGCCGCGCGGAAAGACCTCGACCGCTTTCGCGCAGAGACGCTCGGGTTCGTCTTCCAGTCGTTCCATCTCCTGCCGACCCTCACGGCCCTGGAGAACGTCCAGATCCCCATGTTCGAAGGCAATCGCGGCCGCCGCGAGCGAGTCCGCAAGGCTGAGGAGCTGCTGGCGATGGTCGGCATGACTCACCGGGCCGGCCATCTTCCCGCGAAGCTCTCCGTCGGCGAGCGGCAGCGAGTCGCCATTGCCCGGGCGCTGGCCAACGACCCCCTGCTGCTGTTGGCCGACGAGCCGACCGGGAATCTCGATTCGGCGTCCGGCTGCGGCGTGCTTGATCTCTTCGATCGACTCCACCGCGAGCAGGGTTTGACTCTTCTCGTGATTACGCACGGCGCCGAAGTGGCCGCTCGCGCCCAACGGACCCTCTGGATCCGGGACGGGCGGCTTGACGGCTCGCAAACGCAGGGTTTTCCAAGCCCCGGTGTCCAAACGCAGGTTCTCCCCTCACGATGCGTCGCGTAACGATTGCCTGGAAGAACCTGCGGCGGCGGCCCGCGCGCTCCCTGCTCACGGTCATGGGACTGGCGGTGGCCGTCGCGACCGTCGTGTCGCTGGTCGGCGTCGCGGAGTCGTTCGAGACCTCGTTCCTGGCACTCTATACGCGCCGCGGGGCCGATCTCGTCGTGCAGCGGCGGGGCGGCACCGTGCAACTCTCCAAAGGCGTCCCCCTGTCGCTGGGCGAGCGCATCCGCCGGCTGCCAGGCGCCGGCCAGGTCATCGGCGGGCTGATGGACATGGTGGCCTTCGAGGACCGCGACTTGTTCATGGTCATCGTCAATGGTTGGGAACCGGACTGCCCCGTGCTCGACCGCGTGAAGATCGCAGCCGGACGACGGCTGCGGGCCGGCGACAAGAGCTGCGTCATGCTCGGCCGGATCCTGGCCGCCAACCTCGGCAAACAGCCGGGCGACGTCGTGGAAGTCTACTCCCAGCCCTTCCGCGTGATCGGCGTCTTCGAGAGCTTCAGCGTCTACGAGAACGGGGCGGTCTTCATGCTCCTCGACGACCTTCAGCGGCAAATGGACCGCCCGGGGCAGGTGACCGGCTTCATCGTTCAGTCCAATCCATCGGGCGACCCGGCGGCGACGGCTGCACTGGCCCGGCAAATTGAAGCGCTCGACCCCCAGGTCGCCGCCGTCCCGTGCGCCGAATTCGTCAGCTCCTTGAACCAGATGCGGGTGACGCGGACGATGTCTTGGCTCATTTCCGCGATTGCCTGCCTGATCGGGTCCCTCGGCGTGCTCAATACGATGGCCATGAGCGTCTTCGAGCGGCGGTCCGAGATCGGCTCGCTCCGCGCCGTGGGCTGGCGCACGTCGCGGGTGATTCGCCTCATCCTGAGCGAATCCCTCCTGCTGGCCGCCGCCGGGGCCGCGGTCGGCGTCGTCGCGGGCCTGGCCGGAATCGTCGTCCTGTCGCATTGGCACGTCACGTCGGGATTGGTGCAGGGCGACATTTCGTTCCGTGCGATTGGCGAAGGCGTTTTGACCGCCGCGGCCATGGCCGTCGCCGGCGCAGCGTATCCGGCCTTTCGCATCGCTCGCCTGCCACCCGTGGAATCGCTTCGAGGATGAGAGGTTAGAGCGCTTCAAGCCAGAGTGTAGCGGTCCTGCGGCGGAACGCGTCGGGAAAAGAGAGACTTTCGACGCGACAAGGAAGTGCTACCAGCACTAGGGGTTCGAGTTGAGCCGAATCGATTGGCATGCTTCGCGTGCCTGTTTTCCTGCTGTCCTCTGACCTCTGGCCCCTCATTTCTCGAGGCCGCGGCGAAGCTGACGGACGATCATCTGCGCGAGGATCGGCAGCTTGGAGCGCAACAAGTTGGTGCCGCCGAACCAGTCCTGTGGTTCGGCAAAGGCCGCATGATATTCGACGAAGAGGGCGCCGGGGGATCGATGAGCCGGGTCGCCTTCGCGTACCCTCCAAAGCCGAAGTACGGATGTGGCGCTCCGAGATGACGCCGGCCGGCGTCGTCCCGCGTGATGGGCCGCCACTGGTTGGGAAATTCCGCATCGTTCATGAAACGCCGATCGAGAATCGACGCCGCCAGGTTCGACTCGGCGGTTTTCGACTTGGTGCTCTGCGTCGTCACTTGCAGGCGCACGCGATCCAGAAGAGTGAATTCGACGGCGGCGTATTCCGGCTCTCCGGGTCGTCCGGAGGACATCAGGCCGCGGCGCTTGAGATCGGAACTCGTCAACATCTTGCTCGATGAACCATTTTCAGGGTCGGTCTCCGACGTGGCCGATCGGAATTGCCGTCGGAGAAAGTCCTGGCTGTCCAGCGTCCTCAAGTCGCCGTAAACGATGAACCACACGTCGAAACGACGGCCGCGGCGTTCCTTTCGCGCTTCGGCTTTGGAGACTCGCAGAATGAAGGGGGCGACGACCGATTTTCGCGTCAACTCCTCCCACGTATGGCTTTCGCCGGCAACGGATTCCACTGCGTGGCGCTGCTCGGCCGCGCTGAGTCCGTCGGCCAGCGTGGGGGGAGGAAGCCGCACGACCTCGTCCCCGCCGACCGGCACGCCGCGGCTCATCAGCAAGTCGAAGACCGGGTTTTCGGCCCGGCAACGCGGGGCGAAGCACAGCGCCGTGAGTAGGAAGGCACCGGCGGTTATGAGTGGCGAGTGGCGAGTGGTGAGTGGTGAGAGAAAACTAAAGCACGCTTTGCCTGCGCACGTCCGCCTCGCAACTCGCCACTCGCAACTCGCCACTCCGTCCATCATTCGCCGCTCGCCACCCATGACTGACCTCGACTCACTTGCCGTTAATGAGTGCCGTAGAGGGCTCCATCTCCCACAAGTATAGGAAGTTGGGCAAGCGTGAACGATCGATTCCGGGGATATTGATGGGCACGATCTTGTCTTGCAGCGGGAT
This sequence comes from uncultured Planctomycetota bacterium, assembly GCA_963761455.1. Lineage (GTDB taxonomy): Bacteria > Planctomycetota > Planctomycetia > Planctomycetales > Planctomycetaceae > DASPSM01. The sequence goes on from CAVXHA010000004.1 coordinate 1,336,735, forward strand.
GTTCGGCGTCGTGGAATAGGGGGACAGGGCGGGGTCGCCGTGCCGGTGATAGAAGACGACCTCCGAGTAGTTGAGGCCGGCCATGTTGGTCGCAAGCTGCACGGCATCGTCCAGATAGCCGACATGATCGATCAGTTTAAGCCCCAATGCCTGGCTTGCCGTGAAGATGCGGCCGTCAAACGTCGTCGATAGGCGGCCGTCGACCTGGGGTCTTCGGCTCAAGACGACGTTGCGAAACCGCTGATGGAATTCGTCGGCCATGTCCTGCAGGAGTTTGCGTCCCGCGTCGTCCATCGCCTTGACGGGGGAGCCGAGATCGACATTTTTCCCCGACTTAATGGGGACGCCGATGATATTGAACTGGGCCATCATGTCCTGGAGGTTGTAGACGTTGAGGATACAGCCGATGGCGCCGGTCACGGTCGTCGGATGCGCCACGATGCAATCGGCGCCCGTTGCCAGGTAGTAGCCGCCGCCGGCCGCCACATCCATGAGGCACGCCACGACGGGCAGGCAGGTGCGAGCTTTGAACGCCGCCAGGTCGCGCCACATGATGTCGGTCGCGGTGACGCTTCCCCCCGGAGAATGAATCCGCAGCACGACGGCCCGCACGCGGTGGTTGTGCTCGATCGCGTCGAGCCGTTCGCGGAAGATGGCAACCGGGTTCTCACCAAGCGATCCGAGTCCCGTGGCGTCGGAATCGAGGAGGATGCCGTCGACGTCAACCACGGCCACGAGGCAGGCCCGCGGAAAATGCGGCCGATTCGGAAGCAAGGCTGCAAACACCGGGTCCTTTTGGGGAGCCGGCGCCAGAGCGGCGGTAACGTCGCCAAAGGCATGCACATTCACGAATGGTTCCGCACACCCGGAAATCCCGGCCAGTAGCCCGGTCACGAGCAGACCGATCACGAGCACAATCGACGTCGTCCAGCTGGCAAGGCCGACCCAATTCGACGTCCGCCCGCCTGCATTGCGCGGGGACGCCTCAGGATGATTCGGCTGAGCCAATCTCATATTGCATGCTTACAGTGGAGTGCGCGTCGCCAATCGACGCTCCACGAAGGAGCCTTGCGCGGATCAACCGTCACGGACGTCGAAACGACGTTCCGACGCGCACAACGCGACGGCGTTCAGGGCTCGTTACCCAATTGTCGGATGCGAGAAACACTCGGATGGAAAACGGCTGGATTCAGGCGTGCCGGCGTGAGGAAACGTTGCCCGGCTGCGCGAAGGAAAGGCCTGAAGGCATGGAACAAGGATTGAGGGGACAAAAGGTGAGAAGCGAAGGATACCGTCTGAGGGCCAGGCCGTCGAGAGGAATCGTTCGACGTCAACACCGGCTTTTTGTCGCAAAAACGGGCAATTTCCGGTGGTAGAAACAGGCCATTTTTTGTACAAGCCCCTCGGAGCGGTCTACTCACTTCCTCTTCACATCACATCTCCTTCGATTTCCCTCGTTTGCGACCGGCCCCGTGCGCCGACTAGGCATAACGGGCCGAAGGCGTTGCCTTCCTGAATGCGCTGGCGCGTGCTCCGCGGTTCCATTCCCTCGCCACCGTCCACTCTCGAAAAGCTCGGAAGAATTCCCGCTCGAAGGCCTCTGCCGAGTGACCTCGTCGCTCTGCGAAGGCCCCTGCCTCGACTTTGCGCAGACTCGGATAGCCAATGTTGGAGAAGTAATTCGGTGCTCAGGGCATGCACGATTTCTTGAGCGCTCGCTGCAACGGAGAGGAACGGCATGACCGTGTTCCTCGCCCGTCCGCTGACGGTACGGACCGCTGCCCACAACCTGCAGGGTGGGACCAGCTCGCGCAGCGAGCGCCGGCCCACCACCAAGGTCACAATCCGCCGCCTGGTTCAGCAAACGGCCAAGAATGGTGGGCCGGCGGCCGCCGAGCCGGCCTTGTCCCACCCTACAAAAATAGGAATCCGGGCCGCGCTCGGAGCGGCCGTGCTGATCTGTTGCGCCTCCTCCTCCGAGTTCACCTCCTCGGTCTTTGCCCAGTCGACAACGAGCGCACCCTCCCGCCTGCGGCAGCCGACTCTCCATCGACGGGCGATTCGAAAAAGGCCACCGCGATTCAAAGCAGCGCTCTGAACGGTGGAATCGCCGCTCCGGCCGCTGAATCGGCGGGTTTGATCGACCTGGGCAGGACGCCCCTCGGCGACGACGGCAGTGCGCCCTACTGGGCAAGCTTCGATCCCGTGCCTTTAACTCAAGCTCTCCCGTCTGGCTCTGGTGTCATCCCTGAGCCGGACAACAAAGACCAGGCGAAGGGCAACGGCGACGACAAGAAAGACGAGGACGACAAGGGCAAGGAGGAGGATAAGTGCAAGTTACTGCCCGAGGGATGGAACTTCCACGCTCAAACCACCATTATTGATAATTTCCAACCCGGATTCGGTGCCCAGTACTCCGGTCCCAACAGCCTGGGCACGGCCCGCGATCGCGAGGGAACGATTACCGCGGACCTTTATCTCGGCGCACCGTTATGGCAGGGTGCCGAGTTTCACGCGGATTTGCTGATGTGGCAGGGCTTCGGCCTGAGTAACAGCTTTGGCCTCGAGGCCTTTCCCAACGCGGACGCGTACAAATCCGGCAGCCTGACTCCCAGGTTCATGTTTTCACACTTCTTTGTTCGCCAAACCTTCGGCCTGGGCGGGGAACAGGAGGACGTGCCCGACGGCCCATTCACGCTACCCGGCAAACGGGACGTTTCGCGGCTAACCATCACCGCTGGCCGGCTTAACATGGCGGAGCTTTTCGACAAGAACACCTACAACCACGACCCGCACACACAATTCATGAGTTGGGCGAGCACCATGCTCACCTGGGATTATCCCGCAGATACCATCGGATACACCACAGGAATTGCCATCGAACTGAATCAGCCGGATTGGGCTCTGCGCTATGGATGGTTCCAGTTGCCCGGCACTGCCGAATGGTTTCACCTCCGATGACCGGATCTTTATGTGGCCCGTCGAGCCTGGGGAGATCACCTCCGACGGGGAGTTTTGGAAAGAGTGGGGAATGATCACTGGAATTGGAGCGCCGTTGGCGCATCGCCGATCATCCCGGAGCCATCCGGCTTCAGGCATGGATCGACCACGGTTACCTCGCCAGCTATAACGCGGCGACCTCTCTTCTGCTCGCCTCCCCTCCGCCTCCTAATACCCCTCAAGGAGTGGAAATAACCGTCCCAGCGGCCGCCTTCAGCTTCCGTTCCAAATACGGCTTTGGGGTGAATTGGGAACAGGAGATTGCGAAGAACGTCGGCATGTTCTCGCGGCTTGGCTGGCAAGACGGCCAAACTGCGGCGGCGGTGTACAACGACGCCGACTGGACGGTACAGCTGGGCGTGAGCGTCAAAGGCGCCGCATGGCACCGTCCCGGCGACACCTTCGGTCTTCTTGGTAATTTGGCCGGTGCTTCGTCCGATCAGCAAGCCTTCCTGAAGGCGGGCGGCACGGGCATTCTTAACGGCGACGGCAACTTGACCTACGCCTGCGAGAAGTCTTTGGAAACGTATTATGATTTTGCCATCGGAAAGGGCTGTCGCTTGGCGTTCGACTACCAGTTCTTCGCTGACCCGGCGTTCAACAGTGACCGAGGCCCGGTCAATGTCTTCGGGGCAAGACTCCACTGGGAGTACTAGCCCTAGTCACGGCTCAGAAACGTTGAAGGTTGTCTCGAACTCGGTGCTTTTCTTCGTGATCCGATCGGTGGCCTTTATCCACAGCACGAACGACAACGAGCACCGCGGCCCGGTCGCGGTCGGCACGTTCCGAGTCCACTTCGAATACTGATTATTCGAGGCGGTTTCAAAACCGTAGGGCGAGCTGCCAGCTTGCCTGTTCGAGTTAAGAACTTGCCATTCAGGGCAAGCTGGCAGCTTACCCTACGAGCCATGTTCGCCTTTTGAAATCGGCTCTAGAAATAAGCGATCGGCCGCAGCGGCGAGCCGGAGCCGTTTTGGATCGGCAGGGGCGAGGCGATCAAGAACGATCGCAACGGCAACTTTTCGAGCTGGGCCAGGCATTCGACAATCAGGATGCCGTTGGGCAGCCAGTGACGGCGGTGCCCGGGCGATTCGCCCGAAACGCCCTTGACCATCGGAATCTCGCAGCCGATCGTGTCGCTGCCAACTGCTCGCACGCCCCGTTCCGCGAAGAGGAGAGTCACCTTCTCGTCCATCCCCGGCTCATTCCGTTCGTAGAAGCCGGGCGAGCCCCAATACCGGCGATGCCAGCCGAAACAAACAGCGCCATGTCACCGGTTTGCGCCTGCACGCCGTGGCTCTTTTCGTAGGCCAGAAAGTCGTCAGCCGTCAACATCTGCCCCGGCTGCCAATCGCGTTCCGAGAAGTTGTACAGGACCGCGGGGCCGAAAAGCTGGTTGGCCGCCAGCGTCTCGACGGTCACGTGCATCAGACTCGGGACGGTGTGGGCCGGCGCGTCGACGTGGCAGCCGGTGTGCTCGGCCATCGACAGCGTCTGGCAATAGTAGCCGTTGCGGGCGTGCGTCACAGTCGGATCGATGACGAGATGCGGATGAGCTGGATACTTCGGCATTCCCCGCTCGAGCCGGGGCGCCAAATCAACCGCAGTCATTGATTTCAGCAAGTCGGCAAGCTGTTGAACGCGATCCACAAGGCGGCTCCGTTTGAGGCGAAGGATTCTCGAATCGTTCTGGCTACAATATCCTCAGCAAGACGTTTGCCCGGATCAAGCCCCGCGATCAGGGGACGACCATGAAACCATGTCGCGATCCGCTCAATTCTGGTCGGTAACCCGCGATCGCCGCTGGAACTGGCTTGGAATTGTCCTGTGCGACGCCTTCATCGATGCGTGCCTCGTCTCGGTCTTCGCGCGGTTTTCGGTGCGCTCGTTTTATCATTTGCGCTGTGTCACCCCGTGATTTTCGCTCGTCCCTCCACATTGACGCGATTCCGGTTCACGCTGCGCCGCTTGACGGCGTCAACCGGCGCAGAAGACAATGGTGCCAACCGCGTCTGACGGCCTCAAATCGGGCGAATTGCGCGATCGGGGCCGGGCATTATCCCGTGCTGACGGAAAGCACCGCCCCGGACCGGGTTCAAAAAGGGGCTCCCTCCTCTCGTGCAGAACGATCCGGCCGATCCCGCCTCTTCTCCACTGATTACAAACTCGACGTCGCCTCCCGCGAGCGGCCTTTCGCCCACGGCCAAGGCTCTGCGCACCGCCCAGGTGATCGTCATCAGCAGCGTGACGTTCACCTTCATTTCGTACTGGCGAACGGCGGCGGTCGTGCTGTGCGATCTGGCCAGCACGGCGTACTACATCGGGGCCATCGTCGAAAACTCCATCGGGCCGGCGGCCCCGTGGTTTATTGTCGGTGTGCTGGTGTTCAGCTACGGCATGCGGGCTGTTTACATCGAAAGCAGCGCCCTGTTCGTCCGTGGCGGCGTGTATCGCGTCGTCAAGGAAGCCATGGGGGGCTTCGTCGCCAAGCTGTCCGTCTCCGCCCTGCTCTTCGACTACATCCTCACCGGGCCGATCAGCGGCGTTTCGGCGGGACAATACATCGTGAACCTGGCGCTCGACGCGGCCCGGTCGCGGTACTTCGGAATCCATATCGAACACGCGACAGCCGAAGCCTTCCAAGGCTGGGGAGCCGTCGCCATCGCGTGTGCCACGACCTTGTATTTTTTCCGGCAGAACCTGCTGGGATTGCACGAGTCGAGCGATAAAGCACTCAAGATCATGGTGGCCACAACGATCATGGGGTTGGTGATTCTCACTTGGAGCGGCATCACGTTGGCCACCAAGGGCGCCCACAACCCGATGCCGTCGTGGAAGCCGGACCTCAGCAAAAAGACGGAGCTGAACGATTCCGGCCAAAAGGTGCCCAAGATCAATCCAGTCACCGGACAGCAGGAGGATCCCCTCGGATTTCTGGGCAATTATCCGGCGGTGGCCGAACCGCTGCGCCACCCGCCCAGTTGGTTAAGCCTGATCGGAATTCTGGGCGTCACGATCGCTTTCGGTCATTCGATCCTGGCGATGAGCGGCGAAGAGACACTGGCCCAAGTTTACCGGGAAGTGGAATCGCCCAAATTGCCGAATTTCAAAAAGGCCGCGTTCATCGTCTTCGTCTACAGCTTATTGCTGACGGGAACCGTCAGTTTTCTGGCGGTGCTGCTGATTCCGGATGAGTACCGCATGACGAGATACAAAGACAACTTCATCGGCGGCCTGGCGATGTTTATGGCCGGACCGCTGACGGCGCGGCTCTTGCTCAATGCGTTCGTCGTGGTGGTCGGCTTCTTAATTCTGTCCGGTGCGGTCAATACGTCGATGATCGGCTCCAACGGCGTGCTGAATCGCGTGGCCGAAGACGGCGTCTTGCCCGACTGGTTTCTGAAGCCGCACCAGCGGTTCGGCACGACGTCCAGGGTGCTGTGGCTGATTACCATCCTGCAGCTCTTGACGATTATCGCCAGCCGCGGTGACGTCATCCTCCTGGGCGAAGCCTACGCCTTCGGCGTCGTGTGGAGTTTCGCGTTCAAGACATTGTCGATGGTGGTGCTGCGCTTCAAGGACCACAGCCCGAGGGCCTTCAAAGTGCCCTTCAATTTACACATCGGGAAAGTGGAGATCCCGGTCGGCCTCGGGATCATCTTCCTGATCGTCTCCTGCTCCGCGCTGGCAAACCTGCTGACCAAGCAGGTCGCGACCATGAGCGGGCTGGTCTTCACCGGGGCGTTTCTGACGGTGTTCGTGGTGACAGAGCACGTCAACGAGCGCCGCCGGCGTGGTGCGAAGCACGAGCATTTGGAGCAATTCAACCAGCAGGTCGTTTCCGAGATCAAATCGGGCGCCTTGGGGCTGATGAAGCCGTACCGGAAGCTGGTGGCGATTCGCTCGCCCCATAATTTGTTCATGCTGGAAAAAGCCCTGGCGGAGAGCGATCCGAACACGACCGACGTCGTCGTCATGACGGCCAAAGTCCTCATCCCTGGAGGGGAGACGGGGACCAGCCGTCTCGACCTGGACAACTATGACCAACAGTTGATGACGGCCGTCGTCGAGCGGGCGGAACGGGCCGGCAAGAAGGTCAAGCCCTTGATTGTGCCGACGAACAGTCCATTGCACGCGATTTTGCGGACAGCCAAGGACCTTCAGGCCCAGGAGGTCGTCGTCGGCGCATCGAACAAGTTCACGGCTGAAGAGCAGCTCGACCAGATCGCGTTTTACTGGATCAGCCTGCACGACGGCCGGCCCCCGGGTCTCACGGTTCGCATCCTGAGCCGCGACCGGGACGTGTACCTTGACGTCGAGGGAGGAAATCGCATCCCGACGATCGGCGAGCGGCAGGCCCGGACCGTCGCGGACCTGCGCACCGCCGGCCTCGGTGTCGACAAGGTGCTGTTGGTCCACGATGCGACGACCGCCAGCAGCGATCTGTTCCAATCGGTTCTGACGATGCTCGATGCGAAAGTCGCTCTCGATCTGGTCGCCGTCGCTTCGACCGAAACGCCGCCCCCGCAGCTTGACGGCGTTCTGGAGCGGGACCGGGAACGGGCCCGTACCTTGGGACGGGATATCAAGGTCCATCACTTGGACGGACATTTCGGACCTGAGCTGGTGCGCCTGGCGCGGGAAGGCCATTACGAGCTCATCATCGTGGCCTTGCCCCAAGAGCGGCCTGCCGAAAAGGGGCGGCTGTGGGGTCCGGACACCGATTTCGTGCTCGCTCATTCGCATTGTCCAGTTTTCCTCGCTGCCGCCCCCGTCATTCCGGCCGAAGTCGAAGACGAGAGCGCATCCCATCATGCGTAGCGGTCCCGTGGCGGAAACCGTCGGTCAATACGAGGTTTTCATCGCGTCATCGCAGTGCTCGCAGCACGAAGCTTAGACGGAATGCGATTTCATCCGGCGCGGCCTGTCGTCGGCCAGCTCCTCGCGGAGCCGGTTGCGGGCCGTGTGCAGACGCCGCTTGATCGTGCCGATGGGGCTGGCGAACTCGTCGCTCATTTGCTTGAGCGACTGCCCTTCCACATAGAACGCGATCAACGTCCGGCGGTCCAGATCGCGGAGCCGCGACAAGCCGCCCCACACTTGCCGTGACCGCTCCGAGCGCAACAGGTCGTCCAGCGGCGTCCGCCGCTCGGTCTTGAGCGTGTGGAATGTCTGCGGGTTGAAGGTCGTTTCGTTCGGACGGCGGACGGCCCGATTGATCGACATCCGCACGGCGATCTGCCGCAGCCAGCCTCCGAACCGCGCCGGTTCGCGAAGCTGTCGCAACTTCCGCATCGCCTGGACAAACACGTCCTGCGTCACTTCGCGCGCCTCCGCGCTATGCCGCAAACGCGACATGACGGTCGCGAAGACCGCCGTCTCGAATTGCTGCACCAGCGCTCCGAACGCCTCGCGGCTGCCGGCCTGTGCGTCGATCACCAATCCAATCGTTCGCTGTTCGTCCATGTTCCTCGGCTCCCTTCGTGACAGGGAGCGGCCTGATGCGTTGCTCAAACCGCCTGGGTTTTCTACAGGAAAGGCTTTGACCGACCTTCCGGCACTCGCTCTCGCCATTGGCCGACAGCCGCGTCCTCACCGCCAGGGGAGCACACGCAGGGACCTGATTTGGCGTGCGCCCGAGGCGGAAAGAACGGAACGACATGGCAACGGACGGATTCACACGGAATGTCGCCGGTCAAGCTGGGCCGGCGGATTTGATTCCCCGGCCCCGCGGCCGGGAAGAACCGTCCATTCGCTCAAAGCCGAAAACGACTCGTCGAACGTGCCGCCCTAGCTGGAAAGCGCTCTCGTAATGATGAGCGCCGCCCAAACGGGGGCCGGCGTGTCCCCTGCCATCGACGGACGCATTCCGGAGTCCGGAAACGTCTGTACGACCGGTCGCTGGCCGCTTGTCGCCAAGCGGCATTGACCCGCGCGTCCGGGCATGCGCATGCCGCCCGAACTCGAGGTCACCGGTTCATACGAGGCAGGGACTGACTGTCGTTTCCTGCCGAGCAGACGCTTCGCGGCCGTGACGATGCGATCCGCCGAATGACCACAGAGAACAACCGCGCACTTCGCGTTCGCGGCGTGGTGGACGACATTCTGGCTGGCGGTGTTGAGATTCCGGTGCATCGCACGACCTCCTGCGGTCTGGCCGCAGTCGCTCAGGAAACTGGACAAACGAACATACACTTCAGCAGTTTACACAGCGAACGGACGCTGTGCAATCCATTTCTACGGCAGCAGACGCCTCGCGAATCAGGAGGGTTCGCGCAAACATCGCCTTTTTTTTGAAAAACGCCAACGACGCGGATTACGGCCGGCCGCGGGGCTATTTTCCAAAACGGCCGACCACAAGATCGCCGGCTAATGGCATGGCTTTGGTCAATACGAGGCCCCCGGCCGATTTGTAGACCGCCGAAAGCGGCGCAAGCTCCTCGACTGGTATCCCTTCAGTCCCGAACACCTCGAGCTTTGTTGGGGCCGCCAAAGCCGCCAGCCCGCCTAGACCCCCATATTTCAACGCCCCTGGCAAGAATAGCGGATCGGTGGTCGGCGGGATGTTTTCATAGCTGAGACTCCGCGCGTCGGCCATGACGCCGGCGACCTGGTCCCGCAGCAGGCCGGCCGCAAGCAAGACGCAGGGACCGGCCTCGCCAGTTCCGACAAGCTCGATCTTTTGCACCTGGTCATTCTTTCGCAGACCGCCGACGGCCGTCAGGATGTCGTGCACGCGGTTGGCGAGCAGCGAGCGGTTATACCCGAAGGTGTATCCCGCGTACTTAGAATTGACCTTCGTCAACATGACCGGCTTGCCCGGCTCGAGGAATTCCCCCGTCAGAAACAGATCGACCGAAACGACCGCGTTGCCGGCGTCCAACAGCTTTCGCACCTGCCGGCTCGGCTTGCCGTCGCTGCCGAAAAGGTGCGATTTCCCCTGTCCGTCGATCCACAGCACGACCGTCCCATTAAACACGTCCGGGCGCAACAGCACCCACGGCAGCTTGGTGTTGTCGTCGGACCGCGCGGCGATTCCCTTCAAAAGGTGCACGCCCCCCTCCAGGTCGTCCTGCGACGTCGTGCCGAGGTCGATCACATCGGGGTCCGGAACGCCCGCGTCGAGCATCACGCGGGCCGCCGTCCCCACGACTTCGCGATAGCGGCGCGAGTCCGGCCTTGTCTTTGGGAAGGAGTTCCGCGAATTGTTTCTTCGCGATCGCCGTCATCTCCTTGCGCAGCTCGATGGCCGACTTGGCGTCGGCAGGCCGCGGATGCTCCGCATCGAAGACGGACAGGTCTTTCGGGTCGATCGGCCAAAAATCCTCTTCGACTATGGGCGATTTGTGGCCCAGGTTCAGGTGGGCGTTGAACCACTCGTACATCATCTCGCGGGAGACGCGGTTGTAATTGTGGCCGAACTGGCGGAAACACTTGGCATAAACGTCGTCGGCGCGGCCGTACAGCGCATAGATCTGCTTCAGCTCCGGCAAGCCCTTTCGTTTCGATGTCGATCGTCCAATCATGTGCCCCGCTCATGGCCAGCGGCTTGGGTGCAAACAGGGCCGCGATGGCTACGTTGTTGATGCCGATTCGCAAGCAGGTCGGCGTTCTCGCACACGCAGCCCCCCTGCATGTTGGTCGAGACCATGACGGCCGGAAATGCCACCGCGGGCCGCGGATCGATCGGCGCACAACAGGAATGTCTGCGTTCCGCCGCCGCTGGCGCCGGTCACGGCGATGCGTTTGGAGTCGACTTCCGGCAGCGACGACAGAAAATCGAGTGCCCGGATTGAATTGAACGTTTGGAGACCCAGGGCGCTTTGCAGGCGCAGCTCCGCCTCGGCATCGGCGAAGCCCGCTCCATGGCCGATCGGTTGGCTGTCCGCCACGCCAACCATGTCGTAATGGAACACGACGCAGCCGAGCCGCGCAAGCTGGGCCATCCGCGCTTGGAGCGGATAACGGGCGCCGGCGAGCGTCTCTTCGGCGCCCTGGCTCAGTTGCGACCTGGCTTCCTTTTCACCCGCGTCGTAGAAGCGGCCGTCTTTCCAGTGTCCATAAGGACACAACACGCCGGGGACCTTGCCTTTGATCTTGGTCGGCCGATAGAGATTGCCGGAAACGTAGTGTCCGGGAAGGCTGGCGAAGAAGACTTTTTCGACCGTGTAATCGCCGCGGTCGATCCGGCCGTGGATCACGGGCTTGAGCGGCTCCTTGGGCGGCATGGGCCACAGCCCGGCCGCGACGAGCACGCGCTCGCGGATCGCCTGCGACTGTTTTTCCCATTCGGCCTTGGTCGCCGCGGGGGTCCAGGGATGGTATTTATCATTCAGCGTCCGCTGCGGACCGAGCCGCGGGTCATCGAGTTTTTTCCCGGCTTCCAACGCACGGGAAACGTCGGCCGGCGACGCGGAGCAGGCAAACTGCAGCAGAGCGACAAAGACCAGGGTGGCAAGGTTCAAGCGGATATGCTTCATCGTTGCTCTCGGAATCAGATGGCAGCCAGGACGTGCACGGTACCTCATGTGACCTAAAGCGTATGCTCAGCCCTGTCCAGGGGCAATTGACTAAGCCCACCGATGGCCATCGGTGGGCTTAGGACGCCTCGCGAGCTTTAGAAGACAAACGATGATTATCGCCGGCCGCCTCGTAAATCCAGACGGCGTGACGCCGGGCCAGATCCGCGTCGAGGGGGAACGGATCGTCGAGGTCGGCCCGCGATTGGGCCGTGCGGAGGTCGAGTTCGGCGACGATTGCCTGATCTTTCCCGGCATGGGCGACATCCACATCCATGCCCGCGACGACGTCAGCGAGCAGGAGATCCACAAAGAGGACTTTCGCACCGCCGCCGCGGCCGCGATTCACGGCGGCGTCGTCCACGTCGCCGACATGCCGAACAACCCGGTCGCCCCGATCGACGATGCCTCGTACATGGCCAAGCGACGGCACCTCGAAAGCCGCAACGTTCCGATTACGGTCACCCTGTATGCGGGAATCGGTCCGGGCACGCGACCCTTGTCGTTTGCCGTTCCCTACAAGGTCTACATGGGTCCCAGCGTCGGTGACCTCTTCTTTACGACACTCGAAGAGCTCGATCAAACGTTGTCGCAGTATCGGGGCTGTGACGTGAGCTTCCATTGCGAAGATCCGATCCTGCTGGCCGCACATCGCCGTGAAACGACTCACGAGCGGCGGCGCCCGCCGGCCTGCGAGGTCTCCGCCACGCGATTCGCCTTGGAGATGATCGAAAAGTACGACCTGACGGGGAAACTGTGCCATTATTCCGTGAGCGAAGGGTTGCCCCTGATCCGCGACGCCCGGCGCCGCGGCCTGCAAGGTGACGTGCGAAGTCACGCCGCACCACCTGTTCTTCGATGAAACGGGGATCACCGACGAGAACCGAGGCTGGATGCAGATGAACCCGCCGCTGCGCGCACCCGTCCGATCGGACGGCCCTGCTGGAAGCGCTTCGCGATGGAACGCTCGACTACTTGGCGACCGATCATGCCCCGCACACCCTGGCCGAGAAAGAGGACCGGGCGAAATGCCCCTCCGGCCAGCCGCATCTCGACACCTACGGCCCTTTCGTGACGTGGCTGATCATCGAGCAGGGTTTCGCTCCCGAGCGGATCGCCGCCGTCTGCTGCGCCAATCCGGGTGACTTCGTCAATCCGTATGTCACCACGTGGGAGAAGCCCCCCTTGCGATTCGGGCGAATCGAGCCGGGACTACACGGCCTCGCTAACCGTCTTGAACCTCAAGCGGCCCACTCGGTGCGTCGGGAGGATCTGAAAACGAAATGCGGCTGGTCGCCGTTCGAGGGCGTGACATTCCCCGGCTCGGTCGAAGCGGTCTTCCTCCGCGGACGGCGCAGTGGTCTGACCACGTCAGCCGTCAAGGATGTGCACGGAGCTTTCGATCACCTCGAGCCGGGCTTCCGCAAAGAGCTGGATCGCCTGGGGGTAAGCCTCGCATTCGGCCTCAAAGACGCGTGCGGCCAGCGTCTCCGGCGAATCCCCCTCAAGAACAGAGACGGTCTTCTGCACGATGATGGGTCCGTGATCGTAAAGATTATCCGCGAAATGAACGGTGCAGCCGCTGACCTTTACTCCCCGGGCCAGTGCCGCCCGGTGCACCTTGATTCCGTAGAGACCTTTGCCGCAGAACGCGGGGATCAGCGCATTGTGGATGTTCATCGCACGGTTGGCAAAGTCGTCTGGGATGCGGATTAACGACAAAAAGCCGGCCAAGAGAACCAGGTCGACCCGGGCCTCCCGCAGGTGTGAAAAAATACGATCGCTAAAGTCTTCCACGCTCGTAGAGGCTTTTCGCGCTACGACTTCGGTCCGAATGCCAGCAGCCCGGGCATGATCCAGTCCGCCGCAGTCCGGCCGGCTGCCGATGACGATCGGAATCTCGGCTCGCAATTGTCCCGCGTCGATTCGCCGGAGAAAATTCACCAGCGTGGTACCGGCGCCGAAATGAGCACCCCGAGCCGAACCGGCCGGTTCAGCGGTCGCGAGATTGGTCGGACGCCCTTAATCCGCATCATCCCAGTCATTTGCGTGACAGTAACTTTCCGAAGAGGCGACCGCAACGCGATCGTGCCGAGCAAGGGGAGCGCACGAGTCGAATCTTCAGGACCCGGAAAGTCTTATGGCAAACAGGAGGAACGGGAAAAAGTTGACAAGAGGGGCGATTCGCCTATAATCCCGCGAGTTCACACGCCGAACACGCAAGTTACGCCGGGGCCAGAGCGTGGCGACGCGGCGCCGGCCTTCCAATTGCCGGTCCTCTGAGACCGTCGGCAGGGAACGAGGGACGGCTCGTTGGCAAAGTAAATACGTAGGAATTGAAACATGGCCGAAGGCATCTTTGAAATCACGGATAGTAATTTCCAAACCGAAGTGCTTCAGAGCAGCCAACCCGTGTTGGTTGATTTTTGGGCACCGTGGTGCGGACCGTGCCTGCGTCTGGCACCGACGATTGAAGAGCTCGCCGGTGAGTTTTCCGGCCGCGTGCGCGTTGGGAAGCTGAATACGGACGACAACACCGTTACGCCGTCGCAATACAATATTCAAGGCATTCCGACGGTGATTCTTTTCAAGGGCGGCAAGCCGGTCGACCGGCAAGTCGGCCTGGTGCCGAAGGACAAGCTCGTCTCTCTTCTCAACACCCACGCCTGACCGCCCGTAAGAAGGTCGGAACGGGCGGCTCGCTGCCACGGCGGCTTGCTTCGAGTGCTGGGAAGCTGACGGACAAGCCTTCCGTGCCGCCTGAATCGGCTGTCGAACGTACACAGGGAAAGGATTCCCGGTATGAACGATCCTGTCCGCACCGATCGTGACCGGGCATCGGCGGAAGGATCGTCCGGCCGGCCGGCATCGCTGCTGCGCCGATTGGCCGGCCAGATTCTTGATCCGGGAGTTCCGAAGGCTGCGCCGCTGCCGGCCGGTTTGCAGGGACCGCCCGGAATCCGCATCGACGAATCGCACGCGGCACCTTCCGGGCGTGCGGCGAGATCCGTGGCGGCAGAGGACGTCGAGCTGGAAGTCGATCGCGGTCCTTCCGCCCCGCCGTCAACCGCATCTGTCCCGCCACCGGCCGCCCGCGGTTCCCGGCGCAAGAAGAAGTTCTCCGGCAGACGACCCAGATTGCCGCCCATCTTCGGACCGAACGAGAGGAACTGGAGCGGCGGGAGCACGCTCTGCACGAACAGCATGCCTTGCTCGATCAGGAGTGGCGCAGCGCCCGGCTGTGGGTCCACGAGCTCGAAGAGGACATGCTCAAGCGGCAGGCGGACTTCAAGGCCCGGGAAGACGATCTCAACGAGAAAATCGGCGCCTGCGAGTCGCTGATCAGCGACCTGGAAGAGCAAGAGCGCGTGGTCCTCGGACTGCGAGACCAGATCGCCGCGGAGCGGGCGAGCCTGCGGGCCGAGGCCGATCGCGAGCTGGAGGTCGAGCGGCTGGCGCTGCGTCAGACCCGGCAGGCGCTCGACGAAGAGCGGCGGCGCTGGCCGGGGAGTTCGAGCGACGGCGCCGCGAGCACGAGGAATCGTCCCGCGCGCTGGGCGTCCGCCTCGAAATGGAACGGGGCCGCGCTCCGCAGCCAGCTCGAGGCGCAGCTCCAGGAGGAACGGGCGGCCTTCGAGCGCGAACGCTCGGCCTGGAACGCCGAGCGCGCCGCTGAAGAAGAACGACTCTCGAATCGCCGAGACATTGCCGAGACGGCGACGCAGCGCAGCCAGAATGAGCTGCAAGCCATCCGCCAGCGCGAGTTCGAGGAGCTGCGCCGCGAGCGGGAGGCGCTGGAATCGCAATTGGCCGCCCAGCGGGAGATCCTCGAACACGAACACCAGAAACTGGACGCGGACCGCCGGCGGTCCTTCGACGAACTGGCGGAGCTCAAAAGGCTCCAGATCGAGGAGATCGAGCACGAACGGCTTCGCGTGCGCGAAGAGATCGAGACATCTCGCCGCGAGCTCGACGCCGCTCGGTCCCAGATCGACGATGATCTCAAACGTCGCGTGGAGGAGCGCGAAGCCAGCCTGCGCGACGAGCGCCAACGGCTGGAAGACCAACACCGCGAGCAGCTTGCCCGGCTCGAGCAGGAGCGAAATCTTCTCGAGAACCGCATCCGGTTTCAGCAGGATCACCTGCAGAAGGCCCGGCAGGAAGTGGAAGCGGCCCAGCAGGAGCTTCGCCGGCAACATCAGACCGATCGGGCCGACTTGGAGCAGCGGGAAGCCGTCTTGTGCCTTCGCGGGGACCAGCTTGCAAACGTGCGGTCGCTGCTCGAGGAGCGCGAACAATCATTCGCTCGCGAACACTCGCTGATCGCCGAGCGCCGGCAGACGCTCGAAATGGAGCTTGCAGCCCGCTCAGACGCCCTCACACACGATCGGAGCGATTGGGAACAGGAACGCGAGACTCGCGAGAGCGAGTTGCACCGTCGCGAAGAGGCGTTGGCGGCCGACAGCGAGCGTCTTGAAAGCCGGCGTCAGCGGCTCGACGGCTTGCGGATCGAGCTGGAAGACACGCACCGCAATACGCTCGAAATGCGGATGGCGATCGAAGAGGTTTGGGCCCAACTCTCCCAGCAGATGGGGATGGACGACGCCAAACGACGACTCGCCGAAACGCAACGCCTCCTGGCGGACGATTGGCAACAGATCCGCGACAACGATCGCCGAAGAGCGCCGTGAAATCGCCGACCTTCAGGCGGCGGCCCAGGCCCGCCGAATCGAGCTGGAACGCGAAAAACAGGAAGCCCGGCACGCGGCGGACGAACGGCAAACGACGTTCGACCGGCAGCGAAAGGACCTCGCGGACGAGGCGGCCGCGCTCCGCGCTCGGGAAGACGAGCTCGCCGGCGTGCGCAAACAGTGGATCAGCGAAAAGCTCGACGTGGAAGAGATCATTCGCGGACTGCTCGTCCAGCTCGGCCAACAGGCGAACGGGTCGATTGCCGACCCGGCCTAAACGCCCCGACCCAAACGCCCCGACCCAAACGCCCCGACCCAAACGCCCCGACCCAAACGCCACGGGAGCGGTGTCGCTGAACCCTCCGCGCCCAGCCGGCCTGTCATCGGGAACGGACGACGAGCAGCACGTTCCCGTCGAGGACGCGTCAGAACCGCACACCGGCGCGGATGAGGGCGCCGGTATCGATGCTGAAACCTTGCGGCGAGACCTGGTAGTCGACGTGACGGCCGAAGATCCAACCACCTTCAAAGAAGTAGGCCAAGTCGCCTCGATCCTTGTTCACGCCGAGCATGGCTCGCCAATCGTCGAGTTCCACCCGGTCTCGCTCGCCGACGACGGGGTTGTAGATTTCGTAGGCTTCCGAATGGTATTCGATGCGGCGCGTAGAGCGAGGTTTTGAAACCGAACTCATCCCACAGATAAACGCTCACGCGCGCCTGTGGGAAGGTCAGGTCCCATTGCCAGTATTGATTGGGACGATAAATCATTCCGGCCCAAGGCAGGATGCGTTCGTGCAGGCGGTCCCAGAAGACGGCCCCCAAGATAAACGTGAGCTCGCGCGACGGAGTGTAAAGAAATGCGGCCCGCCCATCCCAGTCGAACGCGTCGCTGATTCAGGCTCTTCTGAAAATCGCTGTCGATGGACGGATTAAACGCGGCGACGACGTTCAGCGGGCCTGGGACGGCCGTTTTGAGCTCGAAGTCCCAGCCGATCCGATTGAGCGAGCCCGGAAGATTGGCTGGGTACGTATCCGGGGCGCTCGAAGGACCGGTTAGCAGCCGCAAATCGTACTGTTGCTCGAATGAGAAGGTCGCCGGAATCGGATAGAGCGGTGCGACGTACTTCAATCCCAGATCAAACGCCCACTCCCCAAAGCGGTCCGCGCCGTCCTTGACCGGCGAGAAGGGCATCACGCCAAACTCATAGCGCTGGATCCAACCGTAGCGATCGGGCAAAGGCCCGTTGGTCGTGGTCGGGACCATCGTCACGTCGGGGGTCAGTGCTGTGTAGGGAAAGCTCGGTCCCGCAAGTCCCGGCGGAACCAGCCCGCCGGGCGAGCCATAGGGCATTCCATACGGGCTGCCTGCGGGATTGCCGTAAACCCCCATGGGAGGGGACATCATGCCGGGCTGCATCGGAATTCCCGGTTGACCGACAACCGTGGGCTGATATTGAGACATGATCGGGCTGCCGGTTGGGACCGACGATCGTCGGCGGAGCCGTCAACGGCTCGGCGGTCGCCGGTTGCATGCCGGCCGCCGCGGTCACGGGCACTTCAGAGACGGCCGCGGGAATCGGCACGGCAGCCTGAGTGAGCAGATTCGGTTGCCCGGATACCGGAGGCGAATTCGCTGCCTCGTCGGCCAAGAGGACATTGCCTGACACGATCAACAGGCAGAAAAGGATCTGTCGTTTCACGGCGGAACCTGTTTTGCGGATACGTGGGAGGTAGATCGCGCGAGGTGCGTTGAACACCGGACTCTGCAACGGCGATTGCGGCGGCCCAGCCGCATCGTCGTAATGAGCCCGATGGTCAGTTCGAGTCGTTCGTTGATTCGATTTTTAGAGAGACGTGAAGTGAGGGGGGGATTTTGCGAAAGTTTCAAAATGCGTCAACAGCAAGTCAGCCCGAAACGGCCTCAAAATAGGCAGAATTTGCCGGATTTTTTTTGAGACCCGCTCTTTTGACGCGAAAACCGTGTTGGGGAGGCAGATTGAGTGAATTCGGCTCGGGATCCCCGGTTGAACGGGCTATCGAGACGCCACCGTCATCCGGACAAGCCGAGAAGGATGGGCGAAGAGATGTGTGTGCGAAAAGCAGGCAACAAACGCGCGTGTCGATTACCTGTGGTAACCGAGCACCGTTATGACGTCGTACAGCTCCTCAAACGTGATGAAGCGGCGGCGATGGCGAAGCTTGTACTGGTCGATCGCGGTTGCCAGCTCGTTGACTTCTTCACGCGCGGAGTTGTACGTGTTTCCGAACTGCCGACGCTCGAAGCCGCCGGCCCATGTGCTGGACGGCAACTGCCGACGATCCGCTAATTCCGCCGGCTTCTGCTCCAATACCTCTTCCATTACGATACTCCTGAAGGGGCAATCAACCTTGAAAATCTAGGGCGTCAACGGGGATCGAGGCAAACACATTTCCGTCAGAAAATCGTCTTTAGGGTGTGGTCTTTGCCGATTTTTCCGTCAACTCCGAACGCAATGGTCCCATAAAAACGTTTCCCGGACGGCTCATGCGGACGAAGATCACCATTCTGGGCAGCGGAGCAATGGCGACGGCTTGCTCGGTCTTGCTGGCCGAGCACGCCGACCAAACCGTCTGTCTTTGGACCCGAACTCGCCGAGCGTGCCGCAGGAGCTGGCTCGCGATCGCGAGAATCGAAGACTGCTGCCCGGCGTGTCGATTCCCGATTCGGTGGAGTTGACGAATGCGATCGAGCCGGCCGCGGAAGGGGCCGATCTGCTCGTTGTCGCAATTCCCACGAAATTCTTGCGGGAAACTCTCGGCACGATTTCACGGCAAATCCCGGAGAATGTCCCGGTTGTCAGCGTCGCTAAGGGGTTGGAGATCGAGACGTTGATGAGACCCAGCGAGATTATCACCGACGTCATCGGCCCGCGCGATGTCGTCGCGCTGGGAGGCCCCAGCCATGCGGAGGAGATCGCCCGCCGAATGCCGGCCAGCGTCGTGGCCGCCTCCCCGAACACCGAGCTGGCGCGGCGCGTGCAGTCCCTCTTCAACACGGACCGGTTTCGCGTTTACACCAATGCCGATATCGTCGGCGTCGAGTTGGCGGGGGCGATCAAAAACGTGATCGCCATCGCGGCCGGCATCTGCGACGGCCTCGGTTTTGGGGACAATGCCAAAAGCGCGCTGGTGACGCGGGGCCTGGTCGAGATGACCCGCTTCGGAACGGCCCTCGGCGCGGAAGCGGAGACTTTCAGCGGCCTGGCGGGAATCGGCGATCTCATGACCACCTGCTTCTCCGGCTACAGCCGCAACCGCCACGTCGGCGAACGCCTCGGCCGCGGCGAAACGCTCGACCGGACCATCGCCGAGATGAACGGAGTTGCAGAGGGAGTGACCACCACGGGGGGCGTATTCGATCTCGCCGGTAAGAAAGGGATCGAAATGCCCATCACGGCCGAGGTTTACGCCGTTCTGTTCGCGGGGCAAGTCGCCCGCCCAGGCCACGGCTGCTCTCATGCTGCGTCCGCCCCGAGACGAACGCTGAATGCATGAGAAGGACAGGATTCTCCTCGCAAAATGAGGAACGGAATCATGGCGGTGGGTCCCACGGCGGCACAAGGTCCCCCGCTTGTGACCGTTCCAAGCGATCTGTAATACTCGCCGCAAGGCGACAAGACCGGTCGAGCCGGCGCTTGACTCGATCGGCAATTTTGCCACAGGTTTTTCTGAACGGTCTCAACGCGCCTGGATCTCGATGAAGCAGCAGAACATTCAAACGAAGACATTCGAGAATGGACTGACGCTCATCGTGGAACCGATGGACGACGTGCAGTCGGCGGCCGTCTCGCTCTTGGTCCCGGCCGGCAGCGTTTTCGATCCGCCGGGCCAAAATGGATCGGCCTCGGTTCTCTGCGAATGGATTCCGCGTGGGGCCGGCGATCGCGACAGCAAGCAGCTTTCGGCCGCCCTCGACAATCTGGGCGTCCAGCACAGCGAGAGCGTCGGGCCTCGTCCATTTGACTTTCACCGGCGCGACGCTGGCCGAGAACCTGCCGCAAGCCTTGCCCCTTTATGCCGATATGATGTTGCGGCCCTGGCTGCCGGAGGACCAATTCGAGGCGGCCCGGTCCGGCGTCGAACAATCGCTGATGGCGATCGAGGACGAGCCGCGTCAGAAAATCATCCTCGAACTCCGTCGACGCTGTTTCGACGCGCCGTGGGGCCTTCCAGCGGAGGGGACACTCGCCGACCTGGAGGCCCTCTCGCCGCAATCCGTCCGCGATCATTACGCACGCTGCTTCCGTCCCGACGAGGCGATCTTCGGCATCGCCGGCAACGTCGATTTCGATGAAGTCTCCGACCTGGTCGGCAAGCCTGTTCGGCGACTGGACGCGAAGGCCGGCGCCGGCCTTCGAGACCTCGCCGGGCGGGCCGCCGCGGGACCACATCACGCTCGATTCGACGCAAACGCACATCGGCATCGCCTACGATGCCGTTCCCTACCGCGATCCCGATTACTATGCGGCCTGGGCGGCGGTGAGCGTGCTCAGCGGGGGGATGAGCTCCCGGCTGTTCACCGAGGTCCGCGAACGGCGCGGGCTGTGTTACTCCGTCCATGCCAGCCTCAGCAGCCTCCGCGACGAGGCCCGCGTTCTGTGCTACGCCGGCACCATGGCCGAGCGGGCGCAGGAAACGCTCGACGTCACGGTGCGCGAGCTCAAGCGGCTGGGACAGGGAATCGGCGAGGACGAACTGGCGCGCTGCAAGGCACGGGCGAAGAGTGCGCTGGTCATGCAGCAGGAATCGACGATCGCCCGTTCGTCGTCGATTGCCCGCGACTGGTACCATCTCAACCGCGTCACGACGCTGGCGGAGGTCCGCGACAAGATCGACGCCCTCTCGCGTCAAAGACGTCCTCGACTACGTCGATCGCGCATCCGGCTGCGGATTTCACCATTCTCACGATCGGGCCCAAGCCGTTGGAGGAACCCCGTGAAGTTCCATGAGACAACGCTCGACAACGGCCTTTCGGTCATCGCCGAGCTGAATCCCAGCGTTCTGTCGGTCGCCGCCGGCGTTTTTCGTTCGGACCGGGGCCCGCGACGAATCGGCCGAGGTCGTCGGGCGTCAGCCATTTTCTCGAGCACATGGCGTTCAAGGGGGACGGCAAACACTCGGCCGACGACGTCAATCGCATCTTCGACGAGGTCGGCGCGCGGTACAACGCGTCGACCAGCGAAGAGACGACGCATGTTTTACGCCGCCGTGCTCCCCGAGTATCTGCCGACCGTGTTTGAAGTCCTGGCCGGCCTGCTGCGCCCGTCGATCCGCGACGCGGACTTCGAGGTCGAGCGCAAAGTGATCCTCGAAGAGATCGGCATGTACGAGGACCAGCCGTCGTTCATCGCCTACGAGAATGCGATGAAGACGCATTTCAACGGGCATCCGCTCGGGCAGAGCATCCTGGGGTCGAAGGGCAGCATTTCCGCCCTCAAGCGCGACCAGATGGCCGCAATACCACGCCGAGCATTATCGCGGCGGCAACATCACCATTGCCGTGGCCGGCAATACCGATTGGGAACAGGTGCGTGAAGCTGGCCAAACAGTGGTGCGGCGACTGGCCGGCCGGCCGCACGCCCCGCCCGACGGACGAGGCGCGCCCCAAGGGGGGAAAGTCGATCATCGCCAAGGAATCGAGCACTCAGCAGCACGTGATGCAAATGGCCGCCGCGCCCGTCGGCGACAAGCCCCCTGCGGCTGGCCGCCGAACTGCTTTCCGTCGTTGTCGGGCGACGACTCGGGCAGCCGGCTCTATTGGGACCTGGTCGATCCCGGCCTGGCCGAGTCGGCCGACCTCTCCTACAACGAATACGACGGCAGCGGTGCCTATCTCACCTACCTCTGCTCGACGCCCGAATCGACTGCGGACAATCTCCAGCGGATCGCCGCCATTTACGCCGACGTCAATGAGCGCGGCGTCACGCGAAGAGGAATTGGAACAGGCCCAGAACAAGGTGGCTTCGCGGATCGTGCTGCGGAGCGAGCGGCCGATGGGCCGGCTTTCCTCGCTGGGGAGCAATTGGGTCTACCGCGGCGAATACCGCTCCGTTCAGGACGACCTCGACGCGTTCCGCAAGATCACTGCCGACGATGTGTCGCGACCTTTTGGCCACCTATCCATTGGGACAGCTTTCGACCGCCGCCGTCGGCCCCTTGGCCACTTTTTAGGGGCCGCGCCGCTGGTTTCTCGATGGAGTTGGCCTAGCCAGCCCGCGCCAAACTTGTGATTATCCGCCCTCGCCGAATTCCACGGCAGACTCACGGTGGGGACGAGGCCCGATTGGCGGCCGCCGGCCCACCTCTCCGAACTTTCTCGTTAAACTGCGGAGGCGGCCATGGCGCGGATTGCCATCGAAAACTATCGTCCCGGCACGCCGGCGACTGATGAGCAATGTCGGAAGCTGGAGACGGGCGACATTCTCTATTTCCCGGCGATTCCATTTCAGTTTCCGCCGGCCGACCGGCAGTTCCTGCTGGGCCAGCGGCAAGTCGCGGGACAGCATCACAAGAACGTCAGCTACCGTCCGGCGCAGGATCGCCTCACCGGAATTGACCAGGGAGACGAGACGTCTCGGAGCCGGGTCCACGCGATCATGCAGTCGTTCTCCCAGAGCGCGGTCGCCTTCATGGCGGCCCTGCTGCCTCGCTATGCGGCCACGTGGAAAGTCGATTTCGCCAGCTTCCGTCCGATCGAAGAGCAAGGCCGCCAGGTCTCGCTCCGCTCGCGGAACGATCTGATTCATGTCGATAACTTTCCCTCCCGGCCTTCCAACGGCGACCGGCTCCTGCGCGTGTTCGCGAATATCCATCCGGAGCGGCCTCGCGTTTGGGTGACTTCCGATCCCTTCGAACCGCTCGCGCGCCGCTACGCGCGCGAAGCCGGCTTGCCGCAGCCTCCGGGCGTCGTCGATCGGCTCCGCGCCAACACGCTGGAGGCCCTTTCCAAACTGGGACTGCCAGTGGTGAATCGCCCACCGTACGACCGTTTCATGCTGCGGTTCCATCATTTCCTCAAAGAGAGTGCCGAGTTCCAGCGGTTGTGCCATAAGGACCGCTGGCAATTCCCGCCCGGCTCGGCATGGATCGTCTTCACCGATACGGCCAGCCACGCGTGCCTAAGCGGCCAATACGCCTTGGAGCAGACCCTCATCATCCGTCATGACAGCCTCGTTTGCCCGGAGAAGGCGCCGATCTCGATCCTCGAGGAGTTGGCCGGCTTCTCCCTCCGAAGCCCCGGTGCCAAAGCGGCCTGACCGTGTCTTTTTTGTGGGGGTTTTGTGATTCAGCGGCAGAGCGGTTATGCTGATGCGTAACCAATATGAATCTCTTCACAACCTCGAATCGTTCGCTCAGCCGGCGCAAGTTTCTGTCGGCGGCCCTGGCGGCCGGCACGGCCCTTTCGGCGCCTGACGCACTCTTGCGGCCGGTTCGCGCTGCTGGCCGCCGCAAAGGCCCCAACGAGCGGCTGAACCTCGCGGTGATCGGCCTGGGCGGTCAGGGGCTGTATGACCTGCGAGAGGTCTCGATGGAACACGGCGTCCCGACGGAAAACGTCGTGGCACTGTGCGACGTCGACGCCGCCCATCTCGATCGCGCGGCGGCGAAGTATCCGCACGCCAAGAAATTCGACGACTTTCGCCGCGTGCTCGATCTCGACAACCTCGACGGCGTCGTCGTTGGCACGCCTGATTTCGCGCACGCCATCGTCGTGGTCGCCGCGCTGCGGCGCAAGCTCCCCGTCTACAGCGAAAAGCCGCTCACGAAGACGATCCGCGAATTGAGGACGCTGCTTGACGCCTCCGCGCAAGCGGGCGTCCCCACTCAGACCGGCAATCAGATCCACGCCGGCTCGAATTATCGGCGGGCCGTCGACATCGTGCGGGCCGGAGTGCTTGGACCGGTCCGCCGCGTTTACATCTGGCAGCAGACGACCGTCAGAGGCATGAAGCTCGTCAAGAACGCCACCGTGCCGCCGGGGCTGAATTACGACTTGTGGCTGGGTCCGGTCGCCTACCGCCCCTTCAACCCGGCGTTTTTCCATTTCGTCTGGCGGTACTGGTGGGACTTCGGCGGGGGACACCTCGCCGACTTTTGCTGCCATTACATGGACGTTCCCTTCTGGGCACTCGACCTGAAATACCCCACGACGATTCAGGCCTGGGGCAAGAAAACGCACGATGGCGACAATGACATGCCCGACGCAATGCGCGTCGAATACGAGTTCGCCGCGCGGGGAGACAAGCCGCCGGTTCATCTCACGTGGTACCAAGGGATTTATCAGCCCGAATGGGAGAGCGTCTACCGGTTGCGGTGGGCCGTCTTGTTCGAAGGGGAAAACGGCCGGTTGCTCGTCGACTACACGACCCACAAGCTCTTCCTCGAGCCGGGACTCGAGCCGTGCGACGTGCCGCAATCAATTCCCGATTCGCCCGGCCATCACAAAGAGTGGACCGAGGCGATCAAGACCGGCTCGAAGACGTCCTCGCCCTTCGAGTACGGCGGCTTGTTGACGGAATCCGGCCTGCTGGGAAACGTCTCCTACCGCGCCGGTCAGAAGAAGCTTGTCTGGGATCCCGCGGCAGCCCGCGTGACGAATTGCCCGGAAGCCGCAAAATTCCTCCAAAGCGAATACCGCCCCGGCTGGACGCTGTGACGTGCGTGGTCCGAGCCGGCAACACGCGCGGGCCTACTTGCAATTGGTTCGGCTGCCGGCCGTTTTCACGGCAATGGCCGACATTGTGCTAGGCTTTGTCCTCGCTCATCGGAGGCTGTCGCCGCTTTCCGAATTCCTCGCCTTGCTGGGCGCGTCGACGGGCCTTTATCTGGCCGGCATGGTGTTCAATGATTTCTTCGACCGGGCCCTCGATGCGCAAGAACGGCCGAACAGGCCCATTCCCTCGGGGCGGGTTTCGCCTCGCGCGGCCTTTGCTTTGGGCGTTCTTCTCCTGGCGTTTGGACTGAGCTGCGCGTCGGCGGGCGGCGGCCGGGCATTCGCGATTGCCTGTGCGCTGGCGGCACTGATCTTGGCATACGACGGCCTTCTCAAAAAGACGATTGCCGGCCCAATCGCGATGGGCGGCTGCCGGCTGCTGAACGTGCTCTTGGGCGCAAGCGGAGCCGCGTTCTCGGTCTCGAGAAGTCCGCAATTCGTGGTTGCGGCCGCGATGGGGATTTATGTCGCCGGGATCACCTGGTTTGCCCGCCGAGAAGCCGTGACGAGCTCGCGCTGCGCAACTCGTGGGCGCGACTCTGTTGATCCACGCGGGCATCGTTGTGCTCCTCATAGCGCTTCTCGGCGATTGGCCTCCGTCGAACTTGGAACGCCGTGCCGCATTCGTGCTCTTGGCGGTCATGCTGTTCATCGACGTTCGAGTGGCGCCCGCGGTCAGCGAGCCGACGCCCCACAAGGTCCAGGCGGCCGTCAAGCGGCTGCTTTTGGCGATCGTGCTCTTCGATGCGACGATGATTTACGGGATCACCGGCGATCCGACGCTGGCTTGCGGCACAGCGTTGCTGATCGTGCCGGCGGCGACCGTGGG
Organism: uncultured Planctomycetota bacterium; assembly: GCA_963761455.1. Taxonomy (GTDB): domain Bacteria; phylum Planctomycetota; class Planctomycetia; order Planctomycetales; family Planctomycetaceae; genus DASPSM01. The sequence continues at coordinate 1,362,526 of CAVXHA010000004.1, forward strand.
CCGCTGGATCTTCATCACCTGAATCACGGTGGGCGATTTTGGAGACGAAAACGCGATCGATGCGCACTGGTTAAAACGGCGACTGGAAACCCATGACTTGAAACCGGCCCAGCTCCAAGACGGCCGTGATTTTGACGGCCTGGATCGCCGAGTAGGCGATCATGACCTTCCGCGAGCCGTAGGTATCCGGTTTGTCGCGGTCGACGAGCAAAACGCCGCCTGAGACAAGAAAACCGTTGAACGGAACGTGCTCATTGAACGTCGTGACCACAAGTCCCTCGCGGGGGATCGTTTCCGGCCAATTCTCGAACAGCGATCTCCAGACCTCGGTCGCGTCCAATGCGAGGCCTCCGTAGTAATGACCCCAGGGGGATTCGAACCCCCGTTGTCGGATCGAAAATCCGATGTCCTAGACCTGGCTAGACGATGGGGCCGACAATGGTCCAACAATTTACGGGGGCCGGACCGTTTGTCAACCCGCAATCGAGGACAGGAATCGCGGGCGGTTCGACGCGACGAGTGCCGATCGGAGGGAAGCTCGAGCGCGGCGATTCGGCCACAAATCTGGCCTCGGCGTCGGTTTAGCTGCCGGCGCTAGTGACCTTCGGCGGATCTTGTTCGCCCGTCTTGTGCTCGGGAAGAGCCGTGGCCTGTTCGGCGTGGATGGCGGCGTGGACTTCGCTTCGATGAATTGGAATTTCCTTCGGAGCCTCGATTCCCAGGCGCACTTTGTCACCACGGATCTCGACGACCGTGATCACGATGTGATCGTCAATGATGATCGTTTCATTTTTCTTGCGCGACAGAACCAGCATAGCACGCAGCTCTCCCAAGGTGTTGCCGGTGCCCGGACGGCGGGACTCCTTTCGCGACGCCAGTTCCGCGCGCCAATCGCCCCGTCGTTGGCAAGCCGCCGAGCGCCTCCAGATGCGGCACCTCCGGCACCCCCAACGGTCTCCAGATTGTACGGGGCGTCGCGCGAAAACGTCAAGCAGGCGACTGCAACAAGCTCCCTTGTCCTGCAAAGACTTTCGTCATCGGCGACAGCTCGGGAGAGCTTCGTGCAAATCCCCGTTAAATGGCTCCTAAGTTAAAACAACATAATAATTTAAATAAAACGGGCGGCTTCGCCGCAGGACTGAGCAAGTACGTCTCCGCGCGTTGGCCCAATCGCTGCGTGCTCGATTGGACACTCGCACGGGGACACTCGCACGGCGGACACTGCACGGTGCAGGCCTGACGCCCTTGGTCAAACAGGCCATTCACGCACAAACCGGCGATGCCTCCTTCTGGCCGGCTCCTGGTTGGCTGGCTACTTGGTTGGCCGCGCTACTTGGTTGGCCGGCTACTTCACCATGTCTTTCAGCGACTTCAGCGGACGAATCCGCACGACATTGCGGGCCGGCTTGGCCTTGAACATCATTTCTTGGCCGGTAAACGGATTGATTCCCTTGCGCGGCTTGGTCGCGGGCTTGTGTTGAACCGTGATCTTCATCAGGCCGGGAACGGCGAAAACGCCCGGTCCCTTTTTCCCGACGTTTCGCCCGATCAAAGCCGAGAGCGCGTCGAGCACGCCGGCGACCTGCTTTCGCGAAAGTTCGCTCTCTTGGGCCAGCGAATTCAGAACATCGCTCTTGGACATCGGCTTGCTTGCACCGCTCTTTGTTGCCATCGCGCACTCCTGCCAGTCTTGAAGTCGTGGGAACGCCGAACTCCCAGCGAGCGCTCCTCGAAAAGTTTTCGCGTAGGTAGTAAACTCTCGAAGAAAACCGTTGTCAATGAATGGGAGCAGCGGTTTTGCCTTATTTTTCAGGTTTTTCTGCAAGGCGCGATCTCCTCCTGCCGCACTCGGCATTTGCGTCGCCCGCACGTTTCGGTTATCCATAAGGGGTGTGAAACTCTCCTCGAAGCATCATTCATTCGATGCTTCCGCGGGTTCGATGGCATGGCGCCGACGAAGCCGTCCGGCTCACTCCAACCGCGGCAATCGCGAATTTCATCCTCTTCGTGGAGGACGACGAGGAGGAAGCCGCGTTCCTCAAGGAGTTTCTCGAAAAGCGCAAATTCCGGGTGACCGATTGCCAGGGACGGCGGTCAGGCACAAGCCACGTTCGTGATGCGAAAGCCCGATTTCGTCATTCTCGACCTGATCCTTCCCGGGGAGAGCGGCTTTGAAGTCTGCGTCCGGATGAAGCAGGCCAATTCGACCATCCCCGTCCTGGTTCTGACCGCCATCGATCTGCCCGAAGCCCGCGCCCTGGCGGAACGCGTCGGCGCCGACGACTATCTCACCAAGCCCTTCGACCCGGACGAATTGGTCAAACGAATTCAGCAGGTTGCGGTCCGGACTTGGGAAAAGACGCACAGCGAGCAAGGGAAGGATGAAAAACGGATCCGTTTTGCTTGCCGCTGCGGCAAGCGGTTCAAGGTCAGCCCCATGCATCGCGGGAAAATGATCAGTTGTCCCGGAATGCGGGGAGCCGGTGACGGTGCCGCATCGCGTGTGACGCCGTCAATCCGAGGAGCCGGCAAATCCAGGAGAAGGTGCTGAACGATGATCGAACTGATCGTCCAATCCGGAAAACACCAAGGCAAGTGCCTGCGACTTCCCTCCGAAGGCGAAGTCATGATCGGCCGCGACGAACTGTGCCAGATCCGGCTCGCTTCCAGCGACGTCAGCCGGCACCATTGCGTCCTCCGCATGACGCCCGACGGCGTCGTGGCCCGCGATCTCGACAGCCGCAACGGCACGTACCTCAATGAAACCCTGATGGAGGAAGAGACGCTGCTGAAGCCGGGAGACATTCTGCGGATCGGCCCGATCGTGCTGCAGGTTCCCGGCGCGCCGGTCCTGCCGTTGCGGCGCCGCCTCGGACGACGACATCGCCAGTTGGCTCTCCACGAGCGACAGCATCGAACCGGGCGACGGAAGCGAGACGACTTCCGGCGATACGACGATCATTCCGCGGCCCGCGGCGCTGGACATCTCCGCCGCACGCCGCGCCGCTCCGCGCCGCCAATCGCGAACCGCCCCGCCAGTTCCGCAGCGTCGCCGAAGAGGCGGCCGACATCATTCGGCGGCATTGGGAGATGGTCAAATCCCAGCGCGATCAGGGATGAAACGGCCGCTCGCCGTCAGGCCGATTGCTGAACCGCTCTGCGTTCCGCGGTGCTTCGGCGGCAATCCGTCGAACGTTTGTCAGCCTCTTCGATTCCGCTCGGACATGAGACGTGCGCATCATCGCCGGAGAGTTTCGCCGCCGCCGCTTGCTGGCCAATCCCGGCCTGACGACGCGGCCGATCACCGATCGGGTCAAGGAGATCCTGTTCGAGCGGACGCAGGACCTCTTGGTCGGACCGGCGGATTGCCGATGTTTTCGCCGGCACCGGTTCGCTGGGTTTGGAATCGCTCAGCCGCGGCGCCCACAGCGTGGTCTTTCTCGAATCCGATCGGAAGGCCTTTGATCTGTTGAAACAAAACGTGGCGGCCCTGGGCGTCGAGGACCGCACGCTGTGTTGGCGGACCGATGCCTTGAAGTCGTCCTTTCACCCCAAAGGCGTCGATGAATTCCTGCCGTTCGACGTGGTCTTTTTCGATCCGCCCTACCGCATGGTGGCCAGCCTCTGCTCCCGAGAGTCCGATGGGCAAGGCACTCGTCCGTCTGGCTCGCGATGCCGTGACGGCCGAATCGGCGGTATTGTTTTTTCGCGTTCCCAAGCGAGCTCGATGTCGAATGCCCGCCGTGCTGGGAGTACGACACGGCGCTACGCGATCTCTTCCATGGAGATCCACGTCTTTCGAAAAGCGAGCGGCGAAGTTGGTGGACTCGTCCGGCTGTTCCGAGTTGAAACCCGCGGCTGACGCTCACGCGCCGCAGAGCCGGCCGACGCGGTCGAGTTCTGCCCGCAAGCGGGTGGCGTTTTCGGGACGATCCTCGGGCCGCATGGAGAGCATTCGCAGCACGAGCCCCTCGAACTGCGACGGGATTGCCAGGTGAAATTTCGTCGGCGGCTCCGGCGCTCCCGACAGGACGCGGCGGATGATCTCCGCGGCGGTCCCCCCCTCGAACGGCGGCCGGCCGGTGAGGACCGCGTAGAGCGTGGCTCCCAGGCTGTAAATGTCGGCCCGTGCGTCGATCGGTTGTTCGCCCGAGAGCTGCTCCGGACTGAGATATCGCAGATCGCCGACGACTTCGCCGGAACGCGTAATCCGCTCGTCCCCTGTCTCATCGAGGGCCTTGGCGAGCATCAAGTCACCCAGCTTGACGCAACGGTCTGCCGAGCGCACGAGGATGTTGCTGGGGCCGATGTTGCGGTGGAGGATCTTGGCGTCGTGCGCGAACTCGAGCGCCTCGGCCACTCCCTGGGCGATGTGCCAGGCGTTCCGCCAGTCGAGCATGCCGGCCACGCCGATCCGGCGGATCATCTGCGAGATGCTTTCGCCTTCGACAAACTCGCAAGCGGTGAAGCACAGTCCGCGCGTCCGCCCCGCCGCGTGGACGCGGACCAGGTTTTCGTGCTCCAGCGGGATCGTCGTCCGCATGGCCCGCAGAAAACGCCGGGCGCCGCGGGTCCTGAAAGTAATCGGGCCGGAAGATTTTCAAGGCGATCGGCCGATCGTCATGCCTCAGATCGATGCGCCGGAACACGATTCCGCTTCGCGGCCGTGCGACGACGGAATCGACGCGGTACCGCAAGAACTTTTTGCCGACCAGCGCCTCCAGGTCGAACGGCTTGGCAGCCGGCCGCCCGATGCGAGGCGGCCCGGTCGATTGGTCGCGGGCAAGCCCCTTCGGCGTGGCCCGACTCGCCCCGTTCCTGCGGCGACTGGCCGAGAGTCTTTGGAGGATGCGCTTGTGGATCGGGGCGATCGTCGTGACCAGCGGAGAATCCGTTTCGAGCCGCAACTGCGTGTCGCCGATCTCGACGCGATCGCCGGGGCAAAGCTCCCGGCTCTCGGTCGGAATGCCGTTGACGAGCGTTCCCCACCGGCTCCCCGCGTCTTCGAGGTAGACGCGGCCGTCGAGGAGCGTGATTCGCGCATGGACCCGCGAGACGCTGGGATCGTTCAGGCGGAGGTCGCAATCTTCCCCGCGTCCGACGACGAGGACGGCAGGATCGGTCAAGGGACGGCGCGGTCCCGCATTAGGACCGCTGAAGATGTTGACAAAGTAGTTCATGGCCAGTTTCTCAGATTCTTCATCGCCGACCGGTCTTGCTTGCGATCTCCATTGGTCCTGGACAAGGCGGCTACTTCAATTCGCGGCCGGCAGCGGTGTTCAGGCGGCTGCGGATCCATTCCGAGCGGCTCATTCCTGCTGCGTGTGCGGCCGCCTCGTAAGAGTCGCGCTCCGCGGGATCGACGCTGAATTGGATCTGCGGCCGGTTTGACAGACCCGTCCCTGCAACGCCCGGCACGACGACCGCGGATCCCGCCCGTTGCCTCGCCGGAACAACGACCCCGGTTGTCCCGTCGCTGAAGGAACCATCACTGGATCCGTTCTCGACATCCACGCCGCCGACCCGTTCGTGGTCCCCATGTCGATGGTGATGCCGATCGTCGTGGTGCTCGTGCGATTTCGACCCGGAAGCCAGGTTGCCGGCCCCGTGTTTGTGGGAGTCGTGCTCTTTAGGCTTGGCCTCCGACTTGGGAGCGGCGTGATGAGCCGGCTTGCCTTCCGAGTGTTTCGGTGCCTCGTGGTGGGCCTTGGGGGCATGCGAGGCGGCCGAATGCGTCGATCCGTGCGACGAGTGGCCGTGCCCACCGAAGCCTGTTGATCCGCCAGCCAGCACACATCCCACCATCGACGCAAGGCAGATTCCCGACATGTGTTTCGTCACGATTTGGCTCCCCCTTTTTCATGAGTCGAGAACGGTCCACCGCTCAACCGCCGGCAGCGGACGCCGCCGCCGCCCAGGAAATAAGCACGGTTTACGTCCTGATGTGTGTGACTTTTCTGGTCACGGAACGTCATCTGGCTGGGTCGGACTGCATTCGATGGGACCGGCCGGCACAGTCAGGAGAGCGGCTGGCCTGGTCACCGTGTTGACGTATTCTCTCGTGACGATCTCGCCGCCCCCCGGTATGACGGCGGTATTCGGTCCGTCGCTCCAGAATTGATCGTAGTACCCGGGAGCGACGATGCCGGGAGCGACAAATCCGTCCCCTAAACCGCCCCAGTAGCCATTGGCCCATCCATTGTGGTGCCAGGAATTCCAGTTGTGTGTATGTGTATAGGTGTGGTTCGACGTCGAATGATGCCCGGCAACATGCCATTGGCCGAATGGTTGTGGGCGCTGCGATGCGGGGCAACATGATGCGCCGCAGGGTGATGGGCGCCGCCCGCATGCCCGTGGCTGGCGTGGCTGTGACCGCTGTGCCCGTGTCCCCCGCCGCGGGCGAAGCTCGGGGTTCCACCCAGGAGCGTCCAACCGATAACCGCCGCCGACCCGAGCAAATAAAGGCGTTTCATGACAAGTCCCCTCGCCTCGTGATTGTTAGCCCCTCAATGGAACAAGCCCGGTTTGGGGATGGCGGAGTGTGCTTTTCAAAAGATTTTTCTGGAAATTGGAAAAAGGATTATCGTGGGCCACGCGGCCGGGTGGCGAGACGGCAAGACCCATCAGCGGAGATCAACCGACTCGATAACCAGGCGATCGTGCGGTACTACGATTCCGAATGGCATCGGTGGGAGTGACAGCCCGGTCCACGATCTTTTCATTGCGGCCCAGGCGCACGTTCGACGTCATTCGGATCCCTTTTGGGCCGCTGCGTTCCCGGGGTCGAGCGCGAGTGCTTTCTTGAAGCACACGCGAGCTTCGTCTTTCCGGTTCAAGAAGGCGAGACTTTCGCCCCGCAAAACGAGCAGATTGACCTGGTTCTTGATCAGATTCTCCCGTGTGGCGGGCATCCCCTTGGGAACTCCCTTGCTCCACTCGTCAGGATGATCGAGCAGCCGGGCCAACATCGCCGCCCCCACGCCGAGCTCGCGCTGCCGTTGTTCAGCGGCATCCGGCATGATTTCCACACGATTGATCTTCAGGCCATCCAGCTTAGGAAGCACGCTCGTAAGAATGGCGTGCGAACCGACGTCGTCCGGCGCGAGCCGCAGTCGCTGCAGGGAGAGAAAATATCCGGCCAGAGGGTCGAGCTCGGCGAGTTTTGCGCCGCCTTGCAGGTCGGCGGCCGAGTATTGCCGTGCAAGCCTGTCGGCGCAATAAACTTCCGCGCGGTTCACTTTCGAGTTGGACTGCCAGGCAATGACCCGGACGGCGTGCAACTCCGCGCAGCCGGGATCGATCATCAATCCGCGGAGCGCGATGCGATCGGCCAGTTGCGAATCATAGAATACGGCTTCGACGCGCAACCAAAGGTAATAGATTCGCGGGTCGAGCGGATCGAGTTTGAGGGCCAAATCCTCAACATTCGCCACGCGCGGCGCCTCGGTGAGCCTGGCCACCGCATCGAGTCGATCCGCGGCGGCCAGCTCATTTGCCGTCGGCGGCCGTGTGAAGGTCGTCGTCGTCACTTCGACCATTCCGTTCCCTATCCCGCGACGCGACGACGTCGTCCACGTTTTCGGCAGGCGCAGCCGCTCGGCGCTCAACAAATTCTCGCTGCCGCGGACGCGGTTGTACTCGGCGTAAATCATCAGCTGCAGCGCGTCGATGGGATTCAGCGAGTCGTCGTTTCCCAATGCGGCACCATTTCCGCCGACAAGCCAATTGAGCCGCGTGGTTTGACGCTCGAGGTCGAAGTCTCGTTTATTGGATTCGCCGACGGTCTTGAGAATTTCGATCGCCGGCCGGAGATACTTCGAGAAGACCCGCGTATGCGGCGGGTCCGCCATCTTGTAGAGCCATTCTCTCGAACGGAGATCGAGGACCATGTGCGTTTGATTGCGCGTGCCGAGCGCCTTCGGCTGTGACTTCGAATTGCCTCGGAAGCCAAAACTCGCTCAACTTGTTGGCGCTGATCTTGGTGACGAGGGGACTGGCGAGCGCTCGCTTTTTATCCCGCTCGATCTCATCCACATAGCGCTTGAACAGGGCCACTCGACGTCGAATGTCATCTGGATTCTCCCGGGCGGCCCGCTCGAGCACCGTGATCCCGTCGGCCGCATCCTCGGCTCGCAGCTGCTCGATCCGTCGCGCCCACTCTGCCAGTTTGTCGATGGCGGCTCGGATTTCCTCATCGCTCCGGCCGTCGCGGACCATGGCCCGCAGCCCAAGGTCGATGCTCTCGGCCTTTTGGGCGACCGCGAGTGCGTTGAACGTCCCGACTTGCTCCGCGGGCGAATCGAGCGGGATTGGTCCATCGGGGAACTGGAATGCGCCGATCGGCGAGGGGGGCGTGAGCCGGTAGCGCATGTAGAGTTGCACGCCGAGTGCCGGCGCCCGTTTCGACAGCGCGGCTCCATTCAGGGCGTCGATGGCGATGAAGGCGCCATGCGGAAGATCCATGACCGCGTCGTGATCGCGAATCGCGAACATCCGCCAAACAAGCCGGCCCTTCGTCGCGTCCGTTTCCTGATCTTTGAGCGGCGCCCGAAAGTTTCGCAAAAAACTATTCAATGGATAGGAAGTCGGCTCGCTGTCGCTGTCCGCGAGAACCGGCTTTTCGACTCCCGGCCGGATCAATTGCAGATACACCTGGTCGGGACGGACGGTCGGGGCCAAATCCCAAAGACGGCGGATCGCCTCATCGGGTGGAAGGACTGTTTCGGGAACGGCGACCGGCGCCTCGCCAGTTTCGAGGCGATAGGCGCTGGTCTGGATCGTGTCGTGCTCGATCCGAACCTCCAGCCCGTTTCTCCGCGGCAGCGGGGCTGAAGAAAAGGAATCGCGCGCCGATGGGCCGCATGCGAGAGCCACCATAAGCGCCCCACAAGTCGACGCGAAAGAGCTCCGCCGCAGAATTCCAACCGACGGCGGCCGTGCGGGCTTGCTTGCGAAGTTCCACGAAATCTTCCAGGATGCCCGGCCCGACAGGAGGCGCTGGCCGAAGTCGCCGATTGAAACGGCTGATTCCCCGTGGTTGCCGACGGCGAATCGTTTGGCCGGACGGCTGTGTCGCCTTCATCGGCGTCGAATTGCCCCGAACTCCTTTTGCGCTTCCAAATGACTTCCTGGCCCGCCCTTCCCGTCATTGAAATCGTGTCGGCGTCAATAAAATGAAATGGCCCTTCGTCCAGCGGGCCGGCCGCCGTGTTGGTCTTCCAATGCCCGTTCGCGGCCTCAAGCGTCCCGGTGATAAAGGGAGCCGGCTGTCCTTCGATGTAGGTCGAAAACGTTCGGCCGTCCGTGATCCACACGAAGGGGACATTATTGATTTTCCCTCGCCAGGTGCCTGCGAAATCCTTATTCGGCGTCGGCTCTGCAGAGGGATCGGCATTTGCCGGGGTCAGCGAATGTGCCGCGATCCAGAGCAGCAACGTCAGGCAGATCGTCTGCAATGAGCGTGTGGAGGAGATTCGTGCCGTGTTCATAATCTCTCCTGAGAATGAGCAAGAGACAATTTGTTGTTATGAGCAGTCTGGTGTCAAAAAGAAACTGGTCCCCTTCCGCCTGATTGATCGTGGCCATTACATCAGGACGCGATCCAGGCCGCCAGGCGGGGAAGAATCGTGGAAACTGGCCAAGTCCGCCTCCTGACGGTCACGGCTCCAAAGGCCGGGTCGTTCACGAGGCGCGGGCGGCGTTGAGTGCTGGTAGCACTTCCTTGTCGCGTCGAAAGTCTCTCTTTTCGCGACGATTTCCGTCACAAGACCGCGACACTCTGGCTTGAAGCGCTCCGGTGCGGCAGCCGATGCTCTTTTTTAGCTGGTCGATCGCGTGCGACCAAAGCGGCTCTCCGGGGCCCGGATCTGCCGAGCCGTTGAACGACCAGACGACGTTGATTCCCTAGCGGGCGGCGGGTTCGGCGGTGATCCGGCAGGCCGGAAGCGAACTCTTCAATGTTTCCACGCCCGCTGCCGTGATCTTGGTGCCGCGCAGTTCCAGCTCTTTGAGATTCTTCAGGCCCTGCAGATGCGCGAGGCCCGCATCCGTGATCTTGGTGTCGCGCAGGTTGAGCTGCCGCAGGTCCGACAGCCCCTGGAGATGCACGAGACCGGCGTCGGTCACCTGCGTGTTGTCCAGCCAGAGTGACGTGAGTGCTCTCAAAGACTCCAGATGCGCCACGCCGGAATCAGTCACGGCCGTCCCTCCCAGCATCAGCCCGTCCAGTTTTGTCAGAGCCTCCAGGTGGACGAGTGCCTCCGAGCGACAAGACATCCTCCGCCGCCCGGCGATTCGTGGAGCGCTTCACCGGCCCGGCCGGGTTTCCCGGCGGCGAGACGGCCGCGGCGGAGACCGGGGTCGACGGATTGAAGGGGATTTCGCGGACGACCCGGAATCCCATTTCGGGGGCGTGATGGTCGGCCTTGAAGTGCCACCGACCGACAGCATCGCCCGTTGAGCAGAACGACCCGCCGCGGGCCACGTGAAGCTGGCTCGGCGTCGTTCCGGGAGGATCGATTTCGGGTGAGGTCTTGTAGTAGTCGCTGCCATACCAGTCCGAGCACCATTCCATCGCATTCCCGACCGTGTCGTAGAGCCCGAAATTGTTGGGCCGGAACTGTCCCACCGGGCTGGTATAGAGCCAGCCGTCGGAGGACTTGACCAGACCCCAGGCGGGAAACTTCGACTTGGCGGTCGCGTCGGCGATATTGCCGATTTTTGTCAGTTGTTCGGGATCGTTTCCGCCGTAGCTCTTTTCGGTCGTCCCCGCGCGGCACGCGTATTCCCACTCCGCTTCGGTCGGCAGACGGTAGGTCTTGTTCTCTTTTTGCGACAACCACTGGCAGAAGGCTTGTGCGTCATCCCAGCAAATGTCGACGACCGGATGGTCGTCTGCCTGCGGAAACCCGGGAGCATGCCACGTGAATTTGCGTTTGGGATCCCATTTGCCTCTGCTTTCCGTGTTCATCAGGTGCCAGCCCCCTTTAGCCCGTTCCGCTTTGGTCTTGAATCGCGAGGCGGCAACGAATTTCGCAAATTCTCCCCGCGTCACTTCGTACGTCCCGAAGTAAAACGGACGTGTGATCTGCACGCTGTGCACGGGGCGCAGAAACTCGGGGCTCCCCTTGTCGCTGAAGCCCATTCGAAACCGGCCCGGGGGAATCAATTGCAACCGCATTTTGATCGAGTTGGCCAGCTCGACGGGCGTCTTGAGCCGATCCGACCATTCTTGTTGGGTCTTCTTTGCCGTCGACTCGTCGAAGGGCGCGGTTAAGACCGCGGCGTCGGCGTCTTTCGGCCCTTCCGGCGGCGCCGCGGGGGAAAGCTCGCGGATCTCGATCTTGCGGAATTCGACCACGGTCTGGGGATCGTGCTGCTGCAAGGCGATATGGCCGCTGTCGAAGCTCCGCGCCCGTCGACGTAATCCGCCGTCGTCCGGCCATTCACTTTGACGATGATCCTGTTCCCCTGGGCAATCAGCTCCTCCGTAAACCATTCGTTGGCCGCCACGGGCGACTTCTTGATGCTGACCACCGCGCCGTGCTCGGCGAGGTACAGGCTGCCCGTTTTGTTGCGGTCCCGGCCGCCGATTTCGAGCTGGGCTTCATATCCCCAGGGCCACTGCGGATCTTTCTGGGGCCATCGCGGCCCGAACGACGCACGGCCGAAGATCCCGCTGTTGCCCGGGGCATTGATCCGCGCTTCGACGCGAAGATGGAAGTCGCGAAAGTCTCCACGTTCGGTATACAGGTGGCTTCGCCCCGGTCCGAGGCCGGTCAATACGCCGTTTTCAACCCGCCAGTCTCCGGGCTGGCTGGGGTGCGTCTTCCAGCCGGCCAGATCGCGGCCGTTAAAGAGGGGGACAAATTCGGGAGCCGACGGGGCTTCTGCGTTGGGTGCCGGTGCGCCGACTTCGAGTACCGTCGCGCAGGCGATCCGAAAGCCGAGATTGGCCAACCGATCGGTCGCTTTGAGGAAGTCGCGAGAAGACGACATAGCCGAAATCCCGCAGTCAAACCCGCCGCCACGTGAGACGCGATACTCGCCTTGTGTCGGGCCGGTCGGATCGGTTGCCGGCGAGCCGGAGTACGGGCCGAACCAGTCCTGACACCATTCCCAAGCATTGCCGTGCATGTCGAACAGGCCGAAGCGATTCGGAAGAAACGAGCCGACGGGCGCCGTGAACACGAACCCGTCGGGAGGCCGCGGATCGGGAGCGGGCATGTGAAAGTGCTCTCGAAACGTGGCGTCGATGCCGTTGCCCACCGAAAACAAGTCGGCGACCTTGGTGCCCGAGATCAGCGGCGTGGTCGTTCCGGCGCGGCAGGCATATTCCCATTCCGCCTCGGTTGGCAGGCGGTAGGTTTGGCCCTCTTTCTCGCTAAGCCAGCGGCAGAAGGCGTTGGCGTCGTTCCAAGAGACGATGACGACCGGGTGGGAATCCTCCTGGTCAAATCCGGGCTTCTGCCAACTCAGATTATGGGCCACACCCATTTCGCCGCGCGAATCGATGGTCGCCGCCTTCCCTCCGTCACGCTCCGCTTCGGTCTTGTATCCGGTTGCGGCGACGAAGTTCGCGAATTGGCCGCGGGTCACTTCATAGGTGCCAAGATAGAAGGGACGCGTGATTTTCACGCGTGTGCTGCGGCCTTTCGTGGGCCTTGGCGGTCCGAGTGGTTTCCAACGCTCCCATCTGGAATTCGCCCGGCGGGATCAGCAGGAGCTTCATGCCGAGCGTGTTGGTGATTTCTCCCGGCTGCTTGAGATAATCGGCCCATTGCCGCCGGGCGGTCTGTGCCGCAGGCTCTTCGAAGGGCGCGGTCAGCGACGTCGGCCGCGGTCCTTGCGGAGCGGCGCGCGTCTTGCGACCTGCGTTTGCCGGCGCCCGCCGCCAACTTGCATCGGCCTTGTCCGGTTTTGAATCGGGGGGCCCGCTTTCGGCCGCCTTGTCCTTGTCGGCGAATGAGTGCGAGTTGAGAAGCATCGCGGTCCCACTTTGCGATGATCTGGCCGTCGACGAGGGAAACCGTGAGGAGCTTCTTTTCCCCTTCTTGATCGCGAAGCTCTTATCGCGTCTCGAAATCGAGCGCCGTGCATAGTGGATCACCAGGTGCTGTTCGCCCGGCTCAATCGTGAACTTCTCCTTGTTCGGCCCCGTGACGGCAATGCGTCGTCCCTTTCACCGCGACCTCGATGCCCGGGTCCTTGACATCGATTATCGATGGCCGTTCTTGCCCAACCAGATCACGATCACAGCCGTCATGACGCCGAAGACGGCCAGGCCGAAGGCCAGCACGCTCCACGGAATCCAGCCCCCTTCGTTCCAGGGCTGGGTGAATTGCCGCAGAGGCCCGAGCCGCGCCGCGCCTCCTGCGCCGTAGCCGGCGAACTCCTCCTGCACCTTGAGCGCGCGGTGGTGGCCCGGCTTGATCTTGAGCAGCTCGTCCGCTTTTCTGAGGGCGGTCCGCCCGTCGTTGAAGCGGACCGCCTCGTCGATCTCGCAGATCAAAAAGGCGATCTCGTCGGCTTTGCCGCGGGACTTCTCCAACAACGCGACGAGGCCGGCGTTCCGCTTCTCTTCGGGAATCCGCTCGATGATCTGGATCACCTGGTCGTAGTCATGCCGGGCCAGGCACTTGCGGGCCAATTCTTCGAGCGACACGAGATCCTTGGCGGCCAGGCTGACCGCGGTTGCCGCCCCGACGATCGATTTCTTCGCCGGCGATTGGCGAAGGCCGGAGGCGGCCGACGTTCGAGCCGGGCGGCGCCGTGGCTGCGGCGGCCTGTCCGCCGGCATCTTTCGACGACCTGTTTCGCGCCGGGATTTCGCAGGATGGCCGCGAACTCTTCGGCGGCCGCCGACAAGCGAGGCGAACCGGTTGGCCGGATCCTTGGCCATCATCTTGAGGCAGGCCGCTTCGATCCGCAGGTCGAGATCGGGCCGCAACTGGCTGGGCGGCGTCGGTCTCCTTGGTGATGATCTGCGCCATCACGGCCGTCAGCGAGCCGCGGAACGGCAACTGGCCGGTGAGCAACTCATACAGAATCACGCCCAGGCTGTATTGGTCCGACGGCGGGCCGACCTTGTCCGGTTCGCCGTCGATCTGCTCGGGCGACATGTAGGCCGGCGTGCCGATCAGCATGCCGCTCTGCGTGATGCGGATGTTCGTCTCGGCGCTGGAGCTGCCGCGCCAGGCCGAAATCCATGATGATCGGCTCGTTCCGCTTGTCGACCATGATGTTGGCCGGCTTCAGGTCGCGGTGCACGATCCCGTGGTCGTGGGCTTCCTGCAGCGCCTGCGCCAGCTTGCGGACGACGATCAGGATCTGCCGCTCCGGCTGCGGCTTGCGGAGCGGATGAAGGCCGAGAGCGGATGCCCCTCGATGTAGGCCATCGAGATGTAGTGCGTCCCCTCGATCTGGCCCACGTCGTAGACCGGACAAATGTTGGGATGCCGCAGCGTCGCGGCGGCCCGGGCCTCGCGGTAAAAGCGTTCCAGCAGTTCGGCGGTCGGCTCCTGCTCGAAATGCGGCGTCTTGAGCGCGACTTGTCGCTGGAGCTGCGTGTCCTCGGCCAGGTAGACCATCCCCATCGCCCCCTTGCCCAGGGCCTTGACGATCCGGTAGCGGCCGAATTCCTGTTTGAGGCCGCCTGCATCGCTCTCGGCGGATCGGCTTCGCCCCGCTTCGCGGCGCGATCGTCTCCTGGCCGTGCAGAGCGAACGACTGCGTGGACGTGTCGATCCGCTCGTCGGCCCGCTCGGCTCCGGCCAACCTCCGGAGTTGGTCTTCCGCGTCGATGAACGACCGGAGTTCTTCGGCGATCTCGGTGGCTGCGCGATGAACTTTTCGCGGTCGATCGCCTCGCCGCGATCGACCCGTTCGAGATACTCTCGCAGTGCGGCTTGGACGCGCGCGTCTTTCGGCTCGGCAGGCGCAGATTGATTGTCCATAGGGCCGGCTCCGGAGGCAAGGTATCGATCACAGCGAGCGAAATCACGATTTTTTTCGGCCGACGCTTCCAGTCGGCCACGACCGCTTCGACATCGACCGGACGAACGCCGTCGGCCGGACCGTCGGCGGGTGAAAAATGGGCCTTGCGGATTCGCTCGTTGAGCGCCGCGAGGCAGCGACGGACCTGTTCTCCGTGGCCATCGAAGCGATCGCCGCCAAGCTTTTCTCGGCGTCGAGCCGAGCTCCAGGATCGGCGGGAGCAGGACGAGCCGCTCTTCGCGCAGCTTCTTCTTGAGCCACCAATTGACGTCGTCGGGACCGTCCAAGTCGGGGATGGGCTTGCCGAAGCCGGGAAGAGCGTCGAAAGCGCCCTCTTCCTGCGCTTCGCGGATTTTGCGATCGGCAAACGATTCCCAAGTTTCTGAGAGGGGCTTTCGTTCCATGGCTCACCAACGGGAAATTTGTTTGGTCGAGATCCGTGCCGTTGAACAGGGGGACGAAACCGTCCTGCCGGTGATCTGACGCCAGAGTCGTCGCGGCCTGAGAGTCTTGCTTCGCGGGCTTGATTGAAGCTTCCGCGCCGTCGGCCACCGATAACGCGACGCGGAAGCCCACGTCGTCGTACCGGAACTCCACCGCGCTCCCATAACAGTGCGCCGCGCAGGCAGCGCCCAGGGACCGCGCGCAGCCCGCGCCCGGCGCACCCGGTTCGAGCCCCCGGAGGGTCCCGCTGGATCGGACTCCGGCGAGTTCTTGTAATAGGCCGCATCGAACACGTCCCAGCACCATTCCCACACGTTGCCGTGCATGTCGTACAGTCCGAATGCATTCGGTTGATAACTGCCGACTGGGACGGTCCTGCCCAGCGCCGGACCTTGTTCCTCGGTCCCATAAGGTGCTTGGCCATTGCAATTGGACTCGGCGCCATTGTTCGCCGTTCCGAAGTTGAAGGGGGTTGTCGTACCTGCCCGACAGGCGTATTCCCATTGTGCTTCCGTCGGCAAGCGATAGCCGCCGCCCCCCGCGACGCTCACTTTTGCCTGTTTGATCGAACCATTGGCCTCGCGTTCGATGTCGGCGAGCCGGTAATACGGCCGCCGCCCCTCCTTCTCACTCAGCTTGTTGCAGAATTCGATCGAATCGTACCAGGTGACGCTCTCCACGGGATACCGGCTCGTGTCGACGCCTGTCGCGACCTCGGTCTGACCTCCGCTGTTCAAAAACTTGCTCGGGTTGCGTCCCATCACGTGTTCGAACTCGCTTTGAGTGATCTCATCGACGCCGACATAGAACGGCTTCGTAATCCGGACGCGGTGTTGCTGCTCGTCGTCCCACCGCTCTCTCTCGGAATTGGGCGACCCCATCTGGAACTCCCCCGGCGGAATCAGCGCCAGCTTCATCCCGAGCGAATTCGTCGAAATCACCGGCGTCTTCAAGCAGCTCCGCCCACTGTTTTTGGGCACTCTTCGCCACGGTTTCCCCTGCGGTCAGCAAGCGGGAGCTAGGGCCATTGTTGGCCTTCGGAGTCGTATTGTTGCTGGCGGGCGGCAGGTCCGGCAGACCCTCGAACAACACGTTTCCCTGCGGATCGCTGACCTTGATTCGACGAAACCGGGCCGTCGCGTTGTCTGTGAAGAGGCAAATGCGGCCGTTCGTGAACCGCGCGTCGGGCGGCTGTTCAAACTGTAGCACGCCGTCCAGATAAGCTCGACAAGTGTCGCTGCGGACTTCGACCTTCAGCGAATACCACCGGTTCGATGAGTAACGCAGCCCAACCGCGTTATCCCGAGCCCATTTCCCGTTATAGATATTTTCAAAATTGATCCAACCGTTCACTGCGAGCATAAAAATGCGGTGATGCCCGGGTCCCAGCCAGTGGAAGAAAATCCCCAGGTTATTGCGTCCGCCTGTCTTTTTCGCCTCCAGGGTCAGATCGTAATTCGACAACGTTGGCTCCCCTAAGACGACGAGTGGAAATTCCTCAAGGTTCCCCCCACCCGACGAGGCCAAGGTGGGTTGGACTAATTCGTCGTTCTCGATCGTCCAGTCGCCCCTGACAAGGAACGGCCGGCCGGAAAACTTGGGGGCCGTTGTCGCGACGTCGGGCTTTGGCCCGACAGCGGGAGTGACGGGCACCACGTCCGCCGGTTTTTTCTCCTCCGGTGGATTCTTGACAACGTCTTTGCCGACGGGAACTCGGGCCACGCGCAAGCCGAGGTTGAAGTCCCGGCGCGACGTCCTGAGCGCGTACGCGGCGGCGCCGCCCGGCCCCACCTGGAGTCGCGGTACCAGCCGCCGCTCCGGGCCGCCCCAAGCGAGGCCCCGCCGGCAGTCGTCGCGATTGTCATGGCACCACTCCGCGACGTTGCCGTGCATGTCGTACAAACCCAGCCGATTCGGCTGGTACGAGCCCACCTTGCACGTCCGCTTCAGCCCCTTGCCGTGTGCGAAATTCGCCTGCTCAGGCAACAAATGGTTCGTCGGTTTGTCGAAGTAGAAGTCGTACGCGCTCACAAACTTGTCCGACAGCGGACCTCCGCGACATGCATACTCCCACTCCGCAGCCTTCGGCAAGCGATAAACCCATCCCGCTTCCTTCTCCCCTTTGTTCAGGCGCTCCAGGAACAACTGGGCGTCGTCCCACGACACTTGCTCCACCGGAAAGCGCTTCAGCTCCGCGTCGGCAATGTCTCTCACCACGTCCTTGCCGCCGCCAGTGCGGGAGAAGTGGCTCGGCTTGACCCCTGTGACCTTCTGCCCACTCCTCCTGTGTCACCTCGTACTTGCCCAGGTAGAAGTCGTGGGCAATCACCACTTCCTTGTCGCCCGGCCTGCCACCGCCGCCGCCCAGCCACGACTTGCCTTTCGGCACCAGGACGAACTCCATGCCGAGACTGTTCTTGAACGTCGGCGGCAGCGTGGCTGTTGTCGGCTGCTCGTGGCCGCGTGTCAGCGGCGGCAATGGACTTTTACCACTGGCGGTTGGACTCGACCTCTTTTCTTGGTTGGTGGGTGTCAGCGGCGCGATCTCATTTTCGAGCCGTGCCACGAGCTGCGAGTTGACGATCGAAACCGTGACGGTCTGCTTTTCGCCTTTCTTGAGCGTGAAGCTTTTGGTGATGGTCTCCAGGCCGGCGCAGGTGATCGTGAGTTCCTGGTCGCCCGGAACGACCTTGACCGACTGCTTATCCGGACCCGTGACGGTCAGGGTCGTCCCCTTCACGGCGACTTCCACGCCCGGGTCCTGGATGTCGATCACGATCGCGGTTCTGCCCAGACAGATCACGACGACCGCCGCCATCACGCCGAAGACCGCCAGGCCGAAGGCCAGCACGCTCCACGGAATCCAGCCCCCTTCGTTCAGGGCCGCGTAAATTGCTCGCAAGACGCCGATCCGCGCCGCGCCCCCTTCGCCGTGCCCGGCAAACTTCTCCTGGACCTCGCAGCGCCCGATGATGGCCCGGCTTGATCTTCAGCAGGTCTTCCGCTTTTTTGAGCGCGGTCGGTCGGTCGTTGAGACGGACTCGGCTTCGTCGATGTCGCAGATCAGGAACGCGATCTCGTCGGCTTTGCCGCGGGACTTCTCCAACAGCGCCTGTAGAGCCGGCGTTGCGGCGCTCCTCCGGAATCCGCTCGATGATCTGGATCACCTGCTCGAAGTCGCGGCGCGAGTAACATTTGCGGGCCAATTCCTCCAGCGACGCCAGGTCGCTTTCGGTCACCGTCTTCTGCTTGAGCGATTTCAGAACCTGGGACGCGCCGACGTCCGCCCGCATTCGATCGCCCGCCGGCGACGGAGCCGGAGAGGACGCCGGCTGCTCCTTGCGAGCTCCGGTCTTCGCGGCCGGGCTCTTCAGAATGGTCGCTAACTCGTCGGCAACTGCCTTCAGGGACGCAAATCGTTCCGACGGATTCTTGGCCATCATCTTCAGGCAGACCGCCTCGATCCGCGGATCGAGGTCGGGCCGCAATTGGCTCGGGCGGGGCGGCTCCTTGGTCAGGATCTGCCCCATCACGGCGATGACCGACCCGCGGAACGGCAACTGGCCGGTGAGCAGCTCGTACAGAATCACGCCGAGGCTGTATTGGTCCGTCGGCGGACCGATCTTTGTCCGGATCGCCGTCGACTTGCTCGGGCGACATGAAGGCCGGCGTGCCGATGATATTGCCGGTCTGCGTCAGGCGGACATCCTCGTCGCGCTGCGAGCTTGCTGCGCCAGGCCGAAATCCATGATGATCGGCTCGCCGCTTCTTGTCGACCATGATGTTGGCCGGCTTCAGGTCGCGGTGCACGATCCCGTGGTCGTGCGCCTCCTGCAGGGCCAGGGCCAGCTTGCGGATCACAATCAGGATTTGCCGCTCGGTCTGCGGCTTGTCAGGCTGGATAAAGGCCGAGAGGGGACGCCCCTCGATGTAGGCCATCGAGATGATAGTGCTTCCCGTCGATCTGGCCGAAGTCGTAGATCGGACAGATATTGGGATGCCGCAAGTTGCCGGCCGCCCGCGCCTCGCGAAAAAAGCGCTCCATCTGCTCGCCCGTCGGGTCTTCGGTGAAGTGGGGCGTTTTGAGCGCGACCTGGCGTTCGATGTGAGTGTCCTCGGCCAGATAGACCGTCCCCATCGCGCCTTTGCCGAGAGCCCGGATGATCCGGTAACGGCCGAATTGGCCGGCAAGGCCGGTCTCCCGTCTCCGCCTCCGACGGCTCGCTTCCCGACCGATTGCGGCACGATGGTTTCCTGGCCATGCCCGGCAAACGACTTCGTGGAGTCGTGCGCACGGTCGAGCGGAGTCTCGGCTCCGGCCAGCTTCCGCACTTCGTCTTCGGCGGCGATGAACGATCGGAGCTGGTCGGCGATCTCGGCGTGCCGCGCGAGGAACTCCTCGCGGTCGACCGGCTCGCCGCGATCGACCCGTTCGAGGTAGTCGCGCAGCGCGGCTTCAACCCGCGGGTCTTTCGGCTCGGCAGGCGCAGATTGATTGTCCATAGGGCCGGCTCCGGGCAACATCAGTCACAGCGACGAAATCACGTTTGGGGCCACCGCCGCCGCGATGACCCTGGCACCCGGATGTTCATTCGTCTCCCAGATGCTGCTTCACGTTCCTCATGCCGCGCTTCATCAACCACACCAGGCCGTCCTTGGTCAGCCCCATCGCCGTGGCGACCTCGACGAGCGATTGCCCTTCGAGATAGCGCCGACGCAGGGCCTCCTGCTCGTCTTCGGGAAGCTGCAAAATGGCCCGTGCCAGCCGTTCCGACTCCTCGTTTCGAACGAACTGCTGGCTGGGAGTGGCCTGGCCGGCGGCGTGAACGTCCCGATCCGCCAGGCGCTCTTCGCGGCTGATGGCCCGCTTGCCCGCGTGCAGTTGGTCTCGGACGGCGTTGCGCACGTTCCGTTCGTGAATCTGCCGCAGCCACGCGGCAAACTGGGCCGCATCCTTTCCGTCGAACTCGGCAATCTGCTTGTGGACCGACAAACACGTCTGCTGCACCAGGTCCGACGCATCCAGCCGGCCGGCCGCCCGATCGTCCAGCAGGTTCTCAGCCAGGTGCCGAAGGTGTCCACGGTATTTCTCCAGAAGCTCGCCCAGGGCCGCCTGATCGCCGGCCCGAGCCCGCAGGAGCAGTTCGCGAATGACGGCGTCGGATTCCATTTCACCTTCGCTGTCTACAGAGCAAGCACCGTTTTCCGGTCGACATGTGTGATTTTGCAGGAAATCGACTTGGAATTCCAGTTTTCTTCAATCGGCCAATGCGACGTCGGCACTCAACGCCGCTTACCATCACAGCTTACGGAGTGCCGCTTTTGAACCGCTTGGGTTTAATAGCCGCTCCCGGCGATTCCTTTCAGACGACTGTTTTGACCCATGCGCCGCGGACGTACCGCACCGCCGCCAGAACGGCGCGGATATAGAGGTCCGAGCACATGCCGATCCACGCGCCGACCAGCCCGCCCCCCAAAAGCACGCCGCATACATAGGCGAGCGGCAGCCGCACGACGAAGATTCCGAACAGGTTAATCCACAGCGGATAACGGGTGTCTCCCGCCCCCCGCAAGGCGTGCACGTAGATCGTGCCGACGACCAACGGAATTTGAAACAACGCCAACAGCTTGAACGCCGGTATGCCGACCTCGACCACCTGCGGGTTGCTGTGCATGAAGGCGTAGATCGGCCTGGCCGCGAAAAAGTAGATGATCGACATCACGCCGGCCAACAGGCTGCATTGCAGGACGGCCGCGTGTCCCGATTTTCGAGCGCGGACCGGGTCGCCGGCGCCCAAGGCTTGTCCCACCATCGCCGCCGCCGCGAATCCCCAGGCATCGGCCGGCAGGTACGTCAAAGCCTCGACGCGGACTCCGACGACGTGCGCGGCCAAAGTCACCTCGTCGGAAATGCCGCTTGTGCCGCGCGAAACGACCATCAAAAACAGGAAGATGCCCGCCCAGCCCAGCGCACCGTCGGCCGCCGCGGGGATTCCGATCCGCAAGATGCGCGCGACGGTCTCGCCCCGCAGCTTCCATTCGCGCAGGGACAGCCGCAGGCCGTGAAACCCGCGGGCAAAGCCGGCCACGATCAACAGGCCGCCGAAGACCCGCGCGCAGACCGTCCCCGTGACGATCCCGCTGACTCCCAGGCGGGGAATGGGCCCGGCTCCATAAACGAAGCTGTACGCGGCAAAAACGTTGAACACGCTGACCATCGCATAAATCAACATCGGCGTCCGCGTGTCGCCCGACGCGCGGAGGATCGCACCCCCCACCAGCGTGAACCCGGTGAAGAAATAACACAGCGAATCGAGCCGCAGATAATGGATGGCAATGCCGCGCGTCTCCCCTTGCATGCCGAGCAGATCCGTGAAGAGCGGGGCCGCGAGGAAGAGGGCGGCGCTCACCAACAGGCCCATGACCGAGACGAGAGCCAAGGCGCGGTTGGTCGTCCGGTTGGCCTCGGCAATGTCGCCGGCCCCCCAATGCCGTGCGACGAGGGCCGCCGCCCCAATGCCGACCAGCCGGAAGATCATCCCGCCCAGCCAGCCGACATAGGTCGCCAAGCCGACCGCATTGGTGGCCGCCACACTGATCTGGCCGGAAAGGTACGTGTCGTAGAAACCGACGAAGAACGTGAGGAGCTGTTCCAAGCAGCGCAGGCAGCGCCAGGGCAAACAGCGTCGCATGGATCCCGCCGGCGACGATGCTCGGCGACGGCGCGGCCGTCGCTTCGGAAATTGAGTCAGCCATCGTCCGTCGGGCGCCCCATCCTTGCCAGTTCGTGTCGGAGGATGCCGCCGACGCGCCGAGCCGTTGACACATCCCCAGGAGCACTCACGATGACGGATTGCTCACCGCTAACAGCCAGACACGTTGAATGCCACGGTGTTCGCGCGGCGGAGGATGAATTCGAGTGGAAAAAACGCGGCGACTTCGCGGGATAGCGAACGACAATCCGCGAAACATGTTGCGTTGCCATTCTCCGGTGAAAGCGGATCGGGCCAAATCTCCAAGAAGCGACAAGCCAATCGGGTGTTAATTCGACCATCAATGTCCCGACGAGTGCAAGCACGATTGATAGGAGAAGAGCCGTCTCAAAGAGCGCTGCACCAATCCGAAGAGCCACCCAGCTCCAGCCCGGCCCGTTTCCCAGGCCAAGAGTCGTTTCGACAAACGCGAAAGCCAACAATTGCGACACCAGAAACGCATACAGTTCCCAGGAGCCCCGGTGGATGGGCCGCCGGAAACAGAAGCGTTCGTTTGACGCTTCCTCGACGACGATGTGCGGAACGCTGTGCAGCGCGTCGAGGCCGAGAGCCGGTGGAACCTCTTCGACCATTCCCTTCGTTTCGCGGATCGGCCGAACCGGCGCCGGGTTGGGAGCAATCAACCGATTGACGGCATCGACCAGCCACTCCTTTTCCCGAGGTGAGAGCCCGGCGCCGAATACTTCCTTGGTTGCGATCCCAGTGACGTGAATTGTGCTCCGTCGCCTTCCGTCGGTTATCAAGTCCGCCCTCGATTGCGGGCCAAGGGCCGTTTCGCGAATCCGCTTGCGGCCCAGCAGCACCTGCTGGACGACGAATCGGCCGGGCTCGACGCAGACGTAAAGTTGAGTCCAGCGTATTCGCAGCCAATCGAATAAAGTTGCCAATCCTTTCGCTGCCATTGCGGCAAACATTCCGGTGATTAGCCATCCAGAGAGGCCGAGACCTTGGGGCACGGCCCTGAAAAGAACAAAGAAAATCACACAGCCGACACTGCCCACCGCGACTTGGGCGACTGCCAAGGTTCTCCGCACCCAGGCGTTTCCCGCGCAATGCGGGATGTAAAGCACAAGGCGGTCCGGCGAGGATTCAACGAATTCGAATTCGGCCTTCTTTTGAAGTCGGCTTGTCGGGCACGAGAGGTGCATCAAGTGCGCTGTTCGGCGTAGCTACGTTCGCGACCATGAGGTCCGTCTCTAGTCGATCAACCCGTCCGACCGCAAGAAATCGATCGCATTCGAGAAGCCGTCGACGGTGCGCTCGACGTCGGCCCCTGTGTGAGCTGACGACGTTGAGCCGCCCCAGCCCATCCAATCGACGCCCCCCAGCAAGAGCGCGCAGCGGAAGGCGTGCGACAGAGTCGGGTCGAATTTGCGGTCGAGCTTTTGGAAATCGTTGCCGTAGGGGATGAAATCGTCGGCGTCGGGCCGCGGACCGTCGTACTCGGGCAAGATTTTGATCGCCGAGAAATCACCGTAGGCGATCCAATTCGACGCTCTTGCGCTCGAACAGCTCGTTCAGGGCGCGGCGCAGGGAGCGTGCCACGTCGTTGGCTTCGCGGCACGGTTCGCCGGTCGCAACGAGCGACAGGGCCGCGCAGCCGGCGGCCGCCGAGAGGGGATTGGCGTTGTACGTGCCGGGGTGCTTCATTTTCTTGCCGAGCCGGATTGTTGAACGCGAGGACTTGCATGACGTCCGCGCGGCCGGCCAGGCATCCCCCCGGCAATCCGCCGGCCAGAACCTTGGCGAACGTGCTCAGATCGGGCTCGACGTGGCAAAGGGCCTGAAATCCCCCCGGTGCGACGCGAAAGCCCGTGATGACTTCATCCAGGATGAAGAGCACGTTCTTCTCGCGGGTCAGCTTCCGGAGGCCCCGCAAAAACTCCGGCCGGGCCGGCACAACACCCCAGTGCGTTCCGTTTCCTTCGTGGATCACGCACGCGGGCTGGTGCTCGTCGATCGCGCGGGCGACGGCCGCCAGGTCGTTCGGCCGGACGAGCACCAGATCGCCCGCGACTGCGTCGGTCACGCCGGGCGTGACGTACTCGGCCGTGTCGTGGGGCGGCTCGGCCGCGGGAATCAGCGCGTCGTGCCAGCCGTGGAAGTGACCGATGAACTTCACGACCTTGTGCCGGCCGGTCGCGATCCGCGCAACGCGAAGCGCCATCAGGGTCGCTTCCGTGCCGCTGTTGGTAAAGCGGATTTGCTCGGCAGCGGGGACGAGCTTCTGGATCCACTCGCCCCATTCGATCTCAAGCTCGTGGCAGGCCCCGGGATGCGTGGCCAGTCCCGCCTGACGCCGCACGGCCTCGACCACGGCCGGATGGCTGTGCCCCAAGAGGAGCGCCCCGTGCCCGACCCAGTAATCGACGATCTCGTTTCCATCGACGTCCCATTTCCGCGAGCCGGCGGCCCGGTCGACATAAATCGGAAACGGCTCGAGATAGCGTCCGTCATGCGTGACGCCGCTGGGGAAGACCTTTGCGCCCGCTCATATAGCCGTCGCGAGGCGGGAAACCGGTCACAGAACGCCGAGTCGATCCGGCGCGAGACGACCTGAGACATGGGCACCTTTCCGAGAGTGACGACGATCGAATGTTGAATGGGGGACGCTCGCCCCAAGCTGCCATTCGGCCACCCGTCATTCGCCGTCATTGTCCCCGCGGCCGCGTTTGGCTGCAAACGTGACCGTTCATGAGGGCATTTGAGTGATCATGGCAGATTGACAGCGCTCGAACCACGCGCACGTGCGATGTCCTGTTGGCCGATCAGCGTGGAAGAACACTATGCAAATTGGTGAAAACAATAGACTTGTGTCATTCACCGAACCGCGGATCAAACGGCGCAGAGGATCGACGAAAGAACGCGTGTTTGGAATCTTTTGACCGAATTTGACCGGTCCGCAGACCCGGAGAGATCGCTTTTAGTGCGACAGAAACCCGTGCTTCTCGAGGTAGCTCACAACCTCGTGGGCCAGGTCGTCGATTCCCTTTTTGTCGGAATCGAGGACAAGCTCGGGCTTCTCGGGCGCTTCGTAGGGATCGCTGATCCCCGTGAAGTTCTTGATCTCGCCGGCCCGGGCCTTTTTGTAGAGGCCTTTCGGATCGCGCTCTTCGCACGTGTCGACCGACGCTTTGACGAAGATCTCGATGAACTCGCCGGGGCCCAAGAGCGCACGGGCCGCGTCGCGATCGGCCTTGTACGGCGAGATGAACGCCGTGAGCGCGATGGCGCCCGATTCGCAAAAGAGCTTGGCCACCTCGCCGATGCGGCGGATATTCTCGGCCCGGTCCTCGGCCGAGAAGCCGAGGTTCTTGTTGAGCCCGAGCCGGATGTTGTCGCCGTCGAGGACGAAGCTCCGTTTGCCCCGCGAATGGAGAACATGGTCGACCGTGTTGGCGATCGTGCTCTTGCCACAGGCGCTCAGAGCCCGTGAACCAAAGCACGGCCCCCTTGTGCCCGTTGAGCTTGGACCGCTCGGCTTTGGAGACCTTGTGATCGTGCCAGGTAACGTTTGTCGCTTTTTGTTCGGCCATGTTCTTCCGTCCCGTTTTTTCGTGCTGAGAGACTGGTTCGCACGATGGTAGAAAAACCCTCTGAACGTGGGAAGCCCGACCGCCCGAAAGGGCACGAATCGCCTCGCCGCGACTCGTGACAAATGGCGTCTTGCAACGCTACGATTGGACTCCGATTCGTGGCCGCAATCCGGGGGTTCCGTCGACGGACGGCAGGAACTGCGGAGAGATGAGCCCCTTCTGAGGACGAAAGGCAGGAATCCCCGTGCTGCAGAAAACCCTTGCGTCGTTGTGCGTCTTGTCGGCGCTTCCCGTTGGCACGATCGCGGCCGCGAGTTCTTCCTCGATCCTGGCCGGCGGCTTGAAAAATCCACAGGCCGTGACGGTCGCGGACGACGGCCGAATCTTCGTCAGCACGGCCGGCGAGCTTGGCAAAGACGGCGATGGAGCGGTCCTCGTCATTCAAAATGGCAAGGCGACGCCTTTTGCGACCGGACTCGATGACCCGAAGGGAATTGTCGCTCATCGCGACTCGTTATTCGTCGCGGACAAAAGCCGGGTCTGGAAGATCGACGCTTCGGGCAAACCGACCGTATTGGCCGCGGCCGACGCGTTTCCTTCGCGCCCGCGAAACTTGAGCGCGATCGCAGTCGAATTCGATAAGGGCGTTTTATATGTGGGAGACGCGGGAGACGAAACCGGCAAAGGGGCCGCCATCTATCGAATCGAGACGGGGGGCAGCGTCGATACGATTCTCGATGGGAACGGGCGGGCCGACTTCGGCTGCCCCAGCGGTCTGTTGCTCGATGGGGCCTCCTTTCTGCTGGTGGCCGACTCCAAGCGGCTCTGCGTCAGTCGCGTCAAGATCGCCGATGGCAGCGTCGAAACGATCCGGAGCGGATTTCGCGGACCGCACGGTCTCGCCTGGGATGCGTACGGCCGCTTGTTCGTCAGCGACGGGGGGCGGAACGGGGCCGTCTTTGTCATTCCCCGCCCGGGCGACGAGCCTGTGTTGTTGCCCAAGAGCGAGCCGGCAAAGGGAATCTGCGTCGACCAGAACACGCGCCGATTACTCATGGTGACGGCGGATGCCGTGAAGGCGGCAAAGATTGTGATTCCCGGTGCGGAAGTCGACGAAACGCCCCTGCCCCTCGAGGCCGCGATGGCGTTCTCCAAGCTGCAATGGAGCGGTTGGAGCGGCGGAAACTCCAGAGGGGAAGGTCAGCCACCTGCGTCCGATCGTTCTCACTCACGCCGGGGGACGGAAGCAACCGCGTGTTCGTGGCAACGCAGCACGGCGTCATTCATGTCTTCCCGAACGATCAGAACGCCGAAAAGACCGACGTGTTCCTCGACATCCAGGACCGCGTGCGCTACGACGACAAAACAAATGAGGAAGGATTCCTGGGTCTGGCCTTTCATCCGCGCTACAAGCAAACGGGCGAGTTTTTCGTCTTCTACACGCTGCAGAAGGCGAAACACCCTCATACCAACGTCCTCTCCCGCTTTCGGGTCCGTCGCGATAACCCGAATCAGGCCGACCCGGCCTCGGAAGAGGTCATTCTGCGGATCGAGCATCCCTTTTGGAACCACGACGGCGGCACGGTCGCTTTTGGGGCGGACGGCTTTCTCTATGTTGCTCTCGGCGACGGCGGATTGGCCGCCGATCCCTTCCGCAACGGGCAGAACCTGCAGACGCTCCTGGGCAAAATCCTGCGGATCGACGTCGATCACAAAGACGGGGATAAAGCGTACGCCATTCCCAAGGACAATCCCTTCGCCGGCCGGAAGGACGCGCGGCCGGAGATCTGGTGCTACGGATTGCGAAACGTCTGGCGGTTCTCGTTCGATCGGGAAACGCACGTGTGCTGGGCCGCCGACGTCGGGCAGGACCTGTGGGAAGAGATCGATTTGCTCGTCCGCGGCGGCAACTACGGCTGGAACCTGCGCGAAGCCTTGCATCCGTTCGGCGCGCACGGGGTCGGGCCGCGGAAGAACCTGATCGATCCGATTTGGGAATACCATCACAGCGCGGGTAAGTCGATCACGGGCGGCGGCGTCTACCGCGGCAACCTGCTGCCGGAGCTGCGGGGCGCCTATCTCTACGCCGACTATGTCTCCGGGACCGTCTTCGCGCTGCGTTACGATCCGGCCAAGCGTCGTGTCGTGGCCAATCAGCCCATCCGCACGCGAAAGCTGCCGATCGTCTCCTTCGGCGAAGACCAGGACGGTGAGATGTACTTCCTCAGCATCACCGCCGACGGTCGAGGCATCTCACGCTTCGAACGAACGAAGCTGGCCCAGAGGCAGGAATAAAAGCAGCGGCCGGAATAAAAGCAGCGGCCGGAATAAAAGCAGAGGCCGGAATAAAAGCAGAGGCCGGAATAAAAGCAGAGGCCGGAATAAACTCGAACGAGCTCTCAGCAAGTCGGCTCCTCAGCGAAGCTGGATGTTCACGCTCGTCACTTTGCGGCCGTGGCGTTCGATGAGATAGGCGATAAAGACCCCCAGCAATTCGTGCGGCGTATTTCCTCGTTTGGCGATTGCTCGCGCGGTCAGCATTCGCGAGCTGGCCTCCCATTTGATATTCAGCGCCCCGGGGAGGTTCTTGCCGAGGATTTTCGACCAGCCGGGCGCCCGCTCGGGACTTTTGAACTCCTGAAGAAACAAAACAGCGTGCGGGTGGGCCGACAAATCGTCCGCGATGATCTTGCGAAGGGATCCTTGTTTCCGGCCAAACGCCTGCATTTGGATTTGCATGGGACTGATTCCCTCACGATGAGCTTGCCCTTCGGCGGAGTTCGACGCGGCGGATCTTTCCGCTGACGGTCTTCGGCAAATCGTCGACGAATTCGATCTCGCGCGGATATTTGTACGGGGCGGTCGTGCGTTTGACGTGCTCCTGCAGCTCTGTCTTGAGCGACTCGCAGGCCGAGTACCCCTTGGCCAGGACGACGAACGCCAGAACGATCTCTCCGCGGATCGGATCGGGCTTGCCGACGACGGCCGCTTCCACGACGGCCGGGTGTTCGACAAGGGCACTCTCGACCTCAAACGGCCCGATCCGGTAGGCGGAGCTGTTGATGACGTCGTCCGCCCGGCCGATGAACCAGAAGTATCCGTCCGCATCGACGCGGCCGCAGTCGCCCGTGCGGTACCAGCCTTGGCGGAACGCGTGCGACGTCGCGTCGGGATCCTGCCAATACTCGCGGAAGAGGCCCAGCGGCCGGTCCGGCTCGATCCGCACGGCGAGATCCCCCTCCTGGCCGACCGGAGCGGGGCGGCCCGCGTCATCGACGACGGCCAGGTCGAACCCCGGCGTCGGCAGGCCCATCGACCCCGGCTTGACGTCGATTCCCGGAAAGTTGCCGCAGAGCAGGACCGTCTCCGTCTGGCCGTAGCCGTCGCGAATCGTCAGACCGGTCGCCTTCTTCCAGGTCGCGATGACCTCGGGATTGAGCGGCTCGCCGGCCGCCACGCAGTGCCGCAGGGCCAGCGGCCGAAAACTCTCCAGATCGAGCTGCACCAGCCAGCGATAAATCGTCGGGGCGGCACACAGCGTGGTGATGGGGTATTGAGCCAGGCAGGTCAGCACGTCGGCCGGTTGGAACTTGCCGGCGCTGTGCTGCACGAACAGGCTGGTTCCGCAATTCCAGGGGCCGAACAGGCTCGACCAGGCGGCCTTGGCCCAACCGGTATCGGAGACGTTCCAGTGCAGGTCGTTCGGCCGCAAATCGAGCCAGAAGCGGCCGGTGACTCGGTGTCCCAGCCCGTAGCTGGCGTGCGTGTGGAGCACCATCTTCGGCATGCCGGTCGTGCCGGAGGTGAAATAGACGAGCGCCGGCTCGTCGGCGCGGGTCTCGATGCGGTCGACCGGTTTTGACTGGCGAAGTGATCAGCTCGTCGTAGCTGTGCCAGCCCGGACGTTTTTCATCGGCGACAAGCACGCGGTGCCGCAGGCGCGGCGCCGATTGCGCGATCGCGTCGACTTTTTCGGCCCCGTCGAGATCGGTGATGACGGCCGACGCCTGCGCGAGATCGATCCGGTAGGCGACGTCCTTGGAGGTCAAGCAGGGTCGTCCCCGGAATGGCGACGAGGCCCGCCTTGAACAGGCCGACGAGCGTCTCCCACCAGGGGACGATGCGCGGCAGGATGACCAGCACGCGATCGCCGCGAGCCAGACCCAAATCGGTCAGTGCGCGGGCCAGCCGGCCCGAGCGGTCGGCCACTTCCGAAAACGTGACCCATCGCTCTTCCTGGCCACAGACCCAATGAATGGCCAGATGATCGGGGGCCGTCTCGGCCCAGCGGTCGACGACGTCAAAGCCGAAATTGAAATGCTCCGGGCAGTCCCAACGGAAGCTCTGCCGCAGCCGATCGTAGTCCGCGCGGCTTTGGATTCGGTCATCGAAGTCAAAAGACGTCATGGCGAGTGTTGTTCAATCGCCGTCCACAACTGTTCCAGCCCCTCGCCCTTGGCCGCGCTGGCCTTGAGCACGGGAATCGGCCGCGAGCCGGGCAGGTTCAGGTGCTCGTGGACTTGCGCCGCGACTCGGTCGGCTCCGGGCAAGTCGGCTTTGTGGATCACGACGATGTCGGCCACCTCGAGCAGCCCGGCCTTTTCCCATTGCAGCTCGTCGCCCGATTCGGGCTGCAACAACACGACGAGCACGTCCGCCTGCTGGCGGACGGCCGTGTCTCCTTGCCCGGCGCCGACCGTTTCGAGAATCACCGTGTCGAAACCGTAGGCTTTGAGCAAGGCCGACCATCACGTCGAGGTTTTGGGCGATGGCCTGCTGCCCGCCCGGCGTCGCCAGGCTGCGGATAAACAGCTCGGGATCGCCGCCCCCCTTGGCGATTCGCAAGCGGTCTCCCAACAGCGCCCCGCCGGTCAGCGGGCTTTCGGGATCGCAACACAGAACGGCGACCGATCGGTCCTTCGCCGCGCAACAGCTCGACCAGCCGGCCGATCAGGCTGCTTTTGCCCACGCCGCCGCTCCCCGTGAAGGCGACCACCCGCCCCTTTCCCGGGTGGGCCGCGACTTCTTTACGCGCGGCCTCCAGCGACTGGCCGCGCGCGGCCAGCGTCAGCAGCCGCGCCAGGGCGCGTCGATCTTTTTGACGAAAGCGGCTGATGAGATCGTCCGGCTCTGTCTCGGCGTGGTCCTTCCGCAGAAAGCCGACGATTTCCGCGAATCGACGTCCCCGGTCCGAAGACGGCACGCACGCCCTGTGCCCGCAGCTTGGGAACGTCGCTTTCCGGGATGATTCCGCCGACCAGCACGCCGACGTGCTCAAGGCCTTTCTCGCGGAGCAGTTTCATCAGGGGCGGGACGAGCGCCATGTGCGCTCCGCTCAACAGGCTGATCCCCAGCCAGTCGGCGTCCTCGTCGAGGACCGTTTGGACGACGGCTTCGACCGGCTGCCACAGTCCGGCATAGATCACGTGAAAGCCCGAGTCGCGCAGTCCCCGCGCCACGACCTTGACACCCCGATCGTGTCCGTCCAGACCGATCTTCGCCAGGACGATGCGCGGTGCCGGCGAATTCTCCATCACGACAATTCACCCGGTTCGTAGCGTCCCAGGACTTCGGCCAGCGCGTTCATCGTTTCGGCCACGGTCGCACGGGCCCGCGCCGCCTCCACCAAGGCGGGGAAGACGTTCTGCTTGCGTTCGGCGGCCCGTTTCAACTGATCGAGTGCGGCACGCACGGCCGAGCCGTCACGGCTTTTCTTGACGCGGTCGAGGTTGCGAAGCTGCTCCTTTTCGGCCTCTTCGTCGATTTGCAGAATGTCGATCGGCTGCTGTTCCTCCTCCTGAAACGCGTTGACGCCGACGATGATCTTCTGCCGGCTGTCGACCGCCTTCTGGTAAGCGAATGCCGACTCGGCGATCTCGCGGCGGAAAAAGCCCGAGCCGATCGCCGCCAGCATGCCCCCTTGCTCGGTCGATCCGCTCGAAATACTCTTCGGCCTGCCGCCGCATCTGCTTCGGTCAGCGTTTCGACGAAGTAGCTGCCCCCCACCGGATCGGCCGTGTTGGGCACGCCCGTCTCGTAGGCCAGCACCTGCTGCGTCCGCAGGGCGAGCGTGACCGCGTGTTCGGAGGGGAGGGCCAGCGTCTCGTCCATGCTGTTGCTGTGCAGCGACTGGCAGCCCCCCAGGACCGCGGCCAGCGCCTGATAGGCGACACGGATCAAATTCACCTCCGGCTGGCGATCCTGCAGCGAGCAGCCAGCCGTCTGCGCGTGAAATCGCAGCTTCCACGACGCCTCGTCCTTCGCGCCGAACCGGTTCCGCATGACATCGGCCCAAAGCGAGCGGGCGGCACGGTACTTGGCGATCTCTTCAAACAGGTCGTTGTGAGCGTTGAAGAAAAAGCTCAGCCGCCGCGCAAAACGGTCGACCTCCAAGCCCCGTCGCAGACATTCCTCAACGTAGTGCAGGCCGTCGGCCAGGGTGAAGGCCAGCTCCTGCACGCGCGGTCGAGCCGGCCTCGCGAATGTGGTAGCCGCTGATCGAAACCGTGTTCCACTGCGGCACGTTCTGCGTGCAGAACTCGATCAGGTCGACGACCAGCCGCACGGAAGGCTCCGGCGGAAAGACGATCTCGTTCTGGGCGTGGAATTCCTTGAGGATGTCGTTCTGGATCGTGCCGCGGAGCTTGCGCCAATCGAAGCCCGATTCCTGTGCACTGGCGAGGTAAAACGCCATGACGATGGCGGCCGGCGCATTGATCGTCATGGAAACCGAGATCTGTTCCAGGTCGATGCCGGCAAAGAGCTGCCGCATGTCGTCGATGGTGTCGACGGCGACGCCCAGCCGCCCAACTTCGCCGATCGACTGCGGGCTGTCGCTGTCGAGCCCCATCAACGTGGGGAGATCGAAGGCCGTGCTCAGCCCGGTCTGCCCCTTTTCCAACAGGAAGCGGAAGCGTTCGTTCGTCTGCCGGGGCGTGCCGAATCCTGCGAATTGCCGCATGGTCCACAAGCGGCCGCGGTACATGGCCTCGTGGACACCGCGCGTAAACGGAAACTGTCCGGGCAGGCCCAGGTTGACCTGCTCCGAGACGCCCAGACGGGCCAGGTCGGCGCCGCGAGTAAAGGGGCGCAATCGGCACGCCGCTCACGGTCGTCGCGGGATCGGCCCGATCGGGAACAGGACTTTCGGCCGCCGTGGGCCGATTTTGCACGTCAACCGCGAGCCTCGCCATCGGACACCTCCGGGACGGGTTCGACAAGAAATGTTTTGCGGCGGCTGAAAGGGCCGCCCCCGATCCGCCCCATTCAAAATAGTACGCTGAAAGGCCACCTCCAGCCTAGCCGCAGTCGCAGATTCAGGTGTCCGGCGGCCAAGATCGAACACCGGTGGATGCGCCCCCGGCCGCCTTACGGTGTTCGTCGCCGGGGTTGGCCGACGGGTCGCCGCTTGAAGGGATAAAACCACACACCATAGGGCAGGAATCGCACGGCAAGCGGGACGGCCAGCGGCCGCGGCTCCGACAGTTCCCAGGCAAACTGGCCTTCCAAAAGCTGCGCCGGGACGCAGGCGGCCTGTTGATCTTTCGGACGGCAGGGGCGGCAATCGACCAGCGTCACCGTGCCGACCAAAACGCCGAACGGCAGCGATTCAACGTCGATCCGATGCCGCTTGGCTGCTGCCGCGGCCGCCGGAAGCTGCGAGGCCCGCTTGGAGGCGTAAAGATAGATCAGGCCCCGTTGCCGCGTCGGCTGCGAACGGATTTCCAGCGTCTTGGTGCCCCGCAGAATGAGTTCCGCCCACGGCTGCTGGATGCCAAGGGCGATCCGGTCCGCATCGATCGGGGCGTCGTTTTCCACGCCGTCAGGGCCTGGGATGGGAGGGGGCGACGCTGCTATGGCCGGAGGTCTGCTCGATCGTGGAAGCGCGCATGTCGCGGACCCAGATCGGGATCGGAATCCGCGGGAACCGCGGGTCATCCGTCGACAGCATGACCGCGGTCTGGACCCCCTCTTTGGGAACCTGGGCCGCGACCGTGATGAAGACGGTCGTTTCGCGGCCGGCGTCGGGATCATCGATCGGCGGACCGACGCGGAATTTGACCAGGGGCGATTTGCACGTCGCGCCCGTGACGCGGAACGGCGTCGGCCGCATGTCGGTGACGACGATCGAGCGTTTCGCCTCTTCGCTGCCGTTCTGATAGAACAAAAGCTGAGACGGGCGCACCGTCACTTCCCGCCGCACGACCACCTTGAAAGCCACCGTGGCGGAACGCGGCTTCGGATCCGCATAGTCGATTCTAAGATCATAGTCGTGCGGGCCCGGCTTCTCGCGGGTCGTCAACACGCCGAGCGAGAATTCGCATTCCTCGCCGGGCAAGTACGATCGCTTTTCGACTTTGGGGTTGAGACAGCCGCAGCTCGGCTCGAGATTGGTGATGCGGGCGGGTGCTTTGCCGCAATTCTTGAAATGGAACCAGGCCTCCACGCGGGCCGCGTTGTGGAGATCGCTCAAATTGACGTAATACTGGTCGAAGACGAGTGCGGGACGTTCGACGGCGGCAACCGGCGTCCGGGGGGTTCGCTCGACGCAGCAAAAGCCGAGCGACGCCGCAAAGGGCAGGGCCGCCGCCGCGACCAGCGCGATTTGCCGGTGGGGCCAGCGTCGAATTTGAATGGCAAAGCGTCGTGCATCCATGCCTTTGCTCCGCGGAAGCGTCCGAGGCGCGACTTGTAACACAGGCACTCCAATCGGGCAAGGCGGACGGAAGGGCGGGGTCCAAGGCCGTCCAAGGCTCGCTTTCCGACCCTTTCCCCCGAAAGTAAACTCGATCCATGCGACATTCCGGCAAACTTGCCTTGGTGACAGGAGCAGGCCGAGGAATCGGTAAGGGATGCGCCCTCGAACTGGCGCGGGACGGCGCGGATTTGATCATCAACGACCGCCCCGGAAGTCCGGACCTTTCCCAAACCGCCGTTGCGATCCGGGCTTTGGGCCGTTCCTGCACCACCATTGAAGCCGACGTCTTCCGCCGCGCGGGCTGCGAGGAACTTGTGTCGAGCGCCCTGGAGACTGCCGGCCGGCTCGACATCCTGGTCAGCAATCCGGCCTACAATAAGCGGAGCGATTTTCTCGACTATGATCCGGGCGATTTTGAGCGAGTGATTCAAGGCGTCCTGGTGAGCGGCTTTCACATGAGCCAGCTTGTGGCCCGCCACATGGTCCAGCGCGGCGGAAGAGGCAAGATCCTCTTTATTTCAAGCGTCCATGCGCCGGTCCCTTACGCCAAAAATAGCGCTTACAACGCGGGGAAGGCGGGGCTCAATCATCTGTGCCGCACGATTGCCGTCGAGCTGGCGCGCCATCGCATCAACGTCAACGCGATCGAGCCAGGCTGGATCGACACGCCGGGCGAGCGATCGGTCTTCGGCGACGACGTGATCGGCACCGAAGGTGCGAAGCTGCCTTGGGGCCGCATGGGCACGATCGAAGACATCGGCCGCGCCGCCTCGTTCTTGTGTTCGGACGAGGCCGACTACGTCACCGGCGCGATCCTCCGCGTCGACGGGCTGATCGTGTATAAAGACTGTGCCGCCGAATTCTGAAACGATCCCCCAACCAACGTGTGCCGTCATGCGGACGAATCGGACAGTTCTGGCCACCCTTCTCATTCTGTTGGCCGCGTTGGTCTCGCCGGCCGTCGCCGCCAATCGCGTCGCAAAGAAAATCGTGGTGATCGCTCACCGCGGCGGCTCACCGGGAAGCCCCGGAGAACACGCTGGCGTCGCTCGAAAAGGCGATCGAGATCGGATGCGACTTCGTCGAAATCGACGTTCGCCGCACAAAAGACGGAGCTCTCGTCATCATGCACGACGGCAGCGTCAACCGCATGACGAACGGCAAGGGAAAGATCGAGGATTTGACGCTCGCGGAAATCCGCAAGCTCGAAGTGAAAAGCCGGCACGGAGCCAGATGGGCCGGGCAGAAAGTGCCGACGTTCGATGAAATCCTCGACCGGGCCAAGGGCCACATGAAGATTTACGTCGATCACAAGCAGGCGCCGCCGGCCGAGGTGCTGGCCGCGATCAACAGGCACGGCATGTTGCACGATGTCGTGGTTTACGGAGGGATCGCCACCCTGCGCGAATATAAGAGATTGGCGCCCGACGTTTGGATCATGCCGGGCCATCCGAAATCGATTGCCGCCATCGAAGCACTGGCCCGCGATCTGAAACCGGAAACGCTCGACGGCAGCATCGTCGAGTGGACGCAATCGCAAGTCGAGGCCGCCCACCGCAGCGGCGCGCAGGTCTGGGTCGACAATCGATCGGATCTCGACAACGAAGCCGGCATCAAGCGGGCCGTCGAGCTCGGCGTCGACGCGATTCAGACCGACGATCCGGCGACCGTCCTGCGGATTCTGAAGGCGATGGGCCTCCGCGGCGAAGGGGCGAAGTAAGGCGGCGTGTGGTCGCCAGGACGGCGAGTCCGCGGGCTATCCGTTCCGCGCGCAGCCGCGCGTACCGCCCCAGCGCCATCAGCGGGAAATAGATGCGGTAGAGGTGGTACTTCAGGAAGAAGACGCGAGGAAACCCGGTTCCGGTGAACCAAGGCTCGTCCCACGTGCCGTCGTCGTTCTGCGTTTCGATGAGGTAGTCCACGCCGCGCCGCACCGCCTCCGAATCCACTTCGCCGGCGGCTAATAACCCCATCAGCGCCCAGGCCGTCTGCGAAGCCGTCGTGGGGCCACAGCCGCGCAGCGCCGGGTCATCATAACTGCCGGGCGTCTCCCCCCAACCTCCGTCCGCCTTTTGCTTGGATTTGAGCCAGTCCGCTGCGAGCCGGATGCGGGCATCCGTGATCGGGACGCCGACCGCGGCCAATCCGACGAGCGTTTGCCAGGTCCCGTAAAGGTAGTTCACGCCCCACCGCCCGTACCAACAGTGGTCGGCCTCCTGTCCCTTCCAGACGAACTTGATCGCCCGCTGAACGGCCGGATGATCGCAGCCGATCTTCAGATCGCCGAACAGCTCGAGCATCCGAGCGGTCAGATCGACCGTGCTGGGGTCGATCATCGCGTTGTGATCGGCGAACGGGACGAGCGTGAAGAGCTCCCGCCTGTTGTCGGGATCGAAGGCGCCCCAGCCGCCGTCTCGGCCCTGCATGGCGAGGATCCACCGCGTGCCGCGCCAAATCGCGTTGAGCTGCGGAGCGGCGGCCTCGACCTGCTGGAATGCCTCATGGGACGATTCGCCCCGCGCCGAGACGATTGCCGCCGCGTCGGCGTCGTTGGGGTGCTGGCTCCAGTTCCCCAGCAGAAAATCGGCCCGCCAGTTGCGCTGGCCGATGCGCGGCAAGCGATCGGCACAGCGCCATCAGCACCATGCTCGTGTCGTCCGTGTCGGGATAAAACTCGTTGTTGAACTCAAAGCACCAGGCGCCCGGCTCGGGACATTTATTCAATGCGGCCCAGTCGCCGCGGCGGCGGACCTCCTTGGAGAGCAGCCAGCGGACCGACTTGCGGATTGCCGGATGATCGGCGGAGACGCCCGCTTCCCGCAGCGCCAGCGTGGCGATCGCCGTGTCCCACACGGGCGACTTGCACGGCTGCAGCCGGATGGTCCCGTCTTCCTCGATCATGAGCCGATCCAGCTCGGCCAGCGCGTTCTCGACGGCCGGCGAATCGTCGCCGTGTCCCAGGCATTTGAGCGCGACCACGCTCCAAATGATCGGCGGAAAGATTGCCCCCAGGCCGTCGCTGTGGCAGAACCGTTCGCACATCCAGCGCTCCGCTCGCCGGACGGCCAGTCGCCGCAGAGGAGACAGCCGCCAGCGGTCGACAAACTTCAAGGCCAGATCGACGCGGCGGAAGAACGAGTGCCAGTCGATCCGCGTCGGCCGGCTCAGACCGTCGAGCTGCTCCGATTTTGGCATCGTCACGGGCAGGTCTTCGGGACGGCCGCGGAACAGTTCGCGGATGCCGAGCTCCGGCGGCAGCTTGCGGACCGGCTTGAACGCCCACAGGATCGACAGGGGAACGATGATCGTCCGCGACCAGGCCGACATCTCGTAAATGTTGAACGCCGACCATTTCGGAACCAGCACGATTTCCGGGGGGACTGCCGGACATTGACGATAGGAAATTGCGCCCAAGAGAGCCAAGTAGTAGCGCGTGAAACTGTTGATTTTTTCGGCGCCGCCGGCCGCGAGGATCGCCTGACGCGCGCGGACCATGTCTTCCGCGTCGGCCGCATGGCCGGTCACTTTGAGGGCGAAATAAGCTTTGACCGAACCGCTGATCTCAAGCGGGCCGCCGGGATACGCCGCCCAACCGCCCTCCGGAAGCTGCCGCTTGAGCAAGTACGCGGCCGCCTTGCGGGCGACGTCGGAGTTTTCTCGGCCGAGATAGGCCAACAGCAGAATGTATTCCGACTCGAGGATCGTGTCCCCTTCGAGCTCGCCGACCCAGTAACCGTCGTCGTGCTGCAGGCCGAGCAAATGGCCGCGCGTTCGTTCGACGGCCGTCGCCCAGCCGCTCATCGACGGCTCGTTCGAAACCGGCATCGAGGCCGGCCGGATCAAACTTTGGATCCGGCGGTGCGAACGGTTCGCCAAAGTCGAAGCGAAGGCGATGGCCTCCAGGGCGGCCGGCATCCATTGCTGCATCCTTGCTGGCGTTGGAAAGGGTTCAGCCGGGGCGTCAAGCCGGCGGCTCAATCGTCACGAAGCACCGTGGGCGCAGAATGGTATTCAAGCACGCCAGATCGGATCAAGTGCCATCTAGTTGTCCACGCGGCAGTTAGGTCCAACGTGCGGGCAAGCCGCCAGCTTACCGTCCCGTCAAGGCGCGGCCTCACCCGGCGAAACGCTCGTCGGGGGCGCTGGCTCTGGCGGCTGCGGTTCGATCGTCAGCCACGGTCGCAGCCGCTCCAATGTCTTCACCCCGATCCCTTTCACGCGCCGCAGTTCGTCGATCGAGCGGAAGGGGCCGTTTTGCTCGCGGTCCGCGACGATGCGCCGCGCCAGCGTGTCGCCGATGCCGTCAAGCTGGCCCCACTCCACCCAGGTGGCCGAGTTGACGTCGAGGCGAAAATCAAGCTGTTGCGGCTCGAGGTGCTCGATCTCGACCGGGACCGTGCCCCACTGGGTGAGCCTCAGCCAATACGCCGCCAAAAGGGCAAGCATGACGGCGGAGAGAACCGCCAACACAAGCTGATCGGCGTGCGTCAGCCAGAACCCCGTTCTGACCTCTTCCGCCGCCGGGGCACGAAGTGGATCAATCCACGGCGGCGTCCCGTTCGATGATGCTGACGTGCACGCGGACGATGGATTGGACAATGCGGCATCGAACGCGGGCTGGCTGGGCAGGGGCGACGACTGCGGAAGAGGGAGGCGCGGCGGTTCTGTGACGTTGGTCGAGGCCCAAGTGCCGCCCGGGTCGTCCATCCGCGCCGCCTGCGCCGATCTGCGAGTGGGCGGTTGCGAAAAGCGACCTTCGCCGACAGGCCGGCGATTACCAATTCTCGTGGACCGCGCCCTCTTCCAAGGCTCCAGGCTACCGTCGGACGCCCCTCGTTCACAAGCGGCGACGATCCGGCTCGGATTACTGATCCGGCGGTTTGGCAACCGTGCGGCTGGGGCCGTCGCTCCGATAGTCGGAACGATTCGTGGACTGCGGATTCTGTTCCTGCGGGGGCTGAGGCTGATTCGGGTCCATCTTGACGTATAGCGTAAGAACGATACGGAGACTTCGTATCAAGCGGCGCGTTCGGCGGGGGCACTTGCTGCTCGACGTGGAAGACCTGTTGAGGGTCCCTTGCCGGATCGCCCCGCATGAGCTTTACCTCGTAGCCGAGACTTTCCAACTTCTTTTTCACGGGTGCGTAAGGCATCCCGATCAGCGACGGCATTCTGTTCGCTGCCACCGGATTGGCGTTCGCGGCCTGGAGGAGGCAGGTTATGCACTGAGCGCTTGTACGTCCACAGCGACGGTTCGAACGGATCCGTCCAAAACAGCAACCGGATCCGGTTCACCTGGAGGTCCTGGAACATATAGACCGTTTCGGTGGTCCCGGCCGCGTTGTGCAGGTGGACTTCCTGGGGAAGACAGGTTTTTCGATCGAGGAGCAGCTCCGCTTGGGCCCAATCCACGGCGTCTTGCTTCCAGTTCGGCCGGACCTGGATTGCGTAGAATTTGTCGGTCTCAGCTAAGAGCTTGAACTGATAGCGCGCCTTGGCCTTCTCCGGCGGCATCCCGAAAAGGAAGGGCAGCGGGCCGTCCATGATGTTGACGCCGCGCTGATTCGGCGGAATCTTGATGGCTTCGTAGGTTTTATTATCGTCGTCGATGGCCTTGATTTCCTTGCCGTCGCAAATCCACCGGTCATGTTTGCTGTCGGGTACGATCTTGAGATGAACGAACTGGCCGGCCGGGTTCCTTCGCGGTTTCACCTTTTTTGGATCGGGAAGTCTTTGGAATAGGGCCGCATGTCGATCCGCCCTTTGTCGGGCGTTTCGACGTAGAATTGACCCTCGGCCCAACTCTCATTGCCCCATTCAAAATTACGGGTCGCACGAAAGTGCCGGCCTTGCAGCCTTTTGATCTGCTTCGTGCGCTCTGACCATTCCTCGAGCAGAGCCTCGACGCGTGGATCGACCGGCTTCCCGGTATTGGGATCGACTGCGGCGGCTCTCAAGTCGGGACGCGTCAGGCTATCGCGATCGATGCGTTGGACGCGGCCGTCGTTTTGAGTCGTGCCGCGGCGCAATGCCCCGTGTTCGGGCGCGATCCCAGGGTCAAGCGAACCAGCATCCTGCCGCGCAACCACGATCCGGAACGCCTGCACACCCCCAGCAACATCAGACCGACGCAATCGCCCGACGCCAAGGTTTCGCAACATAGAGGCCCGATTCCTTCCCTGGATGAACGGGTGCTGACACATCTCTCTGCTGGATAATGACTTAGAAATGCGCGCCGACCCCTCCCTGCGGGGATTTTAGTCCACCTCTCGTTTTTCGGCTATCCCGTTTTTGGGGGGTTCAAAGCCGGGATGACCGGCGAGAAGGCGGTCGATCAGGCAAGCTGCCTCGGCAAAACTGGAGACGCAGAAATCGGCAAGAAGGGAATAATGGGGAGCTCCGTTGGGGGCAAACAGGATCGTTCGCATTCCGGCATTGCGACCGCAGTTGATGTCGTGGAGATAGTCCCCCATGAAAATCACTTCGGTCACGCGAGTCTCCCAAATCGAGCAAATCTTTAACAATCCTGCGGGATCCGGTTTTGGCGGCCCATCTTCCCGCGTCAACACGCAGGCGATCGACACGCCCAGACGGGCCAGCACGCGGTTCGTGCACATCCGGCTGTTCCGCGTGAGCACCGCCTGGGGAATCTTCCGGGCCGTGAGCGCGGCCAGCAGTTCGCGGGCACCGGGCATCAAGGTCGCGCGCTCGGCCGCCTCGCGTTCGTGACGATCGAGGATCCGCAGACATTCGTCGAGCCGTTCACCCGGCGGAATCTCGGCCAGGCCTTCGAGGATCGGCATGCCGGCGGGCAGTCCCATCTCGCGGCGCATCAAGGGAAAGTCGAGCCCCGAGTCGACCAGCGTTCCGTCCAGATCGAAGATCACGCCGCGGATTTTCACGAGCGCAGGTCGTCCTCAATGTGGAACACGGAGTTGAGCGTCATGAGATCGGTCCGCCCGTTCTCACGCCGGAGAACGTTGACCCCGCCGTTGTTTTGATTCACGTCCTTCGCCCGCGCCAGGGGAATGCCGAGAAACGTCGCCGCACACGCGCGGATCACCACGTTGTGCAGCGACCGCGACGATCGATCGGCCCGCGTGCCGCTCGCAGAAGCTCCGCCAACACGGGAAGAGCCCGCAGCGAAACGTCGCGATACGATTCCCCGCCGAGGTAGGGAAATTGGGACTGATCGCGCTGAAAGTCCTCGTATTCCTGCGGAAAGTCGCGGCGAATCTGGTCCCAGGCCATCCCCTCCCACCGCCCCACGTCGCACTCGATCAGAGCATCGACCGTCGGCCACGTCCAGGCGATGAGGCTCGGCAATGGCCTGGGCCGTCTCGAACGCCCGCCGCAGGGGGCTGCTGTAAACGGCGGCGATCGCCGTCCGTTCGAAGAGCTTTCGGACGCACTGGGCCTGCCGCCGGCCCGTCTCGTTCAAAGGGAGATCCATCCCGCGCCCTTGGAGCACGTAGGGCCGCCGCAGGTTCGCGTCGGTTGCGCCGTGCCGCACGAGATAGAGCGTCGTGGCTTTTGAAACCGACATCGCGCGAATCCTCCCTGTTCGCTAAAACGTCGCCCCAGACTTCAATTCGTGCGCGGGCCAGGAGCGAGGCCATGCGGATCGCCTCGATCATTCCTTGCGGGCTGGCGATCCCTTTCCAGGCGATGTCGAAGGCCGTGCCGTGGCTGGGACTCGTGCGGACGATCGGCAGGCCGAGCGTCACGTTGACGGCCATGTCGCGTGCCACGAGCTTGATCGGAATGTGCCCCTGGTCGTGATACATGGCGACGACGCCATCGAATTCTCCGCCGATCGCGCGGCGAAACAGGGCGTCGGCCGGAATCGGTCCCTCGACGGCCCATGCCCTCGCCGAGGAACTGCTCGATCGCGGGCCGGATGATCCGGCCGTTCTTCGTCGCCGAACAAGCCCTCTTCGCCCGCATGCGGATTGAGCGCACAGACGCCGATCCGCGGGCGAGTCACTCCGATCCGGCAGAGAAAATCGTGAACCAGCGAAATCTTCTCGGCGACGCCTTCGGTCGTCACAAGTCCCGGCACGCTGGCCACCGACGTGTGCAGCGTCACGTGGGCCACGCCAAGGCCCTGGGGTGAACGCACGGCGTCGCCCGGCGGGACAAAGAGCATCATCGCGTAACGCGAAACGCCGCATTCGGCCGCCAGAATCTCGGTGTGACCGGGATAGTTGAGCCCGGCCAAGCGCAGAGCGGCCTTGTTGAGCGGAGCCGTCACGAGGGCGTCGATCGATCGCCCGCGGGCGGCTTGGGCCGCCGCAACAAGCCATTCATACGCGGCCCGGCCGGCTCGCGGATCGAGCTGGCCCGGCGCGACCGCGGCGATCTCTGCGGCCGATTTCCGGCGAGAGCGGATTCCAACAGTGGATTCGTCCTCGACGTCCTCCGCGCCTGCAGTCGGCGAGTCGATGCTGCGCGCACCGTCGCGGTCGAGCCGACCAGTTGCAGGGCTCGCTGGAGAATCTGTGGATCGCCCACGACAAGCGGCCGGCAGCAGGCCCGCACGGCCGGATCCTCGCAGGCCCGCGCGACGATTTCCGGCCCGATGCCGGCCACGTCGCCCATCGTCAGTGCGATTCGCGGGAGATCCATCAGTCGTTGCCGCTTTGCGTTAGAGGAAATGACTCGTGTCCGATCGCCGAATCCGCCGCCTGCAGGGCCGGCCGTTCGGACTTTGCGGCTCATCGCAGCGGCGAGCTCGTCAAAGCATTCCAGCGCCGCCAACGGCGTGCCGCGGCCGGTCCTTGTCGGAGAGGATCGGCTCGACCTCCAGGGGCCAGCGGATGCCCACGCTCGGATCGTTCCACAGAAGGGTGCGTTCGTGCTGCGGATAGTAGAAATCGGTGCACTTGTAATACAGGTCGGCCGAATCGCTCAGGACGCAAAAGCCGTGGGCGAAACCGGGCGGAATGTACATTTGCCGATGGTTCTCGTCGTTCAGCTCGGTGGCGACCCATTTGCCGAAATGGGGCGACTTCCGCCTCACGTCGACGGCGACGTCGATAAATCCGGCCGGCCAGCGCCTGCACGAGCTTCGCTTGCGGATGCTCTCTTTGAAAATGCAGCCCGCGGAGCGTTCCCCGGCAGGAACGGGAGATATTGTCCTGCACGAACTCGGCAGCAATCCCCGCCTCGGCATAGCGGTTGCCGCTGATACGTCTCCTTGAAAAAGCCGCGCGGGTCCGAAAAGACCTTCGGCTCGATCACCAGCACGCCGGGGATTTCAGTCGGAATCACGTTCATCGGCACAAACTCATTCGCGAAGCCCGCCCGCATGACCGGTCGAGAAGGACTCACTGATCGCCTCAAGGATAGCGAACGACCGGCAGGCTCCTACAATTGAGTCAACGGGCAATTGAGTCAACGGGTGAGTCAACGGGATGCGATCGCACGGCCCTTGGGGACACGTCTTGCCAAAGCCTCCGCGGAATGGCATATGGTTCTGATTGGTGTCAGTCGCCCTGGTCGC
The DNA here is from genome assembly GCA_963761455.1 of uncultured Planctomycetota bacterium. Lineage (GTDB taxonomy): Bacteria > Planctomycetota > Planctomycetia > Planctomycetales > Planctomycetaceae > DASPSM01. Next base: position 1,406,476 of record CAVXHA010000004.1, read on the forward strand.
TCTTCCGGTTTACGGAAGGAGCGAACGATTCGGGTGGGCGTCAGGCATCGCAGCTGACCGATCAAGACTTTTCGCGGGCCGAGCGCGTGAGTTCATGAGAGAGAACGGTCGTTTGTCCGGCGCTTGGCGGAACTTCCCTGGATTTGTGATTCTCGCGCTCTGGCTGGGCGTCGGTGCGGCCGGGGCTGTCGTGGCGGCGCCACCGACTGCCGGGGTCGAAGCGCCGGTCGTGCACAGCGAGCGGTTGGCCGAACTCAACAAGCCGGCCCCCTCCGATCTGTCCGACCTCCGGGCGATCGAGTCGCAAGTCACGAAAATCGTCGACCGCGTGCGGCAATCGACGGTCGCCATCATCGTCGGCGATTCGCAGGGGAGCGGCGTGATCGTCACGGAGAACGGTCTGGTGCTGACGGCCGGGCACGTGATCTCCATTCCCGGCCGAAAGGTCACCGTCGTGCTGGCCGACGGCCGGAGGGTTGCCGGCCATGCACTGGGCGTCAACACGGCCAGCGACTGCGGGATCGTGCAGATCACCGACCGCGGGCCCTATCCCGCCTCCAAAATCAGCGACCAGGCGTCGCTGAAAATCGGAGACTGGTGCGTGGGGACCGGACATCCGGGAGGATATCAGATGGGCCGCCCGCCGGTCGTGCGGCTGGGACGACTCGTCGCCATTCGCGAAACGTTCCTGCAGTCGGATTGCCCTCTGCTCGGGGGAGATTCCGGAGGGCCGCTGTTCGATCTCAACGGCAACATCATCGGCATTCATAGCCGGATCGGACCTCGCACCAGCTTGAATCTCCACGTGTCGGCCTCGCTTTTCGTTCGGGATTGGGACCGGCTGACAAAATCTCCCGATTTGGAACACGTCTCCGCCGAGTCCCAGGGAATGCTGGGGGTCAACGGCGTCGACGACCCGCACGGCGCCCGTGTGACCGAGGTTTTTCCGAGACTTCCGGCCGACGAGGCGGGTTTAAAGATCGGGGGACATCGTCACGATGTTCTCGGGCCATCCCGTGGACGGATTTCGGCACGCTCAAGACATTTGTCCAGGCGCGGCGGCCGGGAGAGGTCGTCGAGCTGCGAGTGCTTCGCGATCAGACCGTGCGCGAGTTTCGCGCCACGCTCGTTGCCCGGCCAATGGAATGACGGGCTGACGCCAAGAAGGCAACCGGAAAAAATGAAGAATCCCGTGCTTTCAATTCGCTGTTTAATGGTCCTGGCGGTTTTTGCCGCCCTCGTCTTCCTCGGCCAACCGGCTCAGGCGGCCGACCGCCTGCTCAAGTCCCAATTGAAGGACGGAAGCGACGTCCGTGCCGCCTTTCGCGACGTGGTCCGGCAAGTCAACCGGTCGATGGTCGACGTGCTGGCCGACGGGCGGCGGGTTTCGCTCGGCGTCATCGTCAGTTCCGACGGCCTGATCCTGACGAAGGCCAGCGAGCTGGGCGACCATGTGCGGTGCCGGCTTCGGGACGGCCGCGAGTTCGACGCGGCGACCGTCATCGTCCACGACCGATACGACGTCGCCCTGATGAAAATCGACTGCGAGAATCTCGTTCCGGTCGAATGGGCCGATGGCCGCGACCCGCAGGTCGGCCAGTGGCTGGCGACTCCCGGAATGGAAGATATTCCCGTCGCCGTCGGAATCGTCAGCGTGCAACGGCGGCCGATCCCTCCGGAAAAAGGGGTCTTGGGCGTGCAGCTTTCCGACGGCACGCCCGGCCCCCGCGTGACCTTCGTCGTGCCCAGCAGCCCCGCGTCGCGGGCCGGCCTGCAAACCGGCGACCTGATCGTGCGGGCCGGCGACCAGCGGATCAACGACTCGCAGTCGTTCGACCATCTGATCCACAAGTTCGCCCCCGGCGACACGGTGAACGTCGTCGTCTTGCGACAGAATCACGAAGTCTCCGTGCGGGCCGTCCTCGGCCGGTTGCCGGGTACGCAGCAATGTCGCGCGGCTACTGGATGAACCGCATGAGCGGCCGCATGAGCCAGCGCCGCGCCGGCTTCCCGCAGGCCATCCAGCACGACACGGTGCTCGAACCGGAGATGTGCGGCGGCCCGGTCGTCAATCTCGCGGGCCAGGCGGTCGGCCTCAACATCGCCCGCGCCGGCCGGCGTCGAAACCTATGCCGTGCCGGCCGACGTCGTCAAAACCTTGATCCGCGAACTCCGCTCCGGCCAGGCGGTCCCCGTGGAAAACGGACCGCCCACAGCGAGGCGGCAGCCGATGCGAATCCGCAGGATCCCGGCCGTTCCGCCGGCCCCCTTCCGAGCAACCGACCGGCAAATAAAGCAGCGCCGCCCGCCGCTCCTCGTGACCAGGCTCTGCATTCCCCTTGATCTCCCCGTTGATCTCACAGATCCGCGGAGTTTTTTTGTGTTTTTTGGGCTGTAAAAAAAGGGGTGGCCCCCACCCCAAAAAACCCCAAGAAACTCAGCCGCACGCCCGCATTGCAGGTTCGGCAACAACCCCGGACCCCACTGTAAAATCGATGCTGTAAAACCGATCTTGAACGAGCCACGCAGCCAGTCCATAATGGGGTTTGACCGTCACACGTTGGAACCGTCACACGTTGAAACAGGAACGATCCCAAGCGGCTCTCCGCCCGGGGCCCCCTGAGGCGGTGATGGTTAATGGCGTGATGTTCAATGGCGTGATGTTCAATGGCGTAAAGTGCAGCCCGGGAGTGGCTTACTCACGCCGCCTTATTTCCTCGTGACCGCGCTCGGCTTGCTCACTCGCGCTTTCGGGAAGCTCTGCTTCCCCTCAGCAGTGCGCGACGAGCGACGCGCACTCACGCCGCTTTGCGGCGGGCGGTTGACGATCGGCGAGTGGCCTGCGCGTAACGGCCCTTGCTGTAAATCCGCGCCTGGACGTCGTCGAGGATCCAGTGGAAAAGGAGCAAGTGAACCGACTCAACCAGTCCCATGTCGGCCAACGGAACGTGAACCGATTCCTGTGCCTGATCGCGGAGCTTGCCCCCGTCGAACCCGGTAATCCCCCACGTCCTCACCCGGGCCTTGTTGGCCCACTCGATCGCACGCAGCACGTTGGCGCTGTTGCCGCTGCCGCTCAAGGCGATCAGCATGTCGTCGGCCGACGCGAGGTTTTTGAGCTGTTCGACGAAGACCGAATCGAACCCCTCGTCGTTGGCCCAGGCGAGGATGGCGGAGGAGTTGTCGGTCAGGCTAACACCTTGAGCCGCTTCCGCGTGCCGTCGGCGAAATCGGCCCGCTCCAGCGTCGACTTGGCCAGGTCTTCAGAGATATGCGAGCAATTCGCGCCGCTCCCGCCATTGCCGCAGAGAAAGATGAACCGCCCCTCCTCGTACGCGGAGTGGATCTCGGCCGCAAGCCGTTCCACGGCAGGCGTTTCGATTCCGGCAAATTCGGCACTCGTGCGCTGGAGATATTGCGACACAGTCAAGCTGGCTCCCAGCATGAGAGGTGGCTCCGCTCGAATGATCAGATTGTGTTCTGGGGGAATGGTGAGAGAGGGTGCGGAGTCTAGCAATTCACCGAGAGCGGGACCAGACGAATCGCCACCGCCGACGATTACAAACTGCTGAGAATCGGCACTGGGCCAATTTCCTGAAGGAACGCCAAGGTCGTGTCAATACCTTTGGGGTCGTACCTGCGGCGCCGCCCTCACCGAATCGGAGAACTCATGCCCAAGAATTGGATGACGGCCCGGAATGCCATCCCCTTACGGGGGCGGCGAATGTCTCTGAGTTGTCGCCTGTGTCGGTTAAAATAAGTCGACCGAAATGAATCCGCGTTCAAGACGGCCGCATGCGATCTTCGATCGTTGGACCGATCACAAATATCGAAGCATTTGCAACCGGGCGGGCAATTCGAGAACTGGCGCGGCTCAGGCGAATTTACGGTCGCGGACGTTGGCGAAAGCGTAAGGGATAAGCCTCTGTTCGATTGCCCGACGGACGTTAGGCGAGTGGAAGTTCACTGGTACGAAGCGGCCGGCATCGGACGGCAAGGAATTCAAAATCAAGCGTTTGGATTAAGCAGCATGGCGACGAAGCGGAAACAATTTGCGGTCTGCGTTCGCAACAAAGGGTACGAAGCCTCTCTGGAACCACGTAAGATCTACGAGATCCTTCCGGATGCTGGGACAGCCAGGTACAGCAAATCCGTGTCGTCGACGAATCGGGTGAAACTTATCTCTATCCGGAAGACTTCTCGCGCCGATCCAACTCTCGCCCACGTTGCGAAAGGCCTTGCTCGCGGGATCGAAACAAGGGCACGCCGAGAGAGACCAGCGTCCGTTGGTTGCAAAAACGCCGAGGGTCGGCTCGCTTTAGCCCCAACCGGGGCGAGATCCTACAGCCCGGGTCGCAGCGGAGTCGCAGGCCCGGGTCGTGGAATCCGTTGGCAGGAGCGCAGAGCCCCAACCGGGGCGAGATATTTCTCGCACGGCTAATCGCGCCGCCGATCCCAAGTGCGCACAGAAGAATCACGGCCCTTCAGGCCTCTTGCTGAATTCGTGACGCCCTCGAACCCGGGCCTGCGCTTTGCTCCGACCCGGGCTGTCGGAATCCCGCCCGCTTTGGTGCTGAAATGTGATGGACGGTGCCTTCGCCGGCCGACGGCACCCACTGCCGTGCCAGCCTTCGTTGCATGTCAAAGCCCGTCTTCCGCGGACGCCGGTTGTGACCTACGATCCGGCAATCATGCGGGTTCACGTATCGCACGCGATTGTTCTCTGTGCTTTGGTCGTGCTGACCTCAAGCGCCGTCAGTCGGGGCGATTCGAGGCGCGATGCGCTCATCAAATGTCGACGCGAGTTACAACAACGGCGGAACCAGGCCGAGGAGTTGCGTAGCCGGGTTATCCGCGATCTAAAAAGTGATCCAACTCGCACCAGAAACGCTCTTCGCCTCTTGGAGGTCTGGAATAACGAATGGGGGATCCGATCGTTTGCCGTTTCACAGACGGTGCCCGTGAAAAATTCAAAGCCGTTGGAAGCGGTTCTCTTTCAGTACCCCGCCAGCGATTGGCCCAACTCGGACTTGGCGGTTGTCTTTCTGCTGTCGAACGATCGGGTCATCGACTGGAAAGCAAATTGGTCGAGTCGACGAACGGCCGTTTTGAGTCAAGAACCTGTCATCCAGGATATCGACGGCGACGGGTTTCCCGACGTTGGCTTTCGGATCGGTTCCGCGTCGGACAGTCCTCGTGACGTGCAGCAGCCACAAGCGTTCGATAAACAAGCGTGGCGGCGCGCCTTCGCGATTACGCCGAGCGGTTTTCGCAGCTTGCTTGCCGACGATGATCATCGACACCGCTTGAAGGTGGCGTACGATCTGTCCGGTCAACCAGTAAGGCTACACCTGGATGGAGTTCCAAGCGAGATCGGGGACAACGACAACTTTGTCTGTACGGTCAGCGTGACGAATACGTCGACGCGGGAGTTGAGAATCGATTCGGATCCGTGGGCTGGGGCTGGATGGGCCTATTTCGACTCGGATCCTCGCGCAGGGCTTGGCACGTGCGAGCCCAACCTCTCCAAAAAAAGCGTCCTGAGACCGGGTGAAACCGTCACCTATGATGTTGACGTGCACTTACGACCGCCGGGCGATGCGGCCACGTTGATTTGCAAATTTGGTCCGCGACTGCCGTGAGCACTTTGAGCTGCAATCACGATGCTGGGCGGGCCGGAGATCAGTTCCGCTGGCTCAATTGAAAGGACCGTGTCATGCGAAACCATGAGCGTCGCTGGATGGCGGTCATTTCACTTGTGTCGTTGTTTCTCGTCGGCTGCGATTCGGCCAAGTCCATTCAGCCACTCTCGAACGAGGAAACTTCCACACTCGACGAACGATTGATTGGAGCCTGGGACGCGGCAGACCGAACAAAGGATGAAGGAACGGATATCTTCTGGATAGGCAAGAAGCAGGGATCGAAAAAGGCTCTGGAGTTGGTAACGGTCGTGTTCAAGGAAGATCAAACCTTAGAGACGGTGCGAGTGCCGATGTTCGTGAGACATGGTCAAGCGAACTATCTCAGCGTCGATCTGGCATCCGTCCAGAAGGAATGGGACGAAACGGGGCCGTCCTGGTATTTCTTCAAATATGAAATGCCCGACGACCGAACCGTAATTCTTTATGCGCCGAAGATAGAGACACTTCGCGAGGCCGTTCGCCAAGGAAAGTTGAAAGGAGCGCTGTTGAAGCCCCGTCCGTTCTGGCTATTCGGGTTGATTCCTGTGACCGGACCGATGGTAGGCGGCGTCCTTCTGGAAGACTCACCGGAGAAAATCGTCAGCTTCCTCGACAAGCAGAAGGACGCGTGGATTGACGAGACGATGGTTTTCAAAAAGGTCCGGCTATCGCTTGAACCGGAGACGAAGCGCTCGACCGACAAATGATCGAAGGCAGCACAGGCCGCTGGTTGCAATACGCTGAGGCCCAGCTCCTTCCAGCCCCAACCGGGGCGCGATCCTACAGCCCGGGTCGCAGCGGAGCGAAGGGCCGGGTCGTGGGATCCTTTGGTACGAGCGCAGAGCCCCAACGGGCAACGCCGCGCAGGATTCTCGTTCGCGAAAACACGCGTTTTGTAGGGTGGGACCAGCTCGCAAAGCGAGTCGCCGGCCCACCGCAACCGCGCGATTGGCGACCTGCAAAGGTGGGCCGGCGGCCGCAGAGCCGGCCTTGACCCACCCTACGTCCGACCAGGCGCAATTTCAAAATCCTTCACGGCGTTGCATGCCACCCAACGCCGTTCACGATTTTTGTGCCATCCGGAAACGCTGGAATTGTCAGGTTTTAGGTGTTTTCTCTTCGACTTTTATAACCGTCCAGCAGCAACCACCGTGGAGTCGCGACTTGATAAGATGCGGAATTTGCGAAAACGCATGATTTCCCGAGTGAAAATCGTGAACGGCGCCGGGTGGCATGCCTACGGCTCTGCGTAGGCATGTCCTGCCATTCGCCGCGATCCTCACCACTCGCCACTCGTTTCAGTCGATCGGAACCGCAGAAAATCCTATAATCCCCGTACTTGTGCCCGTAGAAGCACCAATGCGGACCATCTGAAGGATCGGCTGAAGCGGACGGCCCGTTGACGCGGCGTCAGTTGCGGTCGATACGGCCCGATTTCCACAGTCAACAACTGCCCCTCAATCGGCGCGAAGCTCGCAGCGCAACCAGGCTTTGGCATAAGCCCAAAGGCGGTTCGCGGTGGCGCGAGACACGCCGAGCGCATCGGCCGCCTCGTCGATCGAGAGGCCGGCAAAATACCGCAGCTCGACAATCTTCGCCGCCTCGGGTTCCTCGACGGCAAGCCGCGTGAGGGCTTCATCGAGTGCGAGGAGCGTATCGCTCGTCGGCTCCGAGACGAGATCCGCCTCATCCATCGATACGCGGTTCAATTCGCCTCCATGTTTGACCCGCGAGTTCCGCCGCGCACTTTCCACCAGAATCCGCCGCATGGCCTCCGCTGCTGCTGCGAAGAAATGCCCCCGGCCGTCCCATTGATTCGCCTCGTTCGTTTCCGACCAACCGCAAGTACGCTTCGTGCACGAGTGCCGTGGCGTTGAGCGTTTGTCCGGGTTTTTCCGCGGCCATACGTTGCGCGGCGAGCCGGCGGAGCTCGTCGTACACCAAAGGGAGTAACTCATCCGCCGCGTGGCGATCACCATTCACGGCCGCTTCCACCAATCGGCTGACGTCGTTCATCGTTGCGAATCACCTTGTCGGTCGTGTCTGCTGTGCAGACCAAGGTTTGGTTGCCAAGTGCTGGTCCAGTTCCTTGAGGAGCATGGACCAGTCAGCGTTAGTTTCCATCTTGTTTCGTTTAATCCAGTCCGCAAAGCGCCGGCGAAACGCCTGCGCTTCGGCCGTATGTCCCAATTCGTGGTGTCGCTCGCGAAAGACCGACAAGCTCGGCAGGGAGGGTCCAAGGAGCCTTTTGTGACTTGGAAGCGTGCTCCATCGAGCGCGTGAGGGTGGCGATCGACTCCGCAAATTTACCGCAGCGCCGCTGAGCGCAGCCCAGCGCGGTCACGAAAGTGAAATTGTCGGGAGAGCTGTGCACGGCTGCCTCGGCCACGCGCAAAACGCGACGATATTCATCCGCCGTCGCGTTGCCTTGTGCCAGGATCGGCAGGGCTTGATCGATAAAATCGTTCCAGTCGACGATCCACACTTTCGCCAGTTCAATCGCCGTCGCGCGAGTTTCCGGGAAGAGACTTGCATCGTTCTCCAGACTTTTGATGACGTCGGTCTTGAGCCACAGCTTCTCGAACCGCGAGTCCACGAGCGAACGCGCTTCTGCAAGAAGACGCACTGCGACCAGCTTTTGCACGGGCGTCAACGATGCGTCGATCAAGAGCGACTGCTTATAGTCATCGATCCATTGATCCGCGTTAGGAAGCGTTTTCTCACCCTCTTGCCGCAGGCGATTTCGTAGCCGGATCACGCTTGCCTGACGTTCGATCGGGTCTGATTCGGCGGCATCCGCCGCCTGAATCGCCGCCCAGCGATCTTTGAACGGGACAGACGAACAGACCCGCCCCGCCAGGATTGCCGCCGATCCGCTTTTGGGGACGGCGGATGCAGTACCGTTCAATGTGAGCAGGACCTGACCCAACTCCGCGTGGCAAATGCTCGTCGAGGTCGGATTCGATACGAAAAGACGTTGATCGTTTTGGCCCCAGAAAAGTCCAACATTTCCACTGTGTGTTACTCGCCATGACGAGATTTCACGAAGGTCAGGAAACGACGAAATAGTGACCATGTCGTCGTGAACCGTAGCGACGCGATCCCCCTGCCAACTCACAGCAGCAGCGTCCACGCGCAAATCGCCGGGCACACCGACCTGCTTGCCGGTGATGAGGTCGTATGATTCGATCCGCGAATCGCTGAGGAGCCACAAGCGTTGTGAAGTGCAGTAGATCGGAGTGGCATTCGAGGAGTTGAGGGAAAACCGCCCGAGCAATTGTCCGGATTGTCGATCGAAAGTCCAGAATCGGGGTTGAGCAGTACCACGCGGGCCCCAAATCACGATTCGTGATTGCATCGCATCGAGGATGAGAGAGCACGAGCCAAAATCAGAGAAAGCCGCCCCGCGCAGCTCGATAGGCGGGAGAGTCGCGGCAGTTTGGCAGTCGTAAACTGAGATGCGCTTGTAGTCCTTAGTCAGTGAGTAGATCCTTCCATCCCGACCAATGGTGAATGTGGCTGACGCTAAAACCGGGAGCCCAACGGCGGCGGTGCTTTCCACGTCGCGCAAAACACACGGATCGTCAGAAGCCCGCATGACGACCAGCCGGTTGTGTTCGAGAAACATCTCAGAACCGGGCAATTCCGCGAGACGCCGAATTTGGCCGGCGTTCAAAAGCGGGTAACGATAGATCGCGTCCGGAGCAAAGCGGAATACGGACCGCGACGGTTCGTCGGCACAAAAGCCGTCGATCGTTGCGGGAACATGACCCAGGGAGAAGGCGGCACCGTCCTTTTGAGTGATGCTGTAAACCATCTCGCCCCTGCGCAATCCTACCTCCAGTTGGCCGTCGGCATAAAAGACAGAGCTAGACGTTTCAGGCGGCTCACTCAGGGGTCTGATCGACGTCTGCCGCTTCAGATCGAACAATTCCCAATGTTGACCCCGTTGAATGGCGACCCGGCCGGAGTTGCCAACAAGCTTAATCCCCTGCACTTCCTGCTCTTTGTCGACCGGCAGGTGAGTTGAAATGACCACCTCCCCTTTGCCGACCCCCTTCTCAGTCGTCGCGATGTTGGCTATAGGGACGGATTTTTTGTCGGCGGAGTCCGTTAGATCCGTTAGTAGAAAAGAAGGCCCCGGCGGCAGCATTCGCCTATAACGGTTCAAACGGTCCGGCGACAGCCTTTGCCCCAATTGCCCCAAAAGGTCTGTGCCACTTCTTTTCCCCCGAGCGCAAGCCGAGCACCCAGGGGTCCGTTAGATTTGCTAATAGAAAAGAACCGTCTTCATTCAACTGCCCACCGCATGGAGTATCAACGCGACGTCGCGTGTGGCTTTCATCGATGTCGAACACATAACAACCATTCGACGCGCTGAAAGGGTTCAGGTTCATCAGTCGAAAAATCGATTCTTTTCTCCGGTTAGGTAGTGGATACGGCTGGATCATTCCCCAAACAGCGATTCTTTTGCCATTTGCGCTGATGGAAAGGGATTCATCTAAATATCCGAGAACGTCGCCTGTGTGTGATGGATCGTTCGGGTGAGTCCAGATAAGCTTTCGCTGGGAGCGATCCCACACATAAAGGGTTGATGCCAATCGATGCTGCTGATCGGATTGGTTGACTCCCAGGAACGCAATTCGATTTGCATCGGCGGATATTACCACCGCGAGAATCCTCTCCAGTTTCGGAAGCGTGATCTTGTCCGTGATTTCGCCGTCGATCGACCGCATCAGCGAGAACGGCCCGTTGGGGGCGCCTTTGTGCACCAGCAAAGCATACGTGCCATTGGGAGCGCGGGCCATGATGAACATCCCCGCGGGAAGGGACACCCGCCCCAACGAAACATCCGCTTCGGCGAGCAAGTACTCCCATTCCCACCCGCGCAGCGACTCCGGAGCGTTTTGCAGGATGGCCCTGGCCACGTCCAGCTCTCCGGCTTCAATCGCTCGATGGGCCGCTTGTAATCCCATGCTGTACGACTGCCGCGTTAACTTCGCGGATTGCTCGTCGGCTCGCTTGCGCTGCGCTACAGCGACCCTCTGCGCATCCTCCGCATTTCGCCTCTGTTCTTCCTTCGCGTCACGCTCTTTGCTGGCTGCTTGCTCTGCTGTCTTTGCGCGGAACAGGCCCCACGTTGTTCCGGCGATGCCGACAACCAAAATGGCCATCACGACCGCCCCGACGATCACCGGTCCGCGATTCTTCTTGGCGAACTTGCGTAAGCGATAGGTCGTTGATGGAGGGGAAGCTTCGACGGGTTCATCATTCAGATACCGCAGCACGTCGGCGGCAAAGCCGTTGGCCGTTTCGTAGCGGCGCGTGCGGTCCTTTTCCAAGGCCTTCATCGTGATCCAGTCGAGATCGCCGTGAAAGATCTTCGACAACTTCGCCGGCTCGGTCTTTCTCTGGGCCGCGATCGACGGCAGCGAACCGCTCGACTGGCTTAAGCGCAGACTCGGCTTCGGCGGCTCTTCCTCGCGGATAATTTTGAGCAATTCGTCATACGCGGCCTTGGCCAGCCGCTGCTTGTCGAACGGCGTCATGCCGGTGAGGAGCTCGTAGAGCAGAACGCCAAGCGAATACACGTCGGTGCGCGTGTCGATATCCAGGCCGCTCATCTGGGCCTGCTCAGGGCTCATGTAGAGCGGCGTCCCGAGCATCTGGGCAAAACGAGTGTAAATCGTTTTATCAGTCAGGGATTGATGCAGCGCCTTGGCCACGCCGAAGTCGATTACTTTCACCACCGGGTTGCCGTCGTGCAGCGTGACCAGCACGTTCGACGGTTTGACGTCGCGGTGAATGATCCCCTTCGTGTGCGGCGTGCTGGATGGCGTTGCAGACCGGGACGAAGAGTTCGAGCCGTTCGCGGGGCGTGAGCTGGGCCTGGTCGCAGTAATCGGTGATGGGGATGCCGCGGACCAGTTCCATTACGAAATAGGGCCGGCCCCTCTCGGTTGTGCCGGCGTCGAGCACTTTGGCGATGTTCGGGTGATCCATCAGCGCCAGCGCTTGCCGTTCGGCCTCGAAGCGGGCGATGACGTCGCGGGTGTCCATCCCCGGCTTGATGATCTTGATGGCGACCTTCCGCCGGATGGGCTGCTGCTGCTCGGCGACAAAGACGAGGCCAAAGCCCCCCTCGCCGATCTGCTCCATCAGCTTGTAGGGGCCGATGAGAGTGCCGACCTGTTCGCGGATTGGTTCAGCCATCTCGGTCGGAGCTAGGGCGGCGGCGAGCTTGTCCAAGGGTCCGTCCGATTGGCCGTAGGCGCGGAGCAGGTCTTCGACTCGCTGCCGTAGAGCCTGATCGGCTCCGCACGAGCGCTCCACATACGCGGCCCGTTCGGCCGGATCAGGGATGTCGAAAGCGGCGAGGAATATGCCTTTGGCGTCTTTGGGCGTGTCCGACATCGCAGGGCCCTCATGCAGCAAACCGTTCGCAACCCCGTCTTTGCTGAAACTGACAGAACCAAGATTTGGTGAGAATCAGAATCCTTCTATCATGACATGCGACGAAACGGGGCGAAACGTCTCAAAGATTTTCGATACAATTCCGCGAAGCTCCCGAGGACAGAGCCGAAGCGCCACCGTCCAGGAATAGTCATGGCCACAGAGTCTTTTGTGTGACGAATGCCAACGATTCCGCGTCGTTGCTCCCAGCGGTCGAGTCTTTCATCTCTGTCCGAACGCAACGCGAAGCCAGTTCGATCCGTTCGAGAACGTTTCGCCCGATCGAATCACAATCGCGTCGACCACGTAACCGTTTTCCGCACCGCCTGTCCTGAGCCCCGACATGAAGGCGTTGGGCTGCAGAATAGTTTCGTAGTGCTCTGAAAAACTTCCCGTGAACTTCGAGCGACCGATCAACTCGTCGTACAGATCGGTTTGGGGCGCCATCGATCCGCCGATGAATGTTTGAAGCGTTTTGCCGACCAGGGAGCTGGCGTATTCGGCCGTTTTGGCGTCGCCCAGGGCGCAGAAGCATTTCGTGCCGTAGTGGGTAAGCAATGCGTCCGCGAGGTGCAAGCCGGAGGGCGCTGATGGAAAAGAGCCGCCACACGAGCAGACTCCGCCACGCCGATCTCACAATTTGCACGATGCGGCGGCGTGGATTCAACAGAACTGGCCGGATTTTGATCTCGAAATGAATTGCCCAGTGACTTGGCGTGGCTCGCGCGAAAGTCCCACGCATGACCGAATCTGAGTCCCGGTTGATGCCCAACGACGTCACACAAATCTTGCAGGCGACGGCTGGTGGAGATCGTGCCGCGGCGGCACAACTGCTTCCGGTCGTTGACGACGAGCTGCGGAACCTGGGCAGCCCGGAAGATGGCCGCGGAAAAACCGGAGGCAGACGCTATTTGTTCAATATCTCGACGGCAGACGTCAGGCCGGCCCATTGGATGGCTTCGTTATCCAAGTCGGTCTCGACATTGTCGGCCGTCGGACTCTCGAGCAGATAACTGGCGTTCGTGATTCCGGGACCCACATTGACGACGTCCGCCCCACCTTGTCCGAAGACAATCAGCGGCCCGCTTGTGCTGAACGTCCCTTCGGCGACTTTGTTCAGCGTGACGGCGATTTGATTGCCGGAGAGAGTAAAGCCGACGGTGTCCTTGCTCGTCGTGCCTCCCACAAAGAGAGCCGTTTGACTCGGATCGAAGGGGTCGGCCTCCAAGGCGGCCGCCACGACTTGAACGGTTGTGGTCGCCGCCGAGCTGGCGTGTCCGAACTCGTCCGTGGCGGTCACGCTCACGGTATAGGTGCCCGATTTGGTGTAAACGTGGTTCACGATCAGCGCGCTGCCTGCCGATACGGTGGCCGACTTACCATCGCCAAACGAAATCGTCAGGCTGAAGTTCGCGGCCTGCGCGGCGGAGTTCGTATCGGTGACCGTAAACACGAGCGGCACCGGCTCGCCGGGAACCGAGGTCGCGATCGGCGTTCCGACCGTCACCGTCGGTTGCGAGGCCGGAATGCTGACGGTGATCGCGACCGTGGCACTTGCGCTGAGGCCGCTGCCGGAGTCCTTCACTTTGAGCGTCAGCGAGGCCGAACCGGAATAGCCGGTCTTCGGAATGTACGTCAGGCCGCTCAACGCCGCGCTGCAGATTCGCGAGCGTCCCGCTCACGGTCATCGACGCGGAGTTGTTGGAACCCGAGGAGAACGTGAGCCCCGCGGTGGACCCCAGCGCGAGCGTTCCGTTGCGTGACTGTCAGCGTCAGCGAATCGGAGGTTCCCGAAGCCGCCGCATCCGCGATCGTGATCGCCTTGCCGTTCGCGGATGAGAAGACCAGCGTCGCGTTCTCATTGACGCCGGCGGTCGCAGGGCGCACCGATTGTCGGCGGCCCATTGACCGTGAGGTTCACCGCGGCCGAACCCGTCAGCTTCGTCCCCGAATCCGAGACGGTGAGGCTGATCGTATCCGGTCCGAAATAGCCGCTGGCGGGCGTGTATTTCAGCGTTTGCAGATCCGCGTTCAAGTTCGCCAGAGTTCCCGTGACGGTCAGCGACGCGGAATTATTGGAGCCCGACGTAATCTTCAATCCCGAAGTGGAGCCGAACTTGAGCACTCCATGCGAGACGCTCAAGGAGAGCGAATCGGAAGTCCCAGACGCTGCGTTATCGGTCAAGCTGATCGCGTTGCCGTTGGCGGTCGAAAAGGTCAGCGAGCTGTTCTCGTTGAGAAAGGCAGCCGCGGGAGCCGTGATGGTTGGACCGGGTTGGGAAATCGCGAACGTGACCGGCCCGCCGGAAGCGTTGGAGTAGTCGGCGTTGCCGCTGGTGAAGGCGGCCGTGACGGTATAGGTCCCGGGATTTGTCGGGGGGTGTCGAAGTTCCCTGGCCACTGACGGTCGATCCCACGTAGTAAGTGAACGTGAACGAGCCGCTGACCGACGCTCCGCCGATTCCGATGGCATTGGCACTGGCCGCGTAAGGCTCGCCCGTGTCAGGGCCGCCCGCATCGGTCACGGAGATCGTCGGCGTCGCCGACGTAAATGGTGAAGACGTCCGCGTCGCTTTCGCTTCGGTAATCGGTGCTGCCGGGGAACGAGGCGAGCACGGTATACGTGCCGGCGTCCACCGGCGGTCCGGAGAGCGGCGTGCCATTGATGTTGGTGCCCGCGTAATAGGCGACGTCAGGTTGACGTCTTCGAGGCTGCTGCCGGGCGTGTTGTCCACGCCGGCGACGATTCCCGCCACCGTGGCGGTCGCCGAAAAAGGAGTGTCGTTGTACGGTTCCGCCGGGATCGCTCACCGTGAGGACCGGCGACGCCTGGGAAATCACGAACGAAATATCCCTTGCCACCGGCGCGAGTAATCTTGGCTTCCCGGGAAATAGGCTTCGATGGCGTAGCTGCCGGCGTTGCTCGGCGGGCCGGCGAGCGGAGTGCCGCTGAGTGTTCGCCCGCGTAGTAGAGCAGCGTCAGGTTGACACCTTCGAGGCTGCTGCCGGGCGTGTTGTCCACGCCCGGCACGACTCCCGCGACCGGTCCCGTGCCGGGGAACGGACTGCCGTTGAACGTTCCCCCGGCATCGCTGACGGTAAAGACCGGAGCGGCCTGGAAGATGACGAACGAGTAGGGCTTGCCGAAGCTCAGATAATCGGTGCTTCCCGCAAACGACGCCTCGACGGTGTAGCTGCCGGCCGCGGTCGGCGGACCCGAGCAGCGGCGTGCCGGTGGGAGTCGTGCCGGCATAATAGGTGAGCGCGAGGCGACGTTCCTTCGAGGCTGCTGCCCGGCGTGTTGTCGACGCCCGGCGACGATCCCCGCGATTGTGGCCGTCGCCGGGAACGGGCTGCCGTTGTAGATTCCGACCGCTTCGCTCACGGAGATCACCGGCAGGGCCTTCGAGATCGAGAACGTGTGCCGACGCGCTGGCGGTCGGCATAATCCTGGCTTCCGGGGAACGAGGCGACGACCGTATAGGTGCCGGCGGCAGTCGGCGCGACCGGCCAACGGCGTTCCCGCTCGCGGTCGTGCCGGCATAATAGGTGAGCGTCAGGGGCACGCCCTCCAAAGTGCTGCCGGGCGTGTTGTCGACGCCGGCCACGACTCCCGCGACCGTTGCCGTCGCGGAGAACGGATTGCCGCTGAACACGCCCCCCGCATCGGTGACGGACACGGGTGGCGTGGCCGGCGTCAACGGTCACCGCGGCGGCGCCGCTGGCGACTTCGCGAACGCGATTGTTCTCCAGGTCTCCGATGAAGAGATCGCCCGCGGAGTCCAACGCGAGGCCCACCGAGTAATTCAGATCGGCCGAGCCGGCCGGGATGCCGTCGCCGTTGTAGCCCGGAAAGCCCGTTCCCACGACGGTGCTGATCAGACCCGTGGAGGCACTCACCTCGCGGACGCGCTGGTTCGTGTTATCGACGATGAAGAGATTTCCGGCCGAATCCACGGCGAGGCCGGCGGGACTGTTCAATTCGGCCGACGTGGCCGCGATGCCGTCGCCGTTGTAGCCCGCCGTCCCCGTTCCCGCGACCGTGCTGATCAAGCCCGTGCCCGCATTCACCTCGCGAACCAGGTTGTTATGAGAATCGGAGATGAACAAATCGCCGGCGGCGTCGACGGCGATGCCCGTCGGGAAATTCAACTCGCGCCGAGGTGGCCGCGATGCCGTCGCCGTTGTAGCCCGCCACCCCCGTCCCCGCGACGGTGCTGATCAGACCCGTGGTCGCACTCACCTCGCGGACGCGTTGGTTCTCAAAATCGGAGATGTACAGATTGCCCGCGGAGTCGACGGCGACAGCGACTGGGAAATTCAGCTCGGCCGAGGTGGCACTGATGCCGTCGCCGTTGTAGCCAAACCCTCCCGTCCCCGCGACGGTGCTGATCAGGCCCGTGGCCGCGCTCACCTCGCGGACGCGATTGTTGGAATCATCGGCAATGAAGAGGTCCCCCTTGGCATCCACGGCAACGGCAATCGGATCGTCCAATTCGGCGGAGGTGGCCGCGATGCCGTCACCGTTGTAGCCCGCGACCCCCGTCCCCGCGACGGTGGTGATCAAGTGCGTGGCGGCATTCACCTCCCGCACGACGTTGTTTTGAGATCGGCGATGAAGAGATCGCCCTTGGGCATCGACGGCAACGCCGTAGGGATTGTTCAATTCCGCCGAGGTGGCCGCGATGCCATCGCCGTTGTAGCCCGCCACGCCGGTTCCCGCGACGGTCTGAATAATGGACGACGGCGTGAGCGTGGAACTGCTCCCCGCGAAATCGAGTCCGTCGCCGCTGTAGGTGGCCGTGATGACATTCAGTCCGGCCGTCAGAGCGGTCGTCGTGATCGCGGCCGTCCCGTTATTAATGGCAACGGTCCGAGCGGCGTCGCGCCGTCGAAAAAGGTCACTGTGCCCGCCGTCGGAGTTCCCGCCGGCGCTGGTAACGGTCGCTGTCAACGTCTCGGATTGGCCATAAATCGGCGTCGCGGCGGAAGCGGCTGACCGATCGTTGCGGTCGTCGCCGGCGTGATCGTGAAGGTCACCGGCTGCGCTTGGAGCGTCGCTGTAGTCGGGATCGGAGCTGGTAAATGATGCCACGACGGTGTACGTGCCGGCATCGACCGGAGGGGTCGAAGTTCCGGTCCCCGTGTCGCTCGTACCGACATAGTACGTGAAGGCAAACGTGCCGCTGACGGGTTCGCCGTCTGTTCCCAGGGCCGTCGCGGTCGCCGCGAACGGACTGCCGTCGTAGTTGCCGCTCGAATCGAAGGCGCGTGACCGTCGGGTGTGACCGGCCCGCCGGGACTGATCGTGAAGGTCACCGGATCGCTCTGGGCGTCGGTGTAATTCGGGTCGGTGGACGTAAATGTCGCGACGACCGTGTACGTGCCGACCGCACTCGGCGCACCGGGGAACGGTGTTCCGGTGGCCGTCGTCCCCGCGTAGTACGAGACGGTCAGTTCGGGCTGGAGCCCCGTCACGAACGCATCGCGGAAGCCCGTGAGACTGGATTGGTACGCGTTGAGCGTGGGAAACGAGCCGGACACCGTGTCGCCCGCCAGGACGATATTGCCGTTGGAGGTCACTCCGACCGGATTGATGATCGACGGTATCGTCCGTCGTTCCCAAATAAGTCGAGTAGACCAGCGTGGCGGTGGAGAGATTGAATTCAGCGACGTAGAGATCGCCCGACGTACTGGCGGGATCGACGGTCGGGACAGGTCGGTGGAGCTCGTCTGTCCTGCGATATAAACATTCCCCGAGCTGTCGATGGCGATGCTGCTGCCGCTCGTGCCGGAAGACTGCCGAAGTAGGTCGAATTGACGAGCGCCGTTCCCGACGGGTTCAGCTCGGCGATGTAAGCGTCCTGGCCCCCCTATGAACGTGCTCTGGTACGCGTTGACCATCGGAATGCGTGTCGGCATCGGTCGTGCCGATCACGTAGGCGTCGCCCTGGGCGTCGACCGCCATCCCGACGTCGGACGAGGTGGCGTCGCCGCTGCCGCCGAGATAGGTCAAGTAGGCCAGGCCCGCGCCGCTCGGATCGAGCTTGGCGACGAAGGCATCGCTGTCGCCCCCGCCGTACGTGGACTGAAATGCATTCGCCGTTGTTGGCAGGTCGGTCGAGTCGGTGGTGCCGTCAATGAAGATATCCCCGGCCGGATCGAGGGCGATCGCACTGGGGAACTCGTCGCCGCTGCCGCCCAGGTACGTCGAGAAGACGAGCTGCGATCCGGAACTGTTCAGCTCGGAGATAAACGCGTCGGACCCGCCAGCGTTCTGGGATTGAATCGGGTTCTTGCAGCGGAAAATCGGTCGCTGTCGTATCGCCGGCGACGTAGACGTTGTCCGGCATTGTCGACGCGCGATTCCGTCGACTTCGCCAAAATCGCTTCCTCCGAGGAACGTCGCCCACAGCAAGGCTCGAACCGCTCGAATTCAACTTGGCAACGAACGCGTTGCTCGTGGCGTTGGCCGTTGTCTGATAGGCGCCGGCTCGTCGTTTGAAAGTCGGTCGCGGAGGCCACTCCCGCCACGTAGACATTGTCCGAACCATCGACGGCGATGGCGAAGCCGGCGGCTCCGTCGATTAACGTCGACCAGACGAGATTCCCGTTCGGATCGAATTTCGCGACAAAAGCGGACCGTGAACCGTCTGCCGCCCCCGTCGTCTCGTAAGCACCGGGCGTCGTGGGGAAGTTCGAGCCGAAGTCGTCCAACCGGTGACAAACGTGTTGCCGAAATTGTCCGTCGCAACGTTGATCGCGCGGCTCGTGTTGTTGCCGCCGAGGTACGTCGAGAAATTGAGCGACTGCCCGATCGGAATCGGCGCGTTGTTCACCGTGGCCGAGACGGTCGCCACAAACGGGCGACCGGTAAATGTTCCCTCCGCATCGGTCACTGTCAGCGTCGGCGTCGCGGAGAGCAGAGTGCGGCACTCGAGGTGTTCAATTCGCTCGAGGGCACTCGAATGCCCCGCGGAATGATTTCCCGAACGGCGGCGGGACGCCTTCGTCGACAGGAGCGATCGAACCAAGCCACGACGGCGGCGGTTTCGCTTCATGGAACACCTTTGCGCGGAGGGTCCATTGAACGAAAAGGACGTAACGAAACGAATGGCTGCCAGTTTACGAGCAGCGCCGCGAGCACTTCAACCAGGATTTTCGAAATCTAGGGCAAAATTAATTAAATTGGACGCGCGACGCCCCGAGAGCGCCCGACGGCAGGCACACGATCCGGGCGAGAGGCAATGAGCCGGCGAAGGATTACTTTGACAGCCGGCGCAGGTGCCGCGGCCTTTGGGTAATTAATTTGTGGGAACCGATAAGTCGCCGGTCGGCGAGTCTCCGTCCCGGCACGCCGATTGACACTCTCGGGAGCTGCGCGGGAGCCCAGCTCGACAGCTTGATCGAAGTATCGAACGCGAACGTTTGAGGGAGCGGCCGTCCCAGTAGGACCAATGTCGTGGCACGGGCGGCACCGGCCTGCCGGCCTCTTATTCGCTGAAGCCTATCGCCGCCTTGGCTCGGCGGATTTGCTCCTTGTCTTCGGGGCTTAGCGTGGAATCGCCCAGTCGAATGACCACCCGCTTGAGGTCACCCGTGAACCTGAACGGAACCTTGTAGTCGTCACAGACAGGCGTTCCGGTGTCCTCACCGATATCGAGCGTTTCGTCGGCCGAGACGCGGAAGGGAATCGTGTGTTCGACGCGGCCGGCTGCGACCGGCTTTTGATCCACACTGATCGTCACGGCGGCCCCCTTGCCGATTCCGCCGCCGTCATACTTGAAGTCGACTAACACCACGTGCCGCCCCGGTGCAAGAGCTTCATTGCCGGCGATGGTGGCTCGGTGGACGCCCGCGAGGTTGTAGTGGAATACCGGTTTGCCGCCGAGCAGGTAGAGAGCGCAGCCGTTAAAAAATCCACCCTGCGTGACAATTACCCCCTCGGCGCCTCCGGCCGGAATGTCGACGTCGGCAGCGATCCGGAACGACTTGTTCTTGAGGTCCGGAGCAGCCCCTTCAGGAATCCGCGTTTGGCCCGCGTAGTAGGTGAAGACCGAGCGTCCGCTCGTGAGGCTGGGCCGGATCCGGACGTCCAATCGCTCGGCCCGGCTGTTGTCCAGCGGAAGCACGTTGTACTTAGCTGCCTCCTTCCAAAAAAGCTCCTGCATTTGCCGAAGCTTCTCGGGTTTCTTATCCGCGAGGTTTTCACTCTCGCTGAAATCGTCGTTCACATTGTAGAGCTCCCACTGGTACGCCTCGACGGGGGGCGCAATGCCGGTCACAATCCACGGCAATGTGGGAGGAGTGGTCGCGGCGACCCAACCGTCGCTGTACAGCGCACGGTTGCCGAACATCTCGAAATACTGGGTGTGCCGTCTTGAGGGGGCAGCGGGATCATCGAACGAGTACACCATGCTCACGCCTTCGACCGGCTTCTGCGAGACTCCGTTCAGCATCGTGGGAAATGACACTCCGCAGGCTTCGAGAATCGTCGGCGCGATGTCGATGACGTGATGAAACTGCGTGCGGATGCCCCCCTTGTCTTTGATCGCGCCGGCCACGAAATGACGAGTCCGTTGCGAGTGCCGCCGAAGTGGGAAGCGATCTGCTTGGTCCATTGGAAGGGCGTATCCATTGCATGCGCCCAGCCGACGGGATAGTGGTTGAAGGTCGTGGGGCTGCCCAGTTCGTCCATGCGTTTGAGGATTTCGTTGAAGTCCTCAGGAACGCCGTTGAAGACGGACATCTCGTTGAGCAGGCCCTGCGGCGTGCCTTCGGCGCTGGCGCCGTTATCGCCCTGGATGTAGATGACCAGCGTGTTGTCCAACTCGCCCGCTTCCTCGATCGCGTCGAGAACGCGGCCCATCTGGTCGTCGGCATGCGACAGCGCCGCCGCGTACACCTCCATCATGTGGGCGAAGACACGCTTGTGATCCGCGTCGAACGAGTCCCACGCGGGAATCTGGGCGGGGCGCGGCGTCAGCCTGGCGTTCTGCGGAATAATGCCGAGCCTCTTTTGGTTCTCGAAGGTCAGTGCGCGCTGCCTATCCCAGCCCTGATCGAATTTGCCTTTGAACTTCGCGATCCATTCCTTGGGGGCGTGATGCGGAGCGTGAGCCGTGCCGGTCGCGTAGTACTGCACCCAGGGCTTCTGCGGCGCCACCGCATGCAGCATGCGGATGCGGTTGATGCAGTGATCGGCCATGTCGTTGTCGAAGAAATAGTCCTTCGCGTCGTGCGGCGGCTCAATGGGCGTGATGTTCTCGAATATCGCCGGCGCCCACTGGCTCGTATCCCCACCGATGAATCCGTAAAAGTATTCGAAGCCCAGCCCCGTGGGCCAGAGGTCGAACGGCCCTGCCTGGCTCGAATGCCAGTCTGGTACGTTGTGATTCTTGCCGTACCAGGCGGTGTTCCAACCGTTCTGCCTGAGGACTTCCGCGAACGTGCCACAGGACTTGGGCATCAGCGAGTTGTAACCGGGGTATCCGGAGCCGAGTTCCATGATGACGCCCGTCGCGCACGTATGGTGGTTGCGCCCGGCCAGGAGCGCGGCGCGCGTCGGCGAGCAGAGCGCCGTGGTGTGGAACTGCGTGTAGCGCAGCCCGTTCTTGGCGAGCCTCTCAAACGTCGGCGTCGGGATCGGGCCGCCGAACGGCACGGTCGCGCCAAACCCGACGTCATCGGTCAGTATCAACAGGACGTTCGGCGCACCCTTCGGGCGCGCGAACCTCCTTGGGAAAGTCCGGCACGGAGTCCTTGACCGTGCGGCCGATTTTTCCGCGGAACTGCGGCTCCGGCCGCGGCAACACCGTTGACCCGCGCGACACCGGCGCGCCCGCTGTTTCAGCGTCCTGGGCCGGCGCTCGTAGCCCGTCGGCGGTCAGCCAGCCGAGAAACCCGCCGACTCCCAGGATCGCAATCAGACCAAAGCCGTTTCGCTTCCGCATGGGTGGCACTCTCCTCGCGGCTGATCGAACATGAGCTGAGTTGTGAGCGTTCCGCCGCTCAATTGCTGCGGCGATCGAACCGCTTGAATTGTCGACACGACACGGCCCGAGGCAGTTTTCGACACGCCGCACTGAACACTTTACCCGGAGTCAACGCGATTTGCACTCGGCCGCGACGGCAGAAAAGAATCAGGATCCCAGGGTTTTGAGAGGATCGCTCACTGAAATCGTGGCGCAGAGCGTAACGATGCGATCGCGTACGTTTCAACCGTGTTGGCTCCGGGCGCCGCACGGCGCGGTTGACGCGCGAATCGATTGAGATTATCCGTCGCGTGCCGCCGCCGCCGCTTTCGATGCAGGCGGAATGTCAGATTTGCAAGCGACGCGCAAAATCACGAGAATGTCGTCGCCCAAAGCGATGGACCTCAGTTGGAGAGAGCGTGTCTTGGATTCCGTTGGACGCTAAAAGCGCGACTCGCGGTCAACGAGGCGGCAGCGATGCATTCCCGCAGAGAAACCCTCGAGTGTCGGCAAAGTCGCGCCGCACGAATGACGCACGGAAAGCGAGAAGTCGATTATCTGCTGTAACACAAGTTATTTTTCACACATTCGCGCCCGTAGCTCAGATGGATAGAGCAACGGATTTCTAATCCGTTACCGTGCTTGCTATAATGGATTATCGGCGAACAACTTGCGCATCGCCGGTTTCAGCGACGCACGGAATGGCCGCACGGAATTGACCGCCGCCATTTCCAACCTCAATGTGGTCCCTTGGTCCGCAAAATGAGGAAAGAGACATGGCCCGCAGACCTGCGAAACCGTGGTTCCGAAAAGACAGCCAGGCATGGTTCGTTTGCTTCCAGGGTAAGCAGATCAACCTCGGCAAAGACAAGAAGGAGGCCCAGCGTCGCTTCCACGAAATCATGGCGACGCAGGCACTCCCTGCGAATGACAATCTCTCGGTCCATCTCGCCGTCGAGCTGATTGACCTGTTCCTGCAATGGACGGCCCAGCATCGCGCTTCCCGGACGTACGACTGGTACAAGGAGCATCTGCAAAGCTTCATCGACTCGCTGCCCGACAAGCGGATCAAGACCGAGAACCTCCGCCCGTTCCACATCCAGCAATGGGCCGACGCCCACGAAAGCTGGGGCGACACGTACAAGCGGGGAGCGATCACCGCCGTGCAGAGAGCGTTCTTCTGGGCGGAGAAAATCGGCCACATCGAGCGGTCGCCAGTTCGCCACGTCGAGAAACCGAAAGCCCAACGCCGCGATAACCCAATCTCGGCCGAGGTCTTCAAGACGATGCTGTCGCACGTCAAAGACCAGCCCTTCCGCGACCTTCTGGAGTTCGCGTGGGACACTGGTTGCCGACCGCAGGAAGCCAGGTTCATCGAGGGCCGTCACGTCAATCTGGAACGCGGACGGATCGAATTCCCGCCCGAGGAGGCGAAGGGCAAACGTCGCTGGCGATTCATTTACCTAACCGAGAAAGCCGCGGAGATCATCAAGCGGTTGATGGCAGAGCGAAAGACCGGCAAGCTGTTCCTCAACCGCCGAGGGGAACCGTGGAAGAGTTTCGCGATCTGCAACCGTTTCTCGCGGCTCAAGGAAAAACTCGGCCAGCAATTCGCGGCCTACGATTTGAGGCACTCGTTTGCCACGCGACAACTCATGAACGGCAACGATCCCGCGACGGTCGCCGCATTGCTCGGCCATGTCGACGCCACGATGTTGTTCAAAAATTACGAGCACGTCAGCACCAATGAGGACCATCTGAAGGATCGGCTGAAGCGGACGGCCCGTTGACGTGGCCGGGAACGAAAATCTGGCTCCCGCATTGCTACGGGTGCGACCGGAGTTTTTCGCGCAGGTGGAATTCTTGGAGCAAACGAATGACGGCGAGCTCGGCACGCGTCGTTGAAGGGCTTGCGTTGACTCAATCCCCATTGCGCGAACGCAAGGCAAGCTCCCGTACCGACGCGCAAACATCACTTGCGAACGTTGCCTGGATCGATTGTAGGTGATCGAACCAGTGCGATCCTTGCGCTCGCGATAGCCATGCCCTGGCAGCAGCAGCAGCGTTTCGGCGTACTCTCACGTCGACCGCTGTCGTTGCAGCACGCAGCACGAAGATGAAAAGTGGCCACTGATTTTCGTCCAATTCCCAACGCGGTTGCTCCGCCATCGCAAAAAACGCGGCCGTAGCGACATTAGCATCAGGGTCCCTTGTTCCAACCAGCAACGCCAAGAGTGACGCCTGCGTGACCATTGGCAAGTGGGCCGTTGCCGCATATGCTGCTCGGCGAATCGATCCATCAGCGTCGAGAAATGCCTCCTCGATCACGACGCCGAAGCGACCGCTGAGCTCGTCTTCAAAACGGGAAAATTCGGCTAGGGCAACAAGAGCGATGGATCGGAGATCCACGACTCGGCCACTTCCCATCTTAAAAGGGTTAAGCGGGTTGTTCGCCTCCTCCTCCGTCTGTAACCCGGTCGGCTGGACTATGTTGCCTCTCGCTATTTCTTCGAGCGTACTGCAAATCGCGCGTCTTGTATCATCGTCGACCGTATCGGCGAACGTTTTCAGCGCATGGACTAATGACGTGCGATTAGTCAATGCATTTTCGGATTCCCGTGCCATGGCCAAGATTGCGTCGATCAGTTGTCGCAAAGATTCTGGCCGCAGCAAGTCACGGTGAGCGGCGATGGCATGGAGACCGACGAGCGACACGACGCTGACCACGCGCTTTTTCTCGCCGATCACACTTGTAGTGAAGAAAACCGTTTCTGGAACAGGTTCGGGTTCGTCGGCGGTGCCGACGAGTTGGACTTGCGACAGAATTTCGTGTGAAATCCTTGCGGCATTTGATGAGAGTTGGTCTGTGGTGATGAGCTTCTTACCCAAAACGCTGGCAGCCTGCGCCAGCATTCCATCAACCGGCTTGTCCGGCAAGAACAGAGACTCCAAAATTTGTTCTTTTACGCCAGCGTCTCCGCGCTTTGCGATGTGGCAAAGCAAATTTATCGCAGCCCCGTAATCGTGTATCTGTTTACGCACGGTTGCCAGTGGGACCGATTGCTCCGCAGATTTCGACAACTCTTCCTGGTCAACGGCCGAAACCAAATGATTCACCGTGTCGATCATTTGTTCGCGCTCGATGAAAAGTGCGTTCGGATTGTCGAGCACCGTCGTCCAAATTGGATGCGCGAATGCAATGTCGACAGCTCGGCGGGCCAAGGTCGGTTCCAAGCGAGCCGCAATCGGCTCCAGGGCCTTCCATGCCATCCCCATGACGCTGTTGGAAAATCCACGTCGAACTTCTTTCGGAGCATCGTGGCGCCAACCATTCAAAGAGTCTCGGCAGTTCTTTTTCCGCGATGTAGTCCGACAGCAAAACCATCGCTTCGCAGCCAATGACAAAATGGGCGGGTAGATTTGCAAATTCAATGATCCTGTCGAGAGCCGACTGACCTGTGCCCGCGTCGTTGCGTTTGCAGATCACCGAGGCGACCTCTTTAATCAGCGACGCATCTTCGGCCATGATTGCGTGATGGACCGCGTCCTCGAGCGAGCCAAGCTGCAAGCTCTCATTGGCCATGTGCCTCGCTGCCATTCGTTGCGATTGCCAACACCCCTGCATGTAGGCCGTCACCGATTGTTGCCAGACGATGGGAAGCGCTTCGTAATGCTTTCCTTCCGCTGCTGCGGTTCGCGCCTGGAGGACTCCCAAGGCGTCAAAGAGCTCAAATCCAGCCAGCCGTTCTTGGTCCAAGTTGTTGTAATACGTAAAGGCGCCACGCGGCAGTAACAACTTGAATTGCAGATCCGACAGGTTCCGATCAACGATGAATTGTTCTTCTCTGGTGAGCCGCTTTTTGCGGGGCATCACATTTGATTCAAAGCAGGCTAAAGCCTCCTGATGCTGCTGATCGAGTTGCAACAGCTCGGCTCGCAATGTTCCGATTGCGACGGCATCTCTGTATTGGTCGTCGGTGAGGAGCTCCGTGGCTTGCGAGAGTGCCGCCAACGCTTCGGCAAGCTGGCCGCGCATTGCGCGCACCCTTTCACGCACCAGCGACTTTCTCACTGCTGGGCGTGTCGAGGCGAGAATCAAAGTGGTCATCATGTGCCTTCAGCGAGGCTATCGACGGCGAGGCGAAGGTCGCCTTGAAGCAGGTGAATTTCTGCCCGCTGCGCCTGCAGTCTTGCTCGATCTTCACCTATCGCAAACGGGAGAGCCTGATTGATCGCGTCGAGGGTTTCATTGTAAGCGGCAGAGATCGTTCATGATCCGCAATCGCAACTGGTGGAAGCGTGCCACCATGTCGCGGTGCGTCGCCAAGTCCCCGAGAATCGCTGCCAGCGGCTGAAGCACATTGGCCGCCATCCGCTCAAGCTGCTCGTTCAAGAGCATCTCAGCGACCCGCAAACCAAATCGCATCTTGTCATCAGGCGACAGCTGATGTTGCTCACTTTGAAACGCGTGCTGTGCCTCAAGCGCGGCTGTTCTGCGGCCACCCACCTCCCAAAGCCGCTGACAGAGATCCAAGGATCGCGCGACGAATTCGGCCGGCGAAAGTTTCGGCCTCTCATCGACAAGAGCTCGACGGGATTCAAAATACGTCGCCTGCATGTTTGTTAAAATGTCGAGCGCTGGTGCCGGCGACCGTTGCCGTACTCGTTTGGCAAGTCCTTCCAAGAAGGTCGGAAGATGAGAATAGGTCGATCCGTACGGGATTGGCTGAATCGGCAATCCGCGGCACTCCGCGGCCACCATGCTCAAATCCGAATCCAATACTAGCCGGTAGCTGGTGAACGGGGATCTTTCCAGCGCACGTCTCGCCCAACCGAGCAGACGGCTAAAGTTCGGATCTGACAGGCCGGCGCCGTAGCCGATGAAAACGACGGTTCGGTTTGTGAGAATCCCTTGGAGAATGGCCTGCGTGGGCTCGTCGGCCTTGATCGCCTCATAGCTGCGAGCGTCAAGGACCACGGTTTCCGGGCGAGAAAAATGCCCGTGCAGATGCAAAATGTCGCTCGAATCGCCGCGGAGAAACAAAAACGCGGATGTCGAATCTTTCCATGTTATGACGCTACGACCGCTTACGGCATTCAGCAGGTTGTCGTAGTTCGTTGTCGCAATTTGCGTGTCCAGCCGCGATAAGCGATCGAATGAGGTTGTCGTTCTGGACCTCAAGGCGGCCGACCGATTCGAGCAGCCAGCACGGCCGTACTCTCCAGCGCGGACTTTCTCAAGCTCGCGCACAACGAAGTCTGCGACGGGGAGCAGATCGCCGATCTTGAGCAAATCCTTGTATGGCGCAACCGCATCCGCGCTGAGATGGCACCGGTCGCTGCACCATTCCAGGCCGTGCTCAAGTAGACCCGCCCATCCGGCACATTTGTTCGCGGGGTTCGTCGAGATTGCGACGCCCGCACCAATGACCAGAAGCACCTGCCTCGGGCCGCGGCGAGATCACTCTCAAGCTCCTCAAGATGCGTTGGCACTCAACTACACTCCAGGCGACTGCCCTTCGGCAGAAGCTATCAGGATTATCGATGTCACCCATTCTATCCGTTTTCTCGGTGATCTATACATTGCCATGCCACCGGGGCTCACCATCGTCGTAAGCGCGGTAGAAAAACGGCGAGTGGAGTTCGCCGTAGTCGTCACCTATTTCTGTCCGAACGCAACGCGAAGCCAATTCGATCCATTCGCGAACGTTTCGCCCGAACGAATCACGATCGCATCAACGATGTAACCGTTGTTCCGCGCCGCCGGTTCTCAGTCCGCTCATGAACGCATTCGCTTGCAGGACGTTCTCGTAGTGCTCAGAAAAACTTCCCGTGAACTTAGAGCGACCCATCAGCTCGTCGTACAGGTCGGTCGACGGCGCCATCGATCCGCCGATGAACGTCTGAAGCGTTTTTCCGACGAGCGAAGCTGCGAAATCGGCTGTCTTGGCGTCCCCCAGCGCACAGAAGCATTTCGTTCCGTAGTTGGTCAGCAATGCGTCGGCGAGGTGCTCGCCGGAGCGACCGCCCTTGATCGCGGCGTAGAAGGCGTGCAGCGATTGAGTCAGCACAACCTGACAGCCCAGATGCGATCTGCATTCAGCCAGGTACTTCGTGTCCCCTGAAAACGCATGATTCTGAAATTCGTCGATCCACTGCACGATGATCCGGTCGCCGGGCTTCGCGTGGCGTCGCAGGACGTGGCGTTGCACCCCCAACCGCCAGACCGCGTTCACGAACTGTCCCGATGCGCCGTAGCGCGATCCCGGCATGTCCACCAGAATCGAAGCTCCATCGTCCATCATCGCAGGCGACAGGGTCGTATCGCTCGAAATCATATTCCGGACCACGCCGGAACCCATTACGTGGAGGATGCCTTGCACTTGTACCGTTATGCTCGTCCTGGTGCGATCGTTCAGCGTCGGGACCTGGCCCAGCCAGTAATCCGTGCATTGTTCCATGTCCGCTTTTTCGATGTCGGTTTTCGGAGCGTTGAGTGCGGCTTCCAGAATCTTCCAATGAAATCCCTGCCTCCATGCCGGCTCTCGGAGTTGCTCCGGCGTCATCGCCGCGCCACTGATAAACCGTTGCAGATCGTTTGCCCTAATCGTCCCGGTCGCCAGCCGTAACGGGAGCACGGCCATTTCGACCATGCGCTCGCTCTGATCCCGAAAGAACTGGTCGTTTTCACCGCCGCCGCCAACCGAATCGGTGCGGCGCAGCGTCTCGCCGCTGGTCATCAGGATGCTCGCGAGTTCGCGATCGTCGGCGCCAGCTTTCAGCTCGGCGTCGAGCATGTTGTAGCGCATGCCCGAATCGGGCGCGACAATTCGCAATTCCTTCTCCCGCTTCGCCTCCGCGAAACGCTGCTGCCACCACTCCCGATCCTCCGGCTTCGAGGCGACGATGTGCAAAACGATCCGCCTGTCCGCGAGTATCGCTCTTGCGAGCTGCAACCCGACCGCCGAGCTTTTTCCGCTGCCGCTGGCACCTTGTACACAAAACGATCGAAGCAAATCTCGTACTCGGAATGGGTCTTGCGGCGTCCAACTCAACAGCGGCTTGTCCAGGTCCTGCCTACCGACCGTTTGCTTAGCTCGGGCTTTGCGCGGCCCTGCCGATAAAAAACAAGAGCGGAAAAACCGCGATCGCCAGGCAGGTGATTAAAGAGTCGTGGTCCATTTGAATGCTCAGCCCTTCTTTCGATGATTGGAGTCGGCCGTCAATCACGAATGAGCAGTTGAAACGCTCGGCGAAGTAATGTGACCGGAGATTCATGCCGCGTCGAACAGGACATTCTCCACCGCGTCGCCCCTCGGTGAGCTGTCGAGATCGGCGAAGATCACTATCGCGCTTGGAAACGGCGCGCTGTTGCGCGCGTGACCGAACTTCAACCGGCCCCGCACGAACTTGATCAGTCCCTTGACGCAGTAATCATTCCACCACGCCGTATCGGTGGCGCCGGAAGGAGGCACACGACCGGCGTACCGTTCAGACTTTCCTCGTAGGCTTTCTTGACCCATTTGCCGATGGCGCGACCGTAAGGAGGATTCATAAATACTCGCCTTCCGTCGCCCAGGATTTCGTCAGCCCGTCATCGGCCGCGTCGAAGAACGTTCGGCACTTCGCGTTTGCGGCCGTGGCGCAGGGATCGAGCGTGAAATTGAACAACCTGCTCAGACGCTCGAAGTATTCATCCGGCGTCGGCCAGTCATCCGTCGCGCTCGAAAAATGTACGTTGATGTTCACCATAAATCCGACCGCTGTACGGCTGCCTTCTGTCCGTTCCTCAAAACCGCGTTTCAAATCTTGATGTGCCGCAAATTGAGCTTTCCTTTCGGTGCCGCTGTCGCTCTGCGTTCGGCGGGAGCCGCTTCCACCTTCAGACTCTCCCAGAAGGCGAGCAGGTCACCTTCGGCGATCAGGATTTTGCCGCCGCGACCTCGAAGCCCGGCTCTGTAATGAGGCAGCAGCTTCCCTTCAACCCATGCGTAGATGAGGCTGACGGAGACGCCGACTTTTTGAGCCGCTTGCCGAGGGGTCAACATCGCTTCCGACTTTCCTTCCGCCATCCGCCACGCGGCTGGCGATGCCATCAATCATTCATTCGCGATCATTCACGACGACCGCTTGCTTCTCTCTGTGACGTCTCCGGATTGCATCCCTGCTCGATCCATGCTCTCACGTCGCTGAATGCGCCATCGCACGCCGCCGCCGATTTTCACCGGACGCGGCAAACTCGCATTCCGCCGCAGTCGCCACACCGTACGCACCGATATGTGAAGCAGTTTCGCCAGGTCCTCGACCGTCATGAGTTGGCTTTCAATTGTTGACATGCGTTGCCTCCGGCTCGGCTTCGAGCCGCCTTCACCTGGCGAGAAATCGCCGCAATCGCTCGGCCCAGTAGGTCACACGCCACGGATTCGCCTTCAAATACGCGTAGAGTTGCAGCAGCACGATGCCCACGCCCGCGTTGAAAAAGAACACGTTCCACAGCAGTCCGTTAACGAGTGCGCTCATGGCGCGTCACCTTTGCTTGGGTTTGGCTCACCGTCTCAGGCTTTCGCTTCTTCCTTCAAGATTCTGAGGAAGGTCTGCAATCCGATTCCTCGCGATCTGATCTTTCGCACTCTTGCGACAGCCTCCTCGAGAATTTGCAGAAACGTTTCAAGATCGAGGCCGTCCTCGCCCCACACCGTCACCGACCGCTTCTTATCAAGAACCGCCGTCGCCCGGCTTGCGGCTGGCTTTGTTCCTTTAGCGCCGTTCTTGCGCGCCGCCTTCCGCTCGCCGGTCAGGCCATCGCGGGTCAGTTGGCCGCCGGCTATCCGCTGTGCCAGCTCGGCCTGCTTTGCCGAATCATCGACGCGAGCGAGTTCCGCCGCCGCGCTGCTCTGGAATCACGCCCTCCTCGACCTGCTTTTGAATGGAAGCCGGAAGCGACAGCAGGGCGAGCAACCGGCTCACATTGGCGCCCGACATCGAAAGCCGCTTTGCCGTCTCGGTCGCCGACCAGCCCGTCAGGTCCATCAGCCGCGCGATCGCCCGTGCCTTTTCCATCGGCGTCAGTTCCTCGCGCTGGCAATTGGCAATCCATTGACGATGAAGGATCTGTGCCTCGTTCAGCTCCTCCGGCTCGATGATCGCGGCAATGACTTCAAAGCCGGCATATTTCGCCGCGTGAAATCGCCGCTCCCCGTCCACCACGACATACTTATCGCCGACTTTGCGGACACGGATCGGCTGAAGCTGTCCGACCTCTTTGAGGCCGCCGGCCAACGCCTGGGCCGATGCCTCGGCCACGCCGTCGCGAATCTGCCGCTCGCAGACGATCTTGCCCATCGGCAGATATTGAATTTGTTCGTTCATCGACTTGACCCTTTCATTGCTCGCTGAAACTTGGCCGTGGCCGTGTTCACCTACGGCTCCTCGACGATCCGTTTCGCCACGCCCTCGATAACGCTGCCTTTCGCAGTGCCGTCGCTCACAGCAGGGTGAGTTCCCTCAACCAAAGCTTTCAGCCACTTCACGATCACGAAAATGGCCATCAACCCGGCGATGAGATCGGCCGCCGCCGACCTGATTTGGTCGCCATCGGATTCAATTTCGTTCGTAAACATGTCTTTCTCCGTGCTTGCGCTCATCCTCGGCCGCCCCGACGCGGGACGACCGAGGAATGAACTGCCTAAGACTCATTTGCCCATCAGCAACCGGGCGATCGTGAGGCCGATGCCAGCGGCGTTTTTGATGCCTTCGCGGCGCATGAGTTGCTTTTCGTGCTCAATCTCCTGGAGCCGCACCCAGGCTTCAGGACTGCTCTTGCGAATTTCGGATTGTTGATAGGCTCGGAGCGCCGGCTCGCAAGGCCCACACTCCGATGCACAACATGATGAGTGTCGTCATCGGTCTAATCCTTTCTCTTGTGTCTCGATGCCCGCCCCGCGGGCGGCGTAACCGTCGAGAAGACTGGAATAACTGTGCACGTTTCCTCGTTCAGAGGTCACCTCGGCCTGCGTCGGCGATGCGATCGTGCCGGGCTCCTCGTGCGTCTGCGTAACACCGTTCCAAGGGTTCAGGACCGCGTTTTGCAAATCCTTCAGCCCGCCGCCGGAATTCCGCGGAAAGCACGGCCCACTGCTTGGGATCTTTCAGGCTGTCCCACAACCTGCCGGCCATCGACCGTTGTTTTTCTTGTTCTTGTCCCATCGAAAAACCCTTTCAGATCTCACCTCGGCCATTGAACAGATCAGACAAATGACGCTGTTCGATTTCGGCGTCGCGGAGGGCCGTCAACCGGCTCTTCATCACCTGCCCATCAATCCCCTGACTTACGAGCAGTCCGATAGGTCCGAGCATCACGAATCGGCCCAGCGGCTCGGAATACAGGAACAACACCGCTCCTGCGACCAAGCAGACGAGCGGCTCTACGACCTGCCGCGCGATCTTCGCCGATTTCGTAAAACGCAAGCCGACTTCCGGCCATCCCGCATATCGGGAATGCACAACGTGACCTTGCCGTCGCAGGTTGAGGCCGTAGATGCGTTGATAGGCCACGAAGCCCAACCACACCCAAAAGAACGTGATCATCTCCGGGCAGTGGGTCGCCCCGGCGTAAACCAGAATGATCAATGCCGCGACGATGCCATTGATCCCGAGTGCCTCGCTGCCAAACCCGCGTCGCAGGAACGGGGTCATCGTCGTCGCGTACCCGTTCGCGGCCAGGGCCAAAAGATTGACTCCAGTACGCACGTTGAAGGGATCGTTGTTTCCGCCTTGCGGATTCGCTGCCGTTGCCGTTGCCATCTCGAAATTCCCCCCCCGTATCGTTTTCTTGTTGCGCCCGTGCCGTCTCACCGCCGCCGGCTACTCCGGCGGCGGACGCCCGAAAATGCGTCAGTCTTGATCCCTGCAATCGACTCGGCTATGAGTTGTCGCATGGCGTTCTCGACGCGTTCGTCGTCCACCAAAGGAATCGTATTTCTTTCCCCTGGTAAGCTCCCCGGCGGCAGCGTCACCGAACGAAAAATCTCCCCTCAATCTGCCCCTAACGACCTATGTCAGCGCCGATCGAAGCCACGTACTTTGCCCGCGTCGACGAGATCACGCGGCTGATGAAAAAAAGGGGCTTTTCGCTCGACTCGCTCGCGAAGGCCGCTCCCGTCAGCGTGGCCACGCTGAAACGGCTGCTCCAGCAGGGACGTCCCGCCTACATCGCCACGTTCCGCAAGATCGCGGAGAAGCTCGACGTCACGCCAGACGTCATCATTCAGTCCGACCAATCAAGCATCGAACCGCAATCGGAAGGCCCCGCTTCAACGCCGAAACGTGGCGCAGGCGAACGTCGTCATCGATCAGTCGTTGCAAGAAACTGATGAGACGGACGAGGTCGTAAATCTGCTTACCGCCCTGAGACAAGCGCTAGGAGCCAAGGGCAAGATTTACGTCCTCGCGATTGCCGACGGCAGTGTGGTCATCACGCTGGAGATGGACAAAGACGACATTGCAAGGCTCGCCAGGGCTTTTGCGGATTCACGACTTGAGCATCTGAAAGTCAGTGACGTAACCCCTGCGCCGGACCAGACGATGCCCACATCGGCGCCACCATCGAAATCGCCAAATCACAAGTGGAAGCCGCGAAAGAACGCGTCGGGGAAGCGCTGCCTGCCGCGATAGACATCAACGTGTCCTGTTCCATCTGCAAAACGCCGGACCCTCAAAAGACGGCTGACGATCTTGAACGCTTGGCCGCCGAGCACAATCTGACTGGCCATTACAGTCGGTATGTCAATCGTCGGCCCGGTGGGCCACTCGAAGGCGAATGGAATGGATCATTTACATTCACCGCTCAATCCGTCACTGACTTACGCAACTGGGGTCAGCAGGTGCTGAGTGCCTTCGCTGGTCAACCAATTTCGATGCTTATACTTAATCGTTCCGTCGGCAGCCCAATCTCTGTCGATACGAGCGTTGAACAAGACTACGTACTACTCGCCCGAGCGCTATCAATTCCGCTGACACCTTGAACGCGGTCGCTCATCGTGCCCCTGCGGCGATACCGTTTAGCGGACTCTGCCTGGATAGACGCCATTCCGGCGTCGGCATGAAATGCCGCGTGCCTAACCGGGGCAGCCAAATTAACGGGCTAGATCAGCCTACCTCCGAAAGCATTTCTCATTAACCATTTCTTAACTCCCTTTGCGCTACAATCGTAACATCATGCGCCATACGCGCTTCCAATGGGGAACGATTCGTGACCGAGAGCAAAGGAAAAGTCATACTTCAACTCGAAATGGACGCTACCGACGTGGAGCGCCTAAATAAACGCGTTTAAAGCTGGCAAACTCGCGGAACTCGGGATCGTCGACATCCAGTTTCCTAATCAGGCGGACAGCGTTACCCACTCTGACGTCGAATCCCGTGGCAGCCGGCATCGACAGGCCAAGCAGGACTCTAAGCCTCGTAATCGCTAATCTGGCCCTCACGTAGTGTTTCTGCCTGGATAGACGGCCATGAGCCGTCGGCATGAAATGCCGCTGTGACCTGTCCGGGCAGCCAAATAGACGTGCGTCGCCCATTCGGCGGTTTCTCCGGTCGGTGAAGAATACTCATCTTTATCAGTATGTTAACCATCGGTCGGCGGTGCGGGCTCCGACGCCGCACGCCGACAATTGACCCAATAGCGCGTCACCAGTCGGAGCGGGCAAGGGCAGGAACGTGGCTCCCAGAGCCACTTTCATGAGGACATCGCGCTCGCCTCGTGATATACTATGCTTAATCATAGTGCCATATGTGATTGACAGTCGAGGAGCGATATGCATGACATTCCCGAAACGGGCTTTTTGCGATTGCCGCAGGTGCTGAGCGTCATCCCACTCGGCAAAACCAGTTGGTGGGAAGGCGTAAAATCCGGCCGCTTTCCAAAGCCCGTGAAGCTATCTGCCCGCTGCACGGCTTGGCGAGCTGAAGACATTCGGCAGCTCATCAAGACCCTGTCGGACCCACCTCAGACCAACTGATTTGGCTGTCTACAGGAGGTGGCCACTGACGACGACGCAGAGCAAGAACCGATTGCCACACGTTTCCAAGTCCAGTAGCGTTCACAACGCTCTCTTGGACTTCGTCGGTTGAGCCCGCATTTCCCAGATGAACCCCGCCGGTCCGGCATGCGATTTGCGCCATAACCCTGAAAAACAAGGATCTTTCGCGGATTCGTGCCATCCAGACAGGAAAAACCGATGGGTGACTGCCAAAACGGGGAGTTGCGGGTCGATTTCAATGGCCGTTTGAAGCTGAAGTTCGTGGGCAGCCAAGTCACTACCGACGCCGGGTTGTTGGCGTACCGAGAACTCGACGAGGGGCTGGGACTGACAGAGTCGGGTGCAGACAGCCTACAAGATTCTCGCCTTGGCCAGAACAAGCAGCATGGCCTTGTCCCGCTGCTCCGTCAGTCGATCTACAGCCGACTGGCCGGTTATGAAGATGTCAACGACGCCGAGCGGTTGTGCGTCGACCCCGCCATGCGACACGTGGTTGGCGGCCGAGCGACACGACCGGGGAAGTGCGCGGCCTCGACCAGCGAAGTCGGCCGATTCGAGACGGAGATCATCAGCACGTCGAGCAACCTCACATCACTCATGGATCTTTCCGGCCGGTGGATCGACAAGGTACATCAGCGGTTGCCGCTCAAGGAGCTGATCCTGGACATGGACAGTTCCGTCAGCGAGACCTATGGCGGCCAACAGGGGTCGGCTTACAACGGGCACTTCGAATGCACCTGCTACCATCCGCTGTTTCTGTTCAACCAGTTCGGCGATCTGGAACGAGCGATGCTCCGTCGAGGTCATCATCACAGCGCCAAGTTCTGGCGGCGAGTGTTGCTGCCGGTGATCGACCGGTATCGCAGCGACAACATCCCCAAGTTCTTTCGGGGCGACGCGGCCTTTGCCAATCCGGCGTTGTACCGACTGTTGGAGCACGAAGAGTATCAGTACGCCATCCGTATCCCGGCCAACGACGTGCTCGAACGGGAAATCGCCCACCTGCTCACCCGGCCGGTGGGTCGTCCGCCCCGCAAGCCGATCGTACTCTTCGCAGGCTTCCTGTACCGCGCGGCGAGTTGGGCCACTCATCGCCGGGTCGTGGCGAAGGTCGAGTGGCATCACGACGAGTTGTTCCCGCGTGTCGGCTTCGTCGTCACGAACATCTGGAAGCCCCCCGCGGACGTCATTCACTTCTACAATGGCCGGGGCACAGCGGAGCAGTGGATTAAGGAGGGCAAGTACGCGCTCAAGTGGACTCGGCTTTCCTGCCGCCGCTTTGCCGACAACCAGGTTCGCCTGCAACTGTTCGCCCTGGCCTACAACCTGGCCAACTTCTTGCGCCGTCTGGCGCTGCCCCGTGGCGTGAAGCACTGGTCGCTCACAACACTGCGGGAGAAGCTGGTGAAGATCGGTGCCAAGGTGACGCAACATGCGAAGTACGTGACGTTTCAGATGGCCGAAGTGGCGATCCCACGCCAGCTGTTCCGGGAGATTCTGCGGCGTATCGCACGGCTTCGGGCCAGTCCACTTGCACCGGCAACGGGGTGAGGCCGTGGAAGCTGCTGCACAATGTGACTTGTCGGGAGTTCCAGAGAGGAAGGTCTGCGCCGTGGATCGTGTTGGCAGCCGATTTGAGGTGCCGAGGCGGCTCGGAGTGCTTGCCGGAGCCGGAAAATCCTTGATCGACCGATCCAACGGCTGTACCTTCGTCATCGGCAGCGTGCAGCAGCGTCCAACCAAAATCCATCTGGGGAATGTCGGTTGATGCAGCGCGGCTTGCAAACTCCGGAAGGGTCGAGTCTTGAATCGCGGTGCGAGTTGGTGTACTTCTGGTCAGCGATGTGTTTTCTCGTCAGGGATGAGCATGGCATTCCATCAAGCTCAACAACGGCAGCCGCTCCGGCTGAAATCCGCAAGGGGTTCCGGAACCAGTCGACTCTAAGGTGCGGGGTGGCTCGGCGGAGTGTCAGCGGTTGGCCGAAGCCGCGTGTGGACTCGGTGTAATCGCTCCTAACGTAATAAACGTAATAAACGGGTCGCAACGTCGAAAACGCGCATACTGCAAGGGATTGTCCGCACAACTGGAGGAGAAGGGATGGACGGGTTCATCGAGGCTGGATTCGCGGTACTCCTCATTGCGGCTTTTGTTTACGGCTGGCGATCGGGGAAAGGAAAGAAAGCGGAAACACCATTCGAACGATTGGCTGAACGGTTCGGAGAGAATCTTGCCATACGGATGAGGGGTGAATCACCGGTTGTCGATGTCACAAAGGACCGTCAGAGTCGAGGTGCTCTGCGTCCCTGCCCCGATTGCGGCAAATCAATTTCAAGGAAGGCAAAACAATGCCCGCAGTGCGGGCACCCGTTTTGAGCGGACCCGAACTTGTGCCCTCACGCTGGCATCTTGGCTGTCCGGCGGCCGAAATGAGACCCAAGTTTCTGACCCGTCAAGAAAGGCCGTAACGATGGAGCCTAATAAGAAGTGGCCATTCACTGAAAACGGTGATGTTGAATGGGATGCAGCACTCTCGGTTTGCGGGCAACCGGTCGAATCATCCATCCTCACCGACGAGGAATGGGACACGGCGAAATGCGATGGACGGGTGGTATCGATCGTCAGCGACGAGTCCGGAATGACTTACTGCGGCCTGCCTGGTCTCTCTACAAACCGGGTCATGTGCCGCGTCGTCTTCAATGTC
The DNA here is from genome assembly GCA_963761455.1 of uncultured Planctomycetota bacterium. Lineage (GTDB taxonomy): Bacteria > Planctomycetota > Planctomycetia > Planctomycetales > Planctomycetaceae > DASPSM01. The sequence goes on from CAVXHA010000004.1 coordinate 1,444,323, forward strand.
TCCATTCCAGCAGCCATCACGCTCACCGATGTTGTTCTAGCCGACATCAACTGGGATTTCTCCAACGCTGCGCTCGCCACTGCACAGGCCACCGACCGATTGCTTGCAGCCAGCACTGTTGGGGACTTACAAGAATTGCAAGCGGCACTCACAGCGGGAGCAGACCTAAATCACCAGCAAGATAACGAGAATCTCACTAGCACGCCTCTTGGGCTGGCCGTCTCCAATGGACACGAAGAGTGTGTTAAGACTCTGATACGAGCCGGAGCCCACGTAACTGACCACAATGGCTCCGCTCTCTGGCGACTTGCGATTCTCACCGGCCACTCACGTATTGCAGACCTTCTAGAGACTCATGGTGTCCGGCCCGCGTTGCAGGAATCGCTTATCCAGGCTGCACACGAGGGTAATTGCGCTGCTATCACTGACCTAATCGGGCGAGGGGCCGATCTCAACGTCTCCTCCTCACTGTGGTCTCCGTACCATCTGGACGGAACGCCGCTAACTGTAGCACTTCTGTCGGGGCATCGCCCAGTCATCGATGCTCTCATTGCACTCGCCGCAGATCCGGAGAAGCCGGATGATTTGGCTGTTACACCTTGGATAGCCGCAGCGGCTACCGTCCAAACGGACATATGCTCATTTCTGGAATCAAGGGGAGCGACGGCCGACATCCAAGCAGCGCTTGTACTCGCCTCGCGCCTTGGTAACTGTGATGCCATTAAGGCATTATTACAGTTGGGAGCTGACCCAAACGGACAAGCAGTGATCGGTCGAGGTAGTGCAGCCCCGTTAGAAGCCGCGTTTGAAAGCACTGACATCGGTCGTTATTTAGGTCAGCAAGAGCCTGACGATCCGAGCGATGGGACGGAAACTCATCGCTGTGCGGTCATTGCTCTTTTATTGTCACAGGGGGCCGATCCCAACGTGCGGGGTAGGGGCAGCCGCCCATTGGTCCTGCGTGCGGTGGACATGCTCAAGGTTGATGCACTTGACCTTTTCCTACGGCACGGTGCCGATGTCGACATGAGTGATGACGAGGGCAACACCGCGTTGCATGAGGCTATTGAACAGGGCAAAGAGGAGTGTGCAAAACGCCTTCTTCTGGCCGGCGCGAATCCGAACAGCACCGACGCAGAGGGCAAGGTCCCCTTTATGCGTCTTTTCAGTGAGTCGAGAGAGCCAAGTCTGGTAATCGCCAAATGGGTGATCGCCTTCGGAGCTAAGCTCGACGTTGTGACAAAAGGGCACAAGTCGATTCGCACCTTCGCGAAGCGTGCGCTTCGTAAAGCGAAGGAAGAGGGGCGTGACACCGAAGGCATTCGGGCCATTCTCGACCTACTTGATGATGGCGATTCTTTGGCGGCGAATTCTGGGGTCATGGCCACAAAGGCACCGACAGTCGATAACGCATTTGCTCGCGCAACCTGCGGGTTTTGGCTTCAAGATGCCCAGGTGGCTAGCGACGAACTGGCAAGAGCGGTTGAGTTGCACGCCGATTCCTTGAATAGAGTGAGCAGAAGTTTGTGTTCGGACAATTGGTGGATGCGATATATTGCCGCGCTAGCGTTGGGGAAGATCGGCGCGGCGGCTGACGTAGCAATCCCACGGCTTGTTGAACTCTTGAATGACGACGACCTGGACGTTGTAAATGCGTCCGAGACTGCCCTGGCGAGCATTGGGAGCAAGTCGGTGCCGCAGCTTCTGAGTGCGGTGCAGTCATTACCACCGCAAGCGGCGTGTCGCGCCTGCGCGTAGCGTTTGTAGAATCGAAGGGGCCGGTCAGGCCGGCGTGACCAAGGCATTAAATGCATTAACGAGCCGGCTGCCGGGCGATGAGGATTCCGTGGCCGGAAACGCTGCTTTCGATGCAGCAGCGATACATGAGGCATTGGGGGATCTGCTGGCGTTTCGTGACGACTTTGAGTCGGCTGCTGCGGAATATGAGAAGGCCGTTCGTCTTAACCCGAACTTGCAGAGCGGTCAATGGAGCAAGTACGCTCGCTTTAAAGGCTTGCTTGGCGACGATTCGTTTGTCCGGGCGATTGCTCATTACAACGACGGACAGCAGGCTAGCAATGCCGGTGATTATGAGGCTGCTAAGCGAGCATACCGCTTCTCTATTGATGCCGCTCCAGACTTTCCCTGGGGACACAATAATCTGGCCTGGCTCATGGTTACGTGCGCGGACTGCGCGGTATCGCGACGGACGGAGCGCAGTACGGCTGGCGAAGCGTGCATCTGAGCTTACGGGGCACCGATATCACGGCATTCTGGACACTTTGGCGGGTGCCTACGCGGAGGTAGGGGAATTCGCAAAAGCGGCAGAAAGTCAGGCCAACGCCGTCCGAGTGGCACCCGACGAGGTTAAGAAAGAGTACCAATACAATCTGGAGCGTTATCGAGTCGGCCAGACCTGGGCCAAGTACCCAAGGGGCGCGTCCGCCGATTTTCAGGAAATGGAAGAGGGACGCAACGACGGTCTAATAGCGGACGAGTAAAGGTGTTGCTGTGTTCAACCTGCGGTTGGGGAACAGGACCTGGGCGAAGCCGCACCCGCCCTGATTTAAGGGTTATCCAGAAGGGGACGGCTTAAGATGAGTAATGATACGGATTTTAAGTTGAGCTTTGTTTGTCCAAGCCGTGAGATGCTTGACATGGTTGTTGCGTATCTTAAGCGAAAAAAGGAGCGCTGGGATGCCTGGGAAAGGCGGGGCAAAGAGAGTAGCGAACTTATGGAGCGTATTGGCGCGTAAGAATTACGGTGCTGTAGTATCGTGGGGCTTCGAGTTTGACGAAATCAACGTGGATGAGGATGGAGAGGTATCTGTGATGGTGAGAGCATGGGCAAATCAGAACGTCTCAAATGTGTATATCTCTGGTAAGGAAGGCGAGTTGGCTGATCTTCTTGACAAGTTCCCTTTTTTGGATATCAGCGGTCATTTCGAGGGTGAGTACGGTAGCGGCGAGATTGAGGGATACGACGAAAAGTGAGCGTTCCACGATCGGCTCGCTGGAATTGACAGGTGCGATGGTAGCGAGAAGGATCGTAAAGACATTCGGCAGGTCATTCAGCCCGCCGCCGCAGGCAGCGATTCTCGATTTCTTCAGCCCTTTTCCAAATTGGGGAGGGTATACCGAAGGACTCGCATCGAAACGCTCAGTACGCTAATCGCTCCGCTGCCTCTGCCAACTGCCCTTCCGTCCGCTTCGTGTACCGGGCAGTCGTGTTGAGATTTTCGGGGCCCAAAATCTGGGCGAGCGACACGAGGTCGTTTCCATTGTCGGCGAGAAACTGGTGAGCCATCGTGTGCCTGAGCAAGTGCGGGTGAATCTTGAATCCGCAAATCGCCGACTAAGGTAGTGGGCGCGTATACTGGACGAAAATCCGCGATTGGCACGGGAGTTCAGCGGGGCTGTGCGGATCAGTCGGTCCCCCACGCGCTGGGCTGTGTGCTTGGTGGCCCCTTTCGGAGTTCGCTGTAGGCCCGGAAGGCGCCGCAAGTCGCTCCGAGCATTGAACCGACGATTGCAGCGCCACCGGTTCCCATATACGCGGCGAACCATGTCCAGGCCTGAACCTCGTCGCCATCATGCGTGATCATGTCGTGATGGTTAACGATGAACAAACCGACAAACATCAGCTTAATGAACCTTGAGTACCTTCCTACCGGCCTATGAGCAATGCAATCGTGCAGTGGGTGAAACTGTGGGTGAAGGAGCGACATGAGTCACGATACAGTGCTTATATATCAGCCCCTTAACTCCCAATTGTGAATCCTCTCGCCCCGACCATTTACTAAGCAGGCCTTGCGCCGAAAAGCCGCCAAACTCATGGCCACAGCCGATGACATCGAATTATGCGCTCGCGACCGTCCGCTAATAGTCCTTGACATTCACCCGCAAATGTGGGCGAAGTTGTGGGTGAAAGACAATACACACAGGATTTTCACCCACACCATGACGAAACTCACAGAATTAGCCATTAAGAACGCCAAACCTACTAAAACCATCAGGAAACTGAGTGACGGCAACGGGCTGGTTCTGCTCGTCTACCCTAACGGCAGCAAATACTGGGCGTACCGATACCGCTACCTCGGCAAGGAGAAAACACTCTCCCTCGGTGTATACCCCGAGGTCACGCTTGCCGAGGCGCGCCGTAAACTTGCCGATGCGCGAAAGCTCGTGGCCGATCGACAAGATCCATCGGAGGCCCGCAAGGCGCTCAAGCGGCAGGCAACCATCTCTGCCGAGAACAGCTTTGAGGCGATCGGTCGCGAATGGATCACCATGAGAAATGTCGCCTGGACGCCACGCTACGCCCGATTCGTGGTAAGCCGGCTCGAGAGAGACATTTTCCCCGAGATCGGCAGCCGGCCGATCAAAGACATCAGCGCGCCCGAATTGTTATCGGTAGTCCGGATTATGGAGAAACGCGGTGCTTCCGAACTTGCACATCGCGTTCTCAACTGTTGCGGCCAGATCTTCATGTACGCCATTGCCACTGGCCGGGCTGACCGCAATCCTGTCAATGATCTGCAGGGTGCCCTTAAGACTCACGTCAAGAAGCATTACGCTCACCTTAAGGCCATTGACCTGCCTGAGTTCCTCGACCGGTTGGCGAAGTATCACGGTCACCCGCAAACCAGGCTGGCTGTGACGCTGCTCATGCTCACTTTCGTACGCACCGCCGAATTGCGGGCCACGATCTGGGATGAAATCGACTTCGACAACGCTGAATGGCGCATCCCCGCCGCACGAATGAAAATGCGCCGCGACCACATTGTGCCCCTCTCCAGGCAAGCTGTCGCTGCACTAAAGGAGTTACACCGGCTGAACGGCCAGTGGCAATACGTGTTCCCGCACCCTTATAAACCGTTCAAGCACATGAGCGAAAATGCCGTGCTGTATGCCCTTTACCGCATGGGCTATCACAGCCGGGCCACCGGCCACGGCTTCCGGCACACGGCGTCCACCATCCTCAATGAGAGCGGCCTCTTCAGCGCCGACGCTATCGAGCGTCAACTCGCCCATGTCCAGGGCAACACAGTACGGGCCGCTTACAACCATGCGGAGTATCTGCCCGAGCGTCGCAAGATGATGCAGTGGTGGGCCGATTATCTCGATAGTGCCGCCGCAAAGAAGAAATAACCCCCGCGGGCGAGCCTCGGTGACGATCGATGCGTGTTTCGCATCCCCACAGCAAGGACACGTTGAATGGGAGGACCACTATCGTCCGCAAGCCGAAGCCGTAACCGTTCACGGCTCGAGAAGTTGGAGAAGCTATTTCCAGATGCTGCGGGGTTGCGTTGGTGATCGGCTGAACCGCCGTTGAGTGACCGTTGCCAGAATTGATAGAGGAGCTGCGTCCAAGTCTGCGTCCCCTTTTGCGACCCATTTTACGACCCGACAGGCTGTTAGCCTGTCCCGCGATTGCGGCTTCGGTGTTTGATGGTCGTTGGTGAGAGGGCCGTCTTACAACGCCATGAGCGCGGATTCCAACCCACGCCTCCGCAATCCTTTGAGCAGATACGCAATCGCGACGAAGTCGATCGCGAGTAAAAGCAGTAACGACGGCCATTCGGCGATAATACCGGCTGGTTTCTCCAACAGCGACTGCCAGGGACGCGAAGTCGAGTAGAAGACGTCGATTCTCGATCCGGGGTGCACGCTGCCGTATTTCTTTGCGAGCCAATCCCGGGGCGTCGCCCGCGAATAGTGGATTTGATCGACGACGTACTCATAGACGACCTCGTCGCGTCCGCCCCAGTGCTGGTCGGTGATCTGCGCGGCGGCTTGTTTGCCATCAGCGAGGACGCAGTAATTGGTCCAACAGTGGGCCGCAAAAAACGCTAGAAGGGAATTCGCGATCACGAGGGCGATGACGGCAATATGAATGGTGAAGCGACGGGGTCTGCTCATGCTCAGTCCGACGCCGCGGCGGAGGTAAATCACCCCTCGGCCGATTTCCGCGCGCAGCGGAGCGGAGGGCCGGCGGGGCGCGAAGATCATTGCCAGACCGAACAACAGAAAGCAGCAGGCGACGATGGCGACCGGAAAGCCTTCGACGGCGGAGCGCGGCATGTCGAGGGCGGAAAGCCAAGGGTGCGATGCCGAGTAATACACGACCGACTTTTGGCCGGGCTGCACGCTGCCGTCCTTCTCCTCGTGCCAGTTCCGATGGCCGGCCCCGGTGTACCGCGTCCCGTTCACGACATACTCGTAGTTGACCGCGTTGTGGCCGCCCCAATGCTCGGAAAGAACGACGGCGGTCCCCCGCTGGCCGTCGCGCAAAAGCCAGTAGCTGTGCCACGACCCCCGCGCAAAGCCATAGAGAAACCAGACGACAATCAGAGTCCAGACCACCCCGAATAGTCGCTTCGCGGGGGGATCGGACGCGTTGGTGGTGCTGTGCCAGCGCATCGTGCGTGCCGCAAAAGAATGGACAAAGGCGGGCAGTCGAGATTGTAACCCATCACGGCCCGGTGAACAGTGACGGGGCGGGCTGGTGGGCGAAGTGGGCCTGGACGGCTTCAGCAACAAAGGCAAAGACGCTTCGCGATTGTTGCCGGCACGTCTCCACGACGGTGAGGATCGTTTCCACGAAGCGGCTTCCACGGGCGCTTTGCGTCCCAAACGAGAGCTTTCGCCAGATGACCGCATGACGCAGGCTGCGCTCGCTGGCGTTGTTGGTCGGCTCGACACCCTCGACATCCAGGAACGTCCAAAGCCACTCCCGATGGTCATACAGTTCCTCACACATGCCCACCAGCCGTGGGTTGCCGCTATAGACTCCGCGCAGCAGCAGAGCTTCCAGCTTCTGCCGGATCGGGTGCATCAGCCGCTTCAGTCCGGTCCGGGTGATGGTTCCATCACGGGAGCGCGCCCAAAGATGGAACAGTTCCCGCGTGAGCGGCATCAGGTCGTGTCCCAATCGTTTCACTTGATGGTCCGGATGATCGATCAACGCCTGGAAGTCCCGCTTCAGGTGGGCCCAGCACCACTGCAAGCGCCCCTGTTGCCAATACATTTTCGCCCGGTCGCACATCACCGCCCCCTTGAACCGTTCAGTGAGCAGTTCCTCGAGGACGGTGGCTGCCCGCGTCGTCCGCAGGGTGAACACGGTGAACGTGGCGGCCACGCAGGTCCACAGCCAGGCTTTGGCCGGGCCTTCCTTCGTCGGTGATTCGTCGATCGCCAGAGCATCTTGAATCGGAAGTTGGCCGGCGGCCTCTTGGTAGGGGGGACGCAGGGCGGCCGTGGCTTGGTTTTGCAGCTTCACCACCCATCCCGGCGAGCAGGGTTGCCCGAGGACCTGTTCCAGGAACAAGGCCACCCGGCGCTTCGATTGTCGGAAGCAGCCCATCAAGAGAGCCACCAAAGCGACCAGCCGCGGCCCGGCCTGACCGGTCGGAACGCCCGGCGGCAGTTCGGCGCACGTCGTGATCCCGCATGTGGGGCACAACAGGCGATGAAGTTGATATTCCGTCACGAGAGGTCGGATCTCCGGCACTTCCCAGACCTGATGCCGCAAGGGCTCGGCGTCATTTCCGGTCAGCCGATCCCCACAGCGGCGACAGGCCGATGGCTTGAACGTCAGCACCTCGCTGCACTGCTCGGTGGGGATCAAGGTCCGTTCGTGCTTGGGATGCCCGGGTTGGCCACCCCGTTTCTTGCCGGAGGGTTGTCGCGGCGAAGCGGGTTTGGCATGCGGATGCTGCGAACTGGGCGGCAGCGAAGAATTCTGAGGCGTCTTGTTGAGTCGAGCTTCCAAGGCCTCGATCCGTTCGAGCAACATCCGAATAATGGCCTGCGCCTCCGGCGACTGGCGAGCGATCACTTCGTCGGGAATCTGCGACATGGCGGACATGTCGCAGATTCCACAATTTCCGGAAAGACGAAGTTCAACCGATCACTACACCGGAGGGTGAACGGTTACGCCGAAGCCGACGAGGAAAAGCGGGAAAGACGCGCCATCGCCTAGCGGCGACGGCGACGACGAATCGTCGTGATGAACGTCGCGAGCGCAGCGACCAGCCGCGCCATCGCGTTTAGCACAAATGCGAGATCGATGATCGTCATTGGGTTCTCCTCTTTCTGTCCGCCTCATGTGGCGTGACCTGAGCGAGGGAACAGCCGGCATTGCAGCAGAGCGGGAAAGGCCGCGAAGCGCCGGGAACGCGGGGCAGCTGCACAAGCGCCAGCGCGGAAGCGCACCGCCTTGGACGCGATGCGTCGCCGGCTACACGCCAGTCACGGTCACGCCGCGAGCGGCAGACGAGGAGGACCGGACGATTTCAGATGCAAGCGTGAAGATTTAACGAGATGCGGCCTGAACGCGCAAGAAACCCGACATGCGTTTCGTTCACCCCAATCACGCAATGGCCCCCGGGGCCCCAGCGTGATCATCACCCTTCTGCCTTTCAATGGCGTCGGCTCTCCGCTGATGGCTGTTTGCTTACAGCCTTGAGATTTTCAGGATTCAGCGGCGTCAGTTCCGGCACAACAAACAGCCCATCCTTGCGAATCAACCGATCGTCTATGTACAGCTCGCCTCCGCCGTAGTCGGAGCGCTGGATGTGAACCATGTCCCAATGAACCGCCGACTTGTTTCCGTTTGGTGCGGTCTCGTAGCAGTTTCCCATTGCCATGTGAATACCGCCATCGATTTTCTCATCGAACAGGATGGAGCCGGTTGGGTGCTTCACAAACGGATTGAAGTTGATCGAGAATTCCCCAACGTAACGGGCTCCTGGATCGGTATCCAGAATCTCGTTGAGCTTCTTCGTGCGTTCCTCGGATTCTGCTTCGGCCTTTTCGATTCGACCATCCTTAAACGTCAGCTTAATGAAATCAAACCGCTGGCCGTCGTAGGAGGACGGGCCGAATTTAATCGTGCCGTTAATCGAGTCCTTGACGGGCGCAGTATAACATTCCCCGTCGGGGATATTTCTTTCACCGACGCAAGGTACGCTTGGGATTCCATCGATGCTGAAGGTCAGATCAGTCTCTTGGGCGGGGCTGTAAATGCGGACCTTCTTACCTTCCGTCATGATGTTCTGCAGCGGCTTGACCGCCTGACTCATAGCGTTGTAATCGAGCAGGCAGACATCCAGGTAGAATCTCTCGAAATCCGGAAGATTCATCCCACAGGCCGTGGCGAATTCCTTTGTCGGTGCAGCGGTAACAAGCCAACGCGTATTTTCTACTCGTTGTGTAACCATGGGCTGCATTGCTTTTTTATACAGTGCCATTTGGGGACCGGGCAATTTGATTTGCTCCTGATCCGCGTCGTCATCAACACGGATGTAACCTTGCATCGTCTTCATCAGTGCTAATTTGTCCTGGCCCAGGGCTTCGATGGCCTCCGGCGAGAGAGAAGCAACAGTGCTGTTGATAGTGGCGGCACTGCTATCAATCATAAATGGTTGGCCACCGCTTTCCCGGACTTTTGCTGCGCAAGCATCCGCCAGCGCTTTAGCCTCCTGGCCTTTATATTCGACCCATATACGGTCGTTTGGCTTCACCTTAACGGCGTTAAGCATGAATTGCTCAGCAAGCCGGTCTCGATCAGACTGTCGCATTGCAGCATCTCTCCCTTTGTCTGGTAATGTCGAAGGAAGAGTACATGTAGAGCACCTAGTCCGTAAAAGGCAAGTTAATTTCTTGTGACACACATTAACAAGTCGCCCTTTCTCTTGCGCCTTGCCTGATCGGCGACCGGGTTCTTCCGGGCTCGCTTTCGTTCGGTCCTCTTCGAGGTACGGCTGAGCCCCGCTCCCATCCGGATGGCACAGTACTCCCGCCTGTCGCGTAACGACGCCTTCGGCGCGGCCGCACCATGCGCACCGGCACAACTCTTTAACCGGGGACCGCTACAACGTCGGTCCGCTGGGGTCCTCGCTGACCTTTTCGATGACGAGCGCGCCCTTCGGGGCGTTCATCAGCGGTCGGCTCGTCGGCCTCCGCAATCCACGTCACGCGGCGACGCATGATTCCGTCGAACAGCCGCAGGTTCGGGCGGCATTCGGCGTCGAGATTACGGCCAATGATCCGTATGGTCTCCTTGCCGAAACACAGCCAGAGTCCCTCCGACGGCCTGTACAAAGCGTAGGTGAGCAACGCGTACGGGTACGCCTCGATGCACCCGTTCCGATGCCGTACCTGCAGCATGATCGCCTGGTCGCGAATGCCCCGCAGCCAGCCGAATGAGATGAGATCGTCGGAAAGATCATCCTCGACCTCCGCGGTTCCTTCCCCGTTTTTTGACCTGACGAAGTATTTTTCCCAGTGGTTGTTGTTATCTGTCATAACTTGGTCCTTCTCGTTCTTGTTGTTGGACGGCCGTCTTCTCATAAACGTGGTCCAACTCACCTAGTGCAGCTGCCCGTTGACGAGCTCGGTGGCCGAAAGCCGCTCGTCTGATTGGTTGATCGCCTCAAGCAAGGCATCCTTATCGTCGGTGTACACCGTGACCTGATACCTGCCCCTGGACGCGGAGACGTAAAACTGTTCACGCGATGATGCAGGAAATGACTGGCTCGACTGGCCAACGAAAACGCGGTCAACGGTTTTGCTTTGGCTGGTGTGCGATGTGACGACGTAACCGTGATCGAGGAAACCGCAGTCCTTGTCGATTTTCCAGTTGTTATCGAGGACGATGTCGCCGTTTTTGTCGAACCTCTTGATGCGGTACATCGAGCCGTTATCAAGCCGATGCTTGCCGCGGTCGGCAGTCCACCCATTCCGGGTGATCCGCACAATGTCGCCGGCGGCGAGACTCAGCGTCCTCGCATAGAACATCTGGAAGCGCGCCGCCTGGTCGAGCGGCAAAGGCTCTCCGTTCTCGACCGTCACCTTCTGGCCACGCGTGAATCCGCCCTTTGCGTTTTGGTTGAAAACCAAGACGTCGCCGGGGGTGTAATTGACCGCATCGGTACGTTCGGCCTCGGTGAGGCTGGCATTCTCCAGAACGCGGAACGTCCGGTCCTCGCCCTTGATCTTGCCTTTCTTACGGAGCGTCTCACGTATCGCGACGGTGATACGGTGTCCCTCGGCATGCGTCGGAGAAACGACCAGCGCCGTGGCGCCCTCGGCCATTGACTGCGCGTAATCAGCCGCCAGTTGGCGATCGCGGTCGTCGTCGGCAATTTCGCGGACCCAGCCCAAACCGTCCAACCGCTTGAAGCCGTCGGCGATGCGGCCGTCGCTCAATGCCTTGATGGCGGATTTGTAGCCAGAAGACTGACGTACGATCTCCTTCACTTGCGCGGGTACTATGCCGGCCTCGTCTTCGAGCAGCCGCAACGCCGCTCCGCGTTCCACGGACGCATGTTGGCGGTAGTCGCCGGACAACAGCACGCGAGCATCCAGCCGATCGGCGAGTGCGAAGATTTCGGTCATCGACTTCACGGAAAGCTGTCCGGCCTCGTCAACCCAGATCACCTGGCCGGCGATTTGCTGCTGGAGTTTTTCATTGGTAAGGAGCGTCGCGACAGTTTCAGCGTCCTTGAAGCCATCGGTGCGAAGCGTTCCGCGGCTGGCATCCGCCGAGGGTGCGAAGGCGAAGACTTTTTTTCCACTGCTTTCGATGGCCTCGACGGCTTCCTGCATCAGTGTGGTCTTGCCCACGCCGGCGGCGCCGGACAGGAGGATGACCCTGTCGCGGGATTCGATGATGTGACGAACCGCGTTTCTTTGTCCGTCGTTGAGCTTCTCACGTTTGATCTTCCAACTCTTGCCGACGAGCGGCCGACAAGTCCCCTGGCTCGCTTTCGCGTAATCAATCACGCGGCGTTCTTCCTTGAGCACCTCGCGCGTCGTCGCCATCCGCCGCCCGTTGCGGTCGCCGATGATCAAGTTGCTTCTAGCCGCCCGATCCAGCACCTGCTCGACGGTCGCATGTCCCACCGCCTGCTTGAGGGCGATCGCCAGAACATCTCGCTCCGGGCGGACCGACTTTCGCTCAAATGCGTGCGAAACGGCGTATTCCATCGCCCGCTCGCAAGCGTTCCCATTTCGCGGCGCCGAGGCACCGCCGATCTTGTCGGCCAGTGAGGCCAACACTTCGCGTTCCTGCCGCGTCATCCGCTCATGCCACATGTCCTGCAACTCGGGCAGTTTCAGATCCTTCCGCTTCCGCTCCCTCGTTTTCAAAACGAGCTCTGATTTTTCTTCGGCGTCAACAACTCCCAATTCACGGGCCTTCGCGTCGACCTGAGCTTTGCGGCGAGAGAACTTCTCAACTAGGCTCCTGTCGATGCCGGCCAGCTCCCAACCTTTCTTGGTGCGTTCAATCGGCAGGCCCAGCTCAGCCAGTCGATGCGACACGCGAGAATGGAACAGGGCCTCGTAATATGGCGAGTCGCGTTTCAATTCGCGAAATTGTCCAGCCTTCCAGGCTTGCTCTTTCTTGTCGAACGTCGCATTGAACACAAAGCAGTGAGCGTGCAAATGCGGATCGGGGACGCCATCCACCGGCCGTGACGTCAGGTGGATGTGCTCGCCCCAGACCATGTTGCCGGTTGTGCGGTTTTCATCTTTGCCGCCCTTACGCACCCGCGTGGCCATGTCGGCTTCGGCATCCCGCATCGTTTCATCGACGGACTGCCGGAAGGCATCGAGAATCCGCTCGTCGAGCGTCTCCGCATAGAGGAGTGAAACGCTCTTCGGCACATGGAAGTTCCAGTCATAGCCAACGATGCGATTAGACTTCCGGCGGATAGTCAGTTGTTCGCCGGTCTGCGGATTGATGTTGTCGCAGAGCGCGTGCCAGTCGGCTTGCTTGACCTCGCCTTCCAGTCCGAGCATGCGGGCGCCCTTGCCCCGCCACTGGCCGGTGAGCTCTTGCTCTCCTTCGCCCAGGTAATAGTCTGGCGTGCTGAAGTAGCTTTTTGCCTGATCGAGGCTGCTATTCGGTCTGACGCGCAACATACCATCAATGTACGCTCCTAATCGTTGTCCATCCCTTGACGAACGGCCACAAAGGAGAGCTGTCAGCGGCTGTCATCGTCTGGCATCGCTTGTCATTCGGTTGTGTTCGTGTTGGTGACCGCAGCTCATCAAACTCCTTCGTTTTGAAAGCTTGAGTCCCACCCCAGCGACCGACGTTTTCCTGACCCTGGCTGCGGTAGTCCGCCGTTGCATAGTAGCGTTTGGCGTCCTTGGCACTGTTCTGCTGCGTTATGCGAATCATGCCTCCATTCTAGCATAGCGCGAATTACTATTTTTGTCACGAAGTTTCGCGAGCTAACCCGCAGGCGGCCTGCGTCTCCGAGGATTCTCCATTTCTGCAATATCGCTCCAACGCTACGCATATATCACCGCCCGCGTTGAACTACCCGCTTAAGTTGCGAAAGGATTTTTTGCGATTTGTCGCCGCGGCATTTGACGAGTTTTCCGACGGTGAGAGAATGCCGCTCTTGCTGCCTTGTCCCCGCGTCTCCTCAGCCGCCGCCTTTGCCACGCCCGCTGCGATCTGCCTCCGTACCTCATGCGCGCTGCCGTGCTGGATACGGGCACCAGCAAGCCCGACAATTCGCCTGGTCGTCCAACAAATTTCGCCGACGATCCACTGGTTTGCCGCCGCCAATCGCGGATCTCGGATAGATGAAGTTTTCATTGCTCGTCGAGCGGTTCTTTCGGGTTGCGGCGTCAGCCTTTCGCTCCTTCGTTTTGAGCACTTTGAGTCCGCCCACCCCCACGGGCCTATTCATGGCACGCTAAAGCCGCCGCCGGCCCGGTCAATCACCGGCTTCCGTTGCGAAACGGCGTCTCGCTACGTCGCTGGCGCTCCTACCTCGCCGATGCCGTTTCGTTCTCACCCGGCGATGTGACCGTCGCCCAAGAATCTGCCGGCTGTTGCGGCTTTGGTTCACGTGCCATCGGCCGCGATGGGTCGCGGTCGGCAACTCAAACAAACGAAGGAGAAAATCTATGACTGACGCAACCACCAAAACCAACGAAGCCGCCGGCTCGAAAATCCCAACGCATATCGTCTATCACGTTCGCGATCGCAACGGCGGTAAAGGATTTTGGACCCGTATCGGTTCGGCATGGGCTCACGCAGACGGCAAGGGCTTCAACGTCCAGCTCGACGGGCTCATGCCCCTTGACGGCCGCATTACGCTCCGCGTGGCTTCGGAGAAAAAGGACTAATCGCAACCAAAACGGGCGGGCGCAAGCCCGCCCACAACCTGGAAAGGACACCGACTATGCAACGTTACCAAACAGCCCTCAATTCCGAATTGTTCCGCGTTACCTCCGCCATCGAGGAATTCGACGGAGCCTGCGATCCCGCCTTCGACAACGACCTGGAAGAGCTGGAACGGCAATTCGCCGAACTCCGCCTTGCTCAAACCCGTGACCTGATTTGAGGGAGGCATCCATGACCAACACCAACATTACGCTGGAATCGCGAGTCCGCGACGCAATCCGGCAACTCCGCGACCTTCCTGACAGCCTCGAAGCCGAGGACGATCCGGCTTTCACCGTCGAGCAGGTGAACTTCCTGGAGAAACGCCTCTACGAAGTGCGTGCGCTCCTCGAAGGCGAAGACCGGTCGCAGCTTTACGCCGACATCACGCTCTACGTCCACCACTTGCTGGCCAAGCACCGGCAAATCGCCGCCATTTGGTCGATCGAGGACGTCCAAGGCCTTCGCTCCGATCTCACCGACGACCAGGCGTGGGAAGTCCTTGAACAAGTCGGCGACAACCACGACGCCGAATGGGGCATCACCTACACGACGCTCGAAACCGTTGCCGACGACCTCTTTCCACGGCCAACCAGCCGCAGGAGGAAGCCATGAAACCAATCGTTGTCATCACCGTCCAAGGCGGCTTGGTCGCAGAAGTGAATGCCACGGCACCTGTCACCGTTTTCGTGGAGGACTGGGATTGCCCTCCGGATAGGCCGCTGGTGATGGACTTCGAGGCCGAACCCCTCACCGCAGCACAAGAACGCCGAGTCAAGCTAAGGCTCGCTGAAATCAACGATCAACTACCCAACGAAAGGAAACGCCCATGAACTACGCACGCTCAATCATCAATCCCTTCTATGCAACCCGCCTGAAACGGGTCGCACTCTCCCCGCAGCCGCAACCGCAGCATTCGCCGGAGACACCCGTCTACGCCATGCTGCCACGCGCCCCGCGGAATGCCAGTCCGGTCCCCAGATTGACAAGCCTCTATCACCATGCCGAAGCCGGTGCTTACGGCGACCGTTCTTATCCGGGCAATTGCTCCGGCAACCTCATCAAGGATTTGCTGCTCTACTTCAAGCCGACCTTGACGTTCGATCCAATGGCCGGCTCAGGTACGTGCCGCGACGTTTGCGACGAGCTTGGCGTCCCCTGCATGTCGTGGGACATCCATCAGGGATTCGATGCGTGCGATCCCAATGACTTCTCGGCAACGAATACGTTCGACTTCATCTGGGCACACCCGCCATATTTCCGCCAGAAGCTTTATGCCGACGATCCCCGGGATCTTTCGAGGTCTCCGACGCTCGAGGATTTCCTACGTCGCTATGGCCAGTTCATCCGCAACTGCGCCAGGGCACTAAAACCGGATGGCAAGCTGGCACTTCTGATGGGCGAATACCTCGACAAACAGGCGGGCTTTGTCCCCCTGGTCTTTTACACCAAATTGTTCGCCTTGCACGCCGGGCTGAGGCAGCATTGCACTGACATCATCCGCTTCAGCCACGGAGCCAGCAGTTCGAGGAAGGTCTACCGTTCGTCCTTCATTCCCGGACTGCACGACGTATGCATGATTTTTGAACGTCCTTAATGCCAACCGCCGGGGCCTGCCCGTCAGGCTCCGGCGTCGGCAATCATCCGCTCCAACAAGCAGGGCGGCCATGCGTCTCGTCATGGCCGCCGCGATCCCCAAATCCACCGGCCAGTAACCGGCCATCGCAGCCCGATTGCCAGGTGAACCGGACGATTGCCGGGTTCACCCCTGCATGGCCACTGGCTGCTTCCGCCGCCCTCGCCTCAGAGACGACCCGCTGAGGCATTCTGCCTCTATGAGTAAGACGCATCCTGCGATGCTCCAAAACCCCTCAGATTCCGCGGCCAAGGCGACCATTCAGGCCGCCTTGCTGGTTCGAGAAGAATGAGCCGCTGCAATCAATCTGGCCTGTCACACGTCTTCCCTAAGCACAGCTTAGGACGTGTTTTCACCGTGAAAACCGCGGCCAGCCTGCGTTTGCGTCGTGCAACTGCGTGGCCAGCGAGGCCAGAATGATTGCAGCGGCTCAGCGCGTCATTTGACGCAACGATGCGCCAATTGCGGCGGAGCTCCAGGCACCGGCCGTCCTGGCCTGCCCGCAATCGCATTTGGAGGGGCCAAGGAGCAGCGAAACCCGCTCTCCGCCTGTGTTACAGCCCTTGTCGCGTTTCGCGCGTCCTTGGGCCATTTCCGGGGCATTTCCCCGAAATCTGCCCCCTTCCCGGACGGGAGTACTCCCGACCGAAAGCCCAGCATTCCGCCCCTCAACGAACCGAGTCACCCCTCCTCCTCGTGGCTTAGTCTGGACTTTTGACCATCCTCTGCGATGATCTCTTCCAGCCTAGCACTCTTAATGTAGCCATCCAGGATAAGCTTACGGAGAATCGGATTGGCATTCTTGCTCACCGGAACGCTGGGATCACTGTGCCCCAAGTGCTGCATCAATTGCCGTTCAATCTCGTGTCGTGCGTCGAACAAAATACGTGAATTAGGCGGTCTCCCGGACAGTTCAACGTATAAACGGCGAAGCTGAAGATTTGAATCATCCCGAGTCAGCACGCTGGGATTCCGCAAAAGGAACGCGAGAACTGGCGCATGTCTATGGCAGTGCATCCCGGACCGTTCTACCTTGCGGCGAGGTCGTGGCAGACTCACGACGCCGTCGTCATACATTCCGAGGATTAACTCAATGTGTCGGGCAATCGTATCCGGTGACATGACAAAAAGAGCCGGCCGCTTAAGGGCGGCTCGCAAATACTCCCCGACCGTCACCCCCTCATCTGTAAACCGTCCAACGAGGCCGGTGACATTGGCCGCAATTGTCCTGGTCGCTTGATAGAATAGCGACGGTTGCTCGACCGCAGCCTTCAGATACTCCCTGACGGTCAGTCCTTCATACGCAAACCGTTCGACGACGCCGACTATATTACCTGCGATCGTCGTGCTGGATTGGCAAAAGAGCGGAGGTTGCCTGATAGCAGCCCTTAGATACTTCGTGAGCAATAAACCCTCATCTGCAAATCTCCCGACTACACCGTCTATATTAGCTGCGATCGTCTTCGGCGCTCGGTAGAACAGCGATGGCTGTCTGACTGCGGCCTTTAGATACTCGCGCCGAGTCACCCCCTCGGCTGCAAATCGCTCCACGACGCCGATGATATTGCCCGCGACCGTACTGGGAGATTGGTAAAACAGCGACGGGTGCTTGAGTGCGGCTCTTAGATACTGCCTCACCGTCAGCCCCGCCTCCGCGAATCGACCCGCTACGCCGGTGATATTGGCCGCAATCGTGCTCGGCGATTGATAAAAGAGCGATGGTTGATTAAGGGCCGCCTTTAGGTACTCCCTGAGCATCAATCCGTCGGCCGCGAAGCGCTCCACCACGCCAGCAATGTTCGCGGCAATCGTGCTCGGAGACTGAGTAAAGAGAGATGGCCGCTTTAGGGCAGCTTGCAAATACTCCCTGACCGTGAGTCCCTCAGAGCCAAAGTCCTCAACAACGCCCGCGATATTAGCTATGATTGTCCGTGGTGACTGCAAGAAAAGCGACGGTTGCTTAATGGCCGCGTTAAGATAAGTCTCAAAGCTGAGGCCATCAGGGGCGAAGTGAGCAGCCACCGCCTTCACTTTTCGATCGCAGTCAAATAACGTTGTATCTGCCTGGACATTACCGCCTACCTTTGTGCCGGCCCTTGTATCAAGGAAACTGGCGTATTTTCCTAGCTTGTGAGTTACGGCGGCTTTCTGTTCCGTGGTCAGGTGCAACTTCTCCACTTCCCTGGCAATCGACAACAGAAGACGGTCAGAGTGACTAGAGCTATTCGCCATATGGTGCCGCCTCAGAACTATTGGACCTATGTGACAGGGCGCCCGCGTAAATGCAACTGGTATGCGGACATGCACAAGCAGCTCTAGCTGCTACAGCACTTCGTGGCAAGACCCAAAGAAAAGAGGGCGGTGCAACCGCACCGCCCTCGCTTTTTAGAACACTCTTGTTAGATTAGAAGTTCAGCTGAGTACCAATTATACCAACATAACCTTTGTTGTCATCTGCAGCACCGGCCGCATTTTCGTTAAACATGCTAACTTCGACATACGGAGTCAGACCGGGAGCCAGCTTGTAGTCGGCGCCCAGAGACCAGTTGTGGAAGCTGTCATCGCCAGCGGTGAGGCAGCTCAGTTCGCGCCGGTGTTCCCGCCAGTGTCGGCCGAAATACCGCAAGAAAGCTCGCTGTGAAGGTAGGTCAAGCTGACGCCGAACGGACCATACTCGTAAGCAGCACCGGCATCCCAGTACTTGGAACCGCCAGCATGGTTAGCTTTGAAGTCATTGCTGTCACCCCAGTTGCCGTAAGATCCAGCGAGGCTCCAGCCCATCCAGCTGAGTTTGCCGCCGGCGTTCCAGGCACTCAGGTTTTCATAGGTGGACACTTCGGCAGTGCCGCGTTCACCGGTCGCAGCCAGTGCCACGCCGACATCACCAAACTTGTTGTCATAATTGATACCACCAGTGATGATGTCTTCAGACAAGCCAGCGACGCCCTTCGCGCGATCTGG
This sequence comes from uncultured Planctomycetota bacterium, assembly GCA_963761455.1. Classification (GTDB taxonomy): domain Bacteria; phylum Planctomycetota; class Planctomycetia; order Planctomycetales; family Planctomycetaceae; genus DASPSM01. Next base: position 1,463,114 of record CAVXHA010000004.1, read on the forward strand.
GCCATTGGGCATTACTGTCTCGATTGGACCAAAACCCTGACCACGGTTGTTTTGATCTGGCATGAAGCTCACGCCAACTTGGAAACCAGCAAAACGTGGCGTGTAATAAGTGACCTTATCGATATTTTCATCGGTATGATCACCCGTGAAATTGTTGAGAACCCCAGTGGCAGCGGCAAGAGTGCCAGTCACACCATAACTCATAGGCAACTCAGATTGAGCGAGGAACTGGGTCTTGGCGTTAGCGAAGTAGTTCCAGTCGCCGTCGATACCACCGGTAGCGCGGGCGATCGTGCCAGCATCCACTTTCATGGTGCCATCAGCGCCTACGTTAGAACCGAGTTCAGCGCGGCCCCACATGCCGTCCATATAGATGAAGGTCTTGCTGGCGTTGGTACCGCGGCCCTGAACGTCAGGAGAGGTATCAGCGAGCAGGTCAACTTCACCGCCGTACCCGAGGCCGGCATCAGATTTACCATCGATCTTGAAATCGATTTGGGTGTCGCTGCGGAACGCATCCGGGCGTTCAGAAGCGGCTTCGCCGTTATGGGCTTTGCTATTCATGTCATCGCTGTCGATGCCCATTTCAAAGTTTTCGTAACCGCCGATGGTGACTTTCGGCGTATCAGCGAACGCGGCACCTGAAAACAGGGCGGCAGCGCCGATGAGGGTAGTTGTACCGAGGAGAAGCTTTTTCATGTCATGGTTCCTTATGTGGTTAAAACAACTGTTACTAACGTCAAATATACGGACTAGGTTATGTAGGTCGACAAACATACAATCACGGTGTGCGTATCAACTGGAATACGTTATTGTGCAATCTGGTGTAGCTTGCAAGTCGTAAGGAGATAGGGCCGGTAAAAACGGGAGCTTTTCACCCCGGCTGTGGCAATATGGCAACATTTCTAGGGCTAACTGGCTCTTTTGGTAAGACCGTGTTAATGAGTTGGCATGAATGAGGGCGATAGCGTGCATGAGTGTGGCGATGACGGTGGAAGCATTAACGGCAGGATAGAAAGAGCGAGGGCTAGAAGCCCGTTAGCAGGACAGAAGATTACGTTACTGGCGGCCAGCAAGGGGCAACCAGCTCCCCTTATTACAGAAACGATAGCGGCGGGGATCACCGACTTCGGCGAAAACCGCGTACAGGACGCCCAGGACAGATGGCCGTCTATCCGGCAGGCGTATCCTGACGTGTGCCTTCACCTCATTGGCCCGTTGCAAACCAATAAAGTGAACCAGGCCATGTGGCTGTTTGATGTCATTCAGACCATTGACCGTCCGAAGGTGGCGGAAGAGATAGCGAGGAGTCGGAATGCAGATACCAGGTGTCAGAAGTTGTTTATACAGGTTAATACGGGCAAGGAGCCACAGAAGGCCGGGGTGATCCCCGAAGAAGCGGATGCGCTGATCGACTATTGCCGGAAGCAATTGCAGTTGCCGATTGTCGGGCTGATGTGCATTCCACCGGTGAGTCAGACACCGGCACCGCATTTTGCCCTGCTCGGCCAGATAGCCCGCCGCCACGACCTTCCCGAACTCAGCATGGGCATGAGCGATGATTTTGAAACGGCAATCAGGATGGGCAGTACGTGCGTGCGGATTGGGCGGGCGCTATTTGCCGAGGGAGCCTAAAAGCGCGGCATAGCGCGAAGTTGGCAACCTCCAAAGAAGCGTTGATTACAGCGGCTTTCCGCGACTCATCCACCGCTCATGCCTTGAAAACTGCGCGTTTACGCGTGTCAACCCTCTGAAACCCGCAGCCAGCCTATTGCGCAGCCGATTCGTTAGTGCTAAAATGTTAACACAGGTTAAGGAGTGACCTGCATCACATCAGGGAGGAAGAAACCATGTCATCCAACAACAAAACGCCAGACCAAGAATCCCCAGAAACCGCTACCGCCGTCGCTGACCCATCGGCCCCCGACGCGGGCGCCGAGCCACGCAGCTTCGCCGAGAGAGTCGGCAGAAGGAAACCGGTATCTGGCCCCGACCCCTTCGAGATCGCTGTCGACGTAACAGCCGGAGTCCGGCTCTTCGAGAGCAAGCGCGACCGCCAGGTTGCCATCAAGTTCGGCGATGGCCGCCCCGAGGACAAGCCGAGCCAGGCTGTCATCGACAAGCTGAAACAGGCTGGATTTCGGTGGAACCGCACCGACAAGATATGGGCTCGCCCGGTTACGGCTGACGCCGCCATGAGCGTCCGCATCGAAGCGGAACGGCTCTACCAGGAAATCCGCGGCATGATTCGGCAGGAGAAGGGGATCGAGGCGGAACAAGGCGTCCCCATTTAATCGGAGCGTAGCACCATGACGACGCCTCCGACTTATTACCTGCGCGACTTGGGTCCCGAAGCCCAGGCCATGGCCAGAAACTGCAAGAATGAGCGGCTGGCAATGACCCTGCAATACGTCGCCATCGGCTCAATGATCATCATGGCCGGCGTAGCGGCAACGCAGGTGTTGAAAGACGCCTTCGGCTCGCCCGACCGTGAACGCGGCAGGTCAAAATGACCCGGCGGGCCAATCGCGATAGTCGGGAACCGTCAACCGATGGTTCCTGACTATGCCGCGCAAACCGCCAGGCTGGCGACAGCCGCCATTATTCCCGACCGACCCAGGCGACTCGCCTGAGCCACACCAAAGCACTAACATTATTCATCACGAAGGAGGAGACCATGCACTACAAAACCATTATCCTGGAAATGCTGGAACAGCGACCCAAGATGCGCGAGGAACTCCGGCAGAGCCGGAAGCTGCTTCCGACGCTGGAGTTCTACGCCAGCGAACTGAAGGACAGCCACGAAGACTGGAAGGATCGCCTCCTGCAGGCGAAACCGGACAGCGACCCGAGCCAGATCGCGAGCGAAGCAATGGAGCTGGCCCTGAAGGACCTCCAGGATCGTTTGCCCTCCGAGTCGAATCAGGACGAGACCGAAGCGCTCTCCCTCGACCGGGCAATGGCTCATATCAGCCGTCATACGTCGCGCGACTAAAGGCATCGCGACAGCAACGCTCGCTCTTTGACGCCCCTCCCAATAAGCCCCCGCCTGAATCCAAACGTCCAGACCCACCTCCGCCGGTTACACCGGCATCCAACACTCCCGATCCGCAGAGCTCAACGCCCGAACGGCCTGCATCCCAATCCGCGGTCGCCAGCGGCGAGAAGGCCAAGGCCCGCGACATCATCGCGGCAATCAGGACACTAAAACGTATTGAGACGGAGCGGCGCCCCCCTAATAAAGAGGAGAAAGAGGCGCTTTCGCGGTTTTCGGGGTTCGGGCCAGTGGCCTTGTCGATTTTCCCCGATCCGGTCACGGGCAAATACAAGGACCCCGGCTGGCATGCCCTCGGCGACGACCTGACGACGCTGTTAACGCCGCAGGAATACGACAGCGCCAAGCGCACCACCTTCAACGCCTTCTACACGTCGCCTGCCGTCATCGCATCCATTCACGAGGCCATCGGCCGATTAGGCGTATCCGACGACGCCACCATCCTTGAGCCGGGCTGCGGCATCGGGAATTTCATGAGCCAGGCGCGGCAGGGGACGCGCTTCATCGGCATTGAACTCGATTCCATCTCCGGCCGCATCGCCAGGGCACTGCATCCCAATCACGACATCCGCATCGAAAACTTCCGCGACACGCGCCTGCCCGAGGCCAGTATCGACGCGGCGATCGGCAATGTGCCCTTCGCCGATCTAAAGCTCGACTATCGCGGGCAAAAGCTATCGCTGCACGATTTCTTCTTCGCCAAGTCGGTCGACGCGCTGAAGCCCGGCGGCGTCCTCGCATTGGTCACTTCGCATTACACGCTCGACAAGCAGAACGCCGCCATCCGCGAATATCTCGGCTCCAAGGCCGACTTCGTGGGCGCGATTCGCTTGCCCTCCGACGCTTTCAAACGCGAAGGCACCGCCGTCGTCACCGACATTCTTTTCCTTCGCAAGCGCGCGCCGGGCGAACCGGCCCGCCATGCCGATCCGCTGTGGCTGGGAATTGCCCCGCTTTCTATCGACGGCGCCGAAGTCTCAATCAACCGCTATTTCCTCGACCATCCCGAAATGGTTCTTGGGAACTGGTCCCGCAAGGACACGCTTTACGGAGGGGAAGGGTACAGCGTTACCGGCAATGGCGATTTGCCCCAACAACTCAAGCAAGCGATCCACCGGCTGCCGGAATTCGCCAAGGCCAATACGACGCAGGTTGAGCCCAAACCCGCTCAACCATTCACGCCACCGCCCCCCGAGCGCCACATCACCGAAGGCAGCTTCTTTGCCGGAGATGACCGTGTCATTTATCAGTCGCAGGGCGGGCAAGGAATCCCCGTCGTCTATGGCGGCGTCACCCTGAGAGCGGATGGGACGATGACCGGCAAACGCCTGGCCGCGCTCGTGGCACTGCGTGACCGCGCCCGCCGCGTGCTGCAATCGCAGAACCAAGGCTGGCCCGATGCCAACCGCCGCGAGGCGCGCCGCGAACTGAACTGGGTCTATGACCGCTTCGTCATCAGCTACGGGCCGATCAACAAAACGACCTTCGGCGAAACCTCCGACGGCAACGTCATCCGCCGCATGCCCAACCTCGTCAAATTCCGGGAAGACCCCGACGCCATGCTCGTCATGTCGCTGGAGGACTATGACGAGGTGACCGGCAAGGCGGCCAAATCCGCGATCATGACCAAAGACGTGGTCGGCAAGACGCCGCCCGTCACGCAGGTCCAGAGCGCCGAGGAAGGATTGCTTGTTTCCCTGAATCAGCGCGGCACGGTGGATTTGCCCTTCATCGCCACGCTCTACAGAAAGCCAGAGCAACAGGTCATCGCCGAATTGGGCGACCTCATCTTCCTGGACCCAGAATCAAGGAGCTGGCAGACCGCCGACGCCTATCTCTCCGGCGACGTGCGGGCAAAGCTCAAAACCGCCGAGCGCGCCGGTTCGGATTACGCCCGCAATGCCGAGGCATTAAGCCGCGTGCAGCCCGAGGACGTGCTGCCCGGCGACATCGATGCCGGGTTGGGCGCGCCGTGGATACCCGAATCCGACATCCAGGTCTTCGCCGCCGAATTGTTCCGCGTCGATCCGGCGAGCGTTCCCGTCGCGCATCTAAAGAAGGATGCCGTCTGGAGCCTGGATGCCGGTTACGCGGCCAAAGCCTCCGTGGCCGCCACATCTGAATTTGGCACGCAGCGCGCGCTAACGGCACATGGCTGTTGGAGCTGGCGCTCAACATGAAGTCGCCAACGATTTACGACACGTTCCGCGACGGCGACCGCGAGGAGCGCGTGGTGAACCAGGAAGAAACGCTTGCCGCCCGCGAAAAACAAAAGCTCATCAAGGAACGCTTCCGCTCGTGGATTTTTACCGACCCGGAACGCACCGAGCGGCTGGTTCGGCTTTACAACGACATCTACAACAATTTGCGTCCCCGCCTGTTCGACGGCTCGCACCTCGACTTCCCCGGCATGAACCAGACCATCCGGCTGCGCCCGCACCAGGACGACGCCGTCTGGCGCGGCATGAGTTCGGGCAACACACTGCTCGCCCACGCCGTCGGCGCCGGCAAAACCTTCACGATGGCCGCCACGGGAATCAAGATGAAACAGGCCGGCCTCATCAAGAAACCAATGTACGTGGTCCCCAACCACCTGCTGGAGCAGTTCGCCCGCGAGTTCATGCAGCTCTACCCCAACGCCAGGCTGCTGGTCGCCGCCAAAGAGGATTTGACGCGCGACCGCCGCAAGTTCTTAACCGCCAAAATCGCCAGCGGCGAATGGGACGGCATCATCGTGACCCACAGCAGCTTTGAGCGCATCGGCATGTCGCTTGAGTACCAGGAGAAATTCCTGCGCGAGCAGATTGCGGAATACGACGAGCTCTTACGCGAGCACGCGGCCGATAAGGGCGCCAACCGCAACCTCATCAAGACCATCGAGAAGCAGAAAGCAGCGAGGGAAGAGCGCCTCAAGGACCTGCTTGCTCGCGACAAGAAGGATGACGGGCTGGTGTTCGACGAGCTCGGCGTCGATCACGTCTTCATCGACGAGGCGCATTATTTCAAGAACCTGGAGACGCCCACAAAGATGGAGCGCGTCGCCGGCATTCAGACCGGAGGCTCTGAGCGGGCCTTCGACGTCTACATGAAAGCGCGCTACCTGCACGAGCAGCACGCCGGCCACGGGGTGACGTTTGCCACCGGCACGCCGATCAGCAACACCATGATGGAGATGTTCACGATGCAGCGTTTCCTCGACCCCGAGGGGCTGAAAAGCCGCGGGCTCGAGCATTTCGACGCCTGGGCGGCCACGTTCGGCGAAGTCATCGACACTATGGAAATCTCGCCCGACGGCGCCGGCCTGCGTCCGCGCAGCCGGTTCGCCCGCTTCACCAATCTGCCGGAACTCCAGCAGATGTTCCGCGCCTTCTCCGACGTGCAGACGGCGGAGATGCTCGACCTGCCGCGTCCACGGCTGGAGGGCGGCAAGGCCATCGTCGTCGCCTGCCCGATGTCCGACGAGCAGCGCGAGCTCCAGCAGGAACTTGTTCGACGGTATGAGCGATTGAGGTCGGAACGCGTGGACCCGAGGGAAGACAACGCGCTGGCCATCACCACCGACGGACGCAAACTGGCCACCGACGCACGGATGCTCTCGGCCAAGGCGCCGGATTTCCCGGAATCGAAGGTCAACCGCCTTGTTGAGAACGTCGCATCCATCTGGAAGAAGACCGCCGCGACGCGCGGGACGCAGATGATCTTCGCCGACATGGGCGTCAATCCGACGCAATGGGGTTACTCGGTCTATGACGACGTTGTCCGGAAACTTGTCGAAAGCGGCATCCCCCGCGAGCAGATCGCCGCCATGGGCGATGCCGAATCCGACGCCAAGAAGCAGGCCCTCTTCGAGAAAGTACGACAAGGCTCGGTGCGCGTGCTGATCGGAAGCACGCAGAAGATGGGCACGGGCACCAATGTCCAGAAGCGTCTCGTCGCCCTGCATCACCTCGACGCCCCGTGGAAGCCGGCCGAAGTCGAACAACGTGACGGCCGCATTTTGCGTCAGGGCAACGAAAACGGGGAAGTTGCGGTCTACCGTTACGTCACGGAAGGCTCATTTGACGCCTATATGTGGCAAGCCCTGGAAACCAAGGCCCGGTTTATTTCACAGGTCATCACCGGCGACAACGCCGCCCGCGGGGCCGAGGACATCGGTGGGCAGGAACTCTCCTATGCCGAGGTCAAGGCCATCGCATCGGGCAACCCGGCCGTGCTGACGCTCGCCGAGGCCGACGCCGAATTGCAACGGCTCACCCTGCTCAAGAAAAATCATCTCGACGAGCAATACGTCGCCCGCCGCAGCGTGCGTGATTTGCCGGGAACCATCGCCGGCATGTCCGACCGGCTGAGCAAGCTCACAACCGATCGGCAAACCGTCACGGATCACGCCAACGACCTGATCACCATCGGCGATCGCACACCTGCTCGTGAGGACATTTCCGATATCCTCGGTGGCAAATTGGATGCTTTGCCACGGGACGTTCGCGATACGCGCCGCGTCCCGCTCGGCACGTACCGGGGATTACGCTTTGGCCTGGTCCTGCATCCGCAATTCCCGCCCAGCGTCTATCTCGAAGGCGATATCGCCCGCCAGTCGGCGCTTTCACGCGAGCATCAGGGACCGCGAGCCGTACTCAATGCGCTGGAACGCCTGGCCAGCGGCTACGGTTCCGAATGCGACCGCATCCGGCAAGACCTCGCCATCGCGGAAGCCCAGCTCCGCGATTATCAGGCCCGGCTGGGCAAGCCCTTCGTCCATGAGGGGTATCTGTCCGAATTGACCGGATTGCGTGACCAGCTCAAGAACGGTCTATCCGGTGCGACCCAAGAGTCAGGCAGAGGTGAGGGGCCAAGCGTTTCCGAAATCGCCCAACGGATCAAAACCCTCAAGGCAGCGCACAGCATCGAAGCCTCGCCGCAACGCGTCCGCCAGAAGCAATCGACCGCCGAGGAGCCGGTCACCGCCCGCATCCGCCGACTGCAGGAGGCCAATCCCGATCAATCCGTTGAAAACGCTCCCGCACCGGGGGCAGGGGACGCCTTTCCGCCGGCATCGGCGGAGATTTCATCCCTCAAGCCGCCGATGTCCTTCCGCGAACTCATCGGGCTGGAGAGAGAACGGCAGGATCAGGGACCGACCCTACCGTAAACCGCGGCTTACCGGTAATTACCTCTCTCTCATCATCCAGCCAACTCCACCCTGCGTGAGTTTTCGTTCGTCACGGACCACTGCCGTTACGACGCAGAGCAATGGTGTCTTTATCCCCACCCTCGCGGAACAGCTCCAACCGGCTCGCGGTTTCCAGCTCCCTGGTGCTAATCCAAGGAAGTGCAAATGGAAACAGAGCGGGCGACTGCGAAATCACTTCAATCGCCCCCGATGTGGAACCACTACCAAGGAGACAGGCTTCAAGCAGCCATGCGCCAAGTCGCGGGTCTTTGATCCGATGAACGGAACTTGACTGATAAATTCCCTTGTGTCCCGCGTCGTGAAGCACTCCCCAATCGATCATGCTCCGCAGGATGCGCCGAGTCGCACGCGACACGGTTTCACGTTCGCCGAGCTGCTCGCGGACCCGCCGCTGGACCTGTGCGGCGCCGGCAGTGCCTTGGAGCTTCAACAGCCGCCCGACCGTCTGGGCCACGACGGAGAAAAACGGGTACACCACCATCGCCATACCCCAATGAATGGGAAGGTGATCCTTGGCGGTTAAGCGACGAAAGTGTTCCAGCCCTTCGTCTCGAAAAGGCTGCAAATGGCGTGGCACCGTAACCCAGGTCTTTAGCAGGATGGTAACGGTCTTCTCGCGGCTGCCGCGCTCTGCGGTTCCATTGATGGAGAGTTGATCCTTGAGAAGGTCGGTCAGTGCGGCCTTGATCGGAGCGCATGGGCTTCCCGCCGACAATAGCCCAGCCGTCCGGTCGAGCCATTTCAATTGAAGTCGTTGGGTAAAGCCAATTTGCATTCTGCGATTCATCGGCTCCTTCTCCCAATTCGGACAAGCGGCACGATTACCTCCTCGATGCACGCGCCGCCGTGGGCAACCGTTTTCTCTCTCTCTGTGACAAACGCGGATCGCCCAGGTGCCAAGAGCGGTAAGAAGTCCGAGGGCAGGCCCACTGGACTCCATTCTATCGCGTCAGGGAACTGCGTCTTCACGCGACTGCGCAGCACTTTGTCCGGGTAAATGCGGACCCGCTCGCCGCGCTGATCGGCAATGGCCCCTTCACCGGGGCGACCGCAGCCGACCGCCTCGATGTTGCCGTGATCGGCAGTCAGCGTCACGCTGAAGCCGTTGGCCAAAAGGCAGTCGAGCAGCCTTGCCAGGAAGCCTTGCTCACCCCACTGACGGACCTGCTGGTGCATTCCCGCAGCGCCAAGTTCCATGCCGTGCATGATCTTATCGACCTTATCCACCACCAGCCCGGCAGCACGAATCTTGGGATGGGTCGCAATCTCTTCGACGACAGGCAAGCTCGACTCATCACGGAGCTTTTTCACGTAAGCCACTTCAGTCTGACTCAGCCCCTGATCCAGCCAGAACTGCGTCCAGCCTTTCTCATCTCTGTCCGTGCTGAAGACGCTGGCAGGGAAGTAGAGCGGCGGCTTCCCGGCGAATGCGGCTTGGCGCGAGACCGAAGTGATTGTCGGCACCCAGGCAAAAACCGCCTCTTCGTGAAATTTCATTCCAGGTCGTTGCTGAGAGAGGATGTCACGCAGGACCACCCACTGGTCGAGGGCGAGGCCGTCCATCAGAAGCAAGGCAACTTTGCGGCCGTTTTCCAAATCTCGTGTCATGGCGCGCGGAACGTGGTGGACCATGACCGGAGGCACGGCAGGCTGGTTGTGTAGGCCAGCAAAGCGAGTCTGGAGCCAGATCGAAAAAGTCGCATCGACAGTGCCTTCAATCTCGCGAAAACGCTGGGCAAGTTTCTTCTGCGCAGGACTCGTCAGCTTGATGCCAAAGAGCCAATAGCTCGCCCCAACGGTGGGCAAAGATCAGCCAGTCCTGATGCTTTGCGTCCTGGGCGGGCACTGTCCCCTGGATAGACTCTACGAGTCCTTCCAGTCGCCGTTTGCGGTCCGCCTGGGGATCGGTGCTAATGCCGACCACGGCCCATTGTTTTGCGAATGTTGCCGAGGAGCGATGGGGAATTGGACGGAGCACCCCCTCCAAGAAAAAAGTGTCGATGTAAACCCGCACGTCGCTGTGGTCGAACGGCAGGTCGAATGGGCCACGGTACTTTAACTCTTGCTTGACTGCATCGGTGGGCGGCACACCATCCAACCTGTCAATAAACACTTGCCAGCGTTCCTGCAAGAAGCCGAAAAAGGCTTCCCTGTCGGGAACGATCTCTTCGAGTGCCCAATCCTCGAAGCGCCCGCCCTGTCGAAGAACGTGAATGCAACGCTCATCGAGCAGCGCAGGGACACGCTGCTCCTGATGATGGCGGCGCATCAGGACACGCAGCAGGTCAGACGGCTGTTTAATGACCTCCGGGGCGATCTCGAAAACGTGACGAAGGATGAAGTCCTTAGTTGCGTTGTCGCCCAGCGCACCTGGCCTATGCTGTTTCTGCGCACGGTAGAGCGGTTCGAGATCACTACGGTCCAAGCAGGCCACGACTGGATAGCTCAAGTTCGCGAAGAGGTCGCCGAGGTTGAAAGACAGTTTTCTCCCTGCCTGTAACAGGTCAAACGGCAAGGAGCGAAGGTCAGCAGCCTGGGACCGGAGCACCACCACAAGATCGGTTAATTCACCGGTGTCCCATAAGACCCGGTACTTCGATTCGTAGGCGAACCGAAATGCAACATGGTCCTCGAAGGGAATGACTTCAAAGCCCCGCTCACGGATGCCTTGGAGGACACCTTCCTCAAGTAGCAGTCCATCCGGGTCCGCAACCAGCGTCAGCCGGGCTACCTGCGGAGTGAAATCTCTCAAGATTTCATCGCGCCACGATGCCATCACCGGCCCCCTTTCACGGAGATCAGCAGCAAGGGCACCATCTCCGGTTGAAGGTCGGCGCCGCGGGTCATTTGCTCCCGCCAGGTTCGTTCTTCTTCGTTCAGTTGTGCCAGCCTGTGGGACCGGACTGCGACAAGCCCGATTCTGTTCACCATCCGGCGTCGGGCGGCGAGGCCGTATTCCCCTCTTTCGCGGTCAAGGCCGAGTTGCCGCTGATGCTTCTGGAGCAATTCCTCATAAATCGCTCTACCCTGCGTTTCGGCTGCTTTCCAGACGCGGCCGAAGGCATCCTTGGCTACTTCGCCCGCATACAGACCAACGGGGTTAAATGAATCCGCCAGAAGTTGTTCCCAGATGTGCCGGGCGGTGGGCTGGAGGCAATGCCCATCTTCGTGGACAAAAAGCGGCATCATGCGCTGGTCGTGCCAATCGGCACTATGGAGCGCTATTCGCCAGAGAGACCAGATGCCCCGAACATCCGAAGGTAGGCCAGGCATGACCAAGCACGGGATTGGCTGCCCCTCGGCAAAGCGCGGCAGGCACGTTGCGAGCCCACGAATGCGCGGCGTTCTCCAAGGTCAGGTGTCGAGCAGACGGCATGGCATTGGCATCGCTCGCAGTGAACACGACGGCATCAAACTGCTCGCCATCGGGGAAAGTCAGGTTCCAGACCTTGCCTTTGCGTTCAGCCTTGCCCCCGTGCGCCGCCAGATAACTCAGCGTCATTCGCTCCACCCAATGTGGTAGCGGATGGTCCATGAGCTTCTGCGCCTGGCCAGGATCGAGCAGCTCGTCATCGCCTAGGATGGAGGCGCTGTCTTTTGCTGCCTGGGCCTGCTCGCGGACCCGGTTCACGGCAGAATCGACCCTGGTAGCCACGTCACCGGGATTGAGCAGTGCGTCCACGTACAGGTCATCGAAGATTTGTCCGGCCTGCGCGGAGTCGAGGACATCACCTGCTTTGTCTACCCCGAACTCTTCCAGAATGACTGCGAGCTTTTGTTCAAGCACTTCCCGGACCCGGTACTCGACGGTGTCCTCAAGAACGAAGTTCAAGGCGCGGACGGCGTGAGATTGTCCGATGCGATCCACTCTGCCGATCCGTTGTTCGAGGCGCATCGGATTCCAGGGGATGTCGTAGTTCACCACGACATGGCAGAACTGGAGATTCAGGCCTTCACCGCCCGCATCGGTCGAAACCAGGATGCGAACTTTACTGGCGAAATCCTCTTGTACTTTGCGGCGCTCGTCCATGCCCATCGAACCATTTAGGCAAGTGACCTTGAAGCCACGCTCCGTTAGAAACTCGCGCAGCATCTCCTGGGTCGGGACGAATTCGGTGAAGATGAGAACCTTCAGGTCAGGGTCAGTTTCCTCACGCTGCAAGCGGTAAATCCACTCCAAGAGCGCTTCTGTCTTCGCGTCAGGACCAGTTGCCTCCGTGCGTTTCGCGGCTTCCATTAGCAACTTCACTTCGGCACGTTCGTTTTTAAGCGCCATCAAGCGCATCTTGAGCAGCATTTCCATCTGCTCCTGCCCGTCCAGATCGACCCAATCCTCCTCGGACATTTCAGGGAATAGCCACTGCTGTTCCTCAGGCGATTGCAGCACTTCCAACCGCCGACTCAGGGTCGTGCGGATGGCGCTGGTTGAGGAAGTCACAAGTCGTTGCATGAGGATCATCAGGAAGCCGACGTAACTTTTCTTCTCGCGCAGCGCTTGGTTGTAGCCGACCCGAACGTACTCAGTGACCGCCTCGTACAATTGCCGCTGTTGGCCGTGGCGCTCACTCCAGGCCACGGGCACCAACCGGGTCCGTCTGGGCTTGAAGAGCGATTCGCCGCTCGTGTCGATGGCACGCCGTTTGGCCGTGCGAATGACGTAGGGCTGGACGCGCTCTTTGCTCACGCTGACCGGATCATGAAACGCATCCGGGTCGAGCAAGGCAACGAGCCGGTGGAAAGCAACGCTTTTGCCCTGGTGCGGCGTGGCTGACAAGAGCAACAAGTAAGGTGCAGCTTCGCCAAGCCCCTTGCCCAGCCGGTAGCGTGCAACTTGATCGCTGCTACCACCGAGGCGATGGGCTTCATCAACGACCACCAAATCCCAGCCAGCCGTAACCAAGTCCTCGAAGCGCTCCCGGTTATATTCGGCCACCTCCTCCTTCGACCAACCACGCCGCCCGTCCAGGGGCTTCACCGAATCCATTGGGCACACAACCTGATCGTGCGCACGCCAGGGGTTGTCATCACCAGCAAACCTGGCGGAATCGCTGAACTCGCCTGGAATCAGCAACTGGAAGCGTTCGCCGAAGTGGGTCCACATCTCGGCGATCCATTGCTGAGCCAAGCCTTTGGGAACGACAACCAGGATGCGCCGGACCAGACCACGCAACTTGAGTTCCCGCATTATGAGTCCGGCTTCAATGGTTTTGCCTAACCCGACTTCATCGGCCAGCAGATAACGCACCCGGTCATTTGCTACAGCCCGTGCCAGGGCACGGATTTGATGGGGCAGCGGGATTACCGTCGATTCCATCGGCGCGAGGAGAATGTCCTGTGTCAGTGCATCAGCGACACGGGCCGCGGCGGCAACGTAGGACAGACCAGCAGAATTCAACACCCCTGCTTCCGATAGCGGCTTCAATCGATCGCCCTGGACTCGCACGACAACATCCTGGGCAGCCAACCACACTCTGTACGATGTCCCTCCCCACAGCGTCTGCACTTCGAGGACGCGGCAGATTTGCCGATGCTCACTGCTGTATGCCCAAGAGCCTTCGTTCATCTCGCTCTCTTTTTGCGCCCCAGGACCGATGCCCGGTGTTTCGTCCAAACTTCCTCCACGGTGACTCGCTGCATAACTTCCCGCAATACCTCCAGGGCCTTCGGTGTGTAACGGTTGTAGACCTGCGAATTGATCTTCTTCGTTCCGAACATCTCAGGATCATCCCGCAACTTGATCTCGAACATGTAGGCTCGTAGTTTCGGGATGCTGATGCCAAGCTTCTTGGCAAGCGCTCTCACACCGAGGTTATACTTGTCGAACCAGTCAACAGATTGCTTGATGACCGTGCCGACCACGGCTTCTCCGGGCTTTGCGATTCGCACGGCAATCTCGGCGTCCTTCTTGATCTTCAAGACAATCGGGATGCCGTCACCCTCGGCGCTCAGCTTCAATTGAGCGATTTCCGGCAAGATGACGGACCACGCTTCGCCCTTACGTCGCCGGTGAATCACCTTCCGCAGTTCTGGCTCCGTGACCCGCTGTGCTTCCTCCCTGCTCGCCGTGGCAAATGCGAGAACGGGACGCAGTCTTGCAGCAGCCGTCGCTCGTTTGCCAATCTTCAGAAGTTCGTCCACTTGACTCAATTCGCTGTCCAGAAGAATGCGAAGGTCTTTGGGCGGGCGGGTAGAAATTGGCAGCACACGCGACGGAAGCATGTCAGCAAGCCTCTGCTCGAAGCCCTTGTGCAGCACTTGATCGAAAAGCGTGACGCTTGCCTGCGCCTGCAAGTAGAGCAAGTCCTCGGACATCTCATGGTAGTAATGAATCGCTGTGTCCCGGTGGGCGTCCAGAATGGAAAGAGTGGCGCACTCATCCGGCGAGATCAGGAACAGTTCCTGTTCGGCAACCTGAAGGCACTTGTCAAACCCATAAGTGTATTTCTCGCCCTTCGCATGGACCGTTCCTGTGCGGGCGAAGATGATCGCCTTCAGCAGCATCTCGAAAGCGTGGTGCAGGAAGATAAGTACACTCTCAGCGCACCGTCCTCCTCCGGACGGTTGAAGAGTTCAATCGCCAGGACCACGGAGTTGATCGCACGGCGGCGAAACTCCCCAGCTTGTCTCTTCAACTTGGGCATCGGTGCCTGCCTGCATGAAAAAACGGTCGATCACCCCTTGCCTTTCGCTTTGGCTTCCTTGGCAAGTTCAGCCAGATGCTCTTTGACGTGAATGCGCTCCTTGCGCTCATCGACAAGGGCCTTTTTCTTTAAGGCGTCACAAACACCCTTGGCATCGGACACCAAGATGCCGAGGTTAGAGGCGACTTCGTGAACGCTTACGCCTGCCGGTTCAGTCGCCAGCGTCAGCACTGCCGCTTCCTGTGCAGTCAGGTTCACGCCCAACCGCTCCTTCCAAAACTTGTCCGTGATCGCTGGCACCTCCCGCCAATCCAGCGTCAGGGTGAAGGTGTTGGAAGCGGAATTGGACTCGCACACGGGCGGACGCCGACGCGCCTTCCGCCACTCCCGGTGGATCTCACCTAGTCCGGAACCGGCAAGCTCGGCAAATCCGATGAGCCGAAACGCGCGGCTGATAAGCGGATTGCGGGACTGGCTTTTGCCGCCGTCCACCAGCGAATCGCTGCTGACCAGGGACTTGCCAGCGTTGAAGAAAACCGTCCGATCCCGGGTGATGTCGATTTGGCTGACAGTCTTCGGATCGGCGTAGTCCTGGTGAATGAACATGTTCACCAGCCCTTCGCGCATGGCGATGTAATCGGCGGTGCCCGACGTCGCGTTCAACCCGTCGATAGTGACGCCCGCGATGCCGACGTGCTTGCCGAAGAACTGGATCGCCAGTTTCAGGCTTTCGAGCAAGTTGGCTGAGGACTCGACGCGCTCATCCCAGTCGCTTATCTTGAGATTTCTTGGCACGGCAATCGATCACTTGCCGCCTGAGCAGTTCCTTGATTCGCTGCTCCTTGCCGAAAAGGAGAAGAAGTTGCGCGACTTCCTCGGCTTTCAGCCGATCCCGACCGTCCAAGAGCCGGGCCTGAATGCCGCGCTGGATTTCATCCTTGTTGCCTGAGATGCCCAGCCGTTGTGCAAACCAGTTGAGTGTGTTCTGGTCGAGAGCCTGCCAGGGGATTTGACCGCTTGCCTCCCGCCACGCCTTTTCGAGCATTTTCCTTTTGTCGAGCCAATCCTTCAGGAATCCCTTTCCGCCTGCGAGGGAGGCTGCCTCCTTCGGGATGACCTTGCCGGTCAGTTGCCCCTGAAACTCCGCGAGCAGCCCGCCGTTTCCTTCCTGGGTGTCGTTCTCCAGCGTGACGTACTTCACCTTCTTCTCTTTAATCGCCTGAACAAAGCGAATGCCGAAGTTCGCTTTCGACTTGACCAAGTTCCAGAGCAACGATGGATAGAGGCAAATCGCCCCGTCGCTCAGTCCCAGGTAAACCCGCTGATCGTGTTCCAGACCTTCAGCGAGTTGAATCTCTTCCGGCACTGGGTCCAGCGACTCGCCCATCAGGAGGAGCCTGCGGGCGACGACCTTCTTGTTGCGAAGTTTCTGCTCTTCCAGCACGAACAACGGCAACGTCAGCACCGATTCCAGGCTCCTCAGCGCAGTCGCCAGATGTTCGGCAGGCGACGGCTCCTCGGCGAGAATGGCGGCTGCTTTCGCCTCGGAGATTGTCCGCAGGTTGTGTCCGAGGTCATTGCGCAGATTCAGCAATTCGATCAGGCTGGCGTCGGCCTCGCCGCTCTTCTTGACGAAACCGGAACCGAGATAGGTCTTTAGTGGATGGTTGGCACTGTCCTTGGCGATTAGCTGGGCCATGGAAAGGAAATGCCCGAAGCTCAGGTTGCCGGCGAAATCGGTCAGGCTTTTCGCCGCAGGCGCTGCGGCGTCAGCGCGGCGCAAAAGGAACTCAGCGAGACGGCAGCCAGATACCGGGTCAGGACCTCGGCGCACTTCAGGATGGAGTCCAGGCGCTCCGGCTCCTTGTGGGCGCGGCAAATGCGACCGCAACTTAAAGCGACCGGCTGCGGGTAAATCACCATGCCCCGCTCGAAAGGCGTCAGGTCGATCTTCACGCCTAACCTCCCTTGCGCATCAGCGCCTGGTCATAGTACATCAGCAGTTTCTGGTCTTCCTGAAGCACAGCGTCAGGAATCATCGCGGCGACGCTGATGATCGTATCGTAGTCCCGGTTATCCCAGGCTTTCTTGAAACCGGCGCGCACCGCCTCCAGCCGGAACACTTTGAGCTTCTTCTGCTTAGACTGGCGGTATTCCTCAAATTCGCGCAGAAGGCTGCGCTCTCGAAGCTTTTCAAGATCGCTGGCTCTCTTGGGATCGGCTACATAGTAGCGGTCCTTACCTTTCGCCCGCAGTGAGCCGTGGTCCTTCGGTAGATTGCGGAGCTCCTTGAAGTTGCTCGAAAGGTAGCTGTGAATCTGACTCGGAACCGCATCCTTCCCATCGTAGAACAGGAAGTTCTCGTCTAGAATTGACCGGAGCTCCAGTGGTTTTTCATGCTTTTCCCATCCTCCAATCTCCCGCGTGAATTGAGGATGCAACTCCGAAAACGTCTGCGGTTTGGTCGTCAACTGTTGGCGGAGCCACTGAATCGCAGTTGCCTCGTCGTTGACGAATAGTTCAAGTTGCAGGACCTCTGTCACGGTCATGCGCTGCTTGTCATAGATAGCTACCTGTTCCGGCAGAAAGTACATACCGTCTCGGGACGGAAATCGCTGCTCCAACCCGGCGTAGAAGTCACCAGCGGATAGTGGAACACTCACTCCTCGCTGAACATGAAAGGCAACCATGCGGTCGAAGAGGAGATAATTGAGACGCTCTGCGATTGCTTCGGCTTTTCCGTTCTTGGATACGAATATCGGCAGTTTGTCCAGGTGCGTCCGCACAAAATCCCAGGCACCCCCCTCAGTTCCAGCAGACAATCGAAACCGCTCCTCGAGTCCCCCATTCGGTTTGTATGCCGAGATCACCAAGTCTTGCTTTACGGCTCCCGCGGTGGTCATCTGCTTATAAGTGCCCTGACCCTTATCAAGTACGCGCACGTCAGCGACAACAAATCCAGCTTCGCCCATTGCCTCTTGTATCGCGTTCCAGACAGCATTTTTGCTGTTATGAAACGCGACAGTCATCCATCGCCCTGGCTTCAGCACCCGATACACCTCCCTGAATGCCAGAAGCATCAGTTCCTGATACGTAGCCAGTTCCTTTGCTTGTTTCTTAGAGATGATCGCTTCGCGGTCGTTGTTGGTGTAAACTCGAAGCCACGCTTCATAAAGAAAGCTGAGTTCCGAGTACATGATGTTGTCACCAAAAGGCGGATCGATGAAACAGTAGTCAATTAGGTTATCTGCGACACCGCGAAGCGCCGTGGCGGAAGATGTTGAAATAGCAACATGCTTCAGGTCTTTCTTAGGCCCAAAAACGGCGCTCAAATCATCTTTCTTACCTGCCGCCAGCACGTACAGGTTGCGCTCGGCGCTAATGCTGGTTAATTGAAGCGTGTTGTATGTCTGACCAGCAAGGTTGATGCGTCCCTCTTTGAACCCGACATTGTGCATGCGGCTGCCGGTCTTGACTGCAAACGATGTGCAGCAGAAAAGCATTTCGTGTCGATTTGATGCAGCAAAGGTGCGCGCAAATAGGTCGGATAGCACAAGAAGATTGCGGCGCGTCCAGAAGTGATGCGCATGACTGACCCCGAAATGATAGCCAGTGCGGTGCATATCGCCCCATTCCTGTCCGTCGAACATCATCGGGATGAATGGGACGTAATGGGTAAACTTCTGCGCGGCTATCTTGGTAAGCAGTTGGCGGTCAAAGGCAGACGGTGACTTCTTGAACAGAGTGCCATTATGCTCTGCCTCTAATAGGAGAAGGTCTTGCTTGTTCTGAGTCACCGCCTTTCTGAGAAGATCATCGACAAACGTAGTGTGAGCGCGGGACGCTTCTCCCTTGGAGAGACGAGCATCGCAATAAGGGCAGGAAATGGTTGGCACAAAGGAATAAGGGGACTTGGTTGATTGTGGGTGCCAAAGTGCTACTTCACGTCCGCATTCGCAGACGAGGAATTCGACCCAGAGGGCGTACTGAAGCGTTCCCTTTGCGCGGGATTTGGGAACGTCTGTCTCGTACACCCAGCCCCATTCGCGTTCGGACTCGCGCAGAAGCATCTCTGCGTCAACGGCGAACAGGGCAGCAGGGAGATGAGAGTTGAAGCACCTTGATAGAAACGTGGCGAAGGGCGAGAGGTCGAAAAGCACAGAGTTCCGGACACCCCATCGAGGTTGACCCAGACCTGCATCCGCAAAATCCTGCTCAAGTTGAGCTTTGAATGTCGGGTCGGGACTTCCGCAGAATTGGGCTGCGAGAGCGCTCATTCCGGTGCCAGCAAACGAGTCAAGTACCAAATCGCCTGGCTGAGTATAGTGAAGGATGTATCTCACAATCGCTCTATATGGCACCTTTGTGTGGTATGTGTGGGCCATGCAGATGGCGTCTTGCTTACCTTCGGTTACGTCAAAGGCGAAGGGCTCGCAATGGTATGCAGCGTCTGCATGATCATAGGGCCTTCCGTACTTCGTGACGAAGTCTTCGAGGAAGGGGTTCGGACAAGCGGTGTAGTATGGTGGGTCCGAAAGTGCCAGGATGTCCTCATCCTCACCGATGGGAAAACCCTCGAGTTTCCGGAACGCAGGCTCTTTTAGCTTCTCTCGAAGTTTGTCGAGAAAAAATGCGCGGTGCGCTTGGTCATTGGGAAACGTCAATCCCAGGCATTCGACTTTGTCGGATTCCATGACCGTTTGCTCCACGGACTTGTCGAACAAGCGCGGCTGATCGTCTGTCATGAAAAGCCCGGCCCCGATGCTGCCCCTTTTCGTTTCCTTGCCATATCCTACTCCAGCACGATGCGGACCTTCGTTGCGTCCTTGCCTTTGGTCAGGTTCGCCAGGAATTCCTCCATGCGCTTCTTGATTTCGGCGGGCGGGGCAGGCATTCCGCCCTCCAAGAGCGCGGCCCGCAGGTCGTCCAGTTTCAACACCACCTTGCTCAGGCCGGATAGAACTTCTTGGAGGGCCTGGATGAAATCCTGTTTCAGGTCGTCCGGCAACTCCGCGGCAGAAACGAAGGCTTCAATGAGCTTACGCCGCTTTGCTGGAAGCAATTCGACGCTGGCACGGGTCGTGGGGTTTTTCAGGTTGTCGAGCAGGGTGTTGGACCATTCTGCAAGGAGCTTGTCGAGCCGGTTGTCCGCATCGACCAAAAGCGAAGAAGCCGGGCGGCGCTGCTCGTCACTTACCGGCTTGTAACCACAGTGCCCGCAGACCGGGGTTGGTTGCATTTCCTGCTCGGTCAGCGCGAAACACGTTTTCAACCCCGCAAGCCGGTTCTGGAAGTCGCTCAACTGGCTCGCGGGCATCAGGTCGATCGTGGCCAGCTTCTTGAGCTTTTCCAGCCGCTCATCTCGGAGAAGTTCTGCTTTACGCTTGTCCTCGTTGGCTCCGAGCCGGGCCTTCGTGTGCAAGGCAAGGTACGCGGTGATGTACTCCTTCTTTCGCTCGTTCAACTTCTGGGCTGTCTGTTGGCGAAACGCTGGGGCCTTGCGCTTCGCCGGGTTGTTGACCTGGGCGAGGATGTCGCTGCGCGTGGCCTGCATTTTGCTGACCCACGGGTGCTCGGCAGGCAACACAATTTCTGCCTGAGCCAGGTAGCTCGCAAGCGGCCCCAGATCGGTGACGAGTTCGCGCAGGGACTCCACTTCGTCAAGCGTGGCCAGCCCGACTTTCTGGGCTTTGACCTCGCTTACATCGTGGCGGAAGTTCTTGAGCTTGCCGCTCGTGGAATACGCTTGCAGCGATTCAAGGAAGGACTTGGCGGCATCGAGCCGGGTCCGGTAGGCCGCCAGTTCCTGCTCGGTCAACAGGCTTTTGCCGCAGAAGGGAAAGCCCTCCTGCATGTGTTGCTGCGTGAGCGCCAGCCTTTGCACCACTTGGCTGATGGCGCCTTGCAACGCCTGCACCGGCTCGTCCTTACCTTCTGTCACCAGTTGCGCCATGCCCGGAGGGATTTCCAGAAGCTCGAAGACCGCCTTCAGCGCCGGGAGGTTCCAGGTCTTCGGCTGCTCGACATGCTTGAAGTTGACCAGATCATCGACCGAGCTTGTCACCAGCAGTTCCAAATTCCCGGCGTCGAACTTCTTGCCGGGGATGGAGAGAACTGCGTCGCCAGAGTGAACCAGCGCCCCCAGGCAGACCACCACCCATTCCGGTTCCAGCCGGTACTTTTCCGGTGCCATGAACTCGACGCCCTGAACATCCTGAATGATTTCCGCCCGGTTAAGAACCTGCCCCTGTCCTTTTTTCTTGAGCAGGTCCAGAATGTGGCAGGCGTAAAGCGACCGACTTGGATCGAGCCGGTCGCCATCGAGCAGTTGCAAGGCATCAAGCACAGCCGTGGCTTGTTTGCTTTGGGTCGCACCTTTCATCCAGCGAAGGGCGTCCTGCGCTGCCTGCGAACGGTTTGCGCTTGTAATCAGCACCGAGAAAGTCGGGTACTCCTTCGCCTGATCTTCAAAATGGGGCGCGAGGCAAACCGAAGCGACAGCGTTCACCATGTCGCGCACGTTCGCTCGTCCGGCCATCGAGCTCTTACCCTTGACCCATTCCAACACGGCCTTGTTCTTGCCCTGGTAGGCAACTTTGTACGCTGACGTGAGGTTTTCACGAAGCCACTTGACCAGTCCTTGCAGGTATTGTCCTGCCTTCGATAAATACACTGACTTTGCCTGACCGGACGCGGTGCCAGCGAGGTTCAAAGCAGCGCCGTATTTCTGCAACGTGTTCTTGAAGGATTCCTCGATGCCGGTTAGGACAAAGAAGACCTCATCCGGTTCTTTTTCGCTCCATTTCTTTGGCGGTGGATCGAACGGCTGGATGAAGTAGATGTAGAAGTCGCGGGGCGGGACCGCCGTGGAGTCGCTCGTTGGGAGCGCCGAAGAAAAGGTAGCCCAGACGGGCAGCTTTCCGCTCAAGCCATTCCAACTCATACTGCCAGATTCGCCAGCCCGTTTTGTAAGTCGGTACATCGGAGACTTCCATAACCTGCTTGAGCGCTTCGTAGTAGTAATTGTCAAGCTGCCCCAGGTCGAGGCTTTCGGCACGCTTATCGATCAGCGTGTCGTAATCAACGTCCTTCTTGAGATCGAGATAATACTGCCCGCTGTCCTCGGTTTTGGAGATGAACTGCCCGTTGACGGTGCGGGAGATTTCACGCAGGACCGTCTCGACATGCGTTTGCAGGTCTTCGGCGGGCTGGTCCCGGTCCTCCATGCCCGGCTGGTAAAGGCACAGGCTATCACGCAGTTCCTGAGCGGTTCCGCCGATGGGCGTGTAGATGTCGCCGGTCGTCAGCCGATGCACCGAAAGCGGCGTGGATCAGTTGCACGGCCATCGGCTTGTATACCGGGCGCGTGAACGCCTGCTGAACCCGTGATTCAAGAACCTGGCTGCAATCGATCACCGCCTTGATGTCGGGGTCGGACCGGAAGGAAGGGTTGTCCCGCAAGATGGTCCAGTAACTGTCGTAGCCGATCAAGCCGGGTAGGTCGTCGGGCACCTTCTGGTTCAAGACGCGCTTCATCGCTTGGGAAAGCGTCTTCAGTACCTCCCGTTTCTCAACGACGGTGATGCGCTCAAACGTGTCGATGTAATCGGGGTGGATCGGGAACAGCCGAACGAACTCGTCCATGCGTTCATTCATGTTGCCGTAAAACTTGGCGAAGCGGATCAAGTGCTGCCGAATTTTGGTGAGTTGATCGCCGGTCTTCTTGAGCAGACGCTCGGCGACGACAAACTTCACATCCTTCCCGGCAATACGAATTTGCTCGAAGCGGTCCTTAACCCGTGCACCGTGTCCGCCACGAACGCGAAACGCGGGCTATCGAACAGGGCCTCCTGCACACCGGCCAGGAATCGGAATCTCAGGTCCTTGCAGACCTCGCCGACCTCGCGCAAGAAGTTGAAGTCAAGAATCAGTTCTTGATCCTTGCGGGACCGCAGGTAGTCGAGCAGTTCGTCCACCACCAGCAGAAGTCCCTGGTCAGGGTGCTTCTGCTGGAAAGCCGCCATCATCTCCTCGAAGCGCGCTTGTGGTTGGGGATTTTCGCACGAGGCGGAAACTGATACTCTACCCCACGCTTGGCCAGCGACTCTTCCAGCTGGGTGCAAACGAACTCCCGAAAATCCATCGTGGTCGATCCAAGCTCAGCGCGCACCACCTGGAACTTGCCCGCGATTCTGTGCGCGGCATCGACCACCTGGGGATGCTTCAGCAGTGGCGCAAACTGGTCATGCTCGGCGACCGCCGAGATGACGGACATCAGGTGCGATTTGCCCGTGCCGTAATTGCCCACCACTAGAACGCCCTTGTTGTCGGCGGGCTGGTCGAACTGAAGGTTTGGGAAAACCACGGCCGCCAGACGTTCTGCCATTTCGTCCGAGATGACAAACGTGGCGACGAGTTGCTTTGCCGCAGCGGTCCTGTCCGCGTCGCGAAGCTGAACAACCGTTTCGATCGGGTCGAACTGGATCAGGTCGCCGTACTTCATCTGGCGCTCCCTTCTGGCACAAACAGAGCACGGTTAGGCAGACGGGCTTACGACCAGCAGGTCGCCAGCCGGGTACCGGCGGTATTCCGGGTGATCGGGTTCCCCATACGCTAGTGTCGGCTGACCACCTTCTCCAGCCGCCCAGATCCCGTTCCAAGCCACGACCACCGTGCGATTGCGGGACAACCCCTGAAGACAGCGCAGGGGGTCCTGCTTCAGCTGAACGTCGAACAGAATTTCGATGTTATCGAGGATAATGCCTTCGCCGGGACGCGCCTGGATGATCTCATCCAGCAGCGCCGGCACTTGCAAGCACCGCTGCCGTTCGGTCAAGTCCAGCAGCAGTCGAGAAAGTTCTAGGTTCAGGTTAATCACCCGGTAGCCGGTGCTTTCTGCCACCTCGCGCACGGCGGGGGTCTTGCCAGCCCCAGACGGCGCGACGACAAGCAACAGCCGGTTGTACTGTTTGGCAGCGTCCGGGATGCGAGCCAGGATTTGTTCTGCAAGGTGTTGCGGCATCATTATCGCCTTCGGCAATCGTCATCGTCAGCAGTCCGGACGGTCAAAGCAGAGTGACCAGCACGACCACATACTCGCCCGGCGAGAAGTCCTCCGGATAATCGGGCAGCAGTTTCTTCCCAAAGCGGACCTCCCCGCCCGAAGATGGGGCTAGAATCACGGCGGGCATGGCCTTCGGCTGATCGCCGTGTGAAACCACCAGCACTTCAAACACGCAGCGCTTCCCATCCAGCGCCTCCTGCTCGCGTTTCCCCGTCAAGTGCTCGATGACCCCGATCGGGATCTTGTGCGTCCGGGCGTTCGCGTGCGGGATAGCCGCGTACCGTGCCATCTTGAGCATCGAAGCCGTCTCACTGTACGCCGGTTCTGAATTTCAGAAATTCTACAATTCTACAGTGCGGCCTTCAGGCTGCAAGGACGCGCCATCCGAAAAGCGCCAACCTCACGCCGAAGTTTCTCGCACCGTCACTCTCATTCTCTGCACTGCGAAGGATCACGCCGTCGCCGAGTATGCTTTGGAGGGCAACCAAAGGCGACCACCCTCAAAGGCCCTCCCTCCGACGATGACTCGTCTTAAGCCCTGCCTTTGGTCAGAGTTTTTCGGGCAGCACGGCTTGGGTGACCGCCCGAAAAACCCCGACCGACGGCGATGACAATCAAAACCAGCGGAGGGATCTCTTGCCCGCATCCCCAAACGTCGAGTCCTTCAAGATTTTTTCGAGAGAACGACGGTCGAGCGCGAAAAGCCGTAGCGATTGACGGTAAAGTGATTCCTGGAATCGTCCGAGTACCACATGTGCCGCGAGTTGATCGCTTCCGGCCCGAGGCAGCCCATCTCCTGTCTCGGCGACCGGGAGCATCGCCGTTACCTCCGGCTGCGTGATACGATTGCGGCATGTGTGGCCGCTTCACGCTGAATGGCCCCCGCAAGCGATTCTTTGGGGGCCTTCGCCCGGCCAAGCTCCCCAAGCCGGCAGGTGGTCCGTCGGGCAGGTTGAGAGCCGATGGACAAAGAAGAAAGACCGACTCCTCAAGAACATAGCCAGATCGCCGTGGGCCAACCCTCCACGACTCGACTATGCTGCATGGATCGAGCGGCAAGGCGATGAGTCGCGATCGAAGCAGGCCGAGTTTCTTCGGCTGGATGTCGAGCACGAACAGATCGTCAAAAAAATCGGTGGCGCACATATCTATGACCCTGACCACGATGAGCGCTTTAGCCAGATACGCCGTCTTCTGCGAGATCTCCACTTTTCCCTCGACCCTGCTTGGCTGGTCCGCGTGGACCGCACTCTTGCGATCCCTCCAGAGCTTTCCCCCCGAGGAAAAGAGGCAGCTCAGCTGATACTTGATTTCCTCCTTGCAGTAAGGCTGACGGGAACCTGTGGTTGCCAAGCCTTCTACTCACCCCAGCAGTGGAAGGAACGCGGGGAGGAATTCGGCCACGATTCCCTGCTCATCCTCGTTTACGACGGTGGAGACATCGACACGTGTATGGACCCTCTTAAGGGTCAACATGAGTTGGTGGACCGCTTCCAGCAGCATCTTGAACGGAATGGCTTCGTCATAGAACCGTGTACGCACTGGTACTCTGCGATCTACGAGGCCGAGGACTACAAGCCGTTTTCCATCGGACTGGGCTAGGAGATTGCATCAAAGAAAACTTAATGCGGCTGGCCGACCATGAGGCCCCCGGGCCGTCGCCTGCCGATCCATCCTCGCCGATCCTCTACCATTACACGAGCATCGAGGCATTTCGAGCGATTGTCCGTACCGCGAGGTTGCGCGCCACGCACTACATGGATCTCGACGACAAACATGAGATTCGGCTGGGAGCGGTCAAACTGCTCAAAGCGGTCGCCAAACACAAAGCTGACGCTTCAGCGCGTGACTTCAAGGCGTATCTCAAGTCCGGCATCGAAGCTTTCACGACAAGCCGGCTGAAGGTGTACGTTCTGTCGCTTACCGATGCCGTCGACTCCAGTCCGCACTGGTCGCTATACGCCCGAAAGGGAGTTGCGATCGGCTTCGATCGACAAAAGGTCATTGAGGGATTTCAGTGCGACGAGCCGCGACCAATCGGCGACTCCAGGAATTGACCGTGATCCGTCGAACCGTCTGATGCGATGTCGATACGCCGGGTCCTTCGATTTGCCGTCGCTCGTGGCTGAACGATTCTTCGGAAAAAACTCGTACGTGGACATGTTTAATAATTCATTCGTGCGCACCAGCCAATTCCTTTATGCCACTTTGGCGGTGAGCATCTATCAGGTGATTTGCACCATCAAGCGAGGGCGGTTCGTTGACGAAAAAGAATCGCGGGTCGTTCACATCAACCCCGACCGAGATCGGTATCGAGTCCGTCGCGACATGAGGAACCGGTCCTTCATCAGGATGCGATTCGATCCTGTGGAATACATCAGGGAAGTGTGGATCGGCCCTCACGATCATCAAGCGGCCTGCCGGAAGGCCGTAACGAAAGCGATTAAAGCGGGCGTACTCCGTTGCGACCTAAAGACGAGCGCACAGCGCCCCTGAACACCAACAGAGCCACAATGATGGCGACCGAAGAGTTCTGGTTCCAGCAGCTCGGAGCCGCAACGGGATTAGCCGGTCGCCGCGTCATCCAGGGTTTGCAACGAAGGCCGGCAATCACCAGAATACCGGCAGCCAAGGCATCGCAATGGCGTGTCATGGATTGTGCGGCACGACACGTTGCGATGGGGCCGGAACTGTAGAGTACGTCGGCGAAACCGCCGATCACAGCTTTGGCAAGGACGCACGGAATCCGCACGGAAAGCATTGAAAACCGCACGGATTTGCACTAAAATGTGGACGTTTTGAGGTTCGGAAATGGCTCGGTCAAAAGTCGATTCTGCACTGTAAAACAAGGTATTTGTCACACATTCGCGCCCGTAGCTCAGATGGATAGAGCAACGGATTTCTAATCCGTCGGTCGGGGGTTCGAGTCCCTCCGGGCGTATTTTCTTGGAACGGAAAGGGTTTGGCTCACAACGACCAACGGACAAGGATTTCGTTGCTTGCATCGATGGGTTGGCAAACGGCTCGCGACGCCTTTTTCACCCCTTGGCTCATCGAGCGCTCTATGGCGGCTGATCCGTGGCGCTCAACAATCACTTGACCGAACGGAAGCGCCCGTCGACACTGGCGTATGCACTTCACGATTGTCGGCCCGATAAAAAATGTCGGTACAATCGCAATCGGCAAGGCGATTCGAGAACTGCCGCGGCTGAGAAGGATTTACGGACGCGGACGTTGGCGCAAACGGAAGGGCATCGCGATTGTCAGGCTGCCCGACGGAACTTTACGGCGAGCCGAGCTGCACTGGTACGAAGCGCACGGCATCGGACGCAAGGAATACAAGATCAAGCGTTATCTGGATTAGCACATGACGATGAAACGGAGAGGATTTGCGGTTTGCGTTCGAAATAAGGGCTACGAAGCCTCTCTCGAACGACGGAAGATTTACGAGGTGCTTTCGGATCCGGAAGCGGCGAAGTACAGACAGTTGCGCATTGTCGATGAGTCGGGCGAAGATTATTTGTACCCGGAGACCTACTTCGCGGCGATCAAATTGACCCAAACGCTGCGGAGAGCACTGCTCGCCAGAGCCTAGAGTTCGAATTCAATTGGACTTCGTGGACTTCACGGCATTTGAGTATGGTTTCAGCATCTCTTCGATCCGGTCTGTAATCTCCTTGCCGCTGACCTTCGCCAGCGGGTCTCGTTAAAGAGATCACGGACCGCGTCCCCGACAACCTCTGGGACTTTCGGGGCTTCCATGACCTGTTGGCGGCCAACGGAATGTTTACGAACTCGTGGCAGGCGATGCAACCGTTTTGGGCCGGGCTTCGCGCACCCCCGGGGCCTCAGCGTGGGTGCGATGCCAGCCACGTTCGATACTCCGGCGACTTGACGAATTCCGCGTAAGGCGGCACGGCGGTCAGATCCCGGAATTTGATGCCGAACTTCGATTCCAGCGTCTTGAGCTCTTTCAGCGTTGTTGCGAAGTCGCGACTCTGCAGCGAGAGCGTGAGCAGGAAGAAATGGGCGTTGGCCAGCGTTGGCTCTTCGGCGATCGCTTGTTTGGCAAATTTGAGCGCCGGACCGGTCTTGCCCTGCATGTTCAGGACCACGGCGCGGAGCGTCTTCAAATACGGATCGCCGCCGACCGATTTTTCGACGTGATCCAGCGCGTCGAGCGCCTTGTCAAACGCCTTGCGCAGCAGGTAGCCGTCCAGCGCGATCAGGTCGATCATCGGGTCGTTGGGATATCCGTTGCGAAAGTCGTCGATCGCCTGGAGATATTCGTCCTCGCTGCCGGACTGGGCCGCGGTGAGCCTCAGGATCAACGTGGACTTGTTCTTCTGCAAGGAGCGCGGAAGGTTCTTGTAGATGTCGAGGGCCTCTCGAAATCTTTTCTCGCGGGTCAACCGGCCCATGTCGGCGATCTCCGAAGCATGCAAAAGGAAGTCCTTGTCGGCCTCCGCGAGGTGCTCCCTGCCGTTTCGATCCAGAGCCACGAGCGGCAGGAAGCTCCGCCGCAACGTCGTCGACAAAGGCTCTCCCGTCAGGAACACGTAACAATCGACGGCGCGCAAGGGGCCGGCGGGGGCCGGATCGAAAAGGAACCCATGGTAATTCAGCGCGCCCGCCGTCGTGATCATTCGAAAGAGGGCTCGCCGGCGGCCGTCGACCAGCTGGACCCGCAAGAAGGTGTAGGAGCCGCCCTTCGTCTGCGCAGCGATTCTCGCTTCGAAGCCGGCCGAAGCGCCCCGCAACTCCCGCACGACCGTGCGAATGAAAGCGGCGCGGCTCGTGGCGAGTTCCGCGGACGGGTTGGTAATGCGCGTCGCGGCTTCCAGCAGGGCATCACAATCGAAAAGCTCATTGAACCGGCCGAGATCGCCATTTTTCACAGCGGTCTGGATCGTCAAGCCCCACTCCCGGCATTGCGCCTCGTTCGGCTGTCCGGGGTTGGCGCGCGCCGCCGGCGGGGGCGGGCTCCGCAGCGGATCGTCGGCCGCCAGCCGACCGCATGATGCAAGGGCCGCGGCGCAGCCGGCCGTCACGCACGCCGAAATGCGAAAGAGAAAAGTTTGGGAAAACACCGGCGGCACTCCAGAGGAATCGAATGGTCGGCGAACGATTGCTCACCAGTCTAATGACCTCGGCGGGGATAAAAAAGAACGTCGCGGAAACTCGGTCTACTGGGGCACTACGACTGTCTTCCGCCAGCGAGACCTCCGGGACACCTGCGCCGGGGACGCTTGACAATCATAAGCATCGTGCCTATTTTAATAGGCACCGTGCTTATGATTGCAGGAAGGGGGGGGTTCATGGCGATCAAGAAACGCCGGGCCGTGACGGACGCCGAATTGGCCGTGCTCAAGGTCCTCTGGGCGCGGGGGCCGCTGACGGCCAAGGCAATCACGGAGGCCGTTTATCCCGACGGCGCCGAGTCCGAATTCGCTGCCGTCCATTCGTTTTTGCAACGGCTGGAGCGCAAAGGACTGGTGGCCCGCGACCGGAGCTCGTTTGTCCATGTTTTCTCACCAACAGCCTCGGAAGCGGATATCCTCGGGCAGGAACTGAAAACGCTCGTTGAGCGTCTCGGAGGTCGCTCGATCGCGCCCTTGGTCATGCAGCTCATTGATCAGAAGCGGCTCAGCAGGAAGGAGGCCGCCGAAATTCGCAAGCTGCTGGACAAGTACCCAAAATGATACGAGGCGCCCGATGAACGACCTCTTTCTGATTGCCGCCCACAACACAGTCGTTGCCCTGGCGTTCGCGATTGTCGTCTACGGACTGACTCGCGTTTGGCGCAATCCGGCGTTCGCCCACGTGCTCTGGCTGCTGGTTCTTCTCAAGCTCGTGGCACCGCCGGTGATGCGGGTCGACTGGTCAGCCCTCCTGCCGCCCGGATCGACGACCGCCAACGTTCAGGAGCGCGCCGATGTCGCGCGAGCCGATGTCGCGCGATACGAACGGCCGACTGCAGCGTCTGATCCGCGACAGTTCCGCGCCGAGCCGGAAACCCAGCGGCCTCTCGGCCAAAGCCAGTTTCTTCCGGAGGGCCGGCCGACGGACCAAATGACCGTGGACGCACCGGCGGCGGGCGTGCTCGAGACCGGACTTGCATCCCGCTTCGGCTCGCTGTGGGAAGGGGCGAGGCCGTTCTTGTTCTGGCTCTGGCTCGGCGGCGCGATCTTCTGCGCGCTGGTTGCTGCGATGCGAATTCTGCGTTTCGAGCGCATTTTACAGGACACGCTGCCGGCGTCCGAGCGTTTGCAGAGACTCGCGCAGGAGATCGCGGACAAGTTCAACGTCCGACGTATGCCCGACATCCGCTACGTCGAGTGCGTCGAGGTTCCCTTGCTTTGGTGCGCGGGCCGTCGTCCGACCATCGTCCTGCCGGTGCGGCTGCTGGGCCAATTCGATGAGCCGCAGGCGGCCATGATTCTGGCTCACGAGTTGGCCCATCTGCGGCGCCGCGATCACTGGGTGCGCGCGGTCGAGTTGGTCGTTTCGAGCCTCTATTGGTGGAATCCGCTGGTCTGGGCGATCCGGCGGCAGTTGCATCAGGCCGAGGATTTGTGCTGTGACGCGTGGGTCCGCCTGGCATTTCCCGACCAAGAGAAGAGCTACGCCGAGGTCGTGCTCAAAACGGCGGAATTGCTGACCGCATCGCGCGTCGGCGCGCCCCTGCTGCCGGCCAGCCCGTTTCTGCGTTCCCTTTCACTGAAAGCGAGGATTGAAATGATTCTCAAAAGTCGATTCACACCGACCCTCTCTCCGAGATCAATGGTGGCGATTGCCCTGGTCGGATGTCTCGTTTTGCCTTCGTTCGTTCAGACGACAAGGAACGACGCTCGGGCCGATTCAAAGGCGGACACACCGGCGACTCCGGCCCGGGAGCCCGAAACGCGGCCGGCCTCCGAGTTTCCCTACGCCGTCCGGTTCGAACAGGGTGCGACCAAGTTCTCAAAGGGCGATCAGATCAGCATCGTCGAAGTCCGAGGGACCGCCGACACGTTTGCGCGAGGCAATATCTACTGTGTCAAGGGAACGTACACTCTTGCCTCGCGCGACCAGGCGATCTTGCTTGCCTCCGCCACCGTGAAGGACCCGGACATCGGAGGCTTGTTGGGCTTGCAGGACCTTAGGGTGCGGTCCGACTTCTTCCTTCCGGGCTTGGGCAGGGATCCGGGCAACGCCACAGGCGTCGAACTCGACGTCCAGAGGGCGGACGTCAATCGTGGCACCGGCACCTTCACGCTATTCTTCGCCACTCCGTTCGGGGGTTTGCCGCACGTGAGCTTCTGTTCGGTCGAAAAAGGGGGGGCGAGTTTCGGCGGCGCCTATTTCGGAACCGGCGATTCCGCGCTGAAGCAGTGGTGGAATACAGACCCGATACCGAAGACACCTGACCCCCCAGCGGATACCGCATACTCGCATGTTCTCAAATTTGAGCAGGGGGCAACCCGTTATTTGGATGGCGACAAAATTACCATCCAAGAAATCCGCGGCACCTCTGACACGTTTTCGCCGAGCAATTTCTACCAGATCAAGGGGACCTATACGCTGGCCTCGCACGACCGCGCCACGCTCGCTGCCTACACGACCGCGAGGGAGGCCGCTGATGGGAGAAGCACCCCATCTAAAGTCCAGTCAACTGTCGTCAATCGGGGAGACGGCACTTTTACGCTCATCCTTCCGATGACATGCAAGGGTTGGCCGCACGTCAGTTTCTACCCGGCCGACGGCGGAGACGGTTTCGGCGGCAACTATTTTGGGACGGGCGACAGCGTGCTGAAGCAATGGTGGGGAACTGCCCCCGTCCGATCGCAACCCGCCAAATAGTGATTGCGACAAGCGACTGGTCGCAGCGCGATTCGACTCGCTCTTCGTTCGCGGAGCAACGCCGCGCGTTGTAAGATGAACGTTCCGCGAAAGCCCCGCGGCTTGAGCAGGCGCTCAGTTCCGCAACCTTTGGTTGCGGCCCGGCCGCGTTGGGCTGAGGCATCGCGGACCAGGTTCAGCCGCCGGACCAGTTTTCAGGAATCGCCCCATGTCGACCGCTGTCGCCACCTCAGCCGTGCTCCGTCTACATCCTGATGACAACGTGGGCGTGGCGACGCGCGGAATTCCGGCGGGCGACGCGGTCGAAGTCACGGGAGGCGGAGCGGCGGTGGTCGCCCGCGAACAGATCGAGATGGGGCACAAAATCGCGCTCGCGCGCATTGCGTGCGGAACGCCGATCCGAAAATACGGCCAGACGATCG
Organism: uncultured Planctomycetota bacterium; assembly: GCA_963761455.1. Lineage (GTDB taxonomy): Bacteria > Planctomycetota > Planctomycetia > Planctomycetales > Planctomycetaceae > DASPSM01. Next base: position 1,495,329 of record CAVXHA010000004.1, read on the forward strand.
GCTTTGCCACCGCCGACATTGAACGCGGGGAATGGGTCCATACGCACAACGTCGAACCGGGCGCGCTCTGCCTCGATTACGCCATCTCCAGCGATGTTCCGCCCGATCCGCCGCCGATCCGCGGCCGCACGTTCCTTGGCTACCGCCGGCCGGACGGCCGGGCGGCGACGCGGAATTACATCGGCATCGTCAGCACGGTGAACTGTTCGGCGGCAACGTCGCGGTTCGTCGCCCAGCGATTCGACCGGACGCTGCTCGCCGATTACCCGAATATCGACGGCGTCGTGCCGCTGGTCCACAAGGCGGGGTGCGCGATGCAATATGGCGGTGACGATCACCAGCAACTTTCCCGCGTCCTGGCCGGATTCGCGAAGCATGCGAACATCGCCGCTTACCTGGTGATCGGCCTGGGATGCGAGACGGGACAGGCGTCTTTCCTGGTCGACAATTACGGCCTGACTCAATTGCAAGTCCCGGGGCGAAAAGCGGCGAGCAATTCGTCCGCCGGAACGTCCCGGTTCGTGATGAACATTCAAGACGAAGGAGGGGTGCGAAAGACCGTCGACCGAGCGGTCGGCGTGCTCAAGGAGATGCTCCCGGAAGTCAACCGCGTCGAGCGCGTGCCGATTCCCGTGGGGGAAATCGTGTTGGGGACCAACTGCGGCGGAAGCGACGGCAACAGCGGCGTGACGGCCAATCCCGCTTTGGGATACGCCAGCGACCTGCTCATCGCGCATGGCGGGACCTCCATTTTGGCTGAGACTCCCGAGATCTACGGAGGCGAGCACCTCCTGACGCGCAGGTCCGTCTCGCCCGAGGTGGGCGAAACGCTCATCGGCTTCATCAAATGGTGGGAGAAATACACCGAGTTCTTTGGCGCGCAAATCAACAACAATCCCTCCGTGGGAAACAAGAAAGGGGGGCTGACCACGATTTACGAGAAATCGCTAGGGGCCATCGCCAAGGGAGGGACGACCGCTCTCCGCGCGGTCTACCGCTATGCCGAGCCGGTGACCGAACGCGGCTTTGTCTTTATGGACACGCCCGGCTTCGACCCGGCTTCGGTGACGGGACTCGTCGCCGGCGGCGCAAATGTGGTCGTCTTTACCACGGGCCGGGGGAGTTGCTTCGGTTGCAAGCCGGTGCCGTCCATCAAGGTCGCCACGAACACACCCCTCTACGAACGGATGACGGATGACATGGACATCAACGCGGGCCGCATCCTCGAGGGGGTTTCGGTTGAAGAGGTAGGACGGGAAATCTTCGACAAGATCGTCGCGGTCGCCAGCGGCGAGAAGACCAAAAGCGAAGAGCAAGGGATCGGGGACGACGAGTTCTGTCCCTGGAGCATCGGTCCGACGCTATAGAGGGAAGGCGGAAGAAGAGTTCCTGGGGAGCCCGATCTACCTTGCGCAGCGGCGCAGGTCAGGTTGCCCGCCCTCTCGTGGCGCACGATCGACCAGGGGAGCGGCCCTCGCCGCGTGTCCCCGCAAGGTGCGCCGCGTATCCCTGTTTCGCGGCCTTTTGGTCTTCGTTCAGACTCAAAAGCCTTCAGCCCAATGGCTTACGTCCGGGACAACTAAGAGACTGGGTCGAGTTGCCGTTGCAATCGGGAAATTCGGAACAAACCAAAAAACCGGAGTTTCCACGACAACCGCTACAGATTACCAACTTAGCCAACCGATACTACCCGCATGACTGCACCTCTGCGCCTCCGTTCACGGCGTCGCTGGAGGTTCGGTGACGTTGAAAAGACGCCTTTAGGGAAGGGATTTCCCGATGCGGGTAAAACGCCGCTTGGCGGTATGTTTCGGGCTGGCCCTCCTGCTCCTGGGAGGACGCCAAAGCGCGCTCGCCCAGAACGAGCCGGGAGTGTACCAGACGAACCCTGGCAATCCTCCACCGAGCTTCAATGGCCCTTACGCCGCCGCCCCGAACTTCAACGGCACGGCGGTTCCTCCGACGAGTTTCAACGGCTCCCTGGCGACCCCCGAATATTCCAATTACCCGTCGGTGATTCCCGTGGTTCCGCCCCCGATGCCCGGCCAAACTTACGGCTCGACGATCAATCCCTACCCGGCAGATCTCGCCCTACGACTACAGCTATCAAAACGACACCAACGTCGGTGGAATCTGGGAGCACACCGAGCGAACCAGGGATCGAAAATACTACTTCGACGTCGACTTCCTCTGGATGTCGACGAAACCGCCACAGGGCATTTTTGGAAACCCCAGCGCCCAGACTTACGTCCGCCAGATCCGCGACTTCCTCGACAGCTCCAGCTCGTCAAGCAGCAGCGGTAGTAGTAGTAGCGGCGGCAGCACAACCACCAACCCCGATTCGACAACGACCCTGTTGCAAAACCAGGGGTTTATCACTGACACGCCGGACTACTTTGCAGTCGCAGGCGAACTATTACAACGCGCTGGACCTGGGGACCGAGGGGAATCATTGTCACAAACGGGGCACGATTCACGGCCGGTTGGTGGAATGCGGACAACTCCGGAATCGGCGCCAGCTTTTGGTTCGGCGGCAAGGCGATCGACGACTTCAATGCGGCGGACGATCTAACGCAGAATCCGACCGACATGGCGGGGCTGAAACAGATCATCAGGTTTCTGCAGAACACCAATGCTCCGATCACGACCATCGACGACCTCACCCGCTATGACACGGCGCTCAACACCAATACACGGTCGCCGACGATCATCTTGGAGCAGAACTTGCTCAACCTGCGCGGCCTTCCGGTGGCCGACAACACCGCACGCGGCCAAACGATTCCCTACGACATTTATTTCGACGTCAAGACCACGAGCCAACAGATCGGGACCAACCTGGATTATTATTTCAACCCCGTCTACGAGCGAAAGTGGATCACGGTCAGCCCGTCAGTCGGCGTGACGTATCTCAGCATCCACGAGACGCTGAGCTTCCTTGGGCTCGACAGCGGGATGTTGTACAGTCCGAGCAGCAGTGGCACAGGCGGAACCACCGCCCCGAACCGCGACTACAAAGCCCAATCCTTCCCGAACGGAATCGACGACAACATGGATGGCATCATCGACAATGCCGTCCAGCCGGAGGCGTCTCCGGCCAGCAGTACCAGTAGCAGTAGCAGCTCCGGCTCGAGTTCCTCATCCGGCACACTGCTCTTCACCTTTCCCACGCCCTTCGCACTCCTTCCGGCCACGATCGACATCAACACGTCGACGAACCTCGTGGGTCCGACGGGCGGTTTGCGCTACCTGATTGGAAGTAAATCGTTCCATCTCATCGGCGAAACGAAGTTCGGCCTCATGGCCAACTTCGAGCAGATCGGCCTTTCCGGCAACAACATTGGCAGCACGACGCGCATCAACGGAACCCCAGTCAACTACCCGACGGAATTGGTCACGGCAGCGAACCCCAATCCAAGTCCGGAGACGGGACAGGACTTAATTGTCCCCACGACCCAAAATCCCAACCCGAACGCCTTTTCCAGTTCGCAGGTCCATGCCCACGTCTCGCCCCTCTTCCAGCAATCGATCATGGCCGAAGCGCCGGTCTTGCAGTACATCCCTTACGTAAACAAGATCTGGCCCCTGAACGCGGCCGTTTTCCGCCTGGGATACACGTTTATCTGGGTCGGCGGCGTCATCGACACCAACCAGAGCGTGAACTATCAGGGCGACCCGATGGACGGAATGTTTCCGACGATCCAGCCGACACACTCCGGTTGGTGGACGCAGAACGGCAGCGTCGGCGTTTCGTGGGAGTGGTGACGCGCTCGAGAGCGCTTCAAGCCACAGTTTAGCGGTCCCGCGGCGGAAATCGTCGAGATAAGATGCACTTTCAACGCGACAAGGAAGTGCTACCAGCACTAGCGACGCTGGCGGAGCAGGTTGACCCGTTGGCGGGCTTCGTCCGAGCGCTGCGAGAGGACTTCGGAAAAGTCGAAGGACGCGGCGTCGCGGCGGGCGTGCGGCTGAAGCGCGTCGGCCACGTCGGCCGCCGTCGCATGACGGTCGTCCGGCTTGCGGGCCATCATCTTGGCGACGATTTGCTCGACGGCCACGGGAACCTCGGGCTTGATTTCCCGGACCGGACGGGCGTCCTTCGTCCGGTGGGCGCGGAGCTTCTTGGCCACCGATTCGCCGGGGAATGGGACCGTGCCCGTCAGCGCGCAATACAGCGTGCATCCAAGGCTGTAGATGTCGGCCCGGGGGCCGACCGCGAAACTGTCGATCGTCTGCTCCGGAGAGATGTAGTCGGCCGTTCCCACGCATCCCTGGCCCGAGATCATGGCCAGCGTGAATTCGTCCTCGTCCTTCTCCATCAGCGCCAGGCCGAAATCGAGCACTTTCACGGTCCCGTTTCTCTTGACGAGCAGGTTGCCCGGCTTGATGTCGCGGTGGACCATCCCCTTTTCGTGCGCGTGCTGGAGTCCGGCGGCGGCCTGGGCGATCAGGCTGCAAGCCTGGGGCCAGGGGATCGAACCTTGCCGCACGATCAGCTCTTGCAGGCTGATCCCCTCGACCAGCTCCATGGCGACATACAGGATTTCGTCCGTCTCGCCGAGCTTGATCGTCCGAACGATGTTCGAGTGGTTCAGCAGCAGGCCGGCCCGCGCTTCGAGCTTGAACCGCGTCAGGTAATCGTTGTCCATGTGGCGGGAAATGACTTTGACCGCGGCCTTCTCGCCGGTCTGCTCATTGACGCCGACGTACAACCAGCCCATTCCGCCGGTCCCCAGGATGTCCACGATGCGATACTCGTCGATCGTGAACTCCTCGAACTTTCCTTCGAGCAGCCATTGGCTCTGAAACCGCGTGAGCACACCCTGCAGCATCAGCGACTTCAGGAACTCGATGGTGATCGGTTTTTCGGTCTCTCCGTCGCGGGTACGGGCGCCGTGGCGGCGCCGGTTCGGGAGCCGTGTCGCCGGTCGGGGCGTCTTCCGCGGCGGTGTCGGGACCGATCGCTTTGCACCAGATCCATCCGCGTCTCCGCCACCGGCGCCGTCCTGGAGAGCTCGAACGTCAGGTTGGTCTCGACCCGAAAACTGAAAGGGCCGATCTCCAGGCTATCTCCGTGGCACAGGACGCTGATATCGACCGGCGTGCCCGTTGACGCGAATGCCCGCCTCCGGCCGCAGTGCCCGCACGCGGATCACGTCGTTGTCGAGAGTGATGACGCAGTGGGCCGGCGCAATCTCCGAAGAGAGCAGCCGGATCGGGCAGTCGATCGACGATCCGATCAGGGTCGTGTGACGCAGGATGTCTTTGTACGCCGTCCCGCGCTGCGGATGCGGATAGGCCAGCCGCGCATACGGACCGTCCTCGCCGCACGGCAGGCGGAGCCGGCGGAGGCTGCGGCTGGATCGTGCTTCCAGGCTGTGGTTCAGCGCTCATGAAGTCTGTTGGGGGGGTGACAGGAACATTGCGCTGCGGTGGTCCTGCGGGCCACAGTTCGAGGACGGGGCGAATCAATCCGCTGCGGCCAGGACCCTCGAGCCACCAATGCGCAGCTTCCCCTTGGACGACCAAAAAGTCGCAGGTGCATTTTACCATTTCGCCGGCCGGAGGTGAATCGCTTATCCCCTCATGGCTTCGAGCACATCGGCCGGCGCTTCGGCGTAATTGAGGGGTTCCATGGAATACGGACGCCCGCCCCTGCGACAGGCTGCGGACCTGCGTCGAATAGCCGAACATCTGCGCCAGCGCCGCGTGCGCCTCCAGCACGGACAAGTGCCCGCGCCGCTCGGAATTGACGATCATGGCCCGGCGGGCGTTGAGGTCGGCCTGGATGTTGCCCAGAAACTGATCGGGGGTCGTGACCTCCAGCTTCATGATCGGTTCCAGCAAGCACGACGCCGGCCTGCTGCAGGCGCCTCGCGCACGGCCAGGGCGGCCGCTTCCCGCAGGGCCACTTCCGTCGTTTCGCCGGTCCGATAATCGACATCGAGCACGGTGATCCGCACGTTCATCAAGCGGATGCCCCAACAGGCCGCCCGCCTGCGCCTCGTCGCGCAGGGTTTGTTCCAGGGTCGCCGCGAGAAGTGCCTCGGGAAGATGGTCCGGCTTGAGCGTGCTGACCACGCTGATGGCTTCGCCTCCGGCAAACGGCTCCAGCCGGATGCGGACCTTCGCGTAATGGCTTTCGCCGGCCGTCTGGCGATGGCAGACCCCCTCCGCCTCGACCGCTTTGCGGACCGATTCGCGGTAACTGACGCGCGGCTTGTGGACGCGGACCTTCAGGCCAAAATCCCGCTGGATGCGCTCCCGCAGGATTTCGAGATGCAGCTCGCCCATGCCGCTGATGATCGTCTGCCCCGTCTCCTCGCTGATTTTTGCCGTGAAAGTCGGGTCCTGGCGCGACAGGCGGGCCAACACGTCGGCCAGCTTTTTGCGCTCGGCATTCGTGTCGGGCTCGATGGCCATCGAGATCACCGTTTCGGGAAAGACGATCCGCTCCAGCAGGATCGGGTGATGGCGTCGCACAGCGTGTCCCCGGTCACCGAATCCTTGGGACCGACCACGCCGACGATGTCCCCCGCTTCCACCTGGTCCGTTTCGATTTTTTCGCGCGAGTCGGCCTGGACCCGCCAGAGTTGGCTGATCAGCTCCTTCTTGTCGGTCCGCGGGTTGAGCGCCGGCTGCCGCTTTTCAGGACGCCCGAATAGACCCGGATGAAATACAAGTCGGCGTGCTGGTCGGCCACGATCTTGAAGACGAGCCCGCAAAACGGCTCTTTGGGAGAGCACTTCCGCGACTCGCGAAGCTTGTCCCGCTTCTTGGGATTGGGATGTTCCCCCTCGACGGGCGGCCGGTCGAGCGGACTGGGGAGATAACGCACGACCGCGTCCAATAACGGCTGCACGCCGATGTAATCGAGCGACGCCCCGCAGAAGGTCGGCTGCAATCTGTCCGTGCAAGGTCGCCAGCCGCAGGAGGCGGTGGATCTGCTCGGCCGGAACGTCATCCGGTCGATAAGTAGGTCTCCATGATGGCATCGTCGAGCAGCGCAACCGCCTCGAGGAGTTTTCGCCGCCATTCGGCCGCGCGGGGCCGCTCTCCCTCGGGAATCTCGGCGACGGTGATCGTCCGCCCCTTCGATGCGGTCGTCGAAATAGAGCGCCTTCATCTCGATCAGGTCGATCACGCCGGAGAGGCCGCTGGGATCCGATGGCAGGACCGGCCCCGATTGGGATCTGCAGGGCCACGGGATGCGCCGCCAGCCGGCGGATGATCTGCTCGAAGGTCCGCTCGAAATCGGCCCCGATCCGGTCCATCTTGTTGATGAAGCAGATGCGGGGGACGCCATACTTGTCGGCCTGCCGCCAAACGGTCTCGCTTTGGGCCTCGACCCCTTCCATGGCGCTGAAAATCACCAGGGCCCCGTCCAGGACGCGCAGGCTGCGTTCGACCTCGGCCGTGAAATCGACGTGCCCCGGCGTGTCGATGATGTTGATCGTGTGTTCCGGGATGCCGGCCGGCTCGTTCTTCCAGCGGCACGTGATGGCGGCCGAGTAGATGGTGATGCCGCGCTTGGCCTCTTCCGGATCGAAGTCGGTGACCGTCGTGCCTTCGTCGACGTCGCCCATTTTGTGGGAGAAGCCGGTGTAGTAGAGGATCCGCTCGGTCGTCGTGGTCTTGCCGGCGTCGATGTGGGCCACGATGCCGATATTGCGGATTCGCTCGGTCACCATGCGAAGTGGGCGAACGCCTTGTTTGCATCCGCCATGCGGTGGACGTTTTCGCGCTTGGTCATGGCGTTCCCTTCGCGGCGAAACGCGGCCATCAATTCCTCCGCGAGACTGACGTGGGCCGGGCGTCCCTTCTTCTCGCGGACCGACTCGATGAGCCAGCGGATCGCCAGAGTCTGCTGCCGCCGGGGATTGACGGGCGTCGGCACCTGGTAGGTCGCCCCGCCGACGCGCTTCGAGCGGACTTCGATCGAGGGACGCACGTTCTCCACCGCCTCGGTGAAGACCTTCACGGCGTCCTCGTCGGGCATCTTCTTGACGATGATGTCCATCGCGTCATAAAACACCGACATCGCGACGCTTTTTTTGCCGTCGTGCATCAGGCAATTGATGAACTTCGACGCCAGCTTCGAGTGGGTCCGGTGATCCTCCTTGAGCTGGCTCTTGCTGGCGGTGAATTTATCGGCCATAAGTGGTCTGTCGTGGATCCTGCGGGCAGACAGCAAGGTCCGCCCGACATTGTCTTAAATTGTCTACTAACCCTGACCTCCGCCCCCGCCCCCTGCTCTCACTTGGGCTTTTTGGTGCCGTAGCGGCTGCGGGCCTGTCGGCGGTCGCTGACCCCCAGCGTATCGAGCACGCCGCGGACGATCTTGTACCGGATGCCGGGCAAATCGCGCACGCGGCCGCCGCGGACGAGCACGATCGAGTGCTCCTGCAGGTTGTGCCCTTCGCCCGGAATGTAGGCAGTCACTTCCTTGCCGTTGGAAAGCCGCACGCGGGCCACTTTCCGCAGGGCCGAGTTCGGCTTTTTCGGCGTGACCGTCTTAACGAGCAGGCAAACCCCCCGCTTCTGCGGGCAACCTTCGAGCACGGGCGTCTTGGTCTTGGCGTGCTGCGGCTTGCGCGGTTTCCGAATGAGCTGATTAATCGTTGGCATTCGCTTTTCGCTGCTTCAGGACGATTCCAAACAGGGTGATCGCGAAGAAACTTGAACTGTATCGGTGCCGCAAAAGACCGTCAAGCGAGGGGCGACAGGTGCGGGACAACGGGCAACGGGCCGGTTGCCACCAGCGAAGGCCCTGGCCCGCCAGTGCTTCTCAAGCTGACCCGAAGCACCGAATGCCAAAGGTTGCGGGAGTTTTTTGGGGTTTTTTGGGGCGTAAAAAAAGGGAGGCGGACGACCCCAAAAAACTCCTTTTGGCCAAATTCGCTGGTTTTGGTATTGATGAATTGTCAACTTTATGTTAACATACGAGTAGCGACCGACCGGGAATCGGATCGAAGGGCGGACTGGATTCGTGCTTCCTTTCCGCCAAGGGCGGACCGGGGCCGCAAGGGCGGACCTGGCGACGACCGTTCGGACTTCGTGCTCCACAATCCCGTGCTGTCCGCCGCGATGCAACGGACGAACGGCTCGTGAACGAGGTTCGGGATGGGACCAACCGGCTGATCGATTCGCAGGACCAAGTCGGCGGATGGCCAAATTTGAAAAGCGGCCCGACCCCCGTCGACACGGACGGCGACGGAATGCCCGACGAATGGGAACGCCGGGTGCCATGCAACGCCGTGAAGGATTTTCGCTCGGGAAAACACGTGCTTTTCGAAACGTAGGGTGGGACAAGCTCGCAAAGCGAGCGACGGCCCACCACTGCCACGCGCTTGGCAACCTTCAAAAGGTGGGCCGGACTTCGGCGAGCTCCCTTCGGGTCTGAGCCTCAGGGTCGAAGACAGTCGAGCCGCGGCCGCCGAGCCGGCCTTGTCCCACCCTACGACAGCCTCGGCGGCCACCAAAGGGATTGGCTCGCGCCGGCAGCGATGCATGGAATCACTCGTCGGTCAACAGACTGAGGATCTTCGGGTCGTGCAAGCTGGTCGCGATGAAAAAGGCCGTGCTGAAATCGTGGTGGCGGCTGTGCTCGTGCGGGACGGAGACGGCGACCGCGCCGGCCGCGGCGGCGGAGCGGGTGCCCATTTCGCTGTCTTCCAGGACGAGCATTTCGCACGGGGCGACGCCGATGCGGGCGGCGGCCGTCGAGATAGATTTCCGGGTGCGGCTTGCCGCGGGCGACGTCTTCGGCCGTCAGCGTCACGTCGAAACGATCGATCAGCTTGAATTGGCCGAGCAGCGACTCGATATACGGGCGACGCGATGAGGTGGCGACGCCTTTGGGCAGTCCGCGGGCTTCGATGTGGGCCAGGAGCTCGAACAGTCCCGGCATGGGAGCGACGTGCTTCCACAACAGGTCGTGAAAGATGGCCCGTTCCTCGCGCGGAGGGCGTCGGGATCTTCGGTCAGGCCGAGGGCTTCGATCATCATGGGAAACGCCTCGTCGGACCGGCGGCCCATCATCAGGCTGAGCAGCGCGGGCGTCATTTCTTTGCCGCGGCGGCGCAACAGCTCGCGGCCCGAGAGGTTGAAGATCTCCTCGGTGTTGAACATCAGGCCGTCGAAATCGAACACCACGGCCTTGATCGTGGGTGTCGCAGGCATCAGTTCCTTCCGGTCGGGGACTCTGTCCGATCAGACGACGGGAGGCGGTTGGCGGCGGTAACTCAGGTCGAGCACATCCATCGGATGGGCGACCCAGATGCGGCGGCCCGATCTTCGGACTGCGGCCTGGATTTGCAGCGAACAGCCGGCATTGCCCGTGATGACCGCCTGGACGTCGCACGCCAGGATGTTTTGCAGCTTCCGCTCGGACAGGCGGTCCGACATTTCCGGTTCCGTCAGATTGTAGCTGCCGGCCGCCCCGCAGCAGACCTCGGACTCGGGCAGCGGCACGAGCTGCAGACCGGGGACCAGGGCGAGCAGCGTCCGCGGCTGTTCGCGGACCTTTTGGGCGTGCACCAGATGGCACGCGTCGTGATAGGCGGCGCGGAGCCGGATTTCGCCCGGCGGGCGGATCGGCCCCAGCTCGGCCAGGAACTCGGACACGTCGCGGACTTTGGAGGCGAAACGCTCGAGAGCGGGCAGCTGTTTCTGGTCGTCGCGATTGCCGTTGTCGGAGCGCCTCCTGGCCGATATGGCCATAATCTTTCAGCATCGAGCCGCAGCCGGCGACGTTGATGATGATCGGCGTCCAGCCCATCGAGATCGAAAGCGTGGGCGTTGGTCGCGGCCAGGTCGAGGGCCGGGGCGGCCGCGCCGTTGTGATAATGGATGGCTCCGCAGCAGGTCTGGCTGCGTGGAGTGATCACGTCGCAGCCGTTGGCTTGCAGCACGCGGGCCGTCGCCCAATTGGTTTGCGGAAACATGGCCTGGGCCACGCAGCCGGCAAAGAGTCCCACGCGCGCCCGCCGCGGGCCGATGGCGGAGAGCAGTTCCGGCAGGGGCGGGGCGGACGGTTGCAGCCGGGGAAGCTGATCATACATCCGCCGCACGGGACCCGGCAGCAGCTTGGGAAGCCCCGTCGGCGTCAATCAGCCGGTCCAAGCCCCAGTCCGCTGCAAGAAGTCGAGCGGGGAAGAGGGCCGCCTTCATCCGGCCGGGATGGGGAAACAGGCCGTACAAGAAGAGCCGTTCGAACCACTCGGCTGCCGGCAGCGTCCCGTCTGGTTGCCTGAGCCTCGGCCCGGCGCATGCCGACGCGGAAATGGTTCGATCAGCCGGCCGTATTGGACGCCCGAGGGACAGGCCGTTTCGCAGCTTCGGCAGTCGAGGCACAAATCGAGATGCCGTTTGACGGTCGGCCCCAATTCCAGGCGGCCGTCGGTCACGGCCCGCATTAGGTAGATGCGGCCGCGGGGGCTGTCGTTCTCGTTCCCCGTTTCGAGATAGGTCGGGCAGGCCGAGGTGCAAAGCCCGCAGTGAACACAATCCAAAAACGGCCATAGTCGATGTCCGTTCCGACGCGTTCGGCCGGATTGGCCGCTTGATCAGCACCGGTTTCGTTGTGCGAGGAGGAGGTCGCGTCGGGCATTTGGCGATGGTGAGTGGTGAGGGAGTGAAGTGCGCGAGGGGTGAGTTAAGAGAGGGCACGCTTCGCGTGCTTCGGTTCTCCCTCGCCACTCGAAAGACGTCCCTGATTATAGCGGAGTGAGTGGCGGGGGGTGAGTGGCGAGTGGCGAGTGGCGAGAGAAAACCAGGGCACCGGGTACCCGCGCTTCGCGGGTAGGCGTGCCCTCTCTTACTCGCCACTCACCCCTCGTCCACTCACCACTATCGCTCTATTGCCAGACTTTGGCGCCGGCAGCGGAAGGCGGGAGTACGCGGTTTGGACGCGGCGTCTGCCTTGACGGAGGGCGGCGGCGAAGGCCAGCGCAGTTGGCATGTTGCGGACTGGCGGCCAGCGTCCGCGAGACGAAATCCAGGGCCTTTCTCCGGTCGCCCGCTTCCCACCAGGCGTAGGCGACCTGGTAGGCTTCGTCGGCGGACAGGTCGGGACGCAAGATCGGCCGCCGCGGCAGAGTTGGGTGGCCGATTCGGCCCAGCGGCGTTCGCGGCCATAGATCCGACCCAGGTTCCAATGGGCCCGCGCCTGCTCGGGGGGAGCGATGCGGTCCGATTCGACAACGGTCCGCAACAGCGGAGCGGCCTGGTTCGTGCGATCCATCCGGACGAGCACGTCGGCCACGTGCAGCATCGCTTCGACGTCGGACGGATCGTTCCCCAGCACGCGGTAATAGATGGCCAACGCCTCGTCGTCCTTTTTCTCAGTTCGGCAAGCTGGCCGGCCAGGAGTTGGGCCGGCGACGTGCGTGGGGACCAGTCGCAGGGCCGAGTCGATCATCTCCTGGCACTCGCCGTAGCGTTTGGCATCCAGCAGCACGCGGGCCAGTTCGAGATAGGCGTCCGGATCGTCGATGCCGTTGCGCGTGGCATAGCGCAGATGCTTCACCGCTTCGTTTGTGTCGCCAGTCAGAGCAGCAGCACTCGGGCGATCCGGCACTGAACGTCGGGATCGTCAGGGGCGAGCCTCCGCGGCCCGGGCAAGCAGTTGCCGGGCCCGCTCATGGTTGCCCGGTCTCGCAGGCCTGACGGGCTTCCTCCGTGAGGCGGACCGATTTGTCGGTCGAATGATTGAACGAAGCTGGGCAGCCAACCGCAACCGGCGATCAGCCGCGCACAGGAGCACGGGGAGGTCCAAGGTCCAACGTCCAAAGTCCAAAGTCGAAGAGGGGCCCGTTCTGGCAGACCTTCGAACTTGGACTTTGGACCTTGGACCAATATCCCATTGGCCGATCCACAAAGGGGGCGCAACCATGACCGGCCGCCGCGAGAACGAGGCGGCGTCAGAACGGAAATGGAAAAAGACAGGATCCAGGGGAGTCGGACAAGAGAAATGCGGCCGAATGGTATCAAACGTCTATTGCCTGCAGGAAGAGGCGGTTCGACAAGTCGTATAATTGACAACTGATGCGTTGTCCAGTTATAGTTACGTGAGCTGCAAATTCGCCTCTTGAACGCGTTGCCGCACACCAGCTTTTGGTATAACGCTTTCCGCCAGAAGTCACGCCCACGCAAAGCTGTGAAGACAGCCGGCCTTAATCGCTGACGTTGGACACCGCGATCCTGTTCGGCCGCCATCGGAGGACGCGCGAAATGCTGGTCATTCCCGGGCAGTACGGTAAGGACACGTGTGACGGATTCAGCCGCCGCGAGTTGCTGCGAATCGGCGGCTCGGCCGTTTTCGGCTTCAGCCTGCCCGCGATCCTCCGGGCGACCTCGGCCAAGGCCGCCACCGCCGACGCGTCCCGGCTACGGCGGCCCGGGCTTCGGCAAGGCGAAATCGGTCATCCTGCTCTACCTGCAGGGGGGCCCGAGCCATCTCGACTTGTGGGACCCGAAGACGAACGTCCCCGACAACGTCAAAAGCGTCTTCAGCAACATCAACACGAAGTTGCCCGGCGTCCAGTTCACCGAGAACCTGCCCAAGCTGGCAAAGGTCAACGACAAGATCACGCTCATCCGCTCGATGAGCTACACGCCGATCGGCCTGTTCAACCACACGGCCGCCATTTACCAGATGCTGACCGGTTACACGGCCGACAACGTGAGCCCTTCCGGCCAGCTCGAGCCGCCCAGCCCCAAGGACTTCCCGAACTTCGGGTGCAACATCGTCAAGATGCGGCCGCCCGAGGTTCCCATGCTGCCCTACGTGATGATGCCCCGGCCGTTGCAGGAGAGCAACGTGATCGGCAAGGCGGGGACGGCCGGCTTCTTGGGTCGGGCCTTCGATCCCGTATTACCTCTATCCGCCCGGCGACGATCTCGACATGAACAAGATGGATCGGATCAACATCGACGATCTGCTCCTGCGCAAGGACGTGCCGCAGGCGCGGCTCGAACGGCGGGCCCGGCTCCGCGACACGGTCAACGCCAGCCTCCGCGAACTCGACCGGGCCGTGAAGAGCTACGCGCTCGACACCTACTACGACAAAGCGCTCAGCCTGGTCCTCTCCGGCCGGGCGCGGGATGCCTTCAACCTCCACGCCGAAAAGCCGGAGATGCGCGACCGTTACGGCCGCAACACGTTCGGCCAATCGTGCCTGCTGGCCCGCCGCCTGATCGAGGCGGGAACGCGGCGTCGTCGAGGTCAACTGGCCCAAGGTCGCCAATTCCGATCGGCATTCGTGGGACGTCCACGTCGGCCTGTCCGAGCGGATGAAGAAGGAAAATTCTCCGATGCTCGACGCGGGGCTTTCGGCCCTGGTCAGCGACCTCGACGAGCGTGGACTGTTGAAGGAGACGCTGGTGGTGGCCGTCGGCGAGTTCGGCCGCAGCCCCAAGCGCGGCGTGAGCACGTCCGGCAACTCCAACAACGACGATGGCCGCGACCACTGGCCTTACTGCTACACGGCCGTCATCGCCGGGGCCGGCATCAAGCGCGGGCTTGGTCTACGGCAAGTCCGACAAGACGGCCTCCGCTCCGGTCGAGAATCCGGTCCATCCGAACGAGCTGTTGGCGACCATCTATCACAGCGTGGGCCTCGACCCGCGGCAGACGATCTACAACCATCTCAACCAGCCGCGCGAGATGGTCAAAGGCGACGCCGTGCAAGGCATCTTGGCCTGATCGACGGGCTGGTTCAGCGACCGGCCGATCGGCGTGCAACGAGCCGGCGGGTGGACGCCACGCCTCGCCGGCCGGACCCGGCGGCTCGTGCGACGGCGATGCGAATGCACGGAATTGGCCCGCTCGTCCATTCGGCATTTCGCGGTGTGCGGGCGTTATGCTATCCTCACCGCCGGCCTGCTTGGCAGCGGGTATTTTGCGCAATTTGGATTCAGACGATTTCGAGTTGAAAAGAAGGACCGATGCCTCAGATCAATGCGGGCGATTTTCGCAAGGGAGTCAAGGTCGTCGTCGAGGGCGATCCCTACGAGATGATCGAATGCAACTTCGTCAAGCCGGGCAAAGGGCAGGCCCTGTACAAGACGCGGCTGCGGAATCTGCTCAAGGGAACGCTGCTCGACCGAACGTATAAGAGCGGCGACAGCCTCGAAGAGGCCGACGTCCACAAGAGCGAGGGCCAGTTCCTCTACCGCGCCGGCGACGACCTCATCTTCATGGACAACGAATCGTTCGAGCAATACACCTTGACGGCCGAACAATGCGGCGACGGGGCCAAGTTCCTCCTCGAGAACGCCACGGTCGGCTTGATGTACTGGAACGGCCGGATCATCGAGATGACGCCGCCGCAGCACGTCGTCCTCGAAATCACGTACACGGAGCCGGCCGCCCGCGGCAACACGGCGACGAACGTCTCCAAGCCGGCGACCGTCGAGACCGGCGCCACGGTCCACGTGCCGGCGTTCATCAACCAGGGGGATAAGATCAAGGTCGACGCACGAACGGGGCAGTACATCGAGCGCGTCCGCGATTGACGGCGGCATGCCGTCTGGAGCGCAGGCCGGAGGCCGCGCACTCCAACATCCGAAGGTGGCCTCGACGGAAGGAGTCGCCATGGATAAGGCGCAGCTCATTCTGTACGGCGTGGCAACGTATCTGGCAATCAAATCGCTCGTGTCGTTGATGAGCGATCATCGACAGAACTACAAAAAAAAACTCGCCGAGGAGTTGAAGGCGATCCGCTCCGGCCGTCCCCCGGCTGCCGCCCCGACGGCCAAGAAGGTCGCCGTCCCGGCGAGCCAACGGACCGCCCAAGCAGCGAACCAGCAAACAGCTCCCATGAAGAACACCGCCAAGAACCCGGCAAAGAACCCGGTGAACGGCACGGCCAAGCCCAACGACACGGCCAAGCCCAACGACACGGCCAAGCCCGAGGGTCCGCGAAAAAGGCGGGCTGATAAGACTCTCAGCCGGCTTACGGGCCGCTCGGGCGCTCGTCGACAAGTTCTGCTTCCATGGATCACAACCGCAAGCTCTACATCGAGACGGTCGGCTGCCAGATGAACATGCTCGACAGCGAGCTGGTCGTGGCCGCCCTGCGGCGTCACGGTTACGAGCTGACGGCCGACGTCCACGAGGCCGACACGGTCCTCTTCAACACGTGCAGCGTGCGGGAGCATGCCGAGCACAAGATCTACAGCCAGCTCGGCCGCCTCAAATTCAGCAAGCGCCGCCGCCCCCGCCAGGTGATCGGCGTGTTGGGCTGCATGGCGCAGAAGGACCAGGAACGGATTTTCCAGCGCGCGCCGCACGTCGACCTGGTCGTCGGCACGGGCCAGCTCTCGGAAGTGCCGCGGCTGATCGAAGAGGCCCGCGACGGCCGCCGCCGTGCCGTCGCCGTCAGCCTGTCGCGCAAAGAGGGAACGCGGTCGGAAGTCTCCGAGAGCTTTCAAAGCTACGACCCGCTCCGCGAGCCGGCCATGCGGCCCTCGCCGTTTCAGGCCTTCGTGCGGATCATGATCGGCTGCGACAAGTTCTGCACGTACTGCGTCGTCCCCATGACGCGCGGACCGGAGCAGAGCCGCCCTCCTGCCGCCATCGCCGCCGAGGTCCGCGTGCTGGCCGAACAGGGGGTCAAGGAGGTCACCCTGCTGGGGCAGACGGTCAACAGCTACAAGTACACCGAAAACGGCCGACTTTGCCGGCTGAGCGATCTGCTCGCGCAGATTCACGACACGCCCGGCATCGACCGCATCAAGTTCGTCACCAATTATCCGCGCGACATGTCCGACGATTTGTGTTTTGCCGTCCGCGACCTGCCGAAAGTTTGCCGCTACCTGCACGTGCCGGCCCAGTCGGGATCGAACGACGTGCTGCGGGTGATGAAGCGCGGCTACACGGTCGAACAGTATCTCGAAATGCACGACCGCATCCGCGAGATCATGCCGGACTGCGCCGTCTCGAGCGATTTCATCGTCGGCCATCCGGGCGAGACCGAGGCTGAATTCGAGAAGAGCATCGACCTGGTCCGCCGCTGCCGGTTCAAAAACAGCTTCATCTTCAAGTACAGCCCGCGCCCGGGAACGAAGGCTTTCGAGCACTATGCCGACGACATTCCCGAAGACGTGAAGCGCCGCCGCAACAACGCCTTGCTGGCCATTCAAAACGAGATCAGCGAAGAGGACAACGCCGCGTTCATCGGCCGCGAGGTCGAGGTGCTGGTCGAGGGACCCAGCAAGACGGCCCTCAAGCACGCCGCTACGGACCTGGCCGGCGAACGGGCCGACCCAGCTTGTCGGACGTTCGCACGTGCGACCGCATCGTCGTGTTCGACGGCAACCCGCGTCTCGCCGGGACGCTGGCGAAGATCGCCGTCCACGACTGCACGGCCACGACGCTGATCGGCTCGATCGTCACGCGCGAACGTCAGCACGGCTCGGGATCGCTGTTGCCGATCCTCGCGTGATTGCGCGGCTACCAAGCCCACGGACGGCCGTCCGTGGGCTTCGAGACCTGCGCATCCTTGTCGTGGAGACGGTTCTGCGGTTCAATGGTGCCTGGAGGAACACGCCATGGCCCAGGTCACGCGTCGCGAATTTTCGCAACAGGCGCTCGGATCGCTTCTGACGTACTCTCTGCTCGAAACGCTCTGTGCCCATGATGCCTTTGCCGACGGACGTGCGGCCGCGGACGGTCAAGTGGCTGGCCGACGTCAACGAGCTCGGGCCGCGCAAGTCCGCGGCCAGAAGTTGCCGCAGGTCGCATGGCAGGAGCAGATCGAAAAGCTCTTCTGCGCAAGTCAACTTGCCCGAGCTTCTCGAGCTGATCGATTTCGATCGGCTCACGCAGGGAATCAAGATGGTCGACCGGGGGGCGCTGAGCCTTTCGTTCAAGTTCCCGAGGTCGAGGGCCTGCCGACGGAATACGTCTTCGGCAAGCAAATCTTCGCCCTCAAGCAGGGGCGCTCGGTCGTCCCTCACGGGCACAACAACATGGCGACCGCGTTTTTGGTCCTGAAGGGAGACCTTCGCGGCCGGCATTACGACCGGCTCGAAGATCTGCCCGACGCCTACATCATCAAGCCGACCATCGACCGCAAGTTCACGCCGGGAGAGTGCTCGACGGTCTCCGACCACAAGGACAACGTCCACTGGTTTCAGGCGCTCACGGAACCGGCATTCATCTTCAACATCCATGTTTTCAACGTGAGCCCGGGCCTCGGCCAGCCAACAGGGCGCGTCTACTTGAATCCGCTCGGCGAAAAGCTGGCCGGCGGCAAGATCAAGGCGCCGCACATCGACTACCACACGTCGGTGAAGCTCTTCGGCTGAGGCACCACCTTGCGGGCGGCGATTCGATGGCGGGCCGGCGCCGCTGCGCGAGCTGGTCCCACCCTACGTCGGTTGCGCGGCCAGGCGGGCCGCTGTCAGCGTGTTTCCCAACAGCATGGCGATCGTCATCGGACCCACTCCGCCCGGCACGGGGGTGATGGCCGAGGCGACCTGGCACACCGCGTCGAAATCGACGTCCCCCACCAGTTTTTCCCCGACGCGATTGATTCCCACGTCGATCACGACGGCCCCCGGCTTAACCATGTCTTGCGTGACGAAACGCGGCTGAGCCAATGGCGGCGATCAGGATGTCGGCCCGCCGCGTGACGTCCGGCAAGTGGTGCGTGCGGCTGTGGCAGACGGTGACGGTCGCGTCGGCGGCCGGGCCTTTCTGCAGGAGCATCAGCGCCATCGGCTTGCCGACGATTTCGCTGCGACCCAGGACGACAACTTCCGCGCCGTTGATCATCGTGCCGCGTTTCAATCAACAGCCGCTGCACTCCGTGCGGCGTGCAGGGCAGAAAACGGGGACGCCCCTGGACGATTCGGCCGACGTTCTCCGGATGGAACGCGTCGACGTCCTTGAGCGGCGAAACCGTGTCGAGCACGCGCTGCGGATTGATCTGCTTGGGCAGCGGCAACTGCACCAGGATGCCGTGGACGTCGGAGTTGTGATTGCACTGGCGGACGAGAGCCAAGAGATCGTCTTCGGACGTCGTGTCCGGTAGCCGATGAAGCGTGCTCTTCAGTCCCGCCTTTTCACAGGCCCGCTGCTTTCCGCGGACGTAGACGCCGCTGGCCGGATCCTCGCCGACGAGAATGGCGGCCAAATGCGGAACGCAATCTGTCTGCTCGCCGGAACTCGGCCACTTGCGCGGCGATTTCGCCGCGGATTTTCTCGGCAATCGCCTTGCCATCAATGATGCGGGCCGTCATGGAGAGGTTCCCCAATCGACTTGACGGCGATGTTCGTGAGAGGCCGCCAGGTGCTCGATGAACTCGAGCGTCATTCCCGCCTGCAATCGCGGACCGCGGTGAAAGACGTCGCCCACGGCCTTTTCCGCACGGAGCGGCCAATGGAGGTGCGCGACGTAGGCGTCCCAATCGGTCTGGTCGGCCGGCTTGAGCCGCCGCAGCCATTCGATGCCGAAGCGGACGTGCCCGATCTCGTCGCGGTGGATGGCCCGCAGGATGGCCGCGCTTTGCTCGTCCCCGGCGCGCTGGAAGGATTGTTCGAGCTCGAGCGTGTGGTCGAGATTGCATCCCTCGAAGGTCAAGGGGAGGCCGGCCAGGTAATCGAGGAGCGACTCAAACTGTTGCGCCTTGGCCCAGATGTAGCCGTTCACGGGAAGCTCGCCGAATTGAATTCCCAGCTCAGCCGCCCGCTCGACATGCAGCCGCGTGTGGCGCTGCTCGTCCCCCATGATGCCGATCAGCCCGCGGCGAAATTCGGGCGGCGCGTCGGGAAACGCCAAGAGCACAAACGCCATCACCTCCAGCGCCTGCAACTCGTGATTGGCCAGAATATGATGCGCGACGGCCCGCTTTTTCGGATCGCAGAGCGCCCCGGGCCGCGGCATGGACGGAGCAGTGCGGCGCGCCGCGAAGACGAGTTCCGACGGCCGCCCGGGAACCGAGACGCGCCGAGCGGGGCCTGGCCGCTCGTCCGTCAGAGTTGGGGCAATGCGGCCGAGCTTGGCTGCCAGCGAATCGGCCAGCAGAATTCGCTCGGCGACCTCGCGGAGTTCCATGGGCATTCAACCACGTCCACCTTCGCAGCACGTTTCGCAGATCGTTCGGCACTGGGCGCATTGAAGCTTCTGCTTGATCTCGACCAAGGGCCCACCGCAGACAGGACACGCCGGCCGCTTGGGCGGCGACTGGGATTCCGGCCGGTATTTGTCGAACGGTTGTCTTTCTGGCCGTATTCGCCACCTGAATTGTTCATATTCGTCAACCGTGTTCGTAAATCGTTCCGCCTGGAGTAGATAGAGCACATTGCCGTACGCGAATTCGGGTGTCAGCCAATTCGCAGGGCTGCGGCCGGTTCCTCGTGGCGGCCGGCCTGCGTTTAGGCTAAGGTAAGGGATGGGCGCAAAAAGCGATACATTCGGAGGTTGAAATTTGGTTTCCGCGAACACAGCGGCCGGGCCGATCGCCCAGACGGAGCGGCCGGTCGTCTTGACGTTCCGTTGTCCGCGATGCCAGCAACCGGTGCGGCAGAAGGATTTCGGCCGGGCCAGGGCGTGCCGTGCGGAGCCTGCGGCTGGTCCCGGACGTGTCCGGCCGAAGACTTCGACCGCGGCCAGCCGGCCCGTTGCCTGATCTGCGGCTGCAATGACCTGTGGCGGCAGAAGGATTTCCCGCAACGCGTCGGGCTGCTGATGGTCGGTGCGGGAATCGTGCTGAGCACGGTCGCCTATGCACTTTGGCAGCCGGCTTTGTCGCTGGGCATTTTGATGGCGTTTGCGCTCGTCGATTTTCTGTTATTCATCTTCATGAGGGACGTGTTGGTTTGTTACCGCTGCGGAGCACGGCACGGCGGATTCGAACCGGCCTCGCAGGCGACCTTCGATCTCGAAGTGGGCGAGCGTTATCGCCAGGAACGCCTCCGTCTGGAGGCGGCCCGGCGGCACCCGTCTTGATCCAAGCCGACCACCGGGTCCGACGGCATCCGTGCTCGGACCGGCGTGGAGCGCGTCGGGTTGGGAAATCCGCGGCATTGATGCGGCGACATTCGATTCGGCCGCGGCCGCGTGGTCATCCGTTCGCACCGATCCCTTTCCACCTGGGCGGCACAAAATACGTGGACGACCGGCAGCGGCGACTGATCGAAGATCTCTCCGGCAGCTTCAAGGGGGAGCTGCGGTGCGATCCCTTGACGTTGTCGATGTACGCCAGCGACGCGAGCATCTTTCAGGTCCCGCCGCTGGCCGTCGCCCGTCCCCGCGACCGTGACGACGTCGTGGTGCTGGCCCGTTATGCGGCGGAAACCGGCCTTCCGCTCGTTGCCCGCGGAGCGGGGACCGGCGTCGACGGGAGCGGCGATCGGCGAGGGAGTGGTCGTCGACTTTTCGTGCCAGATGCGGGCCGTCGAGGCGGTCGGCGAAACGACGATCCGCGTCCAGCCGGGGATCGTGCGCGATCAACTCAACCGTATTCTGCGGCCGTACGGCCGGTATTTTCCACCCGATCCGTCGAATACGGCCATCACGACGGTCGGCGGAATGCTGGGCGTCGACGCGGCCGGCTCGCATTCGGTCCACGTCGGCTCGACGCGCGACCACGTGGCGAGCATCGAGACGGTGCTTGCCGGCGGGACGGTCGTCGAATTCGGCGACGAGCCGCTGGCCGAATACGGCAGCTCGCCGCGTGCCCCCGACCGACGCGACGAGCGCCGAGGTCCCGGCGAGCGGCAACGGGCAGCCGCTGGATCGCCAAGCGGACGATCGTCGGACGCTTGGCCGCTCTGCTGGCGGAAAACAGCCAGATCATCCGGCAAAAGCAGCCGCCCCTCATCCGCAACAGCGCCGGCTATTACGTGCGGGGCCTGCTGTCCGCCACGCACTTGAACGTGCCCCGCCTGCTCGTCGGATCGGAAGGGACGTTGGGCCTGTTTACCGCGGCGACGCTCGAGACCTTTCCCCTTCCGCCGCACCGAGCGGCCGTGCTGCTTTTGTTCGGCGACCTCGAGTCGGCCATCGGGGCCGTGCAGGAGATTGCCGACCTGGAGCCGAGCGCCTGCGATCTGATGGACCGTCGGCTCTTGTCGTTGGCGCGGGAGGCCGATCCGCGGTTCGAGCAGTTGATCGCCCCGACTGCCGAAGTGGCGCTGATCGTCGAGCAAGTCGGCTTCAGCGACGCGCAGTGCCGCGAGCGCATCGCCATGACGATTCGGGCCGTTCACGCCCGGAACGTCGGCGCGGTCGTGGCCTATCAGGCGCACTCGGGACGAGGAGGTCGACTTCCTGTGGACGCTGCCGGGGAAAGTCGTTCCCCTCTTGACGCGGATCAAGGGGCACACGCGTCCGACGCCGATCGTCGAAGACATCGCGGTGCCGCCGGCCGCCCTGCGGGAATTTCTCGTCACGGCGCAGAAGGTGTTTCAAAACCACGAGGTGACGGCCTCGCTCTATTCGCATGCGGCGGCCGGCCAGATCCATTTGCGTCCGTTTTTGCCGCCCCCCTCGCCGGCCGACGGCGGAAAGCTCGAGGCGCTTGGCCGCGGACCTGTACGCGGCCGTCTTCGCGGTCGGGGGGCACGGTGAGCGGAGAACACGGCGACGGGATGTCGCGATCGGCCTTTCTGCGGGCCGAGTACGGCGAACTGTACCGCGTCTTCCAGCGGATCAAGGAAATCTTCGATCCGCAGCAACCTGCTCAATCCGGGCAAGATCGTCGGCGCCAACGAGGCGATTCCTCGCGACCAGATCCGGCCGCTGGCGGCCGAGCGCCGTCGAGGTCGTGCCGTTTCAGCTGCGCTGGAACGCCGACGCACTGCTCAAGGAAGCGGTGGGCTGCAACGGCTGCGGCATGTGCAAGACCCAATCGCCCGAGGCCCGCATGTGCCCCTTCTTCCGGGCCGAGCCGCGCGAAGAGTCGAGCCCCGCGCCAAGGCCAACGTGCTGCGCGACTATCTCACGGGCCGGCTCGATTCGCACGAATGGACCGCGCGAGACGATGAAAGAGCTGAGCGACCTCTGCTTCAACTGCAAGCAGTGCCAGCTCGAATGTCCGTCGAACGTCAACATTCCGCAGATGATGATCGAGGCCAAGGCCGCCCAGGTGGCCGCCCATGGCATGAGCCGGGCCGACTGGATCCTCTCGCGGGCCCATTCGTTCGGTTGGCTGGGAAGCACGGCCTCGCTGGCGATGAACTGGGCGATCGGCAATGCGGCCGCTCGCTGGTGCCTGGAAAAGCTGGTCGGCATTTCCAGCCGCCGAAAGCTGCCCCTCTTCGCCCGGCGGTCGTTCATGAGCTCGGTCCGGCGCGACCTCCTCAAGACGCCGCGGAAAAATCCGTCGCGCCGACCGGCCGTCTACTTCGTCGGGCGACTATGTCAATTGGCACGATCCGGAGCTGGGCCGGGCCTTTCTCGCGGTGCTCGCGCACAACGGAATCAGCGTGCACGTGCCGCCGGGCCAAACGTCGTCGGGAATGGCCATGATTTCCGCGGGCGATCTGGAGGCGGCGCAGGATCGTCGCCGAGCGGAACGTTCGCGAGCTGGCCGAACTGGCCCGCGAAGGATTCCCGATCGTCTGCACCGAGCCGACGTCGGCCCTGTGCCTCAAGCACGAGTATCCGATGATTCTGAACCATCCCGACGTCGATGTGGTCGCGTCACAGGTGGTCGATGCCGGCGCCTATCTCCAGGGTCTGCACCGTGCCGGCCAGCTCAAAACCGACTTTCAGCCGCTCGACCTCGACGTCGCCTATCACACGCCCTGCCATCTCAAGGCGCTGCAATGCGGCACGCCGCTGGCCGATCTGCTCTCTTTGATTCCGCAACTGCGGCTCCATAGAATCGAGAAAGGGTGCTCGGGAATGGCCGGCGCTTACGGCCTGACGGAGCGGAACTTCCCCACGTCGATTCGCATCGGCTGGGGGCTGATCACGCGGATGCGCAATCCGGATCTCAACCTGGGCGTCGACCGAGTGCAGCGGCTGCAAGTTCCAGATGGAGCAGGGGACCTCCACGCCGACCGTCCATCCGCTCAAGCTGTTGGCCTACGCTTACGGATTGATGCCGGAGATCGAGAGAAAACTACAGCCGACCAGGCGGAAGCTCGTCGTTTCATGAAGGTTGAAGTGCGACTCTTTGCGCGGGCGCGCGACGCCGCCGGGGCGGAGCGGGTGACCGTCGAGCTGCCGGCCGAAGCCCGCGTCGGCGATTTGCGTGCCGCCTTGGCCGCGGGTTATCCGAAGCTCGCCCCCCTGGCCCCCAGCCTGCTCGTCGCCGTGGGAAACGATTACGCCGGCGACCAGGCCGTTTTGGGGACAGATCCGAGATTGCCTGCTTCCCGCCGGTGAGCGGCGGGTAACAATATGATCCGGCTGACGTCCGATCCGATCGATTACGCCGAGTTGACCGAATCGGTCCGTTCGACAGCGTCAGGGGCGGTCGTTCTGTTCCTGGGAACGGTCCGCGAGCTGACCGACGGACGTCGGACCGTCGCCCTCGATTACGACGCCTACGGGCCGATGGCGGAGGTGAAGCTGAAGGAACTCGAAACGGAAGCCCGCGGGCGCTGGCCGATCGACCAGGTCGCCATCGTCCATCGCATCGGCCGTCTGGAGCTGGGAGATGTCAGCGTGGCGGTCGCGGTGAGCTGCCCGCACCGGCAGGATGCGTTCGAGGCGGCCCGCTTCCTGATCGACACGCTCAAAGCCACGGTCCCCATCTGGAAGAAAGAGAACTGGAGCGACGGCACGACCGAGTGGGTCCATCCCGGCGTCGCGCCGGCGGCGGAAAACGAATAAACGCCGAATCCCGTTTTGGACGCGCAAAACCGTCACTCCCCGCGACGCCGAAATGACGAATGAAGAAACACGAATGACGATCGAAGCACAAGCACGAAGCAGCTCCTCGACAGCTTCGGCCGCGTGCACACGAACCTGCGGATCAGCGTGACCGATCGCTGCAATATCCGCTGCTTCTATTGCATGCCGGCCGATCACGTCGAATTCATGGACCGCTCGGAGCTGCTCACGTTCGAGGAGATCGAACGGTTCGTCCGCGTTGTCGTCGGCTTGGGGGTCAACAAGGTCCGCCTGACGGGGGGCGAGCCGCTCGTCCGCCGCGAGCTCGATCAAGCTGGTCGCCAAGATCGCTCCCGATGCCTGGCATCAAAGACGTCGGCCTCACGACCAACGGCATCCTGCTGGCCGAGCAGGCCCAAGCGCTTTGGGACGCCGGCCTGCGGCGGCTCAACGTCAGCCTCGACGCGCTCTCCGCCGAGAAATTCAAGCAGATCACGCGCCGCGAGGGTTACGAGAACGTGCGTGCCGGAATTCAGGCGGCCCAGCAGCGTCGGCTTTCATCCGGTGAAAGTGAATGCCGTCTCGGTCCGCGGCCTGACCGAAGAGGAGATCGTCCCGTTCGGCCATTTCGCGCGCGAGACGGGCGTGGAAATGCGGTTCATCGAATACATGCCGCTCGACGCCGACTGCGCCTGGCAGCGGGAAAAGGTCCTCTTCGCCCACGAGATCATGGAAACGCTCGCGCGGGAGATCATGCCCCTCGTCCCGTGCCGCGAACAGGACAAGAGCGCTCCGGCGAGCGAATTCGTCTTTGAAGACGGCATCGGTCGGATCGGCTTCATCGCCTCCGTCAGCCAGCCCTTCTGCATGAACTGCAACCGCTTTCGCCTGACGGCCGACGGCAAACTGCGCAACTGCCTGTTCAGCCTGGAAGAGACCGACATCCGCGTCATCCTTCGCGGCGGCGGGAGCGACGAAGAGATCGCCCAAGCCGTTCGGGAGTCGATTGCCGGCAAAAAGGAGGGGCACGAGATCAACACGGCCCGCTTCATCCAGCCGCTGCGGCCCATGTATTCGATCGGCGGCTGAACTTGCACCGCATCTATCTCGATAACGCCGCGACCAGCTTCCCGAAGCCGGCTGCGGTCTACGAGGCCGTGGACCGTGCGCAGCGGCACGTGGGAGCGGCCGAGGGTCGCAGCGCGACTCGCACGGCCATGCAGGTTCACGGCGTCGTCGAGCGGTGCCGGCAGCGGGCCGCCCGCCTGCTCGGAGCCGAGAGTCCGCAGCGGATCGTCTTCACCTTCAACGCCACCGACAGCCTGAATCTCGCGCTTCACGGACTGTTGCGTCCCGGCGATCACGTCGTCACCTCGGCGATCGAGCACAACTCGGTGCTGCGGCCGCTGCGGCACCTGACCGACCGCGGCGTCACGGTGACCTACGTTTCGGCCGACAGCGAAGGCCGCGTCAGCCCGGACGATGTGACGCACGTCCTCCAAAACAACACGCGGCTCGTCGCGCTCGTCCATGCCTCCAACGTGACCGGCGCGATCCAGCCGATCGATCGCGTCGGTGAAATCGCCCGGTCGGCCGGCGCCTTGTTCCTCGTCGATGCCGCCCAGACGGCCGGCCACTTGCCGATCGACGTCTCGCGGTCGCCCATCGACCTGTTGGCCTGCGCCGGTCACAAGGGCTTGCTCGGCCCGCTTGGGCACCGGCATTCTGTACGTGCGGCCCGGCGTCGAGGAGCACCTCCAAAGCGTGCGGCAGGGAGGCACGGGGACCAACAGCGAAGACGACCATCAGCCCGATCGCCTTCCGGACAAATACGAGGCCGGCAACCACAACGTCCCCGGACTGTTCGGCCTGGAGGCCTCCCTCGCCTGGCTCGAAGAGCGCACCGTCGTCGAAGTCTGTCGACACGAGCGGCAGTTGACGGCCCGGCTGCTCGACGGCCTGACCGGCCTGCCGCCGCTCCGAGTCTACGGTCCGAAATCGATCGACGAGCGCGTGGGAGTGATCAGCGTCACAATCGAAGGAATGGATCCGCAAGAATTGGCGGCCGTCCTCGACGACTCGTTCGGCATCGAGACGCGGGCCGGCCTGCACTGCGCTCCGGGCGCTCATCGCTGCCTGGGAACATTCGCGGCCGGAGGGACGCTGCGGCTGAGTCCCGGACCCTTCACAACCGAGGCCGAAATCGACGCCGCCCTCGAGCGCGCTGCGGCAGCTCGCAACCGCTTGATCGGATATCGTCACTCATAACCTGCGACCTCGACTGCGCCATCGGGTACAATTCGTCACGTGGACCAAACCTCGACGCCGAACTGCGTCCAAGCCGTTCCGCAAGCCGCCCACCCTCTGCACCTGGAGATTCCTTCATGACCGAAGCGAACATCGATCGTCGGGACTTCCTCAAGACCACGGGGACCGCGGCCGTTGCCGTCAGCGCGCTGGGCGGCCTGGCCATTGCCCCCAGCCCTGCGCAAGCCGCCAATGCGAACAGCGTCCTGCGGATCGGGTTCATCGGTCCCGGCGGCCGCGGACACGGCGCCGCACATCGGCACCCTCAAGGGCCTGCAAGAAGCGGGCGAGAACATCGAGCTGGCCGCCGTGTGCGACGTCTATTCGGTCAACCGCGATCGGGCCGCCCATTCGATCGCCAGTCAAACCGGCAAGCCGGTCGCCAAGTACGTCGATTACCGCGACATGATGGCCAAGGAAAAGCTCGACGCGGTCTGCATCGCGACGCCCGACCATTGGCACGCCACGCAGGCGATCGACGCGCATGCAGGCCGGCCTTCACGTCTACTGTGAAAAGCCGATGACGCACACGATCGACGAGGCCGTGAAGGTCGTGCGGACCTGGGAAAAGACCGGCAAGGTGATGCAGGTCGGCGTGCAGTCCACGAGCCTGCCGCTCTGGGCCCTCGTCCGCGAAAAGCTCCAGTCCGGCATGATCGGCAAGGTGTTGATGTACCAGACGGAGTTCTTCCGCAACTCGGCCGTCGGCCAATGGCGCACGTATCAGCTGAAGAAGGAAATGAATCCCGAGACGATCAACTGGCCGTTGTGGCTGGGCGTCAAAGAGGGGCTGGCTCCCGACGTGCCGTTCGACCGGGAAATCTTCGCGCAGTGGCGGCGGTTCTGGCCGTACGGCTCGGGAATGTACACCGACCTGTTCGTCCATCGCACCACGTCGATGCTCAAGGCGACGGGCCTGCGTTATCCCGGCCGCGTCGTGGGCGCCGGCGGCATCTTCCTGGAATACGACGGCCGCGACGTGCCCGACGTCGCCACGGTCGTCGCCGATTTCCACGAAGGCGTGCAAGGCCTCGTGACGGCCACGATGTGCTGCGACGGCACGCCGATCCGCCAACTGATCCGCGGGCATCAACGGCTCGTTCGTCTTCGGCAACGGCGAGGAGTTTACCGGCTTCGACTTACGTCCCCGAACGTCCGCAAGTCACGCGGGACAGCAAGTTGAAGCACGAGCGCATCGATCTGCCGACCGCCGGCATTCCGCTGGAAAAGGACCACAAGGGCCACTTCAAGCCCGACACGACGCGGATCCACTTCAAGAACTGGCTCGACGCCATCCGCGCGGGCGATCCGAAAAAGTGCAACAACCCGCCCGACCTCGGCGCGGCGGCCATCGTCCTGGTCACGTTGGGCGCCCGCAGCTACCGCGAAGGCAAAGCCTTCCATTTCGACTCCGAGAATCTGCGGGTTCTGGACGGCGACCCAAGCTGGGCCAAGAACTGGGAGACGATGTCGAAGCAGCGACTCCAAGCCGAATCACATCCCCGGCTGGACGGCCGGCGACAAAGGCAGCCGGCTCGAAGAGCCGGCCTACATGGCCCTGGCCGGCCCCTGGAAAAACGGCGAGCCACCCGTGGTGAATTGAGTGGTTGAAGCGGGCTATCGAACGTCATCACCCATACCCATGAGAAGCGGCCCGTTTGAGTAACGTCGCGAGGGTCCAATCGTGCTCGACGCCCGCTGCCCCGGCTGCGGAATGCCGATCCGCCTCCAAGAGAAGCTGATTGACCGCCGCGCCCGGTGCACGCGCTGCGACGCGGAATTCCGCTTCCGAGAGGCCCTGATCCCCAGGCACATTGCCCCTCCCAAATGCGATCATTCTCCCCTCATCCCCTTCGTCAACACAGGGGCGGCGGCTCTGGAGCGCGACGCCCTTCCCCCTCGGCCGGCTCCGCCGAGGGCCATACCGCCATCTCCGCCTCCACCGTCTGCCCCTGCACCGGCTTCTCTTCCCGCGGCGCCGACTCGCAAGCCGATTCGGTCCGCGAAATCGGCTGAATGGCTTGACGAGCTCGACCTGGACGGGCACAAAGACGCCGCCGTGCCCGGCACTGAGCCGACCCGCCTGGCAGATCGCGGCCGCATCGATGACGCGCTCGCTCCGCCGCCGCTGATGCCGCCGCTGAAGCGGTCGAAACAAAAGAAACCCAAATCGCGTTGGGGCTGGCGCCGCTTCGCCGGCGGAGGAGGTGTCCTCGGCATCGTTGTCCTGCTGCTAAGGCTTGTCGTGGCACTGGATCGCACTGGACATCTCAAGGAATGGCTTCATCCGCAATCCCTTAACACCGCCAAGGCAATCGCCGAATCGGCGCCGACGCACAAGCTGTACGAAGTGCGACAGGGATTCCGGACAAAGCTGCTTCGCCAGGAGTCGTCCGGTGGGCCGGTGCCCGTCCCCCCTGCGAACGTTTTTCGCGTCGTCGAATATGATTCAGCCGTCGGAGCATTGGCGGCCTACGTGACCCCCGATCCGGGAGACGGCCGGCAGCATCCGGCGATCATTTGGATCGGCGGCGGCGATTGCAATTCGATCGACGATGTTTGGCATAAAGCTCGTCCCGACAACGATCAAACTGCGGCCGCTTTCCGTGACGCGGGGGTTGTGATGATGTTTCCCTCACTGCGCGGCGGCAACAACAATCCTGGTTACAAGGAGGGCTTTTTCGGCGAAGTCGAGGACGTTCTCTCAGCGGCCGAATATCTGGCCCAGCAGCCGTACGTCGACTCCCAACGCATTTACCTCGGCGGGCACAGCACCGGGGGAACGTTAGCCCTTCTGGTGGCCGAATCGAGTGACCGTTTCCGGGCCGTCTTCTCCTTCGGGCCAGTCGCCAACCCTCAGTCGTACGGCGCCCCCACGGTTCCGATCAGTCCGACCGACTACCGGGAAATAGGAATGCGGTCACCGGGAATCTGGTTGCACTCGATTCGCGGCCCCGTCTTCATCTTGGAAGGCCAGAGCCAGGGGAACGTGTCTGATTTCAAAACGATGTCGAACATCTCGAAGAACCCACTGGTCCATTTTATTCTCGTGCGGGGGGCAAGCCATTTCAGCATTCTGGCACCCGCCACTCAGCTCATCGCCCAAAAAATCGTTCGCGACCGTGGATCGCAGATGATCGTGTCCATTACCGCAGACGAGCTCGATCCGCTTTTCCGCGCCGGCCAATTCGCTGACAATCCTGCGGCCGCGGAATCCGACGAGGACGATTCGCGAGTGCAAATTCCGCAAGTGGGGGCTCCGCTGCAAACGATCCCGCCGACAACGGTTCCACCGCGAGCCGTTCCACCAACGACCATCGGGCCTCCTGCGACGGTCCGGCCGTTCCACCGACCGAACATTCCCTACGGCCGGCGACCAGGACGTTTCGGCATGCCGCCGCAGCACGTGGGGCCCCAGCAAGGGGGCCCGCAACACGCGGGGGGCGGAATCCGCTTTGAACTCCATCCGCGGCCCGATCGGCACCGCTCTCGTGGCCCAGGACTGAGGTCAAACAGCGACCGGCGCATCGAATCCGGTCGTCTGCGCGAGCGGTCGGCGCGGTTCACCGAAGCGCATCATGGCTCTTCAGGTTCCCAAACGCCGTTTAAGGCGGCTGGCTCAGGGATCGGGCTCTTCGCGGGATGTCGTCCGCGTGGGGCGAATCGAGATGCCCCGGTCGCCTTCGTCGCCAACGGTCCGGTTTTCACCCCGGCGCGGCACGTGAAGCAGGCCCGGGTTGGCGTCGGCAAACACGTCGACGGTGACCTCCATCAACTGCGTTCGCCGCTCGGCAAGAACGCCCTCCAGGCGGCTGCTGACGTTTTCCACCCAACCCGGCTGGCGCTCCATGGCCGTCGACATCATGTGCAGAAACAGGCTCACTTCGCGAAAGTTCTGATCGATGATCACGTTGCTCACGGGGGACATAATGCGGGCCACCGTATCGATCGTTTGCGAAGGAAACAGGACGAAGAGTCGGGCCGTGTGCGTCGCGTAGGTCTTGCCGTTCGGCTCGCGTTCGAATGCGACCTGCACATGCAAAACGCCGTTCGCCTTGACCGACTTGGGCAAGAGGGGACTTCGGTAGACTCCGTTGCACAAGACCACGACCTCGTTTTGGCCTCGATGCGCCACCTCGATGACGCCGTTGGTGCCGTCGCTGTCATCGGTTTCGTACCCGTCGGGGCCGGTCTGGTGCATTTGAAACTCGGAAATCTGCATCACGCGCCAGATGCTGACGGCCACATCCGGATGCTTCATGAAGAAATAGTAGACGCGGGGGTCGACCTCGAAACGGAAGGTCGGCAGCTCGCGGAACATGCTGCTGGCGTTGACGATTTGCAGCACGCGGCCGCGATGCGCCTCCGACATTTTGTCCAAGGGCAGCGCGGCGACGGCCGCCTTGCGGGCCGCCTTGCCCGACGACGGCCGCTTCACGACTTTCACCCGGTCTTCCATCGCCGCCCGCCCGCGGGACGCCTGGCTGGAAGCCGCGTCGGCCTGCGCTTGCGGCGGGACGGTGATCTCGTCGTATTGGGGGTTGTGAAGGATGCGGGGAATTCCGAGGGCTTCGCTCAGCCCGCCACCTTCGTCGGCGGCCAACGCTCGGGGGCCAACTTCGGCCGTTAACAGCAGAAGAGACCATAGGATCGCGCAGCATCGCGCGCCTTGTCGGCCGAAGCAGGCTGGCATACGATCCCTTTCGTTCCCTGCGCGATCACGGCCGAATCGACGGGGATGTCAACCGGCATCCGATCGCTTTCAGGACGAGCCCCCCCAAAGGTCACGATGCCTCGACGGGCGGTGGAGCAAAGGACGCTCGCACTGCCGCAGCAGACCGCCCGTTTTTTTAATGAACGGCGTACGCGGCGGAAAACTGCGGGAGGTGCCCGTCGTGGTCACCTAGATAGAATAATCGGCACTTCAGGCACACTTTCGCCATTCTGAAGAGTTCGAGCTTTTGAGCGGCTCGAAGAGCGATCCGAAGGGGCAAAAAAGTCCAATCAGACCCTCTCAGCGCCTACAGTTCCTCCAAATTGACATCGTCCATGAGATCGGGCCGGTTCCGAAATGTTGAGCGATCAACAATTGACCGCATTGGCCAGGCAGGTGGTGGATCGGCTCAGAGCCCTGAACTTGCGGATCGTTTTGGCCGAAAGTTGCACGGGGGGCTTGGTTTCGGCACTCTTGACGCGGGTTCCCGGAGTCTCCGAGTTTCATTGCGGCTCAGCGGTTGCCTACCAGGTCGCCACCAAGGCCGAATGGTTGGGTGTTCCAAAATCGCTGCTGCGGCAGCCCGGCCCGGTGAGCCGCGAAGTCGCCACCAAGATGGCCTCGGGCGCGCTTGAGATCACTTCCCATGCGGACATCGCAGCGGCCGTCACGGGTCACTTGGGCCCTGGGGCCCCCCCAACTCAGGATGGCCTGGTCTATCTGGCGTTTGCCCAGCGAAGCCGATCGGGGCGACGATCACGTTCGGCTGTCACGAAGAGAGAGCTTTCCGCTGAGCCGGGTGACGGACTGAAGAACCCGGAGCGTCGCCGACTGCGACGGCAGAGATCCGCGGCAGCCCATTTGCTCTCTTGGATCCTCGAGCAGCTCTCGGAGCCGAAGTGAGCGCCGTCGACCTTGCAATCCTGTAATTTTGCGGGCTGGGTCGTGGAGGGGAAGTGGATCGTTCGTTGGAAATCCGGTGGCAACAGCCAAACCGCAGAGTAGACTTTAGAGACGGGCCGCGCCGGGAGCTGTCAGCCGCTTACGGATAGCCAGGCAAGTTCGCCCGACCTCACAGATCTCTACATATCCCTACATATCTCGACCTATCTATCTCTTCTCTCTTCTGGACCCAATTCTCTCTTCCAAAGCGACGGATTCGTGGCCATGCACTCGGGCCGGTGCGGCGCCACGGCGTCGCTGTCGACCGGCAGTCGACGCCCTTTGGTCGACCGGCGGTCGACGAAAAGGCGAGCCATGGAAAACTTTGCCGGCCGTTGGTGCGAATTCTTTTTGGAACGTTGGCAGGCCGCCACGTTATACGAGTATTGCGTGGCATGCACGGTGATCGTGGTGGGGGGATGGCTTGTGTCGCGAGTCACTTCGCGATAATTGAATTTTAAGCAGTCCGTCGAACGCTCTTGCCGGACGCAAGCCGTTTCGTACCGCTTGTTCCAGCGACCGTGCGGACCTAGAATCGATTTTCGTTTCCCGCCGCCCGGCCGTCGGTATTGCCGATCGAGAAGTTACTCGCGTAGACCGCTGCGGCAAGCACGCACTGCTTTCGGCGCCGCCCGCACGGTCATTCGCCATGTACCGCGTTTGTCAGCAGATCGATTTTTGTTACGGGCACCGGCTTCTCGACTATTCGGGGAAGTGCCGGCATCTGCACGGCCATAACGGCAAGGCCGTGGTCGTGCTGGAAGCCGCCTCGCTCGACGAGCGGGGGATGCTTGTCGATTTCGCCGACATCAAGCGCTCGCTTTGCGTCTGGATCGATTCCGAGCTGGATCACCGGATGATCCTGCGCGAAGACGACCCAGCCGTCCCCCATCTCCAAACACTGGGCGAACCGCTCGTCCTGATTCCCAAGAATCCGACCGCTGAAAACATCGCGCGGCTGATCTTCGATCACGCTCGTTCGGCAGGGTTGCCCGTCACCGAGGTGTCGCTCTGGGAAAGCCAGCGTTCCTGCGCAACGTCTCGTCCCGAAGGAAGTTAACAGGGTGCAGCCCGACTCGGGTCCTGCGCGTCGGCCGCCATTTTCGCCTGGTTCTGGCATTTAGTCGGTGGACGCAGACGATCGGCCTCCGTTACTTCCTTTGAGTGTCCGATTCGCCATGAGGAGCTTTGCCGTGTCCCGCCGCGGGTGGATTGCAGCGACCGTCGTCCTGATTCTGTCGCGTGCGGCAGTCGCGGAGGACTGGACACGGTTTCGCGGGCCGAATGGAACGGGGATCAGCCGCGATGCGGTGCCCACGACCTGGAATGACTCCGAAAACCTCCGCTGGAAGACGAAGCTTCCCGGTTTTGGCTCGTCGAGTCCCATCGTCGTCGGTTCGCGCGTTTTGGTAACGTGCTACGCGGGTTATGGGATTGGGGAACGGGACGCGGGCCGACCGGCGACGCTCAAACGCTACCTCCTGTGCATCAACCGCGAGACAGGCGCAATCCTCTGGCAGCAAAGGGTCGACGCCGAGCTTCCGGAAGACGACTTCAGCGGCTATCTGACCGAACACGGATACGCGAGCAACACGCCCACCAGCGACGGCCAGCGTGTCTACGTCTTCTTCGGCAAATCCGGCGTGCTGGCCTTCGACAT
The DNA here is from genome assembly GCA_963761455.1 of uncultured Planctomycetota bacterium. GTDB lineage: Bacteria > Planctomycetota > Planctomycetia > Planctomycetales > Planctomycetaceae > DASPSM01. Next base: position 1,529,746 of record CAVXHA010000004.1, read on the forward strand.
GGAGGGCAAACAGCTCTGGTCGGCCGGCGTCGGCAAAGAATCGAGCAACCGTCGCTGGGGGTCGGGGGCGAGCCTGATCCTGTATCAGAATGCCGTGATCGTGAACGCCTCGGAAGAGAGCAACTCGATCCGCGCTCGACAAAGAGACCGGGCATGAAATCTGGAAGGCGGAAGCCAAAATGCTCGAGCTGGCTTACGGAACGCCCGCCCTCGCGACCGCCAAGAACGGTCAAACGGACCTCGTGATTTCCGTGCCGGGCGAAGTTTGGGGGCTCGATCCGGACCGCGGAAAATTGCGATGGCGCGTCGAGACCAAGTTGACCGGCAACGTCTGCCCCAGCCCGGTTGTGAGCGGCGACACCATTTATGTCTTTGGGGGAGTCCGTTCTTCCGGCAGCCTGGCCATTCGGACCGGCGGCAAAGGGGACGTCTCGAAATCCAACACGATCTGGACGAGCAGGAACAGCTCCTACGTCGCGACTCCCCTGCTGTCGGGAGACCATCTCTATTGGGTCGACGACCACGGCATTGCCTGGTGCGTGAAGGCGTCGTCGGGCTCTGTCGCCTATCGGCAACGTGTCCCCGGTCTGCAAACGGGCGGACGACCAGTCTATGCCTCGCCGGTCCTGGCCAATGACAAGATCGTGGTGGTCACGCGCTGGGATGGAACGCTGGTCTTGCCGGCAGTCCCTTCGTTCAAGATCCTGGCACAAAGCCGCTTCACCGGGGATGACACGGATTTCAACGCCACTCCGGCGATCAGCGACGGCGAACTGTTTTTAAGATCGAACCAAACCCTCTACTGTGTTTCATCGCGGAAATAGGCCAATCAGACAACCGGGAGAGTCAAATGTTTCGGCTGTGGTTTCTTATCGGCGTGATTTGCACGCTCAGCGCTGTGGCCGTCGTTGCCCAGCCCCCGGAACGTCCGGCCCAAGGGGACGACGATCGCGACGCGCAAGGGCCTCCCGGCCGCAACGACGAGGGAGGTCCGCAGCAGGGTCCGCCTCGCCACCGACGGCCGGGCCGGCGTCCCAATCCGCTCATGGAGGCGCTCGACACGAATCACGATGGCGAACTTTCCGCGGAGGAAATCGCCAACGCCCCCGCCTCCCTCAAAAAGCTCGATAAGAACGGCGACGGAAAACTGACCGAAGATGAACTGCGCCCACCGGCCCGGCCGGGCGACCGCGGCGGGGACTTCCGGCCTGGTCGTAATGGCTCCGGGCCAGAGGGACAGGATGACGGTGGTCCCAGCCCTGGCCAGGGCGGCTTCGGGGGCGACGGGGGTGGTCCTCGCGGCGGTCCGGGCGGCGATCCCGGTGATCGCCCAAATCAGGGCGGTCAGTTTGGACGGGGTCGCGGCAACGGACAAGGGGGACCGAGCCGGGGACCAGGCGGACCTCCTTCGCCGCAACGCTTCGTCGAACATGCGATGCGTTTCGACGCCGATGGCGACGGCAAGCTGAACCGCGCTGAATTACTGAAATTTGCCAAGGATCTGGCCCGTCACGCACCGGGCGGCCGCGGCCCCGGTGGTCGCGGCCCCGGACAGGGCGGTCCCGGAGCCGACGGACAAGACGGACCCGGTGGCCGAGGCCCCGGAGGACCGCCCAACGACGACCAATCGAACCGTCCCCAGCGGCCCGATCGTCCCGAGTAACCGTGGGGCAAGCTGCCAGCTTGCCACGCGAGTGCAGGACAGACCGGGAAACGGGCAACTCGAGACGCCGAACAATCACTCCTACGTCATGAAACTCACAGCCCACGGTCCCCTGCTTGTTGTCGTTGTGGCCGCCGCACTCGGCACGACACCGGCCACGACGCGGGCCGGCGACAGGGCGCTCAACTCGAATGCCGGCCTTCAGGAGAAGGCCCCGAACGGGGCGTCGCCCGCCGGGTTCACGCTCGAAGGGGACGCCGTCTACGGAGAGTTCCCCGACCGGCAGTCGGAAAGGGCGGGCCGTGGAGTGCGTCTCCTGTCGGGCCGCGACAAGAACGGCGACGGCGTCCGCCGCGGCTCCCTGTCGCAGACGGTCTCCGGGATTTCGGCCAAGCAGGGCCGATGGTTTCGCTTCCGCGTCCGGGGCCTGGTTCAAGACGGTTTTCACGTCCAGCGGGACGCCCTCTTCCTCAAGGTCGATTTTTTCCGCGACGGCGGCACCAATTCGCTCGACCACCTGCAAAAGTCCCTTTACGGCCAAGTGGCCCAGGAGCGCCGATGATCTGCACGACAAGGGGACCAACGCCAACCTTGGGTCGGGAAGCTGGCGCAGTTACGACCTCGAATTCCGCACGCCGTTCCCGGAGGTCGACACCCTGCGTTTGACCGTCGGCTTCGACCGCGGAGCCGGCCGGGGCGAGCGATCGGAATTCCGCATCGGAGAATTCGAGCTGACGCGAATTCCCGATCCGGCAGAGTTTGTCGCCCGAATGAAAGCCAAGACCGACAAAACCCGCCCGGATTCAAACGCGCCGGATGCCCAGGCGTTGGTCCCTTTGGGCGGTCGCTGGTATTACGACGCCCGCGGAGACGATCGCACGCCGCCGCGGGAATTCGACTACTCCAACGCCGATCGACTCTTCTATCGGACCGACCGGTTCGAAGCGCCGTTTGCTGACAACATGAGTGCCTGGCTGCGGAAGGGAGATCTCGACCGGGCGCGACGCCTCGTCAAGAAGGATCGCTTCGTCCCCGACAATGTCCGGCTGACGTTTACGCAAACGCACTTGATCGTCCGCTCCCACAACCTGCCGAACCATCCGACCGCCGTCTTTCCCGACCGATGGCGGGCCTTGGACGGAAATCCCAACTACATTCAGGAGCAAAACGCGACCTGGTACATCCCGCTCGAACCGCAAGTGGACCCGAACCACGTCGCCATGCAAGAAAGCAACGCCAACCGCGCACTTCCCGGCGGGCCGATCGGAATTGCCGTCAACGGCGTGATTTTCTTCAATCCGTTCGATGCGGACAGCGTCGAGGCGATCTGGCGGCTCGACCGCTGCTGCGGCCATCCGAGTCCCGGGTTTGAATACCACTATCACAAGTACCCCGTCTGCGTGAAATCGCCCTGGACGGACGACGGGACCGCCCATTCGCCCCTCATCGGCTTCGCCTTCGACGGTTATCCGATCTTCGGCCCCTACGAAGCCGCCGGCGAACTGGCCAAAGACTCCCAGAAGAATCCGCTCAACGCGTTCAACGTCCATTACGACGAACAGCGCGGCTGGCACTACCACGTCACGCCGGGCAAGTTCCCCCACCTCATCGGCGGCTATTGGGGTTTTGCCGACTCCCGCAACCGCCATCGCCCGCCCCGCGGCCCAGGCCCGCGCCCCGGCGGCCCCCCTTTTCCTGGCGGCTTTTGAGAACGGCGGACACGGACGGCAACCTGTCGGCTGAGTTTCGCCTGCGCGCCGGACGGCCGTTTCTTGGGGTTATTTGGGGTTTTTTGGGCCATGAAAAAAGGGACCACAGGACCCCAAAAAACTCAGCCGCGGTCGAACGCCCACGATTTCGACCCCAGCCCGGCCCGGCGCCGCAGGCGACCATCGCGTCCGCACTTCTGCTATACCGCTCATTTCGACTTTCTTACTAACCGTTAGTAATCTGGGCTGGTGTGAAACGCGAATTGGTGAAGAATGGAGGTTGGCGCTTGCCGATTGTTTCTCAACGCTTTGCGACGCTCCTCATTGTCAAACCACCAGAATGAAAAACTCCAGCGGCCATGAATCCGGTCCATCGCATTACGCTCTCGAGCGCGTCGGTTCTGATCCTCTTGTTCGCCGGCGCGGCGGCGCAGGCCGAGTCATTTGCGGTCGAAACGCGTCATGACATCATGGTGCCGATGCGCGACGGCGTTCGCCTGGCGACCGACGTTTACCTGCCGGCCCGCGACGGCACAATCCTCGTTGGCAAACGGCCGACGATCCTGATGCGCACGCCGTACAACAAGGCAAGCGAGGGAAGCGACGGACGCTATTTCGCTGCTCAGGGCTACACGGTCGTGTTCCAGGACACGCGCGGACGCTACCGGTCCGAGGGCGTGTGGCACATGCTCACCGACGACGGTCCCGACGGCGTTGATACGTGCGCTTGGGTCGCGAAGCAGCCGTGGGCGAACGGCAAAATCGGAACGATGGGCAGTTCCTATGTCGGAGGGACGCAGCACGCCATTGCGATGGAGCGGGCGCCGGAACTGGCGACCGCGATTCCCATCGATGCCATGTCGGACATGGGTTACGCCAGCATGCGCAACGGGGGAGCCTTCGAGCTGCGGTTCTGGAATTGGATCTACTCGATCACCGGGCCGGCGGGGAGTCGCCAATCGCGGAACCCCGCCACGGCGGCCATGCTGAAAGAAATGAAGCAGAACCGCCGGTCCTACTTGTTGAACCTTCCGCTGCGCCGCGGGACCACGCCGCTCAAATTCATCCCCGAGTACGAAGACTGGCTCGTCGAAGCACTCGCGCACGGAGCCAACGACGACTTCTGGAAGCAAAACAACATCCTCGATCACGCCGATCTCTACAAGGATATTCCGCTCTACCTGGTGGGGGGCTGGTACGACTCCTGGGGAGGCAACACGGCCGCCAATTTCGCGGTCCTGAGCCGCAAGCTCAAAGGGCCGGTGTATCTGATCATGGGCCCGTGGATTCACGACGGCCAGGGTTCCTACCAGCACGGCCAGGTGACCTTCGGCCGCGCGGCGGCCATCCCCGACGTCCGCGCCTGGCAGCTCGAATGGTTTGACCATTGGCTCAAGGGCCTCGACAACAGCGTGGGGAAGCAATCCCCGTTCGCAACACCGGTGCGGATTTTCGTGATGGGCTCCGGCGACGGCCGCAGAACATCCGAGGGGCGCTTGAACCACGGCGGATACTGGCGCGAGGAGCACGAATGGCCGCTCGCCCGCGCACGATCCACCCCCTTCTACCTGCATCCTCGGGGAAAACTTTCGCGGCAGCCCCCTGCCGCCGACGGCCGTGAGACCCGTTTTCAATTCGATCCGGCCAGGCCCGTGCCGACGATCGGCGGCAACATTTCCTCCGGCGGCGGAATCTTGTTGCAGGGCGGCTGGGACCAGCGCGGCGGGCCGCACGTCTGGAACGATCCGGAGCCAATCCCGCTTTCCGCCAGGAACGATATTCTGGTCTTTCAAACCGAGCCGTTGACCGAAGACATGGAAGTCACCGGCCCCTTGCAGGTGAAGCTGTGGATCTCCTCGTCGGCGGTCGACACCGATTTCACCGCCAAGCTGATTGACGTCTATCCGGCGAGCGCGGACTTCCCCGGCGGGTTCGATCTGAACATCGGCGACGGCATCCGCCGCGCGCGGTTCCGCGACTCGCTGAAAACCGAAACGCTGATGCAGCCGGGCGTGATTTATCCGCTGACGATCCAGCTCTATCCCACGTCGAATCTCTTCAAGCGGGGCCACCGCATCCGGCTGGACGTGTCGAGCAGCAACTTTCCGCGGTTCGACATCAATCCGAACACGGGCGAGCCTCTCAACGACAACCGGCAGACCAAGATCGCGATCAACACCGTCTATCACGATGCGTCCCGGCCGTCGCAGCTCATCCTGCCCATCGTGCCGCCGCACTCGCCGTGAATGAATCAAGCCGTCGATGTGGTCGACTAGCGATGCGCCGGGTGCCATGCCCACGGCTTTGCGTGGGCATGTCTTGAGCCTTGAGGCGTGCATGGCAGAGAGGATTGGTCGAGGCGGAGGAGCCCACTGCCGGGACATTCGTATTCGGCAGCACTTGACCAGCGAATGGGCCTGGCCCGGCTCGCTGTCACGTCGACACGTTTTGCGGTGGCCATTCATCGAGACAGATGGATCGCAGGGTGCTGCCAGGACGATTTCCGGCTACGACATTCTGCCAAGGATCCAAGGACATGCCCACGCAAAGCCGACTTCGGCGAGCTCAGTCGAGCCGTGGGCATGGCACCCGGCGCGACGGACACATCACAAAATGACGAAAGAGCCACAAAGAACACGAAGGACACAAAGAAACAAATGCTCTTTCTCCGCCTTGTGTCTCCTGAATTCTTTGTGTCCTTCGTGCCCTTTGTGGTTCAATTCTCCTGGATTTGTTCTAATCGCCGGGTGCCATGCCCACGACTCGACTGAGCTCGCCGAAGTCGGCTTTGCGTGGGCATGTCTTCAGCCTTGAGGCGTGCGCGGCAGAGAGGATTGGTCGAGGCGGAGCAGCCCGCTGCCGGGACGTTCGTATTCGGCAGCACTTGACCAGCGAATGGGCCTGGCCCGGCTCGCTGTCACGTCGACACGTTTTGCGGTGGCCATTCATCGAGACAGATGGATCGCAGGGTGCTGCCAGGACGATTTCCGGCTACGACATTCTGCCAAGGATCCAAGGACATGCCCACGCAAAGCCGACTTCGGCGAGCTCAGTCGAGCCGTGGGCATGGCACCCGGCGCGACGGACACATCAACAAATGACGAAAGAGCCACAAAGAACACGAAGGACACAAAGAAACAAATGCTCTTTCTCCGTCTTGTATCTCCTGAATTCTTTGTGTCCTTCGTGCCCTTTGTGGTTCAATTCTCCTGGATTTGTTCTAATCGCTCGGTGGTGGACCGTCCGAGCAAGAGAGATGAGGCCCAGGGGTTGCTCGGACTCGTCGCGGGAGCGGAGACATCGTTGATTCACCGATCCGACCGATGTACTCTGGAAGTTGACCGCATGCACCAGCGTTCAGTCACAATCCATCTGGGGAATATCGGACGAAGGTAACAAGATGCAAACAAACCGTAGGAGCTTCTTTAAGCTTGCGGGAGCGGCGGGCGCTGGAATGCTTACAGTTGGAAAGGCTTCCGGTAAAGAGGCGGCGGTGCCTCTGACAGCCGGCCACAAGGATGTGAGAGAAACGGCCTTCATGACAGAGCTGTTTCTGGACAACCACATGATCGAGGTGACGCCCGGTGTTTCACGCAGGCTTCATAAGCCGCAAAAACACTTGTTGAACCCTGTCGTCCGCTGCGATCGTTGGTGTGAGGGCAACAATATTCAGCCTTACACCACGATGTATGACAAGGAGGACAAGCTCTTCAAGATGTGGGCCCGGGCGGGCAGCGACTGGAAGTCGCGTTATCTGGACGGCAATGCGGCCTACATGCTCTATTTCACCTCGACCGATGGCGTCCACTGGGATAAGCCTGACCTCGGTTTGATGAAGATCGCCGGTCGGCGCGACCATAACATCATTTTCACCAGCGATACGGTTTCCGCGACGGACACGGCGAGTTCCCAGGACAAGAAGGGATTCGTCGTCCCAACTCAACCCGTGACGCCCCAGGGCAAGAAGGCATTCTTCTGGGCGGTGAACAAGCATCCCAACCCCAGGAACGCGAGCGAGAAGTTCGTCGCCTTGGCGATTGTTCAAGATCATCGCCGCGGAGCACACCTTGTCACTTCGCCCGACGGCATCCACTGGTCGTGCGCGAGCGCCCCCTTCTGGCAGACGCCGAATGATGTCTCCGGGAAAGGAGACGACTGCCTCATGCACATGATCTACGACAAGGCGAAGCAGAAGTGGGCCCTGTATCGCCGAATCATTCCGGAGTTTAGCGAACGCATGGTCGCGGACGACAGCGACCGCGAACGGAAGGCGGTCGACCGCTACTATCGCTCCTATGCCTATGCCGAGAGCGATGACCTTCGGGAATGGAAGAACCACCAGTTCATCCTCAGCATGGATGCCGACGACCCGGCCGATACGGAACTCTACCAATTCGGTTGCCACAAGATCGGACAGATTTATGTCGGTTACATGAGCGTGTTTTATCTCCGTCAACCCGCAATCGGTCGATATTCATCTCGCCACCAGCCGCGACGGACTCAACTTCACTCGCGTCTGCCGGGGCGAGCCGTTCATTCCGTCGGGCCCCTGGGATATTACGACTACATGGCGATGGCCTGTTCCCAACCCGAGCCAATCATCGTCGACGATACGGTCTACATCTATTACGCCGCGGCCAACTTTCCGCACAGCGTGGATGTGGCACGTGCCGATCCCGAGACGCTCAAGGTCGGCGCGGCGCTTGCCACGTTCAAGCGAGACCGGTTTGCCTCCCTCGAAACGAGTGATCGGGATCCAGGGCCGTGCCGCGTTGTGACCAAGCCGTTCACCGTACGGCACTCCAAGTTGTTCCTGAACGCCGCCACCTGGATGAAGGGGTCGGTCCGCGTGGAGGCATTGACGCGCGATTGGCAGCCGATTCCAGGCTTCACCGAACCGCAGGCGCGAGGTATCCAGGGCGACGCCCTCGACCATCCGGTCCGGTGGAACGACAACGCCGACGTGAGCAAGCTGTTGGGGAAGGAGATTCGCCTCAAGTTCTATATGACTCGTGCGCGAATCCACGCGATGACGCTGTGCAACGAAGACAGAAAGCTTGGGGCAGTCGAGAGCGAATCCCAGTACGATAAACTTGGAGACCCGACTCCGAAGTTCAACTGAACTCCTTCCCGAGACGCCGCCTCTGGTGACTGCGTCACCCAGGTTGCACAGCACGCATGGGTCGGGGACGTGACGTGCGGACGTGGGAAAATGAGGGGAAACGCAAGCAGCCATGCAGCGTGCCATCGGAAGTCGATCGACATGAAATCGATTCAAATCGGCGATCATGTCCCCGAACTCACGTTGGCCGCGCACGACGGGCGGACGATTTCGCTGGCCGACTTCAAGGGCAGGCAGGCGGTCGTGCTTTTCTTCTACCCCGCGGACAACACGGCCATTTGCACGAGGGAAGCCTGCTCGTTTCGAGACGCCCACCAGGAGTTCATAGAAGCGGGGGCCTTCGTGATTGGAGTGAGCGGCGATTCGGAGAGCACACACCGCTCGTTCGCCGAAACGCAGCGATTGCCGTACCTGCTGGTGGCGGACGTGGACGGATCACTGCGCCGCGCGTTCGGGGTGCCCAAGACATTCGGGCTGCTGCCGGGCCGAGTGACGTATGTCATCGATCGCGACGGAGTCGTGCGGCACGTTTTCCATTCCCAATTTGCGGGACGGAAACATGCGGAGGAAGCACTGCGGATCGTGCGAAATCTCGAGGTGCAACAACGCCGGGACACTTGATGCACCACACGGTCGGGAGCTAGGCTTCTCGACAGCTACCTCTCGTCACTCAAAGATCACTATTCTACTTTCAGGGAATAGGCACATGGCAAAAAAGAGCAACGGTTTCAATCTATCGGCGGCCATCCGAGATTACCGGAAGAGCCATCGAGGTATCTCCGCCAAGGATGCGTTGGAAGGGATCAAAAAATGGAATCCGCACGAAAAGATCAATGACGGCACCTTTAAGAGCACGTTTTACAAGCTCGCCGGAAGCGGAAGGAAAAAGACGGTGATGCGACGCAAGCCGGGGCGGGCCGCCGGCGGCGAAGAGGGTCATGCCGAATCCATCTTGAAGGCCGGCCTCACCTTCATCCGCCTGGCCGGTGGCGTGGAGAATGCCCGCGAGCGACTGGTTGGATTGGAAGAGCTGATCGAAGCCGCCAAAGCGGTCGAATAAAGCATCTTCGCGGCTGTCAGGTCGCTTTCTCGCGCTTGAGTGCTTCGGCCAGCAGCGTCATTTCACGCCGGCTGCCGATTGCCAGCGGCGTCCGCTGATGCAGGCTGCTGGGTTGGATGTCGAGAATGCGCCGGTCTCCGTCGGTGGCCATTCCGCCGGCTTGTTCGGCGAGAAAGGCGATCGGATTGGCCTCGTACATTAGGCGCAGCTTCCCTTGGGGGTGCCGTCGGGTGGGCGGATAGAAGAAGATGCCCCCTTTCAGCAGCGTGCGGTGAAAGTCGGCGACGAGCGATCCGACATAGCGCGAGGAATAAGTCTGTCCCGTCCTGCCCTCGCGGAGGGCGGCCACGAAGTTCTGATAACCGGACGGGAAACTGGCCAGGTTGGCCTCGTTGACCGAATAGTACGGTCCCGTCTCGGGCATTTTGATGTTGGGATGCGTGAGCACGTAGGCGCCGAATGACGGATCGAGCGTGAAGCCGTGCACGCCATGGCCCGTGCTGTAGACGAGCAGCGTCGAGGGGCCGTACAACACGTAACCGGCGGCGATCTGTTTCGTGCCGACCTGCAGCACGTCGGCCGCTGGGTCGCGGCGGCCGATCCCCTCAAGTTCACGGCGAAAGATCGAAAAGATCGTCCCCACGCCGACGTTGACGTCGATATTGCTCGACCCGTCGAGAGGATCGAAGATCACGACGTATTTCCCGTATTGCGGGTCGCGGAGCACGACGGCTGGCTCGTCATTTTCCTCGGACGCCAGGACGCCGACGTTTCCCCGGTTGCCCAAACAGGAAATCAGCGCCTGATTGGCCAACACGTCGAGCTTCTGCACGGTTTCGCCCTGGACGTTGGTGGTTCCCGCGCTGCCGACGACGTCGACCAGGCCGGCACGGCGGATCTGCGCCGCCACGACCTTGGTCGCCAGCGTGATGCCCGAAAGGAGCCACGAAAAATCGCCGCTGGCATGCGGATGGATCCGCTGCTGCTCCTGCTGGATGTGCTGCTGTGCGGTGACAAAGATGTTTGACTGGATGATGGCCGGGCGCCTTTGAATCGGAGAGCGTTTGTTCGATCTACACGCTACTGGGATTATCGAGTCGGATCAACAAGTCGACCAAAAGAACGTGCCGCGATGAACCTTCTCTTCCATCCTCGTGTCGTCCGACCGGGCTGCCGCGCGTGGCAAGTCCGGCTTTGACCGCCGGATGTTTTGCGATGAGAATCTCGGCAGTCCCTTATCACCTCTAGAAGGCGGCGTATGGCAGAGGATCGCAGGTGGCAACCCGCACGACGTCGGATCGCGGGACGGTTTTGTCGTTTCGACCGACGCGGCCCTGCTCGATTTGCCTTTGATCCACGAGTTCCTGTCGAACCGCTCGTATTGGGCGGCGGGAATCCCGCTGGAAGTAGTCACGCGGTCGGCCGAGAATTCTCTCTGCTTCGGCCTGTATCAGGAAGGGCGTCAAATCGGCTTTGCGCGCGTCGTAACCGACCGAGCCACGTTCGCCTACTTGGGGGACGTTTTTGTGCTGGACGCCTATCGCGGTCGGGGACTGTCCAAGTGGCTGCTGGAGTGCATCGTGGGCCATCCCGATTTGCAAGGGCTGCGTCGTATCGTTCTTGGCACGCGGGACGCCCATGGGCTGTATGAACGGTACGGTTTCACGCCGCTGGCTAGTCCGGAGCGCTTCATGGAGATTTTTCGGCCGGACATCTATGGAAGGATGAAGGCGGAAGGATGACGATGAGCAAGGCCCTTCTTCTCATTCATCCTTCATCCTTGCGCCTTCCGAAGAGCTTCGAGAGCACCACGTGCGTAGGGAGATAAACGGCCAGCGGGAGAGTGCACATCAAGAGCGCCAGGTAGGCGAGGGGGGGCATCCAGTGCTGGGGCCGGTCGTCGCTCAAGCCATAAACGTAGTTGATGTTCACGGGAAGATTGGGGTTGTCTGGCTGGGGGAGGCGGGGCCGGCATCAGGAAGTAGCAAACCAGCATCAAGCTCAACGCCAGGGCCGTCCAGGCGGCAAAGGCCCGGCGGTCGTATCCCACCCTCCACACAATGAAGACCACCAGGAAGGGAAGCCAAAAGTGGAAAAACGACAGGCCCCGCGTGAAGAGCGAGAGCGCCGGGTTGAACATATACGCCGACATGCCCGTGACGTGCCGGCCGACGAGTCCTCCCAGAAAATCGGCGCACCACAAGGATTGCGGGAGAAGGATGCCGACGGCGGGCATCGACGCCCACAGCGGGTTTTCGGTCCACAGCGCGACGAGCGCCATCAACAGGGCCACGTCGCAGAAATAGAGGAAGTTCGTGGGCCCATAGGCGTGCAGATAATACGGAACGAGCACCGCGAGAAACGCCGTATAGACGAGCTTCAACCACAGCGGGAGCCGGCGAGCGCCGGTTGTGTCGGACCGGTTCGGTCACGGAGGCCGGTTCGCGAGGATGATCGGGTTGGCCGGTTGGCATGCGCGCTCCGTCGGCCGCGGCTCACGCCAGGCGGATGTCCAAGCGGTTGATCGAGGCCGGCGCGAGATGGCAGACGAAGGTCGAGCCGACCAGCGGCGTCGACGACGATTTGGGGATCACTTCGTCCGGCTTGTCGAACGTGTTGTGCGCGTTGAGCGTCTGATGCGTGAGGACCGTCTGGCGGACGTTCACCGCCGAGCCGCCACCCAGGCGGAGTGTCACGGCCGCCGGGTCGCTTGCGTGGGAGTGAACGAGCGTGACGGTGAGATTCTGGCCGGTGCGCGAAGCCGAGCCGGCCACGCGGAAGATCTCTCCGTTTGCCGCCGGCGGCTCGGAACGAGATGGCGGGCGCCTGCACGTCCAGGCGCACTCCTTTTGCCGCGTGATGGGCCTTGTACATCTCGAAGACGTAGAAGTTGGGCGTCGCGACAAACTTGTCGCCGTCGGCAAAAAACAGCGTGTGCAGGTTGTTCACCAATTGCGCGACGTTGGCCATGTCGATTTTGTCGGCATGGCGGTTGAACGTGTCGAGCGTGAGGGCGGCACACAGCGCGTCGCGCAAGCAACATTGCTGCTCCAGCAAGTGCCGCGGATTGATCTCAGTCCCCGGAGGATGCCAGCAGCCCCATTCGTCGATGATCAGCTTCACGCGGTGCGACGGATCGAATTCGGAAAGGGCCGCCCATTGGTCGGTGATCAGGCGTTCCATCCGGTTGGCCTTTTCGAGCATCTCGTACCATTGGTCGCGGGAGAACTTGAGCGCATGGCCGGTCGTGCCGCAGTAATAGTGTGCCGCCCACCCGTTGAGGGGGGCCCGCGCGTAGTCCTTCCATTTCTGGAAGAACCGCCGCGTCCAATTCAGATCGTTGCCGTTGGGCCCCGAGGCGATCAGATAAGGATGCACGCCGTAGTCCGGGAGCCATTCCGTGAACTTGCGGTATTGCGTGCAGTAATCCTCCGGCGTGAACTTGCCGCCGCAGCCCCAACTCTCGTTCCCCACGCCCCAATAGCGGACGCGGAACGGCTCGCGGTCGCCGTTGGCCACGCGCTCGTCGGCCAAGGTCGTTTTGCCGGCGGGCGCATTGCAGTATTCGACCCACTGCTGGAATTCTTCGGCAGATCCCGTCCCGACGTTGGCGGCGAAATAAGGCTCGACGTCGCACAAGCGGCAGAAACGCAGGAACTCATGCGTGCCGAACTGGTTCGACTCGGTGTCCTCCCGCCAGCGGCCAAAACGCCGCGGGCGCTTGGCCCGCGGGCCGATCCCGTCGCGCCAATGGTAGGCGTCGGCGAAGCAGCCGCCCGGCCAGCGAACGACGACTCGTCCCAAGCGGCGGACATGCTCGACGAGGGCGCGGCGGATGCCGCCGATGTTGGGAACTTTCGAATCGGGGCCGACCCAAATGCCGTCGTAGATGACTCCGCCGAGATGCTCGGCGAACTGCCCGTACAAGGCGGGCTTGATCGTCCCCGTCGACTCGTCCAAGAGGACGTTGACGGACATCGCGATCGCTGTCCGAGCGGCCGCCTCGCGTGTCTTCGCGGTCGACGCCGCCTTGGCCGATGAGATTGCGCCGGCGGCACACAGCGAGGCCGTCTGCCGCGATCAGCTTTAACGCGGATCGCCGGTCAACTTTCGTCCCTTCCATCGCCCTTCCTCGTTGTGCGTCGGTCGATGAGATTGCGCGACGAGCCGCCGGATCGAGTCCCGGCTGCCTGGTCGGCCGACGACGTCGATCGCGCCGGCACGTTGTCATCCGACCAGCTTACGCGGTTCTCGACTCCGGCACCATCATTGAGGCGGGCGGTTTTCGGATGTGAAGGGACGTGGAGGACGTGAAGAGAGATGCTACGCCGTTGCCGCGCCGGCCAAGGTCTCGCGCACCTTGCCCAGCAGGTCGTTCATGTCGAAGGGCTTGTCCAGCACGGCCGCGACGCCGACTTGACGGGCTTTCTCGTGCGTTTCCTCATCGCCGAAGGCCGTGATCAGGATCGTCGGAGGGAAGTTGCCGATACTCGGCTCCGCCTTCAACGACGCTGAGTCCAAAAACGCCGGGCATGCGAATGTCGGAGATGATCAAATCGAATCGCCGCTTCCTCGCCTCCGCGGGCACATTTCCCAGGTAGTCTCCCAACTCGGCAATCAGTTCGGCGCCGTTGCAGCATTCCGTGACGGAATAGCCTTGCTGCCGCAGCCGCAGGGCGACGACCGCGCGCATGTCTTCGGTATCTTCCGCCAGCAGGATTCTCGGCCGCCGGAGCCTGTTGGTCACTTCGCTTTGAGTCCGGTGAGTTCACCGGATGAGCAGTCTTTGCCATCGTTTCAACTCTTGGAAAAAAAGACGGAAAGGTCCACTTGCAACAGAGTGCAACGAGCGTGCCAACCGCAGCAATAAATCGCGTTTTCAAGTCGATTGCCGGAGATCGTCGCGCTCCCGCGGCCCTCTTTAATTATCAACCATGCATCTCAAACTCACAAGTCGGATGGGATCACGCAACTCCGTTCGAGAGGCTGGCCGGAGCCTGGACGGGCGGCGTCCTCTGCGCCGTGTCGGCGACCAACGGAAGAAACACAGAAAAACACGACCCCTGGCCCACGACGCTTTCGACGTCAATCCATCCGCCGTGGTCCTCGACGATGCCATAGGCGATCGACAATCCCAAGCCCGTTCCTTCGCCGACTTCCTTGGTGGTGAAAAAGGGATCGAAGATGTGATGGAGATGGTCGTTGGAAATACCCACGCCCTCGTCGCGCACATCGATCCGCGCGAAATCGCCCCAGCGGGCGCCGTCGGCCGCGACGCTGCGCGGACGGTAATCGCCCCGATCGAGGCTGACATTGATGGCCCCCCCTTTCGGCATGGCCTGGATGGCGTTGACCAGCAGATTGGTCAGTACCTGCTGCAAGCTGACCAGCATCGGCCTCGACAACGAGGGGACCGGCCTGAGAGGAGAGCTTGATCTCGACGTTTTTGTTTTTGGCCAGACCATCCAGCAGTTCGGTCGTCTGCTCGGTCAGCCGCGAGAGATCCGTGCGATCTTTTCGCGGGCGGCGTCGACGGGCGAAGTCGAGCAATTGCCGGATGATGCCGGCCATCTTGTCGACCTGGGCCTTGATGATCTTCGCACTGGCGACGGCCTCCAGGGACGGCGACTCTTCGATAATCAGCTCGGCCCGCACCGAGGCGACATTCATTGGAGTTCCCAGCTCGTGCGCCATGCCGGAGGCCAGGCGGCCGACCGTCGTCAGCCGCTCGGCATGCCGCAACTGTTCCAGCGCAGCAATCCGGCCGTCGGTCTCTTTTTGAAGCTGGTCCCGAGCGGCGGCCAAGCTGCTCGCACATCACGTTGAGCGCCGCCGCCAGCTCGGAGAATTCGTCGCGGTGCGAGATGTCGAGCGGCCCGCTGAGGTCGCCGGCCCCCACGCGGCGTGTCTTTTCAATCAACTGTTCCAGGGGGCTGCCCACGACGGCAATTCCCAACAGTCCAATCACGAGTCCGCTGCCGGCCAGCAGGAGCGTGCTCCACCACGCCGGCTCCAATCATCGCATTGTGCCGGAACCGGTCCAGACCCGTCGAGCGAATAGGCCAATTCGAGCGCCCCCGGACGGGATCCGCCGACCTTGAGGGAGATATACGTGTACAGGAAGCCATGTCCGGATTGATCGCGTTCCTGAAACAGGACCTCGCGCCCCTGGCGAATCTCTGCAAGCTGAGTGGGGGACGCCTTCGGCCGGCGGGGATCGCTCGGGTCCGGCGTCGAGCCAGACCCACCGCACGCCGGACGGTCCTTCCGCGTTCGCATCGTCGATCAACTGCAGCGCCCGTCGCTCGCCGCTGGTCCGCCACACGTCCTGAATCAGGGCTGCCAGGGTGCGCGTCCGTTGGCCGGCGTCGCGTCGCAGGTCCGCCTGGAACGTCTGCACATCGTCCCGAACGAAGAAATAGGTCTCAACGCCCAAAACCAGGATGGTGCCGAAGACCAACAGGAAAACGAGTTTTGTCGCCAGTTTCATCCATTCGCCTCTGCTTAATTTTAGCGCTAAGGCCGGGCCGATCGACCCCTTTTCGGATTCTCCAAGCGAGGCGGCCGCGGAGAGAGCGGTGAGTCCGGATCGACCAGGTTTTGAAAACCGCTTCTATTTCGGCCGCTCCGGGCTGTCCGACCGGCCGCTTTCGCGGACGGCCAGGACCGGGATACGAACGGCGTGCCGCACCGTGCCGGCCGTTTCGCCGAAGAGCCAGTCACCGATTCTTGCCGTGTCCGTGGCTGCCCAGGACCAGCAGGTCGATGTGTTCGTCGGCGACGGTGCGGCTCAGTTCGCGGGCTGGGTTGCCGAAACGAAGCACGCTCCGCACGGAAGCTCCGCCGGCTCGCAGCGAGCGGGCCAACTGCTCGAGATAGGCCTGGTCGCCCTGCCGCTCCTGGTCCCGCGAGTCGGCGCCGTGAAGCTGTCCGCCGACGCCTTCGACCACATGGATCAGGACCATCTCCGCGCCGTGCCCCCGCGCGAAGGCGGCGGCATGCTCGAGCGTGACGGCGTCGTTGGGGCTGTGATCCAAGGCGACGCCGATGCGGCGGTACTGCGGCTCGGCGATGCGTGCCGCGACGTCCTGAGCCGTCGTCCGCCCCGCCGATTCCGCCGTCGGAGCGACCCGCCCGGCAATCAGCCACGGCTGGACGATCAACCAGGCCAGGAGCAAGCCGCAGGCGATCGCCAGCGGCACGAGGGTCAGCTCCAGCCAGATCGCCTTCGAGCCGGCCGCGGTGATCCAGGCGCTGATCTCCCAGCAGACGAGATACGAGTTGAGCGCGATAATAACCGCACGCCGTGATCCAGCCCAGCACGCGGACCCACCGCGGATTGGCGAATTCCCCCATCCGCGCGCGTTCGTTGGTGAACTGCAGGAGGGGGACCACGGCGAAGGGCAACTGCAGGCTCAAGACCACCTGGCTGGCCACCAGCAAATTCGTCATCTGGCTCGCGCCGAAGAACAGGATCGTCAAGAGCGCGGGAACGATCGCCACCAGCCGCGTCACCAGGCGCCGCATCCAGGGGCGCATGCGGAAATTCAAAAAGCCCTCCATGACGACCTGGCCGGCCAAGGTCCCCGTGAGGGTCGAGCTCTGGCCGGCGGCCAACAGCGCCACGGCAAACAGGATCGGCGCCAATTGCGTCCCCAACACGCCACGCAGCAATCGATGCGCGTCCTGGAGCTGAATATCGCCCGCATGCGACCAGAGGTCCGGATGGCGGAAGAACGTCGCGCCGGCCATCACCAGAATGGCGGCATTCACGAAGAAGGCCAGGTTGAGCGCCACCAACGAATCGATCAGGTTGTAGCGGCAGGCCTGCTGGAAGCCCTCCCGCGAGGGCGGAATTCGCCGCGTCTGCACCAGGGCGGAGTGCAGATACAAGTTGTGCGGCATCACCGTCGCGCCGACGATGCCGATCGCCACGTAAAGCGCTTCGCTGCTGCTGAATACAAAGGGCGGGGAACTCCGGAACGAGGGGAGCAGCCCCTTGACGACTTCTCCCCAGCCCGGCTGCGACAACAGGATCTCGATCAGGAAGCAGAACCCGATCGTGCCGACCAGGAGCACGATAAACGCCTCGGTCTTGCGGATCCCCAGACGTTGGATCGCCAGGAACAGAAACGTGTCGAAGCCGGTAATGACGAGTCCGATGATCGGATCGATGCCGAACAGCAAATTGAGCCCGATCACGGTGCCGATGACTTCCGCCAGGTCGCAGGCCGCCACGGCGATTTCGCAGAGAATCCACAAGGCGATCGAAAGGGGACGCGGATAGGCTTCGCCGCAGGCTTGGGCCAGGTCCCGGCCGGAAACGATGCCCAGCCGGGCCGACAACGTCTGCAGGAGGACGGCCATGGCGTTGGACATCAAGAGCACCCAGATCAGCTCGTAATTGAACTTGGCTCCCCCTTCGATGTCGGTCGCCCAATTGCCGGGGTCCATATAGCCGACGCTGATGAGATACGCCGGACCCAGAAAGGCAAACAGCCGCTTGAAGAAACCGGGATAGTGAACCGACACCGTGCTATGGACGTCCTGCAGGGACCGGTTGGAAGCGCGGTCCAAAGGCCCGATCGGGGAACTGCGAGCGTCGGTCGGCATCGCCGAGGCAGGCAGGCTCTCCGGCCGCCCGGTTGCGGGTTCCGAGGATTCGGCCTCGTGCTCGGTCATGGGACTCCAAGAATCTCTCGAAGACTTCGACGGCTGTCGTTGAGATTTTCGCTGATTCTCGATCGGAAACCGAAACGACGCAAGACGGCCGCGTGAGATTGGTCGCAATCTCGGCAGGCAGCCCAGTGACTTGCGGCAGGCAGCCCGGTGACTCGCGGCGCCTGCAAGTCGGGCGACTCTACCGGCCGGCGAGCTGTTTCAGCCGCCGGGGAAGTTGACGCGCCAGAACGACAATCACCGTCAGACTGATCGTCAGTAGACAACCCATCATGAGGTCTTCGCTCGCGGGGCCGTTTCTGTAAAAGAACCAACTGACCGCCATGAACATGGGAAACAGAAGCATCTGGCAGAAAACGACGAGCAAGATCGTCAGCGGCAGCGCGCCCCACTTGACCACAAGCGACAAGTAGGCCGCCAGATGGAGGAAGAGAATGAACCAGACAATCGCATACCAGCCGGCCCATGAGGTAACAATGCCCTTAAATCCCCATTTAAAGTCATCGACATCCAACATGGTCCCCAAGAGAAAATAACAGAACGCGGGAACCAGGGCCGGCACCGCGGAGGCGGCCTTCGACCAGACGATCTGCGCGGTTGATTTGGGCAGCATCATCAACAGCGGCAAGGTGTGGGCCTTCACTTCCTCGTGAAACACGCGCGCGGCGATCAGGCCGAGCTCGATCGCTGCGGCGGCGAGCATCGTCACCATCGCCGTGCCGCCCAGAAGCTTTTGTGAGAATCGCGTCGTGATGGGAGCGTCCCACGACAAGAGCCAGTAGAGGCCGCCGATGATCGCGAAATAGAGCACGAACCGCACGATCACCATCCTCGTGCCGCCGGCGACGAAATAAAAATCCTTCCAGGTCAGGGCCAGCCTCCAGGGACGGCCGACGTGGCGCCGCTGCAGCCTGCGGGATGGCCTGGCGAAGAGTCTTTCGAGCGGTCGGACCGCGTGACGCTCTCGAGTGAATCGCTCGAATCCCGCCCACGACAGGCCGAAAAATCCGAGCGCCGCCACGAGATGCCACACCACCTGCCGGCTGACGGCACTTTCGGCAAAGCCCGTGCTCACGATGGTCGAGATGCGAGACCACATCGAGACGTCCTGCTCCCACCGCATGAATGTCCCCAAGAAACGTCTGGCGAGCGTGGCTTGCGTGTGAGTCGTCATCCAGACGGTCGCAAACTCTCCCAACACCGGCAGCACGATTAAGACGGCGATCAGCGACAGCGTCATCAGCGTCGACGCCCGGCGGGAATTGGAGCAGACGACCGAGCAGACGAGTCCCAAATTGGCGATGAACACGAGGTACGCCGCCAAGGCCACCGCCATGGCGATGACTTGCGTCATCGTGACTCCGCCGAGCGTGATCGACAGGAGCACGAACGGAAACTCCACGGCCAGCATCAACAGCACGGCGATGAGCCGCGTCGTCGACTTTCCGAGCAACAGCGCCGCCGGGCTGATTCCCGCCATCTTCAGCAGTCCGAGCGACTCCTCCTCTTTCTCTTCCGAGATGGCCGTCGCGAAATATCCGACGCCGGCCAGCGAGATCACGGCGAAATTGAGCCACGAGATCCACTTGAACACCGACAGTCCCGGAGTCGCCGTACAGGACTTCCATTTCGTGTATCCACACGAGCTCCAGCAGAATGGCGCAGGCGAACAGAAGTCGCAAAACGTGCGGCTGCGTCGAACGCGCGTCGACGCGGAACGATCGGGTGAACAGGGCCAGCGTCGAGGAGAACATCAACGGACCCCCTGCGACGTCAACTCCATGAACGCGTCGTTCAGGTGCTTTTTCGTTTCCGAAAAGGCGACAACCGAGAGCTTCAGTTCCAGCACGCCGCGCAACAGACGGCTTGCGCCGTCCGGCTGGTCGTCCAGGGCAAGCTGGTACGTCGGCCCGTGTTCCAATTTTCGGGCCTCGACGACGCCGGGCAATCGACCGAGCTTCTCTGCCGTGTCCGGCTCGTCGGCCGCGAGAGTCAGCGTGTATCCGCGTCGCGATTGGCCGCCGGTCTGCAGATCGTGAAGCAGTCCGCTGTATTTGACTTTCCCGCGGTCAATGATGGTAACGCTGTCGCACAGCTCGGCCAGCTCGCTCAGGATGTGCGAACTGATGAAGATGGTTTTGTTCATTCGCCGCAATTCGCGGAGGATCTCCATCAGCTCGATCCGCGCCCGCGGGTCCAGGCCGGAGGCCGGCTCGTCCAGCAGCAACAGGTCGGGATCGTTGATCAATACGCGCGCAATGCTCACGCGCTGCTGCATTCCCCGCGAAAGGCCGCTGATCAGATCGTTCTTGCGACGCTCCATGTCGGTCAACGCCAGCACGTCCGCGATTGTCCGGTCGCGCTGGGCGACCGTCAGGCCATACGCGGCGCCGAAGAAATCCAGGTATTCGTAAACGGTCATCTCGCGGTACATGGAAAAATGATCGGGCATGAAGCCGATCCGCCGCCGGACGGCATCCCTTTGCCGCACGACATCCAGCCCGAAAACGCGGACCGTGCCGGCCTGCGGTTCCAAGAGCGTGCAGATGGCTTTCAGCGTGGTCGTTTTCCCGGCGCCGTTGGGGCCGACGAAGCCATGCAGGGAACGCGATTCGACGCGAAAACTGACGTCATCGAGCGCCTTGTGGTGCTTGAACGAATAGCTGAAATGGGCCACTTCGATCGCACAGTCGGCCGCGGCGGGCTCGTTCATGGCTTCACCGCTTTCGTTACGTCGACGACGTACAGCACGCGGCCCTGCTGGCTCCCCCTCCACGCGCCCTCGATTTTCAGAGGTTCGGGCTGCTCGGCCCACACGAACAATCGGACGCGATCGTCCGGCAGCAGGAATTTCGGGATGTCGCCCTGCCGCCGGAGATGCAGGCTCCAGGCGATCAGCGGCCGCAGCAGGGTCTCGAAAGGGGGAGTGGCGACCGCTTGCGAATTCCTTTGCGGCACGTTGCTGTAGCGCATCGAATAGGGGGAAAGATCGTACCATTGAATGGCCGCCAGGAACTGACTCAGCGCCTCGCTTTGCGAGGCAGCCAAATGGAGGCGTCCGTTCGACCAGGTCATCGGGCAGATCTGGTCGCGGTACAGAACATACACAGAGTCGGAACCGGCAGGATGCGGGAAGTTGTTTCCCGCCGTCAGTACCAGCCTCGTGAGCTTTGTATCGGCGGAAAACTCCTGCACTTTGAACTCGACGCGGTCGCTCTTGAGCTTCATGCGGTCCAGGAACGGCTGGGACGAGTAGGGGGGAATGTCGACGTCAAACCTTCCGCGGCCTCCATTGCGGATGACGCCGTTGACCGCCTCGAACGATTGCGCGGTCGAATACGAGGCGCCCCGTGCCGCCGTGCACGATGGCGTAATCGGCGCCGTTGATCACAAACACGTTGGACCACGAGGTCACGTCCAACGCACCGCCGGGCAACTGGCGGGCGACGGCCACCGAATTCACGGAGTTCGCTTCATCGTGGCCGCGGCGGCCGAAGTAGGCGAAGCCCAAGCTGAAGAGCACGATCAATCCGATCAGCGCTCCGTACACGAGCCGGTAATCGAACCGCTTGCGCCCAGAAGGTGCACTCCGGGAACGACGGTCAGGATATAAGCGACGGCCATCGAATAAATCAGCGTCCAATTGTGATGGGGTCGCGTCAGGTTCTTCAAAAAAGCAAAGAGTCCGCCCGTGAGATCGGGAAACAGGGCGTCTGCCTGGCCGGCCGCGAAAGTGACTCTCCGCGTGACGGAGACGTTACCGTTTCCAGCGTGAACATCGACTCGCTCGTCGTCCTGATCAGTTATTTCGCCCTCTGCGTTCCGATTCGTGCCGAGAGTCTTCTCCATCAATTCCGAATCGATCCCGTTGCGGAGCCGATCGTGCCGAAAAACCTCTCCATTTCCGACACGAAACTGCTCGGCCGGCGCGTTGAGTTCGGCCAAGACCGCGGAAAATTGGGGATACGCCCCGTTGACGTCCTTGAAAAGGTGCAGGCGCCCCCGCGAAAAAGCCAGTCGTAAAATGCCTGCCGGCGGGCTTCCTCCCAGCGCGGAACATGGTCGAGGGCAACCGTCTTCAAACTATCGGTCGCCGTCACCATCGGCGGAAAGAGGTTCTCAGGAAAGTGCCGGATCGCACCGCCGCCGCTCGAGGGATCGTCCGCATCGACCAGCAGGACGGGGCTCTGATCGGCCAGGACCGGGCGGGGAACGTCCGCCCTTTCTCCGCCTCGTCGTCCCCATTGCAGCGACCATTCCTCGTAACGCTCTTTGACATAGGGGTAGAACTGAACCCAGCGGCTTGAAGAGGGGGCGACATAGAGGTCCTCGGCAAGCGCGGCGCCAACTCGCGTTCCCCCGCCGATCAATTCGTGCAACTCGAGCGTCCCCTCGAACGGAAAGGGCGCCGGGTTGGTAATCAGCACGGAGAGCAGGTTGAAACATTGCGGCGTGACCCGACCGTCGAAGCCCCACCGGATCTCGCTCACATCGATGGCCCAGGACTTGCCCGGCCAGGCCGCCAGCACCGCGGCGGCGGCGAGCAATAGGCGGAACGCCAGACGCCGCCTTCCGTTTGCCGAAGTCCCCGATCGTCGTGCAATCCGTCTTCGAAGATGCAGCAAAACCGCCATGGTTGCCCGCCCTCTTCATCGACCTGCCATTTCGGCATCCAACAGGATGCCCAGCAAGAATGTAACACGTCAGCAATGGGGAATCTGCCCGGTCGTCGTTTACGTGGGTCTGCCGTCTGCTTGGCATGCGACCTCCCTGGCCGTTAAAAAACCAATACTTGCCCTTTTTTGGTCCCGCGCTTCTGGTACTGGGTTTGCACGGAGGCAATGCGGGCGCCGGAGGCGACGTCCTACCAGCCGACCGTTTGCGGTCGCAAGGCGGTCGTTTGCGGTCACAAGGCTGTGCAGAACCCAAGCGGATCGCTCCCGTGCCGGACAACGTAACCCGCAAGTTAATTCGGTCTCACCTCGTCGAAGGCTCGATGACGCCTGGAGATGAGATCGGATTGCGGATCGACCAAACCCTGACGCAGGATGCAACGGGTACGCTGGTGATGCTTGAGCTCGAGGCGATGGAGTTGGACCGGGTTCGGACGGAACTCTCGGTCCAATACGTCGATCACAATCTTATCCAGGAAGACTCCAAAAACCCGGATGACCACCTTTTTCTGGAAAGCGCCTGCCGCAGGTTTGGAGTCTGGTACAGCCGTCCGGGCAATGGCGTCAGCCACCCCGTGCATCAGGAGCGATTCGGAAAGCCGGGCAAGACGCTGCTCGGCTCCGATAGCCACACTCCGGCCGCCGGTGCGATGGGAATGCTGGCCATCGGCGCCGGCGGGCTCGAAGTGGCCCTGGCGATGGCCGGCCTTCCCTTCTATGTCAAAATGCCCCGCGTGTGGGGCCTCAAATTGACCGGCACGCTCCCCGACTGGGTGAGCGCCAAGGACGTCGTGCTGGAAATGTTGCGGCGGCATGACGTCGACGGAGCGGTCGGCTGCGTGCTGGAATATTACGGACCCGGCCTGGCCTGCCTGTCGGCGATGGACCGGCACGTTGTCGCCAACATGGGGACCGAGCTCGGCGCCACGAGCACCGTCTTTCCTTCGGACAACGAAGTCCGCCGATTCCTGCGGAGCCAGGAGCGCGAACAGGATTGGACGGAGCTTCTCCCAGACCAGGACTGCGAGTACGACCGCCACGAGGAGATCGATCTCTCCAAGCTGGAGCCGTTGATCGCCATGCCCTCCAGTCCCGGGAAGGTCGTCCCCGTGCGGGAGGTCGCCGGGACGGAGATTTATCAGTCGTACGTCGGCTCGTCGGCCAATCCCGGCTATCGCGATTTTGCGGTGGCGGCCGAAATCGTGAAGGGACGGCGGATCCATCCGCGGATCTCCTTCGACATCAATCCCAGCTCGCGGCAGATCCTGGTCGAGCTGATCCGGGACGGCCACCTGGCCGCGTTGATTCAAGCGGGAGCGCGGCTGCATCAGGCGGGCTGCAACGGCTGCATCGGGATGGGCCAGGCCCCGGCGACCGACACGATCAGCTTGCGCACGGTCCCGCGGAACTTTCCGGGACGCTCGGGAACGCGCGAAGACAAGGTGTGCCTGGTGAGCCCGGAGACGGCCGCCGCCTCCGCCTTGACGGGCGTCATCACCGATCCGCGCTCGCTCGAGATGAAATGTCCCAAGATTCGCGACCCCGAGAAGCCCCCGCTGCAAACCGACCTGCTGCAGCCGCCGCTTGATCGCGAAGAGGCGATTCGCGTCAAGCTGCAAAAAGGTCCCAACATCGCCACGCTGCCGGAGCTGAAAGCGTTGCCCGACGCATTCGAGCTGCCCGTGATCTTGAAGGTCGGCGACAATGTCTCGACCGACGAAATTCTGCCGGCCGGTTCGAGAGTCCTTCCCTATCGCAGCAATATTCCCAAGATTGCCGAGTTCGCCTTCGACAGGATCGACGACACGTATCCCCGCCGTGCGCGCGAAGTCCGCGACGCGGGCGGGCATTTCGTCGTCGGCGGATCGAATTACGGCCAGGGTTCCAGCCGCGAACATGCGGCGCTGGCTCTGCGCTATTTGGGTTTGCGCCGGTGATCGCCCGCAGCTTTGCCGCATCCATTGGCAGAACCTGGTGAATTTCGGCGTGCTTCCCTTCGCCTTTAGCGATCCCGCCGATTATGATCGCGTCGACGAGGGCGATCGGCTGCGGATCGACGGCCTCAAGCAGCTCGCCGATCGCCGCCAGTGGACAGTCGAGAACCTCACCCGAAAAACGGAATTCGCCGTATCGCACGACCTATCGGCACGGCAGGTCAAGATCCTTCTGGCCGGCGGTTTGACGAACTGGGTCCGGGAGTCGGGTCGCTCCAAGCGACAGGAGGGCTTTGCGTCAACGGGGAGCGCATGACCAAGCGGAGCTTGGCCACAAGCCTGGTCGCCAGGAGCATTGTCACAAGGAAATAGGACGTGAATGATGCACTTCTCGCACCTGCACTATTTTCCCCTCTCAGGGCCCTTCCTGCTCATTCTGTTCGTCGTCTTCATTGTCGTGCTGGTGCTGGTGCAGCTCGGCGTCCTCGAGTATGCGTATGCGAAGATCGGTATTCAGCCACGCTATGTCTTTGTGCTGCTCCTCCTCTCCCTTTTGGGCAGCTATGTGAACATCCCTGTCGCGCAGATTCCGGCCAAACAGATCGTCTCGAACCAGGTCGTTTCCGATTGGGGCGTGCAATACGTCGTCCCGCAGGTCGAGGAGTGGCCGCAGACGATTATTGCGGTCAACGTGGGAGGCGCGTTGATCCCGACGATTCTCTCGATCTATCTTTTATTCAAGAATCGCCTGTTCGTTCGGAGTCTCATCGGCGTCGCGTTTGTCTCGGCCATTGTCCACCAGATGGCGCACGCCGTGCCCGGCGTGGGAATTGCCATGCCCCCTCTCATTCCGCCTCTGCTGGCCGCGGGGGTGGCGCTTGTTCTCTCGCGGCAGGCAGCGCCTGCGCTGGCTTACATTTCGGGCAGCTTGGGCACGCTGATTGGAGCAGACCTGCTCAACCTGGGCATTGTCCAATCGCTACAGGCGCCGGTCCTGTCGGTCGGGGGCGCAGGCACGTTCGACGGCGTGTTCCTGACCGGCGTCCTCGCCGTGCTTCTGGCGTGAGGAAGACGTCATGGATCCAGTAAACCCACCCCCCAAAGAATCCGGCCAAGGATCCGAAACGAAAGACGCCGACGCCCGGCGCAGGCAGCCCGCCTCCGATTTGGCGCGGCCTCCTTTGGTACCTCCCGGTCCTCTTGCTGCTGCTGTGGTTCTGGCAGGACCTCTTTTCCAGCATGCGGGTGCAGACGATCCCTTACAGCCAGTTCAAGCAATACCTTGCCCAAGGCGAGGTGAAGGACTGCGACGTCGAACAGGACGAGATTCTGGGCACGATCGTGCCCAACGCGGAGCCAGCCCCCTCGAAAGTCAGCCAAACTCCAGACGCGAAGGCGGCCGCGACCCACAAGCAGGCTCCGGCGGCGGAAAAACAGCCGGCCCAGAAACAGCCGGCCCAGAAACAGCCGGCCCAGAAACAGGCGATCGAAAAACAGGTGGTTGAAAAATCACCGTCGAAATCCTCTCCCGCCCATCCCGCGAACGCACCGGCGCAAACATCGCCAGCGCAGCCCCCGGCCGGCAAGCAATCGGCGGCCGCCAAGACGAAATCCGTCGCCCAAGAAACGAAGGCCGCCCCCGAAATGAAGTCCGCCTCCGAAACGAAGTCCGCCCCGCCGCCGCCGGATAAGCCGTTCAAGTTCCGCACGATTCGCGTCGAAGACCCGCAGCTTGTCGACCAGTTGCAGGCCGCCCACGTCGAATTCAACGGTGTGCGCCCCAGCTTGCTCTCGACGTTGCTTTGGGCCTGGGTCCTTCCCATCATCTTCTTCGGCGCCATCTGGTACTTCCTCTCGCGGCGGATGGGAATGGCCGGCCAGACCGTGATGAACATCGGAAAGAGCAAGGCCAAGCTCGTGGCCGACAAAGACACCGGCGTCGGCTTTGACGACGTGGCCGGCTGCGACGAGGCCAAATACGAGCTGCAGGAAGTGGTCGACTTCCTCAAAAACCCGCAGCGTTACGAGGCGCTCGGCGCCAAAATCCCAAAGGGCATCCTGCTCGTCGGGCCGCCGGGCACCGGCAAGACCCTTCTGTCGCGGGCCGTCGCCGGCGAAGCCCACGTGCCGTTCTTCTCGATGAGCGGCAGCGAGTTCGTGGAGATGTTTGTCGGCGTCGGTGCCGCCCGCGTCCGCGACCTGTTCGAGCAGGCCAAGAAACACGCTCCCTGCATCATCTTCATCGACGAGATCGACGCCATCGGCGGCCAGCGCAGCGTTCACATGGGGCCGATCAACGACGAACGCGAGCAGACCCTCAACCAATTGCTCGCCGAGATGGACGGCTTCGAAGCGAACATCGGCGTGATTATTCTCGCGGCCACGAACCGGCCGGAGATCCTGGACCGCGCCCTCTTGCGGCCCGGCCGCTTCGACCGGCAAGTGGTGGTCGACGCCCCCGACGTCGACGGCCGCGAGGCGATCTTGAAAGTCCATGCCCGCGACAAGCGGCTCGCGGCAGACGCCAACCTGCGGAAGATCGCGCAGGCCACTGCGGGCTTTTCCGGCGCCGACCTTGCCAACGCGCTCAACGAAGCGGCCCTTCTGGCAGCCCGCCGTCGAGCCGCCGAAATCACGCAGAGGGATCTCGAGGACGCGGTCGAGAAGGTCGTCGCCGGTCCCGAGCGGAAGAGCCGCCGGCTCGAGCCGGCGCAGAAACGGCGCGTCGCGTATCACGAAGTGGGACATGCGCTGGTCGCCGCCTACAGCGAGCACGCCGACCCCGTTCACAAAATCAGCATCGTCCCGCGCGGCCGGGCCGCGCTCGGATATACGCTGCAGCTTCCGATCGAAGAGCAGTTCCTGATGACCCGCTCCGAACTGGTCGACCGCATCAAGGGGATGCTCGGCGGCCGCTCGGCGGAAGAGGTCATCTTCGGCGAAATCAGCACGGGGGCCGAGAACGACCTGGAGCACGCGACCGCGCTGGCCCGTCAGATGGTCTGCATGTACGGGATGAGCGACCGCGTGGGATTGGTCCATGTGGCCAACCGCCAGGACGGCTACCTTCCCCAATTTCCCGGCGCCCCAACGCAGCGCGATTGCAGCGAAGAGACGATCCGCGAGATCGACCTGGAGGTGAAGAAGCTGCTCGACGACGCCCACGACGACGCTCGGGCGATCCTGAACGAGCATCGTGACCAGCTCGACCTCGTCGCGCAAGAGCTGCTCAAGCGGGAAACGCTCAACGGGGCGGAATTTAACCAGCTCATCGGCCAGCACCGCGGCTCCGACAAATCCGAACCGGCCCCGGCCCTCCCCGTCGCCCCGTGAGTCGTTCGGACACTTCGAATCGAAGCTTCGAACTGTCGACAAAGGCACCGCTCACCGTCAGTTGTGCAATGTGTCGACGCACTCCTCAATCGCCACGCGAATTGACGGATCCGAGGCATCCCACAATTCTTCATCCCAACCCAGCCGCAGGACCAAGGCTTCAATCGTCCGTTCGGCTTCCCGCCTGAGGAAAGCGTCCAGGCCCCCCTCGTACCCGCTGTCCCGTTCGCGCCACAGGGAGCACCAGACGCTTTTCACGAGTAGGTCGCGCGCATCGCCAGGCTCGCCGGTCAACACCTCGAGCGCCATGCGGGCCGCAGCCGCATCGTAGAACGACACGTCCCTCCGGAAGAGCGCGAGATGACGCAGGGCGGGCACGGCCGTGATTGCGGCCGGTCCAATCTGTGCCAGCGCCGAGCGGCCTCGCCCCGGCCCGTGCAGCCGAAGACCCACTGCCGGCTTCGGTAGCCGTCCCACTCTCTGCCGGTCAGCGCTTCAGTGAGCACGGCCACGATCTTGGCATTTGCCGCCCCCGACTGCCGCATGTGGAGTGCCGCCCACCAGCGAGCCACGTCGGCCGCATCGTCGACGAGTGGCCCGTGGGGCGACACGGCTGTTGACGTATCCGGACTCGCCGGCGGCAGCCATTTGGCCGCCAGGCCTCGCCAGTCAGCATTCCGTTCGACCTTCAGGAATTCGGTCAAGATGGCCAACTCGTCCGGTTCGTCTCCCAGACACGGAAGCAGGTTCGGAAACTCCCATTGATCGCGAGGCTTTTCCAGATCGCTTTTGTCAATGTTAGAGATCAACGTCCTCATCAGTCCGAGCCGATCGATTTCCACGAGCAGGGTTTGAAAAGCCTCGGCGGCGTCCGGATCGCCCTGCAATCGGCACATCCCCCGATCGACCCACTCCTGAAGCCAGTCCGGGACGTTTACAAACGCCTGAGGATGTGCCTGTTTCCACGCCGCCCATTGAAGCTCATTGGCCGCCATCGATTCATCCATTCCTGGATTCAACCTGCGCCCCGGCTTAGTGCGACACAAAACGCGCGCGGACTGGGAGGATCGCACGGTCACGTTTCCAAGAGGACCTCACTTGATGGCATTGTTCCGAAGAACCAATGCGCAGCGTATCCGGGCCGAGGCTCGCGGTCCTCGAACTCGCCGTCAAAACCCGCTGCGCGATACGCCGCTCGTGCTGCACGTCGCCGGGGGACGAGACGAAGACCGTGATTTTTGGAAGACTCATCAGACGGGGCCCGCGCGAGCTCCGCGGTCAGGGGTTAGTGATCAGGGGGCAGATTCATTTTGCGTCGGGATTCCTGGCGACGCAAGAGGCGCGCGAGTGGTGAGTGGTGAGTGGCGAGTGGCGAGTGAAGAAGGCGGCACACGAAGTGTGCCGTGGTCTTTCTCACCACTCGCCACTCGTCACTCACCACTCATCGGCCCGCGCGGGCCGATTGTCTGCGGCGGCGGACGGGCGGCACTTCAAATCGCGGGAGGTCGCGGGCCGTGCGGACGTCGTTGGGCTGCACGCCGTCCAAGAGGACGTTGGCGATCACCGGGCCGCCGTCCTTCATCGTCACCCAGGCGACCTCGTCGAATTCGCCGTATTCCACGCCGCGCATCTTCGAGCCGCCGCCGGTCGTGGCGAGCATGAAATACTCGCGGCCGTGGCGGACGAACTTCGCATAATTGTGCTCGTGGCCGACGAAGACGGTGTACCGCCTGTTCCCTTCAAGCAGGGCCGCTTCGATCGGCGTCCAGCCCTGGCTGGTTGGGTCGCCCATGCCTTCCTGCCAGACCGGCTTGTGGAAGAAAACGAACGTCCAGCGGACGTCCCGGTTCTGGCCGAGCGTTTGCCGCAGCCACTCCTGCTGCTCGGGACCGAATTTGTAAATCTGCCCCTTCGGCCGCGGCTCTTCGGAATTGAGAACCACGAACAGCACGTCGCGATAGCGGAAGGAGTAAAAGCTGCGGCCAAATTTGCGGCGCCAGTTCTCGCTCATGGGAAGGTTCGCCATGTCATGGTTGCCCGTGCAGAAAAAGAAGGGCATTTGCAGGGCGTCGACCTTCGATTCAAATTCCGACCATTCCAACGCCCATTGACCGGGATCCTCCGTGTAACCCTCGATCAGGTCGCCGACCGACATCACGAACTCCGGCTGCAGCATGTTGATCATCCGCACGGAACGGGTGAAGATGCCGGGCCGATGCCCTCCGGTGCGGTCCGAAATCACGGCGAAGCGGAACGTGCCGGGGCGATTGTTCATTTCGAGGTTCGTCCAGGGATTGCGCTCCCCTTTTTGTGCCTCGAGCGGCGCGGCGTCCCCAACGCGCATCCGCGCGGCGCCCGTGGCCGCAAACAGGGTCAGAAGGGTCAACGCGAGTCCGACGGCCAAACCGTTCAACAGACGTTTCATGGCATGCTTCCCCCAATTCGTTTGGCGCTTCCCGTATAGACCGGGTAATTCGGTGCCGTGTATGAGTCGACCTGGTCGCCCCATTGCGTCCAGCCCGGCATGCGGTCGTGCGCAAAAAGCTCCAGGTAGGGGCCGGGGCTGCAAGACTCAACGATCCCATAGATCTCATCGGGCTTGCGCGAATGCTCTCGCTTCCGCTTCGGGAGGACATTGACTTGCCTCCGGCCGGGCGCCAGCGTCCGCATCCGCCCACGCACTCCAAACAGAACCAGTTCAGTCACGTTGCGGAAATAAAAGCCGACGCCGCGACCGTCCGGTCCCCCGTCCTTGCGGATCTTGTACCACACGATGTTCGTCTTGTACGTGAACCCCCACGCCTGCATCGCGTCCAGGCCTTGTCGGAGTAGTGCGTTCGGACACCACAGATACAGGTGGCAACGCGGCTCGGCGTATCGTGAAACGGGAAGCAACGCGATTTCGGCAGACGTCATCGTCTGATAGCGGTGCAGCCGTTTGTGTTCGGGAGCGATCTTGCCGTACTTGTTTTGAAATCGCCACGGCGGGTCGATCAGAATTGTGGAATACGTTCCCTCGAGCCCGTCGAATTCTGGCATCCGTATTTCTCCGGCGGGCCTGCTCCCCGCCGATACGTGTCATACAGGGGCACCTCGCTTCGTGCAAGCGGTTGCTTCTGGCGGCGGGTACATTTTGTCGGCTTTGGTCGAGCCAGCGCTCCCAGCAAACGCCCTCGTCCTTAACCGGCAATAATTGCCGAAAATCGTGTTTCCCACGACAGGCTGTGTCGCACCCGCGTCCGTTACCGATAACGATCCATGCACGGTCTTTCATGGTGACCTGACGATGGGGCATCGCAATGAAGCTTCCCGGTTTGCATTCGCAGTTTGCGACAATCTTGGCCGACCCGCCGTGGCGATTTCAAAACCGCACGGGCAAAGTGGCGCCCGAACATCAGCGACTACGCAGATATCCGACTATGTCGCTAGAAGAAATCTGCTCGATGCCAGTGTCGTCTCACGTAACGGAGAAGAGCCACCTGTACCTATGGATTCCTAATGCGCTGCTCCGCGAAGGATTCGCGGTAATGGACGCCTGGGGGTTCACTTACAAAACCAACATCGTTTGGGCCAAAGTAAGGCGAGATGGTGGGCCAGATGGGCGCGGGGTGGGCTTTTACTTTCGCAACGTTACAGAGATCCTCCTTTTTGGGGTCCGCGGAAAGCTTCGCACCGGCGCGGCCGGACGCAGGCAAGTCAACATGATTTCGTCGCGGAAGCGAGAACACTCCCGCAAACCCGATGAGATCTACGGGGTCGTTGAGTCTTGCAGCCCGGGCCCATTTCTAGAATTATTCGCGCGCGTACCGCGATCCGGGTGGCGGCAGTGGGGTGACGAGGTGACGACGTATCTCAGGACGAGAACCGTCTCGCCGGGATATCGCGGGGCCGACGGTGAATTCACTCCTCAGGAAGGCGGTCAGCGGAACCTAGTCCGGTCCCGTTGAGCGCACACACGCGTCCGCTCCGCCGGAGCGGCAATGTGCAGCCTGTTTTCCATCCAAATATGGAATGTACGTGCGCCCAAACCAAATACCCGGTGCATCTCAAGTGCCGCGCACGTCTCGAAAACCCCTGGTCGGTCGATTGAGGGTGCACCTCCGGGTCCCGCCACCCGCATCGTCGTAGCTTTGATTTCAGCAATTGTTTGACGATATGACCGGCGCGCCTCAGATCGTAAATCGCGCCTGTCAGGTCGTAATTGACAGTCGCCGCCCCGCGCTCGTAATCGCACAGCCCCGTGTAGGCCATCGCATATACGAGGTTTGTAAACATCTTCGTTCCCATCGCGCTTCTCACTAAGCACCCCTTCATGTTGCCTAGTGACGATGCCTTGAGCCGGGCGATCAATTCGCCGTGCGATAATATGACGGCGACAAAGGTAAATGCCTCAATCGCTTCACTGCCGAGAGATCTGATCTCATCCCAGTGCTCTGGCACTTCGCCGGAGAGTCCTTCTTCGTCCATAATGTTAGACGCCTGGGAACGAACGACGTTGACGCCGCGATAAACGCCGTAGACGTTGTCCAGCACCTCCCACCGGGGGTGCCTTTTAAGAACTTCGGCGATCTTCAAATATCCGTTCTTCGTCAGCGATACCTTGAGGCGGTTGAGGTCAACCATGCGACCATCCTTGTATATTGAGTCCATCGGACTGTTCCGTATCCCGCCGGGATACACGCGATCCCATCAGGATACACACGGGAACCTGGTTGTCAACGAACCTCCCGAGTTCAGTTCGCGCGTATAGCTCTCTATGCGTCTGCGGTTTGGTTAAACTGACTTAATGACGCCGGATCTCGAACGCTACAGCAAACAGGTTCTCTTTGCCGAGATCGGCGAGGCCGGTCAGCGGCGTTTGCTGCAGAGCCGCGCCCTCTTGTGCGGCTGCGGCGCCTTGGGGACCGTCCTTGCCGAAACGCTGGTTCGCGCCGGCGTCGGCTCGCTGCGGATCGTCGACCGGGACTTCGTCGAGCTCAGCAACCTCCAGCGACAAATCCTGTTTGACGAAAACGACGTCGCCGAGCGGCTGCCCAAGGCGATCGCCGCCGCCGAAAAGCTGCGGCGAATCAACAGCGGCGTGACGATCGAGCCGGTCGTCGCCGACGTCGACCACACCAACGTGCTCCGCCTGGTGCAGGGAATGGACCTGATCCTCGACGGCTCGGACAACTTCGAGCTGCGTTTCCTTGTCAACGACGCCTCGCTGGAAACGGGCATTCCCTGGATTTATGCCGGCGTGATCGGCAGCCACGGCCAGGTGATGCCCATTTTCCCCGGCGAGTCGGCCTGCCTGCGCTGCTTGATCGACCGCGTTCCCGAGCCCGGAACGACGGAGACCTGCGACACGGCCGGCGTGATTGGGCCCGCCGTGCAAGTCGTCGCCTCGCTGGAGGCCGTCGATGCGCTGAAAATCCTTTCGGGCCGCCCCGAGCAGGTCTCGCGGACGCTGACCTACGTCGACGTGTGGGAAGGGACGTTCCGGCGGCTGAATATCGGCGACCTGCGCGACCGGGCCGACTGTCCGGCTTGCAAAAAGGGAGAGCGGAGCTGGCTCTCGGGCCAGCAAGGGTCGCAAACCAGCGTGCTGTGCGGCCGCAACGCCGTCCAAGTTTCGCCCCCGCAGCGCGGCTCCCTCGCGTTCGAGGAGCTGGCCGACAAGCTGAAGGAGGCCGGCGACGTGCGGTTCAACGCGTACCTGTTGCGGCTTGCGCCGTACAATACGAATTACGAGCTGACCGTCTTTCGCGATGGCCGGGCGATCATTAAAGGGACCGAAGACCTCGGCGTCGCGCGGGCGGTCTACTCGCGCTATATCGGCATCTGACTGCGGGCCTCCCGAAAACTGCGGAGTAAGACCATGGCCGTTCGGATAGCCACCATTGAGACGTCCCGTCTGAGCGGACACTGGGTTCGGGCCGCGGCCTTGGCGGATCTCGCACCCGGCCCGTGTGCGGTGGTGCATGTCGAGGGACGCACGCTGGTGATCGTTCGCGATCAAGATCGCATCTATGCCGTCGACAACCGCTGTCCGCACATGGGATTTCCCCTCGACCGCGGCAGCGTCTGTGACGGAATTCTGACTTGTCACTGGCACCATGCGCGGTTCGACCTGGCAACCGGCGGCACGTTCGACCAATGGGCCGACGACGTCCAGGCCTATCCCGTTGACGTTCGAGACGGCGCGGTGTGGATCGACCTGACCCCGCGGGGCGATCAGCGGCAACATCATCTGGAACGGTTGCAGGTCGGGCTGGAACGCAACATTTCCCTTGTCGTCGGCAAGGCCGTGCTGCCGCTCGTGGCGGACAATCCGCGGGCCGTCGAGCCGTTTCAGATCGGGCTGGAGTTCGGGACCCGTTATCGGCGGGCCGGCTGGGGGCAGGGGCTGACGATCCACGCCTGCCTGCGGAATCTGCTGCCGTGGCTCGACCCGGACGATCAGCCGCGGGCCGTCTTCCACGGCCTGTCCGCGGTGGCCAACGATTGCGACGGCGAGCCGCCGCGCTTCCCGGTGCGGCCGCTGCCGACGGCTTCGGTCGGGCCGGCGCTTTTGAAACGCTGGTTCCGCCAGTTCATTGAGGTCCGCGACGCCGAAGGGGCCGAGCGGTGCATCGCCTCGGCCGTGCGCGGGGGCCGACAGCCGGCAGATGGCCGACATGCTTTTCGCCGCGGCGACCGATCATCGTTTCATCGACATCGGCCACCCGCTCGACTTCACCAACAAGGCGCTCGAGGCCCTGGACGTCGCCGGCTGGAAATATGCGGAGCCGGCGCTGACCAGTCTGGCCTCGGCGTACGCGTCGGCCGAACGGATGGAAGAGGCGAACGAATGGCGGCATCCGATCGATCTGGTCGCCCTGGTGGAGGCGGCTTTCCAAGAGCTGCCCGCGGCGCTTGGCAGGGGCCGCGAGCGACAAGGGCAGTGGCGCGTCCCCGATGGGCTCGTCCCGTGCCTGTTGTCCGACGATCCCCAGGCGATCGTCGCGGGGCTGCTCGACGCACTGCGGAACGGCTGTCCGGCGGTTGAGCTGTCGGGGCTGGTTGTTTACGCGGCCGCCCTGCGGATCGCCCGGTTTCCGACCAGCAACGAATTTCGCGATTGGGACACGGCCCTGCACTCGTTCACTTTTGCCAATGCCGTCCAGCAGGGTTTGCGGCGCACGGAGTCGCCTGAACTCTTGCGCGGCGTCTTCGACGCGGCGATGAGCGTTTATCTCAATCGGTTTCTCAACGTCCCCGCGGTCCCCATCCCCGAAGTGGGCGAGGCCGTCGGCGACCCCGCCGAGTTGCTCCGCCAGCTTCCGGCGCTTCTGGATCAGCGCCACGAGGTGAATGCGGCGGCGCGGCTCGTCGTTCGGTACCTTACCGGCGGCGGCGATCCGGACCGCCTGTTGGCGACGCTCGGCGGACTTCTGCTCCGCGAAGACCGGGACTTCCATACGATCCAAACGCTGGAAGCCGCATTCCGCCAGTATGAGCGCCTGCGCGGCTCGCCCGCCGGAATGCACATGCTGACGGCCGCCGTGCGATACCTGGCCGCCCATGCGCCGACCATGCGTTCTCAGGATCAAACCTGGCGGATTGTCGAGCGGCTGCACCGCGGCGAAAAGACGTATGAAACCGGGGAATAAATCGGAGTGATCCGAAAGGCCCGCCCGAGCGTTATGCTGTAATGAACAAACCCGGACCGGCACCATCGGAGAAACGTCCATGTCGACGGCAAATCAATTGGGGGGAACGATGAGGGACCAACAAGCTGGTATGCCCAACGGGCTATCCGTCGCCGTGTTTTTCATCTTAGTGCTCATCAGCTTGGCGGTGGCATTCGGCGTGAGCCTTGTCTCGCCGCCGCTGGGGATCGTGGTCTTCATCGCCGAGTTCATTCTCTCTCTCCTGATCGCCGCGTCGATCAAAGTCGCCAACCAATGGGAACGGGGGCTGGTCCTGCGCCTGGGTCGCTTTGTCGGCATGCGGGGGCCCGGCCTGTTCTTTGTCATGCCGGTCTTCGAACGGGTGCGCATCGTCGATCTCCGCGTGCAAACGCACGACATTCGCCGCCAGGAAGTCATCACCCGCGACAACGTGCCATTGGCCATCAACGGCGTCCTGTTCTTTAAGGTGGTGACGGTCGAAGACGCAATCATGAAAGTGCAAGACTTCCTGTTTGCCGTCGGCCAGCTCGCGCAGACGGCACTGCGCGACGTGGTCGGCGGCATGACCCTGGACGAGGTTCTCGCGGAGCGCGAACGGATTGAAAAGATGATCCAGGAAAGCGTCGAAAAGAACGCCGAAGCCTGGGGACTGGAAATTACCGGCATCCGCCTCCTGGATATCGAGTTGCCGGAAGAGCTCAAGAAGATGATCTCGCGCCAGGCGGCCGCCGAGCGCGAGAAACGAGCCACCATCACGAAGGCCGAAGGGGACAAGCTTGCCGCGGACAACCTGGCGGCGGCCGCGGCGACGATGAGGGCCAGCCCCGGCGCGATGCAACTGCGGACCTTGCAGACGATCGACGGTTTGGGACCCACAGCCTCCAACACCGTGGTGCTCGCGGTTCCCATCGAGGTCATGGATGTCGCAAGGAAGATCGCAGCCGGCTGAGAGGGCGCTCGTGACAACGCGTCCGGACGAACGTAAACTGGACGTAGCTGTCGGGGGAAACGCCAACGGATCGGGCGGCCAGCGCGCTTCGGCTGGTCGGTGAGGATCCTGTTGCCGAATGTCGGCGGTTGATCGTCGGCACGCGTCTCCCGCGACGATTGCACACGGGGCATCCTGTCGAATGCGGCCGGTTCAAAAGCGCGGGCTCGTCATCGGTGTAGCGTTCGTCATCGGCGTGTTGCTCGTCAACGCCGGCGTGGCGTTTCGCCAGGCCGCCCGCATGCACGAAGATTCGTTTTGGGTCGCGCACACGCACGAAGTGCTGGTCAGCCTGACCGATCTGCTGTCCTCGGTGAAGGACGCGGAGACGGGCGTGCGGGGGTTTCTCATCACGGGGGAACCTCGCTACCTGGAACCGTACAAGAGTGCCCGCCTTGCGATCGACGGTTCGATCGCGCAGTTCGCCACGCTGACGGCCGATAATCCGACCCAGCAGGCGCGAGTCCCCCGCTTGAAGGAGCTGGCGGCGGAGGAAATGGCCGTTCTGAAGCAGGCCGTCGCTGCGCAAAGCCAGAAGCGCCTCGACGCGGCCGGCAAGATCGCGGAACTGGACCGCGGCAAACAGATCATGGATTCGATCCGCACGCTCGTTGGCCAGATGCTGGAGCACGAACGCGCGCCTGCGCGATCGAGCGCCAAAGAGTGAGCGACCGTGCCTATCAATCGGCGATCGCCAGCAGCGTGCTGGCAGTCATTCTCGGGCTGGCCGCCGTGGTCGCGTTCCTCTGGCTGCTACGGACGCACCTGGCGTCGATCGTCAAGTCGGCCGCCGCCATTTACGAGCAGCGCGAGATGGTTCCGCACGACGTTGGCAAGTATCGGCGACGGCGTCATTGCGACAGACACTCACGGCAACGTGACCTTTCAGAATCCGGTGGCGGAAGGACTAACCGGCTGGACCGAAATCGAGGTGCGGGGCCGATCGTTGGAAAAGGTGTTCCGCATCGTCAACGAGGAGAGCCGGCAAAACGTGGACAACCCGGCATGCCGCGCGCTGCGGGAGGGGATGGTCGTCGGGCTGGCCAACCACACCCTCTTGATCGCCAAAGACGGTCGGGAATGTGCGATCGACGACAGTGCCGCTCCGATCCGCAACGAGGACGGACAGATCGTCGGCGTCGTTTTAGTCTTTCGCGACGTGGCCGAACGGCGGGAAACCGAGCGGGCGCTCCGCGGCTCCGAAGCGCGGAAGGCGGCCATCTTGCGGGCGTCGCTCGATGCGATCATCACGATCGACGGCCAAGGCAAGATCGTCGAGTTCAATCCGGCCGCCGAATCGCTCTTCGGCTACTCGCCCGCCGAAGCCGCCGGCAAGGATCTGGATCAGTTCTTCGTGCTGGAAGGAAAGCCGGGCGCCTATTGCGCAGACGCTGGCGGGCGGGCGAGGGGCCGGCGTTCAACGCGCGGCTGGAGTTTCCCGCCGTCCGCAAGGACGGTTCTCGGCTGATCGTGGAACTGGTCGTCACCCGGCTGGAAGGGGAGCGCGCGGCCTCTGTTCACCGTGTTCCTGCGGGACGTCACGGAGCAGAAAGAGGCCCAGGAAGCCATCGGCCAGATTGCTCGCCAGCGAAAAACAGCGATCCAAGCTGCTCGGGCATGTCGCGACGCTTCACTCACGATCAATTCCGCCACCAGCGAGGACAGCGTGCTGGGCGTCATCAAGAACGAGGCGCGCCACATCATCGGGGCAAAGAGTGCCGACGTCTTCTTTAACGGCGAGGGTGCGCGCATCCCGCAGGACGCGCTTGGCCGTACCCCTGATCGGCCGCAGACGGAAAGCCGTTTGCCCATCTCGTGATCGCCGAGCAAAGCCGGCGGCGAATTCACGCGCCGACGACAAGGCCGTCCTTGATCCAACTGGCACACATGGCGGCGGTCGCCTTCGACAATGCGCGGCTCAATGAGGAACTCCGCGCGATGGACCGCCATAAGGACGAGTTCCTGGCGACGTTGGCCCACGAATTGCGCAATCCCCTGGCCCCCATCCGCAACGCCCTGCAAGTGATGCGGATGGCCGGCAACGATCCGGCGGCCTTGGCGTCCAGCGAAACGATCATCGACCGGCAAGTGCAGCAGATGGTCCGCTTGATCGACGACCTTCTCGATCTGTCGCGCATCAGCCGCGGAAAAATCGAGCTGCGGAAAGAGCGGGTCGACCTCGGCGACGTCCTCAAGAGCGCCATCGAAACCAGCCGTCCCTTGATCGAGGAGTACGGCCACCAACTGACGGTCGAGCATGCCGGCCGAGCCGGTGCCTCTCGAATGCCGACCTCGACACGGCTGGCCCAGGTCTTCCTGAACCTGCTCAACAATTCGGCCAAGTACACGCGAGCGCGGCGGGCACGATCTGGCTCTCTGCCGAGCGCCAGGGACGACACGGTCGTCGTTCGCGTGCGCGACACCGGAGTCGGCATTCCGCCGCAAATGCTTCCCCGCATCTTCGAGATGTTCACTCAGGTCGATCGCTCGTTGGAGCGGGCCCAAGGAGGCCTCGGGATCGGCCTGACGCTCGTGCGGCGCCTGGTCGAAATGCACGGCGGCTCGGTCGAAGCGCAGCAGCGAAGGGGCGGGAAAGGGAAGCGAATTCATCGTGCGGCTCCCCGTCGCGCGGGACTCCCAGCGTCGAAAACCCCCACAAGGATTCCGAAGAGGGAGACGCAGGCCCGATTGGCCGCAGTCATCGCATCCTGGTCGTGGACGACAATCAGGACGCCGCAAACAGCCTGGCCATGCTCTTGCGGATGAAAGGGCACGACGTCCGCACCGCCTACGACGGCCTGGAAGCGGTCGACGCCGCGGCCACCCACAAGCCCGAGATCGTGCTGTTGGACGTCGGGCTTCCCCGGCTCAACGGGTTCGACGTGGCCCGGCGGATCCGCAAGGCCGAAAACCACGGGCACGTCATCTTGGTCGCCTTGACCGGATGGGGCCACGACGAGGATCGCCGGCGATCGAAAGAGGCGGGATTTGACCACCACATGGTCAAGCCGGCCGATCCCGCCGCCCTGGACCGCGTGCTCGAATCACTCGCCTCGCGCTAAATCACGATTAATCCACCGCCTCTGGCGGTGAGAATTGAAAAGGCTCTGCCGTTTCCAGAAAAATTCGAAGAGACAACCACGGATCACACGGATAGCACGGATGGAAGGATCGAATACAAACCCAGATCACTCCGATCGATTTTTCCCGCCCGCAACCGTTTCTCATCCGTGTCATCCGTGAAATCCGTGGTTGCAATTCGGCCCCTTTTAGGGGCCTTCCTCAGACCACCGGCTCTGCCGGTGGTCCTGATTGAGCGCGCACGTATTGCGCTCGTCGCGCTTCGCGAGCCGCCGTCTGTCGCCCAATCGTGCATGGTCATCTAGCCTGGCTCGAACGGCTCCATGTGGACCAGGACGTCGTTGACCTTCGGGAGCGCAGTCCGGATGGCGCTTTTCACCTTGCCGCTGAGAATATGCGCCTCGCGGAGGATCATCGTCGGTTCGGTCTGCACGTGCAGGTCGACGAAGTAACCTATGCCGAGCTTCCGCACGCGCACTTTTTCAATCGCCAGGACTCCCGGGACGCTGCGGGCCGCCTGGCCGATCGCGTCGAGCAGGTCGCTCTCCGGCGTGCGGTCCATCAAGTCGTCGATGGCCGGCCGCAGCAGGCGCACTCCATTGGCGCCGATGATGACCGCCGCCCCGGCCGCGGCCCAATCGTCGGCCGCCGCCCACCCCGTCCCACAGCGCCACGGCGATGCCGACGAAGGCCGCCGCGGACGTAATCGCGTCGCTGCGGTGATGCCAGGCGTCGGCCATCACGGCCGTGCTTCCCGTTTCGTGACCGACCGCGAGCACGCGGCGAAAAAGGAACTCTTTGCCGATGATCACGCCCCCCAGCACGATCGAGCGTGAAGGGCGCCGGCGCATGGTGCGGCGTGAGGATTTCGCGCACGGCCAGGATCATGATGCTGACGGCGGCGGCGATCAGCATCAGGGCCACGATGGCGGCGGCAATCGAATCGGCCTTGCCGTATCCGTAAGGATAATCTTCGTCGGGAGGCTTGCCCGTGATCTCCAGGCCGCGCCAGACGATGAGCGACGAGAAGACGTCGGTCGACGATTCAATGGCGTCGGCCACCAGCGCGTACGAATTCCCAAGCAGTCCGGCCACGAGCTTGAGCGAGACCAGGCCCACGTTGGTCCACAAGCCGGCCTGGGCCGCGCGAATCCCCCGAGTCGAGCTTGGAGGATCACTAGTCCGACCCTTCGTCAGCTTGTCTGCCTGGCTCAGCGCACCAGCCCCAAGTCGCCGGCCACCGCCTGCATGGCCTGGATGCAGAAGTTGATGTGCTCGTCCAGATCCACGCCCAAATCGGCAGCCCCGCGGGTGATGTCCTCGCGCTTCACGGCGGCGGCGAACGACAGCTGCTTCATCTTCTTGCGGACGCTCTTGGCGTCCAGCCCCTCCAACCGCATCGGTCGCACCAACGCGCAGGCCGTTAGGAACCCGCACAGCTCATCGCACGCATAAAGCGTCTTGTCCAAACGGGAGACGCGGGGACAGTCGGCCAGGTAGTCGGCGTGCGATTTGATCGCGTAAATGACGTCCTCGGGATAGCCGCGCTCCTTGAGAATCGCCGAACCCTTGAGCGGATGGTCCGGCGGATCGGGCCAACGCTCGTAATCGAAATCGTGCAACAGGCCCACGGTCCCCCATTTCTCCTCGTCCTCGCCGTACTTGCGAGCATAGGCCCGCAGCGCGGCTTCCACGGCCAGCATGTGCCGCACGAGGTTCTCGTTCTTGGTGTATTCGCGGACCAGGGCCAGATCGGAAACGCGGCTCACGGGTGAATTGCTCCCAGCACGAAGGTTGTCGGCGCGTGCTCTCGATTTTAATCGCAACCCGCGCGGCCGCCAGGGTTCCGTCGAAGTCGGACCTTGGACAGACTGCCCTTGAGAAAGGAAGGAGGCCGTCCTCGCCCGTCTTCCCTTGCCGGTGGAATCGACTTTCGTCAAAAGGGAGACGGAAACTTTGGAATGGAGAGGAGCCGCCAACGGAGTCGACAGTGATGACCGGCCTATCGCGCCGCCGGGCGCGGCTCTTTTTGTTGCTGGCGAGCGTCTGCTGCGCGTCGGCCGGTTGCCGCCCCGGCGGCCCGCCGCCGAAAACGGCGCAAACCGGCTCTTCGACGCTCGACGCCGCCCGGCCCGAACAAGACGATGTCGAACTGGCACTCAATTGGTTTCCCGAGGCGGAGCACGGGGGATATTTCGCCGCGCTCGTTCACGGCTATTACAAAGAGGCCGGCTTGCGGGTCAAGATTCTGCCGGGCGGTCCGAGTGCTTCCGTGCTGCAGCGCGTGGCGGGCAAACAAGTGACCTTCGGCATTGAAAACGCCGACCGCGTCCTCTTGCGCGGCGCAGGAGGCCGACGCAGTGGCCGTGATGGCTCCGCTGCAGAAAAGCCCGCGGGCCATCATGGTGCACGCCGCCTCGGCGTTTCAGCGGATCGACGATCTCGCGGACGTGACGCTGGCCGTCAACAGCGGCGCCGCGTGGGTGCAGTATCTGAAAAAAAAGGACCCGCTGCGGAATGTCCGCTTCGTCCCCTATTCGGGCAACGTGGCGCAGTTCTTGGTCAACGAGAACTACGCGCAGCAGGCCTACGTCTTCAGCGAACCGTTCGTCGCGCGAGAAAAGGGGGCCGCGGTCAGGTGCCTCCTCGTGGCGGAAACGGGATACAATCCGTACACCAGCCTCCTCGTCGCGAGTGGCGACACGATCCGGAGTCGGCCTGAGCTGGTCCGGAAATTCGTGGCGGCCTCGGTCCGCGGCTGGCAGACTTACCTCGAACGGCCAGAGGAGACGAACCGCTACATTCACGAAATCAACCCGGAAATGGGGCTGGAGATCCTCGCCTTCGGGGTGAAAGCGCTGCGGCCGTTGTGCGCGGACGGTTTGCCCAGCCTCAACTCGCTGGGCCGCATGACGGCCCAGCGATGGAAGACATTGGCCGCCCAACTGGTCGAAGCCGACGTGTTGGCCGCGGCACGCGCCGATCCGTTACATGCCTTCACCACGGAGTTTCTACCACAAAGGGATCAGGGGCCGGAGGCCGGGGGTCCGAACTGATCCCTCTCCCTCGCCTCTGGCGCAGAAAGAGGACATCATGGGACAGCTTGACAAAAAAGTCGTCGTCATCACCGGCGGGAACCAGGGAATCGGCAAGGGCATTGCCCGGCTGTTCGGCGGCGAAGGGGCGCGCCTGGCACTGTGCGCGCGCAATGCGGCCAAGCTCGCGGCGACGGCCGAGGAGCTTCGCACGCTCGGGGTCGACGTCCTCGAACGACCGGCCGACGTGAGCGTGGAGGCGGCCGTCGAGGGGTTCTTCAAGGCGGTCATGGAGCGCTTCGACCGGGTCGACATTCTCGTCAATAATGCGGGAAACTTCGACGGCGGCCGCGTGGACACGCTTACGCTGGCGGCGTGGAACAACGTGATCGGCGCGGCTCTGACCGGAGCGTTTCTGTGCAGCCGGGCCGCATTCCGCATCATGAAGGACCAGGGAGGAGGGCGGATCCTCAACATCGGCTCGATCTCCGGCCAGCGGCCGCGCGAAGGGAGCGCACCCTACACGTCGGCGAAATTCGGCCTGTGGGGGCTCACCAACGCCGTCGCGCTCGACGGCCGGCCGTACGGCATTCTCTGTAGCTGCCTGCATCCCGGGAACGTGCGCGTCGAATGGCGAGCGGACCCGACCGGCCCGGTCAACCAGGAACCGATGATGGAGACCGAAACCATCGCCCGCGCCGCGCTGGCGATGGTGGCGCTGCCCCCCGACGTCAATTTTCTCGAAGCGATTGTCCTGCCCAAGGACCAGCCGTACCTGGGCCGCGGCTGATGGCACGGGCGAGGGGCCGGTGGAAGCCCCTGATCGCCGCCCCTCGGACCTCGGACCTCGGACCTCGGACTCCTGGCCCCTGGCCGCTAGAACCATTTCCGCTTGTCGACGAGCGTCGCTGGGTCTTTGCCGGCGACGAACAGGCGGATGTTCTCCAAGAGCGTCTGCGTGTGGCGTTCCGCGATGTGCGTCGAGGCGGCCGCGATGTGCGGCGTGATGAGGACGTTGGGCATCGTCCACAAGGGGGAATCGGCCGGCAACGGCTCGGTCTCGAAGACGTCGAGCGCGGCCCCCGCGATGCGGCCCGCTTGCAAGGCCGTTACCAGGTCGGCCAGGTCGACGATCGCCCCGCGGCCGATATTGATGAGATAGGCCGTCTGCTTCATCGCGTCGAACTTGTCCCGCCGGAAGAGCTTGTAGGTCTCCGGCGTGTGCGGTGCGGCGATCACGACAAAATCGCTCTGACGCAGCAGGTCGAGCAGCCGTTCGGTCGGCCAGACTTGCGGAACGACGTCCGCCACTTCGCGGCGCACGCGGATCGACGCCGAGGATCCTCATGCCGAAGCTCTGAGCCCGGCGGCAAATCTCCGCGCCGATGTTCCCGACTCCCACCACGCCGAGCGTGCAATCGGAAAGGTGCAGATGCCGGCGGTCGATCTCGCTGACGAAGGCGGGGCCGGCGGCGAAGTCCGCGCGGCCCGCTTCTCCGCCGATCGGCTCCCAATGCCGGGCCCGCTGCTGGTCGCGGTACAGGTGCAGGTTCCGCGCGAAGCACAGCACGAACCCCATCACGTGGTCGGCGATCACGTCGGAGTAAAGGC
Source organism: uncultured Planctomycetota bacterium (assembly GCA_963761455.1). Classification (GTDB taxonomy): domain Bacteria; phylum Planctomycetota; class Planctomycetia; order Planctomycetales; family Planctomycetaceae; genus DASPSM01. The sequence goes on from CAVXHA010000004.1 coordinate 1,574,289, forward strand.
CGCGCATGTTGCTCAACCGGCACGGGATGCTCGACGAGCGCATCGAACATGTAGTGCTCGAGGCTGGCCGTCGCGGTCTGCACCCAGCGCAACTGTCCGGCCCGCGCCAGCAAGCGGCGGCGTGATCTTGCCGAAGAAGGCGTCGGCATCGACGATCTCGGCGAGCGCCGCGGCTTCGTCGCGCGCGTTGACGACCGTCATGCGGCCGCGCGGCCTCGCGAATCAGCGCGAGCCGCCGGTCGTCGACGGGAGGAAAGAGAACGAGCTTCATGCGCGACCTCCGGATCGACGTTCGAGGATGTTGTCAAGTGGCTGCGTCGCGACTTTGCGACGAGAAAAAAAACGTTTCGAAACGTCCTTGCTCTCAAAAACGGCGCACGGCAGAATGGCCGCCGTCGCGTCGACAACTTCCCTGTCAGTAACGATGTCCGCGGGCCATTGCGAAGCGTCGGTCGGCCTCGCCCTTGTTGTGGTGTTGCCGATCGCCGCCAGCAGGCGTCGGCTTTGCTGGGAAAACGGCCGCGGTCCTTCTTTCAGGTTCCCTTGCACTCATTCAGAAATCAAGAGGCGGCGAAATGCAGATGATTACCCGTCGAGTGAACGAGGGCTTGGTAATCGAAAACGACATTCACGTGACGGTCTTGGACATTTGCAAGGATTACGTTCGGCTGGCCATCTCATCTCCAAACAACACGCCCCCCTATCGAGAAGAGACCCTGTACTGGGAGGAGGCGGAACAGGAATCGGCCCCGGAGCTGCTGCTGCAATAGCCGGCCGCTCAAAAAGAGGCCGGCGAGGCTTGGAATGAACATGGTGGCGGCGGTTGAACCTCGAAATCGCCGCGGCGGAAATCACGGAAGATGCCATTGCGGCCCGCTGCGACCCCCGCGTTTCGACCTAACCCGGCCAAACCGACGGCGCCGCCGTGACGGTCGTGCTCAACTTTGAGTGCAGCCCTTGGCGACCCGTGGTCCGGTGCGCACAATGAAAGGCACAAACCTCGTGCCTTTCTTGCGTAAAGCACCGCACGTGCCGACGGTCGACACCTACAGCATTGACGAGCTAGCCGCCGACGGTCTCTGCGCCGAGCGTCTGCCGCGGCATATTGCCGTCATCATGGACGGCAACGGCCGCTGGGCCCAGCTCGCGGGCTGCCGCGGATCGAGGGGCACCGCCGCGGCGTCAAGAGCGTTCGCCTGCTCGTGGAAGAGTGCTGCCGGCTCGGGCTCGAGCAGCTCACGCTCTATTGCCTCAGCAGCGAGAACTGGAAGCGGCCTCCGCGCGAGCTGAGCCTGCTGATGCACCTCCTCGAGCAATACGTGATCGAAGAGCGCTCCGAGATCATGCGGCAAAACATCCGCTTCACGACCATCGGCCGCCGCGACGGCCTGAAAGAGGGCGTGCTGCGAGAAGTCGACAAGACAATCGACTTCAGCCGCCAGAACACGGGAATGGGGTTGTGCCTGGCGCTCAACTACGGGGCCCGCGCGGAGATTGTCGACGCCGTCCGCGAAATCGCCCGCAAGGCCCAAGCGGGACTGCTCGACGCCGACGAAGTGACCGAAGAGCTCGTCGCCTCGCATCTCTATACCGCGGGCATCATCGAACCCGACCTGGTCATCCGCACGGCGGGCGAAATGCGCGTGAGCAATTTTCTGCTGTGGCAGATCAGCTATGCGGAGCTGTGGGTCACGGAGACGTGCTGGCCCGACTTCCGGCGGCCCGAATTGATCCACGCCCTCAAGGATTTTGCGAACCGCGACCGCCGCTTCGGCGGACTCAAGGACTGATCCGGCAATGCTCGGCTGGCGGCTCCTTGTCTCGGCGATCCTGATCCCGGCCTTCGCGTTTCTCTTTTACCTCGATCATCGCGCCGGAGGGTCGGCTCCCATCCTGCTGGCAATCGCCCTCGCGATTGCCGTTCGCTCGGCCTGGGAACTCGCCGAGCTCTTCCGTGTGCGTTCGTTCGAGCCAAGCTTCCCGCAGACCGCCTTCCTGTCGTGTGCCGTCGTCGCCTCCGCCTGGATTTCGCATCTCTCGCCGACGGCCGCCCCAAACGGGCCGATCGACGCACTGGCGGCTCCCCTGTTCGTCTTCGCACTGGCCGTGCTCTGGCTTTTGGCGTCAAACGCCGCCCGCTACCGCGGCCCGGGCGGACGCATGGAGACGCTGGGGGCCGAGATCCTGATTGTCTGCTACGTCGGCGTGCTCTTATGCGTGACGGCCGCAGCTCCGCTGGGTTGCCGGTGCGCAGGCGGGCTATCTCGTCTTGGGATCGCTGCTCATCGCGGCCAAATGCGGCGACATCGGCGGCTACACGCTGGGACGGTTATTCGGACGCCGCAAGATGGCGCCGCTCCTGAGTCCGGCCAAAACGTGGGCCGGCGCCGTCGGCGCGCTGGTCGGATCGGGGCTTGGCGCGTGGATCTGGCTCCACTGGGCACCCCCTTTTTTTGACGCCGCCTGGCCCCCGTGCCCTGCTCTTTGGTCAATCGTGTATGGCCTTCTGATTGGCATCGCGGGGATGGTCGGCGATCTGTGCGAATCGCTGATCAAACGTGACCTGGGCAAGAAAGACGCCGCCGCCCTGATGCCCGGATTCGGCGGCCTGCTCGACCTGACCGACAGCGTGCTCTACGCCGGCCCGATTGCGTATTTCTTATGGACCGCGCTTCCGCTGCGAACCTGGCAGCCCTGACTCTGCCACGCAACGGCACGCGGCCATCAAGAGCGTTCCAAAACGCGAATCACAAGAGGATCGATTGCCATGTCGCTGAATTTCAAGTGCTCTCTGTTGGCCGTCGCACTTCTCCCTTGTGTCCCGGTCGTTGCCAACCAGGCCAAAACCGTTCGCCGCACCCAGGACGTGATTTACGGGCGGAAGTTCGGAATGGCGCTCACGTTGGATGTCTTTCAACCGGCTCACGCCAATCGCTGCGCAGTTGCTGTTCCTTGTCAACGGCGGATGGCAGTCCAGCAAGGCGACCCCCATGATGGTGACGATCCGGCCGGACGATTATCAGCCCTTTCTGGATCGCGGCTACACCGTGTTCGCGGTCGTGACCAGCTCCCAGCCGAAGTTCACGATCCCTGAGATCGTGGCGGACGTGCATCGCGCCGTTCGTTTTGTCCGGGCGACTGCCGGAAGGTACGGGGTGCGTCCGGATCGAATCGGCATCCTTGGATCAAGCTCGGGAGGACACCTCGCGCTCTCGATCGCCACGCAGGGACGTCCGGGTCCGCCCGATTCAAAGGATCCCGTCGAGCGAGAAAGCAGCGCCGTCCAAGCCGCCGCCTGCTTCTTTCCGCCGACGGACTTTCTGAACTATGGCGGCCCGGGAATCTGCGGCGTGGGAGCAGGACCATTGGCTCCCTTGCAAGCGGCCTTTGGCCCGCGCGCGTTGAGCCCCCAAGATCGCTTGAATCTGGGTCGTGAAATCTCGCCGATCGATTTCGTGACGGCTCGACTGCCGCCGACTTTGATCATCCACGGCGACGCCGACAGGGTCGTTCCGCTGCAGCAATCGGAGACCTTCGTGCAGCGTGCGAAAGCCGCCGGAGCGCCCGCCATTCAATTGATCGTTCGTCGCGGCAAAGGACACGGTTGGGGCGACTTCTGGAGATCCACGCCCGACGTGACAGCCTTCGCCGATTGGTTCGACCGTCATTTGCGGGACGCTCGCGATTGAATCGATGGATCAGCCGCGCACCGCGACGTCGTACTTCACGGACGACCACGCGGCCAGCGTTGCCGCCGCGACGACCACCGCGTGGAATGTCAGATAGACGAGCAGAACCGTCCGGATAGACCACCACGTCGGGTGCATGTAGGACGCCCCTTCGCTGAGCGCGTTCAAAATCGACGATGTGTCCAACATTTGCCAGACACCATGGTGTTGGCTCGGCAGTTCCGGCAGCAGCACAAGGACCAACATCGCAGACATCGAGAGGATTCCGGCGTAAATTGCCTGGCGCACGAGGCACACAATCATCACCGCGACGCTGTAAACCGAAAGATGCAACAGGGGCACACAGACCAGATAGGCAAACGTGCGATCCAGCCCCGCTGCCTGGGGATCGGCCAGCACCAGCCAGGACCCCGGCAAATCAAAACAGACGAGCACAATGAGGGCGCCGGCCGCGTATTTGACGCGAAACCAGGCGCTCGGATCGATCGGGCGCGATCGCCAGAACGCGTAGAGTCGCGGCTCGAATTCGGCGGCGAACATCGTGACGCCCACGACGATCGCCCACACGCTGCCAAAGAAGGCTAATGAGTAGCCCTTGTTGGAAACCGGACTCGCGCGATGACCGTCGCAATTGCCAGAAGGCCCAACGGAAGGGCCGGCCGCCGTTGCGCCAGACAAGCACGCGGGTCCGATCCGAGAGCCACTTCCGCTGTCCCCGCCACCAGGGTTCCAGGTTCGCGTAACGGCTGGCTGCAACGGTCACGAGGAGCAACGAAATCACCGCTTGAACCACCACGATGCTCACACGCTCGATCGGCCCCAAGATCGTCGCGTCGAAAGCGACCATGCTTCCAAACGGGCCCAAGCCGGTCGCGATGTCCAGCCACCGCGAACCCCAGCCAGCGTGCTCCCATCGTTCCGCGGACGAGATTGCCAAAAAGGACAGGACAGCCAACACCATCACGGTGCCGACGCCGATCGCACCGGCCCGCAGCTCGCTCGACTCGTTCATCGCCAGCGCCGTCGTCCACAGGTAAATCGACGTGGCGACACCGAGCCCGACGAGGGCGGCTTTTGCGGTCCCCTCAGGGCCCGTAAATTCGTGCAGCGGGACCGGGTCCCAATGTGAGATCGCCAGCAGAAGACCGTAGGCGAGGGCCGCCATACCGATCAGCGGTGTCAAAAGAGCCCCGAGAGTCGCCAGCACGCGAACCAGCCCCATCCGACGGCGATCACACGGAAGACCGCGAAGGAACTCCAACGTTCCGTCCGCGTGCTCGACAGCGGCTGCGTGCATCGCCAAAAAGATCGGCGCGATCGCCACGTAGCTCAACACCCCGGCGATAAATGCGACGGGAATCAGCTGCCGATCATAAGCCAGCTCGAACAACAGCAGGACGCCCGGCATCGCGGCGAGAGCCGCCATTTTCCACCGCAGGCCCAGCCATTCCTTCCAGAAAAGTGCACCCCAGATTCCCATGGACGTGCCTCCGAATTTCAGACCATGACCGGCGCGGCGGCGCGGCCGGCAGGAAGATTGGGGCGACCGATGACGAACGCCTCGAAGATCTCGTCCAGATTCAGGTCGACGACCTGCGGCTCGATGCCGACGCGGCGCAGGGCGGCGATCGCTTCCGGAGCCTCGTCGACGGTCAGAGCCATGCGATCGCCCGTTTGGGCGACGTCGAGAAGTTTGACGGGAGGCAGCCGCCCGAGCGCGTCGGCCGGGAGGAGCAGCCGCTTCACCTGTTCGCGCAGCTCTTCGGTTCCTCCCTGCCGCACGATCCGCCCCTGGTGCAAGATGCCGACGGCGTCCGCCACAGGCTCGACCTCGTACAACAGGTGGGAACTATAGAGCACGGTCCGGCCTTCCCCTTGCAAGTGGGCGATCAAGTCGCGGTTGAATTCCTTCCGCATGATCGGGTCGAGGCCGAGGACCGGATCGTCGAGAATCACCACGGCCGGGCGATGGGCCAGCGCCAGCACCAGCCCAAGCCGCACGTTCTGACCTTTGGAAAGGTGCTTGATCTTTTGATCGACCGGCACTTCGAACTGCTGCAGGTACTTCCCGCGAGCGAGGCGTCCCACGTGTCATAAAACGGGGCGACAAACCGCACGATCTGTTCCACCGTCATCCAGCCGAACATGTGCTGGTCCTCGGCGAGATAGCCCACGCTCCGCCGCACGGCCAGCGGGTTCTGTTGCGGGTCGGTGCCTAACACGCTGACGGAGCCGCTGTCGGGAGTCAGCAGCCCCAGCAGCATGCGAATGGTGGTCGTCTTGCCGGCGGCGTTGACGCCGAGAAAGGCGAACGTCTGCCCGGCCGGCACTTCGAAGGAAACTCCCGCAAGCACCTCGCGGTCGCGAAATTTCTTGCGAAGAGCGTCGACACGGATCACGGGTTGATTCGTCACGCGGGCGTCCTTTAACTGACGGAGTTCGGCGCAGTGTTCGCGCAGCAGTTCTCGAGCGCGGCAGCCAGAAAGGTGCGCAGCTCGTCGTCGGTGAACCCGAGCATCCGCCCCTCGTTGACCAGGCGATGCCATTCCTCGGCGTGCCGCTCGCGCTGCCGTTTCAGGCGCCATTTCGGGACCGTATCGGAGACGAATGTGCCGTCGCCATGCTTCATCTCGAGCAGGTTCTCGGCGGTGAGACGCTCATACACGCGAAGGACTGTGTTCTGATTGACGGCCAGGTCGCGGGCCAGTTGGCGAACGGAGGGGATCCGCGCGCCGGCGGCCAGCGCCCCGAAAGACACTGCGCCCGGATTTGATCGGCGATTTGCCGGGACATCGGAATTGAGGAATCGCGCTCGACGCGGATGAACACGGCAGCCGGTCCTTTTGATGGACCCGATCAGGAAGATTTCCAAGATGACCACAGTAGTATAACAGTATTCTCTGCGCGTGCAAGAGGCCGCAGCCACGGGAGATGGGACATGCGACCGGAAACGTAAGGACGCGCCGGGTCCCATGCCCACGACTCGACTGAGCTCGCCGAAGTCGGCTTTGCGTGGGCATGTCCTTGGATCCTTGGCAGAATGTCGTAGCCGGAAATCGTCCTGCCAGCACCTTGCGTGGCCGTGGTCAAGTGCTGCCGAATACGAACGTCCCGGCAGCGGGCTCCTCCGCCTCGACCAATCCTCTCTGCCACGCGCGCCTCAAGGCTGAAGACATGCCCACGCAAAGCCGACTTCGGCGAGCTCAGTCGAGTCGTGGGCATGGCACCCGGCGGCAGAGCTGCGAGGGAGGGAGGGAAGAATCTCTCGCAGAGGCGCAGAGCACGCAGAGAAAGCCAAGACGGGGGAAGGTGAAAAACCACTTCGCTCGATGAAGTCTTCGCAAGCTGACAAGATTTCAAACGTTTGCAGAGCAACGAAAGGTAAAAGTCGAAGGTCGAACCTTGTCCCCTTGTCTTTCTCTGCGAGCTCTGCGCCTCTGCGAGAGATTCTCTTCGTTTTTGCAGGCGGTTTGACGAAACGGGCTCGCCTTGCAGAGAAAAGCCCGGGCCGCATGAGCCCTCGTATCCGTTCACGCCGGGTGCCATGCCCACGACTCGACTGAGCTCGCCGAAGTCGGCTTTGCGTGGGCATGTCCTTGGATCCTTGGCAGAATGTCGTAGCCGGAAATCGTCCTGCCAGAGTAAATGGAACCACGACACAACCAACGCGTTGAAATTGTCATGCCCTTTCAGGGCTTTCATCGCTCGGGCATTCGACAACCCGGGGCTGCGCAATGCCTCCGCCCCGGGCTTTAGAATCAGGCCCCGACAGGGCCGAGAACCTCGCGCCGCGCGTCTCTCGTTTCCTCAGCCCCAAGGGGGCGAGATCCTATAGCCTAGGCCGCAGCGCAGGCCTAGGATCTGGACCCGGAACCGTCCCACGTCCGATTTGTTTTAAGCCCCAACGGGGCGAAACAATGGGCCTGCGGGCGATTGAAAACCACGACACAACCAACGCGTTGAATTTGTCATGCCCTTTCAGGGCGTGTGTCGTTGATCCATTCGACAACCCGGGGCTGCGCAAAGCCTCCGCCCCGGGCTTTAGAATCAGGCCCCGTCAGGGCCGAGAACCTTGCGCCGGTCTCTCGTTTCCTCAGCCCCAAGGGGGCGCGATCCTATAGCCTAGGCCGCAGCGCAGCGCAGGCCTAGGATTTGGAACCGGTCACCGTCCCTCCGCCAATTTCTTCCGAGCCCCAACGGGGCGAAACAATGGGCCTGCGGGTGATTGAATACCACGACGCAACCAACGCGTTGAAATTGTCATGCCCTTTCAGGGCTAGTGTCGTTGATTCATTCGACAACCCGGGGCTGCGCAAAGCCTCCGCCCCGGGCTATAGAATCAGGCCCCGTCAGGGCCGAGAACCTTGCGCCGGTCTCTCGTTTCTTCAGCCCCAAGGGGGCGAGATCCTATAGCCTAGGCCGCAGCGCAGCGCAGGCCTAGGATCTGGACCGGTAACCGTACCACGTCCGATTTGTTTTAAGCCCCAACGGGGCGAAACAATGGGCCTGCGGGCGATTGAAAACCACGACACAACCAACGCGTTGAATTTGTCATGCCCTTTCAGGGCTTTCATCGCTCGGGCATTCGACAACCCGGGGCTGCGCAAAGCCTCCGCCCCGGGCTTTAGAATCAGGCCCCGACAGGGCCGAGAACCTCGCGCCGCGCGGTCTCTCGTTTCCTCAGCCCCAAGGGGGCGCGATCCTATAGCCTAGGCCGCAGCGCAGCGCAGGCCTAGGATCTGGACCCGGTCACCGTCCCTCCGCCAATTTCTTCCGAGCCCCAACGGGGCGAAACAATGGGCCTGCGGGTGATTGAATACCACGACGCAACCAACGCGTTGAAATTGTCATGCCCTTTCAGGGCTAGTGTCGTTGATTCATTCGACAACCCGGGGCTGCGCAAAGCCTCCGCCCCGGGCTTTAGAATCAGGCCCCGGCAGGGCCGAGAACCTCGCGCCGGTCTCTCGTTTCTTCAGCCCCAAGGGGGCGAGATCCTATAGCCTAGGCCGCAGCGCAGCGCAGGCCTAGGATCTGGACCGGTAACCGTACCACGTCCGATTTGTTTTAAGCCCCAACGGGGCGAAACAATGGGCCTGCGGGCGATTGAAAACCACGACACAACCAACGCGTTGAATTTGTCATGCCCTTTCAGGGCTTTCATCGCTCGGGCATTCGACAACCCGGGGCTGCGCAAAGCCTCCGCCCCGGGCTTTAGAATCAGGCCCCGACAGGGCCGAGAACCTCGCGCCGCGCGTCTCTCGTTTCCTCAGCCCCAAGGGGGCGCGATCCTATAGCCTAGGCCGCAGCGCAGCGCAGGCCTAGGATCTGGACCCGGTCACCGTCCCTCCGCCAATTTCTTCCGAGCCCCAACGGGGCGAAACAATGGGCCTGCGGGTGATTGAATACCACGACGCAACCAACGCGTTGAAATTGTCATGCCCTTTCAGGGCTAGTGTCGTTGATTCATTCGACAACCCGGGGCTGCGCAAAGCCTCCGCCCCGGGCTTTAGAATCAGGCCCCGGCAGGGCCGAGAACCTCGCGCCGGTCTCTCGCTTCCTCAGCCCCAGTCTCTCGTTTCCTCAGCCCCAAGGGGGCGCGATCCTATAGCCTAGGCCGCAGTGCAGCGCAGGCCTAGGATCTGGACCGGTAACCGTCCCTCCGCCAATTTCTTCCAAGCCCCCACGGGGCGAAACAATGGGCCTGCGGGTGATTGGAACCACGACGCAACCAACGCGTTGAAATTGTCATGCCCTTTCAGGCCCGTTGGGGCTTGGGGAGCCATGTTCCCAGGACTGCGCTCCGCTGCGCCCTGGGCTGTAGGATCGCGCCCCGCTTGGGGCTTTCAGAAAGACGATCGGTGTGGACATGCCTCAATCGTTGTCAAAGTCCTGTTGCATGTGACTGGCGCCCGTCTGCGGATTCCACAACCCTGGGCTGCGGAAGCCTTCACCCTGCGCTATTCGCGTTAGTCCCCGCCGGGGCCAAAACCCGCCTTCGGTCCTCCTCACCACTGGTCGCTAACCACCAGCCACTGGTCACTTCCTCCACGTCGGCGCATCCGGCTTTCCATTCCGAAGCCCCGGACGGGGCGAAAGACAATAGCCAGGCGGCGTAAGCCCCTTGAGCGAGTGTTCCCGAGAAAACGTCCAGAACTCCGAACGAGCGGCGGACACCGTCGACAGCCCGTTCGATCCGAGCCAGGTTCTGAAACGGATAGAATTCGTGGAGCAGTGTGCCCTCGTTAAATCGTTCTACCGATGCGACTCTCGCCGCGCTTACAGAACGAAGACTCGACGATCGCGGGAAGCTCCGGGAGCGGTGCCAAGCGGGCCTCCGCGACGGCAGCCGCAAGGCGCTCGTCTTCCCCCGTGCAATGCCGGTCAAGAAAACGGACCGCGAAAATTGACGCTTCGCGTACGGGAGGACCGTCGGTCAGAGACTCTCCAATCGTTCACCGGGACTGCTGTCGCGGTCGCTGGTTGGCGGCTGTTCCGTTTGGCACCGAAGACCTTCTGTTATGAGATCGAGCAATTCCTTCTTTGACGCTTCTGACGCTTCAATTATTTTCGTGTCACCGCAATTCAGTGTACGCCGCCGAAGCTCGACGGTGTACCACTTTGCCGCCAGGGCGTAATTGAAGAAATGGCGAAGGGTGAGCAGGACTCTCTGGCCTGAAGCGAGATGAAGCCACGGACACGCTTTGATGAAACGGTCATCTGCGAATCCTCCATTGTGGACATACACGTGCCGCACTTGCTGAAGTTCCAAAATAAGCACCCGCACGTAATCCTCAACCCCACCGCCGAGGCCAACCGGCTCGAGGACCGCTTCGAAGCGCCCAACGCCCGGTTTCAATTTGGCGTCGACTTGCACGGCTAGCAATTGAGCCAAGCGGGCGGCTTGATCCTCAGGTCCCAGCCTCGCGAAATCGGCCAACGGGCCCTTCAAGTGCTTCAAGATAGCATGGTCCCCCCGTCGGGCGGGATCAGCGAGTCGGTGGGCGACCACGCCCTCAACGGCGGTCTCCGTGACGCTCCACAACTTGATGACGCAGAGGCCGAAGAGAGATGCGAAGCCCAAACCGGCTTCTTCGCGCAGAGGTTTCTAGTTCCGCAGCTCGCTCGATGTCGTATTGCTCGGGAACCCCGTCGCCTTCTCCGAGCGCACGTTTTGCCCTGGCACGCAGTCGTACGCTGCTTTGAGCCTTGGTGGCAGCTGCCAAGGCATGAAGGCAGATTTCGACGAACCTCGTAAGATCCAGAATTTCTTCGGTGCAGGAAGCGAGGCAGTCTTTCAATCTCTCGTCTCCTCAAGCGAACGCATTGCAGGATCGACACGCAGCCTACGCTTTTGGTTCGGTGGCGCCCAAGTCCGAAGGCAGTTGGGCGCCGCCTTTGCCAAACAAACGCGGAATAGCAGATCGCTTCAAGCAGCTGTGGCAACGGTAAGGCACTTCTCCCTGACCTCCGCCCATTCGCGCCGAGCGGAGCCATCATCACCGGCTCCAAAAGCGTGAGGATGTCTTCGCGGCTTGTGTAGTGAGCGCCGATCTGCGATCGCTTCTCCGGGTCGAGGGTCCGCTCGAAAAGGGTGCCGAAGATCGACGGTTCGACATCGCCCCAATCGAACTGGCAGACGGTGTTGAGTTTGCCAATTTCGTCAAGCCGCAGGTCGATCACGTCGGAGTCGGCAAACAGGCCGCCGTTGAAGTACAGGATTTCATCCGCGCCGAAATTGCCTCCGTGGGCCATCGCGCCGAAAAGGTCCTTGAGGACTTGCGCGAGCCGGGCCGGCGTTTTCTTGGCGGCGGCCAGCGCCTTGGTAAAGACCTTGTTCGGCAACAGGCCGATGTCCTCTGCGAACATGCAGAAGATGAGCTTCATCAGGAAATGGGCGGCGTCGGGGGCGGGGATGCCGCGGACGCGCATGCCGTCGGCGACCTGCCCGATCAGCTCGGCGGCCTGCCTGGTCAGCCCTTCGGTCGTCTGCCCCGGCTTGAGGGCATCGGGATCGGTGAAGAGCTTTCGCAGGACGTCGAGATTGGCCGGCTCAGCCAATCCATCGAGGTCGAACGCGTAAACCTTGGTGACGGTGCCGGTGAAATTGGTGTGGATCTCGAAGCGGTCGAGATCGCAAACGACCAGAAGCGGCGGATTCTCGAGCGCCTCCCGGTATTGCTGGAGCTGGGTATAGGCGGCTTTGAGGTCGCGGCGCTTTTTCTTGTACTCCCAGCCGAAGTGGTTCCTCATCCAGACGTCGGCCCAGCCGTGTCCCCCTTCGGTCTTGCGAACCCCCTTCTCGAACGTGTACCAGGCCCCCTCCGGATCGGCGGCCGACGGCTTGGGCTGGCCGAGAAGGTCGCACAAATCGCGCACGGTGATTTCGCGGTGGCGCGAACGCCTCGCGATGAGGCCGTTGGGGGCTGCGTCGGCAGGGGCGGTTTCGCGGCTGAGGACGGTCCGCGCACCGTTTCAAAATCGTTGGGCAAGCTAGCAGCTTACCCTACCAAGGAAGCACGGATCCCCGTCCGTCCCCCGGAATCCGCTTCCGATTGGTCGATAATCTCTTTATAACAGAAAGTGGACAATTCTCAAATAGCAAAATCAGCGAATTTTGCCGGAGCGAGTTTTTTGGGGTCCGCGAGCCCTTTTTTAGCGCCCCAAAAAACCCCAAAAAAATACCCCCCCGCGCCCCCCCGAAAATCAGCGAGCCGTCGTTAGGACGACTTCATGCTTTGGCTTTGCACGCTGACCGTTTCCACGGGACGGATCGCGAAGAAGGTGTCGAAGACGGCGGCGCCGAACAGGTTGAGACGCGTCTGCAGGTCATCGACGAATTCGTGCAGTCCGCCGGAGATGATCTCTTCGGCCCGCGCGTAGGCCAGTTCCGCGCGGAGCGGGCCCAGGAGCTGCTCCGGCCGGTTGCTGAAGCTTCCGATCGCCGAGCCGGAGATCGCGTGCAGCGACTCGTTTGCCTCGGTCAGGCAGTACAGGACCGCGCGGGGGAACTCGCGGTCGAGGACGAGGAACTCGACGACGTGGGCCGGCGTGATTCGGCCGTGCCTTTGCCGGTACATCTCGAAGGCGCTGGCCGAACGCAACAGGGCCGACCATTGAATGTCGTCGTAGGGGGTGCCGACGTCTTTCAAATGGGGCAGCAGGATGAAGTATTTGACGTCGAGGATGCGGGACGTTTTGTCGGCCGTTTCGATGGTGCGTCCCAGGCGGCAGAAGTGCCAGGCCTCGCCGTGCGTCATCGTCGCGTCGTTAATTCCCTGGAACTGCTGGCCGCTGAGCCGGACCTGCTCGTAGAAGTCGTGGGGGTTGTCGAGAGCCGGCCTGAAGACCGCCGCTGTCCTTCAGCATGAGGTAAAAGCGGTTGATGTGCTCCCACATTTCGGACGAGATGATCTCCCGCACGCTGCGCGCGTTCTCGCGGGCGGCGGTCAGGCAAGAGAGGACCGAGTTCGGCGTTGCTGCGGTCGAACGTGAGAAAGCGGATCACGTTTTCTTTGGTCGCGGCCGCGTACGATTCGGCAAAGGCCGCCTGGTCGCCCGTGGTAATCACCAAGGGGAGCCATTGCTGCACCGGCTCGCCCGGCAGGTCGAGATTCAGGTTGAGGTTGACCGAAATGAAGCGGGCGACGTTTTCCGCCCGCTCGACATACCGGCACATCCAATAAATCGACTCGGCAACCCGGGAGAGCATCGTCACGGCCCCTCGACGACGACCCAGGTATCTTTGCTGCCGCCCCCCTGCGAGGAGTTGACCACGAGCGAGCCTTTCTTCAGGGCCACGCGCGTCAGCCCGCCGGGCAGCACGGAGATTTCCTTGCCGTAGATGATGAAGGGCCGCAGATCGACGTGCCGCCCTTCGATGCGGTCCCCGACAATCACGGGGCTGCGCGACAGGCTGAGCGTCGGTTGGGCGATGTAGTTGCGCGGGTTGGCCCGGATGCGGGCCGCGAAGTCCTGCCGCTCGGCCCGGCTGGCCCGCGGCCCGATCAGCATGCCGTATCCGCCCGACTCGTTGGCGGGCTTCACGACCAGCTTGTCGAGGTTTTCCAGAACGTGCGATCGCTGGGTTTCGTCCCAGCAGAGGAATGTCGGCACGTTGGGAATGATCGGATCCTGCCCGAGATAGTATTTGATCATCTGCGGGACGTAAGCGTAGACGACCTTGTCGTCCGCAACGCCGGTCCCCGGCGCGTTGGCCATCGCGACGCGTCCCGCGCGGTAGGCGTCCATCAGCCCGGGCACTCCCAGCATGGAGTCGGCACGGAAGGTCTTCGGATCGAGGAAGTCGTCGTCGATCCGCCGGTAGAGGACGTCGACGCGTTCGAACCCTTTTGTCGTCCGCATGTGGAGGAAGCCGTCGGAGACGACAAGATCCCGTCCCTCGACCAGGTCGATTCCCATCTGTTGGGCGAGAAAGGAATGCTCGAAATAGGCCGAGTTATAGAATCCGGGCGTCAGCAAGGCGACATTCGGCGACTGGATCTTGGCATCCATCAGGGATTGGAGGGCGTCTAACAGGCGGCCGCAGTAATCGTCGACGGGGCGGACGCGCACGCGCTCGAAGACCCCGGGGAACGTCTGCTTCATCAATTGGCGGTTCTGCAGAACGTACGAGACGCCGGAAGGACAGCGCAGATTGTCTTCGAGCACGTAAAAGCGGCCGTCGCGGTCCCGCACCAGGTCGGTTCCCGTGATGTGGCACCAGATCCCCTTGGGCGGGTTCAGCCCGATGCATTGCCGCCGAAAGGAGGATGCCGTTTGGATGACGTGTTCTGGAATCACGCCGTCCCGGATGATCCGCTGGTCGTGGTAAACGTCGTCCAGGAACAGGTTGAGTGCCGCGATGCGTTGGCTCAACCCTCGTTCGAGCTCGTTCCACTCCGCGGCGCCCAGAATCCGCGGCACGATGTCGAAGGGGATAATTCGCTCGGTCCCCTGGCCGTCCCCATAGACGTTGAAGGTGATGCCCAGCCCCAACATGGAACGGTCTGCCGCACGTTGCCGACGCTGGAGGTCATCCGGCGACAGTCTTTGCAGGTGCGAGAAGAGAACCTCGCATTCGCGGCGAGGGCGGCCGGGAGGCTCGAACACCTCGTCGTAGAAGTCACCCACTTCGTAGGCGGCAAAGGCCCCCGTGAGGCCCGCAGAAACATTGTTCGAGACGCCGTTGCTGGCAACTTTGAGCGATTCGGCGGCGGCGTTCATTGTCGCTGCGATTGGAGAGACCGATTCCGCCATCTTCGCGCGCTCCCTGAGCGTCCCACGGCCCGGCCGCTTAAAATAGCACTTTATGCGCCGCGGCTTACTTTCGGGCTCCGGGCTGCATAAGCCGTTAAGTTCAATGAGCTTATGCGATGCCCGTTCTTTTCCCTGCGGCAGACGACTGCCCGCGGATGCGACTCGTAAGCACGTAAGTTACGCAGACTTCGCTCGCGACTCAAGACCGATCGGTTACTCGGCCAGAAGCCTTTCGACCTTCCCCAGGGTCGTGCTGCGATGCACTGCGGCTTTGAGCCTGGCTCTCCAGTCGATGCGGCGCGCAACTCGAGGCCTGCACCAGCAAGGGCGCCAACCGTTTTGGCGTGCGCCTCGACCGTCGAACGCACGCCCGAGACGATCGACGTTTCCCCGCTGGGGAGGTTCAAAACAGAATTTCGAGGACCAAACGCGGCTCGCCCGACCGCTCATTTTTTCGCCGTGCTGCGCTGCTGCTCAAGCATTTTTTTGAGGCCGGGTTGAAGGCGCGCTGCCTGAAAGCAGTCGTGGAGCGATCCTTTCCAATCATACTGCGTCAACCGAGTCAGGGCGCGCAAAGGAGAGGCTTGGCAGACTCCGGCGCCAGGGTGGCGGCGCGTGAGAAATCCTCAATGGCACCGTTGGGGTCGTTGAGGTAGAACTTGGCCTGACCGCGATCATAATATCCGGACGCGTGATCCGGCGTGATCGCCAGCTCGCTGGTGTAGTCGGCCATGGCCTTGGCCCATTCGCCCTTCTGAAAATAGGCTCCCCCGCGCAAGTACAGCGCTGTGTCATCCTTCTGGTTCAGAGCGATGGCGCGCGAGAAATCCTCGATCGCGCCGTCCAGGTCATGCAGATTCTGTTTGCACTGGGCGCGTTCGCTGTATCCGGCACCATGGCTGGGCGTGATGGCAAGCTCCCTCGTGTATTCGGCCATGGCCTTGGCCCATTCGCCCTTTTGATAATAGGCACCGGCAAGCCAGTAATAGGCCCGATTGTCCTTGGCGTCGAGTTCAAGGTCGCGTTTAAAGTCTTGAATGCCGCCGTCGAAATCGCGGAGCCGGACGCGGCACAATCCCCGTTCGCCGTATCCCCCCGCATGATTCGGCGTGATTTCGAGCTCCTTGCTGTAGTCCTCGATTGCCCCCTTGTAATCGCCTTTCTGAAATCGGACCCACGCGCGCTGGTAGTAGGAGAAGTCATCTCTGGGGTCGATCGCCACGGCCCGGGTGTAGTCCGCCGCCGCCGCGTCCTGGTCCTTCTTCATGCGGTACGCGTTCCCGCGGTTTTTGTAATAAACGACGTTTTCCGGCGGAACGTCGATGGCCCGCGTATAATCATCGATCGCCTTGTCCATGTCCCCGGCCGAGAAGTTGACGTTGCCTCGTACATTCAGAAGGGCCGCATTTTGGGGCTCGAGATCGATGAGTCGATCCAAATGCGCGATCGCCTGCGCCCATTGCTTGGTGGACCGAAAATCCTCGGCGAGCCGCCAATGCCAGGCAAAGACGTCGTCGAGGTTCTCTTCGGCGTTCCAGATCTTGACGACGGAGTCTTCACCGCCAGAGGCCAGGTACGTTCCGTCGGGGCTGTACGCGAGGCTCATCACGGCGCCGATATGGCCGCGGAACAAAAAGACCTGGCGTCCGGTGTCAATGTCCCAGCCCATCACGGTTCCGTCATCGCTTCCCGCGGCAATCCGCCCGCTTTCCGGATGGAACGCCAGGCACTCGACGGTGCCGATCTGGCCGGAGAAGATGCGCTCGCGTCGAATACTGGCGCCATTTCTCCATAGGATGACGTTTCGATCGGTACCGGCCGAGGCGAGCCACTGTCCGTTGCGGCTGAACGTAACGTCGCGAACCCCTCCCTGATGCTCCCGAAGTGTTTGGATGAGTTGGCCTGAGGCAAAGTCCCAAATCTTGACGGTCTTGTCCTCGCTTGCCGAGGCCAGTCGTGTTCCGTCCGAACTGATCGAGAGGCTATTGATCGCCTTCGTGTGACCTTCCGCTTTGTGGTCCGCCGACGGCAGCGTTCGAACCTCGCGTCCATTTGTCACATCCCAGATCTTGACGGTGGCGTCGTCGCTGGCGGTCGCGAGAAAACGGCCGCTCGGATGGAACGCGATCCAGCGGATGGCCGCGGTATGGGCCGGGAAACTCGCGATGGGCTTGCCCGTTGCCGCGTCCCAAATCTTCACTTCGCCGGAGGTGTACCGTCTCTGCTTCAAATCTAACACGCTGCAAGCCGCCGCGACGAGTTTGCCGTCGGGACTGAAAACCGCGCTATCAATCCTTGACGAGTGCACCATGGGAAGCCGTGGCAAGGACTGCCCGGTGTGCACATTCCAGAGCTTCACGGTGGCATTCCCCGTGGAAGCGAGCTTTTTTCCGTCCGGGCTGAACGCCACGGAGTAGATCAAGTTGGTGTGTCCTCGCAGCACGAACGCTTCCTGGCTCGAAGCGTCCCAAATCCTGCGCTCCGTGCGTACTCCCGGCCGCGAGATGATGACCATCGGGGCTCAGCGCGATCGAGGAGATAATCATGCTGTTGGGATCGGAGAGAGTGAGCAACTCCTCTCCCGCGGCCACGTCCCAAATCTTGACGGTCCCGTCGTAACTGGACGTCGCCAGCCGGTTCTTCGAAACGGCGATCCCCGAGATGGCACTTCCGTGCCCGCGCAGAACCAACGGCGTCTTCGTGGCATCGGGTGACCAATCCTCGCCGGTCAGCGGATTCCAAAACTTGACCTGGCCGGACACGCCCACGCTGCCGCTTCCCGACGCCACGAGGTCGTCGGACACGAAAGTGAGGCAGGCCATGTTTCCCACGGGATACGGCTTGGGAAGGCGTTCGGTCCAGTTCGAGGTGTCCCAAATGCGGGCGGTCAAGTCGCCACTGCTCGATGCCAGCAATTTGCCGTTGGGGCTGAAGGCCACGCTACGGATTTCGCCCGTGTGCTTGTCGAGCCTGCGATCGAGCGTGCCCGTTTCCAAGTTCCAGATGCCGATGGTTTTGTCTTCGCCTCCCGAGGCCAGATAGGGGCGAAACGGATGGAAGGCAAGGGTCTGCACGGCTCCGACGTGGGCCGGCATTTTGTAGAGCAGGGGACTCATTCGAGTCAGGTTCCAGACTTCGACGATTCCGCTGCTGGTCCCGGCGGCCAGAAGCGTCCCCTCTCTGTTGAAGGCGACCGTGCGATACCACTCGGCCTCGCCCAAAACGTAGAGCAAACCCGAAGTCCGAGTATCCCACACCGTGATGCGAGCGCCGGAGGCGGCCAGTTTCTTGCCGTCCGGGCTGAATGCGACCGACGGCACCGACGAGTCGGGTCGCAAGACGGTCATGCCCTGCCCCGAAATGCCCCAGACTTTAATCTCGTTGCCGCTGCAAGCGGCCAGCATCTCTCCATCGCGGTTGAAGGCAACGCCGGTGACGATTCCAACTTCGCCGCGGAAGGTCGCCTGCTCGGCCCCGCTCTCCAGGTCCCACACTTTGACCGCGCGATCCCAGCTTCCGGACGCAATTCGTTTGCCGTCGGGACTGACAACGACGCGCGAAATGCTGCCGGTGTGGCCGCGCAACAGGCGGAGCATGTTGCCGCTGCCCCGGCTCAAGTCCCACACGCGGACCAATCCGTCCTGCGTACCGGCGACTAAAAAGTGAGAGTCGCGGCTGAAGGCAACGGCGGTCACGCGATCACCGCTGCCGGGAAGAACCAGCGGAGGCAGCGTACGGTGCTGAACGGGATCGCGAAGCAGGATTTTGTTTCCGCTCGGCAACGCTAACAGCCCGATTGAGCAAAAGGTGATATTTGCGAACAGCTGGGGCGTATCTTCAACCGAAAAACTGTCCGTCTCCGTCCCATCGCTCAAGTCCCAAACTTTGACGAAGCGGTCTTTTCCGAGCGTCGCGAGTCTCGTGCCGTCGCTGTTGTACGCCACGCCCACCACGGCGTCGGTGTGCCCGCTGATTTGTCTCGTGATCTTGGCCGAGGCGATTTCCCAGATTTTTACGGTCTTGTCGTCGCCCGCTCCGGCGATGAATCGATCGTCGGGACTAAAGGCCAGGTCGTTACAGGACATCCGGAATTCCGGAAGGGTCCGGATGTGTTGATACGTGACGGCCTCCCAGACCTCGACATCCCCATTGTCGCTTGCGCTCGCGAGGTACTTCCCGTCTTGGCTGTAGATGACGTTCGAAAGAGCCTTGCCGTGCCCCCGCAGCGCGAACAGATGGGAGTAAGCCAAGCGCTTGAGATCAGCGCCATTCCCAACCGCGCATGGAAGGCGGGCACTCGTTGAGCAATTCCTCCGCCCCGGCGTTGTTGCCGCTATGCCAGAGTTGATCGGCCCGGCCTATGTGGAGCACGTAGAAACTCTTTTGGAGTTTGTCGAAGGAGAGCCTCGTTTGGCGTTCTGCCTGCTTGGCTTGGCCCTCGGCCTGCTTCGCTGCATCTCGTTCGCGCTTTGCGGTTTGCCTCTCTGTCTCGGCGTTCTTCCGTTGCTCGTCCGCAACCTTGGTTTGTCGCTCGGCGAGCTTCCTCTGCTCCTCGGCGACCTTTTTCTGATCTTCGGCGGCCTTTTTCCGGTCCTCGGCAACCTTTTTCTGTTCCGTCACCAGCACGGTTTGTGCGTTTGCCAGCGTGGTCTGTTTGTCGGCGCGTCGCTTTTCCAGCAGCGCCGTCGCTCGTTGGCGATGCGCCTCATTTGTTTGTTCCTCGGCTCGACTCTTCTGCCGATTGGCCTCCTCCAAGGCGCGTTTACTCTCTTGGTAGAGATAGAAGCTGACGACTCCAAAGCTGCTGACGATGGCCAGGAGCGCCGCCATTCCCGCGACGACGGCCAGCAGCTTCTTTCGTTGTCGCCTTGCCTTCTGGCGCTCTTGCTGACGCAACTGCTCGGCCCGACGACTGGCTTCCTGCTGCTGGCGCTGGTCGCGGCTCTTCTTGACAACGGGCACCAGGACGTCGTGGGTCAGCTCGATGCGCTGGCTCCCGAGGTGGTCCTCGACGTGCAGCAGGCGGCGCTTCACCAACTCGTCGATTGCTACGGCCGACGCGCCTCGCTCGCTCAGTATTTGGCGAGCCTTCCCCAAGTCCATGTTGTCGCGGAATCCCGCTTCGGTCAGCAGGTCGTCTTCGACAAAGGCCTGTACTGCCGGAGGCTGGTCGGCAACGCAACGGTCATAAAAGTCCTGGAGAATGCGTTGAAAGCTGCTGTCGGCCAGCAAGTCGGGCGTGATCTGGTCCAAATGGTCGTGCAGACGACGGTTGTTGAGTTCCCGGCAGACGAGGCTCAGGAGCGAAGGTTCGACTTCCAAGCCGGTCAGCGCCGTGTCGTTCGATCCTCCTCGTTGGCCATTGGTTTCCTGACGCTGGTTGCCCGCGACAAAGCGAACAATCTCGCGGGCCACCTCGATGGAGACAAAAGCGCCTCCCGGCTGGACGACCGCATCGAACGCCTGTCGCTCGTTCATGCGCGTCAAGCGCATCCGGCCGTTGACGAGCGAGGGCATGGTTTTCTGGAGGCTCTCAATCTCCGGCAGATAATCTTCGCGGAGCGCAAGGAGGATCCGGTAATCTTGCTTGTCGAAGACGAAACGCTCGACGAGTTCGGGGTTCTCCTCGAGACGCTCCTCCAAGGTTGCCGGCGAACGGTTTTCGACCAGGTCGGCCAGCTCGGCGAAAAAACAAAGCGCGGCCGAATGCCGGCCGGCTTCTGCGGACTGACCGAGCGTAAAGAGCTCCTCGAACTGGTCGAACACGATCACGGGACGGACCGGTTTCCCCGCCCGATCCGTCAGCCGCACGTCAAGGCGGTGAAAGTATTCCCACAGCGTCTCGTTGGCGTCCGGAGACGTCGCCTCGGCCAGATCGGCCGCTTGGTACGCATGGACGAGTGCCGACTTGACTTGCGCAGTCAATTCCGGCGCGGCGCAGGCGAAATCGAGGCGGATGGCAACCGGCAGGAAGCCTTCCTGGCGGAGTTTCGGAAACAATCCGGCGCGCAAGAGCGACGTCTTTCCCAATCCCGACCGGCCAAAGAGCACGGTGAGCACTTTTCGCTTGACGCGGCGGAACAGTTCGTCCGCCTCTTGATTGCGGCCGTGGAAATACTCCTGGAATTGTTCTTCGTAGGCGATCAGGCCCGGCCAGGGATTCTGGCTGTCGACGGCGGGCCTCTCCGCGACACTGCCCGTGACGACGCTAGTCATGGAAGCCTTACTCTCGTCCGAGGTGGCTGTCTCAAGAACGTTGAACGATTTGTTTCATCCGGTCGACAAAGTCGGTCGTGACTTCGCCGTCCCGGAGGGGAACGACGTGCAGCTCTGCAAAGCGTCCTGCATTGTCGAGGTTTCGGGGGTCGGACGTGTCGTCGACCACAACGGGAACGATAAATGATTTCGTATGGTGCATTCCTTTGTCTCGTTCGGCGGCCCAGTGCCATTCCTTTCGAAAGAATCCGTCGAGGCGCGTCTCAGTATTTTTAGAAATCACTGGCACGAAGCAGGAGCACTGGCGAGTGATGTAGTTCTCGATCTCCAGACGGAAGGTGTGACCGGGTTTGAGCTGGTCCTTGTCATACCAAGCATTGAGTCCGGCCGCGTCGAGGCCGGCTTTCAGTTTCTTCACCGCGCCGGCATCCTCGTGCCGCGTAACTGATGAAGATCGCCCGGGACGGCATTTCGGCGGCCGGAGGGATCTCCGGCGCGAGCGTGTTGAAGACCTCTTTCGGATTCCGTTGGCGCCACCGGTCCCACAGTTCCGCTACAAACTCGGCCGCTCCGCCGCAGGGGAAGACCAAAGTATGGTCGCTAAAGTTCTGGAGAAAGAAAACGAGATTGGGGTCATGGCACGTTCGGCTGTCGGCGAGAACCTCAACGACGTTTCTCCCGTCGGACAGCCGACGCTGTTTCGCGGTCCGCAGAAAAATCCTCGCCAGCCAATCGCTGAAATTCGCCCCGAGAATGAGCAAGTGGTTCTTCTCCAACTCTTCGAAGAGCCGGGCGGGGCGCCGGTGTTCCGATTGGATTTCGCACACGGTTTCCAGCAAGTCTTCCTCGGTGAGCACATAATTCGGCTGCATCGAGACCTTTCCCATCAGGTAAAAGACCGTGGGCCGCAAATCCATTGGATCGTCGGTCAAGTCCTTCACGTCTTTGTTGGGAAGCGACTCAGTCTCGGGTTTACCGCCAAATCGCGCCTCGTTGAGCGCGTCGACCATCAGAGAGTCGAAGGTGGTGCTCACAAACAGACTGAAATGCCGGATCTGGGCCAACTGCTTGAGCGCCTCGGGAGGTGCGAGCGAGGCTTCCTTCAGGATGGTGCAAACGCTCGAGTACACCCGCTCGCGGCGTTCGCGGCGTTCGCGGCCCAGCAGCCGGCAAACGACCGTGTTGAGGGCCGGTTCGGCAGCCCCCTCGTCCAAAGGAAGCTTGAACTTGCTCGCAAGTCGTTTGGCGAGATATCGGTCGAGGAGAATCTTGGCGACATCCTCCTCGACCCGCAACAAGTCGGGCCCAATGATGGGAACAACACGCCGGTCTTCGATGTAACCGAGAAGCTCTTCCCAGGTCTCTTCCCCCCAGAGCTCCGCGTGAACGTTCTCTGACAGCACTCCCTGACTCATTCCGTGCGATCCCGTTAAAGATGCCGATGCGAGCGATTCGAGCCGGCACGCGAAAGCCAGCCTCAGCGTAAACACATTCCGCGATTCTACACTGTGGGAGACCGACCGCAAGTTTTATTTGAAAGTCAGTTCCGGCCTCGGTTCCGGGCGGCCGGTGAAATCATCGTTGACCTGAGAGCCAACGCAGAGATTGGTGCAGCCGTCCCGACCGCACCGTGCAGCGACGATTTGAAGCAACCGTGACGCCAAAGACGAGCAGGAACTGCGCACCCCGCCGGCGCTCGGCGGACCAACCGTCTTGCGACTTCCTCGCCAAAAGACGCAATAAGACGTCCCAAGTGGCCTGGGAGCCCGCGCAGAGCCAGATAGCGAGTCCGAATGGCCGCAGATTCGTGACATCCCGGGGCGTTGCTTGACGTGCGATGACCGTACCCGATAATGCAGAACGGCATTGGGTGACTTGATTCAAAACGGGGGATGAAAAGCTATCTCCGAATGCGGTGGGACCGCGCCCAACCGGGTCAGGCCTTAACCGGAGCAGCCCTAAGCGTTGGCTCTCAGGTGCATGCGGAGATAGCTTTTTGTCTCCCGCGTTTTTGCGCCCGTACTTCGCGATCCTTCGTCATTCGTGCTTCGTACTTCCGAGGCAAAGCCCGGCTCTCATGGATGCGTCCAGCCCCCACTATACCGTCCTGGCCCGCCGCTTCCGGCCGCAGACCTTCTCGGAGGTCGTCGGGCAAACGCACGTTGCGCAGGCGCTCAAGAACGCCATCACAGGCGGCCGCGTCGCCCACGCGTATCTCTTCACCGGAGCCCGCGGCGTCGGCAAGACATCGATGGCGCGAATTCTCGCCAAGGCACTCAATTGCCCAAACGCCTCGGACGCGGATCCCTGCAATCTCTGCGACATCTGCCAGGGGATCGCCTCTGGCCACGACGTCGATGTGCTGGAGATTGACGGTGCGTCGAATCGGCGAATCGACGACATCCGGCTGTTGCGGTCGAACGTCGGCGTCAAGCCGATGCGGGCCCGGTACAAGATTTACATCATCGACGAAGTCCACATGCTCACCAACGAGGCCTTTAACGCCCTGTTGAAGACCCTGGAAGAGCCGCCGGCCAACGTGAAGTTCGTCTTCTGCACGACCGAGCCGAACAAGGTGCCCGACACGATTCTCTCCCGCTGCCAGCGGTTCGATTTCGCGCCGATCGCCACGCAGCAGATCGTCGAGCGGCTGCACGAAATCGCCGCCGCCGAAGGCTATCAGGCCGAGCCGGCAGCGCTGGAGCTCGTCGCCCGCCGGTCCGGTGGGTCGATGCGCGACAGCCAGTCGCTCTTCGACCAGCTTCTGGCGTACGGAGGTAAGTCGATCACGGCACGGGACGTCCATCGGCTGCTGGGAACCGCCAGCGACGAGCGGCTGATCGAGATCGCCGACGGCTTGATCAGGCCGGCAGCCCGACCGCGCGCTGCAGCTGTTCGACTGTGCTTTGGCGGAGGGCGTGCAGCTTGGCGAATTGGTCGACCAGATTTTCGATTATCACCGCGACCTGATGGTGATCGCGGCGGGGGCGGAGTCGACCGCGCTTTCGAGCGTGGCCTCGACCCATCGACCAACGCTGACGGAGCAAGCTCGGCGCTGGGGGCTGCCGACGATTGTGGCCGCGCTGCAGCTCTTGGCGGAAACCAAGACGCAGATGCAGCGTTCGGGGCACGGCCGCGCACTGGCCGAATTGGCGCTTGTCCGTTTGACGCTTCTCGAGGCGACGATCGACCTGGCGACACTGGCCGACGAACTTCGTTCCACGCCCGCCGCCAACGGGCGGAGCTCAAGCCGGCCCTCGGCAGCAGTGTTGCTCCGCGTCAAACGAGCGTCGTCCGCTCAGTGCCCGACCCCGTCAGATCCGCGCTCCAAAAGCGTCGGGAGCCGAAGTGGACGCGAATCGCACTTCCCCTGAACCCGGGCGAAGAGACAGGCGTTCTGGTCACAACTCATTTTGCAGCTGCCGCTTAGGGATATGCTGCCGAGACGCCGCGGCGAAAGTCGGCCAATGCAGCAATTATTGGACCAAATCATCTAGAAATCTTATTCCCTTCGGCCTATCATGTATGTAAAGGTGTATTGTGAGCAGCCGGCCGCGCTGGAGCGGCTCGAAAAGCTCGCTGGCAGACTTGGCTGGCCGGCCGGTGCGAATCACCTGTCGGCTCGACAGTCCGCCGGTCAAAGGCTCGGCACGTCCGCCCAAGCCCAGTCGCCCCCAAGAGCGACCGAGGAGTGACCGGCCACCGGCTCGGCGGAGACCAACGATCCTTATGCCGAAAAGGCGCGGTCAATTTTCGGGGCCACCATCGTCCGCGTCGGAACCTGTCTCGACGCCGAAGCAGAGATCCGGAAGCCGTGGAGGAGTGAGGGAGATGTTTAAGGGTTTGACAAACTTCGCCGCGATTCTTGAAAGAGGCCCAGCAGATCCAAGGCCGTGCCGAGGAGATGCAGGCAAAGCTGGGACAGTTGCGGGTCGAAGGATCGGCCGGCGGGGAGATGGTCGTGGTTCAAGCAAGCGGCCTGCAGCGGATTCTCGGCGATCAAGATCGAACCGTTCGCTGTTGGAGGGGGCCGACGCGGAGATGTTGGAGGATCTCCTCGTCTCCGCGACGAACCAGGCCCTCGAAAAAGCCGCTCAAGCGGCCGCCGACGAGATGGCGAAGATGACGTCCAAGCTCCAGCTTCCCGGTCTGACGGAGATGATGTCGAAACTCGGGTTGGGTGGCGTCGACCATCGAAGGCGGTTCGACGGTTTGACGTCGAGCGCGGCTCGAGCAGAACGAGACGAACGGCGAGTAGATCACGATGCGGCAGCGTCCACCGAAGAACAGGCTCACCCGTACGGGTCGGCGGTTGCGCAACTGATCGACCAGTTCGCGACGCTGCCGGGGATCGGCCGCAAAAGCGCGGAGCGGTTGGCCCATCACGTCCTGGCGTCGCCGCGCGAACGAGGCGCTGCGGCTGGCCGAGGCGATTCAGCGAGTGAAGGAGGCGGTGCATCCCTGCTCGCAGTGCTTCAACCTCACGGAAGGGGAGCTGTGTGCGATCTGCACGCGACCCGAAGCGTCAACGGCACATGCTTTGCATCGTGGAGCAGCCCCGCGACGTCGTCGCACTGGAAGCAGCCGGCGTCTTTCACGGCCTGTATCACGTCTTGCAGGGCCGAATTTCGCCGTTGGAAGGGGTCGGGCCGGAGGATCTGACGATCGGCCCGCTGATCCAGCGCGTGCGGAATACCGGGGTTACAGAGATTGTAATGGCTACAAATCCGACCGTCGAAGGGGATGGAACGGCCCTGTACATCTCGAACTTGCTCGCGGGCGAACCGGTGAAAATCACCCGTCTGGCTCGGGGGATCCCGACGGGCAGCGTGCTAGAGTTTGCCAACAGGGAAATGCTCGCCGACGCACTCATGGGACGGCAAGAATTTTAACGAGAGACGGAAGGACGAAACGGCTGATCAGAACGTGCACGTCCTGTCCGCGCGATCTCATCCTTCCAAGGCCCGATCATGCAGCTTAACCTTTCGCAGCAAATGAAGATGAGCCAGCAGATGAAGCTGGCTCCCCGCATGATCCAGTCGATGGAGATCCTGCAGCTGCCGGTCATGGCCCTCAACGACCGCATCGAACAGGAGCTGCAGGAAAACGTGGTGCTGGAAAAGGGGCCCGGAGGAAGAGACCGAGGGCGAGACGGCCCAGGCCACCGAGGAAGCGCCGCTCCGGCCGAGAAGAACGTCGAAGAACGCGAGCTGGTCGTCGATACGGAGCACAACAACGAGGCCGACTTCGAGCGGCTCTTGGAGATGTCGGCCGATTGGCCCGAAGACAACCTGGCCGCCGGTTCCCGTCCCTCGTCCAACCGCATCGAGGAAGAGAGCGAGCGGAAACTCGACGCCATGTCGAACATGGAGGCCCGGCCCCAGTCGCTGCACGACAGCCTGGTCGAGCAATTCCATTTCTTCGAGATGCCGCCGCAGGTCCGCGAGTTCGGCGAATACCTGATTCAGAACCTCGATAACAACGGCCGGCTGCAAAGCTCGCTGCCCGAGATCGTGCAGGCCTACATCGTCCAGTCGGACAAGAAATCGATCTCGCTCGACGACGCGCAGCAGGCCCTGTCGCTGATCCAGAAGCTCGACCCGCCCGGCGTCGGGGCCCGCGACTACAAGGAATGCCTGCTGCTGCAGGTCCGGCCCGAAATGCCGCTACCGCGACGTCGTGGTGACGCTGATTACCTCGCACCTGGAAGACGTCAAGCAGAACCGGCTGCCCGTCATCGAGCGCAAGACGGGCTATTCGCTCGACGACATCAAGGCGGCCATCGAGGAGCTGCGCACGCTCAATCCGTGGCCGGGACAGCTCTTCGAGCCGCGGCAGGCGGAGCGCGTCACGCCCGACCTGATTGTCGACCGGGACGAGCACGGAAAGTACGTCGTCGAGCTCGTCGACGAATACACGCCGCCGCTGCGCATCAGCCGCTACTACATCGAGCAGCTTCGCGGCAATCCCGATCCGAAGACGCGGGAGTTCATCAAGCGGAAGATCGAATCGGCCCGCTGGCTGATCGAGTCGATCGAGCAGCGGAACAACACTCTGCGCCGCGTCGCGCAGGCGATCATCGACCACCAGGCCGAGTATCTCGAAAAGGGGCCGCAGTTCATCGTCCCCCTCAAAATGCAGCAGATCGCCGACGTGGTGCACGTCCACGTCACGACCGTCTCGCGGGCCGTCGACGACAAGTGGATCCAAACGCCGCGGGAGCTGTGCCCGCTAAAGAGCTTCTTCGGCGGCGGCACGAAAACGGCCGACGGCGAGGACGTGGCCTGGGACATCATCCGCCTGGCGATGAAAGAGATCGTCGACGGCGAGGACAAGTCCGATCCCTTAAGCGACGAGGCGCTGGTCGAGGAGCTGGCCAAGCGCGGCTACAACCTCGCCCGCCGCACCGTCACCAAGTACCGCAAGGCGATGAATATTCCCTCCTCGCGCGACGCCGGCACTACTAAGATCGGTGAGCGCCCGGTCTACTGGGCCTGATCGCCTGCGTAACGGTCGATGACGCCGGCGCCCGTTCAAGACGCCGCCACAAGAGGAGTCGCGTCTCGACGCACGGCTCGAACTGCGGGACGGCGAGGGCGTTTCGCTTGCGCAACGATCCATTCGACCCCGGAGGGCATCGACTCGGGGACGTGCGAAGGGAATGGGGCGGTCGATGACCAGCTCCAGCATAAAGACGTCGTCGCCCGGAGCGTTCCAGGCGATCACGTGGTCTTGCCGGCAAACGATCGACTGCGCGATCGGGTCGATCTCGCGCCAACGAGCCATGGCGAGCGCGGCCCCGCGCAGCGTCGGCCACCAGCCAATAACCGGCGGCGAGTGCCAAATGGGCGCCTAAGATCGCCGCGACGATCAGATGGCGACGCGCCGGCAAAGAAAGAACCAGGCGAACGAGGCTCGCCGCGAAGACCGGAAGCAACGGAATGTAGAACCGCGCACCGGCTTCGTAGGGATAGACGACGTAAAGCAGCAAGTAGAACGGCGTCATCAAGAGCAAAGGATCGCCCGTCTCGTACACCAAGCCGCCTCCAGCCGACCGCCAGGACGAGCGCACGCGGGGAGATAGACCAACAGGTTCAGATCGCGCCAGCCTCTCTCCTGATACGCTTTGAACATTCCGGGGATGACCACGCGGCCGCTGTCGCGGATCGCCAGGCGCATGCCTTCCACGTACGCCGTCAGCGGGTTCGCGGCCGAATCACTGAAATTATTCAAATAGGTACGAGCGTGCTGCTCTGAGGCCGTCGTGACCGCTCCGACTTGAGGAAACCGGCAATGGCGAGGGATCCGGGAATGCCGAACAGAAGCGCAAGCAGCAGCGGCCCGCCTCCAGGGCGTTTCTTTGCGGAACGCTATGTCAGCCCAGATGCAGGCCGAATCCGACCGCTAGCAGGATGCCCGCGGGTCGGACGAGCGACGTGACGGCCAAGAGCACCGCCGCCAGCACGCCGAGAGGAACCGTCCCGGCGCCAAGAACGGCTCCGCGCCGCCGCCAGCGCCGCGTTGGTCGACCAGATCAATCCGCACATGAACGGGACTTCGCTCATCGTGCCGCGCACAGTGGATCCAAACTCCCTCATTGATGACCGCAGAGGCCGGCAATCCAGACGGCCCATTGCGGAGCGACCGACCGGGCCCACCAATAGACGCCGATCATGAACAGGATGGCCGAGGTCCACTGAAACGCCGAGATGAGCCAAAACGGCCTTTCGCCGATCAAGTACAAAGGGCTGAGCAGCAGGGAATATCCAGGAAAATACCACAGATGGGCGCGTCCCAGGTTTCGCATCTGCCCCTCGACGGCCAGGCTGCGGGCCATCGACAGGAACGACCGGCCATCGACCTGCGGAAACCACCAGGGGCGAATTTGCGCAGCCAACAGAGAGCGCGAGAAGCGTCAGCCAGAGACCGGGGCCGCTCATTGACGGCTCGCAAGCCGGTCTCGAGGGCTTTGAGCGGAGTTCGAAAGCCGTCGGCCGGAAGCGCAGAAGAACTCATGAATCATCCTTGATTCTCTGACGATCATCTGCCCGCCCGCTGACGGGCGTATTTTCGCCCTTCCGCCCGGAATGGCAACATCAATCGCGGCCGTTAAGCAAATTCAAAGGATTACGACGCTTTTCACCGCGATCCGGATCACGAGGCCCACGGCCATTCCGCCGACGACCCAGAACGCGAAATTCGCCACTGCCGTTTGACCGCGTCGAACGGGCTGTGAAGTCCATGAGCCAGGCACGCGGCCGCAAGGCCGGCGGCGCACAACGGGGCCAAAATGACGGCGGCGATCGGCGGCCGGCGCGTCGAGGCCGTTCTTGCCTTGCGACAGGCGCGGCACATCGGCTCCCTTTCAATCAGGCCGGAACCGGAGATGCTGCGCTTGCACGATGAGCAAAGGAACGTGGTCATGGTTGTGATCCCGAGGAAGCGATCTTTTCATAATGAAGGGCCGATGGAGCGCGGGCAAGACTTTTTTCGCAGCGAGTTGACCGCCATTCGTTTCGAGTTGGCGTTTCCTTTCCGCAACCGTTCCGAATATTCGCCTCCGACGAGGCCGCCAGAAGGCGACGGAGACCCGGTCGCAGCCTCCAAGTTTCTGCTATGATTCGAAGCTCCCGATTGAATTGACTGGCACCTGTGACACGCTGTCCCCGAGAAGGCCGCAATGACGCCCGACCCGCCTGATTTCCGCGTTCCGCGCCGCGGCGCTCGCCGGCCTGCTGCTGGCCGGCACCCTTTGCCAACCGATCGCCGTCGCCCAATCGCCGGCCGACGCCAAGCGGCTGGCCGAAACAAAGGCGCACTACACGAAATACGAGTACCGCATCCCGATGCGCGGACGGCAAACGCCTCTTCACGGCCGTCTATGTTCCGAAAGATCAAAGTCGAAAATATCCGATCCTGCTCACGCGCACGCCGTACAGCGTGAAGCCGTACGGAGCCGATCAGTATCGCGAGACCTTGGGGCCGTCGGAGCTGTTCGATAAGGCCGGCTACATCTTCGCGCTTCAGGATGTGCGCGGGCCGTTGGATGTCCGAGGGAACCTTCGTCAACGTGCGGCCGTACATTCCCGCGAAGAAGGGAACCAAGGACGTCGACGAGAGCAGCGACACGTACGACACCATCGATTGGCTGCTGAAACACGTGCCGAATCACAACGGCAACGTCGGCATGACGGGGATCTCATATCCCGGCTTTTACACAGCGGCGGGAATGATCGACGCGCATCCGGCCCTCAAGGCGGCTTCGCCACAGGCGCCCGTGACCGATTGGTTTATCGGCGACGACTGGCACCACAACGGCGCGTTGTTCTTGGCGCACAATTTCAACTTCCTGTCTCGATCTTCGACCGGCCGCGTCCCCGGCCGACGAAAAAGTTCAATCCGACGTTCGACCATGAGACGCCCGACGGTTACAGCTTCTTTCTCAAGCTCGGCCCGCTCAGCGACGTGAGTGACCGCTTATTCAAAGGCGAGACGGCATTTTTTAAGGAAGTCACCCAGCACGGCACGGACGACGACTTTTGGAAGGCGCGCAACATCCGCCCCCATCTCAAGAACATCAAGCCGGCCGTGATGACCGTCGGCGGCTGGTTCGACGCCGAAAACCTCTTCGGCTCACTGGAAGTCTACAAGAACGTCGCGAAGAACTCGCCGGGAACCAGCAATCGGCTCGTGATGGGGCCGTGGGTGCACGGGGGCTGGGCGCGCGCGGCGACGGCACGAAGCTGGGCGATGTCCCGTTCAATGCAAAAACAGCCGATTTTTACCAGCGAGCAAATCGAACTGCCCTTCTTTGAATACCATCTCAAGGGAAAGGGAAAGCCTGAAGATCCGAAGGCCTGGGTCTTCGAAACGGGAACGAACGTCTGGCGAAAGTACGCGACCTGGCCGCCCAAGAATGCCAGGTCCAAATCGCTCTACTTTCAGACGGGCGGCAAGCTCGCCGACGCACTTCCGTCGGCGGCGACCACGCCGCAAAAAGCCCAGCAGAGCCGCAGGGACGACTTCGATGAGTATCTCAGCGACCCGGCCCGACCGGTTCCCTTTATGGACGGCGTCATGATCGGCATGGCCAAGGAATACATGACGGCCGACCAGCGTTTTGCCTCGCGCCGCCCCGACGTGTTGGTCTATACCGGCCAGGTGTTGGACGAAGACCTGACCATCGCCGGCCCGATCAAAGTCGATCTGGTCGTCTCAACGACGGGGACCGACTCCGATTGGATCGTCAAGTTGATCGACGTTTATCCCAACGATTACCCCGACCCGAGCCCCAATCCCAGCGGCGTCCGGATGGGGGGCTACCAGCAGCTCGTGCGGGGCGACGTCATGCGGGGGAAGTTCCGCAACAGCTTCGAGAAACCGGAACCCTTCGTCCGCAACAAGCCGACTCCTGTGAAGTTCACGATGCAGGACGTGTTCCATACGTTCCGCAGCGGCCACCGCGTCATGGTCCAGGTGCAATCGAGCTGGTTTCCGCTCGTCGACCGCAACCCACAGGTTTTTGTCGACATCTACGGGGCAAAAGAGTCCGATTACCACCGGGCCACCGAGCCGCGTCTACCGCTCGCGCGAGCTGCCGTCGAGCGTCACCGTGCTCGTCGTGCCCTGAGCCGGTCAAACCCGGTAATAGACGTCCATCACCTGTTGCAGCATTCCGTGGACGAGCGAGCGGTCGGGAATGGTCGCGGCCAGGCCGTAGATCGGCGCCATTCCCCCCATGAAATCGGGGTTCTCGCGCACGAAGGCGACCGCCTCTTTCAAGTCGGCGACAAAGCGCTCGGCGACGCCGGGTTCGTGTGTGACGCAACGTCGGGCTGACGTGAATTCCCGCGGGACGTTGCAGACCCGTCAGGCTCCAGCCCTTTGCGGAGAGTTGGTCGAGCACCTGGTAGATGTTGAGCCCCTCAGACGTCGACCTGAATGCGAAGACACCGATCGGGCGGCCCATCAGCTTGAGCTCCGGGATCTCCGCAAGACGCCCTGTTTCATGACGGCCACCGCGTCGAGAATCCGCCGCGTCGCGTCGAGATAGCCCTTCTCCCCGAACGAAACCAGCGACGCCCAGCAGGCGGCGCTCAGTCCGCCGGGCCGGCTGCCGGAAAACGTCGGCGAATAATAAAGTCCCCCGGGCCAATCGGAGGTCGTGAAGTATTGAAACCGCCTGAGCGCCGCGCTGCGATACAGGACGACCGATGTCCCCTTCGGGGCGTAACCGTATTTGTGCGTGTCGCAGGAGATCGACGTGACGCCGGGAAGTCGGAAATCGAACGGAGGGACCGGCTCACCCAGACGCTCTGCCCAGGGCAGGAAAAAGCCGCCCAGGCAGCCGTCGACATGCAAGTCCGATGCCGCGACGCTAGTGCGATTTCCGAGAGTTTGTCGATCGGATCGATCGTCCCATAGGGAAAATTGCACGCCGATCCGACAAGGGCGATCGTATTTTCATTCACGGCCGCTTCGACAGCCGGCGTCTCCACGCAGAATTGTTCGTCCAACGGGAACGAGTTGGAGCTTCAGATTGAAGTATTGGGCCGCCTTGTGGAACGCGGCATGAGCGGAGACGGGGACGACAATCTCCGGCTGGGTGATTCCCTTCGTTGCGCGGGCCCAATCCCGGTACGTCTTCATCGCCAAGAGAATGCTTTCCGAACCTCCGGACGTGACCGAGCCGCACACGCCGTTCTCGCTGCCGACCGGCGCGCCCGTCTGGTCGCCATGCAGCATGTGGGCCGTCATCGACACGATCTCCGCCTCAAACTTCGCGGCGCTGGGCCAGAGATCGGGATGAAGCGGGTTGGCCTGCGAGTGCATCGCATACGCGCGGTTGACGAACTCGACGTGCTCCTGGTCTCCGTTGTAGACCGCCCCAGAGGCGAATCCGTTCTTCCAGCGCGCCTCTTCCTGGGCACGCAGCACCTCCATCGTCCCGAGGACCTCGCCGTGCGCCAGGCCCGCCGCGGGCAGACGCGGAAACTCCGCCATTTTTCCGCGATAGGGATGCATCATCTGATCGAGCATTCCTGCCAAATCGGCGGAAGGCGAGTCAGTTGTCATGGCCATGATAGCTCTCCTGTTTGTCGTTGCGCCGACGGTTCAAGGGCGCGAAAAGTCCACGAGTTCGCTTGTAACAAGCTACGAAGGCCGAGAATAGTTCTTCGTACGTCCGCCGGTGTTCCGGGTTCGGTTCAAACACACCGCAAATAGGAACGAGCGCGGAAATCTCGTCGCGCCGGCGAATACCCAAGGACATCAAGGCGTGCAGGGCCGCCCCGCGGACGGTTGCCAGCCGGGGTTGGGCGATGCGGTGCACCGGCCGGTTCAGGATATCCGCACAAATCTGGCACCACAAATCGGACGCTGCGGCCCCGCCGACGAACCGCAGGACGTCGAACCGTTTGCCGACGAAACGCTCGACATGGGGCAGTAACCATCGCAAGTTGAATGCCACCCCTTCCATCACGGCTCGAACGGCCTGCGCGCGGCCCGTCCGCAGCGTTTGGTTGAGAAATCCGCCGCGGACGTCGCCATCCGCGGCCGGCGGTCCCGAGCCATTGAGCCAGGGGAGAAACAACAGCCCATCGCAGCCCGGCGCCACGCTCGCCGCCTGGTCGAACAACTCGTCGTACGTGCGCGTTCGCTCGGCAACATCCGAAAAGTCGCGATCGGCGAAGAGCCATCGCTCCACGACCGCCTCCAGGCAGCGGCCCGCGGCCCCCTGCTCGGCCACGACGATGTTTCGACCCGGAATTGCCGACGGCATGGTCGCGATGGAGCGAATGAGGTTGCATTTCTTGAACGGAATGTGACAGCTCAACCACGACGTTGTGCCGATGCAAATGTACCCCCTGCCGTCGTCGATCGAGCCGGCGCCCAAGGCCGCTGTCTGATTGTCGGCCGTGCCGCAGACCACCTGCGTCGTCGCGGGCAGTCCCCAGTCTCGGGCGACTTCCGGACGGATCGTTCCCAGGACCGCGTCAACCGGCACGAGATCGGGAAGTTTCGCGCGATCGACGCCCGTCAATCGGAGAAGCCGATCATGATACCGGACGTCCGTGACGTCGCGATTATCGGTGAGCAGATACGGAAAGACCGTGGCGTACGATGCTGAGAACCGGCCCGTCAGCCGCAGATTGAGGTAGTCCATCGGCTCCAGCAGCTTGTACGTGCGCGCGTAGATTTGTGGGCATTGCTGCTTGAGGAAGAGGATATGCGCCAGTGCATCGGCCCCGGCATGAGTCGGCACCGCCCCCGTGATGCGAATCCATTCCAGGAAGTCGCCGGACCCCGTACCCCTCGATCTTGACCAGGCCGTTCGTAATCGCCTTGGTATACGGTGCGCCGCGCGAGTCCATCCAATGCACGGCATTCATCAGCGGTTCGCCGTCGCGATCGACGGGGACCGTCACCGACCATTGGCCGGTGCAACTGACGGCAACAATTTTTTGGGGATCGACGTGTGACTGCGAAAGGGCCGCCCGCACCGCCTTGCCGACGGCCTGCCACCATTCGTGCGGCATTCTGCTCCGCGCCGCCACCCGGAACGAAGATCGTGGAAATTGAGTCGCTCGCGTTCGAGATGATTTCGCCGCGTTTCGGCAACGACGGCGACTTTCGGTCCGCCGCTCCCCAGGTCAATTGCCAGCACGCTGCGTTCGTCGTTCATCGAGCGGTCAGTCCAATTGAATCACCGTCGCGATATCGCGGCGCCGCGATCGCGTCGTTATGCTCCAGCATAACCCCCCACTTTCAACGGCTGTCGTGCGGCAAAAAGTCATGCTGACAGGATAACCTACCAGAGCGGCAAGTTTTTAGAATGCCGCACAATTCCCGTCGGAAAGCCAGTCACGAGATCGATCGATGTCACACCATTTTGTGAATGAATTGCGTGCCGTCTTTGACATCCGTGCGGCAAAACCGGCGATCGCTCTGCAGGGTCGAACCGTCACCTACGGTGAATTGGACAAATGGGCTCGTCAGTTTGCCGCCCGGCTGCAAGCGTCGGGCGTGGCGCCCGGCGACCGCGTTGCCCTTTTCACGGATAACAAACTGCCATTTCTCACGGCGCATCTGGGCGTTCTCTTCGCCGGCGACGTGCCGCTCCCCCTCAATCCGCGATTTACGCGCGAGGAGATGCGGTACTTTCTGAACGACAGCGAAGGCTGTGTCGTGATCGCAGGCGACGAACAACGGGAGCTGGTGGAAAGACTCGCGCCGGAACTTGCGCATCCGCCCCTCGTGATGCCCGATTCCGCCGTCTGGGATCCTCCCGCCGCCAGGTTCCGGGAGCCCGTGCTCCGTGCGGACGATCCCTGTTTGATGTTGTATAGCTCCGGGACAACCGGATGGCCCAAGGGAGTCGTCCATACCCATGCCAGCGCGGCCGGCGCTCTCGGAGCCCTCAAGACCTGTTGGCGGATGACGGCCGACGACATGGTCGTCAACGTGCTTCCCCTGTTTCACATCCACGGTTTGGCGTTCGCCACGCATTTGACCTGGTTGGCGGGGGGCTGCATCTGGATTGAAGAGACATTTGACGTTCCGCGCACGCTGGAGGCGATCGGGAACGGAACCGTCTTCATGGCCGTTCCCGCGATCTACGTCCGTTTGTTAGAAAATGCCTCGTTTCGCGCGGCCGCGCAAAGTTGGCGGAACGTTCGCCTGTTCACGTGCGGTTCGGCGCCGATCCGCGCGGAGATTCTACCGGAGCTGGAAAGTCTTTTGGGACGGCCCGTGATAAATCGCTACGGCATGACCGAGGCCTACGTGATCACCAGTCTGCCGCTCGACGGACCCTGGCCGGCCGGCTCTGTCGGACTGCCGCTCGACGGCATCGAGCGAAAGGTCGTCCGACCGGATGGAACGCCGGTCGCGGCCGGCGAAGTCGGCACGGTCGTCATCCGCGGGCCGAACCTCTTCCGCGAATATTGGCGCAAGCCGGACGCCACGCGGGCGGCCCTCTCCAGCGGGTGGTTCGACACGGGCGACCTGGGCACGTTGGACGAAGCGGGATTCCTGACGCTCGTCGGGCGCAAGAACGATCTCATCATCACGAGCGGCTACAACGTCTATCCGCAAGTGGTCGAGCGCGTCATCGGTGAATGCCCGGGCGTTCGTGAATGCGCAGTCCTGGGCGTGCCTGATGCCCGCCGGGGCGAGCTCGTCGCCGCGGCCGTTGTCCGTAGCGAACCAAACTTGGACGAAGCGCGGCTGCACGCCTGGTCGAGCGAACGGCTCGTGCACTACCAACGACCACGGATCCTGTTCTTTGTGGACGCGCTCCCGCGCAACAGCATGGGCAAGATCCTGCGGCGCGAGTTGCGCGAGCACGCGCTGAAGGCGGCGGCCCGAGGCGATTCGGCCTGAAGGTGCGTTGGTGCTTGGTGATTCGCGCAATCCCTCGCGGAAGGGAGCGTTTCACAACTTACGGCTTTATCGGTCCTCACCTTTACTGGTCCCCAACCGAGCCGTAGGATCTGTTCGTCGCGGGCAAGCGATTGATCCCGGCGGCTTTCCAGCGTGTCTTTGCGGAATTTCGACCTGGGAACTTGAACCTTTGCAGGAGCCGATCGATGGACGGTCTCGAAACGATTTCGACGGGGCGGGTATTGGAGGTTCGCGTCACGGGGAAACTGACCAAAGAGGCGTACAAAGAATTCGTTCCCGCGGTCAACGCGCAAATCAAGCAGCACGGCAAGCTCCGCATTCTATTCATCATGCAGGACTTCCACGGCTGGACGGCCGGCGCCATGTGGGAGGATCTCAAGTTTGATCTGAAGCACTGGAAGGACATCGAACGTTTGGCCGTCGTCGGCGAAAAAAAGTGGGAAAAAGGGATGACGACCTTCTGTAAGCCGTTCACCAAAGCCAAAATCCGCTATTTCGAGACGGCGCAGGTCGAAGAAGCTCGTCAATGGCTCGAGAGCGAGCCCGCGCCGGCGAAAAAGTGAGAGGTGACCGGGCAACGCAAGTGTCATGCGACGACACGCGACAGAAATCAGCGACCAACGGCCGACGGATTGCTCGGCAAAACGAGAGGGCCTACGAAGGAACCCGAGTCGTTGCTGAGATGCGACCGCACGAGCGTCACCCCTCCGCCACGTTCACGAAGACCTTGAGCGCGCTGTGGTCCTCGACCAAGAGTCGCATCATCTCGCGGTAGTTCTCCAGGCCGTCGACCGGGTGGGTGAGAATCTTTTCGATCACGCCGGGGTAGGTCATCTCGCCCAGGGCGAGGTCGGCAATCCCGATTTCAAAGTGGCGGAAGTTGGCGTTGACCGAGCCAACCAAGAGCTTGTTGCCCAACACCCAGTTCAGGTTGATTTGGTCGGACGGGAACTCGATGGCCCGCTTACCTCCCGTGATGCTCGTCCAGACGACGGCGCCGTTGTGGCCGACGATTTCCATCGCCTCGAACGCAACTGCACTGCTCCCCGTCGCATCGACGATCGAGGTCGGGCTTGCCGACGCGGCGGGCCAGCTCTTTCAGCGGCGTCTCGCGGGTGCTGACGTACGTGGCGCCGAAGCCCTCGGCGATCTCGGCCTTTCGGCACGGCCTGGGCGTGCGTGCGATCGTGTAAACCTGCAACCCGCGCAGCCGGAGAATCAGCGTCGTCAGCAAGCCGATCTGGCCCGCTCCGGTGACGAAGGCGAGCTTCGGTTCCCAAACCTGCAGCCGCCGTTGGGCCTCGTAAGCCTGCTGGACGGCTTTGGCCGCGCAGCTCATCGGTTCGGCCAGGACGTGCAGATGCTTCAGCCCCACGGGCATCCGCACGACGAACTGGCAATGGTCGACGTAATACTCCGTCAGGAAACCGTGCAGCAGGTTGATGCCCCGCTCGTAATAGGTCTCTTCGCTGGTGATGTCCGAGCGTCCGATGTGGTCGAAGATCGAATTGCCTGGCCGGCGGACCGTGCAGGTAACGTAATCGCCCGGTTTGACATTGGTCACGCCCGGGCCGACTGCTTCCACCCGTCCGAACGACTCATGTCCCAAAACGAGGAAGTCAAAGCCGGCGGGCGCGTTGCCGTAAAGCGCTCATTGATTTCGCGGTCGGTCGCATCGACGCCGATTCGCAATACCTTGACCAGCACGCCCCGCCCGCCGGGAATCTCCTCGATCCGCGGCATCGGCAACTCGGCCAAGTGGACGCTGTGCTTCCTGCCGGGACGGACGGCAACGGCTCTCATCGGAAAATGACTCCACGGGATGATGACTCAAGATCAGGCGGCGGAATACCGGCAGTCCGCCAACTCTCAAAGGTAATATTTTATCCGGACGAAGGCCGGAATTCGACGACGGGGAACCATTGCCGTTAGCGGGATTAAGTGAACTCACGGGCAGCCAGCGCCATGAGGAGGAAGGTCGCGTTGAACATGGCGTGGATGGTGACGACGGCGACGTAGCTGCGCCGCACGTGGTAGACGATCCCCAGAACGATTGCCAGAGGGAGCAAGGGGAGTGCGTCGTACTTTCCGTGCATTGCGGCAAACGCCAGCGCCGGGAATGAGAATGGCCGCCGACGGCGGGAGCACGCGATTCCAGCAGCCCCTGAAAGACGACGCGGAAGATCAGTTCCTCCGTCAGGGGGGCGGCCACGACGGCCGCGAACGCAACGCCGATGATCGCGCTGTCATTGCCGTTCTCGACGCAGCTTCAGGTAAGGATGCTCGGTCTGGGGCCCGCGCAACGAGGTCATCGCCATCAGGACCGCAACGACGAGCGGAATGCTCACGAGAAAACCGAGGCCGCCGAAACGCACCTCGGCCCTCCATCCTTGCAGGTCGATGCCGTAGTCGGCCAACCGGTTTTTTCCGGTGACGGCCAGCAGCGGAACCACGGCCCCGAGAATGACGAAATTCGCGATGATCGAGAAGATGACGCTCGCGTCCGAAGCCTTTTCGCGGGGTCGGTGGCCGGGCCAACGATTCGACCACGGCCGGAACCACAAACACGAGCAGGAAAAGGACCGCAATCGCCACGACGTGCCACTCGACGACGAGCGGCCTTCGCGGCCGACGCAAAGCAATCAGCTCACCCATCACCAGAGCGCGAGCCATCTCGCCCAGCACCAGCAGCAGGCCGACGAGCAACAACGTAATCACGAGCGCGGGAACGTCAGGCAAACCGCCGACTCAATCAAATCGGGAGGGAACCGTCAGGAATGCTCTGAACGTAACGGCCCTCGATGACCGCGGTCAACCGCCATGAATGCGCGGGCCGCACGCGGCGACCGGACGCGGGTTTATTCGGAAAGCCCGGCGCAGTATCATCGGTCGCCATGTCGGACATTCTGCGGGAGATCGTGGCGCACAAGCGGGTCGAGGTCGATCGCGCGAAGCGCCTCCGCCCGGCCGCAAGCCTCGAGGCACGCCTGGCGGACGGCTCCCGCGGTGCGAGGCTTTGCCGCGGCGCTTGAGGCCAGGCACCCGATCGCCCTCATTGCCGAGGTCAAGCGGGCTTCGCCGTCGGCCGGCGTGATCCGCGCCGAATTCGATCCGGTCGAAACCGCGGCGGCTTACGAACGGCACGGGGCGGCCTGCGTCAGCGTGCTGACGGATGAAAGGTATTTTCACGGTTCGCTCGACGATCTGGCGGCCGTGCGGCAGGCGATCGGCCTCCCCGTGCTGCGGAAGGACTTTCTCATCGACCGCTACCAGGTGCTCGAATCGCGGGCCGCCGGGGCCGACTGCGTCTTGTTGATCGCCGAGTGCCTGGACGATTGCCGATTGCGCGAGCTCTACTTCTACGCGAGCGAGCTTGGGATGGACGCTTTGATCGAACTCTACGAAGTCGAGAATCTGGAGCGCGTGCTGAAGCTCGAACCGGCGCTCGTCGGGGTCAACAACCGCGATCTGCGGACGTTCGTCACTGACCTGGAGCACACGATCCGCCTCGCGCCGCGAATCGTT
Organism: uncultured Planctomycetota bacterium; assembly: GCA_963761455.1. GTDB lineage: Bacteria > Planctomycetota > Planctomycetia > Planctomycetales > Planctomycetaceae > DASPSM01. The sequence goes on from CAVXHA010000004.1 coordinate 1,614,380, forward strand.
CCGCAAAGCCCTCCTGGTGAGCGAAAGCGGCATCCGCACGCGAGGCGACGTGCTCAAGCTACGACAAGCGGGCGTCCGCGCGATCCTCGTGGGCGAGACGCTGATGCGGTCGGACGACGTCGGTGCAAAGATCGGCGAACTGCTTTCGTGAGGCAGCTTTCCGAGCGGCGTCGAACGCTTTTAGGACAACAGCGAATCGGCCAATTCCCGAAACGATTGAGGTGGAAAGCATGTCGGTCAGCCAGGTGCCGGTGGAACACGTGTTGTGCATCCCGACGCTTCTCTTCCACCAGCTCGGCCATTTTCAAGGTTTCATGGCCAACGCCACGCCTTACTTCAAGACGCTCTTCGACCCCAACTACACGAGCTATCGGCCGCGCGAACGAAGTCGAGACGGACCCGAGCTACAAGCAACTGATTCCCTACTGCATCTTCCGCTGCGGCGAGGCCGTGTTTCACTATCGGCGAGGAAAAATACAGGGAGAGGGAAGACTGCGAGGCTTGCGTTCCATCGGCATTGGCGGACACATTTCCTCCACAGATGCCGAAACCGCCGAGGCCTCCTATCTGGCCGCGATGCGGCGGGAGATCGAGGAGGAAGTGTTTCTGGAGTCGGCCTATACGCAGAAATGCGTGGGGCTCATCAACGACGATCTGACCGATGTCGGCCGGGTGCACCTGGGCATCGTTCACCTCTTTGAGCTCGAAGCGCCAAAAGTTCGCCCACGCGAAGAGTCGATCATAGAGACAGGCTTTGCCTCACCGGCAGAGTTGACCAAGGATTCGCACGAGTTTCGAGACCTGGTCGCAGATCTGCCTCGATCATCTCTTCTGACTGTCTGACAAAGGAGTGTCGTGCAATGCCCCTGGGGAAGCGTGGCTGGTTGGGAATCGGAGGGGTCGCCCTGGCGTCGGCGGCGTTTCATCGTCGGCGCCGGCCGGCTGATGGCCGACGGCGAAGCGGCGGCCAAGGCCAGCGTCCGATGTCCAGACGGAAGCGGCCGGACGCGGTGAGCGAAGCGGAGCTCGGCAACCTGATCCGGGCGATGGAGCGGCAGGTCAAGCTGGACGAGAAACGCTTCGACTTCAGCTTCCCAGCCCGCTACAGCAAGGAGGAATGGAACCTCTCGATGTCGGCGGTCCTGAGTGAGAACGGGAACGCGATCTGGGTGATGGCCTGGCTCGACCCGTGTCCCCGGACGGCCCTCGAAGTGCCGCGCACGTCGCTGCTGAAACTTCTGGCCAAGAACGACACGATGGGCAATGGAAAGTTCTTCGCCTACATTCCGGCCAACAACCGGTTCGTGCTCGAGCGCGTCGTGCCGAATGAAAACATCACGACCGCCAGGTTCCGCGAAGTCCTGCAGGACCTGGGCGCCGGCGTCGTCGAGACGTATCCGTACTGGTCCGTCGCCAATTGGAAGCAGCCGGACCGCAGCAAGGGAGGCAGCAACATGCCGCAGAACAGCTCGCGGTCCGCACCGGCGCAACCGGCCACCGCACAACCGGCGGCGGAAACGCAGCGGACAAGCGGCGAGCAGCCGGCGGCCCAGCGTATCGCTACCAGAATCAGTAGCCGATTCGTCCAGGAACAAAAACGCCCGAGCAGCGCTCGCTCGGGCGTTTTTTTATGCGCCGTTTTTAATGCGCCTGTGAAGTTGTTGCGCGTCTGTCCGGACGCGACCTTGCGTCCGTCTCCACCTTTGCGCACGGCCAGGACGGTCCCGTTTCGTCAACGGGAACAATGCGTCAGTTGAGTTCCTCGTCCTTGCGCTTCATCTCGTCCAGGATGATAGGATGCAGCGTATCGTCGCGCTGGTGGGCCGGAGCGTAGTTCTTGCGAGCCCACGTCCGGAGACGAATCTCCTCAATCGGATCGACTTCTGAACCTCCCTCGACGGAAGGCTCGAGTACCATCGAGCTACTCATCCGTATCCTTTCCCAGTCTTCGCCCAAACATCGAGTTGGTAAAGAGCGATCCCGCCTCGCGGCGGGCCGCGCCGAACACGGCTTAATATCGTACAAGTCTAGCAAAGACTGAATCGAATCCGCCACCACAAATATACGTCTTGCCCGACAGATTAAACCGGAAAAGACGGCCCGTCTCCGCCACTCGCAAAAGATGCCGATTGGGCCAAATCCCATCAAAAGTGGCTGAATTGAAATCCATCCAGCCAAAACAGGCACTCCGGTCCCTATCTTTGCTTCTCGTTGCCACTTGCAACGTTCGACAGATGCGGTCACGTCGGCCAAATGCCGGTATTTGTGTCGAGGAGAAGCGGCAAGAAAACTACGTCAGACAACGAGAATAGGAAAGACGGTCGGATTCGGGTCTTTTCTATGGCCCGTCTGCGATAATCCGGACGCCAGAATGGTGTGTCCGGCCCGCAGCCCGAAGCGCTCCTTTATCGTCCCTCAGTTGCGTACCACTTTCGTCTCGACCGGCGCGACACTCCATTCGACCGCCTGAGATTTGAGGCGCTGGGGAGTCGGACCAGTCGTGCTCGCGATGCGGCCGACGGTCAATTGATGCCGGACGGAATAGCTCCACGTCGCCCGTTCTTGAAGACGCAGCGCGGGGTTCGTCGTTCGATCGGAATCGTTGACGTCGTTCGAAGCTGTGGAGCGGTTCTGGCCCACATCCGTGGAATCCGCGTCCGGAGGATTGGTGATGGGCGCCTTCTTACCCGATTGCTTTTGCGGCGGCGGAGTCACGGGCTTATTCGCACCGAACGGCTGCGTCTCTGCGGGGGGTGAGCCACTCGGAGTCTTTGGCGACGCTGGGGTCTTGAATTCCGGAGAATCGCCCGTGGGGCCTTTCGTTCCGGCCGACGGTCCTTGATCGGCACCTTGGTTTCGCCTGTACGGGCCGGAGGCCGCAGGCTCGCCATTGGGTGGACCCTCGGTGCCACTTGCGCCTGCCGGTCCATTCGCTCCTGGACCCGGTTCCGGCCCGTTTGTCGGCGCTTTTGGCCGAGTTCGGCGCGGCGGCTCATCATAAGTTGGCGACGGCCGAGGCACGAATCCGTCTTCGGGACCGGGTTGCGGTTTCTTGGTGGCCGGCCCGCTGGGGGTTGTGCCGCTGCAGCCGGGCCCCGATGGGGGGCCGCTGGCGCAGCCACCGGAACAGGCCAGCCCGCTGCCGCAACACGACGGGCCGCTGCCAAAGCAGCCGGAACAGGGCGCCCCACAGCACCCGGTGCCGCAGGAACCGCAGCCCGCCGAGCCGCAGGGAGATCCCAGACCCCCGCAGCAACCCGACCCGTAATAGCTCCCCGAGAAGCTCAGCGGGTAATATCCGCCATAGTAGCCGACGTCATATAGACCGCCGTAATATCCAGCCCCGTAATATCCGGCCCCGTAATATCCGGCCCCATAATAACTGGGGAAATAGCCGGTATAGGTGGGGAAATAGCCGGCCGTGTAAGTCGACCCGCAGCAGCCTCCACCCCACGGAAAGAAATCGGCCTTTCCGTTTGAGGGGATGACGAATGCTCCGGCGATCCCGAGCGTCAGAATGGCGAGATGCTTTGCAAGCTGTCGTTTCATGATGGTCCTCATATTGCTAAAAGCCCCTCCCTTTTAACCGGCTCGGATCCGCCCTGTCAATCAAATCCGCGGGCCGAATGCCTTTTTTCCTTCTGACGAAAGTTCCTCCTGACCGAACTCCGCTTGGTCACCCGATTTCGGAAACCTCTGCTTCCCGTCACGGCGCCTCGATGTGAGCCGCGCTGACCGTCGGCGCGAAGCAGGAGCTTCGCGGACGCGCGTTCCCAAGCAGACCTGGGCGAACGAAGCGAAAACTCTACGGGCGGCTGCCTCGAGGACCGGCGCAGTGGGGCGTTTGTGCCGCGGACTTGGAGGCCGTATCATGGATTCGTCGTAGCTCGGCACTTGGGAACACGACCGTGTTTCCAGGCGACCATCCCCTCCCAAGAACCTGCCCGGAGTCCTCTGCAATGAATTCTCGATTGGCTTTAGCCGCCGTCGCCCTCGTCGGAGTCTTCTCAGCCGAGTGCGCTTTCTCGGCGGACGTCCCTGCCCACAAGGCAAAAGTCCTGTTCCTCACGCAAAGCAAGGGTTACGTCCACAGCTCGGTCAATCGCTCGCCGGAAAAGCGGGGACGGAAGCAACGCCGCGACCGGCAAGCCGAAGCGGCGAGCGCCCAGCGGACCCTGTCTCCGGCAGAGATCGCCATAACGCAGCTCGGACAGCAGACTGGACTTTTTGACGTCCATTGCACCCAGGATGCGGCTGCCGACTTCACCAAGGAAAATCTCAAGAACTATGACGTCGTCATGTTTTACACGACCGGAAATCTACCCATCGCACCGGCCGACCTCGACTACTTTCTGAACGACTGGCTTAAGCAGAAGGGGCACGGCTTCATCGGCTTTCACTCGGCAAGCGACACCTACAACGAGACGGAGCCGTATTGGGACATGATCGGAGGAACGATCATGTATCATCCGTGGACGTCCGGCATGACGGTCACCATCACCGTTAACGACACGGAGAACCCGGCGACACGCCCCTTCGGCAAGGAGTTCCAGATCAAAGACGAGATTTATCGATACCGGCACTTTCAACCGGAAAAGGTCCACGTCTTAATGAGCCTCGACATGGAGAAGTGCTGGCCCTTACTGAGCAACAAGGCGCGTCGTGAATTCATCACCAAAACCGGCGACAATCCCTATCACGTGCCGGTCGCCTGGGTGAAGAACTGGGGGATGGGAAGAATTTTCTACACCAATCTTGGGCACAACGAGACCACCTGGACCGATGAGAGGTTCCTCAAGTCCGTCGAAGGGGGAGTCCGGTGGGTGCTCGGGCTCGAAAGCGGCGATGCCACACCGAACCCGGAGGTCTCGAAGGCCGATAACGAGAAGGCCAAAGCCGTGATCGACGCCCAGCCCGGCCGTTAGAGCAGGTTCCCCCCAGACGGCGCGCGCGGTCGCGCGGCGAAAAACAGCGGGAAAAGCGAGACTTTCGTCGCGCGACCGCAGCATTCGGTCGTCCGCCGCGTTCTTCAAGCCGATTTCGCCGGGGGGAGCTCGATCAGTTTGGGCGTGGGGAGCCGCTTGCCGACCACCGCGCCGTGCCGCGCGCACAGCCCGCGGAAATCGAGACTTCAGGAACTCGATCAACTCGTCCGGCGGCGAGCGGCGGAGATACTCCTCGACGAGCGAACCCATCTCCCGGTCGTATTCCTGCTGGCTGTGCGTGTGGACGTGATAGCGGCCCTCCATCCGCCGGATGTCGCCGTCAAACCCGCGGCTGATGTGATACAGCTCGTGAAAGACGGTGATCAGTTTTTCGCGAAAGGAATGGTCGAGAAACCGCGGCAGATAAAAGGTGAGGATGTAGAGCATCTCCCGCTCGCCCTCGTAAAGCCGCTCGAGCGTCCACGTGCGGCCGCCGCGGCGCGTGACGAGGGCGCCGTTCTCGAAACGCAGCGGCGTGAGCTTGGCCTGCAGTCCGTGCGGGACGCGGCGGCGAGTCTGCGCGAAGGTGATCGGCGACCTCATCGATCCGCAGGTGGGCGAAGTCGGGGCAGGCGAGCGGCCACGTCCTCGCACAAGAGGCGCATGGCCCGCGTGAAATCGAATCCCGCCGGCACGGACATGCTGCGCGAAATTCCCTTCTGCAACAACCGACGACGCTCGAACGCAATCGTCGTCAACGTCTCCATGAGCGGGTGGCACCGTGAGCCGCTATCGGTTCAGCCGCGTTTGCTTCGAGCGCGCAACGTGCGACATCCACTCAGGATCCGCGAGCCGAGCGGCTCAGTGGTAGCCCTTGCATACCATCTGACAGGTCCTTATGATTCTCTACTTGGCTCCCTTCTCCGCCGCCACGACCGGGGCGGCGCGCCGCCGGCCCGATTTCGTGCGGTCCCGCTCGCCGGTGAATTCGATGATCGCCTTGCGTCCGGCGTCTCCCAGACGGACCTCGGCCAGCCGGACCACGCGCGTGTACCCTCCCGGCCGCTCGGCGAACCGCTCCGCCAGCTCGTGAAAGAGGACGTCGACCGCCTTGCGATCGCGGAGGATCGCGAAGGCGCGGCGCCTGAGCGCCACGGCCGGCGCGATCGCCTGGTTCCAGCGGTTCCATTGCTCCGAATCGCGCCATTTCTTCCACTCGGCGGAGTGCCGCTCGGCCGTTCGTGTGAAACTCCGTCGGCATTTTTCGAGTGCTCGGAGGCCCGCACGGCCAGCGTGATGAGCTTTTCGACGTAGGGACGCAGCTCCTTGGCCTTCGCCAACGTCGTCACGATGCGGCCGGGCACCTTCGGCTTCTGTTCGTCGTCCTCGTCGATCCGCACGGTGCGGATCAGGTGCGACGCCATATTGCGAAAGAGGGCCTTGCGATGCGAGGCGTTGCGCCCCAGTTTGCGGCCATGTTTCCTGTGTCGCATGTTCTTTGCCTCAGTCACGTCGGCAACGGCGGCTCGGATCTGATCTGACGTCTATATATCCGACCGCTCGGGCGGTCGTTCCCTCCGCATCGCATTTAGCCGATCGGACTCTGGTGCGGCAGCTTCATTCCCAGCCGCAGGCCGATCGTGCTCAGCCGCTCGCGGACTTCCTGCAAGGTCGTCTCGCCGAAGTTGCGGACCTGCAGCAACTGGTCCTCGCTCCGCGTCACCAGGTCGCGGACCGTGTTGATCCCTTCCGACTCGAGGCAGTTGGTCGGCGCGGACCGAAAGGTTGAGCTCGGCCAGCGACTGCCCCAGCTTCTCCTCGAGTTCCAGGTCGACCGGCGCGTAACCGGTCGCTTCGAGCATGCCCCGCAGGCCCCCTTCGGGCGGCAGCTCCGGGCCCCGGCTCGCGGTAGCTGATGAACGGGTTGAGGTGCTTGCGGAGAATCTTGGCCGACTCGACCACCGCCATTTCCGGCGTGACCGTGCCGTTGGTCCAGACCTCGAGGTTCAGCTTGTCGTAGTTGGTGCGCTGGCCGACGCGGGTGTCCTCGATCTTGTACCGCACGCGGGTCACCGGAGAATACGCGGCGTCGAGCGGGATCACGCCGACCTCCGGCTCGCGCTCGGCCTGCTCGGTCGCCGCCAGGTAGCCGCGGCCCATGCGGACCGTCAGCTCGATGTTGAGCGGAACGTCGTCGGTCATCGTGGCAATGATCAGATCCTTGTTGATGACCTCGGTCTGGTCGTCGGTGAGGACGTCGGCCCCGGTGACGACGCCCCGCTCGTGCCGCTCGATCCGCAGCGTCCGCGGGCCGGGCGTGGTCATCTTGACGATCAGCGACTTGAGGTTGAGGCAGATGTCGGTGACGTCTTCGACGACGCCGGGGATCGTGCTGAATTCGTGCTGGATTCCCTGGATCCGGGCCTTGGTGACCGCACTGCCTTCGAGGCTCGAAAGCAGGATGCGGCGGAGGCTGTTGCCGATCGTGGCGCCAAAGCCCCGCTCGAACGGCTCGGCGACGAACCGCCCGTAAGTCGATGTCGACGATCTCCCGTTCGTGGATCACCCGGCTGGGAAGCTCCAAACCACGCCAACGAATACGCATGTCGTCTCTCCGTGTTCCATAGGAATGACGGGCGATGAAGCTCAAGCACGAATGACGAAGGAATCCGCAGTTCGAAGCCGCCGAGACCTGGCGCGGCCGAGCGGCTTTCCGTTTGGTATTCGGCATTCGTGCTCCTTCGTCATTCGGATTTCGTGCTCGTCAATGATGCGGCGACTCGCAGACTGCTCTCGACGTGACTTTCAGTATCGACTTCTAGACGCGGCGCCGCTTGGGAGGGCGGCAGCCGTTGTGCGGCAAGGGCGTGATGTCCTCGATCGCCCGGATCACGATGCCCGCCGACTGCAGCCCCGTGATCGCGCTCTCGCGGCCCGGAGCCGGGGCCCTTCACGCGCACCTCCAGCTCCTTGACGCCGAACTTGGAGGCCCGCTCGGCGCACGTCTCCGCCGCGCGCTGGGCGGCAAACGGAGTGCTCTTGCGGCTCCCCTTGAAGCCCGAGGTGCCGGCGGTCGCCCAGCACAGAACGTCGCCGTTGACGTCGGTGATCGTGACGATCGTGTTATTGAACGTGGCCTTGATGTACGCGATGGCGCGCGTGACGTTCCGCCGAACTTTCTTCCGCTTCGACTTTGCCAAGCCTTTTCTCCAATCGCTGCCGAATTTGCCCCAGGCTCTGAATCCGTCCGACGCCGAATTCGGCACCGGTTTAGTGACGCATTTCCTTGACGCCCTTCTTGCCGGCGACCGTTTTCTTCACGCCCTTGCGGGTTCGCGCGTTGGTGCGAGTCCGCTGTCCCCGCACGGGCAAGGCCGCGGCGATGCCGCATACCGCGATAACAATGGATCTCGCGCAGGCGGGCAATGTCCTGCTGCACGCTGCGGCGAAGCTGCCCTTCGATCACGACCTCTTTGTCGAGATAGCTGTTGATCCGCGAAATCTCGTCTTCCGACAGATCGACCGCCTTGCGCGTCGGATCGATCCCGAGCGCAAAACACATCTCGATCGCCTTGGCACGACCGATTCCGTAGAGATACTGCAGCGAGATATAGGTCGGCTTGCCGTTCGGCAGGTCGACGCCCTGAATACGAGGCATATCCGATACAACTCCAACTCGGTTCAATTCAACTCGAGGAACAAGATCAACCTGGGCGAACGAGACGCGCCGCTTAGCCTTGCCGCTGTTTGTGCCGCGGATTGGACGCGCAAATCACATAGATGCGTCCCTTGCGGCGGACGATCTTGCAGTTTTCACAAATCCGTTTGACGCTGGAACGCACTTTCATGAGAGGGCCGTTCGTGGTTGAGCGAAACGCCAGTACCTTGCGAGACGCTGGATGCTCGTGGTCTTCCGCCGCCAGTCCGCCTGCGTCTGGCCGCGTCCGATCGGCCGGATCGAGCGCGTCTCCGCCGATACCCCAAGCGGTCCGCGGCCAGGCTCGCGAAGGAATCGGGAGATTATATGCAATTCGCAAAGCCGCCCACAAGTAAACCCGGCGACGAATTTGCTGAAAAATCCGCATCGTTCGATCGACGAGTCGGCCCGGCGGGATTCGACCACTTCTATTCCGGAAGGCGCCGTCAGGACCAGCGGGCCTTCGGCAGTCAGCGCCACCGTGTGCTCGAAATGGACGCTGGGCTGGCGTCGCAGGTGACGGACAGTCCAGTGGTCCTGCGAGCTTGTTTCGGTCGCTTTGCCGCCGGCGTTCACCATCGGCTCGATCGCCAGGACCAGCCCCGGCTTCGAGGTTGAAATCGGCCGTGCGCAGCGATCGGCTGACGTAGTTGGGAACTTGGGGATCCTCGTGCATTTCACGGCCGATGCCGTGCCCCACGAAATCCTCGACCTGGCTAAAACCGGCCTGGCGGACCTCTTCCGCCATCCGGGCGGCCACCTCGGACCACCGTTTGTTCCGGCCGCATTCGGCGATCGCCAGCTCGAGCACGCCCTGACCGGTTTCGAGCAATCGGCGGTTCCGAAGCTCGTCGACCGGACCGACGGGAAACGTCCAGGCCGAGTCGGCACACCAGCCGGCCAGGCGGCAGCCCGTGTCGATGCTGACCAGGTCGCCGGCCTCGCAGGATCCGATCTCCCGGAATGCCGTGGACGACCTCCTCGTTGACCGAGATGCAACTGACCGCCGGGAACGGAACCTTGCCAGGCACTCCCTTGAAGAGCGGCTCGGCGCCGGCTTGCCGCGAAGGTCGCCTCGATCGCAGCGTCGAGCTGCCGCGTGCGGACCCCGGCCGGATCAACGAGGCCGCCTGCCTCTGCCAGCGCCTGCGCCACGACCTGCCCCGCTTCGCGCATGAGCGCGATCTCGCGGCGGCTCTTCAGGACGATCACCTCAGGTATCCGAGTCGAGCAAGCCCGGATAGTTCCGCATGACGAGGTGGCTGTCGATCTTCTGCACGACGTCGAGCACCACCGAAACGACGATCAACAGCCCCGTGCCGCCGTAGAAGCTGGCCACCATGAAGGGGATGTCCATCCAGTGCGCGATCAGCGTCGGAATCACGGCCACCATCGCCAGGAAGGCGGCCCCCAGGTACGTGATTCGCGTCATCACCTGTTCCAGGAACTGGGCCGTGCGGGCTCCCGGACGATAACCGGGGATGAAGCTGCCGTAGTCCTTGAGGTTCTCGGAGATGTCCTTGGGATTGAACGTCACGGCCACCCAGAAGTAACAGAACAGGTAGATCAGCAGGATGTACGCACGTGTTGTAGATGTAGCCGCGGCCCGTATTGAACGCGTCGGACAATTCGGCGGTAAACACGGCCGACATCCGGCTTTCTCGCGGTGAACAGGACAGTGAACTGCTTGAAGACGAACATCGGGAAGACCAGGATGCTGGAGGCGAACACGATCGGCATGACGCCGGCCTGGTTGACCCGCAGGGGCAAGACTTTGCCGCTGGCCCCCCATCACGCGGCGGCCGCGGACGTGCTTGGCGCTCTGGATGGGGATCCGCCGCTGTCCCTCGGTGATCGCCACCACCCAGATCACGACCGTCACGAACAAAACTGCCAGCAGGATGAAGCGGTCGATTCCCGATCTCGGTTCCCAGGCGGATGCCGTTTTTGAAGGCCGGGGCCAAGCAACTGCACACCCGCATCGGGCATGCGGGCGATGATCCCCGCCATGATCAGGAGGCTGATCCCGTTGCCGATGCCGTAGGCGTCGATCTGCTCGCCGATCCACATCAGGAAGACGCGCCGGCCGTCATGGCGATCGTGGCGATCATGTGATGGAAGAACGTGTCATATTCGGGCAGGATCATCGCTGCCTGCCCTCCGCGGCTCATGCCGGCGCGAATCCAGACATAACTTTGGATGAGGCAGACGAGGACGGTGGCATAGCGCGTATATTCGTTGATCTTGCGGCGGCCCGCTTCCCCCTCCTTCTGCAGCTGCTCCAAGCGGCGGATAGACCGTGCCCGAGCAACTGGAAGATGATCGACGCCGTGATGTAGGGGGCGATCCCCAGGCCGAAGATCGAGTTGAGCTGCGAGGCCGAGAAGAGCGAGATCGTCTGCATGAACGTGTCGAGTCCGCCCCCCCCTGGCCCTCCTGCCATGTCGTGCATCCGCTCGAGCGGCGGCTTCCTGGTTGATGAAGGGGAGATAGACGTGGTACCCGAGCCGGTACACGCCCAAGCAGCACGATCGTCAGCAGGATCTTCCGCCGCAGTTCGGGGATGCGGAAGATCGAGCAGGACTTTCGCAAGCATTCGGCGAAATCCCTTTCTGTTCTTCAAATCAGACGATCAACCGGACGCCAGGAGAATTCGCTTCACGGCGCCTCCTTGCCCCGTGATCTTCTCCTCGGCCGACTTGCTGAACTGATGGGCCTCGACGGAGAGCTTCTTCGTCAGACTCCCGTTGCCGAGGATTTTAACCTCATCAAAGACCCCCTTGGCAAGGCCTTTTTCCAAGAGGTCCGCCACGGTGACGGTGGCACCGCTGTCGAACGCCTTGTCGAGCTCGCCGATATTGACGATCGGCCACCTTGCAGGCAAACTGCCGATTATTGAAGCCGCGCTTGGCGATCCGCCGCGCCAGGGGAGTCTGGCCGCCGGTATATCCGAGGCGATACGTCGTTCCCGAGCGGCTGTACAAGCCCTTGTGGCCGCGGGTCGAGGTCTTGCCGTGCCCGGAGCCCGGACCGCGGCCGATGCGCTTGCGGGTCTTGCGCTTATGAATGCCTCGGTGGACGTCGTTGAGAATCATCAGACCTGCACTCCCCGCAGCCGAGCGACCTCTTCGCGCGTCCGCAGTTGTCTCAAACCGTCGAAGGTCGCCTTGATCAGGTTGATCGGGTTGGTCGAGCCGAAGCACTTGGTGAGGATGTCGGTGACGCCGGCCGACTCGACGACGGCCCGCACCGCTTCGCCCGCCTTGATGCCCGTGCCGGGCAGGGCCGGAATCAAGCAGGACCTTCGCGGTTCCGTAATGGCCCCACACCTGGTGCGGGATCGTGCTGCCGTGCAAGGGAATCGAGAGCATCCGCCGATTGGCGACCTTGGCCGCCTTTTCGACGGCCATCGGGACTTCGACGGCCTTTCCGTAACCCCAGCCGACTTTGCCGTTCTTGTCGCCGACGACGACGAGGGCGGTGAAGCTGAAGCGCCGGCCCCCCTTCACGACGCAGGCACACCGCCGAATCTGAATCACTTTTTCCGGACTGTCGTTACGAAATATCGGTCGCTCACCCGCTCTGACTCCCCGCATCACGTTTCGCTTTCGACGTCTCGCTCTCACAACTCCACGCCGCCCTGCCGAACCGCCTCCGCCAGAACCTGGACGCGGCCATGATATTTATACGGTCCCCGGTCGAACACGACCTGCTTGATGCCGCGCTCGATCGCCCGGGCGGCCAGCGTCTGGCCGACCTTGGCGGCGGCGTCCTTGTTGCCGGCAAACTTGCCCGCGCCGAAGAGGTCCTTTTCGACGCGTGCTGGCCGAAACCAGCGTGCGGCCCGCCTCGTCGTCGATGATCTGGGCGTACATGTGCCGGTTGCTGCGGAAGACCGACAACCGTGGCCGCGTCGACCGCGATTTGCGGATGCGATTGCGGACGCGGAAAGTTCGCCGCGTGCGCCGTTTCTGCAAGATTGTTTCGATCGTCATGGCTTAAGCCATTCCCCAATTCTCGGCGTACCGTCGGGACGGCACCCGCAAAGGAAATTCCGGCGGCACAGAGCCCTCGGCCCGTGAATCCCGGCTTAACCCGATCCCGTTCCGGCGAAGGCCTTGCCGGCCTTGCGGCGGACCACTTCGTTCTGGTACCGGATTCCCTTCCCCTTGTAAGGTTCGGGAGGCCGGACCGCGCGGACGTTGGCGGCGAACTGTCCCACCACCTGCTTGTTGGCGCTTTTCAAAATGATATGCGTGTTGTCGGGACACTCGCAGACGACCCCCTCGGGGAGGGGCATCTTGACCGTGTTCGCGTAGCCCACCTGCAGGTTCAGCGACTTGCCCGCGATGGTCGCCGTATAACCGACCCCCTGAATCTCCAGCCGCTTTTCAAAATAGGTCTGCACGCCCTGCACCATGTTGTTGAGCAGGCTGCGCGTCAGGCCGTGCAGGGCGCGGTTTGCCCGCTGGTCGTCGGGCCGGCTCACCGTGAGTTCGCGGGCTGGCGGCATCGAAAGCGATCTTCATCGCCGAATGCGGCGCGAACTTGAGTTCGCCGTTCTTGCCTTTGACCGAAACCGTTCCGTCGGCAATCTTGATTTCGACGCCAGCTGGGAACAACGATCGGTTTCCTGCCGATTCTGGACATATTCGTTTCTTTTCGGCCGTAACTGGTCAGTTCGGCGGCCGGAACTCCGACGCTTTCGCAATTCGCATCGCAAGTTCGGGCGGACCAGCAGCCGCGCAGCGGTCCCGCCCTGCATCACCACAACGTACACAGCACCTCGCCGCCGACGCCCTTGCTTGCGGGCCTCGCGGTTGCTCATCACGCCGTGGCTCGTCGAAACGATACTGATTCCCAGCCCCTGCAGGACGTTGGGCATCTGGTCGACGCGGGCGAAGACCCGGCAGCCGGGCGAGCTGACGCGGCGCAAATGCTGGATCACCCGCTCGCCGTTGGGGCCGTACTTGAGATGGATTCGCAGCACGTTCTGCGGCGGCTGCTCGACCACTTCGAAATCCCAGATGTAACCTTCGCGCTTGAGGACGCGCGGCGATATTGACCTTGATCTTCGAGGAGGGCATGTCGACGAGTCGGACGCTCGATCCGGACGGCGTTCCGGACGCGGGTCAGCATGTCGGCAATCGGATCGGTCATCATGAGGTCACCAACTCGCCTTCTTTGCTCCGGGAACGACCCCCTCGTGGCACAGCTTGCGGAAGCAGATGCGGCAGAGCTTGAACTTGCGGTAGACGGCCCGCGGCCGGCCGCACAGCGCGCAGCGATGTTCGAGCCGCGAGCTGAACTTCGGCTTGCGATTCGCTTTTTCGATCTTTGCTTTGCTGGCCATTCCCGATTCTTCCTGTTCGAGAACTCAACGACGGTCGTCAGGCCTCGATCCGCAGCGGGAGACCCAGCTCCCGCAAGAGGACTCGCGCTTCGTCATCGTTGCGAGCCGTGGTGACGACCGAAATATTCATTCCCTGGACGTTGTGCACTTTGTCGGCGTTGATCTCGGGAAAAACGAGCTGCTCGTTGAGCCCCATGCTGTAGTTTCCCCGGCCGTCGAACGACCGCGGGTTGAGGCCGCGGAAGTCGCGGACGCGCGGCAAGGCCAGCGTGATGAGCCGGTCGAGGAACTCGTACATCCGTTTGCCGCGGAGCGTGACCCGGCAGCCGATCTCCATCCCTTCGCGCAGCCGGAAGGCCGAGACCGACTTGCGGGCGCGCGTCTTTTGCGGCCGCTGGCCGGCCAATTGGGCCAGATGCTCCATCGCCTCATCGAGATGCTTGCGGTCTTCCCGCGCTTTGCCGACGCCCATGCTGATGACGATCTTCGTCAGCCGGGGAAGCGAATGGACGTTGTCGCGCTTGAGCTTCGTCTTCAAGCGCGGGGACGACGCTCTCGCGATATTGTTTCAGTAACCTGGACATGACTGTATCGGCGATTATCTCTGTTGGGCGGCGGCCGGTGAATTGACGCGGCGATCAACGGGCGGCCGCCGTGGCTTGCCTTCGCGCGGCCCACGACGCCGATCGCCGTACCGCACGATTTGCAGAAACGCTCCTTGGATCCGCTCGGATTGGAAGCGAAAGCCGACGCGGACCCCCTTGCTGCACGAGCCACAGTAAAACATGACTTTGCTGCTGTCAATCGGCATCTCGAGGTTGAGCCGGCCCCCTTGCGGGCTCTTGGGATGGCCGCGCTTCACGTGCTTGAGGACGCGATTGATCCCTTCGATGAGCAGCATGGCTGCCGCCGTCGAGGACCTGGGTCACGCGGTGCGGCGTCTTGCCGGCCTGGTCGCCGGAAATGACCACCACCATGTCGCCACGCTTGATTTTCATAACGTCCTCAACGGCTGCGAACCTGATTTCTTTCGATCTCGGGTTAGACGACTTCGCTGGCCAGGCTCAGGATCTTGGTGAACTTGCGATCGCGCAGCTCGCGGGCCACGGCGCCGAAGATGCGGGTGCCGCGAGGATTGCCTTCGTCGTCGATCAGGACGACGGCGTTGTGGTCGAACCGGACGTAACTGCCGTCCTGTCGCCGGGTCGCCTGCCGGCAGCGGACGATCACCCCTTTGGCGACGGTTCCCTTTTTCACCGTGGCGCTGGGGATCGATTTCTGCACGCTGACGACGATCACGTCTCCCAGGCCGGCCGTCCGCCGCTTGGAGCCGCCCGAGCACCTTGATACACCGGGCCGTCTTGGCGCCGGTGTTATCGGCCACGTCGACGATGGTCTGCATCTGGATCATGGGACCTGGACCTCTTCCACGGCCGGGGTTGTCGATCCCGATTTCACAATGCGGAGCAATTGCCACCGTTTCGTCTTGGAGAGGGGACGCGTCTCGACGATCTCGACGGTGTCCCCCTCGTGGGCGGAGTTTTGTTCGTCGTGAACATGGCAGATCGTCCGGCTGCGGAGGATCTTGCCGTATTTCGGATGCCGATAGAGGCGCTCGACCTCGACCCGGCGGGTTTTGCTGCACTTGTCGCTGGTGACGACCCCGATCAGCCGCTTCTTCATTGTCTCGCCTTCAACCGAACGACGGCCAGGACGGACCCGGCCCGCTCCGATTCAGGACTTTGTCTCTACCGACGTCTTCCGCGACTCCGCCCGTTCCCGCTCGCTCTGGATCGTGTAGATCCGGGCGATCTCGCGGCGGAGCTTGCGGAGGTTGCTGGGGGCGTCGAGCTTTTCGGTCGCCGCCTGAAAACGCAGCCGGAACAGCTCCTTCTGCGCCTCCGTCAGCGTGAACTGAAGCTGGTCGTTGCTCATTTCGCGAAGTAGTGGGGCCTTGGTCATCGTTCGCCTCGTCGCCTCGTTCCGGTCCGTCTAGTTCCGTCGTTAAATCGTCCGCGAGCGGCCGACGCAGCCGCACGCGAACGGGTAGCTTGTGAGCCACCCGGGCAAAACACTCGCGGGCCGTATCCTGGGGGACGCCGCCCAACTCGAACAACACCGTGCCCGGCTTGACGACGGCGACCCAATGGTCCGGCTCGCCCTTGCCGTGTCCCATCCGCGTTTCGAGCGGACGGGCGGTCACTGATTTTTGCGGAAAAATCCGGATGTAGAGCTTCCCCTCACCGCGAATGTACTGGTTCGCGGCCACGCGGCAGGCTTCGATCGTCGTCGCGCGGACGTGACCCGGATCGAGAGACTGCAAACCCCAGTCGCCGAAGGCCACCGTATTCCCGCGAACGGCGTTACCTCTTATGCGACCTCTTTGACTTTTGCGGTACTTGACTCGCTTTGGCATGAGTGCCATCGCCGGACTCCTCAGTCGAATAATCTCCCAGATCGATCCACACCTTCACGCCGATCGAGCCGACGGCCGTCTTCGAGACGCAAAAGCCGTAATCGATGTGCCGTTGCAGCGTGGAAAGGGGGATCGAACCTCGAATTGCTTTTTCTTGCCGGGACATTTCCGCGCCGCCCAGCCGCCCGGACAACTCAATTTTGACTCCGAACGCGCCGGCGTCCATCACCTGGTCGAGCGTCCGCTTGATCGTCCGCCGGAAGCTGCCCCGCTTCATCAATTGCTGGGCGACGTCCTCGGCGACCAGTACGGCGCTGCGGTGCGGATTGTTGATCTCGACGATCTTCAGCTCCATCCGCCGGCCGGTCAGGTCCTCCAGCTCCGCCTTGAGGCGGTCGACTTCCTGCCCTTTGCGGCCGATGATGATTCCGGGCCGGGCCGTGAAGAGATGAACGACGACTTGGTCCCGCGTCCGCTCGATCTCGATCTTCGGAATGCCCGCGAACTGATACTTCGTCTTCACGAAGTTGCGGATCTTGAAGTCCTCGATCAAGAGATCGCCGAATTCTTTTTTGCTCGCGTACCAGCGGCTCCGCCAAGGCTCGACGATGCCGATGCGAAAGCCGGTCGGATTGATCTTCTGTCCCATCGCGTGATTCTCAGTTTTTTGCGGGCAATCGGTTTGATTTCTTTTCGACTTGCCCCGAGGCTCAAGCCAGCTCTGGCACGTCGATGACGACTGCGGATGTGGGCGAAGCGGCGGCGGATCACGTTGGCCATCCCCCGTGAGCGGGGAAGCATCCGTTTGAACATCGGGCCCCCGTCGACGACGGCCTCGACGATCTTCAGGCTTTCGACGTTCCGGGCTCCGCGATCCTCGCAGTTGGCGATCGCGCTTTGCAGCACCTTTTCCAACATGCGGGCACCGCGGTTGGGCTTAAAGCGCAACAGCAGCAGCCCCTCTCCGGCCGCTTGGCCGCGGATGAGGTCGGCAAAGGGACGCACCTTCGTCGCGGCAATGCGTGCAAAGCGATGTCGTGCGGCGATGCGGGCCATCGTCAAACTCCCGATTGTCGCGGGCCGATTCTATTGGCTTGGCCCGCAACCTTGTCTCGTGTGATCGTCTCGTGTCATTCAGTTCCGAAAACCAGACTACTTCTTCCCCCGGCGCCATGTCCGCGAAACGTCCGCGAGGGTGCGAACTCGCCCAGCTTGTGCCCGACCATTTCTTCCGTCACATAAACACTCATGTGCCGCCGGCCATCGTGGACCAGGAACGTGTGGCCGACAAACTCGGGGGTGACCGTCGAGCGGCGCGCCCACGTTTTGATCGGCTCCTTTTTGCCGGACAGCGTCAGCCGCTCGACCTTTTTGAGGAGCTTCAAGTCGACAAACGGGCCTTTTTTCAGCGATCGTCCCATCCGCAACACCTGTTTTTTTGCGATAATTCGCTCGACTGCCGGGGCGGGCCACGGCTTCCGTCTTCCTCAGACTTTCAACTGGCCGTAACGCCGCGACTTCCGCCGGCGAATGATCGCCTTGGACGACGGCTTGCGGCGTTTTCGCGTCCGACCGCCTTTGGAGAGAACGCCCGTCGGGCTGCACGGGTGGCGTCCGCCCGAACTGCGGCCTTCGCCGCCCCCCATCGGGTGGGCGACCGGGTTCATGGCGACGCCGCGAACGTGCGGACGACGTCCCATCCACCGCTTGCGGCCCGCCTTGCCGATCGAAACATTGATGTGATCGGAGTTTCCGATCACTCCGATTGTCGCCCGGCAGGAGCTGGGAAGCCGCCGAACTTCTCCCGAGGGAAGCGTGATCTGCGCCCATTTTCCCTCGCGGGCGTTCATGACGGCGTGCACGCCGGCCGTCCGGCACATTTGCCCGCCGCTGCCGGGCTGCATCTCGATACAGTGGACTTGCGTCCCGGGCGGGATCTTCTCCAGCGGCATGCAGTTGCCGACGTTTGGCTCGACATCAAGTCCGCTTTGCACCTTGTCGCCGACCTTCAGCCCCTCCGGCGCGAGGATGTACCGCTTCTCGCCGTCGGCATAGTGCAACAGGGCGATGCGAGCCGAGCGATTCGGATCGTATTCGATGTAGGCGACACTGGCGGGAACGCCGTCCTTGTCGCGGCCGAAATCGATGATCCGGTAGATTTTCTTGTGTCCGCCGCCGCGGTGCCGCGCGGTGATACGCCCCTGGAAATTCCGTCCCCCCTTTTTGCGGAGGCGAACCGAAAGGAGCTTTTCCGGCTCTTTCTTAGGGTCGGTGATTTCCGAGAAATCACTCACGGAGCCGGCGCGGCGTCCGGGCGAAGTCGGCTTGTAATAACGAATGGCCATAGTCCAGTGGCGGAACAAGGGCCTCCGTCGAGCCTGCCAATCCCCTAGAAGAAGGAGATCCGATCCTCAGGATTCAGTTCGACGATCGCCTTCTTCCAGCTGATCGTGTGTCCCAACTTGAAACGGTGCCGCCGCGGCTTTCCCTTGCGGTTCTGGGTTCGTACGCCCACGACGCGGACGTTCCACATCTCTTCCACGGCCCGCTTGATGTCACTCTTCGTCGCCATGCGGACTGACGGCGAACGTATAAGCGTTGTGCCGCTCGGAGAGATGCGTCCCCTTCTCCGTGACCAGGGGATGCAGCACGACCTGATAAGATTCCAAGGTGATCGACGAACGAGCTGCCTGGGCCATCTCATGATTCCTTCGCGGCGGTCTTCGTCCGCCGCCCGGCGCGGAGCCGCTCCAGGCCCTCCCGCGTCAGGATCAATTGTTTCTGATGCAACAGGTCGTACGCGTTGAGGTCGTCGCAACTGGAGATCCGAAGCCCCGGGATGTTCCGTCCCGACCGCAAGACATTGACGTCGTGTGATTCGACCGCCAGGAGACAGCTTGTTTTGGACAAACCGAGCGCCTTGAGCAGGGTCGCCATCGTTTTCGTTTTCGGCTCCCCAATCGCCAGCTCGCTCAACAGGGTGACTTCTTCGTCCAAGAACTTGCTCAACAAGGCCATCCGGGTCGCCAGTCGGACGGCCTTTTTGGGAAGGCGGTAGGAGTAATCAATCGGATATTTGGCGTGGGCGCGTCCGCCGCCGCGGCGGACATCCGGTGCGGATCGTTCCCATCCGCGCCCGACCCGTCCCCTTTTGCCGAAAGAGCTTCTTCGTGCTCCCTTCGGTCTGGGCGCGGTTGCGAGTCATGACCGTGCCGACGCGACGGTTCGTCTCGTACATCACCACGACGTCGTGCAGCAATTGCTTGCTGATTCGCGGCGCCAGCTCGGCCGGATCGAACTCGACTTTGCCGACTGACTGGCCGGTCTTGTCTCGAACCGCCACGGTGATGAGAGATCCTTTTTCCGCCATCGCTGCCAACCCCAATCACGCCTGCTTTTTCGACTTTGCATGTTTCTTCGTGGGGCGAATCATCACCCAACCGCCGCTCGGACCGGGGACGGCCCCTTCCACCAGGACCATGTTCTCGGCCTCATCGAGGCGCAGACACGCGAATATTCCGCATCGTGACCCGTTCGCCGCCGTACCGCCCCGACATCCGCTTACCTTTGAGGACTCGCGAGGGATCGGCACTGGCTCCGATGGAGCCGCCATGGCGGTGCACGCGCTTAACGCCGTGAGAGGCGCACTGCCCCTGGAAATTGTGCCGCTTCATTACCCCCGTGTAGCCTCGCCCCTTCGTCAGGCCGATCAGATCGACGCGCGGAACCTCGCTCAAAACCGAAACATTGACTGTTTTGCCGATCTCGAAGCCGTGGGTCTCGCCGTCGGTTCGAAACTCGCGGACAAACCGTTTCGGCTCGCAGTTGGCCTTGGGAATCGGCTCCAGCCCCTTGCCGACCCGCTGCTTCTGCCGCCTGCCGTTGATATTGGCGACCTGTCCGCGGTCGGCCCGGCTGGCCAGCCGGCGCCGCTTGTCGGCAAAGCCGAGTTGCACCGCTTCGTACCCGTCGCGTTCTTTCGTCCGCAAGGCCAGCACGGTGCACGGACCCGCCTCGATGATGGTCACGGCGTGGAGATTGCCCTCCGCGTCGTAGACCTGCGTCATCCCCACTTTGCGACCCAGCAATCCGACTGGCATGGCTGTCGATTCCGAACGATTCTGCGTGCAACCGGTCGATGCAAATCGACCGAGACAACGATCCAAAACGTCAACTGAACGATTCCGTCAAGAGTGGTAGTGCCGAGAGGCCGGCCGTTTCAGCGACCGGTTCGACAACGGACGAGCCTCTCAAATCGACCTACATCCACCGCAACGGTCGCCCCCGCCAAGAACACAGACTGACGACACGGGCTTAGGACTTGGGGCGATTCAGATGACCGCGAGTTCGCTGGGTTAGTCCAGGTTAGTCCGAGTTCGTCCGGCGTGCGCTCGCCGGACGGGCGACTCGCGATCCAACGTTGCGCACCTTCAACCTCCCCCCGCCGACGCTTTGATCTTGATGTCGACGCCCGCCGGCAACGACAACTTGTTCAATGCGTCGATCGTCTTTCCGGTCGGCTGAATGATGTCGATCAGCCTTTTGTGAGTCCGAATCTCAAACTGCTCTCGCGACTTCTTGTCGATATGCGGACTACGCAGGACGGTATACCGCTCGATCCGAGTTGGCAAGGGAATCGGGCCGTGGACGACCGCACCGGTTCTCTTGGCCGTGTCGACGATTTCCGACGCCGACTGGTCGAGTACGGAATGATCGTACGCTTCCATCCGAATCCGGATCCGCTCCTGACTCCCGCCCGCCACTCAAAGTCCCCCTGACAAAAGGCTTACGCTCACTCCGCCCACCTTCCGGCGATGCGGGAAACTCGCAATGGTAGTGAGGCCCATGTGCTTTGTCAAGAAACGCAATTGCAGTTTCCCACGAACTCCAAGGTCCAGAGTCCAGAATCCAAAGTTAAAGTCCAAGGTCCAAAGTTGTCGTCCATCATCCCCTTCAATATCTCCCTCAATGGCGAGTTCGGCTGCCAAATGACGCCGTTCAAGTCAAGAATCCAAACCGCGCCTCTTTTTGGTCGGCTTTGGACGTTGGACTTTAACCCATGGACTCTTACCGCATGACGGGCGTCTCCGAGATGGCGCTGGCCAGGCAGGTTGGAAACGCGCTGGACGAGGCGATCCGTGGGGCGAGGCGCGGGTGGCGCAAAGACGCGGACCCGTTTGACGTAATCGTCAAACTGCGTACGAGCCAATGCGTCGACAACCGGCGAGACCTGGTGCAGGGGCCGGTAGACATCTTCCTTCGGAAAATAGATCTCGACGTCGAATTCGATTTCGCGGTGCGGAGGGGGCGCGTCGATGAGGATTTCGACGGTTCCGACCGGCTCGCCCACGGAGGCCGAGAGTTGTTCGGCCAGCGACTCGGCACACGCCATGAGATACGCGCACGGCCGGCGCGCCAAAAGACGGTACGTCTCGGGGATCTGGTACAAGCTGAATTCGGCGACGCGCTTATAAAGCCCGCGCTTCGCACCGAAGATGCCGGCCAAGAGCGGCTCGCAGCGAGTCTCCGCGGCGGCTTTCCGCAGAGCGACGATCGCGTCCGGTTCGCTGCTCTGGAAGAAGGAGTTGAGGTCCAACCGGTGCCGCAGCTCGAAGAACGCGCGGGCGAACATGCTCGTTGCCGCGCGAACCGCGTGGTGCCAATAGACCTCGCTGAACATCACGTAACGGGCGAAGACCATCAGCTCGGCGGCCGTTTTTCCCTTGCTGGAAATCGCCAGCCCGTCTCCAGCGCGATTAAGAGGAGCGATTGGATCAGCCGGTTGCGATCGAAATTGCGGCCGTAGGGGACACCCGCGTGCAGGCTGTCGCGGTCGAGGTAATCCATCTTGTCGATGTCGATCGGACCAGAGAGAAGAGAGCGCATCAGGCGGACAGGGCTGGAATCGCCCCGCTCGGTCAACACGTCCAGGATTTCGGCGGGCTCAACGTGCCAATCCTTGCGCAGCACGCCGGCAAGCTCGCTGTCGTCGCCGAGGAAATGGGCGGCGAATTCCTCGTGCGGCGAGAGGTCGGGCAGGGACATGTCCTCGATCGGATGGCAAAAGGGCCAGTGTCCCAGGTCGTGCAGCAGGGCCGCCGCGAGCACGACCTCGGCCCGGTGCGGGTCGATGATCTCGCGAAACCGGGCGTCCTTGCCGAGCTGCAAGAGATAGCGGATCGCGTTGTGAAAGACGCCCAGCGCATGCTCGAACCGCGTGTGCGTCGCCCCCGGGTAGACGCGTGAAGCCAGGCCGAGCTGCGTGATGTGCTTGAGCCGTTGAAATTCACGCGTGTCGACCAGGGCCCGCACGCGCCGCGTGAAAGGGACGTCCTGCTCGACAGGAATCCGCACCAGCCCGCGCCCGGCCTCCAGGCTGGCCAGTTCCGGGACGTCCAAGAGCGGAGGATGCATGGGAGGCTCCCGCTATCTCATAGCCGTCAACTGGTCTGGTGTGAACTGCCCTCAATGAGGAATGTCGAATGACGAATGAATCAACGAATCACGATTGACGAATTGGATGCGCCTGCGCCTGCGGTTTACCATTGCGGTCATTCGTCATTCGCTACCATACTCGCTTTCGCAGGCGACAGATACACTCAAATGATGGCGGCCCGCGGCAAACGGCAAACGGATGGGGAAGAGCGGAGGCGCGCATCGGGCGGCGGCGACGCGACGCGACTGCTGATGGCGGTCGTCTGCGTCGGACTCGGGGCCCTCTTTTGTGCGGCCAGCGTGCAGTCCGTCCTCGATTCGTCGAGATCCGCCAAAAGCTTGATGTCCTCCGGCTTATGGAACCGGACGGTCGAATCGCTGGGAAGCCGGCTGACGCCCTTCAAAGACAGTCAAGGAGAATGTCGACTTCGAAGCGCAGATCGACTTCGGGCCCGTGGTGGTCCTCGTCGGTTTGTTTTTCGTTGCGTGGTGGTTGGCAGGGGCTGGTGGATCAGTCGGCGCCGCGGTATTCCGTTGGCCGAATCGGCGGCCCGCTGGGGTACCCTGGGAGGGGATCTGGTGGATTCTCGGCGGAAGCTGGGAGCTCGCGCGGCTCGCGGCATTTCTGGGCGGCGTGAAGTCTCTGGAAGCGGTTGTCCTCTACGGTCCGGCGTTTTGGATCGCCCTCGGCGCGGCCGGCTGGCTGGCGACGTTTTTGCTGCTGGCTCGACCGGCCGAGAAGGACTCCCTCGCCGACGGAGCACCCGCGCGACGACTTCCGCGTCCCGTTGGCGGTCTGGCTCTGCTACGGCGCGTACGTCATCGTCTTTGTCGCGATGAACTGGCAGCTTTACCGTGGCCTTTTGCTGCCCCATGGTGACTCGGCGATGTACGAGGAGCACCTGTGGAATCTCCTGCACGGAAAAGGATTCCGCAGCTATCTCGACCAGGGGCTCTTTCTCGGGGAGCACATCCAGGTCATTCACCTCTTGTTGCTTCCGCTTTACGTGCTGTGGCCGTCGCAGATGCTGCTGGAGCTGTGCGATTCGGCGATCCTCGCCGCCGGGTGCATCCCCGTTTATTGGATGGCCCGCCGGCATACCGGCAGTTCGCGGGCGGCCATCTGGCTGGCGGCGGCCTATCTGCTCTATTTCCCCATGCAGTTTCTCGACATCTCGATCGACTTGAAGACGTTTCGCCCCAACGGACTGGCCATCCCGGTCCTGCTCTTCGCGCTCGATCAGCTCGAACGGCGGCGATACAAGACCTTCTGCGGGCTGCTGCTGTTGACTCTCTCCGCACAGGAAGACTATGCGATCATTCTCGCCCCGTTGGGCGTCTGGATTGCCCTGCGGCAGCGGCAGGCGATTAACCTTGCGACGGCTCCCTCGACGAGACGGCGTCTCTTTCTCTTCGGAGCATGTCTGGCTGTCTTCAGCGTCGCCTATTTATACGTTGCGACGCGGATCGTCATTCCGTGGTTTCGCAACGGGCAGGAGATCCATTACGCGCGCTATTTCGCGAAGTTCGGAAACTCGCTGCCCGAGATCGGTTGGAACATCCTCACCAAGCCGCGGCTGCTGTTCGACGAACTGGCGACGCCCGGCTACGGCCATGTACTTGTTGGAGATCCTGTTGCCCGTCGGATTTTTGTCCCTCTTCTCGCCCGGACGGCTGGCCGTCGGCGGTCCCCCTGCTGGTGACGCTCTTGCTCAACGAGTTGGCGGGGGCCGTCGATCCGCGGCACCATTTTCACGCGCCGTTGGTGCCGATCATTTTCTGGTCCGCCGCCGCCGGATTGGCCACGGCTTCTCGAATGAGCAGGGAAATTGCCCGAAGGTTCCTTTTACCGAGCGGTCGGCAGACGGACGTCCACGCACTCTCCAACGATCGCGGCTTCGATTCCACGGACTCTATTTCCTCCGCTTCCGCGGGCGCATGGTGGGCGCGGTTTGCCTGCCTGAGCGCGCCTCTTCACGGGAGCGTTTTTCGGATTAAGCCCGTTGTCCGTGGCGTTCTGGGATCCGTACTCCAGGGCTTATTGGCAGACGAATTACATTCCTAGCAAGCGGGCCGAGCTTTTTGCGCACGTGCTGGCAATGATTCCCCCAAGCGCCCGCGTGGCGTCGACCGATTACGTTCATCCGCGGTTCACGCATTTGCCCGCTCGTATGACTACAGCGATTACCCGCGGGCGGTCAATAATTACAAGCCGGGAGTGCCGGATGACACCGACTACATCGTGATCGATACTCAGCAAGAGTACAGTAAAATTCAGCGGCCCGAGCAGGTCCGCGAATACCGCGAACATCCGGACCAATGGGAGCTGCTTCCCGACACGACCGACGGCTATTTCATCGTCCTGAAACGCAAGCGTTCGACCGCCGCTGCCACGCACGGCCGCTTCGCCCCACTGAGAACAACGTGCTGATCTTCTATCTTTCCAGAGGCTACTTGCTCACGATGGGACTGTGGATCGTCCTGCTGGTGGCCGCGTTCTATGGGCTGTTGCGTTACCGGCAGATTTGCCGGCAGAAGTCGACGCCGAATGTCGTTGGCCAACGCCGGTCTCTCGCTCGCCATGCTGCTGGCCACAGTCACTGCCGGCGAGCTCAGCTTTGCCTGCTTCGCGGATTTCAGCGATACGTTCAACATCACGAACGTATCGAAGCGCTGGCTGGCGCTCCACATCGACAGCGAGCGGAATAACGAGGGGTTCCGCGACCGCAACCCCTTCACCAAGTACGTTTCGCCGGGCCAAAGGCGGATTGTTTTTCTGGGAGACAGTTTCACGGCCGGCCACGGAATTAAGAAGATCGACGATCGCTTCACCGACCGCATTGCTGCGTGGCTCGAAGAGAAACGGCCGGGAAAATATGTCGTCGCCAACCTGGGCGAGCCGGGCTACGAGGCGTCGATGATCGAGGGGCTGGCCAGGGCCCTCCTCTTCACGCAGCGGGCCGACGTGAGCCTGATCGTGTACATTTACAACATCAACGATATCGAAGGCTACGATCCGCGTACGCAGGACTCCCTCCGGCAAATCTACACCGCCGAGCCGCGCAATCCGCTCTTTCGCGACACGTACCTGCTCAATTGGCTCTATTTCCGGTACGTCCAGTTCCGGTATGCGAAGGGGACCTCCTATTATTCGAGTCTGGCCGAATCGTATCGGTCGCGGCCGTGGGAGGGGCTGCGGGCCAAGCTGGCCCAGCTTCATCGCGACTGTACCGAAGCGCATGTTGATTTTCGGATGGTCCTCTTTCCCTTCATGCAGAATTTGGGGCCCGATTATCCGTTCCGCGAGGCCGACGCGAAGCTCGTCGAATTCTGCAAGTCGGAGAAGATTCCAGTGCTTGACTTGGAACCCGTCTTCCGCGAGCACGCGGGCGAAAGTCTGACGGTGAGCCGTTTCGACGCACATCCCAACGAACGCGCCCATGCCATTGCCGCGGAGGCGATCGAGAAGGACTTGCTTTCCGACCTGGTCGGCCCGCCTCACCCATAATGCGGGGCGTTTGTCAAAGGCACATTCCTTTCATGACGGCGGACGTGACACGTTCGTTGAAACGCTTCTGGCTGCCGGTGGCCGCGTTTCTGGCGATCCATGCGGCGCTCGGGATCAGCGCGGCCGGCCGACTGACGGCGACCCACGACGAATACTGGCACTTGCCGATCGGCCTGTTGAACCTGAAAACGGGCCGGTTCCATTTCGACAACTTGAATCCGCCTCTGTGTCGGTTGACGGCCGCCCTGCCGCTCTGTTTCACCACGGCCCAGACCGGGCCGGCGGACGCCGACCATGACGCAATGGGCTGGGGCGACGCCTTCGTGGCGGCAAACGGCCCGCATTACAAAGCTTGGTTTCTCCTCGGCCGCACGATGATCGTGTTGATTTCGGTTCTCGGGGGACTCGTGACGGCAATTTGGGCTCGCGAGCTTTTCGGCGATCTGGCCGGCTGCCTCGCCGCTGTCTTATGGGCGTTTGAGCCGAACCTGATCGCCCATGGCTCGCTCGTGACGACCGACATGGGGGCCGCCGCGTTTTTCGTCTTCACGCTGTTTGCGCTGTGGAAGTTCGCGGCCCGTCCCGGCTGGAAAACGGCTCTTCTCTTCGGTGGCGTGCTGGGTCTGGCCCAGTTGGCCAAGTTCACGTCGCTCTTGCTCTATCCGATCAGCATCGCGACGTTTGCCGTTATTGTCGTCGCCGGGAGGACAAGGCTCCTGCCGAGCCGGCAACCGAGCGAGGGAAGAGAAAGTGCGGCCCGGGACACTGGCGGGCCAAAACCCCCGCTCGTGGCACCGAATTGCATTGCGCGGACGGGCGGTCTGTGGGTGGTCGCCCTTCTTGCGAGTCTTCTCGTTCTGAATGCCGGCTACCTGTTCCGCGGGTCCTTCTCGATTCTGAGGAGTTATGACTTCCAGAGCGCCGCGATGCGCGGCGTCGCACATCGACTTGAATCGATTGGATGGATGCCAGTTCCGTTGCCGCGCGATTACGTCGAAGGGCTCGATCACCAGCGGCACGTGATGGAGCAAAAACATCCCGTTTTCCTGGACGGCCAGTGGAGCGAGGAGGGATTTTCGCATTACTACCTGTGGGCCCTCTTCTACAAGCTGCCCCACCCCTTGCAGCTCTTGGCGTTCGCCACGTTGCTGTGGCTCATCGTTCCGGGGAGCGTCGCGCGGCGGCCGTTTGTCCAGCTTATGATCGTGCTTCCGGCGGCGGTGATGATCGGCGTGGCGGAAAGCTCGCGAATGCAGTTGGGGATCCGTTACGTCCTCCCGGCGATCCCCTTTTTGATTCTGTTCGCGTCGCAGTCGGCCCGCTGGCTCGACTACAAGACATACCCGTTCCGCGCCCTCACGACGGCCGTTTTGGTCGCATGGATGTTGCTTTCTGTGCGGTATCATCCGCACCACCTGGCGTATTTCAACGAGCTGGCCGGCGGCCCGCTCGGCGGGCGCGAGCACCTGCTCGATTCCAATCTCGATTGGGGGCAGGATCTGGGCGGCCTGAAGGAATTTCTCGACAAGCGTGGCTGGGGCGAGATCGGACTGGCGTATTTCGGCACCGTGCCCCCCTCCGCGCTCGGCATCTCCTATCACATTCCGCCCTCTCGAATTCCACAGCCAGGCCGTTTTGCCGTCAGCGTGAACTTCGAGCAGGGACGGCCGCACTGGGTTCGCACACCGCGGGGTGAAATTCGCCCGGTCGACATCGGCGAATTCGCCTATTTTCGGTTCTTCGAACCGATCGCGCACATCGGTTACTCGATCGATGTCTTCGAGCTGAGCGAAAGCGACGTCGCCGCTTGGCGGGCGGCCGCTCGGGACGCGGCGCTCGGCCGCTGAGGCCCATGTTCGAAGGCCATGTAGGCGTCGATCACGGCCCTCTCTCCCCCTCGCCCCGGCAGCAGATTGCCGTGCTCCATTCCGAGAACGCCGCAATAGCCGATCGCGTCCAGCACACCGAACAAGTGCCGAAAGTCGATGTCGCCGGTCCCCGGCTCTTTGCGGCCGGGCGAGTCGGCAAGCTGCACGTAACCAAGCACGTCGCTCGTTTCGGTCAGCAATCGCGTCACATTTTCACCCGCGACCGACTGCTGATACACGTCAAACAGCAGCCGGCACGAGGGTCGGCCGACGCCCCGGCACAATTCGGCTGCCTGGCTCGCCGAGCGCAAAAAGAGCCGCGATGAATCCGATCCATGATCGATCGGCTCCAATAGCAGCATGAGGCCGTGCGCCTCGCAAACGTCGGCGCAGTACCGCAACGTCTCAAGGGCGTGGCGAAACTGAACCGCACGGGAGAGACTGGGCACGCTTTTGCCGGGAACGACGGCCAGGTATCGGCCCCCCACGCGGCGAGCTGTCTCGACCGCCGAGCGCAGTTCGCGCAGCAGGCCACGCCGCAATTCGACGCAGCCGGAGGCAAACGTCGGACGTCCGAAATCGGCCAAACCGACAAACAGGCCCATCGACATTCCCCGCCGAGCCAGTGCATCCCCCATGCGTGCTTGGAGACCGGGCGGCTTGGCCCGCAGCCCGCTGTCTTCCAAAGCGCCGAATCCCTCGTCGGCCAGGAATTTGATCTGATCGATCGGGTCACTGCCGGCATGATGGCGAAACATGCCCAAGTGGGGAGCGTACCTGCGGGAAAAACGGCTTTCGCGACAGCGGTGTCCGCTCGCCCCAGCCAGTGACACGGCGAAAGCGGCTCCCACACCCAGGAATTCACGTCGATTGAGCATCCGCTGTTGTTCTCCGGTTCACAGGATCGCCCGATCAGCGGCCCGTTGCAAGGGCCAAGAGCGTGACCCAGAGCGGGCCGGCTCTCCGGTCGCGGCCGCCGACGGAACATTTCCGGTTAAGCATGCGATCCGATCACGGTTCTTCTTGTCGGGAGGCATCAACGATGATCGACAGCAGAAAGAACGCCGGGAACTCGGCGCTGGCAAAGCTGTGCCACAGCGACATTCTCTCGGTCGAGGAGGAACGGCGGCTCTTTGTCCGACTGAAGGCGGTTCGAGCACGGGCATTGCAACGGCCCGACCCTTTGTCGCCGCCACTGAGCCACCGCCGGACCGCAGCCGTCGCGACGCTCTCCCAAGAGGCGGTCACCATCCGGAATCGGATCGTCGAGAGCAACCTTCGGCTTGTCGTCTCGCTGGCAAAACACTTCGCGGCGCCGGAGCGTTCGCTGGAAGACCTGGTCAGCGAAGCGTCGTTGCCGCTCATCCGCTGCGTCGAGAGTTTTGACTGGCGACGCGGAACGCGTTTCAGCACGTACGCGACGCGAGCGTTGAAGAACTTCTTCGGGAAACTCCGACGCCAGGATTGCCGCCGGCGATCGCGCACTTCGACCGGCGAAAGCTGGAAACAAGTCCCTGCATCGGAAGGCCGCTCGAAAACGTCCGAGCGGCTGATCCATGCGGAAGAACTTTGCCGACTTGGCGATCGGCTCGCCCGCTTGCCCACCCGCGAGCGCACGCTGATCGCCGAGCGCTTTGGATTGACGGGCGACCGCCGTCCGCGTACGTTCCGAGAGCTTGGCGTGAAGCACGGCCTGAGCAAGGAGCGAGTCCGCGTCATCACGTCCGAGGCCATTTCCCGCCTCCGAGAGTCGTTTGACGAGGCCCTGCCGCCGTGAGGACCGACACATTTGTGTACCGTTCGCGGATTTTGGCCCCCGCGGGCGACGTCTTCGACTGGCACGTCCGTCCCGGGGCGTTTGAACGGCTTGTTCCGCCGTGGGAACGCATCCGCCTCGTCGACGCGGGGAACGGCGTCGCCGAGGGCTCACGCGCGGAAATCGAGACCTCGATTGGCCTGCTGCGGCTGCGTTGGACAGCCGAGCATCGGGACATCGTTCCGGGCCGCCAGTTTCGCGACGTCCAGCTCCGCGGGCCGTTTGCGCATTGGGAGCACACGCATACAATCACCCCCGAGGGAGCGGACGTCTGTTGGCTGGAGGATCGAATCGAATTCGCGCCGCCGTTCGGCGCGATCGGCTGGTGGCTGGGGCTCCCTTTGCTCCGCCGGAAACTGCGGGCGACGTTCGCCTATCGGCATCGCACGCTGGCTGCCGACGTCATCGCTCATCGTCAGGCTGCACAGGCGCGACCCATGAAAATTCTCGTCACAGGCTCCAGCGGGCTTATCGGCAACTCGCTCATCGCCTTTTTGACGACGGGTGGCCATTCCGTGACGCGACTCGTGCGTCGCGCGAGTTCGCGCGATCTCGGCCGCGAGCCGACCGTCCGTTGGGATCCCGTGCTGGGGACGATCGACCATGAGGGACTCGAAGGCCACGACGCGGTCGTCCACCTGGCGGGCGAGAATATCGCCTCCGGACGGTGGAACGAGCGGCAGAAAAAGGCGATCCGCGACAGCCGTCTCCACGGCACGCGGATGGTGTGCGACGCCCTGCTGAAGCTTCGGCAACCGCCAAAGACGCTCGTTTGTGCATCGGCGGTCGGCTTCTATGGCGACCGGGGCGACGAGATCCTCGACGAGAAAAGCCCGGCCGGCGCCGGATTTCTCGCGGAGGTGTGCCGGGATTGGGAGGCGGCGACCGAGCCGGTGCGGCCGCGGGGCATTCGCGTCGTCAACCTGCGGTTTGGAATGGTTCTCTCGCCGTCGGGCGGGGCGCTGGCCAAGATGCTCCTGCCCTTTAAGCTGGGCCTGGGCGGAATCATCGGCAGCG
Organism: uncultured Planctomycetota bacterium; assembly: GCA_963761455.1. GTDB lineage: Bacteria > Planctomycetota > Planctomycetia > Planctomycetales > Planctomycetaceae > DASPSM01. The sequence goes on from CAVXHA010000004.1 coordinate 1,645,415, forward strand.
GCCGGCAGTATTGGAGTTGGATTGAAATCGACGACGCCGTCGGCGCGATCCACCACGCCCTGACATCGGATCATCTCAGTGGTCCGGTCAACGCCGTTTCGCCGAACCCGTCGACGAATCGCGATTTCACCAAGACCCTCGGCCATGTCTTACGACGGCCGACGGTCTTCCCGATGCCGGAATTCGCCGCCCGCCTCGCACTGGGCCAGATGGCCGACGAGCTGCTTTTGGCCAGCGCCCGAGCCGTGCCACGCCGGCTGGAGGAAACCGCCTACGTGTTCCGCTATCCCGAACTCGGGCCGGCGTTGCGGCACGTGCTGGGCACTGAATGACGTTGGCATCAATAGGAGCCAACGTTCGCCAAGAGCTCGCGCGTGGCCGGATGGCTTGGTGAATCGAAGACTTGGGCCGGTTCGCCCGATTCGACGATGACCCCGTCGGACAGAACGTGGACCTGTGTGGCGACTCTGCGGGCGAAGGCCATTGCGTGCGTGACGACGAACATCGTTTGGCCCGATTTGGCCAGGTCGGAGATGACCGACAGGACCTCGCCGGTCATTTTGGGATCGAGCGAGCTGGTCGGCTCATCGAACAGAAGCACGTCAGGCTGCATGGCCAGCGCCCGCGCGACAGCCACACGCTGCTGCTGGCCGCCGGAGAGTTGGTGGGGCATCGCGTCGAGCCGATCGGCCAGTCCGACGCGATCCAAAATCGCGCGGGCTTCGCTGACGGCGACTTCGCGGGGCTTGCCCAGGACGTGGATCGGCGCCTCGATGACGTTCTCCAGCGCCGAAAGATGGCGAAGAGATTGAATTGTTGAAAGACGGTCCCCACACAGCGGCGAAGCTGCTTCAACTGCTCCTGGCGGCCGTTGGGAAGTCCCGGCATGAGATGGGCGGACCCCACGGCGACCTCTCCGTCCTGAAACGGTTCCAGGCCGTTGACGCAGCGCAGCACGGTGCTTTTCCCCGCGCCGGAGGGGCCGATCAGCACACCCACGGTGCCTCGCTCGACCCGCAGGCCGACGCCTTTGAGCACGTCGCAGCGGCCCCAACGCTTGACGAGGTTGGTGATCGTCAGCAAAGAGGTCGTCTCCGATCGCAACGCCAAGCGTCGAACAGGTGCTGCCGAGCAACTCTACGGTGAGTTCGTAGTCGGAATAATCCTCTTCTCCCGGAGTTTCGCAAGCCAGTCTTCACGGGATTTCGGGCACTGCCCCAAGAGCTTCGCAAAGCCGGGACCGACGTGTATTTGTGCCGGAATGTGGTCGTGTCCGAGATCCTTTGCGGACCCGCGTCGAATCCCAAAAAGCGCGACCGCCAATCCCTCATGGTAAATCGCCCATAAAGTATGCGGGCCGCTCTCGTCCTCCTTCTGCGCATCAAGCTTTTTGGCAATCTTCTCGGCGAGTTCCTTCGTGATGACTCTGGCCATCGGTTATTTGGCTCGAATGAATTCGTCAAGAACGACACGCTGCTTGCGCAGTATTGGAGCGAGCTCGGCCTCCGGCTTCTTGTGCAGAAAATTGTACGTCAAAACCAGCATATCTCGGAGATTGGCGAACGCCTCCTGCTCAGTTTCCCCACTTGCGCTGACATTCGCGTCGAAGAATGACGCAACGAAGTCCTCGTCGGTGCTTCGGATCGACACGGGAATTTCCCGCAGCAACTCCAACCGTTCTGGCGCGAGTGTGGTCAGAGGAACGATTCCGACGTGACAGCCGTGTGCCTGCTGGTCTTCGGTCGTCCCCTGCGATTTTGCACGTCTCAATTTCGACGCCTCCAGGCGTGACTCCCCCTGATATCGGTCTACGTACCACAATAGATTGTCCAGGTTTGGCCGTCCAGATCCTCCTGACGCTAGGACTGGGCCCCGGCCCGTTTCAGCCGCCGCTCCAACCAGGCAGCCAGGAGCGACAGCGGATAGCTCATCGCCAGGTAAAGCAGGCTGGCCATGATCGCCATTTGCAAATAAAGCCCCGTGCTTTTGGCCGCCACCGAGTATTGCTTCGAAAGCTCTTCGACGGCAATCACCGAGCAGACGGCGGTGTCCTTGTACAGCGCGATGAAATCGTTGGCGGTGGCCGGGATCACCGTGCGGATCGCCTGCGGGAGAACGATGCGGCGGACCGCCAGCACGCGCGACATTCCCAGCGAGAGCGCGGCCTCCATCTGTCCCACCGGGACCGACTGGATTCCGAGCCGCATGATCTCCGCTTCATAGGCGGAATAATTAACCGCCAAGGCGAGGACGCCGGACCAGAAGGCGCTGATCGTGACGCCGAGGTCTGGCAGTACGAAGTAGACCACGAACAACTGGAACGCCAACGGCGTCCCGCGGATGATTTCGATGTAGGTCGTCGTCAGGCCGCGCGCGAGCCTTCCGACCGGCGTCGCGCTGGTGCCGTCCCCGCCCAGAACGCGCGTCGGCCACGCGCGGATCAGGGCGGCGGCCAATCCGATCGCGACCGCCGCCGGCATCGACAAAAACGCCAAAAGGACGGTCACGCCGGCCGCCCGAAAGAAGAGGGGCGCCTCGGCCCGCATCTGGGTGAGAACGCTGGTCTCCGGCGAAACATCACGCGGCGGCCAGTCTTTCCAGATCTCCGGCAGCCGTTCCTGCACGGCGCTCCACAGCCCATATTTCTCATAGATGCGACGCAGCGTCCCCTGTTCGTAGAGGGTGCGGATCGCCGCGTCGATCTCTTGAATCAGCGATTCGTCCTCCCGACGCGCGTAGGCGACGTAGTAGCCAGGCTGAACAGGCCGGTCGACGACCTTCAACCTGGGATACCGTTTGAGCCGCCCGAGGTAAAACTCGAGTGGCGGAAGATCCTGCACCGTCGCATCGAGCTGGCCCGAATCGACCAGCAGAAAAGTCTCGACGACCCCTTCAAAACGGGCAATCTCACACGTCGTTCCGAACTCGGCCGTCACATAACGATCGGCGGCCGAGCCGGCCAAGACGCCGATCCGCTTGCGACGGCCATTGCCGGCCGGCGCGCGGAGGCGGGACCATGTCGCCGTTGACGGATCGTCGGCCCGAACGCACAGTGCCAGCTCATAGATGTAGTAGGGGATGCTTGCCCGATACCGGCGGGCGCGTTGGGCCGTATATTCGTAGCCGTTCAGACCGACGTCGATTGTGCCGCGGTCGAGATCCGAGAGGATTTGGTCCCAGCCGCACAGGACGAGCTGCGCGCGCCGCGACAAGACGCGTCCCAGCGCGTCGGCCACGTCGACTTCGAACCCGATGATGCGATCCGGCTTTGCCGGATCGGGATAGACGTACGGCCCCCCGCCTTCCCGGTCGGCTCCCCAACGAAGCGGTTTGTCGGACCTTGGACTTTGGGCCTGAGACTTTGGACCTCCCTCCGCGCCGGCGAGGAGCACAAAAAGAAGGCCGGCGGCGGCCGCAACGCAGAATCGCGGGAATCCCGATCCGGACGAACGAAAGGGCGAATTGTTCGTCGCGATGACTCCTGCCGGAGGGAGTTCGATTCGGGGCGTTCTATCGGGTAAGTTTTATCGGGTAAGGTTTATTCTGGGGCGTCCGGGAATTCGGCGTCAAGCTGCCGCGGGTCGAGCGGCTCGACGATCGCATATTTTCCCCGCGACCACCGAAGGAGATCAACCTGTCGGCAGCGCTCGCTGCAAAAGGGGAAGAGCGCGGAGCCTCCGATGATCTCCGGTGAAATCGCTTTCGAGCAAATCGGGCAGGTGGGTTGGCGGATCACGGCTCTCCCTCAAGGACCAAGCACGAAATCCGAATGACGCAGGAAGCGTTCAGCACGAACTGGGGACTCTTACTTTCGGATTTTTGCTTCGTGCTGCCTTCGTCAGTCGTGCTCCCGGCCCTCGCCGCACTCAGTCTTTCGAGGTCGGCTTGGATTCAGACTTTTTCGATTCGGACTTCGACTCCGTTTTCGTCTCCGACTTGGCCGAGGTCTTGTTGGTCTTGCCGTTGGCCCCTTCGGACGCTTTCTTGTCAGCTTCGGCTTCCTTCTTATAGGCCGAGCTGCGGTAGTCGGTCTGATAGAAGCCGGACCCCTTAAAGATGATGCCGGCTCCGGAACCGATCACGCGCTGGGCTTGCCGCTTGCCGCACTTGGGGCATTTCTTCTCCGGATCGGCCTTGATCGACTGAAACAGCTCCCAGCGATGATGGCACGCTTTACATTCATAATCATACGTCGGCATGCGGTCACTCCCCTTCCGTCGAGGGCTCGTTTTTCGGTCTCTTGCGCCGTTTCTGGCGGGGCCGGCTCTGCAGGCGGTTGGGCGACGATGACAGTCGCCGGTCGGACGACCCGGTCCTGCAAGGTGAATCCCCGCTCGACCTCGTGCATGACCGTCATCGGTGGATGTTCCGAAGTCGGCATCTGCTGGACCACCTGGTGGAGATTCGGGTCAAACGGCTTTCCGGTCGCTTCGATCGCCACGATCTGATGGCGGTTCAAGGCCGCCTCGATCTGCTTGGCCACCAGGCGGACTCCCTCGAGCAGCTTGTCGACGGTCTTGGAGGTCTCGGCAGCGGCCAGGGCGCGGTGCAGATTGTCTAGGGCCGGTAGGAGGTCGCGGGCCAGCGGCAGGGCCTGATAAAGGCGCATCTCGTCTGCCTCTTTCTGCACGCGCTTGCGGTAGTTCTGCAGCTCGGCTTGGGTCCGCAGATAGAGGTTGTAGTTGGCGTCCCGTTCCGCACGGGCCGCCTCGAGCTGTTCGCGTAGCGAGAGGTTAGCGGCCGGCTCATTCTCGGCACCGGCACCGGTCGGGTCCGAAGGCGTTGCTCCCGCGGCCGGCTGGGGCGGCGCGTCAATCGGCTTTACGTTGCCATTCTTCGCCGAGCCGCCCGTGGCGGACTTCGAGGCGTCCGAGCCTGCGCTGTTTTGTTCGGTTCTGTGTTGTTCTGCCATGCGATCCCCCGTCATTTATTCGAATTGCTCGCGTCGGCCTCTTCGGCCGGGGCAAAATAGTCCTTGAGCTTGTCGAAGAACGACTTGCGATGCGGGGTAACTTCGACATTTTCGAGCTCGGCCAGCTCGCGGAGAAGCCGCTTCTGCTGGCTGCTGGGATGCTTGGGAACCTCGACTTGGATTTCCACGAAGAGATCTCCACGGCGGCCGCCGTGCGGATCGGGCATGCCCAGCCCGGCGAGCCTCAGCATCTCTCCCGGCTGGGTGCCCGCGGGAATCGAAAGCCGCCGCCGCCCGTCGAGCAAGGGGATTTCCATCTCCGTCCCCAGCGCGGCCTGCGAGAACGAGACGGGGACGCGGCAGGAGAGGTTCTTCTCGTGCCGCTCGAAAAAGGGATGGGCTTTGACCTGCAGATCGACGTACAAGTCGCCGGCCGGCCCTCCCATCGGTCCGGCCTCTCCCTCGCCGCGCAAGCAAAGCTGCATCCCGTTGTCGACGCCGGGCGGAACTTTGACCTCCAGCTTCGAGGTCCGCATCTGGGTGCCTGTTCCGCCGCAGTCGGCGCACTTCTCGCGGACGACGTGGCCGCTCCCCTGACAGGCTGGACACGTGGTCTGAACGCGGAAGAACCCCTGCGCGTGAACGACGCGTCCGCGGCCGCCGCAATAGTCGCAGGTCTGCGGCTTGGTGCCGGCACGCGCGCCGCTGCCCTGGCAGGTCGAGCACGTCTCGCGACGGGTGACTTCGAGGGTCCGGGTGCATCCGCTGGCCGCTTCGAGCAGATCGATGGTGACCGAGCTGCGGAGGTGGCTGCCCCGTGAGGCGCGGCCGCCGCGACGTTGCCCATCGCCGAACATGCCGAAACCGTCAAACAGATCGCCGAACGCGTCGAAGATGTCGGACACGTCCCGGAATTGGGGGCCTGCTCCATTCCCTGAGACGCCGGCATGCCCGAAACGATCATAGCGCGACCGCTTTTGGGGATCGCTCAAGACTTCGAAGGCTTCAGCGGACTCTTTGAAGCGGCCGATCGCCTCCTCATCCCCCGGGTTGCGGTCGGGATGATTGGCGATGGCCAGCTTTTTGTAGGCCTTTTTGATCTGTTCGGGACTGGCATCCCGCTGGACGCCGAGCACTTCGTAATAGTCCCGTTTGGAAGCCATCGAAACCATATTTCAGGAAATCTTGGCGAATCCCGCAATAGACGTTGGACAAAAGGGGCCACCGTTGCCGGTGGCCCATGGGGATCGCTCTCCAAATTGTACGCCACCGGCAAGTCTTCGGCGTCATGCACTGGGTGGCGCTGGCGGCTTGTCCGCCAGTGCTGTTCGGCGGCCGATGTCGATCCCGCCGATGCCGATCCCACTGGCAGCAAGCGGCCAGTGCCACCCGTCGTATTTCCACTGCTAGCGGACGCTTCCCTCGACTTTCGGTTTGTCGCCGCCGCCGGCTTCATCGGTCCGCGTGACAAGGACTTGCGTCGTCAGCATCAGGCCGGCGATCGACGCCGCGTTGAGCAAGGCATTCTTCACGACCTTCGTCGGGTCGACGATCCCCTTCTTGAACATATCGACGAACTCACCCGTATTGGCGTCGTAACCGATGTTGGCGGACTTTTGACGGACTTCGTCGGCCACCACCGACCCGTCGGCGCCGCTATTTTCGGCGATCTGGCGAATCGGCGCTTCCAAGGCGCGGGCGATGAGGTCGACGCCGATGCGTTCATCCCCCTTCGCCTTGACCTCTTTGACCGCCTCGATCGACCGCAAGAGGGCGACGCCGCCTCCCGGCAGGATGCCTTCCTCGACCGCCGCCCGCGTGGCATGCAGCGCGTCTTCCATGCGGGCCTTGGTCTGCTTCATCTCGGCTTCGGTCGCTGCGCCGACGGAGATCACCGCGACGCCGCCGGTCAATTTCGCGAGCCGTTCCTGGAATTTCTCGCGGTCGTACTCGCTGTCGGTCTGCTCGATCTGCGTGCGGATCTGCTGCACGCGGGCCTGGATCGTTTTCTTTTCGCCAGCCCCTTCGATGATCGTGCACGCGTCCTTGGTGACTTCGACCTTCTTCGCCTGTCCCAGGTGCTTGAGCTCGACGTTCTCCAGCTTGATGCCCAGGTCTTCGGAGAGGAGCGTGCCCCCCGTCAGGACGGCGATGTCGCCCAGCATGGCCTTGCGGCGGTCGCCGAAGCCCGGCGCCTTGACGGCGCAAATGTTCAAGACGCCGCGGAGCCGATTGACGACCAGGGCCGTCAGCGCTTCGCCGTCAATGTCCTCGGCGATCACCAGCAGCGGTTTGCCCGACGTGGGCGATCTTCTCCAGCAGAGGGACGAAATCGCGGAGGCTCGAAATCTTCTTCTCGTGGATCAAGATCAGGCAGTTTTCCAGCACGCACGTCATGTTCTGCGGGCTGGTGACGAAGTAAGGGGAGATGTACCCCTTGTCGAACTGCATCCCTTCGGCGAACTCGAGCGTGGTCGAGCCCCCCTTGCCCTCCTCGACGGTGATGACGCCGTCGCGGCCCACGCGCTCCATCGCGTCGGCAATCAGGTTGCCGATCGTCTGATCGTTATTGGCCGAGATCGACCCGACCTGGGCGATCTCCGCCTTGGAGCCGACCGGCTTGGAGGCCTTTTGGATGTGGTCAATCGCGGCCGCGACCGCCTTATCGATCCCGCGGCGGACGACCATCGGGTTGGAGCCGAGCGTAATGCTGCGGAGCCCCTCGTCGTAGATCGCGCGGGCCAGGACCGTGGCGGTGGTCGTGCCGTCGCCGGCCATGTCACTGGTCTTCGAGGCGACTTCGTTGACGAGCTTGGCGCCCATGTGCTCGAAGGGATCTTCCAGCTCGACCTCTTTGCTGACGGTTACGCCGTCCTTGGTGACGAGGGGGTTGCCGAAGCTCTTCTCGATGATCACATTGCGCCCGGTCGGACCCATCGTCACAGCCACCGCATCGGCCAGAATCTTGACGCCGCGCTGCAGCTTGATCCGCGCCCGGTCGTCGAACAAAAGTTGCTTCGCCACTTGTAGGGACTCCCTTGGTACGTGTCAGGCTCGGTTCGTGCCAGCGTTGGTTCGTATCAGGCTACTTCAAGACCTTGGCCAGAATATCGCTTTCGCGGAGGATCTTCAAATCCTTGCCGTCGACTTCCACGTCGGTGCCGCCGTACTTGCCGAACAGGATTTCGTCGCCGACCTGCACGGCAATCGTGGCGCGCTTGCCGCCGTCCAAAATGCGGCCCGGGCCGACGGCCAGCACCTTGCCCCGTTGCGATTTTTCCTGGGCGGCATCGGGCAGAACGATTCCCCCTGCCGTCTTTTCCTCCGCACTCGTCGGCTCCACGACCACGCGGTCATCCAGAGGTTTCAATGCCATGATTCGTTGTGACTCCCGTTCATTCAAGTTTCAGCAATTAGTTGGATGAAGCACAAAGGCAAAAAAGATCACCCGCCCTGTCGGCGAATGCCTGTCATCCGGTCATTGACGCAATCGTGCTTCCCTCGTCATTCGTGCTTCGGATCTTATTCGTGTTCGTGGTATTGTCCGCGGCTTAGAAGTCGCCACCCATGCCACCCATTCCTCCCATGCCTCCGCCCATGCCACCCATGCCGCCACCCATGCCTCCCATTCCGCCCATGTCATGGTGGTGGTCGTGGCCGCCTCCCTCTTTTTCTTTCTTAGGCTCGTCGACAACGATCGAATCGGTCGTCATCAACAAGATCGCGACGCTGGCCGCGTTCTGCAGCGCGGTTCGGACGACCTTCGTCGGATCGACGACGCCAAACTCGAACATGTCGCCGTAGCGATCGGCCAGGGCGTCGTACCCGTAGTTCTTTTCTTTCGATTTGCGGACATTGTTGGCGACAACCGCCCCATCCAGCCCGGCATTCTCGGCAATGAGCCGCAACGGCATCGGCAGCACGTTTTGCACAATGCTGGCGCCGTGGCCCTCGTCGCCGGTAAGTCCGAGCTTCTTGATGGCATCGCTGCAGCGCAAAAGAGCCACGCCCCCACCGGGGACAACCCCCTCCTCGATCGCCGCACGGGTGGCCGCCAGCGCGTCGTCGATCAGGTCTTTTCGCTCTTTCATGGCCGTCTCGGTCGCAGCACCGACATTGATCTGGGCCACGCCGCCGGCGAGTTTCGCCAGGCGTTCCTGGAGCTTCTCGCGGTCGTACTCGCTGTCGGTCCCCTCGATTTCACGGCGGATCTGTTCGGCACGCCCCTCGATGGCCGACTTGGGGCCGGCTCCCTGAATGATCGTCGTATTCTCGGCGTCGATCATGACTTTCTTGGCAACGCCGAGATCCCGCATGTCGATGTTCTCCAGCTTGACGCCGAGGTCCTTGAAGATGGCACGGCCCCCCGTGAGAACGGCGATATCTTCCAGCATGGCCTTGCGGCGGTCACCGTAGCCCGGTGCTTTCACCGCGGCCACCTTGAGGATGCCGCGGAGCTTGTTGACGACCAGCGTCGCCAGCGCCTCCCCCTCGAGGTCCTCGGCAATGACGAGCAAGGGAACGTTGGCCTTCGAGATCTTCTCGAGTAGAGGTACCAGCGCCTTCGCCGAGCTGATCTTTTCCTCGTAAATCAGGACGCGGCAGTTTTCGAGCACGCATTCCTGATGGTCTTCGTCGGTCACGAAGTGCGGAGACAGGTAGCCGCGCTCGAACTGCATTCCTTCGACCAGTTCCACCTCGGTGGTGACTTGGCGTCCCTCTTCCACCGTGATCACGCCGTCCTTGCCGACTTTCATCAGGGCGTCAGCCAGGATTTGACCGATCTCCGGATCGTTGTTGCCTGCAATCGTGGCGACCGTCTCAATCGCCTTCTTGTTCTTCGCGTCGACCGGCTTGGCCAGCTTCTTGAGTTCCTCGACGACCGCGTTGACCCCCTTTTGAACGCCTCGGCCCATTGACATGGGGTCGGCTCCGGCCGCGATGAACCGCAGACCCTCGCGAAACATGGCTTCGGCCAGCACGGTGGCGGTGGTCGTGCCGTCGCCGGCGACGTCGCTCGTCTTCGAGGCGGCCTCCTTGACCAACTGCACTCCCATGTTTTCGAACTTATCTTCAAGCTCGATGTCTTCGGCGACGGTCACGCCGTCCTTGGTGACCTTCGGCGCACCCCAGCCTTTGTCGAGGACCGCGTTGCGCCCCCGCGGACCCAAGGTGCTGCTGACCGCCTTCGTCAGTTTGGATACACCTTCCATCAGGCTCTTGCGGGCCTCTTCGTCAAAGCTCAAGAGTTTCGCCACAGCTTCTCCTCGGTGCGATTGTTCCGATGCGGTTTTCTGAGGGCCACGAAAATGTCAGCTTGGACCCTCTCCAGCAAACCCGGCAAGCCTGCCGAAAGCAGTCGTGGCCGGCCGGCCACTGCCAGGGGTCGTCCGAAAGCGTCTCCACCCCACCCCAAATGCAATCAGTGTGCCTTCTTCATTCGAGATGGCACAAGTTACTACTACGTACAACCTTATGGGCGACGGAGGATTTCGGCAGGGACGCCGGAGCTGTCAACTTGGCAGGCGGCTGACACCGCGTTCGATTGGGGCGGATTAGCGGATGTACTTTCAGTGACAGGCCGTTTCCAAAGCAAAGCCACGCAGGCCGGCAGCAAGAACAAGGCGCCGATCAACGCGCCGGTGAGTGTGACAATCGTCAGCTCGGCGAAACGGCGGGTGGGAACGAAATCAGACAACAGGAGCACCGCCAAGCCGATCACGGTCAACAGGGTCGAGAGACACATCGGCTGGCCTTTGCCGAGCATCGTCTTCCAGGTCGCCCGTTCCATTTGGGGGTCCTTGGCATATTCCTCGCGGAAGCGGAGGATGTAATGGATCGTGTTATCGACGGCGATCCCCAGGCTGATGGTAAAGACGATCACGTTTCCGGCATTCAGGTCAAACTTGCGAAGGCCCATGTATCCAAAGGTGACGACGAGTGGAATGACGTTGGGCGGGATGGTGATCAACCCCACCCGCACCGAGCGGAACAGGATCGCGATCAGCCCGAAAATGACGAGGGCTGCCGTCAGGATCGACGTCAACAACTCGTGGATCATTTCGGTCAGCCCCACCGCATCGACATAGGCGTCGCCCGTCACCTCGGGGACGATGCCCGAACCGGGCGGGAACAGTTCGGCCATCTTCGCATTGAGCGTGCGGACCAGCGCCAGCGTCTTCCGCGTCCCGACGTCGCGGATCTTGAGCAAAAGCCGCGCACGCCGTTCGTTGTGGGTCATGAACTCCCCATACGCGCATCTCGCCGGCCACGCGGCCTAGAAAGATGCGGCCCCGCTCGATTTGATGTTCTTCCTCAGCGCCGCCGCTCGGCACTTCTTTGGACGCCCGCCCGCCCGCCAAAAACGGCCGGTTGATCTCGTTGAAGTAATCGATGTAGGACCGCGAGAAAAGAACCGGCTTTTGTTCCATCGCGAAGTGCTGCAGCTCGGCCACTTTCCGGTAGATGTCCGGCCGGTAGAAGAGGCCGGTCGCGTCGGCCTTCAGGCTGATCTCCAGCGGGAGCAACCCGGAGAGTCGGTTCTCGAGGAGGTGCAGCGTTTGAATTGCCGGATTGCTTTCATCGTACGTTTCCAGCGACGACGAATTGATTTCGACCGTGCGAGCCCGCCACAGGGCCAGTCCTGCGATCACAAGGAAGGCGCCGACGGTCGTCCATCGCCAGCGGATCACCCAGCTTCCCGCGGCGGCCAGGCCGCGCGAAAAAGCCAGCCAGGCGCGGGAATCTTGAAAGGCGGGCGGCTTGAAGAAGGGCAAGAGCGCGCCGAGCGTCAAAATCACCGTGAGATACAGGAACGACAACCCCATCGCCGCTTGCAGGCCGAAGCTCTGCAGCACGGGAGAGCTGGCCGTCCGCAGGACGTAAAACCCCACGGCCGCCGTGGCGAACGCGCCCAAGCACGCGACGAGCATTTGCCGGATGGTGCGGCGGGTCGCGTCCCTCCGGCTGATGCCGGGAGGAACGGCCTCTTCCGAATAGCGGGTCAAAACGTGGATCGAGTTCGAAACGCCGTTGATCAGCAACATGCAGGGCAAGATGTTGCTCACGATGTTGAGCGGTTGCGACAAGGCGGCCATGACGCCGAACGTCCAGATCAGGCCTTGGCCGACCGCGAACAGGGGGAGCAGGCTTCCCGAAAGGCTGCGGAACGCCAGCACCAGCGTGATCAGATAAAGAATTCCGGCCAGCGGCATCAACCGGACCTGGTCCTTTTCCAGGTCACGCACGATGCCCACGCGGAGCACGGGAAGGCCGCTGACAACCGAGCGATATCCCGCGGGGACGGGAAATTTGGCCAGCGTCGCGTCGACGTTCTTGACCATCGCCTTCATCGCGTCGAAGTCCTGCTGCGTGGCATCGAAGACGACGAGCTCTGCCGCCATGCTGTAGTCCTTGCTCACCAGCGAGCCGAACGGCATTTCCGTCTCCGAAAGCCGCTCGCGCATGACGTCGGCCGTGTCGCGAGTCACCGGGATTTCATCGATGATCGGCTCGTAGGACATTTTGGGCGGCAACGAGAACGTCACGCGCGGCGTCTCCATCGAGATGAGACTCTCGACGCGCAGCACGTGGGGAATGCGCTCGAGCGCGTGGACGGTCTGGGCTTGCCACGTGAGCGCCGTGGGCGAGACGACGTCGGATTTGCCGGTCGCCTCCAGGCCGATGATGATCACCGTTTCGTCGTCGCCAAAATCGTGGCGGAATTGGTCGGCGTACTTCACGACCGTTTTGTCGCCGCCGAAGACCGCTTCGGGGTTGAAGTCGAATCGGAGGTTCCGCGCGGAGAGGCCCGCCGCCACCGTCAGCGCGAGGAGGACCGCCAGCACCAGAAATGGACGCCCGACCACGAAATCCGCCACCCGGACCGGGATCGAGCCGAGCCAGCCAAACCGCTTCACGAGTGCTCCATGACATCGACAGCCGGGAGTGCCTGTCCCACTTGCGTTTCGCTGGCAAAAAGCGGGCCAGTCATTTCATTCTGGCGAGGCAGCAGACAGCGACAGCGATTTTGGCGACGCTGGACCTTGAATCGGCCCTACAGGAGAATCGGCCCTACACGATCGCCCCGATCGGTTCGCCGGTGCTAATTGGCAGCGGCCGGCCGAGCGGATCGCTGATGGTCATCTCCGGCCGATAGCCGAGCCGGTCGAAAACCGTTGCCGTCAGGTCTTGCGGCCGCACGCGGCCCTCCTTGGGCTGCCCGCCGATGGCGTCCGAGGCGCCGTACGCCTGTCCGCCCCGCACGCCGCCTCCGGCCAGCGCGACCGAATAGACCGATCCCCAGTGGTCCCGTCCCGCCTGCCGGTTGATCCGCGGGCTGCGGCCGAATTCCGCCATGCAGACCACGAGCGTTTCGTCGAGCAGGCCGCGCTGCGACAAGTCTTCCAACAGGGCCGAGTAGGCCCGGTCGGTCGGCGGGGCCAGCACCTTCCGCAGACGCTGGGCCTCGTCGGTATGGCTGTCCCAGCAGGGGTTTGCCAGCGGCTCGTCGGCCGCGCGATACCAATTCACCTGCACCAGCTTGACTCCCGCTTCGATCAATCGCCGCGACAAGAGCACGCTCTGCCCAAAGGGGCAGCGGCCATAACGCTCGCGGACGGCGGCCGGCTCATCCTCGAGGCGAAAGGCCTTCGCCGACCGGCCCGACGCCAAGAGGTCGAATGCCTGCCGCGTGTCGGCGTCGAACGCCTCCAGCAGGCCGCTGTCCAGCAGGGCCGAGCGCCGCTGGTTGAACTGCGCCAAGAGCGACTGGCGGCGCTCCATCCGTAGCGGCGGGATGTCCTGCGGCAAAGTCAGCCCCTGGACGCGGAACGATTTTTCGGCCGGCGCAGCAATTGACGATCCACGGATCGACGGCCTGGCCGAGAAAGCCCGCGTCCTGCCCGGGCCAGACGCTTCCGTTGGTGTTGAAGATATGGTGCGGCAGCGTGACCGCGGAGGGGATCACGCCGCGTCCCGGGTTCAATTTGCGGACGACCGCCCCCATGCAGGGGAAATCGTTGGGCGGGCCGGGGTTGGCGTTCTCGAAGTTCATCGGCGTGTGCGGCCGGCCGGTGAGCATGTAATAGCCGCTCGACGAGTGGGCGTTGTCGCCGCTGGACATGCCCCGCAAGATGCAGATGTGGTGCGCCAACCGGGCCGTCTCGGGCAAAAGCTCGCTCAATTGCAGTCCGGAAACCGAGGTGGAAATCGGCGCGAATTCGCCGCGGACTTCGGCCGGCGCCTCGGGCTTGGGGTCCCACGTCGAATGCTGCGACGGACCACCCATCAGGAACAGGACGATGCAGTTCTTAGCGCGACCGCTCGAGAGCGGAGAGCCCATCCAAGCAGATTGCGCCTCGGCAGCGGCCGACCGGTTCCGAAGGAGGTGCGGCATGCGCCAGACCAAAAGCGCTCACGCCTCCGATGCGGAGCACTTCGCGCCGGGTCAGACCGTCACAAAGCCGAGCGTGACTCCCCAAGATGTCCCACATGGACAATCCCGTCGTGCCAGTTTGTGGTCGCTTCGCAAGGCGCATTGTCGGCTGCGACGGCCTCTCGTGTCAATTTTGAATGCAATTTGGAGAGACGTCGCCCATTCGGCGACGATGCCGGCAAGACCGCCGGCGTAAAGACGGCGCCTCGTAAGCCGGCGCGTGAAGCGACACCTCATCATCCAACGAGCCGGCGGGTTTATCCCGCGGGCGGCGGCACGCGACGTCACGGCAGCCGAACCACCGGGCCGTCAAAGATCGGGTAGGCCCCGCGGTATCGGGATTTGTCGGGCGGGCCCAGGCGGGTCACGATTTCCACGTACGGTGTTTGGTCGGCCGGATGGGTCAGCCGGACGAGCCGGCTGTCCAACATGCCGGCGCTCGCCAGGAATGGCGTCCCCGGCGCGAGATTGCCCCTGCTGAGGTCGATTTCCACCGGAAACCCCTGGGGTTCGTAGAGGAATTCGCCCCCCGTCCAGGGATCGACCGGCAGCCGTTGGAAGTAAGTCGGGACCAGCGCCCGCAAGGACTCGCGTAGTTTTTGGTGCCCGCGCGTTTCGGCTGCGATGGCCAGGGCGATCAGGTCCATTCGCCCCGTTGCCAGCCGATCGACATAACGCTCCTGCCCCCAGAAAGGCTGAACCATTTCTGGCGAATCGAGCGTCGTCCGGCAGTATTTCCAGGGGACGGCCTGGTTGCGGTTCCAGCGGGCAACCCGTTCGGCCGTCATCGCCACGAATCCCTGGTTCCGCAATTCGCTTTGGACCGACTCGGCCTCGCTCAAATCGGCCGCGAAGATCGCATCGACAAGCCGTTCCAACCGCACCAGCTCCCAGGGAAGCAGCCAGCGAGTCCACCACAGTTCGGAGACAGTCCGGTTCTTTTTGTCGGTTGGCGAATGGCCCCAGATGATTTTGCGGAGCGCCCGCCGTTCGACCCGCCAATCGCTCAAAATTTCGCCTGAAAGCAAGGTTGCGTTCGATTCCAAACGTTTCGAATTCGCGGATCGCCTTTTTGATCCGCTCGGTCGATTGCTTTGGATGCGCGGCCCAGCGCTGCATCCAATTGAGGGCAATGGACGAGTAGTTGTCGCCGATGAACCCGAGCCTAAGCCAGCCGGAACGTGTCGTGTCCCTTCCCAACCGTGCCACGGCGATGTAGCAAGACAGGGCTTCCTCCAGCCGATCTTCCGATTCCAGCTCGCGGGCCGAATAAAGCAGCAGTTGCGCCAACGACCAAATCTTCTGCATCTTGGTGAACTGCGCGGTGCGATCATCGGACTCGGTCGCCGCTTGGAACGGAAAGGAGCCGGGCGCGTGCTGGGCGGCTTCCAGCGCCAGCTTCCGTGCCGGTGCGTTCAGTGTGACCCAGACTTTCTCGTCCGCCGTCGCAAGTTGCCAGCCGTCCGACAGGATCCGTTGATCGTCCCCTGTCCGGTTCAGTGGCGGCCCACCGGACAGCGCGCGCAGGGCGTCGACGAACAACGACGGCTTCGCATTGGCGGCCGGTCCGTCGCCGGGTACGGGGCCGGGTGCGGGGCCGGATTCGAGCACCGTCTGCGGAATGACGACCGCTGGAATCTCGGCCACGCGATAAACGATTGTCGCCGCGAAAATACCGATGAACGGGACGACGAAGACGGCCGCGACTTTGCCCCACGCCGACGGCGTGCTGCGCCTCGATCAGCCAATCCGACGTTCGCGCCCAGGCTGCGGCCAGAAAGATGACCGGAAACAGACCGACCGTCCACCAAAACGGAATTCGCAGCCCGACGACGACCATCCAACAGAACGCCAAACCCAACCAGACGATGGCCCCCCCGAAGAAGGCCACAATCGGTCCGGGCAGCAGAAGTCCCAAAAGGAATCCCAGGGCATAAAGCAGCACGACATGAAACGCGGCAACGGCCAGCGGGGCGGCGAAGCCCGTTGCCGCCGATTCGGACATACTTTCGGCGGCCCCTGCCGCGGAGCCCCACAGCGACGGCGTTCGAGAGGGACCAGAAAGGTTGGCCAGCAAACTGCGATCGATTATTAAGAGGATCGCGAAGACCGACAGCGACAGCGACAGCCACACGAGATGTTTGCAAATCACAAGGCCGTCGGGCGCGACGCCGCGATTGGCCAGCAGGCGGAAAGCGCCGTTCCTGCGCTCGGCCCGTATCGCGGCGACCCCCGGCAAGAGCGGAGCGATCGTGATCAGCATCAGCGGAATCAGTCCGCTCCCTTCGCTCCAATAAGCCAGCTTTGCCAGCGAAACAAGGCCCAGCGCGATCAGCCCGAACACAAGCAGCGCGAGGCAAAACGGAAACGCCTGCCGGAATTCCTTCCAAATCAGGCTGCTCGCGCCGCGCCGCCAGGCGACCGCCGACCGCACCGATTCGGTCGGAACCGCCTGGTCGACGACCCGCTGGCGCGGCCGGACCATGACTTGCGGAAATGTGATGCGGGGCAAAAGCTTCCATTCGACCGCGCCGGCGTCGCGCAGCCAGCGTCGGGCCAAAAAGAAGTCGCAGAGGCCAACGATGGCAATCACGGCCGCCTGCAGCGCCAGGTGGTCGCGGATCACCGGGATGGCCATGAAGACCGCGGTTGACAGTCCCGCGACGAGGACGGTGAGCAGGACGTCGCTCAGGATCAGGGAAAACAGGCCGCCCACCACCACGAACACGAAAGGCCCCAGCAAAAACTGCAAGAACGTCGTCATTTCATGCGAAACGTCGCGGGCGCCGACTCGCGAGAAGGAGGCCGCCGTGGATTGCATCAACATCAGGCCGCCGGCCAGCCACAAGGCGAACAAAAGCGCGTAGCTTCCGGCCAGCGACAACGACAGCTTGCCCGCCAGCAGGTCGCGGGGCCTCACGGGGATCCGCTGCAAGAGCCCTTTCGTTTTCGCTTCAACTTCGCCGGCAAATGCGATCGCCGCCGACCCGGTCGCAAACGAGCACGCCAGGACGATGACCAGGCCCTGGTAAATCCGAAGCTGAACGAGGGGATCCGTAGGCCCCCAGACGGGCAAAACGACGATCACCAGGATCTCCAGGACGATCGCCAGCCCGAACAGCCCCAGCCAAAACGAGCGCTGGGCCCGCCATTCCTTCCAAAGATCCGTCCGGCATCAAGGTCATGCATGGGATTGCGGCTCCCGCACAGGAATCAGTTTCGGCCAGGCCTAGGTCCCGGCGGTTTACCCGAACGAATGCGCGCCGATCTGCGGCCAATACAAGATCGCAGCCGCCACGATGCCCGCCAAAGGCAGCCCCATCCAGGCGACGACCCAATACCATCGGTACGAATAGAGCTGCTGAGTGTGCCATCTCTGGGTGTGCGTCCAGGTGTACGCGAGCAAAACGGGAGGAATCGCTCCGATCGTCCATCCGAGAGGCACGCCGCGGGCAACAAAAATGGTCCAAGTCATACAGACGAAGACCGTGGCGCCCATCGCCAGCCCGAACGCCAACAGGCCTTTGGGGAGCGCGAAACTCGATCGTTGACCGATCGAATAGGCCAGCATGATGTAAAGGGCGACGACGCCAAAGGCAGTCAGGTTCGGAGGGTGCTGTGGGGCTGAATCAATCGCGGGCCGGGCGACTGACGCGCCGATCGTGTACAGAATGCTCTCCTGGAAACCGAACGTCTTGTCGCGGTTCATCCGCCAGCCCATCTGGTCGATCGCGAGCACGTAGCCGCACGTCGCAAACGTCAGCCCAATCCAAACAACGTGCTTGACGATCCACGAGCCATCCGGCGTCAGGCCCCTGTCGGCGAGGAAACGGTAGGCGCGGCCTTTCTGATCGACGTGGTATGCCCCCACTCCCATCACCAAAGGGGTCGCCAATCCGATGATCCAGGGCGACACGATCCCGAAGAACCGGCTTTCCGGCACGATCATGGACGCAAACACCATCACGGTCGCGGCCAACGCACTGATTCCAACGTAGGGCCAAGCCTGGCGGCATTCCTTCCAGACGAGTCGCTGCAAGGCTCGCTTCCAGGGGACGACTGGCTCTCCGACCCGCAGAAGTTGGATCGGTCCGGGCACGCGCCTTGTGAGCCACGTCCATTGCCCGGTCAAATCCCCCGCGCGTTTCGCCGTCCATCTCCATTGGACGGAGATACCGCGTCCCAGCCAAACCCCCGTCAGCCAGAAGTCGGTCGCGACCAGCGCTCCGGCAAGCAGCGACAACCGCAGCGGCAATCCCGTGAAGTCGCCGAATCTCACCGCCAATGCCAGTGCGAAGATCGTGCTGAAGGTGCCGCACAAGGCGGCGATCACCCCTTCGGACAATAAGAGCGAATAGAGAGCGCAAAACGCGAAAAACGTAATGGGGATGAGCAACCCGATCCAGAGGACCGTAAACAGTCGACTCAACTCGGCCGCGGATAGCATATGCCCCAGGGGGAGATCGCGAAAAGGCGCCGCCACCTTGAAATCCGAGCGACGCGATGCCGGCGCACATCCCGGCGGCAACGGCGAGAACCAGAAACAGAACGCCGGTGCTTGCCAGGCCGTATCCCCATTTTCCGGCGAATGCATCGGAGCGGGTCATCGGCATCGTTCGCAAGAGCACGGCCGTGTTTCCTTCCGTTTCTTCGGAGAAGGAAGCCGCGCCGCTGGCGATTGCGTATAACGTCGCCCCAAGATACGCCGAGAAAAACAGCCCGCCGTAAAACTCTTCCAGACTGTGCGATTGATGCCGGTAATAAAGTGTGAACGTCGTGATCAGCGTCTGGATGCCGATCACCAAGCACGTCACGCCGATCCACAAGCTGCGTTGCGTGCGCAGCTCTTTCCAGAAAATGCGTCCGACGACAATGCGGCTCATAGCGGCATCGGTCCTCCCTCCGGCACCGGCGGCTCGCCCCGCATGTAGCCGATGAAGATCTCTTCCAGCGAGGGATGGCGGACTTCGACGTTGCCCACCTCCGTTTCGCTGCGAAAGCGCTCGAACCGCGTTTCATCCATGTTCCGCACCAGGAGCCGCCATTGACGGCCCTTGAACTCCCGGTGCAACACGGTCCCCGGCACGGGCGGCAGGTTGGGCGAGCCGTTGCGGAGCGTGACCGTCAGCTCGCAGACGTGCGTCTTCAAGTCTTCCAACCGCTCGACAAGCGCCAGCTTGCCTTCCCGCAGGATGGCGACGACGTCGGCCACGCGCTCCACCTCCGCAATCTGGTGGCTGGCCAACAGGACCGTCCGCCCCTGGCCCGCCACGTCGACCATGCTCTCCAGGAACTCGCGGCGGACCATCGGATCGAGGCCGGACGTCGGCTCGTCGAGGATCAGCAGCTCCGGCTTGTGTCCCATTGCCAGCGAGAGCGAGACCTTGGCCCGCATCCCTTTCGATAGGTCTTTGATCTTCCGATCGAGAGGCAGCTCGAAATGTTCCACCAGCTCGTTGTAGTGCCGTTGAAAGCCGAGCGGGTAAAAGCCGGCGACAAACCAGCCGGCCTCCTCGACCGTCATCCAGTCGTACAGCGCCGGCTGATCGGGGACGTAGCCGACGCGGCGGCGGATTTCGAGACCCTGCCGGCGGCTGTCGAGACCCAGCACGGTCGTCTCGCCGGCATCCGCTTCGAGCAGGCCCAACAGGATGCGGATGGCCGTCGTCTTGCCGGCGCCGTTCTCGCCCAGCAAGGCGACCACGGCCCCCGGTTCCGACGAAAGCGAGACGTCGTCGAGAGCAAGTTGCCGCTTGAACTGCTTGCTCACGTGGCTAAGCGAAAAGGCCGCGGTCATGACTTGTCCTTTTTGGAATTGAGCCGCGCGAGCTCCTCTTCGGCCAGACGGCGCACCTGGTCCGGATCGAGGCCGCTCTGCCGCGCTTCCTCGAGCACGCTGCGCAAGCGCTGCCGAAGAAGGATGGCCCGGTCTTCGAGGCACTTCTTGGGAGCAGCCGAGGTGACCTCCAACCCGGTGCCGCGCAAAGGCTGCAGCACGTTGTCGGCCTGAAGTTCGCGGTAAGCGCGGGCGACGGTATTCGGATTGACGGTCAGGTCGCGGGCCATCTCGCGGACCGAAGGGACGAGATTGCCCGGCTTCAGCGCCTCGCTGGCGACGGCAAACTTCATTTGCCGCACGATCTGGTCGTAAATCGCGATTCCGTTCGACGGGTCGACGTGCACGAACATGAGCGAATCCACCTCGATCGCGCGAGAGCCGGCCGCCGCCACGCGGTCTGTACTAGATAGATAGTACAGTGACACATCGCGATCGGCCTGTCAAGCGCCGTCGCCCCGATTTTTTTGGCGCCACCGGGTGCCATGCAACGCTGTGAAGGATTTTCGCTCGGGAAAATACGTGCTTTTTGAAGCGTAGGGTGGGACAAGCTCGCGGAGCGAGCGACGGCCCACCACGGCCACGCGCTTGGCAACCTTCAAAAGGTGGGCCGGACTTCGGCGAGCTCCCTTCGGGTCTGACTTCGGCGAGCTCCCTTCGGGTCTGAGCCTCAGGGTCGAAGACAGT
The DNA here is from genome assembly GCA_963761455.1 of uncultured Planctomycetota bacterium. Lineage (GTDB taxonomy): Bacteria > Planctomycetota > Planctomycetia > Planctomycetales > Planctomycetaceae > DASPSM01. The sequence continues at coordinate 1,666,286 of CAVXHA010000004.1, forward strand.
CGAGCCGCGGCCGCCGAGCCGGCCTTGTCCCACCCTACGGCCGCCTCGACGGCCACCAAAGAAAATCCTTCACGGCGTTGGGTGCCATGCCCACGGCTTTGCGTGGGCATGTCCTTGGATCCTTGGCAGAATGTCGTAGCCGGAAATCGTCCTGCCAACACCCTGCGATCTCGATGAGTGCTGCCGAATACGAACGTCCCGGCAGCGGGCTCCTCCGCCTCGACCAATCCTCCCTGCCACGCACGCCTCAAGGCTGAAGACATGCCCACGCAAAGCCGTGGGCATGGCACCCGGCGACGTGCAGATATTTTAGCAAATTCCGGATCCAATGGCCGCGCCGCAGGGGTCGTCTCGACGCTGCCGACCCGCGCGGTATCATGCGGGTGAATCAAATCGGGACGATACAGGAAACACCCCCATGCAGACGAACGCCGTGCAGACGAAAACAATCCGCTACAACGTCGGCCAGCAGGAGTGCATCGGCCATCTCGCCTGGGACGACGCCGTCTCCGGAAAGCGCCCGGGCGTTCTGGTCGTCCACGAGTGGTGGGGGCTCAACGATTTCGCCCGCGGCCGGGCCAACGAGTTGGCCAAACTCGGATACGTGGCCTTCGCCTGCGACATGTTCGGCGGCGGCAAAGTCGCCCAGCGACCCGACGAGGCCGGCCAACTGATCAAGCAACTCACCGAGAACTTCCAAGAATGGCAGAAACGGGCCAGCGCCTCCCTCGAGGTCCTCAAACAGCAGCCTTCGTGCGATGCGGGCCGACTGGCGGCCATCGGCTATTGCTTCGGCGGTTCAACGGCCCTGGTGCTGGCGTGCTCAGGGGCCGACCTCGGGGCCGTCGTGACGTTCCACGCCAGTCTCGCCGCTCCGTCGGCCGAGCAGGCCCGGGCGATCAAGGCGAGCATCGTCGTCTGCCACGGCGCGCTCGATTCGTTCACGTCGGAGGAGACGATGGCGAAGTTCCGCCAGGCGCTCGAAGATGCGCACGTCGACTACGAGATCGACTATTACGCCGGCGCCAAGCATGGCTTCGCCGTCCCGGAAGCCGACAAACGGGGCATGCCGGCACTCGGTTACAACAAAAAAGCCGACGAGCGCTCGTGGCACCGCATGTTGGCGCTTTTCGAGGAAAAACTCGGAAAGGTCGCGATCGCAGCCCCACGCTATGATTGGGGACAAGGAGCACCGTCATGACTGCGCTGGAACCCCGTCCGACTGTTCGCGACTTGGAGCCGGAGCCGCTGCCGGCTTACGAAACCCACCTGGTTGAGAACCAGCCGCCGGCTCTGGAAAACTACAACCCGTTCGAATCGGACGCCCCCCTCAAAGAAGGCGTCGTTCGCGAAGGCGGCGCGTGGGGCCTCGAGAGGCTGGAACGATTCGGATCTCTGGTCGGCTCGGCCCGCGTGATTGCGTTGGGTCACCAGGCCAATCGTTTTCCCCCGATCCTGCACACGCACGATCGCTTCGGCCGGCGGATCGACGAAGTCGAGTTCCATCCCGCCTGGCACGAGCTGATGACGATCGGCGTCGAACACGAAACCCATGCGTTGCCCTGGCGGACGCCAAAGCCCGGTGCGCACGTCGTCCGCGCGGCGTTGGAATACCTGTTCTATCAGCAAGAGGCGGGGGTCGGCTGTCCCCTGACGATGACGTTCGCCGCCGTGCCGACTTGCGCAAGCAGCCGGAAATCGCCGACGAATGGATCCCGCGGGTCACCTCGAACATTTATGACCGGCGGTTCCTCCCGGCCACGCAGAAAAAGGGCGCGCTCATCGGCATGGCGATGACGGAAAAGCAGGGCGGGTCCGACGTCCGCGCCAACACCACGCGGGCCCGTGCGCTGGGCCGCGGCGGCCCGGGCGGCGAGTACCTTCTGACCGGGCACAAATGGTTCTGCTCGGCCATCATGAACGACGCCTTCTTGACGCTGGCCCAGACCGACCGGGGCCTGTCGTGCTTTCTCGTTCCCCGCTGGCGGCCCGACGGGACCCGAAACTCGATCGCCATCCAACGCTTGAAAGACAAGCTGGGCAACCGCTCGAACGCCTCCAGCGAGATCGAGTACCGCGACACGTGGGCCCAGCTCATCGGCGAAGAGGGCGCGGCGTGCCGACGATCATCGAGATGGTGAACCACACCCGGCTCGATTGCGTGGTCGGCTCGGCGGCCCTCATGCGGCAAGCCCTCGCGCAGGCCGTCCATCACGCCGCCCATCGGGGGGCCTTCGGAAAGCTCTTGATCGATCAGCCGGCGATGCAGAACGTGCTGGCCGATCTGGCTTTGGAATCCGAAGCGGCGACCGCCCTCATGCTGCGGCTGCGCGGGCCTACGACCAGGCCCCCGGCGACGAATGCGAGAAGGCCTTTGCCCGCATCGCCACGGCCGTCGCCAAGTTCTGGATCTGCAAACGCGCCTCAGGGTACGCCGCCGAGGCCCTGGAATGCCTGGGAGGCAACGGCTACGTCGAAGAGTCGATCATGCCGCGGCTCTATCGCGAAGCGCCGCTCAACTCGATTTGGGAAGGCTCGGGGAACGTGATGTGCCTCGACGTGCTGCGGGCCATCCATCGGGAGCCCAAGTCGCTGGAGGCGCTCGCAGCCGAACTCAGGGCGCCAAAGGCATGAACGCCGATTACGATCGCTTTCTCACACGCGTGGAAGAGGATCTGCAAAACGCGGACGACGCGGAGATTCGCGCCCGGCACATCGTCGAGAACCTGGCGCTCGCTTTGGAAGTCTCGACCTTGCTCAGGACGAACGAGTCGCAGGTCGCCGACGCCTTCATCGCATCGCGCCTCTCCGGACGTCGCAGCGGCATTTACGGCACCCTCCCCCCGGGAACGCCCTTCCGCAAATTGATCGAACGGTGCCGGCCTGCGATCGGTTGAGCCGAATTCAAGCCCCCTTTAGGGGGCGGCAGTCCTCTTACAATTGGATTCAGCAAGCCGGTGGGACCCGGCCTTTCCGCGCACTTTAAGCCCCGCAAAGGGGCGACCGATCATAGCCCAGCGTTTCAACGCTGGGTGCGACGCCCATTTGAAATCCCAAAGCCCCAGCCGGGGCGACAGAGGCATTGACCCGCTGCCCTCGTCCCTCGCCCGTGGGGACCGCGTTGCCGCCGTTGATCCATTCGCTCATCAAGGCCGACAACCGGCGCCGACGGAATGAGAGATTTTCCAGGTTCTCCTCTCAAGTGGGAAGTCTGTCGCCCCGTCCGGGGCTTGGAGCATCGACGAGCGCCCCACAACCCAGCGTTGAAACGCTGGGCTATTCTCGCCGGCCCCGCCGGGGCCAAGACCTCCGGAATTGTGCCGCCTCCCCGCGGGTCACCGGCCGGAGCCCGCTCCGCCAACCGGCGCCCCTAGCCAGTGGAACCCGGCCTCTCCGCGCCTTTAAGCCCCGTAGGGCATGCTGTGCATGCCGCTTCGAAATCCGGATCGAGCTACCGACACAAAAATGAATCGGCATGCAGAGCATGCCCTACAAAACTCCGCGCGCTTTAAGCCCCGCAAAGGGGCGACCGATCATAGCCCAGCGTTTCAACGCTGGGTGCGACCCCCATTTGAAATCCCAAAGCCCCAGCCGGGGCGACAGACGCATTCACCCGCTTCTCTCATCCCGCGCCCCTCCTTCCCTTTTCCTATCTCTTGACCTCTGTTGCCTCTGTTTGCTCCTGTTCAAATTCGGTGGGCAGTGACTGCTGTTGCGGCAGACAACCACCGCCAGCCCCGTAGTGGTGCGACCACTTGTAACTGACAGGCGAGATTGCCGCTTTTTGGCCACGAAACTCGCTGCTGCGGCCGCCAAATACCGTTGGACGATCTAGTAGGGCATGCTGTGCATGCCGCTTCGAATCCGGATCGAGCTACCGACACAAAATGAATCGGCATGCAGAGCATGCCCTACAAAACTACCGGCGAGCATTGCATGAATCCCCGTATCTGCGCCTTGCCCCCTTTTTCGGCCGTTTTCTGCCTGCCGGCGCTATTTGAAAACCAGGCGCAATCAACGCGTTGGCGATCCCGCCCTTTCAGGGCTTTTCACGGTTCGCGAATTCGACAACCCGGGGCTGCGCAGAGCCTGCGCCCGGGCTATAGGATCGGGCCCCTTCAGGGCCAAAGACACCGCGTCTCTGCAACCCCACCTCGCGGGCTCCCGATCTATCGGCAGGAATCCGCACAGCTCGTCCGCGTGTGGCGCCCGTTGTGAAAAGCCGCTACGCGGAATAGCATTACCGACTGGCTTTTTTGATGGGAACGCATGCCGCCGAGCACGCCGAAAACGTCCAGCGCTGAATCAAATCCCTCAAAGGGTGCCGCACACGTGGGAGTCGCTTTTGGAGGCGCTGCGCCGCGACCGGGCGAAGGTCGCCGAGGGGGGTGGGGCGAAAGCCATTGCGCGGCAGCACGAGAAGAAACGCCTGACGGCACGCGAGCGGATCGCCCGCTTGATCGATCCGGACAGCTCGTTCTTCGAGTTCGGCCGCTTTGCCGGCTGGGGAATGTACGGCGAATGGGGGCCGGCGCCGGCTGCCAGCGTGGTTTGCGGCGTTGGCGTTGTGGCGGGGCGGCGGTTCATGGTCGTCGCCAACGATGCGACGGTGAAGGCCGGCGCGTTTTTCCCCATGACGACCAAGAAGGTGCTGCGGGCCCAGCGGATCGCCCTGTTCAACCGGTTGCCGTTGATCTACCTCGTCGACTCGGCCGGCGTGATGCTCCCCTTGCAGGACGAAGTCTTTCCCGACGAGGACGACTTCGGCCGGATCTTCCGCAACAACGCGGTCCTGTCGGCCCTGGGCGTGCCGCAGATCGCCGCCATCATGGGCAACTGCGTCGCCGGCGGCGGCTATCTGCCCGTCTTGTGCGATAAGCTCGTGATGACGGAAGGCTCGGGGCTGTACCTCGCCGGTCCGGCCCTCGTCAAAAGCGCGATCGGCCAGGACGTCGGCCACGAGGATTTGGGCGGTGCGAAGATGCACGCGGCCATCAGCGGCACGATCGATTTTCGCGAAGCCGACGACGACGCGGGCCTGGCCCGCGTGCGGGCTTTGGCCGAATCGCTGCCGCTCGATGCCAAGGCCTCGCAGTTTCGCCGCAGTCAACTGGTCCCTTCCAAAAAGCAGGCTGATGAAATCTGTCGCATCGTGACGCCGGAGCGGCAAGCTTCCTACGAAGTCCGCGACCTGCTCGAATGCCTCGTCGATGCCGACAGCTTTCAGGAATACAAGTCCGAATACGGGCGGACGGTGATCTGCGGCTACGCCCGTTTGGGCGGGTTTTCAGTCGGCATCCTCGCCAATCAGCACCATTCCGAGAAAACGCCGCACGAGGGGTTGCAGTACGGCGGCGTGATCTATCACGACAGCGCGGACAAGATGGCCCGCTTCATCATGGACTGCAACCAGACCTGGACGCCGCTGGTCTTTTTGCAGGACGTCTCGGGCTTCATGGTGGGCCGCGATTCGGAGCAATCGGGTATTATTCGGGCGGGGGCGAAGGTGGTCAACGTGATCTCCAATAGCCGCGTGCCCAAGTTGACGGTCATCCTGGGGGGCAGCTACGGAGCGGGCAACTACGCGATGTGCGGCAAGGCGTTCGACCCGCGGTACATCTTCGCCTGGCCGACGGCCGAGTACGCCGTGATGGGTTCTTCTCAGGCCGCTTCAACGCTGTTGGATGTGAACATCGCCGCCATGAAGCGGACGGGCCAGGAAACCGACGTCGCCGAGTTGGAAGAGCTTCGCCGCAAAGTGACGGAGGCCTACGACGCGTGCCTCGATCCCCGTTACGCCGCCGCCCGCGGCTGGGTGGACGAGATCATCGAACCCGCCGACACGCGGCAGGTGCTGATCGAATCGCTCGAAATCGCCACGCGGCACGCGGACGACGAGCCGTTCCGCACGGGCGTGCTGCAGGTGTGAAAGCACAAAGCACGGCCCCGAGGCACGATGTATGAACATATGTTCATACTCCCTCGCAATCCTCGCGCGTAGGTGGATTGGGGCCGAAGTGCCCGCTTCCGGAGTATTTTGGGGGTCTTCAGTTTTCCTTTTTTTGCGCCCAAAATACCCCAAAAAACTCCAAAAAGTGCATCAAAAGCGGGCACTTTGTATCAAAAGCGGCGCTGGCCAGTTTGCTTGGCTCGGCTGCGTTAATTCTCTTGCGGCAGCTTGTAATCTTTTTCCGACTTGGCGGCGGCCCCAATGGCGGACCGCAGAGCGTCGGCGTTGGCCGAGACGGTCTTCTGCGGTCCCGTCAAACGGAGGAAGTAGTTGCCCTGGTCCTTGACCGTCAAAATCATGCCCAGCACGCGGGCGTCGGGTGTTTCGACCGTCTTCTGCTGAATCATCGGCCCGATCGGCTTGTTCCACGTTCCGCGGAGATCGACCAGCACGTATTCTCCTTGCGGGCATTTTCCGGATGTGAGTTTCGCTTTGCGCTCCCGCGGCTGAAACTGATTGATCCAGCGGTGAATGTTTGCGTCGACCCCTCCACCACTTCCCGCACCAAAATAGTAGACGACGAACTCCCCGTTCTCCGTGTCGCCGTTCACCTTCGGGACCGCGAATTGCGTCAACCGCATGCGGGTGGTGGGATCCTGTTGCTGCCACGACTCGGGAACGGTCAACGTGATCTTACCAGCCGTCACCGTGCGTGTTTTCGCCGGTTCGGCCGCTCCGGCGCTCGGCAGGACACACGCGGCAAACGCCGACAACAGGGCGAGTTTGAGTGCGAACAAGGGTCGGACGCGCATGGGAAGCCTCTTGTTGTTTCCATCGAGTGGAGATTGAATTCCATAAAGCGGCGACAGACGCCGGCATTTTCCGCCATTGGGCCGGCAAAAGCAAAGCGCCGATCGCGGTCGGGCCGGCTTCATCGCGAGCGTCTCAGCATACCGCGGAACTCCTTCAACGGCCGCGTATTGGCGACGTCTTTCTTTTCCAGTCCCGCGCGGCGGGCCTGGAAGACGCCGAACTGCATCAGGTCGAGGCCATTTTGACTGTGGCTGTCGGTGCTGATCGACGATCGGGATGCCCAAGTCGCGGGCCGCCGCTGCATGGACGTCGTCGAGGTCGAGGCGGCTGGGATGCGCGTTGATCTCCATCATCACGCCGTGGTCGGCGGCCGCCTTCAGGATTTCATCGAACGCGACGTCGGCCCCCGGCCGCTTCGTCAACAGCCGGCCCGTCGGATGGCCGATGCAATCGACGTAAGGGTTCTTGATGGCCGTCATCAGCCGCTTCGTGATCTGCTCGCGCGGCTGCTTAAGGCCGTAGTGGAGGACGGCCAGGACCCAGTCCGCCTCGGCCAGCACTTCGTCGTCGAGATCGAGCCGCGCGTCTTCGAGGATGTCGCACTCGACGCCGCGGAGCACCTCGATCCCTGGAATCCCCTTGCGGACCTTGTCGATTTCTTTCCAATGGGCCCGCAGACGGGCGGCGTCGAGCCCGTTGGCCATCGAGACGCGCTTGGAGTGGTCGGTGATGGCGATGTATTCGCGGCCGCGGGCCTTGGCGGCTTCGACCATCTCGAGGATCGAGGCGGTCCCGTCGGTTGCCGTGGTGTGCATGTGCAGGTCGCCACGGATGTCGTCCAGCTCCAGCAGGCGGGGAAGGTTCCCTTTTTCGGCCCGTTCGATCTCGCCGCGGTTCTCCCGCAGCTCGGGAGGAATCCAGGGGAGATCGACCGAACGATAAACTTCCTCCTCCGTCCGGCCGCCGACAAGCTCTTCGCCGCGGAAGACGCCGTACTCGTTGACCTTCAGCCCGCGGTCCTGCGCCCGGCGGCGAATGACGATGTTGTGCTCCTTGGAGCCGGTGAAATACTGCATGGCGGCGCCGTACGACTCGTCAGGAACGACGCGGAGATCCATTTCAATCCCCGAGCGCAGCCGCACGCGCTGCTTGGTCTCGCCGCGGGCCAGGACTTTCACGACCAGCGGATGCGAAGCCAGCGCGTCCATCGGTTCGGCCGAGTCCTTGGCCGTCGCCACGACGTCCAGATCGGCCACCGTTTCCTTCAGCCGCCGGCAGCTTCCGGCGAGCGTCGCCTGGGTGACCGATTTCAGCTTCAGCAGGTCGGCCACAATCGAGTCGGCCTCCGCCTTGACCTCGGCCAGAAGGAACCGCTTGCGGCGCCGTCGACGGCCTGGGCGGCTCCTTCGAGGATCGCCTGTTCGGTCTTCGTGCCGAAACCCTTAAGTTTCGCGATCTGTCCCTGCTGGGCCGCCTGGCGGAGATCGTCGAGCGAGCGAACCGAGAGCTCTTTGAAGAGAATGGCGACCTTCTTCGGGCCAAGGCCGGAAATCCGCAACATTTCCACGACGCTGGCCGGCACTGCCAGCCGGGCCTCTGCCAGCTGAGGAAATTCTCCCGTCTTGACCACGGCACAGATCTTTTCGGCCAGGTCCTTGCCGATGCCGGGGAGTTCCACGAGCGAGCGGTCCGGATTGCAGGCGATATCGGCCACCGATTCCGGCAGGTCGCCGATCATCCGTGCGGCGTTGCGATAGGCGCGGACGCGGAACGGATTGGCCCCTTGGATTTCGAGGATGTCCGCATATTCATCGAACAGCCGGGCCACGTCGATGTTTTGCACGAACTCATTCCTCCCTGCGAAGCGACGGTGGGGCAAGCGGACAGCTTGCTCGACGATTCCAAAATCGTTTACGGTCCTGGAGCGGCGGCCACGAGGATACGGTCAGTCGCGATGGGGCCGAGGCCGAGAAAAGCCTTGAACTGGCTGTAGGCGATCGCCGCCTTCTCCGCGCGGACACGGTCCGGCTGGCGGACGGCGCGGATCAACAGATTCTTGGCGGTATGCTCCAGGTCGATGAATTCGATCACTTGCGTCTTGTAGCCGCACGCCTCCAGCGCCTGCGCGCGAAGAGCGTCGGTCGCCAGGCTGGCAAATTGCTCATGCAGCACGCCGTGGCGATCAAGGGGAGCCAGGTCCGTCAGGCGGATCGTGCGGGCCAGCTCGTGCTGGCAGCACGGAACGGCCAGGATCACGGCCGCTTGCCAGCCGACCGCCTGGGCCAGCGCGTCATCCGTCGCCGTGTCGCAGGCGTGCAGCGAGACGGCCAGATCGACGGCCCCCTCGATCGTTTGGCCGGCAATTTCACCCACGCGGAAGTCGAGCCCGCGGCAATCGAGCTTTTTGCTCAAGCGGGCACACTCGGCGACGATGTCGCTGTTGCGGTCCAGCCCCAGGATGTTCACCTGCCGTTGGCGAATCCGGGTGAGCAGATGGTGGAGGGCGAACGTGAGGTAACTCTTGCCGCAGCCGAAGTCGACGATCCGCAGCTCGCCACTGGTCGGCAGATGGTCGGCCACATCGTTGACGAGCTCGAGAAATCGGTTGATCTGCCGAAACTTGGCATACTTCGACGCGCGGACCTTGCCCGCCGGCGTCATCACGCCGATCTCGATGAGGAAGGGGCAGGGAACATTTTCAGGGAGCAGATACGACTTGGACCGGTTGTGCTCCGCGGCGACGGCCGTTTTCGTCGGGCGGCTGCGACGGACAGCCAACCCGCCGTCCGGGCCGACGCGGACGTCGAAATCGGCCCCGATCGTGAAGACATGCGCCCGCTCATAGGACGTCCCGAGAAGGTCCCGGATGCGTTTGCCCGTTTCGTCCGGCGAAAGGTTCTCATGCGTCTCGCGGTTGGCCCGCCGCGAGGCCCACTGAAAGACGCGTGCCCCCTTGATGACAATCGGGCGGATGATGAGTTTTTCGGGACTATCGCGCCGCGCCGGGCGGCGTTTACTGAGCGTCGTGCCCAGGCAGGAACCGTCAGCCAGCGACTCGTCGAGCCGGGCCCAAAACTCGGCGGCATCCTTGGCGCGAACGATCGCTCACGGGGGAACCGCTCATGGGCAGACAGCCTCTTCAACCTCCGGCCGCCCAGGCGCTCATCCGTTCGTGAAATCGGCCGCGATCGGCAATCGGCTTGAACCGGAGCACGAGGCTGTTCGGCCGCGAGATCGTCCAGCCCCAGAGCGTCCAGCGAATCTTGTGGATTGAGCGGCGGGGGATAAAAAAGACGCCCGGGTTCTGCATCAGGAGAGCCGACAGCTTGCCGCTGTCCTCCGGACCGAGGGAGCAGTGCTCGTCGACGGCGATCTCCATCCTGGCCGCTGTCCGCCGGCTGGGTGCTCCCCGCAACAGCGCCCACGGCGCAGTCAGACATGCGGCCAGGACCGTTCGTAGTGGCCGCGGAGACGTTTCGCCGAGCACCAGCTTGACCTGCTCCAGGCGATCTGGAACAAAGAACAGGCCGTGGGTGGTTTCATAGAGCGACCCTCGGTCGGGAAGGGCGTGCGCGGGCAATGCGGACCTCTCCGATCCGGCGGACGACCCGGCCGATGGCGGCGCTCAACTCCTCGGAGGAGGGGTCGGGCAAGCGGGCATCGAGAGGAAAGTCACATTGCGGACACTGTTCGCCGATCGGCTCGACCCAGGAAAAACATTGATGGCATAGAATCAGCGACATCGCACCATCCCGTGGCCCCCGCGCCGCGGTCATTCAGGGGCGTGCGGCCGGTGGCCAGACATGGCACTGGCCGGTCAGCCACTGACCTTGTATCGCGGTCTGTGCGGGGCGACAACCTTGATTCTATGAAGCAGGAGGGATGATGGCACTCGACAAGAAACACAAAAAACAGCTCGAAGCGGCCAAGACTCGGATGCAGAAGCTTCGGCAGCTTTTGGCCGGCGCTCGCGACCAGCCCGACGATCCTCAAGAGATCACCCGGCTCAAGCGGGAGATTGCCGACCTCGAAGAACAGATGCGAAAACTGCATCAGCAGTGAAATGGCGAACGACGAAGAATGACGAAGCACGAATGACGAAGGACACCCGAAGCACGAAGCCCGAGGAAAAGGCCGCGAGTGGTTTTCCACCGACCATCATCGTCGTCCACTCGCGTGAAAAGCGGGCGAAGTGCACCGTGGAACCGCTTCGCGGCCGTGAGGGTTTCGCTTTCTGGACGTTCCCCGAATTGGGGCCGGAACCGCTGGACGCCTATGTGCGGCTGGGTCTCGGCGGCCCCCTTCTCTCGACTGAGGACAGAGGCCGCGGGCTGCTCGTTCTCGACGGAACGTGGCGGCTGGCCGATCGGATGGAAAAGTTCTTTCGACACGTTCCGCTGCGAAGTCTGCCGCCCATTCAAACGGCTTATCCCCGCGCCTCCTACATTTATCCGGATCCCGCGGGGGGCTTGGCGACGATCGAATCCCTCTATGCCGCCTATCGGCTTCTGGGCCGCCCCTGCGACAGGCTGCTCGATCAGTATCATTGGGCGGCGGAGTTTCTGGTGCGAAACAACTGGAATGAATCTGCATCGATGGGCAAATGCCAAGGTTGAGATGATCCACGGGTTTCGCAGATTTCAATGTCTTTGAATCGGTGTCCTCTGCGGAGTCTGTGGATCAGCATTTGTGCTCTCTTCGAGGGCAAGCCCGCAGCGTGCCCTACGGTCCTTCGTCATTTCTCGACGGGCACCGGCTCGCTCTTGAGGCAGCGCTGGATTTGGCGGACCGCCTGCCGCAGGCGTTGGCTGTTCTCAACGATCGCCAGGCGGAGGAAGCCTTCGCCTTCCTCTCCAAATCCGCGGCCGGGGCTGACGGCGACGCCCCCCTTATCGAGGAGCATCATCGAGAAGTCGATCGAGCCCATCTGCGCCCAAGGCTCAGGGATCTTGGCCCAGACGAACATGCCGGCCTTGGGAACGTCGACCTGCCAGCCGGCCCGTTCCAGACCTTCGCACAAGACGTCGCGCCGCTGCTGGTATTCGGCGGCGACGCTTTCGACGGCCGCGTCGCAGTGCCGCATCGCGACAATGGCCGCGATCTGGATCGGCTGAAAAATGCCGTAGTCGTAGTAGCCCTTGATGGTCGCCAGGGCGCGGACCATCTCGGCGTTGCCGCTACAGAAACCGATCCGCCAGCCGGCCATGCTGTAGCCCTTGCTCATCGTGGTGAATTCCACGCCGACGTCGATCGCGCCGGGGACCGCCAGAAAGCTCGGAGCCTGGTAACCGTCGAAGCCGATGTCCGCGTAGGCGAAGTCGCTGATGACCAGGAAGCCATATTTCTTGGCCAACGCGACCAGCTCGACATAGAAGTCCGGTTCGATGACCGTCGTGCTGGGGTTGTGTGGAAAGTTGACGATCACCACTTTCGGTTTGGGATACAGGTGCTCGCACGTGTAGGCGACGTTTTGCAAGAACGTGTCGGGCTTGCGGACGTCGAGCGCGATCACGTTTCCGGAGGCGAGCATCACCGCATAGACGTGGATGGGGAACGACGGTGCCGGCACGATCGCCGTGTCGCCCGGTCCCATCAGGGCCAGGCACATGTGGCTGAAGCCCTCTTTCGACCCGAGGCAGGCAATCACCTCGGTGTCGGGGGCCAGGCGGACTCCATATTTTTTCCAATAGCGGGCCGACACCTCTTTCCGCAGGTTTTCGATGCCGTTGGAGACCGAATAGCGATGGTTGCGCGGGTCGGCAAGCGCCTCGGACAGCTTGTCGACGATGAGTGGATCGGGCCCGTCGGTCGGGTTTCCCATTCCCAGGTCGATCACGTCGACGCCGGCGACCCGCTTTTGGTATTTGAGCTTGTTGATCTTGCCGAACATGTAGGGCGGCAGCCGGTTCACCCGGTCGGCCACCTTGATCTTGAATGGCTTGTCCTCGAACGGGACTTCATTCTCGCTGCGCATGGACACATCCCATGAGAGACCGTTGCGCGACCGAGCGAATCGCTCAATCGCCGCCGAATCGTTCGATTCTAGCAGCCGGCGCCACTCGGCCAAGAGAGGATCGCCCCAGCATCCGACTCGAGCCCGCGACCAACGCCAAATTCGGAAAAGAGGTTCCAAGAGCCCTGGCTGGCATCCTCAGCCATTCTCGGATGAGTCGCTCGCTTCGTCGTCTGAGTCGCGGACGTAGGCGGCCGGGCGTTGCGGGAAAAAGAGCGGGAAGGCGAGTTTCAGGGCGGCGCGAATGGTGCGCTTGGCCCCTTTGACATAAATCGAAATCGGCGTCTGATAGATGTCGAGCTTGGCGTGCTTGGTCGTGTCGGCCGTCTGCCCCAGCAGAATGTGGTCCGCCCCGCGGCGAAAGGCCACATCGAGGGCCTTAAACAGCACGTTGAAATAAAGCTCGTACTCTCGATTCCGCTCGTAATCGATGCCGAGCACCAGTCCATGAAATGTCGTCTCGCTAAAGACCGAAGCGGCGAAGGCGACGACTTCGTCCCCGCGAAAGACGAACGTGAACGACGTATTGTCGGGCAGCCGGCGGGCCAGCTCCCGCAGGAATTCCGCGGGCAGATGCTCAAACTGCACCTGCGACCGGCTGAGCACGGCTTCGTAGAGGCGGTGCACCTGGTCGGTGTAGAGCTCGGCGGCCCCCTCGCGCCCCGTGAGCGTCACGACGCGAAAGCCCCCCTTGGCAAACTTCTTGAGCGAACCGCGGAGCATCCGCCGCTTTTTCGACCTGATCCGCGACAGGTAGTCCTCGAAGTCGCGGTAGTCGCTGGCGGCGTAATTCATCGGGTAGCTGTCGGCCCGGCGATATCCGAGGGAAGGCAATGTTCCCAGGTCGCGGCAGCCTTCGGCATTGAATTCCTTGAAGAGGATGAACCGTGCCCGCTCGGCGGCGGCGAATTCACAAATCAGCCGGTCGAGAATCGCCAGAACGGACGCCCGGTCGACATGGCAGGCGAAGCGGAGATGGCTGTCGCCGGTCGAGACCGGCAGCCCGCACATCACGATCGTATTGCGCAACAGCCGCGGGCAGACGCGGCCAATTGCGCTCAGGATTCTTTTCGCGGAGCCTTCCGCCAGGGAGGCTCCATCGACCGTGTACGAGGAAAGACAGGCCGCGGCGATCGGCCGGCCCCTCTTGTCTCGAACCACGACGTGCCGGAACCGGCAGGCCGTTCCCATCGAGTTCTCGACCGCCTCGATGAAGCCGGGATCCATGAAGGGATCGCGGTGAGGGTTCCGTACGCTGTTCCATTCGTCCACGTCGACGTCGCGGATGGAGTCGTAAACGGAGAATTGGCACGCGACGGAGTCTTCCGTCCCCGTGCCGGCAGGAAAGAAGAGCCGGTTCGGCTCGGAGGCGACCGGCATGGGTGCATTGGCAGTGGCGATCATCGTGTCAGTCACCGCCCTGGCAGACCATCGCCAGCGATCCGTTGCGATCGGCAAGCTGTTGGCGCTCACGCCGCTTGAAGTAATTCCGCACGAAGTTCTTCGCGACCTTTTTCGTGTCGAAGCTCAGCATTCCGCTCATCTGAAACAGTGCGAACGTCGCCCGGGCTCGAGCGCGGACGCGAGCAGACATAGCGGCTTTCGTAGTGCGGCCGGAAGCGGCTCTTGAAATGATACAGGCCCGCGAAGTCGAACAGGAAATTCAGGTGTTTCTTGCCGAAGCACAGCGCGCGGCGGGTCAAAACATTGTCGCCCGGCAGGGCCTCTTCGCAGCCCAGCCCGGGAACGAGGCACAGCGAGACCGACTCAATCCCATCGGCTTTCATGCGGATCATGGTTTCGTGAAACAGGTGCGGCACGACCCCGCGGATCGCGTCCGGCCGGTGGCGGTACATCTCGAGCGACCAGCGCCGTCCGCCGCTCATCGGCAGGGCGATCAAAAAGCCCTCGATCCGCGGCGGAGAGTCCTGCGAATAGGCGACAAACAGCCGCCGGCGGCCCCAGCCGGGCACCTCGAGCTGACCTTCGACCATCTGGATTTCGCCGGAGTGCGCTTTCGTGGCCAGCAGGGCGTCGGAGACGGCCCGCAACTGCCGCAACAACGCGGTCCACGACTCGTCATCCATTTCGTCGCGCCGATGTTCGACGATGGTGATACCCGCCCGGCGGCAATAATTGGTCTGCCGCCGGACCCACTCGTAGGGCTTGCCCGACCAGGTGCACTCCTCGAGGTCGACGATCGGTTCCTCGCCCCACTTGGTGACCTGGTATCCCTGCTCGCGGAACAGGTCGACGTCGTGCTCCGGAACGTTATAAAACGAAGTGAGCAGTCCGAACGAATCGGCGAATTCGTTGTATTCCTGCAACAAGCGCGGCTTCTCTTCGTCGCAGGCGAGCAGCCCGCCGATCGCTTTCACGTATTTGCCGCGCCGCCGGTAGGAGATCAGGCCCTCTTGACCCTTTGCCCGGAAGCGCTTCCAGCCTTCCTCGGTCGCAAAATACGAGTCATAGACCTGGCCGTACTCGAAGGCCTGCTCTTCGGTCCGGAACCATCGCGACGACCCCGACGGGGCGTCGAGGCTCGGCAAAAGAAGCTGTTGCATGGAAGCCCGCAAAAATAAGTAAACTGGGCATCATTTGCCTCCTGCAAACAGTGACTCCTTGTCGACCACGCTTCCCCAGAATAAAGGAGCGCTCCGGATGAGGCAACATAGATACCGTGGAGAAAATGTATCGAACCGCTTGAGCGGCCGCCTGGCGCGGTTGAATCGCCGATCGCCTTTTCGGCAACGCGGGCGATTGCCACGCTGTTAGGCGGAGCGCTGGCGCTCTTGGCACACGCCTATACGAACGGCCCGCGATCCACCGGGTCCGCTCAGAACGACGTCGATCCGGTCGCTAAAAGCCTCTGATTCGCGTTTGCAGAAAAGTGGCATCCGCGCTCCCGCCTCCCTAAAATGACGGATTGCTTGCGGCAGCACGATTGCGTCGTTTGGAAATCAGGATTGCCCCGCTATGGCGTCAGACTCGGTTTCGGCACCCGTTGGGGCCGCGCATTGGAATGAGCGGACCTGGGAGCATCTCCTGGACTCGATCGAGGCACAGACCGTGATCCCGATCATCGGACCCGACTTGTTGTGGGTCGAGACGGGAGAGAAAAAGACGCTGCTCGACGGCTACCTTGCCGCACAGCTTGCCAACTCGTTTGACTTTCGCGTCGACGCCGCGGCCGGAGAACCGACGCTCCACAACGTGATCTGCAAGCTGCTGGAGCGTCGTCGCGAATCGCGCGCGGACATTTCCTCCATGCTCTGCTCCGTGTTGAAGAAGGCTCGCTTGCGCCCCCCGAACCGCTCAGGCAGTTGGCCGAAATCAGCCATTTCAACCTGTTCGTCACCACCACCTTTGATTCCTTGCTGGAAGAGGCCCTCAACGCCGTGCGATTCGGCGGAAGGCCGGATACGCGGTGGGTCAACTACCGCCACAACAAGGAGGACAAGCGCAAGGACATCGAAGCCGACAAAGCGGATCTCCCCACCACGGTCTATTACCTCATGGGGAAGGTCTCCATCATCCCCGACTACGTCCTCACCGACGAGGACTTGCTCGAATTCGTCTGCGACATTCAACTCGAGGCGCGGCGGCCCAAGAGGCTGTTTCACGAGTTGGAAGAGAACAACCTGCTTCTCCTGGGCCAGAATTTCTCGGATTGGTTCGCCCGGATCTTTCTTCGCACCGCCAAGCAGCGCCCGCTGTCGCAAAGCCGCGATTTCCTGGAATTCCTGGCCGACGGCCGGACGTCCCGCGACGCGGACCTGGTCTTTTTTCTTCGGCACTTCAGCGGCCCCACCCGCGTCTTCCCGCACGGGGGGGCGGTCGACTTCGTGGCCGAACTCTGGCGGCGCTGGCGCGAACGCAATCCCGAGGCCCTTGCCAACCCGCAGGAGCCACAATTCCCGCCGCCGGCCGAAATGCCGCCGGGGGCCATCTTCATCAGCTACGCCAGCGAGGACGGCCTCGCCGCGAAAAAGCTCAAAGCGGGCCTGGACGCGGCCGGCCTCGTCGCCTGGTACGACAAGGAGCAGCTCAAGGCCGGCGACACGTACGGGTACGAGATCGAAAACTACATCAAGCGGGAATGCTCGTGTTTCATCCCGTTGCTTTCCAGCAATACGGAACGTCGCCGCAAAGACTGTTTCTTTCGCAAGGAGTGGGACTGGGCGGCCGATCGGGACCGGGGGAACCACCCCACGGAGCAATTCATTGTCCCCGTCATCGTCGACGGCACCGACGCCCCGGGCCTCAAGTACCTCGACGAATCGGGACGCTTCTCGAAACTGCACATCACCCCATTGCCGGGGGGCCAGGTCACACCGGAGTTCGTGGAACGGATGAAAGAGATCGCACAACACTTCGGATCCAGCCGCTAAAGCCCGGACCGTTTGGGGAGTTTTTTGGGGTATTTTGGGGCGTAAAAAAGGGAAAAAAAAGGAAAATCTGAAGAACCCCAAAAAACTCCGGAGCACGCCCGCTTTGCCTTTTTGACCGGCGCCGTTTTTCACCGGGCCGCTCGCCGCGAGGTCATTAACAACCGTTAGTAAATTGATCGTGAACGAAACGTGAGACCCGCGCATAATGAAGTTTGGGCAAGGGGGCATGGACGATCGGCCGCACCGAAGCGGTTCCGCGGGACGCAGTTTGAGTTGTGGTGGCTCGTGCTGCGAGCACTTCGGTGACGCGATGAAACTCTCGTATTGACCGATCGTTTCCGCCACGGGAACGCGACACTTGGATGGAATGCGCTCGAACGGCGTAGGTTGGCAGGCGTTGAAAGGGACCGGGCCGCGATGAATTCTGTTGCCAGCAGCGGTGAGGTCGCCGAGAGGCCGGCTGTCGATCCGCAGAATCCCTGGCCGGGCCTCTCCGCCTATGAAGAAGCATTCCAGGCGTTCTTTTATGGCCGGCGGGAAGTGGCTGAGGATCTCTTCCGGCAGGTCAAGTGCAGACTGCTCACGGTGCTCTTCGGCCGGTCCGGGCTGGGGAAGACGTCGCTGTTGCGCGCGGGGATCTTTCCGAAGCTGCGCCGCGAAGGATTCTTGCCCGTCCCCCTCCGGCTCGATTTTGCGAAGGAGGCCCCCGAGTTGGCGGCGCAGGTCAAGTCGGCCCTGGGCAACGCCCTGGCGGGGGCCGGCCTGCCCGAGGCCGCTTTTCCGGCCGCGGACGAGACCCTGTGGGAATATTTCCACCGGGCCGGCGCCGCCCTGGCCACGCCGGACGGCAAGCCGCTCGTTGGGGTGCTGGTCTTCGACCAGTTCGAGGAGCTGTTCACCCTCGGCCGCGACGACGAACTTTGCCGCCGGCGGTCGGATCGTTTCCTCACCGAGCTGGCCGACCTGGTCGAGAACCGCGTGCCGGCAGAGGTCGAGCAGCGGATCGAAGCAGACCCCGGCCTGGTGCGGAACTTCGTCTTCGAGAAGCAGGACTACCGGGTCCTCATTTCCCTCCGCGAAGATTTTTTGCCCGAGCTGGAAAGCCTGCAAAGCCGGATGTCGTCGCTTGCCGGCGGCCGCATCCGCCTGACCGCCTTGAACGGCCCACAGGCCCTCGAGGCGGCTGTCAAACCGGGGCGCGGATTGGTTTCCGCCGAGGTCGGCCGGCAGATCGTCCGCTTCGTGGCCGCCGGCCACGGCTCCCCGCGCGGCGACGGCGACGGCGACGGCAAGGCGGACGGCGATCGTGAGAACCTGGCTGGATTGGAACTAACTGGGTTGGAACGGACTGGGCCGGAACTAACTGGGTTGGAACTAACTGGGCTGGAAGTCGATCCGTCGCTGTTGAGCCTGGTCTGCCGCGAGCTTAACACGCGGCGGATCAACCAGCATTTGGAGCAGATCACGCCGGCCCTGTTGGAGGGGAGCAGCCAAAGCATCCTGCAGGATTTCTACGGCCGCTGCCTGGCCGACCAGCCGGCCGGAGTGCGGGCGTTCGTGGAAGACGAGCTTTTGACCGATTCGGGGTTCCGGGACAACGTCGAGGTGGGCCGTGCGCGGCGGGCGTCGCGGAGCGCGGAGCGTCCGGCTCGGCCATCGACGAACTGGTGAAGCGCCGCTTGCTCCACGTCGAGGAACGACTCGGCGTCCAGCGAGTCGAGCTGACGCACGATGTTCTGGTCCCCGTGGTCAAGCAGAGCCGCGACGAACGGCAGCAGCAGGAGGCGCTCCAGCGGGCAAAGGAGCACGAGGAGCAGCGTCGCGAAGGCGTGAGAGTGCAACGCAGGAGACGGCTGGCCATCCTGGCCGCAATGGTGGGCGCGGCCGCGTTGGTCGTCATCACCAGCTTCGGAGGTGTCAGTTTCTATCTCTACCAAGAGAATAAACGCGCCTTGGAAGAGGCCAATCGGCAGAAGAGTCGGGCCGAGGAACAAACAATCGAGGCGCGTCACCAACGAGCGACGGCGCAGATGGAAACGATGCGCGCCGATGCGCAGACAACGCTGGCAGAGGAACAAATCGAACGGGCCAATGCGGCCAAAATGGTGGCCGATCGCGAACGAGCGCAGCGCTACTGGAAAAGAAACGCGCCGACGAACAGACAGCGCTGGCAAATCAGCAAAGAAAACTGCGCCGAGCAACAACAACGGTTGGCGGAACACGAAGCGGCGCGGGCCCGCGAAGAACGCGGTAAGGTCGAATGGCTGCTTTACGTCGCCCAGATCACTACGGCCCAGTTCGATTGGAAAACCAACGACGCCGCGAGCGCCTGGCGGCATCTGAAGTCATCTCGTCCCGACTTTCGTGGATGGGAATACCGCTATCTTTACACGCTGTTCAACCAGAACCAGCAGACGCTTCGCGGGCACACGAGCACGGTCACGAGCGTAGCGTTCAGCCCGGACGGGAAGCGGATCGCCAGCGGAAGCGACGACAACACGATCAAGGTGTGGGACGCGGCCAGCGGCCAGGAAACCCTCACACTCAAGGGGCACACGAACGCGGTCATGAGCGTGGCGTTCAGCCCAGACGGGAAACGGATCGCCAGCGGAAGCTGGGACAACACGATCAAAGTGTGGGATGCGGCCGGCGGCCAGGAAACCCTCACACTCAAGGGGCACACGCTCGGGGTCATGAGCGTAGCGTTCAGCCCGGACGGGAAGCGGATCGCCAGCGGAAGTTACGACAACACGATCAAGGTGTGGGACGCGGCCAGCGGCCAGGAAACCCTCACGCTCAAGGGGCACACGGACGTGGTCACGAGCGTGGCGTTCAGCCCAGACGGGAAACGGATCGCCAGCGGAAGCTGGGACAACACGATCAAAGTGTGGGATGCGGCCGGCAGCCAGGAAACCCTCACGCTCAAGGGGCACACGCTCGGGGTCATGAGCGTAGCGTTCAGCCCAGATGGGAAACGGCTCGCCAGCGGAAGCTGGGACAACACGATCAAAGTGTGGGACGCGGCCAGCGGCCAGGAAACCCTCACGCTCAAGGGGCACACGAACGTGGTCACGAGCGTGGCGTTCAGCCCAGATGGGAAACGGCTCGCCAGCGGAAGCTGGGACACCACGATCAAAGTGTGGGACGCGGCCAGCGGCCAGGAAACCCTCGCGCTCAAGGGGCACACGGACGTGGTCACAAGCGTGGCGTTCAGCCCAGATGGGAAGCGGATCGCCAGCGGAAGCGACGACCGGACAATCAAAGTGTGGGACGCGGCCAGCGGCCAGGAAACCCTCACGCTCAAGGGGCACACGCTCGGGGTCATGAGCGTAGCGTTCAGCCCGGACGGGAAACGGATCGCCAGCGGAAGCAGGGACAAGACGATCAAGGTCTGGGACGCGGCCAGCGGCCAGGAAACCCTCACGCTCAAGGGGCACACGGACGGGGTCACGAGCGTGGCGTTCAGCCCGGACGGGAAGCGGATCGCCAGCGGAAGCTGGGACAACACGATCAAAGTGTGGGACGCGGCCAGCAGCCAGGAAACCCTCACGCTCAAGGGGCACACGAGCTTGGTCATGAGCGTGACGTTCAGCCCGGATGGGAAGCGGATCGCCAGCGGAAGCTGGGACCGGACAATCAGGGTGTGGGATGCGGCCAGCGGCCAGCAAACCCTGACGCTCAAGGGGCACACGAACGAGGTCACGAGCGTGGCGTTCAGCCCGGACGGGAAACGGCTCGCCAGCGGAGGCCGGGATCGAACGGTCAACGTCTGGGATGCGGCCGGCGGCCAGGAAACCCTCACGCTCAAGGGACACACGAACCGGGTAACGAGCGTAGCGTTCAGCCCAGACGGGAAGCGGATCGCCAGCGGGAGCGTCGACATGACGATCAGAGTGTGGGACGTGGCCAGCGGAGAGGTGTCTTTCACCCTCAAAGGGCACACGAGCATTGTCGCGAGCGTAGCGTTCAGCCCAGATGGGAAACGGATCGCCAGCGGAAGCTGGGACCACACAATCAAGGTGTGGGACGCGGCCAGCGGCCAGGAAACCCTCACGCTCAAGGGGCACACGGACAGGGTCACGAGCGTGGCGTTCAGCCCGGACGGGAAACGGCTCGCCAGCGGAAGCGACGACAAAACAATCAAAATCTGGGACGCGTCGCTGGGCGGCGACAGCAGCATGGCGGGCGGCGCGGGCCGACAGCCGTAGGACGGAAAAGTGGCGAGTGGCGAGGGGCGAGTGGTGAGTGGTGAGTGGCGAGTGGCGAGTGGCGAGTGGGGAGTGGGGAGAAGAGATTGGAGCACGCTTTGCGTGCTGTTGTATTGGCTGGCCCCTCTTGACGGCTATTCGCTTTCCAAGAGCGAATGGCCCGTCATTTCTGCCGGGGCCTCGATGCCGAGAAGTTGCAACAGGGTCGGGGCGACGTCGGCCAGGATGCCGGAGTGCATGCGCCATTTGGCATGGTCGTCGCCGACGTAGAAAATCTCGACGGGGAAAGTCGTGTGGCAGGTGAACGGTTCGCCGTTTTCGTCGCGCAGTTTTTCCGCGTTGCCATGATCGGCCGTGACGAAGGCCACGCCGCCGATTTTTCGCAGCGTGTCGAGGACGCGGCCGACCGCGGCGTCGACCGTCTCGACGGCCCGGGTGGCCGCGGGAATGCTCCCCGTGTGGCCGACCATGTCGGGGTTGGCATAGTTGCAGATCACGACGTCGTATTGATTCGATTCCAGCCGCCGCACGAGCTCGTCGGTGACGCCCGCCGCGCTCATCTCGGGAGCCAGGTCATACGTCGCCACCTTGGGAGACGGGATCAAGACGCGGTCCTCGCCGGCGACCGGTTCTTCGACGCCGCCGTTGAAGAAGAAGGTGACGTGGGCATACTTCTCCGTTTCGGCGATGCGGAGCTGTTTCAACCCGTGCTCGGCCAGCACGTCGGCCAGGATGTTTTTGAGCGGTTCCGGCGGAAAGGCCGTCGGCAACTCGAACGTGTCCTTGTATTCCGTCATGCACACAAAATCGACTTTGGGCCGCCTCTTCCGCTCGAAGCCGTTGAAGGCGTCTTCCATGAAGGCCTGCGTCAATTCCCTCGCCCGATCGGCCCGGAAGTTGAAAAACAGAATTCCATCGCCGTCGCGAACCAGGGGCGCGTGCGGATCGGAGCCGGCACGACGGATGACGGTGGGAGGAATGAACTCGTCGGTTTTATCCGCCGCGTACCATTGCCGCAGGGCGTCGGCCGCGTCGGATCGCAACGCTCCCTCGCCGAGGACCAGTGCGTTGTAGGCCAGCGCGACGCGGTCCCAGCGTTTATCGCGGTCCATCGCGTAATAACGGCCGACGACGGTCGCGATCGTGCCGACGCCGATCGTGGGCAAATGACTCTCGATCTGCCGGATGGTTTCGACGCCCGAGGTGGGGGACGTGTCGCGGCCGTCGGTGAAACAATGGACGTAGACCTCGGCCAGCCCGTTGCGTTTGGCCAGCTCGAGGCAGGCGTAAAGATGGTCGACGTGGCTGTGGACCCCCCCTTCCGAGCACAGGCCCATCACGTGCAGCCGTCCGCCGCGCAATTTGAGCGTATTCGCAAGGGATTTCAGGGCGGGAATCTCGAAGAACGCGCCGTCGCGGATCGACTTGGTGATCCGACTCAGGCTCTGGTACACGATGCGGCCGGCCCCGAGATTGAGATGGCCGACTTCGGAGTTGCCCATCTGCCCCGGCGGCAGTCCGACGGCTTCGCCCCCCGGCTCGAGCAGGGCGTGCGGATAGGCCGCTTTGAGCGCGTCATTGACCGGCGTCTCTGCCAGCAGGGTCGCATCGCCCTCCTTCTCAATGCCGGCGCGGCCGGCCGGGTTGAGCCCCCATCCGTCGCGGATGATGAGGACGACCGGGCGATGCAATCGTTTTCGGCGCTTTTGCGGTTCCATAACCCCGGTTTACCTCGTTCTCGCTCCGTGTGCGACCTGAGCCTCATGCGACGCAGCAAGAGACGTCGGCGCGATCAGAGAAAAATCTTACCCTCGAGTGCGAGCGCCTGTTTCGCCGCCGCCATCAAAACACCCTGCCAAGCGTCGAGGAATTCCGCGGCACTCTCGCGTTTCGACGGCTCCGGCTCCAACATGCGATCTATCAGATTTGTAATGACGTCCCGCATCGTGCCCGGAATACTGCCCAGCCGATTAAGTTGGACGGGTGCGAGAAAATCGTTGGCCGGACGCTGCGGGTTTTTGCCGCTGAAGAGCTCGGCCACGACCAAGCCAAGCTGAAATACATCGCTCTTTGGCGTCGGCGGGTTTCCGTGGTTTAGGTAGGCGACGAGATCGGGCGTTCGATATCCGAACGGCATACCGAGGCCGGCACTGTCTTTGAGGATCTGAGCGTCTTCCGAGGCGTCCACGTCAACCAACTTCATCAAGCCAAAATCGCCGAGGACACACGAATGGGCTTTGATGAACATGTTTCGCGGTTTGATGTCGCGATGAATAACTGGTATCGGCAAGGCCGCGAGATAAGCAAGGGCGGAAAGCATTTGCACGGCGTAGGTGATCTTCGAGACCGTCGTCGCCTGACCGCGGCGAATGACGTCTTGAACTGTCAACGGCAAGTATTCTGCGATGAGGAACGGGTACTCGTCGTGGAGCACGCCTTCATCGAACGCACGCATGATACTGGGATGACTGCATTCCTTGAGAAATGCGATCTCCTTCAAAAACGCCTCTCGTCGCTCGGGCTTCGAAAGACGGCGAAAGACTTTAAGGGCAAATGGAACACCTTTAAAAGGACCGGAGGTTGCAACGACCAAGAACGTGTCGGCATTTCCACCGGTGCCAAGAGTTTGAAGGTTCTTGTAACGAAATCCGGATTCGGCTTGAACTTCCTCATCGAAACCCAATCGAATCGCGTCCGGTATGGGTCGCTCGACTGTGGGGGTTCGTACGGTGCCGGGATTCGACTTGCGGCTGCACGGAACCTGGCTGCAACTTACGAGGCGATGGCCTTGGTGCGCGCGCGGATGTGGAAAAACGGCGCGTTGGGGTTGTCAACGTTATAGCCCCACGAAAGAACGCCCTCTCGGAACAAATCATGCCAGCACGTCAGCAGTTCTTGCTGTTCCTCGTCGTTGCCGGGATCAATCCCCAGTCTCTCGGCGGCTCGACGCAAAACCACCGATTCCTGCGAGAACCCGGGTCCTCGTTCAACGCTTTCCTTGGCGACTTGAAGAAGCACGTCGTTGATAGGGGCCGGGTTCATTCGATTGCTCTCACTCGTCCTGTTCCAACACCGTCGGCGTCGCCTCGGCATCTCTCCAGCGATCAAGAATGTTCATTGTAGTCCATTGCCGCTCCTCAATCACCCCCGACAAAACGCTCGCAGAAAGACGCTGGTCAAAATTCCTTTGACGGCCAAGATCCGCCGCAGTAGACTGGAAGGCAGACTGTGATGACACTTCCGTGAGCGTCCGCTCTGCGGCAAATCGCCGGTCTGGCACGCGCGGCAAACAGCGCGGCAGCCCGACACCTTCGACAGTGCGACCGGCATTCGCCGATGGCCGTTCTTTCTCGCGCGAAAGGAACAAGGACTCCCGCACACACATGCCATCCCGCTGAAAGTTAGGAGGTCACGTGATGGGCCCTCTTCATTTCAACCCCGACTCGCTCAATCCCAACCGGGGCAACCGGCTGGAAGAGTACACGGCCTTGAAGTACATCCTGCTGGGGGACCTGCGGGACGTGCTGGAGGAGCCGGCAGACCGCTACACCCGCGGCTGGCTGGTCGCCGTTCTCGACGCCCTGCTCGACACGCTTCCACGCGAGATGGCGATCAAGGAGGCCAGCGGCTATCTCAATGAAGTGCTGGATGAGTACCCGAGCTGGTACCGGCACGTCGAGGAGCTTCAGAATGAGGAACGGCTGCTGTTCCTGTCGCTGCAAGCGCTCCGCGACCGGCTCGAGACGTCCGAAACTTACGCACACGCTGCCGACCGCGTGAAATCCACGCTGCGGCAGTGGATGACGCGCCTGACGGCCCATCACCGCCACGAAAACCGCATCCTGCAAACCGCGATGAACCTCGAAGTGGGCGGCGGAGACTGAAGGGAAGGCGGAGGGACGAGTCAGACTCGCGGCCTGCGGCCGCCCGGTTTTACTCCGTCTTCATCCTTGCGCCTGCATCCTTCCGCCTTGATCCTGCCTCTTGTACCAGTCGTACGTTTGCCGCAGGCCGGTTTCCAGACGGATCGTCGCCCGCCAGCCGAGCGTGTCGAGGCGAGTCACGTCGAGCCGTTTTTGCGGGCTGCCGTCCGGCCGCGACGTGTCGTACACGAATCGGCCCTGGTAGCCGACGATTTGTCCGATCAGCTCAGCCAGCTCGCGGATCGTGATGTCGCTGCCGGTGCCGATGTTGATGTGCTCCTCGCCTGAGTATTGGCCAATGAGATGGACCAGGGCGTCCGCGCAATCGTCGACGTGCAGAAATTCGCGCCGCGGGCGTCCCGTCCCCCAGACGGTGACCGTCGGCTCGCCGCGCTGGTTCGCTTCGTGCGTTTTTCGCAGGAGCGCGGGGACGACATGGCCCGCGTCGAGGTCGAACTTGTCGCCGGGGCCGTACAGATTGGTCGGCATGGCGGAAATGAAATCGACGCCGTATTGGCGGCGATAAGCCTGGCACAGCTTGAGCGCGGAGATCTTGGCCAGGGCGTACCACTGGTTCGTCGGCTCCAGCGCGCCGGTTAAAAGCGCCTCTTCGCGCATCGGCTGCGGCGCCTCTCGCGGATAAATGCACGACGAGCCGAGCGCCAACAGCTTTTTAACGCCCGTCCGGCGAGCCGCTTCGATCACGTTGGCTTCGATCAGCAGGTTGTCGTACAGGAATTCGGCCGGTCGCGTGTCGTTGGCGTGAATTCCGCCGACCGTCGCGGCGGCCAGAACAACAACCTCGGGCCGATTGCCGGCGAGCCACTCTTCGGTCTCTCGCTGCCGCCGGAGGTCGAGCGACCGGTGATCGACGATGAGAATCTCGCACTGCTCGCGCTGGAGCCGCCGCAGGAGGGCCTGACCCACCATCCCCCGGTGTCCGGCGACCCAGACGCGGCGGCCGGCCAGGCGGAACGGCGCCTCGAGGCGGCCCGGTCCGTTTCCCGGGATTTTGCCGGCGGCGCTCGATCGCGAGGTCCCCGCGGTTCCCGGCTCCGGCCCCGGCCCCGGTCCCTGGTGAGCCAGCAGCTTGCGGTCGGCGTCGACCATGTTTTGCACGAGCTGCTCAAAATGGATGGTGTGATGCCAGCCGAGTTTCTCGCGGGCCTTCGCGGGATTGCCGCGGAGTGCGGCGACTTCCGTCGGACGGAAATAACGGTTGTCGATGGCGACTCGGAGCGCTCGCGTTGCGGCGTCGACGCCCTTTTCGTCGACTCCCGTTCCCTGCCAGGAAATCGTCACGCCGGCATGGCGGAAGGCGCGTTCGACGAACTCGCGCACCGAATGCGACTCCCCTGTCGCCAGGACGTAGTCGTCGGGCCGATCTTGCTGCAGGATCCGCCACATGCCGTCGACATAGTCGCGCGCGTCGCCCCAATCGCGGCGGGCGTCGAGGTTGCCGAGGTAAACAATTTCCTGCCTTCCCGCTTCGATCGCGGCGACGGCGCGGGTGATTTTGCGCGTGACGAAAGTCTCGCCCCGCGTCGGTCCTTCGTGGTTGAAGAGGATCCCGTTGGAGGCGTGGATGCCGTACGCCTCGCGGTAGTTCACGGTGATCCAGTAAGCGTAGAGCTTGGCGGCCGCGTACGGACTGCGGGGACGGAAGGGGGTCGACTCATTCTGAGGCGGCGGCGCATCGCCGAACAGCTCCGACGTCGAGGCCTGGTAGAAGCGGACCCGACTTTGCATGTTGAGAATGCGAATCGCTTCCAAGATCCGGAGCGGGCCGAGCGCGTCGGCGTTGGCCGTGTATTCCGGCGTCTCGAAGCTGACATGGACGTGGCTCTGGGCCGCCAGGTTGTAGATTTCGTCGGGCTGCGTTTCCTGGATGATGCGGATCAGGTTGGTCGCATCGGTGACGTCGCCGTAATGCAGGAAAAAGCGAGCGTCGCTTTCATGCGGGTCGACATACAAGTGGTCGACCCGCGCCGTGTTGAACGACGAGGAACGCCGCTTGATGCCGTGGACACGATAGCCTTTTGAAAGCAAAAGCTCCGCCATGAGAGCGCCGTCCTGCCCCGTGACCCCCGTGATTCAGCGCAACGCGCTGCCCCATCGGATGAGTTCCCCGTATTTACCCCGTCCAACCTCTTATACCTTATATGCTGTTGCGGAGACTTGAAAATGAGTCCAAGGTCGGGGGTGCAGGGTCCAAGGTCCAAGGTCCGGGGTCCAAGGTGCAGGGTCCAAGGTCCAAGGTCCAAGGTCCAAGGTCCAAGGTCCAAGGTCCAGGGTCCAAGGTCCAAGGTCCAAGGTCCAGGGTCCAGGGTCGGAGAGCCAACGGAGGCTGTGCCTCGGGGCTTTGGACCTTAGACATTGGACCAAAAACAAGAAAGCTTGACCGTTTTTCGCACCTGTCGTATAGTCCCGCCCCCTCGCAACCGTCGGCGGCATGGAGGCTGCGGACCCAACCATCGATTCCGGAGTATAGGTGCGATGAACGAATCGAACCCAACGGACACTTTGCAAACGGTGCAAACGACTCTCGGGACGCGCGCGAAGGCGGCTTGGATCGTGGGGGGCACGGTGCTCCTCTTCCTGGTCGGCGCCGTGGCGTTTCAATTCCTTCGTCCCAAAGTCGGCGCCGCCCAGGAGAATGCCCTCCCCGGAGAGCCGGGTCGCGCGGACATGCGAAGCAACCACTCTCGGCCGGCGCTTGCGCACGTGAACAGCGAATTGATCGCCTATGACAGCATCTCCGAGGAATGCATGCAGCGCTATGGCCAGGAAGTTCTCGAAAGCTTCATCAACCGAACGATTATCGACCAGGCGTGCCGGAAGCAGGGCATCTCCATCACCCAGGCCGAGGTCAACGAGGAAGTCGTTAAGATCGCCAAGAAGTTCGACATCGACCCGTCGAATTGGCTGCGGATCATTCAAAGCGAGCGCCACCTGAGCGCCCGGCAATACAAAGAAGACATCATTTGGCCCATGCTGGCCCTGAAGAGGCTGGCCGGCAATGAGATCACGATCACCGAGGAGGAGATGCAGCGCGTCTTCGTCCGCGAGTACGGCGAGCGCGTCGAGGCGCGGATGATCATGTGCGACAAGCTGCAGCGGGCCCAGGATGCCTGGAACCTGGTGATGAAGGACCCCTCCACCTTCGGCAAGGTCGCCCGGGAGCGGTCGATCGAGCCGACGAGCAAGGCCCTCGACGGGCAGATTCAGCCCATCCGCCGGTTTGCCGGGAACGACAACCTCGAGAAGGAAGCGTTCAAACTGGAGGAGGGGCAGATTTCAGGGATCATCGACGTCAGCACGCCCGAAGCGCGGCGGTATGTGATCCTGCTTTGCGAAGGACACACGACGCCGATCGTCAAGAGCATGGGCGAGCCGATGATCCGCGAGCAAGTGCACAAGCTGCTGGAGGACGAAAAGACCCAGGTCGCCGTCGCCAAGGTCTTTGAGCGACTGAAGAAAGAGGCCCAGGTCGACAACTTCCTGACCAACACCTCGACGCGCGGCATTCAGCCGACGTCCGCCACTTCCAACGGACGGGACCGCGTGACAAACGCCGGCTACCGCACGCGCGGCAACAACGCGCCCGCCGCCAGCCGCAGCGCGGACACCACCGACGGACAATGACGTCGGAGGATCACTCGTCGGCCACCTTCAGCAGCAGCTTGCCGAAGTTTTCTCCCTTGAAGAGCTTCAAGAACGTGTCGGGGAATGTCTGCAGGCCCTCGACGATGTCTTCCCGCGACTTGAGCTTGCCCCCCAGCAGCCAGCCGGCCATCTGGCAGGCGGCTTCGGGATACCGGTCGGCGAAGTCGAACACGATGAAGCCCTTCAGGGTGGCCCGATTGATCAAGAGCGACAAGTAGTTCTTCGGGCCTTGCACCTTCTCGGGATGGTTGTATTGCGAGATCGCTCCGCAGAGGGGAATCCGCGCACCGCGGTTGAGTTGGGCCAGGGCGGCATCGAGGATGTCGCCGCCGACGTTGTCGAAATAAATGTCGATTCCGGCTGAGCAGTGCTTCCGCAGCGCGGCCGAAACGTCCTCTTGCTTGTAATCGATGGCCGCGTCGAAGCCGAGTTCGTGGACGACGTACTGGCACTTCTGCGGTCCGCCGGCGATGCCCACGACGCGACACCCTTTGATCTTGCCGATCTGCCCAACGACGCTCCCCACCGCCCCGGCGGCCGCCGAAACCACGAGCGTCTCTCCCGGCTTCGGCTGGCCGATCTCGATCAAGCCGAAATAGGCGGTCATGCCCGGCATTCCCAAGGTGCCGAGATACACCGGCAAGGGAGCGATTCGCGTGTCCACCTTGGCGACGCCGGAGCCGTCGGAGAGGGCGTACTCCTGGAGGCCGAAAGCCCCCGCAACGTAGTCGCCAACGGCAAACTTATCGTTTTTCGACTCGATCACGCGGGCGGCGCCCCCAGCCCGCATCACCTCGCCGATTCCCACGGGCGGGATGTACGATTTCCCTTCGTTGACCCAACCGCGCATGGCCGGATCGAGGGAAATATAGAGGACCTTGACCAGGATCTGCCCGTCGCCCGGTTCGCGGACCGGCTCCTCGGTGTATTTCCAATCGGTCTCTTTCGGCATGCCGACGGGACGCGCGGCCAGTCGGAATTGATGATTGCTAGCGTTCACGAGGGTTCTCCGTTTGATGTCGTTCCAGGAACCGAGAGACCGATTCTGCCCACAGTCTGGGAGCCGCGCAAGGTAAGACTCGTGACCGGCGTTGGGAAACACGGTGAAGCTCAGCGGGGCCGGGGCCAATCTTGACGTAAGCTGACTTCGGATCGCTTGGTATGATCCCTGATCGCTGGCAGTTCGGGACATGGGGCGTCCGAGGCGGCAGCGATTCCTCAGGGGAAAGGACCAACGACCATGGAGGCACCGACACTCGAAGGACGGTTATGGTGTGCCAGCGAAGTCGCGTATAGTGCATCCCGAACAGGGGTGGTGAACCCGGCGAATTCTGCCCCTTACTACGTCGGGTCGGGGTTTATCGAGCCGCCGACGGCCATCGCGGATGGACCGGAGTCCATCGATGCCTGCATCGTGGGAAGAACTCCGGATGGCGTGGTTGTGGCTTTCCGCGGCACCCCGCCAATCGACGATCGAACGAAGCCGCTCAAACAGCGGATCCGCGACTGGTGCAACGACTTCCGCGCGGAACTCGTCACGAGCCCGGGCCTTCCTGGCCGAGTGCATGCCGGGTTCGTCGCCGCGGTCAACGCGCTTTGGGCCGATGCGACAACGGAGATTCGACGGCAACTCGCTTTGAATAAGGGCCCAATGACGCTCTACGTGACAGGCCACAGTAAAGGCGGAGCGATGACGCCGTTGGCCGCCCTGAAGTGGCTGCAGGCGACAGGCGGAACGCCGATCGTCGTCACGTTCGCGGCGCCTCGTTCCGGCAACGATGACTTTGCGGCCGCCTTCAATAAAATGATCCCCGATTTCAAGCGTTTCGAAAACCGCAACGACATTGTCCCGCACCTCCCTCCCCACCTGACGCTGATCCCCTTGTTGACTGCCGCGACGGAATCTCGATTCGACGACCTGCAAGACTACGATTATCAATCCGTCGGTCAGTTGTTTTATATCGACGAGGCGGGGAACATCGAGTCGCCGATCAGCGGCAGCCTGGCGGATCACGTCCTGCGGTTGAAACGGTTCGGACATCTGGCGGAAGCCATCTTCGATTTCGACGAGATTGTGGCCGATCACAGCATCGATTGCGGCTCGGGCTATCAGCGGGCGATCTGTCCTGCCGGTGTTTGCTAGGTAACACATGAAACGAATTGCGATAATCGTGTTCTTGCTTGCCGTGGTCGCCGCGGCCGCCGGCGCAACATGGTGGTGGAATCACCGGGAGGCCCCCTCAAACCAACTGGTCCTCTACGGAAACATCGACATCCGCCAGGTTGAATTGCCGTTTAACGACAGCGAGCGGATTGCCGCCGTGCTGGTTCAGGAAGGGGACCGCGTCCGGCAGGGACAGGTGCTCGCCCGGCTCGACACGGGGCGTCTGGAGCCGCAGGTCGCTCAAGCCCAAGCCCAAGTTGCCACCCAGAGGCAGGTCGTCGAGAGGCTCCACAATGGCAGCCGTCCCGAGGAAATCGCACAAGCCCGGGCGAACGTCGAGTCTGCGATGGCGGATGCTGCGAACGCCCGCCGACAATACGACCGCGTCAAGCGGCTCTTCGATCAATCCCACGGACAGGCCGTGAGCCAGCAGGATGTCGACAATGCGAAAGCGGCCACCGAGATGGCCGATGCCAAGCTGACGGCCAACCAGAAGGCCTTGGAGCTGTCCGTCGCCGGGCCCCGCAAAGAGGAGATTGCCGAGAACGAAGCCCGGCTGCGGGCCCAGGAGGCGCAATTTGCCTACGTGTGCCGACAATTGGCCGATGCGCAGCTCAAGGCCCCTACGGACGCGATCGTCCGCACGCGGTTGATGGAGCCCGGCGAAATGGCTTCTCCACAGAAACCCGTCTTCTCGCTGGCGATCGTCGATCCCAAGTGGGTGCGGGCCTACGTCTCCGAGGTCGGCTTGGGGAAAGTTCACCCTGGCGCATGTCGGCGTCTGTCGTGGTCGATAGCTTCCCCGATCGGCGATTCGAAGGCTGGGTCGGATTTATCTCGCCCGTCGCGGAGTTCACGCCCAAGACCGTGCAGACCGACGAGCTGCGGACAAGCCTGGTGTATGAGGTCCGCGTGTTCGTGAAAGACGCGTCGGACGATCTGCGGCTGGGGATGCCGGCAACCGTCTACCTTCCACTGGGACAGCATCCCGAGCTGGGTTCGCCATCCCCGCCGTCGAGTGCGACGAAGGCGGCGCCGTCTTCAGCAACAGCGCCGGCGTCGATGCGGCAACCGCACGCAGAGACCTTGCGATGACGGGCGCAGGCGAAAAGCCGCCAGTCCTGCTGGGTGGCGATCTTAAAAAAACGTTCCGTCGCGACACGGGCGAGGTCGTTCACGCACTGGATGGCGTTTCCATCGAAGCGCGCCGCGGCGAGCTAACCGCCTTGGTCGGACCAGATGGCGCCGGCAAAACGACGCTGATTCGACTGGCTGCCGGCTTGCTGGATCCGGACTCGGGGCAATTGACCGTTTTGGGCGTCAATGTCGTCGCGGATCCCCAGCGCGTTCAATCGCGGATCGGATACATGCCCCAGAGGTTCGGCTTGTACGAGGATCTCACGGTCCAGGAGAACCTCGATCTCTACGCCGACTTACACGGCGTCCTCGCGAAAAAGCGAGAAGAACGCTACGCGCTGCTCATGGAGATGACCGCGTTGGGGCCGTTCAAGACACGTCTCGCCGGACAGTTGTCGGGAGGGATGAAGCAGAAGTTGGGACTCGCCTGCACGCTGATCCGTTCGCCCGAGCTCTTGCTGTTGGATGAGCCGACGGTCGGCGTCGATCCGCTCTCGCGGCGCGAGTTGTGGGAGATCATTCTGGACTTGGTGAACAACCAGGGACTTTCGGTGCTCCTCAGCACGTCTTACCTGGATGAAGCCGAGCGGTGCGAGCATGTCGTCGTACTCCACCGCGGCAAAGTCCTCGCCGACGGACGCCCCTCCCAGATCAGCGAATTGGCCGCCGGCCGCACTTTTCTGGCCGAGCCGCCCGCGGGCCAGCCGGCGCGCGAGCTCCAAGCGCGTTTACTCAATGATCCGGACCTGCTCGATGCCGTTCCGGAAGGGGGACGCGTGCGGTTCGTGAGGGCCGAGGAGGCCGGGAAAAAGCCCGACGCCGGAGCTCTGGCGGATGTTTCGGTCGTGCCGACAGAGGCACGGTTCGAAGATGGCTTCATGGTCCTGCTGCGGCAATCCTCGCCGGAACGCGAAGTCGCCGCTTCGCTGACGCTGGACCGTCCACCCGCGGCGGAGGGCGACGAAGCGGTCGTCGAAGTCCACGACCTGGTCCGGAAGTTTGGCACGTTCACGGCGGTGGACCATGTCAGTTTCGAAGTCCACCGCGGCGAGATCTTCGGGCTGCTCGGTCCGAATGGGGCCGGCAAGACCACGACGTTTCGCATGCTTTGCGGACTGCTGGCCGCCACGGGCGGCACGCTGCGAGTCGCCGGTGTCGATTTGCGGCACGCGCCGCGCGTCGGCCCGGCAGCGAATCGGATACGTCGCCCAGAAGTTCTCGCTCTATGGCCAGCTTTCGGTGATCGAGAACCTCGACTTCTTTGGCAGTGCCTACGGCCTGCACGGCGGCACGGAAACGCGATCGCATCGACTGGGCGCTGCGGCAATTCGACCTCGCGTCGATGGCGCGGCTGCCCAGCGGGCAACTTCCCGGCGGATTCAAGCAGAGGCTTTCGATGGCCGCCTCGCTCTTGCACGAGCCGGAAACGCTCTTCCTCGATGAGCCGACGAGCGGGGTCGACCCGCTGGCCCGCCGCGAGTTTTGGCACCGGATCACCTCGCTGGCCGAGCAGGGAGTGACAATCATCGTGACGACGCATTTCATGGAGGAAGCCGAATACTGCGATCGAATCGCGATCATGGATGCCGGACAGGTCTTGGCCGACGGAACGCCGGCCGAAGTCCGCCGCCGCGCCCACCCGGCCCCCGGTCGCACGCCGACGATGGAGGACGCATTCATCGCGATCGTCGAAGAGGCCCGCAAACAGGAGGTGACGGCATGAAGGATTGCAGCCACGATTGGCGATTGGAGGACGGGGGCGGCGGATGGGAACGGGGCGGCCATCGTTTCGATCAGCAAGAAGCGGCAATCGGCTACGATTTTCATGAGAGAAGGCGCACGGCGAACAAGGGTCTCCGAAGAATCGTGCAACGGAGGCTGTCGCGGGCCCGGTTCCGCGCGGAATAAGTTACAGGAGGGTGCGAATGGACGACCAAAACCGCAACCGCCTTCGCGACAAGCTGCGGCGCGTCTGGTCGCTCGTGCGCAAAGAAGGCCGGCAGGTCATTCGCGACCCCAGCAGCATCGCCATCGGCATCGTCCTGCCGGCGATCCTGATTCTGCTGTTCGGCTACGGGCTTTCGCTGGACGTCAGGGACGTGCCGATCGCTGTCGTGCTGGAGAATCCCTCGCCGACGGCGACGGAGCTGGCCGCCGGATTTCGGCTATCGCCCTACTTTCAGGTCCGCTTGACGACGTCCATGCCGCGCGCCCGCGAGCTGATGTTTGCGCGAGAGGTTGACGGGATCGTGAGGATCCGTTCGGACTTCGCCCGGAATGTCGGCCTCGAAAATGCGGAGGTGCAGGTCGTGGTCCGCGGGGACGATGCCAACCAGGCGCGGCTTGTCCAAGGTTATGCGGAAGGGGCTGTGGGCCAATGGACCGCGCGTCGGGCCGCCGAAGGACGAAGCGTCGCCGGCGGACCTGTGATGATCCAAAACCGGCTCTGGTTCAATGAGGCCAACGAAAGCCGCTATTTCCTGGTGCCGGGCCTGATCGTGCTGGTAATGACCCTGATTGGAGCCATGCTCACGTCGTTGGTCATGGCCCGAGAGTGGGAGCATGGCACGTTCGAATCGCTGTTCGTCACGCCGGTGCGGACCGACGAGATCTTGCTCGGCAAGACGACCCCGTATTTCGTGCTGGGGCTGATCGGTTTGCGCTGTGCCTGTTTGGCGCGAAGTTCCTGTTTCACGTTCCGTTTCGCGGGTCGGTGTGGGTGCTGGTCGGCGCGTCGGCGCTCTATCTGTTGGTGGCGCTGGGGATCGGCCTGTTGATTTCATCGGCGTTCAAGAGCCAATTTGTGGCGATCCAAGTCACGATGCTGGTCACGTTCCTGCCCGCGTTCTTGCTTTCGGGTTTTTTATTCGATCTACGCAGCATGCCCGCGGCCGTCCGGCTGATGACGTACGCGCTTCCGGCCCGTTATTACGTTGCCCTGCTGCAGACGGTTTTTCTGGCGGGCGACATCTGGGGCGTCGTCCTGCCGAACACGGCGGTTTTGGCTGTCATGGCAGCCGTGCTCGCGATTTTGACTCGCGGAGTGACACGCAAAAAGCTGGCTTGAGAAGAATATGCTTGACGCATTTCTCCGTATTTTAGCCCTCACGCGCAAGGAGCTGCTGGCGATCCTCAAGGATCCGCGCAGCCGCGCCACGCTCATTATTCCGCCGATCCTGCAATGCCTGATTTACGGCTATGTCGCCAGCTACGACCTGAACGACATTCCTTACGCCGTACTCGATCAAGACCGTAGCGGCGCTTCACACGATCTGCTGGCCCGGCTGGACGGAACCGGCGTCTTTCGCCGCGTCGCGGATTTCGACCGGGCCGCCGACTTGAAGATCACGATCAATGAGCGGCAGGCGATCCTGGCTATTCAGATCGATCAAAATTTCGAGCGGCGACTCCTCCTCGGACTTTCCAGCGATGTGCAAGTGATCGCGGACGGCCGCAATTCCAACACGGCGGCAACCGCCATGGGCTACGTCACCACGATCGTCGATTCGTTCAATGCCGACTGGCGGGCCGCCCATGGCATCGCGAGCCCGCCGATTCGCGTCCTGAGTCGCACCTGGTACAACCCGAACCTGGAAACGCGTTGGACCATGATTCCCGCCCTGATCGGCCTGCTCACGCTGCTCCAGACCCTGTTGTTGACCGCGATGTCGGTGGCGCGCGAACGAGAGCAAGGTACGTTCGACCAGCTGCTCGTCACGCCCTTCCGTCCGGCCGAGATTATGGCGGGCAAGGCGCTCCCCTCGATCATCGTCGGCATTGTGCAGGCCACGGTCATTCTCGTCGTCGCCCAGCTTTGGTTTCGCATCCCCTTCGCTGGATCGTTCGTTGTCCTCTACACGGGACTGATCGTGTTCCTGCTGGCGGCGGTCGGGATCGGACTTTTGGTCTCGGCGATTGCCGCGACCATGCAGCAGGCCATGCTCTATTCGTTTGTGGTGGTTATGCCCTTCGCTCTGTTGTCCGGGTTCGCCACGCCGATCAGCAGCATGCCGGCTTTCGTCCAATCCATCACGCTGGCTAACCCGTTGCGATATGCGATCGACATCGCACGGCGCGTCTACCTCGAGGGAGCCGGGTTCGACGTGTTGATCCCCGACATCTGGCCTCTGGCCGTCATCGCCGCCGTGACGCTTTCTGCATCGGCCTGGACGTTCCGTCACGGGTTGACGTGAAGAGGAGTGGTTTCGCCGAGCTTCGGCCGCTCGGCGTCGGCGGGCACGGGAGCGCTCTCCTGGACGGTGTTCTGCGGGACGGTGTTCTGCGGGACGGCGTTCTGCGGGATAGCGTTCTGCGGGATGGCGTTCGGCTGCGGAGCCGCCACGCTGGTGCTCTCGAAGCGCGGCATTCCGCATCCGTCAAGAAAGCATAGCCAGCCCCCGCCGATCGCTTTGTACACCTGAATGAGGTCCAGCGCGATGTTTCCGCGGGCCGTGGCCAGTTGGTCCTGCGCCGTGACGAGAGACGCCTGCGTGGTGTAGACGCGATTGAAGTCGATGACGCCTCCCTGGAACTGCAGCAGCACGAGCTCGACGGACCGTTGCGCGTCGCGGACGCTGTCCTCCAAGTAGGCCGCCTGCTGTTGCGCTTGCAAGAACCCGACCAGCGCGTCCTCGACTTCCCGTCCCGCGTTCAGGACCGTCTGTTGATACTGGTATCCCGCCGCTTGCAACTGCGCGTCCTGCGCTTTGATGTTGTTGCGGACGCGTCCGTAGCTGAGCACGTTCCACTGCAACGTGGGGAAGAACAGACCCGTGAAGCTCTTCGCGGCAAAGAGATCCTTAAAATCGTCGGCGACGAAGCCGACGAACCCGTTGAGCGACAGCCGTGGATAGAGATCCGTCTCGGCCACGCCGACGCGGGCGCTTTGGGCCGCGACCTGGCGTTCCGCCCGCCGCACGTCCGGGCGCCGCCGCAGCAGGTCGGCCGGGATGCCCACCGCAACGTCCGGAGGTGCCGTGGGGATCGGGGCGGCCTGCAACTGGTCGGCCAGGTTGTCGACCGGCGTGCCAAGCAGCGTGCACAGTTGGTTGCTCGCCTGCCGACGCCCCGTGATGAGCGGAGGAATGAGCGATTCCGTCTGTGCCAGGCTGGAGCGGGCCTGCCGCACGTCGAGCTCGGTCCCTCTTCCGTTGCGGAAGCGGTCCTCGGCCAATTGCAGCGTTCGCCTTTGAATGGTCACGTTTTGTCGCGCAAACTGGAGTCGTTGCTCGTAGGTTCGCAGTTGGACGTAGCTCGTCGCCACTTCGGAGAGCAGCATGACCAGCGTGTCGCCGTAACTCTCGACCGAGGCGTCCAAATCGGCCTCGGAGCCTTCGATGCTCCGGCGGTAGCGGCCCCAGAAATCGATCTCCCAAGACAGGTTCATTCCGTCGGCCCACACGCCCATCGTGCTGCTGGGGAGCGGCAGCCCGAGGTTCTTGCTCAACTGGGCGTGAGCATAATCCGCCTGCGCAGTTTGAGATTGGGGAAAGAGGTTGCCGATCGCGATATTCCGTTGCGCACGGCTTTGAAGAATGCGAGCCCCCGCGGCACGCAAGTCGAGATTCTGCTGATACGCCGTCTCGATCAGACCGCTGAGGGCCGAGTCGTTGAACACGGTCCACCAGGCGCAGTCTTGTGCCGGCTCGCTTTTGATGCGCGGATCGGCCGAATCGATCCATTTGTCCGCGACGGGCGCCGGCGGCCTCGCGTACTGAGGACCAACCTTGAGCCCGTTGTGCCACCACTGGCTCAGACTCGTCGTGCAACCGCTGAACAGCAGCGCGCCGATCAGCAGCGTGCGGTAGGCGCACAGCCGCGCTGCGAAGTCCGGCAGCGAAGTCGACCAATCCGCGCCCCCTCGGATCTGAAAGAGTTTTCCGCAGTGCCGCAGACCGCGCATTCGACAAACCCGGTACAATCGGATCAACCGGCACTCTTGGTTTACTCGGCCGTCAATGCCGTCCGTCATGAGCGGAATTTGAATGCGGATGCTTCGCGGTGGAGGTCAGCCGGTCGCGGAGGTGAGCGTGCGGGCGTCAAAGGGACGAAGACAAGCCCAAAGCGTGTGCTTTGGGAAACTGGGAAGGATATTCGTGCGGTGCGCTATTTCGCAGCCGGCGGTTTTTGCCTCTCGGGCCGGCTGA
This sequence comes from uncultured Planctomycetota bacterium, assembly GCA_963761455.1. Taxonomy (GTDB): domain Bacteria; phylum Planctomycetota; class Planctomycetia; order Planctomycetales; family Planctomycetaceae; genus DASPSM01. The sequence continues at coordinate 1,704,697 of CAVXHA010000004.1, forward strand.
AGATTGTCAAGTCGGCCGGATCCTTGGAATCCAGCAGGACCTTGGCGGAGGCCGTTTTCAGAATCTCGCGCATCGTCTCGAGGTAATAGCGATCAAGCGCGATTCGTCGGGCCTCGACATACGACTGAACGCCGGATCGCTCTTCGTCGCGGAACTGCTCGATCATGCGGGTGAAGCTGTCCGCCCGTCCGCGGGCCGACTCGACGGTTTGGTGGCGGTAGCTGGCCGCCTCGTCGAGGGTCCGCCGGGCTTCCGCCGTCGCGGCGGCACGCCGCTGTTCGGTATACGCATTGGCTGCGTTGATGAAATTCACCTTGTCCGCCCGGGCGTTGGTGACGTCGAGAAAGTAAGCCTTGACCAGAATGGGCGGATAGACGGCGTTGATCGCCACGTCGTCGATTTCGAGACCGAGCCGCTGTGCCTCGACGAGCCGCCGAACGCCCGTGGTCAACAAGCCGTTCAGCTCGACCTGACCCAGCGGCTGGACGAAATCGACCCCGCTTTGCGAGATGAGATCGGTCGCGACCGACGCGACGATCCGTTCGAGCTGCTTTTCCGGGGCCATGGCGCGGAACAGAAAATCGTCGGCCGCCTGCTCGGACACGTGATATTGCGTGTTGATCTGCAGATGGAGGATATTCTGGTCGCCGGTCAAGAACTGCGATTGATTTGCGGCCTCGAGCGAGCGGAGGAACCCGCCGGCTAGAACGTCGTCCGTCTCCATGACGCCGAGCGACAGCGTGCGGATTTCGTTGAGGTTGACCCGTCCAATCTGAGAAAAGGGCCACGGCAGCGCGTAATGCAGGCCGCCGGTCTCAAGACGGAGACTGCCGTCGGGAGTGCGCACGGCCCGGCCGAAAAGGCGCACGGCCGCTTTTTCATTTCCGCGCACGATGTAAAACCCGGCGGCCAAATAGAGCGCACAGGCTGCCACGAGAAAGAGAGTGACCCGCTTCACCGCCTCCCTCCCTGGATGCTCGAGATTTTGGGGGGAGGGCCGGCTGGTTTTGCCTTGGTCGTTTCGTTCGGAGCGTTCGGAACATTCGACGGCAGGCTTCGACGCGCTGGAGGCAGGGGGACCGGCGCTTTCAGCTCGGGCACGCCTTCGGTCAACATTTTCAGCAGGCTGCTCGACGCGGAGAGGACGAGCGTCGTCTTCTCGTTGAGAATCTTGCGGTACGCGTCGAGCGTGGTCAGGACTCTGTAGAACTCGGGATCTTGCGAATGGGCCGCGTTCAGGATGCGGACCGCTTCTGCTTCGGCCGTCCCGCGAATCCTTTCGGCGTCGGCCCGCGTCTTGGCCAGGATCTCGTTGTACTGGCGGTCGGCCTGGCTGCGGATCATTTGGTTCTCGGCCATGCCGGCGGATCGGTAGCGATCTGCGATTTTCTTGCGCTCGCTCTTCATCCGCTCGAAGACGGCCTGCTGGTTTCCCGTCGGCAGGTTGAGCCGCGTGATCCGCAAATCGACGATCTCGATCCCCAGCCGGTCGCGGAGCGATTCGGCTTCGCTCGCGCGGCGCATTGTCTCGTCGCGGACCGTCTCCGAAAGCCTCTCGAGCGGCCCGGTTTCCTTGGCGGGAGGGCCTTGTTCGGAATTCTTGACGCCCAGCAGGCGACTCAGTTCGACCTGGCCGATCGCTGTCGTCAGGATCGAGCGAACCCGGCTGTCGAGCCGGGCTTCGGCCAGGTCGACGCTGCCCAGGCCACGGTAGAACCGAACGACCGGCCGCTCCAAGAGGGGCGTCGAACCGGGAGCCGGCTCGGCGACCTTCCAACAAACGTAGACGTCGACCGTTACGTTCTTCTTGTCGCTCGTGAACATCTCCCGGCCCGGCGGATCGAATAACTGCACCCGGCGATCGAACCGCCGGACCAGGTCAATGGGCCAGGGAAGCTTGAAGTGAGCGCCGCGGTCTGCATCATGGTCGTACACCTGCACGATGTTTCCAAAGCGCTCCACGATCACCGATTCCGTCTCATCGACAAAAACCACGCTCGTGGCCGCGAGCGCGAGCAGCCCAACGACCAGCGCACCGCGGCGAATCCAGCCGGCTGTCGGGCGCACCCGGGGAGCCGCGGACCATCGGCGGACGGACTCTTGTTTTCAGCATCAGTCATGTGTTCACGGGCTTTCGCAACTCACCTGATGAATTGCTGTTCCGGTTCCTCAGGGCGTTCAGGCGCGGCCCGGTCAGCCGGAGCCTGCTCGGGCGAGAGCCGGTCAAGGGCAGACGGCGGCCGCGCGTTCGGCGGCGCTGTCTCCGATTCGGAATCTCGAATCAACGGTCCGCTACGCAGGTCGTCGAAACTGCCCAGAAAGAACCGCTTGCGGCCACCGGCTTTCGGGTCGACCACAGTCACCGCACGATCCGAAAGGGACTCAACGATCGCCTGCCAATAAAGTTGCGAGCCGGTCAGACGGGGCTGCGACTGATAGGCGCTCAGCAGCTCGTTAAACCGCGACGCCTCGCCGCGCGCCGTTTGGGTTGTGCTCGTGGCTGCCTGGCGGGCGGCCAACAGAATGCTGGCCGCTTCTCCGGAGAGGGCCATTCCCCTCGAGGGAGCCTCGCGCCCAATTGGGCCCACAGGTCGTCGGTCAGCGTCCAATTTGAAACGGCCCCGGTCGTCGATTGATCGGACCGCTTTCGCGCGTCGGTCGCCGAGCCGTTCAAAAGGCGGACGGCCCGTTCTCCCGCTGCGGTGAGGAGCTTGCCCGCGTAATAGGCTTCGGCCTCGTTCACGCGTTGTTCCCGCTCTTCGAGCGCGTCGGCCACATCGCGATAGGCGCCGACGACCGCCCGCGGGGGATGGACGTCGAGCAGCGTCAACTCCACGACCTCGACCCCCAGCGCGCGTGTTGCTTCAGGCGGCCGCGGAGAATCGCGAGACACTCTTCTTCGATTTGCCGGCGGCGATCGGTCAAGATGCCGTCCAGAGGCTGGCGGGCCGCCGTTTCGCGGCACCACGCTCTCGGCAAGCGTTCGCAGCGTCTCGACGGGCCGGGCGGAATCGAACAGATACTGCCGCGAGGTTCGAGATCCGCCACTGGACTTCCGCCGTCATCTCGACGAGGACTTCATCCCCCGTCAGGACAAGCGATTCCTCGGGCCGCGTTTCAAAGCCGGCTTCGTTGTGCTCGCTGGTCCATTCGACCGGGAGCAGGGCGTCCGTCTGAGCCAGCGGCCGGTCCTCGGCCGCGCGGAAGCCGATCTGCACCGTCCGCAACCGGCCGACGTGATCACGATAAACCCGCTCGAAGGGGACGGGGAACCGCCAGTAAAGCCCTGGAGCCAGGTCGGCTTCGGCCCGGCCGAAGCGCGTCACGACGGCGCGCTCGTTCTCATGAATCAAGACCACTCCCGTCAACAGCCACGCGAGAACCGCCGCGGGAACCGCCAAGCCCAGGACGAGCGACCAATTTTCCAACAGGCGGAAGACCCACCGCGTCGGGGAGAGCGTTTCGCTCAGCCACTCGGCCCCGACGCGAAGCGCCCCCAATTTCGTCCCAGGCTCGTCTCTTCCCATCGTTCAAACCACAGCAGCCGGGTCGCGTTCAGCATGACGGCCAACGACGAGAACTCATGGAACACCGCGCCGCCGACCGGACTCAAGATGCCGACGCCGCACAGCAACATACCCACCGCGTTGGCCGCGAAGGCGAAAACGAAGATGCTTTCGCGGATATTGCGGACCAGGGCGTGTGCCAGGCGCAGCAGCCCGGGAAGAGGCCGCAGAGGATCGCCCATGAGCACGATGTCGCCCGCTTCGGCGGCCAGATCGCTGCCGACGCCTCCCAGCGCCAACCCCACGGTTCCCGCCGCCAGCGCCGGCGCGTCGTTGACGCCGTCACCCACCATCGCGACGTGCCGTCCCTCCTTGATCCGCGACTCGATCCACCGCGCCTTGTCCGCGGGGAACAGACCCGCCTCGACCTCGTCGATGAGACCCACGGATCTCGCCACGAATTGCGCCGACTCGGCACGGTCTCCCGTCAAGAGCGCGAACGACCGAACGCCGGCTTGCTTCAATTCGACGAGCACGCTGCGGCTTTCCTCGCGGACCGCGTCGCGCACGCCGATCGCGCCGAGCAGCCGACCGTCGACGGCCACCAGCAGCGTGGTCGCACCCGATTGCTCCATCCGTGCGACTTCGTGCTCGATTGCCGGAGTCATTTCGATCTTATGCGACTCCATGAGGCGCAGGTTGCCGACGACGACCGTACGGACTGCCTCGGCGAGTGCGGCATCGTCAATGTCCGAGTCGTCGGCACCCTCGCGGAATGTTCCACGACCGAGAATCGGCCCACGGCCCCAGCACGGTCGAACGGACTTTCGCGACAACGCCGGCGCCCGGGTGCGAGGTGAAATCGGCCGTCGGCGGGACGACGAGGTTGCGCGATTCGGCCTCGCGCACGATCAGGCGGGCCAGCAGGTGCTCGCTGCGACGCTCGGCGATCGCCGCCACGCGCAGCAGCTCGGTTTCGTTCAAGGGGGGCACGGCGAACACCTCGCCGAGCTGCAATTGGCCGCGCGTCAGCGTTCCCGTTTTATCGAAGGCGATGGTATCGATCGACGGCCAGTCGCTCGAGGGCCACCGAGCCCTTGACGACCACGCCCGTGCGGGCCAGCCAGGCCATCGCGGCGATCACGGCCGTCGGCGTCGCGAGGATCAGCGGACAGGGGCAGGCGACCACCAGCACGCCGAGCGCGGGCTTGAACCCGTCGCTCCAAGCGCCGGCCGAGAGCCGCCAGGCGACGAGCGTCACGCAGGGCCGCACCCAGCACGAACGGCAGAAAGATCCGCGCCAGGCGATCGGCCGTCCGCTCCAGCGGCGTCTTCTGGCGCGTCGCTTCGACCACGAGTTGAGCGACCTTCGCCAGCGTCGTCTCGCGCTCCGACTTTTGCCGCTGCCACGCTGAGCGAGCCGTATTGATTGAGCGTGCCGGTGAAGACTTCGGCCCCGACCGTTTTATCGACGGGAATGCTCTCGCCGGTCAGGGCGCTCTGGTCGACGGCCGACGTGCCCTCCGTGACGACGCCGTCGACCGGGATCCGCTCGCCGGGCCGGATGGTGACCGTGTCGCCGACGCGGACTTCGTCGATCGACAGGTCGATCTCGCGGCCGTTGCGGACCACGTGCGCAGTTGCGGGACGGAGGTGGAAGATGCGACGAATCGCCGACTGGGCCCGGTCGAGCGTGTAGCCCTCGATGCTCTCCCCGCACAGCGCAATAAAGACGACGAGTGCCGCCGTCATTTGTTCGCCCAGCATGATGGCCGCCAGGGCCGCCACCGTCAGGGCCAGGTCGGCTCCGATCCGTCCTTCAAACAGCCCTTCGAGCGTCTGATAGAGGATCCTGGCCCCGCCGAGGACTGCCGCCAAGAGCGCCAGCCGGAACCCCAAGGGCTCGCGGTACGCGGACCACGCCGGATCATTGACCATCCCGATGAAGAGATCCGCTCCCAAAAGCGCGCCGACGGCCAGCGTGAGCAGATAGAGGGGGGCCGACTGATAATGAAAGCTCCGTTCGGCGTCGGCCGAGCGGCTGCCCGACGTCCGTTCGTCCGGCAGAAAATCATGGGCCGATTCGGGAACGTAGTGCATGACGAGTTGATCGCAGTTGGCAAGGGGAGCGTTGTCGAGGTGCGTTCCGAAGCGGCCGCTGGAACGAGGTAAACGGCCATCTCACCAGCACTATATCACGGCTTGCAACCCCGCGTAGGGATCGCGGAGCCTCGACTGGCTTCAAGAGGTTCGCCAAGGGACGGGCAACTTGAGAGCGGCGGCGATTTCCTCCAGCTTTCTGACGTGATCGCGGTGGAAGGGAATTCCCTCGCGCTTCCAGCGCTGCGGCGCGTTCCCATTCCAGCTCGCCGGGCAGACGTACCCGGTCGAAGCCGTCTGCCGGCGGCAAACCGCGGATGTCAGCCATCGTCGATTCCAATTCGCCGTAGAAGCGATCCAGCTCGACGAACTGCCGGATGTCGATCGCGTAAAAAAAGTGCTCCGATCCCTCGGAGGCGACGTTGGCGCTTTTGTGCAGAGGCATCCGTCCGCCGACAAGGGGGCCGGCCAGCACCGACGAGAGAAACGCCATGCCATAGCCGCGCGCTCCGGCAAAGGGAAGCAGCGTTTTCGCGGCCCGCGGGTCTTGCGTCGGATTGCCGTCTGCATCCAAGGCCCAACCGGGCGGGAGTTGCAGGCCGTAGAGCTTAAGACTCTCCACCTTGCCCCACGAAGAAACGGCGCACGCCATGTCGAGCACGAAAGGAGCGCCCGAGCGCGTCGGAACACCCCAGGCCAGGGCGTTGTTGGCGGTGGCCGGGCGGCGGCTGCCATAAGCCGCGACGGTCGCGGGGCCGGTGCTCGTGGTTGTGAAGCCGATCATGCCCGCCTCGACGGCCATGAGCGCGTAGACCGAAGCGGCGCCGTAATGCTGTCCGCGGCGGACCGCGACGGTCCCCGTGCCGACCGCCCGCGCCTTTTGGATCGCCAGTTGCATTCCCTTTGTGGCGGCCACGTGTCCGAGGCCTTTGCCCCCATTCAGGACGGCCATCGCGGGCGTCTCGCGCTCCGTCAAGACCTCGGTCCGTGGATCGATGCCGCCGTCATCGATCGCGTCGAGATACCGCCAAATCGACCGGCTGCCGTGCGAGTGGATGCCGCGCAAATCGGCCTCCGAGCAGCCGGGCGCGCCCCGATTCGGGCTTCGGCTTCGTACATGCCTTTGACTGTCAGCATGCGGACCATCAGGTCCATCAGGTCGTCCGCCCGGACGACGATCTCCTGCGAGGCGTCCGCTGGAATGTCGAGCGTTTCCGTCATGGCCGGTTTCTACTTGTGAACATGAGACGGGTCGGGTGCCGCCTGGCTGAGGGACGCTTTGTCGGCCGCCAGCGAGACGCGGACGATTTCCTTGTCGTTGCGGGCAAAGACACTTTTCATCGCAAAGGCGGGATGCGACCAGATCGTCATCCGCCGGTTGACCGGCCGCGTCGGTTCAACGAGTTTGGCACGGCTGAGCTCCTCGTAGCCAGTCGGGCTCAGCCGGGCGATGATGAGGTCCCCCTGCTCGTTGTGGAGGAAATACTTGTCCTCGTGCGGGATTAAAAAGGCGTTCCACCAGCGGCCCTTGCCAGTCGCCGCGAAGGTTTCCCACAGCCGTTTGCCGTTGGAGGCGTCGAGGCAGCGGAGTTGACCGTAGCTGCCCACACCGTAGATGTGCGTGCCGTCGAAGACCGGCGTGGGGATGATCGAGTGCAGCCCGTCGGTATTGATCTCGCTGTCGCTGTGCCCCTGCCAAACGACCTTGGCGCTCTTGCCGTCGTCGCCGACCTCGATCATCCGCGGCCCGTTGTAAAACGACGTGACGAAAATGCGGTTGCCGAAGTTGCGCGGCGTGGCGATGCACAGACCCGACCCTGACCGTGTACGGGATGTCCCACAACAGCGCGCCGGTGCTCGGATCGAGCCCCGTGATCGAACGCGGGTGCCAGACGACCAGGTGCCGCTTGCCGTGGATCGTGAAGATGACCGGCGGCGAGTATCCGACCTCCGGATCGTCGAGCGCCCGCCAGCGTTCGCGGCCCGTCGCCTTGTCGAGGCTGACGACTAAAGCGTTCTCGCCGCCGACCAGCATGATTAACTGGTCGCCGTCGACCAGGGGGGAGGCGGCCATTCCCCAAATCGGAAGTTTCGTATTGAAGTCTTTGACGAAGTCCTTCGACCAAATGACCGCTCCTGTCTTCGCGTCGAAGCAGAACATCTGTCCCATCGCTCCGATCGTGTAGACGCGGCCGCCGTGGATTTCCGGCGTCGAGCGGGGACCGGCCGGATAGCTAATGGAGTATCGTGAAGGATGGTACTCATAGTGCCACAGAACCTTCCCTGTCTCGGCATCGAGGCAAAGGACCCGCTCGTTTTGTTTCTCATGCTGGCGGTCGGTGACGTAGACGCGGCCATCGGCCACCGCGGGTCCCGAATAGCCTTCGGCAATCGGCGTCGACCAGACCCGCGGCAACAGGCCGCTGGGCAATTTGTCGACGATCCCTGTCTCGCGCCAGACCAGGTCGCGTTTCGGCCCGCCCCAACCGGGCCAATCATCCGCCCTCGCCGGGCCAATGGGAATGAGCGATTGCAGAGCGATCAACAGCGGGACCGTGAAAGAGAAGACTGTCCGCGCAATCTGGCAATGCATGTCGTCACACGTTCCTTCCTTTTGTGTCGTAGCGGCCAATTGTCGCAAAGGGGGAACTGTGCGACAATGGCGTGATGATGCGCATCCCGATTCGCCTGCTGTACGCGCTGGCGTTGTCGCTGGCGTCTGTTGTCGTCCGGGCGGACGACCCGCGGCTGACCGAGCTTGAAGCGAAGCACCTGGCCAATCTGCGGCAGGTCACGTTCGGCCTGCCGCGTGCCGGCGAAGGTTATTTCTCTCCCGACGGCCAATGGATCTGCTACCAGGCGTATCCGGTCGGTTATCCGTTCTATCAGATCTATATTCAACGGCTTGATGAGCGCGAAGGTCGGCGGATCAGCCCGGGTCGCGGACGCACCACGTGCAGCTTCTTTTCTCGCGATGGCAAAAAATTGATCTTCGCCTCGTCGCACACCGACCCGAACATGGCCGAGACGGAAAAAAAAGGCTTCGACGAGGCGGCCCGCGGCGGACATCGTCGCTATCAATGGAACTTTGATCCGCACATGGAAATCTACGAGTGCAACTTCGACGGAACGGGGCTCAAAGCCCTTACCCATTCGCCCGGCTACGACGCCGAGGGGAGCTTCTCGGCCGACGGCAAGCACATCGTCTTCACGTCGACGCGCGGGGGCAACCCGAACCTGTACGTGATGGACGCCGACGGCTCGCACGTTCGGCAGCTCACGCATCAGCCGGGTTATAACGGCGGCCCCTTCTTCTCCCCGGACGACCGCTGGGTCATCTTCCGCAGCGACCGCAAGAAGAAGGACATGCTGCAACTCTTCGCGGTCTCCGCTGACGGCAAGCACGAAGTCGAACTCACCGACAATCTCGACACGGTCAATTGGGCCCCTTATTTCCATCCCAGCGGCAAATACATCGTCTACACAATGGCCGACTATGCGCACGGTCCGCGGCAAGCGACGTACGATCTGTACACGATGGAGATCGAATACGACGCCACGCACTTCCGCGGCGGCGCGGTCACGCGGATCACCGATAAAAAGGGGGCAGACATCCTCCCCGTCTTCAGCCCCGACGGAAAGAAGCTGATGTGGACCTCGACCCGCACGCCGGACGGAAGCAGCCAACTCTGGATCGCGGATTGGCTACGCGGGCGGAACTCGGAGGTCAAGCAGCAACGGTAAGCGTCCGATGGAGAGCACGCACTTTTCGTAGAGCGCGCCTGGCGAACTCTCGGGAGGCCACTTTTTTGCCGGTGCGCATGCAGTCGACGGAAGAAATCCCAATCGCTTCGCTTGCGTTTCCCGGCCGGCCTTGGCAACGTATGTGCCGTGAGCAACCGGCAAACCGCATCCTCCAACCGCCGCGATGGTTGGACGCGGACGCCGGCCGTGGGCCACGCTCATGCAACCCGTCGCAGTCGCCACCGACGCCTTTCTGGTCGTCGGCATCAGGGCACGCACCACGCATCGGATCGAGGCCTTTGACCAGACCGCCAAGATCCCTCGCTGTGGCGGAGATTCTCCGTCGATAACGTTTCAAATAAAATCCCCGAGCGTCTTTCCGATCCGGCTGTGATCGCCGTTTATGCCGATTACCAAAGCGGCGACCGTGGTCCGTACTCGCTGTTGATCGGCCACAAGGTTCGGACGCTCGATCAGACGCCCAAGGGCATGGCCGAGGTGCTGGTCCCGGCAGGCCGATACCTCTGTTTCACGGTCACCGGGCCGTCGCCTGCGGCTCCGACCTTAGCCTGGCAGGAGATTCGCCAGTTCTTTGAGCTCTCCCACGAATACGAACGGGCCTACACGGCCGACTTCGAAGTCCACGGCTCGGACGACATCGAAATCTGCGTCGCCGTGAAGTAAGCGACCGCGCGACCCACAGGAATCAAATCGTTGCACAACGCGCCGGCGGGTTTATCCCGCCGGACCGCCGGGATAAACCCGGCGGTTCGTGCAAGCGCGATGATTCCGCATGGTCGTTTCGTTGGCGACTTGGAGGGCCGGGCCGTAGAATCCCCCCTATGAATTACGACGTCTACGGGGTGGGCAATTCGCTCGTCGACATTCAGGCGCAAGTCGACGATGCGACGCTAGAGAGCCTGGAGTTCCCGAAAGGGTCGATGACGCTCGTCGATGAAGCGACGCAGCAGAAGGTTCTCGGCAGTCTCAACGGCGTGCCGATCCATCGCTGTGCCGGCGGGTCGGCCGCCAATACGGTCATTGGCATCGCCGATTTAGGAGGAAAAGCGGCTTACGCCGGGAAAGTGGGGACCGACGAACTGGGCCGGTTCTGCCTCGGCGATATGCGGCGGCTGGGTGTGGCGATTGACGTACCGCCCGCCACCGGTCACACGGGCACGTGCGTCATTCTCATCACTCCCGACGCCCAGCGGACGATGTTGACGCATTTGGGCGTTTCATCGACGCTGGGTCCGGCCGACATCGACGCGACTGAAATCCGCAAAGCGAAATACGTTTACATCGAGGGATATCTCTTTGCCGGCTCCAGCACGCGCGAGGCGGCTCTGCGAGCCGTCGCTCTGGCCAAGTCCCACGGGGTGAAAGTCGCCTTCACGGTTTCCGATCCCTTTCTGATCGCCCAGTATCGCGAGGAGTTTTGGGAATTGATCCGCGGCCCGGTCGACCTCCTGTTCTGCAATCTCGAAGAGGCCCGCAGCCTGACGGGATTGCGCGACCCGATCGAGTGTGCCCGCGAGATCCATCGCTACGCACAGAACGTGGCGCTGACGCTCGGCGCGGACGGTTCGATTTTGATGCACGAGGGAACCGGCGCTCCCGATTGAAGGCGTGCCGGTCAAGGCGATCGACACGACCGGCGCCGGGGACATGTTCGCGGCTGGACTCCTTTACGGCGTCACCTCGGGCCTGTCGTGGCAAAAGGCCGGCCACCTGGCCTCGCACGCCGCGGCCCGCATTGTGACGCAGTTGGGGGCGCGCCTCGCGAACCGCGTCACACCCGGCGAGATCGAGCGGCTGGTGAAATGAGCCCTTCGCGGAATCGCGCACGCTCCGGTAGAATGACCGCTGGCGGGTCAATCGGGAAGGAGTTGGCTGTGCTCGGATCGCGTCGGCTTGCGGCTTTTTTTAGAGGAATGATCGTCGGCGCGGCCGCTGCGTTTGCCGCCGCCTCGGTGACCGTGCCCTTGTGCGCCGGCGGCGAACCAAGCCGAGCGGCGACGAACGGGCCCGCTTTCAGCGCCACGCGGGCCTTCGGCTATCTGGAAAAAATTTGCCGGATCGGTCCGCGGCCCAGCGGCAGCCGCGGTATGACGGAGCAGCAAACATTGCTGGCCGAACACTTTGGCCGGCTGGGCGCCCAGGTCGCCTTCCAGTCGTTTGACGGAGCCGATCCGATCACCGGCGAACCGGTGCGAATGTCCAACCTGATCGTGAGCTGGCATCCCAAGGCGACCGAACGGCTATTGATCGCGTGCCATTACGATACGCGGCCGTTTCCCGACAATGACCGGAGAGACCCTCGCGGAATCTTCGTCGGCGCGAACGACGGGGCCAGCGGGGCGGCCTTGTTGATGGAGATGGGCAACCACATGCCCGGCCTGCCGGTGACGCGCGGCGTCGATTTCGTCTTTTTTGACGGCGAGGAGCTCGTCGTGCGGAACCAGGGACGCTACTTCCTCGGCTCGACCTACTTCGCCCGCGAGTACCGCGACCATCCACCGGCCTACAAATATGCCGCCGGCGTCCTCGTCGACATGATCGGCGACCGTGATTTGAACCTCTTTTTCGAAAAGAACAGCTTGCGCTTGGCCCCCGGCGTGACGCGCAGCATCTGGCGGACGGCAAGCAGCCTCGGCATCCGCGATTTCCACGCATCGACACGGCACGACATTAGCGACGATCATCTCCCCCTGAACGAGATCGCCGGGATTCCCACGTGCGACGTGATCGATTTTGACTACCCCTACTGGCACACCACGCTCGACGTTCCCAATCGCTGTTCTGGCGAAAGCCTGTCGAAGGTGGGGCGCGTGCTGCTGCGCTGGGTCTGCGAGCCGCCCGGAAAACAGGGCCCGTAAGGCCGGCGGCGTCGCCTGCGCGAGGAACCACCGTGAACAACCCTTGGCCTGCCCTTGCCGTCGCCGTGGTCCTGGTCGCGATCGGCATCAGCCTGATGTTGTCTCATGTCCGCAGTTGGCGGCGTCAACAAAATGACCCGACGCTCGAGGAGCACGACCGCGACTATTACCGCCGGCGCTACCGCCGGAGGATGCAGATTTCGGCAATGCTCGCCGTTTTGGGAGTGTTGATTGGCCTTGGAGATGCGCTGCTTCCCTTCCAAAGACGGCATCCACTTCCGACGACGCTCTACTGGATCGGCGTTTTGTTATTGACCGGCTGGGTCATGCTGCTCGGATTCGGCGACCTGTGGTCGACGGCCGCCTACTCGAGGGCCGAGTTGGCCCGCGTGCGGCAGAAGCAGCGCGAGCTCGAGCGGCAAGTTGTCGAGTTCAAACATCGCAATCTGGACGGCCGCCGCTCCGACGATGCCGCACGATAGCTGGGGCGGGGGCGGCGCTGCGCCGTTCAGGTTGGCAAGGACGCGAGCGCGTCGAGGAATTGCCTGATTAACCAGTCTGGGTCTTCCAGGCCGACGGAAATCCGCAGGAGAAAGCGGGAGATGCCGCATCGCTCGACGAAATCGAGCTCGTTGAAATGGGCCAGGATCGTGTAAGGGCAGCAGAGCGAGAAATTCGTCCCCAGGTTCGGCCCTTTGGCGATCGCCAGGGCGTCGAAAAAGGCGGGCGCGTTGGTCTCGGGGTTGCGCAATAAGAGCGAGCAGAGTCCGCCGTAACCCCCGTTGGGCCGCTGGTACGCCCGGTAGTTCTCGGGCGTGCGGTACTTCGGATATTCGATCCGCTCGACGGCCGGGTGCGTTTGCAACGTGTCGCACAGCCGCTCGGCCGACTGGTTGATCCGCCGCACGCGCTCGACGCAATCGCGCGAATTTTGTTCCAGAACAGCGGCGTCTTCGGCGTCGAGGAGGTCTTCGTATTCGGCTTCCAAAGCGTCGCGAAGCCGTTCCGCTCCGGGTCTGCGGGAATTGATCACCAGCGACCCCGCCATCACGTCGCCCGCGCCTGAGAAAAACTTCGTCAGGCTGCAGGAGACGACGTCGGCTGCCGGAAGGACGTCGACATTGATCAATGCGCCAAGCGTGTCGTCGACCAGCACCGGAAAATCGTGCTTTCGCGACAGCTCGTCGATGGATCGCAAGTCGGGGCAGGCCAACAACGGATTTCCGGGAAACTCGCAGAAGAGGCCCAAGAGCGGCTCGGTGGAGGCCGTTTTGGCAAGCTGCCGGAGCTCATCGGCGTTGTCGCGAGGAAAAAACTGAACGCGGACGCCCAAGCGCTCCTGGATCTTCAGGGAGTCGACGTAGGGAAAACCGAACTGCACGCTTTTGGCCGTCGGGCGAAGCCTCTGGAAAGCGCGGAACGCCGTCTCGATGGCCGCCATGCCGGAGGGAAACAGCCACACGTCGGCCGGATCGACTTGCATCAGGCCGGCCAACCGCTCGCGGATTGTCTGCTTTTCAACCGTTCCGTCTGCTTCCGCGGGGCGGCCGGCCAGGATTCGTTCGGCCTGCGCGAGGAGACGATTTGCCCCGTGTGCTGCCAATACGCCTTCACGGCGTCGCGCGCCTTGACGGGAACGCGGACAGAAAAAATAGGATGCGGTTCGACCGCCTCGATGATTCCCTTGATTCCTTTTTCTTTGCGGACAAATTCCACGCAGCGCTCGGCGACGCGGCGCGAGGGGAAGGCGAAGCAACACTCGCCGGGCCGTGCAAATTTCGACTCGCACGTCTGGAACAGGCGGACAACGGATGGGTGCAGGAAAAATCTCGGATAACCGCATTGCATACGGCCGATCACGCGCGGATCGGCCTGCTCGTATCCGACATTATCGGCCCAGGTCGGCAGACAGACCGATACGGCATGCGGACTCGGTGGAATCGGCCAGCCCAAGTCGGCCGGCTGACAGAGGGGTCGATCGAGATCCTTCGGCATGACTTCTCATTGCCCAGCGCCGTCGATGCATTCATTGTCATGCCCAAGCATAACTTACGCGGTCGCACGATCACACCCGATTCAGGGAGCCGACCGGTCATGCGGAAACGCCTTTCGATACGCCTCCGCCATTTCGGTACGGATGCGCTTGATCAGGTTGGCATCGAGCAGCGTCGAATGATTCCTGCCAGGATGGATCTCGACCACCGCGTCGCTGCCGAGCTTGGCCAGTGATTCCTGCAACAGCCGCGTGGCTCCGTCCAGATAAAACGTATCGTTAGCCCCCATGAAGACGTGAATTTTGCCGGCAAGCTTCGGTCCGAGCATTTTCCAGTTCCGTTCCAACAGGAGCCGGATGTCGTATTTTTCCCACGCGTGCGCCACGTCCGCATGGATCGCCCCCGTGCTGCGGTCCCAAAGCAATTGCGGTTGGCCGTCGTCGCCGCCGGGCTGAAGACGGCCTCGAAACTGTGCAATTGTCCTCCGGTTCCGAGAACGTCCTCCATCCGGGCAAAACCCGGGAACGTGAGGACGACCCGCCGTCCGAATCGCGCCAAGGGACGTTCCTTTCCCGCCCGATCGAAATACATGTTCTCCCCCGGATGATAAAGATCGATGCCCTGAAAGTCGCGAAAATCGACGGGATCGGGAGACGTGCTCCACGTGCCTCCGAAGTGATCGGGGTACGCGACTTGGAGCCACAACGTGCTCCAGCCGCCGGACGAGTGGCCCGTCAGAAAACGGGCCCGCGGATCGGCCACGCTGCGGAAAGTCCCGTCAAACGCCGGTAAAAACTCCGTCACGAGCGCCTTGCCGACGGGGCCGTTGTTGGCCGAGTCGGCAAAGACGTGGTGGCCGAGCGGACAGCTCGGTTCGAGCACGACGCGCACAAAATCGACGCCGTTTTGAGTCGGCTCTGGCAAGAGCGGATCAAACCGGCTTGGATAGTGCGTGCCGCCGAAGCCGGGAACCGTGAAAATGGTTGGATAGCGGCGGGTACGATCCGACGGATAGCCGGCCGGCAGAACGACTGCCGCCGAGAGCGACACCTCTCGGCCAAGAAAAGTCGACAGCAGCCGGGATCGAACGGTGAGCTCCTTCCGCCAGGCTGCTTCGGGGAACGTCCGCTGCGGCACGAGCCGATCGACGACAAACACCGGCCGCGCCGGGTCGCGCGGGGCGTCTCCAATCGTGACGACCTGGCTGTATCCATTGCCCGGCCCGTCGCCGATCTGCCTCTCGAACGGATTGAAGCGGACAACCGCTTGCGCGCGGTGGCCAGCCAGATCGAGGGTTTCCAATGGCCGCGGATACGAGAGGATTTTCTTGTCGCCGCTGGCGAAGACAAGTGTCTCCCCCGATTTCCAGCGCGATGACTTCCTGCGCGATAAATTCCTCGGGATAAAACCAGCTGGGATCGTGTCTTGGCTCGGCGCGCAGCCGGCTGAAAAAAATGTAAACACGGCCGGTATACGGCCGGCTGTGAGCGGCCGGCAAAAAGCGAACGGCAAATCGCCACTCGGCAGCGGGTACGACTGGAGGCGACGCCGCGCGGACGGCGGCGAGAAGAATGGCGGCCGGCAGGCTCACGGCAGGAAAGAAACGGAGTCGCGTGGGCATCGTCCTATGGTATACGATGGGACTTCGTCGAGAAGGGTCGACCGAACGATTGGCTTCTCGACATTGGACCTTGGACCTTGGACTCGATCCGATGCAACCGACCGATCCGGCGACTGACCGGCTGGTCCGAATCGAATCGGCCTTGATGCATCTGGCGCACGACGTCGAAGCGATGCAGCAGGCGATCGTCGCGCAACAGCGCGACGATCGACGTCCTCCGCCGGACGCAGGAGCGGTTGCAAGCGGCGTGGGAACGTGAGGAGGGGCTGTCTCCGGAAATTCGCGATCCGGCAACGGAAAAGCCTCCGCACTATTGAAGGGAGCTTGGATGAGCAACGAGCGGTATTTTCCCGGGTTGGAAGGGGTCATCGCCGGCGAGACGGCCATCTCGACGGTGGAGGGGGGACTGACGTACCGTGGCTATGCGATCGAGGACCTGGCTCGCGAAGCTTCGTTCCTCGAAGTGGCCTACTTGCTTTTGTACGGCGAATTGCCCGCGCAAGAGCAATTGGCCGATTTCCAATCCGTGCTGGCCGAATCCGACGAGGTCGACGCATCGATCCTGGAATTCGTGTCGCGCGTCCCGTTGAACGTCCCCGCAATGGACGTGCTGCGGACGGGCGTCAGCGCGCTGCCGCATTTCGATCCTCAGTTGTCGGACGAAGGGACCGACGCGAATGTGGCCAAGGCAATTCGGTTGCTCGCGCGGATCCCCGTGTTAATTGCCGCCCGTTACCGATCCGCGCAGGGCCTTCCGCTTGTGGATCCGAACCCGGAGCTTGGATTCTCGGCTAACTTGCTCTACATGATCAGTGGAAAGGAGCCTTCGCCGTCGCACGAGCGGGCGCTCGACGTTTCGCTGATCCTGTACGCCGAACACGAATTCAACGCCTCCACGTTCACGGCCCGCGTGGTCGCCTCCACGCAGTCGGACATCTATTCCGCCATTACGGCGGCGATTGGCGCCCTCAAAGGTCCATTGCATGGGGGGGCCAACGAGCGGGTGATGGAAGTGTTGGGCGAAGTCGAATCGGCCGACGCCGCCGAGGCCTGGGTCCGCGACGCGCTGGCCAAAAAGCGGCGGATCATGGGGTTCGGTCACCGCGTGTACAAAAACGGCGATCCCCGGGCCGTCATCCTCCGCGAGTATTGCCGGCATCTGGCCGACGAGAGCGGGTCGACCGAACTGGAGCAGATCGCCGACACGATCGAGTCGCACGTCCGCGGCGAGAAAGGGCTGCCCCCCAACCTCGATTGGCCCAGCGCCCGGCTCTATCACTACATGGGTCTTCCGGTCGAGCTGTACACGCCGCTGTTCGTTGCCAGCCGCGTCGCGGGCTGGTCGGCACACGTGATCGAACAGAACGAGAACAACCGGTTGATCCGCCCCCGATCGAATTACATCGGCCCGCACGACCGCAAGTTCGAGCCGCTGCCCAAGCGGGGATGAAGCGGGTTCCGCCACAGCGGACCGGCTTGGCAACTCGACAGATCCGGCCAAGGATGCGAAAATCGGATTGATGGTGATTCGGGGAGAACCGATGTCAACTCGTGATGAAATCGTCCAGCAAGCTTTGTCTCTGCCGCCGGATGACCGGGCATTTCTGGCGGATATCTTGGAACAGAGCCTAACCGACGAAGAATTCACGACAACGGAGATCGCCCTGGCTTGGACAAAGGAAATTGATCGTCGACTCGATGCCTACGACCGGGGCGAGATCCAAGCCGTGGAGGCGCAAACCGCGATGGATGAAATGCGCCGCGGGTTGGCGGAACGCCGGGCGGGAAAAGCGACGTGACCGTTCAAGTCCTCCCGCAAGCGCGGAAGGAGGCGGTTGAGGCTGCGGCGTGGTACGACCGCAAGCGTTCCGGCCTGGGTGATGATTTCCTGGAAGAGGTCAATCAATCGCTGGCTCGCATCGAGCAAAACCCGCAGTCTTTTCCACGATGGGAGTCCTACACCGGCCATCGCGAAATTCGCTGCTGTCGGCTCGATCGCTTTCCATATGCTGTGATCTTCGCGCGTCGCGATAATGAAGCTGTCGTCGTCGCAATCAGTCACGCACGGCGACACCCACTTTACTGGCTCGCTCGACTGGGCTGACAG
Organism: uncultured Planctomycetota bacterium; assembly: GCA_963761455.1. Taxonomy (GTDB): domain Bacteria; phylum Planctomycetota; class Planctomycetia; order Planctomycetales; family Planctomycetaceae; genus DASPSM01. Next base: position 1,722,648 of record CAVXHA010000004.1, read on the forward strand.
CCGCGTCGCCGGCTGGTCGGCCCGTGTGACCGAGCGGGGCGAGAACAACCGGTTGATTCGCTCGCGGTCGAATAACACCGGCTCGTACGACCGCAGGTTCCTACCGAAGGCGAGGGCCGATCAACGCTACTGAAGAATCCTGGGGGCAACACGCGGATCCCGCTTCAATCCCGCGAACGAGCGAGAACGGCGTTGCCGCGGATCTGAATCTCGAAGGTCTGGACCGGCTCGGTTGCCGGCATGCACAGGGCCTTGCCCGTGCGCACGTCGAAGCGGGCGCCGTGTCGCGGACAGGTGATCTCGCAGCCCGCGAGCGGACCGTCCGTCAACGGCTGGCCGTCGTGCGTGCAGACGTCTTCGATCGCGTAAAAGTCGTTGCCGATCCGCAACAGGAGCGCGGGCGTTTCGTCGATCACGACCGGCTTGCGGCCGCCGGGGGAAAGCTCATCGACCGTGGCGATCTGCTCGAAGTCGGACATAGAGCGATTCCCATCCAGATGCAGCGATCCCGTGGCGAAAACCATCGGCAAATACGAGACTTTCATCGCGCCACCGAAGTGCTCGCAGCACGGATCAGCGGCCGATCCCCAGCTTGCGCTCGACCGTGCGGCTCAGCGTCTCGCGGACCGCTTCCACGGGGATGCGATCGTAGACGGAACGGAAAAAGCCTTCCACGATCAGGTGCATCGCCTCGAAGCGGGAGAGTCCGCGGCACATGCAGTAAAATATTTGCTCTTCGTCGACGCGGCCGGCCGTCGCGCCGTGCGTGCAGCGGACGTCGTCCGCCTGGATTTCCAGTCCGGGGATCGAATCGCAACGGCAGGTGTGGCTCAACAGGAGCGCGTCGCTGCGCTGGTAGCCGTCGGTCTTCTGGGCGGCCGGCTCAACCTTGATCATCCCCCGCCACACCACGCGGGCCTTGTCCCGCAGCACTTCCTTATAGAGCAGGTCGCTGGTCGTGTTGGGGGCGTTGTGCGTCTGCTGCGTGTAGTAAGAGATGTGCTGGCGGTCGGTGGCGAACGTCACGCCATTGACCTGTGCTTCGGCCCCTTGCCCGTCGAGCGAGACGCGCTGATGAATATGCGCCAAGCGCGAGCCGAGCCCCCCCACCGTCCATTGCAGTTTGCCGCTGCGGTCGACATGCCCGGCCTGGTGGGAGAAGTGATACGTCCGCGGATTCCAATTCTGAAGCTGCACGTAGCGGAGCGCGGCCTCGGGGCCGATCAACAGCTCGACGGCGCCGACGTGCAGCCCGGCGCGTTCGACACTGGCGGAGGCCGTCTCTTCCAGAAGCGTCGCCGAGCTGGCCTCTTCCAGGACGACCAGCGTGTGGCTGAAGTCCGCTCCCTGCGGTTCCGACAGGCCGATCAGGCTGTGCAGTGGTTCGTCGATTTGGACGTTGCGGGGAACGTAGAGAACCGTCCCGCCGGTCCAAAAGGCCGCGTGCCAGGCGGAAAAGCGGTCCGCCGCGGGGCGCACGGCGCGTGTCATCAGGTGCGGCTCGAGCACGGCGCGATGGTCGCGAACGAGCGCGGCCAAATCGCCAAAGAGGACACCCTGGCGGGCCAGTCTGTCGTCGAGCACGGCCTGGGTGCCTGTCCCGTCGACGTGCGCCACGCTGCCGGCGAATTTGGCGCGGTCCGCGAGCAACGTCGCGAACTCCGCCGACGAGCTTGTCGACGCTGCCGGCGGACTCAGCCGATAGTCGTCCGGCCGAAAGGCGCGCAGATCGACGCGTTTGAACTCTTCGGCGTCGAGCGGGATCTCGAGCCGCTCCGAGTAGAGGCTGAACGCCTTGCGACGCAGGTCCGTGATCCAGCCTGGCTCGTCTCGGGTTTCGAGAAAGGCTTCGAAGGCCGCACGCTGGAATCCGGCGGGCCTGTCGGCGACGGTTTTTTCCGCAGAGCGTGTCATCTGACGCACATCAACCGACCGAGCCTTCCATCTGAAGCTCGATGAGGCGGTTCATTTCGACGGCGTACTCCATCGGCAGCTCCTTGACGAGCGGCTCGATAAAGCCCGTCACGATCATCGACGAGGCTTCGGCCTCGGAGAGTCCGCGGCTCATCAGGTAGAAGAGCTGTTCCTCGGCGATCTTCGAGACGCTTGCCTCGTGCTCGATTGAAACCTGGTCCTCCTCGACCTCGATGTAGGGGTACGTGTCGCTGCGGCTCTGCGGATCGAGAATCAACGCGTCACAAACGACGTTCGACCGGCAGTCCTTGGCGTTGCGATTCACCTTCACCAAGCCGCGGTAGCTGGCCCTGCCGCCGCTCTTGGAGATGCTCTTGGAGACGATGCGGCTGGAGGTGTGCGGCGCACAGTGGACCATCTTGGCCCCGGCGTCCTGATGCTGCCCCTTGCCGGCAAACGCGATCGACAGCGTCTCGCCCCGGGCGCCCGGCTCCATCAGGTAGATGGACGGATACTTCATCGTGAGCTTGGATCCCAGGTTGCCGTCGACCCATTCCATCACCGAGTCGCCGTAGGCGAGGGCCCGCTTGGTAACGAGGTTGTACACGTTGCTCGACCAGTTCTGAATCGTCGTGTAACGGCAACGGGCTTCCCGCTTGACGATGATCTCGACGACGGCCGAGTGCAGGCTTTCCGAGCTGTAGGTCGGGGCGGTGCAGCCCTCGACGTAGTGGACCGAGGCCCCCTCGTCGACAATAATCAGCGTCCGCTCGAACTGGCCCATGTTTTCCGAGTTGATGCGGAAATAAGCCTGCAGCGGAAAGTCGATGTGCACTCCCGGCGGCACGTAAATAAATGAGCCTCCGGACCAGACGGCCGAGTTGAGGGCCGCGAACTTGTTGTCGCTGGAGGGAATCACCGTCGCGAAATACTGCCGGAACAAATCGGGATGGTCTTTCAGTGCCGAGTCGGTGTCGGTGAAGATGACGCCCTTGTTCGCCAGGTCTTCCTTTAGGCTGCCGTAGACGACTTCCGACTCGTACTGCGCCTTGACGCCGGCGAGGTATTTCTTCTCCGCCGCGGGGATTCCCAGGCGGTCGTAGGTGCGGCGGATGTCTTCGGGAACGTCGCTCCAGTTCCGTTCCTGCCCTTCGGAGGCCCGGACGAAGTAAAAGATGTCCTGAAAATTGAGGTCGCTGAGTTTTCCTCCCCAGTTGGGAAGCGGCTTTTGGAAGAAGATCGCGAGCGATTTCAGCCGGAATTCGGTCATCCAGCCCGGCTCGCTCTTCATCTCGGAAATCTGGCGCACGATCTGTTCGTCGATTCCCTTGCGGCTTTTGAAGACGTATCGATCGGTCCGATCGTGAAAGCCGTATTGATAATCGCCGACTCCCACTTCGTTCTTCAGATCAGTGGCCACGTCGTAAACTCCCAGGCGCCTCAGCACCCTTTTTGATTGACCGGGATTTCGTGATGATTCCCGATGACGATCTAATGTTCATCTCTCTCTAAGTGTTCGATCAGGACGCCGCCATCTCCGCTTCGGACGTTGCGTCGGCCGCTTTGTCGGCTGCCGTTCTCCCCGCCGATTTTTCGAGGGCGATCTTCTCCTGCGCGGCCGCGTCGGGATGCCGCTCGCGCACCGCGCCATACCCGGTGGCGTGCAACTGACGTGCCAGCTCCGCATCGCCCGTCTCGACGATTCGGCCGGCCAAGATGACGTGCGTCTTCTGGGGCTTGTTGAAAACCAACAGCCGTTCGTGATGCGTGATGATGAGAACGCCCATGTTCGGGCCCGCCAGTCGGCGAAGCCCCTCGCTCACCACTCGAACCGCATCGCTGTCCAGGCCGCTGTCGGTCTCGTCGAGCACAGCGAAGCGCGGCGCGAGCATCGCCAACTGCAAAATCTCCATCCGCTTCTTTTCGCCGCCGGAAAACCCGTCGTTCAAATACCGGCGAGCGAACTCCGGCTCGATTCCCAATTCTTCCATCCGCGCCGAAGCTCGCGGCGGAAATCACGCATGGGAATCAGCCCCTCCCCTTCCTTGCGGTTCGGATTGCGGACATTCGAGGCAGCATGGCGAAGGAAGTCGGCAACCTTGACCCCCGGAATGGTGACCGGGTATTGGAAGGCGAGAAACAGTCCGAGCCGCGCCCGCTCGTTGGGATCGAGTGCCAACAGGTCGGTCCCGTCGATCTCCACCTTCCCGCGAGTGACCTGGTATTTGGGATGACCGGCCAGGGCATACGCCAGGGTGCTCTTTCCGGACCCGTTGGGCCCCATCAAGGCGTGGATCTCCCCTGTCCGTATTTCCAGGTCCACACCGTTCAGGATGGGCAGATCCTCCACGGAGACATGGAGATCGGCAATTCGCAGCAAATGGCTCATATTTGTGTTTGGCTTCGTGCGTTCAAATTCGTCATCGTTTCGGCCCCGGGGTCATCGCGCCTCGCGATGGCCTCGTTTACGGCTGCGATCGACGTCAACTTTCGACCAGGTCGGCGACGGCGGCGTAACCGCTGTGATGCGGCACCGGCAGCACGGAGGGCGTTCCCTTGGTGATCTTCTGCGCTTTGATCTTGTCTTGAATCCGCATGACACCTTCCAGCAGCGCTTCGGGCCGGGGAGGACATCCCGGCACATAGACGTCCACGGGGACGACCAAGTCAACCCCTTTCACGACATGGTAGCCGTACTTGAAGTACGGGCCGCCGCCGACCGTGCACGCCCCCATCGCGATGACGTACTTCGGATCGGGCATCTGCTCGTACAAGCGACGCACCCGGCTGGCCATCTTGTAGGTCACTGTCCCGGCGACGATCATCAGGTCGGCCTGTCGCGGCGTCGCGCGGAAAGCGCCGGCTCCGAAGCGGTCGAGATCGAAGCGGCTGGCTCCCGTCGCCATCATCTCGATGGCGCAGCAAGCCAATCCGAACGTCATCGGCCACACGCTCGACTGCTTGGCCCAATTCATCGCCTGTTCCAGCGTGGTCGTAATGACGTTCTCTTCAAATCGCCCGTCGATCCAAGTCATCGGTCGTCTTTCATTCGGAAATCAGGTTCCCATCGCGATCGAACGAAGAGCATCAACTGTAGCAATCTCAAAACACATTGCAACGAAGAATGTCGTCTCGTCTCAGCCGACCGGCGCTGCCGCCGGCTGGCTGTCGGCGGCTTGGAATTCACAGCAGTGATGACCATCCAAACAACACTGTGTGAGTTTGACGTCGGCTCCCAGTACTGCGCCGGAACACGGCCTGTTCCAACTCGCAAATCGCCGAATCTTCAGAGGCCAACTCGAAATACGGGCAGCTATTTTCTCTCAAAATGGGCAAGAGGCCGCTCTGGTCCATCTCCACCTGAAAACCGCGATCCCGCAGGGCGGACGTCAACTGGCTCATGCGATCGGTCAGCGGCGCCCGCGGCGCGACTTTTCCAAAATGTTCGACGAGCGCATCCTCAACTCGGCTGACGAGCCGTTCACGAACGGACGGCTCTTCAATGTTCCTCATCTCGCGCCACAGGATTTGCGCAAGATCCGCGTAGTTGTCTCCCAGTTCGCACAACGCAGCCTGCGTGACCCGGTAGACATGATGCGGCCGTCCGCGGCCGGCGCGAACCAGCTCCCGGCCCACCATTTTCAGCCCCTGGAGCCGCACCAACCGCTGCCGCACGGCAGTGGCCGTCACCCCCAAGTCGGCACAGATCTCCTGAACCGTCCCCCCGCCCAACTCGTGGAGCCGCGCCAAGAATTGCCGATCACCCGGTTCAACTGCAGCCTTCATGGTGTTCACAGACTCCCAACGAACCTCGACCCCAGGCGCAATTCTAACTCATTACCTCATTTTAGACAACCGAAATTGTCAAAAATCGGCCGCCCAATAGGAAACAGGGCGGGTTGATCCAAAGAGTTCGGACTCAACTGCCAGCCGTGTATAATGATTGGGACGAAATAAAGTGACCGGCCGCCCTGCGTGTCGGCTGCATTGGAATGGGCGAAACGGATGCCAACTCCCACCCCACGATCGCTTAAAAACGATAAGGATGCGCTCGTCATTGAATGGACGGACGGCCTCAGCCACCGTCTCCCCTGGCGGACGCTGCGCATGGCGTGCCCCTGTGCGTCCTGCCGCGTGGAGCGTGCCAAACCTCCACAGCCCAAGCCCTTGTTGTCAGTTCTCACATTCGCGGAGGCTCAGCCGCTGGCTCCAGTCTCGATGAAGCCCGTCGGCAATTACGCGTACGGAATCGCATTCAACGACGGCCACAGCTCGGGGATCTATTCACTCGATCTGCTGCGCGAGCTTGGCGAGAAGATTTCTGGCTCAGCGCAATGACCTTCGCGTCGACCGCACGGCGTTGCGGTTTTTGGCCGATTCGCGGTATTCTCATGCATTGGCATCCGTTGATGCTTCTGGCTGCCGCTCATGATTGCGAATGCGCGGTGCGGAGCCTGTCTGGTCGCCGGTGGAAGGGGCGTGCGAATGGCGCGCGGGGGAATGGTCCGCAGGAGGCTGGCGCTTGTCGCCGGACTGTGCCTGCTTGCCCGCACGGTCAGCGCGGCCGCCCCTGCCCCGATCTCGCCGCACCAAATCGAGTTCTTCGAAACCAGGGTTCGGCCGATTCTCGCGGGCACATGCCAAAAGTGCCACGGCGTGGAGAAGCAGAAAGGTGGGCTGCGCCTCGACTCGCGCGAGTCTGCGTTGAAAGGGGGCGATTCGGGAGCGGCCGTCGTTCCCGGTAATCCGGCTCAAAGCCCGATGATCGACGCCGTCAACTATCGTGGGCTTGAAATGCCGCCCACCGGCAAACTCAACCAGCGCGAGATCGCCGCTTTGGTGGAATGGGTCAAAATGGGTGCTCCCTGGCCGAAGGAGCAGCCGTCGGCCTCGGCTTCGCGGCGAAGCGAGTTCACGATCACGGACGAAGACCGGCAATACTGGGCTTTTCAGCCCGTCGGAAATCCTCGCGTTCCCAAGGTCGGCCGCACCGATTGGGTCGCCAACCCGATCGACGCGTTCGTGCTTGCTCGACTGGAAGAAAAGGGCCTTGCGCCGAATCCGCCCGCCGATCCGCGCACGCTCATTCGCAGACTGTTTTTCGATCTCATTGGATTGCCGCCGACGCCGGAGGAGATCGACGCCTTCCTGGCCGATCATTCACCGCGGGCCTATGAGCGGCTTGTCGACAATCTTCTTTCGCGCAAGCAATACGGCGAACGCTGGGGCCGGCACTGGCTCGACGTCACGCGTTTCGCGCAAACCAACGGTTACGAGCGCGACGCAGAAAAACCCGAGGCCTGGCGGTATCGCGACTACGTCATCCAGGCGTTCAACGACGACAAGCCGTATGACCGTTTCGTCATCGAGCAGCTTGCCGGCGACGAGCTGCCGGATCCGACGAATCAGTCGATCATCGCGACCGGTTTTTATCGACTTGGGATCTGGGACGATGAGCCGGATAACCAGAAGGCGGCCGCCTGGGACGAAATCGACGAGATGGTGCGCACGACCGGCTCGACCTTCCTGGGACTGACGTTGGGCTGCGCACGGTGTCACAACCACATGTTCGATCCCATCCCCCAGGAAGACTATTACCGGTTTGCGGCCTTCTTCAGGAACGTCGAACCGTATGGTATTCCGGTCAGCGCCACCCACATGGCGGCTAACAACGCGGGGATTTTTACGCCCCTGACGTCGCCGCAGGAATATGCGGCCTGGCAGGCGCGGCAAACAGACCTTTCACGACGACAGCGAGAGACGAAGGGCAAGCTCAAAGCCCTGCGAAAAGCAGTGACCGCTCGCCTGCGAACGAGTCGAAAGGCGGGTTCGCCGCCGCCGACTTCCGTGGAGGTCGAGCAGAATCTGACGACCGCAGAGAGGGCGGAAAAGGCCCGGATCAACGCGGAATTGGTCCGTCTCGAAAACGCTCTGCGAACGGTTCCCTTCCCGAGAGCGCTTTCGGTCCGCGAGTGCGGCTTGCCGCTGAAAGAGACCCGCGTGTTGATCCGCGGCAACGTCGCCACTCCCGGCAAGAGAGTGGAGCCTCGACTGTTGACGGTCCTGGGCGGAAGGAAGATCGAGGCAGCTCCCGTTTCATTCAACAGCTCACATCCTCGGGGTGATTCTGTCCGGCCCCTTCTGGCCGAGCTGGGCGTGAAGCCGACGCTCGGGCCTGCGCCGGCAGTTGGCCGAATGGATCGCCGACAAACAGAACCCGTTGACTCCGCGGGTGATCATGAACCGGCTGTGGCAAGAGCACTTCGGCCGGGGGATTGTCCGTTCGTCCGACAATTTCGGCCGCGCCGGAACGCCCCCCACGCACCCGGAACTCTTGGCTTGGCTGGCGCGCGATTTCATGGACGGTGGCTGGCGGCTGAAACGGATGCACAAGCGGATCGTTCTCTCCAACGCCTATCAGATGTCGTCGGCTGAAGGCAACGCGCGGGCTCATTCCTTCGACGCCGACGATGACCTGTTTTGGAGGCAAAATCTCCGCCGCCTCGATGCGGAAGCAATCCGCGATGCAATGCTGGCAGTGAGCGGGCAGCTCAATCGGACGATGGGCGGCCGGGGCTTTTTCCCCACGCTTTCACCCGAGGTTCTGGCGACGGAATCTCGCCCGGGCTTCGGATGGGACCACAGTTCGCCCGCTGAAGAGTCCCGCCGCAGCGTCTACATCTATCTCAAGCGGACCTTGATGGTCCCTTTTCTGGAAACATTCGATTACACCAACACGGCTGAATCGCTCGGTACGCGGCCGATTACGACGGTTGCCCCGCAGGCCTTGCTCTTGCTCAACAGCGAATTCGCAAACGCGCAGGCGGCCGCACTTGCCAGGCGGATTCGCCGTGAGGCGGGGTCCGATCGCTCCAAGGAGATTGACCGCTTGTTTCGCCTGGCCCTGGGCCGATCTCCGACCGGCCGCGAGTCGGCCATCGCGGGGCGGCTGCTGCGCCGGCCGCCCGGTCAGGGGGCCGACTCGCTGCAGTCGCTGTGTCTGGTCGTGCTGAACCTGAACGAGTTCATTTACCTGGATTGACACATGAAAGACTTCTGCGGCCGGACACGGCGCGAGTTCTTGTGGGAAACGGGTGCCGGTTTCACGGGAGTGGCCCTGACGGCCCTCTTGGACCGCGACGGGTTCTTCAGCGGTTCGGCCCGTGCGGGAACGGCGTCGCCCAAGCACTCCCTCGACAAGCCTCTCTCACCGCTGCCTCCGCCTCTTCCGGCAAAGGCCAAACGCTGCATCTTCCTGTTCATGTATGGCGGTCCGTCGCAGATGGACCTGTTCGATTACAAGCCCGAATTGCAGAAACGCCACGGTCAGAGCGTGAACGTCGAAGTGCGGCGGGGGTTGATCCAGAAGCAGACCCTGATGGGGTCGAAGCGGAAATTCGCCCGGCACGGCGAATCGGGTCAATGGTGTTCGGACGCATTTCCATGCATCGCCCAGCAGATGGACAAGCTGGCCGTCGTCAAGTCGCTGGAGATGGACTCGTTCGCGCACGCATCGGCCCTGATTCAGATGAATTCGGGCCGCATTCTGCAGGGGCATCCATGCCTTGGCTCCTGGGTCAACTACGGTCTGGGCTCGTTGAACGAGAACCTGCCGGGCTTCGTGGTCATGCTCGATCCCCGTGGCGGTCCGATCGCCGGCGCCGCCAACTGGATGAGCGGCTACATGCCGGCCGCGTACCAGGGAACGGTGCTGCGCTCGACGGGCCGGCCGATCCTCAATCTCTCGCCGGCCTCGGGGATCGACCGGGATTGGCAGCGGGCGCAGGTGCAGACAATCAATGCGCTCAATGCCGAGCATCTCGCGTCGCGCCCGGGATATTCGGAGCTTCAGGCGCGGATCTCGGCGTACGAACTGGCGTTTCAATTGCAGTCCACCGCTCCGGCGGCGCTCGACCTGTCGCATGAATCGCAGGCCACGCAGGATCTGTACGGTCTTAATGACCCGAAACCTCCCCACCGGCTCTCGCTGGGGAGCGGCTCCGTTTGGCCGGCAGTGCCTCATTGCGCGGAGGCTTATTGAACGGGGCGTTCGGTTCGTGCAGATCTACCATGGCGGCGGCCACAACGACCAGAACTGGGACGCCCATTCCAACGTCGATAACAATCTCCAAATCCACTGCCCCGAAATCGACAAGCCGATTGCCGGCTTGCTCACCGATCTCGAGCAGCGGGGCCTCCTGGACGAGACGCTGGTCATTTGGGGCGGCGAGTTCGGCCGGCAGGCGGTCTCGCAAGGGGCCGAAGGCCGCGATCACAATCCTAAGGGCTTCACCTATTGGCTGGCCGGCGGCGGGATCAAGGGGGGCACGAGCTACGGCCAGACCGACGACATCGGGCACGAGGCCGTCGTCAATCGGCGACACATCCGCGACCTCCATGCGACGATACTCACCGTGATGGGTTTCGACCACCGGCGGCTGACCTTCTTCCACAACGGACTCAATCAGCGACTGACCGGCGTAACCGAGTCCATGCCGATTCGCGAAATCATCGCGTAAGCGATGCGTTGCGGCAGTGCGAACGGAAGAGTTATGCTGCGAGCATAACCTACCGCTGTGCGCCCCACCCACCTTGCGGAGACACCCATGCATGACACCCAGCTTCGGACGTTTTTTGCCTGGCCGTCCGCCATCGGCGCGATCGCCGGGGGACTCCTCCTGGCCTTTGCCACGACTCTTCTTGCAGCGGACGAGCCTACCCAACAGGGCCTCAACGTGCCTCCAAACGGCTTTGTGGCGCTCTTTAATGGCAAGGATCTGTCGGGATGGAAAGGGCTCGTGCTCAACCCTCGATCAAGGCCGACGTTGACCGCCGCGGAATGGCCCGAGCGCCAACAACGAGCCGACATTCGGATGCGCAATCACTGGCACGCCGTTGACGGCGTGCTGATGTTCGACGGCGCGCCGTTCAACCAGGCCGACAATATCTGCACGGTCAAGGATTACACGAACTTCGAGATGCTCGTGGACTGGAAGATTGAAAAGACGGGAGACAGCGGCGTCTATCTACGCGGCTCACCGCAGGTTCAAATCTGGGACGCGGACGAGCGTTCGTTATGGAAACTGGGGGGGAAAATGGGCTCCGGCGCGCTCTGGAACAATGAGCGGCATCAGCGGTTTCCACTCCTGCGGGCGGACAACCCGGTCGGTCAGTGGAACACGTTCCGCATCCGCATGGTGGGGGACCGGGTCACGGTCTGGCTCAATGACATCCTCGTCACCGATAACGTCGTGATGGAGAACTATTGGGACCGCTCCAAGCCCATCTATGCCAGCGGATCGATCGAACTGCAGAACCACAACCATCCGCTGTACTTCCGGAACATCTTCGTCAAAGAGCTGCCGTGATGGCATCCAAGGTCGATTGGTACTACCACCGCCCCGGTTGTACGACGTGCGGAAAATCGCAGAGCTTCTTGAATCGCCGCAAGATCGAGGTCAAGGAGACGGTCAACGCGGCCAAAGTGCGGTTCGAACCGAAGCAGGCCCTGGAGATGGCGCGCGGGGCCGGCCGGGTCGTCGTCGCCAAGGGGAAGAAAGTCGTCACCTTCGACATGCAGCACGACCCGCCGGACGACGAAACGCTGCTGGCGCATATTTTGGGGCCCAGCGGCAAGCTGCGGGCGCCGGTGATCCGTCGCGGGTCGACCCTGCTGGTGGGCTTCGCTGAGGAAGAGTTCGCGCGCGTCCTCGACGGGGCCAAATAGATCGCTTCAAGCCACAGGATAGCGGTCCCGCGGCGGAAATCGTCGGGAAAAGAGTGACTTTCAACGCGACAAGGAAGTGCTACCAGCACTAGACGTCCGAAGGGACCGGTCCGGTGGAGCTTCAGGGCAAAGTCGCCGTTGTGACGGGCGGGGCCGTCCGCATTGGCCGGGCGATTTCCCTGGCGCTGGCCGACGCCGGAGCCGCCGTCGTGGTGCATTCTTCTCGCTCAGACGCCCCGGTTCGGCAGACGGTGGAAGAGATCGTCTCGCGGGGCGGCCGGGCTGCCGCCGTCTCCGCCGACTTTGCCGATCCGGTCCCGGCCGCGCGGACGGTCATGCAAGCCGCTATCGATCAGTTCGGCCGGGTCGACGTCCTGATCAACAGCGCGGCCATTTTCTCTCCGGGAACGTTGGCCTCGACGAGCGAAGCCGACTGGGACCGGCACTTCGCAATCAACCTGAAGGCCCCCTGCTTTCTGTGCCGCGAATTCGCCGCCCGGCATACGCCGGGAAACTCCGCCAACATCGTCAACATTGCCGACTGGCGTGGCCTGCGGCCGACGCCTGGCCATCTCGCCTACACGCTGACAAAATCGGCCCTGGTGGCACTGACCGAGATCCTGGCACAGGAGTTGGCGCCGGAGATCCGCGTGAACGCGGTCGCTCCGGGAGCCATCTTGCCCCCCGCGGGAGCCGGTCGTGATTACATGCAGCGGCTTGCTGAGCAGGTGCCGCTGCGTCGGTGCGGCAGCGTAGACGACGTGACGTCCGCCGTGCTGTATCTCCTGCGGGCCGATTTCGTCACCGGCGAAGTGCTCTACGTGACCGGCGGAGAACACTTGCCCTGACCTCCTGAACTAGGGCGCCCGCAGCGTGTTCAAAAACGCGATCAGCTCGTCTCTCTGCCCGGCGGGAAGCTCTGCAAACCGCCCGGCCGATTTTGTCGCCTGGCCGGCGTGAAGTCTGATGGCGTCGTCCAGCGTTGCGGCCCGGCCATCGTGCAAATACGGAGCGGAATCGGCCACTCCCCACAACGGAGGCGTCCGCCACTCGCTCGGTTGCGGACCGCCCCCTTCGACGAAATTGGGCAGCTCGGGCGGGGGATCGCCGTAAGTCCCTCCCCCCACCAGCCCGCTCCCCATGCGGTGCAGCAAGAGATCGCTGTAGATCCCCTTGACCTCGCCTAAATCGGCCGAGTGACAATCCGCACACCCGATGGAGCCGAACAGCGACTTGCCCGAGGCGGCCCGCCTGGCTTCCTCCGGCGAGTCGGGAACAACTTCCTTGGGTTGCGGCAGCGAGGCGACGAAGGCCGTGATCTGGTCGCATTGCTCATTGGTCAGATCAAGCCCCCGAGCCCGATAAGCCGTCTTGGAAAGCGAAACGGGTTGCGCCTGAGCCGGATTGCCCAGTCCCAACTCATTGGCGCACGCGACCCGTACGAACTCCGACAACGAACCGACATTCGCTTTCCAGCCGAACTTGCCGACATGCCCCTCCGAAAGTCGGATGGCCCGCCCGACTGGGTAATCATCCGTATCGGAATCGGAAAGTCCCCATTTCAGCCGTTGTTTTCGCTCGTTGGCGATAATCAGCCGGTCCGGCACTGCGTCGATCAGGTTCGCCCCGAACAAGGCCGGCGTGTTGCGTTGCGAGATGTCGACCCCCGCCTCGGAGCCGATGCGGGGCGGAGAAATGCAACCCTTCGTCCCAGAGGGGAGCAAATCGGCAAGCGCCGGCCGGCTGGTCTGAGGAAATCTGGCCGACACATTCCTCAGCGTCTCGCGAAAATCGTCTTCGGTCGCGAAAATATGCACGACCCCCTGGTTGGCCTCGTGGCTGTCTTTGGAGACCCGCGTAAAGACGGTGACGTTGTTTTCCACCGGTCCTCCGCCCCCCGCCGCCGCCTGGCGATGACAGGCCGCACACGAGGCCGCATTAAACACCGGCCCCAGCCCGTCCCCGCTGGAAGCCAGCGGATCGCCCGGGGTCCACTCGTGCATAAACAGGTCCCGGCCCGCCTGCGACGTCTCCGCGTCGAACTTCAGCTTGGAGTCAGGCCGCAGCAGCCAATTCGTCGCCCGATAGCCCACGGGCACCACCAACAGCAGCGGCACGATCAATTTCAGCGAACCCCACGAGCCCTTCATGACGTGGCCTCCCCATCTTGGCAAAACGGCTTTTCCGTCGATCAACTCGCGGAAAGCCGCCCGGACTTGGTTATTAAGCCCTGCTCAACCAGGCCTTTTGACTTGATCCCGTTCCCCTCAACGGCGGCAGAACGCGATTGGATCTCCCGCTTCGTCCATCTAAGGAAGGGCGACATTCCCCGATTTGTCTAACTCAGGGCACGAAAAATTGGAAAGATCCCGGGACGAAAAACACGGCATCCAACCGCCGACGGCGCAAACCTGACCATTTTCTGCACACGTTCGAGGAGTTTTTTGGGGTATTTTGGGCCATAAAAAAAGGGAGGCGACCACCCCAAAAAACCTCAGCCGGCTGCTTGGCCTTCCAGCCGCCAACCAAGCCCGCACGCGGCATACACGCGAAAAGACATATTGACAAACGTACACCAACTATGATACTCTGCTTTTTGAGGGCGCCTGCCACTCGAATGGCGTGGCACCGTTCGGCTCTCGAAGAAAATCGCTGACCTGTATCGTGAAGGCGGGATCGTTGAAGGCCGCTAGGGATCGGCTGAGCATGGGCAAATTCGTCCTGGCAACGACCTTGTTACTCGCGTCGCAAGCGACACAGGTTTCGCCGGAGAATTAGCCTGGATGTCAATCTTTGTTGTATTGTTGCGTCGGTTCTGACGGCACGACGGTGAAATCGCTGGGAACGATGTCGGGCACCTGGGTCGTGATTGGTCGAATTGCTTTGGGCCGGGTGATGCGAATCGTTCCGCTTCCGTTCGGCTCTTGGCACACATCCCACGTCTCAGTCACCGTATCGGGCTTGTCGGGGGACATTTGCGTTAAACCACCGTCAGTTTTGCGCGCGCACGGCTTGGGCGCACCATCCGGCGCGTGAGGATCTTTAACTTCCGGGAGCCGGATTTCGACTTTGGCGATCGGCCGCGGCAGCACAAGGGACTTGGGATCAACCGTCGCGATGTCGAGAACGACCAAAGTAAATTCGGAGAGGCCAGCCAAGCCGTCGTCCGTCACCCACACGTACGTATCGCAGCAGTGGGCTTGATAACAGGCGTTTCGCGGCACGTCTGGATGCGAGTCTTGTAGGGCAGGCTGTGCCTGCCGGCAACGGATGAGCAGCCATGTCGAGTCCGGATTGCCGCCGCAATGCCTCGGTGCAAGATTGATTTGGACCATGGTGCGGCTTTGATCGGCAGGCGGAGCCTGCCCTACGCGAAGAAATAAAGAAGAAGAAATAAAGAAGAGAAGAAATAAAGGGGTCGGGAGTCAATTCGCTTGACGTCGGAACGGCCGGCAGGGAGGGTCCACGCGGTTCGTCCGGCACGTCTTCGAGGGGGCCATTACCGGCGCCAGGCATTTCGACGAATCGCGGCCTTAGCGGTCGTTGCCCGTCGTTTGGCCGGCCATGCCGCCATCATCACTGAAGTCGGCGCCGGCGAATCGATGCTCGACACGTCGCTGATTCGCCTCGACGCAATCCTCGGCCAACTCAAACCGCTGCCGCCGCGGTAGCAGACGGTTTGGTATATTCTAAGGTGCCGTGAGTTTTGGCCCTGCTGCAATGGGACGGCATCGTTACGGACATCAAGCGCTCGAAGACAATTGGGGGTTGGATGACCGGAATCACTGCGATTTTGGGCGCTGTGCAAAAAGGCGATCAGGCGGCCGCGGAGCAGTTGCTGCCGCTGGTCTATCACGAGCTTCGCCGGCTGGCGGCGCAAAGATGTCACAAGAGCGACCCGGACAGACCTTGGACGCCACCGGGTTGGTCCACGAGGCCTATTTGCGACTTGTTGGCGTCGAATCGCCGCAAAAGTGGGATGGTCGCGGGCATTTTTTTGCCGCGGCTGCCGAGGCGATGAGGCGGATTCTGGTGGAGCAAGCGCGACGTAAAAAATGCATCAAGCACGGCGGCGAATGGCGACGTGCCGAGGCCGGCGAATTGAATCGAGTTGCCGCCCCCGAGGACGAGGTGCTGTCGGTGCATGAAGCGCTCGACGCTCTGGCATCCGTCGATGCCCAGGCGGCACAGGTCGTGAAGCTCCATTTTTTCGCGGGGTTGACGATCGAAGAGGTTGCGAGCGTACTCGAAATCTCTCCCCGAACGGCTTATCGCGACTGGGGTTTCGCCCGAGCCTGGCTGGTGAAGCAACTGGACGGCCCCGGCAAAGAATGCCCTTAGAATTCCTTGTCAGCCCTGAGCCTCGTTTGTCGCATTGAAGAGCAGAACTCTCGGAGATGCCGACTTGAACGCCTCGACCAGCGACGCCAAGACAATCTTTGGACAGGCGATTGACATCGAAGATGCCGCCGCCCGGGCAGCCTACTTGGATCAAGCCTGTGGCTCCAACGATCCGCTGCGCGCGGAAATCGACAGCCTGATTTGCGCCCACTTCAAAGCCGGCGACTTTTTGAAAGGGCCGGCGCACGACGCGTCGACCTATCTCAATGAAGCCGATTCCGGCGAAGAAGGAATGGTGATCGGCCCCTACAAGTTGCTGGAACGAATCGGCGAAGGGGGAATGGGCGTCGTTTTCATGGCCGACCAGCACGCTCCGGTCCGCCGTCGGGTGGCGCTCAAGATCATCAAGCCGGGCATGGATAGCCGGCAGGTGCTGGCGCCGGTTCGAAGCCGAGCGGCAGGCGCTGGCCCTGATGGACCATCCCAACATCGCCCGGGCGCTCGACGCCGGGGTCACGGATTCCGGGCGCCCCTACTTCGTGATGGAACTGGTCCGCGGCGTGCCGATCACCGACTACTGCGATCAGAACAATCTGGCCGTTCACGAGCGGCTGGAGCTGTTCGTGAACGTCTGCCGCGCCGTGCAGCACGCCCACCAGAAGGGGATCATCCACCGCGACATCAAGCCGTCGAACGTGCTGGTCACGCTGCAGGACGGCCGCCCGGTGCCCAAGGTCATCGACTTCGGGGTCGCCAAGGCGATCAACCAGCAGCTCACGCAAGAGACGCTGTTCACGCGCTTCGCCGAGATGATCGGCACGCCGCTCTACATGAGCCCCGAGCAGGCGGAGATGACCAGCCTGGACATCGACACGCGGAGCGACATCTATTCGCTGGGCGTGCTGTTGTATGAGCTGTTGACGGGCACCACGCCGTTTGACAAGAACCGGCTGAAAAAGGCGGCCTACGACGAAATCCGCCGCATCATCCGGGAGGAGGAGCCGGCCAAGCCGAGCACGCGGATCAGCACCTTGGGCGACACGTCCGGGGCGGTGGCGAGCTCATCGACACGCGGACCCCCAGCGGCTTGAGCCAGCTTGTGCGGGGCGACCTGGACTGGATCGTGATGAAGGCGCTGGAGAAGGATCGCACGCGTCGCTACGAAACGGCCAATGGCCTGGCGGCGGACGTCGAGCGGCATCTGGCCGACGAGCCTGTGCTGGCGTGTCCCCCTTCGGCCGCGTATCGCTTTGTGAAGTTTGCCCGTCGCAACCGCGTGGCGTTCACGATGTCGATGGTGGTGCTGGCGGCGGTGCTGTTGGGCACGGTGGGCAGCGTCACCCAAGCGATTCGCGCGACCCATGCGGAGCGCCTCGCTCGAATCGCGCCTGCAGACTGAAACCACCGCACGCGCGGACGCGGAACGGGCGCGCCAATCAGAAGCCGACGAACGCCAAATCGCCGAAGCGCAGCGGAGCGAAGCTGAAAAGATGCGGAAGCAAGCGGAGGCAAACTCTCGCCAAGCCCGCGGCGCCGTGGACGACATGTACACCCAAGTCGCCGAAAAGTGGCTCGCCCAGCAGCCGCGGATGGAGCCGACGCAACGCGAGTTCCTGAAAAAGGCCTTGTCCTTCTACCGGCAATTCGCTGAAGAAAAAGCGAGCCGTGATCCGGAGGTGCGCCTCGAGACGGCGCGGGCTTACTCTCGCGTGGGCGAGATCCAACACAAGCTCGGCGAAGCCGCCGAAGCGGAAAAAGCCTACAACGAGGCAATTCTTGCCATGCAAGGACTGGTTGACGAGTTCCCCGACCACGCGGAGTACCAGAGGAATTTAGCAGAGTCCCTCCATCGGCTGGGCGTATTGGTGGGGGACACCGGCCGCCACCCCGAGGAGGAAAAAGTCCACCGCCGAGCCCTGGTGCTGCAAAGGAAACTGGTCGAGACATTCCCAACGGAACCCAAGTACCGGCGCGATCTCGCGCGCGGTCTCTTCGATCTGGGGAGTACAAATTACAATGACGTTTGGTCGGGGCGCGACAAAGAGATGAGAGAGGTCTTAGGCGAAGCGATTGCCCTCCAGAAAAAACTGGTCGCCGAGGTGCCGTCTGAACCTGGGTACCAGGCGGAACTGGCTGAGAGTCTAAATGCGTTAGGCGGCGTCACCCCGTCCCGCGAAGGGCAGAACCTCTTGCGGCAGAGCGCCGGCCTGTTGTTGAAGCTGGTCGCCGATTTTCCTCGCAATCCGGCATACCGAGATGCCCTTGGAGACACGTATTTTAGGCTGGCGAGGACCTTGTCGCCTACGGACGCGGTCAAGGCTTATCACCAGGGAATCGAAGTCAAGGAGAAGCTCCTGGCTGACTTTCCGTCAGTCAATGACCATCGCTCGGACGTGGCTCAAGGCCATCGGTTCCTGGGCAGAATGCTGGAACGTGCGGGCAAGATCAGTGAAGCAGAAACGGCGTACCGCCAGAGCTTGGCGATCGGAGAGCCCCTGGTCGCCATTCCCAAGATTGATTATTACCGGAGAAGGCAGGTCTTCTCTTACTGGGCGCTGGGCGATTTACTCGCGGCCTCCAATCGATTTGCCGAGGCGGAGAAAGAATACAAGCAAGCGATAGCCGTTTATGAGAACTGGCTGGCCGAGGATCCAAAGAATCCCACAGTTCTGGCTGCGGTCGCGGACGGACAACTGAGGCTCGCCTCGCTGCTGGCGGCCAACCACCGGCCTGACGAAGCGGCGAAGGTCTTTCGGCAAGAGGCAAAATCGATTGAAAGACTCGTGGCCGACTTCCCTAAGAACGTCGACTACCAGTTGCTACTGGCTAACTGCCATAACGACCTCGCCGATCTGCTGAAGTCCGCCGGTCGGCTTGCGGAGGCCGAACAGGGCTACCGTCGGGCGTTGGCCCTAAAGGAAAAGTTGGTTGCCGACTCGCCCGCGAATCCCGATTACCGCTTCCACCTGGCCCAATCTCACCTGTACTTCGTCGATTTCCTGAGAGGGATCAGGCACGCGCAGGAGGCGGAGAAGTCCGCTCATCGGGCGCTGGCCCTCTTTGAAAAACTGGCCGCCGAGTTCCCCGGCAGGGACAACTACCGCATGGACGAAGGCCACACGCTGTGGCAATTGGGATACATGGCCTCGGAGGCCGGACGGCACGAAGAGGCGGAAAAATACCAGCGACGGGCGCGGAGCCTCTTCGAAAAGCTGGCCGCTGAATTCCCCACCAACGCTTACTATCGACTCGAACAAGGCAACAGCAACTGGAACCTGGGCGGCCTGCTCAGGGATAGGGGGCGCCTGTCGGCTGCTGAAGCAGCGTTCCGGCAAGCAGTGGCAGTCTATGCGAAGCTGGCGACCGATTTCTCCGACGATCAGAATTATCAAGCGCGGCTGGCGCACAGCTATCTCAACGTGATCGATGTGCTGCGCCAGCAAGGGAAACAGGCCGAGAAAGAGCAGATCCTTCGCGAGGCCGCTGGAGTTCTGAAAAAAGCGGGCGACAGCGATCAGGTTGACGCGTATGAGGAGTTGGGGCAAATTTACGAGAAAGATGGCCTGATCTCCGAGGCGGTCGACGCCCAGCGGCGGGCCGTGGCCGCCTGGGAAAAGCGTGCGGCAAAGACCAATGAGCGCGGCAACCGGTGGCGCTGGGCGGCGCCTACGAGCACCTGGGCGATCTGCTCATCCAAGGGAAGCGCACCGCGGAGGCGGAGGCCGCCTCCGTGAAGGCCGTATCCGTGTGGGAAAAGCTGGCGGCCGAGACCCATGAACGCGACCACTGGTGGCATGTGGCCTGCAACTACGAGCGCCTGGGCGATCTGCTCAGCCAGGAGAAGCGCAAAGGGGAGGCGGAGGCCGCCTTCGTGAAGGCCGTGCCCGTGTGGGAAAAGGTGGCGGCCGAGACCCATGAGCGCGACCACCGGTGGCATGTGGCCTCAATCTACGGCCGCCTGGGCGATCTGCTCAGCCAGGAGAAGCGCACAGGGGAGGCGGAGAAGTCCTATCATCACGCCCTGGCCCTCTTTGAAAAACTGGCCGTCGATTTCCCCGCCATGGACAACTACCGCATGGAAGTGGGCCACGCGCTGTGGCATTTGGGATACCTGGCCTCGGAGGCCGGACGGCACGAAGAGGCCGAAAAGTACCAGCGACGGGCGCTGAGCATCTTCGAACAACTGGCCGCTGAAGTCCCCACCAACGCTTACTATCGATTCGAACAAGGCAACAGCAACTGGAACCTGGGCGGCGTGCTCAGGGATACAGGTCGCCGGTCGGCTGCGGAAGGACCCTTGCGGCAAGCGGTGGCAGTCTATGCGAAGCTGACGACCGATTTCCCCCACGATCTGAATTATCGAGCGCGGCTGGTGTACAGCTATCTCAACGTAATCGAGATACTGCGCCTGCAAGGGAAACAGGCCGAGAAAGAGAAGGTCCTTCGCGAGGCCGTTGCAGTTCTGAAAAAAGCCGGCGACAGCGATCAGGTTGGCGCGTATGAGGAGTTGGGGCAAATCGCCGAGAACGACGGCCGGATGTCCGAGGCGGTCGACGCCCAGCGGGGGGCCGTGGCCGCTTGGGAAAAGCGTGCGGCAAAGACCAATGAGCACGGCGACCGGTGGCGCCTGGGCAGCGCCTCCGAGCACCTGGGCGATCTGCTCAGCCGTGAGAAGCGCACAGGGGAGGCGGAGGCCGCCTTAACGAAGGCCGTTTCCGTATGGGAAAAGCTCGCAGTCGAGACCGATGAGCGCGACCACCGGTGGCATTTGGCCGGCGCCTACGAACACTTGGCCCGATTGCTCGGGCCAGCAGGTCGTGGCGAGGAAGCCAAGGCCCTCTACGTGAAAGCGGCCGGCGTGTGGGAGAGAATGGTGCGCGAGGACCCGAATTCTGCATCGGCCTATTGGAATCTCGGTGAGGCTTTGGTCCGGCTGGGCCGCTGGGATCAAGCGGTGGGGGCGATCGACAAAGCCGTCGAACTGGAACCTGCCAATCATTTGTTCGTGTACCATGCCGCGACCCTTCATCTCCGGGCCGGCGACATCGCGGGCTACCGCCGCGCCTGCCAGACGATGCTGGAGCGGTTCCAAGATACCGACCTGCCCGAGGTCGCGGAACGGACCGCCAAGACCTGCTTGCTCTTGCCCAATGCCGTGCCCGACTTGGACCGTGTCCAGAAGCTCGCCGACCGGTCCGTGGCAGGTACTGAGAAGCATGGCGATTACCGCTGGTTTGTGTTTGTCAAGGGGTTAGGCGAGTACCGTGCCGGCCGCGACGCGGAGGCCGTGACGTGGTTAAAACGGTTCGGGCCCAATGCCGACGGCGTGCATGTCGACGCGAGCGGCTTTCGCGGCTGCTGGCCATGGCGCAGCACCGCCTGGGCCAGGAGGAGCAAGCCCGCGCGGCGCTGCACAGCGCCCGAGTGATCTTCGCCAAAAAGATGCCCGATCCAGCCGCCGGCCGGCCATTCGAGGACTTCTGGCAGGATTGGTTGCACTGCGAAGTTCTCGTCCGCGAAGCGGAAGCCCTGCTGAAGCCGCAACAGCAAACGGCGGACAAGGCGGCAAAGTAGTCGTTGATCGCCGTGCACAACGCGAGGTGTCGGGACTGTCGACGGGCAACCACAGCTTACGTTCTCGCCGGTCGCGTCGCGTCGACGCCACAGCGACAAAAGGACTCGGCTTCAAGTCGGCGGGAATTCGAAACGCTGAGCGGCAAAAGACTTGCGGCGGCGGCCGCCGGGCAAGAACGATCGGGGCCGAGAGGGCCAATGGACCTCTCGGCCCCTTTATTTTTTGTCGACAGCCTGGCCGACGGCCGTCGCGCTGGTCGGCGCAAAATCGACCAACTTGAGCGCGACTCATTTTTTTTATTTTTTTGCCGGCAGATTCCGTCGGTGGATGTCGCATGGAAAGGTGACGGGGCGCTGGAACCCGAACTCAACAAACAAAACACCCAACACGCTCTGCCAAGGAGTCTTAGTCATGCGACCTCCGTTCAATCGAATCACACTGTTCGCGACCCGAAAAAAACGCGAATTTTGCACTTTTGCGTCAGCTTTACCTTCAGATAAACGCATGGAAGGGGCGACGGCAACGAAGACCGAGGCTTCTTGATCTTAGTTTTTTTGTGAACGCTGTAATGGACGAACCGATTTGAAATTGGAAGTCCAAATGTCGGACTAGCCGGAGGAACCAACCGTGTCGGGAAAAATGTACGTGCAGGCATACGAGCCGTGGGTCGGCTATTCACGAGGAGGCGCTCGCGCCACAATCGTTCGCTTTTCGCTGCATGATTCCGACAGGATTGTCTATTACGAGTACCAGAGTTTCAACGCGAGAATGACGAGAGATATCCAAAATGCGGACGGGGACAAGCTCAGTTGGGAGTACTCCGTCATCGGCGGGTCCGACAGCCCGCAATTGTTTCAGCCGCTGAACCCGAAGCTCCAAGTGACGAATCTTTACGCCAAGTCGCAGGCACTTTGCTTGGCTTCGTGGAAACTCCAACGTAAGTATCTTGCGAGATTTGGCCTGACTGTGCACACGATGGACGGACCGGAGAATTTCGACTTCTACTTCACGGTCCAGAATTGGGAGCAAATGGTCGATCCCTACGAGCACGGTTACTGTATGTTCATCAGCAGCGAGAAGTACTCGAAGAGAATACCTATGGGGATGACGAAAAAGTATCACACGTGGTTCAATCGCAAAGTTGATCATTGGGATGGAGATTGACCCAGGAGAAATAAAGGGGACGGGAGTCAATTCGCTTGACGTCGGAACGGCCGGCAGGGAGGGTGCTGCAAATGCCAAGGGCGCCTGAATGCCGACAGTGCCGCAAGAGCAAGACGAGTCCTGGACCGCCTCACCATTCGTCTTGATCCACGACGACGCGCTCCATTTTTTGAAGCCCCTCTCGAAGGAAGAGAGGTGCTCTCCTCAGTGCGCAACCGCGCCGCAGCCGGGTTCGGGGTTGAGAGCCACGCCGGACGGATACTTCCTCGCTGAGGTGAAGTCCTTCATTCCCTGGCAGTTGATCAACGTCGACAGGGTTTCTTTCGTCGCTGCCTGGTAACTGCGGTTGAGAGCCTCGCGCAATTCCTCGGGCGTGCGGACGTATTCGCCGCGGGCGCCCAGGCCCTGGGCCATCTGGTCATACCGCAGATTTTTCTGGAAGAGATAAAGGTGCATCGAGCGCGCCGACGAGACGTCACTCGGCCACATGCCCCAGCAGTCGTTGTTGGAGATGACCCCGATGACGGGCAGCTTGTACTTTGCCGCGGTATCGAGCTCGAACAGGCTGTCGGCAATGCCCGCATCGCTGCTCACGACACCCAAAGCGACCTCGGGAGGACAGAATGGCAGGGGTAACCGGCGGCGCTCACCGCTTGAAGTTCGACTCCGTCGACTTGGAAAACCGTCCCTGTGAAGCTCTGACGCTGCTACAATCGCAGGTGAGCGAGGACGGGGTGAGCGGGTCGAGATTCTCCATTGAGGCTGATCATGCGAATTTTCGTCCTTCTGCTGGCAGCTTTTGTGGGGGGCGGAGCCTCCGCTCTGCGGGCTCCGGTGCCGCCGGAGAATGGTGCGAAAGTTGCCGATGTCGCGATGAAGGATGTCAGCGGCCACAACCGTACTTTGGGAGAGTACAAAGGCAAGAAGGCGATCGTCGTCATCTTCGTTGGAACGCAGTGCCCGATCGCCAATCTCTACTTTCCGACGCTGGCCGAGATGCAAAAGCGGTATGCCGACAAGGGGGTCCAATTCCTGGCGATCAACTCCAACGAACAAGACTCGTTCGAGGACGTCGTCGCGCATGCGAGAGAACGAAAGCTCCCGTTTCCGGTGCTCAAAGACGCCGGGCAGCGGGCGGCGAATGCGTTCGCGGCACGGCGCACGCCGGAGGCTTTTCTGCTGGATGGAAACCGGACAATCCGTTATCGTGGACGAATCGACGACCAGTACGGCTACTTGTATCGGCGCGCGACTCCGACTCGGACCGAGTTAAAAGACGCGCTCGATGAGCTGCTTGCCGGAAAGCCGATCACCATTCCCGAGACGGAATGCCGCGGCTGCCTGATTGGGCGCAGCAAAAGCGCGGACCGACCAACCCCGTGAGGTGAATGACCCATGAAGCAATTGTTCGTTCGCTCTCGAACTGTTGTCATTGCGGCGGGAAGTGCGGGCCTTGCCGTCGCGGTGCTCTTGGCCTGCTCGATGGCCGTTGCCAAGGAACGGTCCAAGAAGCGGGAAACCAGCGAGCCGACCGTGACGTATGCCAGGCAAATCTCGCGCATCATGCAAGAAAAGTGCCAGACGTGCCATCATCCCGGCACGGCCTCGCCCTTTACGCTGGCCAGTTATGACGACGCGGTCCACTGGTCCGACACGATTCGCGAAGTCATCTCCGAGAAGCGGATGCCTCCCTGGCACGCGGACCCGCACTACGGAAAATTTTCCAATGATCGCCGGCTCCCCAAAGAGGAGCAGCAGGCGATCCTCACCTGGATCAAAGAGGGAATGCCGATGGGCGACAAGAAGGAGTTGCCGCCGCCCCGCACTTATGCCGACGGGTGGGTCATCGGCAAGCCGGACGTGGTCTTCGAATTGCCTGAGGAACAAACCGTCGCCGCGAGCGGCGTGGTCCCTTACCAGTACTTCGTGACGCCGACCAATTTCAAGGAAGATGTGTGGATCCAGGCGGCCGAAGCCCGGCCGAGCAATCGGGCCGTTGTGCATCACATCATCGTCTCTTATCGTGATCCAAAGGCGCAGGGCCGCCAGAGCGGCCGAGGCATTGGCGACGGCTTCGTTGTGGGGACGGCGCCGGGCGATATGCCGCTGATTTTGCCGCCTGGTCTGGCCGTGCGGATTCCCGCCGGTGCGGAGCTTGTCTGGCAGATGCACTACACGCCGAACGGAAAAGAGGCCAAAGACAAGTCGCAAGTCGGGCTGGTGTTCTATAAGGGGAAGGAGCCGCCTAAGCGGTTTTCTCAGACCCGAGGCGTGACCAACAGCACCTTCGTGATTCCGCCGGGAGCATCGAATTACCTGGCGGAGTCGGAATGGGTTGTCCCTCGCGACATGCTGCTCTTGTCCTTCATGCCGCACATGCACCTCCGCGGCAAAGACTTCCAGTACCGCGCCCTCTATCCGGACGGGCGGTCTGAAATCATCCTTAACGTCCCGCGCTACGACTTTTCCTGGCAGACGAGCTACCGCCTCGCGAAGCCGCTGCGGCTGCCGAAAGGAACGAAAATCCACTGCATCGCCCATTTCGACAATTCCGCCGCAAATCCGGCGAATCCGGATCCCAAGAAGGAAGTGACTTGGGGCGACCAGACCTGGGAAGAGATGATGATCGGCTGGGTCGATTACACCTGGGAACAGCCGGAGAAAGAAGCAGTGTCCGAAGGTTTTAGGGCCTTTTGATTGGACGGCGCGACTGGGCTACCCATTCGGACGGGTCCGCCGAAGTCCGACCGACCGATTGAGAGCGGTGGGCCGTCGGCCAGAAGCCGGACATGTCCCAGCTTCCATTCCTCCGACGCCCCGGAAGTTTAGTGGACCTTCTCAGAGCTCGCTTGAGGTGCCCTCGCGCGTTCCCCCACGAAGGCGACGTAACCGACAATGCCGTCGAAGTCGTAGTCAACGCTGCCGCTGAGCGTGTCTCCTTGGACTTTTCCCTGGTAGTGCAGCCGATACGTTTTGCCGTTTCGATCGCGGGCAACGTCGAACGTGACTTCGTCGCCGAAGATCAAGGCATTGTCGATTGGCGTCTCTCCGTGCTCTCCCACGTAGACGCCCTTGAGTGAAGTTCCGGACTGCGCGAGCTTCAAAGTGGGCTCGACGGTTGGGCCGTCCTTGAAAACGACGCGAAGTTTCCAGGTGCCAGCGGCGCTTGCCATCGTCGTTTTGAGACGTTCCCCCTGAAACGGTATTTCCCTCACGCCGAAAGGCATCTGAATCTTTGCGATCCCCTGGATCTTGTCCCCCACCGGCTTGGCGACGAAGCGGATGGTCACTTTGTTCGGCCCCATTTCTTGTGGCACTTTGAATGACAGCTCGCCGTCCTTGAACTTGACGTCTTGAATGGACGCGGGCTTGCCGCTGAAACCGACGAAATCGCCGGTGATCTTGCCCCCCTCCTGCTTGAGGTTCAGCAGGATCTGACGTGTCAGGGCCGCACCTTGGCGGCCGCGTCCACCGGCTCCGCCCCCCGCGCCGGGGCGACGACCTGTTCCGGCCGGCCGAGCGCCAGCCCGCTGGCCGCGCCGTCCGCCGGCCATGGCGAGCGCAAGCTTCCATGATCCCGCGATCGAGCCGGTCTCCTTGAGCCGTGTTCCATCGAAGTCGAATTTCAACTCGCGACCGACGACCTTGCCGGTCGCCGTCCCCTTCATGGCGTCGGCGGTGAGCTTTCCGGTGTAGGCAAAGCTGAATTTCTGGCCGTCGCGCACCGCTTCCACGCGAAAGTAGAGATCGCTCCCCTTGAGCTGGGCGTCCTTGATCGTGCCCATTCGTCCCTGGCTATCGGTAACGACTCCCACGAGCTGGTCGCCATTCTTCTGCAGCTTCAGGATCGACTCCTGAACAGGCCGCCCCGGACGGCTGAGCTTCAGATTCCAGGTGCCGGTCGGGTCGAACTTCTCATTAGCGACCGCGCCGGAACAGAGACCGATCAATGCCAAAACGGCCGTCACCATGCTCAGTCTGAATCTCTGAATGCGGTTCATGACCCCCTCGCCCGGGTGAAATCAATCGCTGAAACTCGGTCCACTCTATCCGAAGTCGCTTGCGGAAAAAAACGAGCCCGGTGGGGAGCACCGTTCGGGAGGAGTCCATTCACGGAACCGTCGCTGATGGGAGGCGAGCCGGCCCAGCCCCGACATGGACATTCACGCCACGAACTGGAGCCAGACGAACGTCCCGGATTCTGCGAAACTCAATCCTTTTCCGGGAACGCCATCAAAAAACCGTTAGTTGCCCCCCGGCATGTCCCGAAAAGCCATCCATTTTTCGGCACGACGCAATGTCCAGACCGTCAGGTCCAGACCGTCAGGTCCAGACGGAAGGGCGATACCGGCATGAGTTCAAAGGTGCCTCGGGCCATTATGCGAGCGCTCGATCTTGGGTTGGACGCTATGCCGGCAACCGGCCTCTGAGGTTTTCGGCGCGGAACGGCCCGGCCTCGGCGATCAGCTTCCGGGCGGAGTCCACTTGCTTCCAAACGTTCCACAGCAGCACGCCCCGCACCCGCCCGTCTCGCAGGTAGTAGACCACGCCCTCGCGGAATGGCTTTTTCCAGTCCGCGACCGTTTCCAGCCGAGCGTCCACCGCGCCGACCGCCTCGTAGCCCAGCTCGAACAGGTCCGAGTAGAAGAAGGGGAGGTGGTCGTAGGAGACCGTTCGGCCGGCCATCGCCTGGCCCGCCAGCCGGCCCATCGTATTGGCGTTGTCTTCGTGCTCGACACGGAGGCGCTGGTCCAGGGCCGGGTTGTAGAAGTTGGCAACGTCCCCCGCCGCATAGATGTCAGGATGGCTGGTGCGCAGGCCGCGGTCCACCCGAATGCCGTTATCCACCTCCAGTCCGGCTGCCTGGGCTAACTCGATGTTAGGGACAACGCCGATTCCAGCCACCACACCGTCGACCGTGATCTCCCGTTCGCTTTTTGTTTGAGCGTTTTGGATTCTCAGGACTTGTTTGCCTTCGCGCGTTTCCATCCCGGCCACGACCTCTCCGACGAACACCTCGACTCCCTTCTGGCGGTAGAAGTCGTTGACGAGACTTGGCGAGGTCGGGTGGAAACATGCGGCTGCCGATGGCCTCGTCGGGAAAGATCATCACGACTTCCTTGCCGTTCATCGCCAAAGCTGCGGCGATCTCCGAGCCGATGAACCCTCCGCCGATGACCGCGAACCGTCGGCCCTTCTCGGTGAGGGCACGCAGCCGCTGGTAATCATCCAGCGTGCGGAAGTAAATGATTTGCTCCCCGCCAAATGGCAGGCGCCGCGGCGTACTACCCGTCGCCAAAAGCAGCTTATGGAAGGTGTAGACGGTCCCCTGGTCATCGGTGACGTCGCTTGGCCTGCGGGTCAAGGTGTCGAGCCGTCCGCCCGAAGTGAAAGGTCACGTTTTGATTGTCGGCCTTGCGCCAAATGCTCTCCAGGGGTTTGTCTTTCCAGAGCCCCTTGGAGAGGGGCGGGCGGTTGTATGGTGCGTGCGCTTCGGCGCCGATAAGGCCGATGGGACCGGTGCGATCGACCTCACGAATGCCGTGGAGAGCAGCATCGCCGGTCATTCCACCCCCAATGATCAAGTATGTGTAGTTCGGCATGGATTCCTCCTGTGGTCCGTTCGGTTAAAGGTTTCTCGGATCGCTTCGCCTGCGCCCCTATCTTCCGATCAACTGCCCGCTGCTTAAACGGTGCGGCCTCCGTCCACCGGGAGGCAGACGCCGGCGACAAAATCATTCTCCACGAAAAAGACTATGGCTCCGGCGACGTTTTCAGGCCGCTCCTCGCCCTTCACGAACGTCGAACGGATCGCCTCTTCACGCTCGGTCTCGGGCATGTCCGGGGGAAATAGGAGATGGTTATTGCCGCTGGTTTGCGGCGGCGGTGATCCTGGCTCCAGGAATCCGGCTTCCGCAAGCCGGTCCAGCAGCAGGTGAAAATAAATCAGCCCGCAATACGGGCGCCGGCGGTCCAGAGTGCGGCGAGCCGCAGCGTCATCGAGCGGATTAGCCAAGTGCAGCCAGCGCTGTAAGTTGTTGCGGGCACCCACAACGCCACCGGTCCCACGGGAGAGATCTCGGGGGGTTGCATCCTGTTTGTCCCACTGATTGTCCCAATTGATGGGACATAAAAACGCCTTCCGCAAGTCTCACCATGCCGAGACTTGCGGAAGGCCATTCGGACGAAGCGGAGAGATCGGGATTCGAACCCGAGAAGCCGGTTACCCGACTTACCGGATTAGCAATCCGGCGCTTTTCGGCCACTCAGCCATCTCTCCAAATAACGGATTTTTACGAGTAATTCGCGTTTTTCGGTGCTTTCCGTTTGACCTAATTGACAACCACTATCCTGAAAGCCATCGAAAAGGACAACCAGGGCTCGTGACCCCGGCTGTCGGTACGCCAACCAGCTCTTTTCACCTGGAGGTTGACGCAATCGGCAAGTCTAGCAACTCCACAAAGACCGGCAAGTCAGCGAAGCCCTACGCAGGCTTCCCCCTCACGCCCCACCCGTCCACGATTGGTACGCAAAGGAGCTTGCCGGCGGCACGGATCCACAAGGGCCCTCTGGAGGCTCGTACCGGGTGTACCGGGGCGGGAGCTGGGTCGGCACCGCCGGGCTCTGCCGGTCGGCGATCCGGGGCTATAGCTTGCCGGTCCGCCGGGACGACCTGGGCTTCCGCGTGGCCGCAGTTCCGTTCGGCAAGCAGAGCGAGCGAGGGAAGGAGCGGAGGCCGCGCTGGCGTGTGCCGCCCGGTTTGGAGAACCCTACCACGCCGGAACGTGCCGTAGCGAACGACCAGGCTTGTTTCCTGTCCGTCCCGAAATCGGTAGGCTGTCTGTTGTCATCTGCGACTCGTGCTTACGCCGCCCGATGACGTTCAGACCTGTTTGGGCCTCGGCCATGCCCAAGATTTTTGTCTCCTACCGCCGTCAGGACAGTGCCGACGTCACGGGGCGGCTTCATGACCGCCTGAACGCTCAATTTGGGCGTGAGTCGGTGTTTATGGACATCGATTCGATTCCGTTCAGCGTCGATTTTCGTAAGCGTCTCAGCGATGCGGTCCATCAGACTGATGTCCTCTTGGCGGTGATCGGTGACCATTGGCTGAATGCTTCATTCGATGGCGGCCCGAAGCACGGCAAACGTCGATTGGAAGAACCCGACGACTACGTTCGCATCGAGATCGAATCGGCCTTGTCTCTTGGCATTCCGGTCGTTCCCGTGCTCGTCGGCCGGGCTTCGATGCCGGACGAAGCCGACTTGCCCGATGCGCTGAAGGAGCTTGCCTATACGAACGCTGCCGAAGCTCGGTCAGGACCGACTTTCCACGACAACGTGGATCGGCTGATTCGGGGTCTCGAAGACCTTGTGACCGATCAACAAGCACTTTGGGAGAGTTTTCGAAGAGTCAGCGACGTTGCGGCCAAAGATCCCGACTTGGGTCTCATTGGTGCTCGCAAGCTGCTGCAGCGAATCGTGCGTGAAGTTTACGAACGGCGGATCGGCGAGCCCGCTGGCACCCGACCCCTGGAGAAAATCGTCGAGCGTCTGGTAAAGGAGCGCTATTTCCCCGACCGCTTCGGGTCCGGAGCTCTCTTCAACAAGGATGTCAGCATCGCCAATCCGGCCAAAGCAATCACGGCACCCGACACGCGAAGTTTGCTGACGCAACTCACCGAAATCCTGAAATGGTATACGGAGGTTGAACAGCCTGCTGGAGTCGGCCAGTTGTCCGCTCGGCGACGGAAGCCAGAGTTCATCAGGACAAAAGCGACCGACCAATGGCCTGCTCCTCGGCTTGCCGTCCTTCCCAAGGGCCTCCGGTCGTTCGAGGCTAAGGATGCCAATTTTTTCCTCGAACTATTACCCGGCCCTCGTAATGAAGAGGGCCTTCCTGCAAGCATCCAGTTCTGGAAAGACCGCATTGAGTTGGAAAATGAACTAACCTTTACCGTAGGACTGATTTACGGTCCCAGCGGCTGCGGCAAATCGTCGCTAATGAAGGCCGGCCTCTTGCCAAGACTGGCCGATCGCATCCATTCGGTTTATGTCGAGGCGACCGCCGACGGGACGGAGGCTCGCCTGCTCAGAGTGCTTCGAGAGCGGTGTCCCGAACTGCCGGACGACCTGGATTTGACGGCGACCTTCGCTGCTCTACGACAAGGTCAGTGCCTTGCCATGAGCCAAAAGGTCTTAATCGTCCTCGACCAGTTTGAGCAGTGGTTGCACGCCAAACGGCAGGACGAGAACGCCGAACTGATCAAGGCACTTCGGCAATGCGACGGGGAGCGAGTCCAGGCGATCGTCATGGTACGGGATGACTTCTGGCTTGCGGTGAGCCGGTTTTTGGCGGCCTTGGAAGTCGATCTTGTGGCGGGCCAGAACATCGCTTTGATTGACCTTTTCGACATCCGCCACGCCAAAAAAGTGTTGACGGCATTCGGTCGGGCGTTCGGTGCTTTGTCGGATGACTTGCCCAAAGATCAGGACGAGTTTCTCGAACATGCCGTGGCTGGTCTTGCTCAGGATGGCCGGGTTATTTCCGTGCGACTGGCGCTCTTTGCCGACATGGTCAAAGGCAAACCCTGGACCCTTGCCACATTGAAAGAGGTGGGGGGCACCGAAGGAGTGGGGGTCACTTTTTTGGAAGAAACCTTCAGCGCTCCCAGTGCCAACCCAGGTCACCGTTTCCACCAGAAAGCGGCCCGTGCGGTCCTCAAATGCCTGCTTCCAGAACAGGGCTCGGACATCAAGGGCAACATGCGCTCCCGCGAGGAGTTGCTGGAAGCATCAGGATACGGAGATCACCCGAAGGCCTTCGATGAGCTGCTGCGGATCCTGGACCGTGAGGTCCGGCTCATCACGCCGACCGATCCAGAAGGCATTGACCCTGATGCTTCCAACTCAAAGGCCGAGGCGAGTCACAAGTATTATCAACTCACACACGATTATCTCGTGCCGTCGTTGCGGGATTGGCTAACCCGCAAGCAAAAAGAGACGCGGCGCGGCCGGGCCGAGCTGCGACTTGCGGATCGTGCAGGCTTGTGGAAGGAGAAGCGGGAAAGCCGTCATCTGCCGTCACTCTGGGAGTTTCTCAACATTCGATTGTTGACCGACAAAAGAAAATGGACCCCTCCGCAGCGGAAGATGATGAGCAGGGCCGGGCGGCGCACGGCATTCGTGTCAGCATCGCTGCAACGGTTGCGATTGCAGTCCTCTTCTCCGCTTGGGAAATTAACGGCCACTTCCAGGCACGTTCCTTGGTGAGACGACTGATGGCCGCCGACATTACGGAAGTACCCGGCATCGTCCAAGAGATGGGTGCCTACCGTCGCTGGGCTAATTCACTGCTCCGGCAGGAAGATGCCGATGCCAAACAGAGTTCCAAAAGGAAACTCGATTTGGCTCTGGCTCTCCTCCCGGTGGATGAAGGCAAACTTTCCGAATTGCGAGACCATTTACCACTCGTCTCATCGAGCCAATTCGTCGTCATCCGGGACGCTCTGTTGCCTTACAAGGACATCGTGGCGCAGCCGCTGTGGAACATGGCCCTGGACTCGAAGCGAGGCGCAACGCAACGGTTTCAAGCTGCCTGTGCCTTGGCGACGTATGCTCCGGACGACCATCGTTGGAACAGTATCAACACGTTGGTTGCCCGTCATCTGGTGACGCTGGAGGCTTCGGCGCTCGTGGCATGGCGAGAGGCCCTCCGTCCCGCCAAGTCACAATTGATCAGACCGTTGGCCTTGATCTATTCGGACACAAAACAAAAAGAACAGTCTCGTACCTACGCCACCGAGACTTTGGCGGATTATGCTGCGGACCGACCCGGGGAATTATTCGACCTGCTGGCTGATGCGGAACAATTTCAGTTCCCGGTGCTGTTCGACAAGGTGGCTCGGCACAAGGACAAGACCATCGCCCTGGCTCAGGACGAAATCGGTAAACAACTCGCCCCGAATGCGAGTGAGGAAGAGAAAGAACATCTGGCAAAACGTCAAACCAACGCTGCCGTGGCGCTGCTCCGGCTCGGCATGCCGGACAAAGTCTGGCTGCTGCTCAAGTTCAGCCCCGACCCTCGAGCCAGGAGTTACCTGATCCATTGGCTCAGTCCACTGGGCGGCGATCCACAGACGATCATCCAGAGATTTGACATCGAGCCCGACGTCACGATTCGCCGGGCGCTCGTGCTCACGTTGGGCGAGTTCGCAGAGGGGCAATTGCCTCCTGCCGAGCGACAACCGCTGATCGAGAAACTGCTGGCAGTCTACGAGAATGAACCGGATGCCGGGCTGCACGGGGCAGCGGAGTGGCTGCTGCGAAAATGGGGGCAAAGCAAGCGGTTGGAAGCCGTGATCGAGAAGCTCCGCAGCAACGAGCAGCAGTTGCAGGCCCGGAAGTCGAACAACAAGCGGCAGTGGTACGTCAACACCCAAAAGCAGACGTTCGTGATTGTGGATGCCCGAGAGGGTTGGTTTCAGATGGGATCGCCCAAATCCGAACCGGATCGATATCCAAATGAAGGCCAGCACCGCTGCCACATCGGTCGGCGGTTCGCGATCTCGGCACACGAAGTGACCAAGGCCCAATACCGTCCATTCCAAAGGGCTGTCAAGGGTTATGGTCTGGTAGACAATCCTGAATTTGCCCAATCGTGCGCACCGACGATTCTCCGCTGACATCCATTACTTGGTACGAAGCGGCTCACTACTGCGACTGGTTGAGCCAGCAAGAGAAGATTCCCAGGGAGCAGTGGTGCTATGACCCGAAGGGCGGGGCGTATCGTCTAGGAATGAAAGCCAAGGACAAGTTCTGGCAATTGACAGGTTATCGGTTGCCGACCGAGGCTGAATGGGAGTTTGCGTGCAGAGCAGGAACGGTGACGAGCCATTATCACGGGCTGACCAAGACGCTGTTAATGGAGTATGCCCGGTATCAGGAGAACGGTCAGAACCGGGTGTGGCCGGTGGGGGGCTTGAAGCCAAACGATTTGGGGTTATTTGACATGCTGGGAAACGCTTTTGAATGGTGTTTTGACCGATACGGCAGCTATCCAGAGCAAAAGGACAAGGTCTTCGAGGACACGCCGAGTACGCAGCCTGTCGACGCTGGAGGCAGCCGTGTGTTGCGTGGCGGGGCGTTCGCCAGTCAATCTGTGTTCGTCCGTTCCGCCTACCGTTATGACAGGCTACCGGTCAACCGTAGTTACACTTGCGGTTTTCGGCCGGCCAGAACTTACCCCTGAGCGCCTTAACTGCCTTACCCCTTACCCCTTACCCGCCGCGGGCGGGTCGCAATTGAAAAAACCGCGAGCTTGTCCTTTTGGCGGTTGGCTTGCGGCTCTTGCGGGTTGATCAAGATGGAGTTTCACGATCCTTCGAGGGCTCAGCGATGGCCAATCACGGCGACCCAGTGCCGCCACTCTCCGACCACGAGCGTGATGATGGCCGACGCGACGAGAGCCGAGACCTCGATACGGGGACATTTCATTAGCGAGAGTCCTTGAAGAGGATTGGCCTGCCCGGCCTTCTATCTGCGGGCTCGCGCCGAACGTGGAATTCGTCGACGGCGGGCCTCCCCGGTTAAACCGTCCGGGGAGGCCTCGTGCCGGCTGGCCGCCCCCAGTAGGTGCGGTCGACGTCACGCGGTCGCCGCTGATGACAGCGTCGCATCGGACAACTCGCCGATGAACCTCTGCCAATTTCGTAACCGTGAAAAAAACGACAGTCACCCCGCGGCGAGCCGGTCGGCGGCTCGGCGGTGACGGAGTCGGGCGAGGGCTTCACGGGATTCGTCTATCCGCGCCAAGAGGACATGCTCGGGGTGAGCGTTGGCCCAGTGGTCCGGCAGCAGGGCGTCCAGAGCGGCCGGGTCAGGCGGCGCCCCCGTGGACGTGATCGCCGGCAACCGGCGCAGGACATCGGTTAGGTACGGCAGCACGTCCACGTTGTTCCGCCGGGCTCCGCACGATCGAGTACAGCGTCGCCGCCGTGCGGCCTCCGTTCTGGCTTCCAAAGAACAAAAAATTCTTTCTTCCGACAGCGACGGGACGCAGCAAGCGCTCAATGAGGTTGGTGTCCAGCGGAATCCGGCCATCCTCCAGGAACCGTTTGAGTGCCTCCCAACGATTCATCATGTAGTCGATCGCCTCGGCCAGCTTCGACGTCGGCCTCAATTCCGGTCGTACATCGAGGAACCGCCGGCGCATCCGCTCCAAGATCGGGCCCGACTCGCGCAGACGGACTGCGAGCCGTTGCTCCGGTTCGAGATCGCGCGTGCGGTCTTCGATATCGTAGAGCTGTTGGATCCACCCCAGCGCCTCGTGCAGGAACGGATGACTGGTGGTGTAGCGCGCTTCATCCAGACCACGACGAGCGTGCGCAAAACAGGCCACGTCGCGCATTCGGCCTTGCGAATCACGCACCAGGCCCGTGTAGACCGCGTAGCCGTCGGTCTGCAGATAGCCTTTGTAGCCGGCGAGGATCTTCTGTGGACCGTCTCGGCTGCGGGAGGGTTGGAAGTCGTAAAACACGTAGGGATGCTGGTCATCTCCCGCGTAGGCCCAAATGTATCCCAATGCCGCACGCCCCAGTAGTTTGCCCAGGAACCGTACCGGCGTTTCGTCAGCCTGAAGCAGGGCACTCGCCAGAACGTACTCGCGAAGGCGCGCTTCCAGAGGTCGCAGCGCCTCGGCCGTCGCCCGCAGCAGCCCGCATAAGAGGGTCCGCGACAGCCAGAGCTTCAGCGGACCCAAGAGGATCTCTTGATGCCGATAGACGGGCAGATGCCGCGCGAACTTGGCCACGACCAGCCACGCCAGCAGGCTGGCCCCGAACGGACTCTTCTCCACGGCTTGCGGGGGCTTTTGCGTCGTGATGACTTGCGTAGACCATTTCAAACGTCGGGGTCATGAACATGGCAAAGTCAACGAATTGGACCTGCTACTAAGGCCACACCCAAAAGTGCGTGATCCTCGCTTGATCGGCGCTCGAGTGACTCAAAGGCGGCGGTCTTTGCTTCGCCGGCAGATTATCTATCGCTTGTTGATTGTCCTTTCGAGGGGCCACTACAATCAGGGGCTAACATCGGCCTTCTCGGCCACAGATGTGCTGTCGTTCCATTAAGCAGGCGGTTCGACCGTGGCTTTCCTCCAATTGGTTAAAGGGAACCGTCCCGGGCAGAGGTTCCATCTGCGCAGCGCGCGGATCGTGCTGGGTCGCCACCCGAGCTGCGAGATTGTCCTCGACGAGTCCCTGATCAGTCGCCAGCATGCCCAGATCTTCAATCGGCATGGCGACTTTTTCCTTGAGGATCTGCGGAGCCGCAACCGAACCTATCTGAACGGCACGCCGATCGACAGCAGGACACTGCTCAACAACGGCGATGAAGTGAAGATCGGCGACGTCGTGTTCCAGTTCTTCCACGCGCTCGCGAACGTTCCCGCGGCTACGGCCGCGGATGAAACGCCGACGCTGGCCAGACCGGTGGGCCGAGCCAAACCGAATCCGATGCCGGCCAACATCAACAAAGTTCCGGCCGACGACGCATCGAAGGATCCGGACATGCAGTCGTCGACCATCATGATGAAGCTCGACGCCAAGTCCGCGCCGTCGCTGCGCCTGGGGATCAAGCCGGAGGCGAAGCTGCGCGCCATTCTTGAAATCAGCAATGCACTGGCAAACACGCTTGAGCTCGACGACGTGCTGCACACCCTGCTCGCCGGCCTCTTCAAGGTTTTTCCCCATGTTGGTTCCGGTTCGATCGTGCTTGGCGAGCGCGATGATCGCAAGACTGTCGTCAGCGCCTCCCAGGCGGGCGGCGGTAAAGCGGCCGGTTCTATCGGGATCAGCAACGCCATCTTCCGCCAGGCAATGGAAAGCGGCTCGGCGATTCTGAGCGCCGATCTGGTCAAGGACGCCCAGAAGAGCTCCATTGAAAGTGCCGATGCGCCAGGCATCCGCTCCATGATGTGCGTCCCGCTCATCAATAAGGCGGGCCGTGCGCGTTGGGGTGATTCAACTCGAAAACAACAGTCTTCAGCCGCAAATCAGCCAGGATGACCTCGACGTGCTGGTCAGCTTGGGCTCGCAAGCCGTCCTCGCGATTGAAAACGCGCGACTTCACAAAGAACCTGTTGCGACGATCAGACATCGAGCGGCAGCTCACGTTCGCCGCGCAAGTCCAGCTCGGTTTCCTCCCGAACGAGCGTCCGAATCCGCCCGGGTACGAGTGCTTCGACTATTACGAGCCGGCTCAAACCGTCGGCGGCGACTACTTTGACTACATTGCCCTTCCCGACGGACGCATCGCAATCGGCTTGGCCGACGTTGCCGGCAAGGGAATTCCGGCCGCTCTGCTGATGGCCCGGCTTTATTCCGCCGTCCGGCTGCATCTCTTCACACAGCCGACGCCAGCGAAGGTGCTGTCGGCGCTCGAACACCGAGATCGCCATGCAGGGAATTGGCGATCGGTTCATCACCTTTGTCCTCTTGGTACTCGATCCGCAGACCCACGAACTGACGATCGCCAATGCCGGACACATGCCGCCAATCGTTCGTTCGACCGACGGCAAGGCCGCGTCGATCGGCCAGGAGGACTCGGGAATGCCGTTGGGAATCAGCCAGAACCAGGATTACCAGGAGCTGAAGATCGCGATGGAGCCTGGAATGGCCGTCGTCGTCTATACAGACGGCCTCACCGACGCGATGAGTCCGGCCAACGAGCTTTTCGGACGCGCTCGGCTGGAGCAAATCATCGCTGCCGCGACGGTGCCCGCGGGAGAACTGGTCAAGGCGATCGTGAAGGAAGTCGACCGTTTTTGCGGCACCCGTCTACAGGGGGACGATCTGTGCCTGGTTTGCGTGCGCCGATTGCCCTCAAACGGGATTGGCGAAAAATGTCGCTGTTAACCGTCACAGGCGGTGAATCCCACGTCGAGCGTTCAGGGGGCGGAGGCGACACTCGATGCGCTGACGTTCGGGGCGGCCGCCTATTTCACCAAGCCCGCCAACATGGCCGACATCGCGGCTGCTCTGACGATTATTCGCGAAAAACTCGTGCCGATGATCAAGGCGATCGGGACGCGTGCCCTCGAAGGAGAGGGATCGCTGAACAACTCGCCGGCAACCGAGTCGATCCCGAAGCTGACGAAGGCCGCGTGCGGCGATGGCCCACAAGAACGCTCGCCAAGGGGATGAGTTGAACCCGGAGGCCGCGAGGAAGGACCAGGCGCAGTCGTTGGGCACGCCGCGCCGGCTACGTCGCCGCGCCGTTCGTGTGCAGGACGAACTTCACGATGATGACGGCGGCGGCAGCGATGATGGCTGCGGCGACCGTCACATAGCCCAGCACCGTGCCGAAGATGGCCAGGCCCCGGCCGCTGAGGCGCCCGCGGCTGCGGCCGATCTCCTTGAGCGACATGTGGCCGAGGATGATCGCCGCAATGCTTCCCACGAACAACAGGACGTTCATCCCCAGCAATCCCAAGGTCAGGCTGGCGATGGCCAGGCGCGACGTCTTGCCGGCGCCGGGGCCGAGCATGTTGCCGGACGAGTCGAACGCTGCTTCAAACAGGCTGGGGGCTGCGGTGGAGGCGGCTGTCCATTCCGGCATCCCCTCGGTCCAGACGGAGATCCTTCGGCTGCAGTTGACCGGCCAGCACCAGCCGCTGCAATTCCGAAAAGGGGACCGGTCCGAACGAGTTGTTGTTTTGCGCGTAGTGCCACTGCGTCTCGACCTGGGGCTGGTCGGCCTCGAACGTCGACGCCTCCAGGAAAAAGGTGCCGTCGCCGGCCATGCCGCCGCCGGGTCTGCCGCCGATTCTCTCGACGACCGTCCTGCCTCCTTCGATCGACGATTGCCCCATGCCCGATGCGCGAATCTTGCGCTGGGTCGGGACGGGAAAGAGTCCCGGATAACCGCTGGCAAGCGACCAGTTCAGCCCATCTGGCGAGACTTCGTAATGGCGGGCAAACCGTCCGCGGGTGGCCAACTCGCGCAGCTTCTCGGCCGTAAACGGGCCTTCGACGCGCCCCCGCAAGCGAATAAAGAACGTCTCTGTCACTGCCATTCTCTGCGTCTCGCTTTTCGACGTCTTTATTCCTTTTTCGTCCCATCGATCTCGACAAACACGGCGCGTCCCTCAAGGGGTTCAGCTCTCAGATCGTCCACCGTAACGAATTTCGCGAATTCGAGCGAACCGTCCGACGTGGAAATAACAGTGAACAAAGGTTTTGAGGCCCCTCCCCTCAGCTTCTGATTGACGGCACAGACCCACTTGGAATCGGTCGGCTCCCGGTAGAGGCAGCCGCACCATCGATACTTCGACCCGAACGATCCCTTTTGCAACCACGCGCGATATTTTTTGAGCGGTTCTGCAAGATTCTTGATGTTCGGTAACCCGCCAAGCAGAATTTGGGCCTGCTCGCGCGTTCTGTTGGCTTCGACGTCGTTTGGATCGCACCAATTCGTTGGAATCCCGAGGGTCGCTTGCTGGATTTTGTTTTCCATCTCCTTCAATTGCTCCTGGAAGAACTGACTCCCCGCGCGGATGGGAGGGATCATGGTCTTCAAGAGTTTGAGCTTGAGGATCGGGTCCATTTCCTGATTGCCGGTGAGATCCACTAACACGTCGTAAAACGTCTGCTCCCAGCCGACACGATTCAGATCGTCAATCCTTTTCTGGGTCCCCTGGGCAAATAGGAACTGGGGCGACTGCCACTTGTCATTGAGTCGCGTGGCTGTCTTTCGATCGATCGATTTCTTGAATGTCTTTTTCTCCTCGCTGTTTTTCACGTAGGCAAAGCTGCAGCGCTCATCCGATTCGACCGGCTGATCGAGGCAGTAGTAGCGCCTTGCGTCATCTTCACGCACGTAATAGAGTTCCTGGATGGACGGATGAGTGAGAATGCTGTTGATTCTCCCTTGGCAGTCGGATATGGCGCGATCTTGGACAAGCTTGAGTACGCTTCGATACTTCTCCACCTCTTTCGTGGCGGGGTGAAAAGGCATTTCCCGGATTGGTTCTTGCGACTCTGTTAAGAGCGACTCGGCTCGGCCCTTGGAAACTGATCGGAAGTCGACTTCCGACCAATCGTCGATCAAATTGTTCCAGTTCTTGATCGCGCAGGACGATCGCTTCCTTCTCGGCGACGGCCAGGAACGCTTTCGACCGCGGCTCGTCAGGGAACTCTCTGGCGTAGGTCCGCAGCGCCTCGAGATAACGCTCGGTATCGCCCACTTGCTTTGTTATCGAAGTGAGCAGCACCAACCGCCGTTCGTTTTGCTGCAATTTGGCAACTTCGTCGCCTATCTGCCCGATAAGGTTCTTGAACTGCGCCTGCAAGTCCGCGCCGATGTGCGGCTGCTGCTCGAGCTCTTGGGCCTTTTCCTGAAGACCCTGAAGTTTCACGATATCTCTACGGGCGTGACCGAGCCGGTTTCGCAAATCATTGAGTTGGCCGTCGACCTTCCGGCTTTGGTCCATTTCCATCTCTCGGCGCTGATCCCGAATTTTCTGTTCAACCTCGGCGGCTTCGCTTCTTTCCTCTGGGGTTTTTGAACGCTCTTGGGCCGATTGCACCTGCTTGATCGCGTTGTCGGACGAATCCCAGGTCGCGTTTTTCAGGCCGTTCTGCCGGGCGGCATCCAACTCGGCCCGACGGGCCCTTTGGCGCTCCTCCTCGCCTTTCAGACGAGAACCCAGATCGTCGACTCGTTTTTGCACCTCGGCCTCCGCAAAAATGCCGGGTGCCTGTTGCTCCAGATCGTGAGCGACCCGCTTCGCCTCGACCAGGTTCGCGGCCTCGAGCAGGTCGTCCAGCACCTTCACGCTTTGTCGCACGTGAATCGAGTGCTGATGCAACAAGAAGGCGGCCCCAACCAGCGAACCGGCCAGGACGATGCCAATGGCCGTCCCGGCGGTGACCAGCCGGGATTTGCGAATCATGGCCCGATCGATCGCCCGGATCCGCTCGACGACGCAGGCATCGAGATCGGCCGGCACTTCACGATCATCCTGGTGTGCCAGCTCGCGCAGCCGGATCAGCTCGTCGCGATCGGCGCCTCCCACTTCCACCGCGGCCGAGAGCTGGGCGAGGACCGCCTCGTGTTCCTGTTCCTGAGACTCGCGCATGTCTTGTTTGTGGAGCCAGTCGATCGCAGGGCCAGCGAGGTTGAGGAGACGATCGCCGGGGGAGAGCTGTGCCACCTCCTGCAATTCGTTAAAGCGGTCGCGGAGTGCGCGGCCCGCTGGACTATCGAGCGCCGCAAAGGCTTTGCACAGATTCTGGACGACGTCTTCCAATTCTCCGCGCCCTGCTCGGCCCGGAGCCGTCGACGGGCATCGGCTGTCTGGCCGATGAGGGCCTTTGAGGGCGCTCCCGCCAGGCGGGACTGCGCAGCTCCTGATCGAGCTCTGCGATGCGCTCGACCGCGCGCTCTTTCACGCACAGGGCCAGCTCTTGCGGAATCTGCCCGATCCGCGCCCGCTCATAGGCGCGAATGTCCTCGTCCCAAATCGGGTTTGACGCATCAATATCCGCAATCTTCCGCAAAATCCTGATGCGAACGCCCAGCGGGCTTCGCGCGAGCGCATGCAGACGGTGGCGGCGAAGCAAATCCTTGAGCGGCTCGATTACAGCATAGGCTTCGTTTAATTCTCCCGCCAACTCGACGCGCAGACGGGGTGGCGGCGCGATCCCAAACTGGACCACGTAGTCGCCCCATTGGGCGGCCTCGGGGAAGTCGAGCAGGGCGACCTGATCGAGCAGGTTGGGCTCGACCTCGCAACGCTGAATGGCCTCCGCCTGATGGCCCGAACGGAGCAGCTGCTCACACTCGCGGAGGCGCTCGTTGACGCCGGCAACCGCTGCGGCATAGTCGGTTTTCAGCGATTCGATGCGCGTAGGCTCAGCGTCGGTATCGGCGACCAGCACGGATTGAATGTCTTCGATCAAACGTTGCAGCTCATTCACGACGATTTTCTCGTATGAAGTTGACCCGACGGCTTACCGAGGGCGTCGGGAGTGGGGCCCTCTGTTATCCATGTCTCAGTTGTTGGAGGCTCGGGAACTCGCTTGCGCGTCGCTAAGATCGCTTGACCGCAGGACAACAACGTCGGCAGGACTGGCTTCCACCGGCAGCGAAAGCTCAAAACTCAAAGTCGACAAATCTTTCATTTGTTTGATGAGGATCCGCAAATCGTTGAACCACTCCTGATTTGCGGCCAACTTATTCAGGTCTCCTTCGATACCGCGAATGGCTCTGTCGTTCTCGTTCAATGTTCCTCTTTCCTCATGTATCGGAAGAGCGTACTTTTCTTTTGCCTTATTTTCCTTTTTTAATTGTTCCAATTCTCTCTTGTACTCGTTGATTATCTTTTTGTTTTGAGTGGTCTGGCGATCGAGCTCCTTATCGGTGAATGTTCGGGGAGTCGGTTTCGAAAGCGAAACATGGATTTCTTTAGAGCGTTGCTCGTAAGGCGGCGAGTACATAATGACGTTTACATCCAGATCAAAGTCGCTTTCCGATCCGTCGGACAAGCGGATTTCCAAATCGACGAACGGTTGCAACGCGATGCCGAAGTCGGCATCCGATCGCAGAAGTTTGAGAATTGTGAGGCGTTTGCCATGCGCTGAGAGTCGCTCTCGTTTCGGTTTGTCCAACGTCACGTTCTTAGGCCATCCATGCGCCGTCAGATTGCAAAGTGTCAAGTTCATGTGGTCCAAAAGAGGAAGTCGTTTCTTGTCGAGCTGAAGACTCTTAAGCACCCCGATCTTTTTGGCGTGGCCGAAGGCGGGAGCAAACGGGATCCGCTCGACGGTGGCGTCCCGATTTTCAAATTGCACAACGACTCTCTTGGCATGATATTCAATTTCGAGTGGACAATACTTCAGCTTGTCAATGTCATTGGCGGTGCGCCGGACGTTTGGCACCCAGGCGAACTGGATCGAACCTGAGCCTGCGGAAAAAGTGCCGATTCGTACCTGGTCCGCTAGGGAACCGGTCCCGGTTGACCGCGAAACGGTCCAGTGAGCCGTGTCCTTCGACGATGCTGTCCCGTCGGGAGTAAATTCAAAACTGGTGTGGGGTCCGAATACGATGTCCGCACCCAATAAGTGCCACTTGAGCTGGCTCGGATCGCTCGCCTTGAGTTCGGCCAAAGGCGGCGGGGTCGGCGGCGAGTCGAAATCAGGGAAACTCGGCAGGCGCAAGACCCGGTTCCGTTTTTCAATCGCCTGAAACACGTCTGCATCGGGGTCTTTGGGCGGCGCCGGTACAGGCTGCTTTGTTGTCTGCGGCACAGCGGAAATGGTTGGAGCAGGCCGTTTGGGAGGTGCAGCGACCGATCTTTCCGTTGGCGGCGTCACCTTGGGCGGTGCGGATGCTGATTTGACCTGTGCGCCACGCGGTGGCGCAGGGTCGGAAGGCTTCTTCAATTCGTGACCGGCTGGAATCATCGTCGTGTTGTCTGCGATCGCGACAGGGGCGTTCTCAGCGAAGGAATGGATGACAACGGCAATCCCCCCCGCAAACAGACCGATCGCGAGGAGGGCGGCCAGGCCAACCAGGGTCCATTTGAGTGAGGAACTCTGCTTGGGGGTCGCGACGTAACTTGCTCCGCCGCGCGTTCCGTGTGCGATTGCATCGCGGCCCCCGTTGTCCCGCAAAGCGTAGGTTCGCCCTTCTGAGGCGTCCCATGTTCCCCGTACCGATTTGTCCCGACTGGCTCCGGCCGGGGACGCGACGCTACGATTCTCTGTCGCGGGAGCCGCCGCCGTGGCGCGCGGCGTTTCG
Organism: uncultured Planctomycetota bacterium; assembly: GCA_963761455.1. GTDB lineage: Bacteria > Planctomycetota > Planctomycetia > Planctomycetales > Planctomycetaceae > DASPSM01. The sequence goes on from CAVXHA010000004.1 coordinate 1,766,171, forward strand.
TGCTCCGGCGGGCGGACGCCGGAGCGAGCCGCTTCCACCAGGTTCCCACCGGTCGCACGGCCGAGTCGACCGCTGAGATCGATGACGAGCGCGTGCGGGTTGTTGCGGACGGCGTTTGATTCGGGCGATCCTTCGAGAAGAAAACGCCAATGACACTCCAGCCCCGCCGGCAAGCGCGTGAAGTAGGTGCTGAACGTCACGTCCCAGCGCTTGTGCGGCGGCACCAGGCTCAGCGCTTCGACGAGCAGGGGAAGCATGTCCTGGCCAGGACTGAAGATGACGGAGGCCGTCCGGGACGGTTTGGCCATCACCGATTCCGCCAGGATGCCGGCCCATCCCGCGTCACCAGTCAGCGCCTTCCAGTCCCGGCACTCGGAGAAGCGAGAGTCTTGTGAGGCGGGGAGCCGCCCCGTCGGAAAATGGCGGGGCGGGCCGTCCCACTGAGTAATGCAGAAGCCGGGCTGTGCGAGTGCCCAGGCGGGGCCTCCGGCCGTCCGCTCGATGTCGGTCAATGCGACGTGATGTGCGAGCTTGTTGGTCCGCTGCGTGTAGTCCATGCCGGCATCGCAGACGCGCGAGAGCACGCTGTATCGGCGACCGGCAACGGTGAGCAGCAGGTGGGAGTAGTTGACTGGGTTGAGCGACGCCCGCGGATCGTTCAACTCGAAGGCCTGCCGGTAGCCCGACAACGATTCGAGCTGCTCCGCCAGGTTCTTGGGGATTCCCGCGGTGCTGGCAACGGTGCAAAACCCGCGGCTGCCCGGCTTGAGACCTTCCGGAACGGAGGTGTAGACGATCTCGTGGCTCAGAAGGAATCCTCCGTTGATGCAATGCAGCAGCCACGACGAGCGGTCTGTGAGGGCCTCATTTCCGCATTACTCGGACGGCCGACCCGTGGGCGCCTTCCCGGCATTGGGCTCAAGATGCTAGTTTTGATTCTTCAACGCGTTTGGCGAGGGGAATGAGGCCCCCGACCGATCGATGGATTGCGTACAAGAGAGGGATCTCCGCCCACATGGGTCGAACCTGAGACGGCCGCACGCCCAGCATGCCCGAGGCCTCGTCGAGGACGGGGCGATGCCCGAGAGAGCTTACCGGCAGATAAGTCACGTCCGACGAGAAGGCGTCCGCGGCGACGACAATCTCGGGGGCGCACTCGGTGAGAATCTGGCGGACCTGGGCCGACACGTTCTGCAGCTTGGCCACATCGAGCCCGCCGATTCCCGATGTCGTCCCCCGAATGACCGAGGACGTTTTCAGCTCGGCATTGTTGGTGAGGACGGACCAGGCGTCATATTTCGTGGTCACGACGATCAGGGGACGGGTCGATCTCTCGTGGTCCGCGAGGCCGGTGTGCGCGCGAATGCGTCGAGCCGCCTCGAGCAAGACCTGGTCCTGCCGGTGGCTCCACAGCACCTTCGACAACTGCGGGTCCTTCGTCTTGCCGGCACAGGCCCGACGGAACGTCGGATGCTGCGTGGGGTCGAACAAGAACAACAAGGCCCGCGAAACAGCGAGATGATCGGTTCCGGGGCGGTTCGCCGAATAAAAATCGCCGGGCAGAAAGTGCTCGCCCGCATTGTCATACAGGCAGACGGCCCTGGAAATCTGCCCGCGCGGTGCAGATTTGGATGGCCGTCGGAAGGACGCATCGAGAAGACGAACGGACGGGGATAGAGGACAACGCGCTCGCCGAACCGCACCGGCTCGTAGAGGTCCCCTTCGAGCTGCGTCTTGGCCAGCGCGACGAGCTGGTCGGGCTGCGGGTTCAAAAACAGCTTTTCCTCATAGCCGTTGAGAATCAAATTTGCCTGCGGGTCGGCGTCCGCGAGAATCGTCTGGAAATACTTGGTCAGCGTCCGCCGCAGCCGCCACGTCATGGAGGCCAGAAAATACGACTTACCCGATCCCGGGGCCCCGAGCACCGAGACGAACAGGGGCTCCATTTCGACGACGCCCGCGGTACCGTCAGGTGGCAGCGCGGACAAGCAAGCTGGTGGCAGGCCACGCCTTTGACGTCGATGGCCTGTCCCTCGACGTTGAACCGCGAGGGGAGAAATCGCTGCTGTGCGTCGCTCCCCAGCAAGGGATCGCCAGTCAGCTCCGAGTGGGCCGAGACCCATTTGACCTCTCCAGGGGCAAAGCGTTGCCAGCAGTGCGGGCACGTGATGCGCGGCGGCAGCGGCGAAGCGTTCCGACGAACTATCGACCGTTTACTCATCGTGGCTGACCCGCCGATTGCGTGCCGGAGAACGATGCTTGCGCCGCTCCGCCCGGTGAAGGGCCAAGCTTCGCAGCCTGTCGTACGCACGGATTATCGCCTTGACACTATCATGCCCCTGGCGCGAGTTCAAGATGCTGATTCTAGTTCCCTTAAGTCCCGCCAGCGTCGTTGGAGAAATTTCTTGTGATGCGGTGAGCGTTGGGATAGGCTCTATCAACCTGAGGGAAAGACTGCTCTTGGATGTGCTTCGGCGTTTCTTTAATTATCTCCAGTTGCGCGTCGACTAGTTTTATAAACGGCTGAAGCGAACGCCGAGGCTGCCGAATGCCAGTTGACACCGGATGTTGGACGGGGCGCACACTGAGTGGCGGTCGCTATCAAGTCGCCACGAAGCTCGGTGAAGGGGGCATGGGCTTCGTCTACCGCGCCTGGGACAACCACCTCGAGAGCGACGTGGTGATCAAGGTGCCGCAGTCCTCCTTGCAGGGAGTCGACGATTTTGGCCGGCGGTTCCTGCTCGAAGTGCGGTCGCTCGTGCGGCTCGCGCATCCCCATATCGTCCGCGTGCTCGACGTCGATCAGGAGGAGGGAGTCTGTTTTGCCGTCATGCAGTTTCTTTCCGGCGGGAGTCTCTTTGACCGTGCCAGCCGGAGGCCGGATGGAGGCGCCTTGCCGATGAATCCGGAGGACTTGCTGGGCTGGCTCGAACCGGTCGCCCAGGCGTTCGATTTCATCCACGGCGAGGGCTTCATCCACCGCGACGTCAAGCCCCCTAACATTCTGTTCGACCGTCACGACAACGTCTATCTGAGCGATTTTGGAATTGCCAAGGCGCTGGCCGCAATCCTGCCTGAAAACTACGGAGCGAACCTGACGGGCGCCGGCCTGGTGATCGGAACGCCCGGTTACGTGGCTCCGGAGCAGATCATGGGGCAGGACGCGGACGGGCGAGCCGATCAGTACGGGCTTGCCGTCACAGTTTATGAAATGCTGGTCGGCCGCAATCCGTTTTCGGGCGTTCCCTTGTCGGCCATCCCGGTGCATCAGACGACCAAAGGGGCGCCTCCCCCTCACGAACGGTGCCCCTCGATCCCGGTCCCCGTCTCGGTGGCGATTCATCGGGGGATGTCGATCGACCCGGGCGGTCGGTTTGGGAGTTGCGTCGAATTCGCACGCGCGGTGCTCCAGGCGCGGCCGGGGACTCTCCTCAGTCCGCCGCGGGGATTCGCACCAACGCTCGCGCAATCGGTCGTGCCGCCGGCACCTGGTCAATCGGGCTCACCCGATCAATCGGACTCCGACTCCTATGCGCGCTGCTTGAGCCTGCCCCGTCGCCGTCAGAGGGACCTCCGATCCGGACGATGGTGGTTCCCGGCCTGGCCGACGCACCGTCGCGACTCGAGTCGATGCGGACGCCGCAGCCGACTAAATCGTCGGTAGAAGCCGCCTGTCCGAATTGCCGCCGGCCGCTGCGGTTTCCGACAGAAGCCATCGGCAAGAAAGTGCGATGTCCCAAGTGCGGCGCCACGACCGAACTCTCCGACGATATGGTTGCCCGGGCGCGCGAGGGAGGGACTCCGCCCAGCGGCTTCGTGGGAAGAGTCCCGCCGCCGCTGCCTGCTTCGGGAAAACGTGGCGGAATGGCTGCGATGGGAGCCGCCGTGCCTCCACCGCTGCCGGTCTTCGCGAAGCCCAAGCCCTGGTACGCGAGCGGTTGGCTGCTGGCCATCGCGGGCGTCGTTTTCGCCGTTGCGATCGTCTCGGGGCTCGCCTTCACGAATGTCATCGACTCGGTCGCAGGTATGTTTTCGTCTCGGTCCGGACCGGCCGATGTCGTGAAGTAATTCAAATTGCAGGATTCTTTCCGAACGATGAACTTGAGACTCATGAAATACTTCGTCGGCAGCCTCCTGATCGCGTTGATGACGATCGTCATTGTTCTCGTCGTGCGGCACGAGGCGAGGGAGGTTCGCCAGGCGGTGAATGAAAGCGTGAAAGAAGCCGTCCGGGAGAGCACCGATCAAGTCATCGAGCGCGCTCCGGAAACGATTGAAAAGGCCGCCGACCGGGTGATCGGAAGTATCGTCCGGCCGTCACCGGCGCCGTGCGCCCGGCCGATTCGCAGTCGAAGGCCGACACCCCGCCCGACACCAACGTGCCCCCGAACCCTGACTCTCGGCCCAGCTCCGATTCACAGTCCGGCTCCGAACCCCGGCCGACGGGCCTGCCGCTGCCGAGACTGGACCCAGTGGATATGGTCGGCAAAGTCTTTGAGACGGGCCGGCAGGCCGCCAAAGCGGTCGACGACGTTGGACAGAAGATGCTGCCGCTCGACGACGCACAGGAACGCGAGATTGGCCGCGAGGCTCACGCTATGATCCTGCGCAACCATCGGTACATCGAGTCCGCGTCGATGCGGAAGCGGATTGAGGAGTTGGCGGCACCCGTGATTGCGCTTTGCCGCCGCAAGAATGTCAATTACACCTTTACGGTCATCGACGATCCCAAGGTGAATGCGTTTTCCCATGTCGGAGGCTACATCTACGTGCACACCGGTCTTCTGAAACTGGCGCAGGACGATCCGGAGCTGCAATTCGTCCTGGCACACGAGAGCGGACACGTCGATCAGGGAGATTGCACACACGCGCTTGTCTATGCAGCCCGAATTTCGAGATGGACATACGCGGCAGTGGGACCGCTCGCGCAGTTCGCTTATCACCTGATCGCACTCGGGTACAACGAAGAATTCGAGTTCGCGGCGGACGAATACGCGTTTCGCGATCTCTTGAAGATTGGCCGTTCGAGGGAGGAAGCGTTGGAATTCCCCCGGGACTTCGCGAAGTATGTCGCCGCGACGGGTCTGGAAAAAGGGCGGCAAAAGCCGGCCACGGCACCCGAAGCCGTCGTCCAGGAAATCGAGAATCACGTCCGATCCCACCCTCCCGCAGTCGAACGGCTGCGGCGGCTCGAGAACATGAGGTCATGAAAACACGGTACCGCCCCCTCGCAAGAAGCAAGAATCGATCCTTTCGTCTGACGACCTTCACGGTCGCCGCGAATCGCGCGGAAATTGAGCGATTGGCTGCAAGTGCGAGCTCATGAAGCGGCAAATCCCTGGGCCCTCTGCGGCGATCATTGGTCGAGGCGCTGACTGCGATCTTGTGGTCAACGATCCCGCCGTTTCGACTCACCATTGCCGGCTTACCGCCACTCCTCAGGGGTTTGTGTTGGAGGATCTCGGTTCGACGAACGGCACGTACGCCAACGGCGTGCGTTTAATTAAACCGACCGTGGTGCAAAGGCATGATCGGATCACGCTGGGATTGACCTGCGGCTTTCCGTGGCCCGCATGGGCGACCGGTCCGGCCGCAGCTCCAGCAGCGGCAATACCGACACCCGGGCCGCGCGTCATCCGGATCGGCCGTGCCGCGGACAACGACGTGGTCCTTGACTCTCCGGCCGTGTCGGCCAATCACGCGCGGATCGTGAAACAGGGTGGACGAACGATCCTCGAGGATCTCGGCTCGACGAATGGCACGGCGGTCGGGCGCCCGGAAAACCGGATTTCGCGGGCCCCCATTACCCCCAGCGACATCGTCTACTTCGGAATTCTTCAAGTTCGCGCGGCGCGCCTGCTGGGTGAATCGCCGCAAGCTGTCGAGGAATCGCACACGACGATTCCGATGCTGGAAGCCAGGACCGTCGTTTTCGGACGCGACCCGTCGTGCGACGAGGTGCTGGATGCGCCGTCCATCTCCTGGCGGCATGCCAGCATTACCAACGGCGGGGGTTTGCCGCTCCTCAAAGACCTGGGGTCGACCAACGGCACGTTTCTCAACGGCCGGCGCGTGATCGCACCGGTTCCGGTCAAGCCGGGGGACGTGATCCATCTGGGGACGTATGCCCTGCGCCTGGGAGGAAACGGCAAGCTCGAAGAAGCGCGATGATCACGGCAACGTGACGATCGAGGCGCCAACCTCGTCGTGGCGGTTCCCGGCCGGCGTCTGTTGGACAACGTTTCGCTGACGGTCTTTCCCACCGAATTTGTGGGACTGATGGGGCCCAGCGGCGCAGGCAAGACCACGCTCATGAACGCGCTCAACGGCTACACCCGTCCGACGGGGGGCCAGGTGCTGCTCAACGGAAGCGACCTCTATGCGTGTTATGCCCAGTTTGCCACCTACCTGGGCTATGTGCCGCAGGACGACATCCTCCATCGCGAGCTGACGGTCGGAGAGGCGCTTTATTTACGGCCCGGCTGCGGCTGCCACGCGACTACCGGGAATCCGAAATCCGGAACCGCGTGCGCGAGGTGCTGAAGCAACTCGATCTCGAGGCGACCGAAAACGTGCTCATCGGATCGGCCGAGAAGAAGGGAATCAGCGGCGGCCAGCGGAAGCGCGTGAACCTGGCGATGGAGCTGCTCACCGATCCCTTGGTGCTGTTTCTCGACGAGCCGACCTCGGGCCTCTCTTCCGAAGACGCCGCTCCTCGTGATGCGCTCTTGAGACGGCTCGCCGATTCCGGCAAGACGATTCTCTTGACCGTACATCAGCCCGGCCTCGAGGCGTACCGCCTGATGGACAACCTGGCGCTCGTCTCAAAGGACAAGGGCTCGAGCGAGCCGGGTCAACTCGTTTACTATGGTCCGGCGCATCCGAATGCGGCGCACTTCTTCAATCCCAACGTTGCCTCCAAGCCCGACCCGCTCCCCGACGACATCTTCAAGGGACTCTCGCAGCGGCCGTCGGCCGAATGGGCCGCCGACTACCGCCGCTCGAACTACTACCGCCAATTTGTCACCGCAAGAGGGGGACGCCCTTCGCAGGACGCACTGCGTAAGGGAACGACCAGGCTTCGGCACTACGACGTGTTCCGTCAGTGGCGGACGCTGACAGCCCGCTGTTTGACGATCAAGCGCAAAAACCTCTGGAACACATTGATCCTCGCTGCACAAGCACCGGTCGTCGCAATCCTGGTCGTCCTCGTCTTTGTTCACAAGGCGTCTCTGCGGCTCGATGGTAAGAGTCTGACTGACTGGGGGAACGTCGGACAGGCGGTCGGACCGACGGTCTTCCTGGTAACCCTGGCGTCGCTCTGGTTCGGCTGTTCGAACGCGGCGCGGGAGATCGTCGGAGAGTGGGCGATCTACCACCGCGAACGGATGATCAATCTGCTCGTCCCCTCCTACATCGCGTCAAAATTGACGGTTCTCGGTGGGTTATGTGTGCTCCAGTGCGCTGTGCTGCTGGGGATCACGCACTGGGGCTGCTCACTCAAAGGTCCGTGGCTGCCCATGCTCCTGGTGCTCGTGCTTGTCTCATTCGTCGGGGTGGCCATCGGATTGACTCTTTCGGCATGCGCAGAACGTCGGAGGCGGCGATTGGGCTTTTGCCGATCATTTTGCTACCCATGATCATCCTGGGGGGAGCTTTGCTACCTGTGGGCGAACTGCCGAATCCGGCTCTGTCGTACGCAATTCCATCCCGGTGGGCCTTCGAGGCCGCGCTCTTGCTGGAAGCCGACAAGCAGCCCCGCAGCCCCCACGTCAAGCTCCCCGTTCTGCCGCCGGGCACACCAGCGGCCACGGACGAGGGGGGGAAAGACATGGCGCAAAAGTACTTTCCGCCCAAGTATCGCTTTGGCGTGCGGATATCGATGATCGTCCTATTGCTGTTGTGGTTCATTGCCGTCGTGGCGGTTTACGTGATCTTGAGATCGCGGGACGTGCATCGAATTGGCATTCGCAGGCGCCGATAAATCGAGCGATGCCTTCGACCCGACCCCGCAGAACGCTACCAAAGCGCCTTCGAGCTGATCGCCGGCTTGGATCAGCTCGGCTTTGCGTCCCAGTGGAACAATAAGGTCGCGGGCGAATGGTGGGGGACGCATTTCCAACCAACGGGCTGAAGCCGTCGATGCGGCAACCAAGTCGATGCGACAATCAATGAATGTGGAAAATTGAAATTCGACACAAATCCTGTTCGCTTGGACCAGTATCGTGCGACTGGTCGTATAAGAAGTGCCTCGAGCGGGGCTACGCGACCCTCGGCGAATAGGTAGAAACCCCAATGGAACCAGCTTATTACCGAAACCGACTTGATCGACTCCTGGTATCGGGCTGAAATGCTGTAATATTGCAAGATGGAACACTCCTTCCCCGCGGAAGCGTGCTTCTTGCATTAACAGAGCCCAGTGGCCGTTCCTGGAAAGGCCTGGCTAGAAAACCCCAAACTGGCACAGCCAGCCTTCAATCGCACCATCCGATCCGTCCCCGGATGTGACGGCCGCAACGAGATTTGCAGGAGTACCGAATCGTGACTCATCGCGTGTTGCTGGCCATCGCGTTGATGTTGCCCGTTTGTGTCTTCTCTCTGGAAGCTGGCCCGCCGAGAGCCGTCCCGCATCCGGCGGTGCCTCACCGCGTACCTAATCCGGTGCCTCATCCCGTCCCTCCTCCAATACGCCCCCCGCTGCCTCCGCGTTTGCCCCAGCCGCCGGCTATCCCTCAGATGCAGAAAGCTATGGGCCAGATGCAGAAGGAATTGAATCAATTTCCCAAGGGGCTAAAGGACGGAATGGATCAACTCCGCAATGGAAAATTCCCGGCAGGCGCAGGGGATTTGCTGAAAGGGGTGCAGCATGGGGCAAAGGGCAGTGCGATGAAGGCACTGCACCTGGGAGTCCTCAAGCCCGTACCTGTAACCCAGGCCAAATCGCTCAAGCAATTCCAATTGCACCACAGGGCAAGGGTCTTCGAAGTCTTGTATTCCAGGCACCATGGGCATCGGCATCACGGGCACCACTGGCTGTGGGGCTATTACCTTCCGATCGCAGGTGCGGCGGGGCAGGTCGTGGACGTCCCAAGCGGCAACAGGCTCGTCGTATTGAACGGGGCTAATGTACGTACACCGGTTCGCCTCTTTGGCACGGGCCGCCCGGCCTTCGGTCAGCCGTTCTTCTCAGAATCACAAGACAATTTGAGCGGTCTGGCCCTCAATAAATTCGTAAACGTCGTCGAAATGGGGCACGACGCTGATGGCACGCTGGTCGCTCAAGCCTTCCTCAAAGGGGAGGAGACCTACTTAAGTCACGCGCAAATCCGACAAGGGATGGGCTGGTACGCTTACGACGACGGTGAAGCGCCAGACCTCGCCGCCGCCGAGGAGGAGGCTCAGTCCGAGGGCGCGGGCTGTGGAGCAACCCCGACGCTCCCTGGGAGTACTCCGACTAGAAACCCTGATCGTCGAGGATCGGGAGGATCGACCTCTCTGGTTCGCTTCGGTCCGGAAACCGTCGAATCAATCCGCTGGAAAGTCGCCCGCCCATCCGTAAACGCTGTCTTTCTCCATTCGGGAGGATGACCCCCAATGAATTCCGGCCCCACTCGGCATCTTGCCGACCGAATTTTGATTGCCTTCAATTCGGGAAAGCTGAATGGCAGCAATGCAGCAAAAGTAGATGAACATCTCAAGAGATGCCAACGCTGCAGGCAACGGCTCGCTAAATTGCCCACTGCTCACGCCCAGGTTGGGCCGAAGCAAGCTCGCGTTGGAACGTCAGCGGCATTGCCTGCCGGAAGTCGACCGGTTATGAGGGTCACTTCAGCCCGTCAAGGTGCGGGCTCGCCGGTGGCAAGCCGTTCCAACGTTCCAACACCTGCAACGTGCCGCGAGGCTCTGACCGCGGCGGTCGGAGCAGCCCCAAAGCCCGGTCCTCCACCGCTCCCGGTGGGCAGTCACGGGTGGATCTTCATTGCCGCTGGGGCGACCGTCCTCGGCGTCGTATTCGCCGGTGTACTGGCCGCGTGGGCCGTCGGTGCCTTCGTGAAGAAGACGGCTGTTGCTGCGACGAGCGCAAAGAATCCTGAGATTGTCAGCGGGACGGACCCGGCGACAAAAGAGGAATCAAAGCCACGAGTGACCACGAATCCGGAAAAGCCGACGACCCGACCGGCGGCCGCCAATCTTCCCGGGAATTCCGGCCCCAAAAGCTCGGCTGATACGCCGGGCAAGAAGGGTGTCGAAAAACTTCAAATCGCTTTGAACAAGGGGATGGATCACGCGGTTTGGGACGCCACGCCCGGGATCTGGCACTTCGAGGACGGGAGTATCGTCGGTTCGTTGAAGACGGGTCAAAACGGTCCTGCCATCCTGGTCAGCCAGAACAAATACAAAGATTTTGATTTGAAATTCAAAGCCGTACTTCCGGATGATTCCGCCGGCAGTGCTGTGGCGTTCCGTTCTCATCTGGTCGACATCCACAGCGGGCAGATCGACGGCCCCGAATGCGCGATCTCTGGGAAAAATGCACCGACCGACCGACGAGCCGGCAGCCTCATCGGTCTCACAGGGAACAATGAGCAGCCGGCAGACGCCAAAACGCGCCGTATCCGATTGAAAGAAAACCAGTACCGCATCCGTTGCCAGGGGAAGCATCTGCTCGTGGAAATCAATGGAGCGAAAATGGTCAATGCTGAGTTCCCCGGATTGGCGGACGACGGGCTCATTGCCTGGATCATCAACGGCAAACAGCCGGCCAGGCAGGTGGTCTTCAAGGAGATCGAGCTCAGGGGGTTATCGACTCCTTTTCGCAAGGCCACTGATCGGCCCGTGTTGAGCGACCGAGAGCTCTTGAATGCCGAACTCGAGTTCGACGCGGCGATGAACAGAGCGAACAACATGCTCATCAATCATTTCGAGTCGGAGATCAAAACGTTGCAAGCGGGCAACCGTACAAAAAAAGATTCGGTTCCCGTGGTCGAGCACGAGAAAGAAGTATTCAAGGAAAAAGGACTGATTCCCTGGTCCAAACCGATGCGGCGTTGGCTGACGGATTACGCCGAGCAGATTCAGGAGGCACGCAACGTAGCCGCCAAGGCATTCGACAAGGCGATCGAACGTGCGCATGAGAGCCATAACGAAAAGCTGGAGAACGACCTTCTCGAAGAGGCGGCCACGGTCCTCGCTCCTCACGAGGTTGCCAAATGGAAGTGCGACAATGAGGGAGCGGTGCGGGTTTTCTACTCCGACAGCACCTTTGTGCAAAAAGGCGAGGATGAGAACACTGAGCTTTCGCAACTCTGGACATTGCCGACCGGTGATGTCTTCCAAGTCGAAATCGAGACTCCGGCTCAAAACTTCGTTAAGTACCCTTGCCAACTGTCCCCGGACGGCAAGTTGTTCGTGAGTCTCGGTAAGGATGAGAATGAGCAAACCTGGCAGCTGATAACCGATTGATCCGCGAGGACATCTCGCGGCGGATAATTCGATGCTGCTAAAGCGCCGGGTCTAATGCCGGACGACCGCTGAAATTCGGGAATCCTGTTCGGTTGGACCCGTCTCGTGCGTCTGGTTTGTAAACGAAGAGATAGTAGACCTTGTAGTCCGTGAGCGTCACCGTCGCGCCCCCGTCCTGGAACAAGAGTCCGCCATGTGCGGAGGTCGGCTGGACACCTGATTGCAACAAACGGCCGCAAGGCAAGCGTGTTCAGCGTGATCAGGAGCGGCAGTTGCAGCCAGCCGTGCGATTCGGGCGGGTGCGGGGCTCGACTCGCCAGGAACGACACGACCATCTCACGGAAAGAGGTAGGTGGGGTCAGTTTGAATTAGCGGGGCTCGCCGATGTCGTCCCTTGATTGACGATCCCTTAACAGATGCGAGAGCCTGCGGTTGATAGTACCCGCTTCGCTGTCCGGTTCGAAACGTTGCCGAAAAACGTTCCTTTTCCGCTTTTGCTTCACGCCCGAATACACGTGTGAACTTCTCGAGAGATTTCCATTCCGGGATTCTCATCAAGGAAATCAAATCGCCGGGGATCTCGTCGGATCGACAGGTTTACGGCCTAGCCCAACTTCCCCAGGGGTGAAAGAAAATTGAGTCGGTCGAAAATTCTTTGGCGGTCTGGGGAGGTCAATGTCGACGTAAGTCATTGAGCGACGGACACGGTGCTGGCGGATCATTTCGGTCGCGGTCGCTTTGGTTGTGTAGTGGAAAAAGTCCGCCTGGCGAGAAATTCGTGGCTAACATGGCGGCATGTTCCTGCGACCCCATTTCCGCCGACGGCATGGCCAGCGCGAAGCCTATTGGGCTTTGGTCGAGTCGTACCGCACCGAGCGGGGCCCGCGGCAACGCACCGTGGCCTACCTCGGGCTGATGGATGAAGCGGGCCGGCTGGGCGTCGAGCAGGCGGCCGAGCCCGCAGCCCATCGCAGTCAACGGCGTTGTTTCCGGAGCTCGGAGCACGAGCCGCGGTTTGTCGAGATCGACCGCGCCAGCGTGCGCGTCGAGAACTGCCGACAGTTCGGCGGCCCTTGGCTGGCGTTGGAACTCGTCAAGCAACTCGGACTGCACGAATTTCTCAAGCAGGCGCTTCCGCCGGGACAAGAGCATATTCCCTGGTCGCTGACCGCGCTGATCTTGGTCATTGGCAGACTCTGCGAGCCGTCGAGCGAGCTTCACATCGCCGAGAACTTCTATCGGCACAGCGCCCTGGCCGACCTGCTGGGCGTTCCCGATCGACAAGGTGGACGACAATCGCCTGTATCGCGGCCTGGATGCAGCTGCTGCCGCACAAGGCAGCGTTGGAGAAATTTCTCAAGCAACGCTTCGGCGAGTTGTTCGCCATCGAATACGACCTGCTGCTCTACGACGTGACCAGCACCTACTTCGAAGGACAAGCCAATGCCAATCCCTTGGCGAAACGGGGCTACTCGCGCGACCATCGCTCCGACTGCAAGCAAGTCTGCATCGGCCTGGTGGTGACGCGTTGCGGCTTGCCGTTGGGCTATGAGGTGTTCGCCGGAAATCGGCACGATTCGACGACGTTGCAGGAGATCGTCGAGACGATGGAATCGCGTTACGGCAAGGCCCAGCGCATCTGGGCGTTGGATCGCGGCATGGTCTCGGAAGACAACCTCGACTTCCTCAAAGCCGGGCAGCGGCAGTACATCGTGGGAACGCCCAAGAGCCAACTCAAGCGATTCGAGCAGCAGTTGGCGGCGCAAGACTGGCACGCGGATCCGCGAAGGGCTTGGAGGTCAAGTTGTGCCCGTGTCCCGACGGCGGCCAAGAGACTTACATTCTTTGTCGCAGTCGCGATCGGCGCGAGAAAGAACAAGCGATGCACGCGCGGTTCGAAAAGCGGATCGAGGAGGGACTGGCGAAAATCGCCGCCGGTTGCGGCAAAGCGTGCGCAGCAGGTCGGCGGCCGATCGAGCGACGCGTGGGACGGTTGCTGGGACAAAACACGCGGGCCGCGGGCTTGTTCGACGTCCAGATTCAGGCCGATGCGCAACGGCGCCGCGCAGGTTACTTGGAAGAAGGTCGAGAAGTGGCGTGCCTGGGCGCAGCTCAGCGAAGGTTCGTATGTGCTGCGCACCAACGTGACGCGGTTGGAGCGACGAAGACCTGTGGCGGGCGTACATCCAATTGACCGAAGCGGAGACGGCGTTCCGCATTCAGAAGAGCGATTTATCGCTACGTCCGGTGTGGCATCAAAAGGAAGACCGCGTGCTGGCCCACATTCTGGTCTGCTTCCTGGCCTACGTGCTGTGGAAGTTCCTGGGGCAACTCTGCCAGAAAGCCGGGTTGGGCAACGAACCGCGACGCGTCTTGGAAGAACTCAGCGAGCTGCGTGCGGTCGACGTCGTTCTCACCGACCAAAGAGGGCCGCGACATCCGCACGCGTTGCGTGACGCAGCCCACCGACCACCAGAAAATCCTCCTCAATCATTTGGATTGGGAACTGCCAGGCCGCTTGCAAAACGGACGATTTGTAGTGGAAAAAAGGAGGGACCGCCCTATGTCGCGCAAGCACTTACGTCAATCGTTGGGGAAGTTGGGTTAGCAATCCGGCGCTTTCGGCCACTCAGCCATCTCTCCGGAGCGCAGGTCCGGCTGCCGACCAAGTCGTGCCGCGCTGTCAGCGGTCGCGTTCTGGCGGGCGAGCATGAGCGACGGTTGAGCCCTGCGCGGCTTCACCAAATTCTGGTTGTCGCTCGCGGAACCGTGTCGGCATCGGCGACTATAATCCGAAAGTTGAGGAAAGCCAAGGCCGGTCAAACGCCTCGAATCCCTTCAAAAGGTTGAGCAGAATGGGCGAATCGAGCATCGCCGATCAGTTGCGGCCCCCCTATTACGCCGTGATCTTTACTTCCCGACGCACCGACGTCGATTCGGAGGGATATTGCCGGACGGCGGCGCGGATGGAAGAGCTGGCCGGCCAGCAGCCGGGGTTCCTCGGCATCGAATCGGTGCGGGGAGCCAACGGCGTCGGAATCACGGTCTCCTACTGGCAGTCGCGTGAAGCCATTGCCGGGTGGAAACGGCACGTGGAACATTTGTCCGCCCAGGCCTCCGGCCGCAATCTGTGGTACGCCTGTTACCGATTGAGGATCGCCCGCGTCGAAACGGATTACGGCTCGGAAGGTGGCCCGGCCTTTCCGCCGTAACGCCCTTAATCCGTTCGCCGTCGGGGTCGAGACTCCGAAAAGCGGGCCGATTCACGCCGAGTCGACGCCAAAACGCCGCACTGGATCCCCAAACAGTCCTCCCACGCAGAAAACTCCCCGCGGCCGCCCAAGGCGACGGAAAACGCCCTCGCTACGACCGCCACCTCGCCACCGGGATCGGCAGAACTGGGGCGACACTCAAGGCCCGCATGCCGCGCGCAAAGCGTGTGACGGGACCTGTCAAAGAGCATCTTTTCCGCGCCATGCGACGGTGGTCCGGCCGAAATAACATCGCGGAAGCTAGAGCCGGCACAAACCGCGTTTTGGTTTTCCACGGATCGCCCGCGACACGGCCGGCAATGCTCCTTTGGAGCAAAAGGTGAAGCCATGGTGGACGGAACCCGCAGACGCAGGCACTCGTCCAACCGCGTGAAGCGCGAGTGGTACGCGCGGCATCGGGCGATCCGGTTCTCCCGGAGATTCCTGGCGGCCGTTGTGGCCTGAAAGGCCCCGCCCAGCATTAGCCGATGGTCATTCCATCGTTTTTCATAAAGCCCGCGGTCGGAGCATTCCGGCCGCGGGTTTTTTGCTTCCACTGGCCGCCAGGGACTGCACCCTGGTTGCGAGAGCCACGGTGCCGCCCAGAAAACCGATCCGGTGCGTGCGTTCTTGACGGCGTTGAACGGGAACCGTTCTGCGCTGGGGGAGCCGCGGCTGAGTCAGGCAATCGGCAGGCCTTCGCGACTGCTCGGGCGTTGAATGTCGGACGAGGGTTGTTCGGCGCGGCATCACTTGAGGGAGGAGCGGTCCGCAGCGCGGAGACCAACAGGATGCTGAAGGCCATCACCGCCGCTCCGCCCCAATACGGCCAAGTCGCCGCTTTGGCAAACAGAGTGATCCCGACGACGGGCCCCAGGATCCGCGCGACGGCCGAAATTCCCTGGCCGACGCCCAGGATGCTTCCCTGCTCGGAGGGATCGCTCCGCCGCGACAAGAGCGATTGCAGCGAAGGAGTCAGCGAAGCGAACCCGATGACGCAAATCGGAATCACCGCGTAAAGAAAAGGCCGCGACTGCTCCAGCGCCGCCATCGCCACGCCTATCAGGCCGACCACCATCAGGCCCGTTCCGATCAGGCTCAGGCGGAACTCTCCCAGCGTCGGCACGAGCCGCCGGACCAACACCCCCTGGCTCAGCGCCAGAATCAGTCCGATGTAGGCGAAGACAAAAAAGTTCTTCTGATCGGCCAATCCCAGCTCTTTCGTCAACAGGGCCAGCGTCGTCTCGAATTGTGCGAAGGCAAATGTCGTGAAAAACATCGACGCGAGAATCAGGCCGATCGAAGGCCGGGCCACGGCCGACTTCAAGTTCGCCAGCAGAAACCAGCCGCCGCGCGACGGCGCGGAACTCGGCTTCAGCGACTCCGGCAGGAAAAAAATCGCCGACAGAAGGGCCAATGCCGAGAGTCCCGAGGCGACGTAACCGGCCGCCGGACTGGGCGGGCCGCCCGGGACGCTGGAGACGCACGCCGCGCCGACGAGCGGGCCGAACGTGAAACCGATTCCGAACGCCGCCCCAATCAGCGCCATTCCCGCGGGCTCGCTCCAGCGGCGACGTCACGTCGGCGATATACGCCTGCGCCGTCGAAATCGTGGCCCCGGCAATTCCCGCGCCGATGCGGGTGATGAACAGCCAGGTCAACGGCGTCAGGCCCGGCGAGCCGGGCGGTCGGCGAAAGGGACGACGCCAAACCGAAGACGGCATACGACGCCGTCGAGCCCGCCAGGCCCAGAATCAGGATCGGCCGGCGTCCGACACGGTCGGAAACCCGTCCCCAGATCGGCGAAAAGATGAACTGCATCGCGGAAAACGATGCCATCAACAGTCCCAGGACCGGCCCCTCGGCATGAAAGTATTCGCCATACCGCGGCAAAAGGGGAAGCACGATGCCGAAGCCGAGCAGGTCGATAAAGACCGTGATAAAAACAATCGACAGGGCCGATCGATTTGATGCCGCCACAAGCGTTCCTCAATACGTGGTTGGAGCCGGCCGATCATTGCACAATGGTCTTCGGCGGTCCAGTTCGAGCGCATTCCTGATTCACCAGAGCGATTCCCCTCCAGGGGTCGCGGTCCGGTGGCGGAAACCAGCGGTCAATATCCGACTTTCATCGCGTCACCGAAGTGCTTGCAGCACTGGCCAAGTTGAGCGATTCGCCGAGGCCCGCTTTTTTGGTCGAATCCCGCGGTCGGGTGAGCACTAACGCGAGTTGGGCGCGTCTTTGGCTCCCCTGATGAGAAACAGCGGTATCCCGATCAAGAGGGGAACGATGCCCAAGAGACACAACGACCGCGCATACGCAACGCTGGCGTACAGCATGTAGCCGCAGACGGCGATGAAGATCAACGGCACGAACGGGTACAGCGGCGTCGAAAACGGTCGTGGCCGGCCTGGATCGCGGCGGCGCAGCACGAGCAACGAAACACCAGTCAACAGGAAGAAGAGCCAGAACAGCGGCGACGTTCCGGCCACAAGGGTGTCGAAGCCCCCTTCGTATTGGCTCCAGGGCAGCGCCGCGCAGCCCTGACCCCGGTCAAGACGCGATCGATCGCGCCCCGGCCCGCCTCGGTTCCCACGCCGACGATCAAGAGCAGCGACACGCACGCCTGCGCAACGAGCGAGCAGACGGGTGAATTGAGTCGCGTGTTCCAGCGTCCCATCCAGGAGAAGATCCGGTAATCGGCTCCCACGCTGGCGTGCAGGCGAGAGCCGGCCAGAATCAAGCCGCTGACGGCCCCCAGCGCAGAAACCATCACCAACAGACTCATTCCGGCAACGCCCCGCTCACCCAGCCAAAGCCCCAAGACGTCCGCCGCCGGCGTATGCGAACTGCGAAGCCCGGCGAAACCCAGAGCCGACACGAAGGCCACGTTGACCAGCACGTACAGCGCGGCAATGAGCAGCGTCCCCAGGATGAGCGCCCGCGGCATGTTTCGGCGTGGTTCGCGGACATCGGCCGCGACGAACACGGCGTCGTTCCATCCGCCATAAGCGTACAGCACAAGAACCATCGCCAATCCGAACCCCGGCCCGGTCGCCGGCTGACTGGCATGCCACGAAGTGGCACTCCCTTTCAAGAGGCCCGTAATCAGCAGGCCGGCCAGACCCAAAACCTTCGAGACGCTCAGCACGTTCTGCAGCGACTTGCCGACCTTGAGCCCCAGCACATTGAACAGGGTCAATCCGGCGACGGCCGCACTGGCAAACCAGACCGCGGCCCGGGGATCGGATCCGCAAAGAGCGTAACCGCGTAGTCGGCAAACACGTACGCCAGGGCCGCGATGTTCCCCGTGAGAATAACAGCCAGTCGAGTCCACGCGAACAAGAAACCCGACCAGCGGCCCGTAGGCGCGGGTGAGGTACAGGTAATCCCCCCCGGAACCCGGATACGTCGTGGCCAGCTCCGCGTAGCAGAGCGCGCCGACGAGCGCGACCAGGCCGCCCAGACCCCAGACGGCGATCCCTTCCCACGGACTGCCGACGTTGCTGAAAACGGCCGGCGGAGCCTTGAAGATCGACACTCCCACCACGATGCCGACAATCACGCTGACGGCGTCCCACAGCCCGAGCTCTGCCGGTCGTTTTTCTGTGGGATCACCCTCTGGCTCCATCATTCGTCCTCAACTGCCGTACGACGATCATTCGGCGCCGTCGATATCGATGCTTATCCGCCGTGACTGGCCCGGCCGATTAACACAAGACGCGGAAACTCTTCGCCCGAATCTGTCGCCCCCTATCGGGGGCTTAAAACGCGCGAGGAGGGATCGCGTCCCGCCGATTCACACCGGTGGCAAGTAAGACAGGCTCAGCAGGAGCTTCGCCCTCCCGGCACGTTTATGAAATCGCGTCTAGACTTTTCTTGCCGAGCCGTCGTGATCGAGAAGGAACGTTTGTCCCGCGCCGTCCGCTTCCAGCTCGAATGCCCTTTGTCCCAAGGGACGGAGCGTCTGCTTCGCTTTTCCGCCCCCCTGCTTGAAGACGCGGACGACGGCCCGGTTGCCGAGGCGCAGGCCGGACCAGACGACGCCGTCGTCCTGAGGGTGCGGGACGTCGAACGACAGGATTTCGCCCTTCTCCAGGAATTCGCGGAAGGCCAGCATCTCGTCGTAGATGGCGACCGCGTCCTGGACCTCCGCCAGGGCCATGTCTTCGTAGCCTTTCATCCGCGGGCTGAAAACCTGCATGGCGGCCACGCCGCGAAGCCAGAGGTGCCGCAGCACCTCGCGGTAACGTTCCCGAGACATGACGGGGAATTCGAGCTCCGGTGGTTCCGAGACCCAGCGGCAGATCCAGGGGATCAGTTCTTTTTCCGGCGCCCAACGGCGGGTGAGCTTGGCGGTGAGCGAGACCTGTCGCAAGAGGACGTTGGTGTAGACCTGGTCGACGTGCTCCTGGTCGCGCTTGTCGTTTTTGCTTCGGGACTCCCAGACCCACGACGCGGCACCGTAGGCCGTCGGGTTCCAGGCGGTGATCAAGGGGGGCATGTAGACGTGGCCCCGCTCGTCGCTCCAGCCGAGCTGCGGGGTCTCGGGCGTTGAAGGCTGCGCCAGCCAATTGGTGACCGAGCACTTGGGATAGAACTCGAGCACGGGGGCCGCGTAATAGGCTCCGAATAGCTCGTAAAACTTGCGGGCCGTGTAGTCCATGAAGCGGCCGGGCGACGCCAGCGTCTTCGGGGGAAGGATTTCGCGGCAGCGTTTGCAGTGCCGCGCCTGTTCGTAGCGGTCCGAACCGTAAAGCGGGTCCCCCTCCCAGTCGTTCCACACGGCGTCGATTTGGATTTTTTTCTCCTTGAACTGCCGCAGGGTGGCGCGAAGCTTGTCCGCGAAGATGGCCCAGCCGACGTGAATGGACGGGCAGGGGCGGGTGTAATCCTTCGGTTTGTAACCCGCGTCGAACTGATGGGCCCAGACGGACGGATCGCCGGCCAGCGACGCGGGGAACGTCCCCGAGGCGCCTTCGATGACGATCACGGGCGAGCCGGCCCGCTGAATGGCCAAAGCGGTCTCGATCAGCTTGGGATCGAGCCGGATGTGCTGCGTCAGCCCCCTCGCCAAGAGCTGCTGGTAGAACTCCGGCTTCTGCGGCTCGGTCGAAAAACCCTCCCAGGTGACCAGCGGCCAGCGCGACCCTCGGGCATGTTTCAGCGGGGGGATATTTTTAAGGACCGCCTCGTACCAGGAGAACTTCCCGCTCTCCGCCGCGTTAGGATTGGGCGCGATCCGCTTGGGGTAGAGCACGCCGCCTCTTTGTTCCTCGGCTCTGCCTGCTCCCGGCAACAACGCGGCCGCGAATCCCACGCCGCACGCCCGACAGAATTTCCGTCGATCCATAAGCACTCTCAGCCTTTCCTTCGCCGTGGACATAAAGAGAGCGTCCGACTTTGTGGGTCAATAGTCAATTCTCGCCTCTTTAGCCCCGAGAGGGGCGAAGGTGTTTTTGCGATCGGCGTGACGCCAATGGCAACAAGGCTGCCGCCCCTTGCGGGCAACGCCCTCCGGGGCCGAAAGGCATTGCAGCGTCCGCGGATTGCGCACGGTGATTTAGCCGACCGTGACCGCGTCATTCTGGTAGTCCCAGCTCGGCCGTGTGCAGAGATCCCCAGTCAGCGCACTTGTTCGCCTGAGAATTGAGCCAAAAGAGGTAGGGAAAGATCAGCGCATAGAGGACCACGAACACAATATTTAGGCGACCGGCCAACAGCAAAGGCAAAATGACGTTGGATACGAACGCGAGGCCGAAAACAATCCAAATCAGTAACTTGGCAATCGGGTCGGCCCAGGGGGCCTTGGACATGTAAATGGCGACACTGGCGACGACGAGCAACAGCACGTTTGTCGCAAAAACGATCCCCAAGCCGAGCCCAAGCTGATTGCGACGCAGGAATATAAAAACCGCTGTGCCGACCAGCCCGATGATGAACAGGTCGGCGATGGCACGGTAGTGCCGCTTGAGATTGGGATTCTTCGCCCGGCAATTTGGACAAAACCAGAGACCGCGGGTGCGGACGTCGGGTTGGAAGGTCTGCCTGCACTTCCGGCACTTAATTGAAACGACTGTCTTCGCCATGGTTTCTTCAAGCCGCGTAATGGGTCAATCAGCAGGAGATGGTGACTGGGCGGAATCCCGTCCGTTGGCCGTTGTGAGCGGGAGCCGGCGGAAAGGGAACGTTCACGAAAACTCCTGCCGATCACGCCCTGCCATCGGGGGAGAGATCCTTATACCAGAGAAGTTGAACCTCTTCCGGCAGATCCGGATACGCGAAGCGGTGAATCGCCCCCAGCTCACAACCGCGGCTCGCATAGAATTTGCACGCGGCCACGTTGATATTCTGCGTCTCAACCTTGAGCTGGCGGCATCCCCGGTCCCTGGCCCATTGCTCGGCTGCCGCGAACAGCGCGGCGCCGACGCCGCGCCGTCGCATCTCGGGTGACACGCGAAGGTCCCACAGCACCGCGAGATCGCTGCGATCTTCCAGCATTTGGACGCCTTTTGTGTTGAAGGCGACCAACGCTCCGCCGACGCAGCGTCCCTCGAACCGGGCCGACAGCAAGCCCCAGTTCGAGAGGTCGAACCGCCGCTCCCATTCCGCGCGGTCGTTTCCGGGAATGGCGTCGTAATCCTTCACGTAGGGCGCGGCGAGCCGACGCTCAAACAGCGTGAGGCCTTCGAGTCCGCCCTGCTGAACCGTCACTTCCAGGATGCGGTCGACTTCGAACGCGATGGAGATACGCGAGTGCTCCGCCAGGTGGCTCAGCGGCTCGTCGCGGATCTCGGCGGACACGCCTACAGTCGCTGCGAACTTTGTCATGACTGCGCCTCGGATCTCGCCGTCCGAATGGAGAGCAAACGCCCTGGCCAACTCGAGGCGACGTCTTTCAATATAATCGGTTGCGTTGCCCCGGCGAAGAACCATTGCCGACGCCAGCCATCGCCGCTTCGAGCCGCTTTTTTCTTCCGTCGCCGGTCGGTAGACTCGGTTGCCTGACGGAGCCGGGCCACCTGCTGCCCGAAATCAACCGAACGCACGGAATCGCTATGAGCGAACTGCTCGAAGTGAAGAACCATCTTCGCCGCAAGGCCTACGACGCCCGAAATGCCCAACCGAACAAGGACGAGGTGAGCCGTCTGGCGATGGCCAAGCTGGTCGAGCTTCCCGAGTACCAGGACGCCCAAACCGTCCTGTGGTATCTCGATTGCCGTTCGGAGCTGCAGACACGACACGCCCTTCCCGCTGCCCTGGCCAGCGGCAAACGGATTGTGGTCCCCTATTGCACAACCGACGAAAACGGCGAGAACAAGCTCGGGCTATGGTTGCTCGAGTCGATCGATGAGATGGTCGTGGGCAAGTGGAGCATCCTCGAGCCGCCGCGCGACCGCTGGGCCGAGCCCGGGAAGTTGATCACGCCGGACGAGCTCGATTTTGTCATGGTGCCGGGCGTGGGCTTCGATCGAACGGGCGGACGGATGGGCAACGGCCAGGGTTATTACGACCGGCTGCTGCAAAGCGTCCGGCTCAATTGCAAGTTGGTGGCTCCGTGTTATGAGTGCCAACTGATGGACGAAATCGCGATGGGGGCACACGACGTGTTCATGGACAAAGTGGTCACCGAGGCCCATGTCTACCACGGCAAGGGACGGGGATGAGCGCCCCGCGACGAGCTGAAACCGCATGGCCGCGTTCATCGACGACACCTACGCCGAGGCATTCAAGAGTCTCTACGTTGAGTTCCTGATCACGGCCCGCGATCGAACTTGGGTCGACCATGCCGTCGGGGCCGCAGTGGGCAATGCGTCGAGCACGATCCTGTGCGATTGCGAAGCCGGCTTGGATCGCTACGTCGGTCCCGGATCGGCGGAACCCGATTTCACGCCGGACGGCCGCCCCGGCGCCGTCGTGCAATTGCACGTCCCCCGTTTCCGCAAGGATCATCAGCGAGCGCTCGAAACGGCCGCGCTCGTGCGGATCAGCCAGAACGTCCTCACCTGTCCCACCGCCACGTGCTTCAACCTGCTGGATACGGACGAGTATTTTCGCATGGGCCGCAAGGTGGCCTACTTTGGAAATGGTTATCAAAGACGGATCGAGCGCTTCGGCCGCAAAATGTGGTGGATTCCCACGCTCGGCGGGGAATTCCTTCTCGACCGCCGTTTGGGTTACGCGCCCGGCTTGATGGGAGGAAACCTGTGGCTCTTCGGCGCGGATGTTGGTTCGGCCTTGGAGGCCGCCGCGAGGGGAGTCGCCGCCGTCGGTGAGACGCCCGGGGTCATTACGCCGTTTCCCGGCGGAATCGCCGCCAGCGGCTCGAAAGCCGGCAGCCGCTACCGCTTCGCGATTGCCAGCACGTATGAAAAATACTGCCCCCAACTGCGCGACGTCGAAGCGGTCGAGAGCCAGGTGCCGGCGGGCGTCAATTCCATCATGGAAATCATCATCAACGGCCGTGACTTGGACGCGATCAATGCCGCCACGCAGGCGGCCATTGCCGCGGCTCGCGACACTCCCGGTCTCGTGCGCATCTCCGCGGGCAACTACGGCGGTCGCCTCGGCAAGAGCTTTATCTATCTCCGAGGCAAAGAATCCGCCTTGTTGCCGAAATGAGCCTTCATTCGATTCGTGCTCATTGAACGCTTTCGAATGAATGCGGGGGAACCACAGAGGACACAAAGAGCACAAAGAAAACGGCACTTTGTGTTCTTCGTGGTTCGAACTCTTCCTCATTTTTTTCGCGACGTCGTCACAAACAAGGGCCGGCTGCTGTAGGTGGCTTTCATCACGAAGTTGATGGCCACGTTGGCCATCACGGCGACGGGGCGCTTGGTCGCCGGCTCGACGTTCGGCAAGGCCCGAAAGGTGAGGTAGCCGTGCGTCTCCTTCCCGTTCAATAGCGTCTTGCTGTGCTTGCCGTCGATCTCCACGCCGGTGGGCAGGGTGTCGCCGTAGATGCGCCCCAGGTGATCGAACCGGGGGTCGAGCGTCACGTTGTCGATGAAACCCGGCGCGCGGTCGATGACGACGTCGACGCGGGTCGACTCTCCCGGCGCGAGCGACAGCTCCTGCCGGCTGAGCTTCACGCTACGAATGTCACCCGGAAGCCCGACCGCCACCGCGTGCGCCTCGACCGGCCAATGGCCTCGCCCGCCGCCCGGTAAATACGTCTCTTGCAGGGGCCGGGCGACCGCGTGCAGCGTCCAGGGAGATCCCTTGGGACGCGCCTGCGTCCCCGTTCCCGTGACGATGATGTTGCTCACCGCCGGCGTCGCGTCCGGCGAGGCGGTCAGAATGATGCAGCCGTCGCGGTGGTTGGCCGGAATTCGGTCGCAGAACGCCGTCACGCCCTCCGGCAGCCCTTCGACGGCCAGCGAGATCTCACCGGCGAAGCCGTTTTTTGGGACCGAGTTTACGAAGATCACGCCGCTGGTTCCCGGCGCCAGCTCCGTCTTGTCGGTGTCGAGAAAGAGATGGAACTCCGGCTCGGGCCGCGTGATCTTCAGGAAATAAACGAACGCCGGCCCGCCCCGTTGCAGCAGGTCGCCAATCTCGATCGCGTAGGTCCCGTCTGCCGGCGCACGCCAATCCTCGATGATTCCGTCGGCAGACGTGCGGCCGAAGTCCGACAGGTCGTCCCCTTCTCCGAGTGTGCGTCCCTTGGCGTCCAGGAGCCGCAACACGGAATCGAGCGGCGAACCCTCTCTCCGGGAGACGGCCTCAAACGTGAAGGCTTCCCCCTTCTTCGCATGAAACGAGTAGACGTCGACTTCCCCCTCCTTTTGGATGCGTCCGTTGATGCCGACGGGAGCGGAGACGGGCTGAGCCGTCTGGGCCGAGTCGTGACTGCCGGCCGACTCTAAAACGGTGGGAAGGTCCGTCACCACCAGCGCGACAGGGTTCGTCAATCGGTTTTGCAGCGGCAACTGCGCGTCGTGAAAGCCGACGGTCCACGCCGCCGGCACGGTCCAGTCGATGCGGGAGCCCTGGGGAAGCTGTAATCCCACCGGCTCGAGCGAGACGTGTCGTCCCGCCGCCACCGCCAGCGGAAAGACCGTGCGGACGAACGGCCGGTCGCTGATTTCGACGCAGTAGACCCAGTCGCGGTCCCCCTTAAACCGGACATCCCGGATTTCGAGCGTGTAATCGCCGGCCCGATCGAACCGCTGGCACAAAAGCGGGTCCCCCGAGATGTCGTTGTCGCCCACGGCGATGGTGGCCCCGGTCGGGCTGCGGAGGGTGATGATCGGGTCGAGGTGGTTTTGCAGGTCGTGGATGCGGTTCTCCAACAACATGCCGCGCACGCGAAAAACCAACGACTGGCCGGCCTCGACGTGAAACTTGAAGCAGTCGCGGTCTTCGGCCGACTCGATGGTGCCGCACACGGCCGCCGGCAGCGTGATCGGTTGGGCCTTATCCAGGCTGTCGTTCTCACCCGCTTCGGTGATCACCGGATCCGGCACCACGAGCAACTGGCCGACGGTGCTGGCGCCGTAGGGTCCGGCCAGGCGAATATCGCGGATGCCGGGGAGCGCGTCCTTCTCCGCGCGGAACCGCACCTTGATCGACTCGAGCGCGGCGTTCCGCTTCGATCTTTTGACAGTCGGCTTCTTCTTTTTCGAGGAGATAGCGGGCTTCGAGCGCGAGTCGGTGACTTCGCCCGTCACCCTCGTGCCGCTGACCAGCACGCGGTAAGAACCATCCATCGAATACCGCGCCTGCACAGTCAACTCGGCCGTCGTGCCGACCTGAATCGCGACGGGCTTGATGCCCATGATCATCGGGTACGAACTACCACCCCTGAGCGGCGAACCGCAGGCCAAAAGCGAGCCCAAGGCAGCGAGAACGACGCGGCGATTCATATGCACAACTCCTTATTTGTCATTCTCTCCTGCCCGCCGATTGGTCGCAACCTTGAAGGCAGCAGCAGGCCGTTTCCGGTGCGACACGTTGCCGTGCGCTGGCTTTACGCGCCGAAGTTCAACCGTTGTAATGCACGCTGTGCGGGCGGAGCTTGCTGTGCGTTCCCTGTCAAACGTTGTGCGTCACCTGGGAGATTCAACGATGTCGCTGCGGAATGTGTTTCTGTTCCTGATGACGGCCCTGCTGGCCGCGCCGCTGTCGCTACCGGCAGACGATGCCCCCAAAGCGGGCTCGACCGTCGTTTATGAACTGCGAACGTACACGACTTATCCCGGCAAACTGGCCGATTTGCACAAGCGGTTCCGCGACCATACGATGCGGATATTCGAGAAGCATGGGATCAAGAACATCGGTTACTGGGTACCGATTGACAAGCCCGATACGCTTGTCTACCTGATCGCGCACAAGAGCCGGGAAGCGGCCGACCAATCGTGGAAGGAATTCCTGGCCGACCCCGAATGGAAGCGGGTCTTCAAGGAATCCCATAAGAACGGCGTGCTGGTGAAGCACGTTGACCGCCAATACCTGACGCCGACCGATTACTCGCCGCTCAAGTAGCAGATCCTGACAAAGCCGAGTGCCGATGCATGAGCGCTGACGAAAGCACGTCCGTTGCGCCGACTTTGGCGTGGGTCGGTGGAATCGGCGGGCATCTGCGGATCATCGACCAGACGCTGTTGCCGGCGCGGTTTCGCGAAATCGATCTCGTCGAGCCGGAGCAGGTTTGGGAGGCGATCCGCGCTTTACGTGTCCGAGGCGCGCCGGCAATTGGGGTCGCGGCCGCTTACGGGGTTGTGCTCGGCCTGCGCAGCGTGGCAAACCTGGATCGGCCCGCGGTCGAGCGGCGCATCACCGAGGTCGCCGACTACCTGGCGACCAGCCGCCCGACGGCCGTCAATCTGTTCTGGGCGCTCGACCGGATGCGGAGCGTGGTTCCCGCCCATCCGAAGCTGTCCGTGTCCGAGCTGATTGCCCGGCTGTTAGAGGAAGCCCGTCAGATCGAGCAGCAAGACTGCGAGATGTGTGCCGCGATCGGCCGACACGGAGCCGAGTTGCTGGCCGACGGGACGGGCGTGCTGACCCATTGCAACGCCGGCAGCCTGGCGACGGCCGGCGACGGAACCGCGTTATCGGTGATTTACGCCGCCGTCCGGCAGGGAAAGCGGCTGCACGTTTTTGTCGACGAGACGCGGCCCTTGCTCCAGGGAGCCCGCCTCACGTCGTGGGAGCTCACGCAGCGCGGAATCCCCGCGACCCTGTTGTGCGATTCGGCCGCCGGCTGGATCATGCGGGAGGGACGCATCCAGGCCGTCGTCACGGGGGCTGACCGGATCGCCGCCAACGGCGACGCGGCCAACAAGATCGGCACCTATAGTCTCGCCATCCTGGCCAAAGAGCACAAAATTCCCTTTTTCATTGCCGCACCTTCGAGCACGTTCGATTTGCAGTTGTCGGACGGCCGGGCCATTCCCATTGAAGAGCGTCCGGAGCGGGAAGTCACCAGTCCCTTTGACCGGGTCACCGCGCCGGAGGGAATGCGGGCCCGCAATCCGGCCTTCGACGTCACGCCGGCCGAATTGATCACGTGCCTCGTCACGGAACGCGGTCTGATCCGGCCAGTGAATTCGGACACGGTCCGCAAGGTGATCGGATTGGGAAGGTGATGGGCACATGAACTTCGCCTTGCTCGGCGATGATCCGGCCGTGCTGCCGCTGGTCCGTGCGATTGCCCGTCATCAACAGCATCGGATCGAATGCGCGGCCTTGGTCGGCTCCCTCGAACGCGAGTTGCTGCGAAGCGCTCCCGGCCTGCGGATTCTGCCCGGCTGGGACCGGATCCTGACTGCCGGCGACGTCGATGCCGTCCTCGTTTGCGGCGTGAAGCCCGCGGTGCTCGAAGGAGCCAAGCAACTTGCCGCGGCCGGCAAGCCGCTCATCATCTTTCCCCGGGGCTCCCAGGGCTCGACGTGGATTTACGAGCTGGGTTTGATCCGTGACGAAGGACGGAGCTCGCTGGTGCCCGTCTTCGGCGATCGCTTGCGCCCGGCCTTTCGGACACTGC
Organism: uncultured Planctomycetota bacterium; assembly: GCA_963761455.1. Taxonomy (GTDB): domain Bacteria; phylum Planctomycetota; class Planctomycetia; order Planctomycetales; family Planctomycetaceae; genus DASPSM01. The sequence continues at coordinate 1,793,880 of CAVXHA010000004.1, forward strand.
ACGAGACGATCGGTTCGGGCACTCTCGGCCGGCTCCTCTTTTTGCAGATCGATCGAGAAATCGTCCCCCAGCAGACCGAAGATGGCCCCGCCCTGTTGACGAGGGACCAGATCGAAGACGCCTTGCTGCACGATGTCGATTTGCTGCGGATCCTGGGGGGCGATTACAGCCGCGTGTCGGCCGTCCACTCGGGGGTCGTGGGCGACCGCATCGCGGCCGGGGCGGCCACGCTGCTTGGCGACCAACTGCCCGAGGCGACCTGGACCGCACGCGGATCGGCCGGCGAGCCGCGGTGGAAGCTGGTCGTCGCCGGCGAAAAGGGAGAAGTCATCGTCACGGCGGACGGCGAACCGTTGGAATGGTCCGTGCGGACCGACGCGCGTTTCCGTCCCCGTTCTGATGAATGTGGCGGGATTCGATGAAGGCGAGCGCGTGCTGGAGTCGCTTGCAGAGCGGGGGCGCGAGGCGCCTTGCGCGGCCGATTGGACCGATCTTGTCCGCGCGTTTGAAGTCGTCGACGCGGCCCGCAGTTCGGCCCGGCGCCGCCGGGGGGTGGACCTGCGCCTGGAGACGACATCCGAACGCAACATCTTCAAGTCGCACATGACGGCGGTCGGTTGCCTGTTGATGACGTTCACCCTGTTGGGCGTCGTCTTTCTGCTGTTGGTGATGCCCCTGTTCGATGTTCGCAGCCGCACGCAAATCGAGGCAGGGCGGCGCCGGCGCGATCCTCCGCGCCACCGATTTCGCGCCCGGCACCGCGACCGTGAACGCCAGGGGGACCCAGCATTTGCGGAACGTGGCGGCCCGCATGGAGGAAAGTCGCTTCCCCGTCCTGATCGCGGCAAGCAAAGGCCCCGGCGCCCAACGCCTGAACGAGCGTCGCCGCGATGCGGTCGTCGCCCTGTTGTCGAAAGAGGGGGTCAAAGGGGCCGCGGAGCGCACACAAATCGGGCCGGTCGTCGGCGAGTGGTATCCGCACGTCCTGCAAATCGTGCGGGTGCTCGCGTTTCTGCCCCTGGCGTTATTTCTGATCTTGCAGGCGCTCGTCTTCCTGGCTCGGCCGACAACGAAATGACCGGTCGTCGTTCCGTGTGCCATGCCCACACTCCAGCGATGCCCGAACGGTTATGTTGCGCCGTCCTCCTGGGAAAACCTGATGAAACGCATCTTTTCTTTCCCGCGTTGCAGACGAGACTCACACGGTTTGACCAAGACGCAGCGGTTGCTGAAGCCCTTGCTATCAAACGCTTGTTGAGACATCGGGAGCCTTCGAAAGGAGGCGGGAGAGCGAGTCTCCTCGCCCTGGCTGCCTTCACCGCCCGTCGCGGGTCGCCTAAGATGGGAGTGCGCGGCGTCTGATGAAAACGCATTGGCCGCTTTCATATCGTGACGCCTTCGGAGAGGGCCTTCATGCGCGTCGAATTTTTGGGGACGGGAGGATACCACCCGAACGAGCGCCGCCACACGACTTGCGTGATGCTGCCGGAACTGGGCGTCGTGTTTGATGCCGGCACGGCTTTTTTTCGGGTCCCGAGCCGGGTTCGGACGCCCGATCTCCACATTTTCTTGTCGCATGCGCACCTGGATCACATCGTCGGCCTGACCTACATCCTGTCATCCTTGGGGAACGGAGTCGCTCAAGCGGCGCACGTCCACGCCACGGAAGCGACGCTCGCCGCGGTCCACGAGCACCTCTTTGCGCAGCCGATCTTTCCCGTGATGCCGGCGTACGAGTTTCATCCACTGACCGGGCGTGTTGAACTTCTCGAGGAGGGGTGCTGACGCACGTTTCGTTGGGCCACCCGGGGGGCTCGACCGGCTTCCGCATCGACTGGCCGGATCGTTCGCTGGCCTTCATCACCGACACCACGGTCGACGGGACATACACGGAGTTCGTCCGCGGAGTCGATCTTCTCATCCACGAGTGTTACCTCCCCGATGCGCGGGGGGAGTGGGCGAAAAAGATCGGCCACAGTCATACGACGCCGGTCGCCGAACTGGCGCGAGACGCGGGAGCCGGTCATTTGGTGCTCATCCATGTCGACCCGCGCTACACGGAGGCCGACCCGATCGACTTGGGCCGTGCCCGCGGAATCTTCCCCCGCACCGAATTGGCTGAGGACTTGATGGTGGTCGACTTCTAGTGCTGCGAGCACTTCGATGACGCGATGAAAGTCTCCTATTTACCGACGGTTTCCGCCACGGGACCGCTCCATCTGGATGGGAAGCGTCCTGAAATCGGTCCAAAGTCCAAGGTAGCCGAACAGGCAAGCGGCGCCGTCTTTGTTTTGGGAACCTTGGACTTTGGCCCTTGGACCCTTCCGCGATGACGCCTGCGCGAGTGGACGAGCTTCGTTGCCCCGAGTGCGCCGCCCCTCTGCGCGTCGATGCTGGTCTGAAGCAATTCGCTTGCAGCGGCTGCCCGCGGACGTTTCCGATCATCGGCGGAATCCCCCGTTTCGTCGAGCAAGAGCATCTGGCCAGCTTCGGGCGGCAATGGAACCGGTACGAGGTCGCGCACTGACGAAGAGGATCGCGCGACATTCGAAGCCAAAACGGGAATCGCCCCTTCCGCACTCGATGGCCGGCGCGTCCTCGATGCGGGCTGCGGCGGCGGGCGGTATTCCAAAGTGGCGGCCCAGGCCGGTGCCCGCGTCATCGGCGTCGATCACAGCACGGCCGTCGAAAAAGCGGCCCTGTTGTGTGCGCAGCTTTCCCGGAGCGTCGTTCGTGCAAGCCGACCTCAAACGGCTGCCTTTGGAGCCCGGGTCGTTCGACGCCGTGTTTTCCATCGGCGTGATGCACCACGACGTCGACACGCGGGCGGTCTTCGATTCGGTCGCGCGGATGGTCAAGCCGGGAGGACGTCTGGCGGTGTGGCTTTACCGGCGGAATCAATGGTGGCAGGAACGGCTCAACTCGGCCCTGCGCCGCCGAACGGTCCGCATGCCGCCGGAGCGACTCGAACGGTGGTGCCGCCTCGGCGCGTTTTTGGGCGGCGTCCCCGTCTGTGAACAAGACCCTCAACAAGGTCGTCAACTTCAGCAGCCATCCGGCGTGGGAAAACCGGCTATGCGACACGTTCGACTGGTACGCTCCGGCCTACCAGCATCACCACACGGTCGAGGAATTGTGCGACTGGTTCCGAGTCCGCGGGCTTCGACGAGCTGAAGGTGCTTCCGCCGGAGAAGACCGGGCCGGTCTATCGCTGGAGCTATGCGCACAACCTGCTCATCGGCAGCGGCGTGAACGTGCTCGGTACGCGGCGCGGATAGCCGCGTCACTCGATCATTTATCGGCGCAGCGAGTAGCAGAGCAAATCGTCCTGGTCGCGCAGGAAGAGCCGGCCGGCCGACCACGACGGGGTACGGCCAGGCCGGAGCGGTATTGTTCTTCGGGGAGGCATGAAACGGCCCGTCTCGTGGTAGCCGCTGGGCGTCGCTTCGACCAGCGCCATCGCGCCGCTTCTCTCACCGCGGACGTAAAGGCGACCGTCGGCACAGGTGAGCGAGCACTTGCCGACGGAGCGGTTTCTCCAGACGGCCTGGCCCGTCTCGAGGCTGAAGCACGTGAGGACCTGGTCGTCGGCGCCGTAAACGTAAGGAGCCGACGGCCACCATGCCGCCATGATGGTTCTTCATCTCGAGGCTGTGATAGACGAGGTTCGCCTGGAGTCTCCCTGATCGCCGGGGACGAGGTGAATCAGCGCGGCCCCGGCGCCATACGAGGCCGAAACGAACACGTGGTCCTTGATGAACAGGGGCGTCGAGCAAATGACGTTCGCATCGCGACCGTGTCGTTGCCCCAGAGGAAATTGGCCGTCGGCGGCCTTCACGCCGACGACCCCGCGGCTGACCACGTCGATGTATTGCCGCGTGCCGCCGACATCGGCCACGATCGGCGACCGTAGGCGGCCCGGGCAGCGTCGGAACCTGGCACTTCCAGATGACCGCGCCGCGTGTCCTTGTCGAGCGCGGCGATCGTCGCGCCCTGGCCTCCGGGCGTGCAGATCAGCTTGGGGCCGTCGATCAGCACCGATTCCGAATAGCCATATTGCGGGACGGGTGCGGCAAACTCCTGCGGCAAGTTCTTGTGCCAGCGGACCGATTTCGACTTGATGTCGACGCAGATCAGATCGCCCGAGGCGCCCAGCGCATAGACGCTGTCCGCCGTCAACCGTCGGCGTGCTGCGCGGACCGTTGCCGTGGCCTTCCTGAAAGACCGAGCCTCCCGTCGGCACACTCCAGAGGGCCTTTCCGTCGGCGAGACTGATGGCCAAGAGCGATTCCTGGTTATCCGGCGTCCCCATGCTGAAGACAATGCCGTCCGCGACGAGACCGTCGAATAACCCCTGGCCGAGACCTTGGAGTATGCCAGGCCAGCGACGGGCCCTGCGGCGGCCAGCGTCAACAGGCCCGTTTCCTGCGAGACATTGTCGTGATTGGGACCCAGAAAGCAGGGCCAGCTCGCTCTTGCGAACCGCCCGATGCCGTCGAGCACTTTAAATTCCGGATTCTTCAAGCGTGCCCAAGGGGGTCGTCATGACCGGGCGCGGAATCGAGCGGCGAAGTCTCGGATTTTCGATTCTTTTGGAATGCGTCTTGGCAGGCGGTCTTCGAGGATTTCGACTTGGACGATTTGTGCGTCGTCGATGACTTTGGTCTTGGGAGACTTTCGCCGTCGAGGAGGAGGCCGGCTTGTCCTTCGCGGTGTGAGCCAGGATTCGCTCCGCCTCGCCCTCGGAACCGACCTGAACCGTGACGGCCATTCCCGGCTTCAGGGCCGATAACTCAGACGCGGCACCTTCCAGGCGAACCGACGTGTCGGTCGTCACCTTGAGTTCGGTGGTGCTGTCGGAATGGGCGAACTTGACCGTAGATCGTCTGGTTTCGTTTCGGAGACCGCCTCGACGGTGCCAGTCTTGACCGTGGTCCCCGCGGCGTTCAGCAACGACAGGGCAGAAACGGCCAGAACGACGCAAAAGAGGGCACGACGTGCCATGACGAGAGTTCCCTGCTCGGACCACATGGGGAGTCGGTCCACTCACCCGGCCCGCACCCTCAACTATGCCGCCCGAAGCACGGCTTGAGACAAGGGGAGAAGAGTGCGAGTGGCGAGCGGCGAGTGGCGAGTGGACAACCTGGCACGGAAGCGTGCCGTTCGCTCGTCTTCGCTCGCCACTCGCCACTCACTTCGCCGCCGTGGCGACGGGACGCTTGTATCCAGGGGCGGCCAGAAACGTCACGAGACCTTTGCCGTTCTGAACGTTCCAGATGCGGACCTCGCCGTCGAACGAGCCGGTGGCCAGGCGTTTCGTGGCATCGTTATAGGCCAGCGAATAGACCCAGTCGTCGTGGCCCGAGAAGGTCGTCAGCAGCTTGCCGTCGGCCAGCGAATGGACGCGGGCCTTTCGGTCGGCACTGCAACTGAAGATGCGGCCGTCGGGCGTCACCACCACGCGGAACACCTCGTCCCCGAACCCCGTGATCCGCTGCACTTCCTTCGCATCCGAGACGTTCCATCGCCGCAGGCTCTTGTCGCGTCCGCTCGTGATGACCGTTTTGCCGTCGGGAGCCGCGGCGACGCCGAAGACCGGCTCGGCGTGACCGTTGAACGTGACGAGCGAGTCGCCCGTCTTGGCGTCGAAGACTTTGGCCGTTTTGTCGCGGCTGGCGGAGATCGAGCTTCGATCCGTCGGGCAGCCAGGCGACGTCCATCACCCAGTCGGCATGATCCTCGATGAGAAGCTGCTGTTTCTTGGTTGCCACGTCGAAGACGCGAATCGCCCGATCGGCCCCGGCCGTCGCCAGTCGCTTGCCGTCCGGACTGAAGGCGACGGCAAACACCGCGTCGCCCGTGCGGACCAGGTCGGCCATCAGCTCGCGCGTTTCCGCCGAAAACAGCTTCACTTCGCCAAGCTGCGCCGGCGTCCCGGCTGCGACCGCGATGAATTTCCCGTCCGGGCTGTATTGGATGCCGTAGACGCGCTCGGCGATGTTGGTGATCCGAGCCGAGTCGTCGGCCGTCCTTGCCGCTCCAGATGAGGATTTCGTGGTATCCCGACGTCGCCAGTTGGCTGCCGTCGGGGCTGTACGCGATGGCCGTCACGGGAATCGGCACGCGGTACGCGACCGGGGGAAGTGGCTGCGGCAGACTGGGCATGATCGCGATCAGCGGATCGGCCGGATTCAGGCCCGCGTCGAGCGTCGCCCCCGTGTCGATCCACTTGCGGATGACGGCGATTTCGTCCTTCGAGAGCGGATCGGCGTCCTGCGGCATCGTGCCATCCTCGATGAGATTCACCAGATTCGAGTCGGCGCTTTTTCCCGGCATGATCTCGGCCCCTGATTCGCCTCCCCGCATCAGCGAGGCGAACGTCTCGACGTTGAAGCGGCCCTTGGCCGTCTTCGCGTCATGGCAGGCCAGACAACGCTTGGCCAGAATCGGCGCGACTTTCTGCGAGAACGATTCGAGCTTGCCCAGCGCGATCAGCGATTTTTCCGCGGCAACTTGTTTGCCCAGGGTCTCCGCACTCACCATGGCCAAGGCGGCACGGGCTTGTGCCGCGTCCGGCCGACTGCCCGTCACAGCCGTCTCCGCCATCTTGAGACGCGTCGCGGCTTCGGCCGCGGAGGCCTTCGCGGTGCGCAATCGCTTTCTGCGTCGTTTTCACTTTCGCTTCGGCCTCGGCCGCTTTTTTTGCCGCCAATTCGGCGGCCTGTTTGGCTTTCAAGGCCGAATCCTGCTCGGCTTTCAAGCTTTTCTGAGCGTCGGCAGCCTGCGATGTCCGATTTGCTCTTCTGGTCTTTGATCCGGGCGATTTCTTCCTGAGCGGCGCGCAGCTTATCCTGGACGTTTTGAGGGCGGCGGCCGCGGCTTTTTGCCGGCCCGCGGCCTCGGCTGCGGCCTTGACGAGCGATTTCGCTTTTTCCTCTTGTATTGCTGGACGGCCTCGGCATGTCTGGCTGAGCTGTTTTCAGCCGCCATGACGGCCGCTTTCGTCGCGGTGAGATCGCCCTTGAGTTGTTCGATCGTGGCGCCAGGGCCTTTGCCTGCTCTTCGGCCCGCTTGAGCGATTTTTGAGCGAGTCGCGCGTCGTCCTGCCGTCGGAAAGTGATTTTTGGAGCTGCTCGATCTGCTGCGGCGTAATGTCGTCGGCCGAGAGCCGGCCGAAAGGCCGCCAAAAAGCAGCAAGCCGGCCAAAGAAGGTCGCAAGGCCGCGGATACGACGGCTTTTGTCGAAACTGAGAAGCCGATGCGAGAGCAACGTCTTGCGCTCATCTCAATCTCCGTTGGCGTCGGATCGAGCAATTGAGTAGACGTCGCGATCTGAGTCACGCGTCCGTGGCGGGGAAACGCTGTTTAACACGAGGCGTCAATCCGCGAAAAATGGCTGGCTTCACAGGGCGGGCAAACACGTGTGGGTCGGGAGTGCACTCGGCCACGCCAAGGCGTGCCGGTACGCTCCCTCCATTCCAGCATCCCGTGAGCGGGAAGCGGTGTCAAGGATTTACCCGATCGGCCGGAAGCGCATGACAGTGGCCAGGGTCCGCGGGGGGTTCGGCAAGATCGCACGAGGGGCCGCGGCAGCGCGACGAGTCGTGCCGCCGGCGGTCCAATGCCTGATTGCGTCGCCATCAGCCCTTGCGGTGCCGAATTTTGCTTCGGTTCCGCCGCTTTTTGCGTCCAAGCTTTCGTCGTCCTTTTCCGCTCTTCTTAACTCCCATTCAGTCGTCTCTCCCCTGGACGTCTTCAAGATGTGGCCGATGGCGATCACAATCTAACTCGCAATGCACGGAATCGGCAACACCGCCAAGGTAAATCAGGACAGTCCGCCGAATTGCCGGACCGCTTCATACACGACCGTGTTGACCGTGCTGGCCAGGTTCAGGCTGCGGACTTCCGGCCGCATCGGCAGTCGCAGGTTCCGGTTCGGTTGCTCGCTCAGAGATCGACGCCGGCAGACCCCGCGTCTCGCTGCCGAAAAGGAGGATGTCCCCCGGCGAGAAAGCGGGCGTCCCACACGAGGCGTGTCGGCGGACTTTGTCAGCGCCCACCAGGGCCGTCCCGGCAGTTTCTCGCGGACCTCGGCCCAACTATCGACGGCCTGCCAATCGACGAGTTCCCAGTAATCCATCCCGGCTCGGCGAAGGCGGCCGTTCGTCGAGTCGAAAGCCCAGCGGACGAATTAACCAAAGCTTTGCACCGACGGCCACGCACGTGCGGCCGATGTTGCCCGTGTTCTGCGGAATGTCCGGCTGGTAAAGAACGACGTTGAGGAGGGGTTCTGGCGGCATGGATCCGTTCGGGAAAGCCACGATTGTAAGACCCGCGGATCGAAAGCTCTGGAATCCCACGGGTGGTGATCAGCGTGAAAAGGCACGTTCCGCGGGCAACGAGGTCTCGCCGGAATTCGGGCATTGTCAGCGCGTTGCTATCGGTGATGCTGAAGCATAACCGACGACTTCGTCATTCCCCTGCGCCCCACTTCTGCCGGTCGAAATCGGCGAACGTCTGGCCCGCTTCGGCCAGCCGCTTCAGGAGCGGCGAGGGTTTCCACCAGAAGCCGTGCTCCTTCTCGAACTGGCAGACGCGGTCGTAGACCTTCTTGAGGCCGATCGTGTCGGCGTAGAACATCGGGCCGCCGCGGAAGGCGGGGAAGCCGTAGCCGTAGACGTACACGATGTCGATGTCGACCGAGCGCAGTGCGTGGCCCTCGTCGAGGATGGCGGCCCCTTCGTTGATCAGGGCGTAGATCGTCCGCTCGATGATCTCGTCCTTGCCGATCGTCCGCTGCTTGATGCTCGCCCTCTTTCACTGCCTCGGCGATGATGCTGTTCCGCTTCCGGATCGGGGAGCGGCGTGCGGCTCCCCTTTTCGTAGCGGTACCAGCCGCGCGCCTGTCTTCTGGCCGTGCCGGCCCGCCTCGACGAGACGATTGTCGGCCAGGTGCGGACGCATTCCCTTGGGGATGTGATGCTCGGCCTCTTTGCGGACCTTGTAGCCGACGTCGAGCCCCGCCAGATCGCCCACCGCCAACGGTCCCATCGCCATGCCCCATTCGTACAAGGCGGCATCGACGTCCTGGACTTTCGCACCCTCTTCGACGAGGAAGGCCGCCTCGCGCATGTAGGGGCCGAACATGCGGTTGCCGACAAAGCCCCAGCAATTGCCGACGAGCACGCCGACTTTGCCCAGCCGCTTGGCCAGCGCCATCGACGTCGCCAGCACCTCCTGCCTCGACTGCTTGCCGCGGACGATCTCCAAGCAGCTTCATCACGTTGGCCGGACTGAAGAAGTGATTGCCCGACGACCATCTGCGGCCGGGATGTCGACGCGGCGATCTCGTCGATGTTGAGCGTCGACGTGTTGGAGGCCAGGATGGCGCCCGGCTTGGCGACCTTGTCGATTTCGGCGAAGACTTTTTTCTTCAGCTCCATGTTCTCGAAGACGGCCTCGACCACGATGTCGGCCTCGTTGAGATCGTCGTAGTCGAGCGTCGGCCGGATCATGGCCAGCTTCTGCGTCGACCTGCGCCTGCGTCATCTTGCCGCGCTGGACGGAAACGGCGTAATTGCGGCGGATCGTTTCCAACCCGCGGTCGAGGGCCGGCTGGTCGACCTCTTTCAGCACGACGGGAATGCCCGCGTTGACGTAGGTCATCGTGATGCCGCCCCCCATCGTCCCGGCGCCGACCACCGCGGCCGTCTTGATGTCGATCGGTTTGACGTCCTTGGGCAGGTCGGGAATCTTGGCGACCGTCCGCTCGCCGAAGAAGACGTGGATCATTCCCTTCGATTCGGTGGAGAAGAGGCACTCCTGAAAGAGCTCCGCCTCTTTCTTGCAGCCCTCCTCAAACGGCAGCTGCGCGGCGGCTTCGACGGCCTCGATCGCGCGGAAGGGCGCCTGCATGCCGCGCCATTGTTTGGTCGCCTGCTTCGCGCAGCTCGGCCATGCGCCGCGCGCATTGGCAGCCGGGTCGCCGAAGCGATCGGCGATTTCGCGCGTCTTGCGCGGCGGCTTTCCGCTGGCGGCCTGCGCGCGTGCGAAGGCGATCGCGCCGGTCAGCAGATCGCCGTCGATCAATTGATCGACAATTTCCCACTCGTGCGCCTGCTTGGCCGAGATGGGGTTGCCCATCGCACACATCTCGGCCGCGTGCACGACTGCCTGCCAGCCGCGGCAGCCGCTGCGTCCCCGCCGCGCCGGGGATGATGCCCAGCTTCACCTCCGGCTGCCCGACCTGCGCAGTTCGGCACGGCGACGCGGTAATGGCAGGCCTGCGCGAACTTCGAGACCGCCGCCAAAGGCCGTGCCGTGGATCGCACACACGACCGGCTTCGGGCAATTCTCGATGGCCAGCAGCGTCGGATAGAGTCCGATGTCGCGGCTCTTTTTGCCCGATGTGATCTTGCCGAACTCCTTGATGTCGGCCCCGGCGATGAACGTCTTGCCGCCGCCGATCAGCACGATCGCCTTGACGGCCGGGTCGCTCGCCGCGGCCTGGACGTGCGCCAGAATTCCCTCCGGGACGCCCGGGCTGAGCGCGTTGACCGGCGGATTGTTGACGGTGACGACCGCCACGTCGCCGTTTTTCGAGAGTGTCACCAGGTCGCTCATGGTGCGGACCCTCTTTCTCGTTGGGGGAATATTCTGGAGTGCCGCGAACGGGTATAACAGGAGAAGCGAATGCTCGAAGCACGAAATCCGAAGGATTTTCATTTCGAGCTTCCTGATTCGGATTTCGTGCTTCGGCACTCGGCTCTCATTTTCCAGGAATCGCACGCTATGCACAACCGTTTTGATCTGAAGGGGAAAAACGCCATCGTGACGGGGGCAACCCGCGGAATCGGCCTGGCCATTGCCAGCGGCTTTGCCGAAGTCGGGAGCGACCGTCACCATCTGCGGCCGTAAGCAGGAGACCGTCGACGCAGCGATCGGCGAGCTCGGGGCGCTCAAGGAAAAAGTCCATGGCGTCGTGGCCCACGTCGGCAAGAACGAAGACATCGATCGGCTGATCGGTGGAGCGCGATCAGAACATTCGACAGTCTATTAACGCTGCATTGCTGGCCGGTGTCAGCGTGAGCTAAAATGCGGCCGCCTAGCCGAACACCGACAATCCGAAACATGCCGCAAGGCATCAGGTCCGTCTCACGCTCGGCTAGGCACCGATGCGAGGCGGGCCTTTTATCGTTTATCATGGCCGAATGTCTCATTTGCTAAATCGGCTGACGCAGCAAAGTCGAGTCGCCCGGTTGTCGTCGGGACCGGGCCGCCAACCCAGGGCGATTGCACCATAACTCATCTCCCGCAGACGACTTGTTCGAGGTACTCATCGTCCCAAGCGGCGGCGAGGCGTTTGTTCTTGATTCCGATCTTCAGCGTGTGATTGTTCTTGAGCAGGCTGAGGGCCGTGCGGCGAAGGCTGCTGAAGTTCGCGTCGGCATGTCCTTTTCGTAGCCGCGACTGGTCTTCTTGAAACGTCACATCGAGTTGCCAATGCAGTCGGTTCTCAATCGCCCAGTGACTGCGCACCGCGGTGCCGAATCGGCGAGCCGAGAGCTTTTTGCTCAGGATGTAGTGTCGCACGTCGCTGCACGGTTTGCCGTCACGCGTGGTCTCGCTGATGGCGATTCCGATCGCGGTCAGCTGAGCCCAGCGACTTCGGTCGGGCAGGTTCTCGGGGACCGCGCACACATAGTAGGAACGGTGCTCTTCGCGACCATGGCCGCGTTCGCGCTTCTCGTAGCGACTGACTTTCACGCCTGCGAAATCGTTTTCCAGATGCTTCAGGAAGAATTCGGCGATGCCCTCGTGCAGCGTGGGTTGGTTGCCCTTCACGGCCAGCACGTAATCCGCGTGGGCGTCGACGATCTCCTGAGCGATCTCGGTCTGACATCCCATCGCGTCGATGGTCACCAGACAGCCGGAAAGCTCCAGGATTTGCAGCAGTTTCGGGATCGCCGTGATCTCGTTGCTCTTTTCCTCGACGACCACCTGGCCCAGGCTGATGTGATTGGCTGTGGCCCAGGCGCTGACCATGTGAATGGCCGACTTGCTGCTGGCCGCGTCGAAGCTGCGGCGGAGCGTCTTGCCGTCGATGGCCACGATTCCTCCTTCGGTCACTTCGTGCAGGGCCGTGATCCAACTCAACAGGCACCGCTCGAATTCGGCAGGCCGGATTGCGCCGAGGATGGCGTTGAAACGATCGTGCGACGGGATGCCGGCGCTGAGATCGAGGAACTGTCCCAGCCACTTCCGCTTCTTGCATCCATACTCGGCCATCGATACGAAGTCATCGGCACCGGCAATCACGGCGCAAATGGCGATGCTGACGATATTGATCAGCGGATACACAACCTCCCGCCGCCGCGGATCGGTCAACGACGCGAAGTGATCTTGGATACGGACGGAGCGAGACGGAGGCATGACGCACATCCTTGGCCTGCCGCGACTCGCCCACCGACCAGGGCGATTGCACCATAACTCATCTCCCGCAGACGACTTGTTCGAGGTACTCATCGTCCCAAGCGGCGGCGAGGCGTTTGTTCTTGATTCCGATCTTCAGCGTGTGATTGTTCTTGAGCAGGCTGAGGGCCGTGCGGCGAAGGCTGCTGAAGTTCGCGTCGGCATGTCCTTTTCGTAGCCGCGACTGGTCTTCTTGAAACGTCACATCGAGTTGCCAATGCAGTCGGTTCTCAATCGCCCAGTGACTGCGCACCGCGGTGCCGAATCGGCGAGCCGAGAGCTTTTTGCTCAGGATGTAGTGTCGCACGTCGCTGCACGGTTTGCCGTCACGCGTGGTCTCGCTGATGGCGATTCCGATCGCGGTCAGCTGAGCCCAGCGACTTCGGTCGGGCAGGTTCTCGGGGACCGCGCAGCACATAGTAGGAACGGTGCTCTTCGCGACCATGGCCGCGTTCGCGCTTCTCGTAGCGACTGACTTTCACGCCTGCGAAATCGTTTTCCAGATGCTTCAGGAAGAATTCGGCGATGCCCTCGTGCAGCGTGGGTTGGTTGCCCTTCACGGCCAGCACGTAATCCGCGTGGGCGTCGACGATCTCCTGAGCGATCTCGGTCTGACATCCCATCGCGTCGATGGTCACCAGACAGCCGGAAAGCTCCAGGATTTGCAGCAGTTTCGGGATCGCCGTGATCTCGTTGCTCTTTTCCTCGACGACCACCTGGCCCAGGCTGATGTGATTGGCTGTGGCCCAGGCGCTGACCATGTGAATGGCCGACTTGCTGCTGGCCGCGTCGAAGCTGCGGCGGAGCGTCTTGCCGTCGATGGCCACGATTCCTGCCTTCGGTCACTTCGTGCAGGGCCGTGATCCAACTCAACAGGCACCGCTCGAATTCGGCAGGCCGGATCGCTCCGAGGATGGCGTTGAAACGATCGTGCGACGGGATGCCGGCGCTGCAGATCGAGGAACTGTCCCAGCCACTTCCGCTTCTTGCATCCGATACTCGGCCATCGATACGAAGTCATCGGCACCGGCAATCACGGCGCAAATGGCGATGCTGACGATATTGATCAGCGGATACACAACCTCCCGCCGCCGCGGATCGGTCAACGACGCGAAGTGATCTTGGATACGGACGGAGCGAGACGGAGGCATGACGCACATCCTTGGCCTGCCGCGACTCGCCCACCGACCGACGCCGAGTGTTTTCAACAAATCGCCATGTCCCATTTATGACAGATTACCCACTATGGCGCAATCGCCCTGGCCCACCGACCGACGCCGAGTGTTTTCAACAAATCGCCATGTCCCATTTATGACAGATTACCCACTATGGCGCAATCGCCCTGGAACAAGAACAAGGTGACGTCGTTGGGGCTGCGAATGCGAAGCAAATCCTCGACCACGTCGCCTTTTCCATTTTCAGCCAAATCAATGTGCTTCCGCTGATTTATGACGAGAGCGCCCACCGATGTAACATTCTCGTCTTTGACTACCTGCGTGCCCGCAATTCGATTGTTCGGATCGCGCGCAAGTGCGGGGCGAGGCAGAATCCATCCAGTCTATCGCTTCTTCGATGCGGAGGGCGATTACGTTTGTGAAGTCCGTTATGGTGACGCCAAAGCCAATGCACTTCAGCGCGGCCTTTGGACCCATACAAAGAATGCTCTAAAGTATTTCGACAGTGTCACGAACGGGTGGATCGACTATTCGCATAACCTTGTACTTGTCCAATTATTCTCGCATGCATTAGTGTCGTCAGCCGCTGGACATGCAGCCGCGCTCGAAAAACTGAAGGAAGATATCGTGCTCCTCAAGCAACGATCGGGGCTGTCGAGATGAATGATGCTTTGTCTCTTTTCGACAACATAATTCTAAATGCTCCCCAAACAGAGGGGATCAAATATGCTGGCTCAAAGCTCAGGCTGTTGCCACAGATTCTTGAACTTGCGAAAAAGACCGGTGCCCGAACTGTCTTTGACGGATTTACAGGAACGACCCGTGTTGCCCAGGCATTTGCCAAGACGGGCTATCGCGTATTAGCAAACGATATTTCCTCATGGTCGGAAGTGTTCGCAGAGTGCTATCTTCTCAATCGGAGCCCGAAGCAAGCATATTCAACGCTAATCGACCACTTAAATGGGGTCCGCCCGATTGACGGTTGGTTTACGGAGCACTACGGTGGACAGTCGAGCAACGGCTCTTCCAATCACGACGGCCTCAAGAAACCGTGGCAAATCCATAACACCCGCAAGCTCGACGCTATCCGCGACGAAATCGACAGCCTTTTGCTTTCCCGCATTGAACGGGCTGTGGCGATCACAAGTCTGATTCTCGCATTGGACCAAGTTGATAGCACCCTCGGCCACTATGTATCGTATTTGAAAGAATGGTCGCCACGTTCGTTTAAGAATCTGCATCTTGAGGTGCCAAATGTATTTGTAAACGCAAGGGACAACGAGGTCTATCGTAAAGACATATTCGAACTTGCGGACGTTCCTGTGGATCTTGCGTATCTCGATCCACCGTATGGCTCAAACAATGAAAAGATGCCGCCATCGCGCGTGCGATATGCATCTTATTACCACATTTGGACGACGATCTGCTTGAACGACAGGCCGGAGCTATTCGGAAAGGCGTGTGCAGAAAGGACACGTCCGACACTGTCGCAGCAACGGTGTTTGAGGAGTTTAGAAGAAGCAGTGACACGGGCCGATTCCTTGCGGTTGAGGCGATTGAGCGACTTATTCAGAAGGCGCGTGCCCATTGGATTATTCTTTCGTACAGTTCAGGCGGCCGGGCGACGGCCGATGAATTGAATGACGTTCTTTCCAGTAGCGGCAGGATCGCAGAGGTTATCGAAGTGGACCACAAGAGAAACGTAATGGCGGAAATGAAATGGACGAAAGACTGGATTCGTGACGTGGAGACGCCTAATCGAGAGTTTCTTTTCTTGATCGAAAAGGGCCATCGACGAGACCCTTCGTCTGGCATTCACTTGGCTGGCTAAATCCATTTCAGTGTTGGGGCGCGACAGCGGAAAGGCGAAGGCGACCGCTGAATTCATCGCAGCGGCGACTGAGTTCAGGTGAAAAGCATCAACACAAATTGGACCCACTACCCGAATGTCGAAGCACGAAATCCGAAGGTTTTTCATTCGAGCTTCGTCATTCGGATTTCGTGCTTCGGCATCGGCTCTCATTTTCCAGGAATCACATGCCATGCACAACCGTTTTGATCTGACCGGCAAAAACGCCATCGTGACGGGGGCAACGCGCGGAATCGGCCTGGCCATTGCCCGCGGCTTTGCCGAAGTCGGGAGCGACCGTCACGATCTGCGGCCGCAAGCAGGAGACCGTCGACGCAGCGATCGGCGAGCTGGGTGCGCTCAAGGAAAAAGTCCATGGCGTCGTGGCCCACGTCGGCAAGAGCGAAGACATCGATCGGCTGATCGCCGAGGCAGAAGGCAAGTTCGGCCGCGTCAACGTCCTCGTCAACAACGCGGGCACAAATCCCTTATTTCGGGCCGATCGTCGAGTCGGACGACCGCGCCTGGGATAAGACGTTCGAGGTGAACCTGAAAGGCCCGTACGTCCTGTCGCGGATTGTTGGCCAAGAAGATGATGCAATCCGGCGGCGGCTCGATCGTCAATATTGCCTCCGTCGCCGGCTTGCAGGCGGCCCCGCTGCAGGGGATTTATTCGGTCACGAAGGCCGGCCTGATCATGCTCACCAAGGTCATGGCCCGCGAGTGCGGCCGCAAAGGCGTGCGCGTCAACTGCATCTGCCCCGGCGTCATCAAGACGCATCTGAGCGAGACGTTGTGGAAAGACGAGGAACGCCTCAAGGCGTTCGTCGCCAACAAGTCACTCGGCCGCATCGGCGACACGGAAGAGATCGTCGGCGGAGCAATCTATTTCGCCTCCGACGCCAGCTCGTTCACGACCGGAGCCGTGCTGACGATCGACGGCGGGATGGTGATTTGAGTCCGGTACGGTGACCGCTCGCAGAGCGTGCATGCTACTGGGTCATCGCGAGGTCGCTTACGAACGATCAAGGTTGCATCCAATGGTGGGCCGGCGTGGTCGAGCTGGTCCACCCTACGGCAATCGTGTTTACATCGCCCGCCGCCGTTTGCGGCCGCCGACGAAGCTTTCCAGGACCATGTTGCCCAGGTCGTCGGCGTTGCAGAACGCGGCGACGCCCTGCGTCACCTGCGCGAGCCGCTCGACGAAATTCGACCAGCCCCAGAGTAGAAGTAGTCCTCGATCAGCGCGAAGCTGGAGATCGTCAGCCCCTCGTCGGAGCAACGCTTCGCTTCGGCCAGGGTGAGGCGGGCCGTCGACTCGGCCGGCGGATAGATCAGCACGATCTCGCGGCCCTCGATATGGGCGGTCGGTTCGCCGTCGGTGACGATGATGATCTGCTTGTTCTGGGCCGGATTCCGCCGCAGGATGCGCCGGGCGAATTGCAGCCCGGCGTGGATGTTCGTGAAATGCTCCGGAACGAACCGTGGCGGCCGGTCGAGGTTGATTCGCAGACGGACGCGGCGGATCGTAAATGCTCACCGGTTTCGGAGCCGACGACAGAAGCTGCCGCTCCGAAAGCGGGGTCGCGTAGGTGTAAAAGCCGACGACCTGCAGAAAATCGCCCTGGTAGCGGCTGCGGATGAGCGACTGCAGGGCCATCGCCACACTTTTTGGCCTGCCCGTACTTGCCGTACCGGGTCATGCTGCCGGACATGTCCAGCAGGACGACCGTGGCGCACGACGTCTGGTATTCGGTGTCGTAGACGACGAGGTCTTCTTCGAGACGTGGATCGGCGAGCCGCCCCCCTGCCGGACCAGGGCATTCTTCAGCGTCTCGTGCATGTTGAGATTGCTGACCGGGTCGCCGAACTCGTAGGGCTTCGATTCCTCGTGGACGGTCTGGCCGGCGCCGCGGAACTCCGTATCGTGCTTGCCGAGCTTGTCTTTGCGGGCGATCTGAAACAGCTCCTCGAGCGCCTTGTTTTCGACGCGCCGAATGCCTTTGGGCGTGACGACGTATTTCCCTTCGGCGTCCTTTTCGACGTAGCCCCGCTTGAGCAGCATGTCGACGACGTCGGGGTGCTCCTCTTCCCACTGGTCGAGGTAGTCGAGCACCTGATCGCCCCAGTCGAGCATGTGCTGGGTGAGTTCGTCGAAGACCTTGTCGGCCGATTGCGGACTGAATTGTTCCGAACCGTCGAACTTGGAGTATTCAAATTGGGCCATCAGATTGGCTCTTTCGCGGGCAAGCGGTCGTTTCTTCGGGTCTGCTTCGTGCGGCCAGTTCGCCCAGGATGATCGATACAAGCTGCGACAGGCCCTGGCCGGTGACCGCGGAGATCCGCAGCACGGGACTTCCCACTTCCTCATCGAGCGACCGACCGACGGCCTCCGCCTCGAAAAGCTCGCACTTTGTGACACAGACGATTTCGCGGCGTTCGGCCAGATTCGGATCGTACAACCGCAGCTCTTCGCGAATTGTACGGAAGTTGTCGAGGGGGTCGGAGCCGTCGGACGGCGCAGGCTCGATCAGGTGCACCAACAGCTTGGTCCGTTCGACGTGCTTCAGGAACTCGTGTCCCAAGCCGCTGCCGGCATGCGCCCCTCAATCAGGCCGGGGATGTCGGCGATCACGAATTGGTGGTCGTAACCGGTTCGCACGAGCCCCAGGTTGGGATATTTCGTGGTGAACGGATAGTCGGCGATCTCGGGATGGGCCCGCGACAGCCGGCTCAGGAGCGTCGATTTGCCGGCGTTCGGCTTGCCGATCAGTCCCACGTCGGCGATGACCTTCAATTCGAGCGCGACAGTCCGTGTTTGCCCCAGCTCGCCCCGCTCGAACTGACGGGGGGCCCGGTTGGTGGACGAGGCGAAACGCTTGTTGCCGTGGCCGCCGCGGCCCCCGCGGGCAACGACGACCGAATTGCCGTCCCGCTCAAGGTCGCGGAGCAGAAAGCCGCGGTCCGCATCGCGGACGAGGGTGCCCGGCGGAACGCGAATGACGGCGTCCTGGCCCCCTTTGCCGGTCATCAGCGAGCCTTGGCCATGTTCACCACGGCCCCCCCGCCAGTGCTTGTGGCCGACGATGTTGGCAAGGCTGCTCGTGTTTTCGTCGGCCAGGACGACGACGTCGCCCCCCTTGCCGCCGTCGCCGCCGTCGGGTCCGCCGCGCGGCACGCGGGCTTCGCGACGAAAGCTCAAACAGCCGGAGCCGCCGTCACCGGCCAGACAGTAAATAGTCACCCGATCGACAAACATACGCCAATTATGACCGATTCGGCGCAGTTGTCACGGCCCGGGAGCGGGGCGGGGGGCGCTTTGATGCATTGGCGATGGCCCGTTGACCATTTTTCGCGGATCACGTAGATTTCCACACGTCTCATCTGGGAGCCGTTCGTCCAGGCCTAAGCGAAGGAGCGCGAAAGCCATGTGCGGGATCGTGGGATATGTCGGCTATCGAACGGCCCAGGACGTCCTGGTCGAGGGTTTGCACCGGCTCGAATACCGCGGCTATGACAGTGCCGGGATCGCCGTCGCTCAGGGCGGGCGGATCGGCGTCCGCAAGAAGGCGGGACGCGTGCAGGCCGTGGCGGCCTCTTTGGAGGCCGCCCCCTTGTCCGGGACTGTCGGCATTGGACACACGCGCTGGGCCACGCACGGAGCGACGACCGACGTCAATTCGCATCCGCACGTCGGGGGCAACGGCGAAGTCGTCTTGGTGCACAACGGGGTGATCGAGAACCACGCGGCACTCCGTAATCAGTTGCAGGAACTTGGCTACGTCTTTCGGACGGGGACCGACACCGAAGCCATTGCCCACCTCATCGCCCATCATCTCGACGAACAAACGCGGCTCGGAGGGGGCCACGTCGACGAGCGGACCTGCCTGACGGCGTTGAAACAATCACTGGCCATGCTCAAAGGGACGTACGGACTGGCGATTCTCTTCCGCGATCTGCCGAACGTGATCGTGGGAGCTCGACTCGGGAGCCCGCTGGTGATCGGCGTCGGGCGCGAGGAGTTCTTCCTCGCCAGCGACTCCAGTCCGCTGGTCGGTTATACCGAGGAGGTCGCCTATCTTGCGGACCACGAGATCGTCGTGCTCACGCCGCAAGGGATGGAGCTATCGCATCGCGACACGGGCCCGCTGTCGCCGTCCGTCCACGTCATCGAGCACGTCGCCGGCGATTCGGACCGCGGCGACTTCGAGCACCACATGCTCAAGGAGATATTCGAGCAGCCGCAGACTGTGGAAAACGCCCTGCGCGGCCGGCTTGACGAAGACGAGGCCACCGCCAAGTTCGGCGGCTTGAACCTCGATCCGCAGCACTTGCGGCGAATGAACCGGATCGTCCTGACCGCCTGCGGCACGAGCTGGCACGCCGGATTGGTCGGCGAATACCTGCTCGAAGAGTTCACTCGGATTCCGACCGAGGTCGAATATGCCAGCGAGCTGCGGTATCGCAATCCGCCGATGACCGATATGACGATGGTCTTCGCGATCACGCAGAGCGGCGAGACGGCCGACACGCTGGCCGCCATGCGGGAGTGCAAGCGCAAGGGGCATCCGACGCTGGCGATCTGCAACGTCGTCGGCTCGACGATCGCCCGCGAGGCCGACGGCGGGATTTACCTGCATGCCGGGCCGGAGATCGGCGTCGCCTCGACCAAGGCGTTCACCGCGCAGATCACGACGCTGATGCTGCTCTCGCTCTACCTGGGACGGATGCGTCACCTGTCGTTTCCCGCCGGACTGCGGATGATCGATCAGCTCAAGGCCATGCCGGAGACCGTCGAGAGGACGCTCGCCTGTCACGACGCGGTCCGCGAGGTCGCCGAGAAATATTACCGCGCGAACAATTTCCTCTACCTGGGCCGGCTGTACAACTTTCCCGTCGCGCTGGAGGGGCGCTCAAGCTCAAGGAGATCAGCTACATCCATGCGGAGGGTTATCCGGCGGCCGAGATGAAGCACGGCCCGATCGCACTGGTGGACGAGGAGACGCCGAGCGTCTTCGTCATCCCGCGGGGCCAGATCCATCCGAAGGTCATCAGCAACCTGGAAGAGATCAAGGCCCGCAAGGGGCCGGTGATCGCGATCGCCTGCGAAGGGGACGACCGCACCGCCGAACTGGCCGACGACGTGATCTTCGTCCCCGACGTGGAGGAATACCTGCAGCCTTTGGTCACCGTGCTGCCCCTGCAGCTCTTGGCCTATCACGTGGCGCTGCTCCGCGGCTGCAACGTCGACCGGCCGCGGAATCTGGCCAAGAGCGTGACTGTGGAGTGAAGACGGTGGAATGAAGACGGTGGAATGAAGTTGTAGGACTTCGACATTCGCCATTCTCGCGTTGACGGTGGGCATCTCCCTGTGGACCGCCTACAATAAGGCGGAACTTCTGTCCACGAGTGCGCATGCTCATGCAGATTCTGCTGGCCAGTCCGCGCGGGTTTTGTGCGGGCGTCAACATGGCGATCGAGTGCCTCGACGAGGCGATCCGGATGTTCGGGCCGAACATCTACGTCTTTCCACGAGATCGTCCATAACCGGTACGTCGTCGAGCGATTCACCAGCCAGGGAGTGACGTTCGTCGAGGACATCTCGCAGGTCCCCGAGGGGTCGCTCCTGCTCTACAGTGCGCACGGCGTCTCCCCGCAGATTCGAGCCGAGGCCCGTGCCCGGCATTTGCAGACGATCGACGCCACCTGCCCGCTGGTGACCAAGGTGCACCTGGAGGCGATCAAGTTCGCCCGCGAGGGGTATCACATCGTGCTTGATCGGCCATTCCGGGCACGACGAGGTGATCGGGACGATGGGTGAAGCTCCGCGGAGCATTACACTCGTGGAAAATGTGGACGAGGTCGACGCGTTGCCGTTTCCGCCCGATGCGAGGATCGCTTATCTCACGCAGACGACGCTGAGCCTCGGGCGAGGCCAACGCCGTGATCGAGCGTTTGAAGCAGCGCTATCCGCAAATCGCGTCGCCTCCCAAGGAAGACATCTGCTACGCGACGACGAATCGGCAAGAGGCCGTTTCCGGACTGATTGCCGCAGGCCGACGTGCTGATCGTGCTGGGAAGCCAGAACAGCTCGAACAGCCGGCGGCTGATGGAGATCGGCCAGGCGTCGCGGCAAGCCGGCCTACCTGGTCGACGGTCCGCAGCGAGCTGCAGCCGGAATGGTTTGACGACCGATCAGACCGTCGCGATCACCGCCGGGGCCAGTGCGCCGGAACAGGTGGTGCAGGAATGCGTCGACTACCTGGTCGAGCGCTTCGGCGCAAGCGTCCGCGAGGTCACCTTTCGCCGGGAGAGCGTCAGCTTCCCGCTGCCGCGCGAGCTGCGAGTGCTGAAGGCGCACGCGTCTGAGCCGGCGAGTCGCGGCAGTGGCGAGAACGTGAAGAGTTGGCAGCGAAAGTGCACGTCTGATTGTCAGGAGACTTGATCGATGGATTCGGATGCCGACGACCTGAAGACCCTGACCGCGTCACAAACGACTTCGAAGCGTCCGCCATCGTCGAGTGCACTCGAGGCGGAGGATATCCGCGCCCGGGCCGTCGGCGGTATACACCGGCGAGGCTTCCGTGACCGAGGCGCCCGGAGGAGTCTCGGTCATCGTCGCCGAAGCGGATTTCGAGCGGGCCAAGAAGGTGCTCGACGAATTGCGACGCCACGGAGCCGGAGTCGATTGGTCGCAGGTCGACGTCGAACGGCCGGAGGACGCCGGCGAGTGTGGATCGGACGCGGGTGGAATCGGACGCAGGCAGACACCGACGTTGCCTGGCGCAGACGGGCGATTCGTCGTGGCCGTTCGGCCGGCGGACTGCCGCCGATCCACGCCGCCAGGCGGATCGCGATCGCGTGTCTGGCTGCATTGTTGATCGCGTGCCCCAAGCCGTCGCGTTCCGCCGACGCCTTCGATTACTCCGTCGTCGATCCTGAGTTGCGGCATCGAGCGGCTCGATACGTCGTCGAACGAGTCGTTTCTGTCGATGCGGGTCGACTCCGTCGGGGCGGCTGTTCGTTGGCGGGCGCGAGGCCCTCTTCGTCTATGAGCCGGCAAAGCACGGCGGATTCGCGCCGCGCCAGGAGCTGCTGCGGTTCCCGCCCGATTCGTGGGTCTACGACATCGAGATCCGCGGGAACGACTTATACGTTCTCACGCTCTCGGCGCTGTACGTGGTCCCCGACGGCGTCGTGAAACGCCACGGACTTCAGCCAAAACGGTTGCTCTGGGGCGTTCCGCGCTATCACGTGCACCAGTGCTTTCACGCCCTGGCCTGGGGGCCCGAAGGCGATCTCTACATCTCGATGGGGGACACGCTCGTCCACTACGGAGACTTTGATCGACCCGATCATTGGGGACATTGGACCTTCTTCACCCGACGGAAAAGGAGGGCGTCCCCTACACCGGGCAGGGCGGCCGTCCTGCGGATCCATCCCGACGGCAGCGGCCTGCAGGTTGTCGCTCGCGGACTGCGCAACTGCTGCGGCCTGGTCTTCGATCACGATTGGAACCTGTTCGGCAACGACAACGATCATGAGTCGCTGCCGCTGGCGTACGTTCCCGGCCGATTGATCCACGTCACGCCGCACAGCGATTTCGGCTGGCCGCGGGGTTGGATGCCGCACATCACGCCCGACCGGGCCGATCTGTTGGAAACCATGTTCACCGGCATGGGTCGCGCCGTGCCGGTCGGGCAGGCGTATCTCGACAGTCCCGCCGTACCGGCGAGGTTCCGCAACAACTTGCTTCTTGCGCGGTGGGGCATTCGCGCCGTGATGCGATATCCGGTTTCGCCGCGCGGCGCGAGCTTTCGTGCCGCCGAGATTCCCGCTCCTCGTCGGAAAGAATCAGGCCCGACCCGTCGGCGTCACGGTGGGCCCGGACGGCTCGATTTACGTGGCCATCGCCTACATGGCGCACAACGAGGGTTCGCCGATTTACGCCAGCGACCTGGTCTGCCTGACGTTTGTCGCATCGCAGCCGGTCGCACGCCGCCGGAACGATGTCGACCTGGTCAGCGCGCCGTACGCCGTCCTTGTACGGAGATCTTTCTCATCCCTCCTGGGAGATTCGCCGCCGCGCCCATTTCGAGCTGCTTCGACGGGGCGGCGACGCGCTCCAACAGGCGGCCGCTCGTCTCGCGGCGGCGAGACGCGACGATCCGGCCTTTTCGGAGTTGATCTGGCTCGCTGGGGCCGGCGGCGAAGACGAGTGCCCGCGAGCAACTCGTCCGGCTGGCCGAAGACGCCGATGACGCGGTGCGGCTCCAGGCCGTCCGCGCCCTGCACGAATTCTTCAAAAACGATGGTCGAGCCACCGCGGTTTTCGCTTCGAGGCTGGCCGACGCCAATCCACAAGTCGCGCTAGCAGCGACGGTCGCTTTCTTCGATGCGTCGCCCGTTCCCTACGAATCGATCGCGCGCGTGGCGCGCTCGCGGACACCTATCTGCGACAGTCCGCGGCGATGGTGCTCGCCGAACGCGCGCCGCTCGACATTCCTCAAGGCGACCTGCTTGTCGGCCGACGAGCAGAATCCGCCTTGCCGGCGTGCTGGCCGTCGGTTTTCGCCTCACGCTTCCCCCCGCAACGAAGCCGATCGATCCCTCGCTGCCGCTGGCCCCCTGGCCGGAAGACGACGTCTACCGCGTGAGGTATCTCGACGAAACGGTCGACTTGCGCAAGCTCGGACGCATTGGAATGTTCACGGTTGCCGAGCATTGGAACGGGCGAAGACACACCGGCGAGCAGGAGGCCCTCTTCGCCGTGCTTCGCCAACACCTGGACGATCCCGGCGAAGGGGTCCGTTTGCAGGCGGCCCATTTCCTGTCGCTCTTGGACGATCCGCGCAGCGAACCGGCGATCGGAAGGCTTCGCAAGACGACCGAACGCGGGCGGCTTGCCAACGCGTCTCTGAAATCGCTTGGCCGCGCGTGGGTCATCGGGCCTTTCGCGGACGACTCACGCGGCTTGTCACGCGTGCATCCGCCGGAAACGGGCCCCCTCGATCTGACCGCGACTTATCGGTCCGGGACTAAAACCCTCGCCTGGCAGGCGATGAAGAATGACCGGATGTTCGACTTCATCAAGACGTTCGGCGCCTCTCCGGATGCCTCGTTCTATGCGTATTGCCGCATCGAAAGTCCGGTCGGACAGCAGATGATGCTTCTGCCCGGTTCGGACGACGGGCTGAAAATTTGGCACAACGGACGCATCATTTGGACGCACGAAGGCGTCCGCGGCGCCTTGCCCCTCCAGGACGTCGTCTTCCTCGATCTTCAGCCGGGGAGCAATGACCTGTTGTTTCGCGTGAACAACGTCGAGGGCTCGTGCGGGCTTTATGTTCACTATCGAACGCTGAGTGCGGTGAGCGCGATGTTGCCGGAGAAAATCGGCAACGCGGCTCTTCGCGAAAGGCTCAAGTCGGCCGGGACCGGATCGGCGCACGTTGGGCCGGAGTTCTGGGCCGTGAATTGGCCGAGCGCCGTGCGTCGCGGCAACGCCGAGCGAGGCCGAAGACTCTTCGGGGCCGACGGGATCGGCTGTGCGAAGTGTCATGCGATCGACGGCCGGTCGGCGGCCGTCGGCGGGCCGAGCCTTGCCGGCGCGTCGGCCCGCTTCACGGTCCCGTACCTGGTTGAATCGGTTCTGGCCCCGAGTCGCACGGTCTCCCCGGTCTTCCGCGCGACCTTGTTTGTGCTTCGCGACGGGAAGACATTCTCCGGGCTTGTGCTCAGCGAGACGTCCGCCAAGATCGAGCTCCTCTTGTCCGACGCGACGCGAAAGACGATCGCCGCCGCGGATGTCGAACAGCGGAAAGTCCAGAACCTTTCGCCGATGCCCGCGGGACTCGTCAAAACGCCCGACGAGCTGCGCGATCTGCTGGCGTTTCTGCTGCTTGCCACGAAGTGAGGATGCCCAACCGGGCACCCGCCCCGCGGCGGTACGCAGAGTGCGCCGTTTGCCCTGGCGCCACTGTAAGTCAAAGGCGGATGCAGATTTGACCTCTTGCCGGTGAACCGATAGGATTCACGGTCCGCGCGGGGCCTGCGGGGCGGCGTTCTTCGTGCGCTCCGCCTGAAGGGATCGTCCTGGTTGACCGGCCGACCCCCCTCGCGCTGGAAGCTCGGTACGCGTCGGACGCAATGGGCGTCCGCGAATTCTCAAGAACCTCAGAAAGTGACGATCGTCAATTTGTAACGGCCTCGGAGAGGGGCTGTGCCGGATTCGAGCGGCTCTGCCGCAGTTCGATCCGGTGGAATGCGGTCGTCGGGAGAAAAGTGAACCGTGTCGGAAATCGTCGTCAAAGACATCTTGGATGCGGGGGTCCATTTCGGTCACCGCACGAGCCGCTGGAACCCGAAGATGCGGCCCTACATCTACGGCAAGCGGAACTTGATCCATATCATCGACATCAAGGAGACCGTCCGCGGTCTCTTGAGGGCGCGGAAATACCTGCAGAAAGTCGCTGCCGACGGCAGCCTTGTCCTCTTCTGCGGCACGAAGCGGCAGGCCGCCGAGGGGGTTCAGGAGTCGGCGGAAGCCTCGCGGATGCCCTACGTGACCGAACGCTGGCTGGGGGGCACGCTCACGAACTTCCGCACCGTCCGCAGCCGGCTGAAGCGCCTCGAAGAGCTGGAGGCGCTGGAGGCAAGCGGCGAGCTGGCCACGTACTCGAAGAAAATGCAGTCCACGCTGATGCGCGAAAAGAAAAAGATCTTTCGCAACCTCAACGGCATCCGCAACATGAACCGCATGCCGGAGGCCGTGATCGTCGTCGATCCGGGCAAGGAGAAAAACTGCGTCCAGGAAGCGCGCAACGTGGGGGCAAAGATCATCGCGCTCATCGACACCGATTCGGATCCCGACGTCGTCGACCTGCCAATCCCCGGAAACGACGACAGCATCCGTTCGATCCGGCTGATCCTCGGCTATCTGACCGACTCGCTGATCACGGGCCGCGCCCAGTTGCCCGAGGAGCCGGAGGCTCCCGCAAAGGACGAACCGCGGCCGATCCCCTCGATTTCGTGATCGTGACGGCCACAGGGCTCGCCTTCGCGTGATGCCCCGGCCACTCGTGATACATTGCCGATCGTGATTCCGTGCGAATCCCGATCCGGTGTCGATAAGGAGAGACACAACCATGACCGAAATCAGTGCGGCCGCAGTCAAGGCGCTGCGTGACAAAACCGACCTGCCGATGATGCTCTGCAAAAAGGCCCTGATGGAGGCGGAAGGCGACGAAGAGAAGGCCAAGGAAATCCTCAAACGCGAGGGGCTCAAGGTCAAGGAGAAGCGGGCCGACAATCCCACCGAAGAGGGCCGGATCTTCACGGCCATCGCGCCGGACGGCGAGGAGGCCGTGATGGTCGAAATGGTGTGCGAGTCGCCGCCGGTCGCGACCGGCCAGGACATGGCCCGCTTCGGCGAGAAACTCGTCAAGCAGTTTCTCAAAGGCCCCGGCGCGACGACGCCCGAGGAGCTTCTCGCCGAGAAGGACCCCGACGGTTCCGGAAAGACGCTCGCCGAGCTCTTCGACGAAATGATCAACAAGATCCGCGAGAAAATCGTCGTCACGCGCATGGCGCGGATGAGGGGGCCCGTCGGCGCGTATGTCCACCACGACTTCAAAACGGGCGTTCTGTTCCAGGCCAGCGGCAGCAAGAAGACGGCCCCGGTCCTCAAGGACGTGGCGATGCACATCGCCGCCCTCAAGCCGGTCGTCTGTTATCCCGAGGAGCTCGACCCCGCCCTGGTGGAGAAAGAGCGCGACCGCCTGCGGGAAGTCGCCAAGAAATCCGGCAAGCCGGACAACATCGTCGACAAAATCGTCGAAGGGCAGCTCAAGACCTTCTATGTCGATGCGGGCGTGCTTACGTTCCAGCCGTTCGCCAAGGAGCAATCCAAAACCGTGAGCCAGGTGCTGGCGGAGCAGGGCCTCAAGGCGGCCAGCTTCATGCGCTGGGTCATCGGCCGGCGATAAAGGGCCGCTGTGCCGGAGGGCAAGCTGCCAGCTTGCCCGTTGGATTCGCTCTTGGCTCCGCGTACCGGTTCGTGCGAGTCACCCGCGTTGATTTACGCCGCACGGGCTTTGCGTTCCGGCTCGGCTGTCCGTTTGGGGCCGGAGGTTTCGCTTCTGCCGCTGGAGGTGGAAAGGGCGGACTCTCGCTTGGAGATCACGGTCAAAAGCGAGGGGACCAAAACCAGCGAGACGAACAGGCAGCTCGAGATGCCGATCGCCAGGGCGACGCCCAAGCTGAAGAGGCCGCGGTGCGAGGCGATCATCATGCTGCCGAAGCCGACCATCGACGTCAGGGCCGTCAGCACCACGGTGCCGAACACGTTGCCCGAAATCTGGTACGGCCCTTTCTGGGTCCGGAAGTCGTGCACGACCTGCACGCCGTAGTTGACGCCGATTCCCAGCAAGAGCGGCAGGACAAGGAGATTGGCCGGATTGAGGTCGATGTGGGTCCGGGCGAAGATGCCGAACATCAAGAGTCCGCCGGCCAGCGGGACGAGATAGGCAATCGCCGCGTTGCGCAGGTTGCGGGCATCGATCACCAGGGCAATGGCTCCCGTCACCACCACGTAGGCGATGGCAAACAACATCGGGTCGACCTGGATGTGCCGCGCATGGAGCATCACGGCCGCCAAAACGGTGATCAAAAGCGTCGGCAAGAGGGCCAGCCAGCGGGCCTCCCGGCCGAGGAAATCGATCAACAGGACGATCCACACGACGGCAAACGCATAGAGCGCGGCCGTCTCGTAGCTGTGGCGGATCTGCCGGACCGATTCGTGATTCTGTATCGGCGTCCCCGTCACGTTGGGATCGACGCTCCGCAGCTCGCCGACGAACCGTGTCAGAGGCGCCTCATCCCAGATTCGTTCTTGGGGATAGATCTGCAAGAGCCATTTTCGCTTCCCCTCGGCGTCGGGCGGGCTGACGTAGCGGGAGACCAGCTCGTCCGGCAGGTCGGCCGCCTGGATTTCCTCGTCGTTGGAGGCGTACCGCACGGCCTGGAAGCGATTCAACAGGTCGACCGCCATTTTGTATTGAAACTGGTTGAGCAGGCGGGTCTGCTCCGGCTGCGACAACTTCTCGAAGCGGTTGAGGAAATCGTCGGTCGTCTCGGCCACGCGCTTGGCGTGCTCTTCGTCGGAATACTTCTTGACTTTGAGATAAAAACCCTCGATCGCCTTGCCCGTGGCGACCGGATCGGCGTTAGGGATCGCCGGAAGCTGGGCCGGCACGGAGGAAAGCTGTGACCGGTATTGGGCCAGCAATTGCCGCGTCTCGTCGCTGGTAGACGATGGCAGCCGCATGGCGAGGCTCTCGACGTGCCCCACGCTGGGAAGCTTCTCGAACTTGGCGTGCAGCTCGCGCATCTGCCGCTCGCTGTCGGCGATCGACACGGCAAACAGCAGCGAGTTGGACGATTCCTCGGAGAGGCGCCGTTCGAGGCGGACCGATTCAGCGTCTTGCGCTTGCAGGTTGAGCAGGTTGGAATCGAACCGGATGCGGGAGGCGATCCGCCGGTGCTCGAACTTGAAGACCTGCAGGCCGACCCCCAACACGACGGCCGCCGAAACGACCAGCGTCACGAGCGGGAACCGGCCCAAGAGCCTGCGGGACAGGTTGCCCTCCAGCGGTTTGGGCAGCCGTGCCGGTTCGGCGTTCTGGTCGGCCAGCGAGATCAGGGCCGGCAGGACAAAGAACGTCGCCAGGGCACACAGGACGATCCCCGTGGCGGCGATGATCCCCAATTCGGCCACTCCGACAAAATCGGTCATAAGCGTGCACAGGAAGGCAAGCGCGGCCGTCACGGCAGCCGTTATGGTCCCTGTGCCGATTTTTCCCGTCGTTTCCATCAACGCGGGACGCAGTTGCCAGCCTTCGCGTCGAAGCTGCAGGTACCGCGACGTGTAGGTGATGGCAAATTCGATCCCCAAGGCGAATAGGATTGAAACGACCGCGAGCGAGAAGATGTTGAGGTGGCCGATCATTTCGGTCGTGAAGCCCAGCGCCCACGTGATACTGGCGGCCAGCATCACCAGAATCAGCATGGGATGCCGGACCCCTCGTAAACCGATCACCATCAGCACGAGGCAGCCGGCGGCCGCAAACAGCGTGGCGAAGGCCATGTCCCACTGCGAGCGGCGCATCTCGTCGCTCTCCAGGATGGGGACGCCGGTCAGTCCGATCTTCGATCCCGGATGGGCTTCGGCGACCTCGGCATTGATCTCCTCGAGCCGCGTCAGCGACTGCCATTCGCCCGAAGTCTCTGACGGGTCCTTGCGGGGGACGACGCGGAGGTAACCCATCGTCCCGCGGTCGCTGAGGTAGTAGGCGGTCTCTTCCTTGAGCGCGCGGGTCTGCGTGTCCATCGGGACCAGGTCGGGCCAGGGAGAATGGAACTCCGCCGGATTGGCGAGGAAATGGTCGAGGCTGGCGGTGAGAAGGTCGGAGTGCTTGAAGATCTGCCGCATTTCGGAGGGGGACGGCGGCTTGGACGACGCCGCGGGCGACGCCAACCGGGCCTCGATCTGCTCTCCCAGCCGATTGAAAAGGCCGTCGAGCTCGATCCGGCTCCAGTCGCCGCGGAGGACGGGCGAATACTCGTTGATCCGACGCAGGCCGACTTGCAGCTGCCGCGGCCGCACATATTGCAGCCACTTCCGTTGCAGGGGGCCCGACTCGAACTTGCAGAGGATGTGGCTGAAGTGATCCGGGTCGCGCTTCAGGCGGTCGGCAACCTCGTCGAGGATGTGTTTGATCTCATCGGTCGACCCAGCTTCGACGACCACCGTTACCTGAGACGCATGTTCGAACGTCGTGGAATACTTCTGCCAATGCTTGTGGAATTCAGCCTGCGGATCGAGAAGCTCGGCGCGGTTGGTCTTGAACTCGAGGAAAAAAAACGTGTAGCCCGCGCAGGCGCAAGAGGCGAGGATCACCAGCGCCATGACGAATCTCGGCCGGCGTGCCGAGATGCGGGTCAATGCGCACAACGTATGTGCCACGGCAGACATGCGTGGGCTGCCGGGACTTTCCTGCCGTGTGGTGGTGTTGCGCTGCATCCCTGCGAACGCCTTGACCGTCGTGGTCGCGCCCGGACGCAAAGCGGTCCGGCATCAAATGTTGGGTCCGCCATGCGAATGCCCTGATCCCACCTGCGCACAGGGAGGACCGGCGCATCTGTTCGGCGCACCTCGATTTCTCTAGCATCGGCATCGGTCTTGCGCCTGCTTGAAGTGAAACGCGGCGGGCGGACTAACCCGTTCATCCGTGAGACAAGCGGTCAGCTTGCCCCACGTCAGACGGCCGTCGGTTACGAGACGGGACCGCGGCGCGCGGCTCGAATCAGCATCAGGAACGCGAGGTAGTCATACAGGCCGTGGGCCAGAATGGGCCCGAGGAGATTCCGTGATCCGGTCGCGTCGAGCAGCAGGCCGAAATAGACTCCCATCATGCCGGCCAGCAGGGCATACGTCGGCGTGATGAAATGCAGCAGACCGAAGATGATATTGCTGAGGATTAACCCAGCGGCCCAACTCCAACCAGTCGACACGGTCCATCGTTCGAACAGAGGTTGCACGGCGCCGCGGAATAAAACCTCCTCGCCGACGCCCGCGACGGCCGCCAACAGAACGACGTCAAACCACCGGCATGCCTTCAGCGACGGTCCGAGAGATTCCAGCACGAGTCTCTTGATCCGCTCCAAGGCTGAAATTTTCATCCCCTCTGTCGCCAGCAGCAACACAAACGGAGGAATCGCTCCAACAAGACCGGCGACGGCCGCGGCGAGACTGGGACGCAGGCCGCCTAAAACGTCAATGCGGAAAATCCATCCGAGCGCCAACGCGACGACGACCAAGCGACCCCTCGAAGATGACTGCGAGGAACATGAAACGCGCACGGTCGATCCGTTCGTTCATCGCGCGGTCGTCTCCAGTGTCTCGACGAGGCGTCCCAAAAAACTGTTACAACCGCTGCCAAGCGTGACCGCTTCGAATCGCTCGAATCTCAGGCGTCAGCGGCCGATAAAATCTTTGAAAAGTGCGAAAGACCAGAGTCACGAGAAACCGCCGTCATCGTTCACCCCCCTCGGAACGGTGACGGCGATTTCGTTGCCGCCGCCGGCCGGCTGAATGGTCTCGGAGCCGCGACCATGAGCGAGCGGTCGTCCGAACGACGTGCGGCCGCTCCCTGACGGTCGCGGCTTTACGGCCGCCGCTCGAAGACGATCACGTGCTGCCACGGCAGGACGCCGATCGTCTCCACCCAGCGCAGACCGAATTCCGGCTGGCTCGCTTCGCGTTTGACTTGGGCCTCGGTCATCTTGTGCACGAGCTTGATCGGGACGTTGGGATCTTCCTTGCGGTACTCGACGAAGACGACCCGCCCGCCCGGCTTGAGCGCCTTTGCGATCTCACGCAGCATTTCGTACGGATAGCTGAATTCGTGGTAGACGTCGACCATCAGGGCCAGGTCGACGGACGCGGCTTTCAGGTTGGGCGACTTGACCGTGCCGCGCACCGGCTTGACGTTTGTGACTTTAAGCTGCTTGAGCCGCTTCGACAGGACGCTGAGCATTTCCTCCTGAATGTCGACGGCCAGGACCGTGCCGGTCGGTCCGACTTTTTTGGCCACTTTCAGCGAAATCAGGCCGCTGCCGGCGCCGATGTCGGCGACCACCATTCCGGGGGCCAGCTTGAGGGAATCAACGAGCTGCGTGAGGTGCTCTTCGCTTTCCCGTTCCGGCCGCTCCAGCCACGCGATGCCCTGATACCCCATCACGTGGGCGATCTCACGCCCAAGATAGAACTTGCCGATCCCGTCGCGGTCGTGCCGCGCGCGGAACTGGTACCGTTGCGGCCGGCTCTCTTTGGCGGTCCGCGGCGGCGAAATCGCGGTCCCATTGGCGGGCCCGTCGGCCGCATTTGCAGGCCAGAGGGCCGCGCAAAGCGAGACGAACAGCCCTGTGGCACACCAGGCCGGATAGATTTTGCGCATCAGCCCGTTCCGATTCGTTGCCCCGTCGTTCGATCGCGAGAATGGCGCTGCATGACGTCCCCCCACTCCTCCGGAGAAAGCTTCAGCGCCTCGTCGACGAGCATAATGGGAATGTCGTCGCGAATCGCGAATTTCAGCCGGCAGGCGGCGTCCAGGCAGACGAGGGAGTCCACCTCCTGGATCAGCTTCGACCGCGACCCCGGACAAACGAGCAGGTTTTCCAGTTCTTTGAAATTGAACGCCATCGGTCCTTCTCTCTTGCCGACTTGAAGTCGAGGCAAGCGGCCAGCTTGCCCCGCGGGGTTAAAATCCACGGGCCTGGCGGATATCGTCGAAGTTGCGCAAGGAGTATCCGATACCGACGTAATCGAGGAGGCGGCACAACGCGCGGACGGCGACGCCCATTCCGTCGGGCCCGCTGAAGCCGCCGAACTGTCCGCCCCCCTTCAGATGCGGCTCGGCCTCCAGAAAGAAGCCGGGCGCTCCCAGCTTTTTCATCCGTTGCTCAAGCTGCGGAAGATGCCCTTTCAAATCCTTGAGCACAAGCTCGTGGCCCGCATCGCCGCAGTCGGCCGGGACGAAATTCCGCAGCCGCTCCTCATCGACCGTCCCCGTCCACTCCAGGTCGGGGTCAATGCGGTAATCCTTGACGTGCATCCAGCCGAGGTACGGCCGCATCTCCTGGTATTCTCGGAAACAGTCGACGGAGTTTTTGTTC
Source organism: uncultured Planctomycetota bacterium (assembly GCA_963761455.1). Taxonomy (GTDB): domain Bacteria; phylum Planctomycetota; class Planctomycetia; order Planctomycetales; family Planctomycetaceae; genus DASPSM01. The sequence continues at coordinate 1,827,111 of CAVXHA010000004.1, forward strand.
TGACTAGCGACGTTTCCCCCGTCGAAGATCAGGACCATGTTCGGCCGGTCCACGTTCCGGGCCAGCGTGGCCAGAAGCTTGCCCGTCGAGCCGACAAGGTTCGGCTCGATCTCCAACCCGTAGACCAGCCCCTCGCGGGCGCACGTATCGACAATTTTCCCAAGCTGATCGACGGCCTGCGGCACATAGGGGGCCGGATCGGCCCCCAGCGGCGGATAAAACGAGAAGCCGCGGATCAGCTTCGTTTCCAGCTCGTGGGCCGCCCGGATCGTCGCCGCGAGTTCCGTATCGAGGTATTGCGCGAAGGGGACGAACCGGTTATGCGATTGATCCGGTTCGTCGCGCAGCTTCACCTTGCCGAGCCGCGCCCCGATGCTCGTGACACGCAGTCCATATTCGGCGTTGAGCGTCTTCAGCGTCTTGAATTGGTTCTTGTCGAGGTCGACGACATGTTTGACGGCCCCCGTTCCTTCGATGTCGACGAACCGCGGGCTGTAGTGGCGAAGGCCAATTGCCGCCAGCACCGAGAGCTGTTCGACCGCCGTCTTGCGGTTGGCCGCCTCATCGGCAAAGGCGCTGAGAAGAACGCGTGGAGTGGCGGTTGAGTTAGGCGCTTCCTGGGGCGGCATGTTGATCGCTCTTGGCCATTCGTGCCTTCAGTTGGTGGGTCTCGCAAAGCCCTCGACGCGCCCTGCTGGGACAAGCCCCATTGTATCGCGCCGCATCTGTTCGCTCATGGGTGCCGCTGTGCCGCCAGGCGTTGCTGTCACGCCGCCGCGGGTTGCCGTGCCGTCCGCTGGTAGGCGGTCAGAAACAAAACGACCATCAGGAGGTCGATGAGACCCGTGCAAAGCACAAGGGCAGGCGACCGTCCTTGGAGATAAAGGATAACGGCCGGCACGCCGTAACCGAGCTTCTCGAGCACGCCGACCAGCATCATCGGTCGGAAACGGCGCGGATCGACGCAAATGACGAGGAACGCCACCTGCCAGGCCAAGGCCACGCCGATGTTGCCGTAAAAGAACTCGGGATGGGTGATCTCGGGCGGATAGTCCTTGCCGAGCTTGGTTTCCATGACATACAGCGGCGCGAGGGCGACGATTCCGTAAAGCCCGCAAATGGCGAAGACCCACGCGCGAATCGCATCGTTTGAGTTCCTGCGTATCCGAAGGGCAAATCCGGTCACGAGAGGCAAGCGGGCATTCTATCGCGGATCGTGGCTTCGCTCTAGAATGGCCGGCGGTGATCTCGCCGAGTCGAATTGGAGCCCGAAATGAATCCCGCGGGCAAACCGAACCTGCGAACCCGCCAGGCCATTGCCGATCCGTCTGTTCCTTCGCCAAGTCGTCGATTGCGGGCCGGCATGGTCGGAATGGGGATGATCTTTGAAGAGACGTACCGTCCCTTCTTCGAGCAGGCCCAGGAACGCGGCGTCTACGACCGCGCCTTCGGCGACGTCGACATCCCTTTGATTGCCGTTGCCTCCCGAACGGGAAATCGAGCCGAGCGGTATCTCCAGTCGGCCGGCAAACTGGCGGCTGGAGTGAAGAGTTTTTCCGGCCCAGACGCTGTCTCCGCGATGATCGACTCGGGCGTCGACTTCGCCTGCGTGGCCACGCCCGACGACCGGCATTTCGACGCCGCCAGGACGATTCTTCAGGCAGGTGTCCACGTTCTCGTTGAAAAGCCGTCCGTGCTGCGGCTCGATGAACTGGATGAGCTTCTGGCTCTTACACGCGACAAGCACGTGCTGGCGAAGGTCGTCTATCACAAGTTGCTCGACCCGGACCACAAGAAGCTCCGCACGCTCGTCGCCGACGGTGTCCTGCGGCACGTCAACAACGGTTACTGTTCGCTCTTGGAGCCGAAGCAAGTCTCCGGCCAGCAGTTCGTCGAATGGATCCGTGGCCGCAATCCGGGAACGTACGTGGCCGTCCATTACATGAAGCTGATCGATTTCAGCTTTCCAGGCCGGTTGAAGACCGTCACCGCGACGGGACAGCGAGGGATTATCGCGGCGAAGGACGGCCCAACCTGGGACAGTTGCCAGATGCGGATGATCTACGAATACGACTCGGGCCGGGAGGCGGCTTTCGACATTCACACCTCATGGGTCACGCCCGACAACTTCCCCGGCTACGTCGAGCAGGAGGTGCAATTCCGGTTCGATAACGGCGTCTGGAACGGCCATTCCCGCAAGCGGGGGGTTGAGTGCACGGTCGAGGGGAAAACGCCGACCTCCCTCAAGACGACAATGAACAATCATTACAACGGTTCCTTCCTGGAACCGTGGGGTCAGCGGAGCCAACGCGGATACGGGATCGAAGTCATTGAACGATTCGTCCGCGAGCTGGCCTACGTCGAATACGGCGGAGACGAAAAGGGCCGCCCGGCGCGTTTGGCAGAAATCCGACAACTCGAGTACAACGATCTGGCCGCCGACCGTCAGACCGTGGCTGCCGTCCAGGCGCTGGAGGCCATTCTCGACCGACAAGCGCGGGGCGAGCCGGACTGCGTGGTCCGAGTCAACGACCGGCACGGCGGACTCGTCCTGTATCGACCGGGCTCGTCGGAACCGACGATTCTCTATTCGGGCCGCGTGTGACACTCACCGCGGACCGATCAGTCCCCACTCCATGCGCATCCAACGGCGGTACGCCAAGATGGACAGAACCGCCGCGATGGCCGCGCACTCCAAGGTCACGCACAGCAAGGTGACCGGCAAGTGTTGTATTGGGTCAGTGCGGCTGGCGACCCAGATCGCGGTCTTGATCACCACGACCAAGATCGCGACCCCTCCCAAATAAACCAAAAGGCCCGCGAAAAATGCATGGCGCAACGTGAGGAGCCAAAACACCCCGCCAATGAACATCGCCAGTATCGCGAGCGAGGCAAGCGCACTGCAAGAATGGTCATCACGGGCACGTGCCATCCGAACCAGCTGTTCAAGCCGAAAAACAATCCTAAACCGACGATCAAAGCGCTCGCGGGCGGCCCCCCGTTTTCGAGCGCCACGGCGCCAAAGGCGGCCGAGGTCATTTCCCGGCGAGTCCACGGGTATAACAACTGCGACTGAAATGCCGTTCGTCTTTGCCACCAGTTGCCGGAATTCTGTAGAAGGATCCCTAACGCCGTGATGAGCTCCAAAATGACCAAAGGAAGGATGGCACCGGATCTCAGTGGCCCTGGGCTCGACCGGAAGAGATTCCAAGCAAGAAGTATCCCCACGCCGACCACGACAATCAGCAGATACGAGTAGAAAGTTTCGGGGTTGACTGCGGAGACGGCTCGAAGGTGCCAGCGCCAGCTCTCCCGGCTTGTGCGCTGCGAAAGACGGGCCAGCCGGCGCTTTTGCCCGCGCGAAGCCAAGCCGGTTCTCTGGCTGCGTCGCTCGGCGTCGCTCCACGACATCTCGGGTGCGACTCCCGCTTCATTCAATGAAACATTCAACCGGCGCAGCAATACTCCAGTCGTGCCGATCAGCGCGACCCCGATGAGTAACAATCCGAAGTTGGTCCACGGAAGTTCGCCCAGCAAAAAACTCTCTGCGACGTAGGGATGCAGACCGACCGTCAGATATGTTGTGACCAAGAGCAGCAACAACACGATCCGAATCAGTGCCGCCACTGGAAGAGAAGTCATGGCTCCCTCTCCGCGCGTTTCCGCTCTGCCGCGAAGACCTGGCGGCCACGGAATCCGCGGGAACGAGACGCCCACCGTCGCGATTGAGGCCCAGAGTCCGGCCAAAAAAACCTGGATGGACAGGACGGCCCAATACGCCGCCCCGAACCGGCCGGCAATTAATGTTTGCCAGAAAAAGCCCGCGGCGCCGATCCCCAGTGGAACGAGAACATAGGCTCGACCAAAGTTGGGAAAGAGCCGCGCGTCCGGCAGCGAGAAGGATGCCACCACCTGAGCCGTCAGGCCGGCACAAACGGTCAGGAGGGCCAACAACAAGAACCCGGCGGCGGCGACCCTGCCCTGGTCCATTTCCGTGTGCCACACGCGGACTTCCGGCAGCGCCCGCCATAGCCGGCGGAAGTCGGCCGGATCGTCCCGGTAACCCCCGACGAAGAGTCGCCGCAGGGTCGGAATCGCGTGGATCGAGGCGATGCTTTTCGCATCAAGGGTCTCGCCCGGCTGCAATTTGACAATCAGCTCGGTGAGCCCCGGAGACTGCCGAACGGATGAGAGCGTGCGGTGCCTCAGCGGAGGCGACTCTTCCACGTCGAGCGTCCGGAGTCCTGGAATGGGAGGCAGATCGATCGCCAGCGGCCCGCCGTTACCCGACAGCAATTGCCCGACGACGAGCGTGTGCAGATGCGGCAGCCCCGCCAGGAATTTGAGATCGCCGTCGACGATGGTCGCTCCTTCCAGCGAGAGCCATTCCAGCGTCGTGCAGCGCGAGAGCCGTTTCGCGGCTGCCGGCAGGATCATGCAGCCGTTAAGGTTCAGCACCCGCAATGCCGGAAGCCGATCGAAATCGGGAAGTGACGAGCGTTCCTCAGTCGACTCGAAGGCTGCAGATCGTTGCTTGGGGGTCAGCCTTCGCAGGAGGTCAAAAATCCGGCCTCCGGGCCAGTCGTTCCGGCAGTCGAGCACAACAATTTCTCGCGAGCGCCCCTCGTTGAGGAGACGCTCTAAATCCCGGCGATTGATGACCGCGCCGCCCGGCGACGGCATCGCCGCAACGACGACGTCAAAATACCATGGCCTCGTGTCGTCCGTCGCCACCCATCCCATGACGAGGAATGCCACGTACATCAGGCCCCACAGCCAGAGCAGCCGGCGCGTGGCGTATATCAGGACGATGGCTTGCAGCCGTTTAAGCATCGTGCATCTCCACAAAGATCTCTTCGAGATTGAGATCCTCCACGGAGATTTCGGCGTCAAACCGCATCCGCAAATCGTCCAGCAAACCTTCGTCGACCGCGGAGACCGCCACCAGCGCGTTTCGCCCGCGCACCTCGGTCCGCAAGGCGCCTCCGACTGTAAACGACGCGGGCAATTCCTGTCCCGCCGAAATCCGCAACCGCTTCACGCGCTCCTTCAGGACGTCGAGCTCGTCGCAAAAAAGAATCCGTCCTCCTTTCAGAATGGCCAGGTGCGAGGCAACGCGCTCCAGGTCCGACGTGATGTGCGTCGAGAAGAGCACCGTATGCGCTCCGTCTTCGGAGGCCTTGACCAGCGATTCGAGGAACTTTCGCCGTGCGAGGGGATCCAAGCTGGCGACCGGTTCGTCCAGAACGAGCAGCTCCGGACGGTGCCCCAGCGCCAGCACCAGCGAAACCTTTTGTTTCTGCCCGAGCGACAACGACCCGACGCGTTCCTTCCGCGGAAGCCCCCATTGACCGGCGAGTTCTTCGGCATACGCGTGATCCCACGTCGGATAGAAGGCGGCGGTGTAAAACATGGACTGACTAACGGTCAACCAGGGCAAGAGGAGAGGCTCCTGCGGGACATAGCCGATGCGTGCCTTCGCCGCCGCGCTCAAGTTCCACGGATCCTCGCCGAACACGCGCATCTGGCCCGACGACGCCCTGAGCAGGCCCAGGAGGCACTTGATAAGGGTCGACTTACCTTCGCCGTTGGTTCCCACCAACCCCATCACGACGCCGCGCGGGACGGCCAGATCAATCCCCTTGAGCACGGGCTTGGCGTGGAACCAACCGTAAGACTGGTGCAAGTCGCGGACCTCGATGACGGGTTCTGAAAGGCTTGCGGTGTCGGACATGGGTCTCTTTCCACGGAACGCAGTGACTTAGCCTTGCCGGAGTTGCCGTTGAGCGTTTTTCACCACCGTCAGCATTTGATCGTTGGTCAGGTCGAGCTGAATGCCGCGGACGACCATCTGGTCAGCCAACGGAGCCAGCTCGCGCTGCCGCTGCGCCGCGCTGCCGGTCGCTCCGTTCTGGTCGACGACCATCCCCTGCCCCCGCGACCGGCTTAGCACGCCTTCGGCCTCCAGCCGCGAATAGGCCTTGGAGACCGTCATCATGTTGATCCCCAGCTCGGCGGCCATTTGCCGGATGCTGGGCAGGACATCGCCGCAACTCAATTTGCCGCCGGCAATCAACGCTCGAACCTGGTCCATGATCTGGCGGTAGATCGGGATGCCCGAGGAGGGATGGACTTCGAATTGCAGGGGAGTGACTTGCATATGTGCATTACGACTGTAATGCACATGCCGGCGGGACGTCAAGGCCGAGAGGGCAGGCGGGGTCAAGTAGGTGCGCCGGGTGCTGCTGCCGAGCCGCGTCGGCTCAGCAATGCTCTTGAAGGCCGGATGTCGAAAGGCAAACGACGTTCGACGACCACTCGTAGCGGCCATTGCTGAACGGAAGCCGTTCAGCAATGGCACCCAGCGCGCTGCCGGGCCCAATCAAGTCTCCGTCGCCTTTTGAATTGTCGGCACAAGGCGTTCCGGCTCGCCGGCGGGCTGCGCTTCCGCGGCGCGGCGTTGGCGTTCGAGGCGGTAATACGTCAGGCCGAGACGGCGAAACATAAACGCGGTCAAATACAACGCGGTCGTCGCGGCGACGCACAACAGCAGGAAAGAAAAGAGGGGTTGGTCGTGCAAGTGCCCGATGCCGTGGACGCCGGCATACAGGTGGGCGAGGAAAACAGCCGTCGCCAGCAGCGTCAGCTCGATCGCCTTCCATCCCATCCTGAGGGCCGCGCGGAGGACTTGCCGCGGCGTCGGCACGCGGAGCGTTGCGTCGACGTTGGTCAGCAAGATGGCGATCAGCCACCATCCGACGCCGGCGAAGCCGAGCTCCGCCAGGATCAGCCAATCAATCACGGTCAGATCGCCGCAATACAACCAATAACCGAGCGCAGAACCGAACAGGAGGGCCGGCCCCGCGAGAAAGCAAGCAAACCACTGTCCGCAGCTCAGCAGGGCTCGAATCGGCGCGAAATCGATTGCCGCGTCGTGCTTTACTTTTCCCTGGGCAGCCAGCGCCAGAATGGCATTGAAATAGTTCAGCGTACGGCCCAGCACCAGCAGCAACAGGAAAAACGAGACGCCCAGCATCACGTAGGGCCACTTCGCGGGCCGATCACGGTCGATCGAGAGCCAGCCCAAAAGGCCAAGGGCGGTCAGGACGGTCAACATCATTGCCAGCCGGAAGAAGATCGGCACGTTGGAGGCCGGATAGATCAGGCTGTGATACCAACGTGGCTCGACGCGGCGCGACAAGAGCCTCGACCATCTGGGCGGATGACGCAGCGCAATGGCCGTCGCATCCGGATCCAATCCCGCGGTGGCGACGCGGCAAGGGACGAAGGTTGACGCGCCCGGACGCTGTTCGCCGCTTTGGAAGGGGCCGCCGGCATCGGTCGGGGATGGTTCGCCGCGAGAGGACGCTGGCGGAAGATGCTCGGTCGCTTCCCCTTTGCGGCGAGCCGTGCGATCCTCCGTCGAGGAAGCATTGCCGCCACCCTCGACAGGACGCCACCGAGAACGCCGCGACGGGATGACAACCGACGAAAAGCACGAGGGACATTGCGTGCGCCGCCCCGCCATGCGATCGGAAGCCCGCAGGCGTTTTCCACATTGGCAAGCGAAGCGTATCGTCATCTCCGCTGTCCCACGCTGACATGACGGCAGAAAGTCCCACGACGGCGGGCGGCGGCTTGCCCGCCCGTGTCTTCCGGAGCCCGGCGCAAACCACACTGGCAACAAGCTGCCACTGCCACTTTTTTTCAGTAGGTTCCAGTCTACCACAAACGGCCCGGCGCCCGATATTCGTTGATACAATCGAACGGAACTGCATCGCCGAGCGAACGGCGGGGAATCCAACTCCACGCGGAGAGGGCTTATGTCTGACGAGATTCGTATCAACGGCCTCTTTCTGCGGACGATCATCGGCATCAACGACGACGAGCGCGAGCACAAGCAGGACGTCTGCATCAACCTCGCGCTGACCGTCGACACGCGTCCGGCCGCCCGCTCCGACGAGATTGACGACGCGGTCAACTATCGCACGATCACCAAGGACGTGATCGATCTGGTCGAGAACTCGAAGTTCTTCCTGGTCGAGCGGATGGCGGAGGAAATTGCACGCCTCTGCCTCAGCGATCCGCGCGTGGAAGGCGTGCAAGTCAGCATTGAGAAGCCGGCCGCCGTGCGTTTCGCGCGGTCGGTGGGAGTCTCGATCCAACGGAGCCGGGCCGATGTCTGAGCGCCGGTGGAACCGGGCGTACTTGTCGCTTGGGTCGAACATCGAACCGGAACACAACTTGCCGGCCGCCGTCCGTGCGCTGGCGGCGTTCGGCCGCGCGGCAGCCTTCTCGCAGGTCTGGGAATCAGCCCCTTTCGGCTGCGGCGAAAGATCGAGCGATCGCTGCGGTCAGAATTTCCTGAACGCGGCCATGTTGCTGGAGACCGAACTTTCGGCCCAGGCCTTCTGCGTCGATGCCGTCCCGGCCGTCGAGCGGCGGCTGGGCCGCGTCCGCGATCCGCACGACAAGCACGCTTCGCGGACGATCGACGTCGACTTGTCGCTGTTTAACCGAGACGTGTTGACGGTGGGACACCGGAAGATCCCCGACCCGGATATCTTGACGCGCGCCTTCATCGCCGTCCCTCTGGCGGAGCTGGATCCCGAATACATCCTTCCAACGGCTGATCGGAGCTTGGCGGAGATCGCGGCCGAACTGGCACCGACAGCCGCGCTGCATTTGCGGCCGGACGTCTTGTTGCGGTGACGCGAACCCCTTTCGGCACGGAGGACAAGCTGCGAGCTTGCCAATCGACGGCCGCGCGGACGGGAGCCGAAGGTGGCCGCTTCGGCCGCGATGCGATTCAGTTTGTCCGAATTGGGATCGTCGCAATGAGATCGTCGGCGAGCTTTTCCAACAGCTCGTGCGTGGTGCGGAGATCGACGTGCTCGCGAGGGGCGCTGTGGCTGTCGCGACGGTAGCGGCGGAGCGTAAAGAGGCCCGCCCCTTGCGACTGCAGCAGGACCTCGTAGAAGGCCGTCGAGTCGTCGCGCTTGTCGGGCGATTTCGAGCGGAGGAGAACTTGTTTTCCCTCCACGTCGATTTCGAGCAGTCCAAGCTGCTCGAGTAAATAGGTGACGCGTGCGCAGAGGTCTTGTGCCCACTTTTTAAGCACGTCCGGGCTGGCTCCGCTCAAAGCGGGAACGCGCATCCGGATCTCCCGGCAGGAGCAACTCATCGAGTCGGCGGCTGTCACGTCAACGGCCAAATCGACGCTTCCCGGTCCCGAGACGGCGACCGTTTTGGGCACCGGTCCCGCGTACCCGGCGAGCTTCCGGATTTCGTTCGTGAGTTGACGTCCGCAGGTCATGGCAGGCCCCTTATGTATTCTATCGTCCAAATGGACGGTTTATTTCTGTTTCGATTCGTGTTGCGAGCCGTCGAACGACAGAACCGTCGGTTTGTCGTCGACGACCGTTTCGATGTAGACGGGCCGCGCCCAGAGCCGCTGCAGGTTGGCCAGCGTGTCGCGCGCGTAATCGAGCTTGAGCTCGGTTCCTTGATACTTGTGCTTTAAGTAGAGCTCCCCACGGTTCTTATAATTGCCGTCCAAAACGTAAATGAACGGGCGTCCATGATTGGTCAGACCGTCCAAGAGCTGTTGTTTAATCTTCGGAAACTCGCGAGAAACGATCTCGTAGTAATTGGCTTGATCGTTGAAGGCGAAGGCAAAAAACTTGTGCTTGATGCAGAATTCGGGGGTCAGAAAGGCGTCGATGAACGTGACATCGTTGAAGATGCGGCGCACTTCGAAGATTTTCTCCCGCCCGAGGCCAAGTTGCCGGTCCCATTTCTCCTTGGTGTGCAAGTCGTCGCAGGCGTCGTATTCCGGCCCGAAGCGGCCCGTGTTCCAGCGTTCTTCGATGTCTCGGAATAGCTCGATGCCGAGCTTGTACGGGTTCAGCCGATTGGGGCTGGTCGCCATCGTGCCGCTGTGGTGGTCGGCGTAATCGACGATTTCCGCGTCGGTCAGACCGTGGCGGGTCATGATGGTGGAGTGCCAATAGCTGGCCCAACCTTCGTTCATGATTTTGGTTTGGCCCTGCGGTGCGAAGTAGTACGCCTCGTCGCGAATGATGGCCAGAATATCCCGCTGCCAGTCTTTGAGCGGGGCATGTTCCAGCAGGAACAGAAGCACATCGCGAACCGGCTCGGCCGGAAAGGAGCGGTTGTCCTCTCTTTCCTGCTGCTTCTGCTGACGCTCCTTGGCTTGGCGCTCGATCACGTCCGGCGGATTGATGAACGAGTCCATGTAGCCCTTTGAGGGAAATTTCAGGTCGTAGTGGGCCTCCTCTGTCTTGGAAGCCAGCGGGCCCCGCTCGGCCGGCGGAAGCGGCGTTCGCCGGATATGGGGGGCATGAGCGTCGATGAGATCCTCCACGGACAGGCAGGCGTCGATGAACTCCTCCACCGCCTCCGCTCCATGACGGTCGCAATAGCGGTTGATGCGGGCCGCGTGGTTGGCCATCTCGTCCAGCATCTTGCGGTTGGTCGGGGCGAACCAGGCGTTGTTTTTGAAGAAATCGCAGTGGCCATAAACGTGGGCGATCACCAGCTTCTGGTCGAGGAACGCGTTGGCATGCAGCAGATAGGCGTAGCACGGGTCGGTGTTGATCACCATCTCGTAAATTTTCTGCAGGCCGTACGCGTACCCCTTGGTCAACTCGTCGAACTCGGCCCCGAACCGCCAGTGGGGATATCGCAGCGGAAAGCCACCAAAGGCGGCCAACATGCTCATTTCTTCGTAATCGACGACCTCGAAGATCGTGGGGAAAAAATCGAGCCCGTAACTCCGAGCCCGCTCTTCGATTTCGTCCTGAGCGGCCCGAATCTCCGGCGGAAGCTGGCGGCTGATGGTGAGCGTCATGGCGATCTCCGCTGGGTTATTTGCCAGTCGGGTTATTTGCCAGTCGGGTTATTTGCCAGTCGGGTTACTTGCCAGTCGGGTTATTTGCCAGTCGGGTTACTTGCCCGTCCCCAGGAACTCCTTGATCGAATCGTAGATCGCCTCTTTGCCGTCGATCTCGGAGAGGATCAGGTTGTCGAACTTGTCGCCGATCTTCCTCAATTCGCGGATGTAGTCCCCCGATCCATAAGGGCTCTCCACCTGGCCGTAACAAAAGAGGTTCAGGGAGGGGAGCAAATCGGCCGTGAGAAACTTCAGGCAGCCTTCGTTGTCCTCTCCCCAGTTGTCGCCGTCGGAGAATTGGAAGCAATAAATGTTCCACTCAGAGGGGGGAAAGTCGCGCGTGATGACTTGCCAGGCGACCTGGTAGGCCGATGAGATCCGCGTCCCGCCGCTTTCGCGCGTGCGATAGAACGTGTCTTCATCGACTTCGTGGGCCGCCGCGTCGTGCACGATATAGCGCCTTTGAACGCCGTCGTACTGCCGCTTCAGCCAGGTATCGATCCAGAACGACTCGATGCGGACGATCTCTTTCTGGTCGTCGGTCATCGAGCCGGAAACGTCCATGATGTAGAGCACGGCCGCGTTGGCTTCGGGTTCGGTGACCGTCTTCCACGAGCGGAACCGCTCGTCCTCCCGCATGGGAATGACGATCGGGTTCTCGTAGTTGTAGTCGTCCAGCGTGACCTGCCGCTTGAGGGCCCGCTTGAACGTCCGCTTGAAGTGCCGCAACGAATCGGGACCGGTCTGCCGGATCGACGTGTAGCGGTCCTTGCGGCTCTTGAGGGACTCATTTCCCTTGGGCTGGATGTTGGGCAATTCGAGCACTTCGCCGAGCATGTCGGCCAGCTCTTCCAGTGAGATTTCGACCTCGCGGATGTGGGCGCCCGGCTGGTCGCCCGCCTGGCCTTTGCCGTCTCCGTCCTGCCCTTGCCCTTTTCCGACCGGCTGTCCGACCTCGCCCTCCCCCTGCCCGACGCCGCCGGAGCCTTTCTGACCGTGGCGGAAATGGGGGACGTCGATCGCGGGGACCGGAATGCTGACCAGCTCGCGGCCGGTCCGCCCGATCATCTCCCCGTGGGTGATGTACTTCCGCAGATTCTCGCGGACTTTCCCGCGGAGGATCTGCTTGAAGCGGCCCACATCACGATCGATGCTGCGAGTCATACGAGTCCACAGTCCAAGGTCCAAAGTCACAAGCCGGATCAAGGTCTTCGACCTGGGACTTTGGACGCCGCTTAATCGTTCTTCGTGTCTCCCCGCGCAAAGATGCTGGCGACGTACTGCAGGACGTCGGTCGCCGACTCGTCGTTGTAGCCGTAGTTGCGGATCAGGCGGCTCTTGACGATATCGATCTTCTGTTGCGTGTCGGCGTCAACCACGTTCGAGACCAGGCTGGTGAGCTTGATCGTGTCCTTCTGGTCCTCGAACAGCTTCATCTCGAGGGCCTTCTGCAGCCTTTCGTTCGTGCGATAATTGAAGGTCTTCCCGTCGAGCGACAGGGCGCCGATGTAATTCATGATCTCCCGGCGGAAGTCGTCCTTGCGGGTGTCGGGAATGTCGATCTTCTCTTCGACGGAGTCGCATCAGCCGCTCGTCCGGCTCGTCCGGGTGCCCGGTGAACTTGTTCCGCACCTTCTCCCGCTGCGTGTAAGCTTTCACGTTGTCGATGTAGTTGGAGCAAAGCCGCGTCAAGGCCTCCTCGTCCGCGGCAATCGCCCGCTGCACTTCGTTCTTCACCACGTCGGTGTACTCGTCTTTGGCGACGGCGATGAGCTGGCGATACCGTTCCCGGATCTCCTCGCTGTGGATCAGCGAGTGGTGCTTGAGCCCGTCTTCCAGCTCGTTGAGGACCATGAACGGATTGAGGCAGGTCGAATCGCTGTTGGCGACCAGCGCGTTGGAGATCTTGTCCTGCACATACCGCGGCGAGATGCCGAGCATTCCCTCGCTCTTGGCCTCTTTGCGGAGCTGGGCCACGTTGTCGGAGGTGAAGCCGGGCAAGGTCTTGCCGTTGTACAGCTTGAGCTTCTGCAACAGCGTCAGGCCGGCGTTCTTGGGGTCTTCCAACCGCGAGAGAACGGCCCACAGGGCGGCCATTTCGAGCGTGTGCGGGGCGATGTGCTTTCCCCGCACGCGCTTCGCGTTGTAGTCCTTCTCGTAGATCTTCTGCTCGTCGGAGAGCTTCGTCACGTACGGAATGTCGATCTTCACCGTCCGGTCGCGGAGCGCCTCCATGAACTCGTTCGACTGAAGCTTGCGGTATTCCGGCTCGTTCGTGTGGCCGACGATCACCGTGTCGATGTCGGTCTGCGCGAACTTCTTCGGCTTGATCTTGTGCTCCTGGGACGCTCCCAACAGGTCGTAGAGGAATGCCACGTCGAGCTTGAGCACCTCGATGAACTCGATGACGCCCCGGTTGGCGACGTTGAACTCGCCGTCGAAATTGAACGCTCGCGGGTCGCTCTCGCTGCCGAACTCCGCGATCTTGCGGTAGTTGATATCGCCCGTGAGTTCCGTCGAATCCTGGTTCTTTTCGTCCTTGGGCTGAAACGTTCCGATCCCGATGCGGTCCTGCTCCGAGAGGACCAGCCGCTTGACCACCACCTGGTCGACCACCTTCGTCCAATCGCCTCCCAGCCGTTCCAGCCGGTCGCGAAAGGTGAAGCGGCACAACGGGCACAGCTCGCCCGTGATTTCAATCCCGTACGAGCTGCCGTTGTGGACGTCGCGGCCTTCATTCAGGTAGCGGACGATGTCGGCGCGGCTTTCGTTCGGAACGAGGTTGAGCGGCTCCTCGTGCATGGGGCACCACAGGACCGATCCGTCCTCATTCTTCCATCCGTAGGTAAAGAGCGCTCCCTCCTCCGCGTGGCTGTACCGCTCCAGCCCGCGCTTCAAGAGGCGCGCGATCGTGCTCTTGGAGCTGCCGACCGGCCCGTGCAACAGCAACACGCGCCGTTCGCTGCCGTACTTCAGCGCCGCGCTTTTGAAGACGTTGACGATCTCCATCAACGGGCGCGTCAATCCGAAGATCGCGTCGCACCCGTCGTTGTCCGGATCGTCGAAGAATCGGTAACGGACGAGTCCGTCCTTGCTCCCCTCGACCGGGGAGACGCCGTACGACAAGATCATGTCGTACAGCCGCTGATACGCGCTGCGAGTCACGCGCGGATCGGTGCGGACGATGTCCATGTACTCGTCAAACGTGCCATGCCAATGTTCTTGGCGATAGCCCTCGAAGTTCTGGGACCTCGAGATGCGTTCGAGGATGGCGCGAGCGTCTCCCACGAAACCACTCCTTGTGTCGCCCCTGACGGGGACCTTGCAGTTCGACCGGGGGCCGGCTCAGGGCACTCAACCGGGCCGGTCACGGACCGCGCAATTGGAATCAACTCGACGGACTATGAGCCACTCATAGCCAGCGAGGGGCGCGGGTGCGACCATCCATGGTCTCGGACCAACTTTTAAGGAAATGGAAACTGATTCAGAGCTTGAGCCGCCGACTGCTCAAGCCGCTTAAGGGGCCACTTCCACGCAGATGCCACATTTTCGGTGAGCACCCTGAATTATCGCATTTCGAGGACCTGTGGCAATATCAATGTTCGTGGATGATTGCGGCTGTCGAGCGAAGCGGTCAGCCAACCCGCGTGAACCGCGACGATCACGAAGGCCACGAAGCAAAAAGACCTCGATGGCAAACCCGACCCGGCCTGTCGGAAAAATTGCCGAATTTGCCGTAATCCAGACCTGGCCTTAACTTCGCGTCCTTTGTGCCCTTCGTGGTTGAATTCTCGGCGGCTTCCGAAGAACGCGCGAGCCTGCCGACCCGTCCTAGCAGATTGTCGTCGCCCGTTGACCGCCGTTAAAATCGTGGTGACTCTGTTCTCGATTCCGCCGAGCTCGATTCGTCGGTTCGAGTTGCAGCCAGAAAGTTCGCTTCGTGACAGCATCCTCCGGCTCTTCGTCCGCTGATTGTGCCCCCGTCTCCGTGGCGCTGGGCCCGCAGCTACGAGATTTTGATCGCGACGGGGCGTCTGGACAGTTGGGCTGATTCGTTCGGCGCCTGGCGGACGCGGCGTTGGGGAGAGGCCGCCTCTTCCGCGGGGAAAGCACTGGTCGTCAGCGACCGCCATGTTGCGCGGCCGCACGCCGAGGTCGCGACCGAAAGTCTGCGCAGGGCCGGCTGGCAAACGGGGCGGATCGATCTGGAGCCGGGCGAGCAGGCGAAGTCGCTGGCCGTTGTCGCCCGCTTGTACGACGCGCTGGTCGAAATCAAGGCCGACCGGCGTACCGTCGTCGTGGCCGTGGGGGGCGGCGTCGTGGGAGACACGGCCGGCTTCGCGGCCGCCACCTACGCCCGCGGCATCCCCCTCGTCCAGGTGCCCACGACGCTCTTGGCCCACGTCGACAGCTCGGTCGGCGGAAAGGTCGGCATCAACCATCCGCAGGGTAAAAACCTCATCGGCGCCTTCCATCAGCCGCTCGGCGTCTTCATCGATACGTCCACGCTCGACACTCTGCCCGACCGGGACTACCGGTCTGGACTGGCGGAAGTCGTCAAGTACGGAGTGATCCTCGACGGCGACGTTCTTCGAATACCTCGAATCGCATCTCGACGGGCTCAACCGGCGCGAGCCGGACGTGCTCCGCCACGTCATCGCCCGGAGCTGCCGGTTGAAAGCCGACGTCGTGGAGCAAGACGAGTACGAAGTCACCGGCCTGCGGGCCCTCCTCAATTACGGCCACACATTCGCCCATGCCTACGAAGCCCTGACCGGTTACGGCGACTTGCTGCACGGCGAAGCTGTCGCGATCGGCATGATTCACGCCAGCCGGCTGGCCGAGCGCTTGGGCCGCATCGATCCGCCGGTCACCGAGCGGCAGATCGAGTTACTCGGGCGCGCTCCATCTGCCGACGCGGCTGCCGGTGGGCTGCCGTCTCGAAGTCGACGCCGTCCTCGACCGGATGCGGCTCGACAAGAAAACCCTCGCCGGGACGATCCGCTTCGTCCTGCCGACGCGGATCGGCCATGTCGAGCTGGTCGAAACGGTCACGGCCGCCGACGTCCGGGCCGTGCTCAATGACGTCCTGTGAAAAGTGGGGAGCAAATGATGCATTCATTTGTGAGCTGCCTATTACACGTCGTTTTCTCCACCAAGCAACGCCAAGCCTTCATCGCTCCGGACCTCCAGGAAAAGCTTTGGCCTTACCTTGGGGGCATCGCTCGCAACAACAAGATGAAGGCGCTGCGGATCGGTGGGACGCGGGATCATCTGCACATTTTGTTATCCCTGCCGGCGACCATCGAGATCGCGAAGGCCGTCCAGCTCTTGAAGGGAAACTCGTCGAAATGGATCCACGATACATTCCCGAACCAGCAAACTTTTGAATGGCAAGCCGGCTACGGAGCCTTCAGCATCGGTGTCTCAGGAGTCTCCGACACGGTCGCCTACATCGACAATCAAGCGGCGCACCACAAAAGGCTGACGTTCCAGGAAGAGTTAGAGGCCATCCTCAAGAAACACGGAATCCAATACGAGGCCTGGATGCTCGAATGAGCACGATCGCCCCGAGGGATGGAAGCCCGCAGGGCGAAAGGGAATAGCCCCGCGATTCATCGCGGGGGGAGGTGAGACAATTTCTCGGACATGAGTCCCGGCAGGGACGAAAGAGCGCCGGACACCGTCCAATGTGTGGCCGTGTTGTGGTTTCCTAACGTGTCGCCGTCCTACCTCGTCTCGAAAGCTCTATCGCCCCTGAGGGGCTTGTGCGACTGCGCGAGGCCACGCAACCCATCGCTTGAAGCGATGGGCTATTGTCGGACGTCCCTGTGGGACACCCTGCGGCGGCAGACGCCTTGAATGCGCTCGTCGTCCCATAAGCGAAAGCCCGCGGGGCGAAAGGTAAGACTCCAGCGATTCATCGCGGGACAGACGGGACAAAACCTCAAACACAAGTCCCAGTAGAGACGAAAGATCGTTTGAGCGATCACCCCATTCATCAGAGCACGGGGTTTGCAATGCCCGACGAGAACGGTCAACTTCTGGATGCACTGCGGCTGAACCTGGTTCCGGGGATTGGGCCGCGATTGCAGCAACTGCTCGTCGACGCGTTCGGTTCGCCGGCCGGAATCCTGGCGGCCAGCGTTCAGGAGCTCCAGCAAATCGACGGGATCGGCCCGAAACTGTCGGCGGCGATTGCCGCGCACCGCGATCCAGCCGCGGCCCAGCGCGAGCTCGGCGCTGCCGGCAAGCGGGCGTGCGTCTGCTTTTGAAAGGGACGGCAGAATATCCGCGAATGCTGGCCGAGATCTGCGATCCGCCGCCGCTGCTCTATTGCCGCGGAAAACTCGAGCCGCGCGACGAGCTGGCCGTGGCGATCGTCGGCTCGCGGCGGTGTTCGGTCTACGGCAGGCAGCAGGCCGAGCGGTTTGGCTCCGCGCTGGCCCGCGCGGGGATCACCGTCGTCAGCGGCCTGGCGCGGGGGATCGACGCGGCCGCTCATCGCGGCGCCTGGAAGCGGCCGGCCGCACGATTGCCGTCGCCGCCACGGGACTGGCCCAGGTCTATCCGCCGGAGCACGAGGAGCTGGCGGCCCAGATCGGCGAGCAGGGGGCCGTCGTTTGTGAGTCGCCCCTCGACCAGGAACCGGTCGCCGGCCTCTTCCCGCAGCGGAACCGGATCATCAGCGGTCTGTCCCTGGGCGTGATCATCATCGAGGCGACACGCACCAGCGGCGCACTCCACACGGCCCGCCACGCGATGGAACAGGGGCGCGAAGTCTTCGCGCTGCCGGGCCGCATCGACAGCCTGACGAGCGAAGGCTGCCACAACCTCATCCGCGACGGCGTCCCCTTGATCCGCGGCGTCGACGACGTCTTGGAGGCGCTCGGCCCGACAATTTCCCCCGTTCAGCACAGCGAAACCGAACAAGTCCATTCGCCGCGAGAACTGACGCTGAGCGATCAGGAGCGGGCGATCCTGAACCTCGTGACGGCCGAACCGCGGCTCATCGACGAAATCGTGCGCGATTCGGCCATCGAATCCTCGCGCGTGTTGGCGACCCTGACGGTCCTGGAAATGAAACGCATGCTGCGGCGCCTGCCAGGCGGGCAAGTGGTTCGCGTGTGACACTCGTCGTCACTGTGCATTACGCCCACCGACAGCCGTCGGTGGGGCTTGCGGCGAATCGCGTTACGGCAACCGGATCACGTGCCCGTCGTTCCGCAGAATCAGCCATTTCAGCTGGTCCTTGACCTGCTCCGTCTCGAACAAGCGGAAGGCGCCATCCGACATCACGGCTGCAAACTTTCCTT
Source organism: uncultured Planctomycetota bacterium (assembly GCA_963761455.1). Lineage (GTDB taxonomy): Bacteria > Planctomycetota > Planctomycetia > Planctomycetales > Planctomycetaceae > DASPSM01. The sequence continues at coordinate 1,845,342 of CAVXHA010000004.1, forward strand.
CAACGAAGCCGCCAAGTTTCGGCAGCGGTTTATCGGCATCAAACGGGATGTCCAAGGGCTCTGTCCATGGGACGCTGAGCTTGGCCTCGACCAACATGAGCGTGTTACTGGTGCCGTCGGTGATCTCGCTGACTCCGACCCCTTTGGTTCCGTCGAAGACCGTGCCGGTCCCGACGAGGGCGAAATACCCGCTGTGCGTCGAACTCGGATCGTCGTAGGGGCTTCGGAACACCGCGGGAATTCGCTCGAGGACCTTCTTGTTGGCGGGGCTGTCCCATGGCTCATTCGTTTGATATTGGCCGTAGAGCGCTTGCTGGTCGAGATAGGGGAGGAGTTCCACGCGCCAACTGTGCGGCGTCTTGCCGTCGGGGCCCATCGTCACCGCCGGCGGAAAATGTCCGTGGACGTCGTGGTAATTGTACATCGCCAGACCGAGGACTTTCAGATTATTTTTGTCGCGGTTCGCCTTGTTGCCCGGAACGAAAGGCCGCCGACTGCCGACGGCCCTGCGCCTTTCGCGACTCCGATTTTCTCCCAGTCGATCGGGTGCCCGTCGTTCCGCAGGATCAGCCACTTGAGCTGGTCCTTGACCTTCTCGGTTTCAAACGGCCGGGCGAAGCCGTCCGCAAGCACCGCCAGAAATTGTCCCTTCACAAATCCTCCAATCTTGGGGAGCGGTTTGTTCGGGTCAAACGGTATGTCCTCCGGTTTGGTCCAAGGGATGTTCTGTTTGGATTCGACGACCAGAAGCGTATTGCTCGTCCCGTCCTTGATGTCGGCGATCCCAATTCCTTTTGTGCCTTCGAAGATGGTGCCCGGACCGTTCAGGACGTAATAGCCGCTGTTCGTCGAATTCGGATCGTCGTAAGGGCTGCGGAAGACGTCGGGTATTTGCTCCAGGATTTTCTTGTTGGCCGGGCTGTCCCAGGGTTCGTCCATCCGATATTGATCGTAAAGGACTTTCTGCTCCAAATACGGCAGCAGCTCGACGCGCCAACTGTGCGGCGTCTTGCCGTCGGGGCCCATGACCACCGCGGCCGGAAAGTGCTTTTGCGTGTCGTGGTAGTTGTGCATCGCGAGCGCCAGCATTTTGAGATTGTTCCGGCTCACTCCCGATTTTTCCGGCGAAAAGATCGCCTGCGGATCGGACGGCTTATCGGCGTCTGCGCCCGAAGAACCATCGCGTGCGGCGCAGGATCGTTGGCGGCCGCCGAGCCGCGGAGGCCCGCCGCACCCACAGCCGCCAAGGCGACGACTGCAACGCTCAAGAAAAAGAGAGGGCGCGAAATGTCGCCGCGCAGCGATTTGAACCGGTGCAGCATCTCAATTCTCCTCAAGAAAGTTTTGGAAGTCGGGAGGAACGCTCGAGGCCGGCCAGGCAACGATCGCATCGGATTGCCGCAATGCCATCGCGGCCAGCGTCGTCACGTATTTCCGTTGCCCGCCGACCACGCGGGCCGCGGCCGCGTCGGCCGCCAACTCCTGCTGCAGGGCGCAGTCGATTCGCCAGCGAATGCACGAGCGGGTGATAGAAGTGCAGCGCGACCCCAATTTGAGCGACGATCCAGGAGGAGAAGTCGCTCCGGCGGACGTGTTCGATCTCGTGGGCCAGAACGGCGCGGCACTCGTCATCGGTCCAGCTCGGCCAATCGGCTGGGAAGCAAGAGAATCGGTCGCCGCCACCCGATCGTCGCCGGCGTGCTGAGTGCCGCACTCTCGCGCAAGTCGACGTCTCGATGGCAGCCGAGCTGGGCGCGCACGGCGTCAAGGAGCTCGACAAGCCGCCGATCGACGAGCGGACGCGAGTTTCGGCGGTAACCTCGCACGGCGGTCAGCCCCAAGCTGATCCGAACGGCCATTCCGCCGACTCCGACGAGATACAAAGCGGCGGCAAGCAGCTGCCAGTTGCTTGCGATCGCCTCCCAAGACCGTTCCAGGAAGGAGCCCGTCTGCTCCGCAGCGATTGTCGATCGTTTGGAAGGCGAGCGGTCGCTTGCCGCTGTCGTCGGCGACTCGAAACGCCGGCAACCTCGTCGCAGCGTCCAGCGCCGAGCCGCCGGCCAGGACGTTGCTCGGCTCGGTCGCGTGTCGCCAGGGAAGACGGTCCCAGGTCATCGCCCAGCTTGGCCAGGGGCTGAATGCCGTCGCCGTGAGTGCCACGACCGCGATCAGTGCCAAGGCGGCAACCAACGCGCCGGCGGCCGGTCGGCGTCGCCCGATGATCGCCTCAATGCCAAGCGCCGCCACGCGCCAAGACGGTCACTTGGACGGGGCACCACAACAGGGCCTGACCAGAGACGTTCATTGTTGTTGCTCCCGCAGAATTCTTTCGAGAATGATCCGTTCCTTGGCCGTCAACTTGCGGTTCTCCGTCAGCCGGATCAAGAGGTGCTCCCGCGAGCCGCGGAAGACGCGCTTGACCAGGTCGCCCAGCAGGCGGCCCGAAACGTCGTCGAACGAGCGGACTGGTCGATATCGAAACGGACGGTCCTCGTTCGTCTGCTCGACGAACGCCTTGTCCGTCAGGATGCGCACGAGCGTGGCGACCGTGGTGTAGGCCAGGTCGCGGCCCGATTTGGCCAGCGTCTCGCGGATCTCGGCGGCGGTCGATTCGCCCCGCTTCCAGAAGACGTGCATGATCTCCAACTCGCGCTCGGTCAGTTCCGCCGCTTTCGGCCGGGCCATTTCCACTCCCTCTGCAAGAGCTGGGTCACACATATTTGGTTTTTTAGATTTGGTTTCACAGTAATCGGCCGGGTGCAGCATGTCAAGCGGCGCGTGTCAACGGGGATTCCGCGACCGGCGAGCCGCGGTCACGCTTGTTGCTGGGAACACGTTGCTCCGTTTCGGACAACTCGCTATAAGGGGGTTGACCCCTTCAGGGGTCGGTCCTTGTCACGAAATTTGTCTGTCACGAATCTGTCTTGTCGCGTTTCCGAGATCGGAATGTCTTCCGAACCGAGCTACGCGTGTGACGCCGAGTTCCTCAAGCTGTTCACACGGCGGGCGGACGTCGACCTCACGTTGGTTTCGCTGGAGTTGCGCGCGACGCCCAGCCCGGTTTGGACTTTCGGCCCACGCTCGAGTGGCTCGACGCGCGCGGCCGGGAACTTTCCGGCGCGATCGCCCGATCGCGGACGGAAGACGAGGCCCTCAGGCTGCTCGTGGAATGCCTTTCCGAGCGGCACGGAATCTTCGGCGATGCGGCCTGCTACGACCGGGCCGACAGCAGCTTCCTCAATCGCGTGATCGAGACGGGCCGCGGGCTGCCGATCACGCTGTCGATCCTGTATATGGCCGTCGCCGACCGAGTCGGCATCGACCTCCGGGGCGTCTCCGCCCCCAAGCACTTTCTCACGCGGTACGAGTCGATCGAGGGAACGCTGTTCGTCGACCCGTTTGCCCACGGCCGCATCGTTTCGCAACGCGAGTGCCTGAGGTGGCTCTGTGGAATCAGCGGGTTGCGCAAGGCTCGACGTCCGCTCGTCGCTGAAGCCCGCCGGGTCGCGAACGATCGTGATCCGCATGCTCAATAACCTCAAGGCCCTTTATATCCGGCAAGACAATTGGCCGGCCGCGTGGATGGTGCAGCACCGCTTGACGGCGCTCGCGCCCTGCTCGTATCAGGAACGTCGCGATCTGGCCCTGATCTCGCTCCGCGCCAACCGGCCGGGACACGCCATCGATCTCTTGCATTCGTGCCTGCGGACGTGTCCCACGGCCGAGAAGCCCGCCCTGGAGCGACATCTCCAAGAGGCCAGCTCTCAGCTCTGCCGCTGGAATTGATCTGGTCGGTTATGCGTCATGGGGCATAACCTACTGCTCTGCCAACTTCAGGAATTCGGGTTGGGTGCCATGCCCACGGCTCTGCGTGGGCATGCCTCGGCACGCCAATTGGATTCGCATGCCCACGCAAAGGCGTGGGCGTGGCACCCTGAATCCGGGTTGTGACCAACCGCCATTTCATTTGGAACGAGCATGAGCCAGGCACCGTATCCGCTCTTCGTGAAGCGGGATCTCGACGGCTTCTTCGGCCTGTTCGTCGACAATCTCGTTCAGCTTCTGTTGATCGTGCAGTTGTGCGCACTGTGCGGCATCTCGGCCGGCTCGCCGCTTATGCTGTCGTACATTCTGCCCGGCGCGGCGATCAGCATCCTGATCGGCAATGTCTTTTATGCGGTGCAGGCCCATTTCGTGGCGCGGGCCGCCGGCCGCAGCGACGTGACGGCGCTCCCCTTCGGCATCAACACGCCCTCGCTGTTGATTTACATCTATTTCGTCATGCTGCCGGTTTACGAGCGGACCAAAAGCGCCGAGACGGCCTGGCAGGCCGGCATGGTCGCCTGCCTGGGAAGCGGCTTGATCGAGTTTTTCGGGGCGTTCGTCGCCGAAACGGTCCGCCGCCGCACGCCGCGGGCCGCCCTCTTGTCGACGTTGGCGGGGATCGCCATCGGTTTCATCTCGATGAAGTTTGCACTGGAGATTTTCCAGCGGCCGCTGGTCGGAATGCTTCCCCTGGCGATCATTCTCATCACCTATTTTTCTCGGATCCGTTTTCCGCTCGGGCTGCCCGGAGGATTTGTAGCCATCCTGTTGGGCACGCTGTGCGCCTGGGTCCTGCCCAGCGTGATGCCCGAGGCGCTTGCCGGACCGGCGATGAGCGTGGAGGCCGTCAAGACCGCGTGGGAAGTCCACGGTTTTTATGCGCCGCGGTTTGCCGGCGAGCCGCTTTGGCACCTGTTGCGTGAAATCGGCCGCGATCCAAAGGAATGGGCCGGCTATCTTTCGGTCATCGTGCCCATGGGATTGTTCAATGTCTTGGGCAGCCTGCAGAACATCGAATCGGCCGAGGCGGCCGGCGACCGCTTCAACACGTCGGCATCGCTGGGAGTCAATGGGATCGCCACGATCGCGGCGTCCCTGTTCGGCAGTTGCTTTCCGACGACGATCTATATCGGCCATCCCGGTTGGAAGGCGCTCGGCGCGCGGGCCGGCTATTCGACGCTCAACGGCCTGGTCGTGACCGCCATTTGCCTCACCGGCACGGTGAGCCTGATCAACAGCCTGATCCCGATCGAGGCGGGCATGGCGATTGTGCTGTGGATCGGCATCATCATCACCGCCCAGGCGTTTCAAACGACTCCCCGCGAACACGCCCCGGCCGTTGCCATGGGACTGTTTCCGGCAATTGCCGCCTGGGGCCTGACCATCGCCCAGGGGGCCTTCCAGGCGGCCGGAGAGGGCGTTCCGCACGCGCTCACGATCCAGAAGGCGCTCGAGAGCCATCCCAATCTGCAATTGAGCGGCTTTGGGTTGCACGGACTTTTGGTGCTGGAGCGGGGCTATATTTTCACGTGCATGATCCTGGCCGCCATCTCCGCGTTCCTGATCGATCGCAAGTTCTACACGGCCGGCGTCTGGTCGCTGATTGCTGCGACCTTTGCCGCGCTGGGCCTGACGCACGCCTACCAGATCAAGGGCAACGTCGTCGATTTCCTGTTCATCTTCGCCGACCCGCACCCCGGCGCCTTGCCGACCCACACCTTCGGCATCGCCGTCGGCTACCTGCTCTTTGCCGCGGTCTTCGGCTTATTCGGCTGGTACGCGGCGACGCGTCCCGAGAACCCAATGCCGGAACAGTGACCCGCACCGGGATCCGCCCCATTAGGGAACACATGAACATTATACGCCGCGATCGAGGGGCAGCGGTCGGAAGCGAGCTCCTTTTTGGAGTTTTTTGGGGTCTTCGGCTTCCCTTTTTCACGCCAAAAAACCCCAAAAAAATGTCCGAAAGCGGGCGCTTTGTATCAAAAGCGGGCGCTTTGAAACGAATGGCCGCTTGACCGGATCAGGTCCGCCCGTGGATGTATTCGGTCATGACGTGGATCGTCAGCTCCTTGCTGTAGGCGTCGTAGGCATTGAGGTCGCCAATCGAGATCAGTCCATGAAGCTGGCCCTCGTCATCGACGACCGGCAGATGCCGGACGCGGCGGTTCATCATCACGGCCCGGGCTTCGTCGATCGAGGTGTGCGGCTGGCAACACAGCACTTCCGCCGTCATGACTTCCTCGACCGAAGTTTGCGCCGGGTCCCGGCGCTCGGCCAGGACGCGCTCGAGGAGGTCGCGCTCTCGTGACGATGCCGACGACCGTTTGTCCCTCCATCACCAACAGAGAGCCGACCTTGTGCCTGTTCATCAGCATGGCCGCATCCAGCGAACTTGCTCGCGTTCCAATCGAGAGGATTTGTTGGCCCTTCTTCGTGAGGAATCTCTTGCACGGCTGCCATCGTTTGTTCCTTTTGAACGAGGCCGGAAAGGCCCTTCCGGGCGGAGACAGAACGTCGGGACGGGTTGCTGCCTCTCAGTAGACACCCTTCCAGCCGGTAAGTCAAAAGAAATCCCGCTTTGAGACCGTGTGGCAGCAGGCCGGCTCTGCGGGCTTCTTGGCAAACCAGGCGTTCACCGTGAACCGGATGGTGGGCCGGACTTCGGCGAGCTCAGTCGAGCCGCGCTCGCTGGCGCGAGCTTGTCCCGGCCTACGGCTGTCCCACCATCGCGCTTGCTGAATCCGGCAACGAGGAGCCGGATTCCGCGAGGCTCCGTTCCACGCTTAGGCGGCCGCAGGTCGCAGTGCTCCGACGCGGCGACAGGGCTTTATCCAGGATCGCGCACGTGCCGAAAAACCAGGCCGTCGTGCCGAGACCGAGCAGCCCGATTCGTCCACTGGTGGGCAAAAGCAAGTAATGCAGCCACACGGACGCCGCGGGAAGAAGGGCCAAAAGACGGGCCATTCGAGGATGACCAAGCTGAACCAGCCACATCGAGTTAAAGACCACGGCCGGCAGAAAAAGGGCGAAATAGCAACCCCGCGCCACTGGGCAGACGATAAGCGTGGCGACGCACGCCAGTCCGAAAGTCGCGGCCCGGCCGAGGGGATGGTCGAACCTCGCCGAGCGGATCACAAAGAGGAGCAACAGCACCAGCCCGGCGACGCGGCCGAGCACGATCAGTTTGCCAACAAGCGAGTCGTCCATCGGCAGTCGGACCGTGGTCGGATGCGGGCGATCAATAACCGAGTCGTCGGGGCCGCCGGCAAACTGGTAGTTCAGCCAATTGCCGAGGCGGTAGGCGGCATTATCCAGGCTCTGGTTTCGGACAGTTCGCACGTCTTCACCGAAGTCCGATGTCCGGACGTCAATGACTTTCGTGACGACGCCTGAAAACCACGTCCCGAGGTGCCGCAGGTTCGCGTTCCAGCCGAGAACAGCCGCCGGCAACAGCAGAGCGAAAACCACCATGCCGCGATCCGACGCCGGCACTCAGCGATGCGGCCCGCAGCCGGGGAAGGCGGGCCGACCGCTGGGTCAAACCGAGCACTCCGTCGTAAAGGATCAGGCAGGCGACGGGGAGAAGCGGCGTCAGCTTAAGGATCCCCGCCATGGCGAACACAACGCCGGCGAGAAACCAATGGCGTGCACCGCGTCCGGTTACGAGGATGCGAAAGCCGAGTAAAAGGAGATAGAGCTTGAGGATCTCGACCTGCCCGCGTTGCAGACAGTTCAAACTCGGGAGCAGCACGGTTACCAGACCCGCCAATCCGATCCAGAACAGCAGACGCGTTTGGCCTTCGCCGAAGGCCCGCTGCCGATTCAGCAATGCGATCAGTCGACGCATTTCGTAGTAGCAGCCGAACGCCATCGCCACGCTGAGCACGAACCAGACGCAGACCTGGCCGGTCGACGGAAGCGCGTGCAGCGGCGAAACGACGATCGCAAACAGGGGCGGATAGAGATAGCGCCATCCGCGAGGGTTGGTCACCTGGTAAGGATCGCGGCCGTCAAAAAAGGCCGCTCCGGCTTCCGTATACACCGTGAAGTCGGTTCGATGCTCGTGGATCCGTCGCACATTAATCGCGCCACGGGGCATGACGTCCAGGGCGCACCAGACCGCCAAGAGCGGTCAGCAGGCCGAGGTACAGCCAGCGATGTCGGGCAACGTCCGTCACCGGACTGTAGTCCGCGGTTGCCACGTTCCCCCCTTACTCAGCGTTCCACATTCGCTTTCAGCGCTGCAACGACAACGACGCGGTGCGAGCGACCGGATCCGATCCCCCTGCGCTCCTCTCGGAAAGCTCGAGCTCCGCGCATGCAACCGGATGATCGGAGGACGGCGTCGGTCGCCATTCGGCGCGGACGGTTCGGAATCCGCGCGTGATGATCCAATCGATCGGATTGCTTTTAACAGTGGGCCGCGGAACATCGGCCAGCGCATTGTGCACCCCGGCGGTCCCGAGCAGGCGAATGATTTCGGGATGGGAGCCGAACTCGTTCAGATCGCCCAGCAGAATCGCCGGCTCGCGCAACGAAAGAAACAGATCAGCGACCGTGCGGAGCTGAACATCATGCGTGTTCTGTTCCAGATCCTTGTCGATATGCACGGCCAGCAAATGCACGGTGTGCCCCTGATGGAGAAAATTGGCGAGCAAAGCCTGCGCGGAAGCGGTGCCGAGCGGGCGTCGGAAGGGGAATCCGCACGCAGTCAGTCAGAGGAGCGCGCGTCAACAGGCCATTGCCGTAATCGTTACGCCACCAGCGTCTCTCGGCCGGCACAAAGAGCCAGGCCATTCCCAACTTGTCGGCGACGGCCGAGACCTGGGGACCATGGAAACCCCAGAACGGGTTTCGCACCTCCTGCAAAGCGACGACATCGAGGTTCGGCAAGGCCGCGGCGGTTCGACCGAGGTCGCGGATTCCATCACGTCCCACGCCCGCATGAATATTGAACGTGGCAACCCGCAGCGCGGATGAGTCGAGCAGTGCCAACGCGGTCTTGTCTCTGGAGGATCAGGGGCTCGACGGGATCGGCCGGTCCCTGCCAGGCGCCGTCGACAAAAATCGACGCGACGGCCATGACGGCCACGCCGACGAGCAAAAAACGGCGTCGTGCCGAGACGATGCGGTCTGTTGCCGCGGAGTTGATCGTTGCTGACGTCTCGGCAATGGCGCTCATGGCATCACTCTCGTTTCGGATGGCCCAAAGGCGGCCTGAGACGGTGACCGGCATCTGCCGTGGTTTGATGCCGCCTCATTGGGCACGATGATTTAGGGAATCCTCGTAAGTCCGTCAATCGCAGGTTGATGGATCTCTCGTTAGAAATGCGACGGTTGCGATGTCTGTCCCGCCACAACGGGCGGGGACTTGCGGCGGCCGACGATCATCACTTCGGTCGGATGGCCGCTTCGGTTTCGATCGCACGAGATTGTGGCCACCGGCTCCCACGAGAATCCGAGTTGCGGCGGATCGGTCCCTTTGATCCACATGCAAAAGTAGTCGGTGTTTCCCCAAACCGCCGGGTCGTCTTCATCCGGGTCCAAGAGCCGCACCGGTTGCCTGAGATAAAACAGGAACAAGTGATGCGCGGGTCCCAGGCTGACCAGGGGCGTGCCGGCCGGAATCCGTCGCTTCATCGACGCAATTGCCTGGCCTGCGTCTTCACTGACTCGTTGTCGGATATTCACCATGAGGGTCGCCTGGCTCAGTCCGAGAAAACAGGCCGCCGCAGTAAAGCTGAGCATGAGGGCGCGGCGCGTCATCCGGGCTGAAAACCACCAGATCCAAATGGCCGCCAAGAGGCACGCTGTGAAATAGATCGCGGCGAATCGGGCCGACTGCGAGAGATCGGAATCAGGCCGCAGCCAGGACAGGGCGACGACGCCGGTCCCGGCCGACAGGATCAACGCAGCCAAGACGCGCTGATACCAGCAAACGAAGGCCGACCAACCGTCGCGCGCCGGCAAAGTGACGCGGCCCTCCACCACGATTCCCACGAGACAGGCGAAGCAGGGAAACAACGACATGTAGTAGCGCAGGCTGGCCCCCGGGGCAATCCACACGGAGGGAAATGCAACGGCCATGCAGACCGCCAGATACAAAACATCTTCGCGCCAGCGCCGCAGGTGATGCCGGAAATCCGGACTCAGCAGGCAGACAAGCCAGACGGACCAAGGGAGCAATGACCCCGCCAACAATTCCACGGGATACGTCAGCATGTGTCCCACGACGTTGGCGAGGGTGAATTCGCTGAACCGCGGGCTCACGTCGCGAAAGTAAATCTTCATCGATGCGGCAAGTCCCATTTCGATCGTGTAAGGGACTTGCCACAGCCCAATGATCGCCAGGCCGGTCAGGAGGCCGGCCGCGTGGTCCCGCGACAAGAGTTGCCGCCTGCGGTGCGTGATCAGACAAAAGAGCGACACCGAACCGACGAAGTACAGGGGGGCCTGCGGCCCTTTGGTCAGGGTCGCCAATGCCGCCAGGGCATAGCTGAGACACCAGGCGCGCCGCGGGGAGACGCCGGCGTTTTGACACCACTTCCACGTCAGCAACGACCCGGCCAGAAAGAGCGTGAAGAGCGAATCTGTTTCTCCTAGGCGACCCAGCTCCAACACCTGTCCCAGGCTCACCAAACACAGCGCGCAGAAAAAGGCCCCGAAACGCGAGAGAAAGCTCCGGGCGTAGCCATACGTGATGACGACCATCAACAAGAGAGCAACGACGCTCGGAAGACGGATGGCCCATTCATCCAATTCTCCGCGAGCCATGCCAACCAGGGCGATTAACCAGTTTTGCAACGGGGGCCGGAAAAAGACGGGCTGCCCTTGGATCCGCGGGACGATCCAGTCCCCGCTCTGCCAAATTTCCCAGGCGATTCGTCCGCGGCGAGATTCCTCCCCTCGGATCGACAGATCGGTCACGCGGATCGTGTAAAAGCAGGCGGCCAGAACCAGCAGGCACAGAAGCTCCGGCTCCCGCCACCAAGGCCTCCGCTGTGCCATCATCACGTCCGCCTCATGGGCGGATGGAGTTTGGTGATCGACCTCCTCCGGCACGGGCTGCATGATTCGACGTTCTCCTCGTCGGACTGCTTGGACCGATGACCCCCTTCAGGCCGTCCGTGAAAGGAACGCATTATTGCCAAATGCGCCCGTGCGCGAAGACGAAGATGAGTTGACGCATTTTCGAAACGAAGCTAAAGAGGGCCTGATTCTCCGGTGCATCCAACCGCGACCATCGCCGGCCCCGGCGCGGCCGGCTGGTCCGGGCCGCAATCAAGGGGCGAATCTCGTCCAGAACGGCGTCGCGTTCCTCAATTCCGCCGTTTGCCATATCACGGGCCGTGAACCAACGCATGTCTCAGCCTTCTCAAATCTTAAAACTGCCGCCTCGCGCGGCCCGATCACGACCTCACCCTCGTGGTTCCCGCGTACAACGAAGAGACCCGCTTGCCGCGAACTCTGCGGCAGCTACGCGAATATCTCGATCAATGGGGAATCAACTACCGAGTCGTGGTCGTCGATGACGGAAGCCGAGATGGAACTGCCTCCGCAGCCACAGGTTTCGGCCCGCGGTTCTCGACGATCTCCTTGGCGCAAAATCGCGGAAAAGGGGCGGCCGTGCGCGCGGGGATGCTCAGCGCGTCCGGACGTGTCGCGGCCTTCACCGACGCCGATCTTCCCTATGCGCTCAAAAGTCTGCGGGACGGCTATGAGCTCATCCGAGGCGGTCGCTGCCAGGTCGCCTTTGGCGCGCGCGATCTGGAAGACTCGCGGCGATTCGTCCACCGTCGGATCCTGAGGCGCGCGGCTTCGGCTGTTTTCAGCCAGGTCGTGAGGTTTCTCATCGCGCCGGACGTCACGGACACGCAGGCCGGGCTGAAACTGTTCAGCGCGGCGGCCAGCCAGGCGATCTTTTCCCGCACCGTCATCGACGGATTTGCGTTCGACGCCGAAGTCGTCTTTCTGACACGCCATCTGCGGCTGGATTACCGGCGTATTCCGGTGGTGCTGATCAACGAGGAGTCTTCGAGCATCTCGGTTTGGCGACACACGCTGCCGATGCTGTGGGAGGTGTTTCAAATCCGGTTGCGGGGAGCGCGTGGCGCCTATGCGGCTGCGGGCACGGGACCCGCCGCCGGAGCGGCGGAGCCGGATGAGCGGAAGGCCGCCGCGTGAGATTCAAGAGCCGCGTCCCGCGACGCCTCGGCCGTCGGCCAGGATCTCGGTTCTCGGCGAGCCAGCGCCGATCGGCGTGATGAATTGAGGCGACGATGGCGTGGGCTGGTCGATCTGCGCTGGCAAAGGTTTCTCCACGGGCAGTTTCTCCACGGGCCTACGTGTCCCCGCGGGCGCAGATTTTCCTGCGCGGCCGCGCCGCACTCTGGGTCGCCTGGCTGAGTTGGGGAACGCTGATCGTAACGGTCGGCGTGCTCATCCTGGTCGGCAGCGATCACACGGTGGTTACGGCATATCGTGACGCCGCCCTCCAGTGGTTTGCCGGTCGCGACATCTACAACAGCACGGGCCACGGCTTTCTTTATCTACCGTCCGCCGCGATCCTGTTCGCTCCCTGCGCCCGACTTCCCGGCGCCGCTTCTGAGATCGTGTGGCGCGTGCTGACGATCGGCTCCTTTGCGATCGGAATCCGGCGGCTTTCGACCTTAGCGGGGCGTGGGCTGGCGGTCGATCTGTTTCCGCTCATGACTTTGGCGGCGCTTCCGCCAGCCCTGTCGTGCGCTCGCAACGGCCAGTCGACCCTGATCATGACGGCAACGATGATGCTGGCCGTCGCCGACCTGGCCGGCCCTGAATCGGGCGGCGGACGCCGCTGGCGCGCGACGCTGTGGCTGTCGCTAAGTCTGGCCTTCAAGCCGCTCAGCGTGGTGATGATCCTGCTCGTCGGGGCGCTCGACCGGCGCATGGCGTGGCGCCTCTTCGTGGGTGTTGCGCTGGTCCTTCTATTTCCTTTTCTGACGCAGACACCGCACTACGTCGCCGCTCAGTACGTCAAGAGCCTGCAAATGTTCCGGGCGTCGTCGCTCTGCGGCATGACCGAGCTTTGGGCCCAGCCGTTCAGCGTGCTGAGTCTAATGGGCGTCAACGTCGCCGAATCGCTTCAGACGTTGATTCGAGCGGTGGCCGCACTCGCCACATTCCTCTTGTGCTGGCAGGCTCAACGTCGCCACGGTTCTGTCCGGGCCGTCGAGTATCTGTTTTCGTTCTCGGTCCTTTATATCTTGCTGTTCAATCCACGAACGGAAAACAACACTTATGCCATGCTCGGTCCGGCGATCGGACTCTTCGCCGCACCCTGGATCGGAGATTCCCGGCATCGGGCGGCGGTCGCCTTCCTGTCGCTTCTTTTGTTCGTGCTTGCGGCGGGAGATGAATTGGTGCGTGCCCTGGCGCCTCCCGGAGAGCACATCTGGCTCAAGCCCTCCTTGGGGATCATCTTCCTGCTGTATCTCATCCGCCATCTGTTCGCGCCGCAGGATGACCCGCGGGAGCCCTCGGCTTTCGAAAGCGAGCTTGTCTTGGAACGTTCTGGCCGCCCCGTTCTGGCCGGAGCCGGAACGGCCCATCGCGGAGGGTCACTCCTTCCGTGAGCACCACGTTCGATCGCTATTTGATTGCTCGCTATCTGCAGATCTTCGTGATCCTGTTCGTGAGCATGTTTGGGCTGTTCGTCGTCATTGACGGATTTTCCAATGTCGATGAGTTCCAGGAGCATTCGGCGAGCGCCTGGAATTTGCTGGCTCGAATGGCGTCGTACTACGGTTACCAATCGACTCTGTTTCTGGATATGTGCGGGCCGATTCTGACAGTCATTGACGCCATGATCGTCTTCGCGCTGCTTTTGCGGAATTCGGAATTACAGCCCATCCTGGCCGCGGGCGTGCCAACCTGGCGGCTTCTCGTTCCAGTGATCATCAGTACGGCCTTCGTCAACGGCTTGATGACGGCCAATCAGGAATTGGTCATCCCGCGCATCGCGGATGTTCTCCAAACACCGCGAGACTCCCTGATGAAGGGCGCCACCGAGATCGAGCCGTTGACCGATCCGTCGAGCGGCATTCATATTGACGGCCAGGAACTCTCGCTCGACCCGCAGCTCATCAAAAATGCGCAATTCGTGCTCCCTCCGGACGTCGCGCAGGAGATAACCACCCTGAAGGCCGCGGAAGCCGTCTATTATGGGGCGAAGGCGGACCAGCCCGCGGGCTGGCTCTTGAAAAACGTCGAGACCCCCTTTTCTCAGCTCGCCTTGACCGAGAAGGGGCGGAAGCTCGTGCGCCGCCCCATTGAAAAACCGAAAGACCTGTTTATTGTCAGCGAGCTTTCCTTCGATCTCCTTTATAACCGGCTGCAAAGCAACAAACTCATTTCGACCGCCGAGCTGATCCGGCGTCTGCAAAGCCCGGCGTTCGGGCTTGCGACGGTCCGCTTGGCCCAACACCTGCATGCGCGGCTCGTCCGGCCGCTGGCAAACATCTTGGCCGCGCTGCTTGCCATCCCGCTCATCCTCCGCAAGGAGAGCCGCGGGCTGATTACAAACATGGCGATCTCCGCGGCGGTTTTGACGGCGATGCTGGGACTTTCGGAAGTGGTGGCTTATTGCGGAAAGACGGGCAGCCTGTCGCCGGAAGTGTCGGCATGGATTCCGATCTTCGTGACCGGCACGCTCTTTGCCTGGCTAACGGGCATCATGCAGACGTGACCCGATCGTGGTTCGGAACCAAGGTGCCGCGCCGAGCTGTCCGAATTCGGATTGCCGCGCTCAGGCCGCCTTCAGTGCTCGAGCGTGGCGGGCCGACTGGATCCAATTCGTGACGATGTCGAGGTCCGGTTGGCTTCCGCCACGGATGGCGCGCTGTCCTTCGGACGTCGAAATGAAGAGATCGACCCGGTCGAGCAGATCGAGCGCCTCGCAGCAGGCGAGTTCTTCCGGCTCGCAGATGCCGCAGGCGACGAGGATCTTCACGTCGAGGCTGCGCAGGTTGGGGACGCGGCAGGCCAGCCGCGCCTGCACCTGCCATTCGCAAACCGTCTCGGGCTTGACGTGTCCCAATTTCAGCCGCCCTGCGACGTCCTCCGGCTTCTTCGCCAGCAGGTCGCAGACGGTGCGGATGCCGACTGCGGCAAGTTTTTCGGCGGTTCGGTGCGCAATCGAGGGGGCATCGGCCAGCGACGATGACGGATCGAGATGAAATTTTGCCAGCCGCGGAACGGGCTTGCCCGGTCTCGCGGTCCGCGGCTCCTCCGGACGGCGGCGGCCGGAGCCGGAGCGGCTCGACGAGTTCGCATGGCCGGGAGATACGACATTGGCCGGCGATTGGGGGTGTGCCTCGGCTTGCGGGTCGTGCGGCGCCGCGACGCCGCGCGTTGCCGACGCGGCAACCATCGGCCGCAGATAGGTCCCGGTCCCGTGCTTCGTACCGACGGGCCGCGGCTTGATCGCATTGAGCGTGTCGAGAGTCGTCTTGAGCACTTCCTCGGCGTGCAGCCGACGAACGGCCTTTTCATCTTCCGGCAGCGCGTTGATGACTTTTCCGGTCTTCCGAAATTCCTTGTAGATGGCTTTTACAACCCGCGTGTCACGCCGACCTGCTCGCCACCGCGACCAGCGCATCGCCGGGATTCGAATCCGGGCGCTCACCGCGTCGAAGGCGAGCCAGACCTTGGGCGGTGTCACGCCCGCATCAAGTGTCGCACGGTCAAGGATGCGGGCAAAACCGACGACGGCATGCCCGAGACACTCCGCCAGGCTCACGCGGATTTCGTCGTCGAGCCCCGCCGCGGGGTTCCACCGTCCCTTGGCCGGGTTGTAGTGGTCAATCAGGACGTCGTAGTGCTCGTGCGAGAGCCGGGCGCCGGTCTTGACCATCTCGCAGAGCCAGCGTGGACCGGAAGGCGTTTTGACGTCCGGATATCCGCCCAGGTCACGTCCCAAGATCGCCGCCAGGTGATCGTAGGAACGCAAGACGCTGCGCTCGCACGCGCGGTGGATGATGCCCGCCTCTTCCGTCCGCGCCGTGTGCAAGGGCATGAGAGGGTCAGCGTAGTAATGGCTCAATACGCCAGCCGCGTACGCGGCTTTTCCCCATTGCTTGGCGCAGAGCGATTCGACGGTCTGCTTGTACCACGATTCAACCGATTCGACGGCCCCACCCCAGCATTTCTCCCGCACGTGGAGCACGTGATTGCGAAAGTCCTTGAAGGTCTCGTCCGGTGCTTTCGCCCCAGCCAGGAGGGGTTCGGCATGCTTGAGGAAGAGCCTGTGCCAGTTTTCCGCGTCGCCGCTTTGAAGGTGACGCAGCGAATCGAGCACGATCTTCTGGTGCGTGCTGGTGCAGCGGTGGGCAAACAAGAGCTCTTGAAGCGATGACATCCGTGTCACTCCGCGGTCAAACGGGGCGGCCTTCCTGCTGGCTCACGGCGACGGTAATTCTCTTTTCCCTCTTTTTCGGCAAGAGACGGGACGCAATCTGATTCACGATTTGGCGATCCGTATAAACAAACCTCGCCGCATGATCTCGCACAGGGGCATGGTGGCCGAGGCGAGCGGCGTCGGTTAAGTTGGAGAAAGCCCCTGAAGTTGGCCGGTCCGCACGACTCTTTTTGCGGAGAATCGTTTGAAGATGTCAAAAGCCGTCAAGTTGCATCGGTCGGGTTGGCTAACCGTTCTTGCCGCATTTTTCGCGCTCGCGCCGGGCGTGGCCGTTCGCGGCGACGCGGTCGACCGTCTCAAGCCCGCCTATCTGAAGTCTCTGCACGAGGCAATCGAAGCCTTCCGGCACGACCGCCAGCCCGTCTCGCTGCCGAGTGCCTTTACGGACTATCGGGCCGCGATGCACGTCCACTCGCTCTTGTCACACGATAGTCGCGGCACCGTCGATGAAATCGTCGCCGCCGCCAAAAAAGTCGGGGTCAAGGTGATTCTTTTCACGGAACATCCGGCCCCGCACCGTGACTACTTCAAAGAGGGGCATCGCGGGATGGTGGACGGAGTTCTCCTGATTCCCGGCGCCGAGTATCCGGGACTGCTCGCCTTCCCGAAGCAAAGCGTCCCCCCGGGCAGCGACGCCGACCCCCAGGGCCGCGTTGACGCCGTCCTCAAGACGGGCGGTCAGGTCTTCTTGTGCCATCTGGAAGAGCGAATGGACTGGGACCTCAAGGGACTGACGGGGAGCGAGATCTACAACCTGCACGCGGACTTCAAGGATGAAACACGATTGATCAAGTTGATGCGGACGCCGCTCGGTCTGTTAATGCTTTTGCCCTTAAGCCGCCAGTATCCGCAGGAGACGATGGCTTCCCTGATGGATTATCCGGCCGGTTATCTACGGCGCTATGACGAGCTGTGTCTGAAAGAGAAGCTGACCGGAATCGCCGCCAACGATTCCCACCACAACAACGGTCTCAAGGGAATCGTTACCGAGAACGGTCAATTGCAGCTCGTCGACGCGCTCGGTGAAAAGCGAGGGAAGATCGATCCGAAGAAGCTTCCGCTTGTGAAAGCGCTCCTGCCGAGCCATCCGAAGAAGGGGGACGTCGCCTTTCATCTCGATCTGGATCCGTATGAGCGGAGTTTCCGCCACGTCTGCACTCACTTGTTCCTTACGGAGCAGACGGAGGAAGCAGTCCGCCAGACGCTCGTCGCCGGGCGCGTCTACGTTTCCTTCGAATGGATTGCCGATGCGACTGGATTCAATTTTCAAGCCACGCGCGGCGAACGCACGTTTGAGATGGGGAGCGAAGTGCCGCTGGGGACCGGACTTGTCCTCCACTCGGTTTCACCGCTGCCGGTCCGCTTTCGTCTGATCCGAAACGGGAAGGAAGTGCATTCCGCCTTGGGCCGGTCGTACGAGCACACCATCACCCAAGCGGGGAATTACCGTCTCGAAGTGTGGGTCAATCTTGCGGAGAACCCGCAGATTTGGATTCTGTCCAATCCCATTTACGTTCGGGGATGAGCGTCTCCGACGCGACCGCGTTCATCGCGGCAGCGTCTCGAGGATGTCGACGAGATCCCCAGTGCGGATTGTCGTGCCGGTCAATGGAAGGACCGGGCGCGTGTTGACTGCCAGCCGATAAAAGTGATCGAATCGACTGCGATCCGCCCAGGCTGGCAGCGTCGCTTCGCGCTGGTACTTGAAGATCGCCTTGAACTCCGCATTGAACTTTCCCGAGAACGAATCCCGCATCGGCACCACGCAGCGGGCGCACGGGTTCGTCCCCTCGAAGCAAACCTCTCCGACACGGAATCGGACGACTTCTGCCGGAGCGCCGAACAATCGATCCTCCCAAAACGGCGACATTCGAGCCGTTCATCGCCGCGGGCGACCCGACAGGCCCGATCTCCTCACCTTCCAGCTCAATGTTGGCACGAAAACGGCGTCTGACTTCGTCCAGCGTCATTTCCGCGAACCAGGATGCGACCGTGCTGAGCGTTTCGGTCGCGATGAAGGTCGGCCCGGAGGCCACCGTGTCGTCGGGAAAGCCGGAGTCGGCATTTTCGACAATCGTGACCGGCGTCTCGAAATACTCCGAGAGCCAAAGCTCCAACTCGTCGCGGTCGGCATCGAGATGAAACTTGACCGGATCGGTCGGCCGGTCGCGACGCGATAAATCCACGGACCGTGTTCGGCGATCGTAAGAAATGACGAGCGGATGGACGCGTTCGGTCCGCTTTCCATTGACGGCGCGGCCGTCGGCGGTGATCAGCGCGAATCGGCGGTCGTGTTCGAGCCCTCCCGAGGGCAGAACATGGACTTCATCGACTTCGAGACCGTCGAATGACTTAAAGGGGAAGATGACGATTCGCGCGACACGGACCACGGTTCCTCCCGGCGCGCCCTTCCGCGCGGCTTCGCGAGCGCCGTATGATAGCACGAATGATGGAGGAAACCCGATCGAGACGCGACCTGCCCGGAGCCGCAACGCCTCAGCCGCGCTCCCGCGTGCAGGTTCCGACGCGCCGTTTGCCACGCAGAGTGTTGACCGCCCGATCGGCCCCTTCGATCTGGGCAGCTGCTCTCGCCACGGTCTTCGCTGTCAGCGTCGTCGCGACCGGGGCGCACGCGGAAAGCCCGACCCCCGAGGGCGCGGAGCTCTTCGAGAAAAAAATCCGCCCGATCCTCGTCGAAAAATGTCAGAAATGTCACGGATCGCAGCGACAAAAAGGGGGGCTGCGGCTCGACTCGCGGGAGGCCGCGTTCAAGGGGGGCGAAACCGGGCCGGTCATCATTGCCGGCCATCCTGAGAAAAGCGCGCTCGTCCGCGCCGTCAACTACGAAGCGGACGGCTTCCAAATGCCGCCGACGGGCAAGCTCGATGCCGACTCCGTTGCCGTCTTGACTGACTGGGTGCGCCGCGGAGCGCCTTGGCCGGCCGCCGCGCCGGGGGCCGATCGTCAACGGCCGCAAGCGAGTTTCGATTTTGCCGAGCGTGCGAAACATTGGTCCTTTCAGCCGCTGCGTCCAGGCGTTCCGCCGCGTGGAGCTCAAACATCCTGGGCGCGCAATCCGGTCGATCGTTTCCTCGCGAGTCGGCTGAACGAGGGCGGATTAAGCCCCGCGCCGGCGGCAGACCGCCGCACGCTGCTTCGGCGGATCACCTTCGATTTGACCGGCCTCCCGCCGACGCCGCAGGAAATCGACGACTTTCTCGCCGACGACTCTGCCACCGCTTATGAGAGGGCCGTCGAGCGGCTCCTCGCATCGCCGCACTACGGCGTGCGGTGGGGACGGCACTGGCTCGACCTGGTGCGGTTTGCCGAGACTTGCGGACACGAATTCGACTTCGACATTCCCGCCGCCTGGCCGTATCGCGACTACGTGGTCCGCGCGTTCAACGGCGACGTGCCGTACAACGCCTTTGTGACTGAGCACATCGCCGGCGACCTGCTGCGTTCGCCGCGCCGAAGTCCGCGCGATGCGACAAACGAATCAATCATCGGGACGGGGTTCTGGTGGTTCGCGCAAGGAAAGCAGTCGCCCGTCGACATTCGCGCCGAACAGTGCGACACCATTGACAACCAGATCGACGTGCTGGGAAAGGCCTTTCTCGGACTGACCATTGCGTGCGCCCGCTGCCACGATCATAAGTTCGACCCGATTCGAACGCAGGATTACTATGCGCTGGCCGGCTTTCTGCGTAGCTCGCGGCGGCAGGTGGCATTCATCAACGACCCAACGTCCATTGAACGGTTTGCCGATTGGCGCCGGGCCGAGGCGACGCGCTGTCGCCAACTTGTCGCTGCGTCGCTGGCGGCACAGTCGGCGACGAGTTGGCTGCCAAACTCGCATTCCGGCCGGCCTGATGAAGGCGGCACCGACCAGGAGGGAATTCTGCTTCCATGGCGGGCCCTCGGATCGCTCGCTCCGGGTCAGAAGTTCACGACGAGCCGAATCGAACTTGCGAAACACTTCAACCGGCAAATCGCCGAATGCCGCGAGCGGCTGCGCGGGGCGGTCGTCTTCGAAGACTTTGCAAAACCCGATTTTGCCGGATGGCAAATCTCCGGTCCCGCGTTTGGAATTCGGCCCTCGCGTGCGGGCGATTTCGTTCCCGGGACCGCCCTGGAGCGACCGATCGCGCAAATGGCGCCGCACGGGGCAGCTCATAGCGGCTTGATCTCCCCGAAACTACGGGGGTCGATTCGCTCCAGAACATTCACCGTCGATAAACCCTACGTCCATTATCGCGCGTCGCGCCATCATGCGGCCGGCGCAACGCCTCGGCCGTTGAAGGCGGGCCAGTTGAATCTGATCGTCGACGGGTTCCAGATCATCCGTGACCCTCTTTACGGACACCTGTCGCTCACCGTCGCGAACGACGCCCCCGCGGCCTGGTACACGCAAGACGTCTCGAAACTCAAGGGCGAGCGGGCGTACATCGAAATCACTGACGAAGACGACGGTTGGATCGTCGTCGATTCGATCCTCTTTTCGGACGATCCGCGTCCGCCGGAGCATCCGCCCAACCAATTGATTGTCGCACTGCTGGATGACGGTTCGCTCGACAGCCCGGAAAAACTTGCGGCGCGCTATCGGACGTTGTTCACAGAGACGCTCAGCCTTTGGAAGTCGGACGAGCTGGCCAAAGATCCCCGCGCGGGCGACCGCGTGGCCATTCTGGATTGGCTCTGCCGCCAGCGGCTTGAACCGTTCAATGGGCGGACGCCGCACGCGTTGGCTTCGCTCCTTTCCGAATGGCGTCGCCAGGAAGCGTCGTTCAAGCCGGCCGACCGCGTCGTCGCGATGGTTGACGGCACGGCCGAGAACGAGCACGTCCTCATTCGGGGAAATCACAAGAAGCCGGGCGCGGAAGTTCGTCGGCGGTTTCTCGAAGTGTTCGGCGGCCTGCCGATCTCCGTGACTGCCACGGGCAGCGGCCGTTTGCAGCTTGCTCGCGAGATGACCGGTTCCGCGGCACCCCTTCTGGCCCGCGTGCTCGTCAATCGGCTCTGGCAGCACCACTTCGGCCGGGGACTCGTCAGTCGGCCCGACGACTTCGGAAAAATGGGTCAACCGCCCACGCATCCGGAGTTGCTCGACTACCTGGCCGCCGAATTCATCCGCAGCGGATGGTCGATCAAGCACATGCAACGCCTGATGGTTCTTTCGTCGGCATATCGGATGTCGAGCCGCGACTCCGATGCGAAGTCGGCCGCCGTCGACCCGGACAACCGGCTGCTGCACCGCATGCCGGTCGTCCGACTCGAAGCCGAGGCGATCCGAGACTCGATTCTCGCCGTTTCAGGCCGGCTGAATGAACGGCTGGAGGGACCGAGCGTTCCCGTTCATCTCGATGAGTTCATGACGGGCCGCGGACGGCCCACAATCTCGGGTCCGCTGGACGGCGATGGCCGACGCAGCATTTATCTGGCCGTCCGCCGCAATTTCCTCAATCCGATGTTTCTTGCCTTCGACTATCCGGCGACGGCCACGACGGCCGGTCGCCGCGGCACGTCGAACGTTCCGGCACAGGCGCTGGCGCTCTTGAATAACCCGTTTATCGTGCAGCAAGCCGAGGCGTGGGCGATGCGGCTGACGCCGACCGGCGAACGATTCCGCACATCAAGCGCACGGGCGACCAATGGTCGACGCACTCTACGAGACGGCCTTCGGGCGGCTCCCGACAAGCGTTGAAGAGGCCGCCGCCCGAAGATTTCTGGGACAGCAAGAACGCGACCATGGACCGGCGGAGCCGTGGGCGGCCTGCTCCGAACTCTGCCACGTGCTGATCAACGTGAAAGAGTTCATCTACGTCGAGTGACGAGAGTCACCGACGTTCTCACCGCACAAGAGCGCTTCAAGCCACAGGGTAGCGGTCCCGCGGCGGAAATTGTCGGGAAAAGAGTCACTTTCAACGCGACAAGGAAGTGCTACCAGCACTAACCGGACTCGGAAGGCTTGGCGACGAAGCGGTAGCCGGTGCCGCGGACCGAGAGGATATGCCGTGGGGAGGCTGGGTTGACTTCAACGATCTTGCGCAGCCGCAGGACAAAGTTGTCGATTGTCCGAACGGTGACGTCCGGGTTGTGGTCCCAGACCGCGTCGAGGATGTCGAGGCGAGAAAGGACCTCTCCTTCGTGGAGAATAAAATAGCGCAACAGCTCCATCTCCTGGGTCGTCAGGCTGTGCGTTCGGTCCCCCGCGACGACTTCGAATTTCTTGAACTCAACGTGCACCAAGCCGAAATCGAACGCCGCGGGGTCCGGCACGGCGGTCGAACGCGGGTTCTGTACGGTCCGGGCCGAGCGACTGAGCAGGTTCCGCACGCGGCTGAGAAGCTCGGGCAGCTTGAAGGGCTTGGTCATGTACTGATCGGTGCCGGAGTCGAAGGCCAGCGTGAAGTCTTCGCTCAGCGAGCGTGCCGAGAGGGTGAGGATGGGGACGAGATCGTCGATAACGCGAATGGCGCGGCACGTCTCATACCCGCTCATGCCGGGGAGCATGAGGTCGAGGATGACGAGATCGACCGGGGTCTGCGGATCCTGAAAGTGCTTGAGAGCGGTCGGGCCGTCGCCGGCGAGAACGACCGCATAGCCTTCCTGCTCGAAGTTGAACTTCAACCCCTCGGAAAGGGCCTCTTCGTCCTCGACAATCAAGATTCGCATAGGTCCGACCTGCCGGGGAGACTCACTTCGAACACGCTCCCATTTCCTCCTTCGCGATCGTGGACGGTGATCGTCCCCTTCAGCATGTGAACCAGCGTGCGGACGATATACAGTCCCAACCCCGTCCCCTTCTGAGTCCGCTCGAGCTCGTTTCCGCCGCGGTAGAACATTTGGAAGATTTTTTTCCGCTGGCTGGCTGGGACACCGCTGCCGTTGTCGCAAACGCGGGTCACAATGCGGCCCCGCTTGACGATCCGCACCTGCACGTCGACAGCCGGCTCGGCCGCCCCGTACTTGATCGCGTTGTCGAGCAGATTGCCGAAGATCATCTCCAGCACCATCGGCCGGGCGTGGACCAACGCCGGCTCGATGTCGAACGAGAAGACCTGGTTCTCGTCCCGCTTGTGGTGCGCGCTGGCCGACTTCGCGCAGCGGCGCAGGAGGGGTTCCAGCGGGACGTCGACCGGGTCGGACCGCTGTCCGATCGCATCCAGCCGGCCGACTTCCAGCAGTTGATTGATCAGCGTGCTGAGCCGGAGGATTTCGCCCTCCATGACGTCGTAAAAGTGCGCCCGCTGCGACTCCTCGATCTGCCGCATTTGGAGCGTCTCGAGGTAAAGACGCAGCGTGGCGATCGGCGACTTCAGTTCATGCGTCACGCTGTCGACGAAATTCGACTGCCGTTGGTTCAGCCGAATTTCCTTCACGGCGATGACCATGTACGCGGCGATGCCGCAAAGAATCACCGAGAATCCAACCGTGCCGATCGCCAGCCCTCCCCAAAGCTGTTGGCGCGCCAGCAGGATGATCCAAAAGACCATCAGCAACACGTCGAGCGACACCAGGACGACGCTCAGCGTGATGGGGATGTGGAGCCTTCTGCGCTTGCGGAAATGGAACGGCACGAAGGACGACTCCGCCGGTTGAAACGATCGAACGCGATCGAATGCCGTCAGGATAGCAGAGGGAATTTTTCTTTGCGACTTGTCGACCGCCGGCGAGGACGGCGGTTGCGTCACGTGACAGTTTCTGGCAGAGTGCAGAGACCTTCCCGAGCGTGCTTCCGCATGGACTTTCTGCAGCTCTCCGGCAAGACGGTCCTCGTCCTGGGTCTGGCGAACCGCAAAAGTGTCGCCTGGCACGCAGGCGGCTTGCTGCGCGATGCCGGGCGCCCGCGTTCTCTGGTCGGTCCGCTCCGAGGAACGCCGCGCGTCCGTGAGCAAGCTTCTCGGTCCAAACGAGCCGGTCTTCGTCTGCGACGTCGAGCGTCAGGAAGAGATTGACCGGCTGCGCGACGAGGTGGCCCGCACCGCGCCGACCCTCCAAGGGATCGTCCATTCGATCGCCTATGCCGATTACTCGTTCGGCCGGCGACCTTTTCATCAGGTGCCTCGGGCTGCTTTCCTCCAGGCCCTCGACATCTCCTGTTTCTCGCTGATTGCGGTGAGTGAGGCCTTTCGCGAGCGGCTCGACCCGACGGAGGGGAGCGTGGTCACGGTCTCCATCTCGACGACGCGCATGGCAGCGGAGAACTATGGTTACATGGCCCCTGTGAAGGCGGCGCTCGATTCGGCCGTGTGCTTCCTGGCCAAGTCGTTCTCCGAGTTCTCGCGCGTCCGTTTCAACGCAGTCTGTCCGGGGCTGCTCAAAACGTCGGCCTCGGCTGGGATTCCCGGCTACGTTGACAGCTATCTTTTCGCGGAACAAGCCGCCTGCGAAAAGAGGCCGTCCGCACGGAGGAAGTCGCCGCGGCGATCGCCTTCCTGCTCAGTCCCCGCTCCTCCGGAATCAATGCGCAGGGACTCGTGATCGACGCCGGAATGGGGATCAACTATTTTGACCGGCAAATCATTGCCGGCCGCGGTGAACGGCCCGAACGCTTCTAACCAAGTCTTCACCCTGGTAAAACCGCCCATGATGGCCGGTGCAATTTACTATCGGGACCCGCACAATCCGCGCGACGTTTTCGGACCGTTCGCCGTGGACCAACTCCGCGAATTCGTCAAGCAGGGACGGCTGCGGGCCACCGACCAGGTTTCGTTCGACGAGCATTCGTGGATGCCCGCGACGGAACTCGAGCCGGAGCTTTTTCCCGCGGGGCCAACCGACTGGCTTGCGGGGCAACCCGCGTGGAAACGGACGGCGACCCATGCCGCCGAGTCGCTGAAGGCTGCGGCGATTGCCGCCTGGAATTACGTCAAACTGGCCGCGGGCTTCTACTGGACGCAACGCAAAGAATTGCGGCTCATGGCAACGGAGTACGTGGCGTTTTTGAAGGAGCATGGGAGCACGCCGTGAACTCCGCGTCACCGCGGAGGAGCAGAACGAGGCCGTCTCGTTCGAGAATGACCAATGGCGAGCCGACCTTCCCGACTGCTGCGTCGTCTGCGGCGAGCCGGCCGACTGCGATTGGAATCGCGAGCAGCGCGCTCGATCCCCGACCTGACGTGGCCGTTCCTGAGTCCCCTCTTCGGACTGCTGTTCGGCATCGTCGGTTGGATTTTTCTCTGGAACAGCCACGGCCGGTGGCTGATTCCGCTGGGGCTCTTCGTCGGCTTCCTGGTCGGATACCGTCTCCGCCGAGAAACGATCGTCACCGTGCGGTTCCGCCGCTGCCGCGAACATCTCAACCGGACTCGGCTTCCGTGGCTGCGGATCTTTCGCAAAACGCTGATCATCGGAATCGGCGACCGGAAGGTCTGGCGGCGGTTCTATTACGGGGAGCGGGATCTCGAGACTCCCCTGACGGTTCCACCTGATTTCTCCAAGGCTGTTGAATCGACGCAGCCCGGGCCCAACCCTCACGGTTCCGGGCCTTCGTATCCGACGATTCCGCTGGTCGACGACTCTGAGATGGATTCCGGCGAAGGATCTTCCCAATCGGCAACTTGAAAACGAAATCGTCGATGCACAGCAAAATGATTGCCTTACTGCTCTTGGGCGGACTTTTGGGAAGCGGGACGACCGCAGAGGCACAGGCCGGCGACGAGTTGTTCGTCGCGCGTCCGCTGACCAGGCCGGCCGAGTTCACTCCCGGAATCGAAGGCCCGAATTGCGACGCGCGGGGAAATATCTACGCGGTCAATTTTCGCAGGCAGGGGACCATCGGCATCGTGACTCCCGAGGGTCGCGGCGATGTGTACGTGACGCTTCCCCCGGGCAGCGTCGGCAATGGAATCGTCTTTGACCGCAAGGGCAACCTGTACGTCGCCGACTACACGCGCCACAACGTCCTGGTGATCGATCCCGCTTCGAGAAACGTCCGGACCTTCGCCCACGAATCGGCGATGACGCAGCCCAACGACCTGGCGATCGCTCCCGACGGAACGATCTTCGCCAGCGACCCGGATTGGCGGAACGGGACCGGTCGGATCTGGCGCATCGGCAATAACGGCAAGGTGACGCTGGCAGCCGACGGGCAGGGCACGTCCAACGGAATCGAAGTCAGCCCCGATGGAAAAACGCTCTACGTCGATGAGAGCGATCAGCGGAACGTGTGGCGTTTCACGATTACACCGGACAGGCGGCTCGTCGATCGAACGTTGATCCGTCATTTCGAGACGCACGGCTTTGATGGCATGCGCTCCGACGTCGACGGAAATCTGTATATCTGCCGGATCGGCGGCGGCACGGTCATCAAGATGACGCCCGAGGGAAAGGTCCTTCGGGAAGTTCCCGTCTTGGGAAAGAGGCCGAGCAATCTCTGCTTTGGGGGATCGGATGGCCGCACGGTTTACGTCACGGAAGTCGAGCAGACCCGGCTCGTCCAATTTCGCGTCGACCGACCCGGCCTGGCGTGGAAGCGCTGGCAGGAACGGGATTGACCGTTCCCGTCTACTCGGCCGGTTCCAAGCAGGCGCTGTCCAGGCAGACCATTCGATAGAACAGTCCCTGTGATTCACACCTGCGGAGATAGGATTCAGGGATTGCCGCGAGTGTCGCGTCATCCCATTCGATCACGTATTTTGTGTTCGGCTTCTTGCCCATCGCTTCGATGACGGTCCCCGTCCAACCGCCGCACGCCACGTCGGCCACTTCGGGAATGTTCGTTCCCGACTTCACTCGGACGCGGGCCCCAACGGCCAACTCGTCGCTCGCCTTTTTCTTCGACATGGTCGTGCCACGCTGTTGTCAGGCCGAGTAATGAACGCGACAGGCCCTGCTTGGCCAAATCTCATCGGCGTCCGAGCCGCACCCCTTCCAAACCGAGCTTAGTGTACCTTGGATTGTTCGTAAGGAAACCCTTTCTGCCTCGAAGCCCCGCTGCACATGCGAGCCTCGTTCGTAAACCTTGGTAAACCGCGTAACGCGGAGCCAATGGCTGCTGGGCGGAGGCTTGGCCCTGCTGTTGGGGCTGATCGCACTCATGCCGAACCCCGGCAGGCACTGGCAGTCCGTGAGCGGGATCGCGTTCTCGCCAAACGGTAACAAACTAGCAATTGGCGTCTACAGCGGCCGTTTCCGGCGGAAGGAGGATGCAGCACGCTGCATTGGCCCGTCGCGAACGCCAAATCGGTGCAGTTCAGCCTCGATGGCCCTTTTTTGGCGGCAGGATCGAACGACAGGTCAGTTCATGTCTGGGACGTGAAGTGGGGCGGCCTGGGATGGTCGTGAAGTTTCCCCGCCGCCGCACTTCGCCGAAGCGCTGAGTCGCATCAAAACGATCCTCGTGCAGGCCTGGTCGGCAGGATTTTTGCTTGATGCGAGCCAGAGGTTTTTAAGGGCGCTTGGGTTGTGACGTTTGGGATGCGGGTTCGGCGTCCCGGACGAAGACCGTCGGAGGCCGCACACCAGACGGCCTGAGAATTTTCGAATTTCCTCGACGGCCGGACCACCGATTTGCCGATCATTATGCCTGCCGGCCGTTGCGACGGCCAACGCGAGACATCCCTGCCGAACGCTGAAATGCCTGCCGAGTGCGACTATGTCTCGGCCGAGACGGCTTGGTCGAGAGGCAGGGACCGATACAAACCTCTCGAATCACGGTTCCGACGGAGGTGCCAAACCCATAACGTGGGTCGGGATCAACCAGGGGGAGTGCCAGGCACGCCCCGATCCCCGCCCTTCTCGAAGCGACTCCACCGTCGCAATCTCGCGAGAGGTTTGAGCCAACAAAGCCGCGGGTCTCGAATTTCGAGACTCGCGGTTTTTCTTGCGCGCGGCCGTCCGCTTCTCGACTGCCGCGGCTCCGTAACGAGTTGGTCGCTCGAAGGGCCGCGGCGACCGTCAGGAATCGCCCAGGGAGGGCCGTTTGACAGGCCGCTGCCCGCCCGGCGCGTATACTGGACGCTAGCGGCCAGTGACCGTGCAGGCGAGACCCCAGCATAACAGTGACGCGGCCGCCGCCGTGCGAAGAAGGCCCCGCGGACATGCGCTCTTTGGTAATCACTTCCTGGAGGGGAGAACCGTCCCGACATCAACGCGTGTCCGCGATGGTTTGGAGGCCGCTGACTGCTCTTGTGCTGATTCTCGCCCTGGGTTCGCTGTTGGAGGCGGCGGAGGATGCGGGCGCGCTTCTGGCCCAGGCGCGAATTCATGTCGCCAAGGGCCGCTACGAGGAGGCGATCGAGGTTTTTCAGCGTGCCGCCGCTGCCAAGGCGGATCCCGTCGCCGTGGCCATCGGTCAGAGCCAGGCGCGGCAAGCGACCGGCGCCTGGGAAGAGGCGGAAAAAACGATCGATGCCGCGCTGGTTCGCGCGCCGAAAGAACCTCGGCTGCTGGCCCGCCGGGCTGAGTTGCATTTTCTTCGCGGGCAGTTCACCGAAGCGGAGACGTTCGCCGGCAGGGCGCGGCAGGCCGAGCGGGACAATCTGCGGGCACGATTGGTGCTGGCGGATCTTTATGCGGAGACGGGGCGGCTGGTGGAAGCCAACGAAGCCTATCGCTGGTTCATCCGCTACTACAACGAACGCCAGCCCGATGACGCGGAGAGCCTGCTCCTGGTCGCACGGGGCTCAATCCAATACGCCCGCTGGAACCACAACTCCCAGATCTTTCATTTCGTCGTCAACACGCTGTGCCCCGACGCGCTCAAAAACGATCCCAACGCCTGGGAGGCCCACCTTCTGTGCGGCGGACTCCTGTTGGAGAAATTCAATCGCGAACAGGCGATCCCCGAGCTGGAACAGGCTCTGGCCTTGAATCCGCGCGCGGCCGAGGCAATCGTTCTTTTGGGACAGGACGCGCTCGACCAAAACGACTTCGAGAAAGCCGAGGCCAAGGCCGGCGAAGCCCTCGGAATCAACCCGCGCCTTCCCGAGGCCCTGCGGTTGAAGGCCGATGCCTGTTTTCTGACCGGGCGGATCGGCAAGTCACGCGCGGCCGCGGCTTTGGCTTTGACGGTCAATCCCCGCGATTGCCGGTCGCTGGCCGTGGCCGCCGCCTGCGATCTCGTCGAGCAGGGCCTTCCGTCCCGGGCCGACCTGGAAACCTGGCTGGCCAAACCGTCGGAAATGCGCCGCTCGAAGGACCCGGCAGCCTCGGGCCGATTTGCGGCGCTGTGGACGGAGCTTGGCAGTTGGAACGCGAAGCCCGGAGTCTTTCTGAATGACCTCGGCGGGTTGCTCGAATCGCGCCGCCGGTTCGACGCCGCGGAAGTTTGCTATCGGCGGGCGATCGCCGTCACGCCCCAGCTTCCGGAGGCCAAAAGCGCACTGGGCATGCTCCTGATGCGGATCGGCAAGATCGACGAAGCGCACGCGACCCTCGATGAGGCGTTTCAAGCCGACCCGTTTCACATGCGGGTCAGCAACTTCCGCAAGGTCCTCAAACTGTTGGACGGCTACCAGGTGATCACCACGGAACACTTCGTGATCCGAGTCGATTCCAAGCTCGACAAGCTTTTGGGCGGCTACATGGCGGAGTACCTGGAGGAGATCTATCCGCAGCTCGTCGCGCAGTTCGGGTTTGCTCCGCCGCAGCGGACACAGTTCGAGGTCTTCAACAACGCGAACGGCAGCTCCGGCCACGAATGGTTCAGCGCGCGGATGGTGGGACTGCCGTGGATTCAAACCATCGGAGCCTCGACCGGCGTGATGGTGGCGATGGCCTCTCCGACATCGGCCCCGGCGCCGTTCAACTGGGCCCGCGTGCTGCGGCACGAGTTCGTCCACGTGATCACCGTGCAACAAACGGGCTTTAATATCCCCCATTGGTTCACCGAAGCGCTGGCCGTGCTCAACGAGGGTTATCCGCCTCCCGCGTCGTGGAACACCCTGCTCGCCGACCGCGTCGCCCGCGGAGAGCTGCGCACGCTCGACACGCTCGACAGCGGATTCCAGCGGCCTGCAAACTCCGACGATTGGCAGTTCACCTATTGCCAAAGCCGGCTGTACGCCGAATACATGATCGACCGCGACGGACCCGATTCCTTGAAGAAGATGCTGGCGGCCTATCGTGACAATGCGTCCACGCCGACCGCCATCAAGAAGGTGTTCGGCGTCGATCTGGCGGAGTTCGAGCGCGGCTACCGCGCATTTTTGAAGCGGAAAGCGGCGAGAATCCCCAAGGCTGAATCACGGCCCTCGAAAAACGTAGTGCAGCTCGAGCGGGAGTTCGAAGCCAAACCGGGCGATCCGGCCGTTGCCGGAGCCTACGCCTGGGCCCTGTTGGAAGCAGGCAATTCCAGCCTCGCCAAAAGCATCGCCAGGCATGCCGTGGCCAAGAATGCCAAAGAGCCCTGGGCTTCATTGGTTCTGGCCCGCCTGGAGGCGGACGAGCAGCAGTATTCGAAGGCAATCGCCCGGATCAACCCGCTGTTGGACCGTTCCGATCCGCAACGGGAGATCTTGATGACATTGATCAAGCTGAAGCTGCTCGATGAAAAACCGGCGGAAGCGGCCGAGCTTGCGGAACTGGGGACCAAACATTTCCCGTCGCAGCCGGACTTCCTCCAAGGATTGGCGGCCGCTTACGCCCAGCTCAACGACGCCGAACGGCTGGCGCACGTTCTTTCCCAACTCTGCGAGCTCTCCCCGGACGATGCGGCGCCGCGCCGAGCGCTCGCAGAACTCGCGCTCAAGCAAAAACGATACAACGAGGCGATCCGCGAGGCGAAGTCCGCCCTCCACGTCGACGTGCTCGATGCGCAAATCCACCGCGCGTTGGGGGAAGCCTATCTGGGCGTCCATGAAGCGCAGAAGGCCCTGGCCGAGCTCGAAGCCGCCGCTGAACTGAAGCCCAAGGACGACGATGTTGAGCTTGTGCTGGCGAAGGCCCTGGTGGCCGTGGGCCGCAAGGCCGAGGCGAAGACCCATTTGCAGGCGATTATCGACCGCGACGCGAAGAACACCGAGGCTCGCTCGGAGCTGGACTCGCTCAAATGAGACTTTCACCTGTGGCGGAACGACGAACGAGATTTAAGGGGGTCCGATGAGTGCTGACGCTGCGATGGGACGACTGACGATCTCCGGCCTTCAATTGCTGATTGCGGAAATGTACTCGCAAAAAGACGAAGCCCGCGGCGTCGACGGCACGTTCATGTGGCTGATGGAAGAAGTCGGCGAGCTGGCGGCCGCCTTGCGGCACGGGTCGCCCGACGAGCTGGCCGGCGAGTTCGCGGACGTCCTGGCCTGGCTGGTCACCATCGCGAACGTCGCTCACGTCGATTTGGAGCAGGCCGTTCTCGACAAATACGGCCGCGGATGTCCGGGCTGCGGCCAGATGGTCTGCCGCTGCGACGCCGCCGAAAAGCCGTGAGGTGATCCCTTATTTGTCCGGCTTAACGGCTTGGCTGTTCGTCGCCGGCCGGAACAAGGGATTTTTCGACAGGCCAAGCCGGTTGGCCCAAAACTTGAAGAGCACGTTCAACGTCGACAGGCCATAATTGACGCTGCGCTGGAAATTAATGCTCGACGCTTCATCGAAATACCGCACGGGAACAGGAATGTCTCCCAGCTTGAAGCCGAAGTGCACGGCTTGGGCCAGGAACTGGCTGTCGAAGACGAAGTCGTCGCTGTTGCGGTCGTAGGGGATCGTCTCCAACACGGCACGGCGATACGCGC
Organism: uncultured Planctomycetota bacterium; assembly: GCA_963761455.1. Lineage (GTDB taxonomy): Bacteria > Planctomycetota > Planctomycetia > Planctomycetales > Planctomycetaceae > DASPSM01. Next base: position 1,877,304 of record CAVXHA010000004.1, read on the forward strand.
GAAAACCGCTGTGGAAGTCCCCCAGGTTCTGGCCGAGGGCCATGTTTTCGATGATCGTCAACGCGCGATTGGAGATGTATTTGTAGCGCGGCATACCTCCTGCGAGCGCTTCCTTCCGAGTGCGGATCCGCGACCCCAGGACCACGTCGCAGATGCCCAGCCGCAGGATTTCGACCGCCACCGGAATCAGCCGGCTGTCGTACTGGTAATCCGGATGGATCATCACGACGTAGTCCGCACCGGCGTCAAGTGCGTGTCGGTAGCACGTCTTCTGGTTGCCGCCGTAGCCGCGGTTCTGCGGATGTTCGATGACCGTCAAACCCAACTCCCGGGCCACCTGAACCGTGTTGTCCCGGCTACAGTCGTCGACGAGAATGATTTGATCGACCGTGCCGGGCGGAATGTCCCCGACGGTTCGGCGCAATGTCGACGCGGCATTGTAGGCGGGCATGACGGCGATCGTCCGACCGCTCCGGGCGACCCCGCGGTTTTGGGATTCCTGCATCAGTTCGACGGTTTGCACGAAAACGATTGTCGTCGCGCGAAACGGTCAACACAACCGACAAAAAGAAGTCCGCGACCCGTCGGCGGCTCGTACCGGGATCAGGATGCGGCCACCGGCGTTGCCGTGACAACGCGATTTCGACCCAATTCCTTGGCTTCGTAGAGCGCCGCATCCGCCGCGGCGAGCAATTCCTCCGCCGACCGGCCGTGCTCGGGGAACACGGCCGCGCCCACGCTGATCGTCACATTGATCTGCGACTGCGGGGTATGAATGGGCATGACCTCGACGGCCGCGCGAATCGTCTCCCCAATCCACGCCGCCTCTTGTCGCTGGACGCCCGGGAGCAGGACGGCGAATTCTTCACCGCCGAAACGGGCCGCCAACCCCGGCGAGCCGGCGCTCAGCCTTGTGACCGATTCCTTCAGGACGCGCGAGACGCAGCGCAGCACTTCGTCGCCGACCAGGTGCCCGTTCCGATCGTTGATCGATTTGAACCGATCGATGTCCACCATCAAGAGGCCGCACGAGCTGCCTGCCGCTGCCGCCGACTGCAAGGTTGTAGCGAATTCACGGTCGAACGTGCGGCGGTTGGAGAGGTCGGTCAGGGGATCTTGACGCGCGTGCCATTCGGCGACGGCCTGATGCAGCACGCGCAACACCGTGTCGGAAAGATAGCGCGCCGCCCACGTGATCAGCTCCGGCCGAATTCCGACAAAGGGCTTTTTCGTGGCCCGCGTCAGACACAGGGCCCCGGCGATGCCGTTGGGACTGACGACCGGTGCGACGATCGCCGAACCGATCAGGGTATCGATGCCGATCCGCTCCAGTTGGGCGCTCTCCCACAATTCCGGCTCGTTCCGGGCGAGGGCTGTTTCCGCCAGGATCGTTTCCAGGTCCGAGTGTTTCTTGGCGCTGGCCGTCGACAGGGCAACCCCGCAGCGGCAAAGGGGCTTGTAAGAGCCCTTTCCTTCCGGATTGGCCAGGAACAAGACGGCTCGGTCGGCCTGTGCCATTTCGCGCAGCCGGTCCACAAACGCCTCGATCATGTCCAGCGGAGACCGATGTTTTTGATCGGTGACCATCCGTAGCTCCATGATTTCCTTCATCGACTGAAGTTGCCGGTCTCGCGACTCCAGCTCCTCGGTCCGCTTCACGATCCCGCTCAGGCTCCGGATCAGTCGCTTGGCCAGCTCGATTTGTTCATCGAACGGGATGCCGGCCGGAATCAACGAGGTCGTGACGATGACGCCGGCCAGATCGTCCGCGGCTCCAATGCCGGCCAGAATCAGGCGGTCGAACCGTGTCCGGTCCATGGGCGAGAGGTTTTCGTAAAGTCGAGAACCATAGATCTCAACCTTGCGGAGCACCGTAACCCCCTCCTTGCGGACGCGATCAAGAAAGGGTCCGTCCACGATCAGCGACTCGCGGGACTGTTCCGACAATCCGAGGGCCAGCGTGACCTCCCCCTGCAACGCGCCGAGCGGAACGTACGCGGCGAAGCCCTCTTTCGTCTCGCCGACCAGCCGACGGATCAGTTGGTCCAACGTCCGGTCGAGATCGAGATCGCCGGTAAAGTCGCGGAGGATCTGATTCTCCAGCGACGTCAACGTGCGATCGCGGCTGACGCTCCGCAGGTCTTTTCGCGCGTCGTCGATCTGGCGACAAAGCCGCTCTTTGAGCTCGGTGGCGCCGTGGCTGCGAATGAGATGATACAGGTACTGCAGCGCGCAGATCAGCACCATCGCGACCAGGTATCCGCCTGAAACGGCCTGATCGCAAAATTGAAGCAGATGATCGGCCCACGACGTCAACGCCGTCACAGGAAACTCCGAAGCTTTGGGATTGTTGGGGAAAAATGAGACGGGGGCCGACCGCGTGGTCGGCGTCCTTATCTTTGAATCGTAGCACACGTGGCGAGCCGGATTGCCACGATCGCCCGCGCAGAGCGGTCCGACCGTGCCGACCTTGCGGAAGAATCGGGACTCCGCGGATAATCCGCTTGTCCCGTGCTCCGATGGCCGTCCGGTCCGCCGACAACCCGCGGCCAGCCGCCGTCTCGGTCCGGGCTTCCTTGAACGCTCTGTTTCCACGGTTCCATCGATGAAACGATTCTACAAAACTCCGGCTTCGAGGACCGCGGTCCGCATGATGGCGGTCGCCATGGCCCTCGCGTATGGGGTGACACCGTCGGCACGGCCCCAGGATGCTCCGGCAAAGGCCGGCGCTTCCCGGAAGTCGGTCAAAGAGATCGGACGTGAGTGGACTTCGCTCTTCGACGGCCGCACGCTCAACGGTTGGAAAGTCACGCAATTCGGCGGTGAAGGGTCTGTCGAAGTGAAAGACGGCGTGCTGTGGCTGGGCGTCGGAAACGATCTCACGGGCGTGACCATCGATCGGCCCATTCCGCGGACGAACTACGAAGTGACTCTGGAGGCCAAACGCGTCGAGGGTTCGGATTTCTTTTGCGGACTGACGTTCCCCGTCAAAAACGATCCGTGCAGCCTGATTCTCGGCGGATGGGGGGGCGGCGTCTGCGGCCTTTCCAGCATCGACGGCAATGATGCGTCCGAAAATGACACCACCAAGTATCGAAAATTCGAGAAAGGTCGCTGGTATTCCGTTCGGCTTCGTGTCACGGACCGCAAAATCGAAGCGTGGCTCGACAAAGAGCAGATTGTCGACCAGGAGTTGGCCGAGCATTCCATTTCCATCCGGATCGAGGTGGAGGCGTCGAAGCCTTTCGGCCTGGCGTCGTACGAGACGCGTGCGGCCCTGCGGAACATCCGCATCCGCCGCCTCAAATGAGAGAAAGTCGAACCGAGAGCTTCCGGTGCCCTGGTTGGTTCGGCAACGGTTTCAAACGGGCCGATGACTCCCGGTCGGCTGCTTTGACACTTCGCGGATCGCTGTGGTGTAATTCGGGAGATGCGTTTTCAGGAGCCGATTCGCAGGGAAGGACCGCGAATGCCCCGAACCTGGCGGTTTCTCGCCCATGATCCGTCACGCGTGCGGCAACTCAGCTCGGACCTGCGCGTCTCGCCTCTGGTGGCACAGGTCTTGATCGCCCGCGGCCTCGGCGAACAGGCGGATGAGTTCCTGAACGCGCGACTGACCGGGTTGCACGATCCGGAGCTCCTTCCCGGAGTCGCGGACGCCGCCGACCGCGTCGTTTCCGCGATCCGTTCCCAACGACGGATTACGATCTACGGAGATTATGACGTCGACGGCGTGACGGCGACGGCACTGCTCTGGCATTGCATCAAGCTCGCCGGGGGCCGCGTCGATTTTTATATCCCGTCGCGCCTCGAAGAGGGATACGGACTCAATTGCGACGCGCTGCGGCAACTGCACCAGGAAGACCCGCAACGGCTCCTGATCAGCGTCGATTGCGGAATTGGGAGCATCGCCGAAGCGGCCCTCGCCCGCGAGTTAGGGTTGGAGCTGATCGTCACCGACCATCACCAGATCGGGGCCGCCTTGCCGGACGCCTCCTGCTTGGTTCACCCGCGGCTCCCCGGCACGAGCTATCCGTTCGGCGAGCTGTGCGGCGTCGGTGTCGCCTTGAAGCTCGCGTGGGGAGTCTGCCAGCGGTTGGGCGACGGCAAAAAGGCCTCGCCCCAGATGCGTGGTTTCCTGATGGGCGCGGTCGGACTTGCCGCGATCGGCACGGTCGCGGACGTCGTCCCGCTTCGCGGAGAAAATCGACTCCTCGTCAAGTACGGCCTGAAGAGTCTCATCGAGCAGGCAACGCCCGGTCTGAAGGCCCTGCTGAGCGTGGCCCAGTTGGGCGAACACTCGACGATCGATTCCGACCAGATCGCCTTTGCCCTGGCTCCGCGAATCAATGCCGCCGGACGCCTCGGCCAGGCGCGGCTCGCCGTCGAATTGCTGACGACGGAGAACACGGACCGGGCGGCCGCCTTGGCGAGCTACTTGGACCAATTGAACAAGAACCGCCGGACCGTCGAACAGCGGATCTTCAAAGAGGCGCGCGAATTGATGGCGAGCCGTCCGGAATGGCACGACGCACCGGCCGTCGTCCTGCACTGCGACGATTGGCATCCCGGGGTCATCGGCATCGTCGCCAGCCGCGTGGCCGAGCACTTTGGGCGGCCCGCGATCCTGATCGCTGTCAACTCGCAGGCGGCCATCGGCCAGGGCTCCGGCCGCAGTCATGGTGGATTCGACCTGCACGCCGGCTTATCGGCTTGCGGAACACACCTCGTCTCTTACGGCGGACACCAGGCCGCCGCGGGACTCAAGATCGCCACAGATCGGATCGAGGCGTTTCGCCATGACTTCTGCTGCTACGTCCGGGAAAACCACAAGCCGGCTGCGGGGGCGACCGACTTGCGGATCGATGCGGAAGTCCGGCTATGCGACGTCACGTCGCACGCCGTGAAGGAGCTCGACCGTCTCAGCCCCTTCGGTCACGAAAATCCGCGCCCCGTTTTTGCGACCAGCCGCGTGGAGCTGGCGGAGCCGCCGAGAAAAATGGGGGAGGGCGAACGTCATTTGTCGCTGCGCGTGCGCCATTACAACACCACGTTGAGAGCCGTCGCCTTTTCCCGGGCCGATTGGGCCGAACCGATCGCCGGCCTGCGACGCCCGTTCTCGATCAGCTTCGCCCCCTGCATCAATCGCTTCCGCGGGAACGAAAGCGTGGAGCTTCAACTCATCGACTGGCAGCCTGACGCGGCGGCGGCGCCGTCCGGGCCGACCGGGACACAATCTGCTTGACGACCACATCCGAACTCCGCCATCGACTGCGCGAGGAACTCGAGCTGCGGGGAATCACCGACATGCGCGTCCTCGACGCTCTCGAAGAGACGCGGCGCGATCTCTTCGTGCCAGAACCGCTCCGCCATGCCGCTTACGACGACTCGGCCCTTTCGATCGGCAACGGGCAGACGATCAGTCAGCCTTACATCGTCGCGCTGATGACACAGGAGCTGCGGCTCGCGGGGGACGAGAACGTCCTGGAAGTCGGCACGGGAAGCGGGTACCAGACGGCCATCCTCGCGCGCCTTTGCCGCACCGTGGTGACGATCGAACGGATCGAAGCGCTCTTCGAGTCGGCCAAGCACATGCTGGCAGGGCTGGGCATTCGCAATGTCGTCTTCCTTTTGGGGGATGGCACGCTCGGCAATTCGCAGCGCGGACCTTATGATCGCATCATGGTCACCGCCAGCGCTCCTTCCATCCCCAAGCCCCTGTATGAACAGCTCAAGCCAAACGGGCGATTAATCGCGCCCATCGGCGACGATTTCGAAGCAGGACCTGGTCCTTGTGGAAAGGACCGACTCCGGTCCAAAGACGACCCCGTTGTGCGGCTGCCGGTTCGTGAAGCTCATCGGCGAAGCCGGATGGCAGCCGGAGTGACGACGGGCGACACGCGCAGGCGCGCTCGTTCCAACAAAGAGAAAGCTTTCGACGTAAGCGATGCTGGGTGCCACGCCCCCGGCTTTGCGTGGGCGTTTTTCCCGCGAGGCATGCCGATGCAAGCACGCCCACGCAAAGCCGTGGGCGTGGCACCCTCGCGTGTCTTCGCTGGCTCGGAAAGTCGCTGGAAAATTTCATGTCATTGCAACTTCGGAATGTGATCAAAACTTACCGCGAACCGGACGGTAATGTTCTGACAGTGCTGGACATCGAGAGTTTTCAAATCGGCCCGGCGGAGCAGGTCGTGCTCGTCGGGGCCAGCGGCGGCGGGAAGACGTCGTTGCTGAATATCATTTCCGGCATCAGCACGCCCGACCAGGGCAGCGTCTCGGTGAACGGAACCGATATCACGCGCCTTCCGGAGGCGGCCCGCGACCGGTTTCGTGCCGAACGCATCGGCTTCGTCTTTCAAACTTTTAACCTCCTGCCGGCGTTCTCGGCCCTGGAAAACGTCCTGTTGGGCATGAGCTTTTCGGGCAAACGGGCCGACTCGAAGCGCGGCGAGAGACCTGTTGGAGCGCGTCGGCCTGGGACACCGCACCAGTCACCGGCCTCCGCAGCTTTCCGTCGGCGAACAGCAGCGCGTCGCCGTGGCGCGGCGCTGGCCAATCGGCCGTCGCTGCTTTTGGCTGATGAGCCCACCGCCAATGTTGACGTCCGCAATCAGGACGTGATCCTCGACTTGATCCGCGAGGCCTGTGCCGAATCGAAAGTGGCCCTGCTGATGGTCACGCACTCGACCGACGTCGCCGCCCGTTTCCAGCGCGTCGACCGGCTCGAGACCTTCAACCGAGCCGGAGCCCCACGATGAATTTGTTTGCGATCGCCGGGAAGAGCATCCGGCAGCGGCTTCTCTCCTCGTCCCTGACGGCCTTCAGCGTTTCGCTCGGCGTCATGCTGATGGTCGCGGTCCTCGTGATCTATGGCATCATGGACCGCGTCTTCAATCAGCAGGCGGTCGGCTATCAGTTGATCGTGGGGCCCAAGGGGAGCGACATGCAGTTGGTGCTCAACACGATCTACCGCGTCGGCGCACCGCTCCAAAACCTGCCGTACCTCTACTTCCAGGAGCTCAAAAAAGACCCTCGCATCGGCGTGGCGATTCCCGTCTGTCTGGGCGACACGACCCAAAAGGGCAACTTTCCGATCGTCGGCACAACGGAGGATTACTTCCGGCATGAGTATGCGCCGGGCGGGAGTTCCTGATCCGCGGCGAACCGTTCACGCGATCCTTCGATGCAATCATCGGCTCACAGGTGTATCACAGCAACGGCTGGGACTTGGGGACGCAGTTTCGGCTGGTCCACGGCGGAGCCGAATCGCACGTTCACGACGAAAAATTCACCGTCGCGGCGGTGCTCGCGCCGACCGGGACGCCCAACGACAAAACCGTGTTCATTCACTTGAACGGTTTTTATGCCATCTCGGGGCACGACGCACCTCTCAAGGAGGCGGTCAAACGCTGGCATGAGTTCAGCGGCCAGCCGACGGACGACGCGGCTCTCGACAGGGCCGTCGCCGAATGGCGTAAAAAGTGCGGCATCACCGACGTCGACGAAGACGAGAAACACGAGGAGAAAGGGGCCGCGCATCACCACCATCACAAGGCTTGCGACGTCCAGAAAGAGGTCACCGCGATTCTCGTCAACATGAAGGGGGACAGCATGACCGCGGCCGCCATGTTCAGCGGCGAGATGAAGCGCGGCCATAAGGTCCAGGCTGTGAATCCGATTATCCCGATGCAGCGGCTGATGTCGGACATTCTGGGGAACGTGCGGACGGTGCTCGTCGTCTTGACGGGGCTGATCATCATCGTGTCCGGGGTCGGAATTTTCGTGAGCATCTACAACTCGATGTCCGACCGCCGCAAGGAAATCGCCATTATGCGCGCCCTGGGGGCTCAGCGCCGCACGGTCTTCGCGATCATCTTGGCCGAATCGATCCTGTTGTGCTTCGGCGGCGGGATCTTCGGCATCCTCTTGGGACACACTCTCGTCTTTTGCGCCGCTCCGATTGTGCAGCAGCAGACGGGCATCCTGATCAGCCCGTTCGCTTTCGAACCGGTCGAGCTGATCTTGCTGCCGGCACTCATCGGCTTGGCTTCGATCGTCGGCGTCGTCCCCGGGCTATCCGCCTACCGCACGGACGTCGCGCGCGCGCTGGCCGACTGATCTCCCGTTTGCACTCCGCTGCGGGAGAAGAGACTGATCATCGCCTTGTTGAATGCGGGAATATCGTCCGGTTGGCGGCTTGTCACCCAGTTGTCATCCTCGACCACTTCCTGATCGAGCCAGTTTCCCCCCGCATTGCGGATATCATCCTGGATTGTGTGATAGCTCGTCAGCGTTCGTCCCTGGACCAAGCCGGCGGAAATGAGCTCCCACGGTGCGTGGCAAATCGCTGCAATGGGCTTGTGCGCGTCTTGAATCGTCCGCAAGAACGATTGCAGTTCCGGCAGCACTCGCAGAAAGTCCGCATTCAATGCCCCTCCCGGTAGTAGGACGCCGTCGAATTCGTCGGCGTCGGCTTCGGAGAGTGATTTATTCGCCGGGACGGTGATCCCCTTCTCCAGATGCCGAAAGGCTTGCAGATTACCCGATTTGGGCGAAAGGACGGTCACTTTGGCTCCTGCGTCCTTGAGCGCCTCCGACCGGCTCCGTCAATTCCTGTTCTTCGAAACCATCCGTCGCGATCACGGCGACGCGAAAACCGTTCAAGTTTGACATGGCTGAAATCTCCTTCCAACGCGGGTAACACCATTTCCCTCATTCCGACTTCGGCAACAATCATGCCACTGCTAGAGCGTTTCAAGCCACAGTGCAGCGGTCCGGCGGCGGAAATCGTCGGGAAAAGAGTCACTTTCAACGCGACAAGGAAGTGCTACCAGCACTAGCGGATCAGGGGACGCGGGATGCCGGATGGCGGCCGATGCGAACGGCGAGATCTCGATGGGGCCGCCCTGCGATTGCGTGTGCCGCGTTGGCCTCTAAGATCTCCGATTCGACCGCGGCGGATTCCTCCTCCGTCCGGAGGGGAAGCGGTTGGCCAAACGCCACGGAAATCGCAATTGCAGTGTCCCTTTGGACTTCGGCCAGCCAGACGATTTCGCGCGAGCGAAGCGCGGCGACCGGCGCGCTGTCGTGGTAGGCCACGCGGTTCGAAGCCGTGCTCGGGATCCGAGCCTGGTCTGTCACGATTCCGATTAAATTCGTCGGATCGGCCGCCGAGACGATCACGAGTTCCCCGTGCGGGTCCTCGTCTCGCATTGCCCGGAGCTGGTGGACTGCGTCGGCCGTTGCAAACTGTTCACCGCCGACGCCCGCAATGAAACGTCCGCCCCGGATTTCTCCACGCGCTTCGAGCCGGCGATAGACCCGTGACAGATCGTACCAGCTTGGTGCTCCCGGCTCCTTTGCCAGCAAGTCGCGGAAGACGACGCCCCAACGCCGGAGCAACTGCCAGGCCCACTGTTCGACCGGGCCTTCCTGGGTGGCCGGATCGGGGGCCGATGTCGCCGGCCTCCAGAGCGACCACCGGCCAGTCCCGCCGGCCGCGTTTCTCCTCCGCACGAGAGCAGCACGACGCCGTTTCGCTTGCGAACGAGTCAGCCGTTTCTGCTCGCCGACGAGTTGCCGCAGGCCGCCGAAGCCGTCTGCCGTGACCAATCCCCGGGTCACCAGTTCGCCGAGCACCTCTTCCATCTGGGCCGGCAACATTTGGGTCTGCCGAGCCAGGTCGGCAGCAAACATCGCCCCCTGGGCCGTCAGTAGTTCCAAAACCTGTCGCGCTGGGCTGCTCAGCAGATCCGATTGCGTTTCGCGGGACCGGCCGGCCGCCAGCCATTCCAGGTCGGAACGCAGGAAAAGGGAGACCGGTGCGACGCGCGTGATGGCCGCCATTGGCCGGCTGTGCTCGGCGTTTTGGGCCGAGGGAAAAAGCCGGCCCCAACCGACGTCGCCGGCCAAACACAGCTCGTCGAGCCACTGCGGTTGATAGGCCGAGATCCGCGCGGTCAGCAGATCCCGCTCCCAGCAAACGGCCGGCACGTCGATTCCCTGCAGCATGGCGATGACATCAAACAGGCCGTTGACTCCGGTTTTCCGCGCTTCGGGCAAGAGTCCCTGATGCCGGGATAGGAATCGCCAGAATGTGCGGACGTCGACCGGCTCGATCTGCTTGCGGAGCCCTTCGATTGTCAGCCGGTGGATGCGGGCCAACAGCCGCCGGTGACACCATTCGACCAGGCTCGGCGATCGAGCGGCGGCGTCATCGCTCGGCGTGAAGCGGCCGCGGAGCACGACCCCTTCTCCCTCCAGGGCCTCGAGCGCGGCCTCCGCCTGGCTCAACGTGATCGAGAGGCGATCGGCCACGACCGGTGCCGTCGTCGGACCGCAGATCTCCATCAAGCCGCGAACCATCGCGACACGCGCCTCGACCGACGTCCAGTCCTGTCGGACGGTCGAAGGGACTTCCAGCGGCGGGACCGGAGACGCCTCGGGAAAGATCGCCCGCGCGGCCGGCAGCCGTTCCGCGGCGATCCAAGCTGTCGGACGCGTGCGATCGGAGCGCCTCTCGGGCAACGCGATTTCCGCCGCCCGCCGTTGTGTCGCCAGCTCGTCGAAAAAGACCTTCCAGTCCGGCAGCGTCTCGTCGGCCGGCAGCACGATGCGGTTGAGGAGCGCGTCGTGCAGCTCGTCGGCATTCCGGATGAAGGGCTGCGCTTCCTGCACGACCTGTGCGATTGCCGCCGCGTCGAGGCGGCCCAAATCGCGCATCGCTTCCAGCGAGACGGCTCGCGGCGTGGAGACCGCCCGCGCCCGCCGCTCTTGGATCTCTCCTCCGTCCAGGAAGGCATACAGGTTTGCGTTGAGCAACTCGAGCGCGAACGGAGAGGGCTCCCTTGTGTCGCGAGCGACGAACGTGATCGCGCCGCGCTCCACGTCGCGAAGCACTTCCGTCAGCCCGTCAATGTCGAGCGGTTCGTGCAGGCAGTCTTCCATCGTCTGTCGTGCAAGGGGATGATCGGGCAGCTCAATTTCGCCCGCCGTGTGTTCTTGGCAGCCGGTGAGCCGCGGGAAGACGGCCGAAAGCAGATCCTCCGCGCGAAACCGCTGCAGCGCGGGAGGCACTTTCTGGCTCCCCTTCCGCCGCAAGACGAGCAACGCCCGCGTCACGTTCCAGCGCCAGCGGACCACGAACATGGGGATGCGCAGCACGGCCTGTTCGCACAGTCCGCGGACGTTGTCGGCCGTGACCATGGGAAACAGGCTCTCAATCGGAAAGCTGTGCTGAGGGCCCAACGAGAGGAGGAAACCGTCATCGTCGGCCGTCGCCTGCAGCTCGAAGTCGAACGAGCGGCAGAAACGCTTGCGCATCGCCAGTCCCCAAGCGCGGTTCACCGCCCCGCCGAAGGGCGCGTGCACCACAAGCTGCATTCCGCCCGTCTCGTCGAAAAACCGCTCGAACACGACGCGGCGGCACGACGGAAGCAGGCCGATCGCCGCTTTCTCCCCAACCGCGTAGGCCACCGCCTGCCGGGCGGCTTCCTCCGAACAGCCCGTCTCCGCGATCACCCAGCGCTCCGCAGCCGGTGGATCCGAGAGGCGCGGCTCAAGATCCTCGCGGAAGCGAGAGACTTCCTGTGAAAGCTCCAGCGATCGGCCCGGCGCCTCGCCGAGCCAGAACGGAATGGTCGGAGGGGCCCCGTGCGCATCGACGACGCGCACCTCTCCCCCCGGACGTGCACGATTTGCCACGACGTGTTCCCCAGCAGAAACACGTCGCCCCGCATGCTTTCGACGGCAAAGTCTTCATCGAGCGTTCCCACGACCGTTTCGTCCGGCTCCGCGACCACCCGGTACGAGCCGGTGTCGGGAATGGCGCCCGCGTTGGCGATTGCCGCCAGCCGCGCTCCTTTCCGCGCTTTCAGGCGGCGGCCGACGTGGTCGTGGTGCAGGTACGTACGCCCGCGTCCCGTCGAACGGGCGATCCCCTCCGACAGGTATTCGATCGTCCGGTCGAACTCGCCTCTCGAAAGTTGCCGATAGGGATCGGCCCGACGCACGAGTGCGAAAAGTTCATCGACGTCCCAATCCTGCGTGGAGACTTCGGCCACGATCTGTTGCGCCAAGACGTCCAGCGGCGCCTCGGGAATCGCCACGCTGTCGAGCAGGCCGTGGCGCACGGCCCGGAAAAGGGCCAGCGATTCCATCAGCTCGTCGCGGGAGAGGGCAACAAGGCGGCCCTTCGGAACCAGGCCGAGGGAATGGCCCGAGCGCCCGATACGCTGTAGAAACGTCGCGATCGAGCGGGGCGAACCGATCTGGACCACCAGGTCGACGTATCCGATGTCGATCCCCAACTCCAACGAAGCGGTCGCCACGACGGCCTTGAGTTCGCCCGTCTTGAGCTTCCTTTCCGTCTCCAACCGCTTGGCCGTCGACAGCGAGCCGTGATGGCTGTCGACGTGTCCTTCGCCCAGCTTCTCGGTCAACTGATGCGTCAGCCGCTCAGCCAGCCGGCGGGTGTTCACGAAGATCAGCGTCGTGCGGTGCTCGCGAATCAATTGGATTAATCGGTCGTTGACTTCATCCCATTGCTCGTGCGTGCAGACGACGCCCAGCTCCGTCCGCGGAAGCTCGATTCCCAAATTCCGCACGCGCGAATGCCCCACGTCGATGACCTGACAATCGGCGTGCGGCGTCGGGGCTCCGGACTTCGGCGAGCGCAGTCGAGCCGCGTCCGGCGTCGAAATCAAACCCGTCTCTGACGCCGGATTCCGGTCGCCAGACGCCGCACCGATCAAGAAGCCGGCCGTCCGCTCGATCGGCTTTTGCGTCGCCGAAAGGCCGATCCGCTGCACGGGCTTTCCGCAGAGGCTCTCCAGCCGCTCCAGCGAAAGTGCCAGATGCGAACCGCGCTTGTTTGCCACCATCGCGTGGATTTCGTCGACGATCACCGTATCGGCATTGCGGAGAGTCTCGCGGCTTTTCAGCGCCGTGAGCATCAGGTACAGCGATTCGGGCGTCGTCACCAGAATGTGAGGCGGCCGGCGGACGAGCGCGACCCGTTGCGCCGACGTCGTATCGCCGGTGCGCAGCCCCACACGAATGTTGAGGGGCGGGAACCCCATCCTCTCCGCCTGTTCGTTGATCTCCACGAGCGGCACTTCGAGGTTGCGGTGCATGTCGTTGGAGAGGGCCCGCAGCGGCGAGACGTAAACGACGCGAACCGCGTCGTCCAGCTCCCCCGCCAGCGACCGCGCGAGCAACCGGTCAATGCACGCCAAAAAGGCCGCCAGCGTCTTGCCGCTTCCTGTCGGCGCGGCAATCAGCGTGTGGCGGCCGGCGGCGATGGACGGCCACCCGAGAGCCTGCGCCTCGGTCGGTTCAGCGAACCGCGACCGGAACCAGTCCGCAATAATCGGGTGAAAACCGAAGAACGGCATCAGAGCGGTCACAAGCCTCCCCGCGTCTATTGTACGCGGAGGACCCCGCCGGCTGAATCGAGCCGCCGCCGGCCCCGTCATCGCGCCGCGCAAAAAAACGGTCCGACGGTCGTGAGACCCGCCGGACCGTTTCGCGTCGCGGTGCGATACCAACGAGTCGCTTAATGGTTTCCCAAAGCGCCGACGGACGACTGGGGCTCTTCGACCCAGGCCTCGTCTTCGTCCCATTCGCCGGCCTCGTCAAAGACCAGCAATTCCTTCGGCTCGCTTTGCAGCAGGTAGGAACCGTTCGTTTCGTGCTCGAAGAACTGGCGGAACCAGAGCATGTTCGCCACGTGCGCCTGAGGCGTGTAAAGGCGGATCGACACGCCCCGTTCGTGCCAGTCGAACAACATGCCAAAGAACCCGCTGGGAACGTATTTAACGCTGGTCATGTCGACGCCCAGGCTGCGGCAGCGCTGGCTGACGCAATGCCGGGCAAACGTGTCTCGCAGCAGGGCCAGGTCGGCGCCGTCCCAAATCTCAACTGGTCCCAAGTCGAGAATGGTGACGCTGTTCTCATGCCGAATTTTCATCCGGTCCTTGCGTGAACCCATGGTGTCTGCCTCTTGGTGATTGGATCGGCTGCCGCCGGAGTCGATTCCGCCTGGAATCAGCGAATCGCTGAGAAGTGCATTTTCGATCGGTCGCCTTCAACGATCGTTGACAAGTCGCAAAGGACGGACCAATCCAGGACCGAGGTCTGGCGGCCCCACGCGAAAGCGGCCGAAGTCGAGCCCCCGGCGAGGCTAACAATCACCATTGGCCCTGTTGAAGACGCACCGGCCCGCGGTCGATGTGGCGTTTTGGAAACGCGCAGGCGGGCCAATCACCGTTTTGCAACGGCCCGGAATAAACGGACCCGCCAGAGATGAGGGGCGAGGCGTCAGCGACGAGCCAAAAAGCAGCCAGCCCAGCCCTCGAACCCTTGATCGCTGGCCCCCTGACGCCTACTCAGCAGGCTTCCGGTCGGTAGAGCAGCCGGCCGCACGATCGGCAAACGATGAACTTCCCCGTGTTGAGCTCGACGAGCGAATTGGCGGAAAGAATCTCGTTGCACGCGGTGCAGGCGTTGCTTTCGACGGTCGCCAGGGCGGCCGCCCCGTGGGCTTGCACCAATCGCCGGTACATTTCAATGGTCCCCCCCGGCAGGATTTTTTCCGCTTCGCGCAGGCCGGTCTGGACCTCGACGGCCTGCGCCCGCAGCTTGGGCACGGCTGTTTCAACTTCCTGAGCGACGCGCCGGAGGTCAGCCCCCACCTGCGCCGCCTCCCCGTCGGCCTTGCTGATTTTCTGCTGAACCTGGTCGACCTTTTCGAGGACTTCGAGAATCTCGTCTTCCAGCACGCTGTTGGCCATCGTGTCGGCGTCGATCTGCGAACGGATGATGTCGAACTCGCGGTTGGAAGTCGCCTGATTCAGCTTGGACTTCAAATCGGCAATCTTGCTTTCGTTCGTCTTGAGCTGCAGGTTCTTCTGGTCGGCCACCATGCGGGCTTGCTTCAGCTCCACCTTGAACGCGTCAATCTCCGTTTGTTTGCGGGCGAGGATCTGCTGGCGGGCCTTGACCTGCCGCGGACCGTGTTCCAATTTCTGCTGCAATTCCTGTAACCGAAGATGAAGCTCGTGTAAATGTTTGAGGCCGGCCGCCGCCGCGCTCATCATCGGACTCCGTAGAGTTTTTGACATAGTTACCTTTATTCTATCCACCCGGCCCCGGAATTCCGAGTGCTGCTCGCGTCGGGGGGCCCCTCGGCCGCGAGCGCATTGGACCACGGGCTCCTTTTCCGCCCGCGTCCTAAAGCAATCAACGTCTTTGTCTCCATCAAAAAAAACCGCCGGTCGAGTGACCGGCGGTTGTCTCGTCAGTTGGCGGCGTTGGCCGTCAGCGAATCGAGAAAGCCCTTGAGCTGTTTACTGCGGACCGGGTGCTGCAGCTTGCGGACCGCCTTGGCCTCGATCTGGCGGACGCGCTCGCGCGTCACCTTGAAAATGCGGCCCACCTCTTCCAGGGTATAGGTGTAGCCGTCTCCCAGCCCGTAACGCAGCTTGATGATTTCGCGCTCGCGGTAGGTGAGCGTCTTCAAGACCGTGTCGATCTTGTCCTTGAGCATCTCCTGCGTGGCGGCGTTGACCGGGCTGTCGCTCCCCTCGTCCTCGATGAAGTCGCCGAAATAGCTGTCTTCGCTCTCGCCCACGGGCCGGTCGAGGCTGATCGGGTGCCGCGAGATGTTCAGCACGCGCCGCGTCTCCTCCAGGCTGACGCCGGCCGCTTCCGCCGTCTCTTCGATCGTCGGCTCGCGCCCTTTTCCTGCAGCAGCTTCTTGCTCACCTTCCGCAGCTTCGACATCGTTTCGATCATGTGAACCGGGATGCGGATCGTGCGGGCCTGGTCGGCAATGGCCCGCGTGATCGCCTGGCGGAATCCACCAGGTCGCGTAGGTCGAGAACTTGTAGCCGCGGCGATACTCGTACTTGTCGACGGCCCGCATCAGGCCGGTGTTCCCCTCCTGGATCAGGTCCAGGAAGCTCAAACCCCGGTTGCGGTACTTCTTGGCGATCGACACGACCAGCCGCAAGTTGCCGCCGGAGAGCTCCCGCATCGCGTGCTCGTAGCTGGCAAACCGCGTCTCGATGCTCGCCAGGCGGAGCCGCAGGCTCTCCGGCGTCTCGAGCGTCATCAGCATCAGGTCGTACATCTCGCGCTGCAGGTTGGCCCGCTCGTCCTTGGCCGACTTGAGCCTCTTCAGATGGTCGATCTGCTGCTCCAGCTCGGTCATTCGAAACGGAATCTGGCTCAGCCGCCGCATGCACGGCTGCAGCCGCTGCGTCCGGACGCTCATCTCCTCAATCAAGGTCACCATCTTCCGCCGCCGTACCGCGAGCCCGTGGCCGGCCGTCTTGCAATCTTTCTCCGGCGTTTCGGGATTGTTCATCCGCTCGAAGTCGGCGATGTTCTTCTTCCGCAGGTATTCGAGCGTTTTGAGGTTGTGCGGCATGCGGCCGACGATTTGCCCCTTGTCGAGCCCTTCCGTGACCGAGACCTTGATGGTCCGGTCAAAGGGGAGCTCGCTGCCGTTCACCTTGGAGAGGATGTCGATCGCCGCCTTCATGGCGTAATCGCACTCGAGGAGCTGGCGGCGGAAGCGCTTCCGCGTCACCTCGATCTTCTTGGCCAGCGCGATCTCCTGCTCGCGCGTCAGCAGGGGGATCTCTCCCATCTGCGTGAGGTACATCCGCACGGGATCGTCGATGCGGCGGGACTTCTCCTCTCCTCCCTCGCGCTCCCCTTCTTCCCGTTCTTGCCGCGCTTCTTCTCGGGCGGGCGGTAGGGAAGCTTTTTATCGGCGACGATTTCCATCCCGAGCTCCTCGATCGTCATCAGGAGCATGTCCAGCTTCTCGGGATTCACCGCCTCGTCGGGAAGGTAATCGTTGACCTGGCTGAAGGTCGAGCCAGCCCCCCTGCCCCTTCCCGATCGCAATCAGTTCGCTGAGTTTGTCGTCAAGCCGATGCACGTGCGAATCCTCCAGGTTCAGTTCGTTTTCGCCCTGTCGCGCCCGCCGGCGCGATCATCCGAAGCCCCGCGCCCGCCGGCGCTCGCCATGAAACTCCGTCGCGCGGCGCAACGCCTCCCTCTGCGCCGCGTCCAGCGTTCCGGCAGTGCCGGTCCGGACCGCCATTCGTCCCAGCGACGCTTCCTGCGCGTCGGCCTGCCTCTTCAAGAGTCCGATCAATTTCGCCAGCAGCGCCCGCGGGTCGCCGTCCTCTTCGACGGCACAATCCAGGCGGAGCTTTTGTGCCTTGGCCCGTGCCGCGGCCTCCAGCGTCACCACGAGCCGCTTCAAATCCGGGTCCTCCGCCGCCGACATCACTTTTTCATACGAAGGCTGCTCTCCCTCCTCGGAAAGGCGATAACAGAATCCCCAGCAGCCGGCGGTGGGGTTCGTGCTTGAAGTCGTCGACGGCCACCTCGGCCCGCAAAACGTCGACGGACATTGGATCAGACAGCAGAATCTCGAGCAGCTCGCGTTCCAGCCTTGCGTCGCGGGTTTGCGGTCCACCGGTCTCCTCGCCCGTCCCGCCGGCACCCGCCTGGCCCGCGGACGGCGTCTTCGCCCGGGCGGCCGAAGCCGCACCGATCGAAGCCTTGCGCCGGCCCGAGACAAGCATCTCGCGAATTTGCGACTCGGAAAGCCCGACTCGGAAGGCGAGCCGGTTCAAGACGATGTTCTCCCGCGCTGATCCGCCAAACCCCGGCGCTTGTCGGAACAGCTCCAGCATCTCGGCGACGATCTGCTCGCGTCCATCCACCGAGTCGAGCCCCGTTCGCTCGATGCACAAGCGTAGCTTGTATTCCCATGCTTCCGCGGCCGTCTCGAGCAACTTTTGGAAAGCCTCGGCCCCCTGCGCGAGGAGAAAATCGGCTGGGTCCTTTTCACTGGTCAGGGTGAGAATCCGGAGGTCGACCTCCTGCGAAAGGAAACGGGGAAGCGATTTCTCCGCCGCCTCTTTCCCCGCCTTGTCGCCGTCGAATACGAGAATCACCTTGCGGGTGAAGCGCCGAAGAGCAGAGACATGATTGTCGGTCAAAGCGGTCCCCAAGGTGGCCACCGCATTCGCGATTCCAAACTGGTGTGCCATGATGCAATCGGCGTACCCTTCCATCACCACGGCCGCGTCGCGCTCGACGATCGCCCCGCGGGCAACGTCTAAAGCGTAAACCACCCGGTTCTTTGCGAAGAGCGGGCTCTCGGCACTGTTGACGTATTTCCCCGCGTTCGTCGCCGCACCCGGCAAGACGCGTCCCCCAAACGCAACAGTACGGCCCGCAGGGTCGCGGATGGGGAACATCACGCGTCCCCGAAAATAATCGTAAAAACCGCTCCCCTCCGCACGCGCGGCAATCAGCCGCACCGTGGCAAGCTGTACGGTGGCAAGCTGCGCCGATTTGAAACGAGCGCCTGCCCGCCTTTGTAAGAATTGCCCGTCGGCAGGGGCGTAACCCAGGCGAAAGCGGTCGATCGTCTCCCGCGTGAAGCCGCGCAATTCCAAATAAGCGCGGGCGGCGGCCC
This sequence comes from uncultured Planctomycetota bacterium, assembly GCA_963761455.1. GTDB lineage: Bacteria > Planctomycetota > Planctomycetia > Planctomycetales > Planctomycetaceae > DASPSM01. The sequence goes on from CAVXHA010000004.1 coordinate 1,895,812, forward strand.
CTTCAGACGAGGTGCGCAGACACGTGTGATACTCGCTCTCGGCCCAGGCCAGCGCGTCGAACTGTTCTTTACGCGTCGGCTTGCCGTCCGCGTTCTTGGCGTCGGCGTCCTTCCCGCCGTATCGCGGCATTTCAAGATTCGCCCGCGTGGCGAGCAATTCGAGCGCATCGCGAAAATCGACATTCTCGATCTTCTGCACAAAGGCGAAGCAATCGCCCCCCTCGCCGCAGGCCCAGCACTTGTACGATTGGCGTTCGGAATCGACGCGGAGCGAAGGGTCATGGTCGTCGTGGAAAGGGCACAGTCCGACAAGCTCGCGTCCGCCGTGCCGCGATTGCAGGGCCACGCGCTCCCCGACAAGCTGCACGATGTCGGTCCGCGTGCGAACAAGCTCCTTGAAGTCGGACCTAGCGCCGGACGGCACGCGCGTCTCCTGGTTGGTGATCGGGCGAACTGAATCAGGTTGCGGGCAAGAAAACGACTTGGCCGCCTTTGAGGGATCGATCGCTGCGATCAGAAAACGATCCCCAGCAACTCCAAGGAGGCGCCCGCATCCGCGTCCGGGCAAGTCAACAGATGTTCAGGTTAGACGTGCATCCGTGCAGCGTTGAAAAAGCTGCGAAATTGTACATGCTGGCGGTGGATGGTCAAGGAAAGATGGTTCGAGTTACAGAAGTGTTAAGCGCCGCAACCTCAAAATCAGACGAGCCTTAAACTAATCCGCAGCCACGCAACTCAAATGCACCCGCCACGCCTTACCCAGTCGCGCGTCTCGTCGGAACCCTAGTCCCTTAACGGCCATAGGCCGGTCGTGCTGGATGTATTGGACACTTGGGATTTGCGACTTTTGCAGGGCACTGTTCGGGGGTGGTGTCCTAATTTGAAATAGCTGAAAAAAAGTCTAACGCGGTGGGAAGGTTTGGGCAGGTTACAGACCGTCGCGCGGTTGTAACAAGTGGGGGCGGGAAGTACCAGGGACGGCCGTCCCTCGGTCGTTCTCCATCGCCGTACAATGAGCCATCGGGTTGCCGTCTCGCTGAGTAGCTACAGTGAGCGGCCGAAGCGGTGCCGGGCGCGTGGACGCGGTTCTATCCTCGAAGATGGGTTTCAGGGAAACGCGAACTCCCGCGCCGCCCACCCGAATCCGCCGCTAGAATGACGGCATGAGCGACGAGCCCAAGCACGACTCGGCCCCTCTTCGCATTGCGCTGGGGATTTTCTGCGCCGTCACCTTTTACTTGGGTGCGGTACTCGTAATAACGGTTGCCTTGCAGAGCGTTTCTGAGCCAAGGCACTACCCAGACGGGTCAAAGGACGCCGCCGAACACCACCCGCGCCCAAACTTCTGATTTTTGACCGTCCTGTTCTGGAGGATCTCGTACGGAGACTGATCGTTACAGTTGTACTTTTGGGAGGGAGCGCCGGCTTACTGATCGTCGGCCGACTGATCAGTCGTTGTCGCTCTGGCCGAACCGCCGAACCTAAACCTTCGCAATGAGCATCCCCTGAACTTCCGTGCCAAACCGCTGAAATCGCCGCTGGAATGACGGCATGAGCCATTTCTTGAGCGATTGCCTGAAAAGCACCCTCGACCACCTCGTGTTATCCGGGATAATTCCGTTGGAATTGTGCTTGGTTGGCGTTAGCGAATTGAGACGGACATCATACGTCGATACAGGATGGTCGACGGCAGACTCGAGGAAATGCAGTCGTGCATTTCCATTGTGTTGAGCCGAGCAAATTGGACGCCGTTCCCAATCGTGCAGTCGGCCGCAACAGTTATCGTTTCTCACGCTGCACCGCCGCGCCGACCGGATTCATCGCAGCCGACGACGCCAACGGGGCCCGGTAATTGAATCGATCATTGGGCGCCGCATCGCCGTCCAGCGTGAATCGGGAGGCATCGCCGTAGGGAACGATGTTGTCGCACCATTTGAAATCGAACGTGTTGTGTACGAGACCGCGCGGCAGCGCCAGCTCCATCTCGTTCGCGGACGCCTTGAACGGCGAGTTGGCCGTTACGCCGGGACGGATCACCAGGTCGTACCCGAGCCAGCCCGTGCGGGGGTTGGCGTCGCTGTCGATCAGCAGGAGCATCCAATTCGGATCGGTCGACGGCGTCAGCGGGTTCTTGGTCCGCACGTAGAAATAGACGTGCTTCGCATCGCAACTGACCTTGGCCGAAACAATGTCGTTCCGGCCGGTGTTGTTGACGTACGGGCCCGCCTTGCCCCAGCCGCGATGGTGGCGATGCACCGGATCGCCGACGGTGTCCTGGATACTCGGGCTGCACGCTTTTCCAGTCGTCGAACTTGCCGTCGATGACGATCGCCTGCGGCGTCACCGCCGGCGGCAAGGGGGGAGCCCCTTTGTAGCGGCGGATGAAATTCACCGTCTGCCAGTAATAGTTGTCGCCATGGCCCCCCTTCATCGGCTCGATGTCGCGGCTGTGCTCCTCGTCGAATTCATCGACGAACATAGGCGGCGTCTTGATGCCGTTGAACTCGTCGAACCGGCCCGCGATCCATTCGTTCCAGCCGGTGATGAACACCAGCCGCGGGTCTTCCTTCGATCGCGCGCTCCCACTGCTCGGCATAGTTGTTCCCGTGAAATGACCGCCCCCGCGCTCCCGGCTCCGACATCGACCCGACCCGGTGCCCGATTGCGTTCTGCGCGGCCCCGACCGACATCTCTTCCTTCTGGCCGCGGGAATTCTTGAAGACGTGCTGCGGAAAAATCTCCAGCCAGCTCCACATATTCGGGCCGGTCGGGCCCCGAAAATAGTCCGGCTGCGGCTTGCGGAACGTGAAGAAGCGGCGCGGAGCGCTGGTCCACTTGAGCGGGGTCGGCCAGGATTAACGGCTTGCCGTCCCAACGAAACCACAGCTCCTCGTAGAGCCGCTTCGCGTAAATCTGCTTGTACAACTCGTTGACGGTCGACGCGGGTCGCCGAACGGCGTCAGAAATGCAACCTGCGGCGTGCGATTCCCTTCCTTTCGGGCCCGGCGAAACACCTCGAACAGTTTCAGGTAGTTGTGCGGGTAGGTCGCCTTGTTGCTCGTGTCGAACACGATCACGTCGACGCCGGCGTCGGCCAGCATCTGCGCGTGCTTGCGCAAGACCGCTTCATCGTCGCCCAGGTAGTAGCCGAAGATCGATTCGCCCCAGTGATGCGGCGCATGCAAGGGTCCCCACGGGGGCGAAGTCGGCTTGTGCCGAGCGCCGGGATCGGCGGCCAGGATCTTGCTGACATCAAACGGCCCGGAATACCCCGTCTCGTGCCAGAGGAAATAGAACATCGCCACGGTCCGGTCCGCCCGCGGCGGCCCGACTTGCGAGTTGGTCGGCAAGGATCGCCCCAACGCATCCGTTGCCGGCCAAGGCACGCCCGGATTCTGTGCGAAGGCTTGCGCCGAGATTTCCACCGCCAACGTCAATAAAAGCAGGATCCGCTTCAAAGAGAGAGTTTCAGAACATCTTGAGAATAATGAACGTGCAAACGGGCCGACAATGCGACAGACATTCCTGTCCGGGATTTCCCAGATGGATTCTGTGTGGCTCTGTTGCATGTCGGCAAAGCCCAAAATACGCTCAACGGACGGCAGAATCAACGAATTCCCCTCACTCTCAACGCCTCGAGCCCGCCCCCGAACGTCAAATCTGCTGCTCCGACGGTCCGCTGCGCCGGGTGCCATGCCCACGGCTCGACTGAGCTCGCCGAAGTCGGCTTTGCGTGGGCATGTCTTCAGCCTTGAGGCGTGCGTGGCAGAGAGGATTGGTCGAGGCGGAGGAGTCCGCTGCCGGGACGTTCGTATTCGGCAGCACTTGACCACGGCCACGCTGTCGGAGTTTGACAGAATCCCCGCCGAACCGGGCTTGCGTGGATTCCTCCGCGAGAGAAAACCGGGAGCCGACCTTCGCACATGCGACAGGGCCTTCATGGAGACTGGCCGTTTCATCGAAGTCAGCATTTGACTCATCGAGTAGCGGGGTTCCCGGAGCCAGATGCGCAAATGCACGTGCTCCGGCCGGATGACATACGCCCAGAGATCGAACGCGTGCTTTTGCCTGGCTCGATCGATCGCTTCGACCCGCCACAGGCGGCCTTGGTCTTTCGAAAGAAACGGACACCGCCAAAAACAGGAAAACGTCAGCGAATGGGCCTGGCCCGGCTCGCTGTCACGTCGACACGTTTTGCGGTGACCATTCATCGAGAAAGATGGATCGCAGGGTGCTGGCAGGACGATTTCCGGCTACGACATTCCGCCAAGGATCCAAGGACATGCCCACGCAAAGCCGTGGGCATGGCACCCGTCGAGGGACGTCCTGCTCAAAGCGGCGACGAGAAAATCGCGCTGAAAGCGGAGACAGGGGGGTTACGATCCCATCCGTGAGCGCACAGACCCCTCCGGCAGAGTATAAAGCTGCTGCGCCGCCAAGACGCGGGCCGTTCTCCGTTAATTTCGAGCAAGCAACGGCCTTTATCGCGTCAGGACACATATCACTTGAGCGGGGTTCGGCTGGTGTCTAAATCGGGGTCAACTCCGATAGCCCACTTGACCGCGCCCAACACACGGCGCAGTTGCGCAGCGTCGAATTTTCCGATTCGCCTCGTAAGGTCGATAAGCGTTTTGTCGGTAAACGTTACCTGGTCGCCTGCCGCAACGCAGTCCTTGTCCAAACCACCCTCTCCGGAATAGAACATTTCGCACCACTCTTGCTGGCGCCGCTTTTCAAGCTGCTGTGAATAAAAAGGAACGGCGAGGACTGCGTCCCCGCCGTTCAATGGTTCTCTGGAAATTATCACAATGACCCGCGGCTTGGCGGCGGGAGGAGATTTAAGGCGATACAGTTCTCCACGCTTCGGATGGGGATTAACCGACACGCTTTCACCAGTCCTCGGAATCCGATCGCTGGAGAAGTGAGTGCCGAGCTTGATTCATCCAGTCTTGGCGTGCCGCAATGTCCCTCGCCTCTTCGCAGCATTCACGGAACGTGGAGAGGTTTTCCGGAGTGCGGCCCTTGGCCTCAAGGCGCCAATCCACTTCTCGGCTTCCGCACACGTCCGAAGCCAAGTCTGATACATTCGTCCAAGCCTCGCGCGCGCATCGTCGTCTAGCGATTGGATGCCGCGGTAGTCCAATTCGCGGAGCGTTTGATCGATGCGACGGAGCCAACGGAACGCATGCATCCCGGCATCCAAATGGTCGCGACAGTCGAAGCATTCCATTGCCTCTTCATGCTGCCGCATCAAATCATCGGAGCCGCTCGCGTACTCCGAGACCATAGTGTCGGCAAGCTGAAGCAGCGGATCGGTCACTTTGCACCTATGGTTAAGCCGTCAAAAAGGGGCGGCCCTTTCAGCACACTCTATCGAACCTGTCAAGCCCAATTCTACGCCGCAACGGCCGGATTCTTCTTTGCGTGTCGCAAAGCATTATATACAAACGACATGCGCATGGCCTACCTTTTATGACTTTAGGACTGCTCAATGTTGGATGGCTAAAGATGCGCTGACTGGGTTGACGTTCGAGCACCGCACCGACCTCGAATCACGCTGGCTGGCGGATTAAACTTGAGATGCAGGGGGTGCCAAGTGCTCGCCGCATTCTTCGTCATCGACCTTCGGACGTTGTTGCCGCTTTTGCTTGTCCCGGCAACGCTCATTGTCGCAATCCTGTTGATGGTGCTGACTCGCCGCGGTCGTCGCGGGCGCGACAAAGATCAGCCGCTAGAATGACGGCATGAGCCATTTCTTGAGCGATTGCCTGAAAAGCACCCTCGACCACCTCGTGTTATTCCTGTTGCTCGTGTCGATCCCGATTCTCATGGCAACGATTGCCGGCGCGATCGCCTGCGTCAAATACCGAAACAAAAACGCGGCTGCGCCGTTCGCCGAGTTCGTCGTCCAAGTCCTCAAATCGTTTCTGTGGATCGGATAGCAGACATGACTTCCGTGCCACTCCCCAAAATTCGCTTTTCAAACACGGACACTACCCCGTGGGCGGCCAGGAGATAGGCCAACAGAAAACATGGAAGGGAAATGAGCTTCAGCAGCGTGTTTTTGCTCATTCCGTTATTCCCGCCGCGGCCGCTCAATCAGCCTTTCGATCCGAGCGTCCTTTCGCTTCCGCTCGGCACGCTCCATGACCGCATCGAAAAGGTCGTTCCTCTCCCACAGCTTTCAATGACCCGAGCCGCCATTGCCGGGGTTGCTTTCAAGCTGCCGTGCATCCGGCAGAATTTGTAAACGGCAATGTGGATCGCAGCCGCGGTCCGTCTTGGTTATGCGCGCTTGGTCGTCCAGTGCTCCTGCGCAGCGGTGTCGGGCCATGCCGAGCCTAACTTGAGCAGCGAGAGCCAAGTCTCCGCGAGCTTGCCTCCCCTCGATCCGGTAGAGCTGCATGCCCGCCCGAGTGCGAGTCTCGCCCGTGCTCGAGTCCGTCCACATCAGCGTAAAGCGGAACCACGCGCGGTCTCCGGCGATTTCATGGTCGTACACGACGAAGCGGGTGTTCGGCCGCTCCCGCCGGGCTGCGGCGATCTCCGCCGCGTAATCCTCCGGCGTCACCTGCCGAGTGCCCGATTCGTCGTGCCGGGTGTAGACCTGCGCCACGCAATCGGCCACCAGGTCGTACCGGCCCTCATGCCACACCCGCTCCCATCGGCCGAAGAGGTCGCGCACGACAGGCTCCTCAGACATCGACGAACTCGTTCTGCCTACCCGCGAGCGACAAATTCCCGCGAAGAGTGTCGCACCGATCGGGCTACGCCGCGAAGGATTTTCGCTCAGGAAAACACGTGCTTTTCGAAACGTAGGGTGGGACAAGCTCGCGGAGCGAGCGACGGCCCACCACGGCCACGCGCTTGGCAACCTTCAAAAGGTGGGCCGGACTTCGGCGAGCTCCCTTCGGGTCTGAGCCTCAGCGTCGAAGACAGTCGAGCCGCGGCCGCCGAGCCGGCCTTGTCCCACCCTACGGCCGCCTCGGCGGCCACCAAAGAAAATCCTTCGCGGCCTTGCCCACCGGGGCTTTGCCAACCGCATCGACACAACCCCACCGGTTCGCACCTTAAGTTTACCCACATCTGCCGAGTCCCAATTTCTCGGCAGTGTCAATCATCGGTTGGAGTTGCATCCAGCCGCGCCATAGAACCAGCCATCCCGGTGGATGGTCGCGTTTTCGGTTTTGATGGCCGCCCAATCGAGCCAGTGCGTAGTAGAACTCATGCATCGTCAAGTCGGCGCGGGCTTCATTGTAGCGCCAGAGGCTAAGGACCTTGACGGCCACTTCGGGGAAGTGGGCAGCGGCCGGATCGGTCTTGGCTTCGGGGCGACGGCCGACATCACGCAGGTTCAATAAGGTGATGGCGACAACCGAAAGCAATGCAATCGCCGGCTGCAGTCGCTCTTCTGTCGTGAACTGCAGCTGTTGCACGCCACAGCCGGTCTTCAGCGCTTTGTGAAATTCCTCGATGATCCAGCGGCACTCATACCAGCGAATCCGTTCGGCGGCGTCATGGCTGTTCTCGACCGGAACATTCGTCAGCAGAATCCACTCGACCGCTTCCGCTCCGGCGGGAGGGTCGGCTTCCCGTATGCAAATCACCCAAGTTTTCAGGGGGACTCCCCGATACTCGCCGCGCGGTGCGGGAGGAATCAGCAGCGTGACGGTCGCCCAGGCGATCGACACGCGAGCGGATCGGCCAGATTGCCCAGCCCGGGCGGGGACCTGGATCGTCTTCGAGTCTTGCTCCGGCAAGGCGCGGACAGAGTCATGGAGCTTTGTTTGCTCGCTGTTTTCCAGGCAAATTCTCCGATTGCTCTTGGATCGCACCACGTAGTGTTTGCCGGCCACTTCGAGGGCATCGAGATACTCCAGCAGGTCGGCTCCGCGATCCGCAACCTCCACGATCCGATGGTCCTTGGACGAAGCGGGAAGGGTCGCGCTGGCCATCTTCCACAGTCGAGATTCTCGATCGGGCCGCGCGCACATTTCTTGTCGCGTTTCGTCCTTTCTGGCCTGCGGTCGCCTGGCGAGCTTCTGATAAGCCAGTCCGAGCACCTCGCGTGTTTCGGCCACGACGGCCAAGGTATGGTGGGTCACATATCCGCGATGAGAGCCGTTGCCAATCTGCCCCAACTCATGAAGCGACGTCAGCCCGGTGTAATCCAGTTCGGTCGCGTCGTGGATCAACAGGACGGTTCCCCCCACCTCGTGCATCCGTTTCAAGGTCCGCTCCCGAGCCGGAGCAAGAACAGCCTCATGAGTCACGGCTTCACAATTCATCAATCGGTAACAAGCCTTCAGGCTGGCCGGATGATTAATTTTAATCGGCAGAGTCTCAGCCGGATGCCTTACGATCCGGTCGGCCAACTGGACAAGCCGCTTCGTCCGCCGTCGGTCCCCCAACTGCGCCGTTCCAAAATGCGGCTTCACCAAAACTCAATCCATCCAACCTTCCGTCCTCCATGACCCTCTCCTCGCCAAAAGCTTTCGCGGTCATCCTTTCCGCCGAGGCAAGGATAGCAAAAAAGTGGGTAAACTTAAGGTTCGCACCGGTGGCAAGATGACTGTCGCCCCTCGCCGGGGCTTAACCCAAGCAACCGAACTCCGGCGAACCGAGGGCTCCACCCCCGGCTACCATCAGCGACCCCTACGGGCTCAAACGCCAGCAGCTTTTCTCGCAAGCAAAGCCCCGATTCTATTTCCGGACACCCTCACGGCTTTGCGTGAGCATGCCCCAGTGCGCCAAGTGGATTCGCATGGCCACGCAAAGCCGTGGCCATGGCACCCAACCTCAACTGCTGGATCGAAACCGGTCTTTGAACTTCCGCGCCACTTACCGAATTCACAGCTAACATTGTGGCATGGGCGATCGGCAGCGAACAGGCTTCGTCGTCAAAGTGGTGAGCGCGACACGGCACACGATGTTGATCTCTTTCCCCCGCCCACCCGCCATGCGGGCCGGCTGGTCTTCGGCCAACGAACCCTGTGAACCGCCAAATTTCGCTTTTCAATCGCACCCGGCATCTGCCAGCACAGAGCGACGAGCATCACTGCTGTCAACATTTAGTTTACAACAGCCACTGCAAATCGTTCAAGATCAGTTTTCGCAGAATCGCGAACTCCTGTGCCAATCGCTCAAACCTTGGTTTCAACGGTCGCACTCGACGGGCGACGGGCGTGTTGACACGCGCTCAAGCCGGATCGAGATCGTCGGCGTGCACTTCGGCCGCGTCTGTGGGGTGAAGGGGGTCGTTGTCCGGCGGAAGCCATTCATCAAACTCAATCCAGAGGATTCGGTCGTCGCTCCAATTGACGGACCATTCGATCTTGGGTGACACCACTCCGAGAGCCCCTCGCAATCGCGCAGTCCCAACAGCGTTCGGATACCCGGACTCGGTCCCCGATCGAAAACCCGCGACCTGGCTCGCTCATGCCGCAATTGTACTCGCGGCCGCAGCCGGTGCGATGGGGTCGACGCGGGGCATCGTGCCCTGCTCGACTTCCGTGCCGACCCGCTTCCGTGGCAACCCTCGCAATTCGCTTCCCAAACCCGGACACGACCTTTCGATGAATCGTGCGGCGTTTTGCAATTCCGGGATCATTTCGGGATCGCCACTCGGTGTTTCTATGTAAGCAAAACCTCTACGCAAGAATCGCTGCTGCGCGCATTGTCGGCGGGAAAGCGCAGGCATATAACGTCCTCCCAGAGCGGGCAACAGAGGGGGGGCATTGGAAACCGTCGCGAGGTATCTGGACGCGATTCGCGAGATTGACGCTGCCGATCGGGAGCTGGACCGGATTTTGGAGACTGTCAGAAGGACCACACGCACGCTGCCCGCGCATTGGGCGACCTTATCCGTGTTGGGAATCGAGGAGCCGCTGATTCCCAACGTCCCCTCGAGCCAGTCGCGGAGTGCCATCAGCGCCACACAGTGGCCCAAGATCGAGCAAATTGCCCGGGTCCTGTCACGAATGCACCGGGCCTACGAGGCGGCCGAGGCCGCTTGGGCAAACGTGACGCCGGAATTCAGGGATCGTTTGGCGTCGCCGCCCAAGAGGTTTCCTGGCGAGCAGTCGCCTTAAAGACAGGCCCATCCACGGGTTTCGCCGATTTCGCCGATTTTAAGGGGAGGGGGGAGCGAAAACGAAAGTCCTTACTTTTGAATCTGCGGCGGCGGCGGCGAAATCTGCGGGCCTAACAGAGTACGTGCTGCCGGGTTTTTTGGGGTCTGCTTCTCCCTTTTTTTACGCCCCAAAATACCCCAAAAAACTCCCGAAACGTCGCGATTGACGGCAACGATCAACCCGGTTGTTTTGCGAGAATTTCGCGAGGCCCAGGCGGCCGCTGCCTGCGGAGGGCCTCTCGATTCGGCATCAAATGTGCAGCGCTGTAAGTTGTTGTGCGGACCGGAAAGGAATGGGAGAAATGAGGCCCGAAACCGTCTTGAACTTTTTCTTGAGCGTTGAAACGGCGATTCTCGTCGTTTGCGTGCTGGTGCACTATCTGGCGATCCTGTCAATCGCCTGAAAAAAACCGGCGGCCGACCAGTCTTGGAACCAGTCGCGAAGGTTCTCCGCCAGGCGATCGAGACTTTGGCCGCTCTCGGTTGCGGCAAGGGCTGCTCTCTCGATCGCGTTGCCCACCGTTATGCCGGAGATCAAAGCGTCCAAGAGGTCGTACTGGATCCGCGACAGGCTCCAGCGGCGGACGACGTAGTTGATGCGGCTTACGGCGAGCCAGGTCGGTTCAGGGTCCGGCAGCGGCGGGTCTTCTTTTTTGCGGACACCGGTCGCGTATTCTTGGACGGGATAACGCAAGGCCAAGAGCCGCAGGCAGGGGACGGGAATGAGCCGGGCGGAGGGCCACTCGTCCGGCGGGACCGCCTGGATTTCCTCGGCCCCAAGGAGCTTCAGCCGCTCCGCACCAGGGCCGTCGAAGACTTCGCTATAAGTCCGTTCCAGGCGGGCCAGATCGATCATGAAGTCGGGCCAGGAGGGGCTTTCGTCTTCCTCCTCGCGCGGCCGGGTCTCTTCAAGGAACTGGGCGAAGTGCCGGCTCAGATCGGAAAGGGTGTAGCTGGTGGACGGATAGGCTTGCAGGTAGCCGAACGCCAGCTCGTCGAAAACCTCTTCACCGACCGCATGGAGCAGGGCCGGAAATTCGTCGCGGAGGCATTCCAGGAGGCGTGCGTAATAGGCGTTTGCATAGACCTCGATCCGCTCGACGCTCGTGCGGCGTTTCGAGGGATCGACGACTTGCTCGATTCGGTCCGGTGTGACGTCGATCTCCGAGCGGGCTTCCTGGGACTCGATGCCGGCGGAGACGCCCTCCGGGTGCATGATGACCGCCTGCAACCACCGCTGGATCTGGTCGAGCCTGACGGCCGTCCCAGGCGGCTCGTGCGGGTCGTCTTCCTTTTTGCGAGACGACGGGGTTCGATCCATTCGACGCTCCGAGACAGAAAGCTCCCTGGTTCGGGAGACCGCTCATTCAAAATCTGCCGTCGCGTAGGTGGCCGGCTGCGGAATGCCGATTTCCTCGAGCGATTCCAAAGGCTCCTCGCCGGATCCTCCCGCGGAAACATCGGCAGGTTGGTCTTCCTCAGCCGTGAATAAATGCGGATCTTCCGCCGCAAGGAAACCGGGAAGCTCGGCCTGCATGAAATTGCGGGCCTTGAGGACTTCGGCGTGGACGACCGGGAAGGGAGGGATCTTGGCGTCCCATTCCAGCAGCGTCGAGACGCCGCCGGTGAGCTCGTGCGCGAGCCGATAAAGCTCCCAAACGGGATGCACGACGTGCCCGTCGTGCGTGTCGATCAGGTGCGTGACGCAATTCGTGTGTCCCGCCAGATGGAACTGGACGACGCGGTCGCGCGGGACCGAGCGGACGAACTCGAACGGGTCGAGGTCGTGGTTGAAGCACGAGACGTACACGTTGTTGACGTCCAGCAGCAGGCCGCAGCCAGTGGCGTCCGTCATGCGGTTGAGGAATTCCCATTCGGGCATCGTCGAGTGGGCAAAGGTGATATACGTGCTGGGGTTTTCGAGAACCAGCGGCCGCTCGAGGAAGTCCTGCACGGCGCGGATGCGCTCGATCACGTGGCGCAGGGCCTGCTCGCTGTAGGGGATTGGCAAGAGGTCATGGGCGTTCTTGCCCGCCACTCCGGTCCAGCAGACGTGGTCGGAGATCCACAAGGCATTCGTGGCCCGGGCGAGGTCCCGCAGCTTGGTGAGGTATTCGAAGTTGAGAGGGTCGGTGCAGCCGATCGACAGCGAGACGCCGTGCATGACGATCGGATACCGCTCAGCCACCTGTTCCAGCACGTAGCGCGGGCGGCCGCCGGAATCCATGTAGTTCTCGGAAATGACCTCGAACCAATCGACGTTGGGCGTGTTGTCCAGGATGTGCTGGTAATGGACGCTCCGCAGGCCGAGCCCCAGGCCAAGATTGGGATGTCCGAGGCGTGGCGGGGTCATGGTCTAACTCTTAGCGGGGGCGGGGGCGGGGGCCGGTCCGAATGGTTTGCCAGCCGTTTTGCGACGGGACTCGAAGGCCGTACGGGCTTTTTTCCAGACGTCGTTTTGGGCGATGGGGAAGTGTCCACAGCCTCCTTTCCCCTTGCAGTCGTTCCTGCCGTTCTCGCCGCCGCAGCCCCCTTGGTATTTGCAGTCGTTCTGGCCGGAGCACTCGTGTTTGACCGTGTAGCAATCTCCCTTGCCGGCACAGTCGTTCTTGTGACTTTTGCCGAGTCCCTTGCACTCATTGAGACCGCGGCAAGCGTGCAAGGCGACCGGCGTGACGGCCACCGCCACTTGGGCGCCCGTCTTGCCCGCATTGGCGGGAGCTGCCGGGGTCTCCGATCCCGTTGACGTCTTCGCGGAGGGTTTGGCGCCCTGGTCGCCGCAGCCGAGCGTGGTTCCGGCGATCAGGCCGCACACGGCGGCAGTGGACAGCCTGTGAAAATCGCGTCGACTGAATTCCTCCGGTAGCATGTCTCTCCTTTCGAGGTTGACTGGTCGAGAATGGCTGGTGTAGGGCAGGGGCGTTCAAAATCAACGAGCCGGCGGGTTGATCCCGCCGGGCAGCCGGGCAGACCCCGGGGGCTCGTCGCAGGGGTGCCACTCAATCCTCTTGTATCTTTCAGGGTGGGCGGGTCATCGTCAAGCGCGCGTCGGTGTCGGCACGATCGGCGAGGGCACCGGCCCTCGCCGCGTGCCTTCGCACGGGCGTCGAAAACGGCGTTTGAGCGAGCGGCGGTCAGAACAAAAAATACCGCTGTGCCAGCGGCAGGACCGAGGCCGGTTCGCAGGTGGCCAGCTCGCCGTCGACGGTGACCCGGTAGGTGTCGGGATCGACCTCGATTTTCGGCATGGCGGCGTTGTTTTTCATGTCCTTCTTGCCGATCGTGCGGCAATTCTCGACCGGCACGACTTGCCGTTTCAGGCCGTACCGCTCGACGATCCCCTCCTCGAGAGAGGCCTTCGACACGAACGAAAGACAGGTCTTGGAGAGGGCGCCGCCCAGCGCCCCGAACATGGGCCTGCCGTAAACCGGCTGCGGCGTGGGAATGCTGGCATTGGCGTCTCCCATCTGCGACCAGGCGATGAATCCCCCTTTGAGCACGAACTCGGCCTTCACGCCGAAGTAAGCCGGCTTCCAGAGGACCAGGTCGGCCCATTTGCCCGGCTCGATGCTCCCCACGTATTTCGAGACGCCGTGGGTGATCGCCGGGTTGATCGTGTACTTGGCGACGTAGCGCTTGGCGCGGGTGTTGTCGTTGCGCGGGCTGTCACCGGAGAGCGGTCCGAACTGCGTCTTCATTTTGTGGGCGGTCTGCCAGCAGCGGATGATCACCTCGCCGATGCGGCCCATCGCTTGCGAGTCGGAGCTGTACATGCTCAAGACGCCCTTGTCATGCAGCACGTCCTCGGCGGCGATGGTCTCGGGCCGGATGCGGCTTTCGGCAAAGGCGACGTCTTCGGGGACCGAGCGCGACAGGTGGTGGCAAACCATCAACATGTCGAGGTGCTCGTCGATCGTGTTGATGGTGAAGGGGCGCGTCGGATTGGTGCTGGAAGGGAGGACGTTCGGCTCGGCGGCAATCTTGATGATGTCGGGCGCGTGTCCGCCGCCGGCCCCTTCCGTGTGATAGGTGTGGATCGCGCGGCCCTTGAAGGCGGCGATCGTGTCCTCGACGAAGCCCGCCTCGTTCAGCGTGTCGGTATGGATGGCAACCTGCACGTCGTATTTTTCCGCGACGTCCAGACAGCAGTCGATCGCCGCGGGGGTCGTTCCCCAGTCTTCGTGCAGCTTGAGCCCCAGCGCGCCGGCACTGATTTGCGATTCGAGCATTTCCGGCAGGCTGCTGTTCCCCTTGCCGGTGAAGCCGAGGTTGACCGGCAGTCCCTCGGCGGCCTGGAGCATCCGCTCGATATGAAAGGGTCCCGGGCTGCAGGTGGTGGCCCACGTTCCCGTGGCCGGACCGCTGCCGCCGCCGATCAGGGTGGTCGTGCCGGAGGCAATCGCCGTCTCGATCAGTTGGGGGCAAATGAAGTGGATGTGCGTGTCGAGTCCGCCGGCCGTCACGATCATCCCTTCGCCCGCGATGACTTCGGTCCCCGGACCGATGACGAGCTTGGGATCGACGCCCGGCTGGATCAGCGGATTGCCCGCCTTGCCGATGGCGACGATCCGTCCGTCGCGGATGCCGAGGTCCCCCTTCACGATCCCCCAGTAGTCGAGGATCACCGCGTTGGTGATGACGAGGTCGAGATGGGGCGGGGACTTCGGGTCCCAATACGGGGACTGGCCCTGGCCGTCGCGGATCGACCTTCCCGCCGCCGAAGACGGCCTCCTCGCCATAAACGGCGAAGTCCTTCTCGATCTCGATGAGGAGGTCGGTGTCGCCCAGGCGAACACGGTCGCCGACGGTCGGTCCGTAATGCCCGGCGTAGGCCTGACGGCTCAATTTCTGGCTCATGCGGCACGCTCCAAACGGAAGACCGACGTGACTCTCTTTTTCTTTTGTTTTGGCCGTGGTTTTTGTTTCGGCGGCTTCGTCTGCTCCGCGGCGTCGCCGAATTTGGCGGCGCGCATCCGTTTGAGGCTCTCTTGGCGGCGGCGGGAATCGTCCAACTCGCCCATGACCAGCGCGTTGCCGCCGTAGACGCGGCGCTGGCCCCCCAGAGCGACGAGTTGGACTTGCTTGGCCTCGCCTGGCTCGAACCGCACGGCCGTTCCCGCGGGGAGATCGAGCCGCATGCCGTAGGCCGCCTCGCGGTCGAAAACCAGGGCCCGGTTCACCTCGAAGAAATGGAAGTGGGCCCCGACCTGGATGGGCCGATCGCCCGTGTTCTTTACTTCGACGGTGCACGTCGGCCGTCCCGCATTGAGCTCGATCGGCGGGCCGTCCAACAGATATTCGCCGGGGATCATGTTCGCTCTCCGCGCCTCAGGAAATCGGATTGTGCACGGTGACCAGCTTCGTGCCGTCGGGGAACGTGGCTTCCACCTGGATCTCGCTGACGATGTCGCCCACTCCCTCCATCACGTCGGCCTGCGACAGGATCTTGCGGCCGGCCGCCATGATTTCGGCGACGGTCATGCCGTCCCGGGCCATTTCGAGCAGCTCGCTGGTGATGAGTGCGGTCGCTTCGGGACAGTTGAGCTTCACGCCGCGCGCTTTCCGCGTCCGGGCGAGCTGCGCGGCGGTGAAGATCAGGAGCTTGTCCCGCTCCTGAGGCGTCAGGTGCATCGGTGACTCCCATGAGTTTGCACGATTGTCCGGGCGGGCCGCGCAGAACCAGCCTTTTGGAGACAGTGAGCTTAGAGTCGCCGCTTGTCGAAAATCAAGGCCCGGCCGAGTCTCGCAGAAAACGCAAAAGCCTGGTTCACGATCGGTGATCGCGAACCAGGCTTGCTTGCGTGAACGGCGGCTTTCGGGTCAAGTCTTGGCCGGCGTTGGGGGCCGCCGGCGGAAAACCGCGCCGCAGTCAATTCCAGAGACTAGAAGATCAGCTGCATACCCGTGCGGAAGAGGTTGTCGTGGTCCGCCGCCATCCAGTTCCTGGTGGCCGTAGAACACGTCGATCCGCGCGTTGTGACCCTTGATGACGAACTGGGTACCGAAGTCCCATTCTTGCTTGGGATCGTCGTTGCTGTCCGCAACGGTCGAGGTCGTCACGATCGTACTTCTGATAGCGGACGTACGGGCGGAACCGGCCGCAGAAGCCGCAGCAGCCGACTTCCTGGGGCAAGAGCCAGCCGGCAAACAAGAGGTAGGCGTTGCCCGCGTCTGGTCCGTTGGACGACGTTGCCGCCGACGGCGTAGTGGTAGTAGGCGGCTTCAAACGTGCCCGAACCGTACGCGGTCATCTTGTTCTCGAGCAAGAAGTCGAAGTTCCAGCCGAAGAAGTTCCCGACGTGTGCGTCCGCGGTCCGTCGACGGCGTCGTGCTGGTCGGTCAGCGAGAAGCCGATCGCCGCGATGTTCTTTTCGCCGTAGTACGTGCTGGCGTTGTAGTAACCGGGCTCCGGATCGAGCAGGTTGGCCACAAGCCGCATCACGAACTCCGGGTTGCCCGATCGTGTTCGGCGAGGTCGCACGGGTTAGCGGCACCGACCGGCGGGCCAATCGTTGCCGCCGCTGACGCGGCCCTGGCCGTTGAACAGGCCGAACTGCCACTTGAACTGGCCGCCGCCGGACTGTCCCCAGTAGGCCACCCCGTCGTCACGACCCTCGAACGATCCGGGGTAGTTCGAGACGAACGGATAGTCCCAGCCGTTGATGAAGAACGGTCCGGACAAGGTCCGACCGGTCGTTCGGGGGAAGCATCCGGCCGATCCAGAAGTTATGCATAGTCGTTGAACTCGAACTTGACGATCGCGTCCAACAGGTGGATCGAGTCCGGCAGGTTGACGCGGTCGCCGGCCGAATCGGTGAAGCCATGGCCGCCGGCGCCCGAGATGTCGGTGTTGAACTCAAAGCCGATGACCTTGGTCACTTTTCCGGTGAAGAACAGACGGGCTTCATCCACCGCGAAATAGTTCCGGTCGTTCACGGAGGTTCCCGCCGACTGGGCGCGTTGCTGCTTTGCGAGTCGAAGCTCGTGCGGATGCCGACTCCGACGTTGCACCATTTATCCGGTGCAAACTGGAACGTGCAGCCGCCATCGGGCCCACAAGAACAGGAGGGGGAGCAGAACGAACTTGCCGGAGCACACATTGGAGCGCACGCCGCGGCCGGTGCCGCCGGAGGCGCGGGGGCTGCCGGCGGGACGACGTTCGCATCGTAGCTGTTGGAATCCATCGCGATCATTTGGATCGGTCCGGATTGACTGGGCGGGTACGTCGGCGGCGAGGTGCTTCCGCTTTGAACCATTGGTCCATCGGCCATGGCGACCGGGCCGACCGCGACGGCCAGCACCAGGACCGGCACCTTGCCGATCAAATTCCAGAGTCCCTTCTTCATTGTTCCACCATGAAAAGTGTTGCCGTTAGGTCTCGCGAAAACGGGACAGTTCCCGAAGCCGCGACTGTCGGTTTGCGACGCCAAACACGCGTTTGGACCAGATTCGCGCGGAAACGGGGAGTGACCGCCACAATGGACAAACTCTGCATTCGCGGTCTCATCATCGAATCTGTCGCGTTCATATTCGGCTTACAAATCCAAAAAACTTGCACGACCGGCCCTTAAGCCGAAAAGTCGGGGCGTAAGGACCCCCTCTGGCCCGCACAGGCGTTTCATCCGGAAAAACTTAAAACCGAAATCTCCCCTTTCCCGGAAAGGCTTGCGGGAACCGAGGAGGCGTTATACCCGGCAAACGCCTCACGATCGGACACCTCGGTTCCGGCCTGAAGTTCCTGTTTGGCAATTTGTTACGGCGGAATCGGCCCAGCAGGTGGCGCAGGCCTCAAGATGCACAAAAGCCCGGTCCGCGATCACCGGATTGGAGCGGGGGGGGAGGACGGGATCCTTGCCTCACGTTCCATTCCGGCGGCCGCGAACCAGGCTCGCTTGCGTGTCTGAAATGGCCAGCAAGTCAGCACGCTAGAAGATGAGCTGCACTCCCGTGCGGAGGATGGTTTCCTCGCAGCCACAGGCGTCTCGACGTTCACCCCAGAAAGTGGTGAACTTCGCATTGTGGCCGCAGATCACGTAATCGAGTCCGAAGTCCCACTCGCGAACGGGGGCGTGGTCATCGCCCGCCACGGTCTCATCATCGTATTCGTAGCGTTGATAGCGGACCCAGGGACGGAAGCGGCCGCAGAGCCCGCAGCAGCCGATCGGTTGCGGGAAGAGCCAGCCGGCGAAGACAAGGCCGGCTTTGCCCGCGACATCCTGGGCGACGTCGCCGCCCACGTCGTAGTTGTAGTAGGCGGCCTCGAACGTGCCGGAGCCCCATCGGGTCATCTTGTTCTCGAGCAGGAAATCCAGGTTCCAGCCGAGGAACGTTCCCGTGTGTATCCCGTCGGTGAGGGCGTCGGTTTGGTCCATCAAGGCAAAACCGATGGCCGCGATGTTCTTTTGGCCGAAGTAGGTGCTTGCGTTGTAGTAACCGGGCTCAGGGTCCAGCAGGTTGACGGTCACGCGCATGGCGAACTCGGGATTGCCCTCCGTGTTGGGGCCGGTGGCGCTCACCGGCCAGTCGTCGCCCGCACCGAATCGGCCCTGGCCGTTGTAGAGGCCAAATTGCCATTTCACCTTGCCGCCCCCGTACTGTCCCCAGTAGGCAATGCCGTCATCGCGACCCTCGAAGACACTCGGGTAGTTCGAGACGAAGGGATAGTCCCAGCCGTTGATGAAGAACGGTCCGGAAAGGTTGGAGCGGTCGCTGGGGGGCAACATTCGGCCCATCCAGATGTTGGCATAGTCGTTGAACTCGAACTTGACGATTGCGTCGAGTAGATGAATCGAATCGGGAAGATTGACGCGGTCCCCCGCCGAATCAAGGAAGCCTTGGCCGCCCGCGCCCGAGATGTCGGTATTGAGCTCGAAGCCGATGACCTTGGTGACTTTTCCTGTAAAGAACAGACGGGCTTCGTCCACGGCGAAGTAGTTCTTGTCCGTGACTTCATGGCCGTCCAATGAGCTAAAGCTCGTGCGGATGCCGGCACCGACGTTGCACCATTTATCCGGCGCCCATTGGAACGTGCATCCGCCGTCAGGTCCGCAGTAGCAAGAGGGAGTGCACGCCCCCGTCGGAGTGCACGGCGTCTCCGGAGCCGGAGTCGCCACGGGAGCCGCCGGAACGGGCGCGTAGTTGGAATCGTAGGCGGTCGAATCTGCCGCAACCGGTTGGATCGGGCGGAAGGCGTGCATGTCCACGACCGGAATGGCGGAAGGCCCGGCCGCGCCGCCGTCGGCCAGATAGCCGTTCTGCATAGGTCCATCAGCTATGGCGGCCGGCCCGACTGCGACGGCCAGCGCGAGAACCGGCGTCGTGCCCATGAGTTTCCAGAATCCCTTCCTCATTGCTTCACCGTAATATCTGAAATATCTGATAATCCCCTACGGTCCCGCAGAATCGGAACGTCCGACGCGGCCCCGGACCGATGAACGACGCCTGCGCACAGGTTCGACCAGGGGATGGTGCGGCAGGGACGTCACTGCAGACAAACCGTGCACGCCCAGTCCCATCGTCAAAACAGGCGCGTTCATTTTCGACTTAATAATCGAAAGAACTTGCAGCATCGGCGCTGCGGCCGAAAAGCCTTCGAGACCGGAACGCTGTGCAGAGCCGAATTGCCAGGCACAGCCGAAATGCCGCAATTAATCGCTGCATCCGGAAGCCCGGGCGGGAGTGTGAGACGGGACAGTGAGGCCACGGCGGGCGTGACGATGCACGCCGCTGGCCCTCAGTCCGCTAGCCTTCAGTCCGCTGGGCGACAAGCGGCGGCACGCCGAACCAGCGCTTCCGCTGCTTCATCAACTCCTCGAAGCGGCGGCGCGCCTTGTCCCAGACACGGGGCTTGAGGGGAACATCGCACGCACCCCATCCGCGACACTCGTTCTCGGCCGGCCGGTCGCCACACCCGCCCTGGCCGCGACAGTCATTGTGCATCTTGCAGGGGTGGTAGCGGGCCGTGGCACAGACGCCGGTCCCGGCGCACTTGTTGCGGCGATCGGCTCCTTTTCCGCGACATGTGTTGAGACCGCGACAAACGTGAGGGTCTGAGAAGAGCGGGTTCTCACTCCGCTTCGGGTCGTACGCGAGCACCGCCGGCGTTCCGGCGGACAGTCCCGCCAGTGCCGCCAACGTCAACTTCGCGAAATCACGCCGACTCAAATCGCCGCCGACCGCCAAGTTCGTCTCCGCCAATCAGGACGCTCATCTCAGGTTGCCCTGGCAAAACGAAGCAACCGCCGAGCCGAGATTGATAAAAACGAGAGGCCATTCTCCAACATTTACAATAGCGACGTAACCCATTTTTATGCAATGGAATACGCCGCTCGGCCATTTTTTGCCGGTGCGAGGGACCGCCGCCTCGCTTCGACGCGTGCCTGATCGCTGCGCAACCAAAAGGCTTGAGCCGTCGCACTCCCGTTATGGGGTCGTGCGGGAGGAACGGGAGTGGCCAACGCGTGACTGATCCTCAGGCCGTTAGCTTCTGGCCCCTCGCCTCCGGTCCCAGTCCCTTGCATCTATCGATTGCTGACGACAATGACATCCACATCGGGAATGGCTTGGAGGAGACGCTCGAGGATCGACGGTCCCAGCCAGCGGCGATACCACGGGCGTTGCGTGCGGCCCAGGACGAGGTGCGTAATGCCGTACTCCTTGGCAAAGGTCGAGATTGCTTCGACGATATCGGTTCCCTGCGAGGCGAGGGGCGTCCCACCCATCTGCTGCGTCAGGGTGAGCATGTTGGTGATTTGCCGCTGCGTCGCCGCGTCGATCAGATGCGATTCTTCCGTCGGCGTTTTGACATAGACGACGTACCAGGGGGCGTTGAGCCGATCGGCCAGACGGGCCGCCGGCGCAAGAGCCGCTCCGCGTTGGGACTCCGCGAGCTCAGACAGACCATGACGCGTTCCGAACTGCCTTGCGTGTCTCCGGTCTCCTGAGCGACCTGGCGGCGATCGAGGCGATAAGCGATCTCTTCAAAGGCCAACTCCCGCAGCCGGGTCAGGTTGACCTGCGTGAAGAAACTGGCCAGCGCCGTGTTGATCCGCTCGTTCGGATAAATCTTGCCCGCTTCCAACCGCTCGCGCAGGTCCTCGGCCGAGACGTCGACGTTGACGAGTTGGTCGGCCATGCCGAGGACGTAGTCGGGAAGGCGCTCCTTGACTTTGACGCCGGTGGCCCTCTCGATGGCGTCATACAGGCTCTCGAGGTGCTGAATGTTGAGCGTGCTGATCACGTTGATTCCGTCGCGGAGCAGTTCCTCGACGTCCTGATACCGCTTTGCGTTGCGACTTCCGGGGGCGTTCGTGTGGGCCAACTCGTCGACCAGAGCGACGCTGGGCTGGCGGGCAAGCAACGCATCGAGATCCATTTCTTCGAGAATGACGCTGCGGTACTCGATCTTTCGACGCGGCAACCGTTCCAGATCTCCGATCTGCTCTTCGGTTTCGGCCCGGCCGTGCGTCTCGACGATCCCAATCACGACGTCGACCCCCTGGCGCTTCAAACGGTGGGCCTCCTGCAGCATTTCGTAAGTTTTGCCCACGCCCGCGGCAAACCCGAGATAGATCTTCAGCCGCCCGCGCTGCTGCTGGCGGATCATCGTCAGAAATCGCTCGGGAGCGGGCTGCGTTTGATCGAGAGGCACGGGGACAACCCCTTGCTGTTAATGTCTCTTGACCAATGACCAATGCCAAATCGTCATTCGTCGTTATTGGTGATTCGCGACCGGCAGCGTCATGCGGAACACGGTTCCTTTGCCCGGCACGCTTTCGCAGGTGATCGTGCCGCCGTGAGCCGCGACGATCTCTTGCACGATCGCCAGTCCCAGCCCCGTGCCGACCCCCTTGCTCTGTCCCGGCACGCGGAAGAATTTTTCGAAGACATGCGGAAGAGAGTCAGGCGGGATTCCGACCCCCGTGTCGGCGACCGACAACGTCACGGAATCGCCGTTGGAACGGGCGCCGAGAGTGATTCGGCCCCCGCGGTCGGTATAGGTCAGGGCGTTGTCGAGTAGGTTTCCCAGCGCGCTTCCCAGCCGCGACGCGTCGACGGCGACTTCGGGAAGCCCTTGCGGCATGTCGAGCACGAGATCGACCGCCTGGTCCTCGGCGCGGGCGCGAACGGCGTCCGCCGCGGCTCGCAGCAGAGATTCCGGCTGCTCGGGCTTTAAGTCGAGCTGTCGGGAGCCTTGTTCGAGCCGGGCCAGATCGAGCAGATTGTTGATCATGGCCAGCAGCCGCTCGCTGTTTTCGCGCGCGTCGAGCAACAGCTCGGTCTGCTTGGAGGTCAGCGGCCCCACGCTTTCTTCCAGCAGCAAATGCACCGCGAGCCGAATGCTGGTGAGGGGCGTTTTGAGCTCGTGGCTGGCGGTGGCGACGAGATTGCTTTTGACTTGGTCCAACAGCCGCAGCCGCGTCACGTCCTGCAAGACGACGGCGGCGCCCAGCGTGTTGCCGTACGGGTCGCGAATCGTCAGGATTCGCGGCAAAACGGCCCGCTCGCGGCCGTTGGAACCGAGCAGGATGACGCGGTCGAATCCGTCGGGCGAATAATCGCGCTGCGCCTGCAGTGCGTCGGCCAGCGGCTGCCGCAGCGGCTCCGGCGGCTGCCACGTTCCCGACGTCGGCTGGCCATGCTGCTTGGGAAGAACGCCGAGCAGCCGCCGCGCGGCCGGATTGGCGATCTCCACATACCCTTCCGAGTCAATCACGATCACGGGGTCCGGAAAGGAGTCGACGGTCGCCTGGGTTGTCTGCTGGACCCTGAGCAAACGGGCCGACTGCGACTGGCGAACGTCGCGCAAGTGGCGGGTCATCGTGTTGAATGCCTCCGCCAACTGGCCCAACTCGTCGCTCGAGTGATAGGGGACGATCTGGTCGAGATTGCCCGCGCTGATTCCCAGGGCGGCATGCGTCATTGCCTGGATCGGCCGCAGGATCGTGCGGACGGTCTGCCAAGCGGCAAACCCCGCCAGGACAAACGCGGCCGCAAGCGCGACGGCAAACCCGATGGAGGAAATCCTGGCCAGGCGCCGCGCGTCGCGATTGGCGTGTTCCATGTTTTCCTGGTTGAGATGCAGGATGGCGCCGGAGACTTTCTTGATCTGCTTGAAGAGATCAAGAGAGCCCCGCGGGCCCGTAATAGGCCTGCTGCGCTCGCGGGTCTCCGGGCGGAATCGCATAAAACGCATCCCCCTTTTTCTGATACGCGGCGGTCAGGCGTTCGAGCTCGTCGTACAACTCCCGTTCTCCGGGCAAGGTGATGTTGTCCCCTTCGACATTTCAAGTTCCCGAGGTAGGGACTCCAGTTGTCCTGATACTGTTGCCGGGCTTGCTCTCGTCGGCCGCTCAACGCGAACTGATACGACGAATCAATCCGCTCCAAGGCTTCGTTGAGCCCCTCCATGGCGATGACGCTGACGTAGTTCTCCTGCAGAATGGCGTTCACGCTGTTCCCCAGGCGCAACAAAAGCACGATGCCCGCGATGCCGACGCCGGCCAACAGCAGGAGCAAGGGAATCAACGTCAAGAAGATGCGACGTCGCAGGGTGAGCGTCATGCCGAGCATTGTAGTCTACGTCGCCATGCGATTTTTAGACGTGCTGGCCGAAGGTCGTTCAGGTTCAGAGAACGCCACCGCCATCAATCGCTGACGAGCTCGACCTGCTGGCTTTTGACCGTGCAACTTGCACGGACGCACGGGCCGTTTGCAATGTCCGGGGCGGGACCGGCCAGTGCGGGAATTGTCTAAAGATGCGGCCGGTCCGGCGGTTTGGTGCTTAACCGCCCATCGGTACGATCCTTGCATTGAGAGACGCCGTTCGATGATTCAATCGAATCGGGAGGAGAGCGATGGATTTGACCGTGTGGCTTCCGGCCCTCTTCCTCCTGGGACTGATCGGAATGGGTCTGATGTTCGCCTTTGTCGCCGGCTGCAACCGCGTCTAGTGTCGCGTCTGAAGTGACGACGCTGATTGCCGGAGAGCCGATCGCCGGAGAATTGGAAAACCGCGGGTGTCGCGTGGCATGGCCGTTCCGGTTGGCCATGCGAAGCCAGTTGGCGTACCAGACATGCCCCCGCAAAGCCGTGGCGCATCAGGGCGCCCATAAATTCCCGTCTCAGTGAGACACGCACGAGGGACGTTCGATGATTCTGCTGACGGCCCTGGTGACCCTGCTGTTATTCGTTTATCTCCTGGCGGCCCTTCTGCGTCCGGAATGGTTCTGAACGCGGCAGCAGCGCTTGCATTGAGGTCCTTGCTGATGTGGACGTTGCCCCTGCTGATCGTCGTCACGAGCGTCGTCTTATCGGTCCCGTGCGGCCTCTATCTCGCGTGGATCGTCGACGGTCGTTACCGCGCTCCGCGCTGGCTCCGCTGGATCGAATCGCGTCTCGACACCGGCCCCCAGAACTGGAAGCAGTACGCCGTCTCGCTCTTGGTGTTCAACACCGTGCTCTTCGCCTTCAGCTTTCTCATCCTCGCGCTGCAGCCGTTACTCCCCTTTGCACCGGCGGGCAAGGGGATGCTGGCGCCGACGACAATCTTCAATTCGGCCATCTCGTTTTTCACCAACACCGACTTGCAAGACTACGCCGGAGAGCAGCACCTGTCGTACTTCAGCCAGATTTTCTTCGTCGTGGCCAATATGTTTCTTTCAGCGAGCGTCGGTTTTTGCGCGTTCGCAGCCGTCGTCCGTGGGCTGCGCGGCGACGCGCTCATGGGGAATTATTACGTCGACATGTGGCGCATCGTTGCCTATGTGTTCATTCCTTCCAGCGTCCTGATGGGCCTGCTGTTAATTCCCCTGGGCGTTCCCATGACGCTCAAACCGGCCGCGCAGGCGTCGACGCTCGAGCCGGGGGCGATGGGCCGCGACGACGGGGGCGCCGCCAAGGCACAGGAGATCGCCCGGGGACCAGTCGCGGCAGTGATTCCCATCAAGCACCTCGGAACCAACGGCGGCGGGTTCTTCGGCGCCAATTCGTCGCATCCCTACGAGAACCCAAACGCCTGGACCAATTTTCTCACGTGCGTGAACATTCTGATTTTTCCCTTCGCGCTGGTGATCCTGTTCGGCCGCATGTTGAAGAATCTCCGTCACGCCGCCGTTTTGTATGGCGCGATGATGGTCCTGTTCCTGGTCATGATCGGCTGGGCCGTTTGTTGGGACACCCTTGAGCCCAATCCCGCATTGACGGCCCACGCTCCGCTGACGGACAAGGCAGGCAAAGCCTACACCATCGACGTAGCGGGGCCTGACGGCAGGGTCGTTTCAAGGCCGGTTGAAGTCCCTGCACTGGCCGGCCTCCCGGTCGATCAGGAGCTTGGCAACCTTGAGGGCAAGGAGCTTCGCTTCGGGACGTCCGCCGGCGCCACGTATTCTGCCGTGACCACGGCCGTCGCGTGCGGCTCGGTGAACTGCATGCACGATAGTCTGAACGCGCTGGCCGGCATCACGCCGCTTACGGGCATGTGGCTCAACTGCGTCTTCGGCGGCAAGGGGGTCGGCATGATCAACTTGCTTGTCTATCTGATCGTCGGCGTCTTCCTGGCCGGCCTGATGGTCGGGCGGACTCCGGAATACCTCGGCAAGAAGGTCGAAGCCCGCGAAATGAAGCTGGCCATGCTTGCACTCCTGATCCACCCCATCCTGATCCTCGGGCCGACGGGGGTCTTCGCAGCCGTCGACTGGGGAACGAAGTCGACCAACAATCCCGGCGCACACGGCTTCTCGGAAATCCTGTATCAGTTCAGCAGTGCTTCGGCCAACAATGGCTCGGGTTTCGAGGGTTTGGCCGACACCTGGGGCTTCAATAAGCCGTCGGAGAATAATTCGCCGCCGGCGCCTGACAGCCCGCAGTGGGACATCGCCACGGGCCTGGCCATGCTGTTCGGCCGGTTCGTTCCGATCATCGCCATGATCGCCCTGGCCGGCAGCCTGGCAACCAAAAAGGCGACCCTTTTTACGGCCGGCACATTGCGGACCGATACGGTGACCTTCGGATTCGTGCTGCTGGGAACAATCCTGCTGGTGGGAGCCTTGTTGTTTCTGCCGGCAGCGGTCCTGGGCCCAGTGGCCGAACACTTAGGCCCGGTGCCGTTCGGCGGCTAACATTTCACCAGACGAGTCTCTTTTGGATTTCGGGCTTGAGACCTGGACTCGGAACCTTGGACTCGCAAGTAACGAGACATTCATGAGTCAAGCAACCGTCGACGTCGCTCCGTTCGTCGAAGGGCCATCGCCCGAGGAGCTGAAGCTTGCCCGCCGGGCCACCCGGCGGTACGGCCTGTTTGCTCCGCACCTGCTGCGCGCGGCGCTCAAACAGTCGTTCGTCATGCTGCGCCCGACATCCAGTGGAAAAACCCTGTGATGTTCGTGGTCGAGGTCGGGACCGTGTTGAGCCTGGTGTTCACGCTGGCGCGGCTGTTCGGCGATCAGGGCCAGGTGCGGATTACGTATCTGCTGGCCCTCGACGTGTGGCTCTTCTTGACCGTGCTATTCGCGAACTTCGCCACGGCGCTGGCCGAGGCGCGGGGCAAAGCGCAGGCCGATTCGCTTCGCAAGACGCGCGCGGGAGACCCCCGCCAACCGCCTCTGCGAGGACGGAACAATCGAGGAGACGGCTTCCACGACCCTCCGCGCCGGCGACCGGGTCGTGGTCGAAGCGGGACAGATCATTCCGGGCGACGGCGAGATCGTCGAAGGCATCGCCTCGGTCGACGAGTCAGCCATTACCGGCGAATCGGCCCCGGTCATCCGCGAAGCCGGCGGCGACCGCTCCGGCGTCACCGGGGGCACGCGCGTGCTTTCCGATCGGATCGTCGTGCGGATCACGTCCGGAGCCGGCAGTTCGTTTCTGGACCGCATGATCGCGCTCGTCGAGGGGGCCATCCGCCAGCGCACGCCCAACGAAATCGCCCTTTCGCTGGTCCTGTCCGCGTTCACGCTGATTTTCCTCATCGTCACGGCTGCCCTGTGGCCGATGGCGCGGAATGCCGAGCTTTACATGCAGTCGTACCTCGGGGTTTCCGGGCCCCTCAAGAGCCTGGGGACCGACGTGCCGACGCTGGTCGGCCTTCTCGTGTGCCTGATCCCCACGACAATCGGCGCCCTTTTGGCCGCCATCGGCATTGCCGGCATGGACCGGGCCCTGCGGGCCAACGTGCTGGCCAAGAGCGGCAAAGCGGTCGAAGTGGCCGGCGACATCGACACGCTGCTTTTGGACAAGACGGGCACGATCACAATGGGTAACCGGCGCGCCGCGCAATTTCTGCCGTTGGGCGATTACACGGCCGCCCAGTTGGGAGAATTGGCCGCGGTCGCCTCGGTGGCTGATCAGACTCCGGAAGGAAAGAGCATCGTCGACCTTTACCGGAATCTCGCCATCGATGCCGCTGTGAAATTGCGGACGACCGCCGTCGAGGCGCTGGTCCCTTCCGGGTCGCGGTTCATCGAATTCACGGCCCAGACGCGCATGAGCGGGATCGACCTGCCCGATGGAAGACAGATCCGCAAAGGAGGCGCCCGACACGGTGGTCCAGCATGTTCAAAGGAACAAGGGCCACCTGCCGCCACGCTTGCAGGAACAGGTGGACGCCGTCGCCTCACGCGGCGCCACGCCGTTATTGGTCTGCGACGGGCCCAAGTTGGCCGGACTCGTCGTGCTGGAAGACATCTTGAAGCCGGGAATGAGAGATCGCTTCGAGCGGCTGCGGCGGATGGGCCTGCGGACCGTGATGGTCACAGGCGACAATCCGCTCACGGCCCAGGCAATCGCGCACCAGGCCGGCGTCGACGCTTTCATCGCGCAGGCCACGCCGGAGGCCAAGCTCGATTACATCCGCAATGAGCAGGCCGGCGGCAAGCTCGTCGCCATGATGGGGGACGGCACCAACGACGCTCCCGCGCTGGCGCAGGCCGACGTCGGCGTCGCCATGAACTCAGGCACGCAGGCGGCCAAAGAGGCCGGCAACATGGTCGACCTCGACAGCGATCCCACCAAGCTGATCGAAGTCGTCGAGATCGGCAAGCAGCTCCTCATGACCCGCGGAGCGCTGACGACGTTCTCGATCGCCAATGACCTGGCCAAATACTTCGCCATCGTCCCGGCGCTGTTTGCCGCCACGCTCCCGTGGCTCAAGGCGTTCGACATCATGCACCTGCACTCGGCGACATCGGCCATCTTGTCGGCAGTGATCTTCAATGCGAGCTCATCATCCCCCTTTTGATCCCCATTGCCCTCAAGGGAGTCGCCTACAAGCCGGTCGGCGCCGACGCCTTGTTGCGGCGCAACCTGCTGATCTGGGGGCTGGGCGGCGTTATCGTTCCGTTTGTCGGCATCAAGGTGATCGACCTAACGCTGTCGGCACTCAATCTCGTTGCCTGAAGAATCCGAAGCACGAACGCCGAAGGAAGCACCAATGTCCAAATGACCGAAAGCGACGCACCAAGGCCGACGCACCGACTGACATTCGTGCTTCGGGCTTCGGATTCCCTTCGACATTCGTGCTTCGGACTCTTCAACCTCGTGTTCAAAACGGCAGACGCAACCATGCTGACCCATCTCCGCGCAAACCTCTGGCTCTTGGGACTCTCGCTTCTTCTCTGCTGCGTCATTTACCCGGGCATCCTCCTGGTGTATGGACAGACCTTGTTTCCCTGGCAGGCGAACGGCAGCCTGATCCTGGACCATGCCGGCAATCCGATTGGCTCTCGATTGATTGCCCAGCCCTTCAGCGGCGATGAATATTTTCAGCCACGCCCATCAGCCGTCGCGTATAACGCGGCCGCCTCGGGAGCGTCCAATTGGGCGGGCAACAACTACCTGCTTCGGGACCGCGTGGCCCGTCAACTCGGACCGATCGTCAAATACCGGAGCGGAGCCAAGGCGGACAAACTCGTGGGGCCGGACGTCGAGACCTGGTTCCAACAGGACCGCGCGAGCGGCGGTCCCGGAATCGTCGCCCAATGGGCCGCGGTGCATCCGACGCTCGCGCAAAACTGGGTCAAAGCCGACGCCGCCAACGCCGCCTTTGTGAGCGGGTGGCAATCCACACATGCGGCCGACGTCGCTCGGTGGAGCAAGGAAAACCCGGACAACCCGCAACCCAAGCCCGAAGATCTGGCGGTCGTCTTCTTCAGCAGTTTCTCGCGCGAACACCCCGGCACTTTTCCAATAGCCGTCGAGCACAAGACAGCGGACGGCAAAACCGAAAAGCGAGTCGAACCCGTCAAGGCGGGCTCGGACATCCAATCGATTTTCTTCGACCTTTGGCGGCAGGAGCACCCCGAAGCCGACCTGGAACCTGTGCCGGCCGATATGGTGATGGCCTCCGGCTCCGGCCTCGACCCGCACATCACGCTCAAGAACGCCCTCTACCAAGTCGACCGCGTCGCCGGCAAATGGGCGGCCGAAACCAGGCTCGATCCGGCCGAGGTGCGCCAAGAGATTGAATCGCTGCTGCGGCGGCAAGCAGAAGCTCCGCTGGGCGGCCTGGCAGGCGTCGAGCTGGTCAACGTGCTGGACGTGAATCTGGCGATCCAACAGCTTTATCGTCTGCGGTCCGGCAATCAGGACCGGGTCAGCTCGCGCCCGCTTACGGTTGAATGAGAAGCCGAATGCTTTCCGGCAGACGGCGCGAGACGTTTCGAATCACGTCCCCTTTCATCGCGCGCCAGACCCGTCCCCGCGGGCGAGCGGGCAGAATGAGCACGTCGGCGCCGCGGTTCACGGCAAAATCAACGATGGCCCTGGCAATATTGCGAGCCACGACGTAGGAGCAATGGACCGTGACGCCGGCAGCCTCCGCTTCTTTGGACACGACCTCGAAGAACCTGCGAGCCGCCGGATCGACGGTGACGTCAGGAGCATCGGGTCCCAGAATGGGGACGGCGACGTGTCGCACGAAGAGGACATCGAGTTCCACGTTTCGAGACTTCGCCTCCGCGAGAGCGAAGCGGAAAACCGCAAATCGGCCGGGCGTGGCGACCATCATTCGCTTGGGAGGCGCGGCCGGAGTCCATTCGATTTGTCCGGTCGGCGCTTCCGCCGGAATCTTCTTCCGGAATCCGACCTCCCCCAGCACCCATCCCCGGATCTGCGCCGCGAGTTCGGACGACATAACGGATCGTCAGTCCCACGCCCAACACGCTCAGGGCAAACAACAGCGCGTGAGGCTTTTCGTAAGCAATGGTCACCCAGACAGCGACCATCAAGACCGCCAGACCGCCCATTCCAAGCCGTTCGAAGCGAGAAAGCTCTACCTTGGGATTGGTCGCACAGGAACCCAGGTTGATCGCCACCGCACCGACGACGCCGATCGCGTACAAATCGGCCAGTTTCTCCACGTCGGAGACTGCGATCAGGAGAACGACCGGCACTGCCGTCGCCGCGACGAGCGGGAGGACGGGCATCCCCCAGACATTGAGCAGCCCCAAGGGAGCCGGCAGCTCGCGGTCACGGGACATCATGAACTGGATGCTGACCAGATCGGTGATCGCTGTGTTCGCCGCCGACAAGAGCAAAAGGGCAAAGACGATCGCCGAGCCCGCCGCGAAGGCAGGGCCGACGTAGTAAGCGGCGAGCGCCCGCAGCATGTCGTCCCGATGGAGCGTGTAGGCATTTTCGGGATGGCCTCCCCCCAAAACGTCCAGCGGCATCGCCAGCATGGCGACGGTCAAGACCACATTGAGGATCACAATCTCCGTTAACACGGGCCAGATCGACCGCGCGGCCGTTTTCTCGACCGGCAAGACCATGAGGCCCGTCATGTTCGCGATCGCCTCCACTCCGGAAATCGCCAGGATGAGCGAGGTGAATTGCGCCCACCAGCTCAGCGGATTGCCGGCGGGCCGCTCGATTTGCGCGCCCGCTAACGACGGGGCCGCAAACAGGGCCAGAGCCAGCGTCAACGCGATGGTCAGAATCGCGACGACCAGCGCAATCGTTCCCGACTTGCGGGGCCCGAAGTAATTGAGGCAGCCGATCGCAACCAGGCTCGCCAGTGCAAACAGCTCCGGCCGAGAAATGTTGAGGTAATGGAATGCGTCGAGCGCGGAAATGGCCGCCGTCACCAGGTAATCGGCGCACAGCAACAGGCCCCCCACAACCGCCAGCGTGGGCGAGCGGTGTCGAGCGGACGAATACACGCCGCCCCCGTCGGGATAAATCCGGCAGATGATCTTGTAGGCCCATCCGACGCCGATGAGCAACAGCGACATCGCCAGCATGAACCACAACGAGGCATGCCGGGTGTAAAAGAATGCCAGGCCGAGCACGTACAGTCGGCTCGTCCCCCAATCGCCGAACAGCATTGCCGCGGCGTGGTACCAGTGCAGCTCGCGGGGCCGTTGTCCCTCAACCAACATCTCGGAAGCTTTACCGACGGGACGGTGGCGATGCAATCTCAATCCCTGGGTGGCAGTCCCCGGCTGGATCTCTCGCGCTCGGGACGGCTATGCTTGAGGTTGTGCCGCTGCGGGCAGGAGAGAAGGCGGAAATGCGGATTACGGCCGCCGCGCGACCGAGGACCAGTCGCCGGCATGATTGGCAATCGGTCGCGGTCTTTCTTGGACTTTTAGGCGTCCTGCTGGACGTCGGGGGCGGCAGCCTGTGCGCGGCGGGGCGGGAACCCGTCCAGGCTGTCCGGCCGCAGTCCTCGCGGCCGCAGCCGCTGCCGTTGACGGGCGAAGAGCGTCATCAGCTCGACACCACGGTCGACAAAGCGCTCGCCTTCCTGGCGAGCCATCAGAACAGCGACGGTTCGTTCCAGACCGTGCCCATCGCGCGGCCCGCCGTCACCAGCCTGTGCGTGATGGCCTTTCTTTCCCGTGGATACCGGCCGGGCGGAGGCCGATACGCCGCCAACATCGAAGCGGCCGTCGACTACGTCCTGCAGTTTCAGGACGCCGAGAGCGGCGCCATTACGCCCCTGATGGGGGGGGGACGGCCCGGGTTCTGGAACCGGGCGGGGGCCTATACGCACGGCATCTGCGGCACAATGCTGGCCGACGTCTTCCCCTTTACCGGGCGGCTGCAATATCGGCGCGATGTCGGGGAGACCGAAGCGGCTCAACTCGATCTCCGCCGGCACCAGCAGATCGAAAAGGCCGTGCGAAAAGCCCTCTCGTTCACGCGAAGCCAACAGACCCAGTCGAAACAGGTCTTCGGCGAGCAGGGCGGGTGGAGGTATCTCGAATTGGGGATGCGGAACGACTCGGACCTATCGGTGTCGGCATGGATGATCATGTTCCTGCACTCATCGCAGAAATCGGGGTTCCGGGTGCCGGAAAGTTGGATGAAGAGCGGGCTGCGGTTCGTGCACCATACGTTCAGCAAGAAACAGCACGGGTTTGTTTACGTGCTGTCGGAGACGAATCGGCACTGCACACGGGCGACGGTCGGCGGGGGGATCCTCTGTCTGCTCCTGGGGGGCGAGCAGGTCAGCCCGCCAATCAAGGAGGCCGTCGACTGGATCTTCAAGCACCCCTTCGAGCCTTACAACCGTTCGTGGGAGCCGGGCGACCGCTACCACTATAGCGCCTTTTATTGCAGCCAGGCGATGGGCCTGCTTGGCGGGGCTGTCTTTCGGGATTTCTATCCAGGCCTGTTGCGGGTGTTATCGGAAAACCAGCATTCCGACGGCTCGTGGGATCCCGAACAGTTCCACGAGGAGTCCGCGTACGGCGAGGTTTACAGCACCGCGCTGGCAGTCCTGGCGCTCTCTCCTCCGTATCAGATGCTAGAGACCTACAAAAGATAAAAGCACGAAACCCGAATGCCGAAGGAGACACGAAAAGCGGCGCAGGGCGAGTGATGAATGGCGAAACAAGACCCGTGCGCACTTTGCGTGCCCTCATCTGGACTCGCCCCTTGCCTCTCTTTCGTGCTTCGGATTTCGTGCGTCCTTTCGCGGGCCGGTTACCAGCGCTCGGGTCCGCCGAAGAGCGGCTCTTCGCTGGTTTCCTGCGGCGGCGGGATTGGCGGAGCGGACGTGGGGGCGGCCATCGGCGGAGCAACCGGTGCCGGGGGCGGCGGCGAGGGGGCCTTCTTTTGAGCCGGCTTCGCTTTGGCCGCAGGGGCTTTCTTAGCCTTTGGACGGGGCGCCGACTTCATCGATTCCTTCTTCTGGCGCCTGTTTTTTTCTTGCGGGCGACACTGGCTTTGGGGGCCTTTTTCTTCGCCGCCGGCTTTTTCCCACGGGTTTTGGCTTTCGACATTTTTGTGGTCTTCGACTTCTTCTTCTTTTTGGCCATTCAATTGCCTCGTTGACGCTCAAGGATGGTCGATTTTCGCTGCCGGTGAGCTACCAGGCCGCCCCATGCGGAGTGAACGCCTCTGCGCCGAACAACTGTCCGGCGCAACAATGCTCCTATAAATAACGCGCCTGGACGCCATTGAAAGAGGGCAAGGCCCTGATTTTTTCCGAAGTCCGCGACTTTTTCACAAGAAGTCCAACCATTTTTGCCAGGTTTCGCCCAAGAGGAGGGGCACTCGCAACTGCGATTGAGTCCAGAAAGACGCCGCCGAGCGGCAAAATCGTCCGAATGGGGATGGACTTCCCCTCCGGGCGACCGATATTTGTGAAAGGGAACCGAAATTGCCTTGAGCTATGAGCCGCCAGGGAGGGCAAAGACCCATTTCCTTCCCAACAGACGGCTGGAACAATGCGGGCCGTAGAAGCCTATCTGCAAGCAGACGACGGCGTCGGGCTGTTCGTTCGCCGCTTCGAGCCGAACTCGCGCGACGCAGACCGCTGGCTGTTTCTTGTCCACGGCATGTCCGAGCACGGTCAGTGCTACGAACACGTGGCACGCTCTGCGGTGGCGCGCGGCTGGAACGTGCTGGTCCCCGACTTGAGAGGCCACGGGCGTTCAGGTGGCGAGCACATCCATGTGAACGACTTCTCCGAGTATGTGGCCGACCTGCGGCGGATCTTCGAATGGGGCGGCCTGTGTTCTCGCAAGACAGTGATGGTTGGACACAGCATGGGCGGCCTGATTTCGGCCCGGTTCGTGCAACAGTTTCCAGATTGCGTCTCGGCCTTGGCGCTGGTCTCTCCTCTGTTGGGCGTGCGGGTCCCCATCTCTCCCATCACGGTCGCGCTGGCGCGGATCCTGTCGGTCGTGCGGCCGAAAAGCCGCTTCCGCAAGCGGATTGATCCGGCGTACTCGTCGCGAAATCCGGACGCATTATCCCGCGGCGCCCAGGACCCGCTCATGCGCCAATCCCTGACGGCCGCTTGGTACTTCGCCATGCGGGCCGCGCTGCAGGCAGCCTGGGACCTGGCGGGGCGGATCGCCTGCCCAGTTCTTGTGTTGCAGGCCGGGTCCGACCTGATTGTCGACCCCCATGCGCCGCATGCGTGGCTGGAGCGCGTAGCGAGCATCGACAAGACTCTGCGGGTCTTGCCGAATCACTACCACGAACTGCTCAACGAGATTGATTGGGCAAATACGCTGGCGGACATGCTTGATTGGCTGGAGCTGCGGGTCATGGAACGCAACGCAGCGGGCGGAAGCGCGCGTTCCCGCTTCGGGAGATTGCGTGACGCCGGGCGCGGGCGGGGAACCGGCCCTCACCGCTTGTCTTTGAAGGCGCCTCATACACGCCGCCGCGCTGACCTGTCAGATCGCGCGTCCCGCGGTTGGACCGGCGGGGATGTGTCGGCCGTCGACTCGCCTGACGAGTCATCGCTGAAGCCGCGGGCCCGCAGCTTTTGGCGAAGTTTTTCGCGTCCCAAGCGCAATCGACTCTTGCACGTCGGAAGGCTCGTCTCCATCGCCACCGCCACTTCCGACAGGGGAAGTCCCGAAAAATAGTGCATGGTGAACGTGAGCCGTTGCTCGTCGGGCAGCTCTTTCAGCAAATCGTCAACGATCCGTGCCAGCTCCCGTTGGTGGGCGATGTCTTCGGGAGGGACGAATTGGGCCGCGATCCGGCTGACGGCCTCCACTCCGCCGTCGTG
The DNA here is from genome assembly GCA_963761455.1 of uncultured Planctomycetota bacterium. Taxonomy (GTDB): domain Bacteria; phylum Planctomycetota; class Planctomycetia; order Planctomycetales; family Planctomycetaceae; genus DASPSM01. The sequence continues at coordinate 1,930,917 of CAVXHA010000004.1, forward strand.
GCTGCCCGTAAAGGCGTGAACGAGGGCGTCGTGCGATTGACGACGGATATTGTCCACCAGGAGATTGTGGGCGATCCGGTAGATCCACCCGCGGAACCGTCCCGTCGGCAGATAGTCCCACGCCTGGTTGTAGACGCGCAGTAACGTCTCCTGCGCGAAATCTTCCGAAAGCTGCCGATCGCGGATGTTGCGGTAGAAGAACCCGAGCAAGGGCCCCTGATAACGCGCGACGAGCTCGTCAAAGGCACCGGAATCGCCCTCTTGGACGCGGACCATCAGTGTGTCGTCGTCCGTCATGCACGCTTCCTGGCCGCGTTGACGCCTCGTCGCCGACGATTCTACCATAGTTGACGACTGAGGAGCCAAGTTGTGCCACGCCGACACGTGCGGTTGAATTACGGCAACGAAAACCAGTTCGAGTTCGAGATCGACAGCGATCGCCTGGTCGCGGTGCCGTCGGCTCCGCGGCCCAATGGCCGGTTCAAGGCAGAGCTTCTGGCCGCCCTGCGTCGGCCGGTCGATTTTCCGTCGGTCGAGCAGGCCGTCATTCCGGGCGACCGCGTCACGCTGGCGCTGGACCGCTACACGCCCGGTTCGGCCAGCCTTATCGCCGGGATTTGGGCGATCCTCGCGCCGCGCGGACTCGATCCGGATCGCTTCGTCGTGATCCAGCCCGCGACGCGTATGGCCTCGAACCTGCCCGATCCGCGAACCGAGCTTCCCGACGAGATCCGGGCGCGTGTCCCCTGGATCCTGCACGATCCGACGCGGAGAGATCGATGCGTTTACTTGGCCGCGACCGCCACCGGAGAACGGATTTACCTCGCCCGGGAGGTCGTCGACGCCGACTTCCTGATCTCCGTCGGCTCGATCGCGTTCGACCCCTTGATGGGCTACCGCGGCACGAACAGCGTTTTCTATCCCGGCCTCTCCTCGGCGGATGCCATGCTGCGGACGCATGGCCAAGGCCATCTCGAGCTCGGTCCGGACGAGGCACGGCCGCTCAGGGACATGGTCGATGAAGTCGGCTGGCTCTTGGGTAACCCGTTCACGGTCCAAGTGATTCCCGCGGCGTCGCAGGGCGTGTCACGCGTGTTGGCGGGGGTTTGCGAGCCGGTCTTTTCCCAGGGAAAGAAGCTTCTCGCAGAGCAGTGGCTTGTGGAAGTCGACGAGCGGCCGGATGTCGTGATTGCCGCCATTGACCATGAGGCGGGACCGCACGCCTGGGAACAGCTCGGTGCCGCCGTCGAAGCCGCGCGAAGCCTCGTGGCCCGCGGCGGGAAGATCGTGATCCTTTCCGATTTGAACGCCGAATTGTCGCAGGGTCTGGAGCTGATTCGATCGGGCCAGAGCGCCCGCGACGCCATCCGCCCGTTGCGGAAGCAGGCCCCGCCGGACCTGATCTGCGCCACCCAGCTCGCTGCCGCCGCCGATTGGGCCCGCATCTACCTGCTGAGCGGTTTGTCGGATGATGTCGTCGACGAGCTCTTTCTGACACCGGTTTCCAACGAGTCCGAAGTCCACCGTCTTCTCAACGACGAAAGCCGCTGCCTGTTTCTCGAAGCGGCCCAATTCGCCTACGGGGCTGTCCGCGCGGCTCGAACGCACAACGGCCAGGAGACGTGACGACGACAGACGCGACTCCCACCGGCGACGGCCGAATTGGCCATTCCCGCGGAAAACGAGTCGATTGATTGTCCCCGGCGGGCGTTGGTATGGTGGATGATACCCGCTGTGTGCTCCCGCAATCGTTCCCATCCCTTCCGCCGAAGGAGTTCTTGCGAATGTCCAGACAAACCCGCCGCGATTTTCTCGAACAGTCACTGTTTGCCGCCGCCGCGGCTTCGCTCGCCGGCGTTTCTTCCGCAGTCAGGGCTGACGATTCTCCGAAAAAGAAGAAGGGCCCGAACGAGCGGCTCCGCGTCGCGTGTGTCGGAGTGGGGGGTCGGGGAAGCGAGCACATCCGGGAATTCGGTAGCGCCCCGACTGCGAACTGGTCGCGGTCGTCGACGTGGATGAAGCCCACGGAAACCAACGCATCGAAGCGATCAAGAGGCGGCTGAAGCAGACGCCGAAATACTACCGCGACATTCGCAAAATGCTCGAGGATCGGTCGGTCGACGTTGTCTCGATCGCGACACCGAACCACTGGCACTCCCTGGCGGCCATCTGGGCGATCCAGGCCGGCAAGCAGGTCTACGTTGAGAAGCCGGTGAGCCATAACGTCAGCGAGGGTCGGCGCATCGTTCAAGCGGCGCGCAAGCACGGAGCCGTCGTGCAGACGGGGACCCAGTGCCGTTCCAATCCCGGAATGAGGCAGGCAATCGAGTACGTTCGCTCGGGGAAAATCGGCGAAGTCAAGCTGGCTCGCGGCCTTTGTTATAAGCGTCGTAAAGAGATCGGTCCCAAGGGGACGTATCCGATCCCGTCGACCGTCGACTACAACCTCTGGACCGGCCCGGCGCCGATGAAGCCCCTCACCCGAAAGCATCTGCACTACGACTGGCACTGGATGTGGGATTACGGCAACGGCGACCTGGGAAACCAGGGAATCCATCAAATGGACATCGCCCGCTGGGGGCTCGGCGTCGACGACATCGGCACGGGCGTCGTCAGCTATGGCGGCCGGCTCGGCTACGAAGACGCCGGCGAAACAGCCAATACGCAGGTCTCGATTCACGAGTACGCGGGAGGCAAACGGCTCGTCTTCGAAGTTCGTGGGCTGGAAACTCCCAAGCTGCGTAACGTGGGCGTCGGCGTGATCTTCTATGGTACGGACGGAGACGTCGTCATTCCGTCTTACAGCGGCGGCGTGGCGTTTGATCGGAAAGGAAACGAAATCGCGAGGTTCCATGGCGGCGGCGACGAACTTCATTTCGGGAATTTCGTCGAGGCCGTGCTGAAGCGGGATCCCAAAAAACTGAACGCCGACATTCTCCAAGGACACCGATCGAGCGCTTTGTGCCATCTGGGCAATATTTCGTACCGTCTCGGCGACTTGGTGACCGGCGTGGAGGCCAGTGAGCGATTGGCATCCGACAAGGAGGGTCTCGAGACCTTCCAGCGCCTGAGCGAGCACCTGGCGGCAAACATGGTGATGATCGAGCACGCCAAGATCCTCCGCTTCGGCAAGAAGTTGACGATCGACCCGCTGCACGAAGTCTTTACCGGCCCCGCCGTCTCGGAGGCCAACATGATGTTGACGCGGGACTACCGCAGGCCGTTCGTCGTACCGGCCGAACAGGACGTCTAACGCGAACGTTCGGCATTGGCGGAAAAGATGGAAACGAAAGCGGGGACCGGCGGGTCCCCGCTTTCGTTTTGGAGTCCGCAGTCGGCCCGCTGGAGATGCTGTGCGCCTTCGGCACGGAAAAGGCGCAGACCCCGCTCTTTGCGTCTTGACAGAGGCGGGCTGTGAACTAGGTTTTCATTGTCCGAACGACTCATTTGGACGCGAAACATGGTTCCATTTTGGGCTGACGTTCCGGTGACGGCCTGGTTGCAGATGATCGGTCTTCTAGCGGCCGTGGCGGCCTGGTTGGCCGGCGTCATGGCGACTCAAGGCCGCCGCTGCTGACAGTCCGCGAACACGCTCAGAAAGGTGCAGGAAATGGATTGGACGGAATTCCTGTTGAATAACTGGCCTGTTCGGCTGGTGTGCGGCCTGTTGATTGTGGCTGCCTACATTGACGGTAAGCAGCTTCGCGTTCCGAACTGGCTGACCTATCCGATGGTCTTTTCGGGCCTCGCTTACAGCAGCTATGTCGGCGGTTGGGCCGGGCTGGGGGATGGAGCGCTGGGCATGCTTGTCGGGCTTGCCTGCCTGCTTCCGCTGTACGCGGTGGGAGGAATGGGTGCCGGCGACGTCAAGCTGTTGGCCGGAGTCGGCGCTTGGATGGGCGTTACGACGACGTTTTACGCATTTTGCGTTTCGGCCGTGGTGGGGGCTGGGATGGCCGTGCTCATGATCCTCTACAACCGGAGCCTCTCGAAGCACTACTCCCAGCTTTTGATGATCTTGTCCGAATGGGTCATCATCAAGAACCCCATGGAGCTTTCGCGGATCGCCGCTAAGCGCAAGCCGTCGATGCTCCTGCTTCCTTACGGCATCCCGATCTGCGTCGGCTCCATTGCGTATTTCTTCTATGCGGGAATGATCTGAGGTCGATCGCACGACGGAATCGGACGGCCGGGGCAGGTGTCCCCGCCCGTCGCAAAGGGGGCAGGTGGCCTCGCGCCAGAAGCGGGGGCAGATGCCCCTGCTATTAAAAAGTGATTTAGTGCTGGGGCACCCCGTTCCGGCATTTGTTCGACATGAACCCGAAAGGACGTCAGGCGAGGTCAGAAACGTTCCCTTGAGCCATGCCGGAGCGGCCGCGGATGCAGGCCGCGGCTTTTCGGTCCGGCCGCAACCTTTATCCCTTACAGCCATTAACTCCGGAATAAGCAATTCCTTCGATATCTTCGTTAAAGGCTGAAGGTCTTACCTGACTGGTGCCGATTTAGAGATTGATGCGGTTGGGTACCGTTACCGGTTACCCAGCCCCTGGATCATCCCAGTCACGGCAGCGGGTCAAGAGTGCGGCCTTGGGGCTTCGTGAGCCCCTTCCGAATCAGCCAGGTCGGCCGGCGGAAGCGCAAGGCACCCTTCTTTCCCGCCTCGAATTGGGACCCAGGAGCTCCGCAGATGAAGATGAAATCGTTGATTTTGTTGGCGATGGCCATCGGCTGTGGCTTGGTGGCCATGCTGGGAGTGCAACAGGTACTTTCCGGTGACAAGAAGCCGGTCGACACCGCGAAGGTGCTCGTGGCGGTCACGAACATCATGCCGGGCCAACCGCTCGATGCCACGAACGTCGCCTTCAAGGACTGGCCGAATGATAAAATTCCACAGGGCGCAGTCACGTCGCACGAACAGTACATCGAACGGTCGTTACGGGTCGCCGCCGTCCCGAACGAAGTGATCATGGCGGCCAAGTTAAACGAGAAAGGAGTCTTCGGGGGATCCAGCGAGATTCCCACCGGCATGCGGGTGGCAACGGTCCCCGTCACGGTCACCAAGACGCACAGCGGGCTGATTCTGCCCGGCGACCGGGTGGACGTCGTGGTGACCTACACCATGCACAGAACCTCGCACGGGCAGATGAACACGCAAATGGGCGAGATCCGGAAGGCCAAGACGATCCTGCAGTACATCGAAGTCTTCGCCACCGACAACATCCGCATTAGTGCCGTTCCCAACGGCGAGACCAAGGAGATCGCCGCGAAGAACATTTCGCTCTTGGTGACTCCGGACCAGTACAACCTATTGGCGCTCGCGGAAACCAAGGGACAAATCTCGATGGCCTTGCGGCACCGGGGCGACTCGGCGCAAGTTCATCCGCGCGACTACGACGAGACGATGTTCGAACAGACAGCGAGCACCCGCGGCAACGACGACGAGAAGGACGAGGATTCGAACGCCAAAGGCGAGGGGTCGGAGAAAGCCAAGGACGTTCACCAGGCGCTCGAGAAGGAGCAGGCCAAAGCGGCGGCCGCCGCCAATGACGGCAAGACGGCCAAAGAAGAGCCTGCCAAGCCAAGCTGGAAACTGAAGGTTTACGAGGGAGACAAGCTCCGCGAAGAGCAAGTGGAACTGCCCGCAGAGTCGGACGAGACAGGGAAGGGACCGGTCAAGGCCGGCGGACAGTGGCAGCAGTTCTTGAAGAACTTTTTCCGTAGCGCATCCTAAAAAGAGGCGGCAGAAAGAATTGTGCGGCGGCTCGCACAACTTCCTTTACCGGCCTCGGAGCGCAACGGAAACGATCGGGGCCGCCAGGAGGGGACGCGAACGGTGCGGGGCGGCTGGCCTGAGAGCCAGCCGCGCTGTCCCGTTTTCAAGGGGGTCAGCGACCATTCGAGGTGCAGGGATGCTCATGTTCGCCCAGTCCAGGCCGGCATTCGCCCGGCTGTTATTCATCATTCTCACGATCGCCTTCATTGCCCGACCGGCCGCCGCCGAGGACGAAACCTCCCCGCTGCCGGTCGACAACGATCCGCTCGTCCACGTGACCGAGCCGCAGAGCGATATGCGGCTGGTCGAGAAGTTCGCCAAGATCATCGAGCTGAAGGACCGCATCACGACGGTCTATGGGTTCGACCCGGAGGTCGTGAACGTCACCAAGGTCGACATGCATCCCAACGAGATCCGCGTGCACGCGCTAACGCCGGGCGTCACGTCGCTGGTGCTGGTCGACGAAAAGAACAAGTCGTTTACGATCGAACTGTTCGTGATCGGCGACGTCCGCCACTTGCAGGCCTACATCAAGAACCTGTTTCCCAATGACGCGGTGATCGCCGTCGCCGTCCGCGAAAGCGTGGTCTTGCGGGGCTACGTCTCCGTCCCAGAGAACATTCCACGAATCATCGACATCGCCAAGGAGTTCTATCCCAACGTCATCAACCAGATGGAGGTCGGCGGCGACCAGGAAATCCAGCTCAAGGTCCGCGTGGTCGAAATCGACCGCACGAAGCTCCGCCAGTTGGGATTCAACTTCAACGGCATGACCAACAACGCATTCCTGGCCGGCCTTCCGGGCGGCCTGGCGCCTCTTCTCGACCCTGACCACGCCGATCGGCAGCCGCCCCGCCATGTCGGTCAATCCGGCGACCTTGACGACCACCCCCTCGTTGATCGGTGGAGTCGTGAACAATAACTACTCCCTCAACATGTTCCTCAACGCCTTGGAATCGGAATCGCTGCTCAAGATCCTCGCCAGTCCCGTGTTGACGACGACCAACGGCACGCCCGCCAACTTGCTGTCCGGCGGCGAATTCCCCATCCTCGTGCCGCAGAGCCTGGGCACGGTGACGGTCCAATGGAAGGAATACGGCGTCCGGCTGACGGCCGTCCCGCTGCTCTTGGGCAATGGGCGCGTGCGTCTCAACCTTCAGCCGGAGGTCAGCCAGAAGGATCTCTCCAACTCCATCACGACGAACGGCCTGACAGTCCCCGCCTTAACGACTCGCCGCGTCAACACGTCGGTGGAGATGCGGTTCGGCGAAACGTTCATGCTCGGCGGCCTCATCGAGGTGCAGGACACGGCCCAGACATCCAAGGTGCCCTGGCTCGGCGAGCTGCCGTATCTCGGTTCCCTGTTTCGCACCGTAAGTTATCAATCGGTCGAGACCGAGCTCGTCATCCTCGTCACGCCCACGCTCGCAGGCGCCATGACCGACTGCCAGGTCCCGCCGGGAGGTCCCGGCATGTTCACCGACCAGCCGACGGACCGCGAACTTTACAGCTACGGCATGATCGAGGTTCCCAGCTACGGCGGGCACTGCGCCAATTGCGGCAACGGGAGTGGGGCCTATCCGCCGCCGATCATCGACTTCGACCTGTCGCACGGCTCACCGGGACCGCTGCTGTCTCCGGTCCCGGTCCAGGAAATACCGCCCGGTGCACCGCAGGGGATGCCGACGGCTCCGGCGATGCCGGCCTCGCCCACCTCGGCGATGACGCCCCATGCCGCGCCGGCCGAAATCGTGACACCACCGGCGGCCTCGTGGACGAGCCCTCCAAACGACTCGTCAACAAGCTACTCGCGGAGCCAGACTATTCGGCAGGTCAGCAACCAGTCGCCGGTGGGTGGGGCTAACGTGACCGGCCAGGCCGGCTACAACACGCCGGCCCCGGCGTGGCCGGGGTCCACCCTCGGTTCCGGGCCGCAGGCGGCCAGCCCGGCGACCCAGCCGGGGTCGGTGCGGGGAACCGGCCTGTATGAGCCACAAAGCGGGCTTTACGTTCCTGCGGTTTCCGGCAGCCCTTAGGGAGAGTGAATTAATCGCCCCGAGCAAATCGGGCCGTCCAACACAAGAACAGAGAAAACACCGAAGGGTTCTGCGAAAGCATCCGTCTGATGAAAAGCGTTTGCCGACTTGCCATCGTCGATCCCAACGACGCCACGCGTGCCGCTCTGAAGCATCTGCTTCTGGGAATTGACATCGTCTGGCTCGAAGCGGAGTGCTCCCGGTATGAATTCTTCACCGACGTCGTGATGCAGACGCAGCCCGACATCGCCCTGGTCGCGATCGATTCCGAGCCGACTCAGGGGCTGGCGCATCGTTGCCCGCGTAACGCAGGAGCTGCCGACCTGCAGCGTCTTGGTCGTGAGCAGCTCGACCGAAGGGAGCGTCATCCTGCAGGCGATGCGCAATGGCGCCAAGGAGTTCCTCAACTATCCGCTGCGCCTCGAGGACTTCTTGGCGGCCCTGCATCGCATTCAGCAGAATCCATGGACTTCGGGAGGGGGAATCGGAGGTCCGCAGCAGCCAGAATCTACACCATCGCGGGGGCGGCCGGAGGCGTCGGCTGCACTTCACTGGCCGTCAACCTCGCGTGCCTCCTCGCCCAAAATCTATCCAACAGCGTGGCCGTTATCGACCTCGACCTCTCCCTGGGCGATGCCGACGTCTGGCTCGACATTATTCCGGATTACACAATCCAGGACGTCGCCGAAAACATCACGCGTCTCGACTACGCGCTCTTGAAGCGGTCCCTCACCAAGCACGAGTGCGGCGCGTTTCTCCTGCCGCGCCCATCCACATGGAGGAATCGACGCCGATCAATCCCGAAGAGCTCCGGCGCGTGATCACCCTGTTGAAGGCGACGTTCACCCATCTGATCATCGATGTCAGCAAGAACTTCGGGCCGCTGGAGCTGGCGGCGATGCGGGCTTCGGACTCAATCCTGTTGATGGGCCAGTTGGACCTTCCCTGCCTGCGGAACGTCGTCCGCCTCCTGCAGTTCTTCGATCGCCAGGAAGGAATCTCGGAGAAGGTCAAGGTCGTCATCAACCGCTTGGGGCTCGAAGAGACGCAGATCAGCCTGACAAAGGCCGTCGAAACGATCGGCCGCGAGATCTTCTGGCAGCTTCCCAACGACTATGCGACGATGGTCGAATCGCGCAACAACGGCGTCCCCCTCGTCACGCAAGCGCCGAAATCGAAGCTCACCAAGTCGATCCAGCAATTGGCCCAAAGCATCGACAACGGCTCCTCGAGCGAGACGCCTGACGAGCCGAAGAAAAGTAAGAGCCTCTTCCGGTTCCTGTCGAGCGGATCGTCGAAATGACGCGTCACTCGAACGAGACGATCGTCCCGCTCAGGTAGCGTTGGGTCCCCTCGGGCGTTGAGAGCACCAGGCGGCCCGCATCGTCGATTCCGCGGCAGATCCCAGTGACTTGCCGTGAACCGGCGCTCAAGCAAACCCGCTTGCCGGTCAGCAGGCAACGCGTCCGCCAGCGTTCAAACAGCGCGCGCTCGTTGTCCACGAGGTTCGACCGCCAATCGCCAAAACGCGCGAGGACGGCGACGAGGACGGCGGTCGAATCGAAGGTTTGGCACGCGACGTCGGTCATCGACGTGGCGACCTGCGTCAGCTCCCGCGGCCCGCTCGTCAGGCTGTTATTGACGTTGACGCCGATTCCGACGAGCAGACGCCCCCCTCTGCCGGACGGCGCTTCGACGAGGATCCCGCCGGCCTTCTTTCCGGCAAGGTAAACGTCGTTCGGCCACTTGAGCCGGACCGCGGCCTCCGGAATCGACTGCTCGATCGCCTCGCAGACGGCCGCGCCGGCGGCCAACGCGATCTGCGGCCAGCGCTCCGGCGGCAGGCCCAATTGCCGGGCCTCCAGCACCAGCGTGAACGTCAAGGCGCCCGGAGCCGACCACCATCGGTTGGAGCCGCGGCCGCGGCCCGCACTCTGACGGGCCGCCAAGACCAGGAAGGGACAATCGAGCTGGGGCCGGCGAGCCAGCTCCGTCGCCCGGTCGTTCGTCGAGTCGATTTCCGCATGAAACTCGACCTCCCGCACAAGTCCCGAGGAACGGATGCGGTCGAGGTCAAATGGTTGCAAGTTCATCGGAGATCGCGACCGGACTTCAGGCGGCCTCCGGCAGGGCGGCTTTCGTGAAGCCGGTCAATTGCCGTTCGATGGCGCTGTCGATGCAGAGCAAGCTGCGGACCGTTTGGTTGCCGAAGACGTTTTCGAGATTGCCCGCGTAGTTGTGCGGATTGAATAGCTCCGCGGAGTGCCAGTAGGACGCATAGTCCGAGATTCAAGATCTGCTGGAGCAGCTCCGCTTCCCGCGACGGATCGAGCTGGCAACTGATGTAGAGGATAGGCTTCACGCGGCCCAGAAGCGAGGCCGCCCCCTGCAGGATTGCGGATTCCATTCCGGGAGCGGCGATCCGCATCACATCGCAGCGCGGAAGATTCATGTCGTCGATCGCGATCACCGGCACGCGGTCGCCCGTCGCCGCCGTGCCCACCTCCACGGCCGACAGGTCGATCGTCCGCTCATGGTCGATGCGCGGAACCAAGATCTGCCCTTGCCTGGCCCCGACGGCCGTGTTCCAGCAGTGGACATTGGTGATACTGTTGATCGCCATGTTGCCGCAGAGCGTCTGGAAAACGAGGCGCTGCGGCTCGAAGGCCAGGACGCTCCCTTCCGGCCCGACTTTTTTGGCGAAGAACAGGGTTTGCGCTCCGACGTTGGCCCCGATGTCGAGGACGATCTGACTGGCCGAGAGCATCTGATCGAAGACGACGATTGCACGCTCACAATATTCGCCGTACAACTCAATCGACCGGCCGACGCGGACGTCGTTCTTGTTGTAGATCAACGTGCCGTATCGCGTCTGCGTGACGTTGTTGTAGCGTTCGGGAATGCGCACGGTTCCCCTCCTTCGTTAAGCCTCGGTTCCGGCCGCGCTCGGGTCCAGACCGAATGGCGGCGGATCGTATACGATCGTGGAAAAACGGGCAATTCCGTTTGACCGGCTCCCGGTGAAGGGCGACATGTTTTCGTCTCGGATTTTTTGGACCGCCGCCGTTGGGTACTTGATCGTGGCGGCCTGCGCCGCGTGGGGCTTCGGACGGCTGGCGGAGGCCGAGACGGGCGTCCGCGGGCTGATTTGGGGGGCCACGTTGAGCGTCGCCGCGTTCGGGCTACTCCTGACGTGGGGCGTTTTGCGGATGGCCGCGGTCCGCCTCTCCCTCCTCGCGGAGACGGCCGCCGCACGCGAGGCGGGGGAGCCCGTTTGGATTTCCCCCGGCATGCCGCGCAGCAGTCCCCGCAACCTCGAGTCGGCCATCGATTCGATGAAAGGCCAATTGGAAACCCGGATCGAGGAGCTGCAGCGCAAAGGCCGCCAATTGCAGGAAAGCACCGAGCGCCTGGAAACCGTGCTGGGAAGCATGGTCGAAGGGGTCGTCGCCGCCGATGAGAACCAAAGGGTGCTCTTCGCCAACCGGGCGGCCCGGGCCTTGTTGGACATGCAGGGGCCCAATCCCGTCGGGCGGCCGATCTGGGAGATCCTCCGGCACCCGCGGATCGACGAAGTGATTCGCACGGTGCTTTCGGGGGGCGAACCTCCCGCCTTGGAGATCGACCTCCCGCGAAAGCACGCGGTCGTTGCCGTAATGGCGTCGCGGCTGCCGGGAAATCCCAGCTCGGGGGTGGTGCTCGTCTTCCATAACGTGACCGAGCTGCGGCGCCTGGAAAATATCCGCCGCGAATTCGTCTCCAACGTGTCGCACGAGCTGAAGACGCCGCTCACCGCCATTCAGGCCTACACCGAAACTCTGCTGGATGGCGCGCCTGGAGGAGCCCGAACATCGCGTCCGGTTCGTGGAGCGCATCGGCGAGCAGGCCAACCGCCTTTACGCGCTCATTCAGGACCTGCTGCGGCTGGCCCGGATCGAATCGAGCGAGAACGTCTTCGACGTCCGGTCCGTCGCCGTCAAGCCGGTCGTGGAGGCCTGCCTCGAAGAGCACTCGGCGGTCGCCCAATCGAAATCGCAACGTCTCTTGGCGGAGCCTTCGACGGCGGACCTCAACGTGCTGGCCGATGAGGAGGGCCTGCACACGATCTTGAGCAACCTGATCGACAACGCGGTGAAATACACGCAGGAGGCAGGAACGATCGCCGTCCGCTGGCGCGCCGAGGACGGAGCGGCCATGATCGAGGTGGAAGACAACGGGCCCGGCATTCCCCAGGAGCACCAGCCGCGAATCTTCGAACGGTTCTACCGAGTCGACCGAGCGCGATCCCGTGACGTGGGAGGAACCGGATTGGGGCTCTCAATCGTCAAGCATCTGGTGCAGGAGTTCGGCGGCGGCATCGAGATCCGCAGCCAGGCCGGCCAGGGAACGACATTCTCCGTGCGCCTGCCGCGGACGGAATAAAGAACACACGAAACCCGTTCGGTCGAGCGCAGCTTTTGATACAAAGCGCCCGCTTTTGATACACTTTTTGGAATTATTTGGGGTTTATTGGGGTGTAAAAAAAGGAAACCTGAAGACCCAAGTAACTCCAAAAAATGGTGGCTTGTCCCGAGCACCATTCGCATCGACGATTTCATCAGGTAATGTACATATGTTCACTATTCTTCACGGAAACTTTACCGAACACACCCCGAACTTTGACATGTTCCCGTTACGGTCACACCCGTATGAAGCAGAAGATCCTGCTCATTGAGGATGAGCGACCGATCGTCGAAGTCCTGACTTACAACCTGAGCAAGGAGGGCTTCGAGGTCCATTCGGCGGCGGACGGCCGCGACGGTTTGAGCCGGGCGCGCTCCGTCCTGCCCGAGCTCGTCATTCTGGACCTCATGCTTCCCGTAATCGACGGGCTGCAGGTCTGCCGCGAGCTGCGCAGCGACCCGAAGACGCAGGGGATCCGCGTTTTGATGCTGACGGCCCGCAGCGAAGAGGTCGATGAAATTGTCGGCTTCAATATGGGGGCCGACGATTATGTCACCAAGCCGTTCAAGCTCAAGCCGCTCATCCACCGCATCAAGGCGCTTTTGCGACGCCCGCAGTCGGCCCAAACGATCGCGGATCGAGTGGCCGTTTCGGGGATCGAGATCGATCGCGTGAATCACCTCGTGAAGGTGGATGGCACGGAGATCGCGCTCACGCCGACGGAGTTTCGCATCTTGTGGGTGCTCGCCCGCCAGCCGGGCCGGCCCTTCACGCGCAACGAGCTCCTCGATAGCTGCCGCGGCGAAGACGCCAACGCCCTGGCCCGCACGATCGACGTCCACATCCGCTCGTTGCGGCAAAAGCTCCGCAAGCGGGCCAACAACGTCGAAACCGTTCGCGGCATCGGCTACCGCTTCCGCGGAGTCGCCTCGGGGGCCTGACCTCGCTGAGACTCTGGATGCCACGGCTGAACGGCTTCCGTTCAGCGGGGTCCGTGGGGTGAGCTGCCAGCTTGCCCGTTCGGTCTTAAGAGCGGCCCTTCCCGGGCAAGCTGGCAGCTCACCCCACGAACGCTGCTCGCCCTTTGAAACCGCGCTATTCGTCTTTGCTCTTTTCGGGGGCCGCGTCGGTCTCTTTCTTCGGGCGCGGCTGACCGCTTGGACGTGGTGCCGGCCGGCAGAATTCCGCGCGCGCAGCAAACAATTGTTTCAAACGCGTCAGACTGTAAATGCGGACGACCTTGTTCTTGTATGTCACGTGGCCTTCGGCGTCGCGCGCCAGGTGCTCGGCTATTTCCGCGAGCGCTTGTCCGGCGTAGAGTCCGGCGAACGTCTCCGGATCGACCCCCTGCCCCGATTCGAGATCGGCAACGGCGTCGACGCCCCCCGCGCTCGTCGCGAACGCGTTCAGCCCCTGGATGGCCGGCACGTACCGCTTCTCATCCTGAAGCACCTGCATCGTTTCGGAAAGGGCTCGGTCCGTTTCGCGGAGCCGGTCGCGGAGCGCGTTGGGAAGAGCCTCCGCCTGCGGCTCGGCCTGCAGCAATGAGGGCCGGCCGAACTGCAGTGAACCGACCACATAACCGGCAAACAAGAGACCAAGGCAAGACAAGGACCGGGCGACCCGCGCATGTTCCGCTCCCTAAGGCCCAGAAGGTTCTTTCCAGGGATAACAGCCCTCGAAAAGGCCGAGCCCGCGACCAGAATTCATCGTCGTTTGGCCGCCAGGACAATGCAAGCCCGTGCAGGCGGACTTTTGACGGTTCGTAACGTGCCGGCTCGCTTGGCAACGCGTTCGCTGCCACGAATATCGACACGGGGTCATTTGCGCGGCAGGCGCGTTTTCTTCTCTCGCAACAAGATCTCAAGCCGTTGGCGCAGCTCGCTGCGCGCCCGATGAATACGGCTGCGAACCGTCCCGACCGGGCAGCCGATGATCGTCGCGATTTCGTGGTATTTCAGGCCGTCGATCTCCTTCAGCACCAGCGGGATACGGAATTCGGCCGGAAGCCGCGCAGAGCGCGCTTTGCACAGCGGCGCGCCGTTCCTTGGCCTCGAGAGCGTGCGACGGAGCCGCGTCGGGATGACGGTCGGGGGGATCGCCTCCGGTCTCGTCGCGGGCGGCGTCGATCGAAGCGGGTTTGTGCCGCGTCCGTCGCCTCTGGGTGGCCGCCGCGTTGAGAGCGATGCGGAACAGCCAGGAGTAGAAAGCCGACTGCCCGCGAAACGTCTTGAGCCTCTGAAACGCCTGCACAAAGGCGTCTTGTGCGACGTCCCGCGCATCTTCGGGCGAGCCCAAGATGCCGGCAAGCGCGTTGAAAAGGCGGTCCTGGTAGCGGATCACCAGTTCCCCGAATGCCTCCGTCCGGCCTGCCAAGCACTCGCGGATGAGCTGTTTCTCGTCGCTGGACACGTTTCGCACGAGCGGGGGTGGCGGCGCACGGCACTCGGCCAAAGGAAGGGTCGATTGCCCTCAGTCAGCCGCGGCCTCGCGCGGCGTTCGATCATCGTGCCGGTTGTACACCGCCCTGTCAAGCGGCGGGTAGTGATACCGTTTGGCCAGAATTTTCGCCGAAATAAAAAACCCGCCGTTTCCAGCGGGTTGCGTCATTAGGCCGGCTCTCTCAGCCGAACAGGTCGTTGACGTTCCAGAGCCGTTCGGTCACGCCCGCAGCCATCGCCGGTGTCGTTTTCACGCGGGATTGAATCCGGCAAAAGTTGTAGTGGAACTTGCTGTTCCGGCGAGAGCCGCCGCTGGTGCTTCCCGCAGTACGTCCACTGCTCATCAAGCTGAATATGACTCGCCCTAATCTCGACCAGATTCGCGTGAAGGAACTGGCGGCATTCTTCGTCCGCTTTCACGAGCTGCCGGAGCAGAGTCGGGATGTTTGTCTGCATCAAGCGGGCCGTGCTGGTCCGCGATTGCGATTAAATGGGAGTCGCTGAAGTTTTCCGGTCCTTCTTGGTGGCGCTAATTGCACTCGCCATGACAGCGACAGCCGAGTTGTGATTCGAATCAGATATTGATGATCATGGACGTGCCGTTTTGTTTAACTTCGGCAACGGTGCCTTTTGCCGCGCCTTTCGCGAATCCATCAATTACCGGCCAGTACCGCACAATCCACGCGGCCTGTTCCCAAAAGCCCATTTTTCTAAAGAATGGCGCGAAATACAGGGCCGTAATCTTCGCGGCCTTTAGAGCGGCGCTTCGAGCAGTCCGCGAGTCTGGGAAATATCCGAGCTTACTAGGACGTAGCCTTCGTCCTTAAGCGCATTGAGCAAGACAACGTCAGGCGTGTTCGCAGGGAAAATTGTGCGCAACGCTACGGCCTCGACTTGTAGCGCCGCAAGCATTGCGGCGAAGCGGTACGAATTGTCATTGTCGAACAGATACTTCACTGTCGAGCGACTGTTCGAAAGACGCCGCTGCCTTTACGGCCTCCAGGGGGATGTTAAGCCACTCGGCGACGACGTGTGCCTCCTGGCCGCCGCCAGCAGCCAACGCAAGTCGAATTGAGCGAGTCGCAACCCCGGTCTCGGCATCAATGGGTTGACCAAAATGCCGAGACGGATCGAGAACAACGCGGCCATCACGGTCACATGGCCAATATCGCTCTACAGTGCGTTGACCGCGGAAATCTAGCTTTCGGAAGAATGGTCGGATTATCGGTTCAAAGACAAGTTGGCCTCGTCTTAGCTCCTCAACAATGACCCGATCGTGCTCTTCATCAATGAGAGTGGCAAAGATTTCCTTGCCGTCGGTATCAAATCGCTTTATCGAGAACGGGTATTCGCTCCCGAACTTTGCAGCAGCCTTTTCTGCCGCCTTG
Source organism: uncultured Planctomycetota bacterium (assembly GCA_963761455.1). GTDB lineage: Bacteria > Planctomycetota > Planctomycetia > Planctomycetales > Planctomycetaceae > DASPSM01. The sequence goes on from CAVXHA010000004.1 coordinate 1,946,998, forward strand.
CGGATGCTTTGGAGGGAAAGGCCCTCGCGCCTAAAAAGTTCGATGAACTGAATTTCCATCAGTTCCTGGAAAGTGAGCAGCCGCTCGCGTTTCAGCCGGCGGTGAATGACCGGTGGAATTCCCTTGCGCTCGCCGATCCAGTGATTCAATCGCGCTACGGGAATTCGGCTAAGGCGTGCGGCGTCGCGAGGGGTGTATAGCCCCTGTCCAACAAGCGCCGTGAATTTCTTAGCGCGAATCATGGTAAACTGCAAAGAATGGGCGGAGCGCGCAAAAACACGCCGCCTGAATCGTGGCGGCGTGCATGCCTTTTGGCGTATCCGTTCGCATGGGTAGTCCTTCCCATCACGATCGGCGAATTCGAAACCGCTATGTTAGCCCATTAGATACTTTGCGTCAATTCCGTCGCTAGAATAACGGCATGAGCGATTCTTGGGATTGGCTCTTCGCGGATCCGATTTCCGTCGCGCTCACGCTGTACGCACTGTCCGCAGGTCCGGCGTGGTGGATTGCAGACCATCTCGAATGCTGGGATTTCGTCTACACGGCCTACGCCCCGTTGATCTGGACATTGGCCAAGTTTCCGTTGCTCTTTGATGCGTTTATCGAATACCTGCGGATTTTCTCTAATCTTCCGAACTAAACTCGCGTGCCAAACGCTCACAATCCGGCCGCCGGCCGGATTGAAACGGTATCACTACCAAGCTACGGCTCCGGGGCGGGCTGCAGGCCGATTCATGCGCGACGGCCGAGGCTCTCAGGGGAGGCGAAAGTTTGGGACGCCGTGACAGCCAAATCGTGAACACAACGCCGAATGCGAACATGAGGATGCTGATCCACTGCGAGATCGTCAGCGACGTGCTGAATTGGCCCAATTCGTCTGCACGGAGACTTTCGATCGCGAAGCGCGTCAGCGGATACGTGAGCGCACCCAGCGCGATGACCGCACCGTTGCGGGGCCGGAACGGGAAATAGGCGTGCGTCAGCAAGAACAGAAACAGCCCGTCCAGCGAGCTGTAGAGCTGCGTCGGATGGAGCCGAACGGTCAAATCCTGGTCGGCTCCCACGAACCCGCGAAGGACCAGGGCCATGTCGGGAACGCTTCCCATTGGAAACTGCACGGCCCAGGGAAGGTTGCAACGGTCCCCGTAACAACATCCGTTGAGAAAACAGCCGATGCGGCCGAAAGCCATTCCCAAAAAGAGCGACGGGATGATCACGTCGCCCAGCACGAGAAGATTGAGCTTGCGCTGGCGACAGATCCAAAGCATCGCCAACAGGCCCGTGGCAATCCCGCCGTAATAGACCAGGCCGCCATCGGGCAAGTCGACGACCGCCAGGGCCAGTTTCGGCAGGCTTTTCAAGACGGCATGTCCTCCGACGTCGTCGTAAAACAGCCGCGAGCCATACTGGATGCAATAAAAGATCCGGCAGCCGACGACGCCGGCAATGAACAGCCAGATGCCGATGTCCCAGATCATTTCGGGCTGATAGCCAATGCTGGCGGCACGGCGGCCGGCAGTCCACGCGCCGGCCACAAAACCAAGAAAGAGCATCGCGCCGAACCCGTAAATCGGCGCATCCGTGCCGGCCGTGTGGTCGCGGTAGGGACGGTTCTGCTCCTCCAATTGCAGTTGTTGCCGCATCCGCGGCACATCAGCCGTCAAGGCGGCGCTTTGCGACCGGGAAACCAACCGCAGGGCGCGTGCGCTGGAATTCGACGGCTTGCGAAAACTCTCCCTGCTCCGCAAGGGCCGCCGCCAATGTCGCCAAATACTCGGGATTCCCGGAGAGCGTGAGCTGGCAGGCTTTCTTTGCGTTTTCGACCGCCAAGTCGCCGTTGCGGACCGAGGCCTGGGGGCAGGTCGCCTGAATCCAGGCCAGGCGATTGAGTGCCGCGTCGTTGTCCGGTTCGATCTTGAGCGCGGCCTGCAGGTCGACGACCGCGGGGGCATACTCTCGTTTCAAGAATCGGCCTTGCGCCCGCACCAAGAGGGCTTCGACCGACCGCGGATCCTTGGCGAGAATTTGATCGGCGTGCGCGATCGCGGCGTCTGCCTTGCGCTGGACGACCCGCGGAAGCAACACGACCGCGACCGCGACGGCAATCCACATGGCGACGGGAACGGCGAGAGTGCCGGGCGCTGCCAGCTCGCGCCGGTGCCGATACAGCCACACGGCCCCGAAAAGGACCCAAAACAGCAGGACGAGTCCGAAGCCGAAGCCCGGGACCTCCCATGGACCCAGAGACCAAGGCCCGTCGATCGGAATGCGGAGCAGCGTTTGACGCATGAAGGCACGGCCGGACTAGTGCTTTGTCGACTTCAGGAATTCGGGTTGGGTGCCATGCCCACGGCTTTGCGTGGGCATGCCTCGACATGCCAATTGGATTCGCATGCCCACGCAAAGCCGTGGGCATGGCACCCGAAGAGGTGGTGATGCGATGAAAGTCTCGTATTTACCATTGGTTTTTGCCAGGGGACTGCGACACTCTGGCTTGAAGCGCTCTAGGAAGGGCGTTCGAGCGAGAGGGGACGATTATCGATCAGACGCGTCGGCCCGACGCGGGCCGCAACCAGGGCGATCATATCTGCGATCGGCGCGGAAAGCTCGATGAGCGTTTCCGGATTCGCCACCGTCGCGTAATCCACAGCGACGCCGCCAGCCGACTCCATGTGCCGTTTCATTTCGGCACACACGGTCCGTACGTCTTGCGCGCCGGCCTTCAGCCGGCGCTCCGCCAGGAGCAACGCCTGCGGCAGGACGAGTGCTTTTTGCCGGTCGGCCCCTTCCAGAAAGCGGTTCCGGCTGCTTAAAGCCAACCCGTCCGGTTCCCGGACCGTGGGGCAGGTCCGGATCTCGACTGCGAGATCGAGTTCCCGACACATTTTACGGACGAGGAGCTGCTGTTGAAAGTCCTTGCAGCCGAAATAGGCGGCCTCGGGCTGCACGCTATTGAGCAATTTGAGCACGACCGTGGCGACGCCGCGAAAGTGTCCCGGACGGAAGGCCCCTTCGAGGATCCGCGAGAGGGGCTCGACGTCCACAAACGTTCCGAATCCCGGCGGATACAGGCTTTCGGAAGCGGGGGCAAAGACCAGGTCGACGCCCGCCTGGCGGCACAGGAGCAGGTCGTTCTCCAACGGCCGCGGATACCGCGTAAAATCCTCTTGCGGCCCAAATTGCGTGGGGTTGACGAAGATCGTCACGACGACAAAGCGACACTCGCGGCGGGCCGCCTCGATGAGGCTGGCGTGTCCGGCGTGGAGGGCTCCCATCGTGGGAACGCAGCCGACCGAAAGGGCCCGCCGGCGGGCGTCGTGGACGGCCCGCCGAACGTCTGCCACCCGCTCTGCAACGATCATTTCCCTTCCGACAGGCCTCGCATGAGTGCTGGTCGCACTTCCTTGTCGCGTCGAAAGTCTCTCTTTTCCCGATGATTCCCGCTGCGGACCGCTACACTCTGGCTTGAATCGCCCGAGTGCTTTGTCCACTTCAGGAATTCGGTTTGGGTGCCATGCCCACGGCTTTGCGTGGGCATGCCTCGGCACGCCAAGTGGATTCGCATGCCCACGCAAAGCCGTGGGCATGGCACCCGGTGCCCGAGTGTTGAGACTGACCACTAGAAGTGGTAGGTCCGGTTGCGCACGTCAAAGTCGTTGTCGGTCAGGCCGACGTTTGTTCTGATGTTGGTGTAAATGTACTGCTCCACCAGGTATCCCTGCGGGTGGGCACTGTCGGGAAATCCGTACTGTTCGAGACGGATCGGAAAGTTCGACTGTTTGTCGAAGAAGACGCGCGTCTCGTAGAATCGGAACGTGTGCTGCGGGCTTTCATGCCGCGTGATGGCCGCCTTGCACTCGATTTGGCCCGCCAGCTTCGCATTCGGATAATAATAGACCTTGGGATCTTGCGGATCCTGGAACTTCATCTCGCCTTGCCATTGCTCGATGAGAGAGTCCATCATCTTGACCATGCCGATCTGCGTAATCGGATGCCGGCCTTCCGCCATGGCCCGCGCACTGTTCGGTTCAAGGGAGATCGTGCCGATAAATCCGCTCAAGGTGCCCGGCGCTTCGTGCGCCATCATCTTGAACTGATATTTCGGACCGGCGTAAACGACCTCGCGCCCCTTGTTCTGGTCGATGAATTGCAAATAGACGCTGAACGGCTCATGGCGCAGCTTGATGAGCATTCGGCCGCTGTACAGCGTGCGACCCACAAGTTCCTGCTTGGTGAAGATCGCCTCGTAATCGCGGACGGCGGCGACCGTATCGCGGCTGGCACGGGCCAATTGGAGGAACGGCACGAGCTGGTTCTGGCGGGCGCCGTTGCCGACGTTCGCATTGTTCGGCAGGACGCGACTGACCTTCGGCGGCTCGTCGCCGGCGACCGGGCTCGATGCGTAAAGCACCAGCCCCGTCCCGCAAACAATTGCGAACAACACTGGGCGCGCTGCGTTCCCACAATGCTTCAATCGTTTTGGCTGTCGCATGAGCTCCTCACAAGTCAATGGAATCGCCGCCGGATTGGAATTGTTCCAATCCGAACGATGAACTTCTTACAAGAACTCGTCTAAAAGTTGCGGTTCTTAAATGCCCGCATACGCGCCGATGGAATTCGCAACCGCCGTACCGACCAGCATCATCGAAGACTCCAACGGCGGCGACAGCGCGCCGGACGTTGAACCGGTCCAGGATTTGCAATGCGTTCTCGTCTTGTCGTTGCGTTCCCAAGTCGGCAGTTCGCCCTACGTTAATAGCAGACAATTGCGGTTGTGAGAAGACTGAGTAGGGATTAACATGCCGCCTCCCCGTAGACCCTCGGGGAGGCGAAGCTGTCCTCTGGCCGAGCTCCTGGGCGCCCGCCGGTAACGTCGGCCGCCCCCAAGGGAGCGAAAGCCAGGGCGATCATTCCGGCGTCGCGGTCGTGCATGGAGGCACCCCCCGCATGCGATCTCCACTGAGTGGACCGATTGCCACCTTGTTGATGTTCGTCCCGTTGGTCGCAATCCCGCTGCTGGCCGTCTTCGGGATGCCCCAATTCCCGACCCTGTCGCCGGCCGCGCAGGTCGAGGATTTGAAGTTCGCGCCCGACAAGGACAAATCGTCCCCGAAAGCCTTGCTGCAGGAGAGCGATCTCATCGGCGGGGTACAGGTCACGGAATCGGGCGCCGCTCCCCAGCCGACCGACCAGTCGACCGGCCAGTCGACCGAAGCGACGGCTCCTCGCGCCCGAAGCGATTCGGACCCGTTTGCCGAGTTCACTCGCCCCGCAGAAAACGGCTCCCTCCGCCCACCCGAGGGCGGTTCCCATCACGCCGACGCCCCTTCCGTCAATCGGACGGTCTCGCCGGGACGGCGTCCGCAGCGCTGGCCGATCGACGAGGGAAACAGCCTGCCGCAAAAGCCGCTCCTGGCTTTGGGCGAAGCCGGTTCCGACGACGGCAGGACGGCGCGGCCCGACGGCGAACCGGCCGCGGCCGACGCGGCGAACAGGAACTCGGCAGAGCATACACGATCCAAGGCCGGGACGAGGCTGACGGCCGGATTCGATGCAAACCGTCAAAGGGCCGACGCCGACCGCGGCACCCCGGACGCCGCACGGAGTCCCCGTGACGAGAGAAGTCACAGTGAAGAAAGAAATCCCCGTGACGAAAGAAATCACAGTGACGAAAGAAATCACAGTGACGAAAGAAATCACAGTGACGAAGCGCAAAGCTGGAAGGCGGCCGTCGCACGGCTGAATGCACTCGGCATCCGGGATTATCAATTGCAGCCGGGGGAACGCGAGGGAGAGTTCCATTTTAGCTGCCGGTTCGTCTCGCGGACCAATCCGCCGCGTCATGCAACGCTTCGAGGCAGAGGCCGGCGAACCCCTCGAGGCCGTCGAACAAGTCCTCCAGCAAATCGACGAATGGAAAGAGCGGCGAAGAGGCGCCGGCAGCGCGCACGTCGTCGCGGGAGTCTCAACCGAACGTCACCGCGCTGGCTCAGCCTGACGCGACCGTCCCCGTTTCCGCGATCGACGTCTCCAATCGCTGAGGGGCCCGGTGAACCACTCTTCGCCCGGCACCTCGCGCGGAGGACTTGAGACGTCCGGCCGCGCCGTCGCGGCCCTGCACGGGCGCGATCTTTTCGCCGCGGCGTCGGATCCCCTTTCTCTTCAGAAACGCCACTTCTTCCTGCATCGGCCCGGTTCAACCGACCCGTCGAGCCCAAATCGCGTCGAAATCGGCCTGGGCCCCGACGGCGTTCGTGACCGGAAGGCAGCGAGAGTGGAGGCCGTTCTCTTCGTGAGCGAGACGCGCGCTTTCGGCGCGCCGATTGGCCCAATTGGCCACGTTGGCGGATTCCGCGGAAGCCGTGCGGATCGTGAACGAATTGAATGCCGCCTACGACCGCGACGGATCGGCATTCCGCGTCGAGCGCGCCGCCAACGGCTCTCTCTTGCTCACGCGGCCCGTTTACGCCCGCTGGCTTGGGCGCCTGCATCAGCGGCAAAGCACGACGAAGTTGTCGCCTCCCGCGATGGAGACGCTGACGGTGATCGCCTATCGCCAGCCGATCACCCGCGCCGACATCGAAGCGGTGCGAGGAGTGCAGTGCACCGAAATGCTCAAACAGCTCATGGATCGCGGGCTCGTGCGAATCGGTGGAGAAGACAACTCCCTGGGACGCCCCTACCTGTACGAAACAACCCGCAAATTTCTCGAGGTCTTCGGACTTCGCGGCCTCGACGATCTGCCGCGGGCCGATCATCTGCGGATTGTCGGCGGCAAGGACTCGGTCGACGGCACGGCGCACGCCCCGCCGACGGATTGACCGCGCACAACGATTGCGCAGAGGAACCGCCGGCCGACATCCGGACCGGATCAAAAGTGCGTCAGTCCAGCGTGCGAACCGGCCGATAGTAAGTCCAAGACCGATGGGTGACGGTGCGCCCGGACGGCCGATCACTCTCGGGAAGGCCGGCTGCGATGTTTGCCGGTCTCAGTCACGAAGCGAAGAAGGAGACGCTGTGCGCGGTCCTTCAGTCTTCCGGATCGTTCCTCCCGCGGCCGCCCTGTCGTTTTCGGAGCTGGAGTCGCAGTTTCGCGCTCCGCGGCCGGGTCGAAGCGGCCAAACGCTCGCAGATCGCGGATTGCTACGCCGCCTTGCGCCAACAGTACACCGAGCAGTCGCGCCGCGCTCAACTTCAATTTGCCGATCCGCGGATCAAGCAGCCGGGTTGTTCGGCACTCTTTCACCTGGCCGTGGAATCGGTGAAGGCCTCGCGGCTTGTGTATGCCGCCTTGCGCGAAGCGGAGGCCGCTTTGCGAAGTGGCGACACGGGCATCGTTTCTCCCGACGTCGTGGAACGGGGAATTGTTTGGAATTGCCAACAGCTCGATCGCCTCGAGGGACAGCTCCGGATTCTTGACCTTGTGGACGGGGTGATGCTCCCCTTGCGAAAGTTGCTCGGCCAACTCGAAGCGTCGAGGCACGTGTCGGCCCTCGGCTGGCGGAGCATCGCGCGGCATCTTTTGTCGCAGTCGGGACGCCTGGCGGACGCGGCCTCGTTTCGTCCCCTGCCGGGCTTTTCGCTAAAGAGCTATTTGTCGCTTGCCGGCCATGGCCCGTACGGCGATGCGTTCGGCCGCGGCATCGAGACCGTCCTGACGCTGGCGCCCGTGTTCGCCGATCACGACCCGGAATCGACCCAGACCGATCTGCTCTCGATCGCCGCCTTGTGCCAGGATTGCGGCCTGCTGCTGTTGGCTCGCTCTCGAAGACCGGAGCGGGGGCGGGACGTCGAGGGAATCGTCGGCGGGGAGGCGCATTCCGTCGATCAGCGCCGGCCTGGTCGCCGGCATCGCGGAGTTCGCGGCGGAACTTCCGTCGCTGGTGGCCGAACATCATCGGCGGTTCGTTGAATTCGATCGACAGCCGGATTTGGCCCCGGCGATTCAAAGGAGGGGATCGCGGCTGTTGGCAACGACGGTGCGGTTCCTGGAGATCGTCGACGAATTGGCGATGAATACAGCCGGCGAACTGCCGCAGCCGGCACTCTACCCGGCCGCGGTGCGACTTCACCGCGAAGCGGACCGCGGCGAATGGGACCCGAAGATCGCAGGCGAGCTCTTGAGCGCGCTGGGGTTTCAATTGAAATACGAGCCCGCCGAGGGGTCCGACGACGAGCATCGCAGCGGACGAACGGGCCACGGAAACCGAAGGCTCGATCCCGGCGATCCGAGCCGTGCCTGACCCCAATTTCCTCTTTGCCCACGAGGCGCGCGAAGGCCGTCATGTCCGAACGATCCGATGGTGACGGAATCAAATCAGCGGATTATTGGAGCAGGACGCGCCGGCCGCTGACTTGCCTTGTTTTTCTCGCGCCCCTTCTGGCGGCGTACGAGGCGGGTGTGCTGTGGCTCGGCGGCCGGGATGCCGACGCGATCCGCAACGGCGCCGATTATTGGATCCGCAACGGGCTTGAGTCGCTGGGACTCAATTCGCCCGTGGCTGCTCCCCGGCATGATTGTGGTCGGGTTGTTGGTCTGGCACATCGCGCGGCAGGAGACGTGGCGGATCTCGCCGAGCGTGCTGGGCGGCATGCTGGCCGAAAGCCTTCTCTTCGCCGTCGCCCTGGTCGTCGTGGGCCAGCTCGAAGAGTCTGCGTTACGGCACTGGCGGGCCGGCGTGCCCGCGGCGCTTGCGCCGGAGCGACTGGCTCCGCTGGCGATCATGTACGTCGGGGCCGGCATCTATGAGGAGGTGCTGTTTCGCCTGTGCCTGTTGCCGCTCTGCTATGCGCTGTTTCGCGCGGGCGGGTTGGGACACGCGTGGGCGTCCGTGCTGGCGATTGTCGCGACGAGCCTGGCATTCTCGCTGGCCCACTACATGGGTCCGGCCGGGGAGACGTTTCACCTCTTCACGTTCTGGTTCCGCACGATGGCCGGGCTTTTCTTTGCCGCGCTGTTTGTGCTGCGAGGTTTTGGGATCACCGTCGGCGCACACGCGGCATACGATTTGATCGTCGGGCTTCTGCTGGGCGGAGCGTCGGCTAGCGCTCCGCGGACAAAGTCGACAGCAGCGATGGCCGGGGCGAAAAGCCGCTGCGAGAAGCCGCGGCGAAAAACAGTGCGGCCCGTTACAAACCCCGAGCGGCGAGAGTTCAACTCTCTCCGCCTGGCTTGTACCGGGCCACATCGTAATCAAACAATTGACCCGGACCGCTGTCCGAGAGGCCGTGTCAATACATCGAAGGCCTGCGTCGTAGTAACTCGGCGACCGCATACGAGTAGCCGTAGTTACCGTAGTTGTAGCCCGGGTTCCCCTGGTAGCCGGGATACGACCCCTGGTAGCCAGAATACGAATTGTCGTAGCCGTTGTACGGGTAGCCGGAGTCGTCCGAGGCATAGTACGGATAGCTGGAGTCGTTGTACGAATACGGGTAGCCGGAGTAATAGGGAGAATTGTATCCATATCCATAGTAATACGGATAACCCAATCCATAACCTAGTCCATAACCCAATCCATAACCGGCATAATACGGCCAGCCCCAGCCCCAGCCGCCAACCCCAGCCGCCACCCCAGCCCCAGCCGCCGTAGGCGCCATACCAGGACCGACCATAACCGCGCCCGCCCCAGCCACGACCACCCCAGCCACGACCGCCCCAGCCATTGCCGGCAAAACCGCGGTTGAAACCGCCACGATAGGCGCCGCCGCGAAACGCAGAGCCGCCCCGAAACGCAGAGCCGCCCCGAAACGCAGAGCCACCCCGAAACGCAGAGCCGCCACGGAAGGCCGCCCCGCCACGGAAGGAGCCGCCACCACCGCCGCCACGGAACGAGGCACCGCCGCGGCCTCCACCGCCGCCGCCGCGGCCTCCACCACCACCACCGCCGCCACGTGCCATCGCGACGCTGGTTCCGGTCTCACTGAACATCAATCCGCTAGCGGTCAGAAGCGCCGCCAGCCCCAACAAAAACCCGTGTTTTCGGAGATTCATGATTCCGCCCCTTCATTAGAGAGACTCGAGCGGACTGCCCATCCGCCGCTCCTTATAATTATAATAATCATACGGTTCCCCTCATTCGAGGGTCAAGCCCGGGACTCCGCCCCCTGCGAGCGGCGTTGGCGACCAGAAGCCCTCGATCCCCCCCCCACCGGCGTTGGCCTCGAGGCGACCAAAACGCCGTCCGCGACCGGCCGATTAAAGCTCGAAAAGCGACTGCGTTTTGAGGACTGTGCAGCTCTCGGGGAAGGTGTGAAACGCATGCACCAGCAGGCTCTGAGCGCCGACATCCGTTCGTAACAGGCTCAGTGGCTCAGGAGCGAGTCGACTCTCCGCCGGGAACCGGTGGGCAACGGTCGACCGCTTGCAGTCCGACAGCAATTCCTCGTGAAAATTGAGGAAAACCCCCGCCTCCATCCGCTCCAACTGATAGCTGACGCAGTAGCGCAGTCCGCCGTCAAAACGCATCGACTCGTCCCGGCAGCCGCGGAGCGACTTCTCGAGGCAGCGCTTTTTCTGCGGCAAGAGCTGGTCGCGGCTGGCCGTCACCTCGGTGACGGTGTGGCCTTCGTAGCGAAACTCGATGATGTGTCCCGCGTCGCAGATGCGGATGCAGGCCGCATACGAGTCCTGCCAGACCTCGGTCTCGGCGAAGACGCGAAACAATTCCGGATGGACCGAGCGTCCGTAGACGTGGAGCATCAAGCGCGAGCTGTTGGGTCTGGCGAATCCGACACTCATCGGGTCTCAATTACCGCAGGCGACTCACGAATGCCAACACGAGTTGATTATACCGCCGTCAACGCGCCGCCGCTTCCATTTCCAGGAGGCGCCGTTTCAAGTCGACACCTTGCGGCGCCGAAAACCGCCGAGCGATCCGCCGCTTCGCCACAACACGATGGCAGGGAATGATGATCGGAACCGGATTGGACGCCATCACGGCGCCGATCGCCCGCGCGGCACGCCGGCTTGCCCGCCCGCGCCGCCAACTCGCCGTAGGTGGCTGTCCGGCCGTAGCCGATTTTCCGGGCGAGCCGCAAGACCCGCTTTCGGAACGGGGCTGCCCTCTTCGAGATCGAGTTTGACGTCGGCGAAGTCGGTCGGAACGCCGCGCGCGAAATCTTGGAGTGCCCGCCGCAGCTTCGGATTCCAGTCGCTTTCCGGCAGCAGCCGGCCGCTGGCGTGCGGTTCAGCCGCCCGGGCGGCGGCCGACCGAACCTGCTCGGCGGAAGCGTGTCCTAAAAACAGGCGCATCACCATTTCGCCCCGGCCGACGAGACCGAACCAGCCCAGCTCCGTGTCGAAGACCGACAGAGACGCCGGTTGAACGGCAACCAGAACGCCGGTTTTCGAGCCGGCACGACGTTTCGAACGCACAAGCAGTCTTTGACCCATGGGTGAGCTCCTTATAGAATGAAATGGACGATCCTGAGGACGGTCTCCGGCAGGCCGGAGGCCGTCTGTGATGACGCCAGCGTGCAGGATTTCAGCGGTTCGTGCGCGGCAGGGGGACGGCTGGCATTGCGGGCAACTCGACTCGTTCCGCCGGCGGTTCGCCGCGCAGGGCGCGGACGGCGCGGCCGTTCCGACGGCATCCCGATCGCCGGATGCGGCAGCCGATTTCCTGCTCGCACTCCTTTTGAGGTCGATTCATGAACGGCTACACCTCGCTGGCGGATGACTACTACATCAATGTCAACCTCAACACGGAAATGACTCTCCCGCAGGGCCGCGAGACGATCCTGGGCTTCTTCGAGCGGGTTCAGAAACAATACCCCACGCATGCGGAACTTTTACACCCGGGAGAATGGTGATTTTGTTCTCGAGGAAGACAAGGACCATCCGCACCAGCGGTGGATTTCGCTGGAGCCACGCCGGATTTGCAGCGGCGTGATCGATCCGACCGAGGTCGAATCGGCCGTCGAGCAGCACGCCCTCGTCCTGCGGCTCGTCCCGTACATGCTCTCCGTCAGCCCCATCGAGTGCGAAGCGCTCGACTACATGATGGGCTTCGATTTCAGCTATCGGGGCAACCACGACGAACTCGTGGCCGAGGCGCTCGGCGCCGGACCGGCCTTCGACGGGATGGTCAACATCTCCGAGGCGAAGGTGCTCAACTATGAGCCGTCGATTACGATCAGCCTCGACGAGTCGTGCCGCCGCCAGGCACGGCTGATGATCGAGACGCGCACCAACGCCTATCAGGTCCGCCGCGGCGAATACCCGGAGGACCAGATCAGCGTGTACTTCACCGTCCGCCAGTACGGCAGCCTGGAGGGAGTCGAGTCGTTCGAGCAGACGCTCCACAAGCTGCGTGAACAGTGTGACGAGCTGATGCACGCGTACGTGATCGACCACGTTCTGCGGCCCCTGCAGCAGGCGATTTCGGCGAAATGACGTGACTGAGTCGCCCCTCTTTGTACTCGCGATGCGTCCGCGGCGCGACCGTTTTGTCATCGGGCCTCCGGCCGGTAGGATGGCCTCATGCTGACGATTTGCGGGCGGCATTATGAGAACGGCGAGCCGGTGCGGATCGCGCGTCGAAGGCGAGCGGATCGCCGCCGTCGATCCCGCGTGGCCGCCGCGGAATACGCCCGCGTGGCCCTACGTCGCGCCCGGCCTCTTCGACCTGCAGATCAATGGTCACGGAGGGACCTGGTTCGGGAAAAGCGGAATCACGGCGGACGAAGTGCTCGGCGTGCTCGAAAGAGCATTTTCGCTTCGGCGTGACGCGGCTGTGCCCGACGTTGATCACAAACTCCTTCGAGGCCCTGGCCGGGGCATTTGCGGCGATCCGCGAGGCGTGCGAGCGGGAGCCATGGGCCGACCGGCTGGTCCCCGGCTGTCATCTCGAAGGGCCGTATATCAGCGCGGAGGACGGTCCTCGGGGGGCTCATCCGCGAGAACACGTTCGTCCGCCCGATTGGGCGGAGTTTGAGCAGCTTCAAGAGATTTCCGGGCGTCGCATCCGGCTCGTCACGCTGGCGCCGGAGTTGCCGGGCGCAGTCGATTTCATCCGCAGGGCCGTGGGTTCGCGGAGTGGTCATTGCCATCGGTCACACGGCAGCGACCGGTGAACAGATTGCCGCCGCCGTCGAGGCCGGGCGCGACTGAGCACGCACCTGGGCAACGGCGCCCACGGCATGATCCGGCGGCATCCGAACTACATCTGGGACCAGCTTGGAGATCCGCGGTTGTCAGCCAGCGTCATTGCCGACGGACATCATTTACCCTCCTCCGTGCTGCGCTCCATCCTTCGCGCCAAGTCGCCGCGGAACGTCATCCTCACGTGTGACGCCGCCGGGTTGGCCGGTTGCGCTCCGGGTATTTACACCGAGGGAGCGATGCGGATGGAGATCCTGGACGACGGCCGCATCGTGATCGCCGGCCAGAGGCAGCTCTTGGCCGGGTCCAGCGCCGCAGACCGGCCGATTGCGTGGTGGAGGCCGTGCTTCAAGCAGGAGTCCCACTGCGAGAAGCGATCGACATGGCGGGGCGTAACCCGGCTCGGTTGCTTGGTTTCGAGGAAATCCGCCTGCGGCGCGGTGCGCGGGCCGATCTGTTCCTGTTCAATTTTCCGGTCGAGGGGAACTCGCTTGACGTGGTCGCGACAGTCGCCGCCGGGACCTTGCAGTTCGGAACGATTCCGTCACCTTCGGACGTTGGGGAATAACCGTTCGTCGCCTTGCCGGCCCCTTTCTTCTTGAATGGCGAACAAAGCATGGTACGATCAGGAAGCGGGGCCACGCTCCGAACGCGAGTCGCGAGCGGCGCCGTTTTTATTATTTTGATTCCATATTCTCTTTCCATCCGTCGTGCCGCTGGACGTTGGGAGTGCCGATTTGCACATTCGATCCGAAGGCTGCACGCGGGAAACGTCGACAGCATCGATGACCCTCGAGGAGCTGCAACAACTTCTCGTCCGTCTGCGTCTGATTGAGCCTGAGCAGATTGAAGATTTCCGGTCGCGTCTTCCCCCCGGGGACGACTGCGCGGGGGATCTCGCTGCGTGCGCTCGAGAGCCGCCACCTGCTGACTCCCTATCAAGTCAGCAAGCTTCAAAAGGGGGATGCGGACGCGCTCGTCCTGGGCGACTTCAAGCTCTTGTATCGCAACGCCTCGGGGAGTTTCGCCCGCGTCTTCCGGGCCGCCTCGCTGACCGACGGACGAATGCTGGGATTGAAAGTGCTCCGGCAACGCTGGGCGGTGAACCCGCGTATCGTGCGGCTGTTTCGCCGAGAGGCGGATCTGGGCAAGAAGCTGATCCACGAAAAGATCGTGCCGATTTACGAAGTCGCCAGCCAGGGCGATTATCACTATTTCACGATGGAGTTCGTCGAGGGGGGCAACCTCCGCGATTTTCTCAATATCCGCAAAAAGCTCTCGGCGGTTGAAGCGACCCGCTGCCTGATCGACATGGCCGACGGTCTCGACTACGCCGCCCGCATGGGGGTGACGCACCGCGACCTGAAGCTGACCAACGTGCTGATGAGCACGCGCGGCATCGCCAAGCTCGTCGACTTCGGTCTTGCGGGAGACGAGGTCATGAACTCCGAGGCCGGCGGCGACAGTCTGCAACGGGCCCTGGAGTACGCGACGCTCGAACGGGGAACGAACGCTCCGCCGAACGACCCGCGCAGCGACCTGTATTTTCTGGGCGGCGTTTTTTACGAGCTGCTCACCGGCGTCCCCCCGTACCCGCGAACGCACAGCCGCGAGGAGCGAAAACAATTCTCCCGCTATTCGAGCATCCGGCCGATTCGGAGCGTCGACCCGAACATTCCGAAGGGGGTCGTCGAGATGGTCGAGCGGCTGATGAAGATCCATCCGGACCAGCGTTACCAGTCGGCCGGCGCCGTCCACGCCGATGCCACGGCCCTTCTGGCAGACCTGGAGGGGAGCGGGCGATCGGCCCCTGCCCCGCTGGACGAGTCCCGCAACGGTCGACCCTCCTTGCCGACCGTGTTGTGCATCGAACACCGCTTGAAGCAGCAGGACATCATCCGCGACTATCTTTCCAAGCGCGGCTTCCGCGTCCTCCTGTTCAACGACGTGCGTCGGCGCTCTCCCGGCTGCAGACCGATCCTCCCGATTGCGTCGTCTTGATCGGCGACTCGATCGGCGAGGAGATTGTCGACGTCTACGAGCAAATCCGTGAACTGAACGCCGAGCGATTCGTGAATATCGCCGTGCTCGCCGAACGCCAGGCCGGACTGCGTTCACAGCTCGAGCAGACCAGCACGTCGCGGGTTCTGGTCCAGCCGATCACGCTCCGCGAGCTTCGCCGGGAAATCCACGTCCTCTTCCAGTGGCAGTTGAAGGCCCGCAAGCCCGGCTCGATCGGCTCCGAGCGCTAGATCGCTTCAAACCACAGTGTCGCGGTCCCGCGGTGGAAAGCGTCGGGACAAGAGTCACTTTCAACGCGACATGGAAGTGCGACCAGCACGAGCGGTCGTGTCTCACTCGCACGGCACCAGCGAGCCTGCGTTTTCTGCGCGAATGATTCCTCGCCTGAAAGCTGCTTGTCCCAGGTGCTGTAAATCACGCCGTGGGTCAGTTGTTTCAACGCGGACTTTATCTTCCCGAGCGTGTTTTTCTCTTCGAGGGCGCGGTTGAGGTCGCGAAATGAGATCTCGAAGCGGGCGTCGCATCGGTCCAATACCGCGGCATATTTCGTGCCCGCTCCGATCGCCGCCGCCGTTTCTTGCACCTCTTTGCCACGGACGATGTTGATCGAAAAGCCTGGCTCGTCTTCCAAATCGACCGTTAATCGGTCGGGCAGGCGGTTCACAGAAAGTCCCCGTTTTCTCAACGCGGTTGTTGCCTCTTCAAGGCCGACTTGTCCGTCGTGGAACATCACCAGCGCCTGCTCCGAATGCTCCGAGCGTTCTTTGTCGATTGGAATCTCGAACTTCGCGGGCTGCACTTCGCGTTCGGACCACGCGGGACACGTCACGGAGACGCTGGCCTTTCCTTCTCCGCATTCCTTCGGGATCACGAAGCTCGCGTAAAATGTGTCCCCGCAGCAACGCTCCTGCAGAGGGATCTCTTGAACGATCGGCCGTTCGCCGCCGGGCTTCGCCGCGAATTCGAAAATGGCCACCGGATGAACACGAAGCGGCACCTCGTCAACGGTTAACGGCGAAAACATCTGCTGGCGACAGTTCCGGGCCGCGAGACAGGGAGTGCCGATGTGGACGTCAAACACTGTTTTCTTGGGCCAAGGCTGGAGCCGTTGCCGTTCACCCCACTTGAGTCCGAACGTCAATGGCCCGTCCAGGTGAGTAATCTGGGCATCCTCCGGCCGATCGGTGAGCACGATCGGGTTCTGTGCGGCACTTTGTTTGGAGGCGGTTCGCCACAGTGTCCCATTCTCCCAGCGATTCTCCGCTCTCTCTTTCAAGATCTGCCGCATCCAATCGTTGGCCGGGACGTAGTCCTTTTTGCGGACCCAAAACTGAAATTTCAAATGCACTCCCGCCACCCAGCCCAGCGAAAACACGTTCATGCCGGCGCTTGCGCTCTCCTTGGCCATGTTGATCTTCCTGGTGGCTTCCGCGTTGAGTTCGATCCGCTCATCGGGCTCGGTCAAATCGCCGTTGCCGTTTCGGTCGAAGTACACGACTCGAGCCGAGTTCTTTTCGACCCCGTCGCCGTCCACGACGAGCCACGAGCGACGCTTCGCCTCGGGGCCGAAAACAAGCAGCGCGTAATGGGGTGTGAACCGATACTTTGGCTCTTTGACGATCTTCCGGTCGATCTTTTGCAGATCGACCTGCCCCGCCGAGAGTTGCTTGACAGGTGAGGCCGTCGCGGCGAGAAGGGCGACAAACAGGACTGCCAGATGATTGCAACGCACGGATTCGCTCCTGATTGAATCGCTCAAAGCAAAGGACCGGGGGCAAGACGCGAACAATTGCGGCACGGCCTCGTTAGCGTTTCTGCCGTGGATTCGGCGTTTCAAAAGGCGACTTTCTTCGTCTCTCCCGGTTTGAGGCGAATTCTCTGCTCGGTCAACGGCCGGATCTCGGTCATACGCGGATCCTTGGCTGAGCGGACCGGTTTGCTCATCACGGCGACATTGTATGTTCCCGGCGGCAGGTCGTTGAATTGAACTTCTTCGGTCCCGCGGCAAGCGGAATTCCGTAGACTTGGAACGAACTGGGGCTGAGCTGAGCTTGGATCGCGCCGGCGTTGGGAAACTTCGCGATGTCGAGCGTAACGTTGATCGTCGCCGGCTGGGGAAGCTCGATGGTGATCGATTGCGTTCCGCCCGCCTGCGTCTTGTCGAACGCCAGCGATCGCCCTTGAGGAACATGGTCGCCCCAATAGGCCAGTTGCAGGAACTTGCCGGGCGTGACGTTCCGAAACTCGAACCGACCCTGCGAATCCGACACAAGCGGCAAGAATTGATCGCACCATTCGGACCGCAGCCCAAGTTGGTCCGACTTGATCAGGTACCAGTTGTAGTGCCAGTCATTGGCGCCTGTGGGCTGCTGCGTGGAGACGATGAGCCGCAGTTGCGCTCCGCCAACCGGGTGACCGTTATGGTCGACAATCTGGCCCGTCAGCGTTGCCACCTTGGACGAGTCGATCCGGTCCAAGGCAACGTCAACGACGGCCCCTTCCTTCACGCCCGACGCGACAACCTGGTGCAAGATTTTTCTCTGATATCCGTCGGCCTGCACGCTGACCTCGTAACGCGTGAGATCGTGGAGGTCTTTGAGCGTGAACGTGCCGTCTTTCGACCGGAACGTCACAGGCGAGCCCGGGCCGACCCGTACGTCGAATTGTCCGACCGGTTTTCCGGTTTCCGCATCGATCACCCGGCCGCGGATCGTCGCTGTCGGCGACAGGGTGACCGTCACCGTGCCTTGGGCGTCCAACTTCAAGTTCGCGTTGAAAATTAATGAGTATCCCGGGTGCTGTATTTGGAAGGTGCACGTCGCCGGCAGGCTGTCGAATTCGAATCGGCCCTGGTCATCGGTCCGCGTTGCATCGTCGGATACGTGCCAGAAGAAGCCGCCCATGTCGAACGAGACGTGGGCGCCGACGAGCGGCTTTCCCTCCTCACCGACGACACGCCCGTGGATGAAATGCCCCCGCTCCAGCTTCACGTCGACATGCGCCGGTACGGCGGGGGAATCAGGCTGCACCGATTGGCGATGGGCGCATGGCCCTTGGCGCGCACAATGATCTCGTACTGCGTGCCATCTCCGAACAGGTCGCGAAGAACGAATTTCCCTTTGCCGTCTGTCGTCGTCATCCGTATCTCGTCGGAGTGATTTCCACGGTTTGTAATCGTCGCACCGGCAAGGGGCTTGCCATTGTGATCGGTGACCGTCCCTTCCACCGACACAGTGGGACGCCGCCGCAGAGTGAAATTCAGCTCGCGTTCACGTTTTTCGGCTGAGAGCGTCAGTTGTTGTTCTTGAGGCAGATAGTCGTCCTGTCGGACCGTGACCGTGACCGTCGCGTTGAGCGGAAGATAATTATGGCGGAAGCGTCCCCTGGCGCCGGTCCATGGCGATTCGCCATAGAAGCCACGATTGGTGCTGGGCTCGCGAAAGCTCACGAGCGCTCGACTCACCGGGCGACCGTTCTCGTCGGTCACCGTGCCGCGAACGATTCCTCCGGCCGTAAGTGCCACGGCAAGGTCTGTGACATCTCCCGACTCGGCGAGATCGATCTCGCGATCCACCCGCGCATGCCCGGACGCTTCGACCGTGATTTCGTATTTCTGGGCCAAAAGCCCGGGTACCAGAGCGGTCCCCGTCTTGTCGGTGAGTTTTAGACGGCGATCGGGGTACCCGAAGCGAATCTTGGCTCCCTCCAATGGCTGGCCGGTCACGCTGGAGGCGACGGTCACTTTGACCTGTTTGCCGGGATGCATCAGCAACCGGACCGGTGCGAATCGAGCTCCTGGCTGGCCAGCACGCACGACGCTCAGAATTCGATCCTTGTTCGAGACGAGGTTTTCCTTGTAAGCCCAGATTGAGTATTGATCGGTGGACATCTTCTCGAATCGGAAAAGTCCCGCTTTGTCAGACGTCGTCTGGTAGAGCATGCCGCCGCGCAACAGGACCTTGACCCCCGGGACCGGGCGCGCCATCGTCCGCCCGCACCACCTGGCCCGAGATGATTCCTGGCTCGTCGAGTGGTTTGCTCGCCGGGCCGCCAGGAGTCGCGGCCCGCAAGAACGGGGAAGTTTCCGGTTTGCCCGCAGTCGCGCTCGGCAGTCGCGTCGGGGGGTTGGCGACCGTCTCGGCGGCCGCCTTTGCCGTCGAGCTCTCCTGCGGGACGGCGGAGTCGTTGGCGGCATCGAGCCGAATCGTGCTCAGCAATGCCAGGCAAGCCAGCGCCCCGGCGGTGATCAGGGCCGTCGCAAACGGACGGCACTTCGACAGCACGGGCCTCGAACGATCGACCAGCGTCTTCACTCTGCGGAATAAATGCGACCGGCCGTCGACGATGCCAAGTGCCGCCGCAGCGGGGCGTTGCATCGGGCCGCGGGCCAATTGGAGCAGGAACGCGGCATAGTCTTCCGCCGAATCTGTCTCGTGCGCCGCGTGGGCGTCCGCAAGAAGATCCTGGCAGAGAATCAATTGCCGCTTCAGCCACCAGAACAACGGCTGGTAAAAGCAGATCAATTGGGCAGCGGACGCCAACCAGAGCGCGCCGATGTCGCGGCGCTGCACGTGAGCCCATTCGTGCGCCAGGCACCACCGCATCTGGGCCGAAGGCGGATTCTCGGCGAATCGGGACGGCACCACGATCACTGGGTGCACGATTCCCCAGGTGATGGGGCCGCCGTTGCGATCGCTGACGAGCACCCGCACGTGATCGGCGTCCCGGCCGGCCACCTCTCGAAACACGTCCAGCACCTCCGCGGATGCCGGCCGCGCATTCCGCTCAAGGCGGACGCGTTGCCACATTCCTACGATCCAGAACGCGCACATCCCGGCGACGGCGACCAGGTACAGCACGACGAGGACGGCTTGCAACAAACGAATGGACGAAAAAGAAAATACAGGATGCCGATCGCCGGCGACGGGGGCCTGGAAAGAGGCCGTGACTCCTGCCGGATGCGCGGGCGTTACGCTGGGCGCGTCGCTGGAACGCCGCTCCGGCGCTGGGACAACGGAAGGCACATCATGGACCTCCGCCATTGTTCCGCGCTGGACCGCTTGCCGGTTCGCCTCGCCGCGGCGAGATTCTGACGCGGTCGAATTCGTATCCGGCAGATTGCCGCGATCGGCGTCCGCGACGGTTGCGGTCTCCGCCCGAGCATCAAGCAATCGCAGGGAAAACGGCGTCCAAGGCGACAGGCTGTGCAGCCACGGTGCGACCAGGCAGCCGATCAAGACCCACTGAATCAGGCGCAGCCGGTACACGGGCTGGCGGCACGCCAGAACGGCGACGGTTCCGATCGCCAGTGCAAGTCCGCTCAAGACGGCCGAATGCGCCAGCCATATCCAAAGCATGGATTGTCCGAGCATCTTATTTTCCCTTCTCTCGTTCCGGCGTCTTTTTTCGCCGCCGGGCATCGGCGATGAGTCTCTCGATTTCCGCAAGTTCTTTGGCATCGGTCCGCTCGGCGCTGAGCATGCTGAGCACGAGCTGGTCGAGGGCGCCGTTGAACACCTTGTGTAGAAACTGCGACGAAACCTGCTCGCGGCTGCAAAGCGGACGGTAGATAAAAGTCCGCCCGGTGCGGCGGTGAGCAACCAGCCGTTTGCGATCCATGATCCGCAACTGGGTCTGAATCGTGTTGAAGTGCAGACCGCTTTCCGGAGCCAGCCGCTCATGCACGTCCCGCACGGAACCTTCGCGAAGCTCCCAGAGGACCTTCAGGATTTCCATTTCGCGATCGGTCGGGGCCGGGCTCGCCAATTCGTGTCCTCCTCGTTGGCGCGGGCGGACGGCCGCGTCCTGGCCTTCCACTCACTTAACCTAATATGTTAGCCCAAGTTCCCCAGTAATTGACGTAAGTCCTTGCGTCCCAATGCGCGGTTCCGGGTTTTTTGCACTACAAATCGGTGGAATGCAGACGGCCCGGGAGTTCCAGACCCAAGTGATCTAGAAGAATCTTCTGGTGTTCGCTCGGCTGGGTGATGCAGCGCGTGCGGAGCTCGCGGCCCTCTTTGGTCAGCAGGATGACGTCGACCGCGCGGAGTTCGCCCAATTCGGCCAGCACGCGCCGCGGTTCGTCGCCGAGGCCGGCCTTCTGGCAGAGTTGGCCCAGGAACTTCCAGAGCACATACGCCAGGAAGCAGACCAGAATGTGGGCCCGCACGCGGTCCTCTTTCTGGTGCCACACGGGCCGGATGGATAAATCGCTTTTTTGAATGCGGAACGCCGCCTCCGCTTCGGTCAACTGGATGTAGGCCTGCCACAGGTCTTGATCGCTCCAATCGGCGACGTTGCTGCGGAGCACGTACGAGCCTTCGCTGAGTTCGGCCCAAGCGCGCCAGGTCTCGATCTTTTTCCACGTGATCTGTGCGTGGCTCTGGCGATCGGCGCGGACCTGGACGTCAAACAGTCCGGCGGCGCGCGTGTTTTGTCCCAGCAACCGGCCCACGCGGCGTTCGATGACCGCCACCGGCTGCCGACGTTTGCCGCAACCGGCGGCGATCTTCGTGAGTCCCTCCTCGATCCGCTTCTCGAATCGGGTGTGCATCGCCTGCTCTTTCTCTCGGCGGTCGCGGCTGCGGCATAGGATAAAGGTTTCTTCGCCCCCCTCGGGACAGGGGCACAACTTGACTTCCAGCCCCTCCCGGATCGCATGCCAGTCCTGCGAGAGCAACTGCCGCTCAAACCGCTTGAGCTGGCACTTGGGAGTTCCCACGATGTAGCGCCGCCCGCCCTCTTTGAGGAATTCGATGTTGTCCTCGGAGACCATCCCCCGATCGAGCACCCAGATCCGCTGCGCCTTTCCATAGCGGGCCTCCATCGTCTCGACGATCTCTTCCAGCGTGGTCGAATCGTGCCGATTTCCCGCGAAGACTTCATAGCCCAGCGGCAAGCCGCAACGCGTCACCACCAGGCCGATGCACACCTGTTTGCAGTCGGGCCGATGGTCGCGCGAGTAGCCGCGCTTCGCCAGAGGATTCGCGTGCGCCTGCCCCTCGAAGTACGTGCTGGTGACGTCGTACAAGAGCAGGTCGTACTCGATGGCAAACAGTTCGCCGAAGCGCTCCTTGAGGAATTTCTCCAGCGCCGATTTGTGCGGCAGCAGTTGGTCGAGGCCGCGATACAAGCGGTTGTCGTCCAGCTTGTCGATCGGCACGCCCAGCAGCTCGGCCAGCGCACTGTGCCGATAGAAGTGCTCGGCGATGTAGAGTTCGCTGGAGGGCTCGCACAAGCGGGCGATCACCAGGATCAACGCCGTCAGCGACCAGGGGACGTGCTCTTGCCCGGAGGGCAGCGCACGCTTCAGAAACTCGTGCAGCCCCAGCTTCTTGACCAGTTCCAAGGCCAGCCACGGTCCGCCGAACTGCCGACAGTTCTCGACCCGCACCCGTGTGCGGTCGATCTCGACGAATCGCGGCTCTGTCTCTGACTCGGCAAACAGATGCCCCTGACTCGATGAGCTGCGCGGCTCGACGGCGTCCCGCACGCCCAGCCGGCCGGCTTCGTCGATCTGGCCAAGGTAGGCGACGGTCCGTTGCCGCGGGCCACGCTCGGTGCGATACGACTCGACCAGGCGCCAATAGGCGTCACGCCGGCCGTTCTTCCACACATACGCGGGGCGAAGAAACATGTCACGATGTTACCGCCGCACCCACGACTGCCAAGCCGAAAAGTTTGCACTACACAGCGTCTGCCAGCCAACTGCGGCCCAATCAAACCCCGTCTCGCCATTGATCAACGACTTACGGCAAAACACGCCTGGCCATCTCTCCAAAGAATTTTCGACTTTCTCCATTTTCTTCCAACGATGGGGAACTTGGGTTAGGTTAGTCTGCCGCAGCCCGGTTCTCGTGTCAAGAAGCCCGTGTCAAGAAGCCGCAGTGCTGTTTTAGCAGTGCTGTTTTAGCTGTGCTGTTTTAGCTGTGCTGTTTTAGCTGTGCTGTTTTAGCAGTCGAGTGTCAAAGAATTGCGCACGGTGAGATCGCCCGCCGCTCAGTGCTTGGCGATGTCATAGCAGAGCAGTGCGTCCTGGTCGCGCACGTAGAGGCAGTGATCGACGATCACCGGGTGCGGCCAGCTCTCCCCGTTATGCGTCGCCAAATCGAATTTTCCCTTCAGGACGTATTTTTCCGGACTCGCTTCAACCAGGGCCATCACGCCGTTCTGGTAGCGGAAGTAGAGTTCACCATCGGCTTCGAGCACGGCCGCCGATCCGGTTCCCGGCCCGCGCCCGCCCTTCCAGGCAATCTTGCCGGTTTTCAGTTCCAAGCACAGGGGAAAACCTGAGTTGTGTCCGTTGCCCATGTAGACGTAGTCGCCGATGAGCACCATTCCGCCGTGGTGGTTCTGCACCTTGTTTCCCGGCAGGAAATAAACTTCCTTGGCGGCAACGCCATCGCCCTCGCGATGCAGATCGAGCAAAGCAGCCCCGGCTTGATAACCGGTCGAGGCGAAAACGTAGTTCCCTTCAACCAAGGGGGTCGGAATGTTGGCGGTCGGATTGGCGATGCGATTGTAGTTCCAAAGGAACTTGCCATCATCGGCCCGGAAGGAGACGAGTCCCCGGCCGGCGAGCTGGATGTACTGCTTGACGCCGGCGCCATGGCTGATGACGATCGACGAATAGCCGGCCCCGTCCGCCCCCTTGGGACCGAGGTCGGAGGGGACGGCCCCCTTCCAAATCGTGTTGCCGGTCTTCTTATCGAGGGCCACGACCATCGCGTCACGGGCGCCCGGCGTGCAGAGAAGTCTTTCGCCGTCGACCAGCGGCGACTCGCTGTAACCCCAGCCAGACATCATTTGCCCGCCGAAATCGCGAGGCAGACTCTTGCTCCAGACGAGCCGGCCGTCGGCCGTGTCGAGGCACGCCAGCTCGCCGTTGCGGCCCAGGGCATAAACGCGGTCGCCGTCGATTGTGGGAGTGCAGTTCGGGTCGCCTGTGCCGATCGGCGTCGACCAGATCGGCTTGCCGGTATGGAGGTCGAGTGCAAACACCCGACAATCTCCCTTGCTTCCCACTCCCCGGCTGTTGCCGCGGGAACGGCCACGACCGCGGCCTGTCCGAGCCGGCGCCGTGTAGCCTGCACTCGGGGTCCCCGCCGCCCCCATCGTGTAGATGCGACCGTCCGCGATGGAGACGCTCGAATATCCCTTGCCCAGCCCTTTGGCCTTCCATTTGAGAGGCGGGCCTTCGTCCGTCCAGGCGTCGAGCAGGCCTGTCTCAGGTGAAATCGCGTCGCGGTTCGGTCCGCGCCACGACGGCCATGAGCCAGCCGAGACGCGCAATGCCTGTCCGACGAACAACAGGGCAAAGGAACAGGCGCAGGCGGACAGGGTTCGAAGCATCACGGACACTGGCATCCTCCGATCATTTTCTTTGTTGCGGGCTCTTCCGCGAGTATACGGAGGCGAAAAAACGCCTGCAACCGGCGCGGTCACTGCCGGCCGCGCGGCGATCTCGATTCCGCCGCGGCGTGCGCCGTCAGCAAGTCGCGGACGGCTTCGAGCGTCAGGCCGGTGACGCGAAACTTCTTCAAGGGAGAGGCGGGGCCGGCCATGAGATGCACCTGCGAGCAGGGAGCCTTCAAGGCGCCGGCCAGTATTTCGGCGATCGAATTGTTGGCTTTGCCTTTTTCAGGCGGATCGGTCACGGCGATTCGCAATCGGCCGGCATGTGTCCCGGTAATCGCGTTGCGGCGCGCTTTGGGGTGCGCGCGGACGGGCACGATGACCCCCTCGTCGGATTCCTGCAAGTCAATCATCGCGGCGGCCCAACCCTTCAAACAGGCTTGTGCCGATGCGGACCAGAGTGGCCCCTTCCTCGACAGCCACCTCAAAATCGCCGCTCATTCCCATCGAGAGCTCCGGCAAAACGGCCGTTGACGGGCTTGCGGCCAATTGATCGCGAAGCGCGCGAAGGCCGGCGAAGACGGGGCGAGCCGCTTCGGGCGACTCCGCCCAAGGCGCCATCGTCATGAGCCCCGCAATGTCGACGTTGGAAACAGCCGTGACGGCCGGCCATGCGGCGACCAGCTCTTTCGGCCGAAAACCGTTCTTGGCGCTTTCGTCCGACACGTTGACTTCCAACAGCAGCCGCGGCCGCAGGCGGAGTTCCCCGGCCGCCGCGTCGAGTCGCCGCAAGAGGGGCAGGGTGTCGACGGAATGAATCCAAGAGGCCGCTGGCAGCACCTTGCGTACCTTGTTGCGCTGCAGGTGACCGACGAGATGCCAGCGGGCGGATTTGTCGAGCAACAAGGCGCGCTCGCAAAGTTGCTGGGGACGGCTTTCGGCAAGGTCGCGAACGCCCATTGCCAGAAGTGCTTCGATCCAGCCGATTTCGGCCGATTTGGTGACCGCGACCAGGCGCACGTCCGAGGCGGGCCGCCCCGCGCGGCGGCATGCCTCCTCGATCCGTCCAGAGAGCCGCGCGTAATTGGCCGCGATCAGGGACTCGACGCTGCCCATGGACCGCTCGAAAGACGAATGAGAATAGCGTTGAACGTCCAGCTCACATGACGCCGGTCGCCATGCACCGGACTGTCGCCCGCCGTGTGTGCTTTAGTCGTTTCTTAACCGGATGCCGATCTCGTTCAGCTTGGCGCGAACTTCGTTCAGCGAGGTCACCCCGAAGTTGCGGACCGACAACAGTTCGTCCGCCGTTTTTACAACCAGGTCGGCGACGGTGACCAAGCCCAGCCGGGAGAGGCACTTTCTGCGCGCGTACCGACAGGTTGAGGTCGCTGACGGGCGTTTCGAGGACCGCCTGTTCCTGCGGCGAAATGGTCTCCGGTTGAAACACGGGGGCGGCCAGCGGCGAGCGCGTGGCGAACTGGCCGATCGACAGCCCCCGGCTCTTGAGGATTTCGCGGATCTCCCGCAACGACGTCTCGCCGAAATTCTTGCTGGACAAGAGGTCGTGCTCGCTGATTGCCGTCAGATCGCCGAGCGTTTCGATGCTGGCGCGTTCCAGGCAGTTCCGGCTGCGCGCCGAGAGCTCGAAATCGCCGATCGGGATGCGCATCGACCTGCTCGAGCTCGCGTTGCTCGCGGACCGCGTCCTCGTCGTAATACATGTTGCCGGCGGCTTCGATGTCCTTCAGATAAAGCTGCGCCCGTTGGTGGTTGGGATGAAACTGCAGGATGCGGCGGAAGCAAAAGGCCGCCGCCGGATAGTTTTCGTTGTCCTCGTACAAGAGGCCGAGATTGATGAGCGCGCTCGTGTAAAAGGGAGGCCGGGAAAGGGCCTGCTCGTACAGTCGAATCGCCTCGGCATCGTTGCCCAGCAGGTTCATCTCGTTGGCCAGGCGGAAGAGGGCGGCCGTGTGGTGCGGGTCCATATCGACGGCCCGCTCGAAGTACTCGATCGCGCCGAAGATGTCGCCGTAGTCGGCGCGGATGCAACCCATCTGGTGGGAATACTCGGCCCGGGTGGCCCCTTCGCGGGCCGATTCGCGGAGCAGCTTTTCCGCATCCTCCAAACGGCCGGACAGCCGGATCGCGCCGGCCCTGCACAGCCGGCATTGGATCGCGTCGTACCCGTTCTTGGCCGCGTCCTCGAACGCCTGGGCGGCGTCGGGGTACTGCTCCTGGCCCAAGAGCACCAGCGCCCGGTAATAATCGGCGATTCCCACGCCGGAAACCTGGCTCAAATACCTCACGGCCAGGTGGTGTTGGCCCAACAAGTAGGCGAGGATGCCCGCGACGATCAACGCTCGGCGCTCGGGCTTTTCG
Organism: uncultured Planctomycetota bacterium; assembly: GCA_963761455.1. Lineage (GTDB taxonomy): Bacteria > Planctomycetota > Planctomycetia > Planctomycetales > Planctomycetaceae > DASPSM01. The sequence goes on from CAVXHA010000004.1 coordinate 1,973,861, forward strand.
GCCTCCGCCTGGTCGCGCAACTCGGCGAAGCATTGCCGGGCGACAGCGAGCTGATCGCCCGACATGGCGCGGCGCAGCTTTTCGACCTGCTTCCGGCCCGAATGTCTGCGAATCGAGCAGAATTTCACGGACGTTAATGGCTTCAAGAGGTGCCAGAGACGTGTTTGCACGACGAATTGGGCTGGCGACTCCTGGATGGACCATACGGTTACTCCTCCCCTCTCGCAAATCGTCTCAATCAACTCTCACAATTGGCAACTCTCACAATTGGCAACTCTCACAATTGGCAACTCTCACAATTGGCAACTCTCACAATTGGCAACTCTCACAATTGGCAACTCTCACAATTGGATGGCCCGAGACCGACTCTCCACAGGCGGCTTCGCTTCTGCGACGCGCCTGCCGCGAGGGTCAAAATCATAGCCGGTGTCGTCCGAACGGAAGGGGTCCGATTCAGCAGCCGCTGAACCGTTCGCATGATCGGCGAAGACCGATCTATTCTTCCGGCACGTAAGGGAGCAATCCCATGAACCGGGCGAGCAAAACCGCCCGGCGGACCGCGCGCTGGTATTTGGCGCAATTCCCGGTCCGGCGACGAGACTGAATGTGCCCCTCCCGGTCGATCATCAGCCGCAAGGTCTTCAAGTCTTTGAAGTCCACGTAAATCGGCCGGGGCGAATGATTGCAGCCGTCCGGACAAAAGCGGCACCGCAGCTTCTTCTTGAGCCGGGCTCGCTTTTTCCGGCGTTTCTTAATCTCGATTCTGTTTAATGTGGCCATAGTCCGCCGATACCTTCCCCGTGAACCCCGATCTTCGCGTCGAAACCAGAATTATTATAGCCGACCCTCGATCTTGCAACCCTGGAAATCCGCGGCGCGCCGAACGAGTCTTTCCGTCCATTGAGATGGCGAATCCCTCCCTGGTGCGAGGACTTTGTCTTTGCAAGACGACTCCCGTTTTGTCAACGGGCGCATTGTCGAGCGGGTCGAGTCTTCGAGACTTTCCGATCTCGTTCGCTAGTCGCTCGGATCGAAGCGGGGCCTCGAGAAGTTGCCTGACCAGGGAAGAGCCTGGTCACGAGGCAAAATCGAACTGGTATGATTGGGGGGTGAAGATGTTGTCGGCCGTACCGAAAGACGGGAGTCCGCTTGGAGACTTACGAGAATCCGTTGCAGTTGCACGAACATTGGATGCGCGCGGCCCTGGACGAGGCGCGGGCCGCCTTTGACGCGGGCGAAGTGCCGATCGGGGCCGTGATCGTCCACGAGGACCGCGTCATCGCGGCGGCCGGCAACCAGCGCGAGACGCTGCAGGACCCGACGGCCCATGCCGAAATGATCGCCATCACCCAGGCCGCCGAAACGCTGGGCTCCTGGCGGCTCCTGGATTGCGCGCTCTACGTCACGCTGGAGCCGTGCCCGATGTGCGCCGGCGCGATCGTGCAGGCCCGCATTCCCGACGGTCTTTTACGGCGCGACCGACCCGAAGGCCGGCGGCTGCCACACGCTGTTTCAGATCACCGGCGACGTCCGCCTCAATCATCAGGCCGTCGTGATCGGCGGCGTTTTGCAGGAGGAATCGCGAACGCTGCTGCAGGAATTTTTCGCCCAGCAACGGAGACTCGGCAAGAAATGACGGAGACGTGTTTTCTGGGAGTCGACCTCGGTGCCGAAAGCGGCCGCGTAATGGCCGGCCTGTTCGACGGCCGCCGCATCCGCCTCGAGCAGGTGCATCGATTTCCGAACGGGGCCGTTTCGCTCGGCAACACGCTGCGCTGGGACGTGCTGCGGCTTTGGTCGGAGATTCAGGACGGCCTGGCCAAGGGGGCGGCGACGTTCGGCAAGCGGATCGTCTCGGTGGGCGTCGACACCTGGGGCGTCGATTACGTGCTCCTCTCCCGAACGGGTGAAATGCTGGGGCAGCCGTATCACTATCGCGATCCGCGGACGGAAGGAATTCTCGCGCAGGCATTCGGCCGCGTTCCCAAGCGCGAAATCTTTGCACAGACCGGCCTGCAGTTCATGGAGTTCAACACGCTGTTTCAGCTCCTGGCATTTCAGAAGACGAACGCCGACCTGCTGGCCCTGGCCGACCGGCTGTTGTTGATGCCCGATTTCTTTCACTGGTGTCTTTGCGGGCAGCCGCGTGGTCGAGCGGACCAACGCGACGACGACGCAGTGCTTTCATCCGACGGTCGGGTCAATGGGCCTTCGACATGCTCCGCAAGTTCGGACTTGCCGTCGGCCATGTTTCCCGGACGTCGTCGAGCCTGGGACGCGGCTCGGCAGGCTGCGCGAGAACATCGCCGCCCGCACGGGGCTGTCGCGGATCGAAGTCGTCGCGCCGGCCACCCACGACACGGGCTCCGCCGTCGCGGCCGTTCCCACGCGAAGACGGGGACTCCAAATTGGGCCTATATCAGCTCGGGAACCTGGTCGCTGATGGGCGTCGAAGTGCAGCAGGCCGTCCTGACGCGACCGGGCGCTGGAGCTCAACGTCACGAACGAAGGGGGCATCGACGGCACCTATCGGCTGCTGAAGAACATCATGGGGCTGTGGCTCGTGCAGGAGTGCCGCAGATCCTTCGAACGCCGGGGAAAGAATTACGACTATGCCGAATTGACCGGCAATGGCCGCGGAGGCGCAGCCGCTGCGATCGCTCGTCAATCCCGACGACCGGGCGTTCCTCAAACCGGACGACATGGCCGCGGCGATCCGCGATTGGTGCGTCCGCTACGGCGAGCCGGTCCCCCAGACCGAAGGGGAGCTGATCCGCTGCGCCCTGGAGAGCCTGGCGTTCAAGTATCGCATGGTCCTCGAATGGCTCGAGGAGCTGACCGGCACGCGGATCGAGACGATTCACATCGTCGGCGGAGGGTGCCAGAACGAATCGTTGAACCAATTGGCGGCCGATGCGTGCGGCCGGCCCGTCGTGGCCGGGCCGGTGGAAGCGACAGTTCTGGGCAACCTCCTGGTTCAGGCCCGCTCGGCCGGCGAACTGGCGAACGCTGGCCGATCTCCGCGAAATCGTCGCGGGCGTCGACTGCTCACCGCGACGTATGAGCCCCGCGGCACGGCGAGATGGCACGAATGCGTATCCGCGATTTGTCGACCTGGTGGCAAAATCGGCCCGAGATGCGGCGATTTAAAGACCAAACGGAAAACGGGTTGGATTCAATCGTCCCGGCCGTGCGATACTGAAAGAGGAGTTGCTGCGGTCGATCCGGAGGGCCTGCACGCCGTCCGCTAAGTAACGGGATCGGCAATCTGGACCATAGAGATCCGACGGATTTTCCGTAACCTCTGACTGCGACATTTGTTTACATGAGTTTCGAGGAACGAAACTTCGCGGAACCAATCTGCGCCGCTCGTCGGCGTCTAAGAACTAAGGCCGGCGGGCCAGTGACGCTCCGAATACTTTTGCTGTGCCATGAACTCGAAGATTCCCGACGATCTGCTCTCGGCATTTCTCGACCGCGAACTGACTCCGGCCGAAGAGGCGGCGTCTCAAGACAGCTGCAAGACTCGCCGCAGGCCAAGCAAGAGCTGCAGGATTATCAGCGGCTCTCGGAATTGCTGCACGAATTCCGCGACGGACTGTTCCCGCGGAATTTGCTTCGTCCGTGATGCAGCGTGCCGAACGCGAGACGCTCATTCCGCTGGATGCGGTGGGAACCGTCGAACGCGATTCGCATCTGAAGCCGCCGTCGCGCCGGGCATGGATCTTGACCGCCGCTGGAGCGGTGGCGGCCGCTGTGCTGGTGCTGTTTTTCGTCATTCTTCCGGGCCGAAAGGACCAGCCGGGAGAGGTCTTTGCGCTCAAAGCGGCGTCCACGCTGCCTGCGCGGCGAGACAACTCCGCAGAAGTCGCATTGTGCGCGCCCGTGGCGCCGGCGTCACCAGTCCGGACGTCCGTTGTGGGGGTGAGGGTCGCCGAAGCCGGCGTTGCCGGTCCAGCGCTCTCGATGGCGGCTCCGGGCCACCAGCTGGCGGAACCTCCGCTTCTGCGATGCACCAACAGTCGGCCGATAAGAACGCACGCCAAATGGTCTTTCCGGCCGACCTCAAGACGGCCCAGCTCGGCGACGTGATCGAGGCGTTGGAGAACGTCGGAGATCAAGTGGCGATCGTGCGGCTGATGGTCGTGAACCAGACCGCCGGTCTCGCGGGCTTTCAGAGCTTGCTGGTGCGCGACACGAGCCGTCCGGTGCAAGGCGCGGAAAAAGCCAGGCTCCTGAGAGAACGATTCGCCGGCAAAAAAAGGGCCGTCTCGGTCGAGGGCCGAAAAATGCCGAACGCAACCGGCGACCTGGTCTGCGTTTTCGTCGAAGGGAGCCGTGAAGAGCTCGCCGGCGTCCTCAGAGACGTGGAGAACGAGAGTCACATTCAAAAGGCCCAACTGACGAACACCATCTCCGCTGCGAAGCTCGCACAATATGCCAACCGCCCCGTGGCGCCGTCTGACCAGAAGGGCGAGCACTCCGCCTCCCGCGCCGGACCGTGCTCAGCCTTCCGGTTGCGATCGTCGACAAAATCTTCGCGGACAGAGAGCCGGCTGCAGCTCAGAAGGCTGGGTGCGCACGTAGGGGCGGTTCCTGCCTTGGCGGGCAATGACAACTTTTCCTACGAGAATAGACGCGGCCAAAGGGCGCGAGGATGCCAGCCGATGGTCGCCTGCCGCAACAGGCGACCGCCCAGCGCATTGCGGGGACAAAAAGCCAAACGGCCCGCGCCGAGGGACGACACGTCGTCGCGACCGCTCAGCGATCGTACCAGGTCTTTTTCGTTATCGACGATCAGTCCATCACCCAATCGCAATCCGCTGCCGAGGCGCCGGCTGCTCCTGAAAACGCAATTCACTCCGGAACCGCCACCGAGGGCCCGGCGCCGCCTGCCGCCCAGCGTCCGGTGAAGGTGCGGGCGCCGGTTCCGGCCGACAGGGCTGACTGAACTGCGTTCCGTGTCACTGGCGCGAGTCGGCAATCGGCACATTCGTCTATTCTTTCTCCTTGTCTCGATCTTCAGGTGTTCTCCGCGGCCGACTCCCTGCCATGCGAGAGTGGGCCCGCCGTTTAAGGAATGGACCGAACCATGCGATTGGTCGAACTGATCGGAGGAAGCGCGGCTCTCGCTGTCACGTTCGCGCCTGGCCGGCTGCGGCGGGCCGGGGCAAGACTATCATCCCGTTCCCAAGGGAGTGAACGTCCAGGACCAGCCGCATGAGCATGAGCACGGTCCGCATGGTGGGCACCTCGTTGAGCTAGGAGAAGAGGCGTATCACGCGGAAGTGGTCTTCGACGAGAAGGCCGGCAAAATCACCGTCTACATTCTCGACTCGACGGCGAAGACGGCCAGCCCGATCGATGCCAAGGAGATCACGCTGAAGCTCGCGATCGCCGGCAAGACAGAGTCCTTTGCCCTTGCCGCGGTCCCTCAGCCGGGCGATCCACAGGGCAAGTCGTCGCGCTTTGAATTGGTCGGAAATGCCGACATCAAATCCCACATCAAGGACGAGGAGGACCTCAAAGGGACTGTGAACGCAACAATCGGCGGGAAGAGCTATTCGGGGGACATCAAGCACGAACATTAGCACCGCCGCAGGCGGGTGCCCCGCTCGATGGTTCGCGCGGTCGACGAGCACTGGTCCTCGCCGCATGTCTTTGCGACGTGCATCGTGCGTCCCGGTTGGAGAAGCTGAGGGGGTTCAGGGGCTTGAAACCGGCCTGTTCGGGGTGCAGTCGCACGGGTAAAATCATGCGGGATGGAGGAGACCCGGGGGTAAAGGATGACCCCGATGCGTACGCGAACCGCCTTGCGACGTGCCGGCCGTCAAGAAGGATCGAGACACATGCACGCCCGACGCGTCCGATTCGTTGTCCTCCACAACCTGTGCCAAAATCTCCTTCGAGGTGTGCGCGTCCCGTTTAGACCTGGAGCATGCGTTGCCCGGGCGGTCCTCCCGGGGGCATTGTGCCTGCTCGTTGCGGCAGGAGGATGCCAGCAAACGCGGCTTCCCGTCCTTGTTCCGAGCCCCTACGACGCCGACAAGCGATCGTTTAATGTTCACGATCCTCTTCCCGAAACGAACATCGGACCCGATATGGGCGCTCGGCCTCCCGGTTTCATGCAAGAGCGAAGCGAGCCGCGGCGAACGACGGATGCAGACGCCTTGCTCGGCATCCCGCCGGGTGGCACGAACAACGCCCAACCGCCGGGTGCCCCGATGGGGGCGCCGCCGGGAGCTCCCATGGTTGCACCGCCGGGCGCGCCCATCGGTCCTTCCAGCCAGTTGTATCCCGACGCCGTGCCGCGCTAGCGGATTGGTCCACCGCGTCATTACGGCGGCGTGCTTCCTGAGTCTAATTGTCGGTGGCAGACCGGCGTTCGCTGATCCGCGGATCGATCGGTCCGTCGAGGCATCCGCGAAGGATCTCTGTCACGCCGGAGGCGCAGCAGGCCATCGATTCGGGGCTGGCGTTTCTGGCGGCGCGGCAGGACTCCCGCGACGGCTCATTCGGCTCCTTGGCCAGCAGCCGGCGACGCGTGGCGGTGACGGCGCTTGCCGGCATGGCCTTTCTCTCCTCCGGCAGCACGCCCGGACGCGGCAAATACGGCGTCCGTGTCCAGAAGGCCGTCGACTTTCTGCTGTCGCGTTTTCAGCCCAACGGCTTCATCTTCGACGAGGGAAACACGGGCCACGGACCGATGTACGATCATGGGTTCGCGACGCTGTTTCTGGCCGAAGTCTACGGCATGACGCGGACTCCCCGGTTGCGGAATAGCTTGGAGCGCGCCGTGCAGCTCATCATCAATTCGCAAAACAAGGAGGGGGGCTGGCGCGTACGAGCCGGACTCGAAGGACGCCGATTTGTCGGTGACGATTTGCGAGGTGATGGCGCTCGCGCGGCCCGCAACGCCGGTCTCTTCGTCCCGAAGGACACCATCGACCGCTGCACCGAATACGTACGGAAGTGCCAGACCCCCGAAGGGGGATTTCGGTACCAGTTGAGCGCGACCTGGCAAGTGACGTTCGGTCTCACCGCGGCCGGCGTCGTTGCGCTTTACAGCGCGGGCGTTTATGAGGGCAAGCCGATCGACGCGGGACTGGGCTATCTGGAGCGCTATCGGCCGGGCGTGGCGCTGCGGCAGCCTTCGAACCATTACTTCTACAGCCACTACTACGCCGTGCAGGCGATGTGGCACGCCGGAGGTGATCGCTGGCGGCAATGGTATCCCGACGTCCGCGACGAGCTTTTACAATTTCCGTTTCACACGTCCGCGGGAAGCTGGCGCGACCCGTCGGCCTACGGGGACGAATACGCGACCGCCATGGCACTCCTCATCCTGCAAACGCCCAACAATTTTCTCCCCATTTTCCAACGATGATCGACCGTTCCGCGAGGGTCTCCATACACAGGGTGCCGCTGTTGAAGCGTCTTTATTTCAGCAGCACTCTCTTCGATATCGCCACCGTGCCGTCGCGCAAAAGCACTGCTGAGCCAAAGCGGCTCGGCAGCGGCACCCGCCAGGCGCTCACGATTGTCGTCCTTCTCTTTTTTGCGGGAAACATCGCCGGAGCCCAGGACGATTTGGAGATCGCGACGGCGCGGCTTGCCGATGGAAGGGTGCTCGTCGGACCGTTGCGATCAGTCTCGGCAGGAGAGATCCGCCTGGGAGATTCAGGCGCGCCCATTGCCGCCGCCGATGTGATCCGGCTCGATTTCCAGGGCCGGCGCCGCGAGCCGGCGCCGCGGGCATCGTTGATTCAGTTGGTCAACGGCGACCGCGTCGTGGCGGGCCTGACCAGCATGAGCGACGAGGCTGCCGTGGCCTTGTGGAAATCGCATCCCGACTGGCCTCCGGTGCGGATTCCGTCCGAAACGATTGCGGGAATCCTGATGACTTCTCCCCTCGACGCACTCCAGCGGTCCCGCCAGTTTGCCCAGGTCTTCGGACGTCGCCCGAAGAGCGACGTCGTCCTGCTTCTCAACGGCGACCGTGTGGCCGGTGACCTGTTGGCTTTCGATCAAGCCAACCTCAAACTGTCGCAGGGGGGCAAGCCTTTGCAGATCGAGATGGCCCGCATCCGCGGAATCGCATTCAACTCCGCCTTGTCGAGCCTGCCGGCCACCAAAAAGCCTCGCATTCACATCACGCTGACCGACGGCTCGCAGTTGACCGGATATGGAGCCAGCCGCGAACGTGGCGGACCGCTGCGATTCACGACGGCCTTCGGAGCCCCGCTGGAAGTCCCCCTGTCCGCTGTCTTCTCGATCCGCTTCCTCGACGGGCGGACAACCTATTTGTCGGACCTTGGGACAGAGCAGGCCCGCGTGACCGGGTTCTTCGGCTCCTCGGAGCGGGTCCCTCTTGCCAAGGATCGCAACGTGCTCGGCGGACCGCTCGTGGTGCGCGGCACAGAGTACCCCAAGGGACTGGGCACGCGAAGTCAAAGCCGTATCGAATTCGACCTTGTCGGCCGCTATCGCCATTTCCAAGCCGTGGCGGCGCTCGACGATTTGGCCGAGGGAAAAGGGAGCGTGCGATTTATCGTCGAGCGGGACGGTGCACGCGTGTTCGAAAGCGGCTTGGTCACGGGAACGACCGCGCCCTTGGCCATCGGTCCGCTCGACATAACGGGCGCCCGACGTTTGGCCCTGATTGTCGACTACGGAGAGCTGGCCGACATTGACGATTGGGCCGATTGGTGCGATGCGGTGGTGCTCCGCTGAAATGCGCTGACTTCGCGGGTCAAATCATCGCCCGCCTCTGCAAAAAATTGGCCGATTTCGTTGACCTTTCGCCCTGGCCGGCAAAGAGCGATCTTTCCACGGCGACTCTCCCCACTGTGCGTGTTGACACGCTTTCCGCACCCCTGTACATTCCAGCGCCTCACCCGCCGAAGCGGAGGATCCGTTTTCGACGGGGATCACGGATCGGCAAATTCCCAGGGACGGGAGCACGGCGTTGGCGCTCAGGGGGTTAGGGATCCTTGGGCTGACAGCGGCCACCTGCTGTTGCTGGGTGGGCTGCTTTCAACCAGGACGGATGCCGTCGGCAACGCTACCACCTGATATCGAACCGGCCCAACCCCGTATGCTCAGCCATACCCCGGTATCGCCGTCGACCGCTCAAGCGTTCGAGCCAACGCCGACGGGCTCATTCGGCTTGCCCTCTCTCTCAATCGATCCCTGGAGTCCCAGCGTCCCGCCCCGGAATTGGACCTCGATTGTGATCCACCATACCGCCTCCTCTCATGGCAGCGTCGAGAGCATCAATGCGGCCCATCTCCAGCGCCGGGACCGCAACGGCAACCCGTGGATGGGAATTGGTTATCACTTCGTCATCGGAAACGGGAACGGCATGGGCGACGGCGAAATCGAACCGACGTTTCGCTGGCGGCAGCAGCTCCCCGGCGCGCATGCCGGCGAAGACGAGCACAATCAACACGGAATTGGAATTGCACTGGTCGGCAACTTCGAGCTGGGCCCCCCCACTCCCGCACAAATGGCCGCCGTCGAACGGTTGGTCGCCGTCCTGCGGACCCGCTACGGCATCGAGAAAAGCAACGTGCTGCGACACAGCGACATCAAAGCCACCGCATGTCCGGGAAAATATTTCCCGATGGGAGACCTCACCCAACGGCGGATGGAACCGCTTGTGGGAGACAGAACGCCTGCGACCGATCTCGTTCCGGTCGCGGCTCAGGAAGGGAATCGCCCATGACCTCCTCTCGATTTTCACGATCGTTCGGACCGCGCGAATCGGATCGAGCGAAAGAACAGCCGGCCGGCAACCCCGACCGGCCCACGTCCGACTGCGATTCCGCGGCGGAGGTGATCCTTTCGTCCGACGGCGGCACGCTGCAGGGCGTCTGCGCGCGGACGCGACCGGCCGTCCGGCCGTGCGGCGTTTTCGTCCCCGAAAACTACGAACCGAATTACGCTTACCCGCTCGTCGTCTGGCTGCACGACGCGGGGCGCAGCGAACGCGACATCGTCGACGTGCTGCCGCACATCAGCATGCGAAACTACCTCGGGCTCGCCCCGCGCGGCACCGCGCCGGCCAACCAGCAGGCGCACGGCGACGCCAACGCGGCGGCCGGGTATCGCTGGTCTCGCTCGCAGCGGATGCGGCTTTTGTTTGAAGACGATCTCCATGCGAGCGTGCGCCGCCTGCGGCAAGATTTTCACATCCATACCGAACGGATCTTTCTCGCCGGTGCGGGGGACGGCGGCAGCCTGGCGTGGGAAATCTTCCTCGCTCGACCGGAATGGTTTGCCGGCCTGGCCGTCTTCGGCGGACGCTTCCCCTGGCGGCGCCGCCCGCTGCGCCGCTATCGCGAACTGCGCGGAAAGCGCGTCTTCCTGGCCGCCAACGCGCTCGATCCCGCGGGCTTGAGCCGTGCTGAGCAATTGAGACGCCTGCTTTACTCCGCCGGCTTGGAGGTCTCCGTCCGTTGCCATTTGCCCGGCCGGCGCTGGCCGCGATCCCTCTTCCGCCACGTCGACAATTGGATCATGGAAGCGATCGGCGGCTGCCACGTAGAGCGCTTCAAGCCCACTAGAGCGCTTCAAGTCACCGTGTCGCGGTCCCGCGGCGGAAATCGTCGGGAAAAGAGTCACTTTCAACTCGACAAGGAAGTGCGACCCGCACTAGACCGTCGACGAACCGTCCGCCTCCGCGTCGAGCGCTTCGTCGACTTCAATGTCCCGTCTGACCACGCGGGCCGGATCGAGGCTCAGGCGGCGCAGCTCCGGCGCCAGAGCTGCCGCCACGGCGACCACGACCAGCGTTACGATGCCGCCCATCCAGACCGACCGGGCGGTTCCCAAGATCGCCGCCGTGACGCCGCTCTCGAAGGCCCCCAGCTCGTTGGACGAACCGATGAAGATCATGCTCACCGCGGCGATGCGGCCCCGGAGATGATTGGGGGACAACAGCCGCAGGATGCCGCGGCGAATCACCACGCTCACGCCGTCGAACATCCCGCTAAAGACGAGGGCCGCCACCGACAGGAGGAACGAACGCGACAGCGCAAAGACGATCATCGCGAAGCCGAAGCCGGCCACGGCGCAGAATAAATTGCGGCCCGCGTGCCGCACGGGAGGATGCCGGCTGGCCCACAACATCGCCAACAGCGCACCGCTGGTCGGGGCGGCGTTGAGAACGCCCAGGCCGATCGGGCCGACGCGGAGAATGTCGCGGGCGAAGACCGGCAAGAGCGCGATCGCCCCGCCGAAGAGGACGGCAAACAGATCCAGCGCCATCGAACCGAGCAGGACCTGGTCCCCGACGACGTAGCGCACGCCGGTCGCCACGCTTTCCCAGACCGATTCGTCGGGAGGCGCGGCAGGCGGCGGCCGCGGAGCCATCCGCGTGACGGCGACCCAAGCCATCGCATAAAGCGTCCCGACGCCGAGGAACGTCCATGCGGCGCCAAACTTGGCAAAGGCCACGCCTCCGGCCAGCGGGCCAATGACGGCCGCCGTCATCCAGCAGCCTGCCATCAAGGTCGACGAGTTGATCAAGAGCTCCCACGGGACGACCTGCGCTTCCAGGGCCGCCGCGGCCGGCTCCGCAAAGCTGCGGGCGATGCCGGCCAGAAACACGACCCCGTAAAGCATGACCAATTGGGCCTTGCCCAGGTTGGCCGTCTCGAGGATGGCCAGGATGGCGGCGCACACGACCAAGGCGGCGAGGGTGGTCCGCAGAATCCGTCGCCGATCGCTGCGATCCGCGACATGCCCACCGTAAAGGGCCAGCGACAGCGCCGGGATGGCCTCGACCAGTCCCAGGATTCCCAGGGCCAGCGGGTTTCGCGTCAGCTCGTAGACTTCGTAGCCAAGGACGACAGCCAGGCCGCGGCTGGCCAAGGTCGAGCAGGCCGCCGCAACGAAAAGTCTCCGGAAATCGGGCCAGCGAAACGGGACTAAGGCAGAAGATTCGACCGCGGTTTTCAAGTCTCGCAGATTCTAGAGCGCTTTAAGCCACCATGCAGCGGTCCCGCGGCACAAATCGTCGGGAAAGGAGCGATTTTCGACGCGACAAGGAAGTGCTACGAGCACGATTCAACGGATTCCATCGGACCGGCGGAGGGTATCTTTTTGACGCGCGTCGCCGCAAGCCAGTTCAACCGTCCGGCGTTCGGCGTCATGCCGCGACTGGTGAGAGTCGCTGCAAGCCTGAGGGCGGCTTGTAGACAAAGGTTCGGCGTTCCGCCAGAATTCTGTGTTCACAAATCTCGGGTTTTCCCCGCCCCCGTCCTCCCCTTGCTTTGACTTCGTATCGCCGGCGGCGCAAACTAGTTGACAGCGGGCGATGCGGGAACAGGAGGGGGCAAATGCTCAGGCACATCGGGTTGGCTGCGGTTGTCGTTGCGCTCGTCACATTGACTGCGGATACGGTTCACGCCCGAGGCGGCGTGGCGCTCTGGCCGGTGGAGAAGCTACAACTTCGGCAATAGCGGTTATTACTACAACCCCAACGCGGGAACGAATGCCTCGTCGCACTCTCGCGGCTCGTGGGGCACGCGGACCAGCAAGAGTTCCGGAAATACGGTTTCCGGCGGGCAGACCCTCCAGACGTCGACGGGGTCCAACACGACCTTGACGACGAAAAGGACGTCGACGATCAGCGGGACCAATACGTCGGCGACGTCCACCCAGCAGACGACGACGCCTACGAATACCGCCGGCGGGACCGTGCAATCGCAAACGCAGCCCACGATCACGACCAATCCCCTCGCCATTTCGCCCTACGCCATCCCGCTCGACCCGAACACCGCGGCCCAACGAATGTACGGGCCGTTGCTCCACAACGCAAAACAGCTGATCCGAGCGGGCGTTTACGGCCCGGCGGCAACCGATCTGCAGCGCATCATTGCCGGCGCCCCCGGCACAAGGATCGCGTCCGAAGCGCAGCGGCTGCTCGCCAAGCTGCCAACGATCTGAAATGCCGTGAGCGAGTGGCCGCCGCGCGGGAGCCGCCGTTGAACCGATTCGCCTGTCATCCCTGCCGGCGGCCCGGCACACTTCATCGGCCGCGCGGCGCCCGGACCTCCACGACCGTAACCGGCATCCCAGCCGCGGCAAGCCACCCCGCCGCCGCCAACCCGGCCGCGCCGGCACCAATCACAACCGTCCGATCGTCACGCGGCTGGAGGCGATGTACACGACCTCACTCCGTCCAGAGGCCGCGACGCAGGCTTCTTGCCCCCTGGAAACCTAACTCACCTCTTAGGCGTGGCACGTTTCGCATTCGTAGGCTTCCTCTGCGAACTCCGTTGCTCTTTTGGCAGCCGATGCCTTCAGGTCCGCACGGCTGGCAGAGCATTCTTTACGATAAAAAGTCCACCGCCGCCCATTCGTTGGCCTGTTTCCCCTTCCTCCAATGTGGTGACACGTCGCTCGATGGAGAACAGTGTCCCCAATATTAAAATGCAGGACAAAGCCATCGGGATTGGTGGCAAGCCACTGCACATAAGCGTTGTGATATTCGGGGCCCTCGAAGCATTCCATCGGATTCCTCCCAATCTCCTCCAGCTTGCGGGCAATTCATTCGTCGAAGATTTTCCGCACAGCCAAAGGGATGACGACCTTCGCCGCTCGCCTTGTCACGGGGCAAGTAGCTGGCAGCTATTTAGCGTCCGGCCGTCCATCAATCGCTTCACAGACGTTCGGACAATTTTTCCACTCGCCGAGCCATCTTGTCGAACTCTTGATTCAGAACGGAGTTCCCGAGCCGCATCAAGGTCTCTCGCATATCCTCCTCGGACATGTTCCCGTCGCCGTACGCAATCGAGGCCGTCGCGTTGTCCTTGCCGATGTCATTCGGGTTGAAGGTGAGGATGATGGCGGCAAATCCTCGATTTTCCAAGGCGGTAGCCATATCGCCGGGGCTCGCCTTAGATAGTGGCTTGTCGTCCCGATATATCTCCGCTTCGATTTCCTTCCGTAGTTGCTCATAGACTTTGCCCTCGCGTTCCTCGACCTTAGCGAGATTGTCGAGCCGCTGATCTTGGGCTGCCTCAATCAGCTTGCTGATTTCTCGACGGTCGATGTCGTCGGGGAAGTCGATGCCGAGCGATCGGGCGAATTCCTTTTGACGATCGGTCGCGGCAGGCACGTTGCTTTTCTTTGCCGGTTTCGGAATTGGTTGGGCGTGTTTGAGATTGACAGCTTTCGGTTCAGGAGCAGCCGTTTCCGGAAAGTCGATTGGAACGTGAATGACCGCCCAACATTTCGGACACTGGCCCGACCTGCCAGCGAATTCGCTTTTTACGTGGAACGATGAACCGCACGAGGAGCAGGTTACGGCAATGCTCATGTTCTCGCCTCGATAGAACGGCGAAGCCATTGTGGGGCGATGGATGGCCGAAAGACAACTGAAATACTGGCATCCGAACGAAGGGAAAGAAAAGTCTTGACGATCCGTCTGCCAACGTGGCATTGTGTTGGGCTCTATGGTCCTCAACACTCGGAGGCGAGTATGGACTTCGTGGCGATTGATTTCGAGACCGCGAACCAACATCGCAACAGCCCGTGTGCGGTCGCCATCGTCGTCGTAAAGGACGGCGAACTGGCAGATCAACAGGCATGGTTGATTCGTCCGAAAGAACCGTACTTCAATCCGTTCAATGTGCGGATTCACGGGATCACCGAAGAGGACGTTGCCAACAAGCCGGAGTTCGGCGATCTATGGGACACGTTGCGGGCATTTCTCATTGACCGGGTCGTTCTCGCCCACAACGCCAGCTTCGACATGAGTGTTCTGCGTTCGACGTTGGCGGCATACGGCATTCCGTTTCCAGAAATGACGTATTCCTGCACCCGCATCATCGCCCAGAGATCGTGGCCCGGTCTTCTGAGTTACGGTCTTCAACCGGTTGCGATGAAGCTGGGAATCGAATTCCAGCACCACAAGGTACAGGATGACGCGATCGCGTGCGCCAAGGTTGCGATTCATGCCTGCGAGCGGGCCGGGGTCAATTCCATCGAAGCCCTCGCAACGCAATTAGAAATCGAGAACGGCCGGATTTTCCCCGTCGATGGATACATGCCGATGTATGGAGGCTGCCTTGGCCGCACACGCAACGGAAGGATCAATGTGGCGGAACTTGTCCCGACGACGGACACGTTCGATCGGACGCATCCGTTCTATGGTCGCATCTTTGTCTTTACCGGCGAACTCGAATCAATGTCTCGCAAGGATGCGATGCAGGCGGTCGTGGATGCAGGCGGGCATTGTGGCAACGGCATGACAAAGAAGACAAACGTCCTTGTCGTCGGGGAGCAAGACCTTAGCAAATTGGCATCCGCTCACACGAAGAGCGGCAAGATGCTACGGGCCGAGGAAATGGTTGCGGACGGAGCGGACTTAGAAATCGTCTCCGAACTCGAATTCTTGCGGACGTTGATCGGCCATGACCAACCGAAGTCGGAAGCCTGATCCTCATTCCCCTACGGGTACATCATCGAAAGGAGACGGCTTTTTGCGCCTCGGAAAAAAGTATTTTCTTCGGACCTTCTCCCCCTTCTTCGTTGTGAAAACCCTTGGGCAAACGATGTCGATGATTTGGACGAACGACACGTTCAGATTTTCACCGCGGAGACCTTGCCACCACGCTAGATATTGAAGCGATCCACGTTTCCAGATTCCGTGGTCTTCCGATTTTTTCTTTCGAGGTTTCGCAGCATCGGGCGATTCGTCGTTCTCCTGTTTCGCATCGTCCGGCAACTCGTCGTCGGCGACTTCGATTGTTAGACTCGCCTTCATGCGGCCAACGGGCACCAATTCACCGTTCTTGGCACGGGCCGCCAATTCCGTTTTTTCCTCACGTTCCTTACGGCCAAGTTCCCAACAAAAAATGAGGCCCCGATCGGGGCCGCCCCAAATCTCCGCGACCGTCGCCAAACCCTCCCGAATCGGCGTCTTGATTGAGCGGGTCAAATGTGTGGCCATGTCACTTCGTCCCGGTCGCCATTTTGTTCGGGGGTTCCTTCGGGCCTCATTCTGTCACCGCGTCCAGACGCACGCAACGGGCCCGGATTGACAGTCGGTCGCGGGGGCCGGATCATTCGGCTAAACCGCCCTTGAAGGCGACAGGAGAGCCGTGAATGCGATTCCCCACAGGCGGGACAACCGGACAAACCCTCGCCACGTGTCGGTGAGGATCGCCCCACCGGGCCGGTTTCCTCAAGATCGTATCAACAGCGGGAAGGCCAAAAATCGTATCAACAAAAAATAGACACAAATCAGTGACAACAGAGGCTTTTTGAGCCACGCACCCGTAGCTCAGTAGGATAGAGCGGCGGTTTCCTAAGGCGATTCGGCCGATTTCCGCCGACCCCTAAAAACGTAGGAAAAGACTTGTTTTCTAGGCTTTTACGCACGTCTCCGCATTCTCTCGAAACGGCCCGTTAGGTCTCGAAACGCGCCCTAGCAATAATAGTTATTACCGCTCTCTCGGCCCGCTCGCTGCGCCGTTCCACTGAAGGATAACCGACTGCCGCCGACACGTCGCTAGGACGCCGGAGAGGCCCCGAGACGTGCTCGGATCGGCGACGCGGGCGATAAGGCTATCCGCGGGCCGGCGACGTCGTAGGGGACGAAAAACCCGCGGCGGAAACCGGGGGTCGCGGACACCGATTGCGTCAGCGGGTCAACTGGACCAAAACCCCATCATTAGCGGAAGCGGGTCAAGAGCGACGCTCGCACCGAGTCTGTAAACGCCGCCAACGACCAAACGAGCGCCAGCACGTAACCCAAAAACGACCAGCCCAAGAGCACGTTGACGGCGGCTATTGCTCCGGCGTTGGGATGGCCTCGAAAGAACGCGATTGCGGTCGGTGCCAAATAAATTGACAGCCCAAAGATTACTGCAATCGTCGCCAAAGCGACACGCCGCAAGCCGGCAGCACTGTCCAGTGACTCCTGCGGATACGCGACGTTGTGCCAAACGCCAGCCCCAAAAATCGCGACGACGATGATGACACTCATCACGAGTACGGCAAGCGCAACCGCATCGGTCCCGCGGTACTTGATCTCAAAAACTCCCTTGTGGCTCAGGGTCGGCAGTCCCGAATCCGTTTCAGACGCCATCTCTTGAAGGAATTCCTCCTGTGGAGACTGCGGTTTGGGTTCATTTCCCGCCAAGATGCGATCAATAATGTCTTGGGGGATCGTGTGCGTACTTCCGCAGGTTGGGCAACTGATCTTCATTGGTTGGCCCTTCTACAACCGGGATGCCGTCGAACGCCGATTCAATCATACGGGTTGCCATGCTGCAAGCCACAGAACTCGGCCGTTGCTAAGAAGCACGGCAGCAGGTCGCCGGCTGGAAAACCGTCGGCCAATCCGTCATCCTCAACACACAGCCGTAACGTTACGGATCGCTGTTGATCCTAAACATGCAGCCGTAACGGCGAGAATCGTTACGGATCATTGTTGAGGACGAAAAGCCCATGCCGAGACCGCCGCCGAGATGCGAACACTGCCGAGCGTTTTTTCTCAGGAAGCATCCCCTGCAAAAATACTGCGGGGAACAATGCCGCAATCAAGCGTTCGTCATTCGACGCCGGCGGAAAATCCAAGCCGCACGGAAGGCCGAGAGCTTCCTGGAGCAGCATTTTCGAGCTTTCGGAAATTGCTGGGAGTGCGGCAAGAGATTTCCACGTGTCCGCAGGGAAGCCATATACTGTTCGGCAAGATGTCGAATGCGGGCTTGGCGGGAGCACAGGCGAATCTGGGGCTAATCATCGGCGGTCGCGCAGGGCGACCCACGGCAAGAGCCTTCGGCGTCGCATCAACCCCATTTGGCGGTCAGCGATGTAAGAAATATGCTGCAATTGCGGCAAGCGCGCCTGAGCACGGCAGCGATGCCAGCGACGACCGTCCATCGCGAATTGTGACGGTTCCACTTCTCCTGCCGCAATATGTCTTCTTGCCGCATCTGATTGTTTAACCGCTCGATGCGCTCGATGATGGTCATTTCTTCATGCTCTTTTGGGGTCTTGCCCGGAATCCACAGACGGTAGACGCCGCACTCCCTGTCCTTGTTTAGGGTCACGACAGCCGGATTCTCCGGCGGACTAAGCTGGGATCGCACGGGATCGTGCACAAGCGGTGGAAACGCCTCACTTTGGCGCTTGCAAAAGAATTTGGCATTGATGGTGCTTCCAGTCCGGCACGGTAAAATCCCTGTCTTTCTTATGGCCTCGATCGCTTCAAGAGCACCGTTTCCGTTTTCGTCGCGTACTGCCAACAATCCGCATTTCGCACACTTCACGCTTGGCATGATGTTCCTCAAGGCGCGTTGGCGAGACGAGCCGAGAGGGTGGCCATGCCGTCACGTGATAAGCACGGTTCTCACGGCGTTGAGAATCGAACACGCGCCGACAGGTGCAAACTGACGGCTTTTGCAGTCTATCATCATTGCATTACTCCTTCATTCAGTCCAACGCCGAGCCGGGAACGCATTGAAGTTCCCACGGAATCGGTCGCCAGTCCGGCCGCATTCGATTTCTGCGTTCGACTTCTGACCAGCCTGCCTGTATCTGCAGGCATTCGGCCGCAATTTCAGCAGGCAACGGGAGAGGCGGCAAACCCAACGCAGCACGTTTCGCACGCCACTCCTTTAATCGTCGCATTCGCTCGGCACTGTTTGCCCAGCATTTCTTACAGCAATAGTTGTATTTTGAATTTTTCAAAATGCGACCGCAGGCTCGGCATTCCTTTTTTATCTCTACAGAGACTTGCACGCGGGTCATGTCTGCTCCTAAGAAGGGTTAAAGGAAAACCGCCGATGCCGCTACACAATCACGCAACATTGAGGAACGTCGCGAAACTTGAAACGTTCCCCAAAGTGATTTGTCCGCCCGGACGACAAGTCCGAACGGACTCCGACAACGGCACCGCGGATTGCGTCATGCGTTCGCTTCTCACCGTCTCCGCAAATCGCTCGTGAAAAATCAGAGAGGCAGCCAGCCCGAGCCGAAGAACAGAACTCGGGCTGGCCGCTCGGGTCTCAACACGACACCGAGAATCCAGCACGCCGTAAGGAGGGACCATGCGGGATTCCCCTCGTTCCTTCCCATCAATGAAACCTCGTTACGTTGATGGCTCGGGGTTTGTTCTCGCGACCAGCCGTTGAATCGAAGGCCACACGCTGACCGAGAAGGTTGTCAGCGAACGGCAATAACTCGTCCGCAACGTCGGTGACGTGAACGAATAAATCCGTCCCCGTCGAATCGTTCGTGATGAAACCGAATCCACGATCTGCGATCACTTTCTTAAACACACCCGTATGTCTATCCATTGCAATCTCTTAGATATTGAGGAACTAAACACTTTGACACACCCTTTCCCCGATCCCCTGGAAGATTAGATTAGGCACGTTGACATCGACGATCGGCCGTTCGTTTCAGCGGCCGGTTCGCTTGATCTCCTCAACGCGATCCTGCCAGTCGATAACAGGTGGGATCAGCATCTCTCGATCTTCAGCACGTGAGCGAACAGGAACGCTCACGTTGAAACCGCACATCTCAAAGTTCAGTGTTCGTTGATTGCCGAACCGACGTCGATTTTCATCAGCGTCCTGCGTTGGAGACCGCGTGTACGATTGACCGGAGGCATCCTGCGGGAGCGGGTTTGCGCCGCGTCCGACCTCACCGTCCGTTTGCCGCCGCCAAAAATCTTCGCTGTACATCGACTTTCCGTTTTGTCGGAAGATTCCTTGCTGTCCAGCGGTGCGGTCCTCGACTGGAGGCTGATAGCCGTAAGGATCAGGGAAGTAGCCACCGGCCGGCTTGCCTCGGTTGCTGCGGGAGCCTCTACCATCTTCATAGTCGTCTCCCGAGCTATCGGACTCACCGAGCGTGGTATTTCCATATCGAGGATAAGATCCAGTATCCTGTCCTTCATAGGCGCTGCGCGAGCCGGCGGGCACGCTAGGTTTCACGCGCGGGCGACCGGAAGTCAGGGGCGGAACCTGCCTCACGCCGCGCTTCGGATATGACGAACGGTCGTCAAAATTCAGGGTCGGAGGGATGAGCAGGTTCGGATCGGCGACGGGCGAACCGTTGAACAAGAACTCCGAACCGGCAGCCGCCGTATTGACGGTCACGCCCCGGTCGAGGCCCATTATCGTGGCCATGTCCGGCGGCACGAGCAACCCCTGCTGTCGCGACGTCGGACGCCGGTTGCTGACCAGTTGCCGCTGGCTCCGGCGCCTCTGGCCGTGCTCCGCGGCGTCGAGAGCCTGCCGCGCCGCTCGGGGGATGTGAACGACACGGCGGGTGTTGCCGGTGGGCTCGCTTTCGTCGGCCGGCATCGCCAGGTCGTTTTCGACGTCGAACCTGTCCCGGTGGTGGGAGGCTAACATCGCGTGGGCATCGCGGGCCTCGTCGTCGCGGTCGGTGTCACCGGCTGCCTCTTGGTGGGCCGACCAAGCCGCTCCGTGACGAGCGGCGGCGAGGCGGTGGTCCTCCGGATCGCCGGTCCTCTCGGCTTTCGCGCTTGCTCGATTGGCGAGCTCACTTTTTGACATCGAGTCAGAACAAAGGTCACTGGAATTTTGGATCACGTTCTTGGTCCTTTCGTCATAGGCTGCCCGGCATTCCGGGCAAAAAAGTTCGGGGTCAGTCGACGCGCAGCACGTGTTGCCGTCGGCGTGGTTCACCGTGATAAGGTTAGGGTTAATGCGGTCGCTCATATCAGCCCCCACATATCGACCTTTGGTTGAAACTTTGGATAGCCGGTCTCGGCCGCCAATTTGTCGTGTTCGGTGATCGCGTTTTTGAGTTTGGTCTTGGTGTCGCTCAATGCCTTTGTGATGTCGGCCGGCAGTCCTCCGGTACGACCGCAGGCATTCATCGTCCGCTGCATATTGATTGCATCGCTTTGAACCCGAGCGTAGACCGGCTCAAGTTGCCGGGCGAGTCCCTCGAAGTGAATTCGTTGGCGGCGATTCAGTTCGACGGGATCGTTGTCCGGCGGTCCCTCCGATAGATACGGTTGCGACCGAATGAAGACGCTGCCATCCGCGAACCAACAGCGACCGTCGGAGTCCTCGACGTGAGCGACGCCGGGTCGGGCGTCGACGAAGCGGCGCCAAAGGTCGTCCGCGGTGCGCATCGGGCGCAGCGGGTCGGCAAGTTTCGCCTGCGCCTCCAGCTCTGCAACTTCTTCGGCCTCCTCCGCCTCGTCCCGCTTCCGGCGCCGCTCGTCGATTCGCTCCATAAACCGATCCAACTGTTGCGGCGTCATCGACTCGATTAAGTTGTCCATGTCGATTGCTTCGTTCGGTGCCATCATCTCCGTCGTCATCGTTCTTCTCCGTTCTTGGGTCGTGATTAGGATCGTTCAAATGTCGTCATATAGGCCGAGCAGGTCGGGGCCGCGGCCGAATTCCTCAGCGACCTCGCGCAGGGATCTTGCGAATCGTCAACGGGGTTGGACATCTCGGACATTTCGCGGTCATAGGCCGCCTGCCGTTGTTGCCACGCTGTATTGAGGGGGGTCAATGGGTCAGGGCGATTGCGCCATAGTGGGTAATCTGTCATAAATGGGACATGGCGATTTGTTGAAAACACTCGGCGTCGGTCGGTGGGCGAGTCGCGGCAGGCCAAGGATGTGCGTCATGCCTCCGTCTCGCTCCGTCCGTATCCAAGATCACTTCGCGTCGTTGACCGATCCGCGGCGGCGGGAGGTTGTGTATCCGCTGATCAATATCGTCAGCATCGCCATTTGCGCCGTGATTGCCGGTGCCGATGACTTCGTATCGATGGCCGAGTATGGATGCAAGAAGCGGAAGTGGCTGGGACAGTTCCTCGATCTCAGCGCCGGCATCCCGTCGCACGATCGTTTCAACGCCATCCTCGGCGCGAATCCGGCCTGCCGAATTCGAGCGGTGCCTGTTGAGTTGGATCACGGCCCTGCACGAAGTGACCGAAGGAGGAATCGTGGCCATCGACGGCAAGACGCTCCGCCGCAGCTTCGACGCGGCCAGCAGCAAGTCGGCCATTCACATGGTCAGCGCCTGGGCCACAGCCAATCACATCAGCCTGGGCCAGGTGGTCGTCGAGGAAAAGAGCAACGAGATCACGGCGATCCCGAAACTGCTGCAAATCCTGGAGCTTTCCGGCTGTCTGGTGACCATCGACGCGATGGGATGTCAGACCGAGATCGCTCAGGAGATCGTCGACGCCCACGCGGATTACGTGCTGGCCGTGAAGGGCAACCAACCCACGCTGCACGAGGGCATCGCCGAATTCTTCCTGAAGCATCTGGAAAACGATTTCGCAGGCGTGAAAGTCAGTCGCTACGAGAAGCGCGAACGCGGCCATGGTCGCGAAGAGCACCGTTCCTACTATGTGTGCGCGGTCCCCGAGAACCTGCCCGACCGAAGTCGCTGGGCTCAGCTGACCGCGATCGGAATCGCCATCAGCGAGACCACGCGTGACGGCAAACCGTGCAGCGACGTGCGACACTACATCCTGAGCAAAAAGCTCTCGGCTCGCCGATTCGGCACCGCGGTGCGCAGTCACTGGGCGATTGAGAACCGACTGCATTGGCAACTCGATGTGACGTTTCAAGAAGACCAGTCGCGGCTACGAAAAGGACATGCCGACGCGAACTTCAGCAGCCTTCGCCGCACGGCCCTCAGCCTGCTCAAGAACAATCACACGCTGAAGATCGGAATCAAGAACAAACGCCTCGCCGCCGCTTGGGACGATGAGTACCTCGAACAAGTCGTCTGCGGGAGATGAGTTATGGTGCAATCGCCCTGGTCAATGGGTTGCCGCCTGGCAGCGCAGAGTTGTTGTCGGTCCAAAGTGCCCCAGCCACAATTTTTCGCTGGTGGCAAGCATCTACCGCGCCAGCGACCGCGTTTGCGCAATCATCATGCGAGCCGGGAGCGTGATCGATCGAATCTCTTGCACCGCTCCGCGTCCGACGTTGCAGCCCTGCCAACTGGGAAATCAATATGTCGTGGTCGAGCAACTCGACCTCTCCGGATCGCAAGCGGGGTAACAAGTCGGCGTAGAGTTGTGACTTTGGTTTTTGCACGGCCTTCCACGCCTCCGCGCCTGTCTTCCACTGCGACTGTGTGCAGCGTTGGTAGTCGATTCCGAGCGATTGGAAGGCGATCCGCACCCATTCGGCCGCATATGCATCGCCGATGCACTTGTCGCAGCCGTAACGCCGGAGCGTGGAGACCATCCGAGCGACAATTTCATACGGCGAGTGCGGGGCCTTGTATCTCTCCAAGCAATCGAGGATGACCATTCGGTCAACCTTGTGCGCAATGCAGAGGCTGGCATCGTCGTGCTTGCCGCCGCTGACATCGGCGAATCCGCTGTAGAAAATGCTGGATTGGGGCGCCAATTCCTTCCGGTCGCGGATCACGAGTGCCTCGACCTCTGCCCGCGTGATGAACGAGTCGACGTCCTCGCGGAAGAGACCGGGCCGGATGCAGTATTCGACGCTGGCCGCGATGGGGTCCTCGTCGATGGCCCGCTGCACGAACTTCTCGCTCAGCGTGGGATTCATAAAAAGAGAGGGAGCGTTCCAGCACAAGACGTCGGCGTCGTCGTTGGCGAAGGACCGCTTGAAAGTGTCATAGCTATAACCCGCCGCACGGAACGGCGTACCGACGCACAGCAGCCGGCCTCCAGTCGATGCCAACGACGGGCGGAGCGCACGCACCAGCTCAATGTCGGTGACTTTTGACTCCTCCGACCAGTTAAAAGCTGCGATCTCATCTACGACGGCCGCTATAACGCTGAAGCCCCTAACCGCAGTCGGACTGCCCGTAAGCACAGCGACTTCGACCTTGTTCTTGAGCAAGAAACTTTCCCGCCTCTCTTCGAGCACTTCGTTCCGCAGCATCGGGGTCGATTGAAAGACTGCCTTGAGGTAACTGAAAATGATCCGGCTCTGGAATCGGGTCGGCGAGATAATCGCGACCATCGGAATCTCGCCTTTGGAGAGCTGCTTTTCCTTACCGCTGAGAATGGCCTCCGCCGCACCGACCAGCGCGATGATCTTTGACTTGCCAGAGCGCCGGCCGCAGAGCAACAAACATTCCTGATAGCCATCCGGCGACAGCTTGGACGTGAAGAGCCGACCCGTACAGCGGTGGACAATCGGGCGGTCTTCCTTCGACAACGGCAGCCCGAACAGAACCCGGAGAAAAACGAGCCACTTGGACCATGATCCTAAGTCTCCGTTCGCTGAGTTCGTGACATAGCTGCGGAACAAGTTGCCGTCTTGGATCGCTTCGACAATGTTCACGTCGCGGCTCCGGTTGCTTGGCCGTTCGTCCGGGCATCGCCGTTGTTGCCGTTGACGAGGTATGTCTTCAGGTCGATCGTCCGCTGCTTGCGTTCAATGCCGAGAGTCCGGCAGAAGCCGAGCCACGAATTGCCGGCTTGAATCCATTGCCCGAGCGCTTTGTCCCTATCAACCGTCCCGGTGGCCATATCGTGCTCCAGCGTTTCAAGTACGGCTTGCAGCCACACGACGCGCTCGACCAATCCGAACTTGATATGGCTCATCTCTTCCGGGCCGCCAAGATCGCTCACGATTGCGTCGCGATTCGACTTCAACGCCCGAGCCAGATCGGTGCGGCCGTCGAGCGTGCTCAAGAATCCCGGCTGGAATTTCTTAGGCAACGTCGTCGGCTTGTGAGAGCCGTTCTTTCGTGAGGTTTTAGCTTGGTACTTACGCGGCATCTTAGGGCTGTCTCGGGGATAAAATGACGCCGGTTTGTCGGTCGGTTTTATTATCGGAAGTAATAATGTCTCGCCGCTTTTGCTTGTTTTATCGGGGTTATTGACTAACACCGCCGGTTACGCTAAACGCCGTTCTTGGTGCCTTTCGGCTCGTTTCGTCGTGTTGCCGGTAGGCCCCGGCCAAGGCTAGGGGTCGAAGGGATTTGCTTTTACCTTTTGCCTTCGGCCCTTCGCGGCTTTCGAGGTCTTGCTTCTCTGCTCGCAGTCGCCCTAGCTTTGCCCGACAACTTGGATCGTCCGTCTCCCGCACGGCTTGCTCAGTTGCGGCGATTGCCCGATCGATCTCCACGAACTGCGCGCATTCCGAATGACGAACGTGCTGATACTTGGGATAGGTCCGGGTCTTGATTCCGTTTCTCGGCAACGTGGCCAGACGATCGAGAACCGCCGTCGGCAGATACGTCAAACTGACGTAGATGAGTCCATCGTCCTCATCGATCATGTGCGTGGGAACCTGTCTCCCTCGGGTCCTCGGCATCCGCTTTCTTTCACTGAGCACTGGCATGGTTTCGCTCTCCTTCGTTGCCAAGGTTTGAAAAACTACCAACCGATTTCCAATTCCTCTGCCAACGATCCAAGCGCGTCCGCCTCGGTCTCAAACGAGCCGCGCGAGAACTGCCTCTCACCTTCAGCATCAACAATGCACCAACCGAACCGCTCGTCCTCTCGGCCGAAGATCGTCAGCGTCATTCCCTCAAGGTGCCGCCACAAATTGTTTTTCTTCGACCGCCGGAAGCCAGCCTCAAACTCGGCGCGCTGGGCGAGCCGATCGGCGATTTCTCGTTCCTGACGTGTTGGTGCTTTGGGCATCAATCAGTCCCCCACCGCAAAGCGGTCGCGGCCGTTCAACCGGATCGTCTCAGGGAGCGACTCCTTTAACCGCTTAACCTCTTCAACCTCTTTGGCCTCTTGAGGAGTTAAAGGGGTTAAGGAGTTAAGGGGTTGCTGGAGTGTCGGCAGCGACCACTGCCACTCGCCGCCCTTGCCGCCGACGTGGGTTGCCTCGACCCGCAGCTCGCGTTTTGCGGCCTTGACCGTCGACTTGCCGAGCCGCAACGCTTTGGCCTGATCGAAAATCGACGTGGCTGGGACGGGGCCGTCCTTTAGGAGATTGCGGAGGAAGTCCTTCGCCTCATCACGCTTTCCCGCACTCGGACCATTCAGCGCCTCATCCGCCGTCACAATCACCGGCTCTTCATCCCAGGAGATGCCTTCCGCCGAAATGCGGAAGGCAAGGCCGTTCGGGCGCGGACCGAGGTTCATCTTCACAGGCAGGAGCAAGCTGCGGCCTGGGTTTTCTTCATCGGCGCAGACTTGCCACGCGATGCGCACCGCGGCGACAAAACCAATGCTGCCCATGCTGCGGTAGATCGCCTGTCCTTCGACCGATTTGTTGAGATGGTTGATTGCGACAATGGCAACTTGGCGGCGCTCTGCGACCTTTGCCAGCGGTCCAAGGAGTGACCGCACATCGGCATCCCGGTGCGAATCAACTCGCCCCAAGACGGCAGAGATCGGGTCGAAGACGACCAATTCGACCATCGGGTATGCCGACAGCCAACTGTCCAATTCGTCGATGTGACGGTCCAGCGCGAGAGACCGCTCCCCCTTACCGTCAAAGACAAATTGCAACGTATGCACGCGCGAGGGATCACCCTTCAGCAGATCGATTCGCGGCCGCAGCGTGTCATCGTCTGCGTCCTCTGACGAAATGAAGAGAGCATCGCGACGGTCGGCTGTCGGATTAGCGACACCTGGATAGGGCCGCCCCGTCGTCAACCGCGCAATGTGGTCCATCATCAACCAAGTCTTACCCACGCCCGGCGGCCCGCTCAGTAGCGTCGGTTTCCCGAGAGCAGTGAAACCTTCGCGCTGCCATTTCACGGGCCGCGGAACAACGTCGGAGAGTCTGCGAGTGTTAAGCCCCGCTGTTCGTGGTGCCTCGTCGCGACTCGGAAAAGGCATCTTGTGCCACGGCCGAACGAAGAGCTTCGATGCGTGATCTTCGTCGACCAACTGCAAGCAGGCCTTGGCGAGACTCGCGCAGTGGCGAGCCGACACGGCACCGGCTTCCAGGCCGACCGACTTGAGGAGAGCACCGCGTTCGGGAGTGTCGTGGCTCAGGGCCGACAGCAGTACTGCCATCGACCGCAGGTCCGCCATGTGGTCGGGAGCCGGCGGACCGTACTCTTCGATCGCACCCCTCACCGGGTCGTTCTTGTGTCGCTCGTGCCCTCGCGGATACCCGGTATGTCGGCGAGCCGCTTTCGGTGGTGGGCCGCCTGGCCGTTCGCGCCCGGCTTCTCTGTGCGTCCGTTCGAGGGTGCTTTTGGCATCGGTTCACTATTTGATAAATTCAAGAACCGAACCGGGCTGCTTCCGACGCCGTGCCCGCTCGGGCGGAGGGGTCGCGGTCCGGGACAGTTCAAAGGCGGCCAGCGCTTCCTCAGTCACCCTCCATTTGGGACGAGTGCCTGGGCGCTTGGCGACGTTGATCGCGGCCAGTTCTCCTCGCCGAATCCACTCGCAGACCGTGTGTTCTCCGACCCCGAAGCGGTCGGTCAGGTCCTTTACACTGAAGGTCATAAGGTCGCTCCCGGTCCTTTACGCTCGGATGGGTCCCGCAAGTAAGTTTGCTTCCATCGCGTTAAGTAAACCGGGCTTTTGAGGCCCAAAACTTTCCCGGCAAAGGTTTTCGGGGGGCGCACGAAAAACCCCGGCAAGCTCGGGGTCTGCCGGGGCACAAATCTCGGGAAAAAACTTTAGACGAAAACGTTTTCGGCCTCTATCGCCTCCCGTCCGTGTTCTTGGTCTTTAAGTCACGCAACGCCAACAGCTCCTTATAGTCGTATGCAAACGGTTTGCCGGGCGGTTTGACTCGCCTCGTTAGCACGCCGGTTCCATCCTTCTTGTAGTGCCCGCTGACGTATGCTTTGTTCAACATCCAATCAGTGCTCGTTTCGAGGTAGGGGCACGTCAATGGTGCGCCATCCGGCTTTCCGCCGTTGCGATACTCGGGCGGATAGTCACCCAGTGGGCTGTCGGCTTCGGCGTCACCCGGCGCGCTCCGACCCTCGGCGAGCACCGCACGGCCCTTGTTGGTAATTATCACGAGCGCATCGACATTGGCGGGAAAGATAGGCCACGGCTTGTCTTGTTTTGGGCAAGGCAACCCGCAGCACTGGTAGAGGCTTAACTGCTGTTCGGGTGTCAGTAGGTGCTGCTCCAAGAGACCCTCGCCCAGCGCAACGTCGTAAGCCGTCTCCAAGCGATCGGGAACCTGACTTCGGAACTTCAGGTGTTTGCCGCCGATAGGGTTTTCGGTGATCCAGGCGTTGTCGCGGCGATCCGTCGGACGGCGGAGAGTCACGCCGTCGTCTTCAAACCAATTCGGCTTGTATGCCTCTCGTGGATTCGACCCCTCGTACAAACAGAGCAACGCGAAAATGTCGTTCCGCAGAGTCATGCCGCACCCCCTTCCGTTTTCGTCTCCGGGGATGGGGGGAACAACCAGTTGTGCACGTGATCGGTGACGGCCTTGAGCCGACTGTCGCCGATGTTCTCTAGGTAGGCGTCGTCGATCGACGAGTCAGCATGGCCCATGACGAGCCGCACGGCCGGGAAGTCCCGCGTCGCGTCGGCGATCGTTCTGAACGAATGCCGCAGCGAATAAAATCCCAGCCCGCGCCGGCCGTTGATCTTGAGCATGCGGAGCAGCTTACCGAACTCCTGCGTCACCGCGTCCGAGGTGCCATCGCTCGACCAGGGCCGCCCGTACTTCGTCACGAACACGAGGTCCGCATCGGCCGCGTCCTTCGGCTGGGGTCGCTGGGCGATCGCGGTCCGCAGCGCGGCGACCGTTTCAATCCATAAAGAGGCTCTTCTCTCGATGCCAGTTTTCGGTCGCGGATAGTCAACCCATCCGGCGTCGAGCTTGAGAGCCGCCTGCGTCAGTGTCCCGCAGTCCGCGTTGCCGAACCCGGCGTTGATCCCCAACAGGATCATCGCCCGAACCTGCGGCGAAGCGGCGTCGAGCAAGGCCCGGACCTCCGCCGCGGTGAAGAGCCGCTTGCCGCCGTCGGCACGATGCTTTCGCAATACTTTCTTGGCTGGCTTCTTGAACTCGGGACCGAACCGCACGGGCTTGTCGATCAGACCAGCCTCGAAACCGTACTTGAAGATCGTCCGCACGCGCTGGATTTCGTTGCCGAGTCGGACCGGTCCCCAAACTTTGGTGATCGCGGCCCGCAGCGCCTCGAAGTCGTCGGACGCAAGATCGTCGACGAGCCGATCCTTGCCGAACTGCGCAGCCAACCTCTCGGCCGTCTGCTTGTATTCGGCGAACATACGCGGCGAGAGTTCGTCCGTGTCGAGCTTGTACTTCTTGGCGGTGAGGAACCGGTTGCACAAGTCCTTGACCGTCAGGCCGTCGGGCGATTCCGTGCGTGGGGTCCGTCCCGCGTGCAGGTCGTCGGCCTGCGCCTTGTACTTGTCGAGAGCTTCCTTCCAGCCGTCGCCCGGCAATCGCTCCATCTTGCCGTCGACGACTTTGCCCCAGCGACCGAAATAGATCAGCTTGCCCCTGATCCGTTTTTGCCAATAGCCATTCGTGGACGATCCGAGAGGGAAATCAGGATACGGCTTGGGGGGCTTCGCCGATTTACGGGCCGCCCGCGGTCGGGTAGACTTAGCCATTGCGTCACCTGTCTCTGCTAAGGGTAAGGTGCCGTCGCGCCCGTCGGCCTCAATCCGGCGGGCGCAACCTTTGGTACAATGGCGATTATACCGATAATAACTTTAATAATAAAGTGAGCCGTGTCAGGAAAGCCTAGATTGTACGTAAGTAGTTACAATTTAACACTTTGCACCCGTAGCTCAGTAGGATAGAGCGGCGGTTTCCTAAACCGCAGGTCGCAGGTTCGAATCCTGCCGGGTGTACTTTTTGACCTTTCCCCGCTGTCGCGGATTGCGAAGTAAAACCACGACGGCACGACGAACACGACGCCAAGGCTCAATTTCTCGCCCGCTCGTCGCCGTGCCCGTTGTGCCGTCGTGGTTCTCTCGTCCGATTGAGATCGCCAGCCCACTAAGTGACCGTGCACGAGTCTGCGACAGGCTGGCGAAGAACTGTCGGTGGGACAAGCCCGCGTTTTGCGGGCGCGGCTCGCTGGCGCGAGTTGGTCCCACCCTACGTCTCTGGCACAATCGCGGACGGTCATTGAGTGAGGGTCACGAGCGCGGTTCGTTGACGGAAACAGTGCGGGTGACGAAATCGAGGATCAATTCGAGCTCGCGCTCGGTGTAGGCCGCCAGGGTGTCGGCCAGCGTTTGGCTTTTTGAGCGGTAGAGGGTCTGGAGCTTGCGGAGCCGCGACCGCACCGGGCGGATCAGGAGGCTGCGGCGGTCGCGGGGGTTGGCCTCGCGGCGGATGTAACCGGCCTTCTGGAGCCGGTCGAGAACGACCGTCACGCCGCCGGTCGTCAGGCCGCAGCAGCGGGCCAGGTCGCCCGGCGTCAAAGAGCCCTGCAAGTCGAGCAGGTTGAGGCACTGCAGGTCGGTGGCGTTGAGGCCCAAGCCTTCGGCCACCCTCTGATTGAAAAGGATGGCCCCGGCCAGCATCCTTCGCACTTCCCGCTCCAGGCGATTGAGAAGCTCTTCCCGTTCGCGAAGCTCGGCCCGCTTCCGGCTTGACGGACTCTGGCGCTTTAGCATATTTTATGAGTATCTTGTTTAATAAGGGATATGTCCATGACCACGGTCTCCGTCAAGGATTCTCGGGGCAAAGCCTATCGGGGCGTCGGGATGGAGGGGGCCCTCGCCAAATGGTACGCCGGCCTGACGCGCAAGTCACTCGGAGAGTTCCAGGCGCTCGCCCGGCGGATCGCCGGGCAGGTTTCCCCCGGAGGCCGCGTGCTGGAAGTTGCGCCCGGGCCGGGGTACTTCGCCGTCGAGCTGGCCAGGCTGGGAGATTACCACGTCGCCGGTCTCGACATCAGCCAAACGTTCGTCGACATCGCGCGGCGCAACGCGGCCGAGGCGCACGTCGAGGTCGACTTCCGGCTGGGGAACGCCGCCAGCATGCCCTTCGAGGACGACGGCTTCGATTTCCTGCTCTGCCGGGCCGCGTTTAAGAACTTCGCCGAGCCGCTGGTCGCGCTCTGCGAAATGCATCGCGTTTTGAAACCGGGGGGCAAGGCGCGTCATCATCGATCTGCGGCGGGACGCGTCTCGCGCGTCGATCAATCAGGCCGTGGACGCCATGGGCCTTGGCTTCGTGAACCGGATCATCACGAAATTGACCTTCCGTTTTATGCTCCTCAAGCGGGCCTACACCAAGGGCCAATTCGAGTCGCTCGTCTCGCAAACCGGCTTTCGCTCGGTTGAGATTCGGCAAGGTCTGATCGACCTCGAAATTGAGTTGGGAAAGTAGGGCGAGTGCTCCATCGCAAATTAATTTTCGGGTGCCACGACCTTCCCGGCGTTGACGGAGCATGATTGAACATACGCATATCAATCAATTCCCGCGCTTCAATTTCTTGGTGTCCCTGGTGTCCTTTGTGGTTAAAAAAAGGGGAGCCACAAAGGACACGAAGGTTGAGGCGACGCCCCACGCCTAAGGACCGCTAATACAGCGCCGTCGCCAGCTTGCGGCGGTAGATGCTGACGAGATCCGAGCCGGGGCCCAGCGCGTCGAAGATGCGGAGCATTGTGCTCTTGGCTTCCACGCCCAGCGGGGATTTGTCCTTTTGGACGATCGCCAGGCAGATCTGCAGGGCCTCTTCGTGGCGGTTGGCGACGGCCAGCGCGTCGGCCAGTTTGAGCTGCAGCGACAAATCGTTCGGGGCCGCGGTCGCCGTTTTGCGGGCTTCGTCGAGCGGCCCGGCCTCCGCGGCGGCGGCACGTAGCTCCAATTGCGATTTGACCTTCTCCGCCTCCGGCTCCAAATAGCCGCGCGATTCCAAGTCGGCAATGATTTTTCGGCACTCGTCGTCCTGGTTGAGCTTCAACAGAACGCGGGCCAGACCGATGCGGATTGCGTCGTTTTTCGGGTCGAGCGCGGCCGCTTCGCGGTACGCCGCCAGGGCGGCTTTGGGATCGGATTGTTCCAGGGCGCGGCCCTTCTTCAACAGTTCCTCGGCCTTTGACGGCAAAAACGCGGCCAACCATTCGCGGAGCTTGTCCTCCGGGTGAACGCCGACGAACTCGCTGACGGGCCGGCCGTCGCGGAGGGCCACGACGTAGGGAATCGACTGCACGCCGAAGGCGCTGGCCACCTCCTGGTTCTCGTCGACATTGACCTTCACGAGCTGAAAGCGGCCATTGAACTCGACGGCCAGCTTTTCCAGGAGCGGCCCCAATTGGCCGCACGGCTGGCACCAGGTCGCCCAAAAGTCGACCACGACCGGACGCTCCGTCGACGCGCGGATCACGTCGGCCTCGAACCGCTCGGTCGTCGTCTCGATGATCCAGGGAGAATTGACCGCCACGCTGACCTCCGTCTGTTTGTCCTCAGTGTAGGCAAGAGACTCGTGAGTGGCGAGCGAAAACAAGCCACGCGATCGCCTGCCATCGCCTTGACTCACCACTCACCACTCACCACTCACCACTCACCACTCACCACTCACCACTCACCACTCACCACTCACCACTCACCACTCACCACTCACCACTCACCACTCACCTCTCACCACTCACCACTCACCACTCGCCACTCGCCACTCGCCACTCACCACTCGCCACTCACCACTCGCCACTCGCCACTCGCCACTCGCCACTCGCCACTCGCCACTCGCCACTCGCCACTCGCCACTCGCCACTCGCCACTCGCCACTCGCCACTCGCCACTCACCACTCACCACTCACCACTCACCACTCACCACTCACCACTCACCACTCACCACTCACCGCTCACCACTCACCACTCACCACTCACCACTCACCACTCACCACTCACCACTCACCGCTCACCGCTCACCGCTCACCGCTCACCACTCACCACTCACCACTCGCCACTCGCCACTCGCCACTCGCCTCGCACCACAAGGCGGTTTGGAAGAGTCGCGGTTCGTCGAAGCGGCGGCCGACGAGTTGAATTCCGAGCGGCAAGCCATCCCGTGTCAGACCGATGGGGAACGAAACGGTCGGCAAACCCGTGTAACTCCAGGGGGAATTGAAGGCGGGATCGCCCGTCGTCGACAAGTCGGGCGCCGGTCCCGGTGCCGCGAAACAAACGGCGACGTCGGCGTCGCCAAAGATCGTCTCGACTTCCTCCCACGCCTCCGCCTGGTGCCGCCTGGCGTCGCGGTACGCGGATTCCGAAAGCGCGAGTCCCTCTTCAATCAGCGCCGCCAGCCCGGGAAGGTAATCGTCCCGGTACTGTTGAAACCACGCTTTGTGGCGCTGAGCCAGATCGTATTGAACGACGAGGCGGTGGCGGCGGTGAACGTCGGCAAAACTGCGCGGCCATCCTGCTTCGGAGAGGCCTGCGCCAAGGGAGCGAAATTGGCCGAGCGCCGACTCGAACGCAGCGCGCATGGGAGACGTGGCGTCGCTCTCGAAGAACCCGCGGAGCCGCGCGAGTTTGGGAGGCGATGCGAGTCGGGGAGCCGTGGGGAACCAGTCGAGCGGCGTGGCAGAGACCGTTGCCGAGTGTGGGTCCGCTGGATCGGGTCCGGAAATCGCGTCCAGCAGCAGGGCCAGATCCCAGACGCAGCGGGCGATCGGGCCGGGATGATCGAGGCTGGGAGCCACGGGGACAATTCCCGCGAGACTGACGCGCCCGTACGATGGCTTGCACCCGGCAACGCCGCAATACGCGGCGGGACGGGTGATCGAACCGCCCGTCTGCGAGCCGATGGCGCCCAGGCACATGCCTGTCGCGACGGCGGCCGCCGATCCGCTCGAGAATCCGCCGGGGGTGCGATCGACGTTCCACGGATTTCGGGTGGGGGGCGGATCGAAGCAGGCGAACTGCGTCGTCACGGTCTTGCCCAACAGAACGGCGCCGGCCTCGCGCAGTTTCCGCACAATCGTCGCATCGGCGCCAGCCACAGTCGCGGCCATCCGTTGCGAGCCGGCGCCGGTGGGAAGGCCCGCCATGTCGATGATGTCCTTGATGCCGAGCGGAATGCCATGCAGCGGTCCACGCCAGCGGCCGGCGCGGCCCTCCTCGTCGAGCTGGTGTGCGCGGAGCCGGGCGCCGTCACGATCGACCGAGACCCACGCGTGAACACGGGGCTCCCATTCGTCGATGCGGGCGAGACAACGGTCGACGAGGGACCGGCACGTAACCTGCCCAGCCCGGAGCGCCTTGGCCGCGCCGGCAATCGTTTCCAATTCATCAGGAACAAGGCGCATGACAAAGCTCTGCGTGGGGGGCCATCACACACTCTGCAGAGATACGCGGCAAGGGCCGGTCGCCTCGCTTCGCGCGCGATTCCTGGAGCGGGGCACTCGCCCCGCGGGGGTCCTTCGCTCGAGGGACCGAATGGCAAGCTGGCAGTTTGCCGCACGAAACGCCCGTCCCATTCGGCGCGGAGTCT
The DNA here is from genome assembly GCA_963761455.1 of uncultured Planctomycetota bacterium. Classification (GTDB taxonomy): domain Bacteria; phylum Planctomycetota; class Planctomycetia; order Planctomycetales; family Planctomycetaceae; genus DASPSM01. The sequence goes on from CAVXHA010000004.1 coordinate 2,008,201, forward strand.
GATAGAATTGCAACCTTGAAGCTTCGATTCCGCAGTGCGCGTCTGCAACGGTTTAACCGGAAAGGACAGGTGCGGGTTTGGACATCTCGGATCCTAAGATTGCCGAAGTGGCTGGGCGATTCAAAGCCGAATCGGGCGGCTCGTCGTTTCTCGAGCGGCTGAAAATCCACCCCGTCGCCGTCGAAAAAGGAGGGGCGACATTCGAAGTCACGGTCGACGAGACGCACTTGCGGACGATGGGTATCGCGCATGGCGGGTTGGTGGCCACCCTTCTCGATTCCGCGCTGGGGTGCGCCTGCTGGACGCTCGCCCCGCCCGCACATCATCTCGTTACTGTGCAGCTCAACATCAACTACATTCGACCGGCCTGGCTGGGCGAAAAACTGGCCTGCCGCTCCGAGATTCGCCATGCGGGCCAAATGACGGCCGTCGCGCGGGGCGAGGTGCGCACCGCCGACGGCGCGCTGGTCGCGTCGGCCTCGGGAACCTTCATGTTTCTGCCCATTCCCAGCGGCCCAAAGCCGGTGATGGAGAAACGGGACGAACTGGAGCGCTGGAAGACGTCGTGACGCCCGGTGTGCGGAGTCCCGGGTCGGGCGTCGAAAGCCGCGAGGGGCATGCGGAGCATCCGTTCGTCTTGACTCCGGACGCCGCCGCCAGACGCTTCGTCACGCGGCCGGGAAGAGTCCACGCACCCAGTTGAGCAGGGCGCCCCCGACGACGACGTTCTCGTCGAAGTACCACTCGGTCCGCACCAGGTCGTACATCATCACGCCCGCCAGGAGCAAGCAGACGCTGGCGACCGCCAGGATTCCGAACGTCAAACCGTCCCAAGGAGTTTCGACCGCGAGGGGAGCCCGCAAGGCGATGGGGGGTACGAATTCGGCGTGGCTTTCCCCGGATTGAACGCCGCTGTCGAAGTCTTCCTCGGCCGGCTCGAAGACGTCAATCTCGTCGAGATCGCCTTCGTCCTCCGTCAGCACGTCGTCCGCGACCTCGAGGTCTTCGTCGTCGCTGAAGTCTTCCGCTTCCGCGAACTCGACGCCCGATTCCTGCAGGGCAAAACTGTCGTCGGGACGCCCCTTCTTGGCCTTGGCAGCCGGCGCGACGGGCTTCTCGTCCTCTTCCTCGTCGTCGGCAAAGAGCACGACGTTCGTCTTTCCATGATCGTCGCTGTGCAGCTTGTAGCTGCTGTCTGCCTCCTCGTTCATCATGGGAACTTCGACCTGGGTCGAGTCGTCATCCTGGTTGGCGGGCTGCTTGGCGACGGGGAGCGTGCCGCTCCCCTTCTTTTTCTTGCCCCGGTCGCCCTTGGTGCCCGAATCGGTGTCCAAACGGATGCCGCTGTCGGCCGCCAGGGAAATCCCGCTGTCTTCGTCTTTCTCCAGCGCGATCCCGCTGTCGGCATCGAGGGCAATCCCGCTGTCCATGGGTCCGGCCAGGGAGATGCCGCTATCAACTTTTTCGAGCGAGATTCCGCTGTCGGCGAGGCTCTGCAGGGTAATGCCGCTGTCGGCCGAGCTCCCGCCGCCGACTTTCATGCCGCTGCCTGTGTCGAGCGCGATCCCGCTGTCTTGGCCCAAGAGCACGGAACTTTCGTCGGAAGCGCTGGAGTCGCCCAGATTGACGGAGGAGGTGCCGCCGAGCTTCGTCGCCGAGCCGCTGCTGCCTGCCAGACCGATGCCGCTGCCGCCAACATGCGAGCTGCTCCCCGGGCCGGTGAGGCGCACGTCGCTGTCGCTGTGCAGCGTGGCCAAGTCATCAGTGCCGACGAGGCGGCACGTCGCTGTCACTTCGCGGTGGGCCGGGATCGGAGGGGGGCTGGGCCAGGCGGACATCACTGTCGCTGTCGGCGGCGACCAGTTTGACGTCGCTGTCGCTGGCATCCGAAGACCCTTGATCGGAGGGGAGCAACATTTCGGAGGAGGAGGTGCTGATCAACTTCACGTCGCTGTCGCTGGCGGAGTCGACCATGCCCCCGACGTCGTCCGTGAGGCGCACGTCGCTGTCGCTGGTTCCGAGGTGCGAGAGGACGACCTCCGGATCGCTGTCCTTGGCTCCCGGCACGAGCGTGTCGTCGAGCAACAGCCTCACATCGCTGTCCGACGTTTTGTTGAAGCGGCCCGAACCCGTGCCTTTGCGAGCGCCGCTATCGCCGCCCGCGGGGGCCCGGCGACCGGACTTGTCATCGATGATGGGGACTTCCGGAGAAGAGTCGGCATCGCGGCTGCGCGGCGAATTCCTCCACGTCTTCGGATCGGAATTTCCAAGTCCCGCGGTCCGCGAACCCCCGGATCTCGCTCCGCTCCCGCAGACGGACCAATTCGTCCGGCTTCATCCCCAACTGACGGGCCGCCTCTTCCAGTGTCAGGTACTTCTTCGCCATGGTGGCTCCGGCGCGAGAATTGGCAGAGATGCCTGCCGATTAAAAGTGGGGCCGATACGACTCATCAAACCAGTGGATTCGTCACGGCCCGCAAGTTGCGCAACACAACGTCTTTTCGCGTCGATCGTTAGCGCAAACTTACTCTTTTATTCTAAATGCGAATGGGGGCTTTGCAAGTATCGTCCAAAAAGTGGGACGGGATGGGCGCGATCGCAAGCCGTCCGAAAGGTATTGCCGCAATGATCCCAACCAAGCATCTCCTCCAATCGTTGGCAGCCGAGTTCGGAGGCCGAACCGGTCGCGACCCGCCCCATCAGCCGTTTTGCTTCCGCGAGGCCGATCTCTCGATCCTCAATCGCTGATCCAAGGGGGAACCGGCTTGCCTTGTCATCGCTGATCCCCCCAGAACCCATTCTCCACGGAATTGCGATCGATGCACGGCCAATTTGCCAACGGCCGTCAATTGGCCGTAAAAAAATCCCTTTTTAGGGCCCCCAAAAAGCCAAAAGACTCAGGGAAGAGCCGAGGTCCCCTCGAACCTTGGCGGGTCGGACGCGACCCGAATGCCGGCATTTGGGCCGTCACCCGTGGTTGCCATTCCGAAGCCGACGAACCAGAATGGGCCGAATGGAGCCACGAGCGAAATTGCGATTGACCGAAGGGCGGTTTGGCAAGCTCGACTGCACGATTCTGGTTTCCACTCCGAGCGTGCGACCGCCTCGTTTTTGCGTGATCCTCTGCCACGGTTTCGGAGCGCCGGGGACCGACCTGGTCGCCTTGGGTCCCGACCTGGCTGCCATGTGTCCTGAACAAGCGGAGGACGTGCTGTTCCTCTTCCCCCAAGGGCCGCTGGACCTCGCGACAGTGGGACTGCAAGGCGCGCGGGCCTGGTGGATGATCGACGTCGAGCGGTTTCAACGGACCGTCGAGCATCCCGAAAAAATGGCCCGCTTCCGGCGGGAAGTGCCGGCCGGGTTGCCCGAAAGTTCTCAGCTCTTGCGCGGGCTGATTGCCGAGGTACAACGCCAAACGGGGATTCCAACCGAAAGGATGTTGCTGGGCGGCTTTTCGCAAGGGTCCATGGTCGCAATCGACGTGGCGCTGCGTCTTGCAGAACGGCCGGCGGCCTTGTGTGTTTTCTCGGGCACGCTGCTGGCCCAGGAAGAATGGCAATCCCTAGCGCAGAAGCGGGGGCCGCTGCCCGTCCTCCAGAGTCACGGCTATTTCGACTCGATCCTTCCGTTCTCGGGAGCCGAAGTGCTCCGCGACCTGATGACGAGAGCGGGACTCGAGGTCGAATTCTTTCCCTTCGACGGACCCCACACAATCCCCTATGAGGCGCTGGAACGGTTGGCCCTGCTCATGCGGCGGGTCTTCACCGACCGCTCCGGAACCTGAAGAATCCCCTGTCCGCCTGTTCGCAGTTTCTTACTTTCCGTCGTATGATGGATGGTTTTACCCCTTTCTCCTTGCGCTGCAAAGCATTTTCCCACGGTGAACAGCGAAATTTCCCTCGCGTTGCGATCGATCTTGGCGGCGGCCGTCCTCGGAACGCCGTTGATCGCTTGGGCCACCCCGTCGGTCGGCGCAGACACGAAGGTCGACCGGATCAGCATCGGGATCGGCGGCCTGTTCAAGGTCGGGCGCTGGACGCCGCTCACGGTCAACCTGGGCTCTCGGGCGCCGGCCCGCGTGCGGCTTGAAGTCGAAGCGCCGGATCCCGGAAGGGTCGGTCGTCACCTACCAGAGTGAACCGCTTGAATTGCAGCAAAACGGCCCCAACGTGCTATCGGTGTTGTTCAAGATGGGCGGGCTCGCGGGGACAATCCACGTGCGGGTCGTGGCCGACGGCCGCGTGCTCTTCAGCCGGCAGTTGCGCGCGTCTGCGGAGCCGGATGCCGACTTGGCCCCGCCGCTGCGCCAATCGGTTTTTCTAATCGGACATGTGCGTTCTCGTGCTTCCGCAGCATTCGGGGCCGACCGCGTTGGTTCACTGCTTTCGGGCGACATTGCGAATTCGTCGGAGGGGAGCGCCGGCCCCGCGACGCGGCCGGCCATCGAGGTCGTCGATATCGACTCCGTCGACTCGCTGCCGACGAATTCCGATGCGTACGCGTCGTTGGACGCGATTCTGCTCGACGGAACCGTCGACCTGGATCTCGCCCATAGCCAGGCGATCGAAGATTGGGTCCGTTTGGGGGGACATGTCGTCGTGACCCTCGGCAAGGCGGGACAGACCTATTCGAAAAGCCCACTGGCCGCTTGGATCCCGGTCAAGGTCCAGGGGATGCTGCGGTTGGGCGACTTGACCGCGATTGAAAGCTTTTGCCGGCAAAGTTCGCGGATCATGAGCGCCGGCGACGAACCGGTCGCCGCCGCCGCGGCTGAGTGACGTGGGGGGAAAGATACTGATTTCCTCATTGGAAGGCTCTCTCTTGTGCCGTGCTTCCTACGGGTTGGGCCGCGTCACCGTGTTTGCAATCGACGTCGACAATCCCCAACTCCTGCGCTGGAACGGGATGGGCGACCTGTTGCGGCGATTGATCGACTTGGAGGAGCCGCAATCGAAGCGCGCGCGCAGCCGATTGCCGCCCGGCTGACGCAAACCGGAATCACCGAGTTGGCCACGCAGCTGGATGCCACGCAGGACGAGTTTCCGTCGGTGACGCGGGTGACGACCTGGCCCGTGATGGGCCTCTTGGTGGCGTTTTTGCTCGTAATTGGACCGTTCGACTATTTGCTGGTCCACAAGCTGTTCAAACGACCGGAGCTGACGTGGGTGACGTTTCCCCTGTTCGTGGTGGCCGCGGCGGTGTCGGCCGTTTTGTGGGGCACGTGGGCCAAGGGAGACCGGCTGCTGTCCAACCAGCTCGACATTGTCGACATCGACACCGCTTCGGGCGACAACGCGCGGTCGGTCCTGCAGCCTGATCTACAGCCCGGAGAACTGCCGCTATAACGTCTCCATCGATCCCGATTCGATCAACTCGCTCGCTTCCACGGCCGGTGTCCGCACCGACGCTTTGCACACGGGCGGGCCGCGGATCGGCTGGCACGGGAGGCCCGAAAGCTCATTCGGAGGGATGTACCGTGCCAGCGGGGCGGCGATCGCACGGCCCCCCTATTCGGCTCAACCGGGCGACCGGGCGCTCGAGGGCGTGCCGATCGCCGTCTGGTCTGCCAAGAACCTGGAGACGGAATGGGAAGGCCGCACTTCGGGCCTCGTCGATAACCAGCTCGAAAGCCGCGGCCCCAACCGCCTGGAGGGCACGTTGCGGCATCATTTTCCGGAGCCGATCGAAGATTGGATCGTCGCGTACGGTCACCAGGTGTTCCGTCCCGCGCACGGATCCCAAAACGGGCCGCGCCCTGCCCCTCGCGCCCGACGTTCCCTGGTTGCCGCAGACGGCCTCCCAGCGCGAGCTGGCCGGATATTTGACCGGTGCGACCAATGTCAAATTCAAATCTGAGACCACTCGAATGGAGGAGGATCGGATCCAGCACGCCGACTACGACCCGCTTGACCGCGATCCGGTTGCCATCCTGCGAATGTTGACCTTCCATCGGGAGGCGGGGGGCACGCTGTACACGGGTCTGGACAACGGCGCGCTGCGGAATTACGACTGGACGCCGCTGTTGGAATTGGACCGCGCCGTGCTCATCGGCCGCATCCGCCGTCCCGTGATCCGCTGGACGATCGACGGGACGCGGATCGAGCCGGAAACACATGTCACGTCGGTGCGCCTTGCTGCTTCCCGTCCGCAAGGCCCGCGAAGATTGAAACTCCCGCGTATGCGAGGATCCGTCGTGATCGAAACCCGCAAGCTGACCAAACGCTACGGCAACCTGATCGCCGCCAACGAAATCGACCTCAAGCTCGAAGAGGGAGACGTCTTCGGGTTCATCGGGCCCAACGGTTCAGGCAAGACGACGACCATGCGGATGATCGCCACCTTGCTCAATCCCGATTACGGGGAAGCCTACGTCTGCGGCAAGTCGATTTACACCGACCCCCAGGAAATCCGCCGGCTGGTCGGCTACATGCCCGACTTTTTCGGTGTTTATGACGACATGACGGTGCTGGAGTACCTCGAGTTCTTCGCCTCGGCCTACCGGATCAACGGAACCAAGCGCCGCAAGGTGTGCGAAGAGAAGCTCGAGCTGGTCGACATGGGGTTCAAGCGTGACGCGATGGTCAACCAGTTGTCGCGCGGCCAGACGCAGCGGATCGGCCTGGCACGCACACTGTTGCACGAACCGCAAGTCCTCCTGCTCGACGAGCCGGCCAGCGGGCTGGACCCGCGGGCCCGCATCGAAATCCGCAATCTGCTCAAGCGGCTGGGGGAGATGGACAAGACGATCATCGTCTCCAGCCACATCCTGCCCGAGCTGGCCGACGTCTGCACCCGCGTCGGCATGATCGAAAAGGGGCATCTCATCATCGACGGCTACGTGGACGAAGTGATGCGCAAGGCGCGCGAGGCCCTGATCCTGCACATCCGCGTGAAGAGCGATTCGGAAAAGGCGGCCCGGCTCCTGGAGCAATGCGACGAAGTCCGCGCCGTTTCGATCGCCAACGACATGATCGCCGTCACACTGAAAAAAGACGTCCTCGACTACAGCGACCTGCCGACGCGCTTGCTCCAGGCCGGCTTCAAAATCACCCTGTTCCGCGAAGAAGACGTCAACCTCGAAACGGCCTTCATGGAGCTGACCAAGGGCAAACAACAGTAGCGGCGGACGTTCCTTGTGTCATTTTGGCAGTTTTTTGGGGTTTTTTGGGGCTTAAAAAAGAGACCCCAAAAAACTCTCCCCCGCGCCCCTGTCAGTTTGACAGGAACCGACCGCGACCGTGTCACCTCGCTCGCGGCGAGTTTGTTAACAGCCCCTGTTAAACTGATCTCGAACGGCACGCCGGTCTCGATATAATGAAAATAGTGAAAGTCAGCCGTGCGAGCGACGCCCTGGGGGTCGAAGCGGGAGCGCCAGCATCCTGAGGGATTATTGGGCGTCACGCGTCGAGGCGCGGTCAATCTCAAGAACGCTGATCGATGCGGGCTTTTCGGGCAGCACCAACGCCCTCTTAGAGGGCATTGCGGCCTGCGGTCGGCAGCCTCACGATGTCGGTGCAATCCTGGTGACCCCTTGCAACCGCGATTCGTGAAACCATCATCTGGTCCCTATCTATTAACCGTGGTCGTAGGACTGGCATTGATCCTGATCCCGGCCGTGGCCTCGCCGAGCGTGGGTCAGGAAGGGAGCGGCCGCCAGCGCGAGCAAATCGGCCAGGTCCTGGGCAAGCCGGTCTATCGGGACCAAATTGAAACCGGCAAGGATGTTGATCTCCAGAGCGAGGTGCACCGTCTCTTTGCGTTTCCCGTGTTGGAGAAGTATCGCCGCGAGCACAAGGCCGAAATCACGCCGACGGAAACGGAGATCGAGGCCGCGACGGCCTATTTCGACAAATGGCACAGCGAACAGATCAGGAAAAAAGAGCCAAAGCTTCGCCGGCAGCTCAAGACGATCAAACAGCAATTATCGCGGCCGGGGCTCACAAAGCCGGTGCGGGAACAACTCGAGTTCGAAACGATTTCAATCGAGACGGAGTTGAAACCGCCTGGTCGGGAATTCGCCCACTTCCTCGTTGACCATTGGAAGTTCGAGCGTCATCTTTACGACCGATTCGGCGGCGGTCGCATCCTCTGGCAACAAGCCGGAATGGAAGCCTTCGACGCGATGCGGAACTGGCTCCAGACGCAGGAGCGCGACGGCACCCTTCGTATCGCGGACGCAAACTTCGCGCCGAACTCTACAAGTATTACAAGCAGAATCACGGGCCGTTCCTGACAGGCGACAAGGAACGCATCCGCAAGGAGTTTCTCGAACCGGTCTGGGCACCTGTTCGGCGCCCGCCGAATTAGCTTTTGCTTCGAGTAAAACACCGGGCGTCTGAGTGGGGCGTTTTATGACCAATCGCGACCAAACCGTGACGGCTTATTGGATGATAGCGTGCCATCGGTGAACCGTTTCGGTTCACAAGTGTTCCAACACGCGATTGCGATACTGGAAAATCGGCCAAGGGAGATCTTGATGGCTGCTGAACGCTTGACCGTTTTGTGCCGGGCTTGTTTCTGCCGGGCCTGTTTGTGCTGGGCCTGTGCCGTCGCCATCGCCTGGGCCATCGCGGTCGGGCAACCGGTGTTCGCCGCTGACGAGACCCAGTACGCATTCGACGACATTCGCATCCCCAAGGCGTGGGCCGGCGAGCCGATTCGAGAACCGTTCTCGCTCTCGCAGGCTGCCAACTATCTCGACCAGGGCGCCGAAAGCCTGGAGCGGCGCCCGCAAGTGCAACTCCTGCCATACGACCGGCACGTACATGCTGGTTCGTCCGGCGTTGACGCGGCAGTTGGGCCCGCCCCACCGGGAGATGCGAGACCATTTCGTCGCCGCGTTCAGGGATCTCGGCCGCCATGAAGCGCGACGATCTGCACAAGTCGACCCGGCCTGGCCAGGTGATTTATTCCGCCGCCGGGCTGGCCGAGTGGGACAAGCATGTCACGAAATCTCTCTCTCCCGAAACCGAGCAGGCCCTCAAGCTGATGTTTGAGATCCAACTGCCAAGCGGAACATGGGGATCGGCCGATTGTTGGCCCCCCTACGAATCCGACGCATTCCACGAGGCGACCGTGGCGGCCGTTGCCGTGGCTGACGCTCCCGGCTGGCTCGCGCGCTGAAGGATCCCGCGCTTCGCGGCGGCGTCGAGCGCCTCAAGCACTATCTGCGAACCGAGCCGCCGCCCCACGACTACGGACGCGTTCTGCTCTTGTGGGCCTCGGCCAGAATGCCCGGCTTGCTCGACAAAGAACAGCGGCAGAGGCTCGTCGACAGGGTGTGGAAGCATCAGCAGCCCGACGGTGGCTGGTCGATCCGAACGTTTGCGGCTCCCGAGGCGTGGGGACGTGGCAACCGGGCCGAAAAACTGCGCAGCGAGCCGGAATTCCACCAGCCTCAAAGCGACGGGCACATGACGGGCATGGCCGTCGTCGCGCTCCGCGAAGCGGGCGTGCCGGCCGCTGATCCTCGAATCCAGCGAGCCGTGACCTGGCTCCTGAAGAATCAGCGGATCTCCGGGCGGTGGTGGACACGGTCGCTCAACACGGACGGGCGGCATTTCATTACCTACAGCGGGACGGCCTTCCCCCTGCTGGCCCTCGGCCTGTGCGACGCACTTCCCATCGATGCGGCCGCCAGGGCGAATTGAGCGGGCGGCTCGGCTTGCCGCGGCTGAATTTGTCGATCGATGGGTGATCCCAGTCAGAGTTGCGATGCAAAACGTTTCGAATTCCGAGAGCGGCGTCTCGAGCAAATTCCGGATTTTGCTCCTGCTGGCCGTCGCAGCGGGGCCCGGACGGCTGGCCGTCATGGAATCGACGCTGACCGCTGCGGACAAACAAACGGCCGTCGAACTCGGGATTGCCGCCAAAAAGATCAGTCCGCTCCACCGGAGGAAAGAGCCGCCGAGTCCGGACGACTGGCTCGCCACGCACCATGAGCCAGGCCAGACATTCGAGCAATATCGGCGTTCGAATCCGAATCGGCCGACGAAGGCCAGAACAACCCTCTATGTCCAGCCGATCGGCGAGTTCACCTCGACCGAGAGCAGGCTCGTTGACGAGACGGCGGAGCTCCTCTCACGGTTCTATCACCTTCCGACCAAGGTGCTCGAGCGGCTCAGCCTGGACGTCATCCCGGCCGAGGCTCGACGCGTTCCTGCAAAAGGGGACGAGCCGCAAATTCTGACAACCTACGTGCTGAATCAAGTGCTCAAACCTCGACGCCCGAAAGACGCAGTGGCCGTGCTGGCACTCACGACGGCCGACCTTTGGCCGGGCAAGGGCTGGAACTTCGTCTTCGGGCAGGCCAGTTTTTCGGACCGCGTGGGCGTCTGGTCCCTCTCCCGTTTCGGGAATCCCGAGGGTGCGAAGGCCGAAGCGCAGCAATACCGCAGACGCATGTTCAAGGTCGCGGTGCACGAGACGGGCCACATGCTGGGAATCGCCCATTGCACGGCGTACGAATGCGGGATGAACGGATCCAACCATTTGGCCGAAATGGACAGCCGTCCCTTCTCTTTCTGCCCGGAATGCGTGCAAAAAATCTGGTGGGCCTGCCGTGTCGATCCGGTCAGGCGGTACGCATCGCTGGCCGAGTTCGCCAAACAGCACGGCCTCGCTGCCGAAGCCGCGTTCTGGCAAAAGTCGGCGGATCGGTTGCGGGATTAGCGGCGGGCCGGGGCTTTGCACAACGAAAGCGTTTTGCACAACGGAACGGACGGCTGCAAAACGAATCCCGATCCCCCATTGATTTTTGCGCGTGGCGGGCGAAGAAATGACCATCTCCGCAAATCGGTGCCGGGTCTCTCCAACCGGCTTTCAAAACGTTCCGCACGAACAGTTCTTCAGGGGAGATCCCGTGAGGAGTAACCATTTCGAGTCGGCATTTTCTTTTGCCATCGAATCGCGCAGTCTCTTGATTCTCGCAATTTTGGACGCGACGGTTGGGTGGACGATTTTGCACACCTTGCGAGCGGCCACAGTCGGCTACGGCTTTGCACACAAACCCAGTTTTGCATAAAAAGTCGCGCCGGGTGCCATGCCCACGGCTTTGCGTGGGCATGTCTTCAGCCTTGAGGCGTGCGTGGCAGGGAGGATTGGTCGAGGCGGAGGATCCCGCTGCCGGGACGTTCGTATTCGGCAGCACTTGACCACGGCCACGCTGTCGGAGTTTGATGCATCGCAGGGTGCTGGCAGGATGATTTCCGGCTACGACATTCTGCCAAGGATCCAAGGACATGCCCACGCAAAGCCGTGGGCATGGCACCCGGCTACGGCTTTGCACACAAACCCAGTTTTGCATAAAAAGTCGCGCTGCGTGCCACTTCTCTGAAAGTTTGTTGCTCGTCAAGGAGAAAATCAGCGATTGAGGATTTCCGCGGGGATCCCATTCTTCTATCCGAGCGTCCGCCGATACAGGCGGCCTTCACGAACCCAGGACGACGTGAGGGTGAGGCGCAACGGGGCCACCCCCGTTTGCCGAGCCTGAGCCGAGGTTGAGCTCGTCTCCTGACTTTTGGCAGCGGATTGGAACCATCTCGTGGTACAGCCATCGCAGCCACCGGTTGGCGATCGCGGCCGTGGCCACGTTGGCCGGCTTGGTCCTCCGCAAACGCCCCTGCAGTTCTTTCCAGCGAGGGACGTGCCGCGGCAACCGCTGGGCCAGTTGAATCACGACCGCTCGCAGCACCTCATTCCCCTCGTTGACCAATCCCGCGTCGGCTTGCCGCTTCCCGCTGGACGCGTTGCAGGGCGTCACGCCGCAATAGCGCGCAGCTGCTTCCCGTTGCGGAAGCGATCGAAGCGTCCCACGATGGCTCGCAACGTGACGGCCGTGACCAGCCCGACTCCCGACTGCGTCAGCAGTTTCTCGACGATCGGGTCGCCTTGCGTCGCTTCCGCAAACCGCTGCTCCACCTGTCGCACGTCCTCGTCGAGCTGGACCAGCCGTCGCAGTTCCTGGTCTAACACCCACCGCGACTGAGCGCCCAAGGAGACGGTGGCGACCCAGGCCAACCACACCTTCGTCCAAGGTGTGCGGCCGCTGGAGTTGGGGACTCGCTCTTCGCGCAACAAAGCGCGAATTCGCAGCTTGACGCTCTTCCGGTGAGCGACCAGGCCCTGACGGCAGCGTACCAGGCGCCGCAGTTGGCGGGTCGCCTCATCCGCCAACCAGACCTCAGGCAGGTCGTTGACCCGCAGCAGATCGGCCAGCAGCCAAGCGTCGCCGTGGTCGGTTTTATCGGGTCCTTGCTTCAAACGTCGGACCGCCGCCGGATGCGCCAGCTTCACCGACCACTGCGTGTGCGCTTCCAATCGCGAGGCAAAGTCGGCCGCTCCGCAGCAGGCCTCGATTGCCACGCCACGCACCAGTCCCCCATGATTCCGCACCAGATCCCGGACCGCCCCCGGATCATTGCGCACGTCCCGATTCACCACCAATCCACCGTCCTCGTCCAATGCGCACACCCGAATCGACTCATCGTGATAGTCCAATCCCACATAAACCGGTACGATCGACATGTCTGTTGCTCCTGGAAAACAGTTTGGAAACACACCCGGCATCGTAGCCGGTTCCAGAGCAACAGACTTTCATCCCCATCTGGACTTCGGCGAGCTCCCTTCGGGTCTGAGCCTCAGGGTCGAAGACAGTCGAGCCGCGGCCGCCGAGCCGGCCTTGTCCCACCCTACGGCTGCCTCGGCGGCCACCAAAGTGGGACCCAGCGTGTTGAAAAATCCTTCACGGCGTTGGCCATCGGGGCTGCGGAATGGAGAGCCGGGATGCGCTCGAGCGGAACATCACGCCTGCCCTGCCCGCGCCCGGGTCCGTTTCTTGCCGTAGCAAAGGTGCAGAAGCAGAGGGACGGCCAACAGCGTGATCAGCGTGCCGCTCGCCAGTCCCCCAATCAGCGCAGGGCCAGCGGAGCTTGAAACTCGCCCCCTTCGCCCCAGCCGAACGCCATCGGCAGCATGCCCAACGCGGCGGTCAGCTTCGTCATCAGCACGGGACGCAGCCGACGGCCGCCGGAGCGAACGACGAGCGCGTCGACGTGGGCCTCCGGTTCGGCCCGGCGAAGCTGCTGAAAGTAATCGACCATCATGATGGCGTTGTTGACCACGATCCCCGAAAGCATCACGCAGCCGATGTAGGACTGCACGTTGAACGTCGTCCCGGTGAAGAGCAGCGTTAAAATCACGCCGATGGCCGCCAGCGGCAAGGTCACGAGGATCAACAGCGGATCCAAAAGCGACTCGTACTGCGAGGCCATCACCATGTACATCAACAGGACGGCAATCACAAAGCCCACCAGCAGGCTGTCGAAGCTCCTTTGCCGCTCTTTCCAAGCGCCGGCGATGTCGATCGAGAAATTCTCGGGCAGCTTGAGGGCGTCGAGATCCTGCTTCAGTTCGCCGACGGCGCTCTGGAGATCGCGGTCCTCGACGTTGGCGGCCACCATCAACACGCGCTGCCGGTCAAGCCGCTCGATGGAGACGGGGCCCTGGCCGTGCTGGAACGAAACGAGGTTCTTGACCGGCATGATTCGTCCGCCGGGTGTCGAGACGCCGACCATTTCGACGTCGGGCATGCGGTTCCGGTCCGATTCGGCGAGCCGCACGCGGATTTTGAACTCGTCGCCCCCCTCCCGGTAGACGGTCGCCTCCGTCCCGCGGATCGTGGTCTCGAACGTCTGGGTGACCTCGCGGACGCTGACGCCCAGAAGTCCGGCCTTGGCCCGGTCGATGATCGCGGCCAACTCGGGGCGCCGGTCTTGTTTGACCACTTCGATGTTCACCAGCCCCGGCACGCGGTGCATCATTTGCTCGACCTTGTCGGCAATCCGTTCGGCCGTCTCCAGTTCGTGGCCGCGGATTTCGACGACAATATCGGACCCGCCGGCGCCGAGCATCTGGGCCAGCATCGCCTCGGTGCGGGCCACCACTTTCACTTCCATGCCGGGTATGTTGCCGATCTTCGCGTCGAGGTCCTTGCGGATCGCCTCGACGCCGCGGCTGCGGCGGCTGCGGGGAACGAGATTGACGCGGACGTAACTACGGTTCCAGTTGAACGATTCCTCGGCGGTCCCGCCGACGATGGTGGAGGTCGTTTCCCGCTCCGGCAGCGAGGCATCGACGACGCGCTCGACCGCGCGGGTCTCGGCGTCGAGGCGGTCCAAGTGGATGCCGGTGCGCCATGCGCCCCATCACCGTCATGTCTCCTTCGTCGGTCTTCGGAAAGAACTCCGAGCCGATGCGGGGAACCAGGCCGATCGTGAGCGCAAAAGCGGTCGTCAGCACAACGCCGACCAGCGCGGCATGTCGCAGGCATCCGGCCAGGAGCCGCTGGTAGCCGGCTTGCAGTCCGCGGTTGGCGGCCAGGCCGACGGCGGCCAGCCGTCCAACGGCCCGTCGCCAGATCGTCGCGTTTCGCGGTCGTTGCGACAGGTCGCCGGAGGCGACGGGGTTGTAACTGGAGCCGAGCCAGTAAGCAGCCAGGGTGGGGGTCACGGTGAGGCTGGCCACCAGCGAGCAAAAGAGCGAAAACGAGACCACCCAGGCCATCTGGTGCAGCATGACGCCGGTGAGCCCCTCGATGAAGGTCAGCGGGACAAACACGATGGTCGTCGTCAGGGTGCTGGCCAAGATGGCCGTCGCCACCTCGCGCGTCCCCTCGATCGCCGCGCAGCTTCGGCTCCATTCCCTCGTCGCGCTTGCAGAAGATGCTTTCGAGCACGACGATCGAGTTGTCGACGAGCATCCCGATGCCCAGCGCCAGGCCGCCGAACGAAATCATGTTGAGCGTGTAGCCCTTGAGATAGATCATCACGAAGGTCGCCAGGATCGAGAGGGGCATCGACACCAGGACGACGATCGTGCTCCGCAGGTTCTGCAGGAACAGCACGAGGATCACGACGGTGAGCAGCATGCCGGAAATCGCCGCCTCTTTCACGCTGCCCACCGATTGGCGGATGAACTCCGACCGGTCGATTCGCACGGCCAGCTTTGCGTCGGAGAGCGACGCGTTGATCTCGTCGATCCGCCGCCGCAGATTGTTGCTGACGTCGACCGCGTTGTAACCTGCCTGGCGAAAGACCGAGAGGAGCAGCCCCGGCTTGCCGTTCACACGGGTGACTTCGGTCTGTTCCTCGGTCCCGTCGACGATGTTTGCGATGTCCCGGATGCGGACGGCGGCCCCCTCATGCTCGCGGACCATGGTGTCGCCCAGCTCCGCCAACGAGCGGAACTCCCCCCGCGGGCGGATGAGCAGGTGGCGATCCCCCTCGGAGAAACTGCCGGCCGGCTGATTGACGTTCTCCCGGCGCAGCACGTCGACGACTTCGCCCACGCTCAAGTTGAGCGCCTCGATCTTCGTGCGGTCGAGGTTGACCTGGATCTCGCGGCGCAAGCCGCCGCGGACCCGGACCCGCGCCACGCCGTCCACGCTTTCCAGGCGGGGCAGGATCGTCTGTTCGGCCAAGCGGGTGAGCCGCACCGGATCGAGCTCGCCCGTCAGGCCCACGAAGATGATCGGGGAATCGGAGACGTCATACCTCTGGACATAAGGGGGCTGAACGCCTTCGGGAAAGTAGCGCCGCGCCATTTCGACCTTGGCCCGGGCTTCCCCCATCGCCTCGTCGATGTTCGTTCCCCATCGAAGCTGCACGCGGACGTTGCTGATTCCCTCGTAGCTGCTGCTCATCAGCCGCTCGAGGCCGTGCACCGAGCCGAGCGTCTGCTCCAGGGGCCGCGTGATGAGCGTTTCGATCTCCGCCGGACCGGCCCCCTCGTAGGGCGTGGTGACGGTGATGGTGGGGTAGGTGATGTCGGGCAACAGGTCGATCGGCAGGCGCGAGAGCGCAACCGTGCCCAAGAGCACGACCATCAGACATCCCATGAGGGTCGTGATCGGCCGCGCGACGGCGAAACGGACGAGCCACAGCATCAGCGTCAGTTACCGTGTTTCCAGGCGCCGGGCTTGACTGCCACCGTCTCGCTGGCGGCCAGCGCGGCGGTGCTCCGCTCGACGCCGACGACGGTTTGCCCTTCCTTGAGCAGCTCTGCGCCCGACACGACGACCCGGTCCCGCGGACCCAGGCCCGAAAGGATCTCGATCGTGTCGCCGTCGGCATACCCGGTCTGAACACGCTGGAGTTTCGCCCGCGACGGATTGCCCGACAAAACGAAGACCGCACGCTTCTGGCCGTCGTCCAGGAGGGCCGCCATGGGAAGGACCTTCGCCTGCCTGTGTCGATCGAAGATCAGCCTGACCCGCGCGTGCATTCCCGGTTTGAGCAGCTTCTCGCCATTCGGGATCTCGATGAAGACGTCCGCCGTTCGGGTCAGCGGATCGAGGACGGGCGCTTTGCGGACGACCTTGCCCTCGAATTGATGTCCGGGGAACGCATCGACCGTAATGTGGGCCCGCTGGCCGGACACAACTTTCGGATAGTCGCGCTCCACGATATGGATCACCGTCTTGACGGTCGAGATGTCCACGATCCGCATCAGGACGACGTCGGGTTTGCTTAATTCGCCGACGTCGACGTGCCGTTCGGCCACGAACCCGGACAACGGGGCGAGGATCCGCGCAGTCGCTGAGCGCCAGTTTCGCGTGCAGCAGGTCGGCCGCGGACTGATCGACACGCGCCTGTGCCAAATCGACTTCGGCTTTCCCGACACGCACTTGTGTTTCCGAGTCTTCGCGCTGCTGCGGCGTGCTGACTCCCGAGCGCGCCAGTTCCGCCTGGCGTTTGAAGTGCTTTTCGGACTGGGCCAGTCGCGATTGCTCGACTTGAAGCTGCGCTGCGCGAAGTGGAGAGCGGCCTGGGCATAGGTGACGGCTTCTTCCAGCTTGGCGTCCTCCAGCTCGGCCACGACCTGGCCCTGCTGAACAAAGTCGCCCGCGTCTGCCAGGAACCGCATGATGTAAGCACTGATCGTGGTCCGCAACTCAACGTCGGACCGAGCTTCCAGCCCGCCGACGACCTCAACGCCGTCTTCGATGGTCGAGTTTACGAGGTGGGTGACTTCCACGGCCGCCATCCGCTCCGCTGGGGCGGGAGTGCTGACCGCCATCCGCGCGCGCGGAATCCCGATAGACCCATGTGCCCAAACCGGCGGAGACGGCCATCGCGCAAATGGTCAAAAGGCCCTTCATGGCATCCTTTCAGAGAAAAGCGGAGGCAGGATTCGGGCAGGACAGCATCGGGCAGGACATCGTCGGGCAGGCGGCGATTCGAGGGGGGCGGCGGCGAGGCGGAGGGGCTCGCCGAGATTGAATCAATCAGGCCCTGTAGCCCTGCATTCGAACGAAAGCGGTCGTATAAATCAAGTTGCATGTATGGATTATTATTCATAATCGCCTCTGTCGTGCCGGTTTCCCGGCTGCGTCGCTTTTCCAGTTGGAGCGCTTCCCAGGCAGACGTCGCGGTTGCGTAGCGGAAACCGTCGGTAAATACGAGACTTTCATCGCATCGCCGAAGTGCTCGCAGCACGAGAATCCAGACCCAGCCTCATTTGCTCGCGGAGAATCGCGCCGTGGACTTACTGACAACGATTGCCGGATCGCTGATGCAAGGCTTCCTGCCCGCTGGATGGGACCTGAAGAAAATCGATGCGTGCGTCGATCCCGATCCGACGACGCTGACCCGGCGCCAGTCTTGGTGGCACCCGCGCTTCGAACCGGTCGTCTGCCAGTCGCTGACCGACTTTGAGACGTTTTTGGGGCACGAGATCGCCGCGACGATCAAGCACAGCCGCGATGCGGGTGAAGAGCTGATCCTGATTCTTCCCGTCGGCCCGATGGGAATGTATCGATGGGTCGTTTATTTTCTCAGCGAATGGGGCGTTGGGTGCGATCACGTCCATGGCTTCAACATGGATGAATGGAGCGACGCCGACGGAAGGTCGCTGCCGGCGAGTGATCCCGGCTCGTTCGAGCGCGCCATGGAAGTGGCGTTTTACGGACCGTTGGGAAAGCTCACCGTTCCGCCGCCGCAGCGGGCCTTTGCAACCCGCGATGTGTTGCCGCACTACGCGCAGCGAATCGAGCGGCTGCGATCCCGCGGGGCGAAGCTGGCGGTGATTTTCGGGATCGGCCGCGTCTGCCACATTGCGTTTTGGGAGCCGCATTTCGCCGCTGAATTTGCCGGCGAAGCGGACTGGAAACGGCAGACGCACCGTCTTGGAGCGAAGCTGCATCCGCTGACGATCGAGCAGAACGCCATTACGAGCTTCAAGAGCCGCACGACGCTGGTCCCGGCCTTCGCCAACACGATTGGCCCCGCGATTTTCCTCGGGGCCGATAAAATCATCGGGGGCTGCGACGGGACGCTCGGTCGCGGGATGATGTGGCAAGGCTTGAGCGTGTGGATGACCCTTCGCCACGAGCCGACGCCCTGGATCCCCTCGACCTATATGCCGACTCAGCCGGGCCGCCTCTTCATTCTGCAGGAACTGGCCGGACCGCTGGTACCTGAGTGCAATTAATCATCGTTCGTAGCGGCTGGCGTTTGAACGATGAGCGGCCGGCGCACGGATTGGCCGCCTGCGATCTTTGTCAATTTTTGCGAGCCGCGATAAAATCACTCAGAGGATTGACGTCGATGGAAACAATGAACATCGCCTTGCCGAATAGCTTGAAGGAATACGTTCAACAGCGCGTGCAGCAGGGCGGATATAGTAGTGCCAGCGAATACATTCGAGAGCTGATCCGGCTCGAGCAGCGGGAATCGGCCCAGGCGCTCTTGGAAGCGGAATTGCTGAAGGGACTCGCCAGCGGTCCGCCGCAACAACTTGCGGCGCATGATTGGTCAACGATCCGTCGGGAGGTGAAGCGTCGCCTCTCCGACCGCAAAGTGCGCTGATCCCGCCGAGGCCCGAATCAAGCGAACTCCCTGGCAAGGCGGCGAGCACTTGATTCCGCTGTGATCGATGTCGTCGGGTCTTCGCGACGGAGCTGTCAGACCATGGGGAGGCGGAGACAGGTCTACTGCACGCCGCATGCGAGATCGGATCTGGTCGAAATCGCCAGTCTGATTGCCCACGATAAAAAATCCGCGGCGATGCGATTCCTCGACGCGGCAGAAATCACGTTCAAGGCACTCGCTCGATCGCCGGAATTGGGATTGCGCGGCGAATTTCGCTCGGCGCATCTCGCGGACATTCAACGCTCGCGCATGAACGGCTTTGAGAACTACTTGATCTTTTACCGCGCCACGGCGGACGGAATCCAAGTGGTTCGCATTCTTCATGGTGCTCGTGACATCGAGGCGATCTTCAATGACGAATCCTGACGGGTCTCTGGCGGCAACGCGGATCGCTGGTCGATGTGCGATTTGCGCGATTCTTTTGTTGGCCGCCCCGGCGTTGGGGCATGCTGTTGTCGCGAAGGACCGTCTAGCAAGAGCGACCGGCCGCGTTGCACCGGCCCCCGTCGACGACCTGTCGCCGCTCCTTTCGGCCAGCGTGGAAAAATTCAAGCTGCCGGGGATGGCTGCGGCAATCGTCGAAGGAAATCGCGTGTCGGCCCTCGGTGCGGTCGGCGTCCGCTGCCGCGGCCAGGCGGAACGGATGACCGTCGGCGATTTGTTTCACATCGGCTCCGATACAAAAAGCATGACGGCCACGGTCGTGGCCATGCTGGTCGAAGAGGGCAAGCTCCGTTGGACGAGCACACCCGCCGAGATCTTGGCGAAGCACGGAGTGTCGGCAATCGACCCCGCTTGGAAGCGGGTGACTCTCGAAGAACTTCTCACCCACCGAGCCGGCGTTCGGGCAAACCCCGACCCACTGGCACTGTTATTTGTCCGTGCGTTTGCAGGATCTCCCCAGGAAGAGCGCCGCGACATCTGCCGAGCGGTCCTCCGAAAAGCCGCCCGACAAAGAGCCGGGGAAAGCCTTCCTTTATTCCAACACCGGCTACATCATCGCCGGCACAATGGCCGAGACGGTGGCCGGTAAGCCCTGGGAAGACTTGATGCGGGAAAGGCTGTTTGGACCGCTGGGCATGGCGAGCGCCGGGTACGGTCCGCCGGGAATGCCTCGATCGAAATCGGCGAAGCCGGGCACATCCGAATCGTCGTCAGGGCGGGCGTCGCCTGTGGGCCAACCTTGCGGCCACACGGAAAGCGGCATTCCAATACCGCCGAGTTGGGCCGCTGACAATCCCGCCTGCTATGGACCGGCAGGGACCGTGCACGTGTCGCTCGGCGATTGGGCGAAATATGCCTCGTTTCATTTGGCCGGCGAACGTGGAACAGCCTTGATTGTTCCAGGCGCGTCGAAGCCGCTCTTGTCGGTCGATTCCCTGCGCCGATTGCACGCTCCGTTCGGCGGAGCGATCAACAAAAACGAGGTCCGCTATGCGATGGGATGGGGCGTGTCGAAAGATCCCAAGACGGGCGAAACAGTCCTGACGCACTTCGGCAGCAATGGGTTGTGGCTGGCGGGAATCGCCTTGCACCCTGCGCGGAACGTTGCCATCCTGGTCGCGACGAATCAGGGCGGCGAGCAAGCGCAGCAGGCTTGCAGCCAATTGCTGCGGACCCTCGCCCAGCGCAAACCTCAACGCTGAAGCTTTTGTCCGTCGGCCATCGCGCTCTTGCCGCTGCCATCGATCAGAATGGTGTAACACCAGTTGCCGTTGAACTTCTGCGGCGACCCCCCCGGGAAATCGAACGGAGGCAAGACAACGGGCGGACCGGGCTGCTGCAGATTCAAGACATTCGGCGGGCCGGAAGCCGCACGGAATTTTTCCAAAGCGGCAATCCGCGTCTCCAGCGCGGCGATCCGGTTCTCCAATTGCGAGACCACGTCGGCGTTCTTCTTGCCGGCCGAGGCATCGCCGGCGTCGAGTGCCGCACTGCGCAAGCCCACAACGGACAGAAAACCTAAAGCGATGATTGCCAAGCTACCATACACAAATCGGCGAGTCATTTGTGATCCCCTCTCCCGAGTTGTCCTGGAATGAGTGATTGCCAAGTCGCCGCGTAAAAGAACGGCACGAACTTGGAGCGGTCAGCCTTGGAGCGGTCAGCGCGGTGCAAGCACCCCCGGGCGGCATTCTTGCCAGTTTAGCGAACGCGGAGACCCAGTCAAGCTGATTTTTTGGCATCGCTCGCCAGGCAATCGCGTGGCTGTGCGCTGTGGCCCCCTGGGCGGTCGTCGGCCCGGCCCCTCACGCGACTTCGCCGAGCACCGAATCTTCGACGTAGATGGGCAGGACCGGGTCGAAGTGGACCGAGAGGGCAATGGCGTCACTGGGGCGGCTGTCGATCTCAACGACCTGGCCGTTGGCGCGGACGCGGACGATCGCGTAATAGGTGTGGTCCATCAAGTTGTTGATGACGACGTCCTGCACCTCGCCCCCCAGTTCCTGGATCGTGTTCTTGAGCAGGTCGTGCGTCAGGGGCCGGGTGGGGATCTCGCCTTTCACGCGGCGGTCGATGCTCGTGGCTTCGAACAAGCCGATCAGGATCGGAAACATGCGTTGTCCGTCGATTTCGCGCAGATAGATGATCTGCTCGTTGCTCACGTCGCTGATCACGATCCGGGCCAACTCCATCCGCACGAGCACCGGCAATTCTCCCGCTAAACGATGAGTGGACCTGATGACTGTTGCGAAACGCATGGACCGATCGATTATATCGCCCGATTATATCGCCCGCGAAATTTCGACCGCAAGGACCGGATTCTGGCGGAGGCATCCTCGCGACGCAGCCTCCGCGCGCGACGCGGCCCCCGGATTGACAGCAATCGAATCCGGGGGCTGCGTGTGGCCGTCAGGGGCAGGGCCGGCTGGAAAGCCGGAGCGTCAAGCGATGAGCGAGTCGATCGCCGTGCCGTTGCGGACGATCATCACGGGCCGACCCGTATTGGTGTGATACTCCTTGGTCGTGTCGATTCCCAGCACGCGATAGAACGTGGCGGCCACGTCGTCGGGCGAATGGGGGTCGTGGGTCGGCTCCAGTCCCTTCTCATCGGTGACTCCGATCACCTGCCCGCCGCGAATGCCGCCGCCGGCCATCATCATGAACATGGCCCGCGGGTAATGGTCGCGGCCGTTGCGCTGCGGGTTGATCTTCGGCGTGCGGCCGAATTCTCCGGTCATCAGGATCGCGGTCGAATCCAGCAGGCCCTTCGATTTCAGTCCGTTGGCCAGAGGCGGCCAGTCCTTCGTCCAAGGGGGGCAAGTGCCGCGTCTGCAACTGTTTCCAGTTGTCGAAGTGCGTGTCCCAGCCGCCGAACGAGATGGTGACGAAGCGCACGCCGGCTTCGACCAGCCGCGTGGCCAACAGGCAGCTCATACCGAAGGGGGTCTTGCCGAACGGCTCGGCGAAGGCGGGCGATTCTTTGCTGACGTCGAACGCGGTCCGCGCCCGACGAGACGTGATGATCTCGTACGCCTGGCGGCCGAAGCGGTCGAGTCCGTCCAAAAGCGAGTTGTTCATGTCGACCTTGCGGAAGGTCGTGTCGAGATCGGCCAGCAGGTGTTGTCGTTTTTCGACGTCGGCGACGGTGAGACCGTTGCCGAGCGAAATCCCGCGGACGCCGTAGGGCTGCCCGGCACGCGGCACGGAGCTCGTGCTCAGGGCCGAGTATTGCACGCCCAGGAAGCCGGACGCTCATCGGACGAATTCGGAATGGCGACGAACGGAGGCAGATCGGCGGCCCCACGGAGCTCCTTGGTGACGACAGAGCCGTAGCTGGGGTATTCCAGCGATGCGATCGGCCGGTTTCCCGTGATGACGTACTGCGTCCCTAATTCGTGTGCCGCCAGTGTGTGCGTCACGCTCCGCAAGAGGGCGAAGTGCTGAAAGTTGGCGGCCAACTTCGGCAGGTGCTCGCAGATGCGGATGCCGCGGACGTTGGTGTCGATGGGCTGGAACGAGCCGCGGTACTCCGTCGGGCGCCGTCGGCTTGAGGTCGAACGTGTCGGTGTGCGAGGGGCCGCCTCCCAGGTTGATAAAGATGGCCGACTTGGCTTTTGCCTTGAGCTTGTTTCCGGCCCCCTGCTCGGCGGCCGCGGCCCAGCGCAGGTAGCCCGCCAACGTCAAGCCGGTTCCCAGGGCGCCGACTTTGAGGAAATCGCGCCGCCCGACCCCGTCGCATGTCCGATTGAGTGCCATCGTCAAAGTTCCTTGAAAGCAGGTTTCTCGAGAAGGCTGAAAGAGGAAGGATGAATTCCAGCGATCAGGCCGCCGGTCCGCCTCATCCGTCCGCCTTCCGAAGTCAGTGATTCACAATGAATTCTTCGGTATTCACCAAGGCCCACAGCAGATCGCGCAGGCCGGCGAAGACGTTGTCGGAATCGTTCAAATAGGCCAGGGCCCGCGTTTGTTCGTGATCGTCCGGATAACGGTTCAGCGTGCGGAGATAGGCCGTCCGGACGAGCTGCATTTTCTTCGCGGACGTCACTTGCGTCGGCTTCAAGCCGCGTCGCGAGAGCCGGCACCGGCATCCGGTTCCGCAGGCCGCGCCCAGCCGCCACCGGACGGCGCTTCAGCTCTTCGAGTTGGGCGGCAAGCCGTTTCGCCTGTTCGTTCTCGTCCCGCCGTCTGAAGCTCTTTGATCCGTTCGGAGAGCCGGGCGATCAGGCGGGCCTTTTGCTCGGGCCGCAGCGGTTGCAACCTGCGGAATCTCTTTTCCAGCACGCGGCGAGGCCCGCTTTGCTGGCCTCGCGGCTTCGTTTTCGCCAGCCTTGGCGATCCCTTGGATCGGCTTGGGAGCCACGACCGGCTGACGCGGCGTCGGGCTGGGAACGGACTGATGGTGCTTGTTCGCCCGCTGCGCGGAACCAGCTTGGGCACGAGTTCGCCGGCAATCTGCGCCACCCAGCCGTTGCGCGGGTCGCCAACCATCGCCAGGACTTCATTGTCGTTGCGGAGAAAGACCGTCTGCAGCAGGCTCGGCTCATTGGAACGGTCGCAGTCGCAATTGCTCTGGCGGACCGACCGGCCGAAGACGTTCGAGCGCGTAGACCGAGGCGCTCGCGGCCGCGGCGACCCGGTGCCGGGAATGCCGATGGCCCGATCGCGCCAGTCCGTCAGCATCTTGGCCGCCGTCGCGTCGGAGCCGGTCGCCTCGCGGATCGCATCGTAGGCCACTTCCGCCGGGAGGCGGCGGAGGACCGCGTGGCTGAAGTTCCGTTGATCGAGCCGATTCGTGTCGTTCGGCCGCCAGCTCAACTGGTACGTGCGGCTGTTGACGATTTCGCGGTGCAGCCACTTCATGTCGTAGCCGTGCTTCACGAATCCGTCCGCCAGATAGTCGAGCAATTCGGCATTGCTGGGCGGGTTGGCCAGGCTCAGGTCATCGGGCGGATTCACGATACCCACGTTGAAATAGGTGGCCCAAACACGATTGACAAAGGCCCGCGCGAAAAAGCGGTTCTTCTTGGAACGCAGCCAATTCATCAGGGGGACGCGCGGATCGTCGTAACGAGACAGGTCGATCGTCTCGGCCCCCAAGCAGACGGGCCCGACTTCGAGCTCGCCGCGGGGACTCGCGACCGTCTGCGGGCGATTTGCCGCTGCCTCATGCGGTCGTTGCGCCACGACGGGCCGGCGGAGTTTGGACGACGGCCGGGTTCCGCGCATGGCAGCCATCGCTCGGCCGTCCTCGGAAATCTTTCTTGGCGATGGCCCGTTTGGCGACGCGGCTTGGCGGCCGCCTTGACGACTTGCGGACCTGTGCGGCCGCGGCCGTTGCGCTCGGACCGGGCCGCGGCGCGGCTGGGGAATGATAAGATTTCATCGAAGGGAAGCGTTTTCCCCTCCGCCAAAAGACGGGGGAATTCGCGCCGGAAATCGCCGGTCTTCTTGCTGTCGGGCTCTGGTCGGCTCCAGAAGCGTCGTCGTACTGCGGCCGGTCGGCCGCGTCGACGCCGAAGCGAATCGAGCGCGAAAAACTTGGTGAATTCCCGGTAGTCGTCCTGCGTCCACTGATCGAATGGGTGCTTGTGGCACTCGGCGCACTGGATGCGGATTCCCAAAAACGTGTACGCGAAAGCTGAGCGCCTTCTGCTGCGGCTGGGTGATGGTCCGCCGCGCCCAGAAATGCGTCAAGCCCGGACGGTCGGCGTACTGACGCTCGGCGTGGCGGCGTTCGGATTTCTTGCGGTAGAGATCGGTCATTTCCTCGGCATAGTCGGTGTACGATTGATTCGCCGGGCGGCTGGTCGCCAGCACGATCCCTTCCACGATCTTGTCGTAGGGAACGTTGGCCCGCACGCGTTTCAGAAGCCAGTCGTACCATTCCTGGCTCGCGCGTTGGTCGACGGGCGTAGATGTTGGCCAACGCCCTGTCGTTGTTGCCGGTGATGTCGCATAGCCGCGTGGTCCACCAGGCGGCGTAGGTCGGACGCGGCGAGCAGCTCGTCGACCTTCCGGCGGCGCTTGTCGGGCGATTTGTCGGCCAGGAAGGCGGCGACCTCCTTGGCCGTCGGCAGCGTGCCGGTGACGTCGAGGCTGGCCCGCCGCAGGAACTCCGTGTCGCTGCACACTTCGGAGGGGACGATGCCCAGCTTTCGCAGCTTCTTCACGACCAGGCGGTCGATTTCGGTCGGCGTGGGCACGTCGGGATAGCGCGGCCCGACGACGTCCGACACCGGCCGCATCACGGGGACGGGAGCGACGCCGGAGTCGTAAAAGACCACCACGTGCGAATCGCCCGGCTCGATCGGAGGTCACGCGTCCCGGTCGCATCGATCTTGGCGATCTGTTCGTCGTTGCTCTGGATAACGGCACAGCGGGGTGACGTCTTCGCTCGTGCCGTCGGACCAATGGGCGACGACTTTGAGCGCGACGTGCTCGCCCTTTTTCGCGAAGCGAAGCTCCGCCGGACTGACCACGAGCCGTACGAACTTCGGATCGGAATCCTTGACGCCGACTGCTCCCCCTTGAATCCATCGCAACAGGACGTGGTGTTCCCAGCTTCCGAGCTTGTAGCGCAGGCCCCCTTCGTGCGGGATCCGCAGCGTCGGCTTTTGCAGGATCAGGCTGGCGTCTGGATTCGCGGATTGACGCGCGGCTCGTCGCCGGCCAAGAGTTGCTGGTGGTCCAACTTGAAGTCGTAGCCGAACAGCGAGAGGCGGAAGCCGCCGCGTCCCTGGAACGAGCCGTGACAGGCCCGGCCGTTGCACCCCAGTTTTCCCAAGAGGGGAACGACGTGCCGGCGAAACGAAGGCGTTTCATTGGCGTCGGCCGACGCAAACCGCCGCGAGACGGGCTCCAGCGGCTGTTGTCGGTTTTCCGCTGTCTACTTTCCCGCTGTCTACTTTCCCGCTGTCCAGTTTCCCGCTGTCGACTTTCCCGCTGTTCAGTTTCCCGCTGTCCAGAGGTTTCGTGGGAGGTGATTTCGTTTCTCCCAACTCGAGGCGGCAGCCTCCAGCGCGAAGGCTCTCGTGCCGAAGACGCTCATCGCCAGCAGACCGGCAATGGAGAAGATGGCAAGTGATCCGCGAGCGTGCATTCCTGCTTTCCCCTCGAACGCGAAAACGTTCGTCTTCTCAACCCGATCGTTTTCAGTCCTGTTTCGATTTGGTTTGGGTGTTTGGCGAGTCGGTGCGGGCGGCGTGACCGAGGCGGCCGTCTTTTCGGCGGGGAGCCGCGGCCGTTCGGCGACGACCGGCTTGCCGTCGAGTTCGATTGCGTTTCGTTCGGCGTCGGCTTCTTCGGAAGCCGGTCGGCGATTCCTGGCGACCGAACGCTTGATCCGTTGCAGGTCGGCGTCGGCCACCGCTTCCTTGTCCGCTTCGATCTTTTGAATCGACTTATTGACCGTGGCCAACCGATCCTGCAATCGACCGGTCGTGCTCGAACTGCAATTGCTTGAGCCGCACGTCGACCCGGTCGCGAAGAACTTGTTTCAACTCGGCTTCGAGTGCCGGGTCTTGCGACAGGGTCATGCGGGCCGCCAGCAAATGGGCGCGTGAGTCGAGCTTCCAGGCCGCCAGAGCGAGGTCATACTGCGGCGGCGACTGTTTCTTGAGCCGGACCAATCGCTCGCGGTCCTGGGCCAACTCGCGGATCGCCCGGTCAAATTGGCGCCGATTGTCCTTGCGCAGTTTCTCGATCAAGGCGGCCAACTCGGGATGATGCTCGCGGGCAAACGCGAGCGCGGCCGCCTCGCGCTCTGCCGTCAGCGCCGTCGGCGTCGGTCGGGCACGAGTCGGCTTGGCTGGGACCGGCTCGCGACCGTCGGATTGGCGGCAGGCGGACTGGTCGCTGCCGGTTTCGGCACCGGCGTCTTTGCGGACGAGTCGTCGGCACGGCAGTCCGCCGGAAAGAGACCCTTTCCCAGAGGCGTTAGAACCAGCGCCGTCAGAACCAGCACCTTCAGAACGAGCGCCGTCAGAACCAGCGGGGCCGGCACCGATGTTTTTTGGCCAATTCCTCGTTTCGCAGCCTGCCTCAGACCCGCTTCCCGCATCGGTCAGTTCTCCCAATCTCAGACGAGGACCTGTCCGCCTTGTGGACCTGGCCGAGTTCGACGGCGGCGATCATCCAGCCAGGAACATCCGAGTCCTCGGCTGCAAACTGGTCCGCAACGGTGGCGGAATCGGCTGGTGCATTCTCGGTTGCATTTGCCAATCGGCTGTCATCGGCTTCGCCCGGCAGGGGCACGCTCGGATCGTTCCGACGCCGCTGGTTCTGTCGTTGCTATTTCCGGCGCCAATTCAGCCAGCCGTTGGGACCAGATTGCCACAAGATGGCCCGCACCACTGTCAGGCACGTCGCCCAAGTGGATGTCTTCGAGACCGGTACGCCCTCTCAGGGGAAGCAGACTGAGTCCGACGGCGATGCAACAGCAGACGGCCGCAGCCAGCCCTGTGATCGCCCAGCCGCTGAACCGCCGCGGCCGCCGACCCGCCAACTCCCTCTGCGCGAACTCCGGCGACTCGGCCGGCCGCACCCACGCTGTTGGAATACCGACCAATCCAACAGCGGTCGATCCGTTATGAGAATCGGTCGGCGTCGCTTCGAGCACACTGAGATCCAACAGATTCGTGACGAGTCCGGTGCTCCGCGCGACAAGCTCGCGTGTCTCCTGATCGGTCGCCAGAACTTCCTCGAAGGCGTCAGCCTCCGCGGGCGACATCTCGCCCAGGACGTAGCGAAAGGCCCGCCACTCGAGGTTGTTTTCCGGCGAGTCGTTCCCGGGCGAATCGATCATCGCGCGGCGAGTGAAATCATCGGTATTCATCTCGATCATCCCTGTTCGGACCCGAGCCGTCGCGACAGCCTTTTGAGGGCCAGTCGCATGCGGGTCAGGACCGTCCCCAACGGGGCCGAAAGTTCCGCCGCAATCGCGGCGAACGTCTTGTCTTCATAAATCCGCATTTCGACGACTTGTCGTTGATCGGCGGGAAGCTCCGCGAGTGCCCTGCGGACCTGTTCGACCATTTCCGAGCGGGCCAATCGGCCGTCAGGGCAATTGAACCGGTCGCCTCCCGCCTGGTTTCCGCCGCTCGGGGCCGTTTGCCCCCGGGCCATTCGACGCAGGGACCGATCGCGAATTTGGCCGCGTCGCCGCAGCAGGACCGCCTCGTGAAAGGCGACCTGAAACAACCAGCCTTTGACGGATTCCTCGCGGGCCGTGTGCCCCGATTCGACAGCCTTGGCAAACGTATTCTGGAGGGCTTCGTCGGCCAGATCGGCATTTCGCAGGACGCCCGTTAAAAACAGCCGCAATTCCTCGGCATAGCACTCGTACAGTGCCGTGACAGCGGCGGGGTCGATGCGGCCCTGGTCTGCCGTGGTCAAATGCCCACTCCCGCCGTCACGAGTTCTCAGAAAATACGATGCGCCAGCCCTCCCAGTTATTTTCCGCATTTTGAGAAGAATTGCGAGAACGGGCGGAATGTTTCCAAAAAGCAACGCGGGACGATGTTTCTTTTCCACTTCGCGGGCTTCGCATGATAGATTTCCCGCGAGCAGGATTGCTCCGAAACATTCTCGTGGAGTGCCCAGATCTGAACGGACCGGTCCAATGTGGGATTTCGCCCGCGAGTCCGGCAAATCCAACATCGCATTCCAGAGTGATCGTACCACTAGCCAACTGATGGCCTTTGTCCCCATTGCGATTTCGAGATTGGTGGCGTGTCGCAAGGATGTTGCCGTGCGCCGGACCGGGAGATGGTTCGGCGCACGGACAACGTCCGGCGCTGGCGATCTGCGCCGTTGGAAGCCGTCGAGCGCTGACGTTCCGATGGAACCCGTCCGATGGATCTGCGTCGTTTACGAACCGATCTGCTGGCCCTGTGCCTGTTGGCACTCTGCGTCTTTCTGACGCTGTGCCTGTGGAGTTATGACCCGGCCGATCCGCCGTCGCGCCTCGCCTTTCCCGCCCGCATAGAACCGCTGAACGTCTGCGGTCCCTTCGGAGCGCAAACCGCACACTATCTCCGCACGGGGTTGGGGCTGGGCTCGTTCTTCCTGGTCTTCGCCCTTTTCACGATGGATATGCGGCTCTTTTCCCGCAAGGGGCCGACCGATCGCCTGCTGCGCGCCTTCGGCATCGTCCTCGTGGTGGCTGGTCTGTGCATCGGGCTGCAACTCCACGTGCCCCAGCTTGGCGATGGACCGGCCATCGGTGGCGGCGGGTACGTCGGCGCTTGGGGCATCGCATTGTTGGAACCGTATTTTACCGTGCAGGGGATCACGATTCTCGCCGCGACGGTCGTCGTCGCCGGGATTTTGATTGCCGGCGAGTTATTTCTGCTGCAGTTGTTCTTGGCGATCCCGCTCTCCCGTTCCGCTTGCTGGCGCACTGTTCCGGAAGCGGCCCAAAGCCGAGAGCTCCGATATCGAGCCGGACCCCGATCCCGAAGAGACTGATGATTCCGACGAGGCCGATGAGTCGACGGCCCGTCCCGTCAAAAGCCTCCCCAGCGGGGGCTGTGAGTCGTTCGAAGGCGGCCCTGCCGATCAAGGTGAATCCGCCGATCGCAGCCAAGTCGTTGCGCGACGAAGTGCTCGAACGCCTCGAAGCCGGGAAGCACCGCGGCGCAGAAACGGCCCCTTTGAGCTGCCTTCGCTCGATCTGCTCGAGCCGGCCGAAGACTTTCCCTACGAGACGCTGGCCGCCAAGGCGCAGAGCGCGGCCGTCGTCCTGGAGAAGACGTTCAAGGACTTCAATCTGAACGTGCGCGTCGTCGAGATCGACACGGGGCCCGTCGTCACGCAGTTCGAGCTGGAGCTGGAAGCGGGTCTGCGTCTCTCGAAAGTGGCGGCCCTGGCCGACGACCTGGCGATCGCGCTCCGCGTTCCATCGGTCCGCGTGGTCCCCTCGATTCCGGGCAAGAACACGGTTGGCGTGGAAGTGCCGAACGAAAAACAGGTTCTGGTTCGGCTGCGCGAGCTGATCGAAGCGTGCCCCGACGCGATCGACAAGATGCGGATTCCGCTCTTCCTGGGAAAGGACGTGAGCGGGCGGCCCGCTGGTCGTCGACCTGACGAAGATGCCGCACCTGCTGATCGCCGGCCGCACGGGAACGGGCAAAAGCGTCTGCCTCAACACGCTGATCCTCTCGATGCTCATGACGCGCAATCCCGACCAGGTGAAGATGATCCTGATCGACCCCAAGATGGTCGAGCTGAGCCCGTATAAACGGGTGCCGCACCTGATGCACCCTGTCATCACCGACATGAAAAAAGCCGAGGCCGTGCTGGCTTGGGCCGTCGACAAGATGGAGGAACGCTACGACCTCCTCGCGCAGGTCGGCGTGCGGCACCTCGACAGCTACAACAAGCTGGGCAAAGCCAAGGTGCTCGAGAAGCTCGGCCTCGATGCCGATTCCGAGGAGGCCGAGCGGATTCCCGAGTCGATGCCCTACATCGTCATCATCGCCGACGAAATGGCCGACATGATGATGACTTCCGGCAAGGACGTCGAAGGCCACATCATCCGCCTGGCGCAGAAGTCGCGCGCCGTGGGTATCCACCTGGTGCTTGCCACGCAGAAGCCGACGGTCGACGTCATCACGGGGTTGATCAAGTCGAACCTGCCGGCGCGGATTTCGTTCCAGGTCTCCAGCCGCACCGACAGCCGCGTCGTCCTGGACGAGATGGGGGCCGAGCGCCTGCTGGGCAACGGCGACATGCTTTATCTCGCCCCCGGCACGAGCCATCTCACCCGCGCACAGGGAACGTTCGTCGGCGACGAAGAGATCAACGACATCATCGAGTTCTTCGGCGATTACGAGCCGCAATACAGCACGGAGCTGGCCCGCCTCAGCGTGAAGCCGGCCGACGGCAAGGCGGCAACCGACGGCACTCGCCCAGCGCGACGAGATGTACGAGCAGGCCGTCGAAGTCGTCATCCGCGAGGGACGCGGCAGCGTCTCGCTCTTGCAGCGGGCACTGGGCGTCGGTTACGGCCGCGGGGCGCGGCTCATCGACTACATGGCCGAGGACGGCATCGTCGGCGAATACAACGGCTCGCAAGCCCGCGAGGTGCTCTATACCTGGGAGCAATGGCAGGAGCTCAAGGAGGGGCGGGCCGGCGAGTTGGTACACACCGCCGCCGATTGCGACGACGTCTGACGACATCGCTTGTCAGCCCGACCGGCGATTGCGCAGACTGATCAGGATGCCCAAGGTCATTCGATTGTCTCCGGCAATGGCACTGGACGCCCTCGCACATCTGCGCTCGGCCGACCCCATAATGGGAAGGCTGATTGAGGGAGTCGGCCCCTTTGCCCTCAAGCCACGGCGAAACCGCTTCCACACGCTCGTGCGGGCCATCATCTCGCAGCAGATTTCGACCGCCGCGGCCCGCTCGATCCTGGCGAAGCTCGAAGCGGCGCTCGAGCCCGACGGGCTTTCCCCGGAATCGCTCGCACGGCTCAGCCCGGCGCGGATGCGTCGCGCGGGACTCTCGCCGCAGAAGCAGGCCTATTTGCAGGACCTGGCCCTCCACGTTGAGCAGCGCCTCCTGCGGCTCGACCGGTTGGGCCGAATGGCCGACGAAGAGGTCATCGCGGAGCTCATCGCGGTGAAGGGGATCGGTCGCTGGACCGCGCAGATGTTCCTGATCTTCACCCTGGGCCGTCCCGACATTTTCCCGCACGACGACCTGGGAGTCCGCACGGCGATCAAACGCGCCTACGGACTGGCGGAGCTGCCGAACAAGCTTCTGGCGCATCAGATTGCCGAGCCGTGGCGCCCCTATGCCACCGTTGCAAGCTGGTACTGCTGGCGCAGCCTGGCTTTGCCGCCGGAATTCTTCGCAGCCGCGGGCAACGACATCAAGTCGGCCCCCCCCGCCGGTCGATAAGGGCCAAAGAGGACCGCTGCGCGCGCGGACGGTTCGTGGACTGTCCCTCGTCTGATCGACGTGCCCGCGTCTGCGCCTCCAATTCCAGCGAGTGGAGATCGAGTTGAAATCGCTTCGATTGCTGTTGGTCGTGCTCGTTGGCTTCGTTTTCGGCGGAGATCTGGTCGCGAAGACGCCCCTCTCCAAGGACAAGAAGTCGACCGCGACCGGCAAGTTTCCCACCTTCGAGGCGGTCACGCGAACGGTCGAAAAGCACTTGGCCGCCAACCGCAACTACCGTTCCGGAGATCTCCTGACCACCTCGGTGGTCGAGTCGCTGTTTCGTAAGCTCGAGAGAATCAATTGGAAAGTGGCCGACCGGAAGCAGATCTTGAAGTCGGTCCTTCCGGATAGCGACTGGCTGGCCCGCCAGTTCGCAACACAGAATGGCAAAGAGTTCATGCGGCAAGTCGCCGAGTTGCCGGGCGGCTACGACCGCGTCGACCGCCTCCGCCGCATGCCTTACGGTCAACAGCAACTGGCCGACCTGATGCGTGGTCCCGACGGCTACAAGTTGTTCGAATACATGACGACCACGCAGGGCGGAAAAAACCTCGGCGCCATGCTTTCAAAAGGGGTCAACGGCCAGGATTTCAACCGTCCGACCGGCCGCCTCTATACGGAGCTCGACCTTCTCAAGCGGTTGAAGAAGACCTACGACATCGAGGCCGTCCGCCGGCTGTCCATCGAGACGACGCCGCAAGCGAAAGAACAGCAGGCCCCGTCGCAGAAAGAACCGCTCGCGCCGGCCGCATCCGGCAAGAAGAGCGCGAACACGACGCAGGAACCGGTCTCCGACGACCCGTTTCGAAAAGCTGCCGCGGGGCTAAGGCTCCTTGGCCATTCGACGTCCGATGCTGAAACGGCGTCTGCCGCCCCGCCGCGGCTTTTAGACCCGACGTCGTTCCGCGTCCCATTGCCGGAAGCGGTCCTCTAGGCGGCGTTCGGGGCTGTTGAATCACACCCCGTTTGGCGCTTTGGGGGGAGACAGGTATTGTCCCGAACGTGTCCGGCTCTGTCCCGGAGCGATCGTCAGCCACTTGCCGTCCGGGTGAAGCAATCGGGCGACGTAGAGAATCTGCCCGACGTGATAGACGGTATGCGTCAGCGAGCCGCAGAACCGCTTGCCGCACCGTGTGGTGTTCGCCGCGGATGGTGACGGTCCGGCGCAGTCCTCTTCGGACAGATTCTCCAGCGTTGACCAGAGAGCACCCCAGCCCTCCCGCCATGCGGTCATCAACCGCTCGCGCGAGTCGTCCTTGAGGATCTGGAACTCGCCGTCGCGGTTTCGGTCGGGCTTTTCGCCGTCGCTGGTCAAGAAATCGGTCCAGCGCGAGCGGAGGTTTCCGGCCACGTGTTTGACGACGAGCGCGATCGGATTGACCTGGTCGCCGGGCCGCTGGAAAAAGGCGGCGTCATCGAGCTGCGCCAGCGCCTGCTCGGCCAAATGCTGATGGCGGCGGAACTCCGTCTTGATGTCGGGAAGCATGAGGCAACTCCTTTCCGGTAGGGGTATATTATGAACCCGCGAAACCGCCGCGGCTCAACTCGATTCTCGGCTCTTCAACCTTTGGTTGCGGCACGGCCGCGTTATGCTGAAGCATAACCTACCGGGAACCGCTCATGGGTCAAGCTGACCTGGCCCCGCAGGATGTTCCAGAACTGCGCGACGCAACTGCGGCGGCGCGGGCCACGCGCATCCGTTATTACGTCCTGGCCGTCGGCTGCGGCCTTTCGTTTCTGGTTTACATTCACCGCCAGAGCTTTGTCAGGGCTCACCCCGATATTGGGCACGCGCTCGATCTGAACAAAGCGCAGTTCGGATACATGCAAGCCGCGTTCTTGATCGGATACGGCCTCTTCCAAGTGCCTTGCGGGCTGATTGGCGACCGGCTGGGGGCGCGTCACCTGTTGACGGTTCTGGTGCTTGGCTGGTCGCTGCTTACGGGACTGACGGCCTTGGCC
This sequence comes from uncultured Planctomycetota bacterium, assembly GCA_963761455.1. Lineage (GTDB taxonomy): Bacteria > Planctomycetota > Planctomycetia > Planctomycetales > Planctomycetaceae > DASPSM01. The sequence goes on from CAVXHA010000004.1 coordinate 2,042,485, forward strand.
GGCGTCTTCCCGGCCAGCGCGGGCGGACCGTTCGTCTTCTTGCTGGCCGCGCGGTTTCTGTTCGGCGTGTTCCAGGCCGGATTCTTCCCGGTCTGGTCGCGCGTGATGACCGATTGGACTCCGATCACGGAACGGGCGTCGGCCCAGGGGACGGTCTGGATGTTCAGCCGGCTGGGAGGGGCGGTCGGTCCCTTCATGTTCCTGGCACTGTTCGATCTGTGCGGCACCTGGACCACGCCTTTCTGGCTGCTGGCCGGTTTGGGTGTGGTGGCGGCCGTTCCGTTCTGGATTTGGTTTCGCAACCGGCCGGACGAAATGCCGCAGGTCAACGCGGCCGAGCGTGCGCTGATCGCCCGCGGCCGGCCCGCCACCGCTGCGCGGGGCGGTTCGCCGGGCGGTCCGGTTCCCTGGTTGGCCCTGTTGGGGTCGATGAACGTTTGGGCGTTGTGTCTGATGTATGGATTCGTGGGCTCGGCAGGGAACTTCATCACCAACCTCCTGTCGCTCTACCTGGAGAGCGATCGGCACCTCTCGCCGCAGGCGACCACCTGGCTCGCGGGGCTGCCGCTGGCGGCAGGGATCGTTTCGTGCGTTTCAGGCGGGTTCCTTTCGGACTGGATCGTGCGGCGCTGGCGGAGCCGCAAATGGGGGCGCCGCCTCAACGGGTTGGTCGGCCTCGTCCTGGCCGGCTTGGCGCTGATGGCCGTGCCCTGGGCGCATCCGGTCTGGCTGCTGGCCGCGTTGTTGTGCGCCTCGTTCTTCTGCAATGACTTGATTATGGGGCCGGCCTGGGCCGCGTGTGCCGACGTCGGTGAGCGCTACGCCGGGACCATCAGCGGCGCGATGAACATGACGGGCCAGTTCTTCGGCGCGGCCGGGATGGCCTTTGCGGGCTTCATGCTGCAACGAAACCACTCCGAGACCCTCTTCGTTCTCTTCGGCTGCGCTTATGGATTGGCGGCCCTTTGCTGGCTGGCCATCGATGTGACAAAACCGCTGCGGGTTGATCACAATCACGACACGACACAGAGCTGAACGGGCCGTGCGCGGCGGCCGTGGGAGCCGGTGAACCGATGCAAATCGCACTGCACAACCTGGCGACGAGGCACACCAACCTGCTCACCAGCATCCGCATTGCCCGGGAGACGGGCTATGCGGGAATCGAGATCGGAATCGACAAGCTGCAAAGTTATCTCGATCAGGGCTTCCCGCTGGAATCGCTGCGGCCGCTGTTCAAAGAGGTGCCGCCGGTCGGGCTGTCCTACGTGCAGGACATCGAACGGCAGGAGCCGCAGGCTTATCAAGCCCTGCTGGCCGAGTGCGAAGCCCGGTGTGTTTTGGCCGAAAAGATCGGTTGTCCGATGGTGCAGTTGCTCACGGGGCCGCTCGATCCGAAGGGGTCGTACCAGGGGCTCTCCGGCAGGCCGTGGGCCGAGATGCGGCGGCTCACTGCGCAAAACCTTGCTGCGCTGGCCAAGATCGGCAAAGAGCACAACGTCCGCTTTTATCTCGAAGCGATCACCTTCACGCCGCTCAATCGGCTGGATCAACAATTGGAGTTGCTGGCCGAGACGGCCTGCGACAACGTCGGCTTGGTGCTCGACTTTTTCCATCTCTGGAACAGCGGCACGAACCCCGACGAGATCGCCCGCGTCGAGAAAACGCACATTTTCTGCGTCGACTTCTGCGATTCGCTGGACGCGTTCGGAGAACACGGCGACAGTTCCCAGAGCGGGCGCAACGTCTGGACCGGCGGCGGCCGCATCCCCTTGAAGGAGTGGGTCGACGCGGTGCGCGCGACCGGCTTCGACGGGATTTGGCGCTGCGAACTCTTGAGCCCGAAATACTGGGAGCTGGACCCCTGGCAGACGGCGCGCGATCTCAAGACGTTTCTGGAGTATTTGCTGGTGTGAATCCTGCGCGGCAATTGTTCGGCCATCGGTCATCACTCCGGCCACACGCCTTCAAAGACCTCCACGGCCGGACCGGTTAGATAGACGTCGCCGGAGGGGGACCATTCCAGCTCCAGGTCGCCGCCGCGGAGATGCGTCAGCAACCGGCGCTCCGTCAGGCCGGCCAGGACGCCGGCGACCGCCGCGGCGCAGGCGCCGGTCCCGCAAGCCAGCGTCTCGCCCGAGCCCCGCTCCCAGACGCGCATGATCGTCTCGGACGGCGAGACGATTTGAATGAACTCGGCATTCACCCGGTTCGGGAAGGCCGAGTGGCGTTCGATCTGGGGGCCCACCCGCAACACAAGGTCGTCGCTGATTTCGTCGACGAACGTCACGCAATGGGGGTTGCCCATCGAGACGCACGTCACGTTCAATTTGCGGCCCGCAACGTCGAGCGGGACCTGCACCGGCGGATCGCCCGGCAGCCGCGTGGGGATCTCCGCGCCTTTCAAGATGGGCGGCCCCATGTTGACGCGCACGCTTGTCACCTGGCCGCCCGACGTGAAGAGCCGCAGTTCGAGGATGCCTCGCGCCGTTTCGATCCGCAGGCTCTCCCTGCGGGCGATGCCGTGGTCATAGACGTATTTCGCCACGCAGCGCACGCCGTTGCCGCACATCTCGGCTTCGCTTCCGTCGGCGTTGAACATCTGCATGCGCGCGTCGGAAACGGGCGAGGGGCGAATCAGGATCAGCCCGTCGGAGCCGATTCCCTTGTGCCGGTCGCTGACGGCAATGGCCAGCCGGGGCAAATCTTCCGGCAAGCGTTCCGCGAAGGCGTTGACGTAGACATAGTCGTTGCCCGCGCCTTGCATCTTGGTGAACCGCATGGTCGAACCTCGCCCTGTCACTTAGCGAAGAGGGTGCCATGCCCACGGCTTTGCGTGGGCATGCCCGGTCACGCCGAGTCGGTTCGCATGCCCACGCAAAGCCGTGGACATGGCACCCAATCCGAATTCCTGAAGTTGACAAAGCACTCGTCATTCTCGGGTGCGCAGGCCGCGGAAGATGCTTCGCCGCAGCGCGTTGTCGCGGGGAGTGAATTCCTCGTCCCCCTGCGAATCGGTCTCGAGCGAAGCGGCCAGCATGTGGAACTTGGCGTCGACGTCGTCGGCGAAATAGACCAAGAGTGCTTCGGGCGTATGGGGGGCGATGGGCGAGCCCCACTCGGGAAGGTTCTGATGCGCCACGATGATGTGCTCCAGACGCAGCAGCGTTTCCCGATCGAGACCGGGGACGTCTTTCCCCCGCTCGCGGACCATGTCCCGCCCGAGCAAAATGTGGCCGATGAGCTCTCCCTCCGGCGTGCGCCGCGGTCCTTCCATGCCGAACTCCAGCTCGATCAGTTTGCCCACGTCGTGAAGGATCGCGCCGGCGACAACGAGCGATTTGGCAAGCGGCGGCTGCATGTTCGGATAATCGGCCGCGTACTTCTCCGCCAGGAAGACGGCGTTTCGCGTCACCGAAAGGACGTGTTCCAAATATCCGCCCGCGTAGGCGTGGTGATTTTTCCGGGCGGCCGACCCCCGCTTGATCCCCTCGGCATGCTCCTCGAGAATTCCGACAACCAGCAGCCGCAAAGGTTCGGGCTCGATCTTGCCCCGGGCGATCGTCAATAGCTCGGCGAACATGGTTTCGACGTTGAACCGCGTCGACTTGACGAGGGCCATTTCGTCAAACCCGTCCTTGCGATCGGCCTCCTCCACCTGCCGCATGGCGCTCGAGCTCGAGCTGGGGCCCGTAAGAGCTTTCGACGTAGCGGCAGCGAAGCTTGTAACACGAGCCGACCTTCCAACTGCCATCGCACCCCTCGAACCAGGGCGAGTCGCTCCAAACCATCGCCACCGCCGAGCGGACCGCGTCGCGGAACGTCACGCGGTAATAGGGCTTGCCGTCGCGCGTCGTCGCCCGGTCTTTGGCCGACAGCAGTACAAAGCAGTCGGCCTGTGCTCCCGGCTTCAAGTCGGCCAGCTTGCAGATTCGCATCTCGGCAGGCATTCCGTCACTCTACCGCGTGGGAAGGGCTGTTTCCAACCTCGCCGGTGAGACCGGCAAAAGCGAACAGAATCTCTCGCAGAGACGCAGACCCCGCAGAGAGAGGCTAAAAAGACGGAGAGGAAAACGGCCCCTCTTCTTTTCGATCTTTCTCTGCGGGCACTGCGCCTCTGCGAGAGATTTCCTTGGTTTTTGTTTTGGTTGACCGGCGATTTTGGACGAGCGGCAAAGGGCAAGCTGGCAGCTCGCACCACGGCACCTTCCGCATCGTCAGGAGAGTCGCATCCAGACGGCTCGCAGATACTCGTTTTCGGGGCAATTGGACGCGATGGGATGGTCCGGGGCCGCACCGGTCTTCTCGAGGATCTGCATCGTTCGCGCGCGCGTGGCGCGGCTTGGCGTCGGGAGACCCTTCCAACAGGCGCCGGCCTGCCGCGAGGCCGAGTGCAGCAGCTTGAAGAACTCCGCGTCGTCCAAAAGTCCGCTGCACGTGCAGCTCAACAAAAGGCCGCCGGGGCGCACGAGCTGCATTGCCAGCCGGTTGAGGTCGAAATGCTTGCGGCGGCCGTCGTCCAGCTCATCCCGCGTGCGGATCAATTTCGGCGGGTCGAGGACGACGACGTCGTATTGCCGGCCGTTGCGGAGCATGTCGCGCATGTAGGCGAAGGCGTCGGACTGCACGAAGTTCACGCGGACCTGGTTGAGGCGGGCATTCTCGCGGGCCAATTGAAGGGGCCCCTCGTCCAGCTCGACCCCGGTGACCTCGGCCGCGTTGCCGAGTCTTTTCGCCTGCACGGCAAAACCGCCCGTGTAACAGCACAAGTCCAGGACCGATTTCCCCGCGCAATAGGCGGCCAGCCGTCGTCGGTTCTCGCGCTGATCGCAAAAAAAGCCCGTCTTGTGACCCTCCGCGAACCGCACGCGGAAGCGCGTGCCGTATTCCTGCACTGTCACGGCGGCCGGAGCGTCGGCCGACTGGACCGGCGGGGCCTCGAACGCCTCCTGCTCGAAGCTGGCCGGTCCCGGACGAAGAATCCACGACGCGCGTCCCCAAGACGCGCCCAGCCGTTCCAACAGGTCGGCTCCCCGCTGAAACATCCCCAGGCTGAACGCTTCGGCCGAGAGGACGTCGGCGAAGCGATCGACCACGATTCCAGAAAGCCCGTCCCCTTCCGAATGAACGAGGCGGTAGGCGTCGGTGTGCGCGTCGAGCCCCAACAGGTCGCGGCGCAAGGCCGCCGCTTGGGAAAGTTGACCGGTCCAAAACGCTTCGTCCGGCGGGTCGGTCCCCCAGCGGAGGAGCCGCACGGCAAGCTCCGCCCGCGGATTGAACAGGCCGTACGCAAAAGCGGTTCCCCGGTCGACGCAAACCGCGGTTAGGTCTCCCGGGCGAAGGGAGGCGTCGAAGCGGGCGATCCGTTTCCGATAAATATACGGATGTCCCGTCGGCGATTTGACGTAGACTTTCGGCAGCGCGTGACCGAAATCGTCGACCAGCGATCCGCTGGGAAATCAGATCCGGGGGGAGTTGAACCGGAAGCGTCGGTTGTCGCCCGTGTGGAGTGCTCTGGGGCCAAGGCCGCGGTTGTCGAGGAGCCATCGCCCAATCGTAAGCATTCTGGGCCGACGAAATCGAGTATCCGCTCTAAACCCGTCGGACGTTCGCTGGAAGACCCCCGGATGGAAAAGGTCTCGTGAATCTTGGGGGTTCTCCGCTATAATACGTGGTAGGCCGCTCGACGGTCGCACGCAGCGGCCGGATGGCTGAGCATGACAGGCCCTGCAAAGTTTCGCGTGACCTGAAACTGTGCAAATGGAAAACCTCTAATCGGAGTTGCTCGATCGATGTCAGTCACCATCACCGAAAAGGCCGCAAAAGAAATCCAACGAGTCTTGTCCGAGCAAAAGATGGCCGAGGCCACCGTTCTCCGCATCGGCGTGAGCGGCGGTGGCTGCAGCGGGTTCCAGTACAGTCTCGGATTCGATGAAAAGACCGATGCCGCCAAGGATCACGTCTCCAACCAGCACGGGATCCCGGTCGCCGTCGACAAAAAGAGCTATCTTTTCCTCGACGGCACGACGATCGACTTTTACGAAGGGCTCGAGAAGCGCGGCTTCACGTTCGAGAATCCGAACGCCGTGAAGACGTGCGGCTGCGGCAGCAGCTTCTCGGCCTGAGGCGCGGACGCCGTTCACAAACGACTCTGCCAGCCTTTCGCGACTCCGCCAGCCGTTCGGTGAATCCGGCCGCGGGGTGTCGCTCGCCGCGGCGCCCCGGCGAACGGCGTCGTCGAAGGGGATCGAGCTCCGATCGGCGTACGCCAACGATCTACTTCGCAGGCGCCTCGGGGACGGGTTGACCGGCCCGTCGGCCAGGGCGGAGCACTTCGTCATTCGTCATGACATACGACACCATCGCCGCCAGGATCAAGACCACAGCGATCCAAACGCGCCAATCTTTGTGGATGGGGCGGCGCGGCTTCACGTGACCGTGATGATGTTCCTGGTGGGATTGATTCATGAGCGCACGCGTCTCGAATGATCGGGCCGGCGGGTCAATTTCATTCCAGCCAAGTCAGTGTACGCGACTCGCGATTGGCCAGCCAGGCGCACCACGCGATGATTCTCTCTTCCGGTGTGATGCGCACCGGATGCGACCGCCCAGCGATTCACGTACGAATCCTCCTAAGTGCTTTGTCAACTTCAGGAATTCGGGTTGGGTGCCATGCCCACGACTTTGCGTGGGCATGCCTCTGCACGCCAATTGGATTCGCATGCCCACGCAAAGCCGACTTCGGCGAGCTCAGTCGAGTCGTGGGCATGGCACCCGAAAAGTAAGGTGTGACGGACCGCTAGGCCACGTCTTCTCGGCCCCGACTCCGTTGCTTCGACACCTGTATGATACGGCGGAGTCGCGGTGCGTTCACGATCAGTTTAACAGGGGTTGTTAAAGACTCTGCTCGGATTTGTTTGGGGCGTTTTTTGGGGCGTTTTTTCCCTTTTTACGCGCCAAAATACCCCAAAAAACTCCCGAACGGAGTCGCCTGCATCCTTAAGCGAGCACTTCGCGGACGACGGTTCCTTCGACGTCGGTCAGGCGGAAATCGCGGCCGCTGTAGCGGTAGGTGAGCCGCGTGTGCTCGATGCCCAAGAGGTGAGAGCACCGTCGCGTGCAGATCGTGGACGCCCACCTTGTTCACGACCGCCTTGAAGCCGATTTCGTCCGTCTCGCCGTAGGAGACGCCCCCCTTGGCTCCGCCGCCGGCCATCCAGGTGGTGAAGGCGTGCGGATTGTGGTCGCGGCCCGTTCCCCCCTTTTGCACGATCGGCAGGCGGCCGAATTCGCCGCAGCAGAGGACCAGCGTCGAGTCCAACAGGCCGCGGGCCTGCGAGATCGGTCAACAGGCCGGCGATGGGGATGTCGACCTCGGCGGCGAAGCCGGCGTGGTTTTTGACGATGTCCTGGTGGCCGTCCCAGCTCCGCTCGTTCTCCATGCCGCCGCTGTAAATCTGCACGAACCGCACGCCCCGCTCGACCAGCCGGCGGGCGATGAGGCACTGCTTGGCGACGTGCGTGCATCGCGGGTTGTCGAGCCCGTAGAGCGGCTGCGTCGCCCGCGACTCCTTTCGAGGTCGAGGCATTCGGGGGCGGCCATCTGCATGCGGTAAGCCAGCTCGAAACTTTCGATGCGGGCGGCCAGCTCCGAATCGTCGCGGCGAATGTTCGAGGTGCCGCTGGTTGAGCTTCTTCAGCAGGTCGAGCTGCGACCGCTGCTCGCGGTCGCTGACCCCTTCGGCGCGGAACAGGTTGTCGATCGGGCGCTCCCGTCGGCTTGAGCACCGTCCCCTGGTAGATGCTCGGCAGAAAGCCCGAGCCCCAGTTCGAGGCGTTCCCCTTGGGCAGGCCGCGGCCCAGCGTGTCGTACATCGTGACGAAGCCGGGCAGGCTCTTGTTCTGGCTCCCCAGCCCATACGTCACCCACGAGCCGACGCATGGGAAGCCCATCCGCGACATGCCCGTGTTGATCATGAACAGGGCGGGCGAATGGTTGTTCGACGTCGTCCAGCACGAATGGATGAAGGCCATCTTGTCGACGTGCCGGGCGATGTTCGGAAAAATCTCCGAGCCCCATTTGCCGCACTCGCCGTGCTGCGAGAAGCGGAAGGGCGACTTCATCACCGGGCCGACCTGGTCGGTGAAGAAGCCCGTGTTCTTATCGAACCCCTTGAGTGCCTGGCCGTCGCGCTTGGCCAGTTCGGGCTTGTAGTCCCACGTATCGACCTGGCTCGGTCCGCCGTTCATGAACAGCCAAATGACCGAGCGGGCCTTCGCCGGCACGTGCCCGGGCCGCGGCGCGAGCGGGTTGCGCGGCGTCGGTCCATGCGGCCCGCCGCGGCCGAGAAGCCCCTGGTCTTCTAACAGTCCGGCCAGCGCCAGCATGCCGAAGCCATTGCCCGCGCGGGTGAGAAACTCCCTTCGCGACGGGAAAGCCGGGCCGGGCGGGGCAAAAAAGCGGGGGATTGATTTCATCTCGATTTCCAGCTCGCGGTTCAATCCACGTAGACGAATTCATTCAAACACAACAGCACCTGGCAGAAGTCCAACAGGGCCAGCTCGGGAGCGTTCGGCTTGAGGGCCGATTCGTGCAGGTTCAATTGACCGGCGATGAACGCGGCCGAGTCCTTCAATTCTTCGGGTTCCGGCTCTCGTCCCAGCGCGAGGCGATACCCTTCGCGAAGGGCCGCCTCCGGTGATTGGTCCCACCACGGCAAGAGCCGCCGGGCGAAGGCCCGGGCGCATTGGCGGACGTTGGGGTTGTTCAACAAGAGCAGGGCCTGCGGTGCGATGGTCGTCGACGGGCGGTCGCCGATGCTGCTGAGCGCCTCCGGCGCGTCGAAGACCTGCATCATGGGCACCAGCTTGCTCCGCTTGACCGTGAAGTAAATGCTGCGGCGTCGATGGCTCTCGTCGAGCGAGCCGGGGCCGTACATCCGTTCGTCGAGCAGGTTTCCGCAGGCCAGGAGCGAATCGCGGACGACCTCGCCTTCGAGTCGCCGTTTTTCGTGACGCCAGAACAGCCGGTTGCCCGGATCGACGGCCTCCTTGGCCGGATCGAATTGGGAATCTTGCAGGTAGACGGCACTGGTGAGGATCAGCCTTTGAATCGGCTTCAATCGCCATTCATGCCGGATGAGCTCGCCGGCCAGCCAATCGAGCAGTTCCGGATGCGACGGCGCTTCGCCCCGCGCTCCGAAGTCGTTGGGCGTGGCGACGATCCCGTGCCCCAGATGATGCTGCCACAGCCGGTTCACGATCACCCGCGCGACGAGCTGGCCGGCCCCGTCCTGGGGATCGGTGATCCAATCGGCCAAGGCGGTGCGGCGGAACGACGTGCGCGAACCGGCAGGCGGCCGGACGGTCCAGTGCTTTTCCGTGTCGGGCGAACGCATCAGCACCTGCAGGAAGCCGAGCGGCGCCACGCCTTGCTTTTGATTGACGTCGCCGCGCCGCAGGAAAAAAGTCTGCTTGAAGAAGTCGTCTCCCTGGCTGTGCAGGCGGACGGGGGGCAGCCCTTCGCTGGCCACGAGCACCTTGACGGGCTTTGAGCCTTTGGGACCGAGCGGAAGCTCGACTTCGCTGCGGACCGTCGTGGTGAAGGCGGAGAGCAGCCGGTAGTAATCGGCCTGCGGGATGGGGTCGAATTTGTGGTCGTGACACCGCGCACAGCCGACCGACAGGCCCAAGATCGCGGTCCCCGTCGTCGCCAGCATGTCGTCCAGCTCGTCGTACCGCTGCTTCTCGACTTCGTTTTTGGTGATCTGCGTGCTGTGGACGCCGGCGGCCAGAAAGCCGGTCGCCATCATCGCCAGGTTGTTGTGCGGCGCCAGCTCATCGCCCGCTAACTGCCAGCGGATAAACGTGTCGAACGGCAGATCGGAGTTGAAGGCCCGGATGACGAAATCGCGAAAGTGGTACGCGCTCGGGCGATCGTAGTCGTGCTCGAAACCGTGGCTCTCCGCAAAGCGGGCCAGGTCGAGCCAGTGCCGAGCCCACCGGTGGCCGTAATGCGGGCTGGCCAGCAGCCGGTCGAGCAGGGCGTCGTAGGCCAGCGGGGAGGGATCGTTGACGAACGCGGCCACCTCCTCCGGCGTCGGCGGCAGTCCGATCAGATCGAAGGAAACCCGCCGAATCAGCTTGCGGCGATCGATCTCCGGGCTCAATTCGATCTTCTTGGCCGCGAGCGCCCGTTCAATAAAAGCATCAACCGGCGTCTGCTCGCGTGACAAACCAGCGTGAGCGGGGGGCGTCAGCCTCCTGAATTTCTTCAGCGGCTGGAACGCCCAAAACCGTCGCGCCTTGGCATCGACCGTCCGTTCGGTCCACACGGGCGCCTGCCTGGCCGGCGGAACCAGAGATTCGTCGTAAGGCGCGCCGCAATCGATCCAGGCCGCCACGTGTGCGATCTGGGCATCCGAAAGTTTCGGCGCGTCCTGCGGCATGTTGGGCTCTTCGGCATGGGCGATCAGCCGGTAGAGCCGGCTTTCGCGCGATTTGCCCAGGACGATCGCCTTGCCGTTGACTCCTCCGGCCAGCAGACCCTCGCGCGTCACCAGGTTGAAGCCCGACTGGATCTCCGTTTCGCCCCCGTGGCATTTCAAGCACCGCTTGACGAGAACCGGCCGAACGTGCTGCGTAAAGATCGCCAGCCCCTCGGCCATTTGCCGGGCATGGTCGGCCGGGACCGCATCGGCACTTTTTCCCCCGCGGCAAGCCGGTTTTCCGGCCGCGCAGCCGCGAACAGGGCCAGCACCAACACCAAAGCTTGCCGACGGCACCGGTGACTCAACATGCCTCCTCGCTCGACGGATCAACGAACTTTGATTCTACTGGTTGGCAGAAGGGGCTGACAACGCAGCCGTGCGCAACTCGGGATCAACAGAGCGGGACCTCGCAGATTCGCCGAGCATTCGGTCCGTGATTCATTCAGATAGCCGCCTGCCATGCCCCTCAATTTGTGGCCAGATGCCCGTTGTGGCCTCGATCCCAGTGAAGCGGCGTGGTTTTGGGACGAAATCAGTTCTTCCTATGGCGGCAAAACGAAAAATCCTCCCAATTTGGTTCCCGGATGGGAGCGATGGTATTTTTTATACGAGAAGCCCGATGGAACCCGAGTTCGGGTAAGCGCCGATCGTGATCCGAACACTGGGGAATGGTTCAACCCACATTTTTCGGCAACGCAGCCATGACGACAAAATTGGATCGAGCGAATCAGGTTGTCGCACGCAGGATCGGGGAATTCTACAAATCGATGAACGCCAGGGATTTCGACAGATGTTTTCGCATGATTGATGCGGAGGTGCGGAAAAGCCCCCGTTCGGTGACACTGAATAACTATGTGGGCGCTCTCCAGACGTTCATGAATCGTTTCGGAAGCGTTGAGATCCAATCGATCGAAATCACGGTTCACTCGCACGAAAAAACCACCCTGTACGGCAATCGCGAATTTGCCGTCGGTCAAACGAATTGGACCGACAAGGACGGAGAAACGCACGTCTTTGAAGAACGTTGGGTCAAAAACCTGCGCACCTGGTTCACACGCTCAACGGGACTTGTCACACCAGCCGTTGTTCGCTGATCGAATCGCACGTCGCGCATGGAAAGCTGATGGAGACTCGATGCAACGTCATGAACCTGCCCGTCGTCTGATTTGGGCCTTGATCAGCGTCGTTGCCGCGTCGGTCGGCGGATGGGCCATTGGCGGCGGTGAGCTTGCTGCGGCTGAGAAGCCGCTGACGCTGCATTTGCGGAAGCGGGTCGAGACAAAGCACGGCAGCGGGCGGTTTCACGCGGTCACCGAGACGGTCGCCTGGAATCCGGCCAAGACGGCGATCGTCGTTTGCGACATGTGGAACGAGCACTGGTGCAAAGGCGCAACGCGCCGCGTGGCGGAGATGGCCCCCCGGATGAACGACGTCCTCACCGCGGCGCGAAAGCAGGGCGTGCTCATCATCCATTGTCCCAGCAACACGATGAAGTTCTATGCCGGCACTCCGCAGCGGCAGCTTGCCCAGCGGGCGGCTCGCGTTTCGACGAAAACGCCTCTGAAGACCTCGTGCGGTCTGGATAAGAACCGCGAGGGACGCCTGCCGATTGACGACTCCGACGGCGGCTGCGATTGCGATCCGCCGTGCAAGCAGGGGAGTCCCTGGACGCACGAGATCGACACGCTCCGCATTGCACCGTCGGATGCCATCACCGACAGCATCGAGGCCGTTTACCTGATGCGGGAGCGGGGGATCGAGAACGTGATCGTGATGGGGGTCCACACGAACATGTGCGTTTTGGGCCGTCCCTTTTCGATCCGCCAGTTGGTCTACCAAGGGTTGAACGTCGTCCTGATGCGCGACATGACCGACACGATGTACAACGCGCGTTCCGCGCCGTTCGTCAGCCATTTCACGGGAACCGACCTGGTCGTCGAGCACATCGAAAAGCACTGGTGCCCGACGATCACCAGCACCGACGTGTTGGGCGGCCGCGAGTTTCGCTTCAAGGACGATCTGCGGCCGACCGTCGCCATGCTGATCGCCGAGCCGGAATACCAGACAAGCCGCACTCTGCCCGAATTCGCCGCCAAGGAGTTGGGGAAGGACTTCCGCGTCAGCCTCATTTTCGGCAGCGAGACCGATCGCGCCGACATCCCCGGATTCGAGGCCCTCGGAGAGGCCGACGTGCTCTTGGTGAGCGTGCGGCGGCGGCCGCTCAAGCCGGAGCAGATGAAGGTTCTCCACGACTGGGTTTCGCGGGGCAAGCCGGTGGTCGGCATCCGCACGGCCTGTCATGCGTTCTCGTTGCGGGGCAAAGAGCCGAAGGCACCGTTGGAGACCTGGGAGTCGTGGGACCCGGACGTGTTCGGCGGCCACTACGTGGGTCATCATGGAAAGAGTCTGCAGACGTCGATTCGTCTGGCGGCCGAGGCGGCCTCGCATCCGATTTTGAAAGGCGTCGATGTCTCGGCTCTCGTGGGGAATGGAGCCCTTTACCGCGTCAATCCCTTGGCCAAAGGCGCCAGCCGCTGCTAATCGGCACGATTCCCGGAAAACCGTCAGAGCCGGTCGCGTGGACTTTCATTCGGGCCGACGGCGGCAAATCGTTCTACACATCGCTGGGCCATCCGGACGATTTCGCCGAACCGGCATTCCGCAAGCTGCTCCTCAACGCGCTGCGCTGGGCCGCGGCACCGTGATTCGAGATCGTCTCTAACGCGAACACGATTTCAACCTGACCAGACCGGCTGACGTCGGGACAAAACCGCAGCGTTGGCGACCGGCTGGCGCGGCATGATACGGCGCTCCCCGAAGGGCCGCACGGCACCATTTTGATTCGGGACGCACCGTGGTAACCTGATGGGAAGGCCACTTGATTGCCTCGAAGCATGCGTTGTTCCCTCCCCGCGACGCCGTTTTTCCTGCGCGTCCACCGAGAGCCCGCCAAATGACGTTTTCCGGCACGCCGCCTTTCACGCCACGCAGACGACCTCTTCTTTCAACGCGCGACTTCACCGCGGCCGTCATTATGTTCGCTCTGGCCGTTCCGGTTGCTGTCGCCGCCACGCCGGCGACACCGAAAACATCGCCCATCGCACAGGGACACAAGTCCTCAATCGGCGCCCCAACGACAAAACCACTTTCGCCAGCGGATGCGCTTCGGGCCTTTCGCGTTCCTGCCGATCTCGAAGTGGAGCAGGTCCTCGCGGAGCCGGCGGTGCGGCAGCCCCTTTTTGTCGATTGGGACGAACGCGGGCGGATGTGGGTCGTCGAATACATTCAGTATCCCTATCCCGCCGGCTTGAAGATGGTCAGCCGAGACGAGTATTGGCGGGCCGTTTATGACAAGGTTCCCGCGCCCCCGCCGCACGGAGCCCGCGGCCTGGATCGGATCACGATCCACGAGGACACCGACGGTGACGGCCGGTACGACAAGCACACGACGTTTCTAGACGGTCTCAATATCGTCACGTCGTTTGCCATCGCGCGGGACGGCGTCTGGGTGTTGAATCCGCCCTATCTCCTCTTCTATGCCGACCGCAATCACGACGGCATTCCGGACGGAGACCCCGAAGTGCATCTGCAAGGCTTCGGGCTGGAGGACACGCACTCGGTCGTCAACAGTTTACAGTGGGGGCCGGACGGTTGGCTCTATGCCTGCCAAGGGAGCACTGTCTCCGGCCACGTGATCCGCCCCGGGCTCGACAAAACCCCCGTGCATTCGATGGGCCAGCTCATCTGGCGGTATCAGCCGAAAACGCGGCGGTACGAAATCTTCGCCGAAGGGGGCGGCAACGCGTTCGGCCTGGAGATCGATTCCAAGGGACGGATCTTCTCCGGCCACAACGGCGGCAACACGCGCGGCTTTCATTACGTGCAAGGAGGCTACTATCAGAAGGGCTTTCAGAAACACGGGCCGCTCTCGAATCCCTACGCGTTTGGATATTTCCCCGCGATGGCCCATCCTGCCGTCCCGCGGTTTACCCACAAGTTCATCATTTACGACGACGTCGCCTTGCCCGAGGCGTATCGCGGCAAGTTCTTCGGCGTCGAGCCGCTTCAGGGGCGGATCGTTTATGGTCAGATCGATCGGGACGGATCGTCGTTTCGAACAAAGGATCTCGGCTGGCCCGTCACCACGACCGATCCCTGGTTCCGCCCGGTCAATTTGACCGTCGGTCCCGACGGGGCAATTTATTTCTGCGACCTGTACGAGCCGAAGATCTCGCATCGCGACCATTTCGCGGGGACCATCAGCAAAGACACGGGCCGCATCTATCGCCTGCAAGCCAAAGGGGCCAGGCACCGACCGCCGGAAAACCTCGGCAGCAAATCGACGACCGAGCTGATCGCCCGGCTCGACGATCCGAATCGGTGGACGCGGCGGACGGCGCTGCGACTGCTTGGCGAACGGAAGGACCCCGCGGCCAGAGGCCCGCTGTTGAAACGACTTTCGCAGCCCGAGGGGGCGACCGCGCTCGAGGCGCTGTGGGCACTTGCACTGGATCGGATCTCTCGACGAGCCGACGGCCCTGGCGAGCCTGGCCCATCCCGATCCCGACGTGCGGCTGTGGACGGCTCGCCTCTTGTGCGACGAGCGGACTGTTTCTCCCAAGGTTGCCGCGGCCCTCGTGCGATTGTCGGCTCACGGAAAACAACCTTGACGTACTGAGCCAACTGGCCTGTTCCGCGCGTCGTCTTCCCGCCCGCGACGCTCTTCCCATGCTGCGTAACCTGGCTGGACACGACGCGGTGGTGGGCGACATTCATATCCCCCTGTTGATCTGGTGGGGAATCGAGGCCAAGGCCGAGTCGGACCGCGACGCCGTGCTGGCCCTTTTCGACGACCCGGCGTTCTGGCGGCGGCCCCTGGTCCGCAAATACCTGGTCGAGCGGATTCTCGAGCGCTATGCGGCGGCCGGCGGCCGGGCCAACCTGATGTCCTGCGTGCGGCTTTTCCGCCAATCGCCCGACGCCGAATCGACGCGGCTCTTGGTCAAGGCATTTGAAGAGGCGTCGCGCGGCCGGCTGCTCGAGGGCCTGCCGCCGGAGCTGGTCGAAATCCTGGCGAAAGTCGGCGGCGACTCGCTTCCGTTGGGCGTGCGGCAAGGAAGGGCCGAAGCTGTCGCCAAGGCACTGCGCATTGCGGCCGATCCGAAGGCCGACATCAAGCAACGGCTCCAATTGATCGAGACCTTCGGCGAAGTCGACCCAGCCAAGCTCGGTTCCCGTGCTCCTGGCGCTGGCGGAGCGCGATTCCGACCCGCGGATCAAAACGGCTGCGCTGGCCGCGCTCTGTTTGTACGACGAACCACGGATCGGGACTGCCGTGGTCGCGCTTTACCCGCGTCTCACGGATGACGCGCAGAGCGCTGCCGAGACGCTGCTCTCCACCCGCAAGTCGTGGTCGCGGGACCTGCTCGAGGCGGTCGACGCCGGGCGCGTGGATCCGCGTCGGCTCAAGCCGGAGATCGTCCGCAAGATGACGGTGCATCGCGATCCGCGGATCGCCGCGCTGATTTCCCGGCATTTTCCGCACATCAAGGGGGCGACGACGGCCGAGATGCAGTCGCAGATCGGCCGGCTATCCGGCGTGCTCAAGCCGGCAGCCGGCGGCGATCCCTACAGAGGGAAACAGCTCTTCGCCAACTCGTGCGCGAAGTGCCACCTGCTCTTCGGCGAAGGGGGCCGGATCGGCCCGGACCTCACGACCTTCAAGCGCGACGATTGGCTCAACATGCTGATCAACGTCGTCAATCCGAGCGCCGAGATCCGCGAAGGTTTCGAGCAGGTGATGGTCGTGACCCGCGACGGACGCGCGGTGAGCGGCCTCCGTTTCGACCAGGATCAGCATGTTCTCGTTCTCCGCGGCGTCGATGGGCAGAACATCACCGTCGCGCGCCGCGACATCGAAGAAACGATTCCGCAGGCCAAGTCACTCATGCCCGAGGGCCTGCTCAACGGACTGAAGGACCAGGAAGTCCGCGACCTGTTCGCCTACCTGCGAAGCTCTCAGCCGCTGGCCGCCCGCGGGCGTTAGTGCGCGGAGTTTGCTCAGCGAGCCGGCGAGAGATTGTACGAGCCGCCGGGTTCATCCGCCGGCGGCCCGGCGGAGGTAAACCCGCCGGCTCGTTAGAGGCCTGGAGGAATCATGCTCATTTCTGGTGTGTCTTGCCGACGGTCGGTCGCGGCCGGTTTCGTTCTTGCGACGATTGTAGCCACGTCTGCCACTCCGGCCCGGTGTGACCGGCAGGCCGTCCTGTCGCAGCTCGCGCAAATGGGCCGGCACGAGCGACGCGACGCGGCGGATTGGGACAGGCGGCGGATTGAGTTACGCGAAGGATTCTTGAAGGGGGCCGGGCTCTGGCCGCTTCCCAAGCAAGGGCCGCTCAGCGTCGTGCGGCACAGCTTGCGGGCGCACGACGGATACACGGTTGAAAACGTGGCGATCGAGACCTTGCCCGGCTTTTATTGCACGGGCAACCTTTATCGGCCCGAACACGTTGAGCGACCCGAACACAGCGGGCGGCCCGAACCCGGAATCTTGTGCCCGCACGGTCACTTCAAGCCGCTGGGACGCTTTCGGGCCGATCAACAAATCCGCTGTGCCCAGCTTGCCCGGATGGGCGCGACCGTTTTCTCATACAGCATGGTTGGCTGGCAGGATTCGCGGCAGACGACCCACGACGATCCCCTTGTGCTGGCCCTTCAGACCTGGAACAGCCTCAAGGCGCTCGATTTCCTCTCGTCGCTTGATGGCGTCGATCCCCAGCGGATCGGCATGACGGGCGCGTCCGGCGGAGGGACGCAGACGCTTTACCTAGCCCTCCTCGACGATCGGGTCCGCGCATCGGCCCCCGTCGTGATCCTTTATCCCTGGTCCGCTCCCGAAGGCTGCTGCCGCTGCGAAGGGGGACTCCCCATCATGCGGGAAGACCCGCACCAACTGCATCGAATTCTCCGCGGCCATCGCTCCGCGGCCGCAACTCATCATCTCGGTCGGCCTGGACCAGACGTACGATTTTCCGAAAGTCGGCTTTCCGTTTATCCGCCAGGCCTACGAGGCGTACCATGCCGCGAGCCAGGCGGAAAACGTGCATCTGCCCAAGGAACAGCACGATTACGGTCCCTCCAAGCGGGCCGCCGTGTATCAATTTTTGCCGATCACCTGGGAATTCAGCGCCCAGCCGGAAGACCTGGCCCGCATCACGATCGAAAAGCCGTCGCAAATGGAAGTCTTTAACGCGGCCCACCCGCTGCCGGCCGGGTCGGTCTCCGGCACCGCGGCCGTTGCCAAGGCGCCTGGCAAGTCTGCGCGACCGCAGCCCATTGAGATTCGCCTCTCGTCCGTTTACGCTGGAGGACCAGTTGTGCGGCGGCAATTTGTTCGGCGAACGGGGCAGGCGAATCATCCATTCGGGGAAGGAACACCATGCGACATGTCATCGTTTGTGCGCTCGATGTTGGCATTTGTGTCGACCGTGTTTGCTCAAGATCAGAGACGGGAACGAAGGCGCATGCGGCGGCGCGGGCGTCGCGCGACTCAGGCGATTGTTCCGCGGGACGCCAAGCTCGAAGGGCCCCTCTATACGCGCAGTGCGCCCGATCAAGGGAGGCCTGACCGAAGGGCCGGCCGCCGCGCCCGACGGCAGCATTTACTTCTCCGACATTCCGAACGGCCCCGACAAGGGCATGATCGTCCGTTACGACCCGCAAGACCAACAAGTCCGAAATCTTCACCACCGACAGCGGCAAAGCGAACGGGACTGTTCTTCGACGCGAAAGGGATTCCTCATCGCCTGTGAAGGTTCCGATGAAGGGGGCCGCCGCGTCTCGAAGTGGAACGTGAAGACGAAAGAGCGAACGACGCTGGCCGACCGTTTCGAGGGCAAACGCTTCAACGCGCCCAACGACCTCACCATCGACCGCCAGGGGCGGATTTATTTCACCGACCCGCGCTACCTGGGGACCGAGCCGCGCGAGTTGAAGTACCGGGCCGTGTATCGCATTGGCGTCGACGGCAAGGTGGTCGAAGATCACGCACGACATTTCCAAGCCCAACGGCATCGCCCTGAGCCCCGATGAAAAGACGCTCTACGTCCTCGATCACGACAATGGGACCGACCAAATCAACCCCAAAGGTCCGCAACCCAAACACGGGCGGATGGCACTCGACGCATTTCCGCTTGGGCGACGACGGACTGGTGCACGGCGAAAAGCGAACCCTGATCGACTTCGGTGACCAGGCCGGGGGCGACGGCATGACCGTCGATGACAAGGGAAACCTGTATATTGCCGACCGCTCGGCGAAGCGGCCCGGAGTGCGAATCACCGATCCCAACGGCAAGGAGATCGGCTTCGTTCCCACGGGCGAGCCGAATCAAAAAATGGATGCCGAACATCCCGGAAAAGGCTTCCCGAGCAATGTCGAGTTCGGGGTCGGCGCCGTCAAAAACATGCTGTACGTGACGGTCGACCTCAGCCTGTACCGAGTCCGACTCAACGCCCATGGCTATCATCCGCAGCCCGAGAAGCAGTAACGACGGTTTTCGCGCTGCGCAGCGTGGGTCGCCATCGGTTTAATCGTTTTGAGTGCGCGCTCGCTTTGCCTGCGCCGATCAGCCCAAGGCGACCCCGGCGCGCGAGGCCGTCAAAACGTTCAAGATTGCCGAGGGGCTCGACGTGCGGCTCGTCGCCTCCGAGCCGTTGATTCGCCAGCCTCTTTCCCTGAGTTTCGATGATCGGGGCCGGCTCTGGCTGCTGCAATACATTCAATACCCCAATCCCGAGGGGCTGCGGCCCGTCGCCGTCGACGAATATCTGCGCACGAAGTACGACCGGCGTCCCGAACCGCCTCCGAAAGGTCCCCGCGGGCACGACATCATCGCCATTCTGGAGGACACCGACGGCGACGGGGTCATGGATCGGGCCAAGCCCTTCCTCACCGGGCTCAATCTCGCCTCGGGGATGGCGCTCGGCTACGGCGGCGTGTTCGTCGTTCAGCCGCCGTACCTCCTTTTCTATCGCGACGCCAACGGCGACGACGTCCCCGACGGCGACCCGGAGGTCCTCTTGACCGGCTTCGGCATGGAGGACGCCGCACGCCTTTGCCAACTCGCTCACCTGGGGGCCGGACGGCTGGCTGTACGGTGCGCAGGGGAGCACCGTCACGGCCAATATCCGCGGGATCGAATTCCAGCAGGGAATCTGGCGGTACCATCCGCGGACCAAACAATTCGAGCTCTTTGCCGAGGGGGGCGGCAACACCTGGGGAATCGATTTCGATCGGTTCGGCAACCTCTTCGCCGGCGGCAACACGTACGAGCCTCTGTGCCACCACGTGCAGGGGGCCTACTACGTCAAGGGATTCGGAAAGCACGGACCGCTGCACAACCCGTATTCGTTCGGCTATTTCCAGCCGGTGAAGCATTACGGGCCGTTCGGCGGCGGGCTGACCGGCGGTTGCAGCATTTACCAGGGAGGGGCTTTCCCCGAGCGGTTCAATAACGCGTGCATCGCGCCGAACATGCGGCAAAACGCGCTGCCGCTGGTACACGTTCGAGAAGCGCGGCTCGACGTTCGCCACGCGGCAAGGGGGGGACTTCATCCTTTCGAGCGATCGCTGGTTCCGGCCGGTCGACACGCTTGTCGGGCCCGACGGCGCCTTCTATATCGCCGACTGGTACGACATCAACCTGAGCCATACGAACCCGAAAAATCGCAGCCAGTGGTACGCCCCCAGCCGCGACGACGGGCGGATTTATCGCGTCTCCGCCCAGGGGCGAAATCCTTCGACAAACCGCGGACCCGGCTGGGAGAACTCGCCTCGCGCGATGTGGCGGCCCTTTTGAACCATCCGAACGAATGGTATCGCCGGGAGGCATGGCGGATCCTGGGCGAGCGGCGCGATCGGTCGGTCGTGCCGGCGCTCAAGCAGAAGTTTGCCGCCGCATCGGACGAGACGGCCGCACTCGAGGTCGCTCTGGGCGATCGATCTTAGCGGCGGGTTCGACGAAGCGTTCGCGGAACGCACGCTCGGCCATCCGGCGGAATACGTGCGCGCCTGGACGGTTCGCCTGCTGGGGGACGAGCGGCACGTCTCGAAAAAGATGGCCGCCGCGCTCGTGCGGCTGGCCAAATCTGATCCGAGCGTCGTCGTCCGCAGCCAATTGGCGTGCACGGCCAAGCGTCTGCCCGCTTCGGACGCGTTGCCCATCGCCGGGGAGCTGCTCAAGCACGATGAAGACGCCGGCGACCCGCAGCTTCCGCTGTTGATCTGGTGGGCGATCGAGAGCAAGGCGGCTTCCGATCGCGATGCGGTCCTCGCGCTCGTCGAGCAGCCGGAGACTTGGAAGCGGCCCCTCGTCCGCGACGTCCTCGTCGAGCGGCTCGCGCGGCGGTACGTGGCCCTGGGAGACGATGGCGGATATGCGGCGTGCGCCTGGCTCTTGGAACACGCTCCGAGCGGGGCAGACGTCGAGCGGATCGTCGCGGGGATGGAGACGCAGTTGGCCGGCCATCGCTTCGACCGGCCGCCGCGGGCGCTCGATCGGCCCCTGGCGAGCCTGTTGAACAATCGCCGGCCTTCGACGGCCCTCCTCTGTTTGGCGATCCGCCTCGGCGCGCAAAACGCCGTGCCGAAATTGGTGGAGCGCGTCAAAGATTCCGGCACGAACCAGACCGAGCGGATGACGGCGATCCGCGCCCTGAGCGAAGCCGGCCCGCCAGAGACCGCGGATCAACTCCTGTCGCTGTTGGACCGCCGGGAACCGGAAGCCGTCGAGGAAGCCGTGTTGACCGCCGTGGGACGGTTCAAGGAGCAATCCCTGGGAACGCGGCTCTTGGCGCGGTGGCCGTCGCTTTCGGCGACGTTGCGCGACCGGGCCGTCGACGTGCTGGCCAGCCGCCCTGTCTGGTCGCGGCAATTGCTGAAGGCCGTGGCGGCCGGGCGAGTCGATCCCAAGACCATTTCGACCGAGCAGATCCGCCATATGCTTCTGCACGGGGACGCGGACATTGCGCACCAGGTCGCGTCTCGCTGGGGTTCCATCCGGACAACGACCCCGCGGGAAAAAGAGGGCAAGATCAAGGCGGTCTCGATTATGCTCACCGGCGGAAAGGGGGATTTACCGAGCGGGCACAAGCTCTTCGTCAAGCACTGCTCGATCTGTCATCGCCTGTACGGCGAAGGGAACCAGATCGGGCCCGACCTGACGGCCGCGGACCGCAAGAACCTGTCGGTCCTCTTGCCCAACGTCATCGACCCGAGCGCCGTTATTCGGCCGGAGTTTCGCTGCTACAACGTGGTGCTGGACGACGGGCGGATTCTCAGCGGGCTTTTGGCCGACTCCAACAATTCGACCGTCACCGTGCTCGACGCGAAGAACCAGCGGACCGTCGTCAAGCGGGCGGACGTCGAGGAGCTGAAAGTTTCCGCGACGTCGCTGATGCCCGACAACGTGCTGGAGCCGCTGGGCGACCAGGAAGATCCGCGATTTGTTCGCTTATCTCCGCGCAAATAAAAAACGCGCCGCGCCGGTCGCTGCAATGAGAGCCGCGACCGTCAGGGAGCGGTCGGGGGCCTGAATGCGAGCCGCTCCCTCACGGTCGCGGCTCCGTTCTCGGGGGCCAAAAAAAATGCGAAAGTTGGCAAAATTGGACTTGTCAGGGGCTTCGGAATCGTCAAGGATACTTTTATCGGGTCGTGCAAACGTAGCACGACGGACGACAAGCCGCGAAGGGGCCGGACTTGGCGAGCTGGCCGAAGCGGATGGCCTTATTTAGAGAGGAGGTGGTCTAGTGAGTTCTGACAGTAGTAGCCAACGAGGTGGAAACGCCTGATGGCAGTCGACGGGCTGTCGACTCGGGCAGCCACCTTCTCTTAAGGGATCATCTGCGAAGTATGATCCTTTGCAAAAACATGATCTCTTGAAGAGACCAAAAAGAGGCTCGGCTCCCACTAGGAGGGCCGAGCCTTTCTTTTTTTGCTGAGCCGCGACCGTGAGGGAGCGTCCGGACGCGCAATTTGCCCGCGCGCTCCCTGACGGTCGCGGCTCCAATCGCCAGAACCCGTTTGAAGCGAGCCGCTATTCGAGAGGCGCTTCGACGCCGCCGGTGTACTTTTCGCCGTCGAGCGGCCGGCCGTGCAGCACCTCGACCCGGTAGCCCCCCTTCGCGCGGAAGTACAAAACCAGGAGCAGATAACCGACGGCCATCATGGCCGGAACAATCGCCGTCCAGCGCAGGGCCATGCGTCCGCCGTAAAGCCGGGCCGCTTCGACCGACGGGGCGTCGGCCTCCTGCTGCGTTGTGAGGGTCTGCTTGTTGTCCACCTTATCCATCAAGTTCGCCCACCTTCTTTCCGTCGAGTCCCGTAATGGGCGGAAAGAACAGCAAGTGGCTCTTGTCCTTTGCGGCGTAGCGCTCATAGGTCGGAGTCGAGATTCTGACGCAGTTTCTGCGATGCGTAGTAATCTTGCTGGTAGCCGATGGTCGGCGTGGCGAGCAGTCCGGCGGAAAGCATGCCGATGCCGCCGATCGTTCCCATGGTGAGCGCGCCCCCTTTGGGGAAACGCTCTCCCACCACGCCCAGCATGGTCGCCCAGAAGAACGTCTTGCCGACGGCGTAGATCGTGCCCGCGACAATGACGGCAAGTCCCGCCCCGGCATAACCGAGCCCCGTAAGTCCGATGCACGCCAAGATCGACGCGCCGAGCAAGCAGGCCCACGGGGTTGATCCTTTCGATGATGGGGCCGGCGAAGAACCGCAGCATGAACATCAGGGCCGACATGTACACGAAGAGCAAAAACGCATTCTTTTGGACCACGTTGTTCATGATGTTCGTGATCCAGCTATCGGTTCCCAGCTCGACGTAGCCAACCATCGCCATCAGGACCATGAGCGACAGCAGAAGCGGAGAAGCGAACTCCAGCAACATCGTCGCGAACGACACACCGGCGGCGCGGGCTTCCGAGACGGGGAATTTCTGCTGCAGGACGATGATGCCGTAGATGGCCGTCGGAATCAGGAACAGGCCGATCGGGATCTCCCAGCGAAGTTGAAAGGAAGCGATTCGCTCCGCAGCAGAAGTAGGCCAAAAGGCCCCCCACGATCAATCCGCCCGGCCAGCCGGCGTGCAGCATGTTGAGATAATGGGTTTTTGCCCGCGGATAAAGTGTCGCCACAAGGGGATTGATCGCCGTCTCGCACAGTGCCGTTGGCCAACGAAAACATGAACTGGCCCGAGTACAAGCAAACCGTCGCCGCGTTTTTGCCCATCGATGCGTAGATCGGCGTGGCCGCCAGCGTGATCAGCGCGGAGACACGTGGAGGAAAAAGGCGATGATCATCAGCGGCTTGTATCCGACGCGGTCGGTGACCGTGCTGAACAAGAGAATGGTGACCGGGAAGCCGACGAGCCCAGCGCCCGTGATCCATCCCAACTCCTGCTTCGTAAACCCGAACTGCGCCTCCCAGTCGCCGAGGACCGCTCCGCGGACGGCAAAGCCAATTCCGGCGGCAATCAGTGTCATGAAGCTGGCGATAAAGAGGGGGCGGTTGTTGTTCATCGTGCGGCTTCCCCTGGCGTCGAAGGGATCGAGATCTGCGGCTGAAACGTCGCATCCTACAACGCCTTGCCGCTGTTTTCCACGTGGTTCAAGCAAGTTTTGTTGGCAAGCTGGCTGCGTTAGTTCCCGTCTCCACCTTTGGAAAGCGGTGGGCTATTGTCGGACGTCCCTTCGGGACAACGTCGCCGTCCGGCGCAAGACAATCAGCGTTCCGCGTCGCGACGCCTCGATCTTGCCGGGCAGCGCGATCCTTCCCCCCTCTTTCACCAAACGGTAAAGCCGCTCCCAATCGTCAAAGCCCATCCGCTGCCGGGGCCAGTTTCTCCGTCTCCAAACGGCGACGAATACCTCGCGGACTAGGTGGCGGGGCTGGTCGTCCAGGAGCTCGGCCGTCCAGCCGGCAGATTTCGGCCGACTCGTCGGCCAGGCTCGATTCCAGGAGCCGGTTTGCCGCCTCTTCGATCGCGGACTGCAATTCGTCCGCCTGCTCGGCCAGCCGCAGGAACGATTCGCGCACCTGCGGGCCGAACTCCCGTTCCAACGACGGCAAGAGAGCGTGGCGGATGCGGTTGCGAGTGCGACTTTCGTCGGCGTTGGTCGCATCGGTGCGATAGTCCTGACCGATTTCGGCCAGCCAGCTTTCGATGGTCGGGCGACGGACGCCGAGCAGCGGCCGGACGAGAGTGATCCCCTCCGCCAGCGGCCGCGATCGTTTCATGCCGCGCAGTCCGGCCAGTCCGGTCCCGCGCAGCAGATGATGGAGCACCGTCTCCGCCCGGTCGTCGGCGGTGTGCGCCACGGCCACGTGTGTCGCCCCCAAGGCGCGGGCCTTTCGCTCGAAGAACTCATAACGGACGATCCGCGCAGCCTCTTCGATGTTCCAGCGCTCGGCGCGAGCGCGGCCCCGCACGTCGGCCTGTTCGACGACAATCGGAATTTCCAGTCGCCGGCACAGTTCGCAGGTCCATTCCGCGTCCTCCTCCGCTGAACCGGGACGCAGGCCGTGGTTCAAATGGGCCGCGTGAAGCTCGAGCCGCGTCGTCGGGGCAAGTGCATGCAGTCCGCGGAGCAGGGCGACGCTGTCGGCCCCCCCGGAGACGCCGACGACGACGCGCGCTCCGACCAGCCCCAGCGGTTCGAGCGTCGCGGCCAGTGTCGGGAGGAAAGCGGACATGAAAGCCGTAGGGGCCGGTGCGCCGAAATCTTTCACGGACAGAGACGTTGTGCCGCGAATTGGTTGACGGCGGAGCCTGCTCTGGTAGTATGAAGCTTCGTTGATATTTCACCCACCGGGAATGCGTACCGGCGGGTGATTGGAACTATGCTGTTAGCAACGAAAACGTAAGTACAAGCGAAATCGGGAACTGTGACGGTTCCCGGGGCCTCCGCCGCATCGCGGTCCGGAGGACAGCGAAGGGTTCTGCGGTTCTGACCGCGGAGCCTTTGGTGAGTTGTAGCACGATCGGTTCCATTGGAAAACCAAGATGATGGTTCGCCGTTTCGGCAGGGCACTTTCGTTCGTCGTGCAAATCCTGTTGATCGAGTTGTGCAGTCTTGTCTGGTCCATTGGATCGGCCATTTGCCGGATTCTAGGAAAGCGGAGGACGGCGGGACGCAGAAGCCCGGGGGAGGGGTCTCCCTTTGGCCGCAATTGCTTCCTCTCGGTGTGTTGGTTTTGAAACCCGCACTCGCGCCGGCCATTGCGCCGACCCCCAAGACGGGCGTGCCTTTCGACTCGGGGGGTTTTGGCCCCTGTCGAGACTCTCGCTGGCGCCATCGATGACTCGCCGTTTCTGTTCCATGCTGTCCTTCCGGTGATGCGCTCGGCACGTCGCGCCGCTTTGGGATGCGACCGGTGTCCTGGGTCTCGTCGCGTTTCGGATCGTAGAAAGCGGCGATCGCATGTCCGGTGTTGAAATCCTCATCGCAGTGTTGTCGCGCTGGGTGTGGGGATCGCTGTGGGTCTGATCGTCGATCGGATCCGGCAGGGGGCCGCCTACCGCACGCACGGCGAGATTCTCAAGCAGGCGGAGGTCGAGGCCGCCAACCTGCGCAAAACGCAGGAGCTGGCCGCCAAGGAGGACCTCTTCAAGCACCGCGAGACCATGGAACGGGAGCTCCAGAAGACCCGCGAGGAGCTCCGCGAGCTCGAACGGAAACTCGACCGCCGCGAGATCCTCCTCAACGAGCAGCAAGACGACATCGGCAAGAAGGAGCGGATGCTCGAGCTGACCCAGCACAAGCTGACCGACCGCGCCAAAGCCCTCGAAGTCCGCGAACGCGAGGTCGAGCGCGTCCTGCAGGAAGAGCAGGAGCAGCTCTTCAAGATCAGTGCGCTGGACAAAAAAGCGGCCACCGAAATGCTCCTGGAGCGTCTCGAACGGCAGTTGAAGAATGAAACGGGCGCCCTGATCCTCAAATATCAGAGCGAGCTGAAAGCCGACTGCGACCGCCAAGCCCGCGAAGTCCTGTCGATGGCCGTTCAGCGGTACGCCGCACCGCACACCTCGGAAACCACGGTCTCCACCGTCGACATCCCCAACGACGAGATGAAAGGGCGGATCATCGGCCGCGAAGGGCGCAACATCCGCGCGTTCGAGAAGGAGACCGGCGTCGACGTGATCGTCGACGATACGCCGGGCGTCGTGATCGTCTCGGCTTTCGACAACGTCCGGCGAGAGGTGGCCAAGCTGTCGCTCGTCAAGCTCATTCAGGACGGACGCATTCATCCCAGCCGGATCGAGGAGATCGTCCGCGAGACGCAGCAGGAAATGAACGAGCGGATCCGGCAGCTCGGCCTGGAGGCCGCGCAGGAAGCGGGGGTCGCCGGATTGCACGAAAAGATCATCGAGCTGATGGGGCGGCTCAATTTCCGTGTCAGTTACAGCCAGAACGTCCGCCGGCACTCAATCGAAGTGTCCTATCTGACGGGCCTGTTGGCCGAGCAGCTTGGCCTCGACGGGGCGCTCGCTCGCCGCTGCGGATTTCTGCACGACATCGGCAAAGCGGCCGACCATGAGATGGAGGGTGGTCATCCAGCCGTCGGGGCGGAGCTGCTCAAGCGCTACGGAGAACCGCCGGAGGTTGTCCATGCCGCCTTGGGACACCACGACGACATTCGTGTCGATCACATCTATACGGTTCTCGTCGCCGCCGCCGACGCCATTTCCGCCGCCCGCCCCGGGGCGCGGCGCGAGACGCTCGAAAAATACGTCAGGCGGCTGGAAGAACTCGAATCGCTGGCTTGCGGCTTTCCTGGTGTGGAGCAGGCCTATGCCGTCCAGGCCGGCCGCGAGGTCCGCGTCATCGTCGATGCCAAGCAGATCAACGACCGCGAAGCGGCCAAGATGTGCCGGGACCTGGCCAAAGCCATCGAAGAGACGCTGACCTATCCCGGGCGAAATCAAGGTGCAGGTGCTGCGCGAGTTCCGCACGATCGAATTCGCCAAATGACGACTCGCTCGTCCGGCCGCCGCACCTGCACGCGTGCTCCGCTCAGAATCCAGGCAGACCACGCCTTGGCAACCCCCTTACGGAAGGTCTCGCCGCGCCATCCCTCCGCTGACCAAGCTGATCACGAACAGAACGATGAATACGAAAAACAGGATCTTTGCGATCCCGGCAGCCGCCAAGTAGACGCCCGTAAAGCCGAATACGGCGGCAATCAACGCGATAATCAAAAACGTAAGTGCCCACGACAACATGGCTTGACTCCTAAGGGTAAATTGGGGATTTGTCTGGTTGATGGATAGACAGAGAGCAGTTTTCGTGCCAGAGACGCGCGGCACGTAACAGGCAACAATGGAGGGCACGCTGCCGGCTTGCCATTTCCAGCGTAAGCACGCGTCTTCCAAGGCAAGCGGGCAGCTTGCCCTACGGTTTTACGGCGCGACAGGTGCGATTGCCTGGGCGACAAATTGGAAGCCGAGAGACTACCCCTGACAGGTCCCGCGGGGAGGACGCGTGCTCTTGGATTGTGCGCGGGCAAGGGGTCGGCTCATTTCCCGAGGTTCATGTAATCGTCGACGGAGGGTTCGTTCGGGCCGGCTGCCGTCCGAGCCGTGTCGGCCAGGAACTGCTGTTGGGCCAACAGGAGGGCGACCGTGACGGGAATTGCGGGCAAGATCACGCGGGCCAGGCCGTGAGCGACGGAGCCGCCGCGTCGGGCGAAGGGAAGCTCCGCACCCCAGGCCAGGAGCGGAGCGCAGAGCAGCAGGACGGCGTTTGCCGTCGATAGCTGGCCGAAAAACCGTCCGACCACCAGCAGGGCGAAAAGGCCCATCACGCCCAAGCCGACCACGCCGTTCATTTCCGGCGTTCCCGCCAAAGCGAGCGAGGCGATCACCGCGCCAACCAACGCGGCTGAGAGCATCAACCCGATTTGGCCGCCGCTCGCATAACCGGAAAGCATGACAGTGACCGAAGCCCCGGCACAGACGATCGCCAAGACGACGGGGACGGATCGGCAGGCCAATCGCTTCACCAACAGCCACAGCGCCGCCCAAACGGCCGCCAGCATCGCCGCGAGGATCCCCAGAATCAGGCCCATTTGAACGGGCGTCCATTCACGCGTGCCCGGACCGGTCAGCTCTGTGATGTAACTCGACCCGTAAAGAAGGATCGGCGCCGCGCTGACTGCCACGACCAGCCGCAGTAGCCACGGTCCCCATCGAGGCCGTGCGGCAAAGGCGATGACTGCTTCCACCACAATCAAAGCCGGAAAGAGAATGAAGAGCAGCCGATCCTGGTCCTCGCGAGGGGGCCAGTTGAAGGACATTCCGAGCCGCCAGCAGCCGGCATAAATTCCCGCGCCGACGCCGAGCACTCCGCCGATCCTCGCCCGCACGCGATTCGGCGCTCGCCAGGGCCAGCCAAAGAGCAACAGGGTCACGGCGGCGGCGAGGACGGCGAGTCGCCAGCGCTTCCAGGATGCGGATCGGGTCGGGCATCATCCATTCCCGGCTTCGCGTCGGGTGCGGCACGGATCCTAAAGGCAAGCATCAGTCGTAGGGCAAGCTGCCAGCTTGCCCCACGATTTTGAAACCGCCTCTATTTCTTTTGGGTTCCCTCGAAGCTGATCTCGATATAAACATTGTCGCCGACGGCGCCCGCGAATTTTGTAATGCCGAATTCCGACCGCTTGACGATCAACTCGCCTGAGAAGCCGGTGCGATGGACGCCAGCGGGAAATTCTGCCTCTTCCCGCCGCTTAGCAGGAACGTCACCCGCCGGGTGCCGCCGTGCATCGTGAGGTCGCCGGTCACATCGTATCCGTCCTTGACCGGCCGAACGGCCGTGCTTTTGAACGTGATGGCGGGGAACTGCTTGACGTTGAAAAAGTCGGGGCTGCGCAGATGGTCGTCCCGCTTCCGGTTGTTCGTGTCGACGCTCTCGGTCTTGGCTGCGAGCTCAAACGAGCAGTGGGCGGGATTCTGGCGGTCGAGGGTGAATCGGCCGGAAAGCGCGTCGAAGCGGCCGTGGACCCACGACAGGCCGAGGTGCGAGATCTTGAAGTTGAGGCCGGAGTGCGCGGGATCGAGGGCATACTCGTCCGCCTCCTGAGCAATTGCCCCACCGCCTAACGTGGCCGAAAGAACGCAGAGGATCATGCCGGTCCGCAAATGCGCGTGCATCGAATTGTTCCTGTTTGGCGAGTGGTTTTTAGGCAATCTTCCGCGCAAGAGAGCTTGCCTTGGCACCGGGAATGATGGTATTTCACCCCGCCGTAGCTCAAGGACTGATAATAGTTCGTGCGCTCATTGTCCAGAGAGGTCTTGCACGCTGGGATTCAATGCACACCATCTTACTCACCTGTGGTCGCGGAACGTACTCCCTGATGCTGGCGCGTGCCTTCCATGCGGCCGGCCATCACGTTCTGGTTGCCGACGCCTGGCCGCGCAGTTTGTGCCGCCATTCGGCGGCGGTCGAGCAGTACTTTCATGTTCCCTCGCCGGCCGGCGCCGCGGAAGCGTGGGTTGAAGCCATCGGGCGGATCGTCAAGCAACAGCGGGTCGATTTGATCGTCCCCGTCTACGAAGAGGTGTTTTATCTGGCACAGGCGATGGTCCGCCTGGCGGATCCCCCGCCTCTCTTCGCGGCCGATTTTAAGACGTTGATCGGCCTGCACGACAAATGGCTTTTCAATCAAACGGCAAGCGCCTTGGGACTCCCGGTGCCCGAGACGGTCCTGTTGACGAGCCGCGACGATCTGCTGCGCGAGTTTTCACTGGGGGGCGGGGACAAGGCATTCAAGCCCGTCTACTCCCGGTTTGCCGCGCAAACGCTCGTGCGGCCGACGGCGCTCGAATCGCTCGAAAAAATCGAGCCGACGCCGCGCAGGCCGTGGGTCTCGCAGGCGTTTCTTCCCGGGCGGCCCGTACGCGACGTTCAGCGTCGCCCATCGCGGCCGGATCACGGCCCACGTCACCTACGCGACCGATTTCTGCCACAGCCTCGGCCCGACGGTGGTTTATCGGCGCGCGGAGCAGCCGGCGGTCTTCGAATGGGTGCGAACCCTGGTCGAAGCGCTGCAGTTCACGGGACAAATCGGAGTCGATTTCATCGAGGACGAAACGGGCCGAGTCGCGGCGATCGAGTGCAATCCTCGGCTCACCGGCGGGCTTTACCTCCTCAAGGACAACCCACGATTCCCTGCCGCCTATTTCGATCCCGGCATGGAACCGATCGAGGCGGCGCGGGACCGTTCCTACGCGTTTCGGTTCTGGCTTCTTTTCAGCCTCTTTCGCCATACGAAGAGCTTCCCGGGATTCCGGGAGTGGTGCCGGCACTTCTTTTTCGCCCGGTCCACAAACGCCTTCACCTGGTCGGATCCGCTTCCCCGATTGATGGGTCCCCTCCTGGCCGGTGAGTTTCTCCACCGCTGTTTTCGGGAAGGCAAAACCGTCCGCGAGATGGTCACCCGCGACTTCGAATGGAGCGAGGACCCCACGGCGGCCGACGGCAACGCCGACGCGGCGGATCCACGGCGCCGCGTCGCCTAAATCACCCGATTTGGCGTCGCACAAACCCGGCGGGCGATACGGTTGTCCCGTTGCGGCTGAGACGCTAAAAGTTCCAGGAGACGGTTTCAAAGCCGCGGGGCAAGCTGCCAGCTTGCCCGTCCGAGTTCAAGAACGCGCCTTCCAGGGCAAGCTGGCAGCTTGCCCCACGGGAACAATTTCATGGCTTCGCCGATTCGCGTCGCTGTCACCGGCGCCGCCGGGCAGATTGGATACGCGCTCATTTTTCGCCTGGCGTCGGGGCAGGTCTTCGGACCGCAGCAGCCGGTTATCCTGCATTTGATCGAAGTCCCCCCCGTCATGCCCTCGCTCGACGGCGTGATGATGGAGCTGGACGACTGCGCCTTTCCCACGCTGGCCGGCGTGGTGAAGGCCGACAGCAGCCGTCTTGAAGACGGCTTTCGCGACTGCAATTTCGTCTTGTGCGTCGGCAGCGTTCCGCGGAAAGAGGGGATGGAGCGGGGCGACCTGATCCGCGTCAACGGCCCCATTTTCACCAACACGGGCAAAGCCATCCAGGCGGCCGCCGCGCCGGACGTGCGCGTGCTGGTGATCGGCAATCCGTGCAACACGAATTGCCTGATTGCCCTGCGCAACGCGCCGAAGATTCCGCCGCGAGCGCTGGTTCGCCATGACGCGTCTCGATCAGAACCGGTCCGCCATGCAGTTCGCGCGCAAGGCCGGCGTGGCCGTGGAACACGTCCGCAACCTGGGCATTTGGGGGAACCATTCAGCGACGCAATTTCCCGACTTCTATCATGCGACCATCAACGGCCGTCCGGCGACCGACGTGATCCGCGATGAGGCGTGGCTCAAAGGCCCGTTCATCGAGACGGTGCAGAAGCGCGGGGCCGCCGTCATCAAGGCCCGCGGCGCCTCCAGCGCGGCCTCCGCCGCCAATGCGGTGGTCGACACGCTCAAAAGTCTCATCACGCCGACGCAGCCGGGGGACTGTCTGAGCGCGGCCGTCTGCAGCGACGGCAGCTACGGCGTCGATGCCGGGTTGATCTTCGGCTATCCGCTCACCACCGACGGAAAGGCGTGGAAGATCCCGCAGGGTCTTTCGCACAACGAATTCGCCCGTCAGAAAATCGACGCGACGCTGGCCGAGCTGCGCAGCGAACGCGACACGATTAAGGACCTCTTGCCGGGCTGACAGCTCCGCGCGCAGACGCCGTTACGGATTGCTGTCGCCGCTGCGGCGGCCGAGCATCCGTCTCCAACGGCTGCCGCCCTGTTCGCCCTTGGGGTCGGATTCGTCGTCGACGTGGCTGTCGGAGACGTCTCGGGCCCGTTTGATGTCCTTTTGCATCTGTTCGTCCAGCAGCCGGATGCGAAGTTCCTCGCGGGCCAGCTTGGCCCGTTGGAGCGACAACTCGACCTCGGCCAGGCGCGACGTCTCTTGGAGGCGGCGTTCGAGAACCTCCAGACGGGACCGCAGATCCTCCGGCACGTTTTCCAACTCGGCCCAGCTATTAGGCACGTGGCCCAGCGATTCGATCTGCCGGAGTCGCCGCACCAGGTAGGTGATGTACGTATCGCGAGCCGTGCAGGCTTCGCCCAGCTCCTCAGGCGTGACATGAGTCAGGTCGATCGGCGGCGGCGGATCGTCAAGGGGCGGCAAGGCAATGTCGAGCACTGCCGACGTGGACGTGTCAGGCGCGATGTCGAAGGCTGTCGGCGGCGGCAGTTCGTTCGCGCTGGTCTCCGGCTGCTGACTCGCCTTCATGAATTCGAGAATGCTCCGGGGCGATTCCGCGGGTCCGCGCGGCGCGCCGCCGCGTTCGGGAGGACTGCCTCCCGATCGGCTGGTCCCGAAGTTGAATGCCGAATCGGTAGCCTGCTCGGACCCCTGGCGATCGCACTGGAGCACGAGTTCTTGGATCTGCGTAAGCTGCGTCTCCAGCCGGCCGAAGAACGCTCCGGGCTGCATTGCCTCCCATTGCTCGACGGCCCGCTGCAGATCCTCCACGAGCTTCTGCTGTTGTGCGATGAGTTCCGACGGGACGCCCGCGCCGAAATGCCAGCGCGCAGCGTCCGGTCGGCGCCGGTGCGGTGCAGGCGATCCAATTGCTCGGCCGCCTGCTCCAGCCGTTCCGTGAGCGCGGCGACGAGCTGTTCCCGCTCGGCCAATTGCGCTTCCAACGCTTCCACGCGTTCCTGCATTGTCCCTGTTTCACCCGATGTGGAAAAACGGCAACACGATAGCGTACCTCATAACGCCGTGGGGACAGGGGATCCCCCCAGGATTGCGGAAGGTCAGCCGGTTCGCGTTCAGGGGCGCGGTCATAGACCTGCGGATTGACGACATTTTCCGGTCGTCGGCCCTGGAGCGCTTCTGCGATTTGCTGCGACGCGCGCGTCCGCAAGTCTCGTAACGATTCTTCCGAAAGAAAGGCCGCGTGCGGCGTCACGATCACCCGCTCGTCGCGGAAAAGCGGCTGCGAGAGGTCGGGGGGCTCCGGATCGAACACGTCCAGGGCCGCGCCGGCAATGCGCCTGGTCGAAAGGGCCCGCCACAGGGCCGCCTGGTCGACGAGCGCACCGCGCGACTGTGTTGACCAGGTAGGCCGTCGGCTTCATCTGCTGAAACTGCCGATCACCGAGAAGGCCGTGCGTTGCTTCCGTCAGAGGCACGTGCAATGAGACGAAGTCGCTTCGGGCCAGCAAATCATCCAGCGACACCATGGGGCAGCCCGTTCCATAATCGTCCGATCGCTGGCTGTGCGCCAGGACGTCCAAGCCGATGGCCCGCGCCTTGGGCAAGAGAGCCCGCGCGATGCGGCCGAAGCCGACCAGACCAAGCGTTGCGCCGGCCAGTCGCTTCATGGGAGGGGCGGCACTGAGCCGGTATTCGCCCGCCTTGGTCCGCGCGTTGAAGAAGGCCACGTTCCGCGCAGGCCAGGATGAGAGCCAGCGCATGGTCCGACACTTCCGGCACGCAATAATCGGGGACATTGCTGACGGGAATGTCCAGTTCGGTCGCCGTTTCGACGCTGATGTTGTCCAGGCCGATGCCGAACCGGGCGACGAGCCGGCACCGCGGCGCGGCCCGGATCACGCTTTCGGTGACGTGGGCCCAGCAGGTCCCGATCGCATCCGCGTCGCGGGCCAATTCGACCAGCGTCGCCTCATCGCCTTGCGGCGCTTCGACGACTTCGGCCCCGATCCGGCTGAGAATGCCGCGTTCGACGGCACAATCGGGCCAAGCCCGGTCGGTGATGAGGACGCGGAACTCTCGGCTCATGACCGCCCTGCTTTTGGAGCGATCGCCCTGAGTCACTTTCTTGGGCGTCAACTTTCTTGGGCGTCAACCTTGCTGGGCGTCAACATTGCTGGGCGTCAACGTTGCTGGGCGGCCAGTTGCGACATACGGATGGCCGGCTCGACGACGCGCTCCCAATTCTCGCGCAGGTACTCCGGCGGCCCCCCCTTGGAGGCGACGTACTCGGCAGCCTCAACGGTCGGCACCATCTCAATGGCGTCCCAAGGGCAAACGGTCAGTTCGTAGGGATCGGTCTTCTTGGTCGGAATATGGACACAGACTTCACAGCCGACGCATCGTTCGACGTCGATCTCACACCACGACTGCAGAACGGGGATCGTGTCGCCGGCCACCTTGTAGATGCAGTCAACCGGACAGACTTCCAGACAGGCCTCGCAGCCGGTGCAGTTGTCCGCATTGATCACAGCCACTTCCTTGGGCAGCTTTTTGCGGGCTCCCGATTTCGCCATAACGTTCCCCGTCACTTTCCAAAGCGTTTCAATCTCTTTGCCAGCCGTATTTTAGGCGCTGGCCGCACCTTGGACAAGAAGTCTCCGGCGATCCGCCGGCCTCAATGATCTTCGGCGGGCGCTGCGTGCCGGCTCCATTCCAATTTCTCTAACCATAAAGCATAGCAGGATTTCGCGGCGGTTTCAAAAGGCGAACCTGGTCGTGGGGCAAGCTGCCAGCTTGTCCGTTCGATTTTCCAGAACGCGCCTTCCAGGACAAGCGGACAGCTTACCCCACGGTTACCGCCTCCCCAGATCGCGAGGATTCTCGCGCCGCATCAATGACACGCATCACGGTTGCCGCTTCGCGGGCCGAATCGAGGCGAGCTTCCTCTGACCGCGCGCACTGAAGCAGCCCTGCGTAAATGTCAATTTGCGGAACGTCGGCCGGGGCGATGGGCGCATCGCAGACTTCTCCGGACGGCTCGGCCATATGGATTCGCTGCTGGCAGTAGGCGCCCGTCGTTCCGGCAAGCATCCATCCGGTCTGCAGCGCGGCGCCAGCGTGCAGGTTGACGTCGATCAGCCCGTCGCCCCCGTCGCGAAATGCGATCGACAAAAAAAACGCCGCCGCCGTCGGATCGGACGTCGCCGGATGGGAAATCCGCGCGAAGACCGTCTTGGGCGGCCGACGGATGAGTTGCAGAAGCTGATCGACGTATTGGTATGCGAAAAAGGTGAACACTCCGTCTCCCGGAGCGATTTCCGGCTTTCGTTGGCTGCCGGCCGGCTCCGCGCAGTCGGACGGCACCGCCTTGGCCCACGAAACGATTCGTGCCGCCTCGATCGTCCCCAGGCTGCCGGCCAAGACCGCTTGCAGGGCCGCGCGAAAATCGAACCCCTCCCGCCGGCTGGGCAGAACGCAAAGCGTCCGGCCGGTGCGGCTGGCGGCCGCCAGAATGGCCCTTGCTTCGTTGCCGTCGACACACGGCGGCGACTCGACCGCGACATTTTTTCCCGCCTCGAGCGACCGGACCGCCAAGTTCCCCCGCACATTCTGCGGGGCCGCGATCAGGAGGTAATCGAGATCGTCCCGCGCGAGCAAATCGGACAGACTGGGAGAGACGTTCTGACAGAGCGGGTGCGTGCGGCCAAGTTCTGCACGGTCGTCGCACGCCGCCAAGACCCGCAAGTCGCTACGGAGACGGATCCGTTCCAGATGGTGCGTTCCGGCCGCCCCGAGGCCGACCAATCCGATCCGCACCGGTGAGTTAATCGCTGGAAGTGTCATCGGGACGCGCAGTTCTTCTTCTCGATCGGGGCCCTACGCTATTTTCCGATCGCGTACAGCGCCTTGCGGCCGCGGAGGTAGATTCGGCCGTTGGAGATGGCCGGGGAGGCGGTGAACTCGTCGTCGAGCGAGTTCTTCGCAATGATCCGAAATTCGCGGGATGCCTCTACGACCGTGCATTCTCCGTCGTGGCCGAGAAAGTAGACGTGGCCGTCGGCCGCCAACGGCGACGACTTGAAATTCCGGCTCGTCAGGCGATTCCGCCACGCGCGCTTGCCCGTCCGGGCGTCAATACACGTGGCAATGCCGCTGTCGGAAACGATGTAAACCGCACCCCCCGCGACGACCGGACAACACGTGTCAGGCGTCGAATCGGTGTATTTCCAAGCCGCGGCGACCGCCGGATCCAGCCGGCCGCGGCCGCCGAGCTTGACTGCCTCGAGCGGGCCCCTCATGCCCGCCGTGACGTAAACGAAACCGTCCGCGACCGTCGGCCCCGTGATTGTGCGTCCGCCGAGAAGGCCCGGCAATTCCCAGAGGCGCGTGCCGCTTGCCGGATCGTACGCGTCGACGACATTTCCGCCCATCACGATCATCTCCGGATGTCCCGACGATTGTGACAGGACCGGCGTCGTGTACGAGTCGCACGCCTCCGCCTCGGCCCCCGTCATCCGCATGACCCTCCACAATAACTTGCCCGTCCGTTTGTCGTGCGCGACCACGTAACTGGGGGCAATCTCGCGGCCGGTCCCTTCGAGCGAATCCTGCATGCAGACGGAAATCACCGCGTCGCCGAAAAGCAGGGGGCTGTTGGCGTGCCCCCACCAGACCGTGTAGGGACCGTAGTCGGCAACGAGGTTCCGTTTCCATTCCTGCCGGCCGGCGAACGTGTAAGAGGCCAGGTCGCCGCTGCCGAAGTGGACGATCACGCGCTGCCCGTCCGTCACGGGCGACGGACTGGCCATGTTGTGCAGAGGGTGATATTTCGACGCCCGTTTTTGGCCCGGCTTCCGTCGGTTTGCCCGCCCGGAGCCGATCTGCTCCTTCCAGACGATCCGTCCGCTTCCCTTGTCGATCCGCAGCAAGAGCAGTGTGCCGTCGCTTTCCGTCGTCACGAAAATCGCGTCGCCGAAGATGGCCGGCGTGCTCGTCCCCCATTCGGGGAGGGGCGTCTTCCAGGCGATGTTCTCCTGCTCGGACCAATGCGTGGGCAAGCCCGTCTCGTCGCTCGTGCTGTTGCCCGCCGGGCCGCGCCATTGCGGCCAGTCGCCCGCCCGTGTCGCCGCCTGGGCGCCCGCAAAGAGCAAACACAATCCGACCGCGACTCCAAGCAGGGAATGGACTTGCCGCATCGACTGTTCTCAGCTCCATATTCTCCAAGGGGCTGCTTCGCGAGAATTCCAAGCTCGATCTTAACTGTGGAATCGCCGCTTGTCGCCGCCGCTGACCGGCAAGGTGCAGGCCTTCTTGGCGAAGTGGTCGCCGTCGCCTTGATCGGCTGGAGACGCAACCGCTCTCAACGGTCACTTTGGCACGAGCGGGCATCTTCGGCCGCCGCTGATCTTCCCCTAACGCCTGGCGAGCTTTCGTAGCACTTCGACGCCGCGTTCGAGGGTGCGGTGCTCGGCCGCGTAGGAGATGCGGAAATGCGTGTCGCGGTCGCTGAAGACGTTGCCGGGGATGATG
Source organism: uncultured Planctomycetota bacterium (assembly GCA_963761455.1). GTDB lineage: Bacteria > Planctomycetota > Planctomycetia > Planctomycetales > Planctomycetaceae > DASPSM01. Next base: position 2,080,257 of record CAVXHA010000004.1, read on the forward strand.
AGCAGGTTGTTGCGGATCGCTTCGGCGACGAATTCGGTCCCCGTTCCCCAGGGGGCCTTTGCGAAGAGATAAAAGGCGCCGTCGGCCGGGGCGAACTCGTACAAGCTCCCCAGCTCGTGCAGCAGAAAATCGCGATTGAGGCGGTATTCGGCCACGCGTTCGGGAACCTCGATGTCGCAGGCGGTCACGCCGGCCCACTGCACCGGCTGCGGCGCGCAGACGAACGTGAACTGCTGCAGCTTGATCATTTGCTGAATCACCTCTTCCGGGCCGTGGACGTAGCCGAGCCGCCATCCGGTCATCGAATGCGACTTGCTGAAGCCGTCGATGACGATCGTGCGTTCGTTCCAACGGGCCGGGCTGGTGAAGGGGCGGTCGTAGCAGAACGTGCGGTAAATCTCGTCGCTGACGAGCGCGACGTCCTTTTCGGCCGCCAATCGGGCCAGCCCTTCGAGTTCGTCGTCGAGAAGCACGGTCCCGGTCGGGTTGGCCGGACTGTTGCAGAGGATCACTTTCGTCCGCTCGGTGATGGCCGAGCGCACCTTGTCGAGATCGATCCGGAAATCGGGATACGTGTCGACGGGGACCGGCTTGCCGCCAACGAGCGTCGTCAGATGCTTGTACATCACGAAGTAGGGATCGAAATAGAGGACCTCATCCCCCGGATTGACGAGCACGGAAAGCGCCAACATCAGCCCACCGCTGGTGCCGCTGGAGACGAACAACTTGCGGTCGCGATGAGCGTACTCCGCGTCGACACGGCGCTGGAGCTTTTCCAACAGGGGGGCGATTCCCTGCGTTTGGCTGTAAGCGTTACGCCCCTCGGCCACCGCCCGGTAGAGCGCCTGCTTGACCGGCTCGGGCGTGTCGAAATGAGGCTGGCCGATGCTGAGATTGATCGGGTCCTTCATCTTCGCCGCCAGATCGAAGACCTTGCGAATGCCGGAAGCATCGATCCGGCTCATCCGGTCGGCGATCCACGAGCGGCTCATGACGATTCGCCAAGCAGCCGCGCGACCGTCGGCTCGATCGAACTGGCCCAGATCTCGTAGCCCTTGGCGTTGGGATGAAGGAGGTCGGGCATGATTTCCCGCGACAGCGTTCCGTCGGGACCGAGGAACTTCGGACCGATGTCGAGATAAAAGACGTGCTGGTCGTCGGCCAACTTGGCGATCCGCTCGTTGGTGGCCTCGTTCACCTTCCGCAGACGGTCGTTTGCGTTGGGACCCCGGGGGAAGATGTCCAGCACCAGCACCTTGCATTGGGGAAGTTTGGCCCGCAGCTTTTCCACGATGGCCTGGACGCCGTCGGCAATCTCTTCCGGGGTGTTGCCGGCAGAAGCATTGTTCGTGCCGATCATCACGACGGCCAGCTTGGGATGAATGCCGTCGAGGTTGCCGTGATCGAGCCGCCACAAAACGTGCTGCGTCCGGTCGCCGCCGATTCCCAGGTTCACGGCGTGCCGTTTGGCATAATACTTTTGCCAGACCTCTTTTCCGCCTGTTTCCCAGCCGTGCGTGATGGAATCGCCGATGAAGAGGAGTTCGGCATCCTGGTTCTTCTTCACGTTCGCATTGAGATGTTTTTGCCGCTCGACCCAGCCGCGGTCCTTGCGGGGCACGGGGGTTGTCGTTGCTTCCGGGCGGGCATCGCGGAGGTTGCTGGCGGCCGTCGCCGCCGGACCGGCCGCGAACGCGGACGCCAAAACGAAAACGAGTGGGAACGTGAACATTCGACGGGAAAGACTTCGCACGGCGGGACCTCTTGGTGGCGTGGTCAAATTGGGTAATCGGCACGGTTGATGGAATCGCGGCGCCGCAGAATCGCGCACGGTGATTCAGTCTATCGGCGGCTGAGAAGCCGTTCCAGCCAACGCGCAGCTGCGCAAAGCCTCCCGAAGCCGCCTGACTTTAATCAATCCAAGGTATTTTTCAGGTTTTCGGAAAGCCGCCATTCAGGCGCCGTTCAGGTTGGCCGAATTGTCATCTTTTTCCATCACGAAGCTAATTCGATTCAACCGATTGTCTAACGAGAGGCGGTTTCAGAACCGTAGCGTAAGCTGCCAGCTCGCCCTACGACCGAAACCGGCCTGAGTGAGTCAGCCTATCAGGAGGAAGTCATGTCATCTCTCAGCATCAATTCGGTCACCAACCCTTACCAGAACTACGGTCAGAACTCCAACAGCCAAGGCCAGTCAAACTTTCAGAACCTGGCCAACGCGCTGCAGTCGGGAAACTTGTCGGCCGCTCAAACCGCGTTCACCACGCTGGAGCAAACGTTTCAAAATCAGGGCGGGCAGCAGTCGACGACGCAGTCGAATCAGAGCAACCCGGTCAACAACGACATTCAGAGCCTCGCCACCGCGCTCAATTCGGGTAATTTGAGCTCCGCGCAGCAGGCCTTCGCCCAGCTGCAAAAGGACATGCTGACGCAGCAAACCTCGGGACATCATCACCACCATCATGGCGGCGGTTCCGGCGGCGGCCAGGGGCAGGCGATCCAGTCGTTGATTTCGTCCCTCTCGTCGAGTTCGAGTACCTCTGGCAGCACATCGAGCACCAGCGGGAACACGCTCAACGTCACGGCCTGACCCGCGCCGGTCCCAAGCTTGCGATGCCCATCGCGGGCGGCTCTCGGCGGCGCCTGCGGGCAAACGGCCTGCACCAAGAATTAGCGGGGAAACGTCATTTCGCGGCTGAAATCGCGGTCGCGAAAGCGAAGGATCGCGTTCTCACGCTCCGCGCGGGTCTGAACGTAAAGGCGGCGCCACAGCCGTTCCGCTGCGGGCGTCAGCTCGCAGTTGCGCCGTCCCATGGCAATCCGTGCCATGCGCAAGGCCCGCTCCAGATCGATCCCGTCGGCCAGCTCGCCGCGGGCCGCCTTGCAGAACGACGGAACGTGCTTGGGCGAGAGCTGTCCATCGGGCAGGATCATCGCCATCGCGCCGATCGACGACCCCGTGTTCAGCAGGCTGCCGATTGCCGTCTTGGCGTGGTCGGCGATGAAGCAGCCGATCTTCGTCAGCCCGGTGTCGACCGATTCGCCCATGACGGGGACGCGGATGTGCGAATAATCGTTCTTCAGATCGCTGTTGGTCGTGCAGCGCCCAGGTTCACCCAGGGACACACATAGCTGTGTCCCAGAAAGCCGGCATGGTGCTTGTTGACGTGGGAGTGAAGGATCGAGCCTTCCACTTCGCCGCCGACCCGGCAATCGGGACCGATTGTCGCCGGCCCGCGGACGCACGCCGCAAAGAGCTGCGAGCCGTGGTCGACATGGCAGGGCCCCGTGATATGGGTGAACGGCTTGAGCACGGCCCCCGGCCCGATCGCGATCGGCCCCTGTGACACGTCGAGCACGACGAACGGCTCGATCCGTGCGCTGGGGTCGACGTGCAGCCGGTCCGGCGGCCCGATCACCGCGACCTGCGGCCCCGGCTCAAACCGTGCCGCCGGCGGACCGGCCAGACGAAAATCTTCGGCCAACAACGCGGCATTCTGCCCGACGAGGTCCCACGGGTGCTCGACGAACAGCCCGCGCGCCGCGAGGGGGCGGCGGTTCTGGGCAAGGGCAAGAGCGGCGTGGTCCCAGCCGTTGCGCATGACCAGGGCCGCGTCGAACGGCTCGAGCGTCATGAAGGCGACCCGGCCGTCGACGATCGCCGCTCCGTCCTGACCGAGGTCGTGCCGAATCGCGTCGGCCGAGGGGAGCCAGCGTCCGTTGATTGCCAGCGTCGCGGAGCGGCTCAGCCAGACGAAGTCGTTGACATGCGCCTCGGGATGGGCCTCGCGGTATGTCTCCGCCAGGTGTTCGCGGACGAAGACGCCCCACTCCGTCGCCGGGCAGTGCCGCACGATCCGCTCGCGGAGCGAGTATCGTCCGCAGACCAGCTCGAAGACCGGGCGGGCCAGCGCCAGCGGATGAAAGTTCGCCGCCCCAGAGTCCTCGAAAAACGCCACCCGCATGCGATATTCCTTTTTCATGCACGGGGGCCGAATCGGTAAGGGGGCGAAATATACCGGTTCGCGTGCCGGCTGGGAAGATTGTCTCCGCCCCGCTCGGGCATTAAAATCGCCACGCGACTCCCGTGCCGAGAGTCGGCTACTGGGTTTACAAGAAGGAGCCGGTGCTGTGGCTGTGCGCGTGGGTATCAATGGATTTGGTCGGATTGGGCGTATCACGTTCCGGGCGCTGGCGGCCCGTCCGAAAGAGTTCGAGGTCGTCGCCGTCAACGACCTGGGCGATCCCAAGCACCTGGCGATGCTCCTGAAGTACGACAGCGTCCACGGGCGGTTCCCCGGCACCGTCGCGGTCGAGGGGAACAACCTGATCGTCAACGGCAAAACGGTCCGCGTCTGTGCCGAGAAGGACCCCGGCAAGCTCCCCTGGAAAGAGCTGGGCGTCGAAGTGGCCCTGGAATCGACCGGCTTTTTCACAGGCCGCAAGACCGATTCCAAGCCCGGTTACGACAGCCACCTGGCGGCCGGCGCCCGCAAGGTTGTGCTCTCCGCCCCCGCCAAGGACGAGCCCGATCTGACCGTCGTGCTGGGGGTCAATGACAACCAATTGACCAAAGAGCACAAGTGCGTCTCCAACGCCAGTTGCACCACGAACTGCCTGGCCCCGATGGCGAAGGTCCTGCACGAGGCCTTCGGAATCGAGCAGGGGCTGATGACCACCGTCCACGCCTACACGAACGACCAGCGGGTCTCCGATCAGCTCCATTCCGATCCGCACCGCGCGCGGGCGGCCGGCCTCAACATCATTCCCACCTCAACCGGCGCGGCCAAGGCCGTGGGACTGGTTTTGCCCGAGCTCAAAGGGAAGCTGACCGGCATCTCGCTCCGCGTCCCCGTTCCGGCCGGCAGCATCACCGACCTGGTGGTGACCCTGAAGAAAGACGCCACGGTCCAGCAAATCAACGCCGCCATGAAAGCCGCCGCGGAGGGGCCGCTCAAGGGAATCCTGGAATACACCGAGGACCCCATCGTCTCCAGCGACGTCATCGGCAACCCGGCAAGCTGTATTTTCGACTCCACCTGGACGACCGCGATCGGCACGCGGATGATCAAGGTCCTCGGCTGGTACGACAACGAATTCGGCTATTCCAACCGCACGGCCGACATCATCGCCCGCGTCGCCGCCCTCTGACGTCGCGTGTTTGGCGACTCGGTTCGCGAGCCGGCAATCACCGTCGGGTGCCACTCTACGCCGTTAACCCGGTTGATCGTTGGCGCTCATTTCAAATCTAAAAGATTCGGGAGTTTTTTGGGGTATTTTGGGGTATGAAAAAAGGAAGTTGAAGACCCCAAAAAACTCCTGAGCACGCCTCCTATGCCATTTGGGCGGGAAGCGCACCGCCGCGGCGAACGCCGCTTCGCCCCTCTTGCCAGACCCATGCCGTCCGCCGCGAATTTGTTACTAACCGTTGTTAAATTGGTCGTGAACGACTCGCGAGGCCCGTGTAGAATGCAATTTAGGCATCACGCACTGGAGCCCCCTGAGACCAAATCCCACGAGACCAAATCCCACGATCGAGTCACGCATTCCCGCCAAATCAGTTGAACCAGGCGGCAAACAAGAACAGGTCGCCTTGAAAGGCCCTTGTCAGTCGGTCCCAAACTTCGGGACGGGTCTTGGGACCCTCCTCCAGATAGGGCGCGGCCGCCGTTCCCTGAACCCACAGAACCAGATCAAACATTCGCGGCTCGGTGAAAACGCGTCGCAGATTCACGCCTTTGTCGGAATTGCGCCAAAACGGGATCAGCCGCTTGCCTTGAAACAGCGAGTCGGCCTCGTCGAGGAACGCCAACCAGCCGTCGACCATCGGCTGAGTGACGCTGACTCCCAGCTCGCTTTTTTGCTTGGGATTGGGAATCCATTCGTGATCGTTGTCGGTCTCGGCCAACGCCCATTTCCACATCTCGCGGCTACAGGCCACCATCTGTTCCAGATGCCCCAAAGCGGCCTTCATCCGCGCCGGCTCGACCACCGAAAGGTGAATGAGATGAACGACGGCGATCAAGTCGGGAAGATCGCCAAAGGAGCCGCCTTCTGCGCCGGGCTTCGGCTCCAAGAATTTGTACGGCGTGTCGACCTTGGCGAAGAAGACCTGCGCCGTGTGCTCAAACAGCTCGCGCCCGTCATGCGCCAACAGCACCTCTCCCAGTGCGCCCAACAGATGGCAATAGCCCCGCAGCCACGCGACGTCGGCCCGATCAAAGCGGACCAGAAGGTCGTGCGGTATCCGCTGTCGATTCGTGATCTTCGAGACCACCTCGACGAGCGAGACCATCCGCGTCCCGTCGCCGGCGATATCGAGCTTGACGAGGTCGAGTTCGACGGGCAGCGCGACGGCCGGATCCTTGATCGGCGCCAGCGTCGCCTCGGCTTTCTCAAAGTCCGAGACCCACGTCTCAACAACCTGACGTGCTTTCTCGTACGTGAGCGTTTCGGGATGGGGGTTGCCTGCAAACGGCAGCCGCACGATCGGCAGAAAATTGCCCAAAAAGTCCTGATCGCGGAGTCCAAAGCGGTAGAGATTCTGACCGAGCCGCTCGAGGCCCCGCAAGAATCGCGCGGCCCCCAACGCAAAGCGGAGCGACTCGTCATTGGGACTTTTGGCGACGCGCCGGCTCAGTTCCTTCTCGCCGTCAGCCAGTCTGCCGTTGATGAGATACTTTTCCGGCCGCGGCTCATCGGCGGCTCGACGCGAGTGCCCCGCCTGCAAGGGCCGCCGCCATCACCAATCCACGAACCGTGAACCCACGCATGACCGCCTCCTTAGCCAATGCTCGCGATTTTCCGTCCACTTCGCTGTTGGCGACGAACGCGGCGATCAGCGTATCATTGCGGCCGTCGTCGGGCGAGCGAGGCAGGCCCGCGCAATTCACACGGCGTGCTTCATCCGTCCATCTTTCAACGGCCCTGAACGGGACGGATTCTACAGCCCGGGGCGCAGCTTGCCGAGCCCCGGGTTTGAAGGGCATGAATGGTGAGGAGGCCTGAAGGGCCGTGATCGTCTTCGCGCCCCGCTCGGGATCGGTTTCGCAATTGCGCACGCAGCGGAATTGTCTCGCCCCGATTGGGGCTTCCAATCAATTTTGGAGACGTGCTTAGATCCCGGGCCTCCGCTGCGCTGCGACCCGGGCTTTAGAATCTCGCCCCGGTTGGGGCTCAAGAGGGCAAATTCGCCGACAAGCCCGCCGCAACGGCCGGCGCCCTCTTGAGCGTCCTGCGTGGCAAAAATGTACCACGTCCCGAACAGGGCGAACATCCGTTCGTGAGTCTCAGGCGATGTCGAAGGACGCGGCTTGAAAATTGCCGGGCAAGCTGCCAACTTGCCTGAAACGCATTTCCGAAATGGAATGGCAAGCTGGCAGCTTGCCCTACGACTCTGTCGCGAAAACTGTCGAATGAAATCAATCGCATTGCCCGCAGGCGAATTGGTCCCCGCGCTGGGCATCGGCACGTGGCGGTATGGCGAGGACCCGGCGAAGCGGGCCGACGAGATTGCCACGCTGCGCTTGGCCCTCGACCTGGGGGTCACGCTGATCGATACGGCCGAGATGTACGGCGAAGGACGTTCGGAAGAGCTGATCGGCGAGGCGATTGCCGACCGCCGCAGCGAAGCGTTCCTCGTCAGCAAAGTCTATCCGCACAACGCCACGCGCAAGGGGGCGATCGCAGCCTGCGAGCGGAGCCTCGGCCGGCTGCGTACCGACGTGCTCGACTTGTACCTGTTGCACTGGCGGGCGAACGTGCCGCTGGAAGAGACGATGGAGGCGTTCACGGAACTAAAGGAAGCCGGCAAGATTCGCTTCTACGGCGTCAGCAATCTCGACCTGGGCGACATGCAGGAACTGTGGGAACAACGGGGCGGCCGGGATGTCCAGACGAATCAGTTGCTCTACAACCTTTCGCGCCGCGGCGTCGAATGGGATCTCTTGCCCTGGCTTCGCAAGCGGAAGGTTCCCGTCATGGCGTATTCGCCCATCGAGCAGGCCCGGCTGGTGAAGAATCGCAAGCTGATCGATTTTGGCCGCCGCCACGGGATGACGCCCGCCCAGGCGGCCCTTGCCTGGCTTTTGGCTCAGGACGGCATCATCGCCATTCCCAAAACCAGCCACCCCGACCGCCTCCGCGAAAACCTCGGCGCCCTTGAGCATCCGCTCGGCGAAGAGCAGCGCACCGAGCTGGACCGCCTCTTCCCGCCACCCACCGGGCCCGGCACGCTGGAGATGCTTTGAGGTTTAGCGAGCTGCAACTACCTCGGACGGCGCAATTTGAAAATCCTTCACGGCGTTGCCCTGCGCTTTAAAATTGCGCTCCGTTGGAGCTAAAAAAGGTTCTCGTCCTGCAAATGCCAAGGAAAACAAGATGGTGAAAATCATCTCCCCGGTCGATGGCTCGATCGTTGCCGAGCGGCCCTATGCAACTCAGGCCGCGATTGACGCCGCCCTCGTCGGCACGCGCGCAGCGCACAACGGGCGTGGCGCGGCACGTCCCTGGCCGAACGCGCTCGCTTTTGCTCGGCAGCCGTCGACGCCATGCTCTCGATGGCCGATGCGATCGTGCCCGAGTTGGCGTGGCAAATGGGACGTCCCGTCCGCTACGGACGCGGCGAACTGGCCGGTTTTGAAGCGCGGCGCTCGTCACATGATTGAGATTGCTGGGGCCGCGTTGGCCGACCACGTTCCGTCGCGGCTCGATGGCTTCCGCCGCTTGATTCGACGCGAACCGCTGGGGACGGTCTTCGTGATTGCGCCCTGGAACTATCCGTTCTTAACCGCCGTCAACTCGGTCATTCCCGCATTGATGGCCGGCAACGCGGTCGTGCTCAAGCACTCGGCCCAAACCCTGCTCGTCGGCGAACGGTTACAGGCCGCCTTCGACAAGGCGGGCCTGCCGAGCGGCCTGTTTCGCAACTTCGTTCTCGACCATCACCAGACGGCACAGATCATCCGATCGGGATACGTGCAGCAGGTGAACTTCACCGGCTCCGTCGGCGCGGGACGCGAGATCGAGAGGGCCGGCGCCGGCCTGTTTATCGGCATCGGCCTCGAGCTGGGAGGGAAAGACCCCGCGTACGTGCGGGCGGATGCCAATTTGGAGTTCGCCATCGAGAACATCGCCGACGGCGCGTTCTTCAACTCGGGCCAATCGTGCTGCGCCGTCGAGCGTGTTTATGTGGATCGGCGCCATTTTGATCGCGTGGTCGGCGGCCTGGCCGCGGCGGCTTGCAAGTACGTCCTGGGAAACCCGCTTGATCCGCAGACGACTCTGGGTCCGATGGTTCGCGGCGCCGCCGCCGATGTGGTCAGGAATCAGGTGAGCGAAGCACTGAGTCTTGGGGCGCGTCGAGTCGTTCCGGCCCATGCGTTCCCCCCGGACCGGCCGGGCTCGGCGTACCTGGCGCCCGAGGTTCTGGTCAACGTCCACCATGACATGGCCCTCATGCGAGAAGAGACCTTTGGCCCCGTCGTGGGCGTGATGCCCGTCGATTCCGACGACGAGGCAATTGAGCGCATGAACGACAGCCCCTTCGGCCTGAGTGCATCGATTTGGACCCAAGATGCCGACGCGGCCGAGCGAATCGGCGAGCAACTCGAAACGGGAACGGTCTTCATGAACCGTTGCGATTACCTCGACCCGGCTCTTGCCTGGACCGGCGTTAAGAACACAGGCCGCGGCATCACGCTCTCGGTGCTCGGCTACTCAGCTTTGACGCGCGCAAGTCGTATCACCTGCGCGAGGCCGTTGGCGATTGAACTCTTGCCCCGGCGTTGGCCGTCAGGGCCGAGAACCTTGCGCCGGTCTCTCGTTTCCTCAGCCCCAAGGGGGCGCGATCCTATAGCCTAGGTCGCAGCGCAGCGCAGGCCTAGGATCTGGAACCGGAACCGTCCCTCCGCCAATTTCTTCCAAGCCCCAACGGGGCGAAACAATGGGCCTGCGGGTGATTGGAACCGCAACGCAGCCAATGCGTTGAAATTGTCATGCCCTTTCAGGGCTTTCATCGCTCGGGCATTCGACAACCCGGGGCTGCGCAAAGCCTCCGCCCCGGGCTTTAGAATCAGGCCCCGACAGGGCCGAGAATCCGAAATCGACTGACCCGAAAGCCTCCGATCCGAAGAGCCGGCAGAAGTACATCCACGCTGCGATTGACTTGCTCCAGGCCGTGGTGAAGGCCGGCTACAAAGACATTCCCGGAATGCAGCGAGACCCCGACCTGGCCGCACTCCGTCACCTGCCGGAGTTCAAGAAACTCCTGACCGCGTCCGACCCCCGCGGCCGCTGAGCGGCCACGGACGGCCTCACGGCGTGTCAGGCAGCGTCCAGTACCCCGTTTGGGCCTCAGGCGGGGACGTCAAAAAAGCCGGGCCGAGGCTGCAATTCTTGGCCCTTGACTCGACTGGTAGCATTTACCTTGGGGTGAAGGGCCGATATTGTCAAAGTACGTATGGAGGCGGGGAGTTTGCGGGCGACCCGAGCCGGTCGTTTGGGGATGACCGGCGACTGATCTGCGAGCTCACTTTGGCGGAGCCGAAAACCGATGGCCCTCGGTGATTTCTCGAATCCGGGCGAAATCCTGAATCTGGGGGATTTCCTGAACCCGGTCGACCGGAACGCCTTGCGCGAGCAGGTTCGCCGTTCGACTCCCGTTCCGAACTTCCTGATCGACAACTTTTTAAGACAGGATTTTGCCGAACGGGTCGCCGACGCGTTTCCCCCCTATGAGGAGGCGATCGCCGTCGGGCGCTCGTTCCGGGCGGTGAACGAGAAGGGGAAAGTCCAAATTACCGACTCCTCCCGGTTTCCCGAGCCGATTCGCCAGCTCAACCATGTTTTGGCCTCGCCCGAATTCTGCGAGCTTATCTCACACGCGCTGGGGATTCCCACGCTTTTGGCCGACGAGCGGCTTGTCGGCGGGGGAATGCACCAAACGGCGGCCCGCGGGCATCTCGACGTCCATGTCGATTTCAATTATCTCGAAGACCGCGGGTGGCACCGCCGGGCCAACCTGTTGGTCTTTTTGAACCGCGGCTGGAAGCCGGAGTGGGGAGGGGAATTTGAGCTGTGGGACGCCGACGTCAAGGTCCGCCACCACGGTCATTTGCCGATTTTCAATCGGTGCGTGCTGTTTGAGACGAACGAGGTGAGCTTCCACGGTGTCACGGCAGTCAAGTGTCCGCCCGGCCAGACGCGCAAGTCGTTCGCCGCCTATTACTACACGACAACGGCGCCGGCATATTGGGATGGCCGCTCGCACTCGACGGTCTTCCGGGCGCATGCCGGACGAATTCCTCAAGGGGACGGTGGCGATGCCCGCCGAAAAGGCCAAACGGTGGCTGAGGCAGGCCTTTCGTCGTGTGAAGCAGAAGACGCTGGGTTAGGCCGGAATGAAACCGCACTTCCTGGTGATCGGCGCGGCCAAGTGCGCCACCACGACGATTCGCTCCCTTCTGGGACGGCACCCCGACGTCTTCATGGTGCCGACGGAATCGCAGTTCTTCAACAACGACTCGGTCTTCGCCCGTGGATTCGATTGGTACGAGTCGCTTTCCGCCGGCGCGGGCAGCCAGGCGCGGCGCGGCGAAGGGTGCAACGGTTACACGATGAAGGAGGCCTTTCCGCGGGCCTTCGCCCGCCTGACGTCGTACGCGCCCGAGCTCAAGCTGCTGTACGTAGTCCGCGACCCGTTCGAGCGCATCGAGTCGTTCTGGATGGAACTGCGCTCCCAGCACCCCGATTATGTCCATTACGACTTCAACAAGGCGGTCGACGTCAACCGCGACTGGCTGACCGATCCCTCGAATTACTTCGCGCAACTGGAGCCGTACCGGCGGTTTTACGGCGATGAATCGATCCATGTGGTCTTTTACGAGGACCTTCGCACCGAGCCGGACCGCGTGCTGCGGGGCTGCTTCCGTTTTCTGGGAGTCGACCCGGACGTGGACGTCGGGGCGTCGACCGAGCGGCTCAACGAGTCGGAGGGAAAAATCGTCGCGTCACCCATTTTGTCGCAGTTGCGGTCGATCCCCTTTTATCGCCGGACCGTCGATCGGCTCCCCTTTGCTCCGCGGGACCGGATCGCGCGCACGCTTTTGTATCGGAGGATCCGGCAAAGGCCGGACTGGCATCCCGAGACGCGCGCCTGGGTGGCCGACCTCCTGCGCGACGATTTGCGGAGATTCCTCGTCCAGTACGGAAAAAAGGCTGACTTCTGGAACTTCGACGGCGTGCTGGACGCGATCGGCGACGCCGTGGTAGAAGAAGCATGACACTTTCTATGAAGACGAAGTCGGGCGACCACCGTGCGGGGAGGCGCTCCGGTCCGAACGATGCGGAGCCGTCGATCGATCCGGTGTGGGAGATGATCCGCACCGAGGTGGCCCGCGAGGTCGAACGCGAGCCGATCCTCGCCAGCTTTCTGCATGCCACGATCCTGAGGCACAACCGGCTCGAGGAGGCGCTGAGCTTCCACCTGGCGGGAAAGCTGGGGGGGCCGAGCCTGGCGGAAATGCTCGTTCGGGAAGTGATCGACGAAGCGCTGTCCTCCTCTCCGGAGATCGCCGAGTCGGTCCGCGCCGATCTTCGCGCCGTCAAGGAACGGGACCCGGCGACCGACACGTTCTCGCAGCCCTTTTTGTACTTCAAGGGTTTCCAGGCCTTGCAGGCATATCGCATTGCCCACTGGTTGTGGGAACAAAGGCGCAAATCGCTGGCGATCTTCCTGCAGAACCGGATCTCGCAGGTCTTCGCTGTCGACATCCATCCAGCGGCCCGCATCGGCCACGGCATTCTCATTGACCATGGCACCGGCGTCGTCATCGGAGAGACGTCGGTCGTCGAGAACGACGTCTCCATGCTGCACGAAGTCACGCTCGGCGGCACCGGCAAGGAGACCGGCGACCGACACCCGAAGGTTCGGGAAGGCGTTCTCATCGGCACCGGGGCGAAAATCCTCGGGAACGTCGAAATCGGCAAGGGGGCCAAGGTGGGCGCGGGGAGCGTCGTCTTGGACAACGTGCCGCCGCATTGCACCGTGGCCGGCGTTCCGGCCCGCATCGTCGGCTGCCCGCAGGAAGCCGAGCCGTCCCTCTCCATGAACCACCACCTTCCGAACAACCCCGGCGCCGGCATTTGAATCGCGACGCGAAGGGATCGTGGCGCGGTTTTCAACAAACTTAACACCAGAACGTACACGCTCGAGCGCCCCATTCCATGAGTCGATATGCCCCGGAACGCCTGCATGAGTTCTGTCGCCGCGTCTTTGAATCTTTTGGAATCTCACCGGCCGACGCCGCCCAGGCCGCGGAGATCCTGATCGTTGCCGACACGCGCGGCATCGACTCGCACGGCGTGGCCCGCCTGAAAAGCTACGTGGAGCTGATGGAAGCCGGGCGGGTCAACCCCAAGCCCAACATCCGCGTTGTGCGCGACAGTCCTGCGGCAGCGACGGTCGACGGCGACAACGGACTGGGCATGACGGTGGCCAGCCGGGCCAACGAGCTGGCGATGGAAAAAGCCGAGCGCGTCGGGGCCGGCTGGGTGGCCGTCTGCAACACCAATCATTACGGGATCGCCGGCTATTATGTGCTCCAAGCGCTGAAGCGCGATCTCATCGGCTTCTGCATGACGAATACGACGAGCATCGTCGCCCCGCTGTGGGGAGCAGAGCGGCGGCTCGGCACCAATCCGATTGCCGTCGCGTTTCCCGCGCTGGAGGAGCCGCCGATCGTCATCGACATGGCGACGACCTCGGCGGCATTCGGGAAAGTCGAGAACGCGATGCGCCGCAAAGAGGCGATTCCCGCCGGCTGGGCAGTCGATGCGGAAGGCCGGCCGACCACCAATCCGCTGGACGTCGTCGCCGGGGGCGCGCTCTTGCCGATGGGTTCCGACAAGGATCGCGGAGGCCACAAGGGCTATTGCCTATCGGCGATGGTCGACCTCCTGTGCGGACCGCTTTCCGGCGCCAACTGGGGCCCCTTTACGCCGCCGTTCATCATGTTGAAGGCGACGCAGGATCGCGTCGTTGGCAAGGGGATCGGTCACTTTTTCGGCTCGCTCAAGATCGACGCCTTCATCGATCCGACCGAGTTCAAGCGGCAAGTCGACGATTGGATCCGCACGTTCCGCGCGACGAAGCCGGCCCCCGGGACGGAGGGGCCGCTGATTCCCGGCGATCCGGAGCGATTGGCCGAAGAACGCATCCGCCGCGAGGGCGTCTCGCTCCTGGGACCGGTGATCGACGACCTGCGCGACGTCTCCCGCCGCACGGGCGTCCCATTCGACTAGGCCAATCCGCCGCGCGTGAAGTAGGCCTTCAGGCGATTGACGAGCCCGGTCTTCTTGCCCTCTTTGTACTCGGAGTCCGGGCCTTCGATGCGCCGGCGCAGTTCCCTGTTGAGCCAAGACATGAAGTCGACGCTCAGATCGGGAAGTCGGGGGGGAGTCTGGAGCATGACTGAATTCCTGTTCTCGCTCGGGGATTGGCGAACCTGGACGGCCGGCGCAGCCGTTGAGGGGCTCTCCTTCAAACGCGCCTCCGGGCCGTGGACCGAACCTCCGCCCAACGGCGGGGCTACAGCCCGCAGGAAGTATCTGTCACGTTCTCTGTTTGTGCAGACGACGATGCGAATCCTCGAGGGGTCGATCGGGAAAAGTGCGGGATCGCTTCCGGCTGCAAGGGAAACGACTCGTGGCGTCAATTTGACGATCGAACGGAGAGTTCCGAAAACTCCGGTTGATCGGATCGTGCGGAGAGAACGCGGGTCGAGACGGGTCGCACCCTCCTCCGTCAATTGGGTCGCCTTTCGCCAATCGTTTGGTCGCATCGATCTCTCCCTGGCGACGGCACACGACGTTTCCACAGACGCCGCACTCTCGGATCGAGCGTCCCGTTCCTTGAAATCATTTAGGTCAAGGATCGGAATTGCTGGCATTATCCAGCCATCTGGACGCTGAGAAAAATAAATCCTCAAGTTCGCGCGCGTCGGGTCAGTTCTGCTCCGATCAAGGCCGCGCGCGGCCCGATACCACGATCCAATGAGGGCGGCGTGACGGACTCTCTCCGATGCGATTTCACAATCCGGTGCACAGGCACAAACGCAGGTGGTTCATGGGTCGCGACAAGGTTCTCGGTCTCTCGCTGGCAATCCTGTTGATCGGTTTTGCCGCGGCGTTTTGTTTTCGAAACGAACAATTCGTCGAGAGCGGGCTGAAACTGGCCCGAGCAAAGATCCTCGACGAAGCGATCGCCCAGCGTTCCGGGCCCAAGCCGTATGCTCCCGATCCGAAGGTGGAACGGGAAAAATCGACCTTGCCGACCGTCACGCTGCAGGGGATCGAATCGATCGAACCCTTCGCGGACCTGCAAACGGCTCAAGCGGCCGATCGGGAGAAGGCGACGGCGTCCAAGGGGAGAAAGAAGGCGCTGGCCGAGGCCGTGACCGATCGTGTCGACGTCAAGCCGTCGTTCGAAGAAAAGACGCCCGCAATCGGAACTCTGACGACGGAGGCCGACACCGGATCGGCGCCGCTCGACACGGACAAGGCCGCACTCGCGATCAACGCGTCGAAGCCCGCCACGGCGCCGGCAACCTCTGCTGTCGACGGCTCCGCCGCGTCGTCGGAATCGCTGAGCTCCGCGGAGCCGCCCGCCAGCGATTCGTCGAGCAACGAGAACCAAGCGCCGTCGACCAACATCGTCATCCGGCCCAACTCGCTGCTGGGCGGGCGGGCCGATTCGTTGGTTCGGCAGAACGTCGCCTGGCAGTCGACGGCCGGCCAGCGCGATCGCGGTCCGATCGCCGATAACTCGTCCCGCGACGATTCGCCCGTCGACAGTTCGGCCCTCGACAAATCGCCCAGCGAGGATCCGCCCCGCGAGGGTTCGACCCGTGACAATCCGAGCCGTGACAATCCGACGCGCGATCTGTCGGCCGGCGATCGTCCGATGCTTGACAATCCGCCTCGGGGCAATGTCCTGCGTGACAATGCGTCCCGTGACTATCCGACGACCGGCAATCCGACGGGCGACGCCGACGGCTCGCCCAAGCACGTGCTTTATCGCGTGCGTCGGGGCGACACGCTGACGAAAATCGCCCTGCACCACCTTGGTGACAGCAGCCGCTATCGAGAGATTTTCGCGGCCAATCGCGATCAACTTCGGAGCCCCGACGATCGGCTGAAGATTGGAATGACGCTTCGCATTCCGAGCAATACGGCGAAGCCCGACAAGGCCAGCGGCCCCGTCGCCCGGCGAAAGTCGCGTTCCAGCCGCTCAGGCCATGTGGCGGCGGGGAGCTCTCGCACGCGCAAGGCTCCCATCCGAAATGTCTCGCGCGTGCGGGAAACACCGCCGAATGCGACCATCGCCAGGCCGCCGGCAGCGCCCTCCGACGACGAAAACATGAATTCCGATCCACAGCCGACGAACCGCTTCGTCCCCGTGCGGAAGGCCCCCTTCCTGCCCGCGAGCAAAAACGAAACGGACAAGCAGCCGCCGCCCGAAAATCGAGACAACATGGCCCCCGACATGTCCCATTACCGATTTTTTCCCCGGTCTGAGCCGGTGAGGATCGCGGGAGATCGTGAGGATGCGTACGTGCGGTGAATCCGGCCGCCTCATTCCTTCTAAGGTGACGTTGACAATAACGCGAGCGCGACTTGGCCGGCCGTTTTATCGTCCTCCTCCGGCCGACGTTCCGGCTGCAGGCCAAGGTCATTGACGAGAAACTCGGCCCGTTCGTAGCCGCACAGACGTTCGTGTTGTTTGAGCAGCGGTCCGAAGTCGTCGCTGCGCAGCGCATCGGCGACGGTCGGGAAGGTCCCGATCAGATGGGCCGGGTTGTGTTCCAAGACAAGCTGGCGGCAGCGTTCGGCCACGTCGGGCCAACCGGCGCGGCACGCGGCCGCGGCCGCCAACACCAATAACTTGTCGCGGCCGAGAGGCTGCCGTTTGCGTTGTGAAACGTCTGCCAGCCGAACGTAGGAGAGCATTGCCGATTCGTGGTCACGCATGGACGGGCGCCTTCCTGCGCGGCTCAAAACAGTTCGGAAATCGCCGTCCTGAGGCGTCGAACGCAAGCGGACGAAACGTCGGCCGAACGGCGCCGGCCCTCGCACGCGGCGCCGCGCACGGCAATCACGTCGGGGCGCAGGTCGACCAGCGCGGCCAAGTCTTCCAATCGCAGGCTGCCAGCCAGGGCCAACGTCATGCCGGCCTGGCGAGCCGTGCCCGAGAGTTGTCCGAGATCCCGCAGGCTGAGGGCGTCCAGCAGGCTGCCTGTCTCTTTTCGGCAGGTGTCGATCAGAAAAGCGTCGGCCCCGGCCTCGATGGCGGCGGCCAGGATCTCCGTCGGCGGAAGTGCGCCGGCCTTCGGCCAATCGGCATAAGCGACCGCCACGCGGCGGATCGAACGAGGCTGTTCCCAGTGGAACCGGCGCAGCGCGTGCCGCCAGCCCTGGGCCCAACGCTTGGGAGTGCCAAGACGGGCCGGTCCGAGCTTGATATCGCTGACCCCCGGAGGCAATACGAAAGGGCCGTCGTTTTCCTCCGCCTCGTGGATTTCACCCAACGCCACGCTACAGGGGACGGCATCGCGGCGATCGTCCGCCCGAGCGGAGAAGGCAGCGATCTCGGCGATCACGCCGGCGTCGGCCATTCCAAGCGGCCCGCGAAGCGGTTCTTTGACGTCCAGCCGATCGCAGCCTCCGTCGATTGCCGCGCGGGCTTCGGCGAGATTACGAACGCTGACGAGCAGGCTGGGAAGTGGCATCGCGCGATCCGCCGTCGAATCAAAAAAGGTCACGGGGCGCTTCGTCGGCAAACGGATGCAGTCCGCCCAGCAACTTGGGCTTGGGGAGAGCGTCCGTCAGCGCCTCCGCCATTTTGAAATCGGCGAACGTCGTGATTTTGATGTTCATGGGCCAGCCTTCGACGACCGTCACGGGATGCCCCGTGTTCTCGACGAGCTGCGCCTCGTCGGTGGCAGCCAAATCACCCCGCTTTGCGAAAGCCTCGAGCAACAGTTGCCGCCGAAATACCTGCGGCGTTTGCGCCTGCCAGATTCCTTCGCGAGACACCGTTTCCCGGATCGTTCGGTCGGGCCCGACCCGCTTCAACGTGTTGGCCGACGGGAGGGCGGGAATGGCGGCGCCCGATTTTTCGGCCGCCGCAAAGACGGAGTCGACCCATTCCTTGACGATCAGCGGCCGCGCCGCGTCGTGCACGGCCACGAAGTCGATGTCGCTTGGCACGCGGGCCAGCGCGTTCTGCACGGATTGAAACCGCTCCGCTCCCCCTTCGACGAGATCGACGTTCATAAAAGCGAGATTCGGGCGGAACTTCTCCTTCACCCACTCCATGTCTTCGCGGGAAACAACCAGGAGAACCTGGCGGACATCGTCGCGGTTGATGAAGCACTCCGCGGCCCGCACCCAGACCGGACGCCCCTTCAAATCGATGAACGGCTTCTTGCGTTTGTGGGAGATGAACCGCGTACTCTTTCCGGCCGCGGGGAGAATGACTGCAAACGTTGCCATCAGCGCACTCCGGAACGATCGCGTGGATGATATTCGCGCTGTCTTCCCCAGACAACCGTTGTCGTCGTCTCTACCGCCAGGACGCCACGCGACGCACGCGATGGGCCCTTGCGAACAGCACGGCCGAGCCGAAGGGGTCAGCCGTGCCATCCCGCGCGGCACCGAGCGAACGCAATTCGTGGTGGAAACGAGGTTTTTCGTGCCCAATCGGTTTCGCCGAGCGAATCTTGCACGGATTTTGTCGCCCGGCCCCACTGTTATTATGGCCGACCTTGCGCCGTCCACCCAGAGCGGTGGGCGTGGCACTGCGCCGAAAGGTCGATTGGTATTCGTTGTCGAGAGGATCGGATCATGAGATTGACGCTTCGGACCTTGTTGGCCTATCTGGACGACATTCTCGAGCCCTCTCAGACGAAAGAGATCGGCAACAAGCTGACCGAGAGCAAGTTTGCCTCCGATCTGGTGGAGCGAATCCGCGAGGTGATGCGTCGCCGCCGCCTGACGGCCCCCGGCATCGACGGCGGCGACGACAGTCTCGACGCCAACGTGGTTTCCGAGTATCTGGACAATACGTTGCCGCCCGAAAAGGTGACAGACGTCGAAAAGCGGTGCCTGGAGTCGGACATTCACCTCGCGGAAGCCGCCGCGTGTCACCAGATTTTGACCTTGGTACTGGGCGAGCCGGTCGAGATCGCGCCGGAAAGCCGCCGGCGGATGTACGGGCTGGTCTCGCAGGGAAGCGGCGACAACCAGGCTGCCGTCGCCTCTGAAACGCCGCCGGAGACCGAAGAAAAAGAGGCCGACGAGATCGACGCGGCCGCGGCCGCGCCGCAGGAAAAGGGGCCGACGGAGACGATCGGCAGCGCCCTGCCCGACTATCTGAGGCCGCGGCCAATCTGGCGGCGCACGCTGACGATTTTCGTGCCGGCGCTGGTCATCATCCTGTTGTTCGCGCTGATCGTGACGGACCCGGGTTACAACATTCGGATCGGCAAATGGCTGGGCATCGGCGAGGGATCCGTGCCTGTGGCTGGTGGAACGCCCGACGCGGCCAACCGCCCGCAAGCAGAAACGGGCGAACCGGCCAACGGCAGCGCCAACTCCTCGAAGCCGGGAGCCTCCTCGAAAGCGGCCACCCCGATTTCCGCCGCCGAGACGTCAATGCCAAACGATTTCGGTACGCCAAACGATGCGGGCAAGGCTGTCGGCGGCCCCGGGGCGACACGGGCGGACGAGCCGGCCGGTGAATCGCCGGCCGGACCGACGGCGCAAAATCCGTCGGCGGACACGAAATCGACGTCTCAAGGCGTTCTGTCGGCAACCGGTGGCACCACGGGGAAAGCGAGTGCCGGAGGTGAGCCAAAGGCAGGTTCGCCGGCGGCGGCCGAGGTGGCTCTGATTGCGCCGCGCCCCGTGCCGGCCGGTTCGCCGTCTCAGGCGACGGCAAAGTCCAACGCGGGATCCGCTGCGTCGAAGCCGGCCCCCGACTCGTCACCCCCCGCGCCCCCCGCCGAACCGGCGCCGGAGGTCCGTCTGGTGTCGAAGACAGGCGTTCTGCTGGGATACGATTCGGCTCGGGACGATTGGTTCGTTCTCGAACGGCCCGGCTTAACCCTCCCGAATCCAAAGGATACGCCGCCCGACACGGTGAACCTTGATCCTTCCGCGAAGGTGCAAGCCCCCAACCCTCCCGTGCCGATGGTCGCCGATCGGCGTGCCGACCAATTAGTCGCTCCCGAACCGTTCGACAGCGTTCTGGAGCTGGGCGACGGATTGTGCCGCGTCTGGGTGCTGGGCGGGACGTCGGTCCGCCTGTTGGCGCCGACCAGCGCCACCCGTTTCGGCATCGAGTTGCGAGAGGGGAGAATTGTGATCCGCAGCGGCGGATCCAAGTTGCCCGGGACAAACTACCGGCCATTGGTCGTCGCCTTCAAGGTGGGCGACGAGGTTTCGCAGCTCACGTTTTTGCGGCCCGAGACTCAGTGCGGTCTGGAGATCGTGCCCGGGTTTCCCACGAAGCCCGGTGAAGATGCGAGGGACACCAGTTATCGGGGCGCGTTGTACGTCGTCTCCGGCGAAATTCGGTTCACCGAGTCGGTGGGCCGCCAACGGACGCTGGCGGCCGGCCGGTGGATCTCTCTTGCCCCGCTCGATCGTGCCGTGGCGACCGACATGGCCGGTTCCGCCTTTCGGCCCAAGGGAGGGACGATCCTGTCGTGGCTGAATCCGGACACCCGCCGCACTCCTGTGGCGCTGGCCAAAGTGACCCACGACTTCGAGGCGGAGTTCCTGCCGGACCAGCCGGTCTCCGCGTCGATCGGCACCGTCGCCAAGAACGAGCGCAATCCCAAGGTTGCCGAACTGGCCGTAAAGACCCTGGCCCTGACGAATCAGTATTCGGCCCTCGTCGAAGTTCTCGCGCAAGTGCCTCATGAAGAAGCGGTGCACGCGGCCGCAAATGGGCTGCGGCGTGGCTCCCGCTGGCGCCCGACCACGCGGCCTTGTTGCAGAAAGAATTGATCACCTCTTTCCCACCCGGCACGCGGACGCTGGGCACGGACATGGACGACCGGGCGATTGTCTTGCGGCTCCTGTGGGGGTACAACAGCGACGACGTGCGCGACCGAAAGACGTCGAACCAACTGGTGGAATGGCTTGACCACGACCGCCTTGGCGTGCGATTGCTGGCCATCGATCAGATTCGCGAGCTGACCGGCCAGACCCTGCACTATCGGCCCGGAATGCCGGCCGGCGATCGCAAGCGGATCAAGAAGGACTGGGAACGTTACGTCGAGCGGTTCAAGGGCCTGTTGCAACAATGATTGAAGCCGGCTTCGCGCAGGTCCGACGGTTCCTCGAGCTGATCCGGTTCAGCCACACGATCTTCGCTCTTCCCTTTGCGCTTCTGTCGGCGGTCCTGGCATGGCGAACGGTCGCCTTTCGCTGGCGCGACCTGGTCGGCATTCTGTTGTGCATGGTCTTCGCGCGCTCGGCGTCGATGGCGTTTAACCGCATCGCCGATCGGCGAATCGACGCACAGAATCCCAGGACGTCCGCCCGCCACTTGCCGGCCGGCCTGCTGAGCCTGCGCCTTGTCGTGATTTTCACGGTGGCGTGCGTCGCCGGATTTATCGCATCCACGCTCCTGTTTCTTCCCAACCGGCTGCCGCTCCTTTTGTCCGTACCGGTTCTGGCATTCCTGTGCGGCTATTCCTACGCCAAGCGCTGGACGGCCCTGTCTCATTATTGGCTGGGCGCCGCCTTGATGCTCTCGCCGATCGCCGCGTGGATCGCGCTGGCCGGCGACGTCGCGTGGCCGCCGCTGCTGTTGGGGCTGGCGGTCTTTTTCTGGGTCGGCGGGTTCGATGTCATCTATGCGTGCCAGGACGTCGAGTTCGACCGGTCGCACCGCCTTTGGAGCGTGCCGGCCCGTTTCGGCGTCGCCCGCGCGCTGCGGATTGCCGCCCTCAGCCATCTCCTGACGGTGGCCTGCCTCGTAGGCCTGTGGTGGACCGCTCATCTCGGCCCGCTCTTTCTGGCCAGCGTGATCGCCGTCGGCCTGTTATTGGCTTACGAACACTGGCTCGTCCGCCCGGACGACCTGACGCGGATCAACGTGGCGTTCTTCAACGTCAACGCCGTCATCAGCCTCGGCCTGTTCCTGGTCGCCGTTCTTGACGTCTTGATCGCCCGGCCGTGACGTTTTGGTCACGTGCGATCGGGGCCGCCGATCCGTTTTCGGTCGTCGCCGCAGGGGGGCCGGCCGGCAGCACAAGAAAGGGCAAGCGGACAGCTTGTCCGACGATGTGGCCTCCGGCCCGGCGGGCGACTAGAATACGTCGAAGATTGAGGGGCCTTCCAGGAGAGACACGGCGTGGATCCCGAAAGGATTCTCCGGACCGTCACGGAAAAGGTGCAGGCGGGCGAGCGCATTTCGTTCGACGAGGGGGTCTTTCTCGACGAGAGCGTCGACGTGCTCACGCTGGGGCAGTTGGCCAACATCGTCCGCGAACGCAAGAACGGCGATTACGCCTATTACAACACCAACCTGCATCTCAATCCCACGAACGTCTGCGTCTACCGCTGCACGTTTTGCGCATTTCGGGCCGACCTGCGGGCGGCCAAGGCCTACGAGTTCAACGACGACATGATCCGCGAGCGCGTGCGGGAGGCGAAGCAGGCCGGAGCCACCGAGATTCATGTCGTCGGCGGGCTGCACCATCTGAAGCCGTTTGACTGGTACGTCAACGTGGTCCGCGTGATTCACGACACGTTCCCGGAACTCCACATCAAAGCGTGGACCCCCGTCGAGATCCACTGGTTCAGCTACATCACGAAGAAACCGATCCGCTGGGTGCTCGAGCAGATGATCGAGGCCGGCCTCGGAAGCCTGCCCGGCGGCGGGGCGGAGATTTTTCATCCGGAAGTCCGCGACCAAATCTGCGAGCACAAGGCGGACGCCCAGCACTGGTTCGACATCCACCGCGAGGCGCACGCCCTGGGCTTGCGCTCCAACGCGACGATGCTCTACGGGCACATCGAGAAGCCCCGGCACCGCGTCGACCACCTCTGCCGGCTCCGCGCGCTCCAGGACGAGACGGGGGGCTTTCAGACGTTCATCCCCCTGGCGTTTCATCCGGAGAACACGGGCCTCTCGCACATCCCCAAGGCCAGCGGGCTTGTGGATCTCAAGACGATCGCCCTGGGGCGGCTGATGCTCGACAACTTCGATCACATCAAGGCGTACTGGATCATGCTGGGTGAGAAGACGGCGCAGGTGGCGCTCGGCTTTGGCGCGGACGACATCGACGGCACGGTCGTTCACGAGCTGATCTACCACGACGCCGGCGCGAAGACGCCCGAAGGATTGACCGTCGAGCAAATCCATCGCCTGATCCGCGAGGCGGGCCGCATTCCGGTCGAGCGCGACACGCTTTATCGCCGCGTCATTCGCGACGGGGCGAATTGGACGATCGGCGAACCGCTCCTGGCCGGAGTGGCCTGCTGAATCCAATCGGGCGTTTCACGGGGCCCTCCGCTCGAGGCGGATGACCCCGTCCCCCGGTCGAGTCTCGCGGGAAATCACAAATCAACTCTGGCACGCGGTCCAATCGAACCCGTATACTCGATGAAATAGAGCGATTCAAGCCACAGTGTAGCGGTCCCGCGGCGGAAATCGTCGGGAATAGAGTCACTGTCAACGCGACAAGGAAGTGCTACCAGCACTAGCCCCCAAACGGCCCGTTTTTCCCCGATGAGCGACACCGCACCATGAACTCCCTCCCGAAACGTGTGCTCTATGCCTCGATCGGGCTGATGGGGCTCGTCGCCGCGGGGGCCGCCGTCGATTTCCTGACGGGGGGCTGGGTCTTCGCCGCGCACTCGATGTCCGGCTACGTGATGGACGGGCTGTTTCTGCTGGGCGCGGGGATCGTGATTTACTTGGCCATCGACGCTCTGGCGGAACAGAAATAACGCCGCGCAGGGCGGCAGCCGACGGACGGACGTCCTTGGGCTTATTCTTGTCAGACGTCGAGGTCGTCGGCGAAGGCCGCTTCGTCCATGATCACGCGGTAGCGTTCTGACGCGTCCTTGCCGAGGAGCTGCGCGAAGGTTTGATCGGCCTCGATCTGGCTCTCGATCTCGACGCGCAAAAGGACGCGGACGCTCGGATCGAGAGTCGTCTCCTTGAGCTGCTTGGCGTCCATTTCTCCCAGCCCCTTGAAGCGAAAAACCTCGACCTTCCGATGCGCGCCCAGGCGGGCCAGGATCTCCTCCTTGGCCGCGTCGTCCTGCGCGTAGAGCGTTTCGCTCGACGTGACGATGCGGTAGAGGGGGGGCTGCGCGATGAAGAGCCGCCCCTGGGTGATCAGCTCGCGCATGTGGCGAAAGAAAAACGTCAACAGCAGCGTCGAAATGTGATAGCCGTCGCTGTCGGCGTCCATCAGGAGGACCACGCGGCCATAGCGCAGCTTGCGGATGTCGAAGTTGGGGCCGATGCCCGTGCCCAGCGCTTCGATCAGGTCTTTCACCTCCTGGTTTTCGAGGATTTTCGAGAGCGCGAGCGATTCGGTATTGAGGATTTTGCCCCGCAAGGGGAGGACCGCCTGCGTGCGGTTGTCGCGGCCCATGGCCGCCGTGCCGCCGGCCGAGTCGCCCTCGACGACGAACAGCTCGCTCTTCTCCGAATCACCCTGTCGGCAGTCGAGCAGCTTGCCGGGAAGGTTTGTCCGATGCGAGCCAGGCGACTTGCGGCGAACTTCGCTGGCGGCGTCGCGGCTGGCCAGGCGCGCCCGCGCCGCCAGCACGATCCGCCCGATGATCGCATCGGCGATCGATGGGTTGCCGTTGAGCCACGTCTCCAGCCCCGGACGGACGACCCCCTCGACCAGGCCGGCCAGCTCGGGGTTGTTGAGCCGCTCTTTGGTCTGCCCCTGAAACATCGGGTCGGCGTGAAAGACCGACAGGACGCCGATGCACCCTTCGCGGATATCCTCTCCGGCGATGGTGAGGCCCTTGTGCTTGATATCGTGCACGTCGAGGTAGTTGCGGACGGCCTTGACGATGCCGTTACGAAGGCCGTTCTCGTGCGTGCCGCCGGCGTGCGTGCGGATGCCGTTCACGTAGCTGCGCAAGTTTTCGTCGGTCGATTCGGTCCAGCGGAGCACGACTTCGACGCGGGTGGTTCCCTCGTCCTTTTCGGCCGCGAAGACCTGCTCGTGCGCCGGGCGTTTCTGGGTTTCGCCCGTCAGCTTCTCGAGGAAGCCGGCGATCCCTTCCGGGTGAAACAGCTCGACGGTCTCGTTCTTGACCGCGTCGACGAACGTGATCCGCAGTCCGCCGTGGATGAACGAGATGTCCTCGAGGTGCTGACGGATCGTTTCGCCGCTGAACTGGACGCGGCGGAAGATCTCGTCGTCCGGGCGGAAGAAGATGGTAGTTCCGTGTCCGCGGAAGGGGCGGACCTTTTTGACTTCCGTCGTCGGGCGGCCCCGCTTGTAGCGCTGTCGTCCATTCGAATCCGTCGCGATGCACGGTCGCTTCCAGCTCGATGGAGAGCGCGTTGACGACCGAGGCCCCCACGCCGTGCAGTCCGCCGCTGCGCAGGTAGTTCTTGTCCGAAAATTTTCCGCCGGCGTGCAGTGTCGTCAGGATCACCTCCAGGGCCGACTTCTTGATCTTGGGATGCCGGTCAACGGGAATGCCGCGGCCGTTGTCGCTGACCGTGAGCGATGCGCCGTCCTTGTGCAGCGTCACGACGATGTTGTCGGCCGCCTCGGCCAGGTATTCGTCGACCGAGTTATCGACGATCTCCCACAGCAGATGGTGCAGCCCGCGGGCGTCGACGCCCCCGATGTACATCGAAGGCCGGCGCCGCACGGCTTCCAGGCCCTCCAGAACTTCGATGTCTCGGCGGCTGTAGTCGCCGCTCGGCCGCATCCGATTTGTTTTCGTCGCAGTAGCCATTATTCCTTCGTCATTCGTGCTTCGTCATTTTTCATATTGCTCCCAATCGACCAATTCGATTGGGCGGGGGACGATCTCCTTGAATCCGGTGCGCGTGCTGGTCTTGATCCCTTTTCCGCCCCGCGAAGTCACGCCGTACTTCATCTGGCCGAAGCTCAGATTCTTGTCGTTGGCGTTGATCACGTGGAGGGCGTCCCCCGGCCGGCCAAGCTGGATCGCTCCCAGCACTTCGTCGTTGGACGCCAGCTTGATGCCCCGCACGCCTTTACCGGGGCCGCCGAGGATCGGCACGTCGTCGATTTTGAAATGGGTCACCCGCGCGTCGCGCGTGGCCAGGAAAACGGTCTCGGCGTCCTTCACCAGCTCCACGAAGACGACGCTGTCCCGCTCCCGCAGACGACAGAACCGGCGGCCCGCCTTGGTCGAAGGGGTGCGGAACGGGCTGAACGAGAGCTGCATCACCTGTCCCGATCGGGTCGCGATCAACAGGTAGGGCGCCGGCGATTGGTTCTTCCGGATGGTCGAATCGGCCGGCGTGAACCGCGGGTCAGTACTGACGGCCCAGACCGACCGGGCCCCGTCGCCGACGCGGACCAGTTTCGAGAGGGGATCGCCATAGCCCGACGAAGGGGGGACCTGTTCGATCGGCAAGGTGTAGGCGACGCCGTCGCTGGCAAAGACCACGACGTTCTCCAGCGTGCTTCCCGGGACGACGGCCAGAACGCTGTCCCCTTCGCGGACCCGCGTGCTCTCCACTTTTTGCAAACGGCCGACGCGCTTGATCCAGCCGTCGCGAGTGACAACCACGTTCGTGTTCTCGCGGACGATGTAAGCCTGCGGATCGAACTCGGCGATCTCGTCCTCGGAGCCGAGCGCCGTTCGGCGGTCGTCGCTGAACGTCTTCGCGATCTCCTCCAGCTCGGTCTCCACGATCTTCCAGAGCCTGCTCTTCGAGCCGAGGATTTTACGGATGTTTTCCGCCTCGGCCTGCTTGTCTTTGAGCTCCTCCAGGATGCGGTCGATCTCCAGCGCTGAGATGCGATACAGTGCCAGCTCGAGGACCGCGTCGGTCTGCTCGGCATCGAGCGGAAAGGCCTTCATCAGCCTGGCGGCCGCGTCGGACTTGCCCTGGCTGGCGCGGATGATTTTCAGGGCCTGTTCGAGCCCTTTGAAGACGATCACGAAGCCTTCCAGGATGTGAATCCGCCGCTCGAGCTGACGCAACTGGAATTCGAACCGCCGCGTGACGCACCGGTATCGGAAGTCCAGAAAGTGCCGAAGCATGTCCCTCAGGCTCAACCGCATCGGCACGAGCGACCCGCGCTCGTCCGGGACGAGGCAAGTGGTGTTGATGGCGAAATTCTGCTCCAGCGCCGTGTGCCGGAACAGGTAGGCCATGACGGCCTCGGGATCGGAGCCTGGTTTGATTTCCAGAACAATCCGAAGGCGGTGTTTCTCGTCGCTCTCGTCCGCCACGCCGACGAGCTGCGGCAGTTTGCGGCCGTTGATGATGTCGCCGATCGACGTCAAGAGTGGCCCCGTCTCGACGCCGTACGGCAGCGACGTGACCACCAGGCGATTGACCGACTCCGACCTGCGATCCTTCTCGAGCTTCCATTCGCCGCGGACCTTGATGGAGCCGCGTCCTTCTTCATAGGCGTCGCGGATCGACTTGCGGTCGGTGACGATGCGTCCGCCCAGCGGGAAATCGGGCCCCTTGATGAATTTCATCAATTGGGCCACCGTGGAGTCGGGCTCGCGGATCAGCAGTACGCACGCTTTGACCACTTCGCCCAAATTGTGCGGCGGAATATTCGTGGCCATTCCGACCGCGATGCCCTGGGTGCCGTTGACCAGCAGGTTCGGAAACCGGGCGGGCAGGACGATCGGCTCTTCCTTTGCCGCATCGTAAGTCAGCCGCATGTCGACGGTTTCGGCACGCAGCTCGTTCATCAAGTGTTCGGCGATCGCCGTCAGTTTGACCTCGGTGTACCGCGCGGCGGCGGCGGGAAGTCCGATGATGGAGCCGAAGTTTCCCTGGCCATTGACCAGGGGATACCGCAGGCTGAAATCTTGGGCCAGTCGCACCAGCGTATCGTAGACCGAGGCTTCGCCGTGCGGGTGATAGTTCCCCGTGGTGTCGCCGCAAACCTTTGCGCTCTTTCGGGTTTTGGCGTCCGCGGTGAGCCGCAGCTCCTGGTACATCACGTACAGCACGCGCCGCTGAACCGGTTTAAGGCCGTCCCGGACGTCGGGCAACGCCCGTGAGGTGATGACGGAGAGCGCGTAATTGAGGTATCTGCGGCGAGTTTCCTGGCTCAGCGAGACGTATTCGACTCGGTCGAATCCATTCGAGCCGTTGGCCTCTTTGGCGTTGTTGGTCAACGGACCATTGGCCGCCGATTTAGGTGCCTTTTTGGACAAAGCGTCCTCCTGGACGAATCACAGAACCGGTCCTTCGGTTGCGACGGACGGGAATGCTTTGGTGCGGAAGGTTGGCCGGATTCTAGCGATGAGTGTAGCGGATTTACAGAGTGTTCCGATTGTATCGTTTGCAAGGAGGGTCGATTCCTCAAGCACGACCCAACTCCTCGGCACGGTCGGAAAGACTGATTCCAGCGATTCGATCCACCCGAAACTTTTTATTGCTTAGTTGAGAATATCCTGCTTCCACGCGAAGGCTGGTCGGCCGGGAGGCGGGAGTGGAAGACAGGGGTCGGACTGCAATCTGTTCCAGGGAGGGAACTCGATGGCTCGAACCACGTTTCGGGCGGCCGCGTGTACGGTCATTCTATCGGCTTGGTCTTTGAATTCCGCATTCGCCCAGACAAGCGGAATTCCGACGTCGCAAGCCGGCTCGCAGGCGGCCGCTGCCGCGCCGGGGGCCCGGAGCGCCGCACAGGCCGGGGATCGATCCGTCGATCAGGCGGGGTTTCACGCCGGCGTGATTCTCCACCATCCGGGCCCTATCCCGGCGCCGCGCGTACTTGCCGCCCTACGCGCCCGGGATCATTCCTTGCCAATACCCTTACCTGAACCCGTCGCTCTACCCGTGCCCGCTCCCCAATATTCCGTACCAGACCGGGGGCGCGCTCATCACGAATCAAATGTTGGATCCGCACGAGATGCTGTATCCGCACACGTACCGCTCAATTTATCCCCCGTATTATTACGAGGTGCACGGGGGCTGGAAGCTCTTCCCGTGGGGCGTGTGGCAAAGCGAACACTGGCGGTT
This sequence comes from uncultured Planctomycetota bacterium, assembly GCA_963761455.1. Taxonomy (GTDB): domain Bacteria; phylum Planctomycetota; class Planctomycetia; order Planctomycetales; family Planctomycetaceae; genus DASPSM01. The sequence continues at coordinate 2,109,511 of CAVXHA010000004.1, forward strand.
GCGCGGGACGGTCGTGACGGTCAAATACAGTTCGTCGATCGGACTCTTCAGCGGGTTCGTCCCGCCGGCCTTGAATAGCTTGAACGTCGTGCGCCCGACATTCGTGGGATCTCGAGAACCGCTATTGATAAGCGGCCAGCGCCACGGGACCGCGATGTCTGGATGGGATGCGCTCTTCGTCCCCCTAACAAAACTGGAGAGAACCGCAATGGTGCGCGACATTTACAAAACATCCGGATTGTTGATGGCCTTCGCGATTGTGGCGCTTACCACCGCAACGGCGGCCCAGGGCGCGGACGGTATGGCAGAGAGATACCGCATGGCGCGGTACTACGAGTGCTGCTACGGCCCGAACGGCTATGTACGGAGGATGAACTGGGGCCGCAGCGGAAACTGCTGCGAGGAACCCCCCGAGTCGAAGGGCTGTCATCTGTGCCGCCATTGCTGCTGCGGCGAGTGCCTCGTCCCCGGAAGCAAACCGCCGTCCAAGTGCCTCGACATCTGCCTGTATCACATCATCTTTCCGATGAGTCCTTGGTACTCCAACCCACGTGACGGAATCATGTATCCGGCCTTCGGATCGAAGTCGCCGACGTGTGTTCCGCAGAACGATTAGGACGGTTTCCAAACCGAGAGGGCGAGACTCCCGCCAAGGGTGCTGGAAGCGATACGCGCCAACATTGGCTCAACCGGGGCTTTGCCCAGCCGATCAACGGACAATGATCCTTCATCTGTTCAGGAAGTATGTCATGCTCACACGGACGACCATCGCCCGGCTGACGCCGACCGCACGGCGCATCCTTGGCGGAAACGCGTGGAAAAAGCACGCACGGCTGCCCGCGGCACTGCTGTTGTCGCTGGCAATGGGCGCCGCGACCCTGGCGGCCGACGATTCGGCCGGCGTGGTCCGCGTCAGCGATCAGCCGCCCCAGCCTGCCTCCAAGGGTGCCATCGACGTGGGCTTCTCCGCCCCGGCGGAAACGCCGGTCGGTAATCCCCCGGCCGCCGCGAACGGGCCGAATGCTGCCGGAGGCCCGGTCGTTTCCACGGAAGGCCCGCCGGAAGGGTGTCCCCCTGCACATCTCTCCTGCCTGGGTTGCTGCTGCCTCGGCCATTGCCTCACGGGCGAAGGTCACTGCTGCGGCTGCTGCGGAGCCTGTTACGAGCACCTCTTCGGCAAAGACGCAAATGGCAAGGGCCTTCTGGCCCGCTGTTGTCCGTTCAAGGACGGCAACTGTGGATGGCGATTCCTCGATGCCCATTGCTACTGCATGACCTATCCGGTCAGCCCGTGGTACTGCGATGGCCGGGACGGCAGGGTCTATGCCGCGTATGGATATGGTGCGCCGATGACCGTGCCGCTGGCGCCCACGGTGACCAATCAATACAACTACGGCTGGGGCATTCCCTCGGGGCGACTGACGCCGATTTCGCGAGTGGCCCCGCGGCCTGGAGCCATTACCGCGGCCGTAGCCCCTTACTGATCGGAGTCGCCTTGCGTCGTCTTCGTCTCGGGGCGCTCACCCCTTCACTGGAACCAAACCTCAAGGGTTCAGGAATCGCGCGATGATCCGTGGAACGAAATACGGCTGGACGGCAATGACTCTCCTGGGCTTGCTCGCGGGAGCGGCCAACGCCGACGAAGTAGGCCTGGTTCAAATTACAGATCGCCCACCGCAGCCTTCGAAGGCCGGACCCGCGCCGGCCGCAAAGGCCGCGCCCGGATCGCCGGCCGCACAGGCCGCGCCGGGATCGCCCGCCAATGCCGCGCCGGCCAATGCCGGACCCGCACCGGCGGCCTGCGCCGACGCCGGCGCCTACGCAGGGGACGGCGGTGCCGCCGGCCGGGCTCGCCTCTGCGGCTGTCTCCGAGCGATTTTGGCTTATAATCCCGGCGCGGGCTTCCGTCCTCCCGAGACGGTCCCGATCGACCGTGACGCGGTCATGTACCACCAGTATTGGCCGGCCAAATTCTACGGACAGCCCGGCTGGCGCCTTGCCCCGTCGTTTCCCATGGTTTACATGCCGACCGATACGACCCAGCTCGGCGTCTATTACGCACGGGTTCCCCAATGGTTGCCGAACCCCCGGATGTATCCGCGGCCCCCGCGGCCCGACCAATGGAATCGCCGCGTCGTCATGGCCGACCACCCGGCGGCCAACATCAACGGCGGCATGGCGACGGAGTCCGGCCAACCGGTGCCAGCCGGCGGGCCGACACCGGACGCGCTCGGATCGCCCGCGCCGCATCCGGGAGGGAATGCTCAACAGCCGACAATGCCCCCGCCACCCAAGATGGCTCCCGCGCCGGCGTTCCAAGGCGTGCCGTCGCTCCAAGGCGATTGAACTGATAAGTGGACTCGATTGGTTTGCCCCCTCCCCAACGAGCAGCGGAGCCCGACCCTCCGCTGCTTTTTCTAATTCGAACGCGAGGATTCCCGCGTCTGAATCGGCCGCCGCAAACCTGTCTTTGTCGGAAGGGCCGCGGCCGATACGATACAGGGCGAAGTGCAGAACGGTTCAATCGTTAGGGGAGGGGTTTTGCTCGCCACGCACGACTCACCATTCATCACGCGTTCCCGATGGATTCTCCCGGCCCTGGTCTTCTGTTCGTGCCTCGGCTGCGACCAGTGGACGAAAAGGCTTGCCACCGAGCACCTGAAGCAGATTCCGCCCACGCAGTACCTCGGGGACACGTTGCGGATTCAATACGCTGAAAATCCCGGCGCGTTCCTGGGCGCGGGGGGGGCCTCCCCGCGCGACAGCGGTTCTGGCTGCTGGTCGTGGTGAACGCGGTGGTTCTCGTCGCGATCCCCGCCGTTCTGGCCGCCAAGACCGATTTGGGCCGCCCGCAGATGCTGGCGGTCGCCCTCCTGTTGGCGGGCGGCATCGGCAACCTGCTCGATCGCGTCTTTCATGGCGGCCTGGTCATCGATTTCCTGAACATGGGGATCGGGCCGCTGCGGACGGGCATCTTCAACGTCGCCGATATGGCCATCATGGCGGGCTTCGCACTGCTGCTCTTGCAGCGCAATAGCAAGTCCGAAGCGCAGGTCAGCGACAGCGCCTCCTAGTGCGATTCAAGCCCGAGTGTAGCGGTCCCCCTGGCGAAGATCATCGGGAAATCGTCGGGAAAAGAGAGACTTTCGACGCGACAAGGAAGTGCGACCAGCACGAGCGTCCTGTCCATGTCAGGAATTGACTCGGGGTGCCGAGCCCGCGACTTCCCGACCACCAGCCGTTTTCAGGTGATCCGCTCCCCGAAAAGGCATCACGACCCGTGGCACTGTAAAATGAAATGCGTGGCAAAGCCCACCGTAGTGCACCGTCCAACGCAAAATGGCAGCCACAGTGGCGAGTTTCGTGGCCAAAAAGCGGCAATCTCGCCTGCCGGTTACAAGTGGTCGCACCAGTAGGTTATGCTTCAGCATCACTCTTCTGCGCACGACGCGCGTTGTGGAAAGGCGTTATGCTGAAAGCATAACCTACGAACGACCCGCGCCGATTATGCCCGACCTGCCTCCTCCCAAGCGGCGACCCCTCCCCATCAAACCGCCGGCTGACGCGGCCGGGCCGGCGGAAAACGAAAAAACGCCCCCGCCCCCGCCCCCGCCCCCGCCCCCTTATGCCGAGCTGCATTGCCGCACGAATTTTTCGTTCCTCGAAGGGGCGTCCCATCCCGACGAATTGGCCGTGCGGGCGGCCGAGCTTGGCTATCGGGCCTTGGCAATCACGGACAGCAACAGCCTGGCCGGCGTGGTCCGGGCGCACGTGGCGGCCAAGGAGATCGGTCTTAAACTCCTGATCGGCGCGGAAATCACTCCCGTCGACGCGCCGGCCCTCGCGCTCCTCGCAACGGATCGGTCCGCGTATGGCCGATTGTCGCGACTCATCACGCGCGGCCGCCGCAACGCGGAAAAAGGATCGTGCCGGCTGACTTTTGAAGACGTGGCCGAACATGCCGAAGGCCTCATCGCCTGTGTCGTTTCGCGCGACGGCGACGAAGAGCAGTTGGAAACATCGCTGCCGCGTTACCGCGATCTCTTCGGCGACCGGTGCTATCTGCTGGCGGAGCTTCACTGCGGGCCTGACGACCGATCGCACCTCTCGCGGCTGATGCGTGCTGCCCGAACCACGGGAGTTCCGCTCGTGGCGGCCAACGACGTCCACTATCACGATCCGTCTCGTCAGCCGCTGCAAGACGTTCTGACGGCTACCCGGCATGGCTGCACGGTGGCCGAGCTGGGCCACCGGCGATTCCCCAATGCCGAGCGCCATCTCCGCTCGCCCGCCGACATGGTGCGGATCTTTGCCGAGTGTCCCGAAGCCGTCGCGCGCACGGTCGAAGTGGCCGACCGCTGCACGTTCTCGCTCGATGAGTTGCGCTACGAGTATCCGGAAGAGCTTTGTCCACCGGGGCTGACTCCGCTCGAACATCTGACGCGGCTGACGTGGGACGGAGCACGGTGGCGTTATCCGCACGGGCTTCCGGAGAAGGCCCGCCAACTTTTGGAGCACGAGTTGCGGCTCATCGAGGAGCTGCATTATGAAGCGTACTTCCTCACGGTTTGGGACCTCGTGCAGTTTGCGCGGGGCCGGGACATCCTGTGTCAGGGACGCGGATCGGCGGCCAATTCGGCCGTCTGTTATTGCCTGGGCGTGACGTCGGTCGACCCTGAGCGAATCGACGTGTTGTTCGAGCGGTTCCTCAGCAAGGAGCGCAACGAAGCCCCCGACATCGACATCGATTTCGAGCACGAGCGCCGCGAGGAAGTGATCCAGTACGTTTACGAGAAATACGGCCGCGATCGGGCCGGCATGACCGCATCGGTCATCACCTACCGGCCGCGCTCGGCCGTCCGCGACGTCGGCAAGGCGCTCGACTTCTCGCTCGAGGAGGTCGACGCCCTCGCCAAATCGCTCGAAAACTACAACGAGAACGAAAGACTCGCCGGCCGTTTCCGCGAATCGGGCCTCGACCCCACCACGCGGTCCGCTCGCCAGATGCGAGGATTGGTCGACGAGATCCTCGGTTTCCCGCGGCACCTGTCGCAGCACGTCGGCGGCCTGGTGCTGACTCAGAAGCCCCTGTGCGACATCGTCCCCATCGAAAACGCCTCGATGCCCGGGCGGACGGTCATTGAATGGGACAAGGATGACCTCGACGCCCTCGGAATCCTCAAGGTCGACTGCCTGGCCCTCGGGATGCTCACCGCGATCCGCAAAGGCTTTGATCTGGTGGGCGAACACCGCGTCGGTGAACAGCGGGGGCAAAAACTGACTCTTGCGACAGTCCCCCCGGAAGACCACGCCGTCTATGAGATGATCCAAAAGGCCGACACGATGGGGGTCTTTCAGATCGAGAGCCGGGCGCAGATGGCCATGCTGCCGCGGCTGAAACCGGAGCGCTTTTACGACCTCGTCATCGAAGTGGCCATCGTCCGCCCGGGCCCGATTCAAGGAGAGATGGTCCATCCGTACCTGCGGCGGCGAGCCGGCGAGGAGCCGGTCGATTTCCCCGACGACCGCATCCGCGACGTGCTGAAGAAAACTCTCGGGGTCCCCCTGTTCCAGGAGCAGGCGATGAAGCTGGCGATTGTCGCCGCCGGCTTCACGGCCGGCGAAGCCGACCAGCTCCGCCGCGCGATGGGAGCCTGGCGCCGGTCCGGCGTCATGGACCGCTTTCGCCAAAAGCTGCTCGACGGCATGGCGGCCAACGGTTACTCGGCCGAATTCGCCGAACGCCTGTTCCATCAGATCCGCGGCTTTGGCGAATATGGTTTCCCCGAATCGCACGCGGCCAGCTTCGCTCAACTGGTTTATGCGTCCGCCTGGCTCAAGCGGTACTACCCGGCGGCCTTCGCGGCGGCCCTCTTGAACAGCCAGCCGATGGGCTTTTACGCGCCGGCCCAGCTCGTGGCCAACGCCCGCCAGCACGGAGTCGAGGTGCGCGCGGTCGATGTGAATCACAGTGATTGGGATTGCACGTTGGAAAAGGTCCAAGGTCCAAAGTCCAAAGTCCAAAGTCAAAAAGGCCCCTCGGAGCCAGCGCGCAGCTCTTCGACTTTGGACTCTCCGCCGCCCGCTTTGCGGCTCGGTTTCCGGATGATCAGCGGACTGTCCCGAGCGCACGCGGAAGTGATCGTCGCCCAGCGGGCGGGGGCCGGTCCGTTCGTTTCGTTCGCCGACTTCGCTCGCCGCACCCGCTTGAGCAACGCGGTCCTCTCCAAGCTGTCGAAGGCGGACGCCTTCGGCTCATTGACGCTCGACCGCCGGAACGCACTGTGGAATTCGCTGCCGGTGCAAAAGGTCATGCCCCTTTTCGACGGTTGTCCTGAGACAAGCGGCCCGCCGGCCACGGACGACTCGGGCCGAGACCACGATCCCGAGCCGCCCGTCGCGCTGCCGGTCGCGTCGCCCCTGTCGGAAGTGGTGGCCGACTATCGGGCGACGGGTCTTTCGCTGCGCGACCATCCAATGAAATTCCTCCGGCCCCTGCTTGAAAAACGCCGCGTAGCGAAGGCCTCCGACCTGGCGATCCTTCCCGTCGATCGCCGCGTGAAAGTCGCGGGACTGACGCTGATGCGTCAGCGGCCGGGCACAGCCAGCGGCATCACGTTCGTCACGCTGGAAGATGAAACGGGCTTCGCCAACTTGATCGTGCGGCCCGAAGTCTGGGAGCGGTACCACTCGGCCGCCCGCACCGCGACGGCCCTGCTCGCCCATGGCCGCCTGCAGCGTCAGGAAAACGTGATCCACGTGCTAGTCACCCGGCTGGATGACTTGTCGGAAATGCTCACCGACTTGGACTCGCACTCCCGCGACTTTCGCTGACCGATTCTCAACAACAGGCGTAGGGTGGGACCAGCTCGCGCCAGCAAGCGCCGGCCCACCGTCATGGACTGAATCATGGTGGGCCGGCGGCCGCAAAGCCGGCCTTGTCCCACCCTACAAGTCTCACGGACTTGGACCCGCGCTCGCGCGAGTTTCGCAGACCGCCTCTACGTTGAGCTGGCCCGCCGCTACGGTGACGGCTTTGCCGCCGAGAAAGACCCGCCCCTCGGCGACGCGCACGCGGACTACGCCGCCGCGGGGCGACGCCTGGTAAGCCAGGAACTCGGTTTTTCCGAGGCGCTGCGCCAAAAGTCGCCCAGGCAGCAGTGGGCCGACCCGGTCACCGGGTCTTCGTCGATTCCCGCGGCAGGGGCGAAGAAGCGGGAAACGAAGTCGAACCGTGTGTCCGACGAGCGGCTGGTGACGATCGTGCCTCGCACGGGAACTGTCGCCAGTCGCTTGAAGTCGGGAGCCATTTGCCGCAGCAGGATCTCCGATTCGACTTCAACCAGGTAATCGAATTGGTTCTTGCCGACGTATTTCGCCGACACGCCGAGCGCCGGCAGCAGATCGGGCGGAGGATCGGCCGGTTGCTCCGGCTTCAGGGGAAAGTCGAGCTCGATTTCGCCACTCTCGAAGTTGAACCGGCGGCAAGCGGCCTTGAGGGTGCCGCTTCGGGTTGAGAATTGGATTTCATCATTCGGCTTCGCCAATCCCTCTCGCCACAGGACATGCGCGGAGGCCAGCGTGGCATGTCCGCACAGTTCGACTTCGACTTTCGGCGTGAACCAGCGCAAGTCGAAGCGGTGCGAGTCCCTCACCAGGAATGCCGTCTCCGACTGCTTCATCTCGGCGGCGACGTCTTGCAGCCAGCGGTCGTCCGGCCAACTCGGCAGCAGGCAGACGACGGCCGGGTTTCCGGAAAACGGGCGATCGGTAAAGGCGTCCACAAGGAAGAACGGAAGTCCCATGCGAGGTCCTCATTTTTTAATGTGCGCGGGGACGCGATAGAATCTGCTTGCCTCCGGCGCGGCGCTGGAAGCCGTCCAAAGTCCAAAGTTCTTGCAAAGGAGGTCGTTTTCTTTTCCTGACCTTGGACCTTGGACCTTGGACCTTGGACCTTGGACCTTGGACTTTGGACTTTGGACCTTGGACCAGCACGAGAGGAGACACACGTGGACCGCGAGGGTTCGAGCCCGGCTGATAAAAATGTCCGTGCACAAGGGGGCTTTAAGCTGCCGCCTGCGCCGGTGGGAGATTCTGATCGGTTTTCGTGTGCTCGAAGCGGCCAATGGGCATGCGGTGGTGACGTTGCAAACCGGTCCGCACCACGCGAACCCGATGGGGTCTCTGCACGGCGGCGTTCTGTGCGACATCGCCGACGCGGCGATGGGCTATGCCTTCGCATCCACCACGGCCGCGGACGAATCGTTCACAACCGTCGAACTCAAAATCAACTTCCTCCGGCCGGTGTGGAATGCCGAGCTGAAAGCGGAAGCGAAGGTCGTGCAGCGCGGCAAGACGATCGGCTACGTTGAATGCGAAATCACCGACGAGAAGGGCCGCTTGATCGCCAAGTCGGCCTCGACGTGCATGGTGATCCGTGCGGCGAAGGCGGCCGGACACTGATTTGGTTGCAGAGTATCAGTGTGTGCGTGATGGTGAAATGATCGACAAGTACCTTTCAGGCAAACTTCGCTGGTGAGGAGGCATCTCGAACCATGTCAAGTGACGCGAAAAAGGTGGCGGTGGTGACCGGCAGCACTCAGGGCCTCGGGGAGGCCATCGCCCGGCGGTTGGTGGAGGAGGCCCTGATCGGGGGGCTGGTGATCTGCGGGCGAAACGCCGAAAACGGCGAAAGGCTCGCCCGCGAGTTCACCGCGCGCGGCTGCCGCACGGAGTTCGTCCGGGCCGACCTGGCGGCGGTCGAAGATTGCCGCCGGGTGGCCGAGACGGCCCGGCGTGCGTTTGACCGGATCGACATTCTGGTCAATAGCGCCGCCACTTCGGAGCGCGGCACGATCCTGGACACCACGCCGCAGCTTTTCGACCGCATCATGGCCATCAACGTGCGTGCCCCGTTTTTTCTGATGCAGGCCGCGATCCAGACCATGATCGACCGCGGAATCGCCGGGGCGATCCTGAACATCATCAGCATGTCCAGCCACGGCGGTCAGCCGTTCCTGTCACCCTATTCGACCTCCAAAGGCGCGCTGGCGACCCTGACGCGAAACGTCGCGTGCGCGGTGCTGAAGCACCGCATCCGCGTCAACGGCCTCAACCTGGGATGGATGGATAGCCCGGCCGAAGACATGATCCAGAAGAAGTTCCACGCTGCCGATGACGACTGGCTGGAAAGGGCGGAGAAGGAGCAGCCGTTCGGCCGACTCGTGAAGCCCGCCGAAGTCGCGGAATTCGCCGCATTCCTCCTCTCAGAAAGATCCGGCTTGATGACGGGGTCGATCATCGACTTCGACCAGAACGTGACGGGGACTCATGACAAGTAAGTGCTGCTGTCGTTCGGCCCGGTCAGAACTTTCGTGAGGGTACGATGTCTGCGAGAAATCGCATCGCCAAGCCACAGAACTTGGCAATGACGGTCGTCCTGTGCGCCGTTGCCTTCTCTTACCTGCTTCACGTTTTTGGTCCGCTGCGGGTCGCGGATGCCGCGGGGCCGTATATGGCCGGGCGCTGGACCTCGCGCGAGGCCGTGGCTATCACGATGACCATATGCCGCCAGGCTATTCACATGTGTTGGCCGTGTTGGAGCTCCTTGGATTCGGTTCGAATGCAGGGATCGTGGCCTTCAATTTAATCTGCGCGGGGGCTGGGTCGTTTTGCCTGGCATTTGTTTTCCGACAAGGCTTTGGATTTTCGACTCAGGAAAGCAGGACGATCTGCCTTCTGTGCTGGTGTTCCTGGGTGTGGATCTGGCTGATCGCGACTTCCCATGGCGGAGACTCTTTTTCTGTTTCTGTCGAGCGCCGTCCTGGCGAGCCTGTCGGTGATGAGAAATTGCCCGGGCTGGAGGGGCGTGTGGTGTCTCACGGCGGCGTGCATTCTGGCGGCCGCCGCATTCCTCGTCCGAACCATCGGCGCGGCTCTCTTTGTTCCGATTGCCTTTGCGATCCTGAACCGGGACAGCGTGTGGCGAATTTTGGGCAAACGCGCTCCCGTCCTGCTGGTCCTGTGCGGCGCGGTGGCCGCAACCTGCGCGTGCATCTCGTTCTTGGATCGCATCGTCACTCCCTGGTATGCGAGGGAATTCGTGCATTCGATCGGCCGCACCCCGGAAATCGCGCAGTGGCGCATCAGTGAAATCGGCGATGTGATGCGCAATGTGTCCTCCGGGGTCTTTGGACCGCCCGTCGGAGCCGTTTTGCCGATCGAGTCGACGCCGCCGGTCATCATCGCCGCGATGGAATTGCGTCTCGACGGGTTATGTTTGCGGCGCACTGTTCATCGCCTTGATTCTCGCCGGCTTCTTTGGGCGGCAAGTGCCGGCGAGCAGCCGACTCTACTTCGCGGCTTATGTCGCAATTCTGCTGGCGTGGCCGTTTGAGGCGGTTCGATTCTGGGCGCCCGTGCTTCCGCTGATGCTCGCTTTCTCATGGGTCGGATTCAAGTCGCTGAACCTGTCGAAGCGCGCGACGCAACGGACCGCCCTGGTGTATTGCGCGGCATTCGTCGTCTTTGGCTCTGTGGCGATGGTGGATTCGCTGGACGTCGTTTTTTGTGACCGCTTACGACCGTGGAATGAGTCCCGTAACGAGCTTTTAGCGAACCCGCCATGGCTGGTTGCGTTTGACGTCTTCGGTGGACTCAGGCCGAAGTCGGAGCTTCCAAGGCAATGAGCCCCTGTGTCGATGAGCCTCTGTGTCAGTGAGCCTCTGTGTCAATGAGGCCCCAAATGATGGCGGGCCGCGCTTACGATGAAAGCACGCTACTTGCGCTCGCAGACGCTTATCAACGGGCCATTGGCCTCACGCAGCGGCCGCCGCTGGATAAATTCCTGGCCGAGAAAGACCAGATTCTCAAGGACGAAAAATTCCCGGACGAGAATAAACTGTACACGGACTAATCCAGAAAGCCGCTTCGCCTCGCCCACGGCATTGAATCGTTTCGCGATGCCAAGAGCTCTTAAATATCCGAGAGAGCCATCCGGTTGGTGGCGTCGGTCCGACACACGAATGGCGCGTCAGTTTTCCCGAACGGCACTCCGCGATGGACCTCTGCTCGTGCGGAACGTCCATCACACTTCTCGATGGCGTCAGCGACCGTGTGCCGATCCGCTGGCGGTGTCCTCGGGAAGTCGTTTTGGTAACCGTTCACGCTGTCGCAAGGGCTCGGCGTCATTTCCCGCCAGTCGACCCTCACAGCGGCGACAGGCTGACGGCTTCCGTGTCACAACATCGTGGCACTCTTCGGTCGGAACCAAGGTCCGTTCGTGCTTGGGATGACCGGGTTGGCCACCCCGCTTCTTCCCGGACGGTTGTCGCGGAGGCGCTGGCTTGGCATGCGGGTGCTGCGAACTGGGCGGCAACGATGAATTCTGTGAAGTCTTGTTGAGCCGCACTTCCAAGGCCTCGATCCGCGCAAGCAACAACCGGATAATGGCCTGTGCCTCCGGCGGCTGGCGAGCAATCACTTCCTCGGGAATCGTCTGCGAGATGCGGAACATGTCGCAAATTCAGCAATTTCCCGGAAGACGAACTTCAACCGATCGATGCCGAGGAGACGTCAGATGAGGGTCGCCATCAGCGGCGCAGGCATCGCTGGCCCCTGCTTGGCCTATTGGCTCAAGCGCGGCGGCCACGAGCCGACCCTGGTCGAGCAGGCTCCCCGTCTTCGTACGGGCGGCTATGTCATCGACTTCTGGGGCCTGGGGTACACCGTCGCCGAACGGATGGGAATCCTGCCCCAAGTGCTCAAGGCTGGATATTCGGTGCAGGAGCTGCGCCTTGTCGACGCCCGGGGTCGAAAGGCGGGGGGATTTTCGGCAGACATTTTTCGTCGGCCGGTCAACGGCCGCTTTACGAGCCTTCCACGCGGCGATCTGGCGGCGGCCATCTGCGCGGCCGTCGAAGGGCGCGTCGAAATGGCTTTCAGTAGCAGCATTTCGGCCATCGAAGAGCGTCCGACTGACGTGCGAGTTTTCTTCGAGGACGGTACGGCACGCGACTTCGATCTCGTGGTCGGTGCCGACGGGTTGCATTCGACGCTGCGTGCCCTGGCCTTCGGGCCCGAGAGCCAATTCGAGAAGCACCTCGGGTACTACGTTGCCGCCCTCGAAGTCGAAGGCTACCGGCCGCGCGACGAATTGGTCTATGTCAGCTACACAGAGCCAGGCCGACAGGTCGCAAGGTTTTCCCTGCGCGGCGACCGAACGATGTTTCTCTTTGTCTTCGTTGCCGAGCGGATGACCGCCCCAGAGCCGCGTAATCTCACCCAACGCAAGGCGCGACTTAACCAGGTCTTCGGTGATGCCGGCTGGGAGTGCCAGCAAATTCTGAAAGCGATGGATCGAGCGGACGACATTTATTTCGATCGTGTCAGCCAAATCAAAATGGATCGTTGGTCAAAGGGGCGCGTTGCTTTGATCGGCGACGCGGCCGCCTGTGCGTCTCTCTTGGCCGGTGAGGGAACGGGACTGGCGATGACCGAAGCCTACGTGCTGGCCGGGGAACTCGGCCGCTCGGGAAGCGATTATCACGAAGCGTTCCGCCGCTACGAGCAGCAACTGCGCCCGTTCATCGAACGCAAACAAGAATCAGCCAGGAATTTCGCCGCCGCCTTTGCCCCGAAAACGCGGACCGGAGTTTGGATCCGCAACCAGGTGACCCGGCTGTTGGCCATTCCTCCCGTCGGCCGATTCTTTGTCGGCCGCGAATTCTCCGACGATTTCGATCTCCCGAACTATGAAATGTAGACCCGTGCGGCACGACGAAGTAGCCGCCGAGATTGCGATAGTCGATCGTCGTGCCGCGAGGATCCGTGCGCCAGCAAGGCGGAGCCGGAATGTCGCCGACGCAGATCCAAAGGCTCAAGCTCCCTGCGCGGGCGCATTGCGCCGGTTTCGCCGGCCCGATCCGCGGCGGTCAGAACAAGCGGCTGGATTCGCCGGCCTGAGCGCGGGGCGAATTAAATGACGGGCACGGGAACGTTCCCTGTCAGCGTTCGATTGATCGCATAACGGTCGAGTATCGCTTGGAATCGAGCCACTGGAGTTCGAGGAGCAATCAGCGACTTCGGTGGCAAATGCGAGAGTTGGATCGGGCGGAAACCGGTCACTCCGCCAATGAAGCGCAGACCAGCTCCTTGTCGCTCCGTGCGAAGATGCAGCGGTCTGCGTATGCGGGAGGGGCCCAGGCGAATTTGCGTCCCTCGTACGGAGACGTGGGCTCCAAGATGTGAGCGCGACATTTTTCCTTGTATCCCTTGCCGCTCAAGTTCGCCAGGATCAGGTCCCCTCGGTCGGTGTAGAGAAACGTCTGATCCCCGTTCGGCGTGAGATGGATGCTGGCACCGGTCCCCAGGTCTGTCACTCTGTCGGTGCGCCACAGTTCTCTGCCGGTGGCCGCGCTCACGCACACCAGATGCCCCGTCGTCCGGACGGAATAGACGTAGTCGCCCCGAAGCATCGGTGAGGAGGTCATGCTGTAATTGCGGCGGGAGGGGGCCGGCGAGCTCGGCCAAAGGACGGCGGCGGCGGGTTTGGTCTCGTCGAGCTTCATCATCAAACCGCCGATCAAGAGCATGTCTCCCTGCACGACCGGCGTGGCGACCGCCGAACTCTGATTCACCGGCCGCGTCGCCTCGCGCCAATAGACGTTGCCTGTCGCCGGATCGAGCGAGGTCACAGCCTGCTGGGACCAGACAATGAGCTGTCGCTTGCCGGCCGCGCTGACGACGATCGGAGAACTCATCGCCGCATAGTCCTTCACAGCACGCCACGCCGTCTTCCCCGAATCCTTGTCGATGGCGATCACACACTCGGTGGCGTCGCCGCTGAATCGGCCGGCATAGATGACGAGCAGGTTACCCTCGATCAACGGCGACGCGTAGGTCAGCGACGGCTGCGCCTGGTACTCCTTTTCGAGAGCTTTTTTCCAGAGGAGCTTCCCGCCCGCCGCGTCCAGGCAAATCAGCTCGGTCTTCCCGATCGAATACACTTTTCCGGCGTGATAAATGGGAGTGGGAACCGGACCGGCGGTCGGCTGTTTGGGGTCAGGGTGGCCATAATCTGCATCGTAGGAATATATCCAGAGCGGTTTGCCGCTGGCCGCCTCGAAGCACGCAACGCGCTCTTGCGTCTTCGGTCCGTACAGGTCGACGTCGGTGAGAAAGACGCGTCCCTGTGCAACGATGGGACTCGAAAATCCGGGTCCGACCGGCCGCCGCCAGCCAATCTTTAAGCCGTCCGGCGGGAACGCTTTGAGAACTCCCTGCTCGGTCCATGCGCCGTCGCGAGTCGGCCCCCGCCATTGCGGCCAGTCTTCGGCACACACGGATTGAACGAAGAATAAAGAGACAAGGACTGCGAACACTGGTGTCTGCATCATGTTGCTTTCCAAGTCGACAAGTCGGGCCAGCCCTCGCGCGGCGACGCATCGAGCAAATTCTACTACGAGCCCGAGTGGGACAGCACTGGTCGGCCAGTCTGTTCAATCGCGCTCTGCGCTTCGGTCCGACGCACCGACGCACGTTATTCCTTGCGGCAGGCTGCCAAAGCCAATTGTCCCGAAACCTGTTCGTTTCTCGAAACAGAGCCGGAGACCGTCGCACGACGGCCGAGATCGAGTCAACAGGATCTCGTTCCATCATTTGCGAGCCGCTCGCGATTGAAACCGACTCGACGGAATTGGACCACGGATCGGAATGACGACATGCTGTCTCAAAACCGTAGGGCAAGCTGCCAGCTTGCCAGTTCGAGTTCAAGACGGAAGCCTGTCTCATACTTCGGTCGGCGACAGCAAGAATCTGCTCACCGCCGATCGGAGATTTGTCTCCACGAAACTCGGATCCCGGTCGTTTTCGCTTTTGCACGATCTCGATGAGTGCCTGCAAAGCGAGCTGGGACTGGGCAGAACGTCGGCAACATACCGGCACCCAACGGGTCTCGACAATCGGTCGATTAATAGGATTTCCAGAATCAACGGTCATTGCACGAGGTCTTGGGACGAGGTCGGGATGCCGAAACAGGCAGGATCGGTGCAATGTCACCCAGTTGCTCGGCGCACAGGTCGATGTGACCGACGCGGCGTGGTGCTCTCCTGTGCCAAGCTGCGTTCCTTTTTCGGATCTTCCCCGAGCGGCAAGAGTTAATCGGGGACGGATGCTTGATTCAACGAAAGCGAAGAGATAACGCGATACAATGGCCAAACGAAGGAGGAAACGATGGCGCACGACCGACGCGGAAAATGGCGGCTGATAAAGAAAATGGGCGAGGGAGGACAGGGCAGCGTTTATCTTGCGTACGACGAGAACGCGCTGCAGATCTCGGCGTGGGACGCCCAGCCATTGCACTTGCTGCTCGAGGAAGCTCAGAAGTTCATTAACGCCAGGATTGATAAGGGTCGCCAAGCTGCAGAGGCTGAGACGATCCGCCTCGTTGATCGCGGCGACGTCGGAGACGCGATCGCGACATTGCTTGACTTGGCGGGTCAAGTAAAGCTCGGTGCACTGAAACAACTACGGCCGCCGGGAGAATGGACGCGTGACCCTGAACACGCGAAGGACCGTCTCGTACAGGAGATCAAGATCCTCGGGGCGGTACAACATCCAGCTTTGATTCGTCTTCTTGACGCTGACATGGACGCTCCGTGGCTCGTGACCGAATACCATCCTCGTGGTTCACTTAGGGACAACCGGCACCTTTTTAGCGGCCAACCCCTCCTCGCTCTTGCCGCCATCCGGGGAATGGCATCGGGAATCGCTGAGCTTCATGGCAAAGAAATAATCCATCGGGACATCAAGCCCGAAAATGTTTTTGTTGGGACGGACGGGCGACTGATCCTAGGTGACTTCGGCTTGGCACTTCCGAGTGACGCCGAACGCTACACGCGCACAGGTAACAACGCGGGCACGTATGCTTGGATGCCGGCGTGGGCGATGAACGTGAAGCCCAATTTCATGCCGACGTTTGACATTTACGCAATGGCGAAGCTTCTCTGGTACTTGCTGTCGGACAAGGACGCGCTTCCCGCCAAGTACACAGACGGCGATATCCGGCAGTTTGTCTCTGACCAGAGGGCCGCCGACGCGATCGAGCACATTATTCGCAAGTGCGTCGTGCTGCGCGAAGAGGACTGCCTGCCGACGGTCGAAAGCCTCTTAGCCGAGCTCGACGAGGCTTCTGAGGCCGCGTCGGCGCCGGCCTCCGCTCTTCACCTAAAGATTGCGGCGCACGCGGTCGGTCGTGCGGGGCCGTTCTATTTGGTGTCGGTCGAAGCGTCCAAGGAGCGGAGGGGCCCGGTCTGCGAGCCTCAGGCAAACTGGAAGTTCTGGCATCCACGCGCCTATGGACGCGGTGTCCAGCATGCTGGCATTTTTGGGCCGGGCGCAGAGCGCGAGCCGGCCCTTCCCGATGAAGATCTTTGGTCAGATTTCGTCAAATATGACAACGACTGCGGAAGATGGCTCGCCAGCCCGCCAGAGCCGACAAGCTTCGATAACCCCATCGAATTCCAGTTTGCTCCCGTCCCGACTGCGCAATGCGCGGTTTCTGCAGATCGCAATCAGGGTGGACAGCCGATCGAAATTCAAGCTTTACCTCCGTTTCAACGACAACCGGTGGATCGGTTATTCAAGTGAGCCAGATTCGGGTAAGAGCAATCGCGATCCCGAATACTGGATCAGGGATCCTCGGTTTGCTTCTAGCGCTTCGATTCATTTTGTTACGCGCGACATTCGCAACGACTTAGAACATACATGGCACCTAGAGGGCGTTAAGCCCAATTCCATTGAAGCGGTGCGACTGCGCGGTGGATTCGGGCTATTGCTCGTTAGAATCATCTGATCCCCACGCGTGCAGCAGAGCAGGGCACTAAGACGTTCCTTTTCTGCTCCTCCGAAATCCGGAGCGAAACGCCATGGTCTCGGAACAGTCCCATTCCCGGAAAGTCTTCAAAAAATCAAAACAACGGGAACTCGTCGGACCCGAGGTTTCCGGTGCTCAAGTTTAGCGGGGCCAAACTGCTGCCGACGGAGATTGGGCTCTTGATTTAGCCATCGGTCGGTGTCTGTTGTGCGCCGGGTGCCATGCAACGCCGTTCACGATTTTTGTGCCATCCGGAAACGCTGGAATTGTCGGGTTTTAGGTGTTTTCTCTTCGACTTTTATAACCGTCCACCAGCAACCACCGTGGAGTCGCGACTTGATAAGATGCGGAATTTGCGAAAACGCATGATTTCCCGAGTGAAAATCGTGAACGGCGCCGGGTGCCATGCCCGCGGCTTTGGGCGGGCATGTCCTTGAATTCATGCCAGAGTGTCGTAGCCGGAAATCGTCCTGCCGGCACTCTGTGATGCATCCGTCTCGATGAATGGCCACCGCAAAACGTGTCGACGTGACAGCGAGCCGGGCCATGCCCATTCGCTGACATTTTCCTGTTTTTGTTGGCGTCCCTTTCTTTCGAAAGACCGAGGCCGTCTGTGGCTGGTCGAAGCGATCGACCGAGCCAGGCAAAAGCACGCGTTTGATCTCTGGGCGTACGTCAGCATGCCGGAGCAGTTGCATTTGCCCGTCTGGCCCCGGCATCCCCGCTACGCGATGAGTCAAATGCTGACTTCGATGAAACAGTCAGTCTCCATGAAGGCCTTGTCGAATGTGCGAAGGTCGGCTCCCGTTTTTCTCTCGCGGATCGAAGACCGACAACGTGGCGGTCAGATTCATGACCGGTTTTGGCAGCGTGGCGGCGGCTACGACCGTCATCTAGAGCACGTCAAGCGACAGCGCAGCGGTCCCGCGGCGGAAATCGTCGTGAAAAGAGTCACTTTCAACGCGAAAAGGAAGTGCTACCAGCACGAACCGAACCAAAAACGGTCTGGGCCGAGATCGACCACATCCATGCAAGCCTGGTTCGGCGGGGATTCTGTCAAACTCCGACAGCGTGGCCGTGGTCACCTGCTGCCGAATACGAACGTCCCGGCAGCGGCCTCTTGCGCCTCGATCGATCCTCTCTGCCACACACACCCCTCTCTGCCACACACACCTCAAGGCGGAAGACATGCCCACGCAAAGCCGTGGGCATGGCACCCGGCGCTGCGGCCGAGACGAAGGGGACGCAACTTAGCTGCGTCCCCTTATTCCCGTCCACCCCAGCATTCCCTTGCCGAGGCCGAAAGTGCCGACATAACCGCTAGTTGTTCGGGTCCAGGATCGCGTCCTTCATCGCCTGGGTCAGCGTGTACGACCCCGGCGCCGTTCGGGAGAACACTCGAGTGCCGAACCGCTTTTCCGGACGGCCCATGACGTTGAGCTTCGCCGCAACCTTCTTCGGGCTCCATCCTGCGCCGAGGATGTTAGCGAAGTCTTGGGCCGTGTACGCCTGGCCGGGAGTGATCGCGCCAGCGAGAGGCACAACGAAGGTCCGGCCGACCTTCGCTCTCTTGACGCGACGGACAAGATCGACCGGCACACCGATTGCCTTGCCGCGCTTATGGGCAAGAATGCGGTTAATCCAGCGCAGGTCATCCAGATCGCCTGAATCAAACCCAAAAAACGTGTCGAATGCCATGGTTACCTCATAAGGTAAGAATCACTGCTTGATATAACACACTGGATTATAAGCATGTTTCTTGTACGCAACGCACGCCAGCGTGTAAAAAGCGGAGCCTTAACACGCGCAAGCATTGCGCACACAAGGAGATAATAATTAAAAGAAATATAAGGTGCGAAGTGTAGTGTGTAAATACAAGTCGACTGTTACGGGGTAGCGGCGGCAGGGCATGACAGCCAGACGATGTTGCCCCCATCCACTGCCAGCAGCGATCCGGCGCGTCGATCCGCTTCATAATCCGGCCGTGCTGAACGCCGTTGTGCAGTAACGCCGTGCGGCGCGTTTGAGGCTGCCGACCAGACCTTGCGCGCGTCGGTCCGACACACCGATGCACGTTATTCGTTGCGGCACGCTGCCGAAGCCAATTGTCCCGAAAACTGTTCGTTTCTCGAAACAGAGCCGGAGACCGTCGCACGACGGCCGGGTTCGAGTCAACAGGATCTCGTTTACGGATTTCGTAAATCAATGGACCATTTTCTTGTCGATGACGCACGGCGTGGCCGATGCACTCGCCTATTGCCCCTGATTGCATCTTCTCACAGATCGCTCGCCACCCACGACTCGCCCCTCATCCGAACATCCACGGCCGGGCCTTGGCGAATCAGTCTTTCGTCCCTGGCGGGACGTTCCCTAGGAACCCGTGCACGGTGTTCCCAGCGATGAAGAGACCGTCCGGCTTTGTCGGCAATTTGGGAAACCGTTTCCGGCAGGATTTGTTTTGTCTTGCAGGCGTCGGCGCGCATCGATTCAAAGAGCGGCTGCGCTTTCTTCGGCCCCGGCCCGCCGTTGGGGCGGATCGGCGACACGGGCGGCGGTCTTGTTGCCATTGGCGTCAAGCCAGTGGAATCATGGCCTCGCGCGGTGGCAAAAGCCCCAGCGGGCGACACTCCTCGCGTGAAAGTGTCGCCCCCTATCGGGGGCTTGAACGCGCGGAACGAACTCGGACCCCCACCGGCTCGCGCGCTCGCGCCGGTGGCAAGAAGACCGCCACCCCTTTCGGGGTTGAACGGCATACGCGAACTTGCCTCTTGCGTCACAAAGTCGGAAAGTCTCTGGAATCGCCGGGTTATCGTCTTTCGCCCCGAGGGCGGTTATCGTCTCTCGCCCCGACGGCGATGAGCTGCAAGCCCGGGCGCCAACTCGGCGCACAACTCGGGCGACCATGCACGCCCCCGCCGGGAGCCACTGCGAGCCGCTGCCGAACGGTTTCCGTTCCGCGGCGCCTCCTCGAGCGGTGGTAAAGCGCCGCTTCCCTCAGCTCGTGCTGCGAGCACTTCGGTGACGCGATGAAAACCTCGTATTTACCGACGGTTTCCGCCACGGGACCGCCAGGCAATTCGATCGACCGCCTCAATCCGTTCGTCGCTCGTTTCAGCTTGGCGACGGTCCGAAAAAACCAGGGACTGTTTCCCGGCTCGCAAAATTCAGGCACTAACTCATAACATAACACTTTGGTAATGATGCGTCAAGATCAATTTCGCGAAAAAAGCGGCGGGGAGGGGCTGTGGAATCGCTTGGGTTTCGCTTCGGGTCCGCCGGTTTCGATCCGCAGGCAGGCAGAGTGGAACTGCGTTCGAACGGAACGGGCGGTGCGGAGAGCGGCACGGGGCGGCACGGGGCGGCTCGGTGCAGCTCAGGGTGGCTCGACCTTTTTTTGGGGTTTTTTGGGGTGGGGGGCTTCCCTTTTTTATAGCCCCAAAAAACCCCAAAAAACTCCCCGGCAGCCAATCAACTCGGGGGGGCAATCGACGCAGGCGGGATCCGGGTCTTCCGTCAGAACTGGGAGACGATTTTCTTGTTGAGCCGCCGCATGCCGCTGAGCCAGCGGTCGGTGTTGGTGGCGCGGTAGCCGTAGAACTCTTTGACTTCCGGATGGGGGAGGATCAGGAACCGCTCATCCCGCAGGCCCTGGACGACCTCCTCGGCGACGTGCTCGGGGGTGACGGCCGTCATTCGCAGGTAGGCGACGTGCGGGCTTTCGGCCTCGAGCATGCCGGTCGTGACGCCCATCGGGCACAGGCACGACACGCCGACCCCCTCGTCGCGGTGCTGGATCAATAGCCATTCCGCAAAGGCCACGGCGGCGTGTTTGGTCACGGAGTACGGGGCCGAGCCCATCTCAGTGAGCAGGCCGGCGGCGGAGGCCGTGTTGAGCAGGTAGCCGTGGCCCCGCTTGAGCATGCCGGGGAGGACGGCCCGGGCGGCATACACGTGGGACATGAGGTTGACCTGCCAGTTCCGCTGCCAATCTTCGTCCGACGCCTCGGCCCCGCCCTGGGTGGCGATGCCCGCGTTGGAACAGAAGAGATCGATCCGATCGAAGGCTTCCTCGGCACGCCGGACAAGTTCGACGATCTGCCGTTCCTCGCCAACGTCGCAGCGGACGGCAATTCCCTTGACCTCGGCGGCCACGGCGGCCGCTCCGGCTTCGTTCACGTCGGCAACGACGATCCCCTGGGCGCCTTCGGCGGCAAACCGGCGGCAGAGGGCACGTCCGATGCCCGAAGCTCCTCCGGTGACGACGGCCACGCTTCCTTTCAGTTCCATCGATTTCGACTCCTGGAGAAGGATTCTTTTCAGGGCTTCGTGCTTTCGGCGTTGCTGGTCACGATCCTCCCCGGTATCCGCCGCCGCCTTCGCCGCGAAAGTCGCGGATCGGTTCGTCGCTGGGGCTGCGGCCGATGAGGCCGCCCATCTCCTTCCCGTTGCGTTTGAACCAGTCGTAGAGGATGGTCACGTCCGATCCGACGCAGAAATGGCGGACGCCCAGGTCGAGGTACTCTTTGGCCTGATCGGGATGCGCGATCTCGGCCCGCGGATGCAGGCCCATCTTGAGTGCGGTTTCGATCACGTAGCGTTCGGCCTCTTTGACCTTGGGATGCTTAAACTGACCCGGCAGGCCGATGCTCATCGAGTAGTCGGCCGGCCCGAACTGAACCATGTCGACGCCCTTTACGGACAGGATGGCTTCCAGGTTCTCGACCGCGGAGGACTTTTCGATCATGAGCGCGATGACGGCGTCATCGAGCGCCTTCACGAAGGCGGGCGTTCCCGACTCGAGCACAAACCCCACGTCCCGCCGCATTCCCACGCCGTGCACGCCCCGGCAATGGGGCGATTCCGACCGCACGGCCCGCACGCAGGCTTCAACGTCCTGGACCGTTCGCGGATCGGCAAACAGGACGTTTTGAATGCCCGAGCCAATCGCGCGGACGGTTAGATAGGTCCGCGGGTCCTGCTCGATTTTCATCATGCCGGAGAGATGGTCGAACAGGTCGATGGCGCGCCCGATGTTCTCCAGGGCGTACAGGTCGTAGGGCGCGTATTCGGCGACGAACTCGACATAGTCGAACATCTTCGAATGGCCGACCAACTCCACGATCGACGGCCAGGAAATGTGCAGGTGTGTGCCCAGGGTCGGCTGTCCGGCGTCGAGCAGCTCCCGCAAGCGATTGCGGCGCATGCGAACTCACTTTCATGCAAGGAAAAGGCGGCGAGATCCGAATCCCCATTGTGCGGCAGTTTCGCGATTGAAGCAACGCTGGGCATTTCCTTCGGAACGGTCAGCCGTTCATCAGGCGGCCGAGTTGCCGCACCGTTTGCGAAAACCGTTCGAGATCGTCCCTGAGCCGGCCCACGTCGGACCCGTAGCCGAGGCGGCGGGCCAGAAACAAGAATTCCTCCGATTCGGGAGGCGGGACCGTCAGATCGCGCGCGTGCCCCCGAACGATGCGCAAAGCGTCGATCAACTCACGCTGGAAAACGTAGGCCTCCCGCAGGCGGGCGGCGTCCTCCGCAGAGATCAGATCGTGGCTTTGCAGGACGGCCAGGGCGTCGAGCGTGTTGACCGCGCGGAGCGACGGGTCGAGATGGCCGAACGTGATTTGCAGCCCCTGGACGAGGTATTCGGTGTCGGCGAGATGGCCGGGGCTGAGCTTGGCGTTGATCGTGCCGGCCCGCACGAGCTGCCGAAGCTGCTTTTCCCGCATGGCCCGCATGGCGGAGACGTCGAACGGCTCCCCCGTGTAGATCATCCGGTCGCGCAGGGCCGCGATCTCGCTTCCAAACTGCAAGTCCCCCGCGATTGGGCGGAGCTTCACCAGGGCTTGCCGTTCGTAGGGCCAGGCCGCTCCGTCGGGGCCGAAGTAGGCGGCGAAAGCGTCGAGCGAAACAGCCAGGCTGCCGGCCCGCCCGTAGGGGCGTAACCGGAGATCGATTTGAAAGACCCCCTCCTGCCGCGAACGGATCGCGTGCTTAAAGGCTTCCACGAGCCGTTGATAAAACTCGGCCGAACCGATCACCTCGGGTCCATTCGTCGGACCGCCGTCATCGTAAATGAACATCAGCTCGATGTCCGACGCGTAGCCCAGCTCGCGTCCGCCGCACTTGCCCAAGGCACAAACGCAGAGCCGCGCCTTCCGCTCGGCCGAGCGCTGCGGCGCGCCGTAGCGGTCTTCCAGTTCGCCGCGGCAGATGTCGAGCGCGGCTGCAACCACCACTTCCGCAACGTCGCCCAGCTCTTCCGAGAACTGGCCGAATTCCCGGTCCTGTCCCAGGATGTGGCGCATGTCGGCCCGGAACATTTCCCGGTCCTTGAACGCGTTGAGCCGCACGCGCCGTTCCTCCGGCGTGGCTGCGCCGGCCAGCTCCGCCTGCAGCTCGGTCACCAGGACGTCTCGCGGCTTACGCCGTTCCAGTCCGGCGATGTCCGTCACCACGGGAAAGAGATTGACGTGTTGCAGCCGCAGAAAATCCTCCCAGAGGAAATCGCTGACGCCGAGCAGCGTGGCCAGCGCGGCCAGAACATCGGACCGTTCGAGCGACGCCAGCTCGTGCAGCCAGTTCGGCTGCTGGAAGAGATGCTCCAGAAAATCCCGAAAATGGAGCAGGGCGGCTTCCGGATTGGGCGAGCGGGGCAAGAGGTGCGTAAAGTGCTTGATGAGCACGATGGCCGCCCGCAGCTCGCGTTGGCGGTTCGGGTCGGTGATTTTTTCGCCCATCGCGTCGGTCACATGGAGCGTGTCGCAAACCGAGTGGCCGGCTGAGGCCACGATGAGCCGAACGATGTCAATCCCCGCCAGAGCCAGCGCGCTGGCCAGCTCGTACAGAAAGCCGATGGTGTCTTCCGAACGAATCCGCAGAACGCTCGCGCGCGGGGAGGACTTGTTATCAATGGCGATCTCCACCGGGTAGAGCGTGGTCGCCGTTTCGGAGGCGACCGGCATCGCGGCGGCCACGCGCTTCGCCAAGCGTCCCTGGGCTTCCCGGACGCGGCCGCTGCGAGCCTCGCGGATCATGCCCGCCAGTTCGGCGGTGTAGCGTCGCCAGACTTCGGTCACACCGACGTCCGGGTGATCCGCCGCCTCGACCGTGAAGACGTCGACGAACTTCGCCACGGCGCCTTCCCCGGCCCCTCCGCCGCCGTTGGGCGGCCTGATCGCGGTCGAACCGCCGGCGACGTGCTCCTCGGAGAAGGCGTTGCCGTCGACGATATTAAAGCCGTGGGCGAAGAGCAGGCCGCAGATGATCGACAACTCTCCGGGATGATTGAATCCGGCGACGGTCACCTGCCAGCGCCCGTCCGACAGCAGAGCGGTGTCGACGGCGACCGGCGTCTCGTCGCAAAGCCCTCGCAGAAGCTCCGCGTGGCGGGCCAACTCGGCCTCGGTGAACGTCTCCCGGTAGGACGATTCGACCCGCAACGGCGGGACGGCGGGTTGGGCGGCGTCCCCCAAATCGTCCGGACCGTGAACGCGTGTGTTGCCTTCGAGGTACTTGCGATAAATGGCCCGGACGGAGGCCCGGTGCCGGTCGTAATGGTCCAGGAACTGGTCGGCGTCGGCGAAATCGAGCCGCCGGGCCAGGAAGGCCAATTCGCGGCGGTCCTCGGGGAGCGAGTGCGTTTGCTTGTGGTGCATCAACTGGAGCGAGTGTTCGATGGTGCGGAAGAAGGAGTACGCACTGACGAGGCGGCGATATTCGTCGGCGTGAATCCAGGAGAAGTCGGCCAGCCGCACCAGTCCGTCGAGCGTATTGATGCTGCGGATCTGAGGTGATTGGTCTCCGTAGGCCAGTTGCAAGAACTGGGTGACGAACTCGATGTCGCGGATGGAGCCGGCGCCGGATTTGACCTCGCCCCAGTCGCGGCCGCGGCGCGCCAGATCGGCCTCGATCCGGGCCTTCATTCCGCGGATGCTTTCGCGAATCTGTTCGACCGGCGCGCCGAACAGCAGGGGCTCGACGCGTCTGAGAAACTCTTCGCCAACCGACGGATCACCCGCAATGACGCGCGCCTTGAGCAGCGCCTGTCTTTCCCAAAGCATTCCGTGCGCCTTGAGATACGCGATGTGCCCGTCGACCGTGTTGACGAGCGCTCCGGAGCGGCCCCACGGCCGCAGCCGCATATCGACGCGGTACAAAAACCCTTCGCCGGTCGAATCGGTCAGTGCCTTGATCAAGCGCTGTCCCAGGGTCCAGAACCGTGCGGCATCCTGACCGCTGAGGAAGATCAGGTCGATATCCGAGCTGTAATTGAGCTCCGCCCCGCCGAGTTTTCCCATCGCCACGACGGCGAAACCGGCGGTCAGCGGGTCCAATTCGGGTGCGAAAATCGACAGGCAGACTTGCACGAGGCTGTCGGCCAGGAGGGAAAGCTGCACCGTGACCGATTTCAGATCGAGCAGCCCGAAGGCGTCGCAGGCTCCAATCCGCAAGAGCTCCCAGCGCTGATGACGGCGCAAGGCATCAAGCTTGGCTTCAAGCTTCTTGTGCGCGGCCGCCGCTTCGCCCGCTTCGGCAGTGAACTGCTGCCGGCTCTTGAACTCCGCCAGCCGTTTATGGTTCGTCAGCTTTTCCAGGTAATCGGGATTGCGCAGCAGAATCTCCGTGAGGAATTGGCTTCCCACGAAGAGCTTGACCAGGATTTCGACGGCCCGGGGCTTCGAGGCCAGGTAGCGCAACAGGGCCGTGCGGTCGGCGACGCACTGGATGTACCGCTCGAAGTTCAAAAGCGACGCGTCCGGCGTGGCGGCATCCGAGAGGGCGATCAGAAGCATCGGCAAGACGTTCGCCAGCGCGGCGCGCGAACTTTCATCGACGGCGATTTCTTGGAGGCGACACAGCGCCAGCCTCCAGTCGGCAAAGCCGGCCGCCGAAAGGAGCGACTGCGCCTCGGCTTCCGGAAGGTCCGAAGCCAGAACGAGTGAACCGCTGCGCTCAAACATGCCGGCAAGTTCGCCAGAAAAAGATTTTATTGCTCGTGAAACTCTCCGGCCGCACGTACTGGAAGGGAGGGGAACGGGGCCGAATCCCCGATGAATGATTCCCCATTTGCCGGACTGTGGCAAGCAAACCGGCAAGCAAACCGGCCCCGTCGGCCGGCCCGTCGCCCGGCGGCTGCGAACGTGTGCATGGCGGCCAACCATGCTATTATGGCGAAATGCAGCCGGCCGGTCGTCCCGCCCATTGAGACGGTCTCTGCCTCGGCAAAAGAATCCTGCCTTTTTTGCGAAGGTCCACAAATCCGGGAGACATCCATGATTGACAAGGCGTCGCGTCGTGATTTCTTGAAGAACTCGGCCCTGGTAGGGACCGCATGGTGGGTCGGCCAAACGTTTGCCTCCGGCGCCGACAGTAAAAACCCGGTCGAACGCCTGAACGTTGCCTCCATCGGCGTCGAGGGGAAGGGATCCAGCGACTCAAGCCACGCGGGATACGTCGGCAACATGGTCGCTTTGTGCGATATCGACGACCTGCACCTCGAGAAGAAAGGGCACGCTTTCAAGAAGGCCCGCAAGTTCAACGACTACCGCGAAATGCTCGACGTCATGGGCGACAAAATCGACGCGGTCACGGTCAGCACGCCCGACCACAGCCATGCGCCGGCCAGCATCCTGGCCATGAAAAAGGGGAAGAATGTCTACACGCAGAAGCCGCTGACCTGGTCCGTCTACGAGGCGCGCCGCATGCGGGAGGTGGCCAACGAAATGAAGGTCGCCACCCAGATGGGCAATCAGGGAACGGCGGACAGTGGATTCCGGACGGGCGTCGAGATCATCCGCTCGGGAGCGATCGGACACGTGAAGGAGGTGCATGTTTGGACGAACCGACCGATCTGGCCGCAAGGTGACGGACGGCCGCATAAGAACCGGACCACGAAGAAAATGGAAGACGGCCAGATCGTCGACATTTACAAGGGCGATCCGGTCCCGAAAAACGTTCACTGGGAGCTGTTCCTCGGTCCGGCGCCGCTACGGCCTTACGTCGAAGGCGTCTATCATCCGTTCAAATGGCGCGGCTGGCTCGATTTCGGGACCGGCGCTTTGGGCGACATGGCGTGCCATACCGCCAATATGGCCGTGATGTCCCTCGAGCTGTTCGACCCGGTTGCGGTCGACGTTAAGGCCACAACGGGGATCGTCGACAATGAGACGTACCCGAAATATTCGGTCCTCGAATACGACTTTCCCGAACGCTCCACCATCCTGTTCAATAAGGGGGTCAAACTGCCGGCATGCAAGATGACCTGGTATGACGGGCAGCAGTATCCACCCAAGGAACTTCTGCAGGGCGAAAAACGCTCTGAAAGCGGCCTGCTCCTGGTGGGCGAGCACGGGAGCCTGTACTCGCCGAACGATTACGGCGCCCGGCACGTCCTCTTGCCGCGGAACAAATTCAAGAATTTCAAAGCGCCGGAGCCGACGCTTCCCCGAACGCACGGCATCGGGGACGACGATTCGCGCCACCTTCAAGAATGGGCCGCTGCGTGTCGCGGTGGACAGCCGGCGATGTCCAACTACAACTACTCCAGCCGTCTTACCGAGACGATGCTCCTGGGCAACCTGGCGCTGCGTGCCGGCGGCCGGATCGAGTGGGACGCCAAGGATCAGAGGGTGACCAACCTCCCTGAGGCCAACAAGTTCGTCCGCCGCGAATACCGGTCCGGTTACACGATCTGAATCGCCCGCAAACGATGCAGCCCCAGCCCACGGACAGCCGTCCGTGGGCTTTTGTCATTGCGTGTTCAAGGCCGCGGAGTCACGTGAGATGCCGAAGATCGCCTTCTCGACCTTGGCGTGTCCGACGTGGGAGTGGGAACAGATCGTGACGGCGGGCGTCCGCGACGGTTATGACGGCGTGGAGATCCGCCAGATCGCCGGAGAAACCAACCTGCTGAAGGTGCCGGCGTTTGATCCCTCCCGGCGGGCGGCCAGCCGGGAATTTCTGCAACGCGGTCGTCTCCCGGCCGGCTCCGGTTCCTTCGTCGTCTGCGGGTTGGCCTCTTCCGTGCGTTTCGACTATCCGCAAAAGGAAGATCGCGACGTCCAACTGCGCATCGGAAAGGACTACGTCGAGTTGGCGGCCCAGCTCGAGGCAGGCTTTGTCCGGGTCTTTGGCGATGTGCTGCCCCCTGCCCCCAAAGTGGCCGAGCGGGACGCGGTCCTCGCTCAGATTGCCGAAGGGCTCAACCGGCTGGGTGAATTCGCCGCGGGTTACAAGATCGACATCTTGCTGGAGACGCACGGCGACTTTGCGGAATCGGCAACGGTGAAAGAACTCTTCGGGCAGATCGACTCGCCGCACGTTGGCGTCCTCTGGGACACGCACCATCCCTGGCGGTTCTATCAGGAGTCTCCCGAGAGCACGCTTTTGAACCTGCGGCCCTGGCTGCGGCATACGCATTGGAAGGACTCGGTCACGTTGCCGTACCAACAGTCCTCCGCGGGCTCCCAGGGGACGACATCGAGCGGAGCAAGAGGCGCACGCTCTGATGAGCGGCCACCGTCATGCGGACTACGTGCTCTTCGGAGGGGGCGAGTTTCCGATCGACCGCTTCGTTCGGCTGCTCAAAGAGGCCGGTTATGACGGTTGGTTGAGCCTCGAATGGGAAAAGATGTGGCACCCGGAATTGGCCGGTCCGGAGGTTGCCCTGCCTCTTTTTCCCCGCAAGATGCGCGAATTCTGGTCCCAAGCGTCGGAGTGAATGACCAGTGGCGAGAACGGGCAGGGCACGCTTTGCGTGCCGTCGTCTTGACCGGCCACTCGCCACTCTTTGCCAGACCGACAGGTCTTGCGCAATTCCCGGAAAGCGGGTGCGCGGTGCCACTGGTCCGCCCTTTGCTCAAGCTGACGGATCTGCCGAGAGATGGGGCGTCGATTTCTGCAAATCATTTGACACCTTTGTCCCGCAGCTTATATTCGACGGAACAAAGCTTTCGTCGAGGAAAAAAGATGCTCCTGGGCTCAAGAAACCGCACACACACTACCCTGTCGTTCTTGCTCTTTGTCATTTTTTCATTCACTGCAATGTGGCGGGAGGCGCGGGCTGAACGGCCCAGCGCCCGCGAGCAAGCGCCGGCTGATTTGTCGTCCGCGGTCGAATCGGGAGTCGACCAAGAGCGATCGCATCACTGGATCGATGCGATCGAGACCTACGAGAGGGCGATTAAACTTTGGCCGGAGAGCGGCGAGCTCAAGTACGGGTTGCGTCGGTCCAAGATCCATTTCGGCATCGAGCGGCGGTACAACGACACCAGCTTTGAGAACCGCCTGCTCCACCTGCCGCGGTACGCCGCGCTCGAACTCTTTAACGACGTGATCGAACACGTCCGGTTGTATTATGTCGACGAGATGAGCGCGACGTCGTTCGTGGCGCACGGGACCGAAAGTCTGTACATCGCGCTGGGAGATGAGAAGTTTCTCGACCACAACCTGCGCGGCGTCGATCGCGAGAGAATCGCCGAGATGCGGCGGATTCTGCGCGAACGCTTTTGGAACCGGCCCGTCGCCGATTATTCGGTCGCCCGCGACACGGTCTCGGAAGTCTGCGATCTGGCCGTCGCGAAATTGGGGCTGTCCGACACGGCCGTCGTGCTGGAATACGTCTTCGGCGGATGCAACTGCCTCGACGAATACAGCAATTTCCTCACTCCCGACCGACTGACGGATCTGCACGGGAACATCAACGGCGAGTTTGTCGGCCTGGGGATCGAAATGAAGGCCGAGCCCGGCAAGGGGATGATCCTGGTCAACGTGCTGCCGGAGAGCCCGGCGGCGGAGGGAGGCCTGCGCCCGGCGATTACATCACGCAGATCGACGGCACGAACTGCCGGGAAATGACGACCGACGAGGCGGCCAAGCTGCTCCGGGGACCGCAGGGAAGCCGGGTGGCGCTGGTGGTCCAGAACCCCGGCGAGCAACGGTCCGCGCGCGGGCGAGTTCATCCGCAGGGCCGTCGAGGTGAAAAGCATTCCGGTCGCCCAGATCATCGAGCCGCGCCAGGGGATCGCCTACATTCGCATGACCGGTTTCCAGTCGACCTCGCCGCGCGAGCTGGATGCGGCGCTGGCGAAGCTGTCGCATGAAGGAATGCGGGCCCTGATTTGGGATCTCCGCGGAAACCCGGGGGGCCTGTTGCCGGCCGCCACCAGCGTGCTGGATCGATTCATCGACTCGGGCGTTTTGGTCTCGACCCGGGGCCGGTCGCAGGACCAGAACTCCTCCTACTCGGCCTCGCCGCATGCCAAGTACGATCTTCCGCTCGTGCTGCTGGTCGACGAAGACAGTGCCAGCGCCAGCGAAATCGTCGCCGGGGCCATCCGCGATCACCAGAGAGGCACGATCGTCGGCCGGCAGACCTATGGGAAATGGTGCGTCCAAAGCATCTACCACATGCCGAACGGCGCGGGGCTGCGGCTGACGACGGCGAAGTTCTATTCCCCCCTCGGTCATAACCTGACAAAGGTCGGAGTCCAGCCGGACATCTCCGTCCCCGTTGCCGATGCGTCGGTCGACGCGCCCGAGAACCACACCGCCTTCAAGAATCCATCGGCCCTCAAGAATGGACAAAACGGCGACGGCCCTCACGCGCAAGCGCCGGATCGGCATCTGGTCGTGAAGAGCCGCCTGGGCGGACGCAACCTCCCGTCCGCGGACGACCGGGACATGAAGGCGGCCCTGGGCGTTCTGGAGCGCCAGATGCAGCAAATCACGGGGCGATGAGCGTCGCGGACCAAAAATGGCTCGATGGCGGGCGCGGGCCTGCCTCCCGAGTGGACCTGGTCCTTTACGGCCGACGCGCCGCTGGTCGGTCTGGAACTCGCCCGCGAGACGGGTGAAACCGTCGTCGCGGACGCCGCGGGAAGCGTCTATCTGCTGGACCGCCGCGGCCGGATTCTCACGCTCTCCCGCGGTCTGCACACGCTCTCGGGGATTGCCTGGAGCGACGCCGGAATGACGGGAGCGGTCATCGTCGGCAACTCGATCCTGACCGTGCTTAACCGTCAACTGCGCGTCGTCGGGACGTCGGATCTCCGCGAGCCGATCCTGACGGTTGCGGTCGATCCCTTCGGCCGGCATTTTGCGGTCTGTCTCCAAAATCGGGAGACACGGATTCTGAACGCCAACCGCAAGACGATCGCGCGATTCACCACGACGCGGCCGCTTTCCTACGCGCGGTTTGTGACGACGGAAACCGATTTGATCAGCGCAGCGGACAATGGCCTGGTGTGTCGCCATCATCTGGACGGCTCCCCCGTCTGGGGTGAGCCCTGGTGGTCGAATATCGGCGACCTGTGCATCACGGGCGACGGCCGAACAATTTTTCTCGCCGGACTCAACCTGGGCATCCAGCGCTTCGACGAGGGCGGAAACTCGCAGGGAACCTACGTATTGGAAGGGACGCCCAACCGCATCGCCGCGAGTTTCGCCCTGAGGCGGCTGGTTGCCTCGACGGTGGAGAAGGCACTGGTCTGGCTCGATTCCGACGGCGAAATCCTGTGGGCCACCCAGACGCCCGAGGAAATCCGCAGCTTGCGTTGCGATCCGCTGGGAACGGGGATCGTCTGTGGATTTGAAAGCGGACGCGTCGTGCGGCTGGACTGGGGGTTTCCGGTCGCCTGACGGCAGGGTCCAAGGTCGATCGCAAAGCCTGAAGGCTTTTCAACCGAGGCAACGGCTCCTGGGACCTTGGACTTTTGACCTTTCCCAAGCGTTTTGACGTGGCTCAGACGGCTTTGGTAGACTGAAATGAGCGCGGGTCAGGGACCATACGTCCGAGGTGTAGATGGCTTCGGGATCGAATGCCCCGGAGGGCCAGCGCACGTCTGGCGCGCCGCAGCGGCCGTCGCTCGACGGTCGCGCAACTCTGGGCAAATATGAAATCGTCCGGCAACTCGGCGCCGGCGGGATGGGGACCGTCTATCTCGCGGTCGATTCCCAACTGAAACGGACCGTCGCGCTGAAGGTCTTGCCTAAGGAGCGCACGGAAAACGACACGCTCGTTCGCCGGTTCGAGGCGGAAGCCCAATCCGCAGCGCAGCTCAAGCACGAAAACATCGTCACCATCTACGACGCCGGTCGCGCCGACGGCCATCTCTTCATTGCGCTGGAATTCGTCGAGGGAACCGATATTTACGACCTGGTCGCCCGGCGCGGCCCGCTTCCGCTGAAGCGCTCGATCAACTTCATCAAACAGGTGACGCATGCCCTGGAACACCTGCACAAGCGGGGCTTCGTCCACCGTGACATCAAACCGTCCAACATCCTGGTCACCAAGGAGGGGACGGTCAAGCTGACCGACATGGGCCTGGCCCGAGCGGTCGACGAATCGCTCAAGTCGAACATCACCCGCGAGGGGACGACCGTCGGCACGGTCGATTACATGGCGCCGGAGCAGGCCAAAGACAGCCAGTCCGCCGATATCCGCAGCGACATCTATTCGCTCGGATGCACGTGGTATCAAATGCTGACCGGCGAGCCGCCCTTTCCGACCGGAAGCGTCACGAACAAGCTTTATGCGCACATCTCCAAGCCGCGGCCCGACCCCCGCACCTTGAATCGGGCGGTTCCGGAAGAGATCGTCGCCATCGTGCACCGCATGATGCGCGCAAACCGGCCGATCGATACCAGACGCCGACCGATCTGCTGGAAGACATCGAGAACCTGGGCTCCGGCAACAAGCGTATCGAGGAGCTGTTGAGCTCCGAAACGGACAACGACTCGCCAGCCGTGGCGACGCCGGCCTACGGAACGCCGCTGACCCTTCCCCCACGCCACCTCCCGAACCGCTCGGGCGAGCCGGCGCGCGACGGGGAACGGCCTCCGAGTGATCCGACGCCGCGCCCCGAACGGATGCCCGCCCGGCGCAGCCGCACGCAGGCCGATGCAACCCCCGCTCCACAGACTCCGCCTCCCCAAAGGCTGCCGGGCCGGCAAGTGAAGAGCGAATCGGATCCGACCCCTACGCCATCGAAATTGCCCGGCCGACAAGCCCCCGCAGCTCCAAACGATCCCGTCGCGCGGCCAGGCAATCGCACTCGGCGCGCCAATTCGGTCGCAGGGGAACCGGTCGCCATCGGACGCACTGCGGCCAAGGGGAGGGTCGAAGACAGTGTGGCGTCGAGCGAAAACAACGTGGCGTCGAACGAAGACAACGTGGCGTCGAACGTCGACTGGAAGCCGTTCGCGTTGAAAGCGGCGGCGATCGTCGGGGGAGTGCTCGCGCTGGGGGCGTGCGTGTGGCTGGGAGTCTCCTTGCGAAGTTCCGCCGCCGGCCACGGCGACGAGGCCAAGAGTCCCTTCTCGGCTGTGGCTGCCGACCTTCCGGACGAGGCGGAAAAGGACGACGTCACCAAGAAAGATCAGGGCAAAGCCGCCCGAAGCCGACGGAAAGGGAAAGAATCCCGGCAAAAACCAGGGCGTCCTGGTCAATTTGAAGAAGGCGGCCAACGATGCCAAACCGTCGGACGGGTCGGCGGTCATCGGACGGCCGGAGGAACGGAAGAATTTCCCAACCTGGATCGCGGAGCTTTGGAACCCCAATGCGCCGACGAATCCGGCGGGCCGAACCGGCGAGCTCAAAACGATTACGGTTGGCCGCGTTGGCAACGACCGGGCCGACTCGCCTTCGTTGACCGAGGCCATCGAAGCGCTTCCGGAGCAGGGAGGCATCATCGAGCTTCGCGGCGGCGGTCCGTTCATTTTGCCGGCGATCAAAATCGCAAACCGACGGAGGCTGATCATCACCGGCGCAAGAAGCCAAGAATTTCCTATCGAACGGGACGAACGCCGCAAATGCGAAGTTCGAGGCAGACAACGAAAACGCCGCCATTGATCGTCCTCGTGCCGGGGCCTGGTGCGGCGGCCGACAGCGGTCTGTTGCTGATCGAAACGTCTCTCACGTTTTATGGCGTCCAGTTGGCCGCATTTGCCGATCAGTTCCCGGGAGACAGCCCCCTCCGCTTGATCGACGCGCGTTCCGGAGACTTAACGGTCCAAAAGTGCTCGTTGACGTTGGTCGGCGGCCGGAGCGGTTCCACGATCGCCTTCTCGGTTTCGGCCCCGCTGGCAAGTTCCGGGTCCGAACGTCCGTCGCGGATCCTTTTGGATCGCACGTTCATCCGTGGGAAAGATCTCGACGGCAATCGACGCCGACCTGCCGAGCGTCGATCTGTTGGCAATCAACTCGCTCTTCGTGACCGGGAAAGTCGCCGGTCCTCAACCTCTCGGCCGGCGCGGGCCCGGGCTGCTCGACCGGCGGCCAAAACAGGCGTCCCGCGGACCCTCCGCTTCTTTTCCTGCACGACATGCACGGACGACAACGCCTTCTCCCTGCATCTCGGCGCCAGCGGCGTCAACCCTCCGGCCACGCGGTTCCAGGTAATGAATTCGGTCTTCGGGGCCGTCTTCCAACCGCAGGGCGCCGCAATGATCGCATTGAACGATTGGCCATCGCGGCCGATCACCGCCACCAACCATGTCGCCTTCGAGAATCTCACGTGGGTGACCGAATCCTTCATCGCCCGCGGCTGGCAGAACCTTGTGCAAAGCGAGACGAGTCGCACCGCTGGGGACGAAGGACGCCGGCGGCTGGGCCGCCTACTGGGGCGAACCCCGTTCCAGCGTCGACTATGAGCCGGCCTCGTTTCCGGGGGTGCCGGAGATCGCCAGCTCGGATCCGGCCCGGTTCAAATGGGATGGGACGGCCGGGCGAGCCGAGCGCCGCGGGCGATACGTCGCCTCCCGGGTGCGACGTGGGTCTGCTGGCCGTTTACCGTCCCGGAAGCCATCCGCCGGGCGGACGCTTTTTCCAAGCGTCCGAAAGTCCCGCTGCCGTTAGGGTCTCAGGTCACCGATGACTCGACCGTGAGGGAGATCAATCTCGACAATCCCAATCGCAGGGAATACGAAAACCTTGCCAGGTTCATCAACCACGCCGATTGGAAAAGCGGAACGCGGTTCCTTGTCCACGGCACGAACAAAAAGTCCTGCGGACCGATCCATGTCACCAATCGGTCGTTGTCGATCGAGTTCGTCGATCCTACGCCCCCCATGCTGACCTTCGAGGACGCCAAGAGTGAGTCGCGCGACCATCCTGCGTTCATTACCGTCACCGGCGGGACGATCGAGATCGTCCATGCGAACTTCCGCGTCGGATCTGCGGCGCAAAAACGTTTGCCGCACTGGCTGTTGGATGTCAAGGATGGAAGCTTCGCGATTACGCGACTGCTCCCTCGAGGGCCCCGCGTTCGAGAAGCCCGGCTACGAAGGCCTGATCCATTTTTCGTCGGCCCATTCCGCCGCCGCCCCCGGAAAGGCCGAGCAAACGTTTTACGGGCGTGATCCAAAACAGCTTCCTGCGCACCAGCAAAGCGCGTTGAGCGGCGATCTTACGTCGCGGAACCTGATCGTGGAGAATTCCAGTCGTGGCCGCCAACGGACGCGTGTTCGACCTGCGCATTCTGTCTGCCTCGCCTGCGCTGCCGGCACTCGACTTCAAAGCCTGTACGCTTGCGGCCGGTGACGACTATTTTCATTTCGAGATCGGCTCCGGAGCCGGGGGCAAGGCGACAAGTCGCCTTCGAGTCTTTGCCGAAAACACCGTCTTCGCTCCGCCATTGCAGACCAATGGAAAATCGGGGGACAAGCCGGCCCTGATTGGCGGGCTTCCCCCCACGTTGATTGCCGACGCCGTCGATTGGTGGGAATACGCCTGCGCCTACAGCAATTTGATCGGCCTTCCAAATACGGAGAGGTCCGGCGGTGGAAGGAACGATCCGTTGGCGGAGTGGAAACAAATCGCCGGCCGCGCGCACATCGTGCGGTCGGTGGCGAACGCGAATGCCGTGCTCTTGCCGCGAGACCTCCCGCCGGCCAAAGAGCTCGTCCAAAGCGATTTCCGCCTAAAAACCGTGGCCGAGGCGGCGACCTGGTCCGACACCGGCACGCCGATCGGCGCGATCCTGGCCGCTCAACCCGCCTCCCCGCCCGTGTTGACTCCGGCCGCAAAGGCAAAACCGGCAGGCGGCCGCAAAGCGGCTCCGGCCAAGAGGATCCTCCCGGCGCCCACGTCCGGCTTTTGACGCGTCGTTGTCAGACCGTTGCCGTCAGACCATCGTCGGATGCTCGCCGCGATGTTCTTCGTCGATCCGGGGCCAATTGAGGACGAAGCGGCAGCCG
Source organism: uncultured Planctomycetota bacterium (assembly GCA_963761455.1). Taxonomy (GTDB): domain Bacteria; phylum Planctomycetota; class Planctomycetia; order Planctomycetales; family Planctomycetaceae; genus DASPSM01. Next base: position 2,145,581 of record CAVXHA010000004.1, read on the forward strand.
AACCCCGGCTTCGTTTCCACCGTGATGTCGCCGCCATGCTCGCGGAGGATCTTCTGGCTGACGGCCAGCCCAAGCCCGGTCCCGCGGGCGCCCTTCGTCGATTCGAAGATGTTGAAGATCCGCGCCAGTTGATCTTCGGGGATGCCGGGCCCGTTGTCCGTGACGGAAACGAAGACGATGTCGGCGACCGCCTCGTGCCCCGTTTCGACAATGACGTTTCCCGTCTCGGTCCCCTCGACCGCGTCAATTGCATTGGTCACAACGTTCAGCACGGCCCGGTGGATGCCTTCGACATCGAACGTGGCCGTCGGCACGTTCTCGCTCAATCGGACCTCCAGGCGCACCCGGCATTCGTCGGCCCGCGCCTGCATCAACTCGCAAACCTCGCAAAACCGTCTGGTTCAGCGAAACGGCCTGCATCACCGGCTGCCGCTCCTTGCTGAAGGCCAGCATGTCCATCACGAGCTGATAGATCTTGTTCTGATTCTTTTCGACGATCGCCCATCCCTTCCGGACATGCTCCTCGTTGTGCTCCGTCAAGCCGAGGTCGATCAGATAACTCCCCCCTCGGACGCCCTGCAAAATGTTCTTGATGTGATGGCTCAACATGGCGATCGTCTGGCCCATGGCGGCCAGGCGTTCGGCCTTCAGCAGGGCCTCCTGATAGCGGCTGTTCTCAATGGCCAGCGCGGCCTGGCTGCCGATCGCCACCAAGAGCCGCAACTGGTCGTCCGAAAACTTGTGCGTCACGCCGCCTTCGAGCACGACGCGTTCCGGCGGCGTCGTGGTGTCGACGTAAATAACTCCCGGCACGTCATAGCGACCCTGCATGGGGACGCACATCGCCTCGCAGATGCCGGCTTGCAGAATGCTTTGGCCGGGAGCGAACCGGCGGTCGGATCGCGCATCCGAGGTCCGCACGCCCTGACCTGTTTTCAAGACATAGTCGACGATGCTCCGCGACACGGGCATCCGTGTCGCCTGATCGGCCCGGCGCCCGAAGCTGATGACCTTGGGGACGCTCTGGCCCGTGTGCGGATCGGTAATCAGCATGCAGCCGCGGTCGGCCCCCACCACCCCGATCGTCAGATCGAGGATCCGCTTCAACAGTTGATCGACCGACAGCGAAGGGCTGACGGCCTCTTCCGCGATCCGGTAGACCGCCTGCAGGTTCGAGAGCGCCTGCGCCGAGGCCGCCACGCGGGCCACGGCGGTCCGATCGGGAGCCGCCGGCTGGGCGTCCTGTCCCAGCTCCGCGACGATGTTCGACCGGTCCTCCGAGTTCGGGTGGCCGACCAGATCAATCCGATCCGCCGCCTCCTCGCCCCCGTTCCCCTTGGCCGATTGCTGAAACACGAGCACCGTGCGGCCCAGCTGAAGCTGGTCGCCGTCGTGCAGCTCCTTCATCCGCACCGAAGCCGCCGTTGACGAGCGTTCCGTTGGCGCTGTCCCGGTCGCGCACGACGAACAGGCCGTCGCTGAAATGGATCGACGCGTGTTGCCGGGAGACTTCCGTATCGCCGATCCGGATATCGTTCCGGCTGCCACGCCCCAGCGAGACGAGCTTCGGCCCGATCTCGAAGCGGGCGCCTTGGTCGGCTCCGCGAATGACCAGGAGCGTCGCTTTCGACAAATCCGTTTTCTCGTCGGTTCCCACGTCTTTATCATACCAACGGGGACGACCTGCTTCACCGTTGGCGTCGGCGCACGTGACAGGCCTCGCGAAACGACCGGCAGCAAATGCTTGCAACGAGCCGGCGGCTTCAAACCGCCGGAAACGCCGGGATAAACCCGGCGGCTCGTGGAGCGGATTTGGGGCGGCCGGTCGCGGAACAACCGTTCAGCAGTCGGCGGCAGCCAGGAGTCGCTCGATCGTGCGGATCAGCTCGCCGTATTGGAACGGCTTTTCGAGATAATGCTCGACGGCGGCGACGCGGGAAGGGGCCGACGCCTTCGTCGCGCCGATCAGAATCCGGGGGACGTCCTGCCAGCCGTCAGAGGTCGGGATTTGCGTCGGCCCGTCCTCGACGTGCAGGACGACAAGGCTCGGCCGGCGTTTCGCGGCGAGCTTGCCCGTGGCAAACTCGCCCGTGCCCGCGCCGCGAATCCGATCGACCTTCAGACCCTTTGGTTCCAGGACGGCCCGCAGCACTTCTTCCGTCTCGGCAAGACCATCGACGACAAGCACGCGCTGCGCCAGGGTCACGCGACAATCCTTCCCGGCCGGCGGCGTCCGCGACCTCCGCGTCAAGCGGAGAATTTTCGCGGCGTGTCGGGTCGGTCGTGGGAGTCAATGAGCCGGTGGGCCGGCCTCGATCGTGGGGCGGGAGAATATCGAGATCCCCAAGACGTGTCAAAATCAAATTCACGCCAAGAGGCCGCCGGCGACGTTGCCGTGCACGTCCGTCAGCCGGAAATCGCGGCCCTGAAAGCGGTACGTGAGCCGCTCGTGATTGATACCGAGGCAGTGCAGGATCGTGGCATTGAGATCGTGGACGTGGACCGGGTCGCGGACGATGTTGTAGCTGAAATCGTCCGTCTCGCCGTACACGATTCCGGGCTTCACCCCGCCGCCGGCCATCCACATGCTGAAGCACCGCGGGTGATGGTCGCGACCGTAATCGTCGTGCGTCAGTTTCCCCTGGCAATAAACCGTGCGACCGAACTCGCCCCCCCAAACGACCAGCGTGTCGTCAAGCATGCCGCGCTGCTTCAGATCCTGGATGAGGGCGGCGCACGGCTGGTCGATGTCGCGGCACTGCAGGCGCATGTCGGTGGGCAGGTTGCCGTGATGGTCCCAGCCCCGCTGGAAGATCTGGATGAAACGCACGTTCCGCTCCGCCAGCCGCCGGGCCAACAAGCAGTTTGAGGCGACCGTCCCCGGGATGTGCACGTCCGGGCCGTACAGATCGAGGACATGTTTCGGCTCATTGGACATATTGGTCAGCTCGGGGACCGACGTCTGCATCCGGTAGGCCATTTCATATTGGGCAATTCGCGTGTTGATCTCCGGATCGCCGACCGTGGCAAGCTCCTTCTGGTTGAGCTCGGCCAGAGCATCGAGCATACGGCGGCGCGAGGCGGAGTCGACGCCGGGAGGATTGGAGAGATACAGCACGGGGTCGCCCGTGGTACGCAGCGCGACCCCCTGATATTTTGACGGCAAAAAACCCGAGCCCCACAAGCGCGAGAAGACCGCCTGGGCGTCGCGTTTAGAGCTCCAGGTCGAGTGCAGCACCACGAAGGTGGGCAGATTTTCGTTGAGACTTCCCAGCCCGTAGGAAACCCACGCACCCATGCTCGGCAGGCCCGGCCGCTGCGACCGGTGAACACAAAGGTGCACGCCGGGTCATGGTTGATGGCGTCGGTGTTCACCGTCCGGACGATCGCCAGGTCGTCGACGACATTTGCCAGGTGCGGCAACAGCTCGCTGACCCAGGCGCCCGCCTGTCCGTGCCGTCCGAACTTGAAGACCGACGGGGCGATCGGCAGCCGGGTTTGGCCGGACGTCATCGTCGTGATCCGCTGGCCCATTCGCACCGAGTCGGGCAGATCTCTGTCGAACAACTCCGTCAGCTTCGGCTTGTAGTCGAAGGTCTCCAACTGCGACGGCGCGCCATTCATCGACAGGTAGATGACCCGCTTGGCCGTGGCCCGAATGTGGGGGCGGCCGAGAATCCCGGCGACGTTCGGCTCCGAAGTCGCCGCCGCCCAATAGCCGGTCATTGAGCAGCGAGGCCAGGGCAACGGTGCCGATTCCCGCCGCCGTTCGACCGAAGAAGTAGCGACGCGTCAACAGTTCGGCCTGCTCGCGGATCGGGTCCATGTGCGTCTTACCCCTTGGTGACCGTCTCATCCAGGTTCAGTATCACATTGGCGACCATCGTCCAGGCGGCCAACTCGCGGGCATCGAGAGTCTGGTCGTGCGGCGAGTCTCCCACGCCCAACAGTTTGGCGGCGGCCGGGGCATTTCGGGCGAAGGCGGCTGCCTGGGCGTCGTAGAGCGTTCGAAAGATACGCGATCTCGTCGGCAGTAGGCCGGCGGGACGTGGCCAATCGGAAGCCCAGCGCGATGCGGTCGGCCGGAGTCTGCCCCCCTTCGCGCATCATCCGTTCGGCCAGATGGCGGGCCGCTTCGACGTACTGCTCGTCGTTCATCAGGACCAGCGCCTGCAGGGGCGTGTTGGTCCGGCCGCGGCGGACGACGCACTCCTCACGGGAGGGGGCGTCGAATGTCGTCAACGAAGGCGGAGGCGAGGTCCGCTTCCAAAACGTGTACAGACTGCGGCGATACAGCGCATCTCCCCTGTCCTGGACGAAGTGCACCGTGTTGCTGCCGCTGTAGCCGATCGCCTCCCACAACCCAGGCGGCTGATACGGTTTGACGCTTTTGCCTCCCACTTTTGTCACGAGCAAACCGCTCACGGCCAGCGCCGTGTCGCGGACCATCTCCGCGTCCATGCGGAACCGCGGTCCCCGGGCCAAAAGGCGGTTTTCCGGATCGCGCTGCGCCAGGGCGGGGCTGACGTGCGACGACTGCCGATAAGTCGCCGAGGTGACGATCAGCCGCTGAAGTCGCTTTACGTTCCAGCCGCTGTGCACCAGCTCGGTCGCCAGCCAATCGAGCAGCTCCGGGATGCGTGGGCCACTCCCCTTGAGCACCGAAGTCTTCCGCCGTCTTGACGATCCCCGTGCCGAAATAGTGCTGCCAGAACCGGTTGACGATCACACGCGCAGTCAGCGGGTTTCTCGTATCGACGATCCATTGTGCCAGCGCCAGCCGGTTGAGCGGGAGCGTCGGCGGGCAGCGGCGGCCCGATCGCCGCCGGAACGCCGGGGAGAACTTTTTCTCCCTTGCGATCGTAGGCTCCCCGGACCAGGACAAACATGTCCCGCGCGCGTCGGCATGTCCTGCATCACCAGCGTGCTGGGAGAGAGTTTTTCCGCCTCGTCCAGCCTGGCGGCGGGCTTCGGCCAGCTTGGCGTGCAGCGGATCGAAGACCGACCGGCTGCCGGCAAAGACGTTCTCCACGAAATAATCGCGCACGAGCTTCGGCCTGTCGGGCGGTCCGCTTTTCCGGCCGAATCCCCAGACGCCGCGATACGCTCCGCGGCAGAGTCCGGCTTCTCCTTGGCGACAGCGGTTTCCCACGCTCGAAGCAACGTCAACCGGTGTTCGACCGGCGGCGACGCCACCGCTCCGGATGCCTGAGTCGCGACGCGGGCATCGGCTGGCCGGCTCCTGGTACCGGAAATGTTTGAGTGCGGTCCGGATCGCCGACTCGGCGGCGGTCTACGTCCTTTTGCAGCCGGTCAATCTGCCCCGACTCGGCGGCCGGACCGACGCGGATCGCCGGCGGCGGCAAGAGGACGTTTCCGTCCATCGGCTTTTCAGTCAGGCTGCCGAAGTAGCCGAACAGCCGATAGAACTCCTTCTGGGTGATCGGGTCGAACTTGTGGTCGTGGCAGACGCAGCAGCCCAGCGTCAGCCCCAGGAAAACGGTCCCGGTGGTTTGGACCCGATCGACGGCGTACCGCACGTAAAACTCTTCGTCGATCGCTCCCCCTTCGCCCGTCGTGATGTTGCAGCGGTTAAAGCCGGTGGCGACGCCGCTGGTCGATCGTCGGGTGCGGCAGCAGGTCGCCGGCCAGTTGCTCCACGGTGAACTGGTCGAACGGCTGGTTGGAGTTGAACGAACGGATCAGCCAGTCGCGGTACGGCCAGATCGACCGTTCGTTGTCCAAATGCAGGCCGTGCGTGTCGCCGTAGCGGGCCGACATCGAGCCAGTACCGCGTCATCTGTTCGCCGTATTGCGGCGAGGCCAGCAGGCGGTCGACGAGCTTCTCGTAGGCGTTGGGCGAGCGGTCGGCCAGAAAGGCATCCACCTCGCCAATCGTCGGGGGGAGCCCGGTCAGGTCGAGAGTCGCTCGGCGCACCAGCGTCGTTTTGTCGGCCTCGGGCGCGGATTGCAGCCCCTCTTCTTCCAGCCGTGCGATGACGAACCGATCAATCGGATTGCGCGCCTCCTCCGGCGTCTTGATCGGCGGAGCCGGCGGATGTTGCGGGGGAATGAACGACCAATGCCGGTGGAATTCGGCCCCTTGGTCGATCCAGTGCTTGATGATCTCGATCTGCTCAGCCGAAATCGACTTGCCGGAGTCGGGCGGCGGCATCTTGACGTCGGGATCGTGCGACGTCAGCCGCTGATAGACGGCGCTCTTCGCGATGGAGCCGGGGACAATCGCCGTTTCGCCCGATTCCAGTTTGGCAAACGCCCCCTTCTTCGTGTCGAGCCGGAGTCCAGCCTTGCGCTGCCTTTCGTCGGGGCCGTGACACTTATAGCACGTGTTAGAAAGGATCGGACGGATATCGCGGCTGTAATTGACGTGCCGCGGCGTCACGGCTTCGGCCGGAAGGGGGCTGAAAACCGCCAGCCAACCGGCCAGAAGAGCCGGGATTGGAAATTTGCGGAACGGTGGAGCTGGCATGAGCGCACGACTCAGTTCCGGATGGATTTCGCAAGCGTCGTCGCGGTCCGATGGCCGGCCGCAGTTGGGGGGATTGGATCGACGCTCGTGGAGGCCGTGTTCACCCTCTATTAGACCGCGGCGCCCGACTTTTGTCCAATGTTCAACAACCCCGTCAATAGCGTGTGCGCGTGGCTGTGCGCCGTTGCGTGGCGTTGATTTAATGGGTGGCGGGACTGATTGCGACCGGCCTGTCGATTTGAAGGGGAGCTGGCAATGAGGGCGTTCATAAAATTGTTTGCAATGACGGCCATTTGTATCGCGAGCGTCCTCGCGGGGCCGGGCCTGTCGCAGGCCGCGTCGGTTTTGTGCAATGGCAAGGTCGTCAAGATCGAGCACTCGCTGAAAGACCCCAGCGATTTGTGGGTCACCGCGGCGGACCTGACGCGAATCGACGGACTGACGTTGAAGCCCCCCGGAGTCGTGTGCCTTGACGACCTGTGCGTTTCGTTGAACCAGAAGGGAGACGGTGAACTGCTGCGGACGCGAGACGGGAAGCAATGGATCAATCTGACCGGACTGGCACGAAAGCTCAAGCAGCCCTACGCCGTCGATCGCGAGACCGACACGTGGAGTTTCGGCCCCATTCCGGCGACGCGCACTCCGTTTCTCAAATCGGCCGTCGCGCCGAATTTCGAGCTGCCCGACCGCAAAGGCAAGATCATTCGACTCTCCGACTACCGCGGAAAGAAAGTGCTGTTGGTGACTTGGGCCTCCTGGTGCGGCTGCCGATTGGATGTGCCCAAATGGGAGCCCGTCTACCAGAAACTCAAAGACCGCGGATTTGAGATCATTTGTGTGGCGGAAGACACTGGCGGCGAGGCGGCAGCCGGGCCTACGTACGATTCTGCGCACGTCAATTACGTGACCATTATCGATCCCGATCACAAGATCAGCGCGCTGTTCAATTTCGTCAACGTCCCTTCGGCCGCCTGGATCGACGAAAAGGGCCGCATCGTGCGAATCAACGAGGGGACTTACGCGGCAAAGCACAAGCTCGGCCTGTTCGAGTTCGGCACCAACGATTATGTGCCGGCCCTCGAGGATTGGGTGAAAAACGGAGCGAAGAGCAAATACGCCTGGTCGCCGGACGAGGTGGCCAAACGCATTCGTCCGCAGACGTCGGAGGAAGGTCGGGCCGAGGCGCTCTTCCTGCTCGGCGTGCACTTCTACAAACAGCAAAACATCCAGAAGGCCAACCGCTACTGGGATGAAGCCGAAGTCCTTTACCCGGATAGCTGGAATATCCACCGGCAAGACTGGGCGATCACGGAAAAAGCGACTCAACTCCGAAATTGGATGGTGAAGTATCGGGCATCGAAAAAGCCTTATTACGCGCCCCTCAATTTGGAAAAATAGAAGAAGGCCTGAAGTCGGGATCGGCGTACAGGAGCAGATTCACTTGCCAAAACAAAAAACCGATTTCTCGGTGCGGACATAGAGGCGACCGTCGCTGATCGCGGGCGTCGCCCAGCAGGGTTCGCCCATTTCGTTTGTCGCCAGGTGCTTCCAATCGCGACCGGCCTTCACGACACTCAGCCCTCCCTCGACGTCGAGCAGGAAGATCATCCCGTCTGCCGCGATCGGAGATGCGTAGTACTTGCGGCTCCGCGCCTGCAACCGCGCTTGCTTCACGAGCTTGCCGCTGTCCGCCTCGAATGCCGACAGAATCCCCCCATCTCTCACCACGTAGACCAGATCGTCATAGACAAGTGCCGACGAAATGGACGGCATCCCTTTGCGGTAGGTCCAGCGGACGTGTGTCTGGGTCACGTCACCCGATCCGCCCAGCTCGATTGCCACGAGCCCGCCTTTGTTCACCATACTGCCGAAAGCCTTGTCCCATTCAACAGGTCCCACGAGGCCTTTGCGATTTCCCCAGCCCTTATCAATCCGCTCGATCAGCCGCAACATGGGCACGTTGGACTTTACTTCAGCCAGTGAGATCTTGCCGTCTTTGTCTTTGTCGTAAGGCGCAAGGATGGAGAACGGCACGGGTTCGCCGACCGCTTCGCAAACAAAGGCTCGTTCGTGCCAGACGACGGGCAGCGAGATCGGCGTATTCGTGACGCCGTCGATCCACCATAAGCGTTTGCCCGTGGCGGCATCGTAACCAACGACTTCGAGCGGCCCCGAGACAATCAGACGCGGCGAGCCCCCGGAGGGCCGGTACACGGACGGAGTCGAGTAGCCGCCGATGATTCCGTCGACGCGGTCCGACTTCCAAGCCGGGCGCGCCCGTCTCGGCCTTGAAGGCCGCCATGTACGAGCCGGCCAGCTGATCGGCGACAACGATCACGAGGCCGTCGACGACCACCAAGGAACTTGCCATGCCGTGCATGCTGTGGAATGGCTTTAGGTCGACTCGCCATCGTTCCTGCCCGGATGCCGAGTAACACAACGCGCCGACGTCCGGGTACAAGACGAACACGCTCTGGCCATCGGACGCGGGGGTCGGAGTCGCCGGTCCATTCGGTCGCGTCGCGTTTTCCTCTCGGACCTTCGTCACGGAGCGAGTCCAGCGTGACTTGCCCGTCGCCGCGTCGAGGCAGTGCAGCGTTCGTCGGTCGCCATCAAACGACGAAAAAAAGAGCTGTCCGCGGGAGATAATCGGGGAAGACGTGCCTGGGAGCGCGTTCACCTTCCAAACGACGTTTTTTTGGGGGCCGAATTCGACAGGCAGACCCCGGGAAGCCGAAACCCCCGATCCGTTGACGCCGCGGAACCGCGGCCAATCTTCTCCGCCGGCAACGCGATTTCCGATTGTCGCGACCACCAGCAAGACGCCAACACATACGCTTGTCGAGCGAGCGATCACTCCAAGACTCCGCGGAGAAGGTCCGTCGCAAGGTGAAACTTTTGACGGCCCGAATTGTGAATGTTCAGAAACCCGTCTGTCAAGCTGCCGTTCGGGATCGCACCACCAACGTAATCTGGCGGCGTCCTCACAGCGCAGTTCTCGAGGAGTGAAATAAAGCCGCAAACTTGAACGAGGCGGCGGGCAGGACTACGCTCGGTGCAATCCCCAAATGACGATCCCGTGCGTTTTGGGCGAATAAACGCGACGAGGCAAGTTGGCCCTCGAAAAAAACTCGTTGAATCGCCGGGTTTTTTCCTGTGCTTCGCAGGGATCATCCGCCGCCACGTTTCAAAATGATTTCTGCCGTTTCACCTGGAAGCCGGCAGTCAACCATCTGAAGCCGTTATGACTGCGCCTTCGCTGGTTAAAGCGCTCATCACAATGACGTTCGCAACGTCCGCTCTGCTTGCCGCGGGACTCTTCGCCGGGTCACCTGCCGGCGGCGCCAAGGGCGGCGCGGGGCATCGACTGCCGGACAGGCCCCTTTTTCTGGATGTCTTTCTCTCGCCGGATCAGGTCGTCATCACAAAGCCCGTGGAATGGGCCAGCGCTGTCGGTGAACAACGAGGCTGGCTGGTTCGGGCCAATAGCGATGAGCGGCTACCGGCCGTGCTTTTGATTGCGAACCGTCGGGGGGACGATTTCTTCCTGCAATCGGCGCACGAGTTGGCCGGCATTGGCTACGCCGTGTTGCTCGTGCCACTCGAGCGGAACGAAATCGGCGTGCCGGCAGGAACGGCTCAAGCCAGGCAAAGCGATGCGATCCGGGGTGAGCGCGTGCTGGCGCAACTCGACTCGGCCGCGCGTTGGATGCGGCGCCGCGATGACGTGTTCCCCGACAGGGTGGGAGTCCTGGGCTGGGGGAAGACGGCGGCGCTGGGCGCTGGAAGTGGCCGCCGCGCAGGGTTTGCAGGCCGCCGTCCTGACCGATGTCGAGCTCCCCTTACCGATCGACGCTCCGCTCTCCATCGGACTCAGACGAACGGCCGTGCTCATCGTTCGCGGGACGTCCGAGGACACCGTGCTGGATCAGGAGCGTGTCGCGAGGTTGGAGCGCGCGTTCGCGGGCGCCCCTGTCGAACATCGCATGCTGGAATTCAAAAGCGCGAAAACGGGCTTCTTGGAGAGCCGGCGACGCGATGCGTCCGACGCAAAGTCGGCCGATCATGCCTGGTTTGAGATCTACGAATTCCTGGGCAAGCACGTCGAAGATGCCGGGCTCAAGCCGCCGATCATAGCCAGTCGAGACTCAGAGGCCGCGCAGTCAGCCCCTCCTTTCGTCTCGATTGGCGATGTGATGCGAGCGGTGAACGGACCGTCGGGGGTGCGAGGAGGCGTCGCGCAATCGCTGGGCGAAGCTCCGCGGGGCGAGAAGGACTGGAAGCTCCTTCGAGCCCGAGCAGCCCTCATGGCTGATTCCGGCGTGTTGCTCATGGGTCTCAAGCCGTCCAAAGGCGGACGGGCAAGCTGGCAGCGGCACGCGGCTTCGTATCGTGATGCCGCCGCCGCGCTGACCGCTGCCGCCGACCACCGCAACTTTGCCGATGCGCGCCAGGCTTTTGATCGCCTCAACACGAGTTGCGTCGGGTGCCATTCGGACCATCGGTAGTCCCGTCGCGGCACATCCCGCGACGACGACGGCCGAAAGTCACTGTTTGGGGGCGGAAAACCTGCGACTGACAGCGACGCCAGGTTAGACCGCCTTACAAACGGCATTCAGCGCCCAAAAAACGGCGTCCACCCCGCAGTGAATCCGCGTGACGATTCGGAACTGCATGCCGATCGCCCTTGGGCGATTGGCCCCGCGTGAGGTATCATCCACTCGCCTTCTTGTGACAAGGTCTTCATGGCGACCCGCGAATATAGAGTGTCCGTCGACGTTTTCGGGGGTCCGTTGGACCTCCTGCTCTACCTCGTCCGCCGCAACGAGGTCGATATTCTCGAGTTGCCGCTGGCGAAGGTAACCGTGCAGTTCCTCGAATTTCTGGAGGTGCTGCAGTTTTTGGACGTCGACCTGGCGGCCGATTTCGTCTCGACGGCGAGCACGCTCGTCGAGATCAAAAGCCGCACCGTTCTTCCCCGCCAGGAGGAGGCCGAGGCTGAGCAGCCATTGGACGAAGAGCCGCCGAGCGATCTCGTTCAGAAGCTGATGGAATACAAAAAACTCCGGGACGCGGCGCAGGCGTTGGAGGAACATGCGGCGTTGTGGCAGGAGCGGTACCGACGGCTGAGCGACGAGCGGCCCAGCCAGGAGCGGGACCTGGCCGGCGACCGGATCAAGGAAGTCGAGTTGTGGGACCTGGTGAGCGCCCTGGCGCGGGTTCTGCGACGCAGCGTCGTCGAGCAGGAGACAAACGTCCGCGATGACGAAATTCCCTTGGCCGTCCACATGGAGACGATCGGCCATCGCGTCCGTGGGGAGGGGCGCGTGGCGTTCTCCGCATTCTTCGAGGGGGAGGCCAAGCGGAACGTGATCGTCGGCCTGTTTTTAGCGATCCTCGAGCTGTTGCGGCACCACGGTTTTCGCGCCGAGCAGGCGGCGGATTACGGCGAGATTTGGATCCGGCCGCCCATCAACGACGCGGGCGGCCCGCTGGTCCCGTCCGCCGAAGAGCCGACCCTCTCGCCGGAGGATCGCCGCTGAATCGCGAGGCGTGCCGAATTCCGATGGGACTGATTGAGCCAAACCCGACGCCGCCAAATTTGACCGAGCCGCAGACGGTCGTTTTCGCAGGCGGGGGAACGGGGGGACATCTCTTCCCGGGAATCGCCGTGGCCGAGGCGCTCGAAGCGGCGCGGCGTTCTCGCGCGTTGCATCTTCGTCGGCTCGGCGCGCAGCGTCGAGCGGCAGATCGTCGCGCACCACGGGTTCGAGCATGTTGCTCTTCCGGTCGAGTCCTCGTCGGTCCTGTGGAGGAGTCCCGTGCGATTTGCGAATCGCCTGTGGAAGTCGGCTCGTGTCGCACGGGAATTCCTGCCGGAGTGCAAGGCGTCGATCGTGGTCGGACTGGGGGGATTCGCGAGCGTCCCCGTCGTGTGGGCCGCCCGATCGTGCCGGATTCCGATGATTCTCTTGGAACAAAACGCGGTGCCGGGTCGGGCGACGTCGTGGCTGGCCCCTCGTGCAGAGCTCACTTGTCTGGGCTTTGCGGAGGCCGCGCCACCGCCTGCCGAACCGATGCCGGCAACTTGTGACGGGAAATCCCGTCCGTTCCGAGATTGCCGCCCTGGCCGCGTCCGGCCCCGTGAGCGAAAACAACCGCACGCTTTTGGTCCTTGGGGGAAGTCAGGGCTCCGCGGCGTTAAACGAGGCGTTTCTGTCGTGCGTCGAGCGTCGGCCGCAAGAGTTCGCGGGCTGGAAGATCGTGCATCAGACGGGTCGGCGCGACATCGAAGCGGTGCGGCGCCGGTACGCCTCATTAGAGACCGAGGTCTGCGTGGCTCCGTTTTTCGACGATCTGATCCAGCATTATCGGGAAGCCGGCCTGGCGATCGCCCGCGCGGGAGCACTTACGCTGTCGGAATTGGCCTGCGCGGGGGTGCCGGCCCTGCTGGTTCCCTATCGCAAGGCGGTCCGCAATCACCAGCGGCTTAACGCGTATGCGTTCGAGCACGTGGGGGCTGCGCGAGTCGTGCGGCAGTCTGGCGATGGTGCAGTCACGTCGGCGAACCTGCACGAGCAGCTCACGCAGCTTTTGACCAGCGACGGTCTGCGTTGTCGAATGGCCCGTGCGATACGCTCGTTGGCCCGGCCTGAGGCGGCCGCGCTGGTGGCCGAGCAGGTGAGCCGGCTCCTGTCGGGAGAGAGGCCGGCCCTCAATACGGAATTCCGACGCGGCGATAAATGAATCCCAGGAGCCACAGGGGCCCGATCAGGAGGAATTGCAGATCCTGAAAGAAGGCCGGCTTTTTCCCTTCGATCTTGTGGCCGACGAATTGCAGGATCCAGGCGACGACAAAAATGGCCAGCGCGGCCGACCAGACGGGCGTCCAGCCGGCCCGGCCATATCCGATAATCAACGCCAGAAAGACGACCGCAATCGCCAGCATCCCCGCGGCCAGCGGCGGGGAAAGCCGGACGTAAAAGACCAGGGAGGCGATCAAAAAAAACGTCGCGATGTTCAGGTAATCGGAAAGGCTGCCCCACGACGCGGGCATCGGAATCGACCACAGAAGGCCCAACACGCTCAGCATGATCGCCGGGATGCAGATCCAGTGGATCAGCTCGTTGGCCGGATTGTGATGACACTCGCCATACTCGGCAAACCATTGATCGGCGGTCTTTTTCATGGGAGGCTCCGGATGGATTTCGTCGGTCCTCGATTGTACGAAATTCCTTGCTTTCGAAACAGCAAAAATCTGCTAGGATTCGGGGCTCATTCGCATTTTCGCGGGTGTCGGCTTGACCGGCCGCAAAGGACTCCAAAGCCACAAAGGCGAAGAGGCGATGGCGGCCCCCCCGAGCCACAGGCGTTGTCGGAGATCATCGCTCACCCCAGATTCTCCAGCGGTACCGCGTGACACCTCGAACGAAGAGCGTTGACGTTTTGCCGGTTGGCCGCCGGCGGCAGGTCGCGTATCGGCGACTTCCAAACCCCGCCGGAACTGGCCGAAGACGTCTGTCAAAGCCTTGGCGACCAGCGCCCGCTGACCATCGTCGAGCCGACCTGCGGCGTAGGGACGATTCTGGCAGCGGCCATTCGCCGTTTTCCCAGCGCGAGCGAGCGCTCTGGCATTCGATGTCAACGCTCACTACGTTGCTGCCGCCCGACAGCGCATTTCACAGATCACGACCAGCGTCGACGGTGAAATTCGCGTCGGTGATTTCTTCCAGATCGACTGGCGATCGGTCCTGTCGCCATGTGCCGATCCGATTCTCATCGTCGGCAATCCGCCATGGGTGACCAACGCCGACGCTCGGCCGCCTGGCAAGCGGCAACCACCCGCGAAAGGAGAACCGGCAGGGGTTGTCCGGGATCGACGCGCTCACCGGAAAAAGCAATTTCGACGTCTCGGAATGGATGATCTCGCGGCTGCTCGAAGCGGCCGCCGGGCGACGGGCGACGTTGGCCATGCTGTGTAAAACGGCCGTTGCCCACAAGGTGCTCGTTTACGCCTGGAAGAGAGGACTGCCGGTCGAGCACTGCGAAATTCGGCGGATCGATGCCGCCCAACATTTCGGCGCCCAGGTCGACGCCTGTCTTCTCGTCTGCCGGCTTGGCCGCGCGTCCGGCAGCCAACGAGTGCCTCGTCTTCGACGATTTATCGGGCTGCCCGCTCCGAACGGACGTTCGGTCTATGCGATGGCCGGCTGGTCGCGGATGTCGCCGCCTACGATCGCATCCGCCACCTGATGGGGGGCGGTTTTCGTTGGCGGTCGGGCGTCAAGCACGATTGCGCCGCCGTCTTCGAGCTTCGCCAGGACGGCTCGACGTTGCGGAACGGACTCGGCGAGGAGGCCGACCTCGAACGGCGTCACGTGTTTCCCCTGCTCAAAAGCTCTCACGTTGCCCGCGGGAGACGGGCAAGCCTCGAGCCGCCGAATGCTCGTGCCGCAGCGGCGCGTCGGCCAAGAGACCGCGATCGCTGGCCGAGGCGTGCACCGAAGACATGGCGCTATCTCCTGCGGTACGCGCGACCGGCTCGATCGGCGGGCCAGCGCCGTCTATCGCAACCAGCCGCGGTTTTCGATCTTCGGCGTCGGGCCGTACACGTTCTGCAAATGGAAGGTGCATGGTCTCCGGCTTTTACAAATCGTGGCGGTTCGTCGCGGTCGGTCCGGTTGAAAACCGGCCCGTTCTCTGCGACGACACGTGTTATTTCCTTCCCTGCCGCTCGGCCGCCGAAGCGCGGCGGCGAGCCGGCCACTTGAATAGCGAGCGGGGCCGCGAGTTCTTCTCGGCGTTCGTGTTCAACCAGTCCAAGCGGCCATTGACGGCTGAGATCCTGAGCTTGCTCGACCTGGAGGCTTTGGCTGCCGAATTGGAAATGGGGCGAGGGTCGATCTCTGCCGGTCCTGCAAGATGACGTTGTTCGACTTGTCCGGGGCTGACAGACCGTGCCTCTTGGCGGCGTATTCCTGCTTCGCGTCGGCTCTCGCCCGAGTCGGGGCCGCGAGCTCGCAACTGGCCTCGGCGTCATGACGTCAGGGCCGTTCATTTGGTAGCGAAGAACGGAAACAGCGTCCGCAGTTCCTCTTTGGTCGGCTGCCGGCCGTACTCGCAAACCTCGAACGCTTCGGCTGCGGTGATGCTCCGGCCCGCTTCGCCGTACCAGGCGACCAGTTGCTCGCGGTATTTGTCGGCGGTCGCCCGATCGCGCTTGGCGAAATTGTCGTGGACAACTTTCCGCCGCTCCTGGCGCTTGGGTTCTCCGCCTGCGATCAAATCGGCCGATCCGAGCGCGCCCCCTTCGACGAACTGCGACTCCATGCCGACCAGCGCATCGAGCTTGCGGGCCAGCACGGCGTCGATGCCGACGGCGAAGATCCGCCTGGAACGGATACGGCTTCTGAAAGTGGTCGGCGTAATACAGGAAGACCGGATTTTGCTTGAGCGGCGGCGTGTCGGGGCAGAAGAACGGGACGGCGACCATGTAGGCCGCGTCCTGCACCAGGATTCCCGTGTAGCGATGGTCGGGGTGATAGTCGTTGGTGCGCGGGCCCATCACGATGTCGGCCTTCCACTCGCGAATCAGCCGCGTCACCGTGCGGCGGTTTTCCAGCGTGGGCAACAGTTCGCCGTCGTGATTGTCGAGCACCTCCGTGGTGATCCCCAGGATTTCGGCCGCCCGCTGCACCTCGGCGTTGCGTCGCTGGGCCAACGGGCCCCCGGCCTCGCGCCAATGGCCGATGTCGCCGTTGGTGAGCGAGACGAATTTCACGTGATGTCCGGCCGCCGCCCACAGGGCCGCCGTGCCGCCGGCTTTGATCTCGCAGTCGTCCGGATGCGCACCGAAGCAAATGATCCGCAGCTTGCCGTCGTTGGACGGGCTCGGACTCGGCCGGCTCCGACTTGCCCGGGATGGAGTTCATGGCAACGGGTGCTCCTGTCGATCCGATGTGATGCGATCGTTCGGCCGCTCTGGACGTGGCCGTCCGGCGCGGCAGCCATCGCCGAGGTCGCCAGCCGTCGGCCGGACTCGGCTCGCCATTCGAGTGCAACGCCCGAGCAGATCCCCAGAAAATAGCAAACCGCCGCCGGCAGCAGAAATGCTCTGCGGAGCATGCGCAGCCCCCAAGGAGATCTCGGCTAGCGCATAGATCGCGCGGGTGATCCAGTCGGCGACGCACGCGGGCTTCTGCTCGCCGTCGATTTCGACGGTGACGCGGTGAGTCATTTGCAGCGTGCTGCTCGTCCTTCATTTCGACCGTCAGCAGCGACTGCCGGGCGCGGAGTCGCGAATTGACCCGCACGGGAGACGGGAAAGCGGACCCGTTCCAGGCCATAATTGATGCCGACGAGCGCGGCCTCGTCCGGATCGTCTTTCGGCCGAGGGATGCTCCGCACCAGGTGCGAGATCAGCGAGAGCGTCAGAAAACCGTGGGCGATCGTCGTGCCGAAAGGCGACTCGCGTGCGGCGCGGACCGGATCGGTATGGATAAACTGATTGTCCAACGTCGTCCGGGCGAAGGCGTCGATCTGATCCTGAGTGACCGTGTGCCAATCGCCGGGCGGACTTTCGACGCCGATCGTCTCGTTCAGCATGGACAAGCGCGTGTTCAGCAGCGGATGGCATGATGAGGACAGGGTCGGTGACGCGTGGCCGTAACTCGCGGTTCGTGATCCGTGGTCGACTTGTGCAATCGTCACGAGCCACTGACCACTTGCCGTGCCATTCACTTGCCTGTGCGAGGCTGTCGCCGGAGTGGCGGAGTGGGCAGCGAGGAAGTCGTCGAGCGTCTGCTGGAAGAGGGCGCTGCGAAACGTGCTCATGTGGTCGCCGCCCTTGACGATCGACGATCTTCAGGTTGCTCATCACGCCGTCCATCGCGTCGACGCCTTTTTTGAGCGGATCCCGTCGCCGACGATGGCCAGCACGGGCACTTTGTTGTTCTCCAGTTGCTCGCGCGTGATTTGCAGTTTGAGCATGCCGCGAATGCAGGCCGCCAGTGCCTTGGGGTCGTTGGCGAGCATGATCATCTGATTGCGGGACTTGATCTGTTCCTCGCGTCGGATGCGGGCGGCCCGGAGGAGTGAGCGCCTTCATCAGGGGAGCGATCCCGTTGCCCTCTTCGAGCGATTTGGCGACTGCTTCGATGATCGAATGGTCGTCGTCCGGACGGCTCCAGCCGGCGCCTCCCATCGTCGCCGAGAGGATCCGCTCGGGATGGGTCGCCACCAGCGCGCTCCGTGATGAATCCCCCCATCGAGTAGCCGACGATGTGGGCCTTTTGGATCTTCAAGTGGTCGAGCAGGCGGATCGACGTCTTCGACCATCTCCATGCCGTACTTGTCGACTTCGTGCGGCTTGCCGCTGCGTGCCGTGGCCCCGGTTATCGAGCGCGATCACGTGATAGTGCTTGCCAGCTTGTGCGAAGACGCCGGGCATGCACCCAGTTGACATAGGCGTTGGCCGCAGAAGCCGTGGATCAACACGACCGGCTCCCCCTCGCCCTCGGTGACGTAGTGGATTTTGACGCCGTTGGAGAGGAACGAGCCGTGCTGCGGTGCGGCAACGGCCGCGGAGAGCGGACGCCACAAGAACGAGGAACGCGACAGCCCGAAGCAACGATCGCTGTTTCATGAATCTGGACTCCACAAGAATGGCGCCGGGAAACCTCGAGCGCGGAAACGGCCAGCTGACTCGAACGTCTCCCGTGCCGCGCCAATGATGAGAACGACCAGTATATCAGTGACGATGACGGCCTGTCAGCCTTCGCGCCATCGCGGGGCTGCCACGCGCTGCGACCAATTCGACAAACCGCCGGCCCCGCTCGGCGTAATTGCGGAACCAATCGTAACTGGCACAGCCGGGCGAAAGGAGCACCACGTCCCCCGGCTCCGACTGGTTCGACCGCCCAGCGAAAGGCCTCCTCGAAACGAGTCGCATTCCTGCATCGGCAGGCCCGTCGGCGTCGGCGAGCGATTCGAGGAGGCAAGCCAAGCGCGTCGGCCGTTTGTCCCATCAGGGCCGCCGCCTTGACCTTGCGCGCGACGGCCTCGGCCAGCGGAGTCAGATCGATCTGCTTGTCGTAGCCGCCCACCAACAGCACGATCGGCTCCGAAAACGCATCGAGCGCGACGACGGCCGACTCGGGCGTCGTCGCCAGCGAATCGTTGTAGAATCGTCCGGCCGCGACCGTTCCCACGAATTCGAGCCGGTGCGGCAGCGGCGATACGATTCCAGGCCGCGGCGGACGGCGTCGAGGTCGGCCCCGGCCAGCGACCGCGGCACACGCCGCCGCCATGGCGTTTTGCAAGTTGTGGCGGCCCGGCAAGCGGGACCCAGTCGCGCAGCGGAAACCGCTCGATGCGACCATCGACGCGCAGGATGTGGTCCGCTGCCGCTCCTCGAAGATGCCGTCGCCGCCCGATGTCGCGCGATGCCGAACCAGAGCGTGCGGCCGAACGTGGGCCACGGCGAGACGTCCGCGTCGTCCTGGTTGAGCATGGCCGCATCATCGGGCGACTGCCAGCGGAGGATGCGTCTGCTTCGCCCGGCGATAGGCCGACAGGCACCCGTGCCAGTCGAGATGGTTGGGGCTGAAATTCGTGACGACGGCGATATTCGGACTGGCGGGCAGGCGGTCGAGATCTTCGAGCTGAAAACTGCTCAGCTCGAGGACCGCCCATTCGTCGCGGAGCGATCGCATCGACTTCCGGCAGCAGGCTGCGGCCGATGTTGCCCCCCAGCCGGCAGGGCAGGCCGGCCGCCTGCGAGGATGCGCGTGCGTCATCGCGGTCGTCGTCGATTTGCCGTTGCTCCCGGTGACGGCCGAGCGTGCGACCGCGGATGAAATTGCCAGAAAAGCGACATCTCGCTCGTGAGGGGGACACTCGATTCGCGGGCCCGCTCGAGGAAGGGGCTCGTCGGCGGAACGGCCGGATTGACGACAACCAGATCGGTATCGACGAAGTCGCTCTCGATGTGGCCGCCCAGGTGATACGCCTCGACCGGGCAGTCGGCGATACTTGGCGAGCGGATCGGCGAGCTCGTCGGCCCCCAACAAATCGGTCACCGTCACCCGGGCGCCGCGCGACGTCAGAAAGCGGACGGCTCCCAGCCCGCCGCCGAAACGTCCCAGTCCCATGACCGTGACTGCGCCGGCCGGAAACATCGATCGCCGGGGCGAAATCCATGTCGACTCGCTTCTCTCGCGCCGACTTCACGCCTCGGCGGCTGGACTGCCGTCGGCCCGCGAAGCGTCGCCGACGACAATCTCAAAACCCAGGTCGGCGACCATCCGGTAATCGTCCTCGGCCGGCTGTCCCTTCGTCGTGAGGTAATCGCTGACGAACAGCGAATTGGCCGGGTAGAGTCCCATCGGCTGCAGCGACCGCAGATTCACTTCGCGGCCGCCGGCAATGCGAATTTCCGTCGCCGGATTGGCCAGCCGCATCAGACACAGCACCTTCAGGCAGTAACGCGGGTTGAGGACGTGCGTGTTTTCCAGCGGCGTGCCGGGAATGGCGTGCAGAAAATTCACGGGGATCGACTCGACGCCGATCTCGCCGCAGCTCGCAGCGCCACGTCGACCACGTCGTCGTCGGTCTCGCCCATTCCGACGATCAGGCCGCAGCAAAGTTCCATTCCGGCGTCGCGGACGACCCGCAGCGTCGTCGATCCGGTCGTCGAACGAGTGGGTCGAGCAGATCTCGCCGTAGAAGCGGCGGCTCGTGTTCAGATTGTGGTTGATGCGGTCGACGCCCGCCGCTTTGCAGCCGCACCGCCTGATCCGGCGACAAGAGACCCAGGCAGCAGCAGACGTGCAGTCCGTACTGCGTCTTGATCTTCGCGACGACCGAAGCCACGTGATCGACCTCGCGATCGGACGGCCCGCGGCCGGAGGCGACGATGCAATAGGTCCGCGCCTGCATCTCGTGGGCTTGGCGCGGCTCCCTCCAGCAGCTTGGCCTCGTTCAACAGCGGATAGCGGTCGATTGCCGAGTCGGCCACGATCGACTGCGAGCAATAACCGCAATCTTCCGGGCAAAGCCCGCTCTTGGCGTTCTTCAGATAGTACAGATGAACTTTCCGCCCGAAATGCCGCAGGCGGACGCGGAACGCGGCGGCCAAGCAGCGCCGGGAGATCGAAATCGGTCGATCGCAGAATCGCCAGCCCCTCGTCCCGCGTCAGGCGATGGCCGGCAAGAACGCGCCCGGCCAGCGCGTCCCAGCACGTGCTGTCGTTTTCGGTCTCAATCAAAACGTCGGTCATTTTTCGTCCCGGCAGCCATCCCTCGAACCAAGCCCGCGTACCACGAACATATCCCATCAAGGCATTTCGAACAACAGTCCCCCAACGAAGTCGCCCAACCTTCCTCGCAAAGCGCGTCCGGAAGGCCGCCGCACGGTCACGCTTTTGGGGAGTTTTTTGGGTTATTTTGGGGTTATAAAAAAGCGAGAAAAACGCAAAAAAGTCCCGGTCCGCCCGGCAGCACGGGTCGTGCCCATTCCGCACCGCCGCGGCGCCTGTTTGCAACACGCCCCGGTCTTCCAGTACCCGAGTCTTGAGGGACCAGAAAGCGAGCCCTCGGCCGCAAACGCATCGGAGTCGGTCGGCGCGGAGAAACAGATATTGACAAACCGCAGCCAAACTGTTACCATGCAAGTAGAGGTTGGAAAGGCTCGTCCGCAAGGAGCAGGGGGCGGCGTGCCCGGCGGTATCGCCTCATTTTCCCCGGCGATTTTCGCTGCGGGACGGTTTCATTTCGCCTTGAGGCGCTCTGCGGCGGCCCACCAAGGACGGACGCTTCTTCATCCTAGACGGCCGATCCCGCTTTGCAAATCCTCAACGTGCGTCGACATTTGGTACGTCTCGTGTCGGCCCTGGTTCTGCTGACGGCACAGGCCGGCCGTCGGCCCGGCTTCCGCAAGAATGGAGGCCGCCGATGGAGCGTCCCCTGTCGCCCAATCAACGCCGACCCAGCCGACCCAGCCATCGCAGGCCGTCCCCACAAAACCGTCGGACGCGAATGCGAGTCCGTTTCGTATCACGCTGCCGGAGGGAGCGATTGTTGAACTGATCGGCGTTTCGGAGGCTCTGTCGGCAGATCATTCCTGGTGGCGACCGGACGGCTCCCCGCTGACGAACCCTCCCGTGGGTCCTTTTGAGAAAAAGTTTCGCCCCCGTCGCATTCCCGGCTCGCTGCTCCGAGAGTTTGCCGTCAATTCCATGATCGGAAGGGAAGCAGAAGTCTCTGAATCACGCTTTACGCCGGAAGGCGGCCTGCAACTGGCGCATTGCGTCTCTGTTCGCCCGTATGGTTTTCCGTCGTGGTCACCCGACGGTCGATCGCTGGCTTGGATTGCCGACCGCAGACGGCGAGACCGTCGCGATCTGGCGCCGGGGAAGCGAATCGAATACGACTTATTCTTCGTCTCGCTCGAGAGTCGTGCCGCTCGAATGTTGGTTTTGGATCAAAAGGGGATCACAAGGTGGGGACAGCTCGATTGGCGATAGCCGAGCGTCCGATCCCGGTTGCCGAGCCGCTTCGGCTGAGCCGAAGCGTCGCAGCCATTCGTATCGACACATCTGGGCGGGAAGAGTTCTTTCGTCCCTAACGGGACTCCGGGTTCGCATTGTTACAAGCTTCCCCAGCGATGAAATCGCTGGGCTATTATCTTTCGTCCCCAAGGGACGACCGAAAATAGCCCGCGCCGTTCAAGCGCGGGTAGCAGATCACCAACGAATACGACAGCCCGAGAGGGCAACGGGGCGTGACAATGGGCGTCCGGAATTCGACAACCCGGCCGCATCCGACGCGTTGGCATTGTCGCGCCCTGTCAGGGCTTTTGTGGATTCGCGCCTTCGAGAACCCGGGGCTGCGCAGGCTGCGCCCCGGGCTTTAGAATCAGGCCCCTACAGGGCCGAGAACGTCGCGTGTCCGCCACGTCGCACCCTGAGAGGCCCCGGTTGCCACGGCGCGTCCCGTATGGGAATCGATCCGTGCCCGCGTCCGACCGTTATCTCCCCAGCCCCAACGGGGTGCGATCCTATAGCCCAGGTCGTAGCGCAGCGAAGGCCTGGGGTCCTTTTCGAACCCTCGACGCTGGAATCGGCATGGCCTCGGTGCTGTGCGGCGTGTGGCCTGTCCGCACGACAGGCCATTGCACGCCGTATTGATGGCACCGGGTGCTCCTTACCGCCGTCCGCGGGTCCAGTAATAGCCGCCACCCCCGCCGAACAGAAGCACCAACACGACAATCAAGATGATCGTATTCATGATCTTTTCCTTCTTTGATGAAACGAAGCCGGCTTCGGCCACCCGGCCGCACCGGTTATCCAGTCCCGTTCGCGCACTGCGTCAAGCGTCAATCGGGCAGTTTTTTCACCGCTTGCTTGACCTTGTCGACGGCCTTCTTGGCGACTTGCTCGACCTGCCCGACTGCCTGGTCGGCACTGCCTTCGGCGCGAAGCTTGTCGTCGCCCGTCAATACGCCGGCGGCTTCCTTGATTCGACCTTTCACCACGTCTGTCTTGCCACTCATGATGGCGACTCCCGTTGCTAGTGATGGTTGAGAGAACCGAGCGCAAAAAAAAACGACGTGTTCGACAGCCGGGGGCGTTCGAACACGTCGGTTTACTCGTTAACGGGCCCCCCGACACAGCCGGGGTGCCCTTTATCTAGTCATCCGAAGACTTCAACTTTGTATCGGAGCGGAGTGCAAAAGACTCCACCACGCTGTCATTATACGACGCGGCGGGAAAATGTGGGCGGATTTTCGGCTCGCGCTTGGTATTTTCGTATTTTGCGCTCCTCCTGACGCGTGGAGAGTGGCGGCGGGTTGCCTGCCATTGTCTCGGCTGAACGTTTCGCGACAGACGGGGGATCGCTATTTTGAGGAAATGGCGGACCAAGGATTCAACGAATGCGCGGCCTCCGGCCGTCCGACGGCCGATCTGTTGGAGACGTTCGAGAACCCGCATCCCAAACGCGATTACCTAATCGAGACGGTCTGTCCCGAGTTCACGTCGCTGTGTCCCAAGACGGGGCAGCCTGATTTCGGGACGATCACGATCAGCTACGTTCCCGATCGGCTCTGCTTCGAGCTGAAGTCGCTCAAGCTCTATCTGCAGCAATATCGCAGCCACGGGGCGTTTTACGAGGACGTCGCCAACCGCATTCTCGACGACCTGGTCGCGGCCACCCGGCCGCGGTCGATGAAGATCACCGCCGCCTTCACCCCACGCGGCGGAATCCGCACGAACGTGCACGTCGAGTACCGCGCGGCGCCGTGAAGCAGAGACTGCGAACGGTGCGACACGCTTTGGAGCTTCGTAGGACGGGACCAGGCCGGCTTTGTCCGCCTCGGGTGGGCCGACTGTGCCTGCCGCATTCACTCTTGTTCTTCAGCCCCAACCGGGGCGCGATCCTAAAGCCCAGGTCGCAGCGCAGCGAAGGCCTGGGATTCGAGCACCAATCCGGATTGATCGGAAGCCCCAATCGGGGCGAAACAATCTGGCACCGGGCCGCCGCGAAACCGATCCAACGGTGACGCGAGAAAACCGGTCACGCCCTTTCAGGGCTTTTTCCCGTCCGTGTCGTCTTCAACCCGGGGCTGCGAAGGCTGCGCCCGGGCTTTAGAATCGGGTCCCTTTCAGGGCCTTGAGACGATGCCCACACGCTTACCGTGTCGACTCGCCCGCCTTTGCGCGGCGTTGCTTGAATGGTTCGAAACGATCCCGAAAGGAAAAAATTGTCGCCGAAGTGCTCGCAGCTCTAAATCTCGGTCTCGAGCACGCCTCGGCGCTGCAGGCGCTGGGCGACGAGGGAGCAGAGCGTGGCCCAGACCAGGCCCGCCGTCCAACCGGCCAAAACGTCGGTCGGATAATGCACGCCGAGATAGACGCGGCTGGCTCCGACCAGGCCCGTTAGCACCAGAGGCACGACGATGAAATAGACGCCGCAAGCGCGGATGGTTCATCTCCAGGCCGCTCAAGAGCGCGCCGAGAGTCAGATAGACGATGGCCGACATCATTGAGTGGCCGCTGGGAAAGCTCGTGGTGAAGACGGGCGACAGATGGGGGACGATCGAGGGACGCGGCCGGGTGAAAAACGCTTTGAGTCCCATGCCGACGACGTAGCCGCTCAACACGGCCCCCGCCAGGAACCGCACGGCCCCTTTTTTTCCGTCGAGTTGCAGGAAGCCGGCGACAATCCCGACCAGCAGGATCAGGACGCTATAGCCTCCCAGGGACGTGATATCCCGCGCAACGTCCTGAAACCAGACGGGCCCGCGGGGCACGGCCGGATTGTCGGGCTGTCGCAATGAGCGGATGATTGCCTCGTCGAAATGCTGCGTCGCCCCGATGGTGACTTCGCGTCCGAGTTGAATGAAGGCGGCCGTTCCCAGCACGATGATGAGCACTCGGATGACAAGCAGCAGCCCCTCCTCGTCGAGCTTCCGAACGGACTTCGCAATGCCGGCAAACACTTCGTTCGTCTCCGTACTGACAAAGAGATGCGCTTTCCGACAGGACAGGCGTGTTATCTCAAAGGGGCGCCTGGCCTTTCATGCTCCGGGAGCCGCCGCTCCCGCGTCCACTGGCGCTGGCCCGGTGGGGCAATCCGGCGGTTTACGCGGCCGCGGTGTTGTCGTCGGCCGTTGTCGAAATCGGCGGCTCGACGTGAATCACGCGCTTGGCGTCGCGGGCCTTCAGATCGAACAGGCCGAAGATCTCGGAGGCGGTCAGGCTCAGCGAAACGTTCGTCGTGTTGCCGTCCCCGAGCACCGATTCGAACAGCTCGCGCTTCTGGCGGAGGACCATGTCGATCCGCTCTTCGATGGTGTCCTTGCAAATGAAGCGCGTGACGATGACCTGGCTCTTCTGGCCGATCCGGTGAGCGCGGTTGATCGCCTGGTCCTCGACGGCGGGGTTCCACCAACGGTCAAACAGGAAGACATATCCGGCAAACTGCAGATTCAGCCCGACCGCGCCGGTGCCGTAGCTCATCAACAACAGGTGGCAGTCAGGATCTTCTCGGAATCGTTTCAGGATCGGTTCCCGCTTGGGCGTGGGGACACCGCCGTGATAAACGAGCGGGCCGAAGGCTCCCAGCCGCTCCTTCAGCCAGTCAAGCGATTTGGTCCATTGGCTGAAGAGGATCGCCTTTCCGTTGCTCTGGGCGATCTCCTCCATTTCCGCCAGCAGCCGTTCCAGCTTTGGCACTCTCGCCCGTGAGCGGATCGAAATTCGTGATCTGCTTCAGCCGCAGCACCAGCTCGAAGACGTGCTGCACCGAGATCGATTCGCCCAGCTCATCCAGGTGAATGATCCCCTCCTGTTCGGCCGTCTTGTAAGCCTGCTGCTGGGCCGGGGTCAGCTCGAGGTACTCATCCCGATCGAGGCGCGGCGGCAGGTCGGTCAGCACGAGGTCCTTCGTGCGGCGGAGGATGTACGTCTTCGAGAGCCGCTGAAGCTGCTTCAGATCGCAGGCGGCGCGGGGGGGCACGACCTCCATGAATTCGTAGAGAGAGACCAGCTCTTCCGGCCGGTTCTCGATCGGCGTTCCGGTCAGCGCCCAACTTCGCCGCCGCGGAATCGACCGGGCGACCTGGGCCGTGCGCGACTCGCGGTTCTTGATCCGTTGGGCCTCGTCGAGCACGAGCAGGTCGAACCGCGGAAATTCTTCGCTTGCAAAGTCATCCAGGTCGCGCGACATCAGCTCGTAGTTGGCGATCAGCACGCTGATGCCGGGCATCGTCCACAGCATGCGGCGGCGGCCCGCGTCTCCTTCCAGGGTCATTACGGGCAGTTCTTCGGCCCAAAGCTTGAATTCACGCTGCCAGTTGGGAATCAGCGGCTTGGGACAGACCAGGAGCACGCGCCGCGCCTGGGCACTGCGCATCAACAGCCGGATGGCGGTGATCGCCTGCATCGTCTTTCCGAGGCCCATCTCATCGGCCAAGAGGGCCGACTTCTGTGAAAAGAGCCAGGCGATGCCTTCGTACTGGAACGGAAAGGGCTCGAAGGGCATCACCAGTTCTTGTCCGGCCAGCCACGATTCCAGGGGGGGCTGTAGGAGATAAAACAGCCGGTCTTGCAGCGAGAGGGCATCGGCCGGCGGTCGCAGCTTCGTCCGCCGCGGTCGCTGCGGCGGGCCGCCGTGCGGATCGGCCGGCGAATCGGCAGGAGCCGGCGGGTCGAGACGCCGCAGGGGGCCTTTGCCGCCTTGCGGATCGGGCTTCGGCGGCAACAGGAGCACTCCCTCCGGGAACGTCACTCCGAACGTCTCGATTTTCGGACGCCGGGCTTTCCAAGCCGGGTTCACCGGCGTTCGTTCCAAGAGAGACAAAGCCGACACGTCGACCGGCGGCGTGCGGTGCAGGGCGCCGTTGACTCCCGCGGGAAAGATGTCGGTGCCGAGCCCCAACGGCACCTGGCGGCATCCGATCGAATCCTCCGCGGCACCGGGTTCGGCGCCCCGACGGATCCAAAATGACAAGCTGGCAGCTTGCCCCACGAGGCTGCGGCGACGTCACAGCCGGGACGTCGGGGGAGGGGGGCGTTTGCGTCACCGGCCGCCTCCGGACTGCGCGGTTTCGTTGAGTGCTTCGCGCACCCGCTCGAACGGCTCGCGCAGATCGGCGTCATGGGGGACGGTGGCGGCGCCTTGCTGGGCGATCGCCTGATCGTCCGCGTGGGCGGCGTGAAACCGCAGGATTTGGCGGCCGAGCCGGAAATGCGGCGTCGGCGGCGCTGGCGATTTCGGATTCCGAAATTGCCGCGGCGGGCGGGTCGGCGGAGGCCGGCGCTTCGGCGGGGCGAACCTGCTCATCCACGCAAGCGACCGGAATGGAGACCAAATCGCGCAGCGGCAAGAGATCGTTGCGTTCCGTCAGGACGAGATGCGGCTTGACGCCGACTTTCTCGAGGAGCGTGCGGCCGATCAAGTCGCCCAGGACGTAGGGAATCAGCGTCGGCCCGTACAAGATTTCTTGAGCTCGGTTGGGCTTCAAGCGGGGCCGTGCACTGGAATTCGAGCGGCCGGCCGAAGTGATTTGTCACCAGCAGGCCGCCGACGAAACCCCGCTCGGGAATTTCGATTGCCGTCAAGAAGCCGAGCCGGAAACTCTCTTTGCCACTCTCCACCGTCATGGAAGCCGATTCCCTGGAGACTTGACAGATCGTTAACGTCGCACGTGCGGGGCCAGTTGGCGCGTGGCGGATCCACGATGACGGACTTTTCCGCCGGCGCTGACCTTTGATCGACGCCCCGAATGGAACGACTTGAGCAATCGCCCGGCGGGCGGTCAGGTGCGTCGAACACGCCGAATCGGATCGAAAGTCTGCTGTCCTTATTGGTAGATGCGGCGTCGGGCCGGCCGTCCCAAATCCCGTCCGATGAGCCGTGCGAGTCGTCGGGTCGCCTGGCATTTGGGAAACTTTGCCGCTAGTGCCGGCTCGGGCTCTTGCGGTATCTTCAACGGGGCTGCCGGTCAAAGGACCGGCGGGAAATTGGACAATGACGCTCA
Source organism: uncultured Planctomycetota bacterium (assembly GCA_963761455.1). GTDB lineage: Bacteria > Planctomycetota > Planctomycetia > Planctomycetales > Planctomycetaceae > DASPSM01. The sequence continues at coordinate 2,173,612 of CAVXHA010000004.1, forward strand.
AGCTTCCGGAATCACTCAACCGCGGCGAGTTGAAAGACCGCCAGGAAGCGCGGCTGCGTCAATTGATCGCCGAGGTCCTGCCGCGCAACACGTTTTGGGCGAAGCGATTCGCTGCCGTCGGCCTCAAGCCGCACGACTTGTGGACGCTCGACGACCTGGCCCAACTGCCGCTGACCGCCAAGCAGTCGCTCGTCGAAGACCAGCTTGCCTCGCCCCCGTATGGCACGAACCTGACCGGCCCGCCCAAGCCGATTTTGCCGGCTGCATCAGACGTCCGGCACGACGGGTGTCCCCCTGCGTTGGCTCGACACGGCGGCAAGCTGGGATTGGGTCGTCTCGTGCTGGCAGCAAATCTATCGAATCACGGGCGTGACGGCCGACGACGTGGTCGCCTTTCCCTTCTCGTTCGGACCGTTTCTCGGCTTTTGGGCCGCCTTTGACGGAGCGTCCCGGCTCGGCGCGTTGTGTCTGCCGGCGGGCGGTTTGACGAGCCAGGGCCGCCTGCAGATGATGCGCGACAACTCGGCAACGGTCGTCTGTTGCACGCCGACGTACGCGCTGCGCCTGGCTGAGCTCGCCAAGGAGGAAAGGATCGATTTGGAACACGGCACCGTGCGGTCGCTGATCGTCGCCGGCGAACCGGGCGGAAACGTCCCGACGATCCGTGACCGAATCGAGCATCTGTGGGGAGCGCGGCTCTTCGATCATTGGGGCATGACCGAGCTGGGACCGCTGGCGGTCGAGTGCCCGGAAAACTCCCGGCGGCATCCACGTCCTGGAGAGCGAATGCATTGCCGAAATCCTCGACCCCGTTTCGCACAAGCCGGTCGAGCCGGGAACGGAGGGAGAACTGGTCGTGACCAACCTCGGCCGAGTCGGCTCGCCCCTCTTTCGCTACCGAACGGGCGACTTGGTGAAGGCCGATCCGGAGCCTTGTCCTTGCGGTCGAAGTCTGCTGCGGCTCGAAAGGCGGCATTCTCGGGCCGGATCGACGACATGTTCACGATCCGCGGGAACAATGTTTTCCCGGGCAGCATCGAGGCCGTCCTGCGTCAGTTCTCGGAGATCGCCGAGTACCGGATCGACGTCGAGACGCGGCGATCGATGCAACATGTGAAGATCACGATTGAGCCGCAAAGCGGCGCCGAGGCCGACGCGCTCGTCGCGAAAGTCAGCCAGGCCGTCAAGGACCGTCTGCACTTTCAGGCCGAGATCGTTGCCGTCTCGCCCGGCGTGCTGCCGCGGTTCGACTTGAAAGCGCGGCGGTTCTTTCGGTCGGCGGCCGACCTCGGCCCGAAATGACAGCCAGAAGCCAAGGGAGGCAAGCACGTGGCACAACTTCAAAATCGGGTGGCGTTGGTGACGGGGGCCGGACGCGGGATTGGGCGGGCGATTGCCGAGGCTTTGGCGGAGGCCGGCGCGACGGTCGCTCTTGCCGCCCGCTCGGCCGACGAGCTCGACGACGCGGTTGCCGCCATCGCGTCGCGGGGCGGAAAAGCACGTCCCTTCGCGGTCGACTTGTTCGATCGCGCGGCGACGTTGGAGCTGCCGCGGAAGGTGCAGGACGCACTGGGGCCGATCGACATGCTGGTCAACAACGCCGGCATCGGCAGCAGCGCTTCGCCGGGACCGGTCGCCGAGATGAATATCGAGTATTGGGACAAGACGCTCGAATTGAATCTCACCGTTCCGGTGCTCTTGTCGAAAGCGGTCCTTCCCGAGATGCTCCGCCGCCGCTGGGGCCGGATCATCATGGTGGCGTCGATTGCCGGCAAGGTGGGGACGTTTCACGGCGCGGCTTATTCCGCCAGCAAGCACGGCGTGCTGGGTCTGATGCGATCCTTGGCGTTGGAAGTCTGCAAAGAGGGGATCACGGTCAATGCAATTTGCCCAGGGCCGGTCAAAACCGTGATGAACGATCTGCGGATCGAATATGACGCCAAGCGGCTTGGCGTCGAACTGGCCGATTACGAGAAACGGCTGACCCCGATCGGCGGACGTCTCGTGCCGGAGGACATTTCTCCCCTGGCCGTCTATCTCGCCAGCGATTCGGCCCGCATGGTGACCGGCCAGGCGTTCAACATCTGCGGTGGCTGCGTGATGTCCTGAGCCGGGGGGCCGGGAGCTTGACGACGCCTCTTTTTGCAGGAATGATTGAGGCTTGGACAACGGGCGTCGCTTCTGCAATCATTGTCTGCCGTTCGATGCTCGCGCGAGGTTGAAGTGAGATCAAGGGGACGCAAGAGCCGCAAAAAGTCAGGCCGCACGCGATTGTGGATCGTGTGTGCCGTGCTGGCGGCGTCGCTTTGGCGGGCACCTGTCCCGTGGATTCACTCGCACGAAATGCTCGAGGCGCAGGGTCTGCCGGCGGCCGCGCTGGCCTGGCATCTCCACCACCTGCATTCGGAGGAGGGCGAGCACGCGATCTTCGGGTGGCATCTCCACCTGTCGTATCCCTGGGACGTCTCGAACGAACCGGCTCCCCCGCCGGATCCGAAGTCTCCCAAGCCCGGGGCCGTCTACGACATGCCCTTCGTTGTTTCGGCGGCCTCCCCCACGGTCGATGTCGACCGTCACGCGAGCTTCTGCCCGTCGGATTCGCCCTTATTCCTGCACGCTGCGCTGGCATCGCTGCAGTTGGACGCCGCGCGCGTTTCGGGGCAGGCATTTCCCGCAGACGGATCCGTCGAGTGTGTCACTGCGCGCATTGATCTGCGTCGCGCGGTGCTAACGGGCCTCGCCGCCGCGTGACGGGGTGAATCGCACGGTTCATCCCGGCGGTCTTGCCGCCGTCGCGCCGAGAATCCCGATAACGGAATTTCTTGGGCCGCTTTGGCGAGTGTTCAAAACCGCCTCTCACGCGCCTCGATGATTGCCGGGCCTGCCGACGCTCGGCCGCGCCTTGTCATCGTTTCTTGCCTGATTCTCGACTTGATTCATCGACACATTTGATTCATCGACACTTGGCCCAGATGGGTCGTCGCGTTCTGAGGGCGCCTGCCATGAAAACTCGAATCGCGGTTGCGGCAATTTCACTCTTCGCGTTGTGCGGGGCCGCCGTTGCCTGGACGCATCTGCACGGCGACAAGCCCCCGGACGGCCGTCCGGGGGCTTGCCGAGGAGGACTCGCAAAATAAGGCCAGCGCGGGGGTGGTCGTTTTGGAAGGCGAAAAGCTCGCCTCACTGGACATCCGCGTGGAACCGGCCGCAGCGCCACTCGATGCAGGACATCCACGTGGTGCCGGGGCGAATTCAGTACGACGACGCGCACCGCGTCGAAATTCGGGCCGCCGCAAACGGAATCCTGGTGCAGGTGCGCGTCGTGCCCGGAGACCATCTCTCGGCAGGGCAGGTGCTGGCGGTCGTCAGCAGCCCCGAAATCGGCCTGGCGCGACACCGAAGTCCATCATGCTCGCGAAAACTGGGAGTTGGCCTCGAAGAAAGAGGAATGGGTCGAGGAGACCTCGAAGAACGCGTCGGCCCTGATCGAGGGACTCAAGAACCGTACTCCGATGAACGAGCTCGAGAAGCAGTTCCGCGGAAAGACACTCGGCAAGTTTCGGGAACGGCTCATGTCGGCCTATTCACGTTATCTGCTGGCTGAAAATCTTGCGAAGAGTGCCGACACATTCGGACGCGACGTCCTCCCGGCCGCGACGATTGCGGAGCGGTTGGCGGAGCGGCGCAGTGCCGAAGCGGCCCTGCGGGGGGCGTGCGAGCAGACAGGCTTCGACCTTCTGCAACAGAAGAGAATGGCTGAAATTGAAGCGGGCGACGCCTTGCGCCGCCTGCACATCGCCGAGGAGCAACGGACGGCGCTGCTCGGCTATTCGCCGGACACCGTTCCGGAAGATGCAACCGCCGGCGTGTTGCTCTCGCGCGTCGAGATGCCGGCGCGCCGTTTGCCGGCACGATTGAAGAGAAGCATTTTGCCCAGTCGGATCGCGTGCGGCCTTCGGACGCGATTTTTGTGCTGGCCGACACCAAAACGCTTTGGGTCGCCGCCGATATCCGCGAACAGGACTGGTTGGCGCTCGGCACTGGAGCCGGGCCAGGAATTGTCAGTGGACACTCCCGCCATCCCGGGGTGCAAGCTGAAAGCCCGTGTGAAGCGCACCGGCCGTCGTGTCTCGCCCGAGACCAATTCGGTCCTCCTCGTCGCCGAGATTGCCAACGCGAACGGTCTCTTGCGGCCCGGTCTTTTCGTCCATGTTTCGATCCCGATCGGAGCTCCGAAAGACGTCGCTTTGCACTCCGGCTGCCGCCGTCGTTCAGCACGAGGGGGTGAAATTCGTGTTCGTACAGACCGGACCCAAGACGTTCCGCCGGGCCGACGTCACGACCGGCCTCGAGACCGACCAGGCCATCGAAATTATCAACGGGCTCACGGCGGGGGAACGGGTCGTCGTGCAGGGGGCGATGGCACTCAAAGCCGAAATGCTGGTTCCGACGCTGGCCAAGGAGGATTGACGATGCTTTCGCGACTGATTGAATTCTCGATCAAAAATCGCCTGCTCGTCATCGCCGTGACACTGTTGGTGGCGGTCGGAGGGGCTTACGCCGCCATTCATTTGCCGATCGATGCCATTCCCGACATGACGAATGTCCAGGTCCAGGTGCTGACTGACGCCGGTTCGCTGTCGCCCGTCGAGGTCGAGAAATACGTCTCGTATCCGATCGAGACCGCGATGGCCGGATTGCCGCGATTGGAGCAGATCCGCAGCGTCTCGAAGTTCGGCCTGTCGGCGGTGACGATCGTGTTTGAAGAGGGGACCGACATTCAGTGGGCGCGGCAGCTCGTCTCCCAGCGGCTGGTGACCGCCGCGACGAAAATCCCCCCTGGTTTTGGCACGCCCGAGCTGGGACCGATGGCCACCGCGCTGGGGGAGATTTTGCAGTTCGAGGTTCGGGGCCGCGGCCGCTCGCCAATGGACCTCCGCACGCTGCTCGAATGGGAAATCGCTCCCAAGCTCCGCGAGGTGAACGGCGTCACCGAGATCAACGCGCACGGCGGCTTCTACAAATCGTTCGAGATCCGCCCGAATCCGGACCGGCTTACAAGCTACGGCCTCTCGCTGGAGGATCTCTTCCGCCGAGTCGAGGGAAATAACGAGACGGCCGGCGGAGGCTACGTGGTCCACAACGGCGAACAGCGTTTTATCCGCGGCATCGCCCTGTTGAAGGGAGTGGCAGACATCGAGGGGATCGTCCTCCGGCGCGAAGCCGACGGGACGCCGATCCTCGTCCGCGATGTCGCCTCCGTCGCCGTCGCCCCGCTGACGCGGCAAGGGGCCGTCACGCGCGACGGCCGCGGCGAAGTCGTGATCGGCATGGTGATGATGCTTTACGGCGAGAACTCGCGGGCAGGTCGTCCAGCGGGCGAAGGCCCGCTCGACGAAATTCAGGCGACGTTCCCGAGGGGGTCAAGCTGGAGGTCGTTTACGATCGCTCTTCCCTCATTGGGCGGACTTTGAAGACGGTCCTCACCAACCTGGCGGAAGGGGGGCTTGCTGGTCATCGTTGTCCTGCTTGATCATGCTGGGGAGTGTCCGTGCGGGCCTGTTCGTCGCCCTGGCGATTCCGCTCGCGATGATGTTTGCGACGAACCTGATGGCGGCAACCGGGATTACCGCCAGCCTGATGAGCCTGGGGGCAATCGATTTCGGGCTGATCGTCGACAGCTCGGTGATCATGGTCGAGAACTGCATCCGCCGGCTTGGCGCATCCGTCCGAGGGCCGATCGCGGCTTGAGATCATCCGTGACGCGGCCGTCGAAGTCCGCAAGCCAACGATGTTCGGCGAACTGATCATCGCCATCGTCTACATCCCCATCCTCGCGCTTCAGGGAACGGAGGGAAAACTGTTCAAGCCGATGGCGCTGACCGTTCTCTTTGCCCTGTGCGGTTCGCTGATTCTTTCGCTGACGTTCATGCCGGCCCTGGCCACGCTGATGTTGCCGCGGAATCTCCGCGAAGGGGATGTCTGGTTCGATACGGCGGATCAAGCGTCGTTATGAGCCGCTGGTCGGCCATTGCATCGCGCGGCCCGTTTTTGACGATGGGAATTGCGCTGGCCGTTTTTGCCGCGAGCATTCCGGTCGCCTTGGACGCTCGGCGCGAACTTCATGCCGCGGTTGGAAGAAGGAGATCTTTTGATCGAAGCCTATCGCCTGCCGACGGCCACTTTGGAAGACTCGACGGCGATGACGACGCAAGTTGAAAAGGAACTGCTCAAATTTCCGGAAGTCCGCACTGTCTTCTGCAAAACGGGACGCCCCGAGATCGCCAATGACATGATGGGTGTCGAGGAGACCGACATCTGGGTCATGCTCAAGCCGCGCGACCAGTGGCCGGCCGCTCGCTCGGCCGACGAACTCGGCGAGGAGATGACGAAGGTCCTTCTCGAGCGTGTCCCGGGCGCCAACTTCGCCCCCACACAGCCGATCGAAATGCGCGTCCACGAACTGGTCGCCGGTGTGAAGGCCGACGTCGCCGTTTTGCTCTATGGAGACGACCTCGACCGTTCTGGCCGACAGGGCCAAGGCCATTGAGCAGGTCCTGCGCAGCATTCCCGGGCAGCGCGGACGTGAGGACCAGCTTTCAGGCGAATCTTTCGACCGTGCGGATCGAGCCGAACCGCGAGGCGCTGGCCCGCTACGGCATCGATGCATCCCAGGTGATGGACGTCGTTGCGTCACTCGGCGGCCGTCCGGTGGGCCAGGTTTTCGAGGGTCGCGCGCCGGTTTCCGATTCGCGTTCGCATTCCCGAGCCGTGGCGAATGACCCCCTCGCTTTTGGAGCAACTCCCGGTGGCCCAGGCAGGCGGGAAGCCGGTCCCGCTGCAGACAGTTGGCCGATATCATTTTCGAGGAGACTCCTCCGACGGTCGAACACGAGTCGGCTCGGCGGCGGACGTTCGTCGCCGCCAACGTTCGCGGCCGCGACGTCGCCGGCTTTGTCAGCGAGGCGCAAGAGGCGATCCGCCGCCGCGTTCGCCTTGCCGCCGAACTACGAGGTTCGTTGGGGAGGCGATTTCCAGAACCTGCAATCGGCCAGCCTCCGCCTGGCGATGATCACGCCGATCGTCTCTGTGGTGATCTTTCTGCTGTTGTACACGACGTTCGGATCGGGGCGGCTGGCCCTGCTGATCTTTCTGGCCGTGCCGATGGCGGCTTCGGGCGGCGTGTTCGCGCTGGCACTCCGCGGGATGTCCTTCAGCATTTCGGCCGGCGTCGGATTTATCGCCCTGTTCGGCGTGGCCGTCTTGAACGGCTTGGTGTGGGTCAGCGCGGCGGAACATGCCCGCGAAGCGGGGCATGGATCCGCTGGCGGCCAGCCACGACGCGGCTCTCGTTCGCTTGCGTCCGGTTTTGATGACGGCCCTGGTCGCCAGCCTCGGATTTCTGCCGATGGCTCTCTCCACGAGCGACGGGGCCGAGTTGCAGCGCCCCTTGGCGACGGTCGTGATCGGCGGCGTCATCACGTCGACCCTGCTGACATCGCTCGTCGTGCCGGCGATTTATCCGTGGTTCGCTGCGCGGAAGGTAACGTGACATAGGCGAAACCCGAGCGATGCTCCGTCGATCGCTGTTTGATTATCGTCGTCGCTCCGGATTTCGAGGGCGATTTTGCCCATGAGTCCGCGGCGCGTTTTCTGGTCGGCCGGCTGCTCGATCTGCGTCTCGGCAGCCAGCACGTTCGTCGGTTGCAAGCAACGCGGTGATCGTGATTCGTTCGGGAGATTCGGAGGAGGATCACGCAATTCGGCGACGTGATGTCGATTGAGACTGATGGCCCACACGCCCGGCCATTGCTCAAAGAGAAGGTCGACTTGCTCGTTCGGTCCGAGGTTGGTCGGCCGATGGAATTTGCGGGTCAGGCAGCACCCGGCCCGAGCGGCCGCCGGAAAACAGATCGTTCCAGTCGGCGGGGAGACGAATTTTCTGCGCGGATGGCCGTCACTCCGCTGCATCCATTCGAATTGCCAGGGCCCACGGAGATGGATTCGATGAAGTGACATCGGCGTTCATGGTCGCCGGAAAGGGGAAACAGGGCAATCTGAAACGACGGGGCGGTAAGCCGATCGAGTCAAGGTGTCGTCCGCACGTCTCGGACCCGTGTCGCGGCGAGAAATGGTCCGTTTCACAACTTCTCTAACGGTCGGGTTTTGCGTCTTTTCTCCACTCAGCCGGGCATCGCGAGTCGATACAAACACAATCGGAGGGATCGCTAGTGGCGTAGGATAGGATGAGCTATACTCCGAACGCAAAGCCAGGACAAGGATCGTTTGCTCCCGGCGACGACGCGCCGGAACTTGGGTCTGCTGACAGGGTCGTCGACAGAACACGAATTCATTCGGTTCCTTCGAACGGGAGCACCGCCGTTTTGCCTTAAGCTCAGGCAGCGGCGGACGAAGTTCTCTACAAGGTCGTAGAGTCATGCATCCATCGTCTCTTCCCGTTGCGGCTGATGCCGTCGCGCCGGTTCCCGTAGTTGCCGATTCCTGTCACGGTGAATGCGTCGGCCGCGACCGTCGCGGAGGCGGCGAATAAGCCGTCCGCGTTCAGCTCCACCGCAAAACGTACTCGCTGTTGGGAGTGCAGATCGTCGGCACCGGGTCGTATGTGCCGGAGAATGTGGTTACCAACGAGGATCTCAAGCAGCACCCGGGGGTTCGATCCGGCGTGGATCGAACAGCGGTCCGGGAATCCTCGAACGTCGACACTCCCCGCCGAGCTGGCAACCAGCGACCTGTGCGCCGAGGCCGGGGCGAGGGCCATGCGGGCGCGCAGTGTCGCGCCGGAAGAGATTGACCTGCTGGTCGATCGGCACGTTCACTCCCGATCATATTTGCCCCTCGACCGCCTGCCTGGTACAGCATCGGCTGGGGCTGGAAGTCCCGGCATTCGACGTTTCGGCGGCCTGTTCCGGATTCATGTACGCGTTGTCAACCGCCTCGCAGTTCATCGCGACCGGCAATGCGAAGACGGCGCTCGTGATCGGCGGAGATACCAACAGCCGCTTTATGAACCCGCTCGATCAGCGCGTCTTTCCGCTCTTCGGCGATGGGGCGGGGGCGGTGATCCTGAGGCGGGGCGAACCACGCCAAGGGCTGGTGCGCTATCAGCTCGGCGCCGACGGAGGCGGTGGCGCCGCTGCTGGTGATCCCCGCCGGCGGGACTCGTCAACCGGCCTCCGTGGAAACGCTTCAGGCCGGGCGGCAATACGTCGCGATGGATGGCCGCAGCGTCTTCAAATGGGCCGTCCGGGTGCTCTCGGACACCGTCGTGCTGGTCCTGGAAGAGGCTGGGCTGACGGTTCACGACGTGTCGCTGTATTTGCTCCACCAGGCAAACATTCGCAATCATCGATGCGGCGGTTCAGCAGCTCGGGATTCCCAGCGAGAAGGTCTTCAATAACATTCAACGCTACGGCAACACGTCGGGTGGTTCGATTCCCATTGCGCTTGACGAGGCCTTTCGCGGCGGACGCATCAAGCCGGGCGATACGCTGTTGATGTGCGGTTTCGGCGCGGGTCTCACCTGGGGCACCGCCCTCTTTCGCTGGTAACCGGTGTCGACTGCGTGCTAAAAATGGGGAACGCGGTTGCGCAATGACGGATGACCAGTGAACGACGAAGCACGAATGTCGAAACCGTGCGTCTTCGCGTTCGTCATTCGCGAATTCGTCATTCGCGAATTCGGCCATCGACCATTTCGGCGTACGTCGTCTCTCGGCGCATCCAGGGGGCATAAATGAAGCTCGGCATGGTCACCTACCAGTGGGGTGCCGATTGGGACCTTCCGACGATTTTTCGCAACTGCACGCAGACCGGTTTTGAGGGCGTCGAACTGCGCACGACGCACAAGCATGGCGTCGAAGTTACGCTTAATAAACAGCAGCGGGCCGACGTGCAGAAACGCTTTGTCGACTCGGGAATCGAGCTGGTCGGCCTCGGTTCGACGTGCGAGTACCATAGCCCCGACCCGGCCATCGTCAAAAAGAACGTCGAGCTCACGAAAGAGTTCGTGGTCCTGGCTCATGACTGCGGCGGCAGCGGCGTGAAGGTTCGCCCCAACGGCCTCGTCAAAGGGAAAGATCGCAAGGGAACCGCCGAGCAGATCGGAACGGCTCTCCGCGAATGCGGCCAATTCGCGGAAGGATACGGAATGGAGATCCGCCTGGAGGTGCACGGGAAGGGAAGCTCCGAGCTAATCCTGATCAAAGAGATCATGGCCGTCGCCAATCATCCCAGCGTCGGCGTCTGCTGGAACTCGAATGCCAGCGACATGGTCGGCGGAACGGTCAAACCGAATTTCGACCTGGTGAAGAACAAGCTCGGGCCGCACGTGCCCACATCAATGAGCTGTATTCGGGTTACCCGTACCGCGAGCTGTTCTCGCTGCTGCGCTCCGCCGGCTTTGAGGGCTATTGCCTGGCCGAGTGCCAGGGGACGAGCGATCCGCTTCACGTCATGCGCTACTACCGCGCCTTGTGGCAGGAACTGTCCCGGTCGAATGAGAAGGCCGTGTAAAGCCCATCGAGCCGCGGCGTCGCCAGTCGTTGCTCTTGACGGTGTTGCGTCGCCACGGTCGTCGTTGCGTTGCCACGGTCGTCACGACGTTGGGAAGGTCGACCTGGCCGGATTGCTCGGCGGGGCGGCCGGCCTTTCTTGATGACCGTCCGCAGTGCCGGAGCTGCCCAGGATCGCCGGCCGGCCGACGAAATCACCCTCCGGCGGCCGTTCGATGATCGACTGTTCGGATGCCGCCAGCCCGACGAGCGGGAGCAGTTCGTCGGCTTCTTTCTCCTCCGGCATATAGACCTCGTGAAAGTCGGTCGCGTCGTCCACTTGCCGCAACAGAAGATAGATCACCGTGACGGCCGTCCAGAAATAGCTGGCGACGAAGCCCGAGACCAGGACGCCCACGGCTTGGAGCCAAGCCCCGGCGAAGAAGGTTCCGATGGTGATATGCCCGGAGGGTGAACCGGTCAAAAGTCCGGGGCCGCCGACCGAATCCGGCGCACCCAGCAGCAGTCCGCCCATGGCCGGGCCGCCGAGGCTCGAGGCAACCCCCGCCGCCGCGAGGTAGGCCACCAGCGACGCCACCAGATAGACAAAAGTGACGACGAACGCGCCGTAGGCGAGCGCCACGATGCCGAACCACAGGTAATGCCATGGGCGGCTGAAGACATAACTGTAGGCGCGGCTGAATCCGTCAAATCCGTCACTGGCTTCGGTGCTGATCGTTGCGTACATCAGAGGCCAGCCGGCCGCCGCCCCAATCAAAATCAACGCCATGATGAAACCGAAGAGAAGCTCCAGCCCCCAAAGCAGCCCGAGGATGGGGGGGCCGACGAACGGCAGCCGCCCGAAAAAGCCTCCGATCAGACAGAGGATCCAGAAGATGCCGATGCCCGCCGCCGGCAGGAGCGTGGCGGTCATGTAAGACGGAAAATTCTGCAGCGAAAACGTCAGCGCGGAAACGAGAGAAATCTTGGTATCGCGGGCTTGCTCGACGGCCGCGATGCGGCACATCGCTCCCGCGACGACGGCCCAAACGCACAGCGCCCACAGGAGACGCGTCCAGGCAAACGTCTTTTGGCTCCAAGTGGCGTCGGCTCGCAGGATCGTATGGACGGGGACGACGATCGTCCGCGCGGGCCGCAGGACGAGCCCCCAGTCGGCGCCAGCGGCCAAGAGCGGCCACCACGGATTCCGCAGAGCCGCGCTCGGGCAGCGCCATCGGAGCGACCGTTTGCGGCCGCTCCTGCCAGCCAAACGAGACATCGACATTGTCGCTGGAGGGTGCAAACGGGAGATGCGAGAAGACAGCGTCGCCGCACGCCAAAAGCACGACCGCCACCGATCCGAGCAGCAGCATCCGCAGATCGATCGCCGTGCGGAACACTCGGAAAAGACGCACCCACGGAAACGTGCGCCTCCAATCAATTTTCGCCAACTCAATAGAGTGTTCAGGCATCAGATTGTGCCGGACAGACGATGGGATTCGCGACTTGCCTGGAAACAGCCATTATAGCCGATCGACCTCCTCGCCGAAACAAGGCGTTTCGGACCATTCTGAGACCTGCGGAGCGACACGTTTCGGGTCGGGTCATCAAGAATTGAAATGAATTCTCGTTCATAATCCAGTGAATTCTTCGAGTAGAAGTCTCGTGACGTTGAAATGAACATTGCGTCGAATTAGTTTGGCTGCCGATCTGCAAACCAGGTGATCCTCGAGCTTGCAAACACGGCACTTTGCGGAATGGAGCCTTTTATGAGGATGATGATAACTGCGTGCGCCGCTCTTTTGCTGGCGCTTTCGGCCGCAACGGCGACGCACGGGCAGGCGACGCCGGCGGGAGCCGATGGCGGACCGTATCATGTCGCCCAGGTCTTCCATGTTGGCGGCAAAGGCAATTGGGACTACCTGACGGTCGATCCAACGCACAAGCTGCTCTACGTGCCTCGAAGCACGCATACCCTGGTGCTCGATGCCAACACTGGCAACACGATTGCTGATATCCCCGGCCAGAAGCGCAATCACGGCGTCGCCCTCGTGGCTGGGGTCGGCCGCGGCTTCATCACCGACGGCCAGGACGGCTCGGTCGTCATTTTTGACCTCAAAACGAACGAGGTACTGGGCAAGGTTAAAACGGCCGAGGACGCCGACGCCATCCTGTACGATCCGGCCAGTGGCAAAGTGCTCGTGAACTGCGGAGGGGCCGGCGCGGTCGTGCCGATTTCGCCGGACGTCGATCCCAAGACGGGCAACGCGGGTACGGCCCTCGCCTTGGGCGGCAAACCGGAGGCTCTTGCCGCCGACGGCCGCGGAAAGGTTTACATCAACCTGGAAGACAAAAACCAGGTCGCGGTTGTCGACACGGCCGCGATGAAGGTCATCGACAACTGGCCCACCGCTCCCGGCGGCACTCCGGTCGGCCTGTCGATGGATCGCGAGCACCGCCGGCTCTTCGTTGGTTGCCGAAATCCGCAAAAGCTGGTCGTGATGAGCGCGGATGACGGGAGAGTGCTGGCCGACCTGCCGATCGGCGCCGGTTGCGACGGCACCCAGTTCGACGACGGCTATGTGTTTGCCAGTTGCCGCGACGGCAGTCTCACCGTCATCCGCGAGACCGCGCCGGCCAAATTTGAGGTCGTGCAAACGCTCAAGACGCGGCCCGGTGCAAAAACCATGGGTCTCGATCCGACGACCCACTCGATCTTTCTTCCGACGGCCGAACTCGGGAAAAAGCGGGATGCGCGAAACCGGCCCGTTGCCAAGCCGAGTACGTTCATGATCCTGGTCGTGCGCCGCTCTGGCGGTTAGTGCTGCGAGCGCTTTAGGTTTTGCGTTGCCCGTTGGGGTTGGTCGTGAATTCTGAATGCTCCCCGCTCCACGCTTGGTTCAGCCGTGTCCCTTTTCCGCGTCGCGACAGTCGTTTGCTGATCCCCTTTTCGAGCCCGTTTGCGCGGAGTCTTACCGCTGCGTGCGGCCGGGGAGTTCGGAGAGGGGCTGGCGCGTGATTTCGTGCCAGTGGCGGATGTCGATCTCGTAGGGACCGTGGTCGTCGCTGAAGCCGCCGTTGCGTGTCGCGTAATCTTCCAGCCTGCCGATTTTTTGCTGGAACGTCAGTTCGCCGGGATGATCGCTGCCGGGGGCGCGGCCCCAAATGATGCGAGAGCCGCCGATCGTCCGCAGCTCGTAAATCGTTTCGTCCGGACCTCCGCGGGCGCCGGCGACCTCGGGGATTTGGATCGATTCGAGCTGGAGCTTCCTCCAGGAAGGGCCAAGGATTTCCGCGAGGCGCGCGGCCCCTTCGACGGTGCGGTCTCCCCAGGCCGTTCCCGCCGGTCCCTGGGGCGTCGAATGCGCGTTGCGGATGACGGGCAGATCGTTGCTCCCCCCCGGGAAACTGGGAGGGGGAAGGAGCATGGCGTTTTTATCGACCGGATAATGGTCCGTCTCCGTGACGACGAAGGCGACCGGCTTGCGATATTCGACGACGACTGTCAGCCGCCGCGTGAAATCCTTGCGGACCGAGACGACGCGTTCGACCCAAGCGTCCTTTTGAAACGCCGCCGCGACCTGGTCGACCAGGCGGTCGTCCAGCAGCGAGAGAACCTCGGGAAGTCCGCCTTCGCGAATGACTTGGCGGAGAAAGTTTTGGGGGACCCAGGGGGGAGGTTCTGTAAATCGGATGTCGTCGGCCTTCAGGCGGTATTCCGACCGCCGCGTCAGGTCGGGGAGCCAGCTCCATGCCACGGGCCCGGCGATATACACCGAGACGCCGCCGACGAGCATCAGCAGGAGGACGGGTCGCAACAGCCAGCGCGCAAGCAGGCTCCCTTCGCGGTCGTCGGGGATGAAGACGTCCGAGTCGGAATCTCTCAGGCTCTTTTTGGCTCTGGCCGCCATGCCTTTGCCCGATGAGGTCCACGAAGCGGCGCCCGGCGGCCGTTGGCCGCGGTCAAGCAGCGTTCGATCGACCGTTCACACAGTTCTCCCAGGCTGACGCCGGCGTGAGCGGCCGCCTTCGGAACCAGGCTGTGCTCGGTCAGTCCGGGGATCGTGTTGACTTCCAGGACCCAGGGACGGCCGCGGTCGTCAAGGCGGACGTCGACACGCGCCAGTCCCTTGGTGTCAACGGCCTTGGCGGCACTCTGGCCCGCCTCGATGATCGACGAGGCCACATGGCCGGGCACGGCAAAGTCGAAGCGGCAGACGGTCGCGTCATCCTCGTACTTGGCCGTGAAATCGAAGAACTCTCGCGGCGTTTCAATCTGAATCAGGGGGAGCGGTTCGTCGTCGAGCAAGCCGACGGTCCATTCCGTCCCCGGGATCGCCTGCTCCAGCAGCCCAAAGACGTCGTATTGGAAACAGTTCCGCAGCGCCTCCGGCAAGGCGTCGGCCGACTTCACGATGCTGACGCCCAGGCTCGAGCCCTGCGCGTCGGGTTTGACGACCAGCGGAAAACCGATCCGCAACGCCAGCTCGATCGTCCGCGTCGGATCGTCCGACTCGTGGACCAGGACGTAGGGAGGAGTCGGAACGCCGCGCTGAAAGAGCCGCTCCTTGGAAGCCGACTTGCTGAACGCCAACCGCGAGGCCTCGGCCCCGCTTCCGGTGTAAATGACATTCATCCGATCGAGGATGCCTTGAATCTCCCCGTCTTCTCCCTTCCTGCCGTGCAGAGCCAGAAACGCGACGTCGATGTCGCGGAAATGGGCGGCTTCCGGCGGGGTCAAGGCGGGATCAAGACAGACGACTTCATGGCCGCGGTCGCGCAGGGCGGAGGCGACAGCACCCCCGCTCTGGAGGCTGATTTCCCGCTCGTGCGATTCTCCACCGCACAGAACGGCAATGCGCCGTCGTTTTGGTTCGACAAAGTGGACCGCCCGCATGAAAACGCCTTCTCCATGAGTGCGGCGTTCGGGGCCCGGAGTCGATCGACGCCGGACTGTTCTGGATTCAGGCGGTCTCTTACCAGATTTTGATTTCTAGCTCCAGATCGACTCCAAACTGTTCCGAAACCTTCGAACGGGTCAGATCGATGAGGCGCAGCACGTCGTCGGATTTCGCGCCGGGATTGGTCACGATGAAATTGGCGTGTCGATCGCTGATTTCGGCAGCCCCCACGTGGATCCCCTTCAAGCCGGCCTGCTCGATGAGGGCTCCGGCGCTTAAGCCCCGCGGGTTTTTGAAGATGCAGCCGGCCGACTGAAACGACAGGGGCTGCGTCGCCTTTTTCATGATCCACAGCTTCCGCATCCGGCGGGTAATCTCGTCCGAGTCGCCCGGCTGCAGCTTGAGCGACCCTTCGAGGATCACGAGCTCATCGACGTTGCTTTCGCGATAGCCGAACCACAGCTCGTCCCCTTTCCGAGTAGAGATCTCGCCTTTGACATTCATCACAGTGACGCTTTCGACGAACTGTCCGATGTCGCCGGCGCGCCCGCCGGCGTTTCCACGCAGGGCGCCTCCCACCGTGCCGGGAATGCCCGAAAGCGTCTCCAGCCCCGCCAGCTCCGCTTTCACGGTTTGGGAGATCAACTGGGAGAGCAGCGCCGGCCCCGCGCGCACGGTCGTTCCCTCGACGGCGATTTGACCAAACGACTCGTCGACAAGCTGCAGCACGGCCCCGCTGACCCCCTCGTCGCGGACCAGAACGTTCGAACCTCCCCCCAAAATGCGGACAGGGATCTGCTCCTCGTGGCACGCTCGGACAACGTCGTGCAACTCGTCGACGTTCCGCGGACGGACAAGATACTGAGCCGGTCCGCCGATCTTCATCCACGTGTGCGCAGCCAGCGGCTGATCACGAAGCGCGATTTCTTTGAAGGCGTCGAGTGAACTCATGATGGACTCGGTCGATATCCCCGGCTCCCATAGTCATCACGACGTCGCCGGGGCGGGTCTCATCGTCTAATGTCACCATGATCCGGTCAAGGTCGGGACAGAACCTGCGCAGGCCTCCCGCCGCGGCAATGGAAAGTGCAAGCTCCTTGGCGACGAAATCAGCGTTCGCGTCGGAAGTCTCGCGGGCCGCGTAGACCGGCACAATCAGCAGTTCGTCGGCCAGCGTCAAGCTCTCGGCAAACTCCCGGAACAAGGCGCGCGTGCGCGAGACCTGGTGCGGCTGAAAGACGCACCACAGCCGCCGGCGGCCGAAACGCTCCCTCGCGGCCCTCAATGTCGCTTGAACCTCCGTGGGATGGTGTGCGTAATCGTCCAGAAGCGTCACGCCCCCCCACGTTCCGATGTGCTCGAACCGGCGGCGAACTCCGCGAAAATGGGCCAGCGCACCGACAAGGTCGGCCGACGACACTCCGAGGTGATGGCACAGGGCGATCGCCGCCAGCGCGTTGAGGACGTTGTGCCGGCCCGATACCGTCAGCGAGAACTCGGAAAAGAAGTCGCCGCCATGGAAAGCCGAAAAGCGAACGCCTTCGGGCGTCGGCCTCAGCTCCGAGGCGCGCCAGTCGGAACTGGTCGCGAGCGAAAACGTCTCGACACGCGCGGACGTTCCGCGTGCGGCCGCGACGGCGGCCGCACAATCTCCTCGTACGACCAGAATTCCCGCCGGCAGGACACGCGCCGCAAACTGGCGGAAGGCCTCGCACGTCTCCCCGAAGTCGTGGAAGCAGTCGAAATGGTCCGGTTCGACGGAGAGGATGGCTGCGCAGGTCGGCGACAAATCGAGAAAGCTGCGGCGATACTCGCAACTTTCGACGACGAACAGTTCGCTGGAGCCGGCCCATCCGCTCTTTCCCAACTCACAGAGCTCGGCCCCGATGCACGCGGAGGGATCGCGGCCGGACTTGAGCAAAACCGAGGCGACCATGGCCGCGGTCGTGCTCTTACCGTGCGTCCCGGCAATACAAACGCCCGTGCGGGACCGCATCAGATCGCCCAACATCCGGCTATAGGTCATCTCCGGGATATTGAGCCTGCGGGCTGCCTCTCGCTCGGGGTTGTTCGCCGGAATGGCCGCGCTGTAGACCAGAACGTCGGTCCGCGGCGGCAAATGAAGAATGTCGTGCCCCCGCAGGATCGAGACTCCGCGTTGCCGAAAGCTTTGGGAGAGCCGTTCGCTTGGATGCGAATCGGAACCGGTCAGGGACCAGCCGAGATCGAGGAGCATCGACGCCAGCGCGTTCATGCCGGACCCGCAGATGCCGACGAAGTGCGCGGAGCGGCCATGCCCCGTCGGTGGAGTTCCCGCGTCCCGAGCCTCAAAGAGCGGAAGAAAGTCCGACGCTTGCGCCATAACGATCCTGATAATGGGGCGAAGTATGGCGAAAGCCGGGCGCGTTCAGAAGATCAGTTTTTTTAAGCGGATGCTTCGCGGGCAAACGCGCCGGCTTCCTGCGCGAATTTGAGAGAAACGATCTCGCAGCAAGCTCGCCGCTTGCTTTACGAAGCGCGACCGCGGACTGCGCGCCGAAGAAGATGTCAAGCCATGGCGCTCGCGCATTTTCCAATTCCGCGAATCGCGAATGAGGACCACGAATGAGGTTTGCGTTTTTCGAATCGCCGCGCGCATACTGAGGTCATGCTGCGCCGGGTCTGCTTTCCGCCCGGGTGACCAAAAGCTGAATCAAAAGGAGATGGCGATGCAGCCGTTCGAGAGTTGCCCCGATTGTTCGAGTCCCGTTTTTCCGCCCGTCACGCGCCGCCAGTTCGTCAAGACGGTCGGCGCGACGGCGGCGGTCGTTTCGACGGCCGCGCTCCCTCGCGTCGCGCCGGCGGAAACGGCCGCGGCCAAGTCGTCCTCCGAAAACCTGACCAAAAAGCTCTACCGGTCGCTCTCACCGGCCCAACGCGAGAAGATTTGCTTTCCCTGGGACTACAGCGACGAACGCGGCCTGTTGCGGATGCACGTGGCCAACAACTGGCAGATCACCCGCGAGAAAGTCGCCAGCAGCTTTTTCACGAAGGACCAGCAGGAGTTGATCGAGGCCCTTTATTTCGGTCTCTACAATTCGGACTGGAAGGACCGCATCCGCAAGCAGCTTGCCGATGACGCCGGCGGTTACGGCAAGGCCCAATCGATCGCGCTCTTCGGTACGCCGGAGAGTGAAACATTTGAATTCGTGATGACGGGCCGGCACTTGACGATTCGTTGCGACGGGCACGCGGCGGAGCACGTGGCGTTCGGCGGGCCGATCTTCTACGGTCACGCGGCGCACGGCTTCCACGAGAAGCCCGATCATCCGGACAACGTCTTTTGGCACCAGGCCCTCAAGGCCAACGCGCTCTATCAAATGCTCGATGGGAAGCACCGCAAAGAGGCGTTGATCGCGCAGGCGCCGCATGAGAGCGACGTTCAGTTCCGCCAGCGGGCTCAGATCGCCGGCTTGCCGGCCTCGGAGCTTTCGCCGGATCAGAAGGCGCATCTCAAGGGCGTGCTCGAAGTCGCTGATCGAACCGTATCGCACGTCGGACCGCAATGGGGTGCTGCATTGCCTCGCTGCGCAGGGCGGCCTCGACGCGTGCCGCATCTCCTTCTTCCAGTCGGACGACCTGGGAAATGACGAGGTGTGGGATAT
Source organism: uncultured Planctomycetota bacterium (assembly GCA_963761455.1). Lineage (GTDB taxonomy): Bacteria > Planctomycetota > Planctomycetia > Planctomycetales > Planctomycetaceae > DASPSM01. The sequence continues at coordinate 2,192,668 of CAVXHA010000004.1, forward strand.
CTGGCGGCTGGAAGGCCCGTCATTCGTGTGGCACTTCCGCGGGAGTCCGCACGTTCATGTGTGGGTGAACGTTGCCGATGATCCGTCAGTGAAAATCACGGCAACGGGTTGATCCGCATTGTCGGTGCGCCGCCCTGCGGGTATGCTGTCACCCTTTCGCAGGGTCCGGTTTGTCGAAACGACATTCGTCTTCGTCGCAGACGCGCTTCGTTTTGCTTTTTCGACTCAGCTTTCGCCGCCACGGCACGCGAACCAGAGGAGGTCGATTGTGATCGAACACTTTGCAGCGTCCGCACAGCGCCGAGTGGGCCAGAAGTTCGTGTCTGGCGGCGACGTTCGGTCGATTGCCGATTCCGTGCAAATTGATTCGGTCAAAAGCCCTCGGATGTCCCGGCTCGCGGTGAACCAGATTACGACCAACCGGTGGTCGCTTCAGGACGATTTGCAGTCGTATCGGGACGAGGGTTTCGAGGCCGCCGGTCTCTGGCGTCCGAAGTTTGCGCGGTTCGATGACGAAGCGCGCGCCGTCGAGCTGGTGCGCGAGTCGGGGCTCACGATCTCGAGCCTTTCGTTTGCCGGCGGCTTCACCGGCTTGAACGGGGCCAGCTTTTTCGATGCGGTGGACGACGCCCGGCAGGCCCTGCAACTGGCGGGTGCGGTCGGCGGCGGAGTGCCTGGTTCTCGTCAGCGGACCGCGGAGGGGCCACATTCGCACTCATGCGCGGCGGCTCCTCGTCGACGCCGTGAAGGCCCTGGCGGACGATGCGGCCGAGCAGGGCGTGGCGCTGGCGCTCCTGCCCATGTCGCCAGTCGTCTCGTCGGGTTGGTCGTTCTTGAACTCGTTGGACGAAACGCTCGAGGTGATCGACCGCAGCGGCCGCGGTGCGCGGATCGCATTCGATGTGTACCATCTCTGGCAGGAACCGCGGCTTGTGGACCGCATCCCCGAGTTGGCGCCCTATGTCGCAGTCGTCCAGCTCAGCGATTGGCGCGGCGTCCCCCGTTCGGAATACGACCGCTGCCGGCCCGGCGACGGCCGCATCCCGTTAACGGCGATCGTCCACGCCTTCGACGAGGCGGGTTATGGCGGCCATTACGAACTGGCGATTTGGTCCGATGCGCTTTGGAACTCGGACTACAGCGAGATGCTGCGCGAGTGCCGGGCGCGCTTCGACATCCTCTGTCGCCGTCAGGTTCCGCTGCAGACCGTCCGGCGGTAGGCACCGCTGCGCCATTCGGCAACACTTCGTCGATGATGCGTCGGCATGACTGTTGCTCGCAGGACGCACGTTGTGTCAAGTTTTATGCTGAAGCAAACCGACGGAGTCTGCAGACAGCCCTTGGACTGTTTTCTTCCGTCTTTTCGCCAAGGCCGGTGAACACGGACGGGCGAAAGGGACTTGCATGTCGCACGAGTCGATCTCGATCGAGGAGCTTGCGGCCCGCCTCGGCCGGGACCGCCGCGACGTCGAGAAGCTCGCCAACCGGGGCCGCATTCCGGGGCGAAAAGTCGGCGGCGTTTGGCAATTCCATCCGACGGAAATCCGCCACTGGCTCGAACACGAGATGCGCGGCTATTCCGACACGGAGCTGGCCGCTCTCGAGGAAGGGCAGCGCTCCGAGGGAACGGAGGAGGACACGCCAATTCTCGGGCGAATGTCCGCTGAAACGGTTCAGGTTCCTCTGCAAGGCCGCACGAAGCGCTCGGTCATCGAGAGCATGATCGAGGTCGCCGGCCGCACCTGGCAAATCTGGGAGCCGGCGACCGTTCTCAACGCCGTTCTGGAGCGCGAGAGATCTTCTCGACCGGTTTCGAGAACGGGGTCGCGATCCCGCACCCGCGCAATCCCCTCCCCGACGTGTTGGGCCAATCCATCGTCGCGTTCGGCCGCACGCTCTCCGGCATTCCTTTCGGGGCGCCGCGGCGACAGCTCAGCGATCTCTTCTTCCTCGTCTTGTGCCGCGACTCGCGGGCGCATCTGCACGTTTTGGCGCGGCTCGGCCGGTTGATTCAATCTCCCGGCTGCCTCGACGCGCTGCGCGCCGCCGAGACGAGCCAGGCCGCTTACGACGTCATCGCCCAGGCGGACAAGGCGTTGGGCCGCGAGTGAGATCGGCGGCCAACACGCGCCGCACACTGGAACGGTTTCAGGGCGTTCGCCGCCCCGTAAGTCAATCAACGAGCGGGCAAGGGACATTTTACCAGCCGCCGAGTTCGTTTCGGCGGCTCGACGGAATCAACCCGCTGGCTCGTGGCACAACTATTTCTGCGCGGTTAATTTGGATAAGATTCCGTAGGACGAGAAGAGATCGATTTGGCCGCCGTGTCGGCGGAGTTTGCTGGAGAACGCGACCTGGCAATGTCCCTTGAAAAAACCGACTTCGTCGGCGAGCCGGCGGCCGCTTCGCGGGAACCGGCGATGGCCGACCCGACGGCCGACCCGACGGCCGCCACGACGCCGGACGGTTGTCCCAACCCGCTGGGTTGGGCTCAGGTTCTGGACGCGTTCCGTACTCAAAGCGCATCGTGGTCGATTCGCGTCGGCGACGACTCGGTCTCCGGCCGCACGCTGGGGCAGGGGCATCCGCTCTATTTTTTGAACGGCCTCGCGGGAACTTCGGACCTTTTTTGTCTCATCGTGTGGCTGTTGCGCGACGATTTCCAATGTGTCGTGTTTGACTATCCGACGCGCAATGAGCGGCGGCGCAGAGTCGTCACGGCCGAGGGGCTGACGGCCGATCTGTTTGCCGCTGCCGATTTGCACGGCAATTCGACATTCTCGTTGTTCGCAACGTCGTTTGGCGGTCTCGTCGCGCTGGCGGCGCTGACAGCGCGGCCGGCACGAATTGACCGCGCGATTCTGCAGGGAGCGTTTGCACATCGAAGACTGAGCGCGGTGGAACGGCTCTTGTGCCGGCTCGGGCGTTTCATTCCGGGAACGCTGGCAGGCGTTCCTTTCCGGGACACGATCCAGCGCGCCAACCATCAGCGCGTACTTTCCCCCCTTCGACAGGAGCCGCTGGGGGTTTTTCATCGAGAACGCCGGCCGGACTCCGATTCGTGACGCGGCCGAACGGGCCGCGCTCGTGGGTGCCTTCGACTGTCGCAAGCGGCTGGCGGAGATTTGCCAACCCGTCCTTTTGATTCGATCAGAGAACGAGGGGCTCGTATCGGCCGGCTGCAATGCGGAGCTGCAGCGCGGCCTGCCGCACGCGACCACGGAATGGCTGCATACGACGGGACCGCTGGCGCATCTGGCGCATCCCCATCGGCTGGCCAAATTGGTTCGATCCTTTCTCGGGGAGGCCCCCCCGTCGGCGGCGGCCCCGGCCGGCTCCGTCTACCTGGACGACGCGCGCTGACTGGACAATTCAAGGCCGACCGATCAACGTTTCAGAAAAGCCGAACACCTCTCACTCAACTTGATTGACCGAAGCCATGTCGAACGACTTGCCGGAACGGTTGGACGTGATTGCGGTAGGCGCCCATCCCGACGACGTCGAGATCGCGTGCGGAGGGACGCTCGCCAAGTTGGTCAAACAGGGCTACCGCGTCGGGATTGTCGATCTCACGGACGGCGAACCAACGCCGCACAGCCCGGGCCCCGACGTGCGCCTCGCGGAAGCGCAGGAAGCGGCGAGGATCCTGGGTGTCCATGTCCGCAAGACGCTCGATCTCCCGAATCGCCGGCTGTTCGACAGCTTTGAAGCGCGGGTCGCGTTGGCGAAGGTTTTCCGGATGTATCGGCCCGAAATTGTGATGGGGATCGGCGACAAGACGCCGATGGCGTCCCCCGATCACTGGCAGGCGATGCAGATCACCGACGCGGGCGTGTTCTATTCGCGTTTGACCAAGTGGGATGAATCGTTCGATCGCCTCGCCGCCGCACACGATTCGGCGTCAAATCTGGTTCCCACTGGGCTTCCAGATGACGCGGGTTCCCTCGGGCGGCCAGTTTGTCGTGGATATTTCCGACACGCTCCCGATAAAATTGGAGGCGATTCGCGCCTATCGGACCCAGTTCCCTCCCGCGAAAGAGCGCGTGTTTCCGATGCTGGAGGGTTATAACCGGCTGATCGGCCAAAGCGCCGGTTTCGAGGCGGGAGAGCTTTTCTTTGGCACCGCTTTGGTCGGCGTGACGGATCTGGTGCAGACCGTGTCGGGCCGGAGGCCCGCTCGGACGGCTTTGACGCCGGCCGAAACATGATCAGGCTCGCGCAGGGCCGAGACGGCACACGGGTGCATCCATGACAGTCAATCCACGATCTCTTCGGTAACCGACATGCAACTCCGCTGGGGCCTGCGAAGCATCACGGGCGACTACCGCGACAACAATGAAGATCGCGGCTTTGCCGACCCTCAGGGGCGTTATTTCATCGTTTGCGACGGCATGGGGGGGCAGGCCGCCGGAGAGAAGGCGAGCGAAATGGCCGCCACGCTCGTCTCCGATCGTTTCGAGAAGCGCCTCGATTTCGAGCACGACGCTCCCGACAAAGTCCGCAAAGCGATCGACGAAGCGATCCGCGACGCCAACATGGAAATCATGGCCCTGGGGGAGATTGATCCGCACCTGTGCAAGATGGGGACGACGATCGTCTTTCTGCTCTGCGTCGCCGGCCGATTCTACGCGGGCGGCGTGGGTGACAGCCCCGCGTTCCGACTCAGCGATCGGAAGCTCGAAAAGCTGACCAAGGACCATTCCCTGACGCAGGCCCTCATCGACGCGGGAACGATCACGCCCGACGAGGCCCGCACGCACCGCTTCAAAAACGTCCTCTGGCGATACATCGGCACCAAGGAGGGGGGCACCGGGACGGAACCGAAGGAATTTCCGCTGACCTCCGGGGACCGGTTCGCTCTCTGCTCCGACGGGGTCGTGGAGGGCATCTCCGTCGACCAGCTCAAAGACCTGTTGGAAAAGAGCGCCGATCCCCAGGCCGCGGCCGATGCGATCGTTGAGGCCGCCCGCACGGCCGGTTCGCAGGACAATATCACCTGTCTGGTCGTCTTCGTCGGATGATGCGTTTTGGCAACATGCCGGACAGCCGTTCCTGGGCCGAAACGCCGCTTCGTCCGGCCCTAATCTGCCAACCTCGTGTTCCCTACCGTGTGCAGAACGACGTGACACGCGGTAAAATTGCGAACACGGGTCACGCCGGTCAAGTATGCTGACTGGGTAGACTCTATTGAGCTGAGACGACCGAGATACCTCTTTTCGACAGTTGGAGCTTCTCCATGCCGAAGTCGGCCCTCCGATTTCTTGCGGCGTTCATCTTTCTCGGCCAGGTTTTCACGATCAACGGCCTCCCCGGCGCTGAAACCAAGGCCGACAACGACGACTCGAGCGAGCACCTAAATCCAAGCTTGAACTCCTCACCGAGGGGATGAAGACGGCCGACGGCCTCTTCAAGATGTGGTACAACGACCAGCGGCTGCTTGATCCTGATCAAGTCGAGCGATCTGGACAAAGAGTTCATCATCCTCACGTCGATCGCCAAGGGGATCAGCCACAACGACGTCATCGGCGGGATGAGCTGGGGCTTCGACGACGACGTGCTGTGGGTCTTCAAGAAAGTGGGGGACAATCTCCACGTCCTGCGGCGCAATGTCCGGTTCACCGCCAATCCGGGCACTCCCGAGGCGGAAGCCGTCTCGATGGCCTACAGCGACAGCGTGCTCTATTCGCTGCCCATCGTGACCGATGCCGAAGGGGGCCACGTCGTCGATTTCACGCGGGCCTTCATGAACGACGACCAGATGATCGGCCGGTCGATCGGCTTTCCCGGCTCGCCGTTCCACTTCGTTTCCGACCGCTCGACGTGGGCCAAGATCAAGGCGTTCAAGGACAACGTCGAGCTCCGCGTGGCGGCCGTCTACAGCGGAACGCAGGACCTCACGACCGTCATCGATCCGCGGGGCGTGCAGGTGCAGGTCCACTACGGCATCAGCCGGCTTCCGTCCACCGATTACAATCCGCGCAAGGCCGACGACCGCGTCGGCTACTTCCTCACGGTGCGGAAGAACTTCTCCGACAAAGAGGACGACCAGCACTTCGTCCGCTACATCAACCGCTGGAACCTGAAGAAGGAATCGCTCGGACGGATCGGTCTCCACGCCGGTCAAGCCGATCACGTTCTATATCGAAAAGACCGTCCCCAAATCGCTGCGCCCTTACGTGGCCGAGGGCATCCTCGAATGGAACAAGGCGTTTGAGAAGCTGGGCTATTACAACGCCATCCACGTCTACCAGCCGGGCGAATACGAGGAGCGCGAAGAAGACATCGATCCGGAGGACATCAATTACAACTTCTTCCGCTGGATCACCGCGGAGGCCGGTTTCGCCATGGGCCCGTCGCGGGTGAACCCCAAGACGGGCGAAATCCTCGACGCCGACATCATCTTCGACGACAGCTTCCTGCGGTATTGGAAGCAGGAATACGAAGTGATGACGCCGCAGACCGTGGCGGAACTCTTCGGCCATCCCGTCGGAGCGGCAGAATCTTCAAGAAGCTGATGGAAGAAGTCGACCACGCGCCGAGCGCACGGCGCCGGCCATCAGCTGCGCCTACTGCCGGGGGATGCAGCACCAGATGGGCTTTGCCGCCTCGGTCCTGATGGCCCGCGGGCTCACCGACGCGAAAGGCAAGCTGCCCGCCCGAATTCATCCACGAGGCCCTCAAGGAAGTCGTGATGCACGAGGTGGGACACACGCTCGGCCTGCGGCACAACTTCAAGGCCAGTGCCTGGAAGGACCTGAAGCAGATCGACGACAAGTCGAAGGGTCCGAGCGAGGCGATCGTCGCCAGCGTCATGGACTACAACCCCGCCAATATCGCGCCGAGCGGGAACGTCACCAGGGCTACTACTACACGCCCACGATCGGCCCGTACGACTACTGGGCCATCGAATACGGCTACAAAGAAATCTCCGGCAGCGAGTCCGAGGAACTGGACAAAATCGCCGCCCGCGGCACCGAGCCGGCTCTGCAATACGCGACCGACGAGGACGTCGTCTTCGGCAGCGACCCGCTGGACGAACCTGTTCGACCTGGGTCACAATCCGATCGAGTTCGCCATCGCGGCAGATGAAGCTCATCCACCGAACTGATGCCCAAGATGCTCGAACGGGCTCGTCAAGAAGGGGGAGGGCTACCAAAAGGCCCGCCAGGCGTTCAACAAGCTGTTCCAGGAATACTGGCGGACGGCCCAATTCGCGGCCAAGTTCCCCGGCGGCGCTCTTCGTCCATCGCGACCACGACGGGGACCCGCATGCGCGGCCCCCCTTCACGCTCGTCACGGCAAAGGAGCAGCGCGAGGGAATGAAGCTGGTGGCCGAGCACGTCTTTCAGCGCGCCGGCGTACGATCCCAAGCTGCTCAACTACCTGCCGGCGACTCACTGGTCGCACTGGGGCATCGTCGAGCCGTACCGCCTCGATTACCCGATCTACGAGTACGTCGCCCTGATGCAGGAGATCATCTTGTACGACCTGCTCAATCCGCATGACGCTGGAGCGGCTGCACGACAACGAATTGAAGGTCGTCGTCGGAGGCCGACCGCTACACGTTGGCCGAACACCTGCGTACGCTGGTCGAGGCCGATCTTCTCGGAGTGGAAACGAGGCCAAGGCCGGCAAGTACACCGACACGTCCCCGTACATTGCGGGCTTCCGGCGGAACCTGCAGCGGATGGCGCTCAAGGAGCTGGCGTATCTCGTGCAGGAGCCGCTACAGCGGTCCGGAAGACGCCCGGACGCTGGCCCGCATGCACCTGCAAACGCTCGATTCGCAGATCATGCGATCCTGTTGAACAAGCAGGACATGCAGCTCGACGACTACACGAAGGCCCACCTGCTCGACTCGCAAAAGCGGATCCAGCAGATCCTCAACGCGCGGTTGCAACTGCAGAGCGTGGATTGATCCTTTCATGAACATCCGCCAGACAGGGATCGGTTTGGCGCTCGTCGCGGCCGGTTCGCTGGCGGTCCTGTGGATCACCGAATCTCCGCTCGGCGTCCCCGGCGAGTGGGTTTGGAGCCGGATTCCCGTCGCGCCGGGCGAATGGACGCTGCTCGTCCTGGGCTGGTTCTCGGCGGCCGTGGTCGGCGGACTGTACATCGGGCTGGTCGCCGTCGGCGCGATCCGCCTGGCAGCGGGCCGGCCGTTGCGGAATTGGCCGCTTGGCTGGCGGCGCTGTGCCGCCGGCGGCTTCGCCTGGCTGTGGGTCGTGCAGGAAAGTCCCGCCCGCATCCGCAATACGCCATGGGCAAGTCGGGCTGGGTTCTCTATTTCCAGCGGCACGAAGGTTATTTCGAGCAGGCCCGGTACGTCATGCGGGACGTCCCCTCCTATCTCGCCGGCTACGAGGACGGATGGCCCAGGGGGACTACCTGCACCTGGGAACGCATCCGCCCGGACTGATGCTCTTCCACCGCGGCGTGCATCAATTTGTGCTCCGATCTCGCCGCTCTGCGCGACCTGTTGCTGCGAACCGCAGCCGGCCTCGTTTCGCGATGCGATGGACGTGACCGAACGAACCGAACGCGCCGGCCGGCGACCAATCACGCCGACCGAAAGCGCGGCGCTCTGGCTGGCGGCTCTGATCACGCAGGCCGTCGCCGCGGCGCGCCGTCGTGCCGATCTATCTTGCTCGTGCGGCGGACCCATTCGCGGACGACAAGCTGGTGGACCGCCGCGCTCTGGCCGCTGGTTCCCGCGCTGGCCGTCTTCCTGCCGAAATCGGACGCGCTCCTTCCCTTCTTTGGGGCGCTCTTTCTCTGGCTGTGGCTCGAAGGCTTCCGCCGCGGCCGGCTGGCGTCTGTGTGCGCTGGCGGGCGCCGTTTTCTGGCTGGGGATGTTTCTGAGCCTGGCCGTTCTGCCGATCGCCGTGGCCGCGGGGCTGCTCACGTTGTGGGAATCGGTCCTTTGCAGTCCGCAAGAGCGAACCGCGGCTGCGATACCCGCGATTGGGCCGCCCGAATCGGCGCGGCCGCCGCCGGTTGGGGGATTCCCGTCCTGCTCTTCTGGTTGTTCGGCCGCATCAATCTGCTGTGCGGTGTGGCACTGGAATTTCCGGAACCACGCCGCCTTCTACGACCACTACACGAGAACCTATTGGAAGTGGCTGCTGGCCAATCCGATCGAGCTGATCTTCGCCGTCGGATGCGCCGCTGATCGTCGCCGCCGCGATCGGCTTCCGAAAGAGTCGTCGCGGCAGGCTGGCGGCGACGCGGCGATGGGTCCCTACTGGTGCCTGACGGCCACGTGGCTCGTGCTGTGGCTGTCCGGCAAGAACATGGGGGAAGCGGCCCGCTTGTGGCTGATTCTCATGCCGTGGCCCGTCTGGCTCGCGGCCGGCTTTTTCGCCCCGCGACTCCGACGCGGCCGGCGGCAGCCGACCGCTCCCGCGACGGGCCGCAGTCGTGCTCTTCGTTGTCCAGATGGCCGTTTCAATCGGCACCGTGACGCGCGTGACCGGATTCGATTTTCCGAATGTGCCGGAAGGGCAAGGCGTATCGGTGCGCGAAAGACTGACGGACAGCCGAATCGCCTCCCTGACTCCGGACTCGAACCGCGCAATCCCTCGTTGACCGCCTCGCGTCCCCGCCCGATACGAAGGATGGCGTCCGCGTTCCAAAACCCCTTACAGAGGGCGGGTCGAGTCTGCGAGAGCCACCAGCAAGAGTGACGAAGCACGAAATTCGAATGACGAAGGAACCACGAAATTCGAATGACCAAGTGGAAGGGCCCATCGATGGCGGCCCTGCTCCCGTTTCGTACTTCGGGCTTCACATTTCATTCGTTATTCGTGCTTCGTCCTTCGCCATTTTCGGTGGTGGGCCTCGCAGACTCGACCCACCCTGCCAGGCGTTGGGGGTCTGCGTCCTCTTGATCGCCGGGCTCTTGATGGCTGGATGCGGAACTCAAACCCAGAAGTTTCTGGAGCCGCGAGAGATCGGCGACAAGGTGACCGACGCCGACCTCGAAACGTTCCTGCAGGTCGTCAACGATTTGCCCGACAAAAAACTGCCGGAGATGCCCGTCCTGTTCAAGAAGCCGCCGTCTTGGGACGAGCAGCGGACTCTTCCGGTGAACGAATTGGTGCGGGAAGAGACGGACGAGCTCGAAAAACTGTGGAACGACGAAAACCTGACCCGGCATCTGGCGAAGGACCGCGCGCTGAAGAAGGCGCTGTGCCAGCGACTGTCGCTGCCGCAGTTCGTCGGGCTGGTCAAGACCATCGGCGTCGCGCTCGCGCGCAACGCCGTGCGGCCCGACCAGGATTTGCATAAGATCGTCGAGCAGGGGAAAAAGCGGCTCGAAGCGCTCCACGGCCAAACCCGCCGATTCAATCAGTTGAAGCCCGATGAGCGCCACGTCGTCTTGACGACGGCCGTCTGGATCACACGGATCGATCGCGCCCGCCGCCTGCTGCAGGTCCCGCCCGAAAACCGGGCGATGGCCAAGGACCATTTCGATCGCCTGAAGTCGATCTTTCCGCCGGAATTCACGGCCAACCCCTTCGACTCGATCGCCGACCAGATCGAGGAGCTCGGCATGTCGTTCGAGGAGCTGCGGCAGACGGGCCTCGACGCCGAGATCGAATGGAAGGAAGGCGACGCGCTCCGCGGCACCGATCCGCCGGACGAGCCATAGGTCCAAAGTCCAGGTCCAAAGTCGGAAACCGCGAAGCAGCCTTTGTCGACCTTGGACTTTGGACCACGGACCCTTGGTTACTGCGCGCTTTTCACGTCGGGGCGCAGCCGGCGGGCTTCTCGCAGATAGACGTGCACCATGTCGCGCTGCGTCCTTTCCGTGTTGAGATGCAAGAGGACGCGGATGCAGCGCGCCACGCTGCTGCGGACTGGGATTTCGCTGGCGCACAACAGGGGCACTTGATGCATGCCGAGAGATCGCGCGGCCTCGGCCGGAAAGCTCGACGTCAGATCGGCAGTCGTGGTGAAGATCGCGGAAACGATTTCGTCAAAACCCTCGATCTGGTTGGCGCGGAGGATCTCCTGTAACAGCTCGGTGGTTGCCGCCAGGATGTCGGCCGGCGTATCGGCCTCAACGCTCGTGGCGCCTCGAATTCCTCGCACGGCCATGGATCAGAACCGTCTCGCGATGGGCTGGGTTGTCGGTAGTTCGCATTCAATTTAGCACGCGGCGCGGCCATTCGCGAACTTGTTTTTCGCCGACGACCGAACGTACCTCTGAACGGCCCATGACAAGCGGCCAAATCACTGTTTCTGACATCCAACGGACGACAGCTATCGCAAATCCGCGACAAATCGAATTCCTTGCTGGAACTCGAGCCGCACGCCCAAGCCTCAGCCCGCCAAGGCTTTGCGGAATCAGGCCGGCAAACCGCGGCGGCGGCACCCATGTTGCGTCTCATTCAGCAATGCCCGCCGCCGTTGAGTGCCGGCGATGCGACAGGATTGAAACGCCGGGGCCTTTCGACCGTTGAGGAGGGGCAGGCGAGAGGTTCCCGGCATTTTTTGGCCGCCCCAAGACGCCGCGCGCGGCGAGCGTCGGCTGGCAGCAGCCTACACCCATTCTTTGATGAGGCGGCCTTCGACCAGCCGGATCGGCCGGCCGTCGGGCGAGTTCACGGTCAGATCGGCCGGGAGGCCCAGTTTGGCGTAGATCGTCGCGGCGATGTCTTCCGTGAAGTATTCGTCGCGGACAATTTTCGCCCCTTCGTCATCGGTCGCGCCGAGCACGGCCCCGCCGGGAACGCCGGCTCCGGCCATCACGGCAAATCCCGTCGATGCCCAGTGGTCGCGGCCGCTGGCCGAGTTGACGTTCGGCGTCCGGCCGAAATCGGTCACCCATACGATGAGCGTCGTGGCGAGCATTCCCCGGTCGTCCAAGTCGGCGATGAGCTGCGGCAAACCGCGATCGATCGGCGGGACGAGCCGGCTCTTGAGCGACTTGAAATTGTTCTGGTGCGTGTCCCAGCCTTCGTCGGTGATGGTGACGAACCGCACGCCCGCCTCGATCAGCCGGCGGGCCAACAGGCAGCTTTGCCCGAACGCGATTGCGGCCATAGCGCTCGCGAAGCCCGTGGTCTTCCGTTTCGATCTGGAAGGCCCGCTTGGTCTCCGGCGCGGTGATCATGTTGAGGGCCGTCTTGTAATGCTCGTCGAGCGCGTGGTAAGCGGCCGGCTGAATCGCGGCCCGCCGCTCCAAACGGTCGATCGCCCCCAGCATCCGCCGGCGGAAGCTGACGCGATGCGGCGTGATCCCCGAGGGCGGCGTGATGTCGCGCACGTTGAGGCGCTGCGGCGTTCGGATCGGCCATCACCTGGAACGGATTGTGTTCAAGCCCCAGGATTCCCGCCGTTCCGCCGTTGAACCGGTGATCCATGGAATCGCCGAGCTGCACGAACGGGGGCAACGCGTTGCGGAATCCTTTGACGCGGCTGATGACCGAACCGTAGCACGGGTAAGTCACGGCCGGGTTGATACGGCCGGCCCGACATCATCCAGGCATCGGCCAGGCCGTGCGCGCCGTTCTTGGGATTCCAGCCTCGCAAGCACGGCAAACCGCTTGAGCCTGTGCCGCCATGTTCGGACAGATCTCCGGAAAACTGCACGCCGGGAATGGCCGTGCTGATCGCCCCGAATTCGCCCCGCACGCTGGCCGGCGCGTTGGGCTTGGGATCGAGCGTGTCGTGATGGCTCGTCCCGCCGTGCGTCCAGATCAAAATGCAGTTGACGTCCTTCGACGTCGGTCGCGGCCTGCGCGGTCTTCGCCTTCAAAAAGAGCGGCAGCGAAACTCCAAAGCCGGCCAGGGCGCCGATCTGCAAGAAACTTCGGCGGGATACCCCTTCGCACGTCCGCGTGGCGCCAGAGAGCAAGTCGAGCATGGCCATCTCCAGGCGGGTGGGTCGAAATTGGCGGGCGAGTTCAAGGCGGGAGCCGGTCGTTGGCAAGCGCTTTTGATCCGTGCGCTTGCGACAAAGCCGGCAAAATCACAAAAGCTCATTCTATCAGGATCGGACTTGACGAATCAACAGATGCCGATCTGTAGCTGGAATCGGCGGACCGAGATCGGCATAATAAAGTGTATTGATCCCACCGATAGAGAAGTCGGCACCTCGCGCCGCCGCGGTCTCCCGACCGCTCCCGCGGGGATGACCGGCCCGCCCGATAGGGAACAGCGGTTCCTCCTGCCCGAATTGCTCCGCCCGCTCGCCAGCCAGATTTGGAGGGCACGTCGATGCCACTTCCTCAAGTCGAGCCCGATGAGACGGTCGACGCGCGCGTGCTGCGCCGCAATCGCTCGCTGTCATGGCCGTGATGCCGGGAACGACGCTGCCGGCGGCATCTCGACCGCCCGACATCCGCCCGCCAAGCCTTCATCAGTTAAGTCGCCTGCGCAGCACTCAGCGAACGACGGTTTCGCCCGTCGCCGCGCACGATCGCCGTCTCGCCGACCCGGGTCGAGCTGAGCGGCAACTTTGCCCGCGCCCAGTTCGATCGTTGTCCGCGGCAGACCGCTCGGGAAAAGTCGACGCCGCGTTCCGACGACCTGACGTCGCAGCGCCAAGTACGTGTCGAACGCCCCGGCGGTCGTGCGCGTCGACCGTGACGGGTGCGCTTGCCGCCGTCGGGAAACGGCCAGGCGGAAATCCGCGTCGTCGGTCGACACGCCGCACGGCGCCGCTGACGACGACCGTTCCCGTGACCGTCCGCGACGTTGAATCGCATCCGCAGGTCGGCTACACGCGCGACATCGCGCCGATCTTCAGCAAGGCCGGCTGCAACATGGGGGCCTGCCACGCCGCCGCAGTATGGCCAGGCCGGTTTCAAGCTCTCGGTCTTCGGCTACGACCCGTCGGCCGACCACGCCGCCATCGTCCGCGACCGCTCCGAGCGGCGCGTCAACTTCCTCGAGCCCGAGCAGAGCCTGCTTCTGAAAAAGCCGACGCTGCAGGTCCCGCATGGCGGGGGCCGGCGGATGAAGATCGGCTCGACCGAGTACGCCACGCTGGCCGCCTGGATCGCTTCGGGCGCTCCGGGCCCGGCCGCGCTCCGATCCCACGGTCACGAAAATCATCGTGACGCCGTCGCGACGGATCACCGTCCCCCATGCGCGGCAGCAACTGCGGGTCGAGGCGTTTTACAGCGACGGCGTGCACCGCGACGTCACCGCGCTGGCCAAGTTCGACTCGATGGACGAGGGCGTCCTCTCCGTCACGCCGCAGGGCCTGGTCACGACCAACGGCCAAGGCCAGGCCTCGGCGCTGGTGCGGTTCGAGGGACAGGCGGCGATCTCGACGTTCGTCCTCCCCTACTCGGCAAACGTCGCAACTGACCGGCTGGACAGAATCAGAACTTCGTCGACGAGCTGGCCGTCGGCCAAGTTCCGCGAGCTGGGCATCGAGCCTTCGCGGTCTCTGCAGCGATGCGGCCTTTCTCCGGCGAGCGTTCCTCGACGCGATCGGCGAGATCCCGTCGATCGAGGAGACCCGCAGCCTTCCTCGCGTCGAAGGACCCGGCCAAGCGACGGCCCACCTGGTCGACCGGCTGCTGGGGTTCACCGGCGATCCGAAGCTCGACACGTACAACGACGCCTACGCCGCCTGGTGGACGCTCAAGTGGTCCGACCTGATCCGCAACCAGAGCAACGACCTGGGCGAGCAGGGGATGTGGGCCTTCCACAACTGGCTGAGCGAGTCGTTCCGCTCGAACAAGCCGTTCGACCAGCTTCGTGCGGGAGCTGGTCACGGCCAAGGGATCGATCTACACGGTCGGGCCGGCCAACTTCTTCCGCATCAACAGCCAATCCGGCCGACTGCGCCGAGGCGACGGCCCAGCTCTTCCTCGGCGTCCGCCTGCAGCTGTGCGCGGTGCCACCATCATCCGTTCGAGAAGTACGGCCAGGACGATTACTACTCGTTCGCCGTCGTATTTCGCCCGCGTGGGGGCGCAAGCCGAGCCAGGAGTTCGGACTGTTCGGCCGCGAGTCGGTGGTGATCGTCCGCCGCTCGGGCGAAGTCACCAATCCGCGAACGGGCGCGCGTGCTCAAGCCCAAGCCGCTCGACGGCCCGCCGGCCGACGATCCGCGCGATCGCCGCATGCGCTCTGGCGAAATGGCTCACCTCGCCCGCGAACCCGTACTTCGCGAAGTCGGTCGTGAACCGCTACGTCTCCTACCTGCTGGGGCACGGCCTGGTCGAGCCGGTCGACGATCTGCGGGCCACCAATCCGCCGAGCAATCCGGAGCTGATGGACGCCCTGGCCAAGCATTTTGTCGCCAGCGGCTTCGACCTGAAGCAGCTGCTGCGCGTGCATCATGACGTCGCGGCTCTACCAGCTCGACTCGCAACCGAGCGCCGGCCAACGCAGTCCGACCGGCAAGTTTTTCAGCCATTTCACGGTCAAACGCCTGGCGGCCGAGGCCCTGCTTGGACGCGGTCGATCGAGGCGACCGGCACGCGCGACCAAATTCACGAGCCTGCCGCTGGGCACGCGGGCCGTCGAGCTGCCCGACGCCGAGTATCAGAACTACTTCCTCAAGACGTTCGGCAAGCCGGTCCGCGCCAGCGTCTGCGAGTGCGAGCGGTCGCCCGACGAAAGCCTGGCCCAGGCCCTGCACACGCTCAACGGCGACATCGTCACCGACAAGATCGCCGACTCGAAGGCCCGCGTCGCGGGGCTGTTGGCGGCAAAGACGCCCGGGCGACCGGATCGTCGAGGAACTCTACCTGGCGACCCTCTCCGCTTTCCGACGCCGGCCGAACGGGAGAACGCGGCCCAATTCGTCAAAGAGAGCCAGAACCGCACCGAGTGCTACCAGGACCTGCAGTGGGCCCTCGTCAACTCGAAGGAATTTCTGTTCGTTCACTGACGCCCGGGCAAACAACTCAAGAGGGGCCATCGTTTTGCGATGGCCCCTCTTGTTTAAGTTCGCCCTCGGCTCATCTCCTGCGACGAGCCGGATGGGGACCCAATCAATCAGGTGCGATCGGGCTTCAGCGCCGCCAGTGGCCGTAGCGGCCATAATGGCCCCCGTAGCCGTAGCCGCGGCCGTAGCCAAAACCGACGCTCGGATAGACTCCAACAGAGCCGGGGTAGTAACCGCCGTAGTAACCCGGAGACGCGTAGGCATATCCGGGGTAGCCATAGCCGGCGTAACCATATCCGGGGTAGCCGTATCCGGAGTAGGCATATCCTGGATAGTAGCCCGCAGAGCCATATCCGACGCCGACGCCGACATACGGCCGGTAGGCGCCATAGTAGCCATGGAAATGTCGATAACCCCGATACGGCGCGGCTTCGGTCTTCGACGCGCCCACACTGAGCAGCGCCAGTCCGATCGCGCTTGTGACGATCATGCCGCAAAACAAATGTCTCATCGTCTGCCCCTCCATTTTCAATGAGTTCCAGCGAGCGACAACGAGGCCCTTATCTCTTGCCGATGCAAGCTGCCCCGGGCCGGTCGCTACACGACGATGTAATTTTTGCAAGAGACATACCGTTTCCCACACCGCGTCGAGTCCCAACATCTCAAGTCTTTGCGATTTAACGGCTTATGACGCACTTTTTTAGGATTGGGCGTTTTTAGGATTGATGGGTCGCCAAAGGTCGCCAGGATGCTTTTTGTCCGTCCTGGCCAGATTTTGGTCTCGACGAACATCTGCAAGTAGGGCAAGCTGCCAGCTTGCCACCTTTCGTGCCCCCCACGCTCCTACGCGGCGGGCAAGCCGGCCGCTTGACCCTACGATTTTGAAACGGCTCGACCGCCCTCCTGGGCGACCGCACGTTGCCGAATCGCAACGCCGTTGCGGAAGGACCACAAAAGCCCGCATCGGGCCGCGTTGCCGCGGAACTGTTCGCGACGGTTCCCCGTTCTGCGGCATTAGCCCTAAGCGTAGACGGCTCTTCACTCTCTGTGTGGAGACCTGGAACGGCGACCGCAAGGCGACCGCAAAAGCCCAACCGACGGGCGCACGACTTGCGAACGCCGAGCGTAATGCTCACGGTCTCCGAATATAGCGACCTCTCCGCCGTTGCCGGCATTCGCGGTTTATGGCGCGAACTTTGGTGGAAGACTCCCAGGGCTTCCTTCTTTCAGTCGGTTGAATGGTTTGAACGGCATTGCCGAGGCGCTGCCGATGCCCAACAGCCGCGAGTGCTCGTGGTCGCCGTCGCGGGACGTCCCGTGGGACTGGTTCCTTGGGTCGTGAAAACGGCCCGCTCGCGCTTCGGGCGGTTGCGCGTCTTATCCGATCCTCTCGCCGATCAGGGATTCTCTCGCGGGCCGCTCGGCTCCAGGCCGGAACTCACCCTCGAGGCGGCATTGAACCACGCCCAATCGCAGAGCGGTTGGGACCGGATCGAGCTGCGGCACGTTCGCGCTCCGCGTGGGGAGTCGCACACCCGGCAAGAATCGGGTCGACCAGCCCCAGATGCTCGGCGCGGTCGAGGAATCGCGGGCCATCGTCGAATGCCACGGAGACTGGGTTCGGTACCTGCGGTCTCGGCCCGACGACGTGCGGGACGCGTATCAGCGCTCGGAGCAAACGCTTGCCGAGCGGGGCGAGCTCGAATACGTTCGTTATCGTCCGGAGGGGACACCTCTCGACGATGACGATCCCCGCTGGGAGCTCTTCAGCGAACTCGAGCAGACACAGAGCGGTGCCGACGCGGAATCCGACGGACGCCGATTTCTTCGAGAGATGCACGAAACGGCGGCCGCGATTGCGGGGGTCGATCTGAATCTCCTGTGGCTGAACGGCAAGTCGATCGCGTGGGCATACAATTATCGCTGCGACGGCCGCATCGAGATGCAGTGCCTACGCGCGTGCGGGGGAATTGTCCTCTGCGGCCTCGTGCGTGCTTTTGGGGCGCATGCTCCACGACGGTTTTCGGCGCGGCGACGAATCGTATCTCTTCGATCGGGAGACGAGCCGCACGGCCGCCGGATGGCAAACCGGCCGTGTGACAAGCAGCCGCCGCATCCATTATTCACGGCGCGGCGCACGGGCGCAGTTCGTTCGTTTCTTGGGTGGTTTCAGTCGCTGAGCCGCAGCTTCGTGCTGCGGCTGAAGGCTTGGACGGCACCGGTTATTTTCCGTTTTGCCGGGCCTGCTTGGAGCCCTTCTGGGTGCTCTCGTCGAGATTCTGCCGCGAGAAGTCGGCCGCGGCCTTGCCGGCGAAGCGAAGCAGACCTTTCTGCATCACGACTTCGCCGACGATCTTGTTTTGTTGCCGCGTCATGCGGACCGACAACTGATCGTCTCCCCCTTCAAAGGAGGAGAGCAGCATTTTGCGGTAAACGTCGTCCCCCTTTTTCTTCGGCGGCTCGGTGGCGGCCTCCTCGAGCCAGGGTTTGAGCCGGACGATCAACTCGCCCCAGGGGGCCTTTTCCGCGCCGGCGGGGGCGGGCTGAGTCGTCTTCTTGATCGCCGCCTTGAGGGCTCGAGCGCCCCGTCGCCCGCCGCACACCAAACGGCCTCTTTCGACGAGCCGACGTACAGCGTGGTCGCCCCGATGAAGTCGTTCCAATGCGGGTGCCGGTCCTTGCCGTCAGATCGACCGAGTGGATCTTCACGCCCGATTCCTCGGCCACGTTCAGCTTGACATTTTCGCCCGCGCGGGCCTTCGGCAAGAGCGCGAGGATGTCGCCCACTTTGGTTCCGTCGGGTGTCCAGGCCGCGGCCAGAGGACGTTTTTTCCCGACGGTCCCTTATGCATGTCGATGAAACCCGTCCGCCAGGCCCGCCTTGAAGCCGGCCTCGATCATGGCGAAGGTCTGATCAATGACCTGTTTGGTCGCCTGTTTTTCGTCGGCCGAGAGTTTCACGTCGGCGTCGGCCCGCAGCCTTCAGACGGTCTTTGGCCAGGGCGGCCATCGCGAAGGCGGTTTTTTTGCGGACTTCGCTCAGAGGGATGGTTGAACCGGGCGGAGAGGATCGGCTCGGCACTCTTCTCGACGTTGGCGAAATGGCTCGGCTTGGTTTGCAATTGCTCGATCGATAGGGCCAGGGGCGTCCCCGCGATCGGCGTCAGTCTCGAGGTCGAACCGGCCGTTTCCGCTGGTGCGGTCGAGCGTCAGTCCCAACTGGGCAGTTGGCATCTCGGCGAAGAACCATTCACCTTCGTCGAGCTCGATCTCGAGGGCCTTCTTGCGCAGGTCGAAGTCGGCGGGCGTTTCGCCTTTTTCTTTCTTGAGGGCCGCCAGGGTCTGCTTCCGCGTGGCCTGGAAGAGTTCGCGGCGTTTGGCCTGCGAGGCGGCGTCGGTCTGCTTGTTGCGGAGATCGATCGCGGCCATGAACTTTCGCGACGTGAGCGGTTGCAACTCGGGCCGCGGGTCCGCGGCAACTCCGGTGACGTCGTCCTTCGTTTCGCCGATGTGGGCATAGGGGGCCGCGTATACAGCATGAAGCCGTTGAAGTCGCCCTTCTTCCCGTTTCCAAGCTTGTACAAGTTCGGCTCGATCTCCTTGATATGCGGAGTGATGAGTTTCTCGACGTTGTCCCTGCGGAATTTCAAGAATCTTGGTGACTGGTACGCTCAACACGTAGCGGTTGGCTTGATCACCAAAGATGACTCCGATTCGGGTCGGCAGCTTCGGGTCGACCCCAATCAGAAAGATCTCGAAATAACTCTTCAGGATGGGCCACTGCTTTTGCTCAACCGGATTGGTGAGATCCAGCAGGTATTTGGCATCGCCCATCAGGTCGTCGCTTCCCGAGAGCATCACGAAAGCCGTCGGCGCGGCCTTTTCCGCGGCCTCTTTGTCGTCGGCCCCTTTCAATACGCTTGGATGCCAAGACAGGGCGGCAATGACGACCGAACAGCCAATCACGGACGCAGCGCAGATGCCCATGCTGCGACACATTCGCTGAGCGTTCGGCAGCTGAGCGTTCGGCAGTCGGCGGGCGGACTTCGGCGAGCTCCCTTCGGGTCTGACTTCGGCGAGCTCCCTTCGGGTCTGAGCCTCAGGGTCGAAGACAGTCGAGCCGAGCGTCAGAGTCGAAGACGGTCGAGCCGCGTCCGGCGTCGTCCAGGTGCGGTTGGTGTTACGCATTTGTTTTTTCTCCCGGCAAGGGCGCAAGGCACCGGCTCGGTCCGGCACACGGGAAGGTCCCCGCCTGCTGACAACTTTGGACGGCGGCGGCGTTTACGAGCGAAAATCGTGCCGCCGCGCACTCGGGGCGCGGCATTCTATACCGAGCCGTAGGGATAAGAAAAGCGTTGCGGACGGCCGGCACTCCAGGAAGGCCGACACGACTGCATTCGACCCAGGGCTGGCGGGCGCCGCGATCGTTTTCTGACGGAGATCTTTCGTGCGAATGGAGCGCGCAGATTTGCGATCCTTTTCGGCGTCGGCGGCCGTTTTGCTCCCACTCGCCGCCGGTCGCGCGAATTGCGCCGACGAATCGCATGGCCCGTTTCAAATCGAGTTGAAACGCGACGGAAAATCTTCCCTGCTTTACCACCAGGTTCCGCTGGTCCGCACGTGGTGCAGGTTCCCCGCCTCGGCAGTGGGAGTTCGCGCGGAGCCTTGCGACATCTGCTGATCTGCGGCATGGGCTCAATCTGCGGATCGCGTTTCTTTACTCTTCCGGCGGTTCGCGGATCGGCAGGAGCCAGAGGGCGGCCGACAAGCGGCCGATCAGCGACGTTAAAAAGAGGATCTGAAAGCTACCCAGCTCACAGCCCGCAAGATGCAGCGTGAAGCCGTCCGCGTTGAGGCGGTCGAGCCAGAACCCGCCGGCCAGGCCGCTGAGTCCGGCCAATAACCCGCCGACCTGGCGGAACAGGGCCATCGGGGTCGCGTTGTCACCCGGCGGGGCCAGCTTGAGCACCAGGTTTCGCCCGGTGATATTGACGGCCGGAAATGCTCCCCAACAGGCGTAAGCGGCGAAGAGCCACCACCACTCGTGGGGAGTCGCGCAGGCCAGAAGAAGAGGGACGAGCCGGCCACCAGGACGCCGGCAATCATGAGCCGTTTGTTTCCGCGGCGATCGGCGATGACCCCGGCGGCCAGACTCACGGGAATGCCGACCGCGTGCATGACGTCGAGAAGGACATAGGTCGCGCCCAGTCCGACTTTCAGGGGACCATAAAGGTATCCGAAAAACGCCGCCTGCGTCAGGCCGTTGGCCGCGGCAAGCCACCAGTTGTGGATCAACAGGCACGCGCATCGACCGGTCGCCGAACGCCTCACGGAGACGTCGCAAATTCCCGATGCGCAATTCGGCCGGCAATGCGCCTTTGTCGAGGATAGCCAGCAGGGGGACCATCGACGTTAACAAGAGGACCACTCCCAGAACGTAGGTGACGACGTAGGCCCAGCTCAACAGGCCGGGGTCGACGTGCGACTTCCACCAATCGCGCGAATAGCCGGCCGCGACGGGCACGAACAGCAGCACGCTCAGTTCTCCGACGTTGCGGGCGGCGAAAAACGTCCCCACCGCCTCGCGGGAACCGCGTCGGAGAGCCACGCCACGTAGGCGACATAGGAGATTGCCTGAGCAGCCTGCGACAACGCGAGACTGGCCACCATCAGCCACAGCGGATCGAGTCCCGTGGGATGTAAAGCGGGCACGCCGGCCAGCGGGATCCCCAGAGACAGCACCCGGGCCAACAGCGAAAAGGCGATCCAGACCCGCTTGCGGCCGCGGAAACTCCGAATGACGCTCCGCGTGAAGAGTCCCACGATGCCGGCGACCTCGGGAACAATCAGCAGCAAGGCGACGATGCGGCCCCTGGCTCCCAGATCCTGGCCGAAGTAAGTCAAAAACGGCCCGGTGGTGAGCGAGTAGCCTGCCGCCCAGAGAACCTGGCTCCAGAAGACCCGACTCGCGACGGCGCGGTAAGCCAGATCATCGGCGGGCGGTCCGGCGGTCATCGTTCATCCGTCCGATGGTCGGGTAATGATCTCGGGCTGTTTTCAGTTGCTCCATTATGCGCTCAATCCGACAAGGATCGTCATCAAAATGACTCGGCGCTGCGGCCTGTTGCCGAAATCGCCGGTTTGCCCCCGCCGTTCTTTAAGCGACTGCAAGGTCATAGTTTGCGACTTCAACCCAGACGGGCGAAACGAGAGAATCCGTGTTGGCATACAGTTTGCGGAATAGAATCATGTCGAATGAGGACAAACCACATTAAACGACGTTGATGATCGGCCGGTCACAAAACGTCGATGCAATAAATGCTCCTCTGGGAGCACAAAAAACACCCGAGACGAATGCATTCGCCTCGGGTGTTTTTTTGCGCCTGAAGACATCGTCAGAAGTGTTGAAGAGCTGACAGACGGGCCAAAGGGGGAATACTCAACGTTATAATGCTGGTTCTATTCAATTGTGCTTAGGTATCGCGAAATGAGCCCCTTTTCTGATCTGTCACGTTCTGATGTGTCACGTATGTCACGAAATGGCCTTGGTTCCTCCGCCTCAGCGATTCAACGGTGGTTCCTCGGTCCGTTGTTGGCCCTTCTCGTCGCCGTGTCGACTTCGGTTTTGCCGGCCGGATCATTCACCTCGGCCGTCGAAACCATTCACAAACGAGAGCTGCGCCAGCACTGCGAGGTCCTGGCCAGCGACACGTTGGAAGGCCGCGAGACGGGGACGCACGGCGGCGAAGCCGCGGGCACTTACATCGCCGGCGTGCTCCGTAAAGAGAAGCACGCGTTGCCGGCGGCGCCGGACGGCGATTACTTTCAGCCGTTCCCTCCGAACAGCCGCAACATTCTCGTGCGGATTCCCGGCGGCGATGCCGCCCTGGGTCGCGAATACGTGGTCGTCGGGGCCCACTACGACCACGTCGGCTACGGCAATTCGCGCAACAGTCGCGGGCCGATCGGCTTCATCCATAATGGGGCCGACGACAACGCCAGCGGCACCGCCGCCTTGCTGGAGCTGGTCGATGCGTTCTGCTCGCTCGACGTTCCGCCGAAGCGATCGCTCCTGTTCGTCTTCTGGGACGGCGAGGAAGAGGGACTTTTGGGCTCGCACTACTGGATCAGTGCACCACTGTGCCGCTGGATCGCATCCGATTGGTCTTCAACATCGACATGATCGGCCGGCTGCGCGAAAACCGGGCGGAAGTCTTCGGCAGCCGCAGTGCGCCGGGGCTGCGCCGGTTTCTGTCGTCGCAGAACACCGATTCGCCGGTCGCTCTGAACTTCACCTGGGAGACGCACCGCGACAGCGACCACTATTCATTCTTCGCCCAGCAAATTCCCTACCTGATGATCTTCACGGGCAAGCACCCGGATTACCACACTCCCTACGACGACGTGGAGAAACTGAACCTGGAGGGGATGGAGCGGATCACGCGGCTCTTGTTCCGGGCGGTCTATGCCGCGGCCCAGGAGCCGGCGCTTCCGCCCTTCCGCTCCGCTGCCTTTCGGGAAGGGGCACAGGCACAGGCCGAGGCGGAAACTCCCCTTCCCGATCCCCCCGCCCGGTTAGGTGTGACCTGGGATGAAGGACGGGCGAAGCAAAAGGTGATTCAACTGACGGAAATCGATCCCGGTTCGGCCGCCGAGTCGGCGGGACTTCAAGTGGGCGACCGGATGGTGGAGTTTGATCGCGCACGCGGTCACGACCCCCGACGACCTGCGGGAGGCCGTCCTTTCCGCCGGAGACCCGACCACCGCGGTCGTCGAACGGAACGGGCAAAAGTCGCCGCAGGCGCGAACAGTCCATCTACACGGCGCGGCGGACCCGACCGGCATTTCCTGCCAGGTCGACGATGCCGAGCCAGGCTGCGTCATCGTCAAGCGGGTCGTATCCGGTTCCCTCGCAGCGCGGGCCGGACTGCGCGTGAACGACCGCATCCAGAAGGTGGCCCATTCAACGTTTGGGTCTCTTGAGGAATTTGGGCGCTTTGGGCCGGACAGCACGGCCCCTTTAGAATTCAGATCGAGCGCGACGGAGAGCTTCACGTTCTGCAAATCGCGCCTCGCAAGCGACAGGCAGACCGCAAAATCATCCTATCTTCTCCGCGCTAGCACGGTCTGGCGACCAGCCTTGCACCGCCTGCAGGGACCTTCTCCGCTAAAACCCCTGCGAACGCTACAACCTTCCCGCAATGCTGCATTTTTTGAAGTGGCACAACCCGCATCGCCGATACTCCTGTTACGACTGTTGCCACCGGCACTGTCGGCAAATCCGCGCCCGGTAGATTAGGTGGGGGGGCGTCGACGATTCGCAAGAAAAGTTCGACTGCCAGGAATGTGAGCATGGCTGGACGATTGGCGATTGGCGTTGCCATGGCAGCGTGCTTCCTGACGACAGGAAGCCTCTACGCTCAGGGGCCGGCGTCAATGGCAGGGCCGGCCGCCGCGGCTCCGAACCCTTACTCCGGATCTCTCTCTTACGGGTCGCCCTCTTCGATGCCGGCACCGTATGGGCCGGCCGCTTATGGACCGGCCGGCTATGGGCAACCGGGCAACGGGGACTGGAACGGCAATTATGCCGCTGGCAACGGGGACGCCGCGCCGGGCGGCTATCCGCCACAGGCCGGACCGTGCGGTTACATGCCGCAGTGCTGGACCAGCAGGCCCTCCGTCACAGCCCAACCTTTATGGCGACTGCAACGGAATGACGACAAGGACCGACACGAGAGAGGGCGAGCCGGGCGATGAAACCCCGTTGGAGGAGGTTCTCTGTCGAGTAGCCCGCAACGTCATGTTTAACATCGATTACATCAACTGGGGAATCGTCAAACCTCAGACAGAGCTCATTGGCGCCCAGCCGACGGCGGCCACACTGAATCCTGGCTTGGCCCAAACTCCGCAGGAGTTCATCCCGTTTGTCACTTCCAATGCCCTGATGAAAAACCCGACCGAGCCCTTCCCGGTGGGCAACGGTTTCGCTCAAGCTTACAACACGGGCCCAATTTCTCTTTACGAGAACTCAGGAATCAAGGCGACGCTGAGTCTGCCGATGACCTTCGGCTCGGCCGAATTGACTGGCTTTATCGTGCAGCACGCCGATTCCCAAGTCAATTTGGGAGGATTGCCCCAAGGAAGTCCGCCGGACGAAGCGTTCGCGGCCATTCCCGCGAAGGTCAACGAACAGACGTCGAGCTTTTTGCTCCTCTACTCCCAGTCATTCGGTGCCGAGTTCACCTCGCTGGTATTCGGAGGCGAGTTCAACATCGTCTTCAATCCGATCGTCCCAAAGCAATACGGTTTACTGATCCGGCCGATGCTCGGATTCCGTTACCTGGGGATCCAGGAGGAGTTCGACGTGGTGGCGTCCAATCCGGGCGTCGCCACAACGTCGATCGAATCGCGAACGCTCAATAATATCTACGGACCGCAGATCGGTTGCCGCTTCGAACTCGTGACGCAATGGTTCACGATTGGCGCGGACCCCCGCCTCACGATCGGCGTCAATCAATTCGTTTCCACCGTCGACTCCTCCGACCCCACGATCGGAAACAACAGCGACCGGATTTCGACGGTCCGCTTCACACCGGTGGGTGCCCTCGACGTGTACACCAAGATCCCGATCCACGACCAGGTGAAGCTCTATTTCGCTTACAACCTCATCGGCACGGGCAACATCTCGCGGCCGCAACAGCAGGTCGACTACAACGTCGACGAAGTGAGCAGCAATTTCACAAACGACTTTCATCTCAGCCTGTCGCATAGTGAATTCATCGTTCAAGGATTCTCGGCCGGCTTGGAGTTCAATTTCTAAAGCGATTCCCATCCAGACGTAGCGGTCCCGTGGCGGAAACCATCGGTAGACAACGAGGCTTGCGGCGCATCACCAAGTGCTTTCAGCACGCAACGACGAAACGTTCTAGGCGCTCGGTCGATCATGCATCGGCAGCAGAGGTTCGGCTGCGTGCCGACGGCCCCGGTGGCCGATTGGAATGCTCGACGTCGAGAGTCAACGAATCCCTTGGAACGCGAAAAGGACTTGCCCTCGAGGGCAAGTCCTTTTTCGTTCGTTGATGGAACGAGCGTCGGAAGGCGCCGCCGGCTCCGGCGGCTGCTCAACGACCTTGAATGACGTGCGGATCGGACGTGGGCTCTTTCTTATTCTTCGTTTCCCCGGACTTCTCGCGTTCGTGCGCCTTCTCACGGGCCAAGCCCCGCGCCTCGATGACCAACTGCTGCGCCATGCCCAGAGCCTGGGGCGAGAAGTAGGGAAAATCGGTTTCGCCGATCTCGTTTGATCTCTTGCTGGCCAATTCGTCCCAGCTCATCTTGCTGGACAAGTTCCAGGCAGCCGCTTGGGCCACCTGCGGATCGATCGCTTTTGTGCCGACGAGCGTGAGTAACGCGGTCAACTGTTCGTCTTTCGTGTATTCCTCGACCGGGATGACCTTGTAGCGAACGGTGGGATCCGGGTCGTCCTTTCCATGTTCGAGGCAAACAGAATGGTAGGGGACCTTCGCGGTGCGCTCGGGAGGAACGGAAAACATTCCGCCGCCGCCGCCCATGCCACCGCCCATGCCACCCATGCCGCCTCCCATGCCGCCCATGCCGCCGCCCATTGATTGCCCGCCCATGCCTCCCTGACCTGCTCTTCCGCCGCCGCGCCGCCGCCACCGAACTGTCGCAGCACTTGCACGCCGACGAACGCCTCAGGCATTTCGACCGTCAGCGGCTTTTTCGAATGGTTCTCGATGTAGAGGCTCCCATTCAACGCGTTTTGCGCGACGAGTTTCACGGTCAGCGACCCTGCGGCGACCCCGTCGAACAGCGGCACATGCTGGGCTTTGGGATCGACCTTCAGATTCGTGATCGGAGGCAGCCGTTTCTTTTTCCTCTTGGTTGACGATGCGATCGTTTTCTTGACGGGCTTGTGCGCGGTCGAGCTTTTGTCCTTCAGACGATTGTCCGGGCCGTCTGTTTTGTCGGCTGACGATTGCGTTGTCAAAATCAACGCCACACCCAACGCCAGAACGGCAGCGCGGCCAAGGGGGTACAGCACGATACGACGCGTCATGGAACGGATCCTTTCGCGGCCACTTCAAATGCACGCAAACTCCGGGGCACCTTCATTTTATCGCTCACTTTCCGGCAGAAGCAACAAAAACTTCGACAATTGACGCCAGAATCCCGATCAGCGGCTTCTCCCGGATGCTAAACGCGCTACCTTTGCGCCGGCTTCCGAACCCGGCCGTCTTGACGAATTCGGCCTCTTCGCAGATCCGGCCCGCATCGAGAAATCAGCTTATGCGAAAGATTCCTTTTTTGTATTTGCAACTCGCCTCCGGTCTAATAGGAATAGAAGAAGGCAATCGCGCCGATGGCCCGATCGAGCGAATCGAATGAACTCGACCGGCTGGTGACGCAAAATCTGTCGTCGGCATTGCGGTTTGCCACCCCGGCGGTCGATCGGCCGTGCTGCACTGCTCGGCATCACAGAGGCCAACGTCTACGCGACCCTTGGCGTTGCCCGCGACCGCTTGCGGAAAGAACTGGCACCCTACTTCGCGGAACGTTGACATGATTCCGAATTCCAACGAACCCCGAGCCGCGCGATGACGGCGATCCGTTGCATCACCTGCTGCGGGAGGCTCAGTGGCCTCAACCAATTCAGGATGCCGAAGCACGGCTGACGCAGCGCTGGCGGGACGCCTGGTCGGCTCGCCGCCGACGGGAAATGCTGACCGGCCGGGCCGCTGCGCTGGCCGTCGCCGCGTCTCTCCTCGTGGCGGCGGCCGTTGGATATGGCTGGCTGCACCGGGCCGACCAAGCTCGTCGGCGCGTCCCGAACCGGCCCCGGAATCCGCCCTGAAAACCGGTCGCAACAGCAACAGCGGGAGCGGGAGCGGGGCGCCCATCGACGAAAAAGTCGGATCGACTCACATCGTCCGGCGGCTCACGTCCCCTTCCCCCGGGACCGAAGCTTCGCCATTTTGTTCCGGCGTCCTGCACCGTGTCGTCGTGATTTTTAATCCTTCAGCCTTTCCTTGTGGAACTCTGCTGAAGATTACAAATCGTTCTCATTGCCCCTCCAATCGGCTCGGACGACGGACACGGGGATCGGGGATATGATAAACTCACGTGTTGTTACCAGTTCCCTCCTCGAGGTGTGGCATGAAGGGCAGCCTGCTGGCGGCCGCCGCGCTCTTGCAGCTCGCGGCGTCGAATCCGCTGGGCGCCGCCGACGGCCCGACCCGGCCGATCGACTTTGGCCGCGAAGTTCGGCCCCTGCTTGCCAAGAACTGTTTCGCCTGTCACGGGGCCGATGAAAAACATCGCGAGGGCGGGTTGCGGCTCGACTTGCGCGATGCGGCACTCAAGAAACTCGAAGACGGCAAAACGGCCATCGTGCCTGGGCATGTCAGGCAGAGTGAGCTGGTGCGGCGAATCACGACGGCCAACACGGACGACCGCATGCCGCCGGCCGAGGCGAACACGACCCTCTCCCAAGATCAAATCGGCCTCTTGACCCGCTGGATCGCAGAGGGGGCGCGGTACAGCGTGCACTGGTCCTTCGAGAAGCCGGTGCGGCCCGCCGTGCCGCGCGTGACTCATGCCGATTGGGCGGCCAACCCCGTCGACCGCTTCGTGATGGCGAAGCTCGACGGAGCCGGCATGTCGCCGGCGCCGATGGCCGATCCGCACACGTTGATCCGCCGGCTGAGCCTCGATCTCTGCGGCTTGCCCCCGTCGCCCGGCGAGGTCGACGAATTCGTCCACGACGCAAGTCCGGCCGCCTACGAGCGGCTTGTCGACCGGCTGCTGGCCGATCCGGCGTTCGGCGAGCGCTGGCGCGTCCCTGGCTCGACCTGGCCCGCTACGCCGACTCGGCCGGTTACGGCTCCGATCCGTTGCGGACGATCTGGCTGTATCGCGATTGGGTGATCGACGCCTTCAATGCCGACATGCCGTTCGACGAGTTCACGATCGAGCAGATCGGCGGCGACCTGCTGCCGCGGCCCACCACCGAGCAGCTTGTCGCGACCGCCTTCAATCGCAACACGATGACCAACACGGAAGGGGGGACCGACGACGAAGAGTTTCGCGTCGCGGCGGTCAAGGACCGGGTCGACACGACGATGGACGTTTGGATGGGCCTCACGATCGGCTGCGCGAAGTGCCACAGCCACAAGTTCGACCCGATCACGCAGAAGCGAATACTACCAGTTCTTGGCGATCTTCAATCAGACGGCCGACAACGACCAGCCCGACGAATCGCCCACGCTCTCCCTCACCTCGCCGGAGACGGCCCGGCAGACGGCCGCCATCGACGCCCAAATTGCCGCACTCAAAAAGCGCTGGCCGCGGTGAAGGAGAAAAAAACGTTCAGGCGGCAGATCGCCGACCTGCAGCGCTCGAAGCGGCAGGTCGCCGAGCGTCCCCGTGATGCGCGAGCTGCCGCCGACCAAACATCGCAAAACGCACATCATGATCAAAGGGAACTTCCTCGTCACGGCCGATGAAGTGGGGCCCGGCGTCCCCGCGTTCTTCGGGTCGCTGCCGAAAAACGCTCCCGCCGACCGGCTCGCGCTGGCCCGCTGGCTGGTCGATCGGGACAACCCGCTCACCGCGCGGGTGGCCGTCAATCGCGTCTGGTCGCAACTTTTCGGCCAGGGCCTGGTCGAAACGGAAGAGGACTTCGGCACGCAGGGAAAGCCGCCCAGCCATCCGGAGCTTCTCGACTGGCTGGCGGTCGAATTACATGGACCACGGCTGGGACACCAAGTGGCTGATCCGGCTGCTCGTCACGTCGGCGACGTACCGGCAATCGGCCCGCGTCACGCCGGAAGCGACTGCGAAAAGATCCGGGCAACCGGCTGCTTGGCCCGTGCGCCGCGGTTCCGGCTGGAGGCCGAGATGGTCCGCGACCAGGCGCTGGCCCTTTCGGGGCTGTTGAGCGAGAAGATGAAAGGGCCGTCGGTCTTTCCGCCGCAGCCGGCCGGCCTGTGGCGGGCCGCCTTCAACGGCCGCGACCGCGCGTGGACAACCAGTCGCGGGCGAGGACCGTTATCGCCGCGGCCTTTACACGTTCTGGCGGCGGACGATTCCCTATCCGTCGATGACGACGTTCGACGCCCCCAGCCGCGAGGTCTGCTCGGTCCGCCGCATCCGCACCAACACGCCGCTGCAGGCGTTCGTGACGCTCAACGATCCGGTCTACGTCGAGGCGGCCCAGGCGCTGGCCGCGCCGCATCGTGCACGAAGGGGGCGCATTCGCCCGAGGAGCGGTGCCGCTACGCACTGCAAGCTCTGCCTGGTCAGTCCGCCGCAGCCGCAGCAGGTCGACGAGCTCGGTCTCGCTCTTGTTGGCCGAGCGCAAACACTATCGCGAGGACGCACCAGGCCGCGCACGCATTGGCGACCGAGCCGCTCGGCAAGGTCGCCCGCGGGCTGGACGAGACCGGAATTGGCGGCGTGGACCGTCGTCGCCAACGTGCTGTTGAATCTCGACGGAGTGCTGACAAAGGGCTGACGCGATGGGCATGCGTGCAATCGACCCGATCACTCTGCGAACAACTCCGCCTCGAGCGCGTGCGGTTTCTGACGCGGCGCCATTTCCTGCGGCAATCGCAGCTCGGCCTGGGCGCGCTGGCCCTGTCCGGTCTGCTGGGAGCGCGCGAAGCCGGCGCGGGCCGCCGCGGCGCGGCCGAAGAAAATTCCTGCGCCGCCCGCGAGCCGGCGGCCGTTCCCAAGGCCCGCTCCGTCATTTATCTGCACATGTCGGGCTCGCCGCCGCAGCAGGACCTGTTCGACTACAAGCCGAAGCTCGTCCAGTTCACCATGCAGCCCTGCCCGGACGAGCTGCTCAAGGGGCAGCGGTTCCCCTTCATCAAGGGGCATCCCAAGCTGCTGGGAACGCCGTACCGCTTCCGCCCCTACGGCGAGTGCGGCACGGTGATGAGCGAGCTGTTGCCGGGCCTGGGTTCGGTCGTCGACGAGATCGCGCTCGTTCGTTCGATGTGGACCGACCAGTTCAACCATGCGCCGGCCGAGTTGCTGTTGCACACCGGTTCGCCCCGCTTCGGCAGCGCGTCGATGGGCTCGTGGATCACGTATGGGCTTGGCTCGGAGAACCAGAACCTTCCCGGCTTCGTCGTCTTAGTCAGCGGCGACAGCGATCCGAGCGCGGGCAAGAGCGTCTGGGGGAGCGGCTTTTTGCCCTCGGTTTTTCAGGGCGTGCAGTGCCGCACGTCGGGCGATCCGATCCTGTACGTCCACGACCCGGCCGGCAATGACCCGCGACGTCGCCGCCGCAGCCTCGACGCGCTTCGCAAGCTGAACCAAATCGAATTGGCGGAGTTCGGCGACCCGGAAACGGTGACGCGGATCAGCCAGTACGAGCTGGCCTACCGGATGCAAATCTCCGTGCCCGACGTGATGGACATCGCCCGCGAGCCGGCCCACGTGCACGCCGCCTACGGCACCCAGCCCGGCGTGACGGCCTTCGCGAACAACTGCCTCTTGGCCCGGCGGCTCGTCGAGCGGGGCGTGCGCTATGTGCAGCTCTTCGATTGGGGCTGGGACATGCACGGCACGGCCCGCGACAACGATCTCATCACGGGCCTGCCCAAGAAGTGCCGCGAGGTCGACCGGCCGATCGCCGCCCTGTTGCGCGATTTGAAACAGCGCGGCCTGTTGGACGAGACGCTGGTGATCTGGAGCGGCGAATTCGGCCGCACGTCGATGAACGAAGCCCGCAACGGCTCGACCCTCTTGGGCCGCGACCATCACCCGCACTGCTTCTCGATGTGGCTGGCCGGCGGCGGCATCAAGCCGGGCACGACGCTGGGCGAGACCGACGACCTGGGCTATTTCATCGCCAAGGACAAGGTGACCGTCCACGACTTGCAGGCGACCGTGCTGACCCTCTTGGGCCTCGACCCGTTCCGGTTGAACTACCCCTTCCAGGGCCTCGACCAGCGCCTGATCGGCCCCACCAACGAAGCCCGCGTGATCCGCCCGATCCTGGCGTGACCAGGACTTCCGCGTGGCGGCAGCGGTCCAAAGTCCAAAGTCCAAAGTCCAAGGTCGAAGGTCGGCGATAGGGATTTGCCGCCTATCTGAAGCCCCAAGGGGGCGGGATTCTAAAGCCCAGGGCGAAGCGGAGCGCAGCCCTGGGATTGGCACGGCAAGAGATATAAGTCCTCTTTCAAGCCCCAACGGGGCGAGACAATTCCCGTGCGACCAACGCCGGCAAAGTCGGCACCGATCGGCGCAGTATCGCGCCCTTTCAGGGCTCTTTCTCGGCTTGCACATTCGATGACCCGGGGCTGCGAGGCTGCGCCCGGGCTTTAGAATCAGGCCCTTTCAGGGCCGCGGAAAAAAGCGACTTGACATCGCGCAACTGTATTAGTCTAATTAGTACAGTTCAACGGAGCCGCCATGGAAATCCGCATCGATGCCGCCGCCCGCCAGCCGATTTATCGGCAGATCGTGCAGCAGGTGCGCGAAGGGGTCGCCCGCGGGCGGCTGCGCGCCGAGGAGCGGCTCCCCTCCGTCCGCGAGCTTTCCCGCGCGCTCGTCGTCAATCCCAACACGGTCGCCCGCGCGTATTCCGAGTTGGAGCGCGAGGGATCCTGAACACCCGGCAGGGACTGGGCGTCTTTGTCGCGGCGCCCAAGACCGAATTGACCAAGAAAGCGCGCAAGGAGCGGCTGCTCGATTTGCTCGACCGGCTGCTCACCGAGGCCGTCTGCCTCGGGTTCACCGCCGAAGAGGTTGCCGCCGTCGTCGACGAGCGCGTCAAACGCTTTCACTGGGCCGCCACCGGATCGGCGTCATGACGACCGAAGAAACCCTCGTCGTTCGTCGTCGCGTCAATGTGTCGCGACCAAAATGGGGTCGCCTCGCATTGAGCCCCGCGAGGGGCGGCGGTCTTTTTGCCACCGGACTTCGGCGAGCTCAGTCGAGTCCCGCGAGCCGGTGGAATGCGGTTCCGGTCCGCGATTTGCAAAGCCCCGGAGGGGGCGACAGATTCACGAAGATCTGTCGCCCCTCCGGGGCTTTGCAAATCGCGACCGAGAACCCATTCCACCGGCTCGCGCGGACTCGACTGAGCTCGCCGAAGTCCGGTGGCAAGCAGACTGCCGCTCCTGTCGGAGCTAAAGACGCCAGATTGTCTCTTGTCCCACTGGGCCGGACGATTTCTGGCCAACTGGGCTATTGTCTGTGGCCCCAGGGGGGCCAAAGAGGGTAGCCCAGCGTGGCAACGCTGGGTCGTGCGGTCTTCTTCGATCCTTCAAGCCCCGGCAGGGGCGACAGAGTTCTCGGCCGCCGCGCCGCATGAACTCTGTCGCCCCTGCCGGGGCTTGATGGCCTCCGATTGGCAATCGGACCCAGCGTTTTCACGCTGGGCTACGCTCTTCCGCCCCTCCGGGGCCAAAAACCCCAGTTGTGCCTCCGTCAGCTCCGTCGCCGTGGCTGATTATCTTCGAGATCGAAATGTCCAGAACCAAGTTTGACGAAACCCTGACTGAGCCGACGGCAACCGCCCGGCAACCCGCGCCGACCGACCCGATCGTCACCGAGCGACTGACGAAATACTACGGCACCAAAGTGGTCGTCAACGGCCTCAACCTGTCCGTGCCGAAAGGCTCGGTTTACGGCTTCCTCGGGCGAAACGGGGCCGGCAAATCGACCATGATCAAAATGCTCACGGGAATGGTCCATCCCGACAGCGGCACGGCCCGCGTCCTGGGCGAAGACTCGACGGACCTGCGCCCGCAACGCGGGCCAGGATCGCTTACCTGGCCGAAGGGCATCCCCTCTACAACTGGATGACGGTCGGCGAAGCGGTCCGCTTCACCCGCGCGTTTTACAGCCAGTGGAACGACCGGCTGCTCGAACGGATCCTCGACCATTTCGAGCTGTCGCGAAAGACCAAACTCAGGCGGCTCTCGAACGGGCAGCGGGCCCAGGTCTCGCTGGCGCTGGCCATCGCGCCCGATCCCGAACTGTTGATCCTCGACGATCCGACCCTCGGCCTCGACACGGTCGTCCGCCGCGATTTCCTCGAATCGATGATCCAGATCATCCAACGCCAGGGCCGCACGATTCTGTTCAGCTCGCACATCCTGGGCGACGTCGAGCGGGTCGCCGACCGCATCGGCATCCTGGTCGACGGCGTGCTGCGCGTCGATTGCCCGACCGACGTCTTCAAGGATTCGATCCGCGAGGTGGTGCTCGACTTCCCCGGCACGCCGCCGGAGTTCCCGCCGTGCCGGGGCCTCGTGAGCAGCCGGGTCGTCGGCCGCCGCCGCGAGCTGATCGTGGTCGGCTTTGGCGACGAGCATCGCCAGATTGCCGAAGGGCTGAAGCCGGCGCCGCTGGCCATCGACGTCATCGAGATGAACCTGGAGGACGCGTTCATCGAATACACGCGCGGCCCAAAACGCTCGGTTCCGGTCTTCGTGGAGGAGGAGCCGCATGTATAAGGCGCTTGTGCTCAAAGAGCTGCGTGAGAATGCCTGGATGGCCCTTCTGGCGCTGGCGGTCTACGCCGTCGTGCTGCTGCAACTGACGGGTTACGACTTGTGGCAGATGCGGTGGGACGTGGTCGTGCAGATTCCCTTCCAGGACGGCCGATTTGTATTTCGGTCGATCCTGGTGAGCGCGCTGTTTGGAACATTGCTGGGGATCCGCCAGTCGTGGTGGGAATCGGTCCGCGGAACGTCGGTCTTCCTGCTGCACCGGCCGATCGCCCGGCGGGCCGTCTTCGGGACGAAGCTGGCGGCGGGCGCGGCGTTGTTCCTGTTCGCGACGGGATTGCCGCTGGTCGTTTATTCGCTGTGGGCCGCCCGGCCCGGAACTCACCCCAGCCCGTTCTACTGGTCCATGACGGGGACCTGTTGGCTGTTCTGGCTGGCGATGACCACGGTGTACGCGAGCGCCTTTCTGACGGGGCTTCGCGATGCGCACTGGTTCGGTAGCCGGCTCTTCCCGCTCGTCAGTGTTTTGCTGCCGCTGGTCTCGATCGCGGGGGCGTTCTGGCCGATCGGAGTGCTGGTGACGCTTGCCATCGATGCCATTCTCGTCGCGTCGATCCTGTGGGTGGGCGCGGCCCGCGATTATCCGTGAAGAGGAGGGCAATCGAGCCATGACCGATTCGAATGTCAAGACGGCGCTCTCCGCGCCGCTCGGCGCCGGGCCGCCGTTCGAGCGAAGCTCGGCCGGCCCCTATTGCGCGGCCTTGGTGATTGCGGTTGGAATTGCCGTCGCTTGGGGTTGCGTCTTGGGCTGGTCTTGCCAAGCCGTGGATCGGGTCGAATTCCAGTACTTCGAAAACGTGGAAGTCACGCCCGATGGAACGCCGGTCATTTCCAGAACGTTCTCGGGGACGCCGCAGCATAGGGAGTATTTCACGCTCGATCGAAAGCCCTCTCCGGCCCACGAGATCTCGGGGATCACGGCGGCGGTTATGGCCAAGGGCCCGGCCGACTCCGCGATGTGGCCGCTGGAGGAACCGTTGATCCGTGTGTATTCGGACAGCCGCGAGCGGCTGACCGCGTGGTACTTCGTGGACTTTGGGAATCCGGCGGGCCACGGATATTTTGTCGGCTACGACATGGCGACCCGCGAGCGGGTCGGGTACATCGGCCGCGAGGGATTTCAGGCGGCCCTGCCCTCCGCCGGGCAGCTTTTCGCAGTTGACCGCACGGTGCCGCTGGCTTGGACGGCCTCGTTTATTGCCCCGGACACGAACCACGAGCGGGTCGAAGCCGTTCCCTGGTACCGCAGCCAGGCGACGGCGCCGGGCAACGTTCCGGCCTGGGTTTGCCACCTCGTTTCCGATGGCCGTCTCCTGCGCATCGACTTGCGCAAGCACAGCGTGGAGACGATCCTCGAAGCGCCCGGGCTTTTCGCCGTTTCCATCGCGCAGCGACCGCGACGGGAAGCCGCGCCCCAAGGCGATCGCTCGCAGGAGACTGAAGATTGCCTCGTCGTGCGGTCGCAAACCGCCGTCACGGTTCTCAATTGGGAAGGGCGCGTCGAGCGGACTTACCGGCTTCCGCAGGAACTGCAAAGCGCCTGGTTCAGTTTCTTCCCGGCCGCCAACGGGAAAGCCGTCGCGACCTTTAACGACGGCCGCGGTTCCAGCGGTTCTCAGTATTCAATGAATGTCGTCGAGTTCTCGCCTGATGGGACGGTCCGCCGGAAGACGTCCCACGTGACCGAAACGCCGGGAACGAGGGACAACCCGGCACGCACGGCGTGGATGTCATTGATCGTACCGGAGCCGATCGTGCCGCTTGTCCTCGTTTTGATTCTCGCTCCCTTTGTTGGCAACGCGGACAACAATTCGGCAGGCGACATGGCCGCGCTGTCCGCGGCGTTTGGCACGTTCTGGCCCATGTTTCTCGTCACGGCGATCCTCGGTGTCGTATCGGTCGTGCTTTACCGCAGGCATGCCGCGCGTTGCGGAAACCGGCCGGCGATCTCGTGGACGGTCTTTATTTTCCTGTGTGGAGTACCGGGCCTGCTCGCCTATCTGTGGCATCGCCGCTGGCCCGTGCGGCTTGGTTGCCCCTCGTGCCGGGCCAACGCGCCGCGCGACCGCGACAACTGTGCCGCGCTGCGGCACGCTGTTTCCCACTCCCCCGCCGAACGGCCTGGAGATCTTCGCCTGACGTCCGTCAACCGGCCGCTTGATTCTGCCTCGGGCCACTCCTAAACTGCGCGAGGACCCCTACGAGCCGGCGGGTTTATCCCGCCGGTCTCTGGCCACGCGCCGCCGGACCGCCGGGATAAACCCGGCGGCTCGTACAGGCGATGAACCCGGCGGCTCGTCGAAGTTCCATCGAACGCAACACCTGGCCAACCGCATGCCCGACGTCGTCATCAACGGAGAGCCAAAAGATATCGAGGCGGGGACGACGGTCGCAGATCTTTTAAAAGGGCTGCGGCTCGAGCCGCGGCATGTCGCCGTCGAGCGCAACCGGAATCTCGTCCCGCGGGCACAGCACGCGGCCTGCGTACTGGAAACCGGCGACCGGCTGGAGATTGTCACGCTGGTCGGCGGCGGCTGAAAGAGGATGGACGGTCCGACCGCCTGGCAACGCCTCCGATCCAACTTCCCGAGAAACAACCGTGACGGCCACAGAATGCAATTCGCCCCTCGTCCTCGGCTCGCACACGTTCGAGTCGCGGCTCATCGTGGGGACGGGAAAATACGCGACCTATGAATTAATGCGCGACTGCCTCGACGCCGCCGGCGCCGAGGTGGTCACGGTGGCCGTCAGGCGCGAGCGTCTGATCGATGCCGCGGGGCGGAGCATCCTCGATTTTATCGATCTGTCGCGGTACACGATCCTGCCCAACACGGCCGGCTGCTTCTCGGCCGACGATGCCATCCGCGTCGCCCGCCTCGGCCGGGAGATTTTGCAGGGCCTCGAAAATCCCGGGGCCGACTGGGTGAAGCTCGAAGTCCTCGGGGATAAAAAGACGCTGCTGCCCGATCCGGTTGCCACGCTGGAGGCGACCGGGCAGCTCGTCAAAGAGGGATTTCAGGTCCTGTGTTACACGACCGACGATCCGATCACGGCCCGCCGGCTCAAAGAGGCCGGGGCGACGTCGGTCATGCCCGCGGGAAGCCCGATCGGCAGCGGACAGGGTGTGCTCAATCCCAATAACATCCGCATCTGCCTGGAATACCTGAAAGAGAACGATCCGGAGTACCCCGTGATCGTCGACGCCGGCGTGGGAACGGCCAGCGACGTAAGTGTAGCGATGGAGCTGGGTTGCGACGGCGTCCTGCTCAACACGGGAATCGCCGGCGCCCGCGATCCGCTGCTGATGGCCCAGGCGATGCGCCTGGCCTGCATCGCCGGACACAAGGCGTCTCTGGCCGGAAGGATTCCCAAAAAACTCTACGCCACGGCCAGCAGCCCCGAAAGCGGGACGATTGCACTCGGTCCGCGATGAATGGCCTTTCCTCGCGTCACCGAAGTTCTATACATATGAACACATGCACATGCGTAAATTCAATACTGACGATCTCAGACATGCTCGGCGCAAATCGCCTTCTTTTTTGAGTTTTTTGGGTCTTCAGGTTTCCTTTTTTTACGCCCCAAAATAACCCAAAAAACTCCAAAAAGTGTACCAAAAGCGGGCGCTTTGTATCAAAAACGGGCGCTCGCCCAGTCGCCGGAGCACTAGCCGCCGGCAACGGCTCCCCAGATCAGAAAGGGCTCTTCCCCCTTCGTGATCGCGTCGGGGAGCGGGGCGTCGGGCCGCTCATGGGAGAGGTCCTGCCCGCAGGCGAAGAACCGCAAGAGCGGCCGGCGCCTTTGCGTGACGTGATCGCGGATCGTCCCCCGCAGCATCGGATAGCGGGCCTCCAGCGCGTCGAGGACCGAGCACTGCGTGGCCTTGCCCTCGATTTCGAGCTTGATCTCGGCCCCGACGCGGGCCAGTGTTCGCAGATGCATGGGGAGGACGACTCGGATCATGGCAGCGTCTGCACCTCGACGGAGACCACGGCCGGAAGATCGCGGACAATGGAAGCCCAGTTGTCTCCGGCATCGGCCGACATGTACACCTGGCCGCCCGTGGTGCCGAAATACACGCCGCACGAATCGAGCGAATCGACGGCCATCGCGTCGCGCAACACGTTGACGTAACAATCCCGTTGCGGAAGACCATTCGTTAGCGCCTCCCACTCGTTTCCCCCGGTGCGGCTGCGAAACACGCGCAGCTTTCCCTCGGGCGGATAATGCTCCGCGTCGCTCTTGATCGGAACGACGTAAATGGTGTCCGGGTCGTGCGCGTGAACGTCAATCGCGAACCCGAAGTCGGTCGGCAAGTTCCCGCTGACCTCTTGCCACGACTCGCCGCCGTCGTCGCTGCGCATGACGTCCCAGTGCTTCTGCATGAACAGCACGCTCGGGCGCGACCGGTGCATCGCGATGCGATGGACGCAATGGCCCACCTCCGCGCACGGGTCTGGAATGTGCTCGGATCGCAGACCCCGGTTGATCGGGCGCCAGGTTTGGCCTGCGTCGTCGCTACGGAAGGCGCCCGCGGCCGAAATGGCGATGAAAATCCGTGCCGGGTCGCACGGATCCAGCAGGATCGTGTGCAGGCACATTCCGCCGGCGCCTGGCTGCCAGCGGGGCCCTGACGCGTGGCTGCGCAGTCCGGGGAGTTCCTGCCACGTCTGTCCGCCGTCGTTGGTGCGGAACAAGGCGGCGTCCTCCACTCCGGCGTAAACAAGATCCGGATCAGTCAGCGACGGTTCGAGATGCCAAACGCGCTTGAACTCCCAGGGATGGGGCGTGCCGTCGTACCACTGGTGAGTGCCGGGGACTCCGTCGTAGACGAACTTATTGCCCACCGGCTCCCACGTTTTACCGCCGTCGTTTGAGCGCTGGATCAACTGCCCGAACCAGCCGCTGGATTGCGACGCATACAGCCGATTCGGGTCGACAGGCGAGCCTTTCAGATGGTAGATCTCCCAGCCCCCAAAGTGAGGACCGCTGACATCCCACCGGTGGCGCTTTGCGTCCGAGGTCAGGACAAAGGCGCCCTTGCGCGTGCCGACCAGAACCCGTACTCCGCTCATATCCCCTCCTTCCTGAGAATCCTATCGCAAAACATCCGTTCATTGAAATCCAAGGTTACAGACTTCTCATAGAACGGCGTTGGAGGAATGGGCGTCACTGTGCTAGTCGTCCGCGTCGATTGGCCGGCATTTCACCGCCGGATCCCGTCTCCCGTATTTACTTAGTCGATCGTCGATTTTCCACCCTCCGATAACGCTTCCACCCCGCCGGGCGGGACGTTCAAGCGAGAAAATCCAGGATGAACGAGAAGGACAACGCGCAATCCGCAACGACAGGCGGTTTGACAATCTCGCCATCGCTCGATCTGGTCAGCCAGGCGGCGCAAGTTCCTGCCGAAACCTCGGTTGTCGATCGTCGCGTGGTCGGCCTCTGCGGCGTGGCGATCGCCCTCGGGGCCATCGCGTCGGTGACCGCCTTCGTCCTGATCCGGCTGATCGCATTTTTCACCAATTTTGCGTTTTTTCAGCGATGGTCCTTCCAGGAAGCCATCCCGGCGCACAACAGCTTGGGCGTCTGGGTGATCTTCGTCCCCATCGTCGGCGGCCTGATTGTCGGCTTTATGGCCCGCTACGGTTCCAAGGCGATCCGCGGACATGGAATCCCCGAGGCGATGGAACAAGTCCTCGTCAACAAAAGCCGCATTCCGGCCCGCCTGACCTTTCTCAAGCCCGTTTCCGCGGCGATTTCGATCGGGACAGGCGGCCCCTTTGGAGCGGAAGGCCCCATCATCGCGACGGGGGCCGCTCTCGGTTCGCTGTTCGGGCAATTCACGTACACGACGCCGGCGGAGCGCAAGATGTTGCTGGCGGCCGGGGCGGCGGCCGGCATGGCGGCGACGTTCGGCTGTCCCGTTTCGGCCGTGCTGCTCGCCATCGAGCTTCTCTTGTTCGAGTTCCGAGCGCGGTCGATCATTCCCGTCGCATTGGCCAGCGCAACGGCCGCGGGGGTGCGGCTGCTTTTGGCCGGCACGCGGCCGATCTTTGAAATGAGCGACATTGCGCCGGTCTCGTTGTCGGGTTTGGCCTTCTACGCGGTTCTCGGCCTGGTC
The DNA here is from genome assembly GCA_963761455.1 of uncultured Planctomycetota bacterium. Lineage (GTDB taxonomy): Bacteria > Planctomycetota > Planctomycetia > Planctomycetales > Planctomycetaceae > DASPSM01. The sequence continues at coordinate 2,233,199 of CAVXHA010000004.1, forward strand.
CTGGGCTTCATTGCCGCAGGGATCACGCGCGCGGTCTATGCCATTGAAGACGGCTTCGATCGCCTCCCCATTCACTGGATGTGGTGGCCGGCCCTCGGGGCGGTGGCTGTCGGCATCGTGGGCTATTTCGCGCCCGACACCTTGGGTGTCGGATATTACAACATCACGGCGATTCTCTCGGACGGGCTGCCGATCAAAATCGTCTTTTTTCTGTGTCTGATGAAGTTCCTTTCGTGGTCGATCTCGCTCTCCAGCGGGACTTCCGGGGGGACGCTGGCCCCCCTGTTGACGATCGGCGCGGGGCTCGGACAGACGCTGGGAGCGGCGGCGATCTGGTTGTTGCCCCACGCGGGGATCGACCTCCGCGTGGCGGCATTGGTGGGAATGGCGGCACTTTTTGCCGGCGCCTCCCCGCATTTTTGGCCTCGGCCGTCTTCGCCTTCGAGACGACCTTTCAAGCCTATGGACTGCTGCCCCTCTTGGTCGGCTGTGCGGCCAGCTACCTCGTCGCCAGCCTGACGGCCAAGAATTCGATCATGACGGAAAAGATCGCCCGCCGGGGAATCCGTGCCCCGGCCGAATACATTGCCGATCCGCTCGAGCAAGTGATCGTCGGGGACATTGCCTCCAAGCCGGTCGTGACCCTGCGACAACGCAAACGGTCGACAGTGCGCGGCGGTGGATCGCCTTGGGTGCCGAGGGGACGCGGCACCAAGGATTTCCGGTCGTCGATCCGGCGGGAATCCTGGTCGGCGTTCTCACACGGCGGGACGTGTTGGATCCGCGGATCGCGGGGAACCGCGAGCTGCGCGAAATTCTTTTCCGTCCTCCCAAATTCGTCTACGACGACTGCACCGCGCGCCAGGCCGCCAATCACATGGTGAACCACGACATCGGCCGCCTTCCGGTCATTCTGCGCAGCCAGCCGACACGGCTGATCGGCATCGTGACCCGCAGCGATATTCTCTCCGCCTACCGGCGGCGGATCGAAGAGAACGAGGCACAACGCCCCGACATCCGAGTCCCGGGACTGTCCGACAAGGTGCGTGCGCTCCCCTCGCGGCTGTTCCGCTAAGCTGCCAAGATGCTAAATTAAAGCGTCGCGCCGCTGTTTCGGACCGCACGAACGGCGGTCCGCCGGCGTCTCTCGACGGGCCGCGACACGAAGCGCTCGCTCACGGGTGCGCTCCGCCGGCTGTTCGTGCGACCCGCCGAGAGCCTGCATCAGGAACCTGCCATGCTCGATTCCCGCGTCCCTCTCCTCGCGTTCGGCCTTGCCGCGGTTGTGCTGCCTTTGAGACCACAGTCGACTCGCGCGGGCGATGAAGCGTATCTCTTCACGCCCCCCGGCTTCAGCAGGCCGGGACAAGCGGTTCTCAAGCCGCCCACAGTGTGCGGCCACTTGAAACTCACCGTCCGCGACGCGCGCACGGGCGAGCCGACGTTCTGCCGCGTCAACGTGGTCGGGTCGGACGGAAACTTTTATTACCCCAAGCAGAACTACCTCACGCGGTTCGCTCTCGCGGGGCAATGGACGGGAAAACCGCCCAACAAGGCACTGGGCAACCGGCTCGGAAAGGCGCCGATCCGCTATTTGGGCCGGTTCTTTTACTCGTGGGGCCAAAGCCAGGTGGACGTTCCCCCCGGCGCGGTGCGTGTCGAGGTATGGAAGGGACTCGAATATCGCCCGCAGGTTGTCACGACTCGAATCGCGAAAGACGAAACCCGTGGCGTCGAGACGACTTTGACGAGCGACGCGTCGATCGCGAAGGCCGGGTATTACTCCGGCGATTCGCACATCCACATCCCGCGGCAGAGCGACGCCGACGATCAGACGATCCTCGACCTTTTGGAAGCGGAGGACATTCATTTCGCGAGCATTCTGGCCTACAACGAGCCGGCCGGGCCGTACCAGGGAATCATGCAGACGCTCGCGGCGCCGCAATTCCGCGGCCTGGGAACCGATTCGCTCCGCGAGCGGGGCGATTATCACCTCCTGTCGGGACAGGAATATCGCAGCGCGACCTATGGCCATCTCAACCTCTATTTCCGCAACGACCTGGTGCTGGGTAACAAAAAAGTCGACGCCAACAACGGGCCCCTTTACGGAGTGGTTGCCCGCAACACGCGCGACAAGGGCGGCTTTGCCTTCTACTGCCACGGCGGCTACGCGCAGACCGATCCCTACGCGGAGATCTACGCCGACGCGATCCAGGGAAACATCGACGGCGTCGAACTCTTGCAGTTCGGCATTTACCGCGAATTGGGGCTGGCCGACTGGTATCGGTTTCTGAACATCGGTTACCAGTTCCCCTGCATCGGTGCCAGCGATTATCCCGCCTGTCGCTGGCTCGCCGACTGCCGCACGTACGTGAAAGTCCCAGGGACTCCCAGCATGAAGGCCTGGTTCCAAGGTGCCGCGGCGGGCCGCAGCTTCGTCACAACGGGGCCCCTCCTCGTCCTCGACGTCGACGGTCGATCACCCGGCGATCGCATCGAAAAGAGGGGTGCCGGCCCCCACGTCGTGACAGCCCGCATCCGCGTCCGCTGTGAGGTCGCTCCGATCACCGACGTGAACCTGATCGTCAATGGAAAGATCGCCGAGAAGTTCAAGATTCCCGCGGGCCAGTCGAGGGACCGGTGGCTCGAATTCAAGAAGTCGATTTCGCTCAAAGAGCCATCCTGGATCGCCGCCCGGGCGTTCTCCACCGCCCCTTCCGGCAGTCCCGATGCCGACGCCCACACGAACCCCGTCTATGTCCGCTTCGACGGCCGGGCGCCTTATGACCGCGGCTCGTTGGATGCCCTGCTGGCCAAGCTCGACACGCAGTTGATCGCACAAAAGAAGCGCCGGTTCGACGAGAAGACCGCGCTGGTCGACTACTTCGAGCGTTCCCGCGACATCCTGCTCAAGATCCGCGAAGACGGCGGGCTGCGCCGGCGAGGACGTCCACAAGATCGCCGAAGAAGAACTCCCAGTCCTCGCGGATCCCGGAGCGCGGACGCATACCGACGCGGAGTTGCGGGCCTACCTCAAACCTGTCCCGCCGAAGACTCCGCCGGAAGCCCTCAAGACGTTTGAAACAATTCGGGGCTTCCACATGGAGCTGATCGCCTCCGAGCCGGCCGTGCGCAGCCCGATCTCCGCCGCGATCGATGAGAACGGCAACCTCTATGTCACGGAAATGATCGATTACCCGTATTACCCCAAACCGGGCGACAAGCCGCTGGGAACGGTCCGGTTGCTGCGCGACACCGACGGAGACGGCCGCTATGACAAAAGCGACGTCTTTGCCGATCATCTCTTGTGGGCCGGCGGCGTCGCCTGCTGGAAAGGGGGCGTCTTCGTCGCCGCCCCTCCCGACATCTGGTACTTCAAAGACACCGACGGAGACCACAAGGCCGACATCAAACGCAAGGTCTTTACCGGCTTCGGAACGAAGAGCCAGCAGTACATGCTGAACAACCTGAAGTGGGGCCTCGATCACAAGATCTACGGCTCGACGGCCGGCAACGGCGGCGAGGTTCGGCCCGGCGACAAGCCGGACGCCAAACCGGTCTTGGTCGATCGCCACGACTTCCGGTTCGATCCGGTCACCGAAGAGTTCGAGCCGATCACCGGAACGATTCAGTTCGGCAACTCGTTCGACGACTGGGGCAACCGGTTCATGTGCGACGAGTCGGAACCGCTCTACCAGTCGATCGCCGACCAGCATTACTTGGCCCGCAACCCGTATCTTCCCGCGGGGCGAGGCGTGTTCAACATTGCCGGCGGCAGCGTCCCAATCTATCGCATCAGCCCGATCGAGCGTTGGCGGCATATCCGCTCCAGCCGCCGCATCGCGCACAGCGATCGCAAGGCGTTGAACGCCGGCGTCAGCCACCACGTCATCGACGCCGGCGCGGGGGTCACGATTTACCGCGGCAACGCCTATCCCAAATCCTTTTACGGCAACGCCGTCATCGGCGACGCGCAGAATAACCTGGTCCATCGGATGCTGCTCACGCCGGACGGCGTGACGTTCCGCGAGCGTCGGGCCGATCCCGGCACCGAGTTCGTCCGCTCCTCGGATAACTGGTTCCGCCCCGTCAATTTCGTCAACGCGCCCGACGGCACGCTGTATTGCCTCGACATGAGCCGCGAGATCCTCGAGTCGATCCACATTCCGTTCGACGTGCTCAAGTTCATCGATCTGAAGGCAGGCCGCGATTCGGGCCGCCTCTATCGCATCGCGCCCGACGGCTTCCACTTTCCCGGCGAACCGCACCTAGGCTCCGCGACCACTGCCGAGCTGGTCCGACTGCTGGAGAACCCGAACGGTTGGCACCGCGACACGGCGCATCGGCTGCTCTTTGAAAGGCAGGACAAGTCGGCCGTTCCTCTGCTCGAGGCGCTGCTTGCGCAAAAGCCCCATGCCCCAAGCGCGACTTTGCGCCCTTTGGTCGCTGGAGGGACTGCAGGCAATTGAATCGGCCGACTTGCTGGTGGCGCTGAGCGACACGCACCCGGCCCTGCGCGAACATGCAGTGCGGCTGTCCGAACTGCGATTGAAGGACGATCCGGCGATCCTGGAAAAAGTGATCGCGCTGGCCGATGACGAGAAGCCGCGCGTGCGGATGCAGGTCGCCTATTCGCTCGGCGAAACGAAAGACCCGCGGGCCGTCGACGCCATCGCGCGGATCGCCCGCCGGGACGGGGGCGACCCGTGGATTCGCACGGCCGTGCTCAGTTCCGTCGCCGAGACGTCGCACGAACTGTTGATCCGCCTCTTGGCCGACCGGAGCTTCGTCGCGTCGAGCACGGGGGCCGACATGGCCGAGAAGTTGGCGTACATCGCCGGCGTCCGCAATCGGCACGACGAGATCGGCAAGCTGCTCGACGCGGTCGCCGCCCTCCGCAATCCGGCGGACGCCGCGCTGCAATCGCAGATCGTGCAGGGCGTTGGCGACGGGCTCAAACAGGTCAACGGGTTCCTCCGGCCTGAAAGCGATTCCAAGCGGCCAAGCGACAGGCTTCTGCGGACGGTGTTGGAAAAGTCGAAGCAGACCGCTGCCGACTCGCGGCAGTGGGATGGCGAGCGGATCTCGGCCATTCGGCTGCTCGCCTGTTTTCCGCGGACGGCTTCGGGATCGACGCTGACCGATCTTTTGTCCCCCGCGAGTTCGGAAGGGGTACAGACCTCGGCCGTCGCCGCCCTGGCCGGCTACAACGACGACGACATCGCGTCTGTGCTTCTCGATCGCTGGAAGGAATCGACGCCGGGCGTCCGGTTGGAGATCGTGCGCGCCTTGTTGTCGCGCGAGCCGTGGACACTGGCCTATCTTCGCCTGGTCCGATCCGATCCTTCCGCGGCCGCGCCGCTGAAGCCGCTGGAGCGCACGCGGCTCCTGGAGCACAAGAATGCGGCGATCCGCGATCTCGCGAAAACGATCCTCGGCCGTCAAGCGGCCAGTTCCCGCTCGACGGTCATCGCCGAATACAAATCGTGCCTGTCGCTCAAGGGGAAGGTCGCGGCCGGGCGGAAGATTTACGAGCGTGAGTGCTCGATCTGCCATCAGATCGGGAAATTCGGTCACGCCATCGGGCCCAGCCTCGCCGGGTCATCCAACGCGCGCGAGCCCGAGGCCATTTTGACGCACGTCCTCGATCCGAACTTTTACATCCCGCCGCAATATGTGCAATACGTCGCGGTCGACCGCAACGGGCGGACCTACACGGGGATCCTCGCGGAGCAGACCTCGACGAGCATTTCACTCAAAAGGGAGAAAGACGCCGTCGACACGCTGCTGCGGTCGAACATCGAAGAGTTGTCGAGCACCGGCAAATCGCTGATGCCCGAAGGCTTCGAAAAGAAGCTCACCAGGCAAGACATGTCCGACCTCATCGCCTATTTGCAAACGGTGCAGGCCACCGTCCCGGCTGCCGAACCGCCTTTAGACATCGGCACAAGACCAGGGCTGATGGAGCCATGAACAACGAATTGCGGACTCAAACCACGAGATCGATGGATGGAAAAGCTGCATCAGCGCATTTGCAAACTTGTCGCCGAAGGCCGCTCTGTGGTGGGACAGCACGCTTCGGAGCAGCTCGAGGACTTGAAGCAGAAACGGTGGAGTTGTTGAAGGATGTCGCCCCGCGGGCAGAATGGGGTGAAAAGGAATGGTTGCTCAGACACGGACGCGTGTACGAATTGGTCGAGCAGGGTGAATCCGCCGCCGGGAGCACTAATTGCTCACACCAGGCATGAGGATTTGAATTTCTTCCTCGACGATGCGGACTGGGTAGCAGGCGTTGGCGATCTTGGAGCGGGGATTGTCGAGCCAGGTGCCGTCCTTGACGGAGAATCGCCAAGCGTGCCAGGGACAGGTGACCGACATCCCCTCGACATATCCGCAGGCCAGCGAAGCCCCCATGTGGGGGCAGACGTCGTTGATCGCCGTGTATTCGCCGCCGACGTTGAACACGGCGACGATCGTGCCGTCGACGGGGAAGCGCGCGCCCTTCTCCGTCGGGAATCTCACCGATTTTGGCGATTGTCTGAAACTGGGCCATTTCAACCCGTGGACGGCGGACGGCACCGCGGTTGGACGCCGGGAGCGAAGCAAGATATTGTAGTCGCAACCGGCGGTCGCAGGGCAAGCTGCCAGCTTGCCGCTGAGTCGCCGCAGGGCGAGCCAACGCGCATTCTCGTCGCAGTGTCCTGGACACTTGGAGCCGGCCTCGATGAAGCGAAACCCCGTCAAAGCGGCGCTCAAAGCCGGAAAGCCGCAGGTCGGCACTTGGCTGTCGTTTGGCAACGTGCTGGCGACGCGGCTCATGGCGCGCGTCGGCTTTCCCTGGCTGACGGTCGACCTTGAACATTCTCCCATCGACTGGAGCGACGCCGGCGTCCTGTTCGGCGCGATTGCCGATGCGGGCTGCGTCCCGTTGGCCCGCGTTCCCCGCGGCGACCATGACCACATCAAGCGCGTGCTCGACGCCGGCGCCTGGGGAATCGTCGTCCCGATGGTCGACACGGTCGAAGAGGCGAAGACGGCCATCGCGGCGGCCAAGTATCCGCCCGTCGGCAACCGGTCGCTCGGCGGGTCGTTGCACGCCATCAACTTCGGCGCGGCCGCCGGCGACTATTACAAGCACGCCAACGACGAAATCCTCGTCGTGCTGCAGACCGAATCGCCCCGCGGCGTCCACAATGCCGAGGCGATCTACAGCCTGAAGGGGGTCGACGCGATCTTCGTCGGCCCGATCGATCTGACCGCCCAGATGCGGGACGAGACGGGAAAGGACCCGACTCCCGAAGAGCTCGAGGCCATGCTGCAGCGCGTGCTGGCGATCGGAAAAAAAGTCGGCACGCCGGTCGGCCTGCACGTGCAGATCGGTCGAAGCCGTCAAGAAACGGATCGCCGAAGGCTGGCAGTTCCTCGCCCTGGGCAGCGAGCTGCGGATGATGGTCGCCGAAGCCCAGCGGTTCGTGACGGCCCTCGACCTCAAAGCTCAAGCGGGCGACCTGGCACGGTATTGAATAAGTCCAAGCCTGTCGATCTCGCCGTCTCTCGACCGTGGACCAAACCGGAGCGTCCTCATCGCGCGGGTCTTGCTGGTCTTCGAGTTCGCAACGCTCAACGGAGGCGAGCGGTCGATCCAGGCCGTCCTGCCTCAGTTGGTCGGCACGGAATTCGAATTCGTCGCGCTGGCCCCCGCGGCCGGACCACTCGCCGCATCGTTGCAAGCAATCGGCGTTCCCACGGTCCCGTTTGACGTCCGCGATGACGACGGCCAACGGCGGCCCGCCGAGGCGAATCCTCGAGGAAATTCACGCCGGCGATCGGCGCGTCTGTCCCGATCTGGTCCACGGCAACAGCCTGTCGATGGGACGGCTCACCGGAGCCGTCGCCGCCCAAACGGGCGCTGTCTGCACGGCCCATCTGCGGGACATCGTCCGGCCTGAGCGCGACGGCCGTCGAGCAGCTCAACGCCAATCGGGCACTCGTCGCCGTGTCGAACGCCGTCCGTGACTTTCATGCGGCCGCAAGGCGTCGATCAAACCCGCCTGCACGTCATCTATAACGGCATCGACGGCCGCGACGTTCCGTCTCGGCCCGGGACCGGCTGGCTCAAGGCCGAGCTGGGGCTCTCCCGCCGACGCCTTTCTCGTCGCGACGATCGGCCAGATCTGCCTGCGCAAGGGACAGGACGTTTTTGCGCAGGCAGCGGTTCTTGCGGCTCGGCAGATGCCGGCGGCCCATTTCCTCCTCATCGGCGAACGGTACTCCGCCAAGCCGGAAAGCATCGCCTACGACGAATCGATCGATCGAGAGTTCGTCGCCGCCGGGCTCTCGGACCGTTTTCACCGCCTTGGCTACCGCGCCGACGTCGAGCGGCTGCTGGCTGAGATCGACCTGCTCGTCCACAGTGCGCGGCAGGAGCCGTTCGGCCGCGTGCTGCTTGAAGCGGCCGCCGCGGGCTGCCCGATCGTCGCGACGGCAAGTCGGCGGAACGGAGGAAATGCTCGTCGACGGCGAGTCGGCGCTTCTGGTTCCCGCCGGACGCAGCCGGAAGCTCTGGCCGCCGCGATGGTCCGAGCTGTACGGCGACGCGACGCTCCGCCAGCGGCTCGGCGTGCGGCGCGAAGCAGCGGATCGCCACGCTTTTCCCGATCGAAAGAGCGGCCCGCGGCCTGGCCGAGCTCTGGCGCGCACGCTGAGCGAATGAGTTCCGCGGCCTGAACGCAATCCGCGCCGTTCGGCCGGACCGACCGCAAGCGGTCGGCTTGGGACGGGCACGAGGCGAAGCCTCAGCGATGTCGAACGGGCCAGTTCAGGTGCTTGTGCAAAAATGCGAACGTCCCCTGGCCGTGAATGGTGTGCGGTCCGTTGAAGAATTCGATCTCGGTGCGGTCCCCCAAGCCCAGCTTGTCGTAGATGCCGGCGGACCTTCGCATATTCCCAGGCGACCCATTCGTCCGGGGCAACGCCGTCGTCGTGGCCGCGCTCGACCATGAAGGGGCGCGGCGTCATCAGCGAGGCCAACTCGGCATAGTTGGCGACGTGTCCCATGTTCCACTCGAACATCTCGTATTCGGGCGTGAACACGTAGCTGTAGCTGTCGGCGTTCGTCGCGTTCTTGCGCACCCATTCGTTGAAGTCGCCGGAGCAGATCGAGAGGGCATACTGCGGCAGCATGGTCGGCACGCGAACGGCCGTCTTGCCGCCGTAGGAGAGGCCGTAAAAGCCGATCCGCTCGGGATCGACATTGGGGAGCGTCGCCAGCCACTCAAGCGTCCGCTGGTGCTGCGGGATGATGTAACTGAAGAGCGAGCGGCCGCAGCGGATTGCTCTTCCGCTGGATCGTGCGGAAGCGATCCATGCCGCGATAGGGATTCTGCGGCGCATAAGTGATGAAGCCTCGCCGGGCCAGCTCGGCGGTGAACCCCTTGTAGTATTTGAAACCCGTCGCCGCTCGTGGCTGATCGTGTCCATCGGCACTCCTTCGAGTCCGTGCTGGCAAACGACGACCGGCCGCTTCTCGCCCGGCTTGCAGATCGGTCGGCAGCAAGAGGATGCCGCCGGCAACGACGTCGGGATAGACGTCGATCATCACCTCGTAGCCCGTGTACGCCGGGTCGTCGAGGACTTTGCGAGTCCGCACATTGGGCGGGATCGTCGGCTCGGGAAGCTTGCCGATCAGGGTCCGCCAGACGAAGTCGCGATATTTCTCGGCCGACTTTGCCCACGCCGCCGGGACTGGAGCGGTCGGCCTTCGCCCACTTTTGATCGCGAACCTTGGCACTTTGTTCGAGCAGCTTCTGCGTGAAATCGACCAGTTCGTCGACCTGCCGATGTTGACGTTCGTCCGGGTCGTCGGGCGACCGAACGGAGCTGCGGCGATCCGCCGTCCGGCGTCAACGGATCGTCGAATCCCAAGCCCTCGGAGAAAGCTGGCGAGGGCCGAATCGATCCCCGGAGGGCCTTGGCCGCCGGAACTCTCGACGAGCGTCAGATGTTCGCGAAAACCGGCGGCCAGAAGACTCGGAAAGACGTGCGAACTCTCGGCGGACATCTGGATGCGTCGGCCGTCTCGATTCGGCCCGGGCGCGGCGCCGGAACGGCCCGCAGCGGCGAGGGCGGCCCTGTCACGCGCGGAACGTCGGCCGCCTCGATGACCAGACGTCCGCGGCAGCGATCAAGCGAGGCAATCTCCGCGTCGCCGAACTCGGTCAAGAGGCGCCCAGACATTGCGGTAGATCGGTTCCTGCCAGATCTGCTCCCGCGGCTGAAAGTATCCGCTGACGAGGACCGATTGGAGCCGCGGATCAAGGGCCGCCGAATAAAACGCGAGCAGTCCCCCCTCGCTGACGCCCGCCACGCCGATGGGCACGCTGACGGCCCTCGGCCTCGTTCATCCGCGTGAAAGATGTCGACCGCCGCGAGGACCTTTTGAACCTCGTAGCCGATGACGTGCCGGCCCAAGCTCGAACGCCATCCGATAGATGAATTCGCGGTGCGGCTGATTCGTGAAGCGAATGGCCGGATTGCCCGACCAGGTGTCGTCGCGGCTGATGAGAGTCGGAACGACGACCTGCACGCCGTTTTCGGCGAGCCGGCGGGGAAGCTGCGAACGCCGATCGACGCCGCCGGCCAGGCCGGCAAACGCTTCAGGCGTCCAGTCCGCGTCGGGAAGCACGATCACGCGGGCTTTCGGACGGCGCCGCCGGCTCGAAGCAGAAGGCCTTCGGCCGTGACGCCGGGAAGGACGTGCCACCGCACGGCTTGGACGGTATACGACTTGGTTCGGGCGAGCTGGGAGCCGGACTGCCGTGGTGGCGATCAATTCGAACGCGCTGGCCGCGACCCGCGGGTCGACCGCGCCGAGGATCGTCCGCAGATGCTCCCGATTCGGCGCGATGCTCGTTTCGTAGAGGCCGCGGGGCTCGTGAAGTCGCGTTGCCAAAAGCGCGGGCGGTTCTTCGGCCGACTCGTCCAAGGCGCGGAGGGCAAAGCGGTTGATGCCGTCGACCATCACTACGTCGAGCGGCCGGTCCAACTCGAGCTTTGCGGTGCTCGGAAGCAAATCCGGAAAGCTGCCGGCATAGGCGGGAGCAACGCGCAAACACGGCGGCCGCCACGAGCAAAACGAACGAGTCGACACACGTCGGATCACCATCGAGAAAACCTCGGACGCCAGCGAACTTGGGAAAATCAAATCGCCGCTTCACATTACCTGAATCTTCGGCGTGTTCGAAGGCGCCGGCCGCACTTGCGGACGCGGGAGCGGCTATTGCCTGTACGGGGGGCACAGGTAAACTGGAGGTAGCCGGACGGCGAGTCTGGGCCGCCTCCGGTGGACTCGGCGTCAGCCGGATGCCGCTGGTCCAATTTCCTGTTTGTGGTTCGAAGCGATGGAACCTGCCTACCTGGCGGTCGCCTTGCTGGTGCTCGGATTGACGCTGATCATCTGCGAAGTCTTCATTCCCTCGGCGGGACTGATCGCGGCGTTTCGCGACATTGTGCTTTGCGGCTCGGTCGTGGCGGCCTGGCAGGCATGGTGGTACGACAAGCCCGGCTATTTCGCGATTTATGCCATCGCCCTGTTGGTCCTGATCCCGTCCGCCTTGAGCGGGGCCCTGTATCTCCTGCCGCGTACCGAATTCGGCCGGCAGGTCCTGCTGGAAGCCCCCGCCCTCGACGAGGTGACGCCCTACCAGGAAGAGCAGCGCCAACTGCAACGGCTCGTCGGGCAGATCGGCAAGACGTTGACGTTGCTCAATCCCGGCGGGTTGGTCCTGGTCGATGGCACGCGGCAACATTGCGAAAGCGAGGGGATCCTGCTCGAAGCGGGAACGCCCGTGGAAATCGTTGCCGTGAAAGGCAATCGCGTCGTCGTCCGGCCGGTCGAGCGGCCCGCGAACGAGTTCCGAGCTGGAGCCTCAGTCAGCCGCTGGGCGAAAGACGCCGCTTGACTTTGACCTGCCGCAAAGCTAAACCGCCGTCAAGGCACCTCCTATGCTCGAGCGATCTGATGATTTTGGCCGAAGGCGAACCGTCGATCGGCCCCGTGGATCATGCTGGGCGGCTTGCATCGTCATTGTCGGGGCGATCGTGTTCATCGCGGTTTTGGCCCGCTACTTCAACCTCTGGATCCAGTGCATTTTCACCCGGGCCGACATCAACATCTGGCAACTGATGATGATGTCGATCCGCAAGGTGAATCCGACAGTGATCGTCCGCAGCAAGATCATGGCCGTGCAGGCCGGGCTGACGCGGGTCTATCCGATCACCACGCGTGCGCTCGAGGCCCATTACCTGGCCGGCGGAAACGTTCCGAATGTCGATCCGGGCACTGATCGCCGCCCATCGCGCGCCACATCGATCTCGACTGGCAGACGGCCCAGGCGATCGATCTGGCGGGGCGCGACTTGCTCGAAGCCGTTCGCACGAGCGTCTATCCGAAAGTCATCGACTGCCCGGATCCGAAGCGATCGGCCGGTGCGCTTGGATGCCGTCGCCGGCGACGGCATTCGGCTCAAGTCGCGGGCTCGCGTGACGGTCCGCACCAACATCCGGCAGCTCGTCGGCGGGGCGACGGAAGAGACCATCATCGCGCGGGTCGGCCAGGGAATCGTCCAGGCCATCGGCTCGACGCGTTCCTACAAAACCGTGCTGGAGAATCCGGAACGAATTTCCGAGACCGTCTTGGGCCAGGGCCTCGAGGCGCAAACCGCTTACGAAATCGTCTCGATCGACATCGCCGACATCGACGTCGGGCGAAAACATCGGCGCCCGGCTGTTGGCCGACCAGGCCGAGGCCGACATGCGCGTCGCCCAGGCCAAGGCCGAACAGCGACGGGCGGCCGCACGAGCGCGCGAGCAGGAGGAAATCGCCCATATCCAGGAAAATCGGGCGAAAGTCGTGGCGGCCGAAGCCCAGGTTCCCCTGGCGATTGCCGAATCTTTCCGCACGGGCAAGCTGGGACTGCTCGACTACTACGAACTGAAAAACGTCCAGGCGGACACGCGGATGCGAATGTCGATTGCCGGCAGCGGCTCGCCCGTCGCAGGAGTCGTCCGTCGGGGCAAAACACAACGTGAAAAGACGAGTAGCGGAAGGATGGGGACGAGCCATACGGGCGGCGTGTGAAGCGTGCCGCTCGTTCTCATTCGCCCGTTCGCACACTTGGATCTTGAAACATGACTTCGTTCACGCTTGATTCCGGTCCTCGCCGCTCCCGGTCGAAATTTACGAGCTGGTCATCCTGCATTGCGTGATGCTGGGGGGGACGGTCTTTGAAGAAGATTACCGGATGCGCGCGAGCAGGCGGAACGGGCCAAGGAGGCCAAAGCCGCCGGCGGGAAACCGCCGGCGGTTCCTCCTCGCCGTGAAAACAGCGTTCGCGATGCCGACGCCACTTGGAATGCGAGCCGCGGCCAGCCGAGCCGACTCCGCCGCCGGCGAGAATCCGTTTCGCAACGAAATCGAGCCGTTTCTGGAGGAGGTTGGGCGGTCGCCGTCCTCCATCCGATCGCAGCCGCAGCGTGGCGAAGCGGATCGCGGGGCGGCTTCCGCCGCTCCGCCGAGGCCGCGTCCGGTTGCGCGGCAGCAACCTGTGCCGCGCCATGCCCGCGCCGATGCAGCGGACCGCGGGATCCGCAGCGCCGGACGAAGTCTGAGCCGCCCAAGGCCCCCTACGGCCGCACCTCAAACTCGCGCCGCCTGCGTCCCGGGACGGAGCTCGCCCTGCGCAAGGCGCCGGTCTCGGACGACCTGGGGGCGCAGGTCCGCGCTCATCTGAGCCAGTATCTCGACTCGTCGCGAATGTCGCAGCGGGCGAGGGCCGATCTGGGCAGCGCCGTCGAACGCGCGGTCCGCGAGCATCTGGGAACGACGACGACGGCCGGCACCGCGGATCAAGATTCGCTCGCAAGTCGGCCGCGCGATCCCGCCACGCCGAGTCACGGCGCTGTTCCGCAATCCGGCCGGAGTGCGAACGGCCATCCTCGTCAACGAAATCCTCGAGCGGCCGAAGTGCCTGCGTCGAAATACCTGATCGGCCGAGACGAATCGCATGGCGGAGCCGTGGTTGAAGGTGCTGTTGGTCGCGGGACCGTTTCGAAGTCCGTGGATCGTCCGGCAACACGTTGCGGCTGGCCGAGGGGCTGGCGCGCCCACCAGATCGAGGCCGCGATCATCACGCCGAACGCCGACTGCGTTGCCCCCTGCCGGCGCGAACGTCTCGCCGTCTCCGTTTATCCGCGGCTGAACCTTCCGATCTGGGGGCGGGTCGTTCGCGAGTCGATCTCCGCGACCTGGCCGGCCAATCCGCCGGATTTGATCCATGTCCAATCGTGGAGCATGTACCGGCTTCGGAGTCCTGGCTGGCGCGGCGGCTGGGGCGGCCGTATGTCCTGGGCGTTCACGGCTATCTTCCGCCGCACGTCCGCATTCACTTCAACCGACAGTGGGGGCGGCGGATCATCGCCGTGAGCCAGAGCGTCAAATCGGAACTCTTGAGCCGAACGTCGCTGCCCCCCGAGATGGTGAGCGTGATCCATGCGGGAGTCGACGTGCCCGACTCTCGGCCGCCGCCCGCCGGTGCTGTCGCCCGGGCCGGGTTCCCGTCGTGGGGACGGCGGGCCCGCTGGAAGCGGTCAAAGGCCACGTCTTTTTCCTGGGCGCGGCCCAGCGCGTGGCCGCTGCCCACCCGGAGACCGAATTCCTCGTCGCCGGGGCCGGACCGGAAGAGGAGAATCTCCGCCGCCTGGCGCGCGAGCTGGGCATCAACCGCAACGTCACGTTCGCCTCGAACCTCTACGATTTTTCGCGACGTCGTTGGCGGCGATGGATATTTTTTGCCTCCCCTCGCTGCGACAAGGGTTGGGGACGATCATGCTCGAAGCGATGGCCCTGGGCCGGCCCGTCATTGCCAGCGGAGTGGGCGGCATCTACAGCGTCGTTCGCAACAACGAGACGGGCCTCGTCGTGCCCCCCTCCGGACAGCACGGCCCTGGCCGAGCGGATCCTGGAACTGTTGCACGATCCGGTGCGCGCCCGGGCCATCGGCGAAGCGGGCCGGCAGCTCGTGCGCGAGGAGTTCGGCGTCGAGCGGATGGTGGCCCAGACGGCCGACCTCTATCGCGAGATCCTGGCGTCCGAACGCGTCGCCACGCCAACCGTCGTCGTTTAGCACGCATGGAATCCGTCGGCCCTTCGATCGCCCACAGCGAACGACGAAGCACGAAATCCAATGACGAAGGAAGCACGAATGACCGAATGGAAAGAATCGACGGCGACGGCTTTTTCCTCGTGCTTCGTGACGTCCTACCATTTGAGCTCCTCATTGGAAGCGGTGGGTCTTGTAGACTCGCCTCCCCGACAAGCTGGCCGGCCAACCCCCATGCACGCCGAAATCATCTCTGTCGGAACCGAATTGACCACGGGCGCGATGCTCGACACCAACAGCCAGTGGCTCAGCCTCGAGTTGGCAGCGATCGGCATCCCGGTCCATTTCCACACGACCGTCGCCGACCACCTCGACGCGATGGCGGCCGTCCTGCGGGCGGCCGCCGACCGCTCCGATCTTTCCTGATCCTCACGGGCGGATTGGGGCCGACGCTGGACGATCTCACCCGGCAGGCGTTGGCGTCGTCCTCGGTACCGAACTAGTTCTCGACGCAAAATCGCTGGAGTTCATCCGCTCGATCTTCGCCCGCCATAACCGCGAGATGCCCGAGCGGAACGCCATCCAGGCCTATTTCCCCTCAGGCAGCGAACCGAATCGCCAATCCGCGCGGCACGGCCCCCGGAATCTGGGCCGAGATTCCCGCGCGGCGAGCGACCGCCCGGCCTCTCTGTTCGCCGCCATGCCCGGCGTGCCGCACGAAATGAAACGCATGTTCCTCAAAGAGGTCGTGCCGCGGCTCCCGGGCGGAAGCTCGGTCATTCAGCGGGCCCGCGATCAACTGCTTCGGCGTGGGCGAATCAAAGGCCGAAGAGATGCTGGGCGACCTGACGGCCCGCGGCCGCGATCCGGAAATCGGCATCACCGTTCATGAAGCGACGATCACGCTGCGAGATCGTGGCTCACGGCAAATCGGCCGACGAGTGCCGGGCCAAAATCGACGCCGCCAAAGCCGCCATCCGCGAGCGGATGGGCGAACAGGTCTTCGGCGAGGAAGACGAGGAACTGGAGCACGTCGTCGTGCGAATGCTGAACGACCGCCGACTCACGTTCGCCACAGCGGAAATCGGCACCGGCGGCCTGCTGACACGGCGCATCACCGAAGTCGCCGGCCAGGACGACTGCTTCCGAGGAGGCCTTATCGCACCCACGGTCGCGGCACTCGCGTCCGTACTGGCAGATCCTTCTGATCCGTCCCGTTTGCACGACGCTTTGGCGTTGACGGCGGACGTTGACTCCAAGAGTGAAGAGCACGCACAAATTGCGGCCGTTGCGAAATGGTTGCCGGCGAGCGTTTCGGGGCGGACTTCGTTCTCTTCGTCGGCAATTTTCCCACGTACGACCCGGAAGACGCGACGCAAACCGCACCAGTTCGCACGTCGCGTTGGCGGGTGAAAACGTCTCGCGGGTCGTCGATTACACGTTTCTTGGCGACCTGACCCTCAACAAAAGCCGGGCCGCGAAGATCGCCCTCAACCTTCTCAGGCTGCACCTGCTGCGGAACGACAAACTCAACGAATCGCCGGGTTAATCCCGGCGGTGCGGCAGCGCAAACACGACGGCAAGTTGCCCCGTTGGAGGGAGGACCAAATATCCCGAAGAGAGGCGAAGTGGCGGCCGGCAAACAGCCTTGGCGAACGGGAAACCCAGTCCTATACTATCGAGCGCCACAGCCGATTGGCAGGCAGCGCCGCCGCCAACCCAGGTTGCCGCCTCCCGACCTTCGGCACCTCCGCCATCGCGGCGCGTGGCAAGCCGCCTCAAGGCACGTCTTGCCTGGTAGTGTAACGGTAGCACGAGTGACTCTGGATCACTTAGTCAAGGTTCGAAATCCTTGCCGGGCAACTGAATCTCGTTCCCTTCAATTCGTGTCCTGCTCGCGGCAAGATCGCTCCACCCACGCGCGGCCAGAGTCCGTCCGATGCGGTTCGTCATTCCGGGATGCCTTCAATAACGCTCACTTCTGCGTCAGTGGGAACGATCCGCGCCAGCCGGAATCCGGCCTGTCCGAACAGAGAATGGTATTCGTCTTCAGTCCGTTCCCGGCCGCCAGGAATCACCAGCATCGTCAGGTCAAGCAGCTTGCCGAAGAACGGCTCGTTGCCCGGTGGGATCACGCTTTCAACAACCAGAAGCCGCCCATTCCTGTCGATCGCGCGATGGACGTTCTGCAGGATTCGGACGGCCTTGTCATCGTCCCAGTCGTGGATAATGTGCCGGAGCAAATAGGCCTCCGCTCCGTTGGGAGCGGATTGGAAGAAATCGCCGGCCACGAGGTGCATACGATTCGACAGGCCGGCCTCCTCAATCTTTCGGCTCGCCCGCTCGATGACGCCGGGCAAGTCGAACAACGTACCGTGAAGACGCGGATGCCGTCCCAGAATTCCGCACAGTGTGCTGCCGTTTCCGCCGCCGATGTCGGCCAACGAGGGAAAGGCCGAAAAGTCATAGGCGTCCAGAATGGCGGCGGTTTCCCGTCCGTGGACACCGACCATCGCCTTGTCGAAAATCGCCGCCTGCTCGGGGTTCTGCGAAAGGAACTCGAAGACCGGTTGCCCGAAAATTCTTTCAAACGCCGGTTTTCCGGTTTGGACGCTGTACAGCAGATCGCCCCAGGCCCGGAAATGCTCCTCTCCCATCATGATCGCCATCGCCCGCTGCGAGCCGGGAACGTCGTTTCTTAACAATGCGGCAGCCGGGGTGAGGGTGAATCGGCCCTCCGGCTCTTCCGCAAAGACGCCGACACTCGCCAGCGCACGTAGAAGCCGGTAAAGGGACAACGGGTGTGTCCCCGTTTTTCCGGCCAGATCCTCGGCCGAAAGGGGGCCGTCCGTCAGCAAGTCGGCAATCCCCAATTTGGCCGCGACGTAGACGCACTGCGACTGCCAATAGCCGCAGATCATTTGGTTGAGTTGCTGTCGAGGCGTGGTTTCCATCACATCGCTTCCTTTCGCGCAACTTTCCCGAGGGAACGGGGCGTCCGTGTACCGGGCGCCGAGGCCCGTCGATGAAAAAAGCCGACGTCTCGCGTCGGCTTTGATCGTCTCAAACGTTGCGCCGTTTAGATCGGCCTGACATTCTCGGCTCTCGGTCCCTTAGGGCCACGTCCTTCGGTGTACGAGACCTTTTGCCCTTCCCGAAGTCCCTCGTAGCCAGAGCCTTCGACGTTCGACGAGTGGAAGAACAAATCCGCGCCCGTTTCGGTTTTGATAAATCCGAAGCCTTTGTCCGTCTTTTTCTTGATCGTGCCCTGCGGCATTCTGCTCACATCCCTAAAAAAAAGATTTTGCGGCGTTGCCCGACGTTCGGGGTGGTCCACCGCAGGATTTGATTCTACCAGTTGCCGTGCTTGGGGCAACGGCAGCCTGACTTTCGCCCGCCGGCGGGGACCGTCACTCGATCACGTCCGCCAAGAGCGAGAGGCCGACGACTCCGTCGCAGCGCACGAAGCACATGCCGGCGGTTGCAATTGACCCCGTGGCGCTTGGCGTCAAGCACGTAGAGGTCGCGCGTCGTCGTCGTGTCACGCAGGTCGTGGACGTCGGCGTTTTCGACGATGTAATGCGGGCCGTCGACGCCACGGTACGTCCCCATGATCACGTAGGGGCTGGCCAGATCGAGCACGATGACTTGCCCGACCAGCGATTCCAAGGCCCATGTCCCTTCCATCCTCGCGCGAGCCTCCCCCGGCCTGAAAAGCGGCAATTCGTCAGGGAACGAAGCGGTATTTGCCCCGGTTGTCCTTCGCGATTCCCCGGAGCATCTGCCGCCCCTTCTTCGGTGACGAATGCGATCGTGTGGATCACGCTCTTGTGCTCGTGGTTGAATTTCTTGGCCGTGTCGCGGGTCGTCTCCGGGATTTCGCCATCGGTCAGGAAATAAATGACCTGCGGCTTCAGCTTGAGCACCCGCTCGATCGCCTCCTCCGGGGCCGTATCTCCGTTGGGCTCCAGCGTCTTGATCCACTTGATGGCCTTGGCCCGAGTTGCCGGGCGTGGCCGCCATCAGCTTGGCGGAACGCTGGTCGAACATCGGATACGTCACGCCGTTGTAGAAAAAGATGAAGAATTTCTGGGTTGGCACCAGTGCGTTGAGGGAACGGATCAGCTCGTCGACGGCCCGGTCGAACCGCCGCCCGTCGTTCATGCTTCCCGACATGTCGACGACAAAGACGACCGTGTCGGCCCGGGCCCGCGTGCCGAAGAAGCCGACCCCTTTCCCGGAGCCGCCTCCCCCCGCGCCGAGCGAGGCGACCGCGTCAAAACGGCCGGCGCCGGTCCCCGAGCCGGAGCTTCCCGCAAGCGCTCCCTCGACGGCGGGGACGGCATCCACGGTCGTGGTGGCCGTCTTCTCGATGTCGGTCCCTTTGCCGGGATCCGGCGTGCCGATGGTGACGCTGTCGACCAGCTCGCCATCTCCGTCTTCCATGCCGATGCCGCCGTCGATCGACGTTCCGTTGTGATCCGTTTGGACCGGAATGAGCCAGGCGGCCAGGGCGAGCAGCAGCAGCAGATGGATCATCAGCGACAGGCCGGCGGCATTCCATTCCGCGCGGGTCGGCACCGGGATGGCGGAGTGCGCGGCAGGAACCGCGACCGGCGAGATTGCGGGGCCGGCTGCCGGGAAGACGAGAGGGCCCCCGGCGGGCGCCAATTCCGTTTGGGCGGTGCTCATAACTGACGGGTTGTGGCGATTCGAATCGAGTAACGAGACAGGCCCGACCCTCCTTTGAGTTTGCGCGATGGGATGAGGAAACTCAACCTCAGCTTGCGGCCGGAGGGTTCCGTTCCTGCACGCCTGCCGCCGCTTGAACGTGCCTTGCGCCGCAAAGTCGCGAAGGAAGGGATGGTTTTTTGGGGTTTTTTGGGGCTAAAAAAAAGGGGCTGCACTTGGGGCACGCGGCTAACCCACGCGCAAGGCGGCGGTTCGTAAAACGCTTGCCAACGGGCAGCCAAGTCCACGATCGACAGACGCAAGACCAAATCGCGCAGCTCGCGGCGAATCGCCTTGACCTGTTTTCCAAGCGGAGATATCGTTCGGGCCTCCTCTCCCCCTTCCCCAACCTGCCAGTCCCTTCTCGGCGGCCGCGGCCTGCCAACGGGGTTCCCATGGAACAACGTCCCATCAATGTTTTATTGCAGGCCCTCTTTAGGAAAGCACGTTCCTGGGGCCTCTTTCAGTTTGCGAGCGCCTGTTTGTGACGGCCCTGTTTGTGATGGCGGCCACGGCCCGCGTCGAGGCCCAGCAGGGACTGCCGCTTCCGCCGGTTTTCAGAGACCTCGCCGCCGTGGGAGTCGCCGTGAACCCGGCGCAACAGCCGGCCAATGGCGGGACCGATCAGCGGACGCCGTCCGGGGGCAACGCATCCGATCCCCATCACGTCTTCGCCAATCCAGTGCGCCGGCGGCGGGAGCAACCTCCGGCCCGTCGCCCACGGTCCTTGTTCTGAGAAACGGACGGGTCGTCCAGGGGACGATCCGGGCCGATTCGCGCGGTTACTTCGTCGAGTCGCCTCGATCGAGTTTGTATTTCTCCTTTCGAACACGTGAAGTTCGTCGCGGCCGATTTGCACGAGGCGTATGCCAAGCTGTGCGACTCGATCGGCGGGTCCTCGGTCCGCCGCGATTTGCTGTTGGGACGGTGGTGCGTCGAGAACGACCTTCGTCCGGAGGCGGCCGACCATTTCAGAAACGTGCTCGAGTGTCGAGCCGGCGCAATCGCGAGGCCAGGCTAGGACTCGCCAAGCTGGAGGAAGCTCAGTCTCAAGAGCCAACCCAGGAACGCGGAGCGAAAACGCGCCCGTCCCCCGCCGACGCTCAGTTCCCGGAATCGCTTTCGCGGCTCTCCGGATCGGCGGTGAGGGAATTCGTCATCGGCATTCAGCCGGTGCTCTTATCGCGTTGCGGCAGCGTTAAGTGTCATGGAGGGGGCGATCTCTCGTCGCCGGGCGCCGCGATCGTTTCGCTTGGAACACGTGCGGCTGTCGCAGGGGAGCAATCGGGCCGCGACGGCCCGCAACCTCGACGCCGTGTTGAACCTGCTCGACGGGCAATTTCCCTCGCAAAGCCCGCTTTTCCAAAGAGGTTTGCAGCCGCACGGCGGATTGTCGATGCGGCCTCCGCTGGACGGGCCGGCCGGCCGCGCACAAGAGATGCGGCTGCGGAGATGGGTGGAGAATCGTCGCTCCCGAAAGGAACCGGCTCCGACGCGAGGAGGCCTCGCGGGCGTTCGTCAGCCGGTTCGCGCAATCGCATAAGCCTCCGACACTCCGCGATCCCGATGTCGTCCCCGCTGCCGCCACGATAGGGACCACGGATAACGGAGCCGCTCCCCCGGAGCAGATGACGCCGCCAGCCGCCGCTTCGGCCGGATTGCAAAACCCGCTCGGTTCTCCAAGGCAGCTTGGACCCCTGACCGATCCGTTCGATCCGGCCCAATTCAACGCGGGCCAGTTCAATTCGCGGTAACGGCTGTTGCAAAGCCGTAAGGCAAGCCCTCTGCCCTACGGTTTTGAAATCCTCTCAGCCGCACCAGCGCTGGATGGCCCGCTCGTAAAGCTGGGTCCCGCGATCGAGCTCGTCCAAGGCGATCCATTCGTCGAAGGTGTGGGCCTGCGCAATGCTTCCCGGTCCGAAGACGGCCAGCTTCTCCAGGGCCGTGAACTGCGTTCCGTCGGTTCCGTAAGTCACCGTCCGGGGCATCGCCTGTCCGACAATCGCCAGAAGCTCCGAAACGAGCTCGGACTTGGGATCGACATACAAGGGGGGCGCGGCCCCCATCACCTGGAACTCAAGGCCGCAGCGCTCGGCGGCTGCGCGGGCTCGGTCGAGAAGGACGTCGGGTTTCTGGCCCGGCATCGGCCGGAAATAGACCGTGCAAATGACTCTGCGGCGCGGTGATGTTGACGGCCGCCGTGTGGTCGTTGATTCCGATGTTCCAGCTCACCGTCGGGGGGATCGAACCGGTCATCTTGCCAGGCGGGGTCGGATTCGGTTTCGTCATGAATCGCCTTCATCTCGACGAGGAAGGGGATCATGGCCAGGTTGGCGTTGAGGCCGTGGCGCGTGCTCGAATGGGCCGCACGGCCGCGCGACACGGCCCGGAAACCGTAGGTCCCCTTGTGGGCGTAAACAACCTGGAGCTCGGTGGGCTCACCGACGATGCCGCACGTTCCGCCGGCCACCATCTCGCGGTATAGCTCGGATCGCCGCGCGACTTCGGCGGCTCCCGTGTAGCCGACCTCTTCGTCGGCAGTACACGTCACATAGAGCGGAGAACGCATCGCTTTGCGGGGGAAGCGCTCGGCGGCGGCCAGGATGCAGCCGATCGAGCCCTTCATGTCGCAGGCCCCGCGGCCGTAGAGCCGGCCGTTCTTTACGGTCGGTGTAAACGCCCCGTGCTCGGAGGTGAACCAGGGATCGGCCGGCACGACGTCGGTGTGCCCGAAATAAGCCAGGCCGCCTGTCCCCACTCCCTTCTTCCCGACGACGTTGGCTTTGCGGACGCCGGCGGCGTCGGTGTATTCGATCCGCTCCGTGTCGAATTCGAGCTGCTTGAGCACGGCTTCGACATAATCGCTGACGTCGGCGTTACTCCGCGAGCTGATCGAGCCGAAGGCCACCAGGTCGGACGTGTAGTCGAGAGCGTTCATCGCTGGGGCCGACCGAAAACGAAACGCGAAGGACGAAGGAAATCCGAAGCACGAAATCCGAATGACGAAGGAAGCACGAATGACCGAATGACCTAAACCAACACGCTGACGGCCCTGCGTTTCATACGTGTTTCGTCATCGGCGCCGGCTATTGCAATCCGGCTATTGGGCAATATAGCCGCCGTCGACCATCAACGACTCGGCCGTGACGAACGAGGCATCGTCGGAGGCCAGAAACAGGATCGCGTTGGCGATCTCGCGCGGGTCGGCGACCCGCTTGATCATGTGGGCCGCGCCCCATTGGGGATCGGCGTCGGCGGCCTTGGCGGTCGAGTCCCTTCTCGGCGGCCAAGCTGGATCACGATGGGCGTCCACACGGCTCCCGGGCAGACGGCGTTGACGCGGATATTTTCCGGTGCCAGATCGAGCGCCATGCACCGCGTCATTCCCAAGACGGCCGTCTTGGTGGTGTTGTACGTCACGAACTGCGGCTGCGCGATGAAGCTGGAGATGGAACCCAAATTGACGATCGCGCCGCCGCCCGCTTTGCGCATCTCCGGGACGACGTGCTTGGCCATGAGGGCCGGCCCCATCACGTTGACGTCGAGAATCTTCCGCCACTCTTCAACGGTGGCGTCGATTCCCTTGAGCACGAAGACCGCCGCGTTGTTGACGAGCACGTCGATCCGTCCGAGCGACTCGGCGATGCGGGAGACGGCGGCCCGCACGCTGTTCTCATCGGCGACGTCGGTCCGCACGAAAAGCGACTTGCCTCCCGCACGAGCGATCTCTTCTGCCACGGCTTTGCCGTGGGCGTCGTCGATTTCCGCGACGGCCACGGCGGCCCCCTCCTCCGCGAAGCGCAGACAGGTCGCGCCGACCGATCCCCGATCCTCCGCCCGTGACAACGGCGACTCTGCCTTCGAAGCGCTTCATGAACCTTCCGTACCGCGGGATTTTGGTTGAGAAGCGGACCGTCGTTTCATTCGTGCTTCGTGCTTCGTGCTTCGGATTTTGGGCTTTGTGCCTGCTATCGGCTGCTCAGCTTCGCCGTCGGCAGGGCGGTGCCGGTCTTCGGATCGATGTCGAGGTTCAAATGTTCGGCGGCCACCGTGTAGAACAGGAAGCCGTACATCATTTCTTCGGTCGTCTGGTCTCCCTCTCGGACGGTCTTTTTGGGATCGGGATTGAAGGGATTGAACGGCGAATTGTCGTAGTGGGCGACGACCTCGAACCGGGTTCCTGCCGGGAATTTTCGCGCCCCGGCCGGCCAGGCGTAGCCGATCTGCCAGTCGAAGCTGTAGTTGGGGACGACGAGCAGGGTCTCCGTCTTGCCGTCCGGGTAGTGGGCCAGGTAGGTCATGTCGGTTCCCGCGGACGTGCATGTGGCTGAACAGGCCGATGCCGATGATGTCTTGCTTCGTTTGCCACGATTGCGGTGACCTTGTAGTGCGGATCGCCGGCGGCAATCGCAAAGTCGTGGTTGGAGATGCGTTCGAGGTGCATCTCTTTCTGGACCTTTTCCCGCGCATAGCGGAATGCCGACGGCGATGCGGCATTTTTCTTCGTGGCCGTTCGTCGTGAAGTGAATCTGCAAGAGCGGGAGATACATCTTCGGGACCCTGACGGCGATGCCGTCGTTCAGCACCATCGGGATTCCGCCGGGCACCTTGCCCGTGACGAAGAGGGCGTTTTTCACCTTGTCGCCGAAGGCCGGGATCAAGATCAGGTTGCAGTGGTGCACGACCTTGGGGTTGTCGGGAAGGATTTGGATCCGGTCGATCCACGTGTCCTGCGGGAAGACATACGACAGAGGCTCGTAGCGGTACTTGACGAAGCCCTCCGCGGGAACGGTGTGCAACTTCGTGCGGACGACCAGGTCCGGCTTGCCGATCAGCCAGCCTTCGCCCACGACTTTCCGCAAGGGGATCGGCGTCGCGTCGGCGGCACGGTTCGCCGGCCGGCATGCCGGCCCGCACCCACGACGCGATCGTGTCGCGCTCGGTCGGCCGACATTTCGCGGCGATTCAGAAAGTCGTCGTGGGCCGACGCTGGCATACCAGGGGGGCATCGCCTCGTCGCCGACGACCTCGGCCATCGTCGCACCCTGCTTCTTCGCGTCCTCATAGGACAACAGGGAGAAGGGGGCCTCGGTATTCGGCTGGTGGCATTCCACGCAGTGCTTCCGCAAGATCGGAGCCACGTCCTTGCTGGTAGGTCACGCCGACGTGCGGTCCGGCGGCGGCCGCGTGCGTGATCAGGCAGCCATCGACGCGTCGTCTCCGCCACGGCTACCGGCTTACCGGCCAAGCACCGCTTCGATGGCGTTTTCCAGATCGTTGTGCAGCCGGCGTTCTGATTGGCCCCGCTCGAGCCGATATTGATCGTCGATGCGGCCGCGATAGCGGAGCACATAATCGGGACCGAGCACGACCGCTTCGGGAGTGCGCGTCACGCCCAGGGCGGCGACCGTCTCGCCGTTGATGTCCTTCACCGTGGGAAAGGCCAGGTCGAACCCGACGGCATGGGCGGCCATCTCGCGGATCGAATCGCCGGGGCCCACGTTCAGCGACACGAACTGCACGCCGCGGCCGCGGTATTTCGTCATCAAGCCGATTCAGCTTCGGCAGATACCGCTGCACCAGCGGGCAGGTGGTGTTGGTGCAGACGATCACGAACGCCTTCTTGCCCGAGAAATCGGCCAGCGACCGCGGCAAGTAACGGATGTCCTTGAACGCCAGCTTGCCGACGTTCTGCCCCACCGGGACCGTCGCCTTGGCGGCAAAGGCCCCTTGCGCGGCACAAGCCACGACCAACACACCGGCGACCAGCCGGCGAACACGGCGAAATTTCATGGCAAGTTCCTGTGGCGAACGGCAATTCTCCCGAGCGGGGGCTGCTCCCGATTCTACACGGGAAAACCGGCCTTCTCTACGTCGAACTGTCCGGAAACCGCTCAAAGCCGATCCCCGCCGACTGGCGGCCGGTCGGGCGGTTTGATTGGCCCGGCGGGCGAGGCGTATAATTCGGACCGGAATCTGTTTCACGTTCGCGGCCCGTTTGACGTCTGGACCGACTTTTCGCCCCGATTCGTCGCCTCGATTCGCCACGGTGCGGCCATGGATTCTTTTCGCTTGTTGACGGCCGAAGAATTTGCCGCGCGTGAGGGGGAGGATGATTTCGAGACGCGCTGGAGCGAGCTGGTCGGCGGGCGGATCGTCTCGCTTGAGCCGCCCGCCCCGGAGCACGGTGCGATCGTCTTCAACTTCGCCAAGGCGATTGCCAAATACTTGCAGCAGGCCCAGGACGAAAAAGGTTACGCTGGCTTCGAGACGGGCCTCGTCGTCGCCCGCAACCCCGACACGGTGCGGCGACCCCCCGTCAGTTTCTTCGTCACGGGCGAACGGTTCGCCGAACTCGACAGCCGGCTGACCGAAACGCGGCCCGCCTTGATCGTCGAGGTCGCCTCCACCAACGACCGCCGCCGCGCGATGCGGCGAACGGGTCGAGTCGTATCTGCAATGGGGCGTCCGCACCGTCTGGGTGGCCGACCCGGTGGAAAAGACACGTCCACGTCCTCCAGTCCGGCCGCCCGCCGCGCCAGTTCGCCGGCAGCCAATCCGTCCTAGGCTCACCCGTCTTCGCCAACTTCCGCCTCGCGGTGACCGAACTGTTCGCGATGCCGGAGTGACAACGTGGGGCAAGCTGTTGAATGGCGGTGCGCGATTCTGCGACGCGAGCCGCCGGGTTTACCCCGGCGGTCTACGGTCCGGCGGGATAAACCCGCCGGCTCGTTGCACAAATACCCGTTAAGATCCGGCCGCCGGATGCGACGCTCTTTCTCACATCCACAAATGCACGCGGCTGGCCAGCGACGGGGGCATGCGGCGCTCGACGGCGCTGCGGATCTGCCGCTCGTGGTAGCGCGTGCTGAAGTGGGCCAGGATGATCAGCTCGTTCTGGAAGCGATCGGCCCGCTCGATGATGTCGTCCAAGTGCGTGTGGCCGAACTTGTGGATTTTTTCCTTGCGGTGCTCGGGCCGGAAGAAGGTCATCTCCGTGATCAGGACCTGGGCCTCGTAGAGCGGGCGGATAGGCGTCGAGGCCGGCCGGCGCGCTGTCGCCCACGTAGCAGACCAGCGGCATCCGCACTTCGTGGCTCACCTCTTTGCCGGAGAGGCGAATGTCGCGGATCTGGTCGCCGTCGAGACCCTGGTACTCGGGCTTGAGTTTCTTGCGGCGGTCCCAGACGACGTAGCCCAGCGACGGGACCGTGTGCTTGGTGGCAAACGCGGTCACCACGTGTTCGCGCGACAGCTCGATCTCCTTGCCGGCGTGCATGCCGACCAGCTCGACGGCCATCCGGCCGCGGTCGAGCCGCTGCCAGACGTGGAGCAGCCGCTGGACGTTTTCCACCGACTCTTCCGGCAGGTAGATCGTCGGCGGCTCCATCTTCATCATCCGCCGCCGGGCGACGAAGACCGGGATCGACGCCAGGTGATCGAGGTGCGAGTGGGTGACGAAGAACGTCGGCGTGCCGGTGAACGACCAGGGGCTGCCGCCCAGCTCGAAACCGATCTTCAGCTCCTGGATCCGCCAATAGCTCTGCACGGCCGCGCGCGAGTAACCCTCGATCGTCAGTCCCTTGAAGGGGAGCGTTTTGACGGGAAGGTTTTCAATCATCGGCGTCAGGCGACCGCAACCGGCTTGGCGCTGGTAATGCTCTTGGCTTCAGCATAACAGAGCTCGAGGGCATCGCGGGCCAAGGCGCCGCTCAAGAGGGGCGATTCCTTTCCTTCCCGAACGGCGTCGACCGCGCTTTGCAACTCCGCCGTAAAGGGGGCGCACCACTTCGCGTCTCCCTTGAGCTTGGGCGTCAACGGCCTTGCCGTTGTTGGTGATCAAGGTCAGCGGTCGTTCGGCCTGCCACTGGCCGCCGATCGTTCCCGCCGAATACACGAGCGTCGCCTGCTCCAAGTACAGCTCGAACCCGTGGACGAACTGCAGACCGGTCGCGGCGATTCCGCCGCTCACGCAACTGACGGCCAATTGCGCATCGGGATAGACATATTGAGTGTGCACGTGGTTCACGAAGCCTTCGGAGACGATCCCGCGCGAGAAGACCTTTTGCGGCCTGCCGCACAACACGAGGATGAAGTGGTTGTCGTGAATGTGCAGATCGATGCCCCAGCCGCCCAGCTTGCGGAAGTTTTCGATGTGCCGGGACCATTTGGGAGGCGTGATCACCCGGCGAAAGTGGGCCGCCAGCAGCCGTCCGTATTTGCCCCCGTGCGACGCACTCGTGGGCGAACCGAAACTCCGGAAAGAACGGGAGCACGTGGGCGACCAACAGGGGCACCCGCGCCTTTTTGGCGGCCGCCACCACCCGGTCGGCCGCCTTGAGGTCGAGCGCGATCGGCTTTTCGACGAGCGTCGGCTTGCCGGCCGCGATCGACTCGAGCACGACCGATTCGTGCAGGTCGGTCGGCAGGCAGATGTCGACCAGGTCGATCTCGGGATCGGCCAAGCAGCTCGCGGTAGTCCGCGTATCGTTTGACCTTCGACAGATCGACGTGGCCGCCGCGGGGGCCAAAGTTGCCTTGAATCGTCGTCCAGTCGCCGGCGAGCTTTTTCTTGTCGCGGGTGGCGATCGCCGTGACGCGCGCCCCTTTGAGAGCCCGAGCCCCCTCGAAGTGGGTGTACCCCATGAATCCAATGCCGACGATTCCGATGCGCAACATGGCCGCTCGATGTCCCCGCGACGGTCTCTCGGTGCAAAAAAGAAAAGACCGTAGCATGGTGGGCGAGTCGCCACGCGTCAAGCAGCGGCAGGGGCTGCCCTTCGAATTTGCGGTCTAGACAGGATCTGTCGGGGACGGACCATGCACCGACAGAGCTGCGTGCACAATGTGCTATCCAGCCAATTGTCTGAGCAATCCGACCTGCCTGCATCTTAAGCACCGCCTCGGAAGACCGTCGTTTGTAGTTTATCCATTTTAGTCTGAACTACCTCTACTGGCTTTGCGGAGCACGCCGGCGTCGGACGCTCGGAAATTCTATATGTTTCGGCCTGGATTTTTCATTGCATCTGGTTGTTATCTTTGTGACGACGTATTCGCATTGATGACAGCCGCGCGAGTGTTCAACAAGCGGCGAGATCGAAGTCTTGCCGCTGATCGACGGTAGAATGAATGGGCCAGAGTTGGTTCGAAGCGCTCGAGTCGCGTTTCCTCTCGCGTGCTTTGTTTCGTTCGCGGCTGAACGAGGGTGCATCAAGGAAGCTGCGGAAAGCCGAACCAAGGAGTCCAGGCCATGCTGGTGCTATCGCGAAAAACAGGCGAAAGAATTCGGATCGGGGACAACGTGACCGTCACGATCGTGCGCATCGGTCCCAACAATGTGCGGCTGGGGATCGAGGCTCCGCGCGATCTCAACATCGTTCGCGAAGAGCTCTGCGTGCATGAGCCAGTGCTGAACGAGCCTCGCAAGACGGCCGAAGATACGGCGGTCGTTCATCCATAAGTCGCTCGTCGGGTCGCTCGTCGACTCGATGAGACGGGGAGTCGCCCGTCGATGACGACGGCGCGTGCGATGATCGACGTGGCGGCAAGTCGACCAAAAGGCCGGGGCAACCCCGGCCTTTTTTGTGATTGACTGCCCGAACGATCGGTCCCAAACGCGTTCGCTGGGAGCGCGAATGCCCTCTCGCATTCTTGTTTCGGGCCGGTTTGCGAAGTAAAATCGGATCAACGGTTGCTTGAGTGTCAGGGTCGGGTTGGCTTCCGGCGCCGCATTGCGGCTTGCTCGATTTTCGACTCGGCTGGTCGGGCGATTTCTGCCCCTGATGCTTCGGCGCCGCGGAGTCGGCAATCATGTTGCAACTGACGGGGCGCGGAAAGAGCCCACACCTGCGACGGCCTGACCCGCCGTGATTTCCTGCAGGCCGGCGTGCTCGGCGCCGTCGGCTTCTCGCTCGTCGATTATGCGGCACTCAAAGCGCTGGGAGCCGTCTCCAAGGATGCCGACGAACGCTCCGTCATCATGATCTTCAATCTCGGCGCGCCGAGCCAGCTCGACACGTTCGACATGAAGCCCGAGGCGGCGGCCGAAATCCGCGGCCCCTTCAAGCAGATTCCGACCGCGTCGCCCGCGTTCGGACTGAGCGAGATCTTGCCGCAGCACGCCCGGCTCGCCGACAAGTTCTCGATTGTGCGGAGCTGCTATCACACGGCGGCGGCCGTGCACGACACGGGCCACCAGATGATGCAGACGGGGCGGCTCTTCACGGGCGGAATCAACACGCCCCATGCCGGCTGCGTCCTCAGCTATCTGCGCGGGCGGCGGAGCGATCTGCCGGCCCACGTGATTCTTCCGAAGGTGATGGGTCCCGACCGGCGGCAACATGCCCCACGGTCAGGATGCCGGCTTTCTGGGGAAGGCGCACGATCCGTTCGTCCTCAACGCCGACCCGTCCCAACCGAATTTTCAGGTTCCCGACCTCCTGCCGCCCAAAGAGATCGGCGAAGTTCGCCTGGCCCGCCGTCGAAGACTGCGCGAGATTGTCGAGCAAACGGTCGACCGATTCGAGAAGAGCCAGAACGAGCAACTCCTGGAAAGCGACTTCGAGGCGGCCTTCCGCATCATGACGAGCAAACAGGCGCGCTCGGCGTTCGAGCTTTCGCAGGAACCGGCGGCGGTGCGCGACCGTTACGGCCGCAACCGCTTTGGCCAGTGCTGCCTGATGGCGCGGCGGCTCATCGAGGCGGGCGTGCGGTTCGTCACGATCAACACCTTCCTGACCGTCTTCGACGAGATCACCTGGGACATCCACGGAACCAAGCCGTTCACTTCGATCGAGGGGATGCGCGACATCGTCGCCCCGATGTACGACCAGGCGTATACGCGCACTGCTCGAGCGATCTCGACCGCCGCGGAATGCTCGACAATACGCTCGTCTGCAATCTGGCCGAGTTCGGACGCACGCCGCGGGTGAATCCGGCGGGCGGCCGCGACCATTGGCCGCAATGCTGGTCGGTCTATTTCGCGGGAGGAGGCGTCCAGGGGGGCCGGGTCGTCGGCCGCAGCGACGCCATCGGGGGCTACCCCGCCGAGCGGCCCATCGCGCCGAACGAAGTCGTGGCCACAATTTTCCACAGTTTGGGTTTGGATCTCGAGACGACCCTGCCGGGACCGGCAGGCCGCCCGTTTGCCTTGGTCGATTCCGGCACGAGGCCGATCACCGAGCTGTTTTGACCTGCCCGAAGACGGAGCAGTGCATCGGTTCGCGGAACCGAGTCCGGACTGGTATCGAGCCAGTCTCCGCGGTCGGTGTTCTTCGCTCTCCCGCCGGTGCAGCCGAAAGGCGATGATTCCCATGGATGCTGCGTGTCGACTCGATGACACGGTCACATTCGCTCGGGCTCGTGACGGTGCTGCTCGCGGCCGTTTGCGCTCTTGGCCGATGCCGCGGCGGCCCCTCGCGGCAAGCCGAGGCGACGACTCGTTGGCGATCCTGCCGGCTTCGATCGTGCTCCGCGGACCGAAGGCGCGACAGGCGCTCGTCGTCGAACGAAGCGAGGGGGGACAGTTCATCGGCCAGGCGACGCAAGGGCGTCGCTCTTCGAGTCGAGCGATCCGAAAGTCGTGCGGATCAGCAATTCGGTCGCGATTCCCGTCGCCGACGGCACAGCGATCCTCCGCGCACGCTGGCAGGGCCGCACGGCCAGCGTGGCAGTGACCGTCGAGCAACACAAGAGCGACGCGCCCTGGAGCTTCCGCAACCACGTGCAATCCGTTCTGACGAAAGCCGGCTGCAACTCGGGTGCCTGCCACGGAGCGGCGGCGGGGAAGAACGGCTTCAAGCTGTCGCTGCGGGGTTACGATCCCGGCGGCCGATTTCCTGATGATCACGCCGCCAGTCGCGGCGGCCGCCGGATCGTGCCGTCCGATCCGCGGACGCAGCCTGATCCTGCTCAAGCCGACGGGAGCGGTTCCGCATAAAGGGGGCCTGCGATTCGCGGTCGACTCGCGCGAATACCGCGTGCTGGCCGAATGGATCGCCGCCGGGCAGCCGGCCCCCACGCCGAGCGATCCGCGGATCGAGCGGCTGGAAATCCTTCCCGAGCACGTGGTCCTCAAAAAGGGGGCCGAACAGCAGATGCTCGTTCGCGGCACATTTCTCCGACGGCCACAGCGAAGACGTGACGACGTGGGCGAAGTTCACCTCGACCAACCAGACCGTCTGCCAGGTGGATGACGTCGGGCAAGGTCGGAAGGTCAGGCCGGCAACGGCGAGGGTTCGATCGTCGCCTGGTACCTGAGCAAGAACGTCGTCGCCTCGATCACGGCGCCGTTACGAGAACCGGCTGCCGGCCGACACGTTCGCCAAGGCCGACCGCCGCAATTTCATCGACGAACACATCCTCGAGAAGCTGCAGCATCTGAACGTCCCGCCGTCGCCGGTTTGCTCGGACGGGGAATTCCTCCGACGGGCGAGCCTCGACACGATCGGCGTGCTTGCCGACGGCCGACGAGGCGCGGGCGTTTCTCGCCGATCGCGACGGGAGACAAACGGGACCGTCTGATCGATCGGCTGCTCAATCGGCCGGAGTTCGTCGATTACTGGTCGTACAAGTGGTCCGACCTGCTGCTGGTGTCCGAGCGCCCGGCTGCGGCCGAAGGCGGTCGAATCGTTCTCGAAGTGGATTCGCAAGCGCGTGGCGGAAAACGAGCCGTGGGACCACTTCGTCCGCGAGCTGGTCACCGCGCGGGGCAGCACGCTGGAGAACGGGGCGGCCAATTTCTACGCGATGCATGAAGATCCGCAGGACATGGCCGAGACGGTCTCGATGGCGTTCCTCGGCATGTCGATCAACTGCGCCCGCTGCCACGACCACCCGCTCGAGAAGTGGACCAACGACGACTACTACGGGATGGCCAACCTCTTCGCGGGTCCGCGGCAAGGGCTGGGGCGGCGATACGGGACAGCGGCGACGGCAACCGCATGATCTTCGTCGCCGACAGCGGCGAGCTGATCCAGCCGCGGACGGGCCAGCCCCAGCGGCCGCGGCCGCTCGACGGCAAGGCGGTCCCGTTCGATTCCACGGACCGATCGCCGCGAGGCGCTTGGCCGATTGGCTGACCGACCCGAAGAATCCTTACTTCAGCCGGGCCATCGTCAACCGCGTCTGGGCGAATTTCATGGGCCCGGGATTGGTCGAAGCGGTGGACGACATGCGGCTCACCAACCCGGCGAGCAATCCGCCTCTCTTGACGGCGCTGGCCGACGATCTGGCTCACAACGGTTACGACTTGAAGTCGCTGATGCGCCGAATTCTGACGTCGGCCGCCTACCAGCGTTCGAGCGCGACGGTTCCCGGCAACGAGGGGGACGAGCGGTTCTATTCGCGGTTTTACGCCCGGCGGCTGAAGGCCGAAGTGCTGTTGGATGCCGTCTCCCAGGTAACCGAGTCGCCGACTGCGTTCAAGGGGCGTCCGCTCGGAACGCGCGCCTTGCAGCTTGCCGACGCCGACACCGATTCGTACTTCCTGAACGTTTTCGGGCGTCCGGAGCGGCTGATCACGTGCGAATGCGAGCGGTCGAACGAACCGAGCATGTCGCAGGTGCTGCACATCACCAACGGCGACACGTTAAACGCCAAGATGGAAGCGAAGCAGAATCGCATCGAGCGCCTGCTGCGAGCGCACGCGGACGATCGGGCGATCGTCGAAGACCTCTACCTGGCGGCCTTGACGCGGACGCCGACGC
The DNA here is from genome assembly GCA_963761455.1 of uncultured Planctomycetota bacterium. Classification (GTDB taxonomy): domain Bacteria; phylum Planctomycetota; class Planctomycetia; order Planctomycetales; family Planctomycetaceae; genus DASPSM01. The sequence continues at coordinate 2,266,794 of CAVXHA010000004.1, forward strand.
CCGACGAGGAGGGACGACTCTCGGCCGCGCTAGCCGATGTGGAAACAGGCGATCGCCAGGCGCCGCTGGTCAGTTTGCAAAAAGGCATCTCGGAGGCCCTGGCGATGACGGACGCCACGCGCCGCAAGGACGCGCTGTCGCGGCTCGATGCGGCGATGCGCGAAATCCCCGACAAGGCCGCCGCCGCACGGCGAAAGGCGATTGAGGATCTCTATTGGAGCGTCCTGAGCAGCAAGGAATTCTTGTTCGACCACTAATTCGACCGGAAGAAAAAGCGGAACGAGCCGGGTTTATCCCGGACTTCGGCGAGCTCAGTCGAGCCGCGGTCCGGCGGCGTAAACCCGCCGGCTCGTTGCAGGGGCGTCGTCAGATTCCGATCGAGCCCCCCGATGGAAACAGCGGCACGGTGAACCTTAGAACGACGAAGCTTAGAACGATGAAGCTTAGAGTTGTGAAACGCCGAGCAACGTTGATCTCGAGCGTTGCGCTGGGATACAGCCTGCTGCTGGTCTGTGCGGCAGTCGCCGCCGGGCCGGCTTCGAGCGGCGTTGCCGGGAATTCCGCATCGAAACCGGTCGACCGAGCGGCGGCGCCCGAGTATGCGCGGGATGTCGCTCCCCTCTTCCGGAAATACTGCCTGGGATGCCACAACGCACAGGAAGCTCAAGGCGGGCTGGTGCTCGAAAGCCATCTTCAGGCGCTCCACGGCGGAGAACATGGAGCGATCGTCGTGGCCGGCAATGCCGACAAGAGCCGGCTGATCCTCGTGCTGGAAAAACGGATCGAGCCCTCGATGCCGCCCGAGGGAAACAAAGGACCCTCGACGGCGGAGATCGCGGTTCTCAAGGCGTGGATTCAGGCCGGCGCTCACGGCTCGAAAGCGAATTCGTCGGCGGTCGCGGAGATCGTGACTCCGAAAATTGAACCGGTGGGCAAGCCGCGAAACCCGATCGCCGCCGTTGCATTTTCTCCCGACGGACGCTGGATTGCCGCGGCGCAGTATGGACGCGTCGAAATCCTCTCCGCCCCGGAGCGAACCTCTCGGGCGCCCGGCAAGACGGCACTCGGGAAGACGACGCTCGTGAAGACGCTGTCCGGGATCTCCGGAAGCGTGAACGGCGTGGGATTTTCCGCGGACGGTGGCTTGCTGTTCGCGGCGGCCGGCGAGGCCGGCCTGTTCGGCGAGCTGACCCTTTGGAACACGGGGGACTGGACGCGGCGGCAAACGTTGCGGGGCCATCGCGACGCGCTCCTGTCCGCCGCGCTCAGCCCGGACGGCAAGATCGTCGCCACCGCCAGTTACGATCAGACGATCCGCTTGTGGGACGCCGCGACCGGAAAGGAGCTGCGCCTGCTCAAGGGGCACAACGGTCCGATCTTCGACGTGGCGTTCGATCCGTCGGGCCGGTTGCTGGCGAGCGCCAGCGGCGACCGCACGGTCAAGTTGTGGGACGTGACCTCCGGCGAGCGGCTCGACACCTTCAGCCAGCCGACGAAGGACCAGTACGCCGTCGTCTTCAGCCCGGACGGGCAGCATGTGATCGCCGGCGGCGTCGACAGGCGCATCCGCGTCTGGCGAATCAGCCCGTCGGCCAAAGAGGGGACCAACGAGCTGGTCGAGTCGCTCTTCGCGCATGACGGTCCGATCGTGCGGCTGGCCGATCTCGCGCGACGGCCGCTGGATCGCCTCATCCTCCGAGGACCGCACCATCAAGATTTGGGACGCGGCCCGCTTCACGCAGGTCGAAAAGCTGGCGGACCAGTCCGACTGGACGACGGCCTTGGCCATCGCGCCGGACAACAGGACGCTCGCTGCGGGGAGAATGGACGGCAGCCTCTCGATCCAACCGTTCGGCGACGTCGCGTCCACGGCAACCGACACCGCCAAGCCGCTCGATTACGCGAAGCCGCCAGTGCTCGACCCGTCGCCGGCGGCGCACCTCGAAACACGGATGGAGATCGAACCGAACGATTCGCCGACCCATCCGATGGATTTGACGGTGCCAGACCGGGTGAAAGGCGTGCTGTCGCTCGGCAAGGACGGACGCGCCGACGTCGATTTTTACCGCTTTCGGTCGAAAGCCGGCCAGACGTGGATCCTGGAGACGGAAGCGGCGCGCACGAACTCTCCGGCCGACACGCGGATCGACGTCCTGCATGCCGACGGTTCGCCCGTCGTCCGCTGTCTGCTGCGTGCGGTCCGCGATTCGTCCATCACGTTCCGTCCCATCGACTCGCGGCAAGGGGGGGTGCGGTTGGAAAACTGGCAGGAGATGGATCTCGACGAGTTCTTGTATCTGTCGGGAGAGGTGTGCCGCCTTTTCCAGGCGCCGCGCGGACCCGATTCCGAGTTCGGTCTGTATGCGGAAAACGGCGGACGCCGGTGTTACTTCGACACGAGCGCCGTGAGCCACGCTCTCAACGAACCGGTGTATATTGTGGAACCCTATCCGCCCGGCACGCGGCTGACCGACAACGGCCTCCCCGTCTTCCCCGTGTTCTATTCGAACGATGACGAGGGCTCGCGGAAGCTCGGCCGCGATTCGCGGCTGACATTCACCGCGCCGGCGGAAGGGACTTATCTGGCCCGCGTCGCCGATGTCCGCGGCTACGGGGGACCCGATTTCAAATACTCGTTGACGATCCGCGAACCGAAGCCGGACTTTGCCGTTTCGTTCCGACCGGACAAGTTGTCGGTCGCCGCGGGGGGCGGGCAACGCTTTGGCGTGGCGCTCGACCGCGTCGACGATTTCGAGGGTCCGGTTCGGATCGACGTCGCGGGAGTTCCCCGCGGCTTTCACGTGACATCACCCCTCGTGGTTGAAAAAGGGATGAACGCAGCGGAGGGGACGCTCAACGCGGACGCCGGAGCGAAGCCGGTCCGTCCGGAAGTGTGGAAATCGTTGCACGTCACGGCGACGGCGACCATCAACCACCGCGAGATCGTTAAAACGGTGCCGGGCTTTCGGGAAGTGAAGCTCGGTCCGCCTCCCAAGGTCATCGTCCATCTGCGTCCCGACCGGGCAGCAACCGAAACAACGGGAGGGCAATCGCCCGGGAGCTTGACCGGCCAATCGCCGGCGGAGCTTGTGATCGAACCGGGTGACTCTGTGACGGCGATGCTCGAAATCGAGCGTCACGGCTATGAAGGCGAATTGCGGTTTGAGATTGAGAATCTTCCGCACGGCGTCATCGTCGACAACATCGGCCTGAATGGGATTATGGTGCGGGCCGGTGAGAATCGGCGGCAGGTTTCCCTGACCGCGGCAAAATGGGTCCGGCCCACTCAACGGCTGATCCACGCGGTGGCCAACCAGGAAGGAAATCAAACGTCGCTGCCGATTGCCCTTCGCGTCGCGGCGAAATCGCCATGAACGCGAATCCGCACTCCGCTGGGCCGCGTTATTGCCGCCAGATTGTCTTTCACGGACGCGTGCAGGGCGTCGGTTTCCGCTACACTGCGGCCTCGGTCGCAAGAGCTTGCGGAATAAATGGTTATGTCCGAAACTGCCCGGACGGAACGGTCGAGCTGTTGGCCGAAGGTCGTGCAAAGGACGTCGACCGGCTGCTGGAGAGTCTGCGCGAGACATTCGCCGGCAACATTGAACGCCAAACGGTGGCGGAGATCACGCTGAATGAACCTCCCGACGGGTTCGAGATGCGGCGGTAAAACGGTCGGTGATCGAACGCCGCCGGTCCATGCGGCTCCACAGGGCCACTCGTCCGAATACCGCGCAAGACGGTCCGCGGCCACTTTTCTTAGGCTTGCGCAGCGGCTACATTGGGTGAATCGACCATCGTCGCGTCCAATTCAGGGTGCATTCACATTTAGCAAGAAATTGACTGGCTGAGGGGGAGGCCTGCCAACGCTGAGGAGGCGGGCCGCGTAGGAGGGTTGTCGCCGATCGACCGGATCGCCCAGCGCCCGATCGCATTCGCACACCCTCGCCCCATTCCTAGCAAGGTCCGATCATGTTGGAATCTCTGTCGAGACAGATGCTGTTGGCCGACATCCCATTGCTCTCCAACTTGTCGCGAAGTTGGCTTTTGACGTTCGGGGCCGTCGGCGGCGTCATCGCGGCCGGTGCGCTCTTCTGCTATTTGACCCGTGCGGGGATCATCGCCCGCGCGACGACAAAGGAGGCGATTCGGCAGCCCCTGTTTTCCCTGTTAATGGCGATTGCCCTCATCACCCTCGTGATGAACACGTTCCTGCCGTTCTTTTCGTTCGGCGAAGACTTCAAGATGTTGATGGACTGCGGCTTGGCGACCATCCTCATCTGCGGGCTGTTGCTGGCGGTCTGGACGTCGAGCACCAGCATTGCCGACGAGATTGAAGGCAAGACGGCGATGACCCTGCTGTCGAAGCCGATCAATCGGCGCCAATTCATCGTGGGAAAATACGTCGGGATCATGTCGGCGGTCTTCTGGCTGTTGCTGCCCGTGATGGTCTGTTTCTTGGGACTGGTCTATTACAAGGTCGGCTACGATTTTCGCGAGCTGGCCAGCCCGGACCCGGAAACGGCCTACAAGGTGGGCGTCACGTTTCGGGCCGTGCCGGGGCTGATCCTGATTTTCTGCGAGATTTCCGTGCTTGACGGCGATTAGCGTTGCGATTTCCACCCGCGTGCCGATGGTCGTCAACATGGTGACGTGCTTTACCATCTTCGTGGTGGGGAGCCTGACGTCGCTGTTGGTCGAGCGGAACGTGCACGGGCTGGAAATGGTGCAGTTCGCGGCCCGGCTGATCGCGACGGCCCTTCCCAACCTGGAACATTTCAACACGCAGGCCGCCATCGCGACCGGGACCCTTGTACCGCCGGCCTACTTGGGATATGCCGCGCTGTATTGCGCGGCTTTCAGCGTGGCGGCGATCTTGCTGGCCTTCATCCTGTTCGAGGATCGCGACCTGGCATGACGGCGACCTGGCAGACGGCCGGCCCCGCCGCGATTGAAGCGCGACGTGTTGCCGTCCTTTTGAACCACCGATGAGGAGCGACGAGAAAGACGACCGCAATCAAGGACGGCAGGTCAACGCGGATGAACGGCACGACTCGTGGTAGCCACGCAATTCAATTCGCTCGAGCGGGTCTTCTCCAGACGGGATCTTTTTCGGGGCAAGTCCCTGCAGGCGCTGTTGTGGGGCGTCTTTGCCTCGTTTGCCCTGTGCCTGTTGCTGGTCGACCTCTTCCTCATCGCCGAGCTTCTCGAAACGCGGGGCCGGCTCGTCGAGGAGAGCGATGCCCGGCGATATACCGTGTTATTTCCGCTTGAAGTCCGTTCCGATTTCAACGCACGGGCGGCCAAGCCAGGCGCCGGAACGCCCTTGTCGGCAATCGCGCGGTTCCAGCAGGAGGAAGCCGGACTTCGCCCGGCCGTCTTGCGCCAGCACGACGTGCCGGTTCTCGGCGCGGTCCTTTCGCAGGCGTACCGACATGTCGCCTGGTTTCGCGAAAACATCAAGTGCCTGACGCTGTTGGTCTTGATCGGCGTTGTGATCGCGTGCGTCCGCGGCTTGTGCCTGTGGCGCGCCGAAGACGGTCAGCACCGGCGTCGCGCTCGACGCCGCCACCCGCTTGCGGCGGACGCTCCACCGTCAAACGCTGCGCCTGGGCCCCGGCGACCTGACCGACCCGGAGGGGACGCAGGTGATCGGCCTGTTCACGAAGGAAGTCGACGAGGTTCGGGACGGCATTCAGACTTGGATTTATCGCCTCGGTTGCAATCCCTCCCAGCTCGCCTTCCTGCTGCTTCTGGCCTTGGCCGTGCAGTGGCGCGTCGCGCTGCAATGCCTGATCCTTCTGGGTGGATGCTGGTTCCTCGTCCAGCGCCAGCGGCTGCGGTTTGCCGCCGCCGAGAAACTGGAAGAATCCCATGCCGCCGCGCGCTTGCGTCTGCTGGCCGAAGGGCTGCGGAAGACGCGCATCGTCCGCGGTTACGGCATGGAAGATTTCGAGCACGGACACTTCCAGCACCATCTCGAAAAGTTCCGGACGAACGTGCTCCACGTCCTCAACATGCAGCACTATCCTGCGCCTGGCGGTGGGGTTCCTCGTGCTGGCGTGCGTGGCGGCGGTGACCTATCTCGTCGGCAGCAAGGTGCTTCAATTCCCCGACTGTTTCGCACATCTGGTTTTCCACCGCTTTGTTGATGCTGGCCATCGTGGCGTGCATGCCGCGTCCCCTGGCCGAGCTTTGGGAATTGCCGGAGCCGCGGCTGGCGCGTCGCAGGCCGCCGACCGAATTTATCGCTACCTCAACCAGATTCCCGCCGTCAGCCAGGCGGTGGGAGCCAAGTTCTTGGAGCCGGTCTCCCGGACGATCGGCTTCGAGGCGGTGTCGTACACGCTGCCCAACAAGCGGAAGCTCCTGGACGGAATCGATCTGACGCTCTCGGCCGGCGAGGTAATTGCCCTGGTCGCTTTTGAGCCGCTCGAAGCGCGGGCGATGGCCTGCCTCTTGCCGCGGTTCATCGAGCCGCAATCGGGCCGAATTCTGTTCGACGGCGAAGACATCGCCTGGGGAACGCTCGAATCGCTGCGTGCGGAAACGGTCTACGTCGGCGGAAGCGATCCCTTCTTCACCGGCACGGTCGTCGAGAACATCATCTGCAGCCATTCGGGCTACACGCTCTCCGATGTGACCGAGGCGGCCAAGACGACCCACGCCCACCATTTCATCCTGAAGCTCCCCCAGGGGTACGAGACCGTCATCGGCGAGCACGGCGAGCGACTGGACGCGGGACAGGGGTTTCGTCTTGGCCTCGCCCGCGCGATCCTCCGCAATCCGTCGCTTCTGATCGTCGAAGAGCCGACCGAAGCGCTCGACGAAGACACGAAGTCCCTCCTCGACGACGCGTACAACCGCATCGTCCGGGGACGAACGGTGGTCATTTTGCCGAACCGCCTCTCGACCCTCCGCCGGTCCGAAAACGTCGTCTTCCTGCATCGCGGCAAGGTGGAAGCGCACGGGAACTATCACGACCTGGTCAAGAACTCGTCGCTGTTCCGCCACTGGGAGTACATGCACTTCAACCAGTATCCGTCGCGAGCTCGAAACGGTCGGTTAGTGCTGGTCGCACTTCCTTGTCGCGTCGAAAGTCTCTCTTTTCCCGACGATTTCCGCCGCGGGACCGCTACACTCTGGCTTCACGCGCTCTAAGAAAGGACGTCGGGCGGGAACAACCCTACCTGACAACGAAGTTCAACAGGCGGTCGGGAATAAAGACGACTTTGACGACGGTCTTGCCGGAAAGTTGGGCAGCCACGGCCGGGTCGCTGCGGGCCGCCTGCTCGACGGTTGCCTGGTCGGCCCCGGCCTCCACGCGAACTTTCCCCCGCAGTTTCCCGTTGACCTGCACCGGAATCTCCACCACCGATTCGGCGATCAGCGCCTCGTCGAACGGCGGCCACGGTTCATAAGCCAGCGAGGCCGGGTGTCCCAGCAGTTGCCACAACTCTTCCGCCAGGTGGGGCGCCAGCGGGCTCAAGAGAAGCACAAAGGGTTCCAGCAGGGCTCTCGGCCGCGGCTCGGCCTGTGCAATCTCGTTGGTAAATTCCATCAACCGGCTGATCGCCGTGTTGAAGGACATCTTCTCGAAATCCTCGGTGACGGCCTTGATCGTCCGGTGCAGGAGCCGCATTTGGGCTTCGCTCGGTGAAGCCTCCTGGACGGCCGGGTTGAGGCGGATTTCGTCGGCCCGTTCGTCGGCGATCATCCGCCAGACGCGGGCCAGAAAGCGGCTGATCCCCTCGACCCCGGTGGTGCTCCACGGCTTGGTCGCCTCCAGCGGTCCCATGAACATCTCGTACATCCGCAGGGCGTCGGCCCCGTACTGGGCGACAACCGTATCGGGATTGACGACGTTGCCACGCGACTTCGACATCTTGTAGGCACGGCTTTCGACGGCGACCGCCGGGTCGGACTTGAGAACGAACTCGTCCCCTTTCTTCGTCACGTCTTCATTTTTGAGCCGGACCGGTTCCAGGACCTGCGCCGTGGCCGACTCGACCTTGAGCGTTGCGCCATCCGGGCCGGCCGTTTCCTTCACGCAGCGGGCCGAGACCCAGCGCCCCGCTTCGCCGCGGTATCCCGTCAATTCGGCTTCACCCAGGATCATTCCCTGGTTCACCAGCTTGCGAAATGGCTCGGCCGTGCTCACGTATCCGCGGTCGAAAAGGACCTTGTGCCAGAACCGCGAGTACAAGAGGTGCAAAACGGCGTGCTCCGCCCCCCCCACGTACAAATCGACAGGCATCCAGTATTTTTCTTTCGCCGCGTCGACGAACCGCTGGTCGTTCTTCGGATCGATGAACCGCAGGTAATACCAGCACGAGCCGGCCCACTGCGGCATCGTGTTCGTCTCGCGCATCAGCCGCGTTCCGTCGGCGGCGGTTTTGTAGAGCCAGTCCGCGGGCGCTTTGGCCAGCGGCGGCTCCGGTTTGCCGGAGGGAGCAAAATCAGTCATCTCCGGCAGCGTGACCGGAAGTTCGCTTTCCGGCACGGCGCGCATCAGGCCGGTCGGATTGCCGGCCTTGTCCAGCTCGTGCCAAACCGGGAAGGGCTCTCCCCAATAGTGCTGGCGGCTGAAGAGCCAGTCACGCAGCCGGTAATTGACCGCGCCTCGGCCGAGACCGGCATTCTCCAGGTCGTGCGTGATCTTCTTTTTGAACGCGGCCGTCGGCGTGCCGTCGTAAGGACCCGAGTTGACCGCCGTCCCCTGGCCGACAAACGGCGTCTCAACCCGGCCGTCGACTGTGCGGACAAGCGCCGATTCTTCGCGCGACGGCTCGTATCCCGCAGGCGGTTGGACCACGGGGATAATCGGCAGATTGAATTGGACCGCGAATTCCCAGTCGCGCAGGTCATGTGCCGGGACAGCCATGATTGCGCCGGTCCCATAGCTGATGAGCACGTAATCGGCGATCCAAATCGGAATTTTCTTGCCGTTGACGGGGTTGAGCGCATAGGACCCTGTGAAGACTCCGGTCTTCTGCTTGGCCAGATCGGTGCGGTCGAGATCGCTTTTTCCGGCGGCGCTGCGGCGGTATCGCTCCACGGCCTCACGCTGGGCCGCGGTCGTCAGACGATCCACGAAGGGATGCTCCGGCGCCAGCACCATGTACGTCGCCCCGAACAGCGTGTCGGGCCGCGTGGTGTAAATCCGCAGCACGTCGTCGGCCGGCTCTTTCGGGAAGCCGCCGGCCGCCTGCGCTGGCTTCCATTCCCCAAAGGCGCGCGGGGCGTCGGCTGTCCCGGGTTTGCCGATAAAAAAATCGACCTCGGCCCCTTCGCTGCGGCCGATCCAGTTGCGCTGCAAGGTCTTGATCGATTCGCTCCAGTCGAGCCCGGCCAGTTCCTCGATCAGCCGGTCGGCGTATTCGGTGATGCGGAGCATCCATTGCCGCAGGGCGACCCGCGTGACGGGATGGCCGCCCCGCTCGCTCTTGCCGTCGATCACCTCCTCGTTGGCCAGCACGGTCCCCAGTGCCGCGCACCAGTTGACGGGCGCGAAGCTCTGATACGCCAGACGATGTTTGTCCTGATAGCGGCGGACCGCTTCGCCCCCTGCACGCCGGATTTCATCCGGAATCGGCAGCTCGGCGATCGGCCGTCCGCGTCCCCTTCTCTTGCGTCCGTCAGGTCCGACCCATTCGCAGTCCCGATCGAACCACGTATTGAAAAGGGTGAGGAAGATCCACTGGGTCCAACGGAAATAATCCGCGTCGGTGGTCGAGAACTCCCGGTTCCAGTCGTAGCTGAAACCGAGCATCTGCAACTGCCGGCGAAACGTGTCGATGTTTTTATACGTCGTCGTCCGCGGATGGGTTCCGGTCTTCTTGGCGTGCTGTTCGGCCGGCAGCCCGAAGGCGTCCCAACCCATCGGGTGCAACACGTGTTTGCCGCGCATGCGGCTGAACCGGCAGACGATATCGGTCGCCGTGTATCCCTCCGGGTGGCCGACGTGCAAGCCGTCTCCGGAGGGATAGGGGAACATGTCAAGAACGTAGAGTTTCTCTTTGCCCGGGGCGAAGTCGGGCGTCGCGAAGGTGCGGCGTTCGTGCCATTCGTGTTGCCATTTGGATTCAATCCGCCTGGGGTCGTAGCGGGGCATGAGCGTATCCAGCGATTTTGCGAAGTCCGCAAGGCGGGCCAATTGATGAACCGTAAGTGTATTGCCGGCCGGGTCGATTGCAATTCCGGTGAGGCCGGAGGCGGGGTGGGGAGTGCCGCCGCGCATCACCCGAGCGGCGGACCAGCCAAAGACGACCACGCGACCCGCTCGATCTTAAATCAGCGTCGCGTATTGGCGCAGTTCGGCAACTGTCTGCGGAAGCCCCTGGTTTTCTAACGTGTCGAGGTATTCATCGACGGCCTTGGGTGGATTTTTAAGAGATGTTCGATGTTCCCTTGCGGCGGCGCAAACCGTGCCAGGGAGATCCCGATTTGCGCCAGAAAGAAATCGTCTGGATGAATTGCCTCGATCGCATAAACGTCCAGCTGGTCTGCTGGAAAATGCTTCAGGTTGAAAGTAACAATCACATTCGCGGCGCACACGATTGCAGCGGCTAGCACATGTCGATCATTCGGGTCTGGAAGCGTCAGGGCGCCGACCAGACTTTGATAACCGGTGACAAGGCAATCAGGCACCGCTCCGTCCATGAGAAGGCGCGTGCGGTCTAATTCGGCCTTATTCAAACGGCGCGTTGCCGCAAATGCAACGGGCGCCTCGGAACGCGAGAACTCACGGTCTTAACGAATCCTAGCCACGAGTGACAAGCCGCAGAACTCACGATCGCTTGATTTCACCTCGCCTTATCTCACCCGCGGTCTGTCGCCAACATGCGGAGACCACGCAGGGCAAGAACTGAGTTCGCCAGAAACAAGGCGACCAAAAGCCATCCCGACCACCATCCCGGAAACGCATACGCCAAGGGGCGCTGTTTGATGATGCCGGCGACCAAAAAGAAGGCGAAGGCGGCAAAGCCGAAGAAACCCAAAAAGACCTGTCCCCACAGCTTCTCTTGACCCAGGCGCCGAGCAAGCAAGAGGACGCTCTCTCTTGCCGGAATGCGGGCAAGACCTCGAACCCGCCGCTTCACGAACACGCTGTAGATGATCAAGGGAACGAGGACAGCGGCCAGGGCCAATACGTAGGCGCCAACCCCGCGGGCAAATAGGTAAGCCGTTGCACTCCATCCAAGTCCGAAAGCCGTCCAAGAGTAAACACGAACGTCGCGCTCGAGTGAGCGCCGCATCGCATCGGTGGGAACGACAACAGCCCAACGCGCTCCGAAAAACAGGTGGGGCCCCCATGGGAAAAAAAGTTCACGGTCGTCGGACCGCAGGAAGAAGTACTTTGTCGGGTCAATTTTCGTCTTAAACGCCTTACCCGGGATTCCCCATTTGCAGCGTGCCGGATGCCTGCTCGGCGCCGCCGCCGAGTCACTGGTTCAATTATTGTGAAAAGTCTTTGACGCGAGTGCAAACCCGTGGGCCAGAGTCGGGCCTGCGAAGGCGCTGTACGAGGCTTCGGACGGCCGTTTCGGCTGTTTGAGGCCCTCGCAGCGTGCAACCTGGCCGCTGCTGAGCCCTGATCCGTCTGGGTTTTGATTAGGAAACGGATCACGTCGGGCTCGCACGCGGTGCCGACAGCCGGAAGTTCGCGATCCGCTTGAGGATCGTCTGGAATAGCTGACGCGGGATGGCCACCTCGGCCATCTGAAACGTCACGTACTTTGCATGCTGCGTCACTTTGGCCCCGATCTTGACCAGCTTTTCCCGCAGCGTCGTCAGCGACCAATGTCGCACCGGTTTCGGCAAAGCCAGCCTGCGCAGGAAATTGGCGAGGTTGTAGGCCAGGACGAAGAGTTGCAGACGAGTCTGGTTGCCCCGGAACGTGCGGCAGGAGAGCTTCGTCCACTTGAGCGCGTACTTGCCCTCCTTGATCCATTGTTCGGCCGTGCCCCGGCCATTGTAAAAGTGAATGACGTCCGCGGGAGGCTTCCAGATGTTCGTCACGACGAAACCGATGCGCGGGAACAACTCATCGTGATGCCACTCAACTTTGGCCACGACCCGGCGATGAGTGGTCCAACTCGCCGCGCGGTACAGGAAGCCCGCATAGAGCACGATCGGTTTGCGGGGCGGACGGCCCACCGGCCGGGTGAGCAGCTGGGCGATTTCCCGTTCGAGCACGTCGTTGGGCGGGATGCGGATGGCGTACTGATAGTCTTCGTTTTCAAGGAGTCTGTACAACGCCGGATTGGCAAAGGCCGCATCGCCCCGAAAGAACTTGGGGATAGTGTCGCTGCGATACCGGTCGATCACCGGCGGCAGCACTCGCCGCCAAAACTTGGCGCTGTGATGATGACCGCGACGGAGCATCGCCCGTTCCAGATCGCCGAACTGGTTGAACAGAAACAGCGGATGGTAGCAGGTGCATTCGAAGTGCCCGTTGTAAGCCGACCCCTGTTGGTCGCCATAGGTCTCGCTGACCGAACTGTCCATGTCGAGGATCAGCTCCTTGAGCGGCATCCGCAGACGAACCTTGTCGATCCACCGGCCGGAAAAATCCATGAGTGATCTGAGGTTGCTCGGGGTGCTGATGATCTGCGTCTCGAATCGGCCGACCTCGCTGGTCGAGGCCGCGAACTTCCCCGGTCGTGTCGCCCTGCGCCCAACCACGTGTCGCCAACCACGTGTCGCATGGCGGGGTCGACGCACAACCGCTCGGCGTCGTTGACATCTTCATAACCGGCCAGTCGGCTGTCGATCGACTGACGGAGCAGTGGTACAAGGCCATGCTGCTTGTTCTGGCCCAGGCGACAATCTTGCAGGTTGTCTGCACCCGTCTCGGTCAGTGCCAGCGCCTCGTCGAGTTCTCGATACGCGAGCAACCCGGCGTCGGTGGTGACTTGGCTGCCCATGAACCTCAGCTTCAACCGGCCATCGAAATCGACCCGCAAGTCCCCGTTTTGGCAGTCACCCATCGGGTTTTCCTGTCGGCATGGCACGAACGCGCGAAAGACGCCTAATTTTCGGGGTTATGGCGCAAATCGCATGCCAAACCAGCGGGGCTCATCTGGGAAATGCGGGCTAATTGCTCTCGCTTCAGGTCAGGCCGTTTCTCCAAAACGTTTCTGATCCATTCTTCGTGAATATCATCGGTCCATTTCGCCCGGAACAGATCCTTCAGGGACAGCCACATCACGAAATCGCGCAAGGGGGCGGGATAAAGGACGCAAGCATCGAAAAGCGCAGTGAATTGAGTCACCTCAGTATCCCATGTCAAGTTCCTGGGCCTGAGCGGCAAGCGCTTCGAATGCCTTGCGACTTGCTTCGTCCGTTTTTCGTTTATAGCTCATCAAATCATCGAATCGAATTCTCCGATGCGTTCCCACCGTGCGATAAGCGATGTCGCCCGCCTTGATGAGGCTAATCAGGTAGGGCCGGGACACGTTGAGAATGTCGGCGGCCTGTTGCGTGGTCAATTCGGCGCGGACCGGCATAAACGTGATGGCGTTTCCCTTCGCCATCTCCGTCAGAATGTGCATCAGGAGCTTGAACGCGGACAGGGGAATGGAAACATGTTCCTCGTGCTCACCGCCATCTTCCGGTTCAATGCAAACGCTAATCTTTGGCGGCTTCTTTTTTGAACTTCCGCGCAATTTTGCCAACAGGCGACCCGACGTCGCTGCGAGCTCGGAATCCTCGCGAGTCGGCTGCAAAAATGTTTCTGGAAAATCGAGCGTCCCAAGGTTCATAGCGGCACCTCGAATCCAAGATAATGGGATTTTGGGGATGCTTTAGCGGTATTCCAATTCTACGCGACAAACGAAATAATCGCAACAAACGCAGCAGTCGAATCAGTCTAAGTATATTCGCAAGTGTAAACAGGTTAATAACTTGCGTATTTCTTAATGTCCCATAAACTACCCTGTACGCTTAGCATCCCTAAGTTAATTATGTCAATCATTTTTCGCGTCGTCCGCGAACGGCCTGTTGACGTAGGGGAGAGCGAAGCTCCTGCTGAGCCGTCTTCGTCGGTTTTGCGGCGAAACGCTGGCAGCCTCGCCCTCCCTCTGCGCGGACTTCGACCATCTGCTGATGCACAGGGAACGGCCCGCGACTTGGCTTCGAGCAGACCCAAAGACTCGTTCAGAAATTCTCCAACAACCGCGCGGGGTCGCGTAGGAACTGTTGCTTGTCCAGACAGTGTTGGACCCCATCGAAAGCGCACCGGCTCGTATGGCCGGTGCGTTTTTTGCACTCTGCGGGCTCGCGGTTCGCTTAGATTTATCTTGCAGGGGGTCTGTCCAGATGGTAAGTCGTTGGCAATACTTCTGAAGTGCGGCTTGGAGCAGGGGGCCCGCAAGAAAAACTCCGGAAAGGCAAGCGATGTCCGGTTCGCTGCCGCGAGGCAATTTGGAGCTTCGGAAGATTTGGGAGACGCTCTTCCGTCTGCCGTTGCCGCTGCAGCGGGAGAGCTCCTTGTTTCTGATCGTCAGCGTGCTGGACGTGTTGATGACGTGTCTGCTGCTGGAGGACCTGACAGGTGTCGCGGGGCGGACGATTTTCTACGAATCGAACCCCGTGGCCCGTTTCTTCTTCGTCCATTGGCACCTGAGCGGGATCGTCTATTTTAAGTTCGGGATGGTCGCCTTCATCGAGGTCCTCGCCCATCTCGTGGCGCTCAAGAACGTCCCCGTCGGCCGGCGGCTGCTGGAGTTTGGCACGCTGGCGGTCTCCGTTGTCGTGATCTACAGCATGCTCCTGCTGGTTTCGCATCGTTGATAGACGACGTGGTTTCTTCGGACTGGCTTCGCGATTACGATGATTGTCCCTGCGAGCGGTTCCAATTTCGTTCAACTTGAGAACGGAGACGGATTGACCGTCGTTCCTAAGACTAAGGGCAACGTCGTCGTCCACGACCTTGCGAAGGAACCGAATCGTGCCGAGTTTAGAAGGCGGCGGGCGTCACAACTCGGACTGAGGCCGGATGTCCCAATCAATCTCCAGCGGCGGACTTTCGAGATCGAGGCCAGAGCTCCCGCGGAGAGCGAGCGATCGAACAGCAGCACGTCGTCGAGTAGGCCGGCGTAGTTGATTCCCAAGTCGATTACCGCACGGGCGGGTCCCAGGAGAATTTTTGGTTCCAGTTTTTGGCAGTCCCTTGCAGTTTGCGATCCACAGGAGATTCCACGTATGAGTGACGACGATCTGAACGCCAAACTCAAGGCCGCCGCCGAGAAGGTGGTCGGCGGCAAGGCGCTGACCAGCAAGTACGGCATCGATTGCTTCGGCCTGGTGGATAAACTGCTCAGGGACTTGGGCGGCAAATCGGCCGGGGACTTTGGCACGCTCACGAAGGACGCCGACTACGACTGGGGCGATGGGATCATGCTCGATTCCATCCAACCCGGCGACATCCTTCAGTTCCGCAACCACGTTGTCCACAGCAGCACCTTGCAGCGCCTGGACAACGGCACGTGGTTCGAGACGGAGGAGTCGACCGCGCGCGCCCGCACCACACCGCGATCGTTCTCGACGTCGGCAAGGACGGCAGCGTCACCGTCGTCGAACAGAACGTCTGGCCAGACCCCAAGAAGGTCCGGCGCAGCGTCATCCCAAAGCTGGATGAGGGGGAGGACACGCGCTGGATCGACAAAGACCACCAGATCAAGCTGAAGGTGACCGGCTCGGTCCGCGCCTTCCACCCGGTCCCCAAACCGCCAAAGGACGCCAGCCTCCTGCGCCGGGTAATTCGGTGCCGGCCGGCGGGGCGCGGGCGCTGGCAATCTTCGTCCCGTCCCAGGGGGGCCCCAAGCGCACGCCCGGGGCGCTCGGGATGGAAGTGCGGCGGCCGGACGTCGCCGGTGACCTGATTAAGGAAGACGCATAACATCCGCATGCACCTGACCGGCTACAGCGGGCTTCGCCCGCTTCCGTCGGCAGGTGATGGGGGGCGTTACGGTGGCTCGTAATCCAGGTCTCGGACGAGAAAACGCCGCAACCCGGTATCCAAACCCCGGATGCCGGAAATAAAAAGTTCTAACGGTGTCCTGTCATCCCGACTGGTTCACAACGCCAATTCCCGTCGTTGGTTGCGAATGCGACGGACGACGGGATTTGAACTTTTTCGGCTCGCTGGCACTCGGCAACGTGGCTGCGTAGACTGTCCCTGTCCCAGCCCAGGAGAGATCCTCATGCAAGACGATGTCGTGGCGTTGTTCGCGTACGATCGCTGGGCCAATACCAAGGTCCTCGACGCCTGCCGCAAGCTGACCGCCGAACAGTATGTCGCGGAGCCGGTCCCTGGGTGGTCGTCGGTGCGCTCGACCATCTACCACATCGCCCTGGTGACCGAGTTCCACCTGCGCACGCTGGCCGGCGATCCGGATGACAGCATCCCGACCGAAGCCGACCTGGCCACGGTGGACGACGCGGCCCGGTTGCTGGAACGTGCCTACCGCCGCTTCGAGGAGCTGCGTCCCACGCTCACGCCGGAGCGGCTCAACACCCTGCTGACGCTGCGCGCCGCTCGGCCGCACTTTCACCCTGCCGCGGTGGGCGATGCTGCGCCACATTGTCAATCACTCCACCTACCACCGCGGTCAGGTCGCCTCCAAGCTCAAACGGTTCGGGATCGAACAACCGATCACGGACTTCTTCTGGTGGGTGATCGAGCAGATTCCCCAGGAGACATAAACCGCGACCGTATACGGCACGGCATTCGCCCCCCCGCTCTCGCGTCGGTCGAAATTTCGGAGTTGCTTGACTCCAACCTCAATTGCCTGTTGGAAGCCACGCGCGGAGCATCGCGAGGCCGACACAGTGAGCTTGCTGGGCCGACATCAGGTCTTCGTGCTGACGGCACCGGAACCGTCCGGTCTATCTGGCTGGTTCGCTTCCCGGACAGACGGGACCACTGTTGTAGTCGACTCCGGACACCGGAAGACAAAAAGGCGATTCACGCGATGCTGCGTCCCGTTCCGCCGGCGGCCGAAAATTCTCCGGGCGCAGAATTTCCACATGAGACCGCATTGGCCCCGCATGGTGACCGGCGAGCATGTGAGCCGGCCGAGGCGTTGCTACACTGGCGATACTTCGGCCGGAGTGATTCCGGCCTCCGATCGGATGGAGACGATCGGCTCGGAAGGGTGCAAGCCGCGTGATCGAGTTTCCCGCGTTCAATAAGCAACGTGACTGTCGCTATGGGCGGGTGTTGTTCAATGAGAACGACATCTACATCGGCAGGTCGCTCGACACGTACGGCGAGTTCTCGGAGGGGGAGGTCGATCTCTTTCGGCAGATCGTCAAGGAGGGGGCCGTCGTCGTGGAAGTGGGGGCCAACATCGGCGCTCACACCTTGTTCTTCGCCCGACAGGTCGGTCTGACCGGCGCGGTGATTGCCTTCGAGCCGCAACGGGTCGTCTTTCAGACGCTGTGTGCCAACATGGCGCTCGAACAGCGTGACAAACTGCCAATGCTATCAGCAAGCCGTCGGCGCCGAGCCGGGCGAAGCCTGCGTCCCCGTGCTCGATTACTCTCGCGAAAACAACTATGGAGGACTGTCGCTGGGCGCCATTCGAGAAGGAGAGAGGACGCCGATCGTCACGCTCGACAGCCTGAGTCTCAGCCGCTGCACGCTGTTGAAGGTGGACGTCGAAGGAATGGAACGCCAGGTTCTCGCGGGGGCGGTGCAGATCAGGGCGATTGCGCCATAGTGGGTAATCTGTCATAAATGGGACATGGCGATTTGTTGAAAACACTCGGCGTCGGTCGGTGGGCGAGTCGCGGCAGGCCAAGGATGTGCGTCATGCCTCCGTCTCGCTCCGTCCGTATCCAAGATCACTTCGCGTCGTTGACCGATCCGCGGCGGCGGGAGGTCGTGTATCCGCTGATCAATATCGTCAGCATCGCCATTTGCGCCGTGATTGCCGGTGCCGATGATTTCGTATCGATCGCCGAGTATGGATGCAAGAAGCGGAAGTGGCTGGGACAGTTCCTCGATCTCAGCGCCGGCATCCCGTCGCACGATCGTTTCAACGCCATCCTCGGCGCGATCCGGCCTGCCGAATTCGAGCGGTGCCTGTTGAGTTGGATCACGGCCCTGCACGAAGTGACCGAAGGAGGAATCGTGGCCATCGACGGCAAGACGCTCCGCCGCAGCTTCGACGCGGCCAGCAGCAAGTCGGCCATTCACATGGTCAGCGCCTGGGCCACAGCCAATCACATCAGCCTGGGCCAGGTGGTCGTCGAGGAAAAGAGCAACGAGATCACGGCGATCCCGAAACTGCTGCAAATCCTGGAGATTTCCGGCTGTCTGGTGACCATCGACGCGATGGGATGTCAGACCGAGATCGCTCAGGAGATCGTCGACGCCCACGCGGATTACGTGCTGGCCGTGAAGGGCAACCAACCCACGCTGCACGAGGGCATCGCCGAATTCTTCCTGAAGCATCTGGAAAACGATTTCGCAGGCGTGAAAGTCAGTCGCTACGAGAAGCGCGAACGCGGCCATGGTCGCGAAGAGCACCGTTCCTACTATGTGTGCGCGGTCCCCGAGAACCTGCCCGACCGAAGTCGCTGGGCTCAGCTGACCGCGATCGGAATCGCCATCAGCGAGACCACGCGTGACGGCAAACCGTGCAGCGACGTGCGACACTACATCCTGAGCAAAAAGCTCTCGGCTCGCCGATTCGGCACCGCGGTGCGCAGTCACTGGGCGATTGAGAACCGACTGCATTGGCAACTCGATGTGACGTTTCAAGAAGACCAGTCGCGGCTACGAAAAGGACATGCCGACGCGAACTTCAGCAGCCTTCGCCGCACGGCCCTCAGCCTGCTCAAGAACAATCACACGCTGAAGATCGGAATCAAGAACAAACGCCTCGCCGCCGCTTGGGACGATGAGTACCTCGAACAAGTCGTCTGCGGGAGATGAGTTATGGTGCAATCGCCCTGCGGTGCAGATGATCGAGAAATGTCGGCCGATCCTGTACGTCGAGAACGACCGCGCGAAAAAGCGGCCGAGTTAGTGCGTACATCGACGGGCTCGGTTATGCGCTCTATTGGCACGCCCCGCCTCTCTTCAACCCGCAGAATGTTTTGCGAAATCCAGCGAACATTTTTGGCAACATCGTCTCCGTTAACATGCTCTGCATCCACCGCAGCGTTTCCCACTCCCTGGATGGGTTTCGGCCGGTCGATCTAGAGGTCCCGTCTTTGGTTTAACCACCGATAAGTGACGCCCTCTCCGGGACCGGGAACTCACACGTATTTCGGTACCCGGTTCTCCGTACCGAATTCCCATGCCTTTTGCCGGAATCGGGCCGCGAGCGACAAGGGCGGGCGAAATGCCAGCCAGCAGACCGCAGAAATCGAGCCTTTTTTGGGGCTCGGGCTGGGTTTCGACTGCCGTCCGTGGGCCGCGGCAACCAGGATGCGATGCAAGTTGAGTTGGACTACGAACGGGTGGACAAGACGATCAAGATGGTCACATGGCTCAACCCGGAGGGAAAGGCGGTCGCGGCATTGGAGGGCAGTTACTTCGCGGGCGACCGGGACGGTACGGTGATGATCGGCATGCCCAGAATGACCCATGTCGACGTGCGCGTGATGTATTACGAGAAGTCCGGGGCGATCACCGTTCCGCTCCGGCTTGAGACGGGACTCGGTCTAGGGCCCCCCTGCTTTGTCTCGCTTCGCCCGGCGGAAGAGGCGGGCCAGTCGCGACCGGCACGACACGTAGCGACGCGCGTGCCGACGTCGGCGTCTCCGTCAGCTCCTTTTTGACGCCCCTCCAAATTCGCCTCGCCTTCGCGCGATTGCGGGTCCCCAAGCAGGCCCGCAGGAACCGTACCCGGTGCGCGGGACCGATTTGGGAAACGCGCGCCACGCTCGCCTCGAGCGGGGCCAGCTCGATGACGAGGTCGCGGGCTTTGATTCGGCCTTTGTGCACGATGTGCTCGACCGCAGCAATCTGCACACGCGTGTCCTCCCGCTCGGCACCAACCAGGACGTTCGCCGCCGAAAGCGTGCCGTGCACCAGCGAAAACTGATGCAATCGGGCAAGCTCCATGGCCAGGCGGCGCGAGATGTGTTCGATCCAGCCTGCGCACTCGGCGGGAGACAAACTCGGGAGACGATGAGCGAGGAAGTCGCCGAGCGTCACCATGCCGTCGCCCGACTCGACGACGAGGAACTCGCGCACGCGGGCGCGCATGCGCGACTGGATGTATAGCAGCGGAGGGGCCGTGCCGATCTGGCGACGACTGAGGGCGTGGCCCATCTCCCAGGCGCGGCGGGTCTCGGACCATCGGGAGACGACAAGCAAGTCCCGCCATCCGAGCGGGCGGCTCGTCTCGCGGACATCGCAAACGACCGTTTTTCCCCCGACGACGAAATTGACGAGCGCCGCCCGGCTGTGCTTTGTGCGGCGTCGCCAAAACCGAAGCTTGGCGGCCTCAAAGAGCGCGTCGGGATCGTCGCGGTACTGGAGAATTGCCGTCGGGCCCAAGGCCGAGAGTCCTCGCGCGAGTTGGCGGCCCCGATCGGCGACGATCAGGCGGCTATTGAGGCGCTGCCACTTGCGATCATTCTGGAGCTGTTCGCGCCGCAAGGCGCGAGCGCAGAACGCTTCCAGGCGCCGTGCCATGCGGCCCCGCGGGCCCCGACCTCGGCGGAACCGGGAAGTCACGAGCCGCGAATCGGAAGCCGCCGCTTCGAGCCAATAGGCACTCAGGAACCTGCGGCGTTCCGATTTGCCGGCGATTCCGTTGAACGAGTTGTAAAGTCCGAAAAGATCGTGCCGCGCCCTCCGGAAGGGCAGAACCCAGCGCCGGCGGACGCGCTGCAAATCGATCAGCGACAGGCAGACTTCGCCGTCGGTGCGGATCCGAATAAGGATATTCGCCAGATGCAGGTCTCCGTGCGTCAGACCGTGCCGATGGAGCCGGCCCGTAAGCCGCCCAGCGCGCGGGCCAGGCCGCGGCGGAAGCGGGACGCATCGGGGGGCAAGGTGCGTTGTTCCGCGCTCAAGAGCCGTTCGCGAAGAACCTGGTCGAGCGGAGCGGAGTCCGCGATCTCGCGCATGATGAGAAAGCTTTCGCGGACGACGAGACCTCTGCGCGTCGCGCCCACCGCGGCCGAAACGGTCGTTTCGATCCCCGCCTGCGCGATCTGCGCGGCGGCCGCGGCTTCGCGCTGGGCCGGGCTGCCCAGCAGCACGTTGCGGGCCAGCGCACGCCAGTCGGCAATCTTGAAATGCTTGAGGAAAACGGTCGCGGAAGGGAGCTTGACCCGATAGACCGCGCGGTGCGGCCCCGATTTGACGACCGTCGCCCGGCCGGCCGGACCGGGGCCTTCGCTGGCCGCCGATCGCTCAGCCAGCAACTCGCGAACGATCTGGCTGTCTCCCTGCCATGCGATGCCCTCGCCTCCCAGCGGAATGGCCGCGAGCACCCCGGCGAGGGGAGCGGCTTGCGCCGCGCGGGATTCTTCCGCGGCTTGGGCCGCGTGAGGCAGTTCCACGGTCGCTGCAGGGTCCATCCGGCGGCCTTCCCATCGACCCGTGAATCGACTTGGCCGGCGTCGGATTAGGCTCGGACACCAAGCGACATCGCCCACACAATTAAGGGACCACAACAGACGGGCCGCAACAGAGTAATTGCGGCGCGTCACGTTGCCCTCTCTCGACGATTTCTCGCTCAAGCAGCCTTCGCGTCGGACCGTCTTCTGATCGTTTGATACAGCACGAGGTGCCGGGCCGCGATGGACGGCCAACTATGGTCTAACGCCGTACGGTGCGCGTTGGCACCGTAGCTCTGCAAGGACCGGTCATCGACCCACATTTCGTGAAGCGCCGCGGCCAGCTCGACCGGCGATTCTGGCGCGACGAGCCAGCCGGTCTTGCCGTGATTGATCAAGTCTTCGAGTCCGGGAATTCGACTGCCGATCATCGGCTTCCCAGCAGCGAAGGCTTCCATGATGACCAATGGGAACGCCTCCCAATCGCGCGAGGGCATGCAGACGGATCGAGCATTTTGCAGAAGCCAGCTCTTGCTCGCGCCCGTCACTGGTCCGAGGAAACAGACTCTCGCGAGAATTCCGAGTTGCCGCGCCTGGTTTGTCAGCGCGTCGCGCTCGCCCCCCTCGCCGGCAATCGCCAGCATCATGCTGGAATCGGTCTTGGCCTGGCTAGCTGCCCAAGCTTCCAGCAGAATGTCGACTCCTTTGCGCGGATGGAGTCGCCCGAGAAACAGGACGTACCGGCCCGCTCGAATCCGAGGATCAAGTCCTGGCGGCCGCTCCGCGGAATTGTCGAAAGGGCTCAGGTCGACGCCGTTTGGAATCTCGATGATGTTGGTTGACGGTTCAAGACGCCGCAGCGACTGCGTCGTGAAGCGGCTAATGGACACAACAGCGTCCGCCCGTCGGAGAGCGATGATGGAGCGAGATCGTGCTCCGGGCTTGAGAATCCTCGCCCCACCTTCCCGAATATCGCCGCCATGGCTGGTTAAGACGAGCGCGGTGTTCAACCGATCCTGGCACAACGCGCCGAGATATCCGCAGGGATGAACGCTGTGGCAATGAAGCACTTCGAACGGAAACTTCCGATGGAGTTTGAGGAGTGCGTATTGATACCAATCGATGAACCGCCGCGTCGAGAGAAACCGTCGGTGACGAATCACGCGATAGGGCAACTGCTGGTCGTTGGCCACGAACGACCGCGCGGAGAGGGCGCCAGCACGACGACGTCGTGACCCTGATCCGTGAATTCCCGCGCGAGCGCGTCGACGACCAGCTCCTGGCCGCCGATTGTCGGCAACGCCGTCTCGGTGTAAAGACAGATCTTTATGGCGAGCTTGTCCTTTGCAATGGGTCGTCGGTTTAAGACCCGTGCGGAATCTCGACTCGGCCGCCTAAATCAACCTTTGGTGGTGCAGGTAAGACTCGACGTCGGCTGCATTCGCCTGTTGCGGAATCGTGATCGCGTAGCAAGCTGCGTTGGCGAGACCTGCCGTGCAGGTCTGTCGAATCTGGTCGTACATCGTCCCCACCTCGGGGACGAAGTCCAACCGGAAGCAGCTCCCGACGGCCACGGCGAGGTGCGGCGGCGAGCGGATCTCGTCGAACAGGTTGCTGGCGATCCCTGCCGCAACGTCGCTCGGCTCAAGCTCCTCATGCCGGAACGCGTCCGCGCGGTGGCTGCGGTGCAGGCGGAAGACCTTCGCGACCTGCCCGCCCTGGGACAAGCGCTGCTCGCCGAAGACCTGTCCCGGTTTTACCCAGCGAACCATCTGATCGGGCTTTTTAATCGTGCCGCACAAGTTCCACAGACGGCGGTCCCAGGGCGCTGAGCGTTCCAGCATTTTGCGGACCAGCCCGGCCGCCTGGATCTCGTGATACTTATAGATGTGCATCGGGAGCGGATGAATCGTCGCGCATCCCTGGGCATCGAGCGTGCAGAGGTCGTCGGCGAGAAAGTTCCAGCCCTGTTCGACATAGCGGCTCATGAGCGACGTCTTGCCGACGCCCCCACAAGCGGGGAACAGGATCGCCTGCCCTTCGCGCTCAATCGCGCTCGAATGGCAGAACGTGGCCCCATGATTCAGGAGCGTCAATTGCACCATCGGCACATACCCGGAGAAGCAAAAGGCGCGGACGCGGTGCAAATAGCTCCTCCGGCCGTACCGGTGCAAATACCTCCACGATTTCTTGAGATCGCGCACGCGAGATTGAAGCGGTCCCTCGGGCCGGGGCGCGACAAGCACGTTCAGCGTGTCGTTTTCGCGCGAAATGTCGTAATGCCAGAGGGATTCATGCACCTGGACGTGTCGCTCTCCGACGTGTACGCGACCGATCCGCGTGTGACGCCCGCCCTCGATGCCCGGCAGACGATCGACGAACCGGAACCGTAGCTCGGGAATTGACGCGTCGTCCGAGCCGATCGGCCGCAGGGTGTCTTGAAGGACGCGCGAGGCGGCCGAATCGCCGTCGAAAGCCACGCGGATATTGCCAATGCAATACTGCACGCGATCACTCTGTCGACAAGGGCATATGGAATTTCGACGACTCGCGGCGGAGCCGTGCCCCTTGGGATCCGCTCGTGGGCGGGATCAGAGCGAGGCTGTCCGCGACGCGTCGAGGCTTGGCACTACCGCCTTCTGAAGAACAGACTTGAACGAAAATTGAGAACGGCGGCCTGCGTCAAAGCGCAATCAAGCCGGAGTCCAGTACGATCCAAATAATCGGCAAACTGAACCGTGAAACTGCAGAAATCTCCGGCCAAAAAAGCCAGTTCATCCGTTCGATACACCGCTGGACGGTCTGCGTGGCGACACCGACGATCCCTAACGGCGAGAAGCGATAGCCGAGGAAGTCGAAGCCTCGGCTGATGCGACCCCATCCCCCCGTGCGCAGGTCATCACTCCTCCAACGGCGATCTCGACTCCGTGTTTACCGGCCTAGCCACTAACTCCGATTTGACGCACGACGACGATGCGGCGGCCGGCCAGGATGCTTTGGCTTCACGCGGACAGACGAAAACAATGCCACCGTAGCTGATGGTGTCAGTCCGCCGCCGACGTGCGGCCCGCGCACTCTCGCGCGGAAGGCGAATTTGGTCGTCGCACCTGCCCCTTTCCCGTAATCTTATACCTTTTCGCGGACACGCCAAAAAAGGACCGTTAAACGGGAAACGCCGCCTTGGCGCAGGGTGCCATGCCCGCGCAAAGCCGTGCGCATGGCACCCTAAAATTAGCGGAAGAAACAAAGGGAAACGCCCTGCTTCCCCGCGCGGGAGACGTGCGGTAATCTGAAGCGATGGCCGGCGAAATTCCCGACGAGATCCAGCGTCAACTGGCAGAACACGGCCAAGAGCACGTTCTGCGTCATTGGAACGAGCTGACCCCGCGCCAGCGCCAGAGTCTTGAGGACCAAATCCGCGGCCTCAATCTTGGCCAGATTGCATCGCTCTTCGAAACGGCGCGCGCCGGAGCAATCAGAGCACCGCCCAGAACGATGCTTTGCTCGAGCGCGCGAATCGCGCCGGTCCGCCGGCGCCAATCGTTCGGCTGCCCAAGACGGCCGACGAGCCAACCGACTGGAGAGAGGCACGCCAGAGAGGCGAAGAACTGCTGTTCGCCGGAAGGGTGGGCGCGATCCTCGTCGCCGGCGGCCAGGGGACACGGCTCGGCTTCGACAAACCCAAGGGGATGTACCCGATCGGCGTCGTGAGCCGCGCGACTCTCTTCCAGATTCTCGCCGAGCAAGTCCTGGCCCGTTCGCGCGGAGCCGCGCGTGCGATCCCTTATTTCATCATGACCAGCGACGCGACCCACGACGAAACGATCACTTTTTTTTCGGCGCACGATTTTTTCGGCCTTCCGCCGGACGACGTCTATTTCTTTGCGCAGGGGAACATGCCCGCCGTCGACGCGGAGAGCGGGAAGCTGCTTGTTTCGAGCGATAAGACCTTGTGCACCAGCCCGGATGGACACGGCGGAGTCGTGGCGGCACTGGCCAAGGCCGGGCTGCTGGAAGAAATGCGCCGCCGCGGAATCGAGTTTTTGCACTATCATCAGGTCGACAACCCGACGGCCATCGTGTGCGATCCGGCCTTCCTCGGATTTCATTCGGTTCTCGACTGCGAAATGTCCGTGAAAGTCGTCGCGAAGCGCTCCGCGGAGGAGCGGACGGGGGTCGCGGTCGCGATCGACGGTAAAACGCAGATCATCGAGTACAGTGATTTGCCCGCCCCCGTCGCCCGCAAAACCGACCCCGATGGCTCGCTCCTGTTGTGGGCCGGCAGCACGGCGATCCACGTTTTCAGCCGCCCTTTCCTCGAACGGCTCGTTCAGAGCGAGGCGGCCTTGCCCTTTCACATCGCGCGGAAGAAAGTCCCCTACCGTGACGATCAGGGCAAGCTCGTGACACCGCTGGTGGAAAACGCCTATAAGTTCGAACGGTTCATTTTCGATGCGCTTCCGCTGGCCCAGAAAACGCTCGTTCTGGAAACCGATCGAGCGCGCGAATTCAACCCGGTCAAAAACGCGGCCGGCGATGATTCGCCCGACAGCGTGCGATCGGCGATGGCCCGTTTGCACCGTGAGTGGCTGCTGGCGGCCGGAGCGCACATCGATGCCTCGACCCCCGTCGAAATCAGTCCCTTGTTCGCCCTCGACTCCAAACAGGTTCGGGCCAAGGTCAAACCGGGGACGCTGTTCACAGAGCCCACATTCCTCGAATAAATCCCAAGTTTCAGACTCGCCCCAGGTTCAGACTCGCCCAAATTTCAGACTCGTAGGAGACGCGGCCGATCGGCCGTGGTGAGACATGTTGCACGCAGTGGTGATGGCCGGTGGAAGCGGCACGCGGTTCTGGCCCCAGAGCAGGACCCAACTTCCCAAACAATTCCTGCGGCTCTTCGGCGAAGAGACGTTGCTCGAGGCGACGCTGGGCCGCGTGGCCGACTGGATCCCGCCCGAGCGGGCTTGGGTTGTCACGAATCAGGCCCATGCGGCCCAGACCCGGCGACAGCTTCCCGCGCTGCCGCCGGGGAACATTCTCCAGGAGCCCTGTGGACGGAACACGGCGCCGTGTATCGGCCTGGCGGCCCTGCAGGTCGCCGCACGCGATCCCGAAGGAATCATGCTTGTGATGCCGGCCGATCATTTCGTCCCGGACGCCGGCGCCTTCCGCCAGGCGGTTGAGCGGGCCGTTTCGATCGTCACGCGCGATCCGGAGGCCTTGCTGCTGTTTGGAGTGCGCCCGACGTACCCGTGCGTGAGCTTCGGCTACATCGAGCGCGGAGAGCCGTTGCCGGGCGAGTTGCCCGGGGGAGGGGCATTTCGCGTCGCCTCGTTCCGGGAGAAGCCCGACCGCGCGCGGGCGGAAGAGTTTCTCGCCGCCGGTCGATTCTATTGGAACAGCGGCATCTTCGTCTGGAAGGCGGCGACGATCCTGCGGGCCCTCGAGCGGTTCGAGCCGTCGATTTCCAAAACGCTTGCACGGCTCAAGCCGAGCGTGGAGACCGTCGGCTGGGACGACGCGCTGGCCGCGGAATTCCCGGCGATGAAGTCGATTTCAATCGATTACGCGGTCCTCGAACGGGCTGACAACGTCTGCGTGCTGGAGGCTCCCTTCGAGTGGGACGACGTCGGAAGCTGGCAGGCGCTGGCTCGGCGGCAGGCAGCCGACGCCGCGGGAAACACGGTTCAAGGCGCGTTTTGCGGCATCGATAGCGAGGGCTGCATCATCTCCACCACTCCGGACCATTTGGTGGCGACGATCGGCCTGTCGGACTGCGTGATCGTCCATACGCCGGACGCCACGCTTGTCGCCCGCAGGGACGACGAAGAGGGGATCCGCAAACTCGTCCAACTCCTCCGGGAGCGCGGCCATGAGCGGTTCCTGTGAGCCGAACGCCGACGGGGGGTCCTCGGCAGAAGCCGATCCCGTGCCTGACCGCGGCCGGCTGCTGGGGCTGGACTTCGGCACGCGGCGGATCGGCATCGCCGTGTCCGACGAAGAGCAACGGATTGCCTCACCGTTGGAGAATTACACCCGTTCGCGCCCGAAGTCGACGCGCTCCGCCTGAGGGCGTTGGCCGGCGAGTATCGCGTCGTGGGAGTGGTCGTGGGACTTCCGCTTCACATGGGGGGCGAAGAGGGGCAGAAAGCTCGCGAGGCACGGCGATTCGGTGCTTGGGCCGCCTCTGCCACCGCGCTGCCTCTGGCGTTTTGGGACGAGCGACTGACTTCGGCACTGGCCGAGGACTACCTCCGATCGGCCCAGTTGAGTCCGAAAAAGCGAAAAATGCGGCTCGACAAAGTGGCCGCTCAAATCATGCTGCAATCGTATCTTGAATCTCGAAAGAGCGGCGACCGTTAGAGAGGGATTGGGGACCGCCTGCGACGCGTTGGGCGCGGACGGTTTCCGCCGAAATGACATGGAGAGAGAGCCGAGTCGACACTTTCTTGGGTCTTCCGCATCCCTTTTTTCGCGCCCCAAAATACCCCAAAAAAATCCGGCGCCGCCTGCCAAAATGGCGTTGCCGCAACGATTCCACGGTCACCAGCGTGTCAGAACTTTTCCGCGATCAATCGCACGCTGTCGGCCTGGCCGGTCAGTTCCGTCCAGCGAGCCACGAGACCGGCAAGTCGGTTCCAACGCAGAAGGCGGAGCCGCCTGGACACCGCGCGAACCTGGGCCGTCCGGCGAGCCGACTTGCGGATCCCGCCGGCGCGGCCGACTTGCTCGATCGACAAAACGCGAAGTCCGGCGGATTCGACCATGCAGCGGAGCGTCTGCGGAGTGAAATGGGTGAGATGTCGCGGGAGAGCCAGTCCCGTCCACTGAGCCTGGAACTGTCGAAAGGACCAGGAGGCGAAATTCGGCACGCTGACAGCGAGGAGGCCTCCCGACCGCAAGGCGTCCGCCGCGGCTCGGAGAACCTCTTGCGGCCAGGGAACGTGCTCCAGCGAGTGCCACATCGTAATCGCATCGAACGAGGCGGCAGAGATATCGGGATGCGGCAGCGTTCCGAGGTGCGCATGGAATTCTGCCTTCTGCCGAAGCGCGTCGACGATCCGGGGGCACAGGTCGAGCCCCTCGACATTCCAGCCGTGTTCGCGCATTTGCTTCATGAATTCGCCGGCCCCGCAGCCGAAATCGAGCAACCGTCCGGGAGCTCGGAAAGGGACCCAGCGCTCCCGAGCGCGGGTTCGTCGAATGACGACGCGAGCCAGCATGGATGTGAGCGCAGTCAACGCGCCCGCCGGTTGGGGCGGATAACCGTAGCGGTGTCGCAACAGGGCGATTTCAAGGCTTCGCCGCAACCTCCCGCGCGGACGGCCGCCGGGTTCTCGCTCCAAATGCGGCGCGTAATCCGCCGGATAGAACCGACCGAGACTGCGCGCCGTGGGCCGGGGATTCGTGAAGGCCAATTGGCAACGGCGGCAACGAACGACCCGGAAGCCCCCGCCAATGCGCGTCAAAAAGTCCTCGGCGACGATGACCGTATCCTGCTCGCGTCCGCCGCAGAGCAGGCAATCGACGTTCTCCAATTCGAGCGGGCCCAATTCCACCGGAACAGGCATTCGCCGCGGAAACGGAGAGGCGCCGAACAGCCGCAACGAGGTCGCCGTGCTCACTCGAAGAACCCTCGAGAAGGGATGGCAACGAAGTCAAAGGCCCGGGAACCGAGATTGGCAGAGAAAGCTAGTCAAAGTGAGGTCTCGGGTCAATCGCGATAGACAACGCTGCGGCTGGCAGGAGAGCGCCGACCGCCAGGGAGCGATCGGACGCAGTTTGCCGGCCGCTCCGTAAGGGTTTTGGCTTGCCCCAAGCGCAGCGGGAATTGCCATTGCGGCCGCGGGGAAGGTCTTTTAGACTCCGCCCGCGACGACGTCTCCGAGTGCCGCCGGAGATGCATCCAGGGCTCGGCGAATCCGTCGCAAACCCCGACCAATCGACGCTGCTGGGCCGCTGCGCAACCGAAATTCGGGTGGAGCGGCCTGGATCGGCTCTCCTCTCGATCATTCAATCTGCAAAGACGACCCGGTTCCCCGAGGGACGCTCGTGCTCCTCGAACGCATCGCCCAACGATGGCCCGAAATCGTGCGCAGAGGCCGGGCCGCGCGGACCGCCGTCGTCGGGATCTATGGCCAACCGCGAGGGGGAACGAACTTCATTGCCGCTGCCCTGCATTACCACCCGCGTCTCTTCGCGGTCAACGAGCACGTGTTCGATCACCGCGTTCCCTTGCGGTCGATCTGGCGGCGGGGCTCGATCTTTCGCGTCGATGGACGGCAAGACAAGCGGATCGAGCAGGTCACTTCGATCGTGTACAACAAGATGCTGGAATTCTTTCCGGAATTGTGGAACCCCCGCCGCGCTTTCCCGGACGACAGCCGCTTCCTGTTTTACCTCCGCAACCCTGTCCGCGTGCACCTCTCACGCGAAACGTATCGCCGGAAGCACGAGCCCCAGCGGGCCGAATGGACCGACACGCGCGCGAACTTCCTCAGCCTCCTGGCGGAGACGCAGGAGATTCTCGAAGCGCAGGAGATTCTCAAAAAGCGCCATCCCTGCCTTCTCCTCAGTCACGAATTCTTCTGTTGCGATCACGAGCGGGCGCTTCCCCGTTTGCATGAATTCCTCGGCATCGAGCCGCTGCCACCCTGTCGACCACGCGACTTCCTCCGCCGCTGCGGACGGTGCGGCCAGGCTTTCACCGTTGCCGCCGAGCAAGGCCAGGAATGGCTCGTCTGTCCGCGGCACCGCCGTCGCGTGTCCGGCTGCGGCCGGTTCAACCCGCTGGCCGAAACCGACAGCCAGGGCGTTCTCGACGATTCATGGAAGACGACGCCGCACATTGATCGCATGATGTCGGATGTCCGCCGACTTCTCGGGGACGCGATCGCCGACTACTTCTGGGACGGAAACTACGTGGAGAACTTGTTGACGCGGCGCGCCGTTTCAAACGCTGCGTAAGTCAAAAGCCAAATCAGGCGTGGCCGCAGGAGGCGGTCATCGGCAAGGAGGCCAGTCGCGATGGAGGTCATGGACAGCCACTTTCGGTTCAACTCCGCTCGTCTCGGCGCACTGGCGGAGACGCTGCGGTCCGAGTATTCGCACGAGGACCCGTTCCCCCATATCGTCATCGACGGCTTCTTGCCCGAGCACGTGTCGAACAAGATCGTCGAGGAATTCCCAGACCCGCAGCACGATCTTTGGGAACGCCGAGCGACGAAGCACTCTCTCAAACTCTCCTGCAACGATCTGGACGACCTGGGACCAACCACTCAGCTCGTTTTGGAACAGCTCAATTCGCGGACCATGCTGCGGTTCCTCGAGCGGCTGACAGACATCGATCACCTGATTCCAGACGCCCTGTTCGAGGGAGGGGGACTGCACCAGATTCTGCCGGGCGGGTTTTTGAAAATCCATGCCGACTTCAACAAGCATCCGGAATGGAATCTCGACCGCCGGCTCAACGTGATCCTGTTTCTCAATCGGGATTGGAGCGAGGATTACGGCGGACACTTCGAGTTGTGGGACCGGAAAATGACGGCTTGCCGGAAAAAGGTGCTTCCGGTCTTCAATCGGCTGGTCGTCTTCAGCACGACGGACACGTCGTATCATGGGCATCCCGATCCGCTCCGCTGTCCGCCGGGAATGTCGCGGAAGAGCATGGCGACGTACTACTACTCCAACGGACGTCCAGACGATGATCGGACGGCCACTCATTCGACGATCTACAAGCTCCGTCCGAGACGAGATTGGTCCGCGGGCCGCTTGAGCGGTTTGCTGCGGCGTGTGATCGATCCGCTTCGCGAGCTGGGAGTGGGTCGATGACTGCCGCACTTTCGACGACGAGTGCGAACTCGACCGGGGTGAACTCGCAGAGCTTCCGCCCAAACGGCGCAAAGGGCGTCGTCCCCGATTTCTTGATTCTTGGGGCCGCCAAGTGCGGCACCACCTCGCTTCACGGCTGGCTGAGCCAGCACCCGCAGGTCTTGATGAGCTCTCCCAAGGAGCCGGTCTATTTCGAGCTCGAATACGAACAGGGGCCCGATTTTTACCGGTCGACGTATTTTGCGGGATGGGACGGCCGGCGGCTTCTCGGCGACGCGCGCACGGCCAATCTCTTTTTCCCGTGGGTGCCGGCGCGGGTGAAAGAGAGCAACCCGGACGCACGACTGATCATTCTCCTCCGCAACCCCATCGAGCGCTGTCTGGCGCACTGGTGGACCGAATTCCGCCGCGAGAAGGAGCCGCTGCACTTTGAGGAGGCCATGGCGGCCAATCTCGAGCGACTCCGTTCGGGCGTCCAATTCGAGACGGCCGAGGCGTTCTGGCGCCACGGCCCCCTCTACCAGCTTCCCCGATACACCGGAGAGCGGCATCAGCCCGAGTACCACCTCCCTTACAAGCGGGGCGCGGATGCTCGCGACATTTACCGCACCTACGTCGATGCCGGCTATTATGCCGAACAGATCGAACGCTACCGGAGCCTGTTCCCCGACACGCAAATGCGGATCTTTCTCGCGGAAGACCTCAGGTCGCGGCCCGCGGACGTGCTCCAGGAAGTCTGTCAGCTCATTGGCGTCCGCAGCGAGCCAATCCAGCACATCGATTTGCAATCGCGGAACGTCGGAAAACCGATGAAACGCAGCAAGGCCGTCAAA
Organism: uncultured Planctomycetota bacterium; assembly: GCA_963761455.1. GTDB lineage: Bacteria > Planctomycetota > Planctomycetia > Planctomycetales > Planctomycetaceae > DASPSM01. Next base: position 2,298,995 of record CAVXHA010000004.1, read on the forward strand.
TATTGGCTCTTGCACCGCCTCCGCGGCCAGGCGGTGGCCTACGGCGACGTCCGCCGGCGCCCAGCCATTCGCCCCGAGTTTCGGCGGTTTCTGGCCGACCACTTCCGCACATTCAACGCAGATCTGTCCAAACTGTTGAACCGCGACCTGAGCCACTGGTCGTAGAGGCTCAGCTTTGGCAGATCACTTGGCTGACTGCTGCTCCGGACCTCCGGGGGCCTCCGGCTTGACGTAGTAATCGCTGAGATTGAACTCGCCCTTGATTTCGGAGTCGAGAATTTTCAGCCGCGTCTCGATCCGCTGCAGGCGCTGCTCCAACATGGGGTGGATGATCGGACCAGGCTCCTTGGCGCGGAGCCGAGGCGCCGCGGGATGGCCGATTTGCCGCTGGAGCGCGGCAAACATGTAAAGTGGATCCTTCCCCCGGTTGGCCTTGGCGATCCGCCCCTCCTGCACGCTGAACAGGATTGGGTACGACGGTTTGTAGGCGGGGGTCCGCTTGCGCCTCTCCGCGAGATATTGCTCCGAGCGGTAATAGATCAGTTGGCCGAAATCGGTCGTCCCCAACCGCAGACGGGCCTTGAGAATCCAGTCCCGCCACGTCTTGTCGTAGAACGGGTCGTCGGCGATCGCTTTCATCCCGTGGTCATAGCCGAGCCGGTTGCGGGCGATGCACTCGAATTGATAGATAAACAGTCCCGCCGGGGTCGGCGATCCGGCCAGGTATTCGGCCTGTCGCTCGAGCGCCAAGAGGGCCGTTTTCTGGTCGAAGCGCAGAGCGCTCCTCCTCGGCGCGCGACATGACGAACGTCTGGAAGGGGGTGAAGTAGTGCGAGAGCCGGGCCATTCCGGGGCTGAGCCGTCCCGCGTGCAGGATTTCGCCGCGGAGGAAGTCGACCGCCTTGGGAAGGTTCGTCGTGGCCAGAAGCTCGTCCGAGAGGCTGCGGAGGATTTCCTGGGCGGGCGTGTTGTCGTCCAGCCGTTCGCGGAACGTGTGAAAGCAGTAGGTCTGCTCGATGTATTCTTCACGGTCGAGGGGACGGCCGCTCATGGGTCACTTTTTGGTGAAAAAACGGGGACTTCCGGGGCGATTTCTCGATTATAAGTTGGGCCACGGAATGCACGTCAGAAATTCTTTCCGGAAGGTTGCCCGCCGGGGTCCGGATTGCTAGTTAACACGTGTCGACTCGGCTATGATCCGGGCCTTAAAAAAAGGTAACGAACCAAAGACCCCGTAATTCGGAAATCGAGAGAGATGAAGCGCGTTCCGTCTTTCGTATTGGCACTCCTGGCATTCGGTTGTTTGACCGCCATGGCCTGGGCACAGGTCGGCAACAAATTGGCCCCGCCAGAAGCGGCAGGACTGGGTTCGCAGGGCGTGGCGAGTGCGCCGGAGACGAAGATCGTTCTCTGGGAACCTCTCGTCAGCGACAAGTTTGAGACCTATGAAAAAATTGCCCTGATCGCCAATGTGTTCGTCGCCCTGGCGGGGCTGGCTTACGCTCTGATGCTCGTCAAGCAGGTGCGGGGCGCTCCGCAGGGAACACCGCGGATGCAGGAGATCGCGCAGGCCATCCGCGAAGGCGCCAATGCCTATTTGTACCGGCAGTTCCGCGTGGTGGGCGTCCTGATCGTCGTCATCACGGCGGCCCTCTATTTCGCCGCCAAGGCGACGGGCACGCCCCCGGAAATCTCCATCGGCCGAGCGGCCGCCTTCCTGCTCGGCTCGATTTTCTCGGCGACGGTCGGATTCGTGGGGATGCGGTTGGCCACCATCGGAAACCTGCGCGTCGCGGCGGCCGCTCAGGACAGCTTCGGCGCAGGCCTTGCAGCTCGGTTACCGCACCGGAACGATTACCGGCATGTTGACCGACGGCCTCGGTTTGCTCGGCGGCTCGATCATCTTTCTGATCTATGGCGAGCACGCTTACGAGACCCTTCTGGGATTCGGGTTCGGCGGAACGCTGTTGGCTCTGTTCATGCGGGTCGGCGGCGGAATTTACACGAAGGCCGCCGACGTCGGGGCCGACCTCGTGGGAAAGATCGAGAAGGGTATTCCCGAGGACGACCCGCGTAATGCCGCGACGATTGCCGACAACGTCGGCGACAACGTCGGCGACTGCGCCGGCATGGCGGCCGACATTTTCGAGAGCTACGAAGTGACGATCGTCGCCGCCATGATCCTGGGAATCGCCAGCTTCGGGCACAAGGGAGTGATCTTCCCGTTGTTGGTCCGCGCGATCGGCGTGATCGCCAGCATCATCAGCACGTACAGCGTGCGAGCCGGCGACAAGGGATCGGTCGGCGAGGCCATGAAGAGCGTCAATCGCGGGTTCGTGATCGGCTCAGTGCTCAGCGTGATCGGGTTTATCGTGCTGGGGGTCTTCTACCTGCACTTCGATGCGAGCTATCTCGCCCAGTATCCGCAGGCCCAAGCCGGCTTTCCGCTCGTGAACGGCGTACACAGTCCGGCCGGACTGCCGTACTGGGCCAACTTCGGCGTCCCCGATCTCGATATGCGGGCCGCTTGGACCTGCCTGATCGGCATCATCCTGGCGGTGGCTCTCAATAAATGCACCGAATACTACACCGGCACCGAATTCGATCCGGTGAAGAGCCTGGCCCGCAACTGCTCCACGGGCCATGCCACGAATATCATCCAGGGCTTCGCGGTCGGCTACGAGAGCACCGTCGCGGCCGCGATGATCATCGTCGCGGCGATTCTCGCCAGCGCGTTCGTCTATTCAGGCACCAACGCGACATTCGTGGCATTCGGGGTGGCCATGTGCGGCATCGGCATGTTGACTTTGACCGGGAACACCATCTCGATGGACGTCTTCGGGCCGGTCGCCGATAACGCGAACGGCATCGGCGAAATGGGATACGACCGCAAGGCGATGGGTGAGGAGCGGTATAAGACGGCCCGCCAGACTCTGTCCGACTTGGATGCCGTCGGCAACACCACCAAAGCCATTACCAAGGGAATCGCCATCGGCTCCGCCGTGATCGCGGCCGTGGCGCTGTTCAACAGCTTTATCGTCTCCATCGGCTCCGGCGGAAAGGGCGAGAACGCCGTCATCAGCGCCTCCGTTTACGAGATCGTCGCTTCCGCGCTGACAATTTCCTCGCCCAAGTTGTTCGTGGGCATCCTGATCGGCGGAGCCATTCCGTTCCTCTTCAGCTCGATGACGATCCGAGCCGTCGGCCGGGCCGCCTATCTCATCGTGAACGAATGCCGAATCCAGTTCCGTGACAAGGAAATCTGGGAAGGAAACAAGCGGCCCGACTATGGGCGCGTCGTCGATATCTGCACGACCTCCGCGCAGAAGGAGCTCGTCGGTCCCGGTCTCCTGGCCATTCTGGTCCCGTTGCTGGTCGGCTTCTCGCTGGGAACCATCGGATTGGCGGGATTCCTGGGAGGCATGATTGTTTCCGGCCAGTTGCTCGCGGTCTTCATGGCCAACGCCGGCGGCGCCTGGGACAACGCCAAGAAAATGATCGAGGATGAACCGGTCGACTTCGAGAGGAACACCGGCAAGGGGAGCGAAAAGCACAAGGCGGCCGTCACCGGCGATACCGTCGGCGACCCGCTCAAGGATACGGCCGGGCCCGCAATCAACCCGCTGATCAAAGTGATGAACATGGTCAGCTTGCTGATCGTCGGCCTCGTTCTGCCATACGATCGGGACATGATCGGGAAGCTCAAATCGGTCGGCGTCTCTGTGACGCCGAGAGAATCCGACATCTTGTTCTGGGCCGTGATCGTGATCGCCGTCGTCGGCCTGGCCTGGGCGATCTGGCAATCGAAGCGCGATACGCCGGAAACGGAATGACGCATCGGGAGCTGCCCGGCGTCATCGTTTTTAAGCCCACCGATTGCCATCGGTGGGCTTAACTGCGCAGACGATTCTTCGCAGAACGGTTCTCTTCATCGATTCGAATCGGAAATCGCCATGCACCGCACGTTCGACGTCGCCGTCATCGCAGGGGACGGGATTGGGCCGGAGGTCACCCGCGAGGCAATTCGCGTCGCCGAGGCGACCTCCTCCTGTTCGGAGGCCGCGTTTCAATGGACCTATTACCCCTGGGGAACGGAGTATTACCTCGCCCACGGCCGGATGGCGCCGCCCGACTTTCTCGACTTGCTGGCGCGCCACAACGCGATTCTGCTGGGTGCCGTGGGGCATCCACAGGTCCAGGACCATGTCACGCTCAACGGGCTTTTGCTGCCGATCCGCCGACGGTTCGATCAGTGCGTCTGTCTTCGCCCCGCCTACCTCTATCCCGGCGTCCGCAGTCCGCTTCGCGACAAGCCGCCCGGCTCGATCGATCTGCTCGTCTTCCGCGAGAACACCGAGGGCGAGTACGCCAACGTCGGCGGCCGGCTTTACCAGGGAACTGCCGAGGAAGTGGCGATCCAGACGTCGGTCTTCACCCGGCGCGGCTGTGATCGGATCATCCGGGCCGCGTTCGAGAAGGCCCGCACGCGTCCGCGCCGCCGCGTCGCCTCGATCACGAAAAGCAATGCCCAGGGCTATGGCATGGTTCTGTGGGACGAAGTGTTCGCCTCCGTGGCCGGCGAGTTTCCCGACATCGTAACGGAGTCGCTCCTCATCGATCGCGCCGTGATGGAATTCGTCCGCCGGCCCGAATCGTTCGACGTCGTCGTCGCCAGCAATCTCTTCGGCGATATCCTGACCGATCTCGCCGCGATCATCGTCGGCAGCATGGGCCTGGCCGCCAGTGCGAATCTTGACCCGACGGGCCGCCATCCGAGCATGTTCGAGCCGGTGCACGGTTCGGCCCCCGACATCGCCGGCAAGGGAATCGCCAACCCGCTTGCCGCCATCCTGTCGGCCGGTATGATGCTGGAACACCTCCGACTCGAGACAGCCGCGAACGCCGTCGGCAGAGCGGTCGCAAATCTCCTGGCTTGCGGCGGGCCGCGGAGCCCCGATCTCGGTGGGACAGCCACAACGACCGAAGTCGGCGACGCAGTCGTCGAGCGGATTCGAAACGCATCCTAAGCCCACCGACGGCTATCGGTGGGCTTCACGCAACAGCCATGCAGCGCATCTTTCTCGATCAGAACTCCACCACGCGGCCCTTGCCTGAAGTGATCGACGCCATGTCGGTCCATTGGCGTGAGAGCTTCGCCAATCCCGGCAGCCGCCACGCTGAAGGACGCATCGCCCGTCGGGCCCTGGAAGACGCGCGCGAGCGGATCGCGGGAATTCTCGGCGCGCGGCCGGGCGAGGTCATCTTCACCAGCGGCGGCACCGAGTCGATCAATCTGGCAGTCCTCGGTCTGGCACCGGGCGGTCCCGGCACGCTCCTGCTCACCGCCGGAGAGCACCCGGCCACGCGCGAGGCCTGCCGCCAGCTCCAGCGCCGCGGCTGGCGGCTCTGTCTTCTCGACATCAATTCAGAGGGACGGCTCATCGAGGAAAAGTTGGAGGATCTGCCATGGAGCGACGTGAAACTGGCGACGCTGATCTTGGCACACAATGAGACCGGCGTGCTTCAGGACGCGGGACCGCTGGCCGCCCATTGCAGGCGATTTGGCGTGCCCCTGCATCTCGACGCCGTGCAGGCCGTCGGCAAGATGCCCGTCCATTTCCACGATCTGAAAGCCACGGCCCTTTCTCTGGGCGCGCACAAGTTCCACGGTCCGCGCGGCATTGGCGCGCTGCTGCTGCGGGAGGGCGCCACGCTCTGCCCCAGGCAGTTGGGCGGCCACCAGGAATCGGAACGCCGGGCCGGCACCGAACCGGTGGCCCTTGCCGTCGGAATGGCCGTCGCGTTGGAGCGCTGGCAATCCGAACGGGAACGTCGGGAAGCAACGCTTCGTGAACTGCGAGACCGGCTCGAGAGAGGTCTTGAGACCGGTTGTGATCCCGTGGTCGTCAACGGTTCGCGACAGCATCGACTTGCCAACACGTTGAACATCGCTTTCCCCGGCGTCGACGGTGAAGCTTTGCTTGTCGCACTCGACTTGGCTGGCATCGCCTGCTCGCTGGGGAGCACGTGCGCCAGCGGCTCGACCGAGCCGGCGCCGTTCTTTTGGCGATGGGCTGCCCGCCTGAAATCGCATCCTCCTCCGTCCGCTTTAGCCTCGGTATTGAAAATACGCTTGGGGAAATCGACGAAGCCGTGAGCCGCGTCGCGCAGTGCGTCGGCCGATTGCGACGTTCGTCCATGCCGGCTGCAGTCAACGGCTGACGCCGTGGAAAACGATCCGCAGGGAGGCCTTCATGACCAAAGACAGCCACGGCAAAAAACAGGCCACCGGAAGTGCGTCGGCCAAACGCTCGGGGGAGCCGCTTGTTCTTGTGAAAGAGAATCGGCTCGCTCACGCCGCCGTCACCCGGCTCGCGCTGGCCCCTGCCGACGACCCGGTCGGGCTCGTTTATCTGTACGGGCCCTCGGGCGTGGGAAAATCGCATTTCGTTCGGCATTTCGTCCGCGAAGCGCACCGTCAGGCTCCGGGGCTGCGTCTCTTGACGGCGACGACGTCCGAATTCGTTGCCAGTCTGAGCGAGGCCTTTGCCCGCGATGGGCAAGCGGAGTTCGAGGCGCAGCACTCCGGCGTCGATTTGCTCGTTCTCGAAGATCTGGCCGCCATTCAGGGACGGGCCGCTGCCCAGCGGATGTTGGTGGTCATCCTGGACGAGTTGAAGCGATCCGGCGGCCGCGTGATGGTCACGTGCACCTCCCTGCCTGGACAATTGAAGAACATCATCCCGCGCTTGGCCAGCCGTCTGCGCGGTGGACTTTGCGCTCCGATGGAATTGCTCGACGAAGCGAGCCGGCTCAACTTCGCGAAACATTTCGCGGCCAGCCGGCAAATTCCCATCTCTTCCCAGGCCGCGGAATTGCTCGCGCGAAGAGGACCGGCGACTCCGCGAGAAATTCTGGCGGCTCTCGTCAATTTGGATTTAGACACTCGGCGCAACGGGCGCGATTCCGACGCCACGCTGGTCGAGGCCCAGCTCAACGCCGCCAAGTGCGCCACAAGACCGGTCGCTGACGCAGATTGCCAAGGCGGTCGCCGAGTTTTACGGTGTTCCGCTGGCACAGCTCCGCTCGTCTGCGCGTCTCAAACGATCGGTTCTGGCCCGCCAGGTCGCCATGCTCTTGGCGCGCGAGTTGAGCGGACAGCCAGCCGCGGCAATCGCCCGCTTCTTCGGGCGAAAGAATCATACAACCGTTGTTCACGCCTGCCGCCGCACGCGCGCCCTCCTCGCCGCCGACCCCACCCTGGCCCGCGACATCGAACGGCTTCGCCGCACACTGCGACGCGGCTGAACGGCCTTCCGCGATTCCTGCGACACGGTAAAGTTGGTGTCGCTTGGTGTGAACGGCCTGTGGAGTCTCTGTCGGTGATCGGATGATGGAAAGAAGACAGGCTGGGCCTGAAGTTTTTGACGTTCACAACAGCCCTTTTTACCGCCCGGACATCGTCATTAATCAAACCGGTTTTAAACGTATCCCGCACGCCGCTCCGGGCCGAAACGGTCAGTTATAAATTCAATAGTAGTAAATACTTACGATTACACATTCTTGACGTTTTCAACGTCGTTGTTCATTGCTCCTACGACTACGAAGTTCTATAATTCCTATTCTAAGAGATAGGAAGCCAATCCGCGGTTTTGATGACGAGTTCTTCGACCCGCGCGCTGATCTGCTCTGCAGCCTCGAGACGGAAGGACGGTCTCACACCCATGAAATTGCATTGTCATCGTCCTGCACTGGCAGCCGCCCTGCAGGTGGTCGGCGGCGTTGTTCCGTCGCGCACCCCCAAGGAGGTGCTCAAGAACGTCAAGCTGCAGGTCGCCGGTGGCAAGGTCACACTCCTGGGAACCGACGCGGAAATCGCCGTGCGTTACGAGATCCCCGGCGTCGAGATCGAATCCGAAGGGGAAACGCTACTGCCGGCCGCGCGGACAACGGCCATCATTCGCGAGCTGGCGGAAGACAAGGTCGATATTTCCGTCGACGCCGACGCGGTCTGGATCAAGAGCGAAAAAAGCGAGTTTCGGCTGTCGGCTCAGGATGCCAGCGAGTTCCCGCCCGTCGCGGAGTTCGACGACGAGCGGTACTACGCAATCCCCGGCAAGTCGCTTCGCGACGCGATCAAACGGACGGCCTTCGCCACCGATGCGGAGAGTTCACGCTACGCCTTGGGAGGCGTGCTGCTCGAATTGGGCCGGGAAAAAGTCACTCTCGCGGCAACCGACACGCGGCGTTTGGCCGTGTTCGAGATTCCCTGTCGTTGCCATGGAGGTGAGCAGCCGGACAACCCGGCCCCCGTGATTCCGACGAAGGCCCTCTCGCTCATCGAGCGGAGTATTCCCGATTCGGAAAGCGAAGCGCTTTTGGCGATCCATCCCAACGAGGCGCTCGTCAAAGTGGGCAGCTCGACAATCTACAGTCGTTTGGTCGAAGGCCGGTTCCCGAAATACCGCGACGTGATGCCGGCGAAGGCCTCGACCTCCGTCGAGCTGATCGTGGCTCCCTTTTATTCCGCGATCCGCCAGGCGCAGATCGTCACGGAGGAGGATAGCCGCGGCGTCGACTTCCGTTTTGCATCGGGCCTGTTGACTTTGACCAGCAAGTCGGCCGACGTCGGACAGTCGGTCATTCAACTTCCAATCAGCTACGACGGGGCCGAATTGGCAATCTTGTTCGACCCGCGGTTCATCGCCGACTTTCTCCGCGTCCTCGAGCCGGAGCGACAGATCCGCCTCGACTTGATCGACGCCGAAAGCGCGGCGGTCTTTCGCACGGATGACGCATACACCTACGTGGTGATGCCCCTATCGAGGGACCGATAACTCGAGGAATTGATGACTCACGGACGGGGCCGAGCGCCCGAGCGTCTTTCGCAGGCGGTCACGGATTTGATCGCCCTGCGGGGCTGGGCGCAAGTGCAGGGACACGCCCGGTTGGACGAGGCCTGGAAAACGGCTGCCGGCGCGTCGATCGCCGCCGCGACCAGGGTCCTCGGCATTCGCCGTAGCGTGCTGCAAGTGGCGGTGGGGAACTCCCCCCTGTTGAGCGAGCTGGCGGCCTATCACAAATCGTCGCTTTTGGCCGCGCTGTCGCGGGAATGTCCCGAACTCAAAGTTCGCGATCTCAAGTTCGTCCTGAAAGGAAATCTGCCCGCGGCCTAATGCTCCGTCAACGTCATGAATTCGGGTCGGCGTGGCATGGCCACGGCTTTGCGTCCGCGCGTGGCGGATGTACTCGACCTGCCCGCCCAAACAGTGGGCCCGGCACCCGAAACCTGATGTTTGATGGACTACGAGCGGGTTGGAGCCGTTGAAATTGAACCAAACACCCGAAAACGAAGAGACCCCGCGAGCCGCCGGAAGAAATGGGGAAGTCCCATAACGACCCCGGTTACGACGCCAGCGACATCCGCGTCCTCGAGGGGATCGAAGGCATCCGCAAGCGTCCCGCGATGTACATCGGGGACACCACGCCCCGCGGTCTGCACCACTTGGTCTACGAAGTCGTCGATAACAGCATCGACGAGGCCGTCAACGCCTTCGCCACCGTGATCAGCGTCCGCCTCAATGCCGACGGCAGCATCACCATTACCGACGACGGCCGCGGAATCCCCGTCGGTCCAATGCCCGACATGGACAACCGCTCCGCCCTCGAAGTCGTCCTCACCGAAATCCACGCCGGCGGCAAGTTCGACCGCAGCAGCGGCTACAAGACGGGCACCGGCGGACTGCACGGCATCGGCGTCACGGCCGTCAACGCCCTCTCCGAATGGCTCGAGGCCGAAGTCCGCCGCGAAGGTCACGTCTGGACGATGGACTTCGCCCGCGGCGCCGTCATGAGCGGCCTCAAGCAGCTCGGCAAGAGCGATCGCACCGGCACCAAAATCACCTTCAAGGCCGACCCGCAGATCTTCCCCGACACCAAATTCAGCTACGACGTCCTCCACAAGCGGCTGCAGGAGCTCGCCTTCCTCACCCCCGGCGCGAATCCTCATCTCCGACGAACGCACCGGCCAGTCGGATGAATTCCAGTACCAGGACGGAATCGTCGAGTTCGTCAAGCACCTCAACCGCACCGAAAATCCGCTCTTCCCCGACGTCATCGGCATCGATGGACGCATCGACGACACCGAGGTCCGCGTCGCCCTCCAATACAACGACGGCTATTCCGAAAACGTCCGCGCCTTCGCGAACAACATCGGCAACCTCGAAGGCGGCACGCACCTGAGCGGCTTCAAAAGCGCCCTGACCCGCTCCATCAACAACTACGGCAAGCGCGAGAATATCTTTAAGGATTACGTCCCGCAGGGGGACGACTTCCGCGAGGGGCTGACGGCCGTCATCTCGGTCCGCCTCTCCGACCCGCAGTTCGAAGGGCAGACCAAAACCAAGCTCGGCAACAGCGAGGTCGAGGGGATCGTCACCTCCGTCGTCAACGACGGCTTGAACAAGTTCTTCGAGGAAAATCCTTCGGTCGCCAAACTCGTCGCCACCAAGGGACTGCGTGCCGCCGAAGCCCGCGAGGCCGCCAAAAAGGCCCGCGAGATGGTCCGCCGCAAGGGACAGGTCACCTCCAGCGGCCTGCCCGAAAAGCTCCGCGACTGCCGCAGCCGCGAACTCTCGCTGACGGAGCTTTACCTCGTCGAGGGCGATTCGGCCGGCGGCTCGGCCGACACGGGCCGCGATTCCAACACCCAGGCCATCCTCCCCCTGCGGGGCAAAATCCTCAACGTCGAAAAAGCCCAGCTCGTCAAGGTCCTCGACAACGAAGAGATCCTGAACATCTTCAAGGCGGTCGGCGTCCCCCCGGCGCCCAGCTCGACGACGTCAGCAAGCGCCGCTACGGCAAGCTCGTCCTGATGACCGACGCCGACATCGACGGCAGCCACATCCGCACCCTCCTGTTGACGTTCATCTTCCGCCACCTGCGGGAGCTGGTGGAGCAGGGCTGCGTTTACATCGCCCAGCCCCCCCTCTACAAAGTCACGCAGAAAAAAACGGTCCGCTACGTCCAGACCCGCGAGGAAATGAACAGCGAACTGTTGGAAGTCGGCTCGGCCGACAGCGCACTCGAGTTCCAGGACGGCAAAAAGCAGACTTTCGACGGAACCAAGCTCCAGGAATTGATCGCCCTCATCGGCCAGCTCGAAGAGCCGTTCGAGACCCTGGAACGCCGTGGGATCGAGCTGGAATGGCTCGTCGCCCATCACGCCACGTCCGAGGGGCTCCTCCCCCGTTACCGCGTCTACGTCGGCCGGGACGAGCACTGGTTTGCCGACAAGGACGAGCGCGACAAATTCCTGGCGGAAGAAGAGGCCAAACGCGGCGAGCAATTGGAAGTGGCCGACGACGAAACCGTCGCCGGCGGCCCGCGCGGGCCAGCCGCAACCCGCCCCGGCCCGTCCGGGCCAATCACAACCCGGCCCGTCGCCCCCGGCCCAGCCGCAACCCGGTCAGTCCCCGCCTGGTCAATCCCCATCTGGTCAAGCGCAGCCTGGTCAATCTCCGGCAGGCCGCAACGGACATCCGGAGCACGCCGACGAATCGCGCCTGCAGGTCGTCGACCTGCACGAAGTGCGACTGATCAACCGCGCCCTGCTGGCCCTGCGGCCCTATGGCATCACGCTGAAGGATTTCATCCCCGCCGGCCACCGCAACGGCGAGCCGGTCTTCCCGCAGCGAATCCACAAGGACGACTCGACCCTTCCCCTGTCGAGCCTCCGGGATTTATTGCCCAAGCTCCGCGAGATCGGCGAGCGCGGCCGGCGGGTGACGCGGTTCAAGGGCCTGGGCGAAATGGACCCGGCCGACCTGTGGGAAACGACCATGGACCCGGCAAAGCGGGTCCTGTTGCAGGTGACGATGGAAGACGCCGCCGCCGCGGACGAAATCTTCCGCGTCCTGATGGGCGACCACGTCGAACCCCGCCGCGACTTCATCGAAAAGCACGCTCTCGACGTCCGCGACCTCGATATTTGATTCCTCTCCCAACGTCCACGGCACCCGCCTTGGGGGGAGTTTCTTGGGGTATTTTGGGGCGTGAAAAAAGGGAAAGCCGACCCCAAAAAACTCCCGCTCATCGGAATTTACTGTTTTTGCTATTTGAGAATTGTCCACTTTCTGTTATGATGCAGTCAGGGACCGAACGGAAGCGGGATCGAGGTAACCCGGTGCCGACGCGGGTGCCAGTGCGGGTTCCACGGGGGGTTCCACTGCGGGGGCTTTGGCTAGCTGGTGCCTTTCATCCGACGTTGATTAAGCGGAAGGTTATGCCCTTGTACGAGCCGCCGGGTTCATCCCGGACTTTGGCGAGCTCCCTTCGGGTCTGACTTCGGCGAGCTTAGCCGAGCCTGGCCTCGACTGAGCTCGCCGCAGGCAGGGTCGAAGACAGTCGAGCCGCGGTCCGGCGGGATCAACCCGCCGGCTCGTTGCAGAAGTCTTTTCGCCGGTCTACTTATGGCCTTTCACCCACCGATGAATTGAACAGCACGGGCGGCCGATGCGCCCGGCCGCGGCCCATTCCCGACACGTCCGATGTACGAACGATTTACCGACCGTGCCCGCACGGTCATGCAGCTTGCGCTCGAAGAGGCGCAGCGATTAAACCACGAGGAAATCCGGACGGAGCACATTCTGCTGGGACTCGTCAGGGAAGGATCCGGGGTCGCCGCCCACGTTCTGACGAACCTCGGCGTCAACCTGAGCCAAATCCCCAGCGAAATCGAACGGCTTGTGCCGCCCCGGGCCGCCTCACCGCCCGACCCGCCCGCAGTGAAAAACGCGGTGAAGAACGACCCGCCATCGTCCCTGATCGGGAGATTCCTGGCCTTTGCCGTTCGCGCTTGGACTCACCCACAACGCTTGCCGCAACATCCACGGGTCAAAAAGGTCATTGAATACGCGATGGACGAAGCGCGCCGCTTCGGCCACAACTACGTCGGCACGGAACATTTGCTGTTGGGCTTGCTTTACGAAAACGAATCAGGCGCGGCCCAGGTCCTCAGAAACCTCGGCCTCCGATTGGAAGCACTTCGAGAGGAGACGCTGCGTGTTCTCAATAAGCGTTGCCCTGGTTCGTAGCGTTTCGCCCGCTCAGGGCGGAGGGGCATCCGGACTTGGGCGAACTCCCTTCGGGTCTGACTTCGGCGAACTCAGTCGAGGCGACTTCGGCGAGCTCCCTTCGGGTCTGAGCCTCAGGGTCGAAGACAGTCGAGCCGGCTCTTGGGGTCAAAATTGCCCACAACGCCAGTCGGTCAAAACGCGGGGGCTTTGGCCAGCTGGTGCCTTTCATCCGACGTTCATTAAGCGGAAAGTTATGCCCTCGTACGAGCCGCCGGGTTAATCCCGGACTTCGGCGAGCTCCCATCGGGTCTGCGCCTCAGGGTCGAAGACAGTCGAGCCGCGGTCCGGCGGGATCAACCCGCCGGCTCGTTGCAGAACTCTTTCTGCCGGTCTACTGAGGCACTTTCACCCGCCGATGAATTGAACAGCACGGGCGGCCGCAGTGCCCGCCGGGGTGCCATGCCCACGGCTTTGCGTGGGCATGTCTTCCGCCTTGAGGCGTGTGTGGCAGAGAGGATTGATCGAGGCGCAAGAGGCCGCTGCCGGGACGTTCGTATTCGGCAGCACTTGAGCACGGCCACGCTGTCAGAGGTCGACACAATCCACGCCGAACCGCGTTTGCGAGGGTGCCCCGACTCGACTCCAGCACATCCAGGTTGCGGATTGCTAAATCACCGTGCGCGATCCTGCGATAGAAACGGAAGTCTTGAGTTCGCTGGATGTTGAAAGAAAAAGTGGGAATCGCTCTGCTGGAGGTGTGTAAAGAGTTTTGGAAACTCACCCCAGGGAGGAGGATTCCCATGGAAGGAATTATGCCCCGCGTGCGGCAGTCTGCCAAGGAGCGGCTGCTTGCGAACATGCGAAGTTGTCGAGATGCAAAGTTGAAGACGCGGTATCTGATCGTGGTCAACCTGCTGGCCGGCCGCTCGGCGGATGAGACGGCCCAAGCCATGAAGGTCCATCACTCGACGGTCTATCGAGTGGCCCGGCGTTTTCGCGACTGCGGCGAAGCAGGGCTCGTGGATCGACGGGAGGAGAACGGCGAACGAAAGCTGGACGAACCGTATCTGGCGACCTTATATGACGTTGTGAAGTCCTCTCCACAGGAACAGGGCTGGCCGCGTCCCACCTGGACCCGCGAGATGCTCGTCAGCACTCTCTTGCGGAAGACGGGAGTGAAGATTCACGTGGCGACGATGAGCGTGGCGCTGCGAATGATTGGCGCCCGACGGGGCCGCCCCAAACCGACCGTCAAATGCCCCTGGTCAAAACAGGCGAAAAACAAGCGTCTCCAAGAGATCGAGCGGCTCGTGAAGCACCTTCGGCCCGATGAAGTCGCCGTGTACGAAGACGAGGTCGACATCCATCTCAATCCCAAGATCGGCCTGGACTGGATGGTGCGGGGCCAGCAGAAGCAGGTGGTCACACCGGGCAAGAACGAAAAGCGATATCTGGCCGGTGCACAAGACACCCGGACCGGCGAAGTCGTGTGGGTCGAGGGAGAGCGTAAGACGAGCCTGTTATTCATCCACCTGCTCTGGGAACTTGTGCAGCGTTATCCCGGGGCCCGGCGGATTCACGTGATCTTGGACAATTACGCCATCCATAAAACCCAGCAGGTTCAAGTGACCTTGGCCAGCAGCGAGGGACGTCGAATTCGGCTGCATTTCCTCCCGCCCTACTGCCCGGATGACAACGCCATCGAACGTTTCTGGCAGGACTTACATGCCAATGTCACCCGCAACCATACCTGTACCGAGATGCCGCAACTCATGCGGCGCGTTCATCACTATCTCTCACAACGACAGCGACAAGCCCATGACACTAAAGAACAAGCCGCTTGAGCCGTTCGCTATCGCAGAATCGCGCACGGTGATTTAGCAGGGCGGGATTGGTTACACTACCGCGCCGGGCACCCACCGCGTCGCCGGGTTGCGGATTGCTAGCAGGGCGGGATTGGTTACACTGTAGATTTCCGGCGAAAGAACTTCCGTATTGTTGCGGATTGCTAGCAGGGCGGGATTGGTTACACTTTGTTGAGAGAGCCACGGCGAGCATCACTGGTTGCGGATTGCTAGCAGGGCGGGATTGGTTACACTCGTTAATCGACGCAGCACCTGGATTGCTCCGTTGCGGATTGCTAGCAGGGCGGGATTGGTTACACTAATTAACCGAGTGAGTAACCCAACTCAACTGTTGCGGATTGCTATCAGGGCGGGATTGGTTACACTTCCTCTCGCTAACTCCCCTGCCGACGCTGTGTTGCGGATTGCTAGCAGGGCGGGATTGGTTACACTTGCTGACCATCATTACCAGGTGCGTGAAGGGTTGCGGATTGCTAGCAGGGCGGGATTGGTTACACTCACGGAACATGGATTGTCCGACAACGACGAGTTGCGGATTGCTAGCAGGGCGGGATTGGTTACACTTCGGCCACGATACGTTCGGCCTCATCTTGCGTTGCGGATTGCTAGCAGGGCGGGATTGGTTACACTACAGGAGTCTCTCATGCGCCCGGCCCTCGGTTGCGGATTGCTAGCAGGGCGGGATTGGTTACACTTATCGAGGAAGCAGACAAGAGGATTCGCGAGTTGCGGATTGCTAGCAGGGCGGGATTGGTTACACTACGATAGAGGATGGAAGCACGCCGGACACGGTTGCGGATTGCTAGCAGGGCGGGATTGGTTACACTCACGGATTCCTCGTCAAGAAGAACCAGAGCGTTGCGGATTGCTAGCAGGGCGGGATTGGTTACACTTTGTGGACGGTACTACCCACGTCCCTATGAGTTGCGGATTGCTAGCAGGGCGGGATTGGTTACACTTTGAGCGGCTTCGTAAACTTCGCGGTTCGGTTGCGGATTGCTAGCAGGGCGGGATTGGTTACACTCATTTTGCTTTCCTTTCAAATGTTCTGAGTGTTGCGGATTGCTAGCAGGGCGGGATTGGTTACACTGCCGCCGCTGCCACGCCCGCAAGACGTGGGGTTGCGGATTGCTAGCAGGGCGGGATTGGTTACACTGAAAAATCGCCGTTCAGGATCGTGCACGTGTTGCGGATTGCTAGCAGGGCGGGATTGGTTACACTCACGCCGTGGCAAACCTCTAACGGCGTGCTGTTGCGGATTGCTAGCAGGGCGGGATTGGTTACACTGGGTGGGCCTAACTATCATGGTGCAGAGCCGTTGCGGATTGCTAGCAGGGCGGGATTGGTTACACTCTACTGGCGCACGCTCGACGGGGACATTGCGTTGCGGATTGCTAGCAGGGCGGGATTGGTTACACTCGGGTTGATCGGCGGCTTAATGGGCGCGTCGTTGCGGATTGCTAGCAGGGCGGGATTGGTTACACTGATCGGCTGGCAATACTCTCCGGCCGACGCGTTGCGGATTGCTAGCAGGGCGGGATTGGTTACACTCTCCGGAGTACGTGCTGACCTGGAAGTGCTGTTGCGGATTGCTAGCAGGGCGGGATTGGTTACACTCGCCGTCCGGGGTGAAGAGGAGGAAATCCTGTTGCGGATTGCTAGCAGGGCGGGATTGGTTACACTCCCTGCACCATGATAGTTAGGCCCTGCACCGTTGCGGATTGCTAGCAGGGCGGGATTGGTTACACTAGTACGATCTGCGGGACTCGGCAACCATCGGTTGCGGATTGCTAGCAGGGCGGGATTGGTTACACTCTATCCTGCGTAAGTCGCGGCTGTAGGCGGACTTGGGGGCGGATGGGGTTAAAAAAGCTCGAGTCTGGCGGCCCGGAGCTTCGACGGGTTTGCGCATTTTGCCAAGGAAAATGCGCATGCGCTCAAATTGTTTGTCCGTGAAAGTGAGAATTCGTACCTCGCCATCGGGCGGCAGGCTGTGTTCGATCCTTTGGGAATGGACGGTGGCGTTTTCCTCGCTTGGACAGTGCCGGGCGTAAACCGAGAACTGCAGCCGCGTGAAGCCGTCCTGGATGAGCAATTTGCGAAAGTCCGCATAGTTGCGTTTGGCCTCCTTGGTGTCGACCGGAAGGTCGAACATCGTCACGACCCACATGCAACGGTATCCGCTGATCTGCATTGGACCGGAATCTCCAAGGTCTGTGAGGCTCCCTGGTAGCAGCTGACGAGAGAGGATACGAAGGCGTGTAACGCGACCATCAATGGGCCGGTCCGATCGCCCGTTCGGACCTCCGCCGTCAGCAGTTCCAAGAGCGCGGCCTTGACCGCACGGTCGAGGTCGCTTTGGCCGGCCCACAAGAGCTCGCGCACGCGGTCGTCGACGATGGGGCGGAGCGGCTCCACCAGGTCGTCGGCAAGACAGAATGCGTTGGAGCGGTTGGCGTGTTTCAGGCCGAGGGCCGGCACGAGGCCCGCGGAGACGCAGCGCGCGGGCCAATGCCGCTCTCACGATCGCGTAGCCGTAATTGAGCAGTGGATTGGCTCCGTCGCCATCCGGATCGCGGCGGAATGCCGATGGAGCCTGTTCGTGCGGTTCGTCGACGTTGACGAGCCAAGACGACCAGTAGATTTTGGCTGCCTGAGCTTCGGCATTCGTCGGGTCGCCGGAACGAACGTCTTTCGCCAAATTCCGCAGTTTCCGAAACGGAGGAGAGTCCACCGCAAGGTTCCCCGCTTGCGCCAGGATCTTCGCCCGGATCAATTGCTGCCATAGCCGCTTGCGGACGGGACGTTTGACGCGGATCTGGTCGTGAATCCGCCAGACGACTTGCGTGTGTTCGGCGCATGGCAGGAGGAGGCCGGCGGGGAGGTGGTTGCGACCGCAAACGACCAGCACGGCGTCCGATTCGATGAGCGAGGCAAGCGCTGCATGCGAGAACGTCGTGCCGGGGTGGTCGACCACCACCATTCCGAGATCTTCGCAAGGAAAGCTGCCGACCGTCTGACCGTCACGCTGGAGCACGAGCTGGCGGTTGCGCGTCGTCAGATGGACGGGCGCGGCGGAGATTTCGATGGTGCGCTTGATCATTCGGGCGCCTTCCGCGGTCGGGCCGAAGGGCGCCTCCGTGCAGATCGTCAATAAGCAATCCGCCTGATTGCGAAAGTCAGTGTACCGAGCCCGAGTGGAAAATGCACGAGATTTCTCAGTCGTTCGCGTGGCGCAGCCGTCCCAGGGGATCGACCGTCACTTTTCGTGCCTTGAGTGTATTCGCGTTGGCTACAAACTTTTTGACTTCGGCGCTCTTGCGGGCGTCGCGATGGTCGACGAAATAGATCTGGCCCTGCGTCGACGCGGAGGTCCGGTAGCAAAGAAGCCGCTCCTGACCGCCGAATTCCGCCAGGACCATTTCTCCACGACTCAACGACATCACGAACCGTGCATCCGCGTTGACGGGATGCGTGCGCTGGATGAGCGGCTCCTTGTTCTTCAATCGCTGAGTTGCCTCAAGCATGCTGACGGAGACCATTTCGCGGCGTATTTGGCCGTGCTGGTTGGGCACCTCAAAAATGACAATGTGATGCGTGCTTCCCGGCTTGACGTAACAGGCTCCGCCGCGGATTGGCTGGATGGTGAGGTCCCGGCGAATGAGCCGGACTTTCCGGATGACCACCGGCGATCGCGACGTTCGGCCCGGCTTGCGCTGGAGGTGGAGCGGTTCCTTCCAAACTTCTTTAGGAATTTTCTGTTTCGATCCGGGCGCAATCGCAAATTGGGCGAGGCGCTCGATCACGAGGCGTTTGATTTCCGGATCGCGAATCTCCTCGACCATGGCGAGCGTGAGCGCCTCGAGCGGCTTTCGGCAGACGAATTGGCCCTCTGCCTCGACCCAGCCTTTGGCCCAGGGGCGTTCCCCCTGGGTCCTTCGGTGCGGCTTTGACGTTGGACCATAAATTGTCTCCTCGTGCAGTTGTCCCGAGACGCGGCGCGTCACTCGGTGTGAGACGTTGATTTGGTCGATGGCCGACTCAACATCGCCGCGAAAGCCGGACCAGGGTGCCGGAAGCGGGATCCGCCCGCGATTGTGAGCAAGCTGCTGCAGGCGGCTGCGATCCGTCAGCCGCGATGACAACCGCGTCGACCGCGTGGTGTCGGTGATCTTCTCGGTTCTTAACGTTCAGGCCGTCATCGCGGAGGACTTCATTCAAACCCCATTGATACCGCAATTCTGACGTAAGCTGGCCTTTCGTGCAGACGACGTCGGTGCCCAGGCATTCGACGTACTCGCGGACCTGTCGGGCGAGGTATTGAGTGTCGTTAAGCTGGCGGTTGACGAATTCGTCGAGAACGATCGTCTTTTGCAGGAACTTCGTTCGTTTCCTATTTCGGACCTCGAAAGGGAGTCGGGCCGCCCGTTGCAGCACGGCTTCGTACTTTGCAGGCTTGCGCTCGGAAAGCCATTCGTACGGCGTCTGATCGCCCTTCTCGGTATTCTCTGAGCGAAAGCAGACGACGCGGTTCATCAGGGAGTCGTCCAGGCTGCGCCCGTACGGGAGGATGTGGTCGACGTCAACCTCACCGCTGAATAGTTGCCGGGGTGTGATGACTGCGCGGAGGATCGGAGTAGATGCAAACGCCCCCTTGTTCTTCCCAAAGAAGGTAGCGCTCGACGGCCCTTCGCGTCGGCTTGTGCCCCAACTCGTCAATGTGCGCGGCTGCCGTCTCGCGCCGGGCCTCCCTCTCCCGCTTTTCCCAGGCCATGCGGCGACGGGATTCCTCGTTCCCGCGGACGTCACGCGCCAATTCAATGTGGATGGCATCCGGCTTGCCGTGATCTCGAATAATGGCGTTGACGACCTTGCGAACTTCGTGGAGTGCCTGGCGAACGATGGGGTTGGTGATCTCTGGCGGATGCGGAAGAGCTTCGTGTTGGCCGACCGTCCGCTGGTCGGGCCGTAGATAGCCTGCCGCTTCGAGTGCACACTTTTCCCCATCGAGGTTCTTCATCAGTGGAAGGCCCCGTTCCAGATGCGGAAGCAATTTTTCGACGGCCTTGCGGCTGAAGTTCGCGTAGCCGTCGGGTAAGTGCACGTCGGCAAGCCGTTCGGCCGCCTCCTTGGGCAAGCTCCACTCCTCAGTTGCGAGATGGCGAATGGCGGCGTCGTCCGTCGCGTCGAAGAGCGCGCGGACGATCGCATTTTTCTCCTCTTCAGGACGGGCGTGCCATTTCTTCCCGAAGAGCTTCGGCCCTGCAAGGATAGCGTCGGTCGGCATGCCAAGCAGCTTGCGGCGTTCCCCGCCTTCTAGATTGAAGCCGTAGCTCTCCAAGAGGCCGAGATGGTCGCGCAGCTCGTTGAATGTTCTTTCCTTCGATCTTGAGAGGAAATCCAAAAGTTTGGCTCGCTCATCACCCGTCAAAACCCGCGGCTCCTCGCTTGGTGGAATGATTCGCAGGTTGTTGATTTCTTGCAGCAGTCGGAATCGTTGTGCAACACGGTCGGCCCGCGGACAGCGCCGCTCCTTTGGCTCCAACGAGCACTTTCCGACAGTCGACTTAGGCCAATACATCTTACGCTGGAAGAAGACGAGCTTCTCGAGTTCCTCGCGGAGGCTGTCGGTCATGACCTTGGGGCAATGGCGGCGCTGGGACTCCCAGAGTTCGTTGAATTCCGTCTTGAACATGTCCCGGCGGGTGTGCTTGCCGCGAATGCGAACAAGCGGCTCGACCGCTCTCAAGGCGGCCAGGTGTTCGCCGAGCGTTCGATGGCCGGCCGATTCGATCTCCGCAGCCAAGGCGCTGATCTCTGCCAGCGTCTCCGAATCCTCCTGCTTTCGTGCGCGGTCCGTCTTGCGGTTCGAGAGAAAGCCACGTCGCTGGTTGAGGTGGACAAGAACGCGGCCGAACTCAAACGGGGTGAGCGCCTCGCCCAAAGCACGCCGGCGGAGGATATACGGATTTGTCGCAAAGATTTGTGCTCTCTGCTCGGGATCGCTCGGAAGCAAGCCGGCCGCTTCGAGAAGTTCCCGCAGTTTCCGCTTACGGCGCGAGCGGCGGGCAATTTGACGGCGCATTGCGCGGGCCATGCGCCGCTGCTCGTTTTTTGGAATCTCGCCGCCCTGTTGATCCCGGCCGACGCCTTCGGGAAAGACTCGAACGCCGGCGGCGATTAAGCCTTTGCCCCCGTCTTGGAGGAGCGCCGACCCAATCGAGTTCGAACCGACGTCGATACCCAGTTTCGTTTGCACGCTCATGGCGTCTTCCGCGAAGTTTACAGCCTCAATTCGTTGTGGCTGTTGACATTCGCTGCTTCCCGGGTTTCAATTACGGCCAGTGTAACCAATCCTGCCCTGCGAGTCTTTTCGCAACAAGAAGAAACATTCGCAGGCAACGCTCTACGGAGCGACCGGCCGCAACCGATTTGGGGGCGGCCTTTTTTGTCGCTGCCCCCGCTCGAACCGTTCGGGCTTCGGCGTCTGGTGTCGCCGAAGGAGCGACGGCGGCTCTGTCGCCCCTGCCAGGGGCTGGGGTCGAAAAAAAGCGGCCGTACAACCCAGCGTTGAAAACGCTGGGCTACCATCGGTGGCCCCTACCGGGGTCCAACACGGCGGGCAGCACGGACGGTGACATTCCGGCGGCTCGATTTCTTTGTGGATTAGAAGCCCTCTGGGCGAAAGAACATAGCCCAGCGATTCATCGCTGGGGAGGGTGGCTATTTATGGCCGTCCAGCCCCGGCAGGGGCGGCAGAGTTTATGCGGGGGGCCGACTGAAAACGAATCCTGTCGCCCCTGCCGGGGCTGGGGTCGAAAAAAAGGGGGCCGTACAACCCAGCGTTGAAAACGCTGGGCTACCATCGGTGGCCCCTTCCGGGACCCAACACGGCAGGGCGCACTGCGCGGTGACATTCCGGCGGCCCCATTGCTTTGTGGAATAGAAGCCCTCTGGGCGAAAAAACGTAGTCCAGCGATTCATCGCTGGGGGGGTGGCTCGTTATGGCCTCCAGCCCCGGCAGGGGCGGCAGAGTTTATGCGGGGGGCCGACTGAAAACGAATTCTGTCGCCCCTGCCGGGGCTGGGGTCGAAAAAAGGGGGCCGTACAACCCAGCGTTGAAAACGCTGGGCTACCATCGGTGGCCCCTACCGGGGCCCAACACGGCGGGCAGACGGGCGGTGACATTCCGGCGGCCCGGTGGCAAGCGGACTGCCGCCCCTTTCGGGGCTTCAGCGAGGGGTCAGAACGAGAAAAATTCCGAGGGGATTAACCCCTCGGCTCGGGTGCGTGCCCCTCTGTTCGCTCCGTTGACTCCTGTTCTCGGCAATCGCTTATGCTACGATCGGGCGAGGTCGAAGCGATCAAGGTTCATCACCTTGTTCCAGGCCGCGACGAAGTCGTGGACGAACTTCTTCTCGCGCGTCGGAACTTCCGTAGACTTCGGCCAGGGCGCGGAGTTGGGAGTTCGAACCGAAGACGAGATCGACACGCGTGCCGGTCCACTTGAGTTCGCCCGTTTTGCGATCGCGGCCTTCGAACACGTCCGCGTCTTGCGAGACCGGCTTCCACTCCGTGCCCATGTCGAGCAGGTTCACGAAGAAGTCGTTGGTCAGCGCCTCGGGTCGCTTGGTGAAGACGCCGTGCTGCGTACCTGGCCGACGTTGGTGTTCAGGACGCGCATGCCGCCCACGAGCACCGTCATTTCGGGCGCGGTCAGGGTCAGCAATTGCGCCTTATCGATCAGCAGCGCTTCGGCCGGTACGGTGTATTTGCCCTTGAGGTAATTGCGGAAGCCGTCCGCGATCGGTTCGAGCACGGCGAAGGATTCCACATCGGTCTGCTCCTGCGAGGCGTCCATGCGTCCCGGCGTGAAGGGAACCGTGACCTCGTGACCGGCATTCTTCGCCGCTTGCTCGACGCCTGCGCAACCGGCCAGAACGATCAGGTCGGCCAGCGAGACCTTCTTGCCGCCAGACTGTGCGCCGTTGAACGCACTCTGGATGCCCTCCAGAGTCTTCAGCACCTTGGCCAGTTGGGCGGGCTGGTTGACTTCCCAATCCTTCTGCGGCGCCAGGCGAATGCGGGCGCCGTTCGCGCCGCCGCGCTTGTCGGAGCCACGGAACGTGGACGCCGACGCCCAGGCGGTCGAAACCAGCTGCGAGACGGACAGACCGGAAGCCAGGATCTTGCCCTTCAGCGCGGCGATGTCCTGCGCATCGATCAATTTGTGATTCACCGCGGGGATGGGGTCCTGCCAGATGAGTTCTTCCGCAGGAACCTCCGGGCCGAGATAACGCGCGCGCGGGCCCATGTCGCGGTGCGTCAGCTTGAACCACGCCCGGGCGAACGCGTCGGCGAACTGATCCGGATTCTCCATGAAGCGCCGCGAGATTTTTTCGTAAGCCGGGTCGAACCGCAGGGCGAGGTCGGTGGTCAGCATCGAGGGCGCGATCCGCTTCGACGGGTCGTGGGCATGCGGCACCGTGCCGGCGCCGGCGCCATTCTTCGGCCTCCACTGATTCGCGCCGGCCGGGCTCTTCGTCAGTTCCCATTCGTAGCCGAACAGGTTCTCGAAGAAGTTGTTGCTCCACTTCGTGGGCGTGGTGGTCCAGGTGACTTCCAGGCCGCTGGTGATCGCGTCGCCGCCTTTGCCGGTGCCAAAGCTGTTCTTCCAGCCCAGGCCCTGCTCCTCGAGGCCGGCCGCTTCCGGCTCAGGCCCCACATGGGACGCAGGGCCGGCGCCGTGGGTCTTGCCGAAGGTATGGCCGCCGGCGATGAGCGCCACCGTCTCCTCGTCGTTCATCGCCATGCGGGCGAAGGTCTCGCGGATATCCCGCGCCGCGGCGACCGGATCGGGGTTGCCGTTCGGGCCTTCCGGGTTGACGTAAATCAGCCCCATCTGCACGGCAGCGAGCGGATTTTCGAGATCCCGGTCGCCGGAGTAGCGTTTGTCACCCAGCCAGGTCGTCTCGGCGCCCCAATAGACGTCCTGATCCGGCTCCCAGACGTCCTCGCGCCCGCCGCCGAAACCGAAGGTCTTGAATCCCATCGTTTCCAGGGCGACGTTGCCGGCCAGGATCATCAGGTCGGCCCAGGAAATCTTGCGGCCATACTTCTGCTTGATCGGCCAGAGCAGCCGGCGCGCCTTGTCCAGGCTGACGTTGTCCGGCCAACTGTTGAGCGGCGCGAAGCGCTGCTGGCCCCTGCCCCCGCCGCCGCGGCCGTCGCCGGTGCGGTAGGTGCCGGCGCTGTGCCACGCCATGCGAATGAACAAAGGGCCGTAGTGGCCGAAGTCCGCCGGCCACCAGTCCTGCGAGTCGGTCATCAGCGCCGCGAGATCTTTCTTCACCGCCGCCAGGTCGAGGCTCTTGAACTCTTTCGCGTAGTTGAAGTCCTCGCCCATCGGATTGGACTTGGAGGAATGCTGGTGCAGGAGTTCGAGCTTCAACTGGTTCGGCCACCAGTCGCGGTTCGACGTGCCGCCGCCGGCGGCGTGGTGGAAGGGGCATTTGGCTTCGGTTGACATGTGTTTTCTCCTTTCGGGGCGTGAATTGTTGGGCAGTACTCTGTTTATATGTAATTGCTTTTTTTGCTGTCCATCCAGCGAACGACTCATCCCACTGATGGCGGGCAGCACGGGAGCGTTCGCATTTTCCACTGACGCCGCCAGGCCGCCATTCGGTGCATCGCCCGGATAATTATCATGGCCTCCGGTTTAATTCCGGCGGCCCCATTGCTTTGTGGAATAGAAGCCCTCTGGGCGAAAGAACATAGCCCAGCGATTCATCGCTGGGGATGGTGGGTATTTATGGCCGTCCAGCCCCGGCAGGGGCGGCAGAGTTTCTGCGGCGGGCCGACTGAAAACGAATCCTGTCGCGCCTGCCGGGGCTGGGGCCGAAAAAAGGGGGCCGTACAACCCAGCGTTGAAAACGCTGGGCTACCATCGGTGGCCCCTACCGGGGCCCAACACCGCGGCACGAGCCCAATTCATGCACGTCGTGGAGCGCGACGCGTGGGAGTTAATTTGGTTTTGCGGACGCTGTCCTTGTCGGCACGACGAGCGTGCGGATGCGTTGGGGGTACTTGCCCACGGGGATCCGCTTGATCTCTTTCAAGTCGCGGACGGAGATTACCGAGACGTTGTCCGACTTGCGATTGCTGACGTAGGCGTACGAGCCGTCCTGGCTGAAGGCGATCCAATTCGGCTCGCGGCCGACGGGGATGGTGGCCAGGAGGGTCAGGTCGGGGACGTGGTACACGCAAACGTAATTGCCGATTCCGCCCGAGGCGAACAAGAGTTTTTCGTCGGGCGAAAGTTCCAGGCCGTGGTTGTAGGTGTGGGGATAGAACTTGGGCAGCGGCACGTCGGGGCCCAGCGCGGGGAGCAGAACTTCGCGGACGATTTTGTCCTTCGACAAGTCGACTACCTCGAAGCCGTGGAGCCGCGAGAGCTGCACGTAGAGCGTCGATTCGTCGTGCAGGAAGGCGAAGGGCCGCACGGCGTCCTTGAACGGGAGCGTCTTGACCGGCTTGAGCGTTTCGAGATCGAAGACCGTCAGCACGTCGGTCAGCATCGAGCCGACGTAGATTCGCTTGCCGTCCGGCGAGAGGCGGCGTGCCGTGGCCTCCGAAGCCGATCTGAAACTTTTTGACGACTTTGTGCTGTTGCGTGTCGATGACCTCCATCCAGAGCGTGTTGAAGAGGGGGACGTACAGCAGGCGATCGTCGAGCGAAATGGTCAGGTGATTGGGCCAGCCGTCCACTCGGGTTCGCCACAAGATGTGTTCGGTTTCGGTGCTGACGGCGATGACTTCGCCCGATTCGGCGACGTGCTTGTCTCCCGTGCCGAGGCTGTCGTAGCGATTGACGTACAGAATGCGGCCGTCATGGGAAGGGGTCACGTCGTCGAGAAAGGGGCCCAGTTTGATCGTGCTGACGACCTCGTGGCCGGGAATGGAAATCACCGACACGTCGCCGCTGTCGGAGTTCTCCACGTAGGCGAATTCGGCCGCCGCGCTTGTTCGGGCGGTCAACAGCGCAAGGGCCGCGGCGATTGCCGTGGCTCGAACGATCGTGTTCGTCTTCATGGAGACTCGACCTGTAGAACGGCCTCGGTGTTCGCCTTCCGCCATTTTCGTTGCCGGCGTGCCTGGAAAGCAACGGAAGGCCCGTTTGGGCGTCGGGCGTGCGGCGTCCGGGGTCGGGCGACCGGGGTCGCACGCATTCTGAGCCCCGCTGCGGCGACTTCATCCCGCCGCTACTCCACCTCATGCACGTCGTGGAGCACGCCGCGCGGCACGCAGACGGTCAGGACGGTCAGAGAGCCAATGGCCTTGTGCTTGACGCCTCGGGGGACGTAGACGACCACGCCGCGATGCAGTTCGATTTCTTCGTCGTCAAGGATCATCGTTCCTTGGCCGTCAATGACGTAGTAAAACTCGTCCGTCTTCTCATGGTAATGCAGTTTCGCATCGTGGATTTCGACATGATGGACTTCGCCGGCAGCGCCGTCCTCCTCCGTAACCAGGCAGCGGATGGCGCCGCACGTTTCCGCCCAGGGTTCGACGTCCGAGGGATCGCGTCGGAGGAATTTCGTCTGCACGGTCATCGTTTGCTCCCCACAAATCTGACTCGACATCGGTGCACTCGGGTCGACCCCGAGAGTACACCGTTCGGATTGGTGAATCAACGACTTTCCCGCTGTTGAATCGCCTCAGCGCGAGGGTGCAGCCGCGCGGGCGTCATCATGAAACCGTCAAAGAGGTCGGCCCGGTTTGGGCTTGCGGTGCGTGCTGCGGCCTGGTTTTCCGTTTGACGTCGACGGAACGCTGACGAGCGGATTGACCGCTCCTTCCAGCGGATCGCCGACGCGGGCTTGGTCCAGCCGGGCGAGGCCGCGGCGGACGTAGTCTTCGCTGATCTCAAAACCGAGACAGCGGCGGCCGAGCTTCTTGGCGACGACCAGCGTCGTGGCGCTGCCGGCAGAACGGGTCGACGACGAGCTCGCCTTCGTTCGGAGCACGTGCGGATGATGCGGGCCAGAAGTTGCTCGGGCATCTGGCAGCCGTGAAAGCCGGCCCGCTCCTTGAACGTGCCGGCCACCCGCGGGAAATACCACGTGTCCTCTCCCGCGCGTGAAGCAGTCGCTCAGGTCCTGCGGGCGCAGGATCCAGGTGTCGTCCGGCAGCCGGCCGCGGGGATTGGCGCGGGCGTCGGCGTAGACGAGCTGGCGGGCCGAGGGAACGCGGTTTTCCGGGTCGTCCTGGCGAAAGGTGAAACTTTTCGCATCCTTGACGAAGTAGAACAGATGGGCGTGCGAGCGGCTGAACTTGTGCGTGCAGTTGACGCCGAACGTGTAGTACCAGATGACCCAGCTCCGGCAGTGAAAGCCGATCTCCTGGCTCAGGAGCTTCAGCTCGGCGGCGAATTCGTCGCCGATCGCCAGCCAGAACGTGCCCGACGGCTTCGAGCGCGCGGTGGACGGCGGCGATCCAACTGCGGCACCAGGCGAGGTAATCGTCGCGCTTTTGCCGGTCGTCGTAGACGTCGTACTCGTAGCCGATGTTGAAGGGGGGATCGGCGAAGACGAGGTCGACCGTCCCGGCCGGCAAATCTTTCAAACCCTCGACGCAGTCCTGTTGCCGCACGGTCCACAGCGACTCGTCCACCCTGACTCTCCCGCTGTCCGCTTGTCGCCGCGGAGGCCGATCCGGCCGCTTCGCAACCAGCGGTTTTCATGATTCCGTCGTACAGGTTTGATGGCGCGGCGATTGTATCGGCGCGGGAACAGCGCAGTCACCGGGCGCGAGTCGAGACCATCTGGTCCAACAGTCGTTGATTTGCTAGGATAAAAGGGCGAGGCCTCCGGTGACTCGGGGCCGCCAATCGACAGCGAATGCGGAGGGCCAGAGTGATGCACGTGACGTGAGGACGGGCGCTTGCCGGCGGACTGCTTGCCGCCGGCATTCTTTTCTTTGCGGTTTGCGGGGCCGACGGTCCCGCCCAAACCGGGCCCCGCCGCGGCCTGCGAAAGCGAAGCTGGACAAAGTCGCGCACCGGGCTGGCGTTCCCAATCCGTTCCCGCGGCGCTTCCAGCTTCCGGACGACTTTTTTGACGGCGGCACGGGCTGGCTCAACGTCTCCGGTCCCGATCGAGCTGAGGGACCTGCGCGGGAAGATCGTCGTCCTCGACTTCTGGTGCTACTGCTGCATCAACTGCATGCACATCCTCCCCGATTTGAAGTTCCTCGAGCACAAGTATCCGCGCGACGTGGTCGTCATCGGCGTGCATTCGGCGAAGTTCGTGAACGAACGCGATTCGGAGAACATCCGCCGGGCGATCCTCCGCTACGACATCGAGCATCCCGTTCTCAATGACTCGCGAATGGCGGTCTGGCGACGGTTGGGAGTGAACTCCTGGCCGACGTTGGTCCTGATCGACCCGGAAGGGAAGGTCGTGCAGGGCTATTCGGGCGAGGGGCACCGCGAGGCGCTCGACGCGGCCATCGCCAAGCTGGTCGCCTATCACACGGCGACGGGAACGCTCGATCGCACGCCCCTGAAACTGGGCCTGGAGCGCCACAAGCTGGCAGCCGCTCCGCTCAAGTTTCCGGGGAAGATTCTTGGCGGATGAGAAGTCGGGCCGGCTCTTCATCGCCGACAGCAACCATAACCGCATCGTGATTTGCCACCCTCGCGGGCAAGCTGATCGACGTCGCCGGATCGGGCGCGATCGGCGAGAAGAACGGCTCGTTCGCCTCCGCCACATTCCACCATCCGCAGGGAATGGCGCTCGACGGCCAGAAGCTGTACGTGGCCGACACCGAGAACCACCTGATTCGCGTCCTCGACCTCGACAAAAAAACCGTCGCGAACCTGGCAGGCACGGGACGCCAGAACACCGGACACGGGGGAAGCGGCCATGTTCACGCCGTAGCGATCAGCAGCCCGTGGGACCTGGTGATCGTCGGCCGAACGCTCTACATCGCCATGGCCGGAACGCACCAGATTTGGTCGGTCCACCTGGGGACTGACATGATCCGCGTCCTGGCGGGAACCGGAAGCGAGAACATCATCAATGGACCGCGGGACGAAGCGGCCTTTGCGCAGCCGTCGGGCCTGGCCACGGACGGACATAACCTGTTCGTCGCGGACAGCGAGGGTTCGGCCATCCGCAAGATTCCCCTTTCCCGTTCGGCTCCCGTCACCACGATCGCCGGCACGTCGGATCTGGAGGGGGGACGCTCGCTGTTCGAATTCGGCGACGTGGACGGCGCGGGCCGGCGCCCGTTTCCAACATCCGCTGGGACTGGCCTACCACGACGGACGGCTCTTCGTGGCCGACACCTACAATCACAAAATCAAAACGGTCGACGTCGCGACGGGTCAAGCCAAAACCTGGTTGGGAAGCGGCAAGCGGGGCGACAGCGTCGATCCCCCCGAGTTCGCCGAACCGGGCGGCCTTTCGGTCGCCGCGGGGAAACTCTATATCGCCGACACGAACAACCATGCCATTAAAGTGGCCGACCTGGAGACCCGGCACGTGACGACGCTGCCGATCGAAGGGCTGTCCCCGCCCGCGGAACCGGCGCCTGGAGAAGGGGAACAAGACGCGGCGGCGCCCGCCTCCGCCGTCAAAGTCGAGACGCAGCGCGTGGCCCCCGGCGATGCACTGCGGCTGGAGTTCTCCTTCAATCTGCCGGAGGGATACAAGCTGAACGAGTCGGCGCCGGCCTCGTGCCGGCTGCGTGCGAGCTCGCCCACGGATTTGATTGCTCCCGGCGAGTTGGCCAAGCATCACCGGGCCGTGCTCGGGGAGCACAAGGCGGTCGTCAGCATTCCGCTCGCGCAGAAGTCCGGCAAGGCGCTCCTCGAAACGTCGCTGTCGTTCACGTATTGCCGCGACGGCGTCGGCGGACTGTGCAAGCTGGGAACGGCGCACTGGACGGTGCCCATCGAGGTGGCGGCCGACGCCAAACAAACCTCCGTGAGCTTGACCGCCGCGATCCACGAGAACTGATCCGCCCCGAAACTGGGTCATCGGAACTGGGTCATCGGAATTGGGTCATCGGAGATTGATCGGGTCGACGTCGATCGTCCACTCGATTCTCGTTGCGGACCGGCAGTTGCGGAGCAATGTGGCGCCAAACGGCGCGGATCGCATCGCCGTCGGGGCCGGCCAACAGGATATGAAAGCGAAAGTGGCCCTTGATGCGGGCGACCGGGGCCGGCGCGGGCCCAAGAATCCGCACGTCGACGCCCCTGGGATTGGGCCGCCTTCGCGCACAAGTCGGCGATCCGCCTCGCGTCGTCATGCACCAATTCGGCATTGGGGCCGCGGACGATCACTCGCGTAAACGAGTGGCAGGGGGGCGCGACATCGCGCGGCGGTGCTTCCATTCGTGACCGACGAAGGTCCCATAATCGTGTTTCGACGCCAGGACGATCGCCGGTTCCTCCGGGCGCCACGTTTGCACCAGCACGCGCCCGCCGCGCGCTCCGCGTCCCGTGCGGCCCGCGACCTGCGAAATCAACTGAAAGGTCCGCTCGGCGGCGCGGAAATCGGGCTGATGAAGAATCGTGTCGGCATTCACGACGCCGACCAGGGTCACGTTCGGAAAATCGAGTCCCTTGGCGATCATCTGAGTTCCCAGGAGGATTCGCGCGTCGCCGCGGCGGAATTCCTCGAGCGCCGACGTCGTGGCTGCCGCGCTTCCGCATGGAGTCACTGTCCATCCGCAGGCAGCGGACGCCGGGGAACTTCGCCCGCACCTCCTGCTCCAGCCGTTGCGTGCCGATGCCCACGTAGCGCAAGCCCGGCCTTGCTGCACGTCGGGCAGAACGCCGGAGGAGTCGCTTCGTAGTCGCAGACATGGCACAGCGCTTTTTGCCGGTCCTTGTGCCAGGTCAGCGTGATGTCGCAGTTGGGACACTTCACCGATTGGCCGCACGCCCGGCACCAGATCGACGGGGCATATCCCCGCAGATTGAGAAACAAGATGATCTGCCCGTCGCCGTGCAGCACGGTCCGCATGGCCGACTCGAGCGCCCGGCCGATCGCCGCCCCGCGGGAGCAAAGCGGATCGTTCCGCACGTCGACGACGATCACGGGGGGAAGCGGACGCCGCTCGACGCGCTTGGGGAGCGAGACCAGCGACGTCCTTGCGTTCCTGCGCGCGAAGCCACGATTCGAGCGTCGGCGTGGCCGAGCCGAGGATCAGCGGAATCCCCTCCAACAGGGCCCGTTGCCGCGCGACGTCGCGTGCGTGATACCGCGGCGTCGTTTCCTGCTTGAACGTCGTCTCGTGCTCCTCGTCGATCACGATCAGGCCCAGATGGGGCGTCGGGGCGAAGACCGCGCTGCGCGCGCCGATCACGACTTGCACGCCGCCGGCGGCAATCTGCTGCCAGTGCCAGTGCCGCTCCGCGTCGCTCAGATGGCTGTGCAAGACGGCGACGGAATCGAACCGTCGGCGGAAGCGGCGGATCGTTTGCGGCGTCAGGCTGATCTCGGGCACCAGCACGATGGCCTGTCGGCCGTAACTGACGACCTCGCGGATCGCCTGGATATAGACTTCGGTTTTGCCGCTCCCCGTGACGCCATGCAGCAAGACCGTGCGGTGCCGGCCCGATCGCTGCGACCGCCAGGATCGTGTCGAGGGCCCGCTTCTGGTCGGAGTTCAGGGCCAGATCAGGCTCCCGCGCGGCGTCGGTCCCAGGCGGAGACGTGAAATGGGCCTCGCGCTGGCGGATCGCGCGGATCAGCCCTTTTTGACGCAGCGCGCGCGAGCGGGGCCGTCCCGCAGTCGGCCGCCTGCGTGAGCTCGGCGGCGTCCATCGGCCGGCCGGAGGCCGCCAGAATTTCCAGCACGGCCTTCTGCTTGGCGGAAAGCCGGGCGCCGCGGACGAACTTTTGCCCGGCTGCTCGGCACACACAAACGACGTGACGATCCGCGTGCCGGCCTTCTGTTTGACGCCCGCGGGCACGACCGAATCGAGGACCTGGCCCCAACTGCAGAGGTAATAGTCGGCGATCCACCGCGTCAGCTTGAGCATGTTGGCCGACAAGAGCGGCTCGCGGTCGACGATCGAGTCGATCGTTTTCAGGCGCCTTTTGGACGACGGGACCGCGTCGATCGTCACGCAGTAGCCGACCGTCAGCCGGTCGCCTTTCCCAAACGGCGCTTTGACCCGCTGCCCCGGCACGAGAAGCGTCCGCAGCTCGTCCGGCACGAGGTAATCGAACTCGCGAATCGACGGGCCGGTTGAAGACCAGGCGGACGATCATCCGGTCGGCCTCGGCGGCGATCTCCCAGGGCAGCGGTTCCGCCGGAAGCGAAGCGGCGTCGAACAGGCTGTTTTTGCGATGACTTGTTCACGTCTCGGAACGTGCCCGAAAATGGGACGAGGCTCGACGACGGCGGTCAAGTCAATCGTATCTCAGTGCGACCAGCGGCGGATATCGAGGCCGCAAGATTCGTTCTCGGCTCAGGGAAATCGTGCATGCGACTCGGTCTTTTTGGCGGAACGTTCGACCCGGTCCATTTCGGACACTTGCTCCTGGCGGAGCGTTGCCGCGAGGAGTGCCGGCTCGATCACGTGTGGTTCATCCCCGCCGGCACTCCGCCGCACAAGGCGGCCGAATCGATCTCGCCGGGCAATCAGCGGGCCGAGATGCTCGAGTTTGCGATTGCCGGCCATCCGCAGTTCTCGGTCAATCCGGATGGAGCTGGCTCGCGAAGGGCGGAGCTTCACGGTCGACACGCTGCGGCAGCTTCACGCCGAAGACGCCGTCGCGCGAGCTCTTTTTTCTGATCGGGGCCGACTCGCTGGCCGATCTTCCGCTTTGGCGGATTCCGGCCGGAATTGCGGAGCTGGCGACGATCGTCGCCGTCAACCGGGGGGACCGGCCGATGCCCGAGCTGGAGGCCCTGCGCAGCCAACTCGGTGACGCGGTTTTAAGCCGCATCCGGATCGTCACGATGCCCGGCATCGACCTTTCCGCGACCGACATTCGCCGCCGCGTCCGCGAAGGCAAAAGCATCCGCTTCATGACGCCCCGCGCCTGCGAAGTCTACATCCAGCAGCACGGCTTGTACCGCGAGTCGATCGATTCCAGTCCGGGTCCTCTTCGGACTTGTTAGAGCGCTTCAAGCCACAGTGTCGCGGTCCCGCGGCGGAAATCGTCGGGAAAAGAGTCACTTTCAACGCGAGAAGGAAGTGCTACCAGCACGAGTGGTCCGTCACACCTTATTTTTCGGGTGCCATGCCCACGGCTTTGCGTGGGCGCCGGCATGCGAATCCAATTGGCGTGCCGAGGCATGCCCACGCAAAGCCGTGGGCATGGCACCCAACGCCGTGAAGGATTTTCGCTCGGCAAAACACGTGCTTTTCGAAACGTAGGGTGGGACAAGCTCGCAAAGCGAGCGACGGCCCACCATTGCCACGCGCTTGTCAACCTTCAAAAGGTGGGCCGGCGGCCGCAGAGCCGGCCTTGTCCCACCCTACGGCCGCCACCAAAGAAAATCCTTCACGGCGTTGCATGGCACCCAACCCGAATTCCTGAAGTTGAAAAAGCGTTAGCGGCTTGGGCAGGGTCGTTATTTCAAGCTCGCTGCCGCCACTTTGTCCATCGAGTCGTCGACCAGCCGCTCGAGGGCGCGGTCGTCTTCCTCGACGGACTCCTGTCGTCGGCCATTGCAGAGGATGGCGATGTTGTAGCCGTCGGGCCGCTGACGGACGATCGCCGTCGTCCCGGCCAGGTTGCCGAAAAACGTCCACTGCAGGTCTTGCCCGGGTTGACGCGGCTCGCCGTCGACCCAGTAAGCCTCGAGGAACTTGCACAGGGCGGGCGCGGAGGCGACGAGGCCGCCGAACGAATCCATGACCTGCACCGGTACATCCTTCACTGGGTACCAGACTTCGCGGGGATCGCTCGACAGGCTCCGCGCCAGTTTCACGTCGTCGACGCCAAGCGGTCGGAAGATGTTTTCCGCGATGTAAGCGCCGTAGGACTTTTTCGCGGTTTTTTCAATCACGCGGCCGAGCACGCAGTAGCCGAAATTGGAGGTCGCCCTCCGCTGGCCCGGGTCGAACTGCAGGGGCTCGCCCAGCATGTACCGAACCACGTCGACTGGACGCGGGCGCCGCGGAGCCGGAGATGCTTCTCGATGTCACGCAAACGCGTAAACGGGTCGAACGTACTGTCGGCGTCCCAGCCGGCTTTGTTTTCCAGGAGCTGACCGATTGTGATCTGATCCAACCGCGGATCCGGATTCGAGCCGTGCGGCGGCTTGAGATTGAGGAATTTGAAGGCCTTCGTGTCGAGCGCCAGCTTGCCCTCTCGAATCAGTTTTTTGACGGCGGCCGCCGTGATCGGCTGCGTGAGGCCGCCAATTCGCATGAGCGAATCGGGCGACGTCGGTTTCTTTGCGTGGGCGTCACACCAGCCGAATCCACGCGAATAAACCAGCTTGCCGCTGCGCGAAACGGCAGCGGTCGCGGCCGGGCAGTCAATGCGGTCCATAAACGCAATCACGGACTGGTCGAGGGACGCATACTCGGGCACGGCGGAGCCTGTCAGCGGCCGCGTCTGCGCCAAACCGGGACGACCCAGCGTCAATGAGACCGCCAGAAGTGCCCATTGGACGAACGATGCGCGTCGAACTCGCCGATTCACGCGTCACCTCGAGTCGGCCGGTGTGTCGGCCCGTGTGTCGGCCCGTGTGTCGGCCTCGGATCAAAGGCCGCTAACGCCGGCCGAGACCATTCCTGATCGCGGACTGTGCGCGACAATCCGCGTTCTTTGCATGAACTCCGACGACCACCTGGCGCTGCGACCCTCATAGGCTTCAATCCGATCCCGGCGCGCGAAGCGTCAGGTGGTCGAAATAGCTCTGGGCGTCGGCCTTGGACCACAGGCCGATCATGCCGGCGTCCGGGAAGGTCGAGTCGCTGCAATCGAGAGACTTTTTGCCGTCGTAGAAGCATTCGATGTGCGCTCCCCGCATCGTCACGCGGAGGGTATGCCAGCCCGGCGTGTGGGGGATCTCGGCGTTCTTGAACATCGTGCGCTTTCCGCCTTGGACCTTGTACACGCGGTAGTTGTCCTCCAGCGGGTTGTAGCGGGCGATGTAATAGTTGTTCTTATCCTTGGCCCGCCAGATGAGACCGCCGCCCTGATCGAACTCGCCGGCGACGGCCTTCAGCTTGACGCTCAGGTCGACGTCCTGGGCGTGCGTGCGCGTCACCAGGGCGACGTTGAAGACCTTGTCGGGGTTCTTGGCCTCTTGGGCGAGAACCTTTCGGCCGTCCGCCACGACGACCCGCCACTGTCCGACCTCGCCTCGGATGTTGTCAGGCGTTGTCCCCACCGGAGCACGGCCGAAGTTCGCGATAAACGTTGCGTTTGGATCCGGCGAAACCTGAGCGGCACTCAGCAGTGTGGCGACCATGAGAGTGGCGAGGTGTGAGCTCATCGCGTCTCCTCTTAAACGTCACGAGCCGGCGGGTTTATCCCGCCGGTCTTCCTCATCGCGACTCGCCGTAAGACCGCCGGGATAAACCCGGCGGCTCGTAACCGGGATAAACCCGGCGGCTCGTAAGATGTCGCGAGATGTCGTCGGTCGGCACGGCATGGTTTTCACGAGCCGTCCGCGCCGATGCCGTTGACCCAGTCGCCGCCGCTGACGGTCCCCAAGGCCCGCCAGATATTTCCGTCGATGGAAGCTGCTGAAGAACTGGACGCTGCCGTCCCCTAACAGGGACTGGACTCCGTTGGCATGCCAGCTTCGCGACGTGATGGCGGCGAAGGTCGGCCCGCCGTCCTCTTCGTTGATTCCGTTGAGATCCATGTCGACGCCCGTCGCGCCTCCCAGCGTCACAAAGTTTGGCGGCCAGGCCGTGGTAAATCCCGTGGCGTGGCTGTTTCCGTCGGACCATTCGGTGTGGCCCAGCAGATAGAGCCGGCAGCCGCCGTTGTATTCCGGAGCCACCGTGTAGGGGTCCGCGGTGGGCGGGGGAACGTTGTTGGGGTTGTTGATCAGGCTCAAGCCCACGTTATCACAAATATAGACCGGCTGGTAAGTTTTGACCTCGGAGGCAAAGAGGGTTTGGCTCAGTCCGTCCGTCATGGCCGACAGACGGTACGACCGGTCGGGCGCAAATGTCGTGCGGTTCTGCGGCCCGCTGTACCCGTTCCAAACAAACCAATCCCCCGTGCACCAGCCATAGCTCGAGACGGCCGAAAGGCCGTAAGGGTGTGTCGAGACGTCGTGTTGACTTCGCTGGGGCAGATAAAGAAGGGAATGGTTTGCACGATGGCGGCGGCGTTGAGCGGCTGTTCCTTGTTGAAACTGAAGTTGCAGGTCTTATAGAGGCTGGATTGCTCGAAATAGGGCAACAGCCGGGCCTGGATGCTCCAGCAACCGTTGGAGACGGCCGTGTTGCCGTATCCGACGACGTCGATCGAGGGGGGCAGGACGCCGAAAATCCCTTCGTAGTTGTGCAGCGCCAGGCCAAATTGGTGCAGGTTACTCCTGCACTGCGTCCGCCGGGCCGCCTCGCGGGCCGCCTGGACGGCGGGGAGCAACAGCGCGGCGAGGATTCCCACGATGGCAATCACCACGATCAGCTCGATCAACGTGAACGCGCGACGAGGACGCATCGGCCGACCTTTTTTGGGTTCGCGGGCCTGGCGCGACCTCAGGAGCGGCCGCAGTGGAGCTTTCGCATCACGCCGATTGACGGTTTCGCGGGCGCGTTTTGCTTAAAAAAGCGCGGCTTTCGCGGAGATTGCCGCACAGGCCGGCTACTTGGCTCCGCTTTCACTCCGAATGTCGAAGCACCACAGGAAGTTAAGGTCGCGAATGTACAGTCGCCCATTGGCGACAACAGGATAGGCCCAGGCCTTGGGGACGCGGCCGGAGTGATTTGGCGAATCGGGGGGCGTGAACTGCCCTTTTTCGCGATACGCCTCGGGAGTCGCCTCGACGAGTGCGACCTGGTTGTTATCCTCGCCGTGCACATACAAGCAGCCGTCGGCATAGCAAATGGATCCGGGGCCGACGCAGCGCTCCTGCCACTTGATCTTGCCGGTCTTGAAATCGACGCACATCAAACCTTGCGAGTTGGTGCCGTAAAGGTAGCCCCCGACCTCCACCGTCCCGCCGATGCTGGAGGGGAGCCGCTTGCTGTAATAAACCTGTTGGGCTTTCACGGCGCCCTGGGCGGCTTTGAGCTCGATCAAGGCCCCGCCGCCGCGTCCTGTGGCACTGTAGACGTAGGCGTCATGAACCAGCGGCGTGGGAATGTTGGCGGGGCTTCCTTGGGCCGTTCTCTCGTAGCGCCAGAGGAATTTTCCGGTTTTCGCGTCGACGCCGACGACTCCCTTGTGAAGGAACTGGACGTACTGCTTGACGCCCCCCACGTCGGCAATCGTGACCGACGCGTAGGCGGCCCGATCGCCTCCCGGGATGGCCGACTTCCAAATCACGGCGCCGGTCTGCTTGTTGAGCGCCGCCAGCGTCGCCTCCGAACCGCCGGGCGTGCAGACCAGAACGTTGCCGTCAATCAGGGGGGACTCGGCATAGGCCCAGTTTCCCGGCTGGCCGTTGAAATCGGTGCGGAGGTCTTTGTGCCAAACGATTTTTCCCGTCGCGGTTTCCAGGCAATCCAGATCGCCGTTGGAGCCGACGGCGTAAAGCAGGTCGCCGTCGACGGTCGGCGTGCCACGGGAGCCTGGATATTGCGGACCCAGGTTCGGCCCGACCTCGCCGATGCGGGTCGACCAGACCTGCTGTCCGTCCTGGGCGTTCAGCGCCTCGACGAATTCATTTTTCTTTCCCTTGTTGCTCACCAGGTAGATCCGGTCGCCCACGACGGCGGGCGTCGAATAACCGCTGCCCACCTTGTCAACTTGCCAGAGGAGCTTCGGGCCGGCTTTGGGCCACTGCTTGAGCAGGCCGGTCTCTTGCGAGAGTCCGTCGCGCTGCGGTCCGCGCCATTGGGGCCAATCTAACGCACCGGCCGGCGATGCGCACAAGCCGATCCCGATCCCGACCACGATCAAAGCCATCCGCCCCGCTCTCATGCTGTACCTCGCTAGATCGGTTGCTCGGCCTGCAAGACGGGCCCTGCAAGAAGGGGCCGCGCAACGTGGAACCCCGGTCTCCATTCAAAACGGCACGGTCTCAGGGTAGCAGTTCGTCCAGAGCGCTTCCACTGGGCACCCGGCAACGAGCCGGCGGGCTGACCCGCCGGGCTGCCGAGACCATCCCGGCCGCTCGCACGATGTCCGTATCTTTTTGCAGGTCGACTCAATCTTTTTGCAGGTCGACCCAATCTTTTTCCAGGTCGACTCAGCGCCTCCGCTCGGCCCGCGCCACGGTGTCTGTTTTCCACGGGAAGCTCATCGTGGGAGCGTTGACGTAGCGTTTCGTGCTGCAGGAGAAGCCGGGCGCCGCTGCTGGGGGCCAAATCGACGGTGAGAGTCGACGCGTTGATCCGCGTCGACTTGCCGTTCACGGTGACGTCGACGAAGCGGTGCTCGCCGTACGCTCCCCCTTGGACGACGACCGTGCGATCGGCGAGCGGACTGATGTTGACCAACGTGAGCCCCGTCTCCTTGTCGGAGAGATGATCGACGAGGGCCGCCACGTCGTCGGGCAGTCCGGCGCGGCGTTTCTCGGGGTCGAAATAGCGGACGCGGCAATGCAGCGGCGAGCCGACGTGTCCCGGATAGAGGCCGCCCAACATCAGGTTCACAAGCGTCGGCACCGTTGCCGGGTTGTAGGCCATTGGGTCGTCGGCGAGGCGCGTGGCCGGGGTGGTGCGGTCGGCGCGGAGGCCTGCGATGTGACCGCGAATGGCGAGGAAATCGGCGGCCAGCGCCTGTTCCGGATAGCTCGGATTCTTTCCGTCGAGGAAACGGAGCCAGCCGGTATCGGCCAACCGTTCGCGATCGGCCGGGTTCATCGACCAGTACCAGATCTGAAGCGCCCCGTGCGAGTATTTGGCGGGGGTGAAGCCGTACCAGCCCTTGTCGCCGTACATGGTGGGGTACATCATCTGCCGGTTCATGCGTCGGCCTTGCGCGTTGACGCTCTCGATCATCGTCCGCCAGGCGTCGATGTACTTTCCGTCCCCGGTGAGAAGGAGGGCGTTTCCGAAACCGGTCAGGCCGAGATGGTGCTGATTGCGGTTGGCCATTTCTCCGGTCGCGGGGTTGAGGACGGTGAAACCCCATCCGTACACTCCGCCGTACCACTTGCCTCCGGCCCCGCTGCCCATCACGCCGTCGAGGCCCACGTTGGAGGGGATGATGCCGCCGTTGAGCTGCATCCGATTGACCCAGGCATCGACGTAGTCGACAAGCCAGCTCTTGTATTTTGCCTCGTGGTTCAGGGCGTAGGCGTTGAAGGCGAGCGAGGTCGCTTCGAGGTTGATGGGATTGTCGCCGACGATGTCGTTGTATTTCTCGAAGTGCTCCAGCATCTGCTGGTAGTTCTTTTCGCCGTGCAGGGGACTGAAGCGGTGTTCGACCTGGATCGGATCGCCGGCCCAATCGAGGGCGGTCGCCTTGCGCAAGAGGGGTCCCCGGCTGCCGTTGAACATGCTGCGGATAATCTTGTGCTGCCGATCGTAGTTTTGGGCGCCCGGATCTTCGTCGAGATAAAAGCCGGCGTAGCGGCGGACGCGGCTTTGAAACGCGCGGTCGTTCGGATCGGACAATCCCTGGAGATCGAAGACGGTGAGCCCCTCGCCGTTGTGCAGCCAGTCGAACATGACGGGGAATTCCTTGTAATACATCCCGTCGCGGGCGAAGGGGACCTGGGTCGTCTTGGCCCGCGTGTACTGCCGCAGGTGCCCCTCCCAGCCTTTCTTGTACATTTCGAGGACGGTGTCGGAGGCGCCCAGCGCGTGCAAAATGGGCCAATCGCTCAGGTTCTCGATCGCGTCGTCCGGACCATCGTCTCCTCCCCAACGTTCGACACACTGCAGAAACCCTCGGCTGTCGAAATATTTATCAAAGAAGGCACGGCAGGCGGCCGCGTTGTCGCGCAAAAGCTCGCGCTCGAACACGGCCCATGCCGGCGGAGCCATCGGCGTCTTGAGGGTGATCCGAGTTGTCGCAACGACAGGCGACGGCGCATTCCCCAGCGCGGCCAGGATCAAGCCACAGGCGGCCATCCGCAAAAGTGCGCGACAAAGCTGGTTCGACTGCACGTGAGCGTCCTTCCCGGTGAGCAACATCGTCGAATCGGCATGGATGATTTCAGCAGGGCCAAGGCGAGAGAAATCGGAAGGCGGGGCGTTGGAGTTCCTGCCGGTCGGACGGAGAGCTTCAACGACCAGAATAGCCGAATGACCAGTGCGTTGCGAACAAAAAAAGTCCCCAAAACCACCGCGGCTCGCTAATTTGGCGATTCGGGACCTGGCTTGGTCGCCGGCTTTCTTTTTTTTCGGACTTTCGTTTTGGCCGTGTCGCGAGCCGCCGGGGGGCGCTCTGTCGAGCAAGCCGCCGCATCAACTTGCGAACGGCACGCGATGCCTCGGCTGTTAACGTCCGAAGGCGAGCCGGCCTCGAGGCGGTTCGCTGTCGTCGGCCGACATCCAGCCAGGCGCTGGCAGAGCTCGCGTTGACGAGACGGAAAAAGTCGTGCAGCGATCCGTCTGCGGAGGTGTCGGCAGAACTCGTGGTTCCGGAACTGCTTCCCGAACCCGCAAACAGAACCTCTGAGACGGAATCGCCAAGGTCGACACACTCTGATGGAGGAAACGACCAGGCCGCGACCTCGCCCGGCTCGATCGGCGCCCAAAAAAGGTCGGCACGGGGAGACGGCGTCGCCCCCAAAACCGGGGGCGCGGCGCGCGGGATCGAATCGGCAGGAGTTCCGGCGAGAACCGCGGCAAGGTCGGCGGCGACTTCGTCTGGCGTCTGGTAGCGATCCTGCGGCGCCCGTTTGAGCATTTTCGCGACGACCGGATCGAGTCCGCGGGGAATATTCGGGGCCAGCGTTGAAAGCGGCGGCGAATCGGTTTGCATGCGGTTGATATACGTCTGCAGCAATGTTCCGCCGACCAGCGGCGCCGTGCCGGTGATGAGCTGGAACAGGGTGGCGCCCAGGCCGTAAATATCGGCCCGGATGTCGGCCAGCCTTGCCTGGGCGACCTGCTCGGGGGCCATGTAATCCCCCGTGCCGACGATCTGGCCGTCGCGCGTCAGTCCGCCGTCTTGTTCTGCCTCGCTGACGAAGCGGGCCAGGCCGACGTCCAGGAGTTTGACTTGCATCCGGTTGTCAGGAGGCCGGGCGGTCACGAGCAGGTTGGAAGGTTTGACGTCCCGGTGAACGAGTCCACGGCCGTGGATGTGATCGAGGGCCAATGCCGCCTGCCGAGCGCACTCGCAGGACCACAACGCGGGAAGCCGTCCGTGCTCCTGGCAAAGGGCCTTGAGACTCCGGCCGGAAACGTACTCCATCACGAGGCAATAGGTGTTGCCGACCTGGTCGGCGTCGTAAGCAACAACGATGTTCGGATGGTTGAGCGCGGCTGCCGAGCGGATCTCGCGGAGAAACCGGGCAACCGATCGAGGGTTGCCCAACAGGGCATTGGAAAGGATCTTGACGGCGACCGTGCGATCCAGTTCCGGGTGCTGGGCCTTGAAGACGATCCCCATCGCCCCGCGGCCGCGAAACTTCAACAGTTTATACTTGCCGAGGTGAAATCGGGTTCGACCCCGCAAGAGTTGCGCGGCCTGCCAGGACGTCAACAGGTTGTGTCGGACGAGTTCTTCGGCGGCTGAGCTGTCGTTGATTCCCTGGCAGAGACTCTTCGCCTCGACGCGCTGGGCGGTCGTGAGGAGCCGGCTCTTTTTCAGGAGCCGGAAAAAGTCGCTTTTCGAGAGGCTCATTGCGACGGCTGCCGGTAGCGATGGGGCGTTTGTCCGACGTCCCAAAATAAACCGGGCGCTTCAATCCCACAATAAGGATTTCCCCTAGGGGGAGCGACCTCAGTGAGCCCAATGCGGAGCCGTCCGAATCAGCCACACCAGCAGCACCGGGTAGCCGACCAGAAAAAGCCAGCCGATCGCCTCGATCAACAACGGAGGCGAAGAGAGGGCCACTCCGCGGGAGAAACAGCCGGTCTCCGCGAGCGGCTCGGCGAACCAGATGAGCGTCAGCCCCAGCAGGGAGACCAAGAGCGCCACAGACACGCCGAAACCCCGGAACTCCCCAGGAAGGCAGGAGACATCGCCGCGAGAGCCGCGATGACGGCGAAGAGCAGCAACGAAGCCAACTTATCTTTCGTGACGGCCATTGTCCCACCATTTTATCCGCGACGAGGCGTTGGCGTGTCGACGGGGAACCGAACATCCGGCTGACTGCCGCGCGACGGAACGCCGGGGAATCGGACCGCCCGCCTATGCCGCCAAATTTTAGGCCCGTTTCGGCGAGGGATCAACACGATCCGGCGGCGTTGCCGAAGCGCCCATCGACGACAATCGGGCGCGTGGCGGCGAAGGGTGAACGATTGGCAACAGGCGTCGTGCGATCGCCACGCGGTTTGCTGCTTTTTGGCAACGTCCGCGGTGCCCATGGCTCGGAAATTCAGGCGAATCGGAGCCGTGATCCAACGCCCCGATCGGGTTCGGCGTATCCAGATCGGGGAGATTGCCCCTCCATGCACAATCGTTGCGTCCGGAACCGCGGAGCATGTTCTTGGAAGGGGCAGCCAGGTGCGGATTGAACCGGCTGCGGCTCCGTTTAGAATGAGGGGACGGACCGGTTTTGCCGCACTCATGTCAGCCGATGTATCCGCCGGGAGT
This sequence comes from uncultured Planctomycetota bacterium, assembly GCA_963761455.1. GTDB lineage: Bacteria > Planctomycetota > Planctomycetia > Planctomycetales > Planctomycetaceae > DASPSM01. The sequence continues at coordinate 2,341,766 of CAVXHA010000004.1, forward strand.
TTGAGGCCATGCGACCGCTTGGAGTCGTGCTTGGCAGTCGTGATCGGGATCAGCGCCCTTTCAGGGACGATTTGGCTGGCACGGTATTCTCCTCTGGCCGAGCCGCGGCCGCCTCTCCACCTCGCGTGGATGGATGGCACGTCCGAAGCGAACAAAGAAGTACTCGCCAAGCAGGCCGAGGAAGGCTGCCAAGAAGGCGCAAAGAGGACCAGAAGGAGCTGAAGAGACTTGTTCAAAAAAGGCCTCCCATTGCCGACAAACCGCCCTACCCCAAGGCACGGACAGGGGAGCGGGTTTACGAATTCGGCAGCATGGGCGTCAACGAGGAGAAAAAGCACAAGTTCCACATCGACAACAGGGGCCAGGCTCCCTTGTTGATTGCGAAAGGCCCGACCAACTGCAAGTGCACAATCAGCAACATCTCGCAAAGCACGGTCGCTCCCGGCGGGTCGGCCGAAATCGAAATGAGCTGGACACCCCGTGAAACCACGACCACGTTCGCGAAGACGGCGACCATCTGGACGAACGATCCCGGAACTTTCCGAAATCCAATTCAAGATTTTCGGCAAGGTGGTCCGGCAGTTCGTCGTCACTCCGGAACGCAACTGGCACGCCGGCCATGTGACCGACGTTCAAGACGGAGTAGTGATCGGCACGTTGAGCTCGGCGATGGAGCCCGAATTTCAAGATCCTTTCGGTCGAATCGCCGGATCCGCATGTCAAGGCCGTTTACCGGCCGCTCACCGCCAGGGAGCGGATGCACGAGGGGTTGAAAGGCGGGTTACCAATTCACGGTGACGGTCGATCAAGGGCATCCCCGCCGGCCACTTTCGGAGCCAGTTGAAGATTCACACAACGCTGGAGGGGAACAAAACGATCGATGTCGAAGTGACGGCGGTGCGCTCGGGCCCGATCCTGTTTCTTCCGCCGCAGGGGGAATTCCCGGGCCTATTGGAACGCCGAGAAATCGCTGGTCAATCTCGGCCGCTTCCCGCACGAAGTCGGGTCCAAAGTGATTTTGCCCGCTCTGATCTACGGATCCAAAGAGAAGTTCCAAATCCTCGAAGATCGAGAAGGACTGCCGACTTCGTACAGGTCACCGCCGGTGCCGAATCCGGAAATCGGCGGCGGCGCAGCAGCAGGGGGTCGAGTTCGTGTTTGAGGTGCCGCCCGGGTCTCCCCCCGTGACCCGGATTGCCCCGGGCGGGGTCCACGTGAAGCTCAAAACCAATCATCCGAAACTCAAAGAGCTGACGTTTCAGTTGGAGTTTCCTCTCGCAATAGCCGCGATGCGTTTTTCCGCGAGCATTTGAGCGGCAGGCGTCGCGGCCGGCCGCTCTTCTCGTTTTGGTCCCGAATTCGCTATACAGAGGCGAAAAGGAGACCAACAGCCATGTCCGTTCATCCCTGGCACGATGTCGCCTTGCCGGACGACTTCGGCGACTGGTTCCCGGTCTTCGTCGAAGTGCCGATGGGTTCCAACGTCAAGTACGAGTTGGACAAGCGGACCGGCCTATTGATGGTGAGCCGCGTGCTCTATAGCGCGGTCTATTATCCGGCCAATTACGGATTTGTCCCCCGCACCTGGTGCGAGGACGGCGATCCGCTCGACGTGCTGGTCCTCGGGCCAGGAGCCAGTCGTGCCGCAGGCCCTGCTGCGGGCCAAGGCGATCGGCGTCATGCCCATGCAGGACGAAAACGGGCAGGACGACAAGGTGATCGCCGTACACCTCGACGATGCCGCGTACCGCGACTATTCCGATATCGCGGAACTTCCGCCGCATCGCCTGTTGCAGTTCAGCGGTTCTTCCTGGATTACAAAGTGCTCGAAGGCAAGAAGGTGATCCTCGAGAAGCCGCTGGCCGCGAGGAGGCACTGGAGATCATCGAATGAGGCAAGAGACAACTATTCGCGTCATCGAAGCGAACTCGATCGTCCAGGGCCCGGAGATTTTCGCGAAGGATTAAGGGGCCATTGAAAGGACGCGACGGCGCAATAAAAAACGCCCGGCCCGAGGCGCGATTTCGCGCTCGGACCGGGCAGCTCTCGATTAGCCGCAGCCACACCCGCTTTGATCGTCCTTCTTCTTGCGTTGCTGCGGCATCTTCTCTCCCTGATGCTTCGCCTGATGCTGCTGTTCCTCCCGTGTTCCTTGTCCGGCTGCTGTTTTTCGGCCGGTTGCTTTCGAAACTCGGGAGCCCCTTGCCGCTTGCCCTGCTCCGCCCGATGTTCTTCGCGTCGTTGCGGATTCTTTCGGCGGCGGCTGGGGATTTTTCTCTTTCGCTTCACGATGCGTTGAGTTTCGTATCGGCCATAAATCACCTAAGGTTATCTTCCCTTCCAAAAGGCCCGTTTTCAGGATTGACGAAACTTTTCCCTGCCTCCCTAAAGTGCAACCGGTGTGCCGTGCAATAGGCGCCACGGGCAAGCTCACGCTCGGAACGCCACGGACCGCGTCTCACGCCTTAAGTGTTCTATTTTGAATAGGATACGACGGTGGCGCCGAAGCATGACAAGGGATGCGCAAGGGAGCGACGCCTGGACGGTGAAAGACCGAAATGGTTCTTTGAGAGTCGGTCGGCGAGATCGGCTCACTTCCACCAATCGGCCGTCGACGCAGCGGTGGGGCCGGGCTGCGAACGGTTTTCCGACCCGAGGCTGGCGGCTGGCTCGACCGACGTTTCGTAACCCGTCTGCGCGATCGGCCTGCGCGGCGTCTCAGCGGCGGCTGACGGACGTGGCAGCGGTTTGACCCGGGCGGCAACTTGAGAGACGCCAGGCATTTGGGAGACACCGGGCAAAAGTTGCGGCGAGTGATCGGACATCACGACCGCCCCTTGGTTGATCCCATCAAATCGAGTCCAAAGATTGACTTGTTTCGGCGGTCCGCCGACCGTGTCCCACGGCAGCCAGACCTGATAGGAAGGCCCCTGCTTCGACTCGCTGCATTGCTTCTTGAGTTTTTCCGGCTCGAAGAGAAACTTCCGCGGCGCAGCCGTGCTCAACTTGCCCTTGGCCGTCATGTCGAACGCGTACACGGTGAGCGTTCCTTCAACCTTCATCGGTTTTCGACGATCTTTGTCCTGCTGCTTGGCCACAGTCGCGGGCTTCTCCTTCGGGTAGAAGAAAATTCGCCCGCGGAAACCGCGCATCTCCCGGCCGGATTCGGTTTCGGTCGCATGCGTCCAGGCCACCGTCATTCGGCCGGCTTGCGGTTTCTCGGATTTTGCGGTCGACCAGGGCCAGAACTTTCCCGAGTCCAACTGCGAGCAGCCGACGATGATCGACGCAACCGCAACGAGCGCAGGCGTCGCAAACCGCGAGCGCCGTGCGGAACGATGGATTTGAGATTCATGCGAGTCTGCGCCTGACGAGTTGAGAGGTGGGGCTGCCAGTCGACGTGTGAGGACCGGAAGGGAATCGACGTGGATCGCCGCCGCACGAGTCGGCAGGACGAAAGTATCTTCAACAATCAATGGGAATTGGCCCGGAGAAGGGCCTCAGGAGGAGCAGCATGTTATGCCAAAGCGACGAATCGCATCAATGCCGGTTTTGGCGGCCCGCCGTCCGCGTTCTTTCTCGCCCCATCGAGGAGTGGCTCCAATTCATCCTGTCTTCGACTCGCCGCTCGTTTACGGCTCTTCTTCAAACAGGTCTTTGAGCTGCTTGTTGGCTTCGTCGCCCAGGTGCTGGGCGTTCTCGCGGCCGGCATGCTGCAGGAGGTACCAGAGGTCGCTGGTGATCTGTTCGCGGACGTGCGGCAGATCGCGCAGGCCGTCGACGATGAGCCGCTGCGATTCCAGGTAATTCTTCTGCAAGCTGGCGATGACCGCGTTGCCGGCGATTCCCGCCGCTTGCGCGTTCGGGTTCTCGCGGCCCATGGATTCCAGATCGTCGAAAAGTTGTTTCGCTTCGTCGAGTCGGCGGGATTTCAGATAGAGGACTGCCAGCCGTTCTTTGGCCTCGGGCGTGTAGGTGCGATCGTCGGGGAAGTAATGCACGACGGCCTGCCATGCGTCTTCGTCCGACTGCAGCCCATTGCGGGCCCGCTCGAACTGCTCCTTGGCGGTGCGGAGCTTCGGGACCGGGTCTTGTCTCGTGGCCGGAACCGCTAGCGGGTCTTCCGGGCGCAGCCACCATCCGACCGCCGCCGAGCCGCACGCGACGACCTGGCCGCCACCACCAGGATCGTGGCATGACGCTGCGAGCGACCATTGGAAGAACGCTTCCGACCAATTGCGCGGCGGGTTGCGTGAAACGTTCTTTGACGGGCTTGGCGGCACCGGCCCGGTTCCGGCTGCATCTGTCCTTCAGGATGCGGGCCACGCGTTTCAGATCCTGCGTGATCTCCCGCGCGTGTTGGTAACGGTTCGCCGGCTGGCGGGCCATCATCTTGTGCACGATTTCGCGCCATCACCGGCGGCAAGATCGCTGCGCAACGTTCCGAGCGGCTCGGGCGTTTTCGTCAGGTGCTGCATCGCCAGCGTCAGCGACGTCTCGCCGCGGAAGGGCGGCCGCCCCGACAGCATGCGATAACACGTCACGCCGAAGGAATAGATGTCGCTGCGGTGATCGACGCGTCTCCCCGTTGATCTGCTCGGGGCTCATGTAGAGCGGCGTCCCCATCGTGATGCCGACCTGCGTCAGCTGCACCCGCTGCTCCGAGTCGGCTAGCTGGGCCAGCCCGAAATCGGTGACCTTCGCCTCCCCCTTGCGCGTGATGAGGATGTTCTCGGGCTTGATGTCGCGATGGACGATTCCCGCGTCGCCCGCGACGGCCAATGCGGCGGCGACTTGCCGCATGACGTGATAGGCGACCAATAGCTCCGGCGGACCCTTGCGATTGAGGAATTGCCGCAGGTTCAGCCCCTGCACGTATTCCTGTGCGATGTAGTGCATGCCGTCCTGCTGGCCGAACGCATAGACCTGCACGATGTTGGGGTGAATCAAGCCGGCGGCCGCCTTGGCTTCCTGCTCGAAGCGCTTCACGATCGTGCGCATCGGTCAGCAGCTCCGGACGCAGGACCTTGATCGGCGACGGAGCGGTGCAGCGAGGTCTGCTCGGCCAGATAGACTTCCGCCATCCCGCCGCGGCCCAGCGGGCGGATGATGCGGAATTCGCCCGAGCTGCTTGATCGTCGGTTCGGGGAGTCGCGATCAGAGACGTCTCGCCGTCGCAGCGGTCCCTACCGGCCCCAGGCTGCGGCGATCGCCCCGTGCGACGGGTTTGGTCGTGATTCGATCGGCCGGAGAAGGCGAGGACATCCGAAGTCCATCCCGCGACAAGGAGCGAGACTGTTCAAGCGGCGGCACTTATTGTTTTACCCCGCGGCGGAAGGGGTCGCAAGCGGCGGTGCGTTACGGTGTGCGACTGCATGCCTCCGGTCCTCGCGAAAGACTCTCCCCGAATCGAATGATGAGCGGGGGCACTGGGCCGATGGCAGCCGGTTACTTTACGCCCCTTGCCAAATGATGTATCATCGTTTGTTGACGCGTCGAAGACCTTCCTGAGTGCTTTGGCCGGCCTGAGCGACGAGAGATGCACGTGCCGACGATGCGATCGGGTTCTCTGTGCGGCCGTCTGGTCTGCGTGCGGCGATTGGGCTTGCGCTCGCTCGGCTGGCCGCTCGCCGGCGTTGCGGCCGATCAAAAGGGCCCGCCAAAACAGACTCGGCCCCGTCAGCTTCTATCGCCAAGTCCGTCCGATCTTGCAGCGCTCGTGCAGCGGCTGCCATCAGCCGGCCAAAACGGGGCGGCAAGCTCCTGCTGACCTCGTACGACGGGTTCAAAGAAGGGGGCGAAAACGGCCCCGCCTTTGTTCCCGGCAAGCCCGACGAAAGCCTCGTCGTCCAATACATTTCCGGCGACAAAGCCCGAGATGCCCAAGAACGGCGAGCCGCTCAAGCCGCTGCAGGTCGAGCTGATCGGCAAGTGGATTCGACGAAGGGGCCAAGGACGATACGCCGGCCGAGCGTGCAGGACCCGGTGACGGCCGAGAATCCTCCGAAGTATTCCAGCCCGCCCGGTCATTCCGGCGCTGGCTTATTCGCCCGACAGCTCGCTCCTGGCCGTCTCCGGCTTCCACGAGGTGCTGCTGCATAAGTCCGACGGCTCGGAGCCTCGTGGGCCGGCTGATCGGACGGGCGCAGCGGATCGAATCGGTCGCCTTTTCGCCCGACGGCAAGATCCTCGGAGCGGTCGGCGGAACGCCGGCCCTCTTGGGAGAGGCCCAGTTCTGGAACGTGGCCGACAAAAAGCTCATCCGCGGCCCTCCCGTCACGTACGACTCGCTCTACGGCGCGTCGTTCAGCAACGACGGCAAGCTCTTCGCGTTCGGCGGGGCCGACAACCGCGCCCGCGTCCTCCGCGTCAGCGACGGCAAAGAAGTGATGCGGTTCGACGCCCACTCGGACTACGTGCTCGGCACGACGTTCTCGCTCAAGCAGGACCACCTGATCACCGTCAGCCGCGACATGTCGATGAAGCTCGTCATCGTCGAGAACGGCGCAGTTCGTCGACAACATCACCAGCATCACGCCCGGCGCGCTTGAAGGGGGGATTGGTGGTGGTCGAGCGGCATCCGTCGCGGGAGGAGGTCCTGACCGGCGGGGCCGACGGCGAGCCCAAGCTCTACCAGATCTTCCGCACGAAGACCCGCGTCATCGGCGACGACTTCAACCGCATCCGCGGTTACGAGGCCCTTCCCGGCCGGATCTTCAGCCTGCAGTTCAATAAGGATGGAAGCCGTTTCGTGGTCGGCGCCAGCACGGCGACCGGCGGAACGGCCCGGATTTATAACACCGACAGCGGCGCCCTGCTCCACGATTTGCCCGGCATCGCCGGTCCGATTTACGCCGTCGCCTTCCGGCCCGACGGAAAGCAAGTCGCCGTCGCCGGGTTCGAAGGAAAAGTCCGCCTGTACGACGCGGCCCGCGGGAAAGTTGGTGACAGAGTTCCTTCCTGTTAAAATCACGCCTGTACAAACTGCCGCCCGCTAACGCCTGCCCCGCCCGCCGAGACGTCCTGCCATCGGTCCGCCAAGACCAACTGTTCGCGACAAGTCCAGTTGCCAGGAGAGGGATCATGAGAACGCGGAGAATTTCTCGCACCGTCTTGTTGGGGGCCGCAATCGTTGTCGGCGTCGCGATCGCCGTCTCACTGCCGCGTCGACCGCCGCGCCGCCGCGCTCCGGCCACGCAGGCACGCTGAGCACACCGGCCGCGAAACGCAAGTTCACCGCGCTGGAGGTCTTTCCCTCCAAGCTCGAACTGAGCTCGATCCGCGACAGCCGCCGGCTGATCGTGACGGCCATCGAGCGAACACGGCCTGCACCGGGACGTCACGCCGGAAGCCGCAGCTTCACGACGACTCTCGCCGCACATCGCCATCGACAGCGACGGCTTTGTCGTCCCGAAGTCGAAAGGGGACGCCGAGATCGTCGTCTCCGCCGCCGGGCTCGAGGCCAAGGTTCACGTTCACGTCGCCGACGCCTCGGCGCAGCCGGTCGATTTCGTCCGCGAAGTCGTCCCCATCCTGGGAAAGATCGGCTGCAATCAGGGGACGTGCCACGGCTCGCAGGCGGGCCGGGCCGGCTTCAAGCTTTCGCTGCGCGGGTACGACCCGCTGTTCGACTACCGGGCGCTCGTCGACGACGTCTCGGGCCGCCGGTTCAACCGGGCCCTGCCCGCCCAAAGCCTGATGCTGCTCAAGCCGACGCAGGGCGTCCCGCACGAAGGGGGTTTCCTCTTCAGCGAAGATTCGCGCGTATTACAAGACTCCTCTACCAGTGGATTGCCGAAGGCTGCGCCTACAAGGACACACTCGCGGTGACGCACCTGGAGGTCTTTCCGTCGGCCCCCGTGCTGCAAAACCCCAAGGAAACGCAGCAGCTGATCGTGATCGCTCATTACCCGGACGGCACCTCGCGCGACGTGACGCGCGACGCCATCTGCGACACGAGCAACTTCGAGGTCGCCGACCGTCAGCTCGACGGGCCGGGTCGAAGCGGTCCGCCGCGGCGAGGCGGCGGCCCTCGTCCGCTACGAAGGGCAATACGCGCGTCGCTCCCATCACGGTCATCGGCACGCGCGAGGGTTACGCGTGGAAGGAGAGCCCCGAGTTCAACTTCGTCGACGCGCACGTCAACGCCAAGCTCGAGAAGATGAAGCTGTGGGCCTCGGACCTCTGCTCCGACGCCGAGTTCCTCCGCCGCATCTCGCTCGACCTGACCGGGCGTGCCGCCGAACATCGAGCAGACGCGCGCCTTCGTGGCCGATCCGCGCGACTCGCGCGTCGAAGCGGCACGCGAAGATCGAGGAGCTCCTGGCGAGCTCCGCCTTCGTCGATCACTGGACCCTCAAGTGGAGCGACCTGCTCCTCAACAAGCGGAAGTACGTCCAGGAGAAAGGGGTCTGGGCCTTCCGCAACTGGATCCGCCAGGCGCTCGCCCAGGACAAGCCGTACGACAAGTTCGTCTACGAACTGATGACGGCGAGCGGCCGCTCGCTGGAGAACCCGGCGGCCAATTATTACCGCATCGCCCGCGAGCCGAACATCGTGATGGAGAACATGACCCAGGTCTTCCTGGGCATCCGCTTCAACTGCAACAAGTGCCACGACCATCCGTTCGAACGGTGGACGCAGCAGCAATACTACGAGCTGTCGGCCTACTTCTCGGCGGTGGGCCGCGCGCAGGGCGCGACGGCCGACGACGAGATCGTCTACACGCTGCCGGCGCCCGAGGCCGTCGTCAATCCGCGGACGAATACGGCCGTCAAGGCGGTCTTCCCGTTCACGTACGCGGGGATGAAAGTGTCGGCGGAGCGACCGCCGCGACCGAACTGGCCCAATGGCTCACGTCGAAGGACAACCCCTACTTCGCCAAGAGCCTCGTCAACCGGTATTGGAGCTACTTCCTCGGCCGCGGAATCATCGACCCGGTCGACGATATTCGCGCGGGCAATCCGCCGTCGAATCCGGAGCTGCTCGACGCGCTGACGGCCGACTTCATCGATCACGGATTCGACCTGAAGCACCTGGTTCGCACGATCACCGCCTCGCACACGTATCAGCGCAGCTACCGGACGAACGCGTGGAACACCGACGACCTGGTCAACTTCTCGCACGCCTATCCGCGGCGGCTGACGGCCGAAGAGCTGTTCGACGCGACGATGGTGGCGACCGGATCTCCCTTCGAGATTCCCGGCGCACCTCCCGGCTTCCGGGCCGCCCAGCTTCCCGATCCGCAGATCGACGTGAGCTTTCTCGACATGTTCGGCCGCGCTCCGCGCGAATCGCCCTGCGAATGCGAGCGGACGAGCGCCGTCAGCCTGGGGCAGACGCTCAACCTGATCAACGGCCCGACGATCGCCAACGCGATCGCCAATCCGCGGGGGCTGATCGCCCGCCGCGTCGGCCGCAGCGCGAAGCCGAAGGACCTGGTGGAGGACGTTTACCTTTCCGTTCTCTGCCGTACTCCGACGCCGGACGAAGCCAAACGGGCCGACGCCTACATGGCCGAGGTGAAAAACCCGTCCGACGCCGCGCAGGACCTGATGTGGGCCCTGATCAACAGCCCGGCCTTCTTGTTCAATCGGTGAAGTGGTTTGTCGAACAGGTCGGTGCGGCCGCCCGATCCGCAGCACGCTCTCGGCAAGCTCGACCACCACGGCCGCTGAGACGCCCGATTCCCTCATTTGGCGCACCGTCGCGTCGATGTCGTAGGGGACGCGGCGGAGCGAGACTTGGCCGTCTTCGATGACGGCGTACGCGCACGCGCGGGTCGCCGTCGCGGGGTTGCCCGACGCTGCCGGGATTGACGACCTGCAGGCGTCCCAGGTCGAGATGGAACTGCGTATGCGTGTGACCCACACAGACGAAGTCCGCGTTGACCGATTCCAGCCGTTGCCGCCAGGTCTCGGGATCGGCCAGCAGGTATTCGTCGAGCGGATCGCGCGGCGTGCCATGCACGAGGTACAGCGTCTTGCCTCCCAGGACGATCCGCCGCGTGAGAGGGAGCCGGGCCAGATACTTCACGCGGGACGGGCGTGAGCACGCGCCAATGGACGAGCCGCGTGGCGGCCGCCAGCCCGCGGAAGCCGCACCCCGAGCTTCGGCGGGAATGCGCTGGGCGACGGCATGGTCGTGGTTGCCGCGGATGGCGGCCGTCGCCCGGCGTGCGCACCCAATCGATGCAGGGAATCGGATCGGTCGCGTACTCGACCAGGTCGCCGAGGAACAGACACGCGTCGTACGTCTCATTGATCGCGGCCAGCGCGGGCCAATTCGAATGGATGTCGGCCAGCAGCAGAATTTTCATGCAACGAGAACAACGACGGAAAGGACGCCCTCGCATCAGGGCGGAGAAGTGCGACTTGATTCTGCGGCCGGCGCCTGGCGTATTCAAGCGTCCGGCCCGTCGGCGGGGGAGTTGGCCTTGACCGGCCCGGCGCCCGCCGGATGTAATGGGAGCGGTTTGCTTCGCGCGAGGAATCGACATGGTTGAACGTCCTCGCAGCAAATGACTTTGCGTGAGATGCTGATCGAGGCCGAGCGCTTGACTCGCGAGTTGGCCGAACATCTCGACCAGGCATTCATTCCCAACTGCCATGAGTTGTCCCGGCTGCTCCGTCCGATCAACGGAGAACCACCCGACGTGCGCTCCTTGGAGGACGTCACGGTGCGCACGCAGGCGGCCCGCATCCTCGAAACCGAAAACTTCACCGAGTCGATTTTCGAGAAACTCTCCGAATACAGCCGCGCAATCGACGAAGCCGTCGCGGATCGCAGGGGTTAAAAGCGCCAACAAAACCGGACGCGGGGCGTGGGCGAGCGCCACGACACGGTTTTGTTGGCTCGAAAGCCCTGTAGGGGACTCACGTACAGCAAGAACGCTCGCCGTCGGGAGATTGCCTCTTGTCAGCGGATCGTGTGTCCTCTACCCTGAAGTTAGGCGGATGCGTTTCTGGCACGGCCTTGCATCGAATACATCCTGTCTTTTTCGACGTCGAACACCGGCCTTTCTCAATCCGGCGGCGACTGTAGCGAAGAATGGAGGTGGCGGCGGGCTCGCGAGTCTCGCTGCCGCGGAAAGCGATTGCCGCCTTTCCATCGACTGCCCAGGGCCAGTGATCGGCCCGGCGTCGAGTCGGGAGGGGGCATGGCGGAAGCCCAGTCGCTTGATGGGGACGCGGACAGGGACGGAGACCTGTTTTCCCGAAGGCCGAGATCAGCCGTCAATGACTCAGAATCCGACCAACAGCGGCTCTTCTTTTCCGGGACGAAGCCGGCTCGCAGGCCGCCTTTCCGAAGAGCGGCGTTGCGTTCGACGGTCCGGAAACGGTGATCAATCCGGAGCGGCGCGGGAACGGCAGCGCGCCGGCGGCGGCGTGCCGGGCTCGGCCGGTTCCTCGATTTGGACGCGGCTTTTTCCGGACGAGGCTGCGGCCGGGCCGGAATTCGCACGGCCGGTCCGGTCGATCGCCGTCTGGGCCATTTCGTGATCGAGAGCGATGATCGGCGCCGGCGGGATGGGGGCCGTCTTTCGCGCCGTCGACGAGCGGCTCGACCGCGTCGTCGCGCTCAAGGTCTTGTCGCCGTCGCTGTCGCGCGACCAGGCGTCGATCCAGCGGTTCGTCAACGAGGCGCGGGCCGCCGCCCGCCTCGACCACGACAACATCGCCCGCGTCTTTTACGTCGGCGAAGACCAGGGGCTGCATTTCATCGCCCACGAGTTCGTCACGGGACGCAACATCCGCGACATTATCCGTGACCGACGGCCCGCTCTCTCCGCGCCAGGCCGTCAATTACACGCTGCAGATCGCCACGGCGCTTGCGGCACACGGCGGCGGCAGGCGTCGTCCATCGCGACATCAAGCCCTCGAACCTCATCGTCACGCCCCGCGGCCGGGCGAAGCTGGTCGACCTGGGCCTGGCGAAGAAAGTCGCCTCCGAATCGTTCGGCGACCTCGACGATCGCCGGCACGACGCTGGGGACGTTCGATTACATCTCACCCGAGCAGGCGAAGGATCCCGCGCAACGTCGACGTGCGGAGCGACATCTATTCGCTCGGCTGCACGCTGTATCACATGCTCGCCGGCGAGCCCCCCTATCCGGAGGGGACCGTCCTGCAGAAGCTGCTCGATCATCAGGCCAAGGACATTCCCGACCCGGCGCGGAAGAACCCGCAATTGCCTCCGCAACTTTCCGCCGTCGTCCGCCGCATGATGGCCCCCGATCCGCGCGACCGCTATGCGACGCCGGACGACTGATTCTCGACCTGCTTGCCGATCGCCGCCGAGATGGGGCTTGCGCGGCATCAACCCGGAAGGGACTCGTCTGGACGTCGCAGCCGATCGGGACGCGTTCGTTCATCGAACGCAACGTGACATGGATCGTCGCCGCGGCGGCCCTGTTGGTCGTCGCGGTTCTCTTCGACCGTTTCTCCGAACGCGCGCGAGGTTCCGCGTTGCCGACAACGCGAATCCCGCCGCGGTTTCCAACAACGCCCGCCGGCGCCCTCGCCGCCTCCCGATTCCAAGCGAGCTCGGCGACGGGCCCTTTGACGCGGCTTTCGGAATCGCTGGCGAGGCCGCGAGCGCGCCCCGAATGACGCGGCCGCCACGAAGACGCAAAGCGCGACGGGAACGAAATCCGGCGACAGTGCGTCGGGCGGCACCTCCGCGTCCACCCTTGCGACCGACCCGGATAAACCGTTCACCGAAACGCCGATTGCTGCCGACCGATTCAATCGCTTGTGCCGCCGGTCGTGCTGCCCCTGGCACCGTCTCGGGCAGAGCAACGGTCCGATGCGACGCGACCGCCCCTGGCTCAAGCGGGAGGCTCGCGTCGAGCGCGTCGAAGCCGAAACCGGCCGCCGTGCCGCCGCCGGAAATCTCGATCACCGATGGCGGCGACGACGACGTCGTACGCGACGCTCGAGGCGGCCGTGGCCGGCCGATGCCAAGGATGGCAGCATCATCGAGCTGAAGTTCAACGGCCGCCGGGCCGTCTCGGAAAAGCCGTTTCGCGTTTCTGGGAAGCGAGCTCACGATCCGCGGCGGGAAAGGATTCCATCCGGTGATTTCCTTCCTGCCCCGCGAGCTGCCCGCCATCGGCTTCGAGAGCCGCATGATCACGATCAACAACGGCAGCCTGGAGTCTGATCGACGTCGACATCCAGGCGACCGTGCCGGAGACGTCCGCCTCGGACCACTGGTCGCTCGTCTCGCTCGGCGGTCCCGACCACGTGCGGTGGCACGGCGTGAACATCACGATCACAAATCCAGGCAATCGTCCGGCCGAAGTCGTCGACGTCTCGTCGACGCGCGATCCGATGGCCGATCGAATCCCCGGTCGCCAGGCGGGACCGATGGGTTCGCCGCAGGAATTCGAAATTCGACTTCGAGCATTGCGTTCATCCGGGGCAGTTGCAACCTGTGCACAATCCGCACGACCGAGACCGGCCGCCTCGATGTCCGTCAGTCGGTCGTCGCCGTGCAGGGTCCGCTGTTGTCGAATTGGGGCGATGACGAGTCGCCCGGCGAGAGTCGCCGTCTGGCGGTCCAGCCTGGAGCACGTTACGTGCTTTCTGGGCGGCGGCCTGATCCAGATGGACAGCGGCGACGTGCCGCGGTATCTCGATCCCTCTCGACGTCGATGCCCGCAACAACATCTTCGCCGCCAACTTCCACCGCCACGCCGCTCATCTCGCCTTGCCGGCAAGACGAACGGAGACGACTTCGCGCGGCTCATCCGCTGGGAAGGGACCCGCAATTTTTACGACCGGTTCTCCAATTATTGGGCGGTCGGCTCGTCCACGGCCGGCGTCGCCGGACGCGGGGACGTCAAACCGGTCGCTGCCGTTTGAGGATTGGAAACATCTGCTCGGCGACACAGAGGTTGAATCGAATAACGGCGGCATCGTCTGGAAGCAGGCGGATCGCGCCCTGGCAAGCAAGCCGTGCGACGGCCATCCGCATCTCCGATTTCGAGCTGGCCAACGTCAATCAGGCGGTCTCCGGAGCGACGGATAACACCGACGTCGGCGCCGACCTCTCCACGATCCGCCCCATTTCCGAACCGCCCGGCCGGCGACCCCCGACCCGTCGCAGGCCGGCATGACAAACCCGTCGCAGCGACAACATGCCCTGAGGCGGGCCGAGTCCGTGTCGGCGCATCGTGCATTTCGTCGCGTTGACATCGCCGGTTTGATGGCCTCGGCATCGCCCCAGTTGGAAACCTCCCGCAGTCCTTCGACCGCCGCCGCAATTTGCGCGACCAATTCCTCGGCCCGCGAAGCCGGCGCACCGCTGAACTTGGCCAGATGAATCATCGTCACCAGTTCGCGGACCCAAGCCAGCGTGGCCAACAGGTCATCGAACATCCGGCGTCGCAACTGGTGAAGCCGCCGGATGATTTTCCAACCGGCCCTGCTCGCTCTTATTGCGGCGCTCGCTCGACGAGGCCCATTGCGCCATTCTAAGGCGCGACGAATGTCTCCACGGCGATAGCGTCCGGCTCGCGCCAGGAAGCGGTCGAGCTCGCGGACCCGCGCCGCCTGGCTCCGCCAGGCCGATCCGCAATTCGTCCAACCGCGGTCGCTCGTCGACAAGCACGCCTTCGGCCCAGCCGTCGAGGCTGCCCAGAGCCGCGTCGAGCTCGGACTCCACCTGGCCGATCGCCTGCGCCAGCGAATCCGATGGGTCGACCGGCGACGCCGAGTTCCTGTCTTCTCGGCCGCCGTGATCTGGGGCGCGCTCCAAGCAGCAGCGGGAGATAAAGGGGCCAGAAAGAGCAGTGGCGGCGACAACGCGACAGAGCCGTTGGCCGGCCGTGCGCCCGAAGTCCCGCAGATAGACGGCGCCGCCACGCCCGCTCCGAACGTCAGATAAAACACCAGGGTCGTGGTGAAGCTCATGGTAACCGCCACGATTTGACCCGGAGGATCGTTCGATTGCGGCACTCTGCTGCTTCAGGGTCGCAAGCTCCGCCTCGACTTGCGGATCGAGGCGGGCGTCGTCGATGTCCGCGCCCGCAGTTCGCATTGTGCGTCGGCCTCCGCTTCGGTCTCGTCGATGCGCTCCGACAATTCTCGAAACGGCGGAACGCCCGAGATCCGAATCGAAATGTCCCAACGCCTGCACGAATTGCCGGCGGGCCTCGGCCGCGCGCTGCCGCGCCACCAGCGACGCCAGATGCCGTTTCGCGTCGGCCAGCCGGCTCCGCGGAGCGAGTCGAGCTGCCGCCGCAGACGGGCCGTCGTCGCTTCGGATTGGGCAAGTTCGCGGCTCGAGCGAGTCGGCAAGTTTCTGCTTTTCTGATCTTGCGGGCCAGGGCTTGCCGTGCGCTGGCGTCGTCGCTGCCTTTCGAACAAGCTGGACGGCCCGATCGTGCCACGACTCTGCACTGTGCCTGGGCATCGGCCCGCTCGCGCCTGAGGCGTTTTTCCGCGGCAATGGCCTTGGCGGTCGATTCGATGGCCGATTCGAGCGCCGCTTCCATTTCGCGGATCGCCTGCTTGAGCATCCGCTCCGGCTTCTCGAACGTGTCGACGATGTCGTTGAGTTGGGCCGTCAGAATCGCATTGACTCGCTTGATCAGTCGCATGTTAACCTCCCAGGTTTTGCCAGACGGTGGCGATCATCACCGGCGCGACGGCCGTGTAACAGCCGCACCACGCCAACACCAGACGACGCAGAAAGCAGGCACGGTTCGCGCGGAACTCGGCCGGCATCGAGGTCGCACCGCTGCGCGAAGCCGACGTACAGCGACCGCGTTCCCCACAGCCCGGCCAGGAACGGCAGGCACAGCCCGATCAGCAGCGTTGTCTTCACGACGTCACGGTCGAGCGGAAAAACGACCGCTCCCAGGAACACGGCCACATAAATCGGCAGAATCCCCACGAGCGCCACCGCCGAGACCGCTTTGGCCTTGAGCGTGTGGAGCACGACCTCGGGAAACGGACATCCGCAAGCCCGACAAGAGGCCGTAGAAATAGAGGCTGGGCAGGCAGACGCCCGAGGCGGCGATCAGGCCGAAGGCGTAAGCGATCACGATCCGCTCCGCCCGGCCCGAGAGCCAGCTTTGGAAGAACCGCGTCGAACCGGTCGTTCGGCCGATACGTCACAAAATCGGCCGACGGATCGGCCAGCCATTTGGCCGTCGGCGTGAGATGCGGCCAGAGACCGGCCGCGTCGCAGGCGAGCGCCATGGCGACGCCGAAGAGAGCGAACGATGCCAGCGAAATTCCCAAAAGCCGCGTCGCCAGTTCGATTTTGTGCCGCGTCGTGAACACCAGCCGGTGCAGCGCCGTGCGATCCTTGAGGATCAACTCCACGATTTGGGCGGCGCCGCATCGATTGCCGGAGCGTCGGCACGCACCGGCCTGATTCGGGCCGCCGCTCCAGCGAGCGAGCGTCATTCGGCCCGAGGGGTCCGCGAAGTGCGGTTGGAAACATGCATCGAGGGACTCCTCATTCGAGTGTGTGTGAAGCGCGATTCGGCGTCTGAACGTGCCGGTTCAACCGGCGAACGCAAAGAGTCCGAAGATGAAAGAAGAGCTCGCAGCCGAGGGCTGCGACCAGGCACAGCCACCAGGCGGGATAAATGCCTGCGATCCGGTTCCAGCCGGCACATCACCCGTCGGAAGACGTCGATCATGGAGACGCCCACGCCGGCAAAGACGACAAGGTTCACCACGAGGACAAAGCCGGGATGCGGAATGGCCGTCGTAAAGAACCAGTTGATGGGAATCGACGCCATCATCGCGAGGCCGCCCCAGCTCACCGTGACGAGCGCGGCCAGAACGGTGCGTGCTGATCGAAAGCTTGGAACCCGCCAGGCTGTTGAGCACGTAGAACGCGGGGAGGGGGATCGCCCACGCCATGCCGGCCGCAAAGGTGCAGATGAACGCCTTTGGAGAAGACCTCGCCCGGCTCCGCCGAGCAGGCCCATCGTCATCCCGTACGTCATCGTGCCGAGAATCGCCGTCGCCAACAGCGAGCGCCCAGACCCAGCATTGTAGCGGACGGCCCCCGTCCGCCAGCGTTCGGCAAAATCCTCCGGCTCGCGCAGTGCCCGGCCGACGTGCACAATTCCCGGCTCGAATTTGCTCTCGCATACTGCGGTCCTTTCCGTCTGGAACCCGCTGGGGAATCGAAGTTAGCTGCCACGAGAATCCGAACCGAAAGGCGGTCGCGCCAGTTAACAGGTGTTTCGCAGTCCTGCCGCAGAAAAACGGGGAAACGCCGGGGTCCGGCCGCGGGTAGATTTTCAGATGCGGGCCGCCAGCCTTGAATCTCTTCGGATGCGGCCCCTATCCTTCAGGAAGTCCGTTGCCATTGAGAGATCGGCCTGCCTATGCATATCGCGATCGTGACCGCCGGCGGGGCGGGGATGTTTTGCGGATCGTGCATGCATGACAACACCTGGGCGCGATCGCTCAAGAAACAAGGCGCGCAGGTCACGCTCCTGCCGACCTACACGCCGCTGCGCCTCGACGAGCACGACGAGAGCTCGCGTCCCGTGTTTCTCGGCGGGATCAACGTCTATCTCGATTTCCGGGCCCGCTTCTGGCGGACCGTGCCGCGCGTGCTCACGCGGTGGCTCGATCGTCCCGGCGTGATCCAGTTGGCGACGCGGTTCGGCGTCAGCAACAACGCCCAGGAGTTGGGCGAGCTGACGCTGGCCATGCTCGCGGGCGAAGCGGGCCCCCAGTCGCGCGAGATCGCCGAGCTGGCCGCCTTCCTGGCCGATACGTCTCCGTCCCGACACGGTCTGTTTCAGCAACGCGCTTCTGGTCGGGGCCGTGCCGCACGCTCGGCAGAAGTTCACGGGCCGGATTTTCTGCATCCTGCAGGGGGACGACATTTTCCTCGAAGGACCTGCAGGAGCCGTATCGAACGAACGCCCTGGCGGCCATCCGCGAACGGGCCCGCGATTTCGACGGGTTCTTCGTCCATTCGGCCTATTACCGCGACTTCATGGCGGGCTACCTCGGCTTGCCGCCGGAGAAATTCCACATCATTCCCCTGGGCATCGATCTGGCCGGCCATGACGGAACGCCGAGCGAAAAAAAGGCCGATCTGTTTCAGGTCGGCTATTTCGCCCGCGTCTGCCCGGAGAAGGGACTGCATCAGCTCGTGGAGGGATTTCGCCTGTTGCACAAGCGGCACCCCAACACGCCGGCTGCGGGCGGCCGGCTACCTCGGCTCGCGCGACCGGGACTATTTTGAGAAGATTCGCGAGAGCGCCCGCGACCTGGGGCCGGCGTTCGAGTACGCCGGCAGTCCCCAAACGCACGAAGAGAAGGTGCGAGTTCCTCAAAACGCTCGACGTTCTCTCCGTTCCGACAGTCTACCGCGAGCCGAAGGGACTGTACGTCTTGGAGGCGCTGGCCAACGGCGTGCCGGTTGTGCAGCCGCGGCACGGGGCGTTTCCCGAAATGCTGGAAGCGACCGGCGGCGGCCTCCTCGTCGAGCCGGGCGATCCCGAAGACCTGGCCCGTGCCCTCGAGGAGCTGATGAAGGATCCGACAGGCCGCATGCAGTTCGCCCACGGCGGCCGCGCCGCCGTCCACTCGCAATACGACGACGCCACCATGGCCCGCCGGACGCTGGAAATCCTGTCGAATTCCAAACCGCGTAGCGCATCGGCAAGCAAAAAAACACCCTGGTCCCTCCGAAGACCAGGGTGCACTCGCAGGAGACGCTGCTGATCCGTCAGCTACATCCCATGCTGTTCCCACAATTGTGGCACAAATAGCAGTTGCCGTTGCGGACCGTGATTGCGCCACAATTGTCGCAAGCAGGGGCATCGGTCTGAAAACTGGCGAACTGTTGGCTGCGGATTGCGGGACCGTTCGGATCCTGTCCGGGCTTCGACGTTGTGCATGCCGCCCCTTGCCGTTCCCGTTGCCGTTCGTATGAGCGGCCGCGGTCGATTTCGGGTGCCGGCGCTCACGATGGCGGCCGACGACCGTGCTGGCCGTGGCCCCGTTCTTGGCTTCGGCTTGGCGTCTGCCGTGCCGTTCTCGGCGGGCCGTTGCGGCGTGTTGGCTTCGCGGTAGCCGGGGATGAACTGGATCCCCAGCCAGCGGAAGATGTAATCGACGACGCTCTTGGCGTGCGGGATTTCCTGGTTCGTGCGTCCAGCCGGACGGTTCGAACCGCGTGTGCGAGAACTTGTCGACAAACACCCGCAGCGGCACGCCGTATTGCAGGCCGAGCGACGTCTCGGTGCCGATGGTGTCCATCAGGCCGCCGATCGTGCTTCCTTCCTTGGCCATCGTGATGAAGAGCTCGCCGGGCGAACCGTCCTCGAACAGGCCGACGGTGATGTAGCCTTCGTGGCCGCCGACGGAGAACTTGTGCGTCAGCGATTGCCGCGTGGCGGGAAGGCGGCGGCGCGACCGGGTGCCAACCGGCCCCCTTCTTGCGGTCGCCTTCCTTGCTGGTCGCCAAAGGCTGGCTCTGCTTCGAGCCGTCGCGATAAATGGCCAGCGCCTTGAGGCCCAGCCGCCACCCTTCGAGGTAGGCGTTCTCGATCTCCTCGACCGTCGACTCCTGCGGCATGTTGACCGTCTTGGAGATCGCCCCCGAGAGGAACGGCTGGGCGGCCGCCATCATCTTCACGTGGGCCTCCCAATGGATCGAGCGTTTGCCGTTCTTCGGACGGAACGCGCAGTCGAAGACCGGCCAGATGCTCGTCCCGCAAGCCGGGGGCTCCCTCGATCGTGTCGTGCTGATCGATGTGGGCGACGATCTGATCGATCGCAGCCGCGTTGTAGTCCGATGGTCCGCAGGGCCTCCGGCACGGTGCGGTTGACGATCTTCATCATGCCGCCGCCGGCAAGCTGCTTGTACTTGACCAGCGCGATGTCGGGCTCGATGCCGGTCGTGTCGCAATCCATCATGAAGGCGATCGTGCCGGTGGGAGCCAGCACCGTCGCCTGGGCATTGCGATAGCCGAACCGGCGGCCGCTCTCGAGGCATTCGTCCCAGACCTGCCGGGCCGCTTCGCTGAGATAACGCGGGCAGGCCGGATCGATCTCGTCGGTCGCGTTGCGGTGCATCTCCATCACGCGGAGCATGGACCGTTCGTTCTCCTTGTAGCCGGCAAACGGGCCCAGGTTGCTGGCAATGCGGCTCGACGTCGAGTACGCCTGACCGGTCAAGAGGGCGGTGAGCGCGCCGGCGATTCCGCGGCCTTCGTCGCTGTCGTAGGGAATGGCCATCGACATGAGCAGGCTGCCCAGGTTGGCATATCCCAGACCCAGCGGGCGGTAGACGTGGCTGTTTTCCGCGATCGCCGGGGTCGGATAGCTCGCGTGATCGACCAGGATCTCCTGCGCCGTGATGAAGATCGAGGCCGCCTTGCGGAAACGGTCGACGTTGAAGCGGCCGTCCGGCTCCTGGAACTTCTTCAGGTTCAGGCTCGACAGGTTGCAGGCCGTGTCGTCGAGGAACATGTACTCGGAGCACGGATTCGACGCGTTGATCGGCCCGGTCGCCGGGCACGTGTGCCAGCGGTTGATCGTCGTTTCGTATTGAAGACCGGGATCGCCGCAGTACCACGTCCCCTCGGCAATTTGCCGGAGAAGGTACTTGGCTTCGTGCTCCGGGCCGGCGACCTTGGGATCGGTCACCCAGTGCGTCCGCCACTTGCGGCCGTCGACGGCCGCCTGCATGAAGTCGTCCGAGACGCGAACGGAAAGGTTCGCGTTCTGGAACATGATCGAGCTGTACGCCTCGCCGTTAAAATTGGCGTCGTATTCGCCGCTTTCGATCAGCGTGCGGGCCTTTTTCTCCTCTTTGGCCTTGGCCTGGATGAACTCGAGGATATCGGGATGCCAGTCCTTCAGGCTCTGCATCTTGGCCGCGCGGCGCGTCTTGCCGCCCGACTTCACGACCGCGGCGATCTGGTCGTAAACCCGCATGAAGGAAAGGGGCCCCGACGGAATGCCGCCGCCCGAGAGTTTTTCGCGGCGCTGCGGAGCGTCGAAAGATCCGTTCCCGTCCCCGACCCGTATTTGAACAGCATGGCCTCGCTCGTCGCGAGGCGCATGATGTCCTCCATGTTGTCTTCGACCGACTGAATGAAGCAAGCGGAGGCCTGGGGATATTCGTAGGGAGTCGTGGGGCGGTGGATGGCGCCGGTCTTCGGGATCCCAGTGATAGTTGCCTCGCGACCCCTTGATGCCGTACTGGTGATACAGCCCGACGTTGAACCAGACGGGCGAATTGAACGAGCCGTACTGATGCAGGCACATCCAGGCCAGGTCGCGATAGAAGTTCTCGCCGTCCTCGCGCGTCTCGAAGTAGCCGTCGGCGATTCCCCAGTCGGCAATCGTCCGGGCGACGCGGAAAATCACCTGCCGCACGCTCGATTCGCGCTCCGGAGTGCCGGGCTCGCCGTAGAAATACTTGCTGACGACGACGTTCGTCGCCAGGGCGCTCCAGGTCTTGGGGACTTCGCAGTCGGTCTGCTCGAAGAGGACGCCGCCGTTTTCATCCTTGATCTGGGCGGTCCGCTTGTCCCACTCGACGGTGTCAAACGGGTCGACGCCGGGAGGACAGAATTGAGGCGTTATTTTCATGGGGCTCGCCCCATCCGATTGGCCGTGGTTTCCGTCGGAACTTCCCATCGAAACCCGGGCCAAGCGATCCTGAGTCACTCCCTTTACGTCGTGCATCGTGCACTCTCCTGCTCAAAGGATAAAGGTAAGGTCCCCGACTGGGCAGCCGCACGCCTTGCGGCTGTTCAAGAACGGCAAACAGGCGGCCGATCAATCCAACGAGTTCCTTCAATTTGTACTTGCGTACACTAATGATATCGTCTTCGCCGGCCGATTTCTGACCACAATTTGTAGGGGATTATTAACAATTATACGCAAGATGTTGTGAAATCGAATGACTCGCACTATAAACCGACGCGTCCGATTGTCAATACGCACGGGCTTGAAAAAGGCGATCCCCATCTCCCCATTGGAGACTGAACCCCCGCGACAAATTGGACTTATTGCATAAAAAAATTGTGAAAGAATTGTGAATCCCGTGCGCAAGCTGCGCAACGAAACAAAATGAGGCAAACTCGGCTTTAAGCCAAGGCGACTGCCCGGGCCTGACAAGGCCATGATGAACGGTTGAAAAATGATTTCCGTCCACGAATTGACCAAAACGTTCGTCAACCAGCGGCACGAGATCGTCGCCGTCGATCATCTCACATTTACCGTCCGCGCCGGCGAAGTGTATGGCCTGCTGGGTCCCAACGGGGCCGGAAAGACCACGACCGTCCGCATGATCCTGGGGCTTTTGACCCCCACGAGCGGTTACGCCGAGGTCGAGGGGCTGCGCTCCTCGGAATTCCCGGATGAGGTCAAACGCCGCGTGGGACTTGTCTCGACCAGTGCCGGCCTTTACCAATGGCTGACGTCGCGCGAGATTCTCCTCTTTTTCGCCGACCTGTACGGCCTCGACCCCGAGCGGGCCGAGCAACGGCTGCGGGAACTCAGTCAACTGATGAATCTCGGTCCCTTTCTCGATCAGCGCTGCTCCACGTTGAGCACCGGACAGCGACAACGCGTGCAGTTGGCGCGGCGCCTTGATTCACGACCCGCCAATCATGCTCCTGGACGAACCGACGCGTGGGCTGGATGTCTTCGGCAGCCAGGCGATTTTCGAGTACATTGCCCAACTGCGGCAGGAGGGTCGGGCGGTGATCGTGACGACGCATCGTCTCGACGAAGCTCAACGCCTGTGCGACCGGTTTGGGCTGATGCACCACGGACGGTTCGTGCTGGAGGGAACGCTCGAGGAATTGCGCCGCACGAGCGGCCGCGAGACTTTGGTCGACATGTTCATTCAGTTCGCACGGGCCGAGGACGGTGCGCCGGGCTTCCCGGTTCCCGACGAGGCGCTGCATCGCATGGGCTTCGATCCTTCTTCCGGAGGAGGATCGAGGTGAGCAGGGAAGGATTGAGCGCGCCCGGAGCGAAATTCGACGCCAAGCGGCGCCGCCGCATGGCCCCTCCGCGAATCGTTCGACTGGCTCTCAAGGAGCTTCGAGAAACGCTTCGGGATCGGCGGACCATCGCCACCTTGCTCTTGATGCCGATCCTCGTCTATCCGCTGTTGAGCGTGGCCTTTGAACGGTTCCTGCTGTCGAACATGAAACCCGTCGCAGACCACAGCGACTATGTCCTGGGGTTTCACACGAAGGCTGAGGCTGACAAGCTCGGACGCTACATCCATACGGGGACCGCGGTGGTCAACGCCCGCCAGCGGATGGCTGCCATCCCCGTACAGAAAATCCCCGTACAGAACGTCCCCGTACAGAACGTCCCCGTACAGAAGATCACCGAGCAGAACACCCCCGTGCAGAAGCCGCAACCGTCACGGCCGAATCAGCCGTCGCCGGAGAAGACCGTGCCGGTAGCTGCGCCGGTGGACGCGTCGCCGCCTCTTCCGATCCTGTATGAGCTGATCGACAATCCGCGCCAATCGATCCTCGACGGGCGCGTCGACGTGGCCGTTGAGATCACCAAAAGCGAGCCGTTCGCGCACGGAGGGAAAGGAGTCGACCGGGCGATCGATTGCGAGCTCTTTTACGACCCTCAATCTCCGACCAGCCGCGACGCGCTGCATTGGCTGGAAGGCTGCCTGCACGCGGTGAATGAGCAGAGTCTCGAGCACCAGCTCTGGGCGAAAGGCGTCCGATCGCGGGTCATTCCGGTCCGGGTCCTGTCTCGCTCCGTCGAGGCGGACGCCGAGACAAGTCGGCGACCCGGTGCGCCGTCGCTGGCGACGCTGGTCCCGCTGATCCTGATCCTGATGACGATTACGGGGGCCGTCTATCCGGCGATCGACTTGACGGCCGGCGAACGCGAGCGGGGAACGCTCGAAACGCTCATCGCGTCCCCCGTTCCCCGCATGCAACTCTTGCTGGCCAAATACGCGGCCGTGTTGACCGGGGCCTTGTTGACGGCGGTCGTCAATCTCGCGGCCATGTTCGCGACCGTCTCCAGCATCGGCCTGGGGACGCTTCTCTTTGGCGAGGCAGGCGTCTCGCTCAAGACGCTGGCTGAGATCGCGGGGCTTCTTGTGTTGTTCGCGGCCTTTTTTTCCGCCGTGCTGCTGGCCGTCACGAGCTTCGCCCGCAGTTTCAAGGAGGCGCAGGCCTATCTGATTCCGTTGATGCTGGCTTCCATCACGCCGGGCATGCTCTCGATGATTCCTGGCCTCAAGCTGCAAGGGGTGTTGGTTGTGACCCCGCTGCTCAACATCGTCCTTTTGGCCCGCGACCTGCTGGAGCCGGCGGCGAGCGTCGAGCCGGCGACCGCTTTCTGGGTCGTGATCTCGACGGCCCTGTTCGCGGTGGCGGCCATCGGCGTGGCGGCGCGCATTTTCGGCACCGACGCCATCCTTTACGGAAGCCACGGAACCTGGTCAGACCTGTTTCACCGACCCTACCGGCCGTCGGCGGCTCCGACGCCAACCAGCGCCCTGTTGTGTCTGGCGATCATGTTTCCCGCCTACTTCCTGGCCTCGAATCTCTTGGCGCGGTCGGGAATGGTTTCAATCGAAGGGCGGCTGATCCTCGCGTCGCTCGTCACGATATTTGTCTTTCTGCAAATTCCGCTGGCGACGGCCGTGCTCAACCGCGTCGATTTAACCTCCGGGTTCCAGTTGCGCCCGGCGGGACCGCTGGTCTTCGCGGGGGCTGCCGTGCTGGGACTTTCGCTGTGGCCCTTTGCGCACGAGGCCCTCGTGTTCCTCAATCGGTGGGAGCTCATCACGTTCGATCCCCGGACGATGGAGGCGGCCCGCCAATTGGTCGAAAAGATCCGCGGAATCTCCCCCGTCCTGGTCGTGGGCGCCTTGGCCGTGGTGCCGGCGATCTGCGAAGAGTTCTTCTTCCGCGGATTTCTCATGGCCGCGTTTCAGAGATCGATGTCCGGCGCGCGAGCCGTGATCCTGTCGAGCATCTTGTTCGGCCTGTTCCACCTCGTCGCCATCGAGCAGCTTCACTTCGAACGGCTTGTGCCGAGCACATGCCTCGGACTGGTGCTGGGATGGCTCTGTCTCCGTTCGGGAAGCGTCCTGCCGGGAATGGTTTTGCACGCGTCCCACAACGCGCTCCTCCTTTTGGCCGCGTATTACCAGAAAGAGCTGGCGGCGTGGGGCTGGGGCCTGGACCAGTCGGCCAACATCGAAACGGCCGGACTGCCGGCAAGCTGGCTCGCCGCGGCGGCGATCGGGACGGCTGTTGGATTGGCATTGGTCGCGTTTTCGACCCGTCGCCGCGCCAACGGCCGGTCATGACAGCGGCGACCGGCACGCGACTTCGCTGAAATCGTCGAAGAATGAGCGACTCTCATCGCGTCATTGAGTGCTTGAAGAAAATCCGAAGGCGACAACCGCCGCCCTGCTGAACTTTCTGTGAATTCTTGGAACGCTCTGCCGGTTCCTTGAAAGCCGCTTTCCGCAAAACCTGAGAGACCGCACAGGCACACGGGGCGATTCCCTATTTCGCGACGCCGTAGGGTTGGGCGGGCCGCTGGGCAATGGCCGCCTTTGCTTCCTCGATCCCCTTCTCGAGGCCGGTCTGCGTGCTCTCGAAATAGGCTGCACCGGCTTCCGCGTTCCATGCGTCGAGCGTGAACGCTTTGGCAAGCCCCTGTTTTTGGAGCCGCCTTTCCGTGTCATATGCCAACAACACGCCGCGCGTAACCGCGCGCTCGACTTCGCCCGTGTCGAGCTTGGAGTTTCCCTGATCGCGAATGAGCGGAGCAAAAGCGACGTGGCTCACGCCTAAGCGGACGGCTTCCCGCAGCGCGACCTTGCCGACCCGCTCCATGACGTCGAGCGAAAGACTGCTTTCATTTCCCAGGCCGACGAGCAAGAGGGCCTTCGGCTTGATCGAATTCGCCGGCGGAATGATGACGATCGTTTCCAATCTGTCCCCCACGAATTCGCCCCGTTCGCGGAAGGCGCCGATCACGCCGCCGATCTCTTTGTCGAGCTCGACCGCGCGCCGCTCATGCGTCGAACGCCTTCCGGCGTGTACTTGAAGTAGCACACGACCTGCAGCGGAACGTCGGCCGTGTAAGGCCCCTCCATGCGAAGTTTCATCGTGACGTTGTTGGGAGCCGCGAACGAGACTTCCTTCACCGCTTGAGGCTCAGCGGCACGAACCGCTGTGGCGAAGATGAGCAAAACGCTCGAGAGCAGCCACTGGTGTAATTTCATGTGCTTCCTCCGTCGATCTGTCTGATGGGAAGAGAAATCGGCCTCAACCGCCGGCATGACGCGTCACCCGGTCAGAACGCAAAACAATCGCAGCCGAAGTCCAGCAGCGGCCGCGGCACCAAATGGTCGCACGAACCAAGCAAGGCGCCGAACAGTCCATCGGCGCACGATCGCCGGTTTGTGGATGCCCGGCGGGTCTCGCCTGGATTGTGACTGACTCGGTGGTAGCCGCCGAACGTCTTCACCGGCGACCACTCGGGCAAGACGGGAAGTCGCGGCGGATCCCAAGTCGAAAAGTCGCCGGCCCCGTGAACGACGCGGCCGTCAACAATCGTCAGTTCGGATTCGATGTTTTTGATCTCGTTCTCGGCAACGGAGAAGTAGTCCGCGGATAAAACCGCCAGATCGGCGAACTGACTCGGCGCGAGTGTACCCTTTTTTGTCTCTTCGCCCGAGAACCAGGCGCTTCCCAGCGTGTAGCGCCGCAGCGCTTCCGCGCGGTCCAGCCGATTTACTTGGGGATAGAGCGACGTTCCGCCCACGGTTTTTCCGGAGACGAGCCAAAAGAGGGAGACCCAGGGGTTGTAGCTGGCGACGCGCGTTGCGTCGGTACCGGCCCCGACCGGAATTCCCATCTTGAGCATCCGCGCGACGGGCGGCGTGTGGCTGGCGGCCTCGGGCCCATAACGATTGATGAAGTACTCTCCTTGGTAGGCCATTCGATGCTGGACGGCAATCCCGCCGGCGAGCGCTCGCACGCGCTCGAGGTTTCGCTCGGTGATCGTCTCGGCGTGATCGAAAAACCATCGGAGCCCGGCAAACGGAATCTCGTCGTTGACTCGTTCAAAGACGTCGAGGAAGCGGCCAATCGACTCGTCGTAGGTGGCATGCAGACGGAACGGCCAGCGGTGTTCGACGAGTAATCGCACGACCTGCGTCAGCTCCTGCTCAAGCGCGGGAGGCAGGTCGGGACGCGGCTCGAGAAAATCCTCGAAATCGGCAGCCGAGAATGTCAGCATCTCGCCGGCCCCGTTCATGCGGTAAAAGTCGCTGCCGGCTCCGGGTCGCGTCATCGTGACCCACTTCGCAAAGTCGTCGAGTTCCTGCTTGGGGCGCTGCGTAAACAGGTTGTAAGCCAACCGAACCGTCATCTCGCCCCGCTGATGAAGGTCCTCAATGATTTTGTAGTCGTCGGGATAGTTCTGAAATCCACCGCCGGCATCGATTGCGCTCGTGATGCCGAGCCGGTTCAATTCGCGCAGGAAATGGCGCGTCGAGTTCATCTGATGCTCGGGCGGCAGCTTCGGACCTTTGGCGAGCGTGGCGTACAGGATCATCGCGTTCGGCCGCGCGATGAGAAGTCCCGTTGGATTTCCCTGCTTGTCGCGTTGAATTTCACCGCCAGGCGGATCGGGCGTGTCCTTCGCATAACCGCAGGCACGCAGGGCCGCCCCATTCAGCAGGGCGCGATCATAAAGATGCAGCACGAACACCGGTGTGTCTTTGGCGGCTTCGTTGATCTCGTCGAGCGTCGGCATGCGGCGTTCGGCGAACTGGAACTCGGTCCATCCGCCGACCACCCGAACCCATTGCGGCGGCGTCGTCCGTTGCGCCTGCTCCTTGAGCATGCGCAAGGCGTCGGCCAGCGACGGCACGCCGTCCCAGCGCAGCTCCATATTGAAGTTCAGGCCGCCGCGAATCAGATGCAGATGCGAATCATTGAGGCCGGGGATCACCCGGCGGCGTCCGAGATCGATGAGTTCCGTTTTGGGGCCGCGAAGCTTGAGGACGTCGGCGTTCGTCCCGACGGCCTCAATCCGGCCGCCTTGAATGGCGATTGCCTGCGCTTCGGGCCGCTTCGGATCGAGCGTCGTCACGCTTCCGTTATGAAGAATCAGATCGGCATCCATCCAAATGTCCCCGCTGATGAGGATTTCGCCGTCGTGCGGCGCGTGATGACGAGGGCGATCGGCTTGCCGTCGCTCATGGGGCGTCCACGCCGGTGAATCAGTGCGACGATTTCGAAAACCGAGCCGGAAACGGCGGTTGGCCGTGGACCATCGTGTAAGCGTACTCAACACCCTGACCGTAGGCGCCGGCATGGTCGATGACCAGTTTCATCACCGCATCGTACGTTTCGCGGCGGGCCCAGTCGCGTTGAAATTCCAAGAGCACCTGCAGCCACGTGACGGGCACGGCACCGGCTTGAACGACTCGCTGCATCGCGTTTCGATGGGCCGTTTCGCTCGTGCCCCCGGATGCGTCCTCGACGGCGTACACTTCATACCCCGCCTCCATCGCCTGAATCGCGGGAAAGCAGAGGCAGACCTCCGTCCATAAGGCCGCGATGACCAGTTTCCTGCGACCGATCCGTTCGACCTCGGCGACGAATTTTTTTTCTTCCCACGAGTTCATGCTCGTGCGTTCGATCGTCTGCTTGCCGGGAAAGAGCTCGAGGATTCTGCGGCCACATATTGCCGCTGAAGCTTTTGGTTTCGACCGTCGTCAGAATGACCGGCACGTTGAAAATCTTGGCGCTCTTCGCCAAGGCCACGGTATTGTTGATCAAGGTCTGCCGCTCGATGGACGCCACGCCAAACGTCATCTGCGGCTGGTGATCGATGAAGATCACCGTGCAATTCTCCGGCGTTAAAAGGCTGTGAATTCGAGTCGAGCCTTGAGCATTTTGATCGGGTGCCGGCATTTGATTCTCCCTCGGGATGCGGACCTCGGAGGTCATTCAAAATACGCGTACAAGCACCTGAGTATCCAAACGGGCTCTAGACCGCAAGTTGGCGGGATCAGGCCAGCTCGAAGTGTCAAAGATCAAGCTGGCTCGTTGCGGCGGCGATCGGCACGGCTGTCGGATTGGCCTTGGTCGCGCTGGCGACCCGTGGGCGATCCAGCAGCGCGGGTTCAATCGGCTCTGTTAACTCGTCTGCCGCTTCGATCCAACACGCGGCCGGCAAGCCGCAGCCGAGCGTTGTCCGTGGCGCGCTTCGAGACGGCCCGCCCGTTTGCGGATCGGTCGTCGGCGGCTTCACCCGCTTCGGGGGACTTTTGGCCGTCACGGTGGCAACGAATTTGCCACAGATTCGCGCGGAGTGTCGCCCCGCTGGGGCTTTTCGCATCGCGCGGGCAAAATCCCACCGTCTCGCGACGGTGGCAAGCAGACCGCCGCTCCTCTCGGAGCTAATGACGCGCGTTTGTCTATTCTCCCACAAAGCCGGACGCTCTCTGAATCACTGGGCTATTTTCGTTCGCTCCGAGAGGGGCAGAAAAGGGGGGCAGCTCTTTGTTGCATCATCGACCAGGTTTCAGCACCAAGAAAGAGCTGCCCCCCCCTTTGCGTGCCCCTCCCTTATCCGCCTCGACCCTGAAATCTTCCTTCTTTGTGTCCATTGTGTCCTTTGTGGTTCCACTCTTCCTCGCGGTGAAAAGACAAAGAAACCACAAAGGCCACGAAGGACACAAAGACGAGCGCGCTTCAAGGCACGGTGGAGCGGTCCCGCGGCGGAAATGGTCGGGAAAGAGTCACTTTCAACGCGACAAGGAAGTGCCACCAGCACTGGCCTTCATCGTCCGGCCTGCTTGCAGAATAACGTTTCGAGAAGGCGCTTTGCCCGCTGCAACCCTTCCTCAGTGAAGACGACCGACTTTGCTTTGCTCCGTGGATCGGTCCTGTAGCCTCTTTCGTGCAAGCGATTCATTGCATCCCAGTCGAAGCCCTTCCAGGCACGAGCCACGTCGTGCAACCCGAGGTAGAGAAGCGCGAGCGTGGCATCGTCGATCTTGTCCGTGTCGAGTTCCATGATTCTACCTGCCAAGTAGCCGCTTGATCACGACCTTGCCGCCTTTCCCGCGCCCACCATTCTTGGCGAAGGTCAGAGCCATCTTTCCCTCAAATGCAGTTTCTTCGAAATGGCTCCGTCAAAAGGTGTTCGCGCGTCAAACGTTTCAGTTCAGCCGCGTTGCCATGTCAACTGGTAGTTGATTATAGGCAGGCATCGAGATGGGGTCCAGAGGGGGTTTTCCAGAAAAAGCGTGCTTCGAGTGATTTGTTTTTTTGCCCCTTTTTTAGCGCCCCAAAAAACCCCAAGAAACTCCCGAAACGCCGGAGAATTCACGGGCGAGTTCAACACGGCGTCGAGTGCCACTCGGAGGATTGCGAACACGGGCGGGCCAAAACCCCGGCCAGTGGTACCCGCCAGTCCGCATCTAGGAGAGCGACGCGATTTTGGCGGCCAGCATTTCGCGGACGACCTGCGGGTCGGCCCCCTTGGCTTGCCGCATCACCTGGCCGATGAGGGCGCCGACCGCCTGCTGTTTGCCCGCTCGGACGTCGGCGACAATCTTCGCGTTTGCCGCCAGAACGGCATCGATGACCGGCGCCAGCTCGGCCTGGCCCGAGGTGATGGCGAGCGATTTCTCCGCGATGATTTGGTCGAGCAACGGCAGTCCCGCTTCCCGCGGCTCCCCCCGCCATGATTTCGTTGAACACGGTCCGTCCGCTGTTCGTCGTGATTTGCCGTCCGACCGATTTTCGACAGGATCGAAGCCAGAACATCGAGCCGGATCGGGAACTCGTCGATCGGCGTCTTCCGCTCTTTCATTTCACGAAGGACGTCCTGCGTCATCCAGTTGGCGGCCTGCTTTGCGTCGCCGCAGATTGCCGCCACGTGCTCGAAGTAATCGGCGAACGAGCTGTCCCTGCGCGACGATTACCGAAGCATCGTAATGCGAAAGCTGGTGCTCCGTCTCGAATCGCCGCCGCTTTGCGGCCGGGAATTCGCAGAATTGTTCGCGAATTTGCCGCTTCCAATCCTCGCTGATCGTTACCGGCACGAGGTCGGGGTCGGGAAAGTAGCGGTAGTCCGACGCCTCTTCCTTGCCGCGCTGGCCGAAGGTGACGCCCCGTTCGGCGTTCCAGCCGCGGGTTTCTTTCGGCACGTCGCCCAGCTTGTGTCCCGTCCGCTCCCATTCCTCGAACTTGCCGCCGGGCTTCATACTCGATGGCCGACTCGACGCCGCGGAAACTGTTGAGATTCTTGATCTCGACGATCGGCGTCGCCACGGTCAGGCCGTCATCGGTTTGGACGTGCAGATTGACGTTCGCGTCGCAGCGCAGGCTCCCCTCCTGCATGTTGCAGTCGGAGACCTCGAGATACGTGAGCAAGAGTTTCAGCTCGTCGAGGTAGGCGTGCGCCTCGGCCCCGGAGCGAAGGTCGGGCTTGGAGACGATCTCCAACAGGGGCGTGCCCGCGCGGTTCAGATCGATGAGACTGTCGCCGCCGCGGCCCGTTTCGTCGTGCAGGTTTTTGCCGGCGTCTTCTTCGAGATGGGCGCGGATGATGCCGATCCGCCGGGTCTGCGAGTCGGAGTCGTGAATCTCCAGCCAGCCCTCGGAGCTGAAGGGAAGGTCGTACTGGCTGATCTGGTAGCCCTTCGGAAGGTCGGGATAGTAGTACTGCTTGCGGTCCCACTTGGTCAGCGGCGGGATTGTGCAGTTGAGGGCCAGGCCCGTCTTGAGGGCCAGCTCGAACGCGTAACGATTCATCACCGGCAGGCTGCCGGGAAGACCCAGGCAGACCGGGCAGGTCTGCACGTTCGGCTGCGTCGGGTTGAAGCGGTTGAGCGCAGCCGCAGAAGAGCTTGGTCTCTGTGAGGAGCTGGACGTGGACTTCCAGCCCGACGACCGTCGTGTAATTCATGTTCCGGCTCGCAGCGAAGGCCGTTCCGTGTGCCACGGCGTCTGCCGCTCGAACATGCGGGCCGCGCGGAGCAGCTTTTCTTCGGCAAACGGCGGACCCAGGAGCTGAAAACCAATCGGCAGGCCCGCGTCGCTCCTGCCGGCTGGAATGGAAATGCCCGGCAGCCCCGCCAGGTTCGCGCTGATGGTGTAAGATGTCGGAGAGATACATCGCCAGCGGGATCGTCGATCAGCTCGCCGACTTTGAAGGCGGGCGTCGGAGTCACCGGCGAGAGCAGCAGGTCGCAGGCCTCGAACGCGCGGTCGAAGTCGTCGCGGATCAGGCGGCGGACTTTCAGGGCCTTGAGATAATAGGCGTCGTAATAGCCGGCCGAGAGGGCATAGTTGCCGAGCATGATGCGGCGCTTCACTTCGCGGCCGAAGCCTTCGCCGCGCGACGCGGCGTACATGTCGATCAGGCCGTCGAAGCGTTCCGCGCGGTGCCCGTAGTGGACGCCGTCGTAACGGGCCAGGTTGCTGGCCGCCTCGGAGGGGGCAATGAGGTAGTACGTCGGCGACCGAATACTTGGAATGCGGGAGCGTCACGTCGAGGAGCGTCGGCGCCCAGCGATTGATACAGGTCGGCCGCCGCTCGGACCACCGCCTCGACCTCCGGGTCGAGTCCGGCAGCGAAGTACTCGGAAGGCAGACCGATTCGCAGTCCGGAAAGAGGCTGTTCGACCGTCAGGCTGTAAGCCGGCACGGGCCGATCGACCGAAGTCGAATCGCACGGGTCGTGGCCGGCGATCACCTCGAGGAGCGACGCGGCTCCCGCGACGTCGTTGGCCATCGGCCCCAATTGGTCGAGCGAGCTGGCATAGGCGACCAAGCCGTAGCGCGAGACGCGGCCATACGTCGGTTTCAATCCGACGATGCCGCAGAAACCCGCCGGCTGGCGGATCGAACCGCCGGTGTCGCTGCCGATTGCCAAGGGCGACCATCCCTGCCGCCACGGCGGCGGCCGAACCGCCGCTCGACCCGCCGGCCGCTCGTTCCGTGTCCCAGGGATTGCGCGTCGTCTTGATAGGCCGAATTCTCGGTGGACGAACCCATCGCGAATTCGTCCATGTTCGTCTTGCCGATCAGGACGGCGTCGGCCTCGCGGAGCCGGCGGACGATTTCCGCATCGTAGGGGGGGACGAAGTTCTGCGAGGATGCGGCTGCCGCAGCGTCGTCGGTTGGCCGCGCGTGCAGACGACGTCCTTCAGCGGCGATCGGAAGTCCGGCCAACCGGCCGAGAGGCTGACGCTGGCGACGCTTCTGGTCAACGGCCTCCGCTTGCCGCAACGCCTCCGCCCGGTCGACGTGCAGGAAGGCCTTGATCCGGTCGTCGTGCGTTTGGATTTGGTCGAGAAAAGCGGTTGCGACGTCGACGGCCGTCCAATCGCCCGCGTCCATTCCTGAGAGAAGCTGCGAGGCGGTGGCACCGATGATCGCGCTCGACATGCCGTTTTCGTCCGGATGCGACCTGCTCAGGAACGTGCGCGGGTGCGGTTGGTTAGGCGCCTTCGAGAATTTGCGGCACAAGGAAACAACGGCCGTCGGTCTTCGGCGCGTTGGCCAACGCCTCTTCCCGCGTCAGCGACGGTGCCGGGAACGTCCTCCCGAAAGACGTCCGTAAAGCTCGATCGCGTGGGCCATCGGCTCGACGTTTTCGGTGTCGACCTCGTTCAGGATCTCGACGTATTCGAGGATGCGGGCCAGCTGGACGGTCATCCGGTCAAGCTCTTCGGCCGAGAGTTTCAGCCGCCCCAGCAGGGCGACTTTGGCCACTTCGTCGCGGGTGAGCCGGCCGGTCATCGTCTCAGTTCAGCTGGTCGGGAGCGTGAAGGGTTTCCGCACGACGGCTTTTTGGATTCGTCCGCTGCGAATGCACTGCGTGCAGACGCGGCGGGTCACGACGGAGCCGCCTTCCTGCACCTGAATGCGCTGCAGGTTCGGGCGGAATTGTCGACGCGAAATGCCCGTCGTCTTTCGGCCGTTGCCACCCAAGTACTTGGCCTTGCCGCGCATGCGTGATCTGGTTGCCGAGCACTGCGGACTTGCCGCAAATATCGCATTGCCGAGACATCTGCCGACCTCACTGGGAACGAGGGCCGGTGACCGAAGCCGATTGCGTTAGCGTAACTCTCGGTGGCCGGCGACTGCGAACGGGTAAGTATAGTGAGACCGGCTGGGAATGCAAGCGACATAAAACGGGCCGCCGAAAGCGTTTTCGGCGGCCCGGAGGTCAGGTCACTCACATCGTTAGTTGTAGAACGGGCTCTCCAAATTCGTTGTCCGGTCTCGGTTGAACCGATCGGACGGACGCTCATCGTAGCTCCGCCAAGGGGCTGGTGCGGGAGACCAGCTCGACGGGCGAATACCGCGGGGCCGGCGAGGCGAGTAATCGGGCCGCGAGTAGCTCGGCGGACAATCGGAGCATCAACGCGAACGCTCCCAAGTCGCGGTTGCGGCCGCTGGCGTGCACTGGCCGTTCGGACAATTGGCCGGGCAGTTTCCCGAGCGGCAAGCTCCCGGCGGGCACGTTCCGCAGCGTCCATTGGCGCAGCAGCCATTTGGCCCGCAGGAACTCAGGCTCCGTTGCGGCAAGCCGCAGGAACCGTTCGGGACAAGCTACACCGTTCGCACAGTTCGGGCAGCGGTTCACGGATGTGGTCGCCACGTGCTGATAGCGTCCCGGGTACGAATAGCGACGGAGATACGAATAGGAAGGCGCATCGGCATATGACGGACGGGCAGCTGGCCCGCATTGGCCGGATGGGCAATATGAATCCGCTGCTGACGGGATAGCTGCTGTAAGTCGGGGTGTAGCCGATAGTCATAGGCTCCACCGCGCACCTGGCTGCCGGCGGCGGCTGCCATGATCGCGACGGCCGCGATGGTCGGCCAGTTTCAAGGTCCTCATGTTTTTCTCCTGAGGCGAATGCTCGTTGGTCTCTCGAAGGACTGTTGCAAAGCCGCTGGCGGATTCGCATCGCAGTCGACTCGCGATCAATAACGCAACAGTCATGCCGCGTGCCAATAGGCACGCTAGGCGATACGAATGGGGTTACTGGTTTGCCAACTGCCCAAATTTTGACGCTATTTATAGCAGTGTCGATCGATCGCGGCAGAGCGACATTTTTGCAACACGTGTGTATCTTTTTTACAAAGGCCGCAAGCCGTTACAAATCATCTCGCCATCTCTTCGCGCCCGATTCTTTGACAAAGCTTACCTTGATTGCCTTGCAAACCTGTCCACTCGCCAACCGCAAACCGACGCCTCGCGTCCGACAGACGCTTTTTTTAATATCTGATTGTAATCAATTGTGATTTACGTCTATTCTCGGAGCGTACGGAGTCCGTGTGTCTCACAATTGGCACACTGTTCGCAAATCAGTCCGGATCGGATTGAGTCACAGAACTGGCTCATCGATTCAAAGGATGGCTCTGTGGGAAGAACTTGACACGAGCCATGTTTCGATAAAACAGGGAGCTGAAAGGAATCAACAATGTTGGTACTGACACGAAGAAAATCAGAAGCGATTCGGATTGGGAACGATGTCTTTATCAAAGTGATTCGCACCGGACGCAGCACCGTGAAGATCGGGATCGATGCACCGGCCAGTGTGCGGGTTGTCCGCGGCGAATTGGTCATCACATCACCGCATGACAAAGGCGACCGGGATGCTGGAAGGACGTTTCGCCGCCGTCGTCGCTGGACGAGGACGTCGTTGGATGCCACGTGTTCCGACCAATTCCCCGAACCGCACATCGTTTGCCGGCGGGCGTTTGAGAGTGCGCACGCCGAGGCAGGAAGCACTTTCCGCCCAAGGAACGAGAGGACTAAAGACATGTTCCGCAAAATCCACGAATCGCTGAGCCAGAAATCGCTTGCGATTGCATTTGGGCTGGGGGACCGCGTGGCTGCGTCGCTCGGGGCTGTCATGATCGCGGCCGCCCTGCTGCTCTTGACGGCCGGCACCGCGGCCGCCGAGCCGACGCGCTCCGCCTGGCGCGACCGACTCGTCGCTCTATCCGGACGATCCAGGACTTTCGTCGCCACCCGCGGCTCCCGCAGCCGCCGGTTGGACAACATCAACGAACTTTCCGGGGAACCCGTACAACGACGAGGCTCCGCCCGACGCCGCAGCGTTTTCGCTCGCACGATCCCGATGCGGCGCCCCGCCACCGATGTCGCGGCACGAGCGGCCGGTCCCCGCGCACGAAGAGCAGCTTCCCGAACGCGAACTGATTCAGCGCAAGCTGACGAGCCGCTACGGCAATCCCGCGATCGTTCGCCTGCGTCCAGTCGCTGTCGCCCCAGCAGAGCCTCGAAGTCTATCTCGAGGTTTCGGGGCTGATCGATGCGCGGCACCTCAAGCCGTCGACTTACGACGCCCGCGTGAAGCAGGCCGTGAAAAACTTGTGTCAGGCCGTCGAGAACCCGGCCTTCCTGCGGGCCAACGAATTGGGTGACGATCCCGGCCGGCTCGACAGCTTTCGCCGCGACGTTCTGCATCTCGCGGAAGGGCGAACCCATCAACGGAGCGGATGACGCCTATCAAGCCTTGCAGTGGACCATGCAGGCGGGCGAGCGTGACGCGGGCTTGCGGCCGACGGCCGTCGCCCTGGAATTCATCTTCGGCGCGACCGATTCGCTCGACAAATATTCGGCGTTCGTGCCCGCGATGACGGGCAAGAGCTCCCCGAGTGCCGAGCTCGAAGACCACATCGTCGGGAATCGGCGTCGAAATCAAGCCGGACGAGCACGGCATGTTGATCGCCAACGCCCTGCCCGGAGGCCCGGCCGCCGAGGCCGGGACTGCGAGGGGGAGACGTCATCGAGTCGATCAACGGCCAGAAGGTAGCGGGAGCGACACTCGACGTCGGCCGTCGACCTGATCACCGGGCCCGGCCGGCAGCCGGGTGACGCTTGGCGTCCGCCGCGACGACCGCGTCGCCGAGGTCAAGCTCGTGCGGCGCCGCGTGGAAGTCCATAGCGTCAGCGAAGTGAAAATGCTCGAGAACAACGTCGGCTACATCAAGCTCGAGAAGTTCGCCCAGAACAGCTCGGAGGAATGCGACAAGGCCCTGTGGGACCTGTATCGGCAAGGAATGAAATCGCTGGTCGTCGACGTGCGGGGGAATCCCGGGGGACTGTTGACGACCGCCATCCAACTGTCGAACAAGTTCGTCCCCTCGGGGACGATCGTCGTCGACTCGCGGCCGCGATGCCAGCGACAACACGGTCGAATACGCCCATCGCGAGCGGACGTGGAAGACTCCCGCTCGTCGTGCTGGTCGATGAAAACAGCGCGAGCGCCAGCGAAATTTTCGCGGCCGCCGTCCAGGAAAATGGGCGGGGGCTCGTCGTCGGCCGGCGGACCTACGGCAAGGGGACCGTGCAGACTCACTTCCCCTTGCAGAGCGTTCCCGGAATCTTGCGGCTGACGACGGCGCAGTTCTTCTCTCCGACGGGGCGGACGATGGCCGGCGCGGGGGTCGAACCGGACGTCCACGTCGAAGCGGAGCACGCGGGCCGGCACGCGTATTACGAGCACGAAGCCCCGTCTCGACATGAATGCGCCCTACGAACACGAGCCGTTGGACGAGCACGAGGGATATCCATCATCACGAGGCGGCTTATCGTCACGGCGCGTCCTACGGACGCGAGGTTTCTCACGGTCCGGACCGGGACATCGCCACGGCGCATGGAGACCGCGACAAGCCAACAGGTGTTCGACTTGGCCCAAGCGGCGGGCAGCCGTCGCGACGGCAACAGCCCCGGTCGTCCGGTCGGGAGATGAGCGACTGGAAGGTGAGTGCCGATAAACGGGGCGACGAACGACTACTCCCCGCGTGTGAGATTGGATGAAGCGTCTGCTGCCTCAAGACCCCGAACCCGCCCGCACCGCAGCAGCAGACCTTCAGCCTCTCACCGCGGGGAGTTTTTTTACGGCAACAGGTGGCCCATCTTGTCGCGCTTGGTCGCCAGGTATTTCGCCCGATGTTGGAGGGGCGGGGCGATGATGGGGACTTGTTCGACGATCTCCAGGTCGACGCCGTGGAAGACGGCCGAGTCGGTCTTCTTGGGATTGTTCGTCAGCACGCGGATCTTCGTGAGGCCCAGATCCTTGAGGATTTGAGCGCCGACCATGTAGTCGCGTTCGTCCGCCTTGAAGCCCAGGCGATGGTTGGCCTCGACCGTGTCGAGCCCCTCGTCCTGCAGCTTGTACGCCTTGAGCTTGGAGAGCAAACCGATCCCGCGACCCTCCTGCGGCAAGTAGACGACGGCGCCGACCCCCTCCTTGTGGATCATCTCCATCGCAATCTGAAGCTGATCGCCGCAGTCGCAGCGGAGCGAACCCAGCACGTCGCCGGTAAAACAGGAAGAGTGCATCCGCACCAGCGGCGGCTTCGTGGCCGCCCGCAGGTCGCCCCACACGAGGGCCAGCGGCTCCTGGTCCTCGTGGGCGACGCTGTAGCCGATCAACGTGGGGGTGCCGAAGTCCTTGCGTCTGAATCGCGACTTCGACTTCCCGTCGGATGAGCTGTTCGCGAAGCCGCCGGTACCGAATCAGCTCTTCGATGGAAATGATTGGGAATCTCGTGCTTGGCGGCGAGTTCCTCCAGCTCGGCGAAGCTGGCCATGCCGAAGTGGCGTTGGCTGCAGACTTCGATCAGCACGCCGACGGGCGGCAGCCCCGCCATCCGCAGCAGGTCGACGGTCGCCTCGGTATGCCCGGCCCGGCGGAGGACGCCCCCTTCCTTGGCCAGCAGGGGCGAGACATGGCCGGGCTGCACAAAGTCGCCCGGGACCGAACGCGGGTCGGCCAGGGCGCGGATCGTTTTCGCGCGGCTCGCCGGGCTGACGCCGGTGCCGCTGTCCCGGTGATCGACCTGCACGAGAAATTGCGTTTGATGGGGGGCCGTGTTACGCTCGCTGGAAACGGCGTGCGTGAGTTGGAGTCGGTCTGCCGCTTCGTGGGTGAGCGGCACGCAAAGAACGCCGCGGCCGATCCGCAACATGAAATCGACGATTTCGGGCGTAATGGTCTCGGCGGAGCAGATGAGGTCTCCCTCGTTTTCGCGGTCGAGCGCATCGACCACGATAACCAGCCGCCCCCGTCGGAGTGCCGCCAGCGCGGGATCGATTCCGGTTGAGGTCATCGAAAGCGTCCGTCAACTTGGATTTCGGTCGTCAACGTTTTCCTCCCGTCGGAATAGGCCTGCCCGCTCAAACACTTCAATCTTACGCGATGGCCGAATCGCGGGGAACTGCTTAAGGGATACGGGCGAGTCCAGGCACGCCGAGTGTGACTGCCGGCCGTTTTGCCCGTTACGGCTTGTCTGTATCGCACGAAGCCACGCGCGTGCTTTAGGATTGAGAGTAATAATTCCGAGAGCGCCTCGAAGGATTGGCATTGTGGGACTTCGGGTTGTAAGCGAGCGCAATGGGCAGAACGCTGATCGAATATGCGGAGTGGCTGGGGGACCGCAAGCTCGTCTGGCCGGCGCCTCCCAAGCGGGTTCCGATCTCGGCAAAGCCGTCCGTGGGGCCGCTCGTCGGGATTCGAGCCGTCGCGTTCAGCGTCTATGGGACGCTGCTGCGGCATTTCGGACGGCCAGCTTCTCGTGCAGCATCCCCAGGCATTGCGGATGGAAATTGCGCTGGAGAAGACGATCAAAGAGTTCAACATGTGGAACAGCATGACGCGCCGGCCGGGCAAGCCCTCGGAAGGGATGCTGGTCCGGTACGCGCGGGCCCTCGACGAGCAGCAACTGGCGACCACGCATGCGCCCGGCGACTTGCCGGAGGTCGATTCGGCCCTGTTGTGGATGAAGTTGATCCGCCAGTTGCAGCAGAAGGAGTATTCGTACGACACGTCGTTCTACGGCGACTTGGAACAGTTCGCCGAGAAGGTCGCCTACTTTTTTCACTCGTGCCTGCAGGGACTGGAGGCGGAGGAGGGGGTGCTTGAGATCCTGCGCGCCCTGCCTGTGTTGGGTAAGCGGGTGGGCATCGTGGCCAACGGGCAGCGTTTCACGCCGGTTCAGATGTTGCGGGCATTCCGGCGGCAAGGTACACTCCGCTCGCTGGACGAACTGTTCGATCCGGCGCTCGTCACGCTCTCGTACCGAGAAGGGATACGCAAGCCGTCGAAATCGCTTTATCTCCGTGCCCTGGACCGGTTCCGGCGGACCGGCGTAGCCCCGCACCAGGTGCTTTATGTCGGAACGCGGTTGTGCGATGACCTGGCGATCGCCAAACAAGCCGGGATGCGGACGGCCCTGCTGGCTGTCGACCAAACGAGCCTGGTCGCCTCGCGAGAAGAAGCTTGCCGAC
Source organism: uncultured Planctomycetota bacterium (assembly GCA_963761455.1). Taxonomy (GTDB): domain Bacteria; phylum Planctomycetota; class Planctomycetia; order Planctomycetales; family Planctomycetaceae; genus DASPSM01. The sequence goes on from CAVXHA010000004.1 coordinate 2,382,094, forward strand.
CCGGAATTGCGGCCGGAGCGCCTGTTGACTAGTCTCGCGCAGATCCGCGACGTCGTCGGCCATTGACGTGCGGGATCAGGACGCCTCGCAACGATCGGTTTCGCGACCGGACTTCTCTCGGAATCAAGTTCAAGACCGATGCCTGCACCCCCTCTTTACGACTACGCGAAGTTCGACTTCGACAAGCCGATCTTCACCATCGACGACATCCGCCGCGTCAATCCCCAGCGGGGCGAGATGGAGCAGTTGACCGGCATCGTGTTCGTCGACAAGGAGAAGAACGGCGTTGTCGGCTACAAGGACGTCACGGAGCGTGAGTTCTGGACGCAGGGCCACATGCCCGGCTACCCGATCATGCCGGGAGTCATTCTCTGCGAATGCGCCGGCCCAGGTGGCCAGTTTTTTCGCCCGCAAATACAATATCCTCGCCGGCGACTTCCTGGGATTCGGCGGGATGGACGACGTCCGCTTCCGCGTCCCCGTTCTGCCGCCGTGCCGTCTGATCATCGTCGCTCAGTTGACGGCATACCGGACGGGGCGTCGAGCGGAATTTGATTTCCAGGGGTTCGTCAAGGACCGGATGGTCTTCAGCGGCACGATGATCGGGGTTCCCATTCACGTGAGCAACCACGTCGGACACATCGCCGACGAATGACCGCATGCGCCGCGAGCCTCCCGTCGATCTCAAGCCGTATTTTCTCACGCTGGACGACCTCGCGGGACCACTCGAATGGAAGGCGTTTTTCGGCAACGAAAATCGGGTCGAGCTGGACATCGGCTGTGGGCGCGGGCTGTTCCTGGTGAACGCGTCGACGTCCCACCCGCAAACCAACTTTCTGGGGATCGAGCTCGACTACAAGGAGGGCCGGCGAGGCGCCCGCCGCCTTTGGAAGCGGTCGCAGCCCAACGCCCGCGTGCTTGGGAGGAGACGCCCGCGTTGCGCTGTCGAAGCTGCATTCCCCGCGAGTCGGTGGCCGCGGTCCACGTTTACTTTCCGGATCCCTGGTGGAAGCGGAAACACAAACGGCGGCGTCTCTTCACCGACGAGTTCGTGGATCTGGCGGCAGCCACCCTGGAATCGGGTGGGTTGCTCCATGCGTGGACCGACGTTGAGGAGTATTTCGGCGTGATCCGCGCGCTCATGGACCATCATGCGGCCTTCGAGGCGCTGGCCGCCCCGGCCGAGCAGGCCCCCGCCCACGATCTTGACTATCAGACGAGCTTCGAGCGCGCAGGAGGCGGCAACTCAGCGCGACGATCTACCGCGGCTTGTGGCGAAAACACTGAAAAGAGCCGCCTCGCTTCCCGCCGGCCCAATGAAGCGATTCCTGTTAGCCCTCCCTGCCTCCGGCGGGTAAAATGGATTGAGTCGCCGGTGCCGTGTTCCGTCCCGTTGCCCGCATACACTCGAAGACTTTAAGCCGTGACTCTCAACGCGACCGCCGTGCTCGGCGAACAAGGACGCATTGCCAAGCGGCTGCCGACGTACGAGCATCGGCCGCAGCAGCTCGAAATGGCCGAAGCCGTCGAGCGAGCCATCGCGGAGGAGACGCATCTGGTCGTCGAAGCGGGGACCGGCGTCGGAAAGAGCTTTGCCTATCTCGTTCCCGCGATCCTGGCGGTGACCGCGGAACAGGAAGGCGAGAAAAAACCTCGCAAGCCGCTCATCGTCTCCACGCACACGATCAGCCTGCAGGAGCAGCTCTTCACGCGGGACATTCCCTTCCTGAAGTCGGTGTTGCCGGTCGAGTTTTCCTTCGTGCTCGCAAAGGGAAGGTCCAACTACATCAGCCTGCGGCGATTGGCGGCCGCAGTCGACCGGGCCCAGTCGACGTTCTTTCAGGAAAAGGAATTCGAACAGCTCCGGTCGATTCTCGAATGGTCGCGGCAGACGCACGACGGCAGCCGCAGCGACCTGGCCTTCCGGCCGCTGGCCAATGTCTGGGATGAAGTCGCCAGCGATCGCGGGAACTGCCTGGGAAAGAAGTGCCCGACCTACAAGGATTGCTTCTATTACCAGGCGCGGCGGCGGGCGTGGAACGCCGACGTCTTGATCGTCAATCACGCCCTGTTCCTTTCCGATCTGGCCCTGCGCCGCGCGGGGGCAAGCCTGCTGCCGGACTACGACGTGGTGATTCTCGACGAGGCCCACACGCTCGAAGCGGTCGCCGGCGAGCACCTGGGCATTTCGCTCACGAGCGGGCAGTTCGATTACCTGTTGGCCAAGCTTTACAACGACCGGACACAGCGGGGGCTTTTGGTTCACCACAAGCTGGTCGAGGGGATGAAGCTTGTCGACCGGGTTCGGTACGCCGTCCGCTCGCTGTTCGAGGACATCCGCGACTGGCAGCAGACTCACGGCAGGGAGAACGGCCGGCTACGGGCGCCGCTGGAGATCGAGAACAAGGTAACGCCGGTGCTGGCCGACCTGGCGGGGACCATCGGGGCTGCCGCGAAGAAGATCCCGAACGAAGAACAAGCGATCGAGCTGACGGCGGCGTCCGTGCGCTCTGTCGAGCTGGGACAGACGCTGTCGGCCTGGCTGAAGCAGGCCGCCGCGGAATCGGTCTACTGGATTGAGATCGTCGACGGGCAAACGGCCGCGGACCGAGCTGCACTGTGCTCCCATCGAAGTTGGCCCTGTCCTGCAAGCGGAGCTCTTCGACCGCGTCAAGACGGCCGTCCTGACCAGCGCGACGCTCGCGGTCGGGAAACGCAGCTTCGATTTCGTGAAGAACCGCCTCGGCGTGGTTCGGGCCAATCGAACATCGCCTCGGAAGCCCGTTCGACTTTAAGCGGCAGGTTAAGCTGATTCTTGCCGCAGGGAATGCCCGACCCGGCCGAAAAGCCGGCCGAATACGAGCGGGCCGTGTGCGAGCGCATCAAACGGTACGTCGCGCAAACGCGGGGACGGGCCTTCGTGCTGTTCACTAGCTACAAGATGATGAAAGGCTGCACGCAAAAGCTTTCCGGCTGGTTCGCCGAGAACGGGTACACCCTTTTTTGCCAGTCGGAGGGCCTGCCGAACTCATTGATGCTGGAACGCTTTCGCAAGGACAAGGCGGGCGTCCTCTTCGGCACCGACAGTTTCTGGCAGGGAGTCGACGTTCCGGGCGATGCCCTGCAGAACGTCATCATCACCAAGCTCCCTTTCAGCGTGCCGGACCATCCCCTGCTGGAAGCGCGGCTGGAGGCCATTCGCGAGCGGGGCGGAAATCCGTTTGTCGAGTATCAGGTTCCCGAGGCGGTGATCAAGCTGAAGCAGGGCTTTGGCCGTCTCATCCGGCGGAAGAACGACACGGGACAGGTCGCCATTCTCGATCCGCGAATCCGCACCAAACCGTACGGCCGGCAATTCCTGGAAAGCCTGCCGGAGACCACGATTGTGATCGATGCGACATGAGTCCAAGGTCCAAGGGTCAGCAAGAGGCGCAGAGGTGCCTGCTATTTGGTCGGCCGATCTTGGACTTTGGGCTTCCCGTACCACTGGCGGTTTTTTCCCGTTTATCGTTGACAGGCTCCTGCCGATCAGGCACGATTAAGGGCGCACGAGCATTCCTCACCGCATATCTCTCGTCTGCGTGCGATCGGAACGCACCACGGCAACCCAAATTCACAACGGATTGTTTGATCACTCGGTTTCCTCCTCCAACCCATCGCCGCTTGGTTCGTGTCAGACCACACGCCCATTCCCGTTATCGGAATTGTCGGGGGGATCGGTTCGGGAAAAAGTTCGGTGGCCCGCTGGGTGGCGACGCGTGATCCCGACGTGCTGCTGATCAACGGAGACGAGGTTGGCCACGAAGTTTTGACGCTCGAGACGGTGCGGGACGCCGTTCGACAGCGTTTTGGCGACTGTGTGTTTGACGCGGGCGGACAGATCGACCGACGAGCTTTGGGACAATTGGTCTTCGGGCCGAGCGACGAGCAACAAATCGCCCGGACGATCTTGAGCGGATCGTTCATCCTCGAATTCGGGAGACGTTTGAAAAGCGGATTGCGGAAGCCGCCGTCGCGGGGAAAGCAGCGGTGCTGCTCGATGCGGCCGTCCTGTTTGAGGCCGGCTGGAACGATTTATGCCACACGATCGTGTTCATCGACGTGCCGCGGATCGAACGTCTCGGCCGGCTGAGAGCCGGTCGGGGCTGGGACGAAGCGGAGGTCGAGCGTCGAGAAGCCAGCCAGGTTTCTTTGGAGACAAAACGAAGCCGATCTCAATTCGTAATCGACAACGCGCGGTCGATTGACGAGGCGGGCCGGCAATTGGAACACCTACTTACGCAGATCCATGCGCAAACACCTTCCGATCCATCCCGCTCATGATTTCGGCAATTCGCCTTCTCGGTTGACCTTCTTCGTATCTTCGACGCGGCTTCGCCGCCCAGACCCAGAATTCCTTCTGAGTTTCTTGGTTTTCAGAAAGATCCCGCCATGGCCAAACTGACTCGACCGCGCCTTCCCCAGGACGATGCGCAGGAGAACTTCGAGCAGGACGGCGCCGGATTCGAGGAATCCGGCGACGAACTTCCCGCCGAGTGCGTTTCCCGGAAACGATCGCTACGAGGAAATCAAGCGGAGCGATATCCACATCGCCGAGCTGCAGCGGCTCACGATGAAGGATCTGTTGCTGTTGGCCCGGAAGGAGCAGGTCAGCGATTACACCGGCCTGAAGAAGCAGGACCTCATCTTCAAGATCCTCAAAGAGCGGACGAAGATGAACGGCCTGATGTTCGGCGAGGGGACGCTTGAGATCCTGCCGGACGGTTTCGGCTTCCTCCGCAGCCCCGATTATCACTATCTCCCTTGCCCGGACGACATTTACGTCAGCCCCAGCCAAATTCGCCGGTTCGGGCTGCGGACGGGAGCGACCGTCGCCGGCCAGATCCGTCCTCCGAAGGAGAACGAACGTTATTTCGCCCTGCTGCGGGTCGAGGCGATCAACGGCCAGGATCCCAACCTCTTGGCCGAGCGGGTTTCGTTCGACGATCTGACGCCGCTGCACCCGTCCAAGCGGCTGAGGCTGTCGGCCGATCCGCTCGAACTGAGCACGCGGATCGTCGACATCGTCGCCCCGATCGGCATGGGCCAGCGCGGTCTGATCGTCTCTCCGCCGCGTGCCGGAAAGACGATCCTTCTGTCGCAGCTGGCCAAGGCGACGCTGAAGAACCATCCGGACGTCGTACGTCATCGTCCTGTTGATCGATGAGCGGCCGGAAGAAGTCACCGAGATGGAGCGGCAGGTCAAGAGCCGCAACAGCGAGGTCATCAGCAGCACGTTCGATGAGCCGCCCAGCCGGCATATTCAAGTCTCCGAAATGGTGATCGAGAAGGCCAAACGGATGGTCGAATACGGCCAGGACGTCGTGATCTTCCTCGATTCCATCACGCGGCTGGCCCGGGCTTGGAATACCGAAGTGCCTCACTCCGGCAAGATTCTTTCCGGCGGCGTCGACGCCAACGCCCTGCAGCATCCGAAGCGGTTTTTCGGAGCGGCCCGCGCCGTGGAGGAAGGGGGCAGCCTGACGATCATCGCCACCGCCCTCGTCGACACGGGAAGCCGCATGGACGAAGTCATCTTCGAGGAGTTCAAGGGGACCGGCAACACGGAGCTGCACCTCGACCGCCGGATGGTCGAAAAGCGCGTCTGGCCGGCGATCGACGTCAACAAGTCGGGAACGCGCCGCGAGGAATTGCTCATGGACGAAGAGGAGCTGCGCCGCGTGTGGATTCTGCGCCGCGTTCTCAATGACATGAATCCGGTCGAAGCGATGGAGCTGCTCGTCAACCGGATGCGGCGGCACAAGACGAACGAAGAATTCCTGATGAGCATGAACCTGGGCTGAACGTGTTTCCGGCCGACCAGTCGCCGCCGAGTGCTCCGGCGACGGGGCCTCTCGCTGAATGCGTCCCGCCATGCGCAAAGACCTCGAAGGCGAACTTTTGGCCGCGGGCGACGCGTTTGCCGTCGTCGTCTCGCGGTACAATGAGATGGTGACGCGGCGGCTCTTGGACGGGGCGCTGGGAACGTTCAAACATCATGGAGTGCCGGACGAGCGAATCGTGGTCGCGTGGGTTCCCGGCGCATTCGAGATTCCAATCGTCGCCGATCGCCTGGCGCGGAGCGGTCGGTTTGCCGCGGTCTGCTGCCTGGGCGCCGTCGTCCAGGGAGAGACGAGCCATCACGAATACATCAACCAGCAGGTGTCACGGGCAATCATGGAGACGGCCGTGTCGAGCGGAGTTCCAGTCCTGTTCGGCGTGTTGACCTGCCCGTCGATGGAGTTGGCGCTCGAGCGGGCCGGAGGCACGGCGGGCAACAAGGGAAACGAGGCGGCACTGGGCCGCAATCGAAATGGTCAACTTGCTCAAGAAGCTGCCGCCGGTCGAATCTCGGGCCGACTTGCGCGGGGTGTGACGACGATGACGCGGCGCAGCAAAGCACGCGAGGTCGTGCTGCAGATGCTTTATCAGATCGACGTCAATCCCGACGTCGCGGCCGGCGCCGTTCGCGAAATGATCCGCGAACAATTGCCGGACGACGATCTTCGCGATTTCGCCTGGTCGCTGTTTGCCGGAGTGCGTGAGAACCGCGCGGCCCTCGACGTCCGCATCTCGACCGCCGCCGAGAACTGGACTCTGGCCCGCATGGCGCCGACCGATCGCAACGCCTTGCGCTTGGGCGCCTTCGAGCTGATCTTCACCGAGACGCCCCTCCGCGTCGTGATCGATGAAACCATCGAGCTGGCCCGCCGCTTCGGGACCGCGCAATCGCCGCAGTTCGTCAACGGCATCCTCGACAAGCTGGTGCCCCCCGAGAAACGCCGCCAGGCCGAGCCCCCGCCCCCCGAACTGCCGTAGGGCACGCTGTCCCAATTTAGGCTTGGACGGCGTCAAAGCGATGAGCGGGCAGAACGGCAAGCGAGCCGCTTGCCCGACCCTGGTTTCGCCGCTTTTATCCGGCCTTCGGAAGGAACCGCCCGCCGCTCAGGAACATCCCGTTCTCGCACGGCGTGCACCATTCGATCAGTACGCGGTATTCAAACGTCTGCGAGTCGCCGGCCATCTTGACGGTGACCTCGCCGAGTGACAGCGAGCCGCGATGCAGGATGCCGATGCCGGTGCGGCTGATTTCGCGCGTCATGGCGGCGACCGTATTGCCCCGCGCCGTGACGATTTCGGCCGGAACCGACAATTCGAGCCGCTCCACGTTCCGCCGGTTTTCGGTCTCCGGCTTCTGGAGGTTTTCCAGGATCTCCTGCAAATCCTTGACGGTCGGTCGGCTCCACGGGTCGTCGGTCATCGCGTCTCCCACGTCGAATTGAGGGCACTTCCGCACGGGCTTGGCAGCACAACTATAGTGCACGCCGCGTGCGACGCTTGTCCCGCGGGGCAGAAATCCGGGCGGCACGGAGCGGGGCGCGCGTCTTGCCAGGCGGGGACCGGTCCGAAATCCGCCGGCCGAACCGCAGAGGCGACAAAACCGGCAGAATTGCAACCGGCCATGCCGATCCCGCTTGGTCCAAGCCGGGCCCAATCGACCACGTTCGACGGAAATGTGCCGATCGAGCGGGCTCCTTGGTCTTGCCGCCTGTGGCCGTCATCCGTTGAGGACGTGTTCGTTTTTGGGCCGCAATCGCAGCCACAATGCGAGGCTTGCCGCTAATCCCACCCCAATTCCCACGGCGAACCACGTCTGGGGATAAATCCGCGTCCCTGCGTGTGGAGGATCCGGCGCAATGGTCGGAGCCGCAGCCAGGAATCCGGTCGAAGCCGGGTCGACACTCACATCATCCGGATGGAATGGTCGGGGGATGTCAGTCGTGGGCGGCGAATGTGCCTCGCCGATATTGATCGGATCGACGGCGCTGCTGTCGACGGTTTGCTCCAATGAAAACGGATCGGCAACCGGCCGCGCGTCCGATCTGCTGGGCGACCGCGTTAACGACTCCGCTGAGCGGCTTGGGCGCCCGTGCCGTCTGACCGGCGGCATTCACATCATGACCCGCATGAGAACGGGGCGTGTCGGCATCCATACGCGACATGGGCACCTTTTGCGCAGCCGGCTTGCGTGGAGTCTCTTTAGGCGGCGACGGATGCGCGGCCTCGCCCGTCGAATGTCCGATTCCTGTGAAGCGTCCGCGCACCGACTTGGAATCGCAAATCATCGAATTGGCAGCAGGGGCATCGGCGCTTTGAACAGCCGCGTGGGGCCACTCGGGCTCGTGACGCGCGACGGTTTCCGCGTCGTGCACGGGAGCCTTAGCGACGCTCGGCACCGGGCCAGCCTTGGAAGCGGCAGGAGTTTTGACGGTCTCGATCACAACTTGGGGAGCCTCGGACGAGCTTGCCAAGGCTTCGGCGGGCGTGACTTGCTCAGCCGAAGCCGGCGCGCGAACCGGCACCCAGGCTTCGGATGTCGCCGGATTGTTCGCCGATGTTCCCTGCGTTGTCGCTGCGGCCGCGCAAGGCATCGCCATCTTGCTTGCCGGAGCGGCACAACTTGGTTTGTTCACCTCAGCGTCGACGGCGACAAGAGCCGCAGGTCCTTTCGGCGCGGCAGGCGCCCCTGGATCTGCAAATGCGTCGACGACATCCTTGCTGTTGTCCACGGACGCAACCGGCATGGCTCGTTCGGGAGCCGGAGGTGCGCTGCTCTGCGGTGGTTCGACCGGAATAGACTCCGGCGACCATGCCGTTTCAGGAGAAGAAGCCGGCGGCGGGACCGCAGGCGGCTGGGGCGCGGCAGCGGCCTGCGAAGGGGCGGCCGGCTGCGGCGAAGTGCCTGCCGGTGCGGACGTGGGCTGCGGCGCCGGCGTGACGGCCGGTTGAGGTTGGGCTGCCGGGAGAAACGCTGCGCCGTCCGCATCAGCAAATGGGTCTGCGCTTTGCGGGGCCTTCGGCAACGAAGCGGCAACGGGGCGTGTCGCTTCTTTGACCGCGGTGGGCGTCGTCGGTGCCGCGGGGACCGCCGGCGATGATGCCGCCGTCTGGGCGAACGGATCAGTCTCTTTGGTCTGCGCGTCGGCCTTCTTGGCGGTCGGCACGTTCGGCGTGTCGGCGAAATCGTCGGTGGCGACGTTGCGAGGAACGATGGGAGCAAAGAGATCGTCGCCGGAGCTGGAGAAGGCCGATTTCGATTGGGGAGCCGGCTGTGAACCGGAGGCAAGGGCATTCTGCCCGCTCGAAGGACTGGGTGTCGGGTCCGCGGCATCGAAGGCCGAGACGTGGCCCGACGGATCGTCAAACGTTGTGTGATCCGCGGTGACGACCGTCGGCGCGGGACTGGCGGAGGCTGCCGGGTCGGTCGACGGCTTCGCGTTCGGCTGAGAACCGCTTGCGTTGGACGTGGTTTTCACGTCCTCCTTGTCCCAGAAGCGTGGCTTGTGGAAGGACACGCATCCCCCAAGAACCACCAGCAACGCGACGCCGCCGACCCTCACAGCAGTTCGGCGGGAGAGGCGAAAGTCGAAGTTCATCGTCCATGTCCTCGGAACCGGTCGCAATCGACCACGGGGCTGAGATTGCCACGTGTTTCAATCTGATCGACGATTCCGAAGAGCGGACGTTATCCGCTTTCGCTCATTGCACCGGCTTTGATGCTTTGCACAGACAATAACGGTCGGGCCACGAAAACTGACCTTGATCGCAGAGGATTGCCCGACTTTAACGACTTTTTCGATTGTGCGACGGCTTTGCGGCACGTCCGGCAAGTCTGCGTAAAATCGCCAGGTTCTCTGCATCCAACGAGCGCCCATTGACAACTCCTTTGGGCGTTTCCAGATACATCGGAATCCCGGCAAAACGCGGGTCGTTCAGGATGTTGCGAAACGCCCCCCGGCCCAAATGCCCCTTGCCGATGTGCTCGTGACGGTCGACCCGGCTGCCAAACTCGCGCTTGCTGTCGTTGAGGTGAAAGGCTCGAATGCGGTCGAGTCCGACGATTTGATCGAACTGGCACATCGTCGCCGCGTAATCGGCAGGCTCGCTCAGCGGATAGCCCGCGGCAAAGAGATGGCAGCTATCGACGCAAACGCCCACGCGCCGGCTCCATTTCCAGCCCGTCGAGAATGGCCCGCAGGTGCTCAAACCGATGGCCGAGCGACGAGCCCTGCCCGGCGGTCGTCTCGAGCCAGATCTCCGACGGAGAATCCCTTGCGTCTTTTTCAGGGCCTGATCGAGCGCGGTCACGACGCGGGCAATCCCTTCCTCTTCGCAGGCGCCGACACAACTCCCCGGATGCATCACGACCCCCGCCAGCCCGAGAGCCTCGGCCCGTTCCAACTCGATCACAAATGCATCGAGCGATTTGGTCCACAGCGCCTCCGTCCGGACTGGCCAGATTGATGAGATAGCTGTCGTGCGCGCACGGCATGCGAATCCCGGTCCGCGCGATCGCATCGCGAAATCGGCTGACGTCTTCGTCCGACAGCGGCTTTCCTTTCCATTGGTTGTTGTTCTTGGTGAAGATCTGCACGCAATCCATGCCGCAGCTCGGCAGCGGCCTCCACGGCCTTGTAATAGCCGCCGGCAATGGAGAGGTGCGATCCAAGCAATGGCATGGGAGGTCTCGCGTCAAATGGGAACGATCGAACTGGTCGATGTGAGCCTGCCCTGCCACGCGGGACGAACAAGAACTTTGCGGGTTCAGGCCCGAACCGGCTCAGGTATGAATCTTGCATCGTTTTGGACTATTCGTCCATCGACTTCAACGGAGCCTGCGACGGAGGACCACAACCAAGCAAAAAAGGCGGCACGCGCGAACGTGAAGAAGGCGGCCAAGGCGGCCAAGAAAAAGAAGAGGGTGAAGCACCTGCCGAAAAAAACGCCGTCAGCCCTGGGCAAAGAAGGCGCGAAGAGCCGCGCGGGCGAAGGCTGCAGGGAAATAAACCCGCCGCTCGGTGCGACCTCTGACGGGCTCATGCAATGCGTCCGGAGCAAGGGTTTCGAGGCGACCTTGCCGGCCTCGGGCGGCCTGCTCTAAGATGGAATGAGGATGGCCCAACGCCGCGGCTGGCCCCTTGCGATCGTTTAATTTCAGAAGCACGCCCGATGCAGGGAATTGCGATCGTCTGGCCGATCGCGGCGGCCGTCGTGTTCGGCTTGGCTCTGTCCTTCGCGGTGGGACGGCCGATGGTGGCCTCCCTCCACAAGCGCCGGGCAGTCCGGGCCCTCAAGCAGTTCCGGCTGCAGCGGGAGCAATTGGAGGCGCACTTCTTCCACCGGGCCGGCTCGCTTGGAAAGCCGCGCGGCCTGCGGTGGTTGGAATGTGACTGGCAGAGCAGCGTCACGTTCGGCCGCGACGTCAAAACGGGAATGCTCACCGCGTTTGTCGGCGTCAATATCCGCTTCGAGTCGCTCGAAGGGGGGGACATGGAGGGCGTGGAGGCCGTCGGCATGGTGCGCGACGCGGCGGCCCTGTTCCACTATCACCGCGGCCGCTGGGGGACCGGCGGGCGGGCCCTCTTCAATATGAATCCCTCGGACGCCCTGGTCCACTTCAAAGGACAAATCGAGCCGATCGAAACGCGCCTAGGTGATGCTTTCAGCACGCCAACCGGCATCGAAACGTTTCGATTGACGAGTTGTCTGATTGACCTGTGAAATGACCGCGGTCAACAATCGCTGACGGGCTTTACATGGCGGCGAAGCGGAAGTCTTCCGGGGCTCGACGGAAATTCGGGCCGACTGGCTCGGCTCGCACAATGTCCGACGCGGACGCGGCCGGACAAGTCCAATTGGAAGAGCGTCGTTGACCAGCTCGCGGCTCGAATTGGAATCAATGACGTCCGGCCTGATTTTTCTGGCGCTGGCCTTCTTGACGCTGGCCGTCTACTGCAGGTGTGGCGATTCGAGTTTATCACCATTGACGATCCCGCCTACGTGAGCACCAACCCCCACGTCCGCTCCGGCCTCACGTTCGGCGGAATCAAGTGGGCGTTCGATCGATTCTACGTTGCCAACTGGATTCCGCTGTCTTGGCTCTCGCTCATGCTGGACGGCACCGCGTACGACGCCTGGGCGGGGGGTTACCACCTGACGAATCTGATCCTGCATACGGCCAATGTGCTCCTCCTGTTCCATGTGCTCAGGAAGGCGACCGGACAGGAGTTTTTGAGTGCCTTTGTCGCCGCCCTGTTCGCCGTTCATCCCATCCATGCGGAATCCGTCGCCTGGGTCACGGAACGCAAGGACGTGTTGAGCGTCCTCTTCGGGCTCCTCTCGTTGTCGGCGTATGTCAACTACGCACAACGAGAACGAATTCAACAACTTCTGCTGTCGCTGGTTTTTTTTACGTGCAGCCTGATGTCCAAGCAGACGCTCGTCACAATGCCGTTCGTGCTCCTGCTCCTGGACGATTGGCCGCTCCATCGCCTCAGCCTCCGTTCGATGGTCGAAAAAATCCCCTTCTTCGTGATCTCGGCCGTTTTCTGCGTTGTCGCGATCCTGGCGCAGTCGAACGGATTGACGGTCCGTTCCCTCGATGTGATTCCTCTTCCCCTGCGCATCGCGAATGCGGCGATCGCGTACACGTCCTACCTGCAAAAGGCGATTCTGCCCTGGAACCTGGGAGTCTATTATCCGTACTCGACCGACATCAGCCTGATTCGAGTCAGCGCGGCCATTGCCTTTCTGGTTCTCCTCACGGCCGCGGCAATGGCGTATCGCCGACGATACCCCTTCTTTGCGATCGGTTGGTTCTGGTTCCTCGGCACACTCGCCCCGATGATTGGATTGGTGCAAGTCGGCACGCAGCAGATGGCCGATCGCTATGCTTACTTCTCCTTCATCGGACTTTATGTGGCGATTGCGGGATTCGTGACGTCACGGCGCGTGGCGTTTGCGGCCGTGGGCGTGTATGCCGTTCTGGGTTTCGTCCAGGCCGGCTTCTGGCAGGACACGATGACCCTCGTCAATCACACCGCGAGAGTTACAGACGACAATTCCTTTGTGCATTTCGCCCTCGGCGACGGCCTGATGGCCCAAGGGCGTTTGGAGGAAGGCCTGGACCAATATCGGCAAGCCGTCGTGGTGGCACCTTGGGACCCGGGGCCGCATTGCAAATTTGGGGAGGCTCTTTTTCGATTTGACCAGCCCGACGATGCGCGTCGGGAGTTTGAAATCGCGCTGGCGTTGGACGGCAACATGGCGGCGGCTCACCGCGGCCTCGGCTGGTTCTATTTGGCCAAGAAGGAGACGGCCGCGGCGAAGCACGCGTTCCAGCGCGCTCTCGAAGCCGATCCCGGCGACCAAGACAACTATTTCAACCTGGCCTTGCTGTACAGAAATATGGGGGATTTGCAGGCGTCGATCGAGCATTGCCAAGGGCGCTGAAGATCAACGACAACATGCTCGCCGCACGCCGGTTGCTCGCCGACGACCTGCGGGCCTTGGGACGCTGGGACGAAGCGGCCGATCAGCTGCGCGACATTCTGTCCCTAAACCCTAACGACAACGATGCACGCCAGAAGCTCGAAGAAAGTATTCAAATGACGAAGCACCAATGACGAAGGGAATCCGACGCACGAAGCCCGAAATTAAGACCGCCCGCCCCCGTCGGCCCGGGGCTGCGCCGCCTGGCCGACGGATGCTTCGAGCCGATTTCGTTGCACGCGGCGTCTTGACCCGGTGAACCCGGTGTAGGGCGCGAGAAACGTCAGCGGATCTCGCTCGTGGCGTGGGGTCCCGCCTTTTCCACGGGTTGCTCGCCAGCGACTTTCAGATTGAACGTGTAGTCGGTCCTTCCCGGGGGCGTGAGCTCGATGTGAAACTCCGGCGTCTGCGCAGTTCTTGTCCGGATCGTTATAGAGGTTCTTCAATCCGTCCGGCGGGAAAAAACCCCGCCTTCCGTGCGGATGCAGCTCCGCGAACGTGACGATGTACGAGCCGGGACGGGTGCCATCCCCCTTGATGCTGGTGCTGAAATCGAATGTCCCTTCGGGCGTGGAAACAGTGTGCAGGCCGGGTTGGTTTCGCACGAAGGGCTTTGTCGGGTCGTTCAGCATGACGACGATCACGGTCCCCTTCGCCGGGGGCTGTCCGTCGACGGTCACCGTCCCGGCGAACTTGGCCAGGCTGAGGCGCTTCAATTGGGGATTGTCCTTGTATTGCCGGTCCAGCGCCTCCTGTGCCGTCTGTGTGCCGCCGCCGCAGCCCTCGCCAACGATTGCCAGCAAGCCCACCAGAGCCGACCACGTCAGCCACTTTCGGCACTTCGAATGAGTCATTGTCATTGTTGAAATCACTTGCGAACGGCGGGACGCGGATTGAGGATTTGAAACCACTTTAGGTGAAGGGGCCGCACTCGGTGCGGCCCCCAACGCGGACGAAATCCGGCAGCGCCGGACTGTCAGAAGTTGTCAGTCACAGGGGCTTGGCCCTTAAATGTCACCAGGCGGGCGAAGACCGTCAGGCTGATGTTCTCGCTGATCATGTGCGCGGATCCGTCACACATCACAATGCCGCAGGAGCCCGGGTGGAAACTGTAAAGGCCGAAGCCCGATTCATTCGTGCAGTTGATGACGCAGACCGGCTGCCCCTTCACGGAGACCGTCGCCGCTCCATCGAAAGTCGATCCCTCGATCCAGTTTTCCGCGTTGTCGAAGCACGACCAGCAGCCTCCGTAGTTGGCTTGTCCGGCGTTGATGAGGTTCGTCGGCACGACTTTCTTAACGCCGCGCTGCCAGAGATCGGGCCGGCCGGCCAACTCTCCGGAGAGAATAGTCGTCGTCGTCCCATCGGCGATCTTCTCGATGCTGAGAGTGAAGTTGCCCTCCGTCCCGCTGATGACGCCGTCCTGAGACTTCTGGTCGACACAGCCGTTGAGAACTTTGTAATAACACTCCACGCTCGCGCGGAGGCCCGCAGTGGCAACGTAGTCGTTGGCGCCGGCCTGGTACTGCGGGAAATTCTTGCAGAAGCAGAAATAGAAACTCGGCGTCTCCTGAAACGGATTACTGTTCCGCGCCGCGGAGGGACAGGCGAATGCCGGAATCACCGCGGCGGCCGGCAGGTTCTGTGCACACGCAGAGTAGTTGGGGGCGCTCGGGCAAAGGCAGCCCGAGTTCTTCGCTGTATACGCTGCCATCGGGACGAGAAACGTTTCGCAGACTGGCGAGTAGATCGGCGAATTCTCGTCAATCCGGTTGTAGACGTTGGTCGCTTCAATGAAAGGCAGCAGCCTCTCCGCCCAAACGTGCAAATTCACGTCATCGTGGCAGGAGTTCGTCGGGGCCAGCTTAACGCCGCAGCAACCAAGCACCGGGCCTGCGGAATACATGTATCCGGGCGTGAATTGGTTGTTGACGTCATTGTAATTGTGCTCGGCCAGCCCGATCTGTTTCAAATTGTTGCGGCATTGCGTCCGGCGGGCCGCTTCCCGCGCGGCTTGCACGGCCGGCAGCAACAACGAAATCAACACGGCAATGATGGCAATCACCACCAACAGCTCAATCAGCGTGAAACCTCTTCGCCTCGTCGACATTTGCTCGTCCTTTCAAACACAAGATGAAGCGCCAGCAAACGACTCACTGCGACAGCGGCCCAAAAGAATGCGGCTCACCGGCCGGTCCATCGCTGAGGACGGTCGCAAGAAACGGGCCAAAGCAGCGCCGCCAGCGTCGATGGCCGGCAACGATTGGCCGCAGTTGGCTGGCGGTCGCGCGCGATTCACCATTCCGCCCTGGCTTCCGCCCTGGCTTCATACGATGGGCACTCAAGATCCACCGTGGCACAGGACCCGCGCGGCTCGATCAGTGCCACTAAGCAGAAGTACTTAGTCTTAACCGCGAGTCTGCACTATTGGCCGGCCAACTTCAAACTGAAACTCCAGAAAAAATCCAGAAAATCGTCCTTCTATGAAGTTTTCTGAAACTTTAGCTGTGAAATGTGAGATTTCTCACAAGCATGCTGGAGCTTGTAAATAACAGGCGGGCAGCGCCGAGCGCACCTTTCGGTCGGTCGAACGTTTGCCAGGGGCTTGATTCGCGAGGTCACGGCGGAACAATGGCTACCGGCGCGCCTTTCGCCGCAAACGCGACGGGCCGCGCTTCCCGTTCCATTGTCGTCGCCCTCCCGCGTTGACACGGCCGATACGCGCCGCGTCGGGTGAACGGCGAATCGGACGAGTCCGGCCGCCGATCTCTTTCCACTGGCCCATGGCGGGGCGTTTCCCGATATCTGCTGTGTCTGCGACCAAGACCGCGCGGCACCGCTTCTGGAGACCGCAACCGTGAGCCGTTCGCATCTCTCCGCCAGGCATCTGCTTCAGCAGATCGAATCCGACCGTTTCAAACGTGCCAAGCGGGACATCCGCCCGGAATGGCTCACCACGCTCGTCGAGTGCGTCGCCGAGCTTTTCGAGCCGCTGGCAGACGTTGGCCGCGTGGGATTCGATTGCCGGCTGGACGAACAGGGCTGGTCGGCCGCGATCTACCTGGGCGCCGTCGAGCTCGTCGGCGGCAAGACCGACGGTCAGACGCAGCGTGTCGGGTTTCGCTTGGACCTGAAGTCCCTCCTCGAGCGGTTCAGCCGCATCGACGACATTTCATGGACCGTGTCCAACCACGGAGAGGAAAGCCAGGATCCGGCGCCGCGCTCGTTCCTGTCCATCGACGGCCGGATCGGAGAGAATCGAGTCCGGCTGGAGGTGCACTCCGCGGCGCCCGCGCCCGTCGGCCCGGGGCTGCGCCGCCTGTCCGACGGGAGCTTCGAGCCGATTTAGAGGTGGTTCAAAAACCTGAGGCCGGGTGGCGGGATCATCCGGCCGGGCGGATGACCTTGCCACACGACGGGCCACACGAGCCGGGCCACACGAGCCGGGCCACACGAGGCGGGCCACGAGGCGGGCCACGAGCCGGCGGGCGGCTCGTCGAATTCTTTTGCCGGTCTATCGGGTGGAATCACCGATCTTCGTGATCGCATGCGGTCCGGGAACCTTGACCGGCTCCTTACCTTCGACAACCAGGTTGAAGTGCGCGTCCGTTATCCCCGGCTTCTTGATGTCGACCTTGAACTCCGGAACCTCGGCGTTTTTGTCCGGGTCGTTGTACAAGTTCTCGAGCTCATCGGGAGGGCCGAGGCCGGCTTTCCTATTCTTACCGAACGGGGCGACTTAAATTCTGGAGTTCGACAAAGGTGACAATGTAGGAACCTTCCTGGACACCGTCGTGCGACGTATACGTCGTGAAAGAAAAATGTCCCTCTACGTTGCAGCCCGCTACGAGTTTTGGCGGTATCTTCGGATCCTGCGGGTGTTTGGGGTCATTGAGGATCACGAGCATCCTCGTGTCAGGCTTCGAGGGCGGCTTGCCGTCCACGGTCACCGTTCCCTCAAACGGGGCAATTTCAACGGCCGTGGCTGAGGGATTGTCTTTATACGCCTGCTTCAGCGCTTGGTCGGCGGTTGGCGGCCCACAGCCAGCAAAAAGGAAAGTAACGCCGACGAGAGCCACCCAACGTTCGGCAAGGTAATGGGATTGGCGGCGGAAAAACGCGAACATCGTGGCAGTTCCTGCAAAAAACCGGGCGAACGCGCGCGCCCGAGGGGACGCTTGCCGGAGTTTGGACTGAGTTCCCTGCGAGGACGAGGGAGCGATCAAGGCACGCGAACGAGTCTGTCGCCACACAAGTCTGTCGCCACACGAGCGCGACCATCAAAGAATGGAGGATGTTTGACTCGCTGTCAACACGCTCCATCGCAAAAAAACTGCGGCGCCCCCCCGGAATTCCGGAAGAGGACGCCGCGAACGTTGAATTAGAAACTGTCAGTGACGGGCTCACGGCCGCGGATGGTGACCATCCGGCAGAAGACCGTGGCACTGATGTTCTCGCTGATCATGTGCGCCGACGCATCGTCCATGAGAATGCCGGCGGTTCCCGGATGGAAGCTGTACACGCCGGAGTCCTCCTCGTTCAGGCAGTTGATGAAGCAGACGGGCGTTCCCTTCGGAACGTGCAAAGACGTCCCGGCGAAATTCGAGCCTTGCATCCAGTTCTCGCCGTTATCGAGCGCGCACATCCAGCAGCCGCCGTAATTCGACAGCCGATCCTGCACCGTGCCAGTGCTGCCGCAAGTGGCGAGGCCGCAGCCGGTGGCGGTGTACGTTTTCTTGACGCCGCGCATCCAGAGGTCCGGTTTTCCCGCCTGTTCGACCACGAAAATCGACGTGGACGATCCGTCGGTGATATACTCGATGCTCACGGGCGTGGCGCCGTCCAAAGTGCCGGCGCGGGAACCGGCGACGGGGCACACATCGTTGTTCAAAAATTGGTACCAACAATTGAGCGAGCCTAAGAATCCGCTGGACGCCTCGTAGTCGCTCGCCCCTGCCAACATATGCGGAGCAAGCGTATGACAAGTAACACCCTTGGAATTCAGGAGGTTAATGACCGACCCGTCCTCGAGGAAGGGGTTGGTGGTTCGCGGGGTGGAGGGGCAGTTGTACGCGGGAATAACACGGGCGGCCGGCCGTATCTGCGCACAGGCATCGCGGCAGGGGCATCCCGAGTTGGGATACGTGTAATTCGCGTCTGTGATCCCCAGAGTCGGCGCGAGATCGATTGGAGAGGTGTACGTTGAGTTGAAGCAGATTTGGTTGTAGACCGTGTTCCCCTCCATAAACAACAGCAACCGCTCGCCCCAACCGTGGGTGTTCGCGTCGTCGTAGCACGCCTCTTGGCTGTCCTTGAGCAACGCGTGGAGCTTCGGGCCGACAACATACGTGTAGCTGGGCGGGAACATCTTGTTCACGTCGTGATAGTTTTGGGCGGCGATTCCGATTTGCTTCAAGTTGTTGCGGCACTGGGTGCGGCGAGCCGCTTCGCGGGCTGCCTGCACGGCCGGCATCAACAGTGCGATCAAAACGGCGATGATCGAGATCACCACCAACAGCTCGATCAGCGTAAAACCCCTGCGCGTTCGTTGCATACAAATACCCCTTTGCAAATGACTCCGAGAACAACGAAAAAATTACCCTTTAAATTTGATTCCGATTTCCAGCCGTTCCGAACGGAACCCGCGGAATAGCAAGGCCGGATTGTGCGATACGCAGTCTGACAATTCGCCGGCATAAGTTCAAAGGAAAAATGTCGAAATTGGCCGAGATTTGGACGATTTCCCGAGAATTTCAGCCGATTTGTGCGGATTTATACGAACCCTTTGTGAGATTTCTCACAGAGATCCGCGCACCCAACGAAAGGTATGGTCGCCGAACAGACCTGTCGAAGAGTGATCCCCCGAGCGGCCCCCTCCGCGCTCGAGCATCGCCGGCGGAGAGCGGAAGGATGCAGGCGGAAGGATGCGGGACGAATAAAGCACCCTGATTCATCCTTCCGCCTTCATCCTGTAACGGCGCGCCGCTATGCTTCATCAGGCGGCATGTCCGGCGTCAGGCGGCGCTGCCTGGCCCTTCTTTCCGTTCCTCTCAGACCGACGAACGCACCGAAGCGAATGAATCGGGGATCGTGCAGCGGATCGCCCGGCGGCGTAAGCCGACGTGGAATTCTCAGCGGTCGGATCGCGGCCGCCGCCGCCGTCGGATGCGCGGCTACGGCCCTGGCGGCCCTGTTCTGGTGGCCCCTGTTCCGGGGCGGCGGCTTCATCGGAGGAGATGTCTACAGCTATTACCTGCCGCAAAAGGTCGTCTACGCCGAGGCCCTGGCGGCCCGCGAGCTGCCCCTGTGGAACAACCGAGCGGGGCACGGCTACCCCATCGTCGGCGAAAGCCAGACCGGCCCCTTCTATCCGTTCAACGTGATCCTGTACGGCTTTTTGCCGATCAATGCGGCCTACAACGTCAATCACCTGCTCCATTACCTGCTGGCGTTCGTCTTCACGTGGATGTACGCGCGGTCGCTGGCGCTGAGCCGCTGGGCGGCCGGACTGAGCGCGCTGGTCTACACGTATGGCTGGTTTCCGCCGCGGTCGTGCTGGGAGTGGGCCATCATCGGCGGAGCCTGGATGCCGGCCGCCTTCTGGTGCGCCGAGAGATTCCTCGGTACCCGCCGCGTGCGGTTCGTGTTTGGTCTGTGCGCCGTCCTCACGCTGCAGTTGCTGGCCGGACATTTCAATATCGCCTTTTTGACGCAAGTGACGCTCGTTCCATATGTTGCGCTGCGTTTATTTTTTGCCAACCGCGACTTGCCGACCGCGACCCGCTCACGATCCAAGTTGGTCGCAGGGATGTCGCTGGCGGCCATCGTATGTGCGTTTGGATTGTCGGCGTTGCAGCTTGCCCCAACGTGGGAGCTGAAGCAATTGAGCCAGCGCGAGTCGCCCGGACAGGAGCACAATCTCGCGCACGGCTCGATTCCCGTCGGGTATTGGTCGCAAATGGTCCGTCCCTGGTACTGGTATTCGCTGGGCACCAACCGCGACGAGGCGCTCCGCAAATCGGAACCGGAGCTGGGAGCGCCGACCAACCAGGTCGAGGCCCAACTTTATTTCGGACTCATCCCCTTGATGCTGGCACTGGCCGAGGCCGCCGGCACGTTCTGGACCCGCGACCGGATCAGCCTGGTCTGGCTGGTCCTGTCAGTCGCGGCCTTGTTCTACACGACAGGATGGTTTTTGGGTCTCACGCGGCACATTCCCGGTTTCGATTTCTTTCAAGGCCCGGGCCGCTACGGCGTCATCACGACGTTGGGCGTCGGGATCCTGGCTGCCAAATCGCTCGACCGGTTGCGCGCGACGGGTTCCGTCGTGCTGGGGATGGCGGTGCTCGTCTCCTTCGGAGCGGCAATGTGGACGGCCCTGACGCTGACAGCGCAAGGCCAGGAAGTGCAGCGAGCCAATTCCGCTCCGGATCCCTTCCATATCGGCTCGTACGTCGTCTCCGACGGCTTGATGTCGGGGCTGCTCCTGTTGGGATTGGTCGCCATCATCCTCGCGGTCGTCGCACAACTCCTGAGCCCCGATTCGCGGCCGGCGCCCGCCGCCCGCGTGGGGCGTTGGACGCTCGTCGGCTGCATCCTTCTGACGACCGTGATCGACCTGTGGCTGGTGAGCCGCGTCGTCACCTATACCGACATGGTGAGCGATCCGCCCATCGGCCACATCGCCGAAAGTCCTGTGCGACGGATTCTCGGGACACGCCCGCAGCCGTCCCGCGTTTTCGCTCCCGGCGCGAACTTGCCCTCGGCCTTGGCCGCTGCGACGCCCGTCTACCTCACTTTTGGCCCCGTGGAATATGTCGATCCCCGGCTGGTGATGCCGGAGGCCCCTCTACCGGCACGAATCGAATGGCTCCGCCGCGCCGGCGTGACGCATGTGCTGAGTTTCAATCCGCTGAACGAGGGTGAATGGCCCGTGCGGCCCGTGTGGCGGGGGTTTGATCCGCTTCTCAATCCGGCTTGGGCCCGTTATCGCGATCCGATCTATCTCTACGAGCTTGAGGGGAGCCGGGGCCGCGTCGCCTGGGAAAAACCGGCAGCCCAGCGTGCTCCGCAAATCACCGAACTTCGGGCCGGCCGCATTGCAATCGACGCCGATTCGCCGTCCGGCGGCCGACTGATTCTGACCGAGTTGATGTACCCCGGCTGGACGGTCACCGTCGACGGCAAGAGTGCCGAGCCGCTGACGGTCGAGCGGATGTTCCGCGGAGTCGACGTCCCTGCGGGACGACACGAAGTGGTTTGGTCCTACCATCCGCGCCTCCCTATACTGGGGACTGGTCGCAAGCGCGATCACGCTGCTGCTCTTGGCGGCAGCCGCCCATGTCGCCTACTGGCATCCCCAACGATTGAAATTGGAAGCCGAGGTCTCTCCGCAATGAAGGCGGCGTACATCACCCAAACCGGTCCGCCCGATGTCATTGAGTACGGCGAACTGCCCGATCCGAAGCCCGGTCCGACGCAGGTCCTGGTGAAAGTCGGCGCGGTGGCCGTCAATCCCATCGACGCCTATATTCGCGGCGGAGCCGTCACTCTGCCGCTCAAGTTTCCCTATATCATCGGGTGCGACTTGGCGGGAACAGTCGTTGCCTGCGGCGCGGAAGTTCGGTCGCTCAAGCCGGGCGACCGCGTCTGGGGGAGCAACCAGGGTCTTGCCGGCCGGCCCGGATCGTTTGCCGAATTGGCGGCCGTTGACGAACGGTGGCTCTATCCCACCCCCGCCGGCCAATCGGACGCACAGGCCGCGGCCGGAGCGCTCGTCGGCATCACGGCCCACCTGGGCGTGTTCTTGCACGCAGGTCTGAAGCCGGGGGAAACGCTGCTGGTCAATGGCGGAACGGGAGGCGTCGGGTCGGCCGTCGTGCAATTTGCCAAATGGGCCGGGGCGCGCGTGATCGCCACCGTCGGCTCGGAGGAAAAGAAGAAACTGTGCGCGAGTTGGGGAGCCGACCTCGTGCTCGACTATCACTCCCCGACGCTCGATGAGGAGATTCGCAAATTCGCGGAGCCCGTCGGCGGGATCGACGTCTGGTTCGAGACACAGCGCGAGCCGACCTTGGATCGAACCGTCTCGATGATGGCTCCCCGCGGACGGATCGTGGTGATGGCCGGCCGCACGGCACGCCCCGAATTCCCCGTCGGCCCGTTTTACCTCAAGGACCTGCGGCTCGTCGGCTTCACGCTCTTCAACGCGACGCCCGACGAACAGCGGGCGTGCGCAAGGGAATTCGCGCGCTGGCGGAGCGCGGGGGGTGGCATCCGCTCATCGGACAGACATTGCCGCTGTCGGAGGCCGCCGCCGCCCACCGCCTGCAGGAAGAGAACACCTTGCACAAGAAAGGCTCGGTGACGGGTAAGATTGTCTTGCTCCCCTCCGCGTGAGAAGCACGAAATCCGAATGACCACGGAAGCACGAAATCCGAAGCCCGACGGCTGAAGTTCGTGCTTGATGCTTCGTGCTTCCTTCGTCATTCGTGCTTCGAGCTTCCTGCTTCATCCCCCTGCTTCATCCCATGGTCAATCAAATCCCCTTCAACAAGCCGTTCATCGCCGGCAAAGAGCTTTACTACATCGCTCAGGCGGTGACGCTCAATAATCTCGCGGGGGACGGGTATTTCACGCGGGAGTGCTGCCGTCTGCTGGAGCAGGCGTTCGGCATTCACCGCGTGCTGCTGACGCCGTCGTGTACAGCCGCTCTCGAGATGGCGGCCATTTTGTGCAATCTGAAGCCGGGCGACGAGGTGATTTTGCCGTCGTTCACGTTCGTGTCGACGGCCAGTGCGTTCGTCCGGGAAGGGGCCCGCCCCGTCTTCGTCGACATCCGGCCCGACACGCTCAACATCGACGAGAACCGGATCGAAGAGGCGGTGACCGACAGGACTCGGGTGATCGTGCCCGTGCACTACGCGGGGATCGGCTGCGAGATGGACCGCATCCTGGCGATCGCCCGCAAATACGGCCTGATCGTCGTCGAGGACGCCGCGCAGGGAGTCAATTCGTTCTACGCCGGCCGCGCGCTCGGCTCGATCGGCGACCTGGGGGCGTACAGCTTCCACGAGACGAAGAATTACATCTGCGGCGAAGGGGTGCGCCTGTGCATCAATCGGCCCGACCTGGTCGAACGGGCCGAGATCATCCGTGACAAGGGGACCGACCGTCAGAAGTTTTTCCGCGGCCTGGTCGACAAGTACACGTGGGTCGACGTCGGCTCCTCCTACGTTCCCAGCGAAATCGTCGGCGCCTTTCTTTACGGCCAGCTCGAGATGATGGGGCCGATTTCCGACCGCCGCCGCGATATCTACCAGTTCTACCGCCGGCACCTCAAACCCCTGGAGGCCGAGGGACTCCTGCAGCTTCCCTACACGCCCGAGGACTGCGCCGCCAATTACCACATGTTCTTCGTGCTGGTGAAAGACGGCCCGACGCGCAACGCGCTCATGGACCATCTGCACAAACAGGGGATCGGCGCGGTCTTCCATTACGTGCCGCTGCATTCCTCGCCGATGGGCCGCCGCCTCGGCGGAAACGCCCGCGAGCTGCCGGTGACCGATTCGGCCAGCGCCCGCCTGGTGCGGCTGCCGTTCTACTACACGATCACGGAAGAGGAGCAGGCCGAAGTCGTCCGCCAAATCGCGGCGTTCTTCGGAGGCGCGACTCCGGCTGTCGGCCCAGAATAGTCGTGCGGTGTTGCACTGGTGAACGGAAGCCGTTCACCAAAATCGTATCGCTTCTCGCCGATACGATTAGCAGAGATCCCAGACATCATGCCAACAGTGATTCGCACAAACCTGCACCGGAATTCATTTAGACCTCGTGGTAAATTGGCCTCGCTCCGGAAGGTTGTGCTTTGCCGGTGTGGGTAGTGTCCCCGTTTTGTGTTGGTCGGATTATTTACCGAGAAAAACGCGCTTGGCCAGTTTGACGATCCGCGAAAGCGGACTTGGCCCATACAGCGAAACGATTGTTTCCTCTTGCTCTGCCCCTGGCTTCGATTCAGGGAAATAGTCCTGCCCTCGTTTTACGATCTTGACGGCGGCGCTGATTACCCAATGTGCATCGGCCGGCGCAACCTCCGTGGTGAACGGCATGGCGACACGAAGCTCGGTCGCGCTTTCGGATATCGGGCCTGCCAGGATTGTTACGGACTCCATTCGGCGCAGGCGCTGTCCACGACTTTGGGAGACGTGTATCCGTCGGGTCAAAGCTCCAAGATGTGTGCGACTCCCACTTCCCATCAACAAAGTTGTTGGACATCGTAGGTTGGTCCTCCCGGCCATCCAAGAAACCATGCTGTGCTTCTCGAAAGGTTCGTGATTTGAACGATGGCCCCCAGAGGTAAATGTCCAGCGTGGTCGTCGTAACGGGCAAAAGAATAAGGCTCCGCCGTGATGCGCACGTCGAGAGGAGCGGCCCATAGCGACCATATTGCAAGTCCAGCCGCCAGCACAACGGGAAGACACAAGAGGAGCGTGATTCGGAGCGGCGGCCACCGTTTCCCATCCGGCTTCGCGTCCATCGCCATCCCCTGCTTGACCCGCCCCCATTCTACCGCGCGACGGGCCGCCACGGATTAGCTTAACAGCCGCCCCGCCCAAGCCCGCTCCCCGTCCGGCTTGTCGGTCATCGGATCGCCTGCGCTTAGAACAAGGGTCGAATTAAAGGGGCTCGGGAGTCATTTCCAGGAAGTCTCCGCGGTATTGGCTGGCAGTTTCTTAGGGAGGCGGCCGCGGGGAAAGAAGTCGTCCGCAGCAATCGGAAAGGACTTGAAGCGACCTTGGTCGACACCTGCCGTGCCGAGAGTGCCGTGACGCAATGGCTCAAGCACAGCGAAAGCGGCATCCTCCTTGAACAACCGCGACCGATCACTGGTTCGATTGAGCACCTGATTCGGGAATCCCCGCACCAGCGCCCGGGCACGCCTTGGCATGACAGCATCCTTCTGCCGGCCGTTCCGTTCGTCAACAGAAATGACTCCCGTCGCATTTACTGACTGACCTTACCCAAGAAGGTCATCTTAGACCTTGATTTATTCTCTGTTGCCTCCGTTACCTCCTGTTCAAATCGCCTTTTCCGTGATTCATTCGCGAAGGCGTGACCTTCGGAGGGAAAAACAGGACTAGGCCAACCGTCAATTCATTGAAATGTCAGACCCTCGGATTTTAACAGGAGGCAACAGAGGAAACGGAGGAAGGCAACTCGGTTGAAAATCAGTCGCCGCCGGGGGTCGAATTAAAGGGGCTCGGGAGTCATTTCCAGGAAGTCTCCGCGGTATTGGCTGGCAGTTTCTTAGGGGAGCGGCCGCGGGGAAAGAAGTCGTCCGCAGCAATCGGAAAGGACTTGAAGCGACCTTGGTCGACACCTGCCGTGCCGAGAGTGCCGTGACGCAATGGCTCAAGCACAGCGAAAGCGGCATCCTCCTTGAATAACCGCGACCGACCATTGGCTCGATTGAGCACCTGATTCGGGAATCTCCGCACCGGCGACCGGGCACGCCTTGGCATGACAGCACCCTTCTGCCGGCCGTTCCGTTCGTCAACAGAATTGACTCCCGTCCCCTTCGTATTAGCCCCCTTCGTATTAGCCCGTCCCCTTCGTATTAGCCCCTTCGTATTAGCCCCCCTTCGTGTTAGCCCTTTGTGTCCTTCGTGTCCTTTGTGGTTTCTTTGTCTTTTTCCCGCGAGGAAGAGTGGAACCACAAAGGACACAAAGGACACAAAGGACACAAAGAAGGAAGATTTCAGGGTCGAGGTGGACAAGGATCGAATTAGTGGTCGAATTAAAGCGGGTCGGGAATCATTTCCAGGGGGTCTCCGCGGTATTGGCTGGCGGTTTCTTAGGGAGGCGGCCGCGGGGAAAGAAGTCGTCCGCAGCAATCGGAAAGGACTTGAAGCGACCTTGGTAGGCACCTGCCGTGCCGAGAGGCCGTGACGCAATGGCTCAAGCACAGCGAAATCGGCATCCTCCTTGAACAACCGCGACCGATCATTGGCTCGATTGAGCACCTGATTCAGGAATCCCCGCACCAGCGACCGGGCACGCCTGGGCATGACAGCACCCTTCTGCCGGCCATTCCGTTCGTCAACAGAATTGACTCCCGTCTCCTTTACTTCTCTTCTTTACTTCTCTCTGTGGTGCCGATTTCCGCGCTTTGGCACCGTGCAGCCATTCCAACGGCAGTACAATGGCGGGCCAAGACTTGAGAGGAACCGTCCGCGTCGACTCGGAACACCCGTGCAAGATTTCAATGAGCTATCACCTCGGCAGAAGGGGATCGAGGTCGTCCGCTGGCTCTTGCTGGTGCCGGTTGCATTGCTCGCCAGCATCGCCGTCATGAGCATTATCGGCGCTGGCGTTCGTGCGATTCCTGCCAGTTCCGAGCCGTCGAAATCGGCATCGATCAGTTTCTGGGCGCGGGCCGTTCCGTATTACGTTCTGCCGGAGATGGTGTTTGTCATCACCGGAGGCCGGATTGCTCCGCGAAAGCAATTGCCGGTCGTGCTCCTGCTGATGCTCCTCGGTGGTGTGCTGTCACTGCTGAAGCATGTCGTTATTCAGCATCTTGCCGGGAATCTGGTCGGGACTGTCAATTACGCACACTTCGGCCTGGAACTGGCGGGGCTTCTTGCCGGAGTTGTGTGCGCCCACCGGCTGATGATTGTTCCTGGCCGCATCGATCGGCGATAAGGTTGATGGCCATGTTGTCGGCACTGGCAGGCAGTACGAAATTTGTGAGCGCCCCGTCTGGCTGGCGAGCGAGGCCGATCGCGACCAGGGCCGTGCTCTGGCTGTTGGCCGCTCTTGCCGTCGGCTCGTCCTCCCGCTTGCGCACGGCTGAGCACGAGCTTCCCAAAGTCCGTTTCCTTTTGGCCTGGGGAAAGAAGGGGACGGAACCCGGGGAGTTTCATTTTCCGATTGGCATCGCCATCGATCGGGCCGACGTGATCCTGGTCACGGATCATTACAACCATCGCGTGCAGAGATTCGACCGCGAGGGCAAACAGCTCGGACTCATTCAGGTGCTTCCCAACCCCGGCGGCATCGCGCTCGACAGTGCGGGAAATATTTATCTCAGTCACTTCCCGGCGTCGGCCCGCAGTCAAGAGGTCAATCCCAACCGGCTTTCGGTCTACAGCCCCGCGGGCAAACTGCTTCACGTCTGGGGCAAAAGCGGCGGCGGTCCGGGCGAGTTTAATTATCCAGGCGGAATGGCCGTCGCGCAAGACGGGCGTCTGTACGTCGCCGATCAAACGAACCATCGGATCCAAGTGCTCGACCTCAACGGCCATTTTCTCGCGGCCTGGGGAAAGTACGGGACGAAGCCGGGTGAATTCGGCGGCAACACGAACGTGAGATCCCGCGCGGGCGGCCCCGATTTCGTCGCGATCGACAGCAAGGGGAACGTCTTTACGACGGAAGCCATGGACGGGCGCGTGCAGAAATTCACCGCAACTGGCAAGTTCCTCTTCGCGTTTGGCGACCTGAAAGATCGCCCCGGCAGTTTCGGACGCGAATTCAAACCCTTGCACAGCATGCACGGACCAATCGCCATCTGCTGCGATCGCAAAGATCGACTCTGGATCAGCACGGCCGGCGGCCGGGTCCAGCAATTCACGAGCGACGGCCGCTTTTTACGCGGCTTCGGCGAGAGCCAGGGGGCCGAGCCTGGTCAGTTTCTCGCTCCGCACGGAGTGGCCATCGACAGCCGCGGCGATTTGTACGTCGTCGACGCGTACAATCACCGCATTCAAAAATTCGACGTCGGCGGGAATTAGAGCTGGAGGCATCAGGCGGCGGGGGGGAAACAAAGGGGAGCGGTTTGGCATTTCAGGATGAAGTCCGCTGCGTGATTTGTCGTCAAGTGTTTCATTGAGTGCCAGCGACGGACTTTTGGCCGTGGGTGACAGATAGGTCGCGCATACTCCGCTTAGGAGGCTTCGTAACCTCGGCCACAATGACCTGCGCAATTACGTCGCCAGGTGCCAGAATCAAATCGAAAGGGCCAAGGTTTACAATTTCCAACGTGATTTGACCCGCCCAAGACGTGTGAATCGTTGGTGCCGTCAGATGCACGACAATTCCGGCGCGAGCCTTTGTGCTTTTGCCGTCAACGAAGCAAATGAATTTGGCTTTTTTGTCCGGTGTTCCCACCCGTTCACGTGTTTGCCACAAAACAAAACCGCCAGGGCGGACAACCACCTCATTACCCCTGAGGGAGACGGGTTGATTAAGTTCCTCCTTGTACTCAGGAGGTGCCGTTAGGTACGGCTTGGAAAACTTGCCCAGATTGTATTTTCCGACGCGTAACTCTGGGCGCCCAGCGCCTTTTGATTGCTCGTGCTCTCGAAACTTATCGATGTCCCAAATCTTTGCCTCTGACACGGCATCAAGATGTAGATCGACCGAGGAAGGGTCAACCGAGTCTGGCGCGGGACTGAAGATCAACGCTCCGCTTTTAATTGCCTTCTGGATGCAGCCGTTGGTGAGATACACACTTGCACCAACCGCGCAAGCGCCTCGTTCAGGCTATCGCGCCCCAGAAATTAATGCGTTCTTTGCAACTGCGATCGTGTCGGAGCTTGGCACTTCGACAACCACGGTCGAATGGTCAACGCGGCGAACCACGCGACACGTCACGAACCCATCAATGATCTGGCCCTCTGGGGGCACGTCTTCTGAAATCGGATTCTTATTTGCGTCAAGGAAGTACTCGTAATACGCGACTCCGATCAATGGCTCGCCAGCCGCGTTTGGAATCGTGAAGGTCCGCTCGCCGGAGAATCCGCCCCGCTCAATTCTGCATGGGATGCGAAAGAATTTAGACATTCTTTGGTCCTCCTGACGAGTTAGAGCGGATCGCCATGCGGGCACCCGAACCCAGGGCAGTGCTGCAATTATGCATGCAAATTGTGATGTGGGGCGGCGACAGATTCAAGATGTGGGGGCCGACTTTTAGCTCATTCGGCGGATTTGGCCAAGAGGTTTTGGCGGCGCTTAAATGTGCATAATCGCTCAAGCATGTGTCAAGGGAGCGGGTTGGCCGGGCGATCCGGCCCGCCAAACTGACCCGCTACCCAATTGCCGATCGTGCAGTGCGCGACTCAAGCTACCGGCCGCGAATAGCACGCGCGAAACCGCCAGACGGGCGGCTCTTCGTGGCGGTCCCAGAACTCCTCGAACGTTTCGACGGAAAGACCGGCCCGCTCCAAGGCCGACAATTCGTCCCGCAGCAAGGGCCAAGGCATCTGGCCTTCGGCATCTTCCGGTCGGCGGCCGCGGCAGATCACCAAGAGCATCCCGCCCGGCCTTACCGTGTCGGCCGAGCGCGCCATGGCTTGCTCGCGCAGTTCGCGCGGCAAGACCTGCAGGGTATACACTTCCAGGACGAAATCGAACGCGTGCCGCCAATCGGGCGGAGGCGCGAGCCGGTCGCCCACCTCGTAGGTCACGGCCGAGCGCGGGAATCGGCTTTGGCACCAGGCGACGGCCGTCGGCGAGATATCGAACGCGGTGACTCGAAAGCCGTGCTCTGCCAAATACTCGGCGTCGTCGCCCAACCCGCAGCCGACGACCAGTGCGAGACGACCGTCACTGCCGATTGGCTTGCCCTCGAGCCACTCGACGAGACTTGTGTTGGGCCGCAGATCGGCCCAGGGGACGTTCGCGGAGTCGCCGGCGGCCTCCGCGTAGAGAGACTCGAACCAGCCGACGGCATCGCCCTGGGCCAGATGACTCGCGGCCAACTCCCGGGCGCGGCTGCGTTTCGGGTCCGAAGACATCCGCAAACTCCGATGAACGTGCTTCGAGGCGGCTTTCACGGCCGTAGGGTAAGCTGCCAGCTTGCCCTGGAAGGTGCGTTCTTGAGATTGGACGGGCAAGCTGGCAGCTCGCCCTACGAACGGCCTCGCCGGTCGGCGGCCGGGCGGCTTCAGTCGCCGTGCACTTGGCGCAGGCGGGCCGACGTGCGGAGCATCAACTGGATCCGTTCGAATTCGTCGAGCCAGTCCTGCACGACGTTTTGCAGCGCCGTTTTTTCCGGCGGCGCGATACCCGTCGGGCACGAGGGGCCGAGTTGTCGAGCGGCGATGTCCCGGTAGGTCGACAGCGTGCGGTCTCCGGCGCGTCCGCAGGCAAAGCCGTCCTCACTCAAAAACAAGAGCGATGGAACGCGCGGCGCGCCGCAGATCGACAGCTCTTTGGCCAGGTCCGCATTGTCGTCGCGATCGAAGAACCGGATGCGGGTCTTCTCATTCGCGGCCGCGAAATGGGCGAAAATCGGACACTGGTTCACGCAATCTCCGCACCAGGTCCCGGCGACGATCAACACCTTCATCTCCCGCCGAAAGCTCCGCAAGAGCGCCTGTTGCTGCTCCGACAGCGCGACTTGCGCAGAGACGGCGCTCCAACGGCGGCGTTGCTCCTCGTTGGCGTACTTCGCCAGAAAGGCTTCGTAGGTCAAACCCTGCTCGAACGTGGCGGCGAAGTTCATTCCTCGTCCCTCTGTCTGGAAAGAACCCTCAATTCTGAGATCATCGTTGCAGGACGTTTCTTCTTGTCAAGGGCCTCGAATTTTCACCGGCGCCGACGAAGAGTTTATGCGCCCGTACCGGCCTGGGGCGCGCTGGTGTAAACTGGCAAACTCGATCGTGGAGGATCCGAAGTGACACAGTCTCTGATCGGCAGCGAAAAGTTCGAGCTCGACACTCCGATCCTCTGCATCGACTGCGAGGTGATGGAGTCGAACCTCCGCAAGATGGCCGACTTCATCTCCTCGCGTGGCAAACAGTGGCGGCCCCATATGAAATGCCACAAGACGCCCATCATCGCGCTGGCGCAAATCGCGGCAGGCGCCGTCGGCGTCACGTGCGCCAAGGTTTCCGAAGCCGAGGTGATGGCCGCCGCCGGCATCCGCGATCTGCTCATCGCCAACATGATCGTCGGCCCGCGGAAGTTCGAGCGCCTCGTCTCGCTGTGCCGCACGGCCGACCCGATCGTCACGTGCGACCATTACGCGCAGATTGAACCGCTGGCGGCCGTGTGCCGCCGCGAAGGCGTCGCGTGCCGCGTGATCGTCGAGGTCAACGTCGGCCTCGATCGCGTCGGAAGCCGCCCGGGACGCGACACGGTCGACCTGGCGGAGGGGGTCGACCGCCTGGCCGGCGTCGAGATGGTCGGCATCATGGGCTACGAAGGGCACTTGCTCCAAGTCGCCGACCCGGTGGAAAAGCGCATGAAGATTCAGGAAGCGATGGGCATCCTCGAGGACTGCCGCGACGCCGTTCTCAAAAAAGGCATGTGCTGCGACATCGTGAGCGCCGCCGGCACCGGCTCGTATCAGATCACCGCCGATCAACCGGTGGTGACCGAATTGCAGTGCGGCGGCGGGATCTTCGGCGATCCGATGTACCGGCTCAAATGCGGCCTGACCGGATTGGAGCCCGCGCTGACCATCCTGGCAACCGTGGTCAGCCGGCCGATGCTCGAGCGGGCGATCCTCGACAGCGGCCGCAAGACCGTCAACGGCGACATCCAGATGCCGCTCGTGAAAGAACTGCCGGATGCCGAGGTCACCCGGCTGAGCGCGGAACACGGTTGGCTGGCGTTGGGACCGAATTCCTACGACCTCAAGATCGGCGACAAGCTCGAGCTCGTCGTGGGTTATGCCGACTTCACGACCGTGTTGCATGACGAGTTTTATGTCTTCCGCGGCAACCGGCTCGAAGCCGTTTGGCCGATCGCCGCCCGGGGGATGTTGCAGTAGGGGTCAGGGAGGGTCTTGAGCGGGGGTCAGAATCAGGGTGGCAGGGGCGGAATCAACGTGCGCAGTTGGGCAACGAGGCTGCGCAATTGGGCAACGAGCCGGCGGGTTTATCCCGCCGGACCGCGGCTCGACTGACTTCGACGAGCTCAGTCGAGTCGAGCTCGCCGAAGTCCGGCATAAAGCCGGCGGCTCGTTCCTGCTGACCACACACCACGCGCCGGAGGCTTGTGTGGCTCTTGCTCGTCCGCCAGTGGTCCGCATGTGTTCAGATGCGTCACACTCAAACTCCATTCTGCGCGGGTCCCGCGAGCCGTTCAAGATCAATTTAACAGGGAGTGTAAAAAGCTCGCGGCGAGCGGACGGTGGGGCGAACCGGGCGTTTTGGCGCGGCGCGGTTCGGTTCCTGCCAAATGGCGCAACGCACGCATCTCAGAGTTTTTTGGGGTCGTTATTTCCCTTTTTTCACACCCCAAAATACCCCAAAAAACTCCCGAAACCTGTAGATTTGAAATGAGCGCCAACGATCAACCGCGTTAACGGCGTAGGGTGCCAACCTCACCGTGAGACCAATCGATGACCAATGAGGAAAGCGCTGCCGCGGCCGCAGATGTGCCGGCTCCCGACGAGGCCAGGCTGTTCGAATTCCTGGAGCGGTATCTCGAATCGCTGCACGGCGGCGATCTGGCCTCGCGTAGCGTGCTGATCGAGCGGCATCCCGAATTGGCCCGGTGGATTCGCTGCATCGAGCTTCTCGATCGGCTGGCGCCGGAATCTCCCTCGGGGCAAATGGACGAACCAGCCGCACAGCCGGCGACTCCGCAGCCGTTCGGCAAATACGAGCTGTTGGAGGAGATCGGCCGCGGGGGCATGGGAGTCGTTTTTCGTGCCCGGCAGACCGACCTGGATCGTCTCGTCGCCATCAAGATGATTCTTTCCAGCCGGCTGGCCTCGCCGGACGACGTCCACCGCTTCCATGCCGAAGCCCGAGCGGCCGGCAGTCTGCGGCATCCGAACATCGTCGCGATCCACGACGCGGGAGAGGTCCACGGTCAGCACTTCTTCGCGATGGACTTTGTGGAGGGACGCTCGCTGGCCCAAGCGCTGGCCGGCGGGCCTTTCGAGCCTCGGCAGGCGGCGCAGTGCCTGGCGGTCATCGGACGTGCCGTTCACTATCTGCATGAGCACCACATCATTCACCGCGATTTAAAGCCCTCGAATATCCTTTTGGCCCCGGATGGCACGCCATTCGTCACCGACTTCGGCCTCGCGAAGGCGTTGGCCTTCGACTGCGCCGCATACACAGACCGGGACGATGGTCGGCACGCTGGGGTACATGGCTCCCGAGCAGACGCTGGGTGAATCGGGATCGGTTTCGCCGCAAAGCGACGTCTACAGCCTGGGAGCGATCCTGTTCGAACTGCTGACGGGACGGCCCCCGTTCCAGAACGCCAGCCCATTCGACACGCTCATGCAGATCATGGAAGAAGACCCGCCCCGTCCGCGAAAGCTCAACCGCGACGTCCCGCTGCCGCTCGAGTGGATTTGTCTGAAATGCCTCGAGAAGCAACCGCGGCACCGTTACGAATCGGCGGCGGCGCTGGTCGATGACCTGGAGAGGTTTCTCCGCGGCGAGCCGCTGCTCACGGCGGCGCCGGGGCCGATCCGGTCGCTGTTTCGCTGGAGCCGTCGCGAGCCTGCGCTGGCGTCGCATCTCGGAGCACTCGCGGTCGCCACGCTCATCCTGCAGCTCAAATACATGGTCTCCGGCTCCGACCTGCCGTATCACTTGATGGTGATGAGCGTTTTCGGGGCCTGGGCGTTGGGTGCCATCGCCTGCTGTTGGTTGATGCGCCGGCTCAAGCTGCCGGACGTCGTCCAGTACGCCTGGGCGGCTTCCGACGCCGTCTTTCTCACGCTCTTGCTGTACGTGACGCCGGCCGAGCCCGGGCAAATCGGCGCCGGGCCGCTCTTGGTCGGCTATCCGCTCTTGATCGTCGCCGCGGGGCTGTTTTTTCGCGTGCGACTCGTGACGTTCATGACGGGCGCCTGTCTGCTCTCCTACGGCGTGCTCGTGCTGATCGGCCGCGAACCGATCATCCGCACGCAATACACGCTCATCTACGCGGCGGCTCTGGGCGTGATC
This sequence comes from uncultured Planctomycetota bacterium, assembly GCA_963761455.1. Taxonomy (GTDB): domain Bacteria; phylum Planctomycetota; class Planctomycetia; order Planctomycetales; family Planctomycetaceae; genus DASPSM01. The sequence continues at coordinate 2,416,383 of CAVXHA010000004.1, forward strand.
GGCCTTGTCGTGGGCTACCAGGCCTACCGCGTCCGCATGCTGACAGGCTACTTCGAGAAAGATGAAGGATGAAGGCGGACGGATGAATAAAGTCTGCCTTACGTATCCTTTTGCCTACCGCTCAGGCCGCTTCGGCTTGCGGGAAGTTCTTCTGCATCAGCCGGCCGAAACCGCTCCAGACGCGTTCGACGTCGAGCTCTTCCATGCAGGCGAGATGTTTCCGCCCGCTATAGGGGCAACGCTTGCGGTAGCTGGCGGCGCAACTGACTCCGGTGGCGACCAATTCGTGTTGCTCCCCCGGCGGCCCGGAGATCGTGGGACTTGTGCACGTGAAGACGCCGAGGACGGGCGTCCCCAGGCCGGCGGCCAGTTGCATGGGACCGGAATCGTTGGTGAGAAGCATGCGGGACTGGTCGAGCAGGGCCGCCAACTGCTTGAGCGTGGTCCGGCCGGCGAGGTTCGCCAGAACAACCGTCGGCATGAACCGCCGGATCGTCTGTTCGACTTGCAGGGCCAGCGCCTCTTCGTCGGCGGTGCCCAGCACGACGGGCGCCATGCCGAAGCGGCGGATCGCTTTGCAGGCCACGGCGGCAAATCGCTCGGGCGGCCAGCGCTTGGTCGGCCAGCACGCGCCGGGATGAATGGCCAGGGCCGGCCCCTTCAGCTTGGCAAGCTCGCGCTGCGCCCAGTCCGGAGTCGGCGCGAGGAATCGGGAACCGCGTTTGGAGGGGGAATTCGGGAAGTCCCAGCGCATCGGCGACGCGGCGGTAGCGCACGTGCGGGGCCACGTCGAGTCCGGTGTCGGGAACAGCGAAGTGCCAGCCCCATTGGGCCCCTTCGCGCGCCGTTCTCAAGCCCGACGCGCAGCCGGGCTCGCGTCGCCAGCATCATGATTCCGGTCCGGAAAAGCCCCTGCAGGTCGAAGACCAAATCGAACTCGGAGTTCCGCAATTGGGTCAAAAGGCGGCGCCAGTCCTTCCAAGTGCCGCGGCCGTTCGAAAATGATGAGTTCATCGAGGTCCGGATGGCCTTCCAGCAAGGGGGCCAGCGCCGGCTGATGACCCAAGAGATTCGCGCGGCGGGAAACCGTTCGCGCAGAATGGGAAGCAGCGGAAGCGACTGGACGACGTCTCCCAGCGCACTCGGCTTGATCACGCAGATCCGCCCGGCGTCAATTTCCAACAGACGCGTTGGCGAATACCGTTGGTCCATCCTTTCGCGTCCTCCGTCCTTGCCGGCCTCCCCCGGGCGGACTCCTCGGGGCGGCGAATAATACCGACGCCCGTAAATCCACCACAAGTGCAGCTTTGTGGCGGGACGAGAAGTGACTGGCAACTCGTGGCCGGTGACCCGCCAGAGGTGGCGTGGTTCACGTGCCTCGGGGTTTCTCTAGCCACTGGCCACGAGTCACCGGCCACTGTCGACACGGTCGGCCGCTGGTCGCAAACAGCCTGTTTGTGCCGTATAATGGCGGCCATGTCGACGGAACTCATCGAAGAAAGCCTTCCCGACGTGGGCACGCGCTCCGTCGGGATTGTTCGCACGCAGTCCGTGACTCTCTTCGCTCCGCCGAACCCCCTGCTCCTGACCAACTCGCGGCGATTGGGGCCGATTACGGTCGCTTACGAGACCTACGGCCAACTCACACCCCGGCGTGATAATGCGATTTTCATCTGCCACGCCCTGACGGGCGACGCCCATGCGGCGGGTTATCGGTCGAAGGACGATCTCGCCGCGCGCAAGGCGGGATGGTGGGACGGTTTCATCGGACCAGGGAAGGGGCTCGACACCGACAAGTATTTCGTAATCTGCGCCAACGTTCTGGGAGGCTGTCAGGGGACGACCGGACCCAGCAGCATTTGTCCCGAGACCGGCCAGCCCTGGGGCCGCGACTTCCCGGTCATCACCGTTGAGGACATCGTCAACGTTCACGCGGATCTGGTCCGCTCGCTGGGAATCGAACGGTTGCTGTCGGTGGTGGGGGGAAGTCTGGGGGGAATGCAGGTCCTCGAATGGGCCGTCCGCTTCCCCGGCCAGATCGCCTCGGCGATCGTACTGGCCTCAAGCGCGCGTCTCTCGGCGCAGGGCATCGGCTTCAATAACGTCGGCCGGGCCGCCATCATGGCGGATCCGAACTACAATAACGGCGACTACTACGGCGGAGCCGGTCCTCGCAACGGGTTGGCCCTGGCTCGGATGGTCGCGCACATCACGTATCTCTCCGAAGCGTCGATCGAGACTAAGTTCGGCCGCAGGCTGCAAGACGCCAGTAACTTCACGTTCGATCTCATCAAGGAAATCGAATTTCAGATTGAAAGCTACCTGCACCACCAGGGACTCCGCTTCGTCGATCGCTTCGACGCCAACAGCTATATTTACCTGACGAAGACGATGGACTTCTTCGACCTGGAGAAGAGCTACGGGTCGCTCAACGACGCGTTCACCAAGGCCGCGGCACGGTTCCTCGTCGTTTCCTACGACAGCGACTGGCTCTATCCCACACCGCAAAGCCGGGAGATCGTGCAGTCGCTCGTCTCGACCGGGAAGCATGTCTCCTATATCGAGCTGCACAGCGCCAAGGGACACGACGCCTTTCTGATCGAGCTGGAGCAGCTCGAGGCCCTGGTGCGGCCCTTTCTCGAACGGACGCTGGAAGAAGTCCGGGCCGAGGAGTTGGCATGAAGCTCTCCCCCGAGCCACAACCGATGGCCGATGAGCCGACACCGCCTCGACCGGGCCTTTCGGGCGACGGCGCACCGCATCCGGTACGCCGCAGGAAGATGCCCCGCATCGCCGCGTCGCCCTACTGCATGCCCGATCCCATGGTCGCGTTGACCGACAACGAGATCATGAAGCACATCCCGGTCGGAAGCCGCGTGCTCGACCTGGGCTGCGGCGACGGACGTCTGCTCGAAATTCTCCGCGACGCGCATGGCTGCCGCATTCAGGGCGTCGAGGTCGATCCGCAGGGGATCATTGGCTGCATCGGACGCGGCGTACCGGTCATCCATGGCGATCTTGACCGCGGCTTGCCGGAATTTCCGGATGACTCGTTCGACTACGCGGTCTTGAGCCAGACTCTGCAGCAGCTCAAGTTCCCCAAGCGCGTGCTGGAGGAAATCCTCCGCCTGGCGCATCGGGCGCTGGTCGTCGTGCCGAACTTCGGCTATTGGAAGGGGCGCGTGCAGCACCTTCTACAGGGCCGCGCTCCGGTCACGCAGTCGCTTCCTTACGAGTGGTACAACACGCCCAATTTGCACTTCATGTCGATGCTCGACTTCCGCGCCTGGTCGAGCAGCTCAACATCCGCATCGTCAAAGAGCTGCCGATCATCAAGGGGCGCGCCGTCGACCGCGCTTGGGCGGCCAACTGGCGGGCGGAAAGCGCCCTTTACGTGCTCGAACGGCCGGAAAGCCGCCCCGTTCATCCTTCGTGAGCAAGGGGAGCCCCTGTATGTGGCGACGGATTTTTCAGCGCAAATCGCTGGAGACGCTGCTGGCGGAGATGGCCGGTGAACATCGGCTTCGCCGCGTGCTCGGCCCCGTCTCGCTGACCGCACTGGGAGTCGGGGCGATCATCGGCGCCGGGATCTTCGCCATCACCGGCCGCGTTGCCGCCGAAGATGCCGGCCCCGGAATCATGCTTTCCTTCGTCGTGGCGGGATTTGCCTGCGCCTTTGCCGCGCTCTGCTATGCCGAGTTCGCCGCCATGGCCCCCGTCGCGGGGAGCGCGTACACGTACACCTACGCCACGCTTGGCGAGGTGTGGGCCTGGATCATCGGCTGGGACTTGATCCTCGAGTACGCCATGTCGTGCTCGGTCGTCGCCTCGCACTGGTCAAATTACTTCAACGAGTTTTTACGGCTCACGTGCGATTTGCTGCATATCCAGAGATGGTCGATTGCGCCGCAGTTCATGTCCGATTACTTCACGCCGGTGGACGTGGGGGGCCATCTCGTGCAGGCCTATTTCAACCTGCCCGCGATCGTGATCATGGGGCTGATCACAATCATTCTCGTCCTGGGAATCCGCGAAAGCGCGAACACGAACGCCGTTTTGGTCTTCGTGAAAACGGCCGTTGTGATCTTTGTGATCATCCTGGGCGTTCGATACGTCAGCGTGGCCAACTGGACGAAGGTCCCCGTCGAGCGCCGCCGCGTCTCCGACGCCATGGACTATGTCGACCGGAATCCCGACGTCAAGCGCCAGACTTCCCGCCGGGAGCGTCACCGTCACGACGACGGGCGAGAGTCTCCTCAAGGCGCATCCCGCAAATCGCGAAGGGTCTCAATGACGTGCAAACGGAAGAGATCCGCCGGCTGCCGAACGAATTGAAAAAATGGGGACTGCTCGGCGCCTTTGGAATCAAGGACTGGCTCAAGCCGATCGACGAAGCGTGCCGGAGCCCATTTTTACCCTACGGGTTTTCCGGCCTGATGGCCGGTGCGGCACTCGTCTTTTTCGCGTATATCGGGTTCGACTCGATCTCGACGCATTCGGAGGAGGCGATACGCCCGCAGCGCGACGTGCCCATCGGCATTCTCGTGTCTTTGGGCCTGTGCACGGTCTTATACATCCTGATGGCGGGCGTCATTACGGGGATGGAGCCGTACTGGCAGATTGACACGGGGGCCGCGGTCGCCGCCGCGTTCCGCAAACGGGCGGAAATCGAGCGAAGTCCCCTGTTGCAAGCGTCGGCGTGGATCATCGCCACCGGAGGCGCTGGCCGGCATGACGAGCGTGCTGCTGGTGATCTTTCTCAGCCAGGCGCGCATCTTTTTGGCGATGGCCCGCGATGGATTGTTGCCGCACAGCATTTTCGGCGTCGTACACGAACGGTTCCGAACACCGCACCGATCGACGATGCTCACGGGAGCTTTTATCGCGCTGACAGCCGGTTTTTTGCCCGTCCGTCTCCTGGAGGAGATGGTCAACATCGGCACGCTCTTGGCCTTCGAGCTCGTCTGTGCTTCGGTGCTTGTGCTGCGCATCTCGCGACCCAATGCCGAGCGCCCCTTCCGCTGCCCCGCCTTGTTCGTCGTCGCGCCCTTGGGAATTTTCGTAAACCTCGCGATGATGCTGTTTCTGCCGTTGGATACCTGGATTCGTTTGGCCGTCTGGCTGGCCATCGGTCTGGTGATCTACTTCGCCTACGGACTGCACCACAGCACGCTGGGCCGGAACTTATTGCGGGAAATGCAGCTCCACGGCGCCACGGGGAGCGACGCGCCTCTGAAATAATCGGGACCGAGAATGGAAGAGGTCCGGCGAAAGCCCGCATTCCTGGTGTTCGACATCGAGGCCGTCGCCGATGGCGAGCTCGTCAGCCGCGTGAAATACCCCGGCGCGAGTCTTGCCCCGGCAGCCGCTATCGCCCGCTACCGTGCGGAGCTCCTGGCGGATAAAGGGAAGGACATTCTTCCCACGACCTTCATGCTGCCCATTGCGCTGGCGATTGCCAAGGTCGACGCTGACTGCCGGCTGCTGGATCTGGCCGTTCTGGATCCTCCCCTTTATCGCCCGCACGAAATCACCAAACGTTTCTGGCACGGTTGGCTGCACTACGGCCGGCCGGCCCTGGTGACGTTTAACGGCCGCGGCTACGACATCCCCGTTCTGGAGCTGGCCGCTTACCGCTACGGCTTGAGCATTCCCGCCTGGTTCAACGTCGGGGCCCGCAGCTACGAGCAAGCGCGAAACCGCTACAATCTGGACGCGCATCTCGACATGCACGACCTGTTCTCGAACTTCGGGGCGGCCCAGGTGACCGGCGGGTTGAATCTCCTGGCCAACTTGATCGGCAAGCCGGGGAAGAACAGCGTCGACGGCTCCAAGGTCCAGGACATGTACGACGCGGGCCGCGCGGAGGAAATCAACGACTATTGCCGCTGCGACGTTCTCGACACCTACTTCGTCTTCCTCCGCAGCCGCGTCCTGCTGGGCAAGCTCGCCCTCGAGGAGGAGCACGCGATCGTCGCCGAGACAAAGCAGTGGCTCGAACAGCAAGCCGAGTCCAGGCCGGCCTATCGAAACTACCTGGAACACTGGGGCGACTGGCACCCGCCGGAGTAAGAGGTCAGAGTCCGAAAGGCAATTGGACGCTGCGCGTGCCTCTGCCACTCCGAACCCCCAGCCGATGGCCCGTAAGCCCTCAGTTGAGGCCCCCCGCCATCCTCCGTATGATTCTGCCGCAAAGCTCGCTCCTACCAGGCCGTCCAGAGGACGTGTGGCGATGGGATTGTTCGACAAGCTCAAGCAGGGGCTGAAAAAGACCACCCAGCTCCTGAAGACTGATGTCCGCGACATCTTCAGGACGGGCGAGATCCTCGACGAGGCCAAGCTCGAGCGGTTCGAATCGCGGCTCGTTCAGGCCGATCTGGGGGTCAAGGCGGCCGGCGAGATCGTCACTGAGTTGCGCAAGCAGTACATCGGCCGCACGGTCGTCGACGAAGCCGTCTGGTCGGTCGTGAAGGAAAAGCTCAAATCGATCCTGAAAGGAGAGGCCAGCCCGTCCTGGAACGTCAACGACCCCCTCTCTCCGCTGAAGCAGTCGCAAACCGGACCGACGGTGATTCTGGTTGCCGGCGTCAACGGCTCGGGCAAGACGACCTCCATCTCCAAGCTCGCCAAGCTGGTGCAAAGCGCGAATAAAAAGGTGCTGCTGGCCGCGGGCGACACGTTCCGCGCCGCGGCCGTCGAACAACTGACGCTGTGGAGCAAGCGGCTCGGCTGCGGCATTGTCACGCAGCCCAGCGGTTCGGATCCGGCCAGCGTGGCCCACATCGGCTGCGAACGGGCGCTCGCCGAGCACTGCGACGTCCTCATCATCGACACGGCAGGCCGGCTCCAGACTCAAAAGAACCTCATGGACGAGCTTGCCAAAATCCGCCGCGTCGTCTCCAAGAGAATCCCCGACGGGCCGCACGAATGCCTGCTCGTCCTCGACGCGACGACTGGTCAAAACGGTCTCAGCCAGGCTCGCAGTTTTTCCGACACGGTTGGCTGCACGGGCATCATCCTGGCCAAGCTCGACGGCACGGCCAAAGGGGGAGTTATCGTCCCGATCCGCCAGCAGATGGGGATCCCCGTCAAATACATCGGCGTCGGCGAAAAGATCGACGACATTGAAATCTTCGATGCCGACGCCTTTGTCGATGCCCTGGTGGAGGGGTGAATCTGCCTGCGCGTTCGCGGACACGGCCGGAATGACGAAGCACGAAATCCGAATGACGAAGGAAGCACGAATGTCCTAATGACGTAAGGGACGATTCGCCGGCAGCGCACACGGCTTTTACTTCGTGCTTCGGATTTCCTTCGTCATTCGTGCTTCGTCATTCATTGTTTGATCACGCCAGGAGACGGCGGATTGCATCGGGCAGGTCAGCCTCTGGGACCGTGCTCTGCTGGCCCGCTTTGAGGTCTTTGACCTGCCAGGTGCCTTGCGCAAACTCCGTCTCGCCGGCAATCAGGGCCACGCGAAAGCCCTTCTTATTGGCGTAGGCCAACTGCTTGCCGATTCCCCGGGGATCGCAGGAAACCTCGGTCTCGATCCCGGCCGACCGCAACCGGCGGGCGATCCGCAGATAATCCCCCGTGTGGGCGGGGTCAAACAAAAGGACGAACACCGGCGCCGCCGTCGAGGCGGTGGAGACCGTTCCCAGCTCTTCCATCGCCGCCAGCAGCCGGTCCAAACCGAGGCTGGCCCCCACGCCGGGGAGTTTCTGGCTGGTGAACAGGCCGGCCAGGTTGTCGTACCGTCCGCCGGAGCAGACGCTGCCGATGCCGGGCAAATCGCCCAAAAACGTCTCGTAGATCGTGCCGGTGTAGTAGTCGAGGCCCCGAGCGATCGACAGGTCGAGGGCGAGCCGTTCGGCAGGGATGCCCGCCGTCGACGCCCAGGAAAAAATGTCGCGCAGCTTTTGGACGCCGGCCAGGCCCTGTTCATTTCCCGCGAGCATCGTCTCGACCTGGTCGAGGATAACGGGGGGAGGCCCGGTCAGCTCCGTCATTTTGAGGACCGAATCAGCCTGCACGGGGGTCGTTGCGACTTTCTCGGTCATTTCGGCGATCACGGCCTCGCGTCCGATTTTGGGCAGCTTGTCGAGTGCCCGGAGAACGCCGACGGTTTGCCCCGTGAGTCCGAGATGTTCCAACAGTCCGTTGAGGACCAACCGGTTGTTGATCCGGATCGTGAACCGCGAGAAACCAAGCCGGTCCATCAGGTCGTGGATCACCAGCAAAGTCTCGGCGTCGGCGACGTTGGAGTCGGTCCCGATCGTGTCGAAATCGCATTGGATGAACTCGCGGTAACGGCCCTTCTGCGGCTTCTCCGCGCGCCACACCGTTCCGATGTGGTACCGCTTGAACGGCGTGCCGATCTCCTGGAGGTGCTGGGCGGCAAAGCGTGCCAGGGGGACCGTCAGATCGAACCGCATCGCCACATCGCGCTCGCCCTGGTCGGTGAAGCGGAATAGCTGCTTGTCCGTCTCTTCGCCCCCTTTTCCCAGGAGGATCTCGGTGTATTCCAGCGCGGGGGTGTCGATCGGCGAAAAGCCGAAGCTGCGATAGACACGGCGGGCCGTGTCGATCAGGTGCTCGCGGGCCATCATCGGCCCGGGAAGGTAATCGCGGAATCCCTTGAGCGTCTGGGGCTTGATGACGGGCTTCGACATGACAGCTCACACCTCGTTGCGGTACGGTCTTCAACCAACGCTGGTCAACACGGGCAGGCTGACCCGGAGCGCCTTCGAAGCGCCTCGCCTGCGGCGCGGCGGCAGGACCGCCTCGGCATACTCCCAGATTTGCTCGGGCGTCTCGAAGAACTTGTCGTAGACGGCGTCGTCGTCGTACTCGCAGTCGACCGTGGAGTAAGAGCGGCAGATGTCGGGCCGCGTGTCGTACGTCCCGCAGCGGTTGTCCGGCAAGAGATGCCGGCATTCAGAATGAACCATCAGATACCACGTTTCGCCTTCAACGAAGAGTGAAACTCGTCCGTGCATCATGAACCAGCGAAGGTAGTCGAAATCCTTCCAGGTCGTCGGCGTGTCGATGGGGAGGGCGAAGTACTGGCAGCATTTGGCCGTGCAGTAATGGCAGAGGCACTCTCCCGCTTTCAGGTCCTCCCGGCGAATTTTGGCGACGGCTGACATCGGATCCCCCCGTGAATCTCGCGCTGACGAACAAGTCCGCCATTGTAGCGAAGGGGACGCGCCGGGCGAATTGAATGACAGGTCCGATCGCAGCGAATCCAACGATCGTAGCGACATTTAAGAATGCCGCGGTTCTGTCTGCTCGTCGCCTCGTGCCAGGCTCCGCTTCGTCAGGCGCTTTCGGACGCTCTCTTCCCCCTCGACCCGAGGAGCAGCCTCGCCTGTGCGTTCCCAAGAAGAACCTTGGAAAGGAGTTGAAAAAAAACGCAGCTTCTTGACCCTCCTGCAAAAGCGGCCTTATGATAAAGGTGACAGTCTTCAGGGGAACTCACGATGCACATCACAGGAAAAATCCTGGTGTGGATGACTCTGCCGATCGCGGCGGCCGGTTTTATCATGGCCGCGCGGCTGGTCGACACCCGCGGGAAATGGATGGAGCAGCTCCAGAAGGTCAAGGTGCGCAACGAAAAGGTTGCGGCCGAGTTGGCGGTCGCGCGAACGGAACGCGAGCAAGCCCGGGCCGAGTTGGAACGGGAGTCTCTCCGCTGGGATCGCTACTGGTCCGACGTGGTGGGTCAATACATCTCCCGAAACAACACCCTCGGCGCGAACGTGGGAAGTGGAAACGGCATTGCCCCCAACATGATGCTGTATGCATTTCAGCTCGACAAGAACAGCGTTCCCTCTTACGTGGGATCGTTTACCGCTTTCCAGCTTCAACCGAATCTGACCGTCCTCAAGCCGGCCTTCCGCGTTCGCGCGGACGATGTGCCGAACTGGACCGCCGGTAACTGGCGCTTCCGGACAATGATCCCCTCCTCGTTCGCATCGCGGATTGCCGGCCTCGAGGCCGATCTGGTCGTCGCCGACGAACTCCTGGCGAAGCAGCAAAGCAATCTGGAGACGCAATCCAAGTTGGTCAATGCCGCCCACGATCAGCGCGAGGAGCGGATCGCCGAGCTCCTGGGCGGTGGAAAGGCCAACCCGGCGCCGCCAGGACTCGTCGCCGAGATCACCGAGGCCGACGACCAGCGCAACGCGTCGCTGGTCGAGGTCGACCGCTTGCGGCGGGACATCAGCGCCGCCGAAAAGAACGTCCGCCGCTTGATCCAGGAGAACAACGACCTCGCTCGAATCTTCCAGTCGCGACTGGCACCGAAGCTAACGGCGCTGTCGGACCCCTTGCCGTAGCGGGACCAGCGGGCCTGCCTGCTCCTCGATGATTTGGCGCGCGCTCGGTCAAAGCGAGCGGCCGGCGTAAGCCGGCTGAGGGCACCCGCCTGTCCAATCGCTCCATCCTCAGTCGGCTCACGCCGGCCGCTCAGGCTTCGCTCTTTTCCGGCGATCCGGAAAGCCGTACCATCTTTTATCGGGCACGGGCTTTGATCGGGCACGGGCTTTGATCGGGCACGGGCTTTGATCGGCGCGGGAAGGTCTGGCGTTCATTTTCATTTTTGCACGTGAAGATCAAGTCGGATGGGAATCTACAATCGCGATTACTTCCGGAACGACCAAAGGCGTTGGCGCCAAGGGTGGATGGGGTCCGGATACAAATGGTTGATCGCCGCCAACGTCATCATCTATGTGCTCCAGTTCGTGTTGCCGCCCGTCACCGGTCTTTTTGAGCTTGCGCCCCGGTTAGTCATCGACGGACAGGTCTGGCGGCTTGTCACGTACGCCTTCTGCCACGATCCCCGGTCGCCGTTTCACATTCTGTTCAACATGCTGTTTCTCGCCTGGTTCGGCGCGACGCTGGAGCGGATGTACGGAACGCGGGAGTTCATCCTGTTTTATTTCGTAGCGGCAGTCGCCTCCGGGGCGGCATTCGTCGCGCTGGCTTTTGCGCTGGGAGACCCGACGCCCGCGATCGGAGCCTCCGGGGCGGTGATGGCTGTCGTGGTGCTTTACGCGATCCATTTCCCCCGAGACGAAGTCTACCTTCTGGGTCTGATTCGCCTGCAGATTCGTTATCTCGTCCTGATTTACCTGGTTTTCGATCTGTGGCCCGTGCTGGGGGCGCTGAGCGGTGAGAGCCGGTCCGACGGCGTCGCCCACGCGGCCCACTTGGGCGGTGTCGCATTTGGTTATCTCTACCATCGCTTCGGGCTCCGCCTGGACCGAGTTTGGGACACGCTCAAACGGTTTCAAGTGCCGCGCATCCGATCGCGGAAGCGACCGGAGTCGGTTCGTCTCTACGACCCGTCCGTAGAGCGCAGCGAAAACCTCGATGTCAAAGTCGACGCGATCCTGGAAAAAATCCAGGCCCACGGTGAGGCCAGCCTCACCGAGCAGGAACGCGAGGTGTTGAGAATGGCGAGCCAGCGGTACAAGGAGAACCCCCGGAGCCGTTGACGCCCGTACGCTTCGCCCCGGCAGCTCAATGACCCAGACTCCTCCCACCGACGGCGACGAATCGCCTGTGGCCGCGCTCTTGGAGCGCGTGCGGCGCGGCGACCGGGAAGCGCGGAACGAGCTGTTTGAAAAGTGCCGCGCGTACGTCAGTCTCGTCGCCCGCGCCCAAATCGAAAGCTGGCTGCAAGCCAAGGTCGACCACTCGGACCTCGTCCAGCAGACTCTGCTGGAGGCCCATCGCGGCCTGAGCAATTTCCGCGGCACGACCGATGGGGAATGGTTAGCGTGGCTCAAGCGGATCGTGCAGCACAACGCGGCCGACTTCGTCCGCCGCTACGGCACGGCCGGCAAGCGCCGGGCCGCCCGCGAGGTCTCGCTCGACGTCCGGGCCGGCGATGACTCCCAGGGACCAACCCGCGACCCCCGCGATCCGGGTCAGACGCCCAGCCAGATCGTTCTCCGCCGCGAGGAAGAGCTGGAAATCTCCCAAGCCGTGTCGCGCCTGCCGGAGGACTATCAGGAAGTCATCATCTTACGCAACCTGGAACGTTTGCCGTTCGACGAAATCGCCCAACGGCTGGGGCGTTCGCGCCGGCGGTCCAAATGCTCTGGATGCGGGCGATCCGCAAACTGCAGGAAATCGTCGACACCTGACTCCCTTTTTGTCGCACAGACTGAAAACGCCAGCACTGACGCTGCGTCGTCATGCCCCCGAACCGCCGACTCGGAACGATAGACTCTCACGGCTTAATCGTTATCGTTAAGCGGCGGTTGAGTACCGCTCCAGGCCCCTCCAAGCGAACGGATCATGCCCAAGCGAACAATTGCCGACGTTGATGCCACAAACAAGACGGTCTTGATGCGCGTCGATTTCAACGTGCCGCTGGATGAACAACAGAGGATCACCGACGATCTGCGCATCCGCATGGCGCTGCCGACCATCAAGTCGGTCCTTGACCGCAAGGGCAAGCTGATTCTGATGAGCCATCTCGGGCGTCCGAAAGGGGCCGGGATCGAGCCGAAATACAGCCTCAAGCCGGCCGCCGACCGGTTGGCCGAGCTTTTGGGCCGTCCCGTGGCGTTTGCCGCCGACACCGTCGGCGCCGACGCGCGGGCCAAAGCGGCCGCCCTTGCGCCGGGCGATGTCCTCGTCCTTGAGAACCTGCGGTTCAACGCCGGCGAACAGAAGGGCGATGCCGAGTTCGCCAAAGCGCTGGCTGCTCTCGCCGACATTTATTGCAATGACGCCTTCGGCACGTGTCATCGCAACGATGCGTCGATGGTCGCCGTGCCGCGGGCGATGGGGAAAAAGCCCAAGGTGATGGGATTCCTGGTCGCCAAGGAGGTCGAGTATCTGTCGGAAACGATCGCCCATCCGCAAAGGCCGTTCGTCGCCATCCTGGGGGGCGCGAAAGTCTCCGACAAGATCAACGTCATCCGCAACCTGCTTTCGATCTGCGACAAAGTCCTGATCGGCGGCGCGATGGCCTACACATTTTCCCTCGCGAAGGGAGAGAAGGTCGGCAAGAGTCTCGTCGAGCCCGACAAGGTCGACCTGGCAAAAGAACTGCTCGCGGCAGGGGGGGGCAAACTGATGTTGCCGGTCGACACGCATTGCGGCGACGCGTTCCGGGCCGATTGCAAAAAATTGGTCGTCGATGCCGGACGCATTCCGGACGGTTATGAAGGGCTTGATATCGGGCCCAAGACGGCCCAGCTCTACGCCGGCATCGTGCGGACGGCCCGGACCGTCGTGTGGAACGGTCCGATGGGGGTCTTCGAAATGCCTCCCTTTGACGCCGGCACGAAGGCGGTGGCCCAAGCCATCGCCGAAAGCGGCGCGACGAGCATCATCGGCGGAGGCGACAGTGCGGCGGCCATCCAGCAGCTTGGTTTCGCCGACCGCGTGACGCATGTCAGCACGGGAGGCGGCGCGAGCCTGGAACTGATGGAAGGAAAGCGCTTCCAGGCGATCGACGTCCTCGACGAGGCGTGACGGGGCCGGACGCTCGTGCTGCGAGCACTTCCTGAGGCGATAAAAGTCTCGTATTTACCGACGATTGCCGCCGCGGGACCGCGACACTGTGGCTTGAATCGCTCAAACAGGTTATCCGTCTCTTAATCCCCATTCCTTGAACCGTCCGTTGGACGGCGTTATTGTGGCGACCCTGGGTGGACCCAAATCGAGCGGGGTCCATCGGCACATCGCGACGCAGATTCCTCGGCGCGATGTGCATCTCGCGGGCCATTTGTGCTTCCTTGACGAACCCTGTTTCAGAGAGGTATCCAATGGCTTTGCGCTTTCTCGGCCTCGCTCCCCGTCGGCCTCGTGTTCGCTCGGGCGCCCGCATTCTGGCTCTGGCCCCCTTGCCTGGAATCGAGTGTCTGGAGGAGCGAACGCTCCTCTCGGCCAGCCTGGCACTCTATAACGGGAATTACGCCGGGAGCTACAAGGGGCACGAAGTCGTCGACAACAACGGCACGATCACCAAGAGCACGGTCAGCGCCTCTCCCGTCCAAGCCACGATCACGAACGGGGCGATCGCGGTTACCATCTCGGGCGGGACGGGGATCGGAACCGTCACCACGAACGGCTCGATCAGCGGCACCGTGAACTCCACGATCCAGGGGGGAAGCGTTCCCGTTTCGTTCATCGGCAAGATCACGGCGGTGAATGCCGCGGGAATGGCGGCCTCTGGCACCTGGAGCTATTCAGATACCGTCAATGGCGCCGAGGTGAGCGGACAGGGAACCTGGACGGCCACGAGCGCACCCGTTTTGACGGACTTCGATGCCAGTTACTCCGGCAGCTACAAGGGATCGACTGTCACCGACAACAACGGCAAAAGCACAAAAAGCGCGGGTCAGCGCGACGTCCTTCCAAGCCCTGATCCAGGACGGTGCCGTCACCGTCACCTTCCCGAGCGGCTCGCTCCTGACGGCCGGAATAGGAACGATCGCCGTCAACGGAAGCCTCACCGGAACGACGACGTTCCAGGAGGACGGAGTGACCGTCACCGTGAATTTCGACGGCAACGCAACCCGATCGCTGACGGGCGTGCATGCCAGCGGCACCTGGAGCTTCACGGCCAATCTCGGCAGCGGGATCACCGAAACCGGCAGCGGAACATGGACCGCTCAAAGCGTGGTTGATTTTGACGGAACGTTCGCGGGCAACTTCACCGGCAGCCTCGTCGTGGACGACAATGGGACGCCTACGACGTACGTGATCGCTCCTCCATTCATTCCCAACAATGATGTGTCGGGCACGATCTCCAACGGAGTGATCAGCCTGACCATCCCGGGCGTCCCCGGCCCCGGGACCGGCGGAATGGCGACCGCCACCGGGACAGTGGACCAAAACGGCAACATCACCGGCACCGTGAGCTTGATCATCCCAAATTCAGGTGGCGTCGTCGCGACAGCCCTGTTTACCGGCACCGTCACACAGACACCGGACGGCAATCTCTTGATCAACGGGACATGGAGTTTCTCCGGGGTTCCAGGAACGACGGCTGGCGTCGTGTACAGTGCGAGCGGCAACTTCATCCTGGAAAGCACATGAAGCAACCGCTTGCGGCGGACTGCTTTCAAAAAAAAGAGGCCGGGGCGCACCCCCGGCCTCTTTCGATTCGAAGCCATGATTGGGGTGCATTCCGGATCAAACTGTTCCTATGATTTATTTGTCGAACGGTAAGCCTGCAAGCGTAGTAGGAGGTGGAGGCGCGGGAGGGCCCGCCTCCCTGTTCTTTCCCTTTCAACGGGAGAAATCGATGACGGTGAAGCAACGTTTCTGCGAGATTTGCAAGGCCGAGATCTCGGCAGAACGAGTCGAAGCCCTGCCCGATACGCGGCGATGCTCCAACTGTGCTCGGGCTCAGGAAGCCAAGGGCAACCCAGAATTCGATCTGCTGGTGTCTCAGTCGCAGCTTGGCAAAGTGGGTAGCCTCAAAAAAAACTACGGCGACGTCACAGTCAAAAAGCGACGCCGCAAACAGGGCGAATAGCCAGCCGAACGCGCCCTGCGGCCGCCAGTGTCTGCGACTTTTTCTGGCAAGAATTACAAAAATCGAAGTTGCCGGAACGCGCCGCGGGCCTTGTTTGGGGAGTAATAGAGGTTCCCAGAAACTGTTGACAAATAATGACTTACGATAAACGGCTTCTCGTTTTTGAAATTGCTGATGCTAGATTCGGGCAAATGGACTAAAGTTTGCTTCGGGACAGGGAGCCGGCAGGATTCGCCGGAAGGCGGCTGAAGGGACTTCACCGCCCGCTTTTGAATCGATCGACTTTCAGGGAAGAGAGAGAGCATGGACGCTCGGCTGTTCCGTCTGGCCGCGTTGGCCCCCGCGCTCGTCTTCGTGGGCGCAACCTCGTCGCAAGGGGCCACTTTCTCGACGCAGAATTTCGTCGTCACCACGGGCGACCCCGACTTCGCCCGGCAGGTCGCCGAAACGGCCGAACGCTTCCGGGCGCAACTGGCCCGCGATTGGCTGGGACGCGAGTTGCCTCGCTGGTTCCGGCCCTGCCAAGTCTCGGTGATGGTCGGGCAAATCGGGGCCGGCGGCGCGACCACGTTCACGTTCGCGGCAGGCCAGGTCTTCGGCTGGAACATGAAGGTGCAGGGGACGCCGGAGCGGATCTTGGACAGCGTGATTCCGCACGAAGTGAGCCATACGATCTTCGCCAGCTATTTTCGGCGGCCCTTGCCGCGCTGGGCGGACGAAGGGGCCGCCTCGCTGGTCGAGCACGAGTCGGAACGCCGCCGCCAGTCCCTGTTGCTGCAACAGGTCTTCAACACGCCCCGGCGGATCCCGCTGACGACGTTGATCTCGATGAAGGAATATCCCGGCGACATGCAGAGCGTGTTGACTTTGTACGCGGAAGGCTATTCGCTGGCCGACTATCTCGTGCAATCGGGGGGCGAGACGGGCAAAGAGCGTTATCTCCGCTTCCTGCAGGATGCCCACGAGAACGACTGGAACCATGCGATCCACACCTGGTATGGATTGCCCAATATCACGTCGCTCGAACGGCGCTGGAGCAACTGGGTGTCGGCCGGCAGCCCCGATCTCGGCGATTCCGACAACCAGCAGATCGCGCAAGCCGACGCCCAGGCGATGCGGAAGAAAGGCATCATCGTCCGTTCACAAAGCCCGGACAATTCGCCTCCGATGCTCGGCGGTCTCAATCGTCGCCAGTGCCGCGCGTCCCACTAACACGATTGCTCGCGGCGACGAACTCGAAGCTCCCGCGCCAGTCGCTGCGGACGGCGCGGCCGCTACGATCGAACCGCGCAAAGCAACGGCAATTTGGAGTTGACTTCGGACGAGGCGATCGCCAACCAAGCGGCCGTGCGGCGCCGCGAGGGGCGGGAAAGGATGCTCAAGGACGGGTGGGAACCCATTCCCGCCGCCCGCCGCCCTGCCGATGCGCAAGCCAACGACGATCGCAACCGCGTCCCGCGACGGCGCAGCCCGGCGAATCCGCCGGCCCGCCGACGGTTTCGCAACGTGAAAGAGCGGCACGACGCCGACTCGGCCGCGGGTTTAAACGAAAACGAAGATCCCTTCGAGGACTCGCGAACGACGACGCCCAGCTCCGCGCGACATCGCCCACGCCGAGTCGCCATTCCATACGGAGAACTGATTCGAGGAAAAACAGTGCAAGGGTTGGAGACGCTCCTGGACGCCCGCACCGGCAAGTCGGCTTCCCGCAGGGCCGGCCTGTCGAAGGTCGTTAAAGACTCGGCCAAATATCCCTGGTTCCCTCCGCTCCCTAACGGGTAGGTGACCGAGTCGTAAGGACGAGCGTACTTGACCCCTGCACGGACGAGCCACCGATTTCGGTGGCTCGTTTTTTTTCGAACGCGGCGGTCGTCGGTTGTGAGGCCGACAGTCGAAGCGCTAGAATACCTACTGACGTGGGAAAAAGGGGCCGCACGCGCGGTTCGCCGTATCTTGAAAACCGTGGGAATTGCCGGACGCACGGCCGCCCGGACGCAAGGACCACCGACGCGTTGAAGGAGACGCTGTCATGGCTTACACGCTGCCCGATCTTCCGTACCCCGAGAATGCGCTGGAGCCGAACATCGATGCGCAAACGATGAACATCCATCGGACCAAGCATCATCAGGCGTACATCAACAACGTCAACCAGGCGCTCGAAAAGCACCCGAACTTTGCCAACAAGCCGGTCGAAACCGTGTTGCGCGAACTGGCCTCCGTCCCGGAGGACATTCGGACCGCCGTCCGCAACAACGGCGGCGGCCATGCCAACCACAGCCTGTTCTGGACGATCATGGGGCCGAAATGCGGCGGCGAGCCCGCCGGCGACCTGGCTCAGGCGATCAAGAGCGATTTTGGCAGCTTCGCCACCTTCCGCGAACAATTCACCAAGGCGGCGTCAACCCGCTTCGGCAGCGGCTGGGCTTGGCTGACCGTCAACAAAGGTAAGCTGGCCGTCGAAAGCACGGCCAACCAGGACTCGCCCCTCTCGGAGGGACGCACGCCGATCTTCGGCCTCGACGTCTGGGAGCACGCCTATTACCTGAAATACCAAAACCGCCGGCCCGACTACATCACTGCCTTCTGGAACGTGGTCAACTGGGGAGAAATCGGCAAACGTTTCGCTTCGGCGAAATAGGAAAAATCGGAAACACACGGGGGGCTGGAAGATCATACGGGTCTTCGCCCCCCTTCTTATGCGCCGCCATTTCCTGTGCCCGAACCCTATCTTTACCAGCTTCACGCCCGGTTGCCCCGAATTGCTTCTTCCCGGATGTGTGGTGCCTCCGTGGCGAATTATCCCGGCATTCCTGCGGTGCCACCCTTTCGAATCTGCCGATAAATGGAAAAGCGATTCTTGGGGGGAGTTTGCTGGAATGAGGGGAGCTGCAAGCGGGCTTCGCGCCGGCGAGCGTCCAACGCAGCTTTGGGCTTGCCGTGGAGCGGGCATTCTAGCCGTCGCTGCTTGCGCTGGCCAGTACGGGCTGCATGGTCCCGTCCTACCAATTGCCGGCGGGTTTCAGCAGCAGCTATCAACGGCAGATTTACGGAATGGAACCGGCCCCTCCGGACAATCGCTCTCTCGGTCTGGCCGCGGTTGAGACGCACGGCGGGATTTTCTATCCGACGACGGCCTTCCGCGATTTCGGCCGCCGGTCGTCAGAACGGGCAGAGACTCGGAAGGCGGTCGAACCGCCATGGTTTTCGGTTCCGATTCAGAGCCGACGACCGCAGAGATAGACGGCCGCTTTAGTCGCCGCGGGATGCTACGCGGATCGAACCTCTAACGTCTTCGTCCCAGCGCGCGTTTGACGGCGGCCCCCATGTCGGCGGGGCTTTCAGCCACTTCAACGCCGGCGGACCGCAGAGCGGCAATCTTGTCGGCCGCGGTGCCGCTGCCTCCGGAGATGATCGCACCGGCGTGGCCCATCCGCTTGCCCGGCGGAGCCGTGCGGCCGGCGATAAAACCGGCGACCGGCTTGGTCACGTGCGCCTTGATGAACGCGGCGGCCTGTTCCTCCGCGTTCCCGCCGATTTCCCCGATCATCAGGATGGCTTCGGTCTGCGGATCGTCCTGAAAAAGTTGCAACAGATCGATGAATGACGTGCCCACGATCGGATCGCCGCCGATGCCGACGCACGTCGACTGTCCCAGCCCTACGTTGCCGAGCTGCCACGCCGCCTCGTAAGTCAGCGTGCCGCTGCGGCTGATCAACCCCACCGACCCCGGCTTGTGGATGTAACCCGGCATGATGCCGATCTTCGCGACCCCCGGCGTGATCACGGCCGGGACAATTCGGCCCGACGAGTCGGCAAGTCTTTCCCGCAATAGGCCGCGCTTTGCGCGGACCATATCGAGAACGGGAACGCCTTCCGTGATCGCCACGATGAGGCTGATCCCCGCGTCGGCCGCTTCCAGGATGGCGTCTGCACAGAAAGGGGGTGGCACAAAGATCAGCGAGCAATTCGCCCCTGTCTTCGCGACCGCTTGTTCAACCGTGTCGAAGACGGGAAAGCCATCGATTTCGGTCCCCCCCTTCCCGGGAGTGACGCCGCCCACCAGCGGCGTGCCGTAAGCCCGGCACTGCTGGCTGTGAAACAAGCCGGCTTTGCCCGTGATTCCCTGGCAGATGACTCGCGTGTTCTTGTCAACCAGAATGCTCATGCGATTCCGCTCTCGCAGCCTTTCGAAATCTCACACGTCGCACAGATGCACGGCCTCGCGCAGTCCGTCGAGCGGGTTGCGCGTCGGAATGAATTCGTGGCCCACGTATCCCTGATAGCCGATCGCGACCAGCTTCCGCATGATGGGGGCGTACTGGATCTCCTGCTTCTCGTCGAGCTCCCCGCGGCCGGGGTTCCCGGCGGTGTGCACATGACCCAGGATGTCCTTCGTCTGTTCCAGCCGACGAATGAGGTCGCCGTTCATGATCTGCACGTGATACACGTCGAACAGCAGCTTGACGCGGGGCGACCCGACGCGGCGGATGATCCTGGCAACGTAATCCAGGTTGTCCCCCTGGTAGCCGAAATGTCCCTTCATCGGATGCGAGTGGTCGCGTGAGTTGAGATGCTCCAGGCAAACGGTCACGCCGTGCGCCTCGGCGTATTCCGCGATCTGTTTCAATCCCGCGACGCAATTGTCGGCCCCTTCGTCGGCCCCAAGGGCGCCGCTGGCCGGATCGTCCGCGTCCTTCCACTTGTACCCTGTAAAGGCGATCACGCTCGGGACGCCCGCGGCGGCACACGCGTCAATCGCCTGCCGGGTGTGCGTCAACACTTCGTCGCGATACCTGGGGTTGTTGAAGCCCTTCATGAACGCAAAACCCGGCATTCCGTTGGGGGCGATCGCGCAGGTCAAACCGTAGCGGTGCAGGACGGGCCAGTCCTTCGGCGCGACAAGCTCGACGGAAACGCAGCCCAACCCCTTGGCCACCTGGCAGGTGCGATCGACGTCCCACTTTTCTCCGGCCACATTGAAGCACCAGTACACGATCGACTGGCGGATCCGCCCGCGGAGCGCGACGCCCCGTTCCGGGGAGACCCCGCTGGCCGTACAGAACGTCGGCAGTGCCGTGACGGCGGCGGCGGCAATTGTTCCCTGCAACACCTGCCGGCGCCCGACCTGCGGCGATCCTGGCTGCTCGTCGTGCTGTGCCATCAGGCCGTTACCTTAAGTTTACCCACATCTGCCGAGTCCCAATTTCTCGGCAGTGTCAATCATCGGTTGGAGTTGCATCCAGCCGCGCCATAGAACCAGCCATCCCGGTGGATGGTCGCGTTTTCGGTTTTGATGGCCGCCCAATCGAGCCAGTGCGTAGTAGAACTCATGCATCGTCAAGTCGGCGCGGGCTTCATTGTAGCGCCAGAGGCTAAGGACCTTGACGGCCACTTCGGGGAAGTGGGCAGCGGCCGGATCGGTCTTGGCTTCGGGGCGACGGCCGACATCACGCAGGTTCAATAAGGTGATGGCGACAACCGAAAGCAATGCAATCGCCGGCTGCAGTCGCTCTTCTGTCGTGAACTGCAGCTGTTGCACGCCACAGCCGGTCTTCAGCGCTTTGTGAAATTCCTCGATGATCCAGCGGCACTCATACCAGCGAATCCGTTCGGCGGCGTCATGGCTGTTCTCGACCGGAACATTCGTCAGCAGAATCCACTCGACCGCTTCCGCTCCGGCGGGAGGGTCGGCTTCCCGTATGCAAATCACCCAAGTTTTCAGGGGGACTCCCCGATACTCGCCGCGCGGTGCGGGAGGAATCAGCAGCGTGACGGTCGCCCAGGCGATCGACACGCGAGCGGATCGGCCAGATTGCCCAGCCCGGGCGGGGACCTGGATCGTCTTCGAGTCTTGCTCCGGCAAGGCGCGGACAGAGTCATGGAGCTTTGTTTGCTCGCTGTTTTCCAGGCAAATTCTCCGATTGCTCTTGGATCGCACCACGTAGTGTTTGCCGGCCACTTCGAGGGCATCGAGATACTCCAGCAGGTCGGCTCCGCGATCCGCAACCTCCACGATCCGATGGTCCTTGGACGAAGCGGGAAGGGTCGCGCTGGCCATCTTCCACAGTCGAGATTCTCGATCGGGCCGCGCGCGCATTTCTTGTCGCGTTTCGTCCTTTCTGGCCTGCGGTCGCCTGGCGAGCTTCTGATAAGCCAGTCCGAGCACCTCGCGTGTTTCGGCCACGACGGCCAAGGTATGGTGGGTCACATATCCGCGATGAGAGCCGTTGCCAATCTGCCCCAACTCATGAAGCGACGTCAGCCCGGTGTAATCCAGTTCGGTCGCGTCGTGGATCAACAGGACGGTTCCCCCCACCTCGTGCATCCGTTTCAAGGTCCGCTCCCGAGCCGGAGCAAGAACAGCCTCATGAGTCACGGCTTCACAATTCATCAATCGGTAACAAGCCTTCAGGCTGGCCGGATGATTAATTTTAATCGGCAGAGTCTCAGCCGGATGCCTTACGATCCGGTCGGCCAACTGGACAAGCCGCTTCGTCCGCCGTCGGTCCCCCAACTGCGCCGTTCCAAAATGCGCTTCACCAAAACTCAATCCATCCAACCTTCCGTCCTCCATGACCCTCTCCTCGCCAAAAGCTTTCGCGGTCATCCTTTCCGCCGAGGCAAGGATAGCAAAAAAGTGGGTAAACTTAAGGGCCGTTACTCCTGGCAACTGTCCCACCTGACAAATGGCCCACCTGACAAATGGACCAGTAGCGGAGGCAGGACTCGAACCTGCGACCCGCGGATTATGGATGCTACTTAGCCTGTTTCTGGCATTCGTTGACCCTTCGAGCGGCTGCAGCAGCCGCTCTTTTTTATCGGCATTCGCTGCGCCTGTCGAGGCAATCGAAAAACAGGTAACTCGATAGGTAACTCGCGCCTTTTTCGGGATCGCTGCAGCGGACGACTGAGCGGCTGGCCGGAGCGGGCACAATCACACATTGGCCTCTTGTGGGTCCTCAGAGAGTCCCACACGAACGAGCCTCCCGATCACCCTGCGGTCGGTGCGATCGCTTGCTCGATGCCGCCCAGCGTTCAATCGTGCCGCTGAACGGGGCGAGCCTTGGGCCGGCGTTGCGAGTTGATTCCAATCGATGCTTCGCGTTCGCAATCTGAAAAGTCTTGCCGCCCTAAACTCCCGCGCCAGCCGCCCGCATCCGCCGCTAGAATGACGGCATGAGCGAGAAGCCGCGATCACAACGCAAGTGGCTGCATCGGGCGGTGGCCACGGTCATCGTGCTGGCATCGTACTTCACGGTGCACCGCGCCACATGCCACTACGAGTGGGGGCCGGAGTGGGATCAATTCGGCCATTACACGTTGCGCGTGACTGATCGGCAACACCGGCTCACCAATGGTCCGTTTCCGCGGTGGGCCGAATCATTCTTTCACCCTGCGGCTCGGTTCGAGAATTTGACTGGATGCTTGCCGGACCCGCCGACTTGTGTTTTGGTGCGCCCGGAACGTCGCAAATGAACTCCCGTGCCAAACGCTCGCGATCCAGCCGACTCGCCTTTTGAAACGGTATCACTACCGCATCTTGCGCGATTGCCGGCATCCTCTGGATTGCGCTGATCGCGCCCGCTTTGAAGTCATGTGTCACGACTGGCTGGGTATCTGTTGTCGCCTTCGTGCATTGGCTGGTCGCCGGGGTTTTCGAATTGGGCGCACAGATTGCTAGACGCTACCGACCGGAGCGCTGAGGCAAAAAGGCGGCTCCCCGCCAGTGTTCAACACACCAGGGTGCCGGTTGGATGGCCGGCGACGGGGAGCCTGGAGGATCGCCACAATCCCGCCAAGGCGGGCAGGCGATCGACTTGCACCCTGTATCCACTTTCCTTCGATCAGATGTCAATCTCACGCGCCCCCTGCTCCATCGCCGGCAGCGTCTTACGGTTCAGCTCGCTCTCGCCGGACGTCTGCACGAGCCAAGCGTACATGACCGCCGGATCGTCATCGAGAAGGCCCAGCGACCGGGCAAGCTGCCGCACCTGCCACTCGGCCCGAATCATGGCCACGACCCGTTGACGCTGGTACGTCGTGGGCGGCATAGTGTCGCGCCTGCGTCTTGTGACCGCGCCTGCTGGGATGCGGATCGATTTGGCCCGCGCGTGCCCGACGATCCGCTCAACCGGCCAGTGCTCCGACGTGTAGAGCTTGAAGAAAAGCCGCGCGTGCTTGCGCTGCTTTGGGCACGGGACCAAGCGGCGCTTGCCGCCCTCCGTCGCAGCCCGGAATAGCACTGCGCGGTGCGCCGCCGGTGTAGAGCCCGGAGTTCTGACGCATCGCCTTGGCCTCGCGGATGCGCTCGGAGCGGATGCCGCTCTCGCAGTCGGCAAACGCGGCCAGGATGGTAATCATGAGCCGTCCGGCCCACGTGTCCATCGCGATCGGTTCGCCGCCGAGCACGTTCAAGAGATACGCCTTCACGCCTCGACGCTCGAGGGCTTCGAGGGTGTTGAGGCAATCGGCCGTGTTGCGCCAGCCGCGATCGAGCTTCGAGAACAGCAGCACGTCGCCGCTGACGAGCCGCTTGCTGATCTCCGCTCCAACCGGGCGATCGAAGAACCGTTTGTGGAAAGCGGACGTCCCTTCGAACAGGATGTTGGTCCGCGTGGTCAGCCGGCCATGCTCGCCGAAGTCTCGCTCGACGGGTTCGCCCAAGTCGAAATCCTTGGACGCGGCGAACTTGATGAACTGGTCGGACTGAGCGGCGAGGCTGTTCGCGCGGTCGAACTGGCCCTGCGTTGACACTCTTCCGTAGCAAATCGCGATGGTCATTGCGTGAACCTCGCTGCCAAGATTTGATCGCATCGTTGATACCCGTCTCGTCCCGCTGCTGTGCCGGCGGTTAGGGACGGACACACTCGAACGGTCGCCGAATCTTCCGCCCGCTGTGCCGGGCGGAGTGATCGGGGATCGTCAGGCGGCCATCTCCATCGCCAGCTTGAACGCCTCATCCTTCGTCTCAGCGCCCTTGCCGTTGGTCACGCTCAGGAACCGGTTCTCGCGTCGAGCAACCAGATCCTTCGCCTGGCGTGACGGTTTACCGTGGTCGACGAAGTGGGAGACGGTGTTGTAGAGCGACCACCACGTGCCCTTGATGCTGTCGAGCCGGTTGGATGGCTCGTACCAAGCCCCGCGAACCTGCGAAACGATTCTGGCGTGCCGCTTGCGTGCTGACTCGCCCTCCTCGAGCTTGGGTGTCGGGAAAAGCCGCTCGATGTACTCTTGGGCCTGCTGAGGCGAGTAACCCTTGAGCAACGACTGTGCTCCCTCGCGGAACAGCGTGAACGCCGAATCCCACTGCGAAAGGTAACGGCGTGCGTACTCGAGCTTGTGCTCCATCCGTCCGCTGTGTCGCAGCGTGATCTGCTGGTTTCCCGCTTTCGCGATCGCCAGCCGCTTCGTGTTGGCGCAGACAACTCGCACGCTGGTCGGCATTCCCACGACCGCACTGGACCCGTCGTGCGACGTGCACCACAGGATGTATCGGAGCAGGGCATCGTCCGGCGTCACGAAATCCACCGACGGCATCCGGGCGAGCAAGCAAATTTGCCGCCCGCCGTTCAAGGCGAAAGCCGATTCGTAACGCATGATCCCATCCTGCATGAGCGAATCCAGAAAGCCGAATCCCTCGCGGTTCTGCAAGCACTGGTAATCGTTCCCGACGAGGCCCAAGACGTCGCGGGTATCCTGCCGGACGATCGCGTAATTGTTGGCGACGTCCTTCCCGTCCTTGGCAAGCTGGAGATCTTCCTTCTCAACATCCCAGTTCAGGTGAGCCAGCTCGATCGCCGTTGCGCTGTCCGGCGCCTCGCGGCCGGATGGATCGAACACTTTGCCCAAGCCGTGCCAAGCGGGCCGATTGGCGTACATCGCTTCGAAAATCTCATTACCGTCGATCGTGACGCTGCTGATCTCGTGTGCCATTGTCGTTTCCTCCAGCCATCTCCCGATGGCCACCTATTCGCGTCCGCTGCGCCGCACGGCGCCACCGACGGTCGCGACAGTCCCGCCGCGCTGTGCCGCGGCGGTCGTGTCGGGACCGTCAGCCAAGCAGATCACCCGCTTCGATCTTCTGGAGCATGGAGCGGAGCGAGTTGCGGCAATCCTTGGCCAAGCGGATATACGCTTCGAGCGGCTTGCCATCGAGACCCGCGGCCTGGGCGATCGTCCGGGCCCGGCAGGCGAAATCCAACGCCAAGTCGCGCCGCGACAACGCGATTTCAATGCACCGGCTCAGCAAGGGATGCGCGTCGATCTGATCCTCAAACAGCGAATCCTGCCCCTCCGCTGTGGTCGTAAACACGAACACGACGTACTCCGGCAGCGCCTCGAGCGCCACGAGAAGAGCACGGATCGTGTCCTTTCGAAGGCCATGAGCTTCGTTCAACAGCACCGCCCAACCGTTGCTGCCAATCGGCCGGCCGCGGAATTGCTTCATCCAATCGCGGACGTCCGCCGGCGTCACTTCCGATGCGTCCAGCTCGATCGTCGCGAAATCTGCGGCTACTGCCGCGGCGATCAGCCGGCCGATCGTCGTCTTGCCCTGCCCGGATCCTCCGCTGATGAAGAAGGCCTTTCCTCCAAAGCCAGAACGCTCGCCGATAGCCTTGAGTTTCGCCACGGCCTTATCCTGTCCGACAACCTCGCTCCAGTCCTTTGGTCTGTACTGCTCGTAGAGTGGTCGGCTCATCGAGCGCACCCCGCTTTCCGCGTGCCAAGAGCGCTCGACGCGCTTCGCCATGTTGCGAAAGCTGGCGGCGAGATCCAGGCAGCGGAAACTGGCTTCCATGCTGCTCGTCGCCCGAGCTGCGATCTCATACTCGTTGGCCACCCACAGGCAGCACTCATGCTGCCACAGCGAATTCCCTTCGGGATCGAAGATGTCGTCGCGGAAGCGGTCGGCCCGGTAGATCGCCCGGACGAACACGTTGCGGCTGAGCGGTCCCGAAAGCTGGGGGGTGCGAAACTTCATGGACGCACCCCGCTTTCCACCAGGCGGAGATCGCGGCGGCAGACGAGCAGGAGCGCCAACGCTTCGGCGCGTTGATGGGCGGCCTCCTCATCGCGGGACGTGAACACCACTTCGCCGTTGTCGTTGCGGTCGCATTCGCGGACAAGCCACAGCTTGCGGCCGCGGGTCATCGCCACACTTTCGATCGCGTAATGAGAAACCATCGTCGATCCTCCATGCTCCTCCCGGAGCTGCCTTGCCGGCTCATCAAGCGGCCGGCTTTTTCGATTCGGCCGATTCGCGTCGCAGCGAATTTTGCGGCCGTCACCCTACGGCCCATTTGCGGTTTTTGTTCACTGGTTTCGGGCCGTTTTTGGACGGTCGATTCGGCGGGATTTTGAAAATTTCTTTTGCCGCGAGCGAAACGATTTGCGACGAATGCGAGCCAGAAAATTCAAGAAATTTCTTGTTCAGTGGCAGCGACTCGGCCGTCCCGCGCCCGCGGAACGAAGCACGAAGACATCGCCGCAGAGGGACCGTCGTGCCGTTCCGAAAGAGGCCCGAAACAAGCCCGCAACAGCCGCGAAAGAACGCCGCCGCAAGCCGGCCGAACGCAGGATCGCCGTGCTACCAAACGCCCGACCTGGTGCAACGCGCGGGGCGCCGTGCTCCAGTCGGTGACACCCGCCACCACCGACCGCATCGCCGTCGCGAGGCTCGAGGAGCACCCGCTGCCCGATGGTCACCCGCCTCGATGCCGACGCCCGCCGGGCCGATCGATCCGACTGCACCCAACCGACCGCACCGAGGCCCAGGGCCGATGGCCGATTCGGCCCGCCGCCAGTCGCCGCCGACGCCAGCCACTGAACGCCCGCCGGCTGGCAGATCGCCAGGAAGCCTGCGGCGAGCACGAGCACGCTGCCGAACCCGTCGGCAAGCCATCAGCACGCCAGCCCGCCACGTTGCGGCGACGCTGTTTCAACGCTGTTGCCGTGCTGTTTACGAGCGGGGTGAGCGGGGGTCGGGTAGATGGTACTCGACTGAGCAATGGGGGCGTGAATTGAGCGGTGTCAAAGCACCACCACAAACAATGCATACTGTACACTCCAACCAGGGAAGGACTTACGGCGACCGGCGCGGCGGCACCGGCCGGGCGGCGCCCCCCAACTGCGGCCGTGTGGTCCTATCTACCCCCACACAGTTTTTACACCCCCGATTCCTCATGCACGGTTGGAGCTTGTTCTTCCCCCCGCAGCCCGGAGCGGCAACTGTGCGTGATCGCGTGTTCACAAACTGTGTTCACAAACGCCAGGGCGAAGGGGGGAAGAGACGTGCTTTGCTCACAGATGTACAGGGACCAAAAACGGTCCTTGTACAGTTGGTGATCGGAGGTTCACAAAAGTGGTGGGAGCGACGTTCCTCCCGGAGCGCACCGACCCCTTGGCAACCAGCCCTGCAAGCCGCTATGGACTTTGCTTTAGGGCTCAGAGCCAGCACTGCGAGCGAGATGCCGCTGCCAGCCAAAGAGTTCGACTCCCCCTCGCCAGTGCGTCGTCGGGAACGAGGGATCGCAGCCGTTGCCCTTTTGTTGTCGGATTGCACAAGTCCAGCTTGGCGGTTGCGGCTCCGACTGTGGCCGCCGTGTGTATTGACCATCGATGCCCACACGGGGCTCAAGTTGTGTTTCGTTTTCTCATGTGCTCTTGAGGCCGCGGAGAGCTACCTGTGTGCATGTGCGATGTGCTCACGTCCTGAGAGCTTCTTGACGGTCGTGTTCCGTCGAACGATGGCTGCTTCGGCGCTCTTGGTCGCCGGGATGAGTCGGGTCGAGCCGCAGTTGAAGCAGCGAGGCTTGCTGGCACGGAAGAGCTCGCCGGCTTCAATCCGGCGCGGGGTCTGACAATCGTCGCAAAGGTAGGAGGCTCCGAGTCCTTTCTTGGGCGTTGCTCCCTGAGTGCGTCGTCCGTTCTTCCGGTTGGATTTCATGGGACCGCCAAATATTAAGACCCCGCACACCGGTCAAAGCGTTGCGGGGTCAAAACTCCGTCGCCGGAGTGATTTCAATGGTTGTCGCTTTGACCGGTCTCTATGCGCATGATGCCACCTCTCCGAAACTGGTCAATGCGATCTGGAGGCCCAGTGGGCAGGTTTCACAGTGCCATGGAGGGGCAGTCCCATCAAGGCGAAAACGCGAGCAAGATCTC
This sequence comes from uncultured Planctomycetota bacterium, assembly GCA_963761455.1. Taxonomy (GTDB): domain Bacteria; phylum Planctomycetota; class Planctomycetia; order Planctomycetales; family Planctomycetaceae; genus DASPSM01. Next base: position 2,445,055 of record CAVXHA010000004.1, read on the forward strand.
GCCGTGTGCGACGCGGCAAAGCCGGTCCTCGGTGCCCGCTGGAGGCGACTCAAGAACGTCGTCTCCACACGGGCCGGGAAGTCGCCTACGTGCCGAGCCTGGAGCAAATCCGCGAGGCGTGCGAGGCCATTCGGCTCGAGTGGGACGAGGAACTGCGTCGCCGGCCGTCCACGGTGAAGCACTGGCGGCCGCCGGGGATGACGACGGCCGACGTCGAAGGGGCGCGCGGGGAGACGATTGACGCAGCGACGCTTCAAATGGATCATGCGAGCGTCCAGCCGAACGACAATTAGGAATCAGGCGCCCGCAAGGCGCATTGGCCGCTCCACGTTCGGCTGGACACTGAACGGAGCGGCCTTTTCTATTTGAGGCGGGATCTATTCGATGCCAGACAAGCCAACCGTGGAAGTTACGGACGACGCCGAGATTGCCATTGTGGCACGCGGCGAGCGAGTGGTCATTGCTCCCGCAGAGGTCAAGCATCTGATGAAACAGATCGCTCTTGCGCTGGCGGAGGCGACGATTCGGCGCAAACGTCAGCGGCCTGAATAACGACGTCCGTCGTAGCATCAACGAGCGCCGCAAGTGCTTCCCGAAGACCTTTCGGGATCGACGCGCCTAACTTCATGCTGCCGGTATCTGGCGGTGACGCCATGAGTCGCTCCAAACAAAAACCGATGGCCAGATCATATCTCTTGCCGCTTGAAGCGGCCAATCAGCTACCTCACGCCGCCGCGGCCCCACGAAAGCCAGGAACCCGACAAGCTTGGAGATGACGCCATTGAATGGGCGGCGGCACGAGCGCCAGGACAGAGCCCCGGCCCGCAACACGCCGTCACTTCGTGGAAAGAAATCTCGTTGGATCGCCTGTTACGTCGCTGACCCAGATGAGCCCTTCATTCGTCTTGCTGGATTGAGCAGAGACGACGACCTTGCCGAGCGGATTGTACACGTTGACGATTCCCCCGCGCTGCTCGGTGACACCGATCCTGACAGCAGGACCGTCTTCGTTCTGAGCGAAAAATGCCCGGTCCTTGTCGGTCATCAAAGGCACGTGGCGATGCGACGCCACCGGCGGGTCTCGATCTCCAAGCGTTGAAGGCGATTTTCGATGTTCATTGCGGGCCCTTTTGAATCGGTGGAAGCACATCGGCGATCGGCTCACCACGATGCGTGAGAGGGACATCGCGGGCGACACAACCACTTACCGATCGAAATGCGCTGATCGTGTACAGTCGAAAAGCCGTCTGTCGGGGGGCACATTGTGATGCTTTTCGTACTGGTAAAGCTCCTCAGCGGCCCTGCGTTGCTCAGCGGTTGGCCGATCGTTGTATCGCATGTACAGACCGAACGCGATGACGCCGGCAACAATCAGAAGAATCGTGCGGAGGTCTTTCGAATCTGCGTCAGCCATCGCGTGCTCCTCCATTCGCGAAATTGAGGTACGGTTTCGGGCAGCTTCATGGGACGGCAATGGAGAATGGCCGTCGACCGACGCCTTTTGCGACTTTGGACCCCAGTGTGCGGCGAGCGATTTGAGAACGCAACAAGAATCTTGTCGCGGCACTCCCGGTCCTCGGTCGTTTTGTGAGAGAGGCCGACTGCGGTAGAATGCGGGCCTTCCGGGACGGCCGTTGAGAGTCGACACTCGACGGCCAAGCGACCCGGGCGTGCCGACGCGGTCATCACCTACTTCCCGCTGCCGCGCCCCGGGGCGGCCCGGCCGAAAGTAGGTGCTCCATGCCGTCCCTCACGCGCTGGATCGAATGCGTTGGCTGCGGTGGCGAAGTCGGCGTCCCGGATGGCTTCTCCGGACAAACGGCGACCTGCCCGAAATGCGGAGCTCTCGTGGCCATCGACGGCAGTGGGCCGAACGTCGTTCAGTGGAGGCCAGCGCAGGCGCCCGAACCCATTGCCTCTCGCGTGCAACCTGACACGCCTAATGTTGCGCCGGTCCGAATGACGTCCGAATGGCGGTTGGTGGCTGGCTGGCTCAGCCTCGGGCTCGGCATCGCTGGGTTTATTGCGTCGTATCGCCTAGACCCCAAACCTTACGGCAACACCGATGGCGCGTTGGCTGCCGGCCTCCTCAATCCTCTGTTCTTCATCGGCGTGCCGCTCGGCATTTATTGGCTCAAGGTGTCCGGCGCTTTTGCCACCATCTTCGGATCACCAGAACCAGGTCCGGCACCGTTGCGGCTGCTACGAGCCGCCCAGTCGCGACCGGGGACGCCGCCTGCCACCGCAATCAAGCGGGCAACGGCTCCTGAAATCCCATCGTCGGCGTCGCTTGCAAACACACCGAGCGAGTTGCCGGCCGGCTCGACGATCGATTCACCGGAAGTGTTCGAGCACTTCCTGCAGGAACAAGGTGGACCGCGGCCCTTCAAACCCAAGCCAGATTACCTCCTCGGAATCGTGCTGACCGTGTTCGCGGCCGCCATCGTAGCGATCGCACTCTTCGCATCGCGCTGATCTTCGCGAGCTCGCCTTCCGAGCACGCCCAGCGCTTGACGGTTTTTCGCTTTCCTGTAGGATCGCGATCGGCGATCGATCTCGTAGGCCACGAGGTCGGGGCCCTGAGCCTGTGCTGGCGGTTGCTTTACATCCTCCCGCCCCCGGGCTCAGGACCCACACGCCGCGAGGATGTAGACATGGATGGTTCTCCATTCACCGACGAGGCCACGGCTTTGAGCAATCGTTCGCTCGCCGGGCCAGGTTCCGTTCCCGATCCGCGAATCCGGCTGCGTCTTCATTGCACGCGACCCGTTCGCTCCAGTCGGTTGAAAGGCTGGTGGTCGTAATGGCCGCTCTTCGTCGCGTTGAAGGATTGCTTGAAGACCGTGGGCACAAACGCGCCGTCCTGATCATCAAGGCGGCCGATGAAAAGAATGATCTTCTCAGCATCGGTGCCGTTGCTGAACTCATCCATGAGCCGTACGGCACGGTGGAGAATCGCCAGCAACGGGGAGGCTGGCTCGGCAACGGTGGGGGGAAACGTCTACCCGAGGTGAAGCGCAGACATCCCGAGGCCCCGAAACGCTGGCCCAAAATGCGCTTCATCCGCCGCGGCGAACTCATGCGCGCAATCGCGCCGCGTCCGGATGGCGAAACTGCGGAGCGTTTTTGGGACGACAACGCCAACGAATGGGTGCTCACTCAAGACGCCGCTGCATCCCACCTCGATTACAGAAACCGCGGAAACTTCGAGAACTTCCTTGACGATCTGGGCCTAGTCTCTCGCAAGATGTGGTCGCCAGTTTCCGGGCAGCCATGCTTGGCCTATTCCGAGGTGGCTGTTTATGCCGCTCGCGAGGAGCGCGTCGCTGACCGGCTCGTCATTGAGCAGTTGTCGGTCTCGGTTGTCGAATTGGTGGCGGAAATAAGGAAGCTCAAGGACAAGAAACATCGCAAGGGTCGCAAGCAAACCGATGACACGCGCGAGCGGCGCAGTCAGAGAGCAGTGCGGTCATGGAAAAAAGGCTGTCTGCACCTTGACGGAGAAGAACTGAGGGACGCTCCAAAGCTAGAGGGCTGCAAAGAAAAACGTATCAACCGCGAGCAATCCGACCGAATCATTCGAGGTATCCGCTACGAGCTGAAAGGCCAGGTCGACCCCGACCGCAAGCTGCTCACGCCGATGGAGGTCGAGCGCGCGTGCGGCATCGAGCGGCACACACTGCGTCGCTGGGCAAAGGCAAATTTGATTAGACCGGTCAAGACGCCGTTTGCGGATTTGTGGGAGCGAGGGGCCATTGAAAGCCTTAAGGGTGAGATCCGGAAAGCTGACGATCAAAACCCAAATCGACCTCTTAGCTTTCGCGAGGCCGCGACCGGGCACAGCGATTTGAATCGGGAAAGCGATACGCGGCGACTGCGACGTGCAGTTCAGCACGGTCGTCTGAAGAGCCAGGGACTTTCAAATCTCCCGGGATCGTTGCTAGTGAAGCAACACACCGTTTCTAAGCAGGACGCGGAACATTGCCTCGCGCCGCAAGAATGGAAACCGCGAGACGGCTTCGTTGCGCCGCACGTGATCGCCGGCATTCTCGGATTCAAGAAAACCCAGGATTACGCCAGCCTACAGATAATCTTGAAAGATGGCTGGAGGGAAGGCTGGATCAAGCGTGAACAATCGCCAACTCGCCGGTTTCCCGATTACTACGAGCAGGACGCGGCCCTCAACTACGTCGAGTCGCGGCAACAGACCAAGCCGGGCAAAGGGCGCAGGCGGTCAATGGAGCAACGCGACTCGATCATCTGGAGCGCCTATCTGGAGTTGAAGGGACCGACACCTGTTTTACGTTTGCTTGCTAGCAAACATCCCGAATTCGATCTCAAGGACGACGACGATTCAGAATCTCGACATTGTGAAGAGAGTTCTTAAAACGGAAAGAAAACGACAAGGGCTTCCTCCCGGCTGGCACCCCGCTCGCTAATGTGCGGCGATTTTTGTCCCCCCTATTTTCACAGAGTTTTTCGCTCTTTCGCAGTACTCTTCTTGTCCGTCGACTGGGTATTTCCGTCCCCCCTCCTGTCAGAAATCCCCCCACTTCCAACTGGACGAGTTCGGTCGAAGCTCTATCCTCGACCGAATGCGAGGAGCAGGGCAACGCGAACCGATCGATCCGAACCTGAGTTACCCGATCGCGGCATTCAAACGTGTCGCGGGCGTCGGTGACGCATGGCTCCGGTCTGCCCGTCGTGATGGCCTGAAAGTCGTTTACACGGGCGGTCGTGGGTTTATTCGGGGCAGAGACTTCTGTCGCTACCTCGACGACGTTGCCGAGCGCGAAGCTGCAGCACAGAGCCAGAACGCACCGACGCCCAATGGAGATGCCAATGGGGGCGGCCGCAATGGTTCTTGATGCCGAGCGATGCTTGGGCTGTAGCTCTGCCGGCCTCGTCGGCGAGGCCTCGGGCATCTTGCGATGCCTCGTGTGTGGTTGGCTTCATCGGCGAAGCGACGACGGCGAGCTGATCGATTTGCTCCCATGGCGGACAAGGCGCCGGCACTCGCCCGGCTTAGGCGTCCGAAGAGATGATGACAAAAGGCCGCGCGGTTCGGCAAAAACCGCGCAGCCGTGTTCCGATACCGACTAACTCAACTGGGCACACTCGGATGATATCACTGCTGCCCCCGACAACCCACGCCGATCCTGAACCCGATTTCATCCGAGCAACTCGCGACGTTCTTCTGCGAAAAGAGCGCCTGCGCAGGTCGTGCGCGACTCGTTATCCAGATGGGAGCACCGCAACGGGATCGATCCTGCGTGCTGCGGATGTGGCGCCCGCGATCTGACGCACGAAGGGGCCGATCGGTACGGCTGCCAAAGGTGCGGCCACAAAGTCTCCGTTTCGGCCGACGGCGTGGTGCGGCGTCGCTTGGCGTTGGGAGTGGCTGGCCGAGGATGCGGCCCGCTTGGGAATCATCACTCGTCGTGTGGGACGCAACCCCAGGACTAGGGATCACGGAGGGTCTCGCCACGCATGACGCCGAACGGTAGCACCAATCGTTTCACGCTCTCTGAGCAAATCGCCCTTGAGATGCCGCCGCACGATGCGGAGGCCGAACTGGGTCTGATCGCTGCGGAAGTGCATAGCCCAGGCTCTCTCGAGAGTGTCGGTGCCGTTCGCTCGGATTTTTACGACGGGAAGGCGCTGGCACTCTTCGATGCACTCTGGGCGATGCGAGAGGCCGGCGCCGATATTGCACCTTCGACGCTGTGCCACTTCCTCAAGACGACGCCGGGGGAAGACGGCATCACGGTGTGGGAGCAAGTCGGCGGAGAGGGCACGATCCGTGAGATTGAGTGCTTGCTCGCGGCTCCACTGCACGTCGCTTACTACTTCGATAAGGTTCGGGACGCCGCGGTTCGACGGCGGCTCAAAGAGCACGGGCTCCGGCTCGCTCGAACGGCCCGGGATACATCCGTCGATCTAGAAACCTTGCTGCAGTCAGCGGACGTCTCCTTTCTCCATTCGACGCCGAGAGACCGCTTCAAGACCATCACATCGGCCGAGCTTGAGCGTACCGAACTCGACATCGATTACCTCGTCGAAGGCTTCATTGTTCGCGGTCAGCCCTGCATCGTTGCCGGCGCCAAGAAGACCTTGAAGACGAACATCCTGATCGACCTGGTGCTGTCGCTCGCGCAGGCTGGGCTATTCCTGGGAAAGTTTCGAGTTCTGCGGTCGATCCGAGTGGCGCTGCTGTCCGGCGAAAGTGGCCGCGCGACGATCGCCGAGACAGCGAGGCGCATCGCCCGGTCAAAGAGTTGGGGACTCGCGGACTTCGGCGACGCGATATGGGGCTTCGATTTGCCGAGGCTCGGCGAAACTGGAGACCTCTTGGCGATGCGGCTCGTTCATCAGGGACCGACGGCTGGAGTGCATCATCATCGATCCGACCTATCTTGCGCTTCCGTTGGGAGACTCGGCCGCCAACCTCTTCCAGGTGGGGGCCAAACTGAGCGGCTTGACGAAACTCGGGCAAGAGACCGGCTGCACGATCATTCTGTGCCATCACACTCGCAAGAACCAGAAGGGCCCAATGGATCTGTTCGAGCCAGCCGAGCTTGAGGACATCGCCTGGGCCGGCTTCCCGGAATGGGCCCGGCAATGGCTCTTGCTCAGCCGGCGGAGGAAATACGACCCGGAACAAGGGGGCCATCACGAGCTGTGGCTCAACGTCGGCGGCTCTGCCGGCCACTCCGGACTGTGGGGCGTGAATATTGAGGAGGGCACGCGCCAAGACGAGGGCGGCCGCCGGTGGAACGTCGATGTGCTGAAAGCATCGCAGGCCCGCGCACAGGCGGCAGCGCACACCCTCGATGAGGAGAAGAGGGCGCGAGAGGAACAGAAGCGAGTTGCCACAGCTAACCGCAATCAAAACAAAGTGATCGATGTATTGAAGATCAAGCCGATCGGCGAAAGCGCTCGAGGCATCATCGCAGCTTCAGGGGTGGGACATCCCCGAGTTACCGCGATCCTCGAGTGCTTAGAGCTTCAGGGTGTCATTGAGCCATGCACGTTTGGCAAGAACGGCCAGTCCGTCGCCGGGTGGCGACTGAAAACTGGATGGGAGAACCTCATCGGCCAGGGGCGCGACAGGGCGCTGCAGGGCGCTGACAGTCGCGGGTGTAGCGCCCTTCGAGGGGGGTGGGCGCGACACACACCCTCCTTTAGGGGGTGTGTCGCATGCGCACCCCCCCTCCCTGTTTGGATCAGAGGAGATGGACGACGAAAAGTGTAGCGCCCCTTCAGCGGTGCCTGATGAGCCGCCATGCGACGCCCAGGAGGACGGCTGGTGACCAGGGCCTCCCCAAGCCCCACCTACACGTTGACCCTCGCATCGGCTCCCGGCTGGTCGGCTCCCGTCACGGTCCGGCTGAGGAAGGCCCTCAAGGTCCTGCTACGGTCGTTTGGCCTCCGAGTCCTCTCCATCGTCGAGGATTCAGCCACCCGCGCGGCCCCTCTCGAGGTGGAGCGAGCCGACCATGAGACCGTCGACCCCACCGGCCGGGAGCGGCCGATAGCCCCTGACGCACGACGGCGAACGGCCTGCGGAGTAGGGCCTGCGGCTCATTCGTAAGCCCCTAAAACTGGGCTGCGACGCGAACGAAAAAGCCTGTACCATCGAAAGGATAAACAACCTGGTGTGCCGATGTGGGGTGGCTCGGCGAACGGCCTGAGCGTACCCCCATGCAACGCATCAACGATCGACGTGCTTGGCCCAAGGTGGCCGCATTCTATTGCGCGGGATGCGTTGGCTCGCCGGGGGCTTTAGCGTGACCCAAAAGAACGACAAGCTGTTCTGGGCGCACCTGGAAGACGTCACCGCCGCGGGGGGGCTGAGCCAGCCCGTGTGCCCGACGCGGCAATTCTTGGACGAGGTGTTCGCTCGTGAAGCGGTGCCGATGCTCGAACGGCTGGTCTGGCTGATCGACCGCAACGTGCACTTTGATGTCGATTGCGCCAACCTCCGGTTGACGGCTGTTTCTGAATTGCTCGGGACGCTTCGTTTCGAATTGGCTGATCGCGAGTACGTCGATGCGTTGCTGTACCACGATGACAAGTTCGTCGGAAGTTTCGTCGAGCCGCTGCATGCCTTTATCTCCGAGCTGTTGCTCTGGTGGCTGTTCTTTCGCATCTTTCCGCTCTACGAGGCCTTATTGAACAGCCAGCCGGACTGCAATCAGAAATCACTCTTTCAGGCCATTCGGCCATTGCGTCAATATTCGATGAACTAACAGGGTCCGACCCCTTGGAGATTCCATGACCGCACTCTCACAACTTCCGCTCGCCGCGTTGCGTCAGCTCACGGCCCAAGACAGCGACGATGCTCTCGTGGGACAGACGGGCGCACCCAGCCAAGGACAACCCTCGGGCGCCGCTCAATTGCTGGCCGCCATCGCGGGCGGGACGCAAATCCCGCCGTCGATCGTGGCTCAGATCAACGCCAATCCCCAAGGCGGCATCCCGACCAACCCTCCTGGACAGTTGGGGGTAACTCCCCCCCCGAATCCGACGGCCAATCCGCCGGCAGGGCTGCCGCCGCTGGCGCAAGCGATCACGCAAGGCGCCGTGCCCAACTCGCTCGGAAGCCCAGGGCCGTTCGGGCCTTCTCAGGCACCGCCGCCCGGTCCGGCGGCCGGCCTCAGTCCACAGCAGCCCCCTCCGCCGACCGGCGCGCTCGATCCGAATTCGGCCAACCCAGCGCCTCTCGCAGGCACTGGGCACGTCGCCAAACAGCCCGCTGGCCCAGCGAATCCATCAGAGGTTCCTGCAAGAGGAGGCGCAGGCACAGGCCGCCAGCGCCCTCAAACAGGCTGCGACTGGCGTCAATCCGGTCAGCGGTCAGCCGACCGTCGGCAACTCGTACGATCCGAGCCAGCCCGGCCCGTACGGATTCAACCCCAGCGTTATGGCCGGTGCCATTCCGACGGGAAATGTCGACGTGGCCGCTCTCACCGACAAGGCGCGCACGTCGGACTGGAACTTCCGCAACCCGGACTTCGCCGCGCGGTTCAACGGAGGCGGTCCCGTGGTCGACGACCGCGGCCCGCTCAGCGCGCAGTCTCACCGATGGAACGACCATCGCGCTTCCGGGCAACCGCGTCAAACGGGCCGGCGCGGCGACACCGGAAGAACTGGCCGCCATGTCGCCCGACGTCCGGCGTGCGGTTCTCGCGCACGACGCCAGGGTTCTCGACGACCGGGCCAACGATGAGGATGCTGCCGCCAAGGAGAAGCGCTGGCACGGCGACGTTTCGATGAGCGACCAGGAATGGGCGCGGCAGCGGGCGCTCGGCAAAGCGTCCGAAGACCGGATGAAGGCCACGGCCGACCGGCACGCGGCCATGGCGGGGACGCGGCGATCCTCCGGTCTCGCCGAGACGATCGGCGGCGGGACGGCCAACTCGCCCTTCGGCATGTCGCCGGAAGAGAGGGAGTTCGCCAAGTGGAATCCCGGCACGGCCGAAGCGGCGATGCACAGTCGGGCCACGATGCAAGAAGGGGAAAGAACCGCTCCCTGCAACGCGACATCGAATCGGGGCGCAACCGACGCGAGGACGCCCGCGATTCCAGGGAGATGCACGACAGGGAGATGCAGCTCAAGTACGGGCACCTTGGAGCGTTGTACAAACAGCGAAGCGACGGCGATGCCAGTGTGATTCCGCAGATTCGCGATCTCGAGAACGAGCTCAACGGCATGTCGCAGAACAAGCCAGGGAACGGCAGCGCGGCGGCACTGCCTGCCGCGGCCGCGCCCGCTGCACCCGTCACTGTCGACGTTCCGCCGCCCGTTGACGACAAGGCGGTCCGCAGTGCCCTCCGCCAGGTCGCCACTCAGCCGCAGGCCCTGAGCAACCCGCAAGAGCGAGCGAAGGTTGTAGAACGGCTACGACTGCAGGGGCTGACCGGCGATCGGCTCACGCAGTACGTTAGAAACAATCCACCTGGCGTCGGTCTTGGAGAGGCCATCCATGGTCACAGCGCGGACGCCGCTGAGCGCGGGCAATTGACTGAGTTGATCCGTTCATTGGTGGCTGGGACTCCGCAGGAAGGTGTCCTCGCAGAAGTCCTCAAATCGGCACCGGACTACGGTGGTTACCAAACAATTCCTGCCAAAAAGTGGTGGAATTTGATGTTTGGGATGTGAGACAAAAGACCGGCGATCGAAAGTGGGCGATGGAGAAACTAGTGCTTTGTCACTTCTTGATTTTAGGGTAGAGGGAGGTCAGTTTTGATCGGGCGTCGTCGATCTTCATTTGCCAGTCGACACCGCGTTGGGTTTTGTTGACGTCGGTGGACCAGGACGAGGTCTCTTCACGCAGGGTGTCGATGTCGCCGAAGCGTCTGCCCGCGACGCATTGGCGGGTGAGCGAGCTGAGTTCGTTTTCGGCGATGTTCAGCCAACTGCCATGTTTGGGCGTGTGGCGGAACTCGATGCGGCGAACCAGTTGGCGGGCTCGTTCGGGTTTGAACGCCTCGTAGAAGGCTCCTTTCGTGTGAGTGTTCAGGTTGTCGCACACAAGGATCACTTTCTCGCAGCGTGCGTAACGATCGTCCAGCAGCCGGGCCATTTCGGCGGCCCAGTCGAGTTTCGTTTTCGTCGGGCGGACCGTGACTTCGCGCCATCCCGCGAGCGGTTCTGTAAACATAAAGATGTTCGCGGTCCCGGCCCGTTCGTACTCGTAGTCAACCCGCCTGCCGTGCTTCGCCGTGGCCGGGATCGGTGTTCGCGTTTCCTTCAACAGTTGAACCGGCTGTTCGTCCATGCAGAGGACCGGACAGGCCGGATCATAGGGTGTGGAATACGTTTCGATGACCTCTTCCATGCAGGCCGCGAACTCGGCGTCTGCCTCCGGAGGGATCACCCAGTACTCGATCTTCCGGTTCGTCATCCCGTTTTTTTGAGCGTCCGCCGAATGGTTTCATGACTCACCGAGTCCACGATCTCTAACGCCACCGCTTTACGCGCCAACAACCGCAGCGTCCAGTTGGCATAACCCTTCGGAGGAGATCCCAAACGCAGAGCGATGATCTTGGCCTCCTGTTCGCCATCGAGCAGCTTTTCCGTTGGAGGCGACGTCCGTTGAGACCCGTTGAGCGTCTCTTCAAACCCCCGTTCGACCAGCCGCTGCCGGACGTTCTCCACAGTCTTGGTGCGACACGAAAATGCCTCGGCGATCCGCCGGTCCGTCCAGTTCGGCCCGTCGGCGTCCGCCTTCAACAGCATCTGCGCACGCCGGACCTTCTGGCTCGTCCCCTTCAACCTCTTGACGACCTCCACCAACTCGCTCCGCTCCCGATCCGTCAGTCGCACAATGTACTTCTTCTGCATGGGAAACCTCCTTGTACCCACGCAGTCTCGTTGATTTCCGAAAACCCGCTAACCCTAATTCCAGGCTGTGACAGAGCACTAGGGACCTTTTTCACTGCGTGATAACCACGGACGTGTCGGGCGGCGGTGACTTCGCCAAGCAGTGGAAAGCGGCCGAATTGTTCGGCGTTGCTCCAATTTGAAGCCGCACATCGCCGATCAGCGCCGCGCGAAGGCAGGATCGAGACACGCGCAAGCGTAATCATGCCACTCGCCGCCGCTGTCGAGTCGAAGGTAGGCTCTCCACAGCGGCCCGGACTCGTCGAAGCGTCCCGCCTGTTGGAGCGCGTCCGCAAGGTTGAACACGGCGTCGGTCAGGGTCGGCCTCGATGGACTTCTGCCAGGCGTTCAATGCTTCGTCTGACTTTCCCAAGGCAGCGAGTTCGAGCCCGAGGTTGTTCCAGCCGGCCGCGTAGCTGGGATTCAACTCAACGGCCTGGTGGTAGCGCTCGACAACCGCTTCCGCGTGTCCCAATTCCGAAAGGGCGTTCGCCAAGTTGAGACAGGCCGCCGGATCAGGCCCCTCCTGCAGCAAGCACTCGTGGTAAGACCGGTCCGCTCCGTCCATGTCGCCGGCTTGTTCCAGTGTGACGGCTTTTTCGAAGAGATCATTGCCAGCGAAGGATTGCTCACAGCGAGTCCATGCGAGTAGCCTGGGGCCACGATCTGGGCGCCCCGAGTTGGAGCGGCCTGCGGAGCTTGAGAACCTACTGCGGCGACGGCACAGCACCGCAATTCTGAAAGCGCGAATATGTCCCCCAGCGTCGTGCGCCACGGAAGCAGCTGGATCATCCAGGATGTGGTCGCGATTGGAGAACGCACGGTCGAGGCATTTTGGGCCGGAGACGACGGCTGGATTCAAGCCAAAGAGAAGAGCGAACGGTTTCGGACTAAGGCGGCGGCGGAGCGACAAGCGGCCAATCTGAAATCGCCAGAGCTCAAACCAGTCGTTGCACAATTCACGATTCCGATCGAATCGGACGATTCGCACAGTCTCTCAGCCCAGGTCGTGCGTGCAGAGAACTTGATTGCCCAAGGACGGCTGGAAAATCCAGAAGACGCGAGAGGCCTGATTCTGGCGATCCGATCCGGCGATCCCCACCGTGCCGAACTGGGGCAGCGGCTACGGGATATTAGCGACTCGGCGGAATCGCGGTCGCTGGCGGAAGGCTTGTTCGCCCAGATCATGCGACGGGCTCCGGTCGATCGAGCGATCTTCCTTCGCAAGATGGTTCGCTCAAACCCACCCACGTCCGAGGAAGAGTGGCTCGACTTCAAGAGCGGACTCCACGGTCCTCCGGCAAAATTGGAGCCGTTGGGCGACGACAAGATCAAGGAGATTTGGAGCACGGCCCTTGCGGGCTTCGCCAACACGGGTGGCGGGGTCCTGATCTGGGGTATTGAAGCGCGTCCGACGCGAACTGCTGGCAACGGAAAAAAGGTCGACGCAGCGTCGGATTCTGAGGCTGGTTCCGCACCCGGATGAACTGAAATCGGACTTGATGAGGCTACATCACACGGCAACAGATCCGCCTGTCGCTGGTGTCCGCGTCGAACCTGTGATGGATCAATCCGGCGGAGGATTCGTCGTCTGCCTCATTCCTGAGAGCACGAACAAACCCCATCGCGCCGAGTTCGTCACGAACAAGCCGCATTACATTCGGTTCGGCGATGACTTTGTCGTCATGTCGCAGGCTGTGCTTCGGAGCATGTTCTTTCCTCGCACCAGCCCTCGGTATGCCGTGCGGATGAGTTGCCAGGCGAGGAACGTACGTGCCTCACAGTCCGGCCCAATTGAGGTGCGCGTCACAATTCGGAATTACGGAAAGGCAACGGCACGTGAGCCCTTCGTCGTGCTTAGAGCCGAGCCGTGCAATCTCTCGTCGGCAAGCACGCACGCCAACCGCGGATGGGAAATTGTGATGGTGGAAAACGGGGCAGGCTTTTCGGCCAGCGCATCGATACATCCCGGCGCCACCGCACCAACGATCCGGGCCCACCTTCCAAGCGCGAATTCGTCTGTTCTCGAGAGCATCGTCGTCGATTGTGTGATCTATTCTCTCGACGCTGAGCCGAGCAGATTCTCGACCGCCTTCGGTGTCACTGACCTTCTCGGCGGCAGTGTTCTCACGCTGGACGCGAACGAGGTGCCGTTCGCTTAGCGGAAACGCTCCAGACCGCGACAACCTGGACGCCTTCCTGAGCCGTCAGTTGGTTCAAATTATCCGCGACCAGCTGCGCGAGCCTACATCGGCCGAACTGTTGAAGCCGAGTACGTGCTCGATGTCGTCCTGATCTCGCTCAAGGGCTTCCTGGCGGGGGCCATGCAGCTCGCGGTCGAGGCCGCTCATGCCGGCGATGCGGTTGAGCTCGCTCTCGTTCTGCCGCCACCGACCTTCCAGTTCGTCTCGCTCGATTCGTTCACTGGGCACGTCGGGCCTCCCGCTTCGCTCTCCGGAACTCCCATGGTGGGATCGGATGAGGATCGACCCACAACCCGCGTTGGCGCTCCCGGGCCTCGCTCTCGGCTGCGGTGAACCCCCCCCGGCTTGTCGTACCGGACGTATCGCCATGCGAAGCCGTCGCGCACCATCTCCAGATTGATGAACCTGTCGCCCAGGTAAATCCGCCCCACCTCGCGGCGGTAGCGGTCGACATCGACGACCTCGACGCGAACGACCTTGCCGAACACTTTCGAGCCGAGCGCCTCGCGGGCCTTTGTCTCAAACGCCCGGCTATACTGCCCAAGATGTGCGGACGGTTCACGCTGCGAACTCCAGCCAGAGACCTCGTGGAAATCTTCCAGCTTTTGCGCACGCCGGAAATCGTGCCGAGGTACAACATCTCGCCGACACAGCCGGTGGCCGTCGTTCGCCAGGTCGAACGACGCCGCGAGCTGTCGATGATGCGGTGGGGGCTGGTGCCTGCGTGGTCCAAGGATCCGAAGGCCGGCCCATCGCTCATTAACGCCAGAGCCGACACGGTGGCGACAAAGCCGGCCTTCCGCAGTGCATTCAAGTCGCGCCGCTGTCTGATTCCTGCTGACGGTTTTTTCGAATGGCAGAAGACTGGGGAGAAGACGAAGCAGCCCTTCTACATCCGGTTGGCCAAGGATTATCCGTTCGCGTTTGCCGGCCTGTGGGAACACTGGGAAGGCGCCGACTCGTCGGCGATCGAATCCTGCGTGATCATCACGACCGACGCAAACGACGCGCTGCGTCCGATTCACGACCGGATGCCGGTCATCCTGCACGAGCAGGATTACGATCATTGGCTCGATCCGAAGTGCGACGCTCCGAGCAAGCTGGGCGAGCTGCTGAAGCCCTACCCGCCCGAGGAAATGACGGCCTTCCCGGTGAGCACGTTCGTGAACAGCCCGAGGAACGAATCCTCAGAGTGCATCGCTCCGGTTGCGGCACAATAACGATGCAGCCAAAGGCGCCCTGGTCACCGAGGGATTTTGGACGCCGACAACGTTTGCGCAGCTTGCGGAGCCGCGGTCGTGGCAATTGCGGGCAGGAAGCGCCAGGATGGAAGCCGTCAGATCGGAGGCCGCCACTCCCTCAGTCTTTTGAAATTTCTCAAACGGAGCCACCCCTGCGGAGCCAGTTGGCAACGGAACGCCAAGGCGCGCGAGGCGGCTTCTGCTCTGTTTCGTTCAGCAGCCTTGGAACGATCCACTGATAGACGCCTACAAGGAAGTAGAGTCCCGTGCTCGGATCGTGTGAAACCAGGCCGGATTCTCTTAGCCCCCATACAGCGCCGTCGCCCTTGGCTAGTTTTTTAATGACCACGGTTTTGAGAAAAGCTTTCGCCTC
Source organism: uncultured Planctomycetota bacterium (assembly GCA_963761455.1). Lineage (GTDB taxonomy): Bacteria > Planctomycetota > Planctomycetia > Planctomycetales > Planctomycetaceae > DASPSM01. The sequence continues at coordinate 2,460,262 of CAVXHA010000004.1, forward strand.
GTCCGGCAGTGCGTTAACGACGGCCTTCGCGTGTTCGTACGTTTCGTGCTCGTAGGGCCTCGCTTCGTGAAATGACCTGCGCAAGCGCGGAAGCAGGCAGCGACGAATGCGACAGCGCAGAGCACTCCAAATATCCAGGGCGAAACCTGCGGGTATTGAATCGCGGCAATCGTCCAGAGGAGACCGAAGATGCCGCACATTTTCCCAACCCAATCTCGCCACACGAGATCGAGGAAAACTGTCAGATCGCGCCAGAACATCGATCACTCTCGGCATTGACGATTGCGTACCGAGAGCGCTACCATGCCGTTGCGAGACAGACACGGTTCTCGGCCCTGAGAATCGAGCATAAGCCGTCAGCGTCAACTGGCGGCTTTTCGCATTTTATTCGGCCTGTAATTGCCATCCAATCGACGTCAGGCCCTGCTCCTTGGAACCTGTTGTGCCGACGGCTTTGGCGGCGTTAGCTTCCTTGCTCGGGATCGACAAAGCCTTGTCGCAATTGCTGAACGATGCGCGCGTGAAACGGCGATGAACGGTCGGCAATGGCATTCCAAGAGTTTGCGAGAATCTCCGAAAAGGTGTTGCCGCAGCGGCGAAGTTCGAGAATCAAGAGGTCCTCGGGTTTCAGCATGTGCAATTTCGCCAGGTACTCAGTGAACGCAACCCGCCGATGAGAGCCTGCTTCCCTTTCGGCCATCACTGAGGGATCGATTCTGTGGACCCTTTTGGCTTCGCGCGCAATCCTTTGCCGCATTCGGTGGAGGATGCGGCGCAGCTCGCTGGTGGTGACTTTTTGACCGTTGGCCGCGAGCTGCTGACATTCGAGAAGCAAAATCTGTCCCAGGTCCTCAAGGTCGTTTGGGCTAACCCAATATGCTTCGCGAGCGAAAAAACTTGCGAAATTCTTAGGAATGCGGGGGTTGTATAGTTCTCGAAGGGTCGCCGTCAGCCGCTGCGCATAGTCCCCGACGGAAGGCCGAGGATTTCTTTCCATAACTCACAGGCCCTAGGGAGTCTCGTGGTCACTCAATTCGACCAAATGGAAAATGAGGCGTTGGTTAGCGTGATCCACAGCAAACACGACCTGAATTTCGGCAGGAATGATGCCAAGCAGGCGAAACCAGGCGCTCGCTACGCGGAATTCCCATGGAGGCGAGCATCTCGCAACCGCTGTCCACAATGCCGACAACTTTGCGGGGAATCCCGCCTTTCGGAACTCGGCCCAGGACCGGCGGCAATCCTCGCGGAAGCCATCGAGCGACGCAGAAGATTTGTGTTCCCTGCTTTCGGAATCGTCACAGAGATGTTGGAGCCAACGCTCTAACTCGCCCGCAAACTCGGCGCCGTAGTCCCTTTGAAGCTGCTCTTTGTCATCCTTCGCACCGCTCTTGTACTTTATGGAATAGGCCATCGGCACCCCCGGGCTCACAACTGGCCATCCAAGCATCAACCCACGATTTCGTCGTCCTGGATCCTCTCCGTCAATTTGTCAATAAGCGAAGGATTGCGACTCAACGCCCGCGCAAAACGGTCATAAAGGACATCCTTTATGCCTTCTGCGGAGAGCGATGCGCCAAGCACTTCGCTGTTCGACATAATCGGCCGGAGATCGTAACGAAGAGATTCGCGGAGTCCGGTCACAAACTCTTCGTAAGACGATTCGTCTTTGAACAAATGCTTGAAACGGCCAAGATCGATCACGTTTACGGTTTTGGTTCCCATTGCCAGTTTCCTCGCTCTCAAGTTGCTCTCGTTGTCGACGTCGTAACGTCCTAGCGTTTACGGTGGAGGGCGTCTCACGCATCCTCCATCGAGGGAGCCACCCTCACACCAGTAAGCACAGCAAGAGCCCCAAATTTCTCAATAAAAAATGACTGACGACCAAAGTCCTTGTGCCCGCTGGGGAAATGACGGATTCTGAGACCTAGGGCCTCGGTCTTCTGCCGCAACAAGCATCGCGCGCCAAGCCAGTCCCGGAGTCGTGCGCCGCCTCACGCCGCGACAAACCCGTCCTGGATCGACCGCTCGCGCAGGAACTCGGCCGACACATTCGCGTGCTCGAGGAATGGCTTCACGCCGGCGACCTTGTACCGCTTGTCGTTGTGCCGAATCTCGTCGCCGGGCCCCAGGTCGACGATCCGTTTGGCCGCCCAGATGAATGGGGCCGTCGGATTGCCGTAGCGGTCGAGCCAGACGACGAGCGCACGGCTGGCCGGCGGCGGCGTCTCGAGCTCGACCCAAAGAGCGCGAATCAGTCGCATGAGGCCCACGATGCGACTGCTGGCATCGGTGGTCAAGCTGGGGACAGGTCCTCGCGAGGCGGCTCACGACGAGAGTTGCCGCGGTCGCTGCGGCCCTTACGTGACGCGGGGGAGACGGTCCCTCGAAGAAACCCGCGCTCCGGCAAGAGGTTTCCATTCCCGGCAAATGCGAGGCGGCGACCGGACCCCGTTGGGACGCTCATTCCGGCCGTGGGTCGGGGTCCAGTTTGCGGCAGGAGATTCCGCGACGCAAGTGAACGCGAAGCCATCGCGCGGCCCCGATCCGATCCCCGCGGCACTCGGTGAAACAAAAAGGCGCCACGGTCCCGTCGCAGGATCTTCCCCCGCCCGTGGCGCCCAAAAGGATGGCGAGTGCACTATCGGCACGGGACGAGGCGTCGCAGCATGAGGGTTTTCACCGATGGGCGACAGAAGCCGCGAGCACAAGGGCTACCGTTAGCCGCACGCCTGCCCCTAACTGCCGAGGGGAGGGGGCGCGCTCGGATTCGCAGTGGGCTTGGCGGGCGTGGCGACTGGATGCCCGAGCTGGGCAGCCAGTGCATCGGCGGCGGCACGCAAAAAGTCTGAGACGTTTCCGCCGAATTGCTCGCCTGCAGCGGCCTCCCTGTAAGCCTGCAGGCGTTTTTTGTCGACTCCAAACGACAGGAACCGGCTCTTGCGGTCGCTCGCTCGTTTCGGTGGGCGTCCCATCCTGGGTTTGCGCTTTCGGGGCATGAGGGGATTGTGAGGCAAGCCGCACGATCGGACAACGGAAGCCCGAACGGCCATTGACATAGACTATCAAGAAATATACTTTGCTTGATAGTTAAAGTCGGTCCGTTGTGGGGACCGCGTAAAAAACTCAAAGGATTGAATCGGCGAAAGCCGCTTTCATTGGAAGCCCGCGCGGAGACGCCACAACCGTCCCGTTGCGGGCTTTCATTGTTTCTAGGGCGAGGGAGCGCTCGCTGCATGAGTCGAACAATGCCATGTCCTCTTCACCGTTCATCGTTCTGGACCGTTCAACCCGTCGAGTAATTCATCAGGCCAAGACCCTCGCCGAGGCCCGTGGCTTCTCCGAGGCTCGAGACGAGCCGACAACGATCGGGATCATCCCCGAAGTTCGAGCCCGCACCGAGTGGTCGTACGTGTTTCAACTCATTAACGCCGACACGGGCGAGATCATCGCGGAATCGTCGCCGAGGGATTTCGACGACGCGGCCGAGGCGCTTTGCTCGGTCAAGGTGATGCTCACTCCGGCCTGTGCGGCAGGAAAGGCAGGGACGCCATGAGAAGAAAGAACTCCTACAAAAAAGCCGCTTCTTGGCCGAAGATCCAAGGGTCGTTGCGCCGGCTATCCAAAAAAGACCGAGACCGCAGCGAAGCCGAGGTGAACGGAAATGCCAAGGGGTGCCGCAAAAATCGGTCGCCGTTGTCGCTGACGTTGCGGGAAGCCTACACGGCTTACTACGACACGACCGATCTGAAGCCACGCACTTTGCAGATGTTCGATTTTCAGTTACGGCGCTGGGAACGGCACACGCACAATCCGCCGATCGGCGAAATCACCGATGAGGACATGGAGGCGTTCCGAGCCTCAGCGATCAAGGCCGGTGGGTCTCCCTCGACAATCAATATCTGCCGTTCGGTTCTTCGAGCGATTCTGCGTCGAGTCGGCCCACGGGAGACGCGGAATCCTGCCGCCAAGGGATTCCTCGCCGAAGTCCCTTACATGAAGCCCTGCCTCGTCATGCGGTCGATTCCGCGGCGGTTGGCTCTCGACAATGAAATCAGTCGGTTCTACATCGCCTGCCAGACGATGGAATCGCCACGCTTGGGGTTCCCTCCGGCCTGGTGGTGGCAAGGTTTGTTGACCTGGTATTACTGCACCGGGATGCGAATGCGCGACGCACTCCGCATTCGGTTTGCAGATCTCGACTGGGAGCGGTGGACTGTTCGCTTCACCGCCAGCAAGACCCGGAAACCGGCCGAGCTCCCCTTGCACTCCGTGTTGCTTGGGCACATTAACCGCATCAAGACCGATCGGGAATTCATCTTCCAGTCGAAGAAGCTCTACGTCTCGGGAGATTTTCATCAGTCCTGGCGGCGCATCTGCCAACGCGCGAATTTGGAGCGGCCCTTCACGTGTCAGGACCTCCGGCGGACCGCCGCCAGCGAGATCGACAGGGCTGCAGCATCCAAAGGACTTCCGCCGATGGCGGGCGTTCTTCTGCAGCATTCGTCGCGTTCCGTGACGGACCGGCACTACCTCAATCAAATGGACGAGTTGCGGGAAGCGATGGAAGCATTGCGTCTCCCGTTGGCCTTTAAGCACGGTCCGAAAGAAGCGGAGCGCACAACTTGATCGGTCGCGACACCAAGCGTCCGACATGATGAAGTCCGCGCACCTGGCGCCCGCCACATTCCCCGAGCCCTCGGAATGGTGCTTCACGCACTCGGCGTTTGCCATTCGGGGGATCTGGGTGAAGACGGCCGGTGGCTCTCTCCGCGTGATCCAGGCGTTGGCGACGGCCCGCAATCGCGTCTGCACCCTCGAGGACCTGGCGGGCGCCGTCTGGCCGGACGGATTTCGACCCGCGAAGTTCGACACGCTGCAGGGCTCGATCTGCGACCGGATCAGCAAGCTGCGGGCGCGCCTGAGATGGGCTTTGCACCTGCCGGAGGTTTATGACCCGATCCCCTGCATTGAAAAGGGCAACGGCGGTGTGTGGAGCATCTATCTGCCGGCTCAGGCGAAAGGCGGTGCCGCATGACCAGGAGCAACGGTAAGAAGCACCCCGAATCGTCGATGACGCTGCGCGAGGCGTTCGAACGGCACTATCCGAAAGACGAGCTGGCCACGCGCACGATCGAGAAGGCGCGATACGATCTGAAACGGTGGGAGAAGCTGACCAGCAATCCACCCGTCGGTGGAATCGACGAGACAGTCCTGGAGGACTTCCGCAAGGCGACTCTTGGCGAACCACACGGCTTCGAGTGTGAACGGGACGCGGACACAAATCCGCGCCATCCTCAGGCGGATCGGGCCCGCCATCACCGGCAATCCGTGCGGCCTCGCGCTCATCTCCCGAATCCCCTACATGAAGCCCTGTAAGGTGATCCGCGGCTTACCGCGGCGCGTCGATCAGGAAGATCTGTCGCGTTGGTACATTGCCTGCGAACAAATGCAGTCCCCGAAGTGGGGCGGACCCGCGGCGTTCTGGTGGCAGGCGTGGCTCGTGGTCGCCTACTTCTCCGGCTTGCGGAAGAGCGACGTTTTCGGCATCCGGTTCGCGGATCTGGATCTGACGAAGGGAACGTTGCTGTTCACGGCCCGCAAAACGGCCAAGCCGATGCGGCTTCCGCTCCATCCGTGTGTCGTCGATCACATCCGACGAATCGAGCCGCCGGCCCGCGAGTTCGTCTTCGAGTCGAGCATCAAGGCCAGCACCTCGTTCAATCGGCGCTGGAGATGGATCTGCCGCAAAGGAGGCGTTGGCGACCCGTTTTCGCCACACGACATTCGCCGGACGGCCGCGAGCGAAATCGAGCGCGTGAAGCCGGGGATGGCGAGCGTCCTGCTTCAACACTCGGTCAACGACACGACGCACGTGAGCTACCTCAATCAGCTCGAGGAGTTGGCCGAGGCGATCGCCAAGATGCGTGTTCCCTTGGCATTCAAGCACGGGCCCCCGCAGGCTGAGCGACAGCTTGCCAAGCAGCAGGCCGCGAACACGGCGATGATGAAGGCGGCGCAGTTCAGCCCGCCGGCGTTCCCCGATCCGGCCGAATGGCAGTTTCACGACGTCGGCTTCATCTTCCGTGGGCGCCACTGCCGGATGGAGGGGGGAGCACTGCGAATGCTCAAGGCTCTCGCGTTGTCCCCTCTGCGCACGTGCAGCCTCGAGGATTTCGCTGTGGCCGTTTGGCCAGATGGCAACCGCCCGGAGAGTCTCCGCAAGCTCCAGGGGCGAGTATGCGATTGCATCAGCACGATCCGCGAGCGGCTACGTCACGTGCTGTTGTTGCCCGACGCATTCAATCCCGTCCCGTGCATCGAGCGAGGAACTGGCGGAAAGTGGACCCTCTACATTCCAGGGCAAGCAGGAAAGGCGGGCGCCGCATGATCGCAACACTCCCCATCCTCGATCCCGATGTCGAGTTCCGCGGTCAGCGTCGCCGCTGGTTCCGTCGTCGCGGTCGGCTGCGCTCCTTGGTGCGACAAGACCTCTGGCTGGCCGATCCACATTGCCGGTACTGTCGGCGGCCGCTGGCTGGCCCGTGGGCGGGCGTTCTCGATCACGCAGTGCCTCGGTCAAGAGGCGGGTCCGATTACGCCTGCAACGCGGTCCTCTCATGCCGAGCGTGTGATCGGGCGAAAGGGGCAATGACCATCGACGAGTGGCGGGCCGCGTTGCTCGCCGGACTGTTTACGATCTGAATCCGTGCGGGATGCTCCGCCGGCCGTTTCCGTTGCCAGGGGCCGGCCATTCGCCGGCGGACTTATCACAGAAAGGTCGACCAATGGACGAGATTCTTCGTGCAGAACTCAATGACATCGCCGAAGGTCGCACCACCGACGCTTCAGAGATTCGCGACACGCTTCGTCATGCGAGGGAAGTAATGCACCAAATCAATGCGAGCCACGATGAGCTTGAGCACGCCATTTTTCTCGCGGAGGAATTTTTCTGTGGCAGGACCTATGCGTGCGTAGCCGAATCTACTCGCGCCATGTGGTTGAAGAAATTTAGCTCATATCCTCGTGGGAGGGGTTGAAACGCCACCTTGAGAAATGCAGTGCTTGGTCGTGTATGGCCGCCATGTCCGGTGCTCGGCCGGCTTGCCGCAGGGCGCGTTCGCAGCCGGCCTGTGGGAGCCGGCTTTTGTTTTCTACGCAAGAATCCGATATACCCTAATTGACATATATGGCAGTGCTGGTATAGTGCTGCCATGATCCAGAAGCGAGCGAGACAGATGGCTGACGTTTTGAGGCGTGCGATCCGTGACAGCGGATTAACGAGCTACCGGATTGCCAAGGATGCGGGAACCACGCCCGACCAGGTGGATCGATTCCTGGCTGGCCGTGACCTCCGCGTTTCGACGGCCGGCAGAATTGCCGCCGCCCTCGGCCTGGAGCTGAAACCAATCTCCCAACGGAAGCGAGGCAAGTGATGAAACAGACCACGATCAGGGTCCACGTCGTCGATTACGGACGCGAGTTCCTCTACATGCGGTACAAAAACCCGGTGACGGGAAAGTACGTCACTCGGTCTACGGAGGTTTCGAGGGACAGCGCGAACGCCAGAAAGACAGCCGCGAAAGTCGCGGCCAAGTGGGAAGCCGAACTCGAAGAGGGGCGCTACAAAGCACCCTCGAAGGTGACCTGGGCGGAGTTCCGCCAGCGGTACGAGGACGAGGTTCTGCCGGGTCTGGCACCGAAAACGGCCGCCAAGGCTGCGGCGGTGTTCAACGCCATCGAGGAGCACGTCAGCCCGCTGCGGGTGGCCGATTTGACGGCCGACCGAATCAGCCTGTTGACGAAGTGTCTCCGGGAACTTGATCGCAGCAAAGTCGGCGATCCAGCCAAGGCGAAAAAGAAAATACGGGGCGCCGGAGAGATCGCAATGCGAAAAGCGCCGCTCAACGGATTGTCCGAGGCGACGATTAAGGGCCATCTCGCGCACTTGATGGCTGCACTACGCTGGGCTCAGTCGATGGGCATGCTGGTCGAGATTCCCAAGGTCGAGAAGCCCAAGCGGGCCAAGAAATCGAGTAGGACCACTCCGATGAAGGGCCGGCCGATCACTGGCGAAGAGTTCGAGCGGATGCTGGGCAAGGTGCGTGACGTCGTTGTCGAGCAGCCCGGGGCCGGAGCGGAGAAGAAGACGGCCGAGCTTTCGGGCGAAGAGTCGGCCCGCGTCGCATCTTGGCAGCGTCTCCTCCGCGGGTTGTGGTGGTCCGGCCTGCGGCTCGACGAGGCCATGCAGCTCTATTGGGACCGCGACGACAAGCTGATGGTCGACCTGAGCGGTAAATACCCCATGCTGCGGATCCGGGCCGAACTGGAAAAGGCAAACGAAGACCGCTCGTTGCCGATCGCTCCGGAGTTCGGGGAGTTCCTGCTGGCAACGCCGGAAGCCTACCGGATGGGGCCCGTCTTCCAGCCGCTCCCACAACGCGTCAAAGGCCCGCGGCTGACGACGCATCGCGTGGGCGAGGTAATCTCCGAGATCGGCAAGGTCGCCGGAGTGAAGGTCTCCACGGACCTGCGAGGCGGCAAGGTGAAATACGCCAGCGCGCACGATCTGCGGCGGTCATTCGGCGAACGCTGGTCCCTTCGGGTCATGCCACCCGTTTTGCAGCAACTGATGCGGCACGCCGACATCGACACGACCCTGCGGTACTACACCGGCCGCAACGCTGAGACGACCTCGGAGGCCCTCTGGAAGGCCGTTTCAGGTAACACTTCGGGTAACTCGACCATCCCGGCCACTTCTGGGGCAAAACAAAACCCGCCGCAACATGAAGCTGCGACGGGTGTTGCCAAATAGCGGAGGCAGGACTCGAACCTGCGACCCGCGGATTATGGATCCGCTGCTCTAACCGACTGAGCTACTCCGCCCAATTTGCTTAATCAAGGCCTGCGATCGTGCGCCACGCGTCCAGCCATCTTAATTTGGCGCGTGCCATGCCCACCGCCTTGGGTGGGCATGCCCGTCGAGCATGGCCACGCAAAGCTGTGGCCATGGCACCCAAACCGACCATTTCGGTGGACGATGGACCACAACTGTCGCAGAATCGCAGACGCTCCTGATCACGCGCTGCCCAAGTATCTGGACCAGTGAGTTGATTTGCAAGCGGTCCACACGCTCGCGTCTCCGACAACCCGAGTGCAAACTACAGCAAACCGGACAGGCGCCGCAGGAGCCATTCGCAGCCGCCCCAGACGAGCAACAGCACCATGATCGCACCGTGGTCCCAGATGTATTCCAGCTGCGGTGGAACATGCTGTGACAGGCGGAAAAGCCGTAACTGGTTCACCAGGTCGGAGGCCTGATCGGCTTCATAAAAATGGCCGCCGGAATGCTCGGCGAGGATGCGGAGCGTCATCGGGTCGGCCGTCGTCATCAAGCGCTCGACGTTCGTATCGTAGACGTTGAACCGCTGACCCTGGCGGAGAGGCTGCATTCCTGGGGTCTCGACGCTGACCTCGTAGACGCCGACTTTCTCCGGTTTGAGCGTCGCGCGAAACCGAGGTTCCCGCGAGGGTATCGGCTCCAGCGCGACTCCCCGTTGCCGGTGCGCGGGGTCCGTGAGCTCGAGCTTGGGATGAGCGCCGGTCGGCGGCGTGTGTTTGTAAACGACGTCGACGGCCAACGGGTCGCCCAGGCGAAGAGTCGTGCGGCTCAAGTGGAGCGCGACGTGCTGATCGGGGCTGAATTCACCCCCCATGGCCAGCCAGCGCACCAGGTTGGACCAGAAGGTGTCGTAAAAGGCCACGAGGTTCTGCTTGTCGGGCGGCAACAGGCTCCAGCGCCACAGACCGTCACCCAGAACGCCGACGACCGTTCCACGGCCGTAAGTCATGCGAACGATGGCCGGCTGGCCGTAAGGCAAGCCGCCCGCTTGCCCTGCAGAGCGGGGCGGCACGCTGGCCGCTTGCCCGATGAAGGCCTGCGCCAGGACGATGGTGGCCGGCTTTTCGCGTTGGATGACGGTCGTCCGCTCAAATCCGGGAAGCTTCGCCAGGGCAAGGTCGGCGTCGATGCCGGTCTTGGCGATCGAAAACCATTGGCTGCTGCGTCCGGTCGGAGTTAGGGCCAGCGACAGGTTTTCCAATCGTCCGGTGCCCCACACGACCGGCTCGAGCCTGGCGAGTTGTCGGCCGACCGTCTTGCCCGCCGGCGTCTGGGGATCGTAGGCCAGGCCGCGGGCAAAGATGAGGTGGCCGCCATGGTTCGAGACGAAATCGTCCAGGAGAGCGGCGGAGTCGTTGTGCAGCACGTTCTCGACAGCCTGGCCGAGGATCACCACGTCGTAGCGGTCCCACTCTTCCGGCGTGCGCGGCACCTTGGGGCTGCCCTCTTCAGATCGCGTGACAATGGTCTCACGTTTGTCGGCCGACAATTGCGTGATCTGCGTCACGTCGATGTGTTCGTCCTTCCTCAAGGACTGCGCCAGGAACTTGCTGTCCCAGAAGGGCTGTCCCTCCAGGATCAAGATCCGAATGCGTTTCTTCTGAACATCGCAAAAGACGGTCTGGCGATTGTTGTCTGTCTCCGCCTCGCCGAGCACCGGGTCGACGGAAACCACGTACTCGTATTGGCCCGGCTCGTTCTGCTTGATCGGGACCTGGATCTCGACGACTTGCCGATGTTTGAATGCCAGCGGGATCTTCTGCCGATCCTCCCCATGGGCGACCGTTAGACGTGGTAGTCGCGTCGTCCATGCCCGATTGGAACACCTTGACCAGAATGGCGCCCGGTTCGCCCGGCAGCAGATAATCCTGCATGGGAACGGCCATGACTGCGAGGTCGGATCGCACGGTTTGACCTCCCAGGACAATCGTATGGACCGGCACGTTTCGACTGCGGGCCGCCGCGGCCGCGACAGAAATCGGATCGGACTGCGTATCGCGTCCGTCGCTGATCACGATGAGCGAGCCCCCCTCTTCGTTCGCGGGAATTTCGCTTAAAAACGATGTGACGCACTCGGACAGATGCGTCGCGCGACCGGTCGCAATGTCCCTGGGATCGCCGTAAAGGCCGGACGGCGACAACGGATGCACCGTTTCGTCGAAACCGTGGATCTCGACGCGGAACTCCCGCGACAGCGTTCGCAGCCGACTCTCGTTCAGAATGCGCTCCTGCACGACCTCGAATCGCGAGAGGCCTCCGCAGTCCTTCGTCAGCATGGATTCGGACGTGTCGACCAGAATCCGTAGCTTGGGACGGACTGCGTGCTCCTTTTCGGCGGGAACCGAGCTGGGCCCCATTAGCAGAACGGCGATCGACGCGACGATCGCCAGCCGCATCGCGAGCAAACCGCTGGTCGTCCCGAACTGGCCTCGGAAGGTCCGCACGTATGCAAAAACGGCCAAGACAGCCAGGATCGCCGCCGCCGCAAGAATGTGCAGCGGCGAGGCGATCGGCTGCCAGACCCAAGCCAAGATTGAGAGGGGTTGCGTCATCGAGTGCGCTGTAAGTTAGTGGCTCGTGGCCCGTGGCTAGAATCGGCCGTCGTCATCGACCACTCGCCACTGTTCACCGCTTCCAGTATCCCAATAAAAACAGTTCGATTCCAAAGGCTGCCATTGTCGAGGCCAGGCACCAGCCCCACAGCGGCCGGCCCCGCAGGTTGGCGAGCGGTTCCCAGCCGTCGGCGCTTTGCAGCGTCAGTCTCGTGCCGTTCATGTCGAAACAGCGGAGCAGAGCGTCGCGGTCGATTCGCTCCAGGTTGCTCTCGCGCGCGTCGATATTGAGGGCCGCGGTGGCGACGGTCTGATCCCCGATTCGAAACCGATAGAATCCCGGCAGCGCGGTCTGCTGCACTTCGACGGCGACGCGGTCCGCATCCCCGCTCGTGGCAAACGCCACAGGTTCGTTCCGCGGGCCGAGCACCGTCAACCTGCCGGCACCGGAACCAATGCGAAACGACTGCGGGGACCGATACGGTTCTCCAACGATCGCAGCGCGCCTCCTTGGCCGCCGCGCCAGAACCAAGCTGCTGCGCAAGGGTCTGGACGAGGGCGACGAAGGAGCCGTATTTTCCCAGGTCGCTGGCTTCCAACGCGGGGCTGAAATTGGCGAGCAGGAACTGGCCCGACCCCACTGGCTTGAGCCCCAAGGCGGGCGTTCCATCGGAATAGCTCAACAAGATGGCGGCCTCCGGCGAGAGAGCCCCGGCGGACCAGACACGCGCGAAACCGAATTTGCGCGATGGCGAGCTGGCTTTGTTCATCGAACTCGCGCAAGAGCCGCGATCGCCACTTTCCGTTGGTGATTGCCAAAGCGCGATCGGGCGCGGCCTTGGTGCGGGTCGGGCCTGGTTCCCAAGGGAGCACTCCCTCTTTTCCGGCGGTTTGCTCGAGCAGCTTCAGGTTCCGCGGGACGGCTCCCTCGCCGCAAAAGAACATCACTCCTCCGCCCGTCTGCAGAAACCGCAGCAGCGTGCCGGCTGCCTGGGGATTGAGTTCCCCCAAATAGCCCACGAAAACGGCGGCCGCGCCGGCGAGGCTCGCGTCGGTCAACTGCGAGCTTGATACGTGCCGCACGTCAAAACGGTCGATCCGTCCGTCATTGTGAGGGGCCAAGGCGCGCGTCAGAAAATAGGAGGCCGTTCCCGGTTCGTTCGGATCGTCGTCGCCAATGACGACCACGGGGAGCCGACGCCGCGCCTGGACGACAAGGAAGGCGCGGTTATCGGCGGCCAGACCGTCAGCGGGAATCTCGAAGATGGCCTCGTGATCGCCGGGCCCCTTCAAGGTCGCCTCGACGGCCACGTCGCGTTGTTCCCCGGCGGCCAGCGTTAGCGTTTGGCTTGGCAGCGGCTGGCCGTCCAGTGCTCACGCCGAGTCGGACCTCTTTCGCGACTCGCGAGAAGTTGGCGACTTGAGCCACGAGCCGAATCGGCTGACCGACGAGCGGCTGCGCGGGAAAATGCCGCGGCGACGAAAGGGCGACATTGTCGGGGACGGGCGTGCGGACGTCGATCACCGTGACCTGGGTGTCGGATGGCAACAGCGTGGCCGCCTGGTCGTCCCTGGGCGACCTCTTGCCAGTTGGTCCGTTGCAGGTCGGACAAGATGACGAGCCGCCGCTGGCCGTCGTGCGCGGCCAACAACTGGCCGGCGAGCGTGAGCCCCTGCAGCAAGTCGCCGCGATCGAAGGTGGCCTCGAGGCGACTCAACTCTTCCCGCAGCCCCGGCACGTTGGCGCTGAGGTTCGGAAACACAGCATGCGGCCGTGCCGAGGCGAGCACGACGTTTGCCACATCCGTCCCCACCCGGAGCGAATCGAGCGTCCGGATGCCGGCGGCACGCAGCTCGCCGATGACGCTGACTTCCTCGGCACGCTGCGCGGTCGAGGCGCTCGTGTCGATCAACAGCACCACGGCGGCCCCTTTGCCGGCAGCCGAGCTCTTCGTCCGGGCGTCGAGCCAGACCGGCCGGCAGAACGCCAGGACGAGCATTGCCACCGCGAGGCACCGCAGGCAGAGCAGGATCACCGCCGCAGCCGGTACAGCCACGACTGCGTCGCCACCGAGGCCCGCAGCAATTGGATGGTTGGAAAGACGATCGCCTGCCGCGCCCGACGGTTCAAGAGGTGGGCGACGATCGGCAGCGACAAGAGCGCCAGCCCTCCGAGCATGGCCGGCGTCGTCAGCTCAAGAAAGGCGAAGGGCGGCGGGAACATTGGGATTGAGACCTGCCTCGGACTGGCTTTATCCCCGAACCGCGCGGCGCGTGAGGTAGCGCTCCAGTACGCGGTCGTAAGGATCGAAGGTCGAACAGAGCGAGTAGTTGATGCCGTTGGCTTTCGTCTGCCGGAGCCAACCGTCAAGAAAGTCCTGCAGCTTCGCTTCGTACGCGGTTCGGACGTCCTCGACGTTCAGCCGCACCCTGGCCTGCGTTTCACTGTCGACGAAGATTCCGTTCTCGATCTGCGGCAAACGGATCTCATCGCCGTGAAGCACGTGGAACAGGATCGCTTCGCCCCCGCGGTGATGGAACAGCGACAGCGATTGACGATCGCATCGCGATCTTCCAAGAGGTCGCTGAAGACAATCAGCACTTCCCGGCGGCCCGGTCCGGCCGGCGAGGTCGCGAATGGCATCGGCCAGACGCGCCTCGCCCTTCGGCCGTGCCTGCTCCATCGCATCCAGGATCGCGGACAGGTGCGACAAGGCGCTGCGGGCGGCCAGGAACTGCGTCAGGCCCCCTTGTGCCAGCGAGAAGCCGACCCGGTCGTGCTGCTTGACGATCAGGAACCCGATCGCGGCGGCGAGCGAGCAGGCATAATCGAACTTGCTCTTTTCCGACGCGTCGTCGACCGACCACGGAAGCGGTTTCCGTCGGCGGAAAGCATCGATGCCGCGGTACGCCATCGACGCGGACGCGTCCACCAGCAGGTTGACCGTCAAATCGGCCTGGTGCTCGAAGATTTTGATGAACAGCTTGTCGCTGCGTCCGTAGATTTTCCAGTCGATGCTGCCGATTTCGTCGCCGGGAATGTACTGCCGATAATCGCGGAACTCGACGCTTTGCCCGATCTGCGGCGTCGCATGTTGGCCCGAATACCGTCCCTCGATCGGCTTGCGGCCTGTGAAGAAGAATTGGGTCAACTTGCGGAGATCGTGCAGCCGGAGATATTTCCGATTGATCCCCGCGGGTGCGCGGGCAGTGGAGCGGACGTCGCGCGGGCGGACGTCGGGCGGCCGTGCCTCGGAGGAGCGGCCGGGGATGGGGACGGCCGGATCAGTCGGCATAGCTCGGCTCGGCAGTCTTTTCGAGGAGGTGCCGGATGATGGCCGCCGCGTCGACCCCCTCGCCCGCGGCGTTGTAGTTGGGCAGCACTCGGTGGCGGAGAACCTGCGGAGCGACCTGCCGGATGTGCTTGGCCGAGACCGTCGGCTCGCCGTCCAACACGGCCAGTGCCTTGGCGCCCAGGATCATGTGCTGGCTGGCCCGCGGACCGGCGCCCCAGGAGACGTACTGGCGAACGTAGGGCAAGGCGTCGGGCGAATCGGGGCGGGACGAGCGGGCCAGCGACACGGCGTATTTCACCACGTGGCGCGAGACCGGGACGCGACGCACCAATTGCTGGAACGCCGTGATGTGCTCCAGCGAGCAGACCGGCTCGACTGTCGGGACGATTTCCTCGGTCGTGGCCAGAACGATGTTCTCCTCTTCCTCACGCGACGGGTATTCCATCCACAGGCTGAACATGAAACGGTCGAGCTGCGCCTCGGGAAGGGGGTAAGTCCCTTCTTGCTCGATCGGGTTCTGCGTGGCAAAGACGATGAAGGGCTGTGCGAGCCGGTAGGCTTTGCCCATGCTGGTGACGGTCTGCTCCTGCATCGCCTCCAGCAGGGCCGATTGCGTCTTGGGAGGCGTGCGATTGATCTCGTCGGCGAGGATCAGATTGGCAAAGAACGGACCCGGAACAAACCGCATCGTCCGCACGCCGGTCGCCGGATCCTCTTGCAGCAGCTCCATGCCGATGATGTCCGCGGGCATCATGTCGGGAGTGAACTGGATCCGCTTAAAGCTCCACGAGAGGACCTGGGAGACCGTTTTCACGAGCAAGGTTTTCGCCAGTCCCGGCACACCGATGATCAACGTGTGCCCCTGCGAAAAGACCGCCGCGACGATCGAGCGCACGATCGCTTCCTGGCCGATGATGACGCGGCTGATCTCCCGCTCGAGTTTGCGATACGCGTCGTTGGCCTGGGCGAGTAGCTCCAGATCGCCCTGTGCGAGCGGGCGTCCATCGTGCGGCATGCGTTCACCAGAAAGGCGGTTGGGCGAAGCGTCAAGGGTGCTCATCTGGGCATACTCGTTTTCGGTTCTCGCAACAAGTGTTCCTTCGCCAGCAGTTGGAACAACTGCTCTTCGCTTTCGGGCCGGCCGACGATGGCCCGCATGCCGGGGGACAGGATCACCGGAACTCGCTCGGCCCCACTATTGTGATAGGCGGTGACGTTCTGCTCAATCTGGCGGTCAATCCACGGGTCTTGCAGGCCCTGATTCAAGGTTGCCGCCGGAACCAGTTCTTCGGCGTGGCGACGCGCATCCTTGGGGTCGGGGGGCTTTTCCGGCTCGAAGAGCCAGGCGTCGAAAGGCGGAAACGCCGCCCGGTCGGCCCGCCAAACGGCCAGCGCTAGGCGGGCCAGTTCGCAAGCGTGCTCGAAACGCGGCTCCGTCTGCTCCCAATACGGATTACACTTGCGATTGAGGGGGGTGGGAAGGAGCAGGACGGCCAACTCGTCCTTGTGCGCGGCCAATCCATTCAAAAGGTAGCCGTGCGTCGCCCTGCAGTGCGGGCAGCAATAGTCGAACAGAACCACCAGAAGCTTGGGCGCATCGGGCGACCCGAGCACGGGCAGATCGTGCGGCGCCAGGGTGAGTTGCCCGTTCAGAACCGAAACCAACCGGTCCGGACCGGGACCCGTGTCGGCATTCTCTCCCGCCGGGAGACGCTGGACCGGGGGCGGATGATACTCGACCAACGTTTGGGCCAGTGCCAAACCTCCTACGAGCGCGACACCGACGCCGCCCGCGGCCAGCGCGCGGCCCGCCGTGACGAATGTCGTCGCCTCCGAATCGCCGGCCAATGAATTCTTTCGGACAAAGGGCACGCTCAAGAACACGATCGCGGCGACGAGCAACCCCAGTCCGTGCTCGGCCAGGCACCAAGGACAGATCGCCCTGATCACCACCAACTGGAGGCCCACAAACCAGATTGCGGAGCCGGCCAAGACCACGGCCAACAGAATCAAGGCCGACCAGGCCCTCCGCTTTTGAACAGACGAAGTCCCAAAGACCATCGACACAACCGTCAGCAGCAGGGCCCCGTAAACCGCGAGAGCCGGTCCGCTGACCGGAACCCCGAAGACCTGTGCCCATCGGCTGTTGAGCACTTCGTCGCATCCGGAGCCTCGGCCGCAGCCGGCTGGCAGACTTCGATGGGCCAGCGAAAGAGAAAGGAGATAGGCCGCGACGCCACAGCCCAGCAGGCTGAAAAGCCCCAGCGAAAAGCGAGTCAATCGCGTCGGCGACGCCGAGATTGTTGAGGGAGTACCGCTGATTGTTGAGGGAGTACCGCTGCCCGGCATCGTGACGAGAGCCCCCGCTTGCATCGACTGCATTGTAGGCCGACCGCCGTCAGGAGTGAACGCCTTGCAGCCCGCCGGTTCTAACCACATCGCGCTGGCACGAGCCGCCGGGCTTTACAACTCATCGAGATGTCGGGGCCAGTCATCCTTCAAGAGCCGCGAAAGCGAGCGATCGGCGAGGACTCGTCCGCCGGTCTGGCAGCCCGGACAGTAGTTGGTTTCATTGTCGGCGTACCGGATCCGCTGCACAGGCGCCCCGCAAACGGGGCACGGTTGGCCGAACCGGCCGTGGACGGCCATTTCGGGGCGAAAGGCCGTCACTTTCTCGGGAAAACCGTCCGCCGTTTGCGCCCGCAGGCGGTCGACCCATTCTCGTAACACGCTCTGCGTCGCAGCCCACAACCGTTCCGCCTCCTCGGAAGTGAGCTTTTGCGTCAGAAGCAAGGGGGAGAGCCGCGCGGTGCAGGATTTCATCGGAGTACGCGTTGCCGATCCCGCTGAATAGATGCGGGTCGGTCAGCGATCGCTTGAGCGTGTGGTTCTCCCGGCGTAAGGCGGCTTCGAATTCTGCGCGGCTTGTGGAAAAAACATCAAGGCCACCCGGATCGTGTTGCGCGAGGGCGTCGGTTCCTTGCACCAGGTACAGGGCCGCGCGGCGCCGGCTGCCGGCCTCGGTGAGCAGGAGGGTGCCCGCGGGAAAATCGAAGGCGGCCAGGCTGTTCTTCCCAGCCAACCGGGCCCCGCGCGGCTTCCAGTGGAGGCGCCCGGCGATCATCAAGTGCAGGACGAGCCAAAGATCATCCTCAAGCCCCATGGCAATCCGCTTGCCGAGCCGCCTGAGCTCGCGGACCGTTTTCCCCGCCGCCGATTGGAGCGGAGGTTCAAACGTGCGCAGCACAAACGGGCTGTTGACTGCGCACTCCGTCGAGTTTTTGCCCGAGAATCCGTTGCTGAAGCGCCTCAAGATAGATCGTGATGTCGGGCAATTCGGGCATGGTCAATAATCGCCCGACTCGACGAGCTCCTTCCCGTCCGGGGTCACCAGCGCGTCGTACACCTTGACGTTGACGAGCTGCGAAATGAACCGGACCGATCCATCTCCGAACAGGTGATTGACTCCTCCCGGGTGCATGCTCGACGGACCGTATTGGCAGGTGATCCCTTGCCCTCCGACCGGGGTGAAGTAGGGCGTGTAATTGAGACCGATTTGCGGCAGCGCGTAGTCAGGGGGATTGGTGTCGTCATAGGGGTGCGAAACGACGGCAGCGGTCCCTCCGTCGATCCACACGGCCGCGTCCGGCTCGCGCGTCTCGACGATGAAAATCGTGGTCGACGTGCCGTCCTTCACGTCCGTGATCCGCGTGCTCGACATGGCGTAAAAGACGCCGTCCGGAGTCTGGTACAGCTTTCCAACCGTGGTCGCTCCCATCGCGGCGTAGTTTCGGATGGCGTAACTCTTGAACAGAGGCGTGTACAGTGGAGACTGGCTGTAGGTCGAACCCGTGTAAGAGGGGCAGCGATAAACGGCAAGCACCTGCGAGGCGGCCTGCTGGTTGAGCGGATCGAGCGCCGAAACGTTGTAGTTCACCTGGTTCGAGACGGTCTGCTGCTCAACGAAGGGAAGGATCAAGCTGGCCCAGCTATGCAGATGGTATTGCGTGGGATTGGGACTCCACACGCCGTATTGGATGTTGCTGGTCGAACTGGGGGGAGGACCCGGTTGACGATCTCGTAATTGTGGAGCGCCAGGCCGATCTGCTTGAGATTGTTGCGGCACGTGATGTAACGGGCCACCTCCCGCGCCTGCTGAACGGCCGGCAACAGGATGGCAATCAATACGGCGATCACCGCGATGACAACGAGCAATTCGGTGAGCGTAAAGCCCGGGCGGCGGCGCATGCGTTAGACTTTTCTTCGAAAGGGACGGCCCGCGCCAAAGCTTGCCTGCCATTCTACGCATTTCGGCAGCCGAGTGAGAGGGCTGGCTTCGCGACGGACTTGAATGCAGACGATGAAACTCAAACACAAGCCGGAAGACTTTCGCGTCGAAGAGATCGCCGAGCCAGAGCTCGGCGGCGGTCCGTTCGCCTTTTATCGCCTCGCGAAGAAATCTCTCGGAACGCCGGAAGCCGTCGACGCCATTTGCCGGGCATGGCGGGTTGCGCGAGACGCCGTCGCCGTCGGCGGGCTGAAAGATCGGCACGCGGCCACGCGACAGTTTTTGTCGATCGAAAACGGACCCCGTCGGAATCTCGAACAGACGAATCTCGCTCTCGAATACCTCGGCCAATCGGCCCGTCCCTTCGACTCCAAGGACATTCTTGCCAACCGTTTCGAGATCGTGATTCGCGGTCTGCGGCCGCCCGAGGCCGAACACATCGCCGCCGCCTTGCCCCAGGCGGCGGAGGGAGGAGTGCCGAATTATTTCGACGACCAGCGGTTCGGCTCGGTCGGCGTTTCGGGCGATTTCATCGCGCGACCCTGGTGCCTGGGGGACTATGATCGCGCGCTGTGGCTCGCCTTGGCCGAATCCAACTCGCACGACCGCCCCGCCGTTCGCGAGGAAAAGAGGGAGCTGTGCGAGCATTGGGGGGACTGGCCCGCCTGCCGGCAGAACGCCTTCCGGCCCGTCGTGCGGGCGGCGATGGATGCGCCTTTGCCACCAACCCCAGGACTTTCGCGGCGCGTTCGTCCGCATTCCGCAACACGAGCGGCGGCTTTACCTGGAAGCGTTCCAGAGTTTTTTATGGAACCGCATTCTGGCTGAATCGATCCGAGCGCTGTTCGACCCCGCTGAGCTGTTCGACCTGGAGATCGCCCGCACGTCGGTGCCGTTTTACCGCGTCTTTCCCCCGCCGATCATCCGTGAACGACTTGGACGGCCGTTGCCCTTTCCCTCGGCCCGCGAGCGGTCGGAGCTGGGTCCTTTGACCGATCTCTACGAGCGGGTCGCCGCCGAGTTCGGCCTGGAGTGCCGCACGCTTCGCGTCAAATATCCCCGCGACAGCTTTTTCTCCGCGCGGCGCCCGGCCGGCGATTTTCCACCCCCGGTCGCTCTCTTCGGCGGTCGAAGACGACGAACAAGACCCTGCGCGTCGCAAGTTGCTGCTGCGCTTCGACCTGCCGGCCGGCTGTTACGCGACCGTGCTCATGAAACGGCTCGCCGAGGCTCACTGACTTCCGCCCGCCGCATGGACTTTGTACGATCACACCCCCTGGCGAAGGTTGAAGGCGGAAAATCCCGCTCCACCTTCCCTCGACCGCTCAGCTCAGGGCTGACCCGGTCACTCAAAAACTGCGTTTGACGCGAAGACTTTGAACGCTCGACGGCTGCCTCCCATGAAACTGACGCTGAAACAGAAACGAAAACACCGCCGCCGCGCCAAGCTCAAACAAGCCCTGCGGCGACGCCGCAAAAAAGGCTAAACCTCTTCTGTCAGACGCTGCCCCTTGGACGAGGGTCGACGGCGGACGATCGCGGCGATGCAATGCCGAGTGTGCCCTGCGGTCGCTGCCGGCCCATACTCCGGGTTCACCGGACCTAGTCTCGAACGCCCGCATCGCTCGTTGCCGCCGGTGCGCCGATCTCGGGCAATCCCTCCCACAAGATCGCCCCATCGGGAGCGGTCACCTTGATATTTCTGAATCGATACGCGGAGTTCCAAGTCCGCAGTCCCACGCAGCCGTTCGGATGGCGATCGTCGTCGAAATCAACCAGCTTCACCTCATCGACATAACACTCGAAATGGCTGCCGCGGACCTTGACCCGCGCCGTGTACCAGCGTTGGTCGACCAATCGGAAATCCCGTTGCTGCACGATTTGGACATGTCCCTTGTCAAAAATGTCGGCCCACGCCATTCGATTGCCCCCTCCGGCGACGTCGAATGCCAGTTGGTTTTCCAGGCTTTGCGTTCGGGCCGCCGGAAAAAAAGCGTGAACGAGTCGCCGGGCCCGATTCGCATGGCGTCGACCGTGAAATCGTAATCGGTCCATCGGACATCGCCGAACATGATTTCCCGATGCGGCTTCCTTTTGGTCTGAACCAATTGATCGCCCTCCACCCGCCAATCACCGGTGATAATGGTGAATTCTTTGCGGTCGACGGTCGGCGGCGGCGGGATGGAGGGCGCCTGAGCGTGCGCAGGCGCAGGGTCCGTCGTCGCAGCCTCAATGTCCATTGCGATGCGGAATCCGGCCGTTCCGGCGTGCAAGTCGGGAGGGTCGTCGCTGCGCGCCGCGGAACGCGAAAATTCCGCCTGCGCTCATGTAACAGCCGCCTCGCTCGACGCGCCTCTCGCCTGTCTCCGGACCTTGAGGGTCGCTCGCCGGCGAACGACCATAATAGGTCGCGTCGTACCAGTCTTGGCACCACTCCCACACGTTTCCGTGCATGTCCTCGATGTTAAACGCGTTGGCAGGATAGCTTCCGACTTCGGTCGGCCTCCGCACCAGAGGGCCTTTATCCTCTGTTCCATACGGGTTCTCGCCGTCGACATTGGCCTCGTGGGCATTGTTCGTTCGTCCGAAGGAAAACGGCGTTGTCGTCCCCGCGCGACAGGCATACTCCCATTGCGCCTCAGTCGGCAGGCGATATCCGTTTCCGCCGGCAATCGTCACGGTCGCCACCCGGATGGATCCGTCGTCCCTGCGTTGGATGCCTGAAATCGCGTAGCACGGCTGGCGGTTCTCGAGCTGGCTGAGCTGGTTGCAGAAGTCGACCGCGTCAAACCACGAGACGGTCTCCACCGGAAAGCGGCGCGTGTCGGCGTTCATGACCTCATCGCCGCGCTGAAACAAGCTCGGATTGTGTCCTGTCACGCGTTCAAATTCCTGCTCTGTCACCTCGCAAATGCCCAGGTAGAACGGCTGCGTGATCTGCACCCGGTGCAGGGGCCGTTCGTCGTCTTTGCTGGACGGCTCCTCCTGCGACGACGGCGCGCCCATGTGAAACGCCCCCGGGGGAATGAGCGCGAATTTCATCCCCAGAGAATTCGTACGCTCTTCATCGACTTGGGATGAGCGGGCCCAAGCGGTGCGCGCGGCATGAGCCTCTGCCGAGTCGAACGGGGCGATCAGCGACGCGGGAGAATCTGTTTTCGCAACAGTCCTCTTCACGTCGGCGCCCGCAGGCGCCTGCGGCGACGGCTTGTCGGGCCGTTCTCCGAGAACCTCGTCGCCCGATTTTGCCGCCAGTTTCGAGTCGACCAGTTCGACCGTGACCGTCTTATGATCTCCCCGCTTGAGGGTGAGGCTCTTGGTCGTGAAGTGCAGGTCGCCGTGGGTGATCGTCAACTCGGTCTCTCCGGGCTGGACTTCGATCTCCTGGCCGGGCGCCTTGAGCACGACCGTCGATCCTTTGACCGCGACTTCCACGTTCGGATCGTCGATCTGGACCTTTAAGACGGCTTTGCCCGAGGGCAAATAAATGATGACGACCCACAGCATCACGCCGAAGAACGCCACGCCGCAGGCCGGCACGCTCCAGCGAATCCAACCCCCTTCCTTCCAGCGCCGGGTGAACTGCCGCAGGGGACCGATCCGCGCCCCGTCGATCTTTTCGCGCGCGGCAAACTCCTGCTTGATGTTTTGCGCGCGGGTGTCCCGGCTTGATTTTGAGCAACTCTTCGGCTTTCCGCAGCGCGGTCGGCTCGTCGCCAAGACGCACCGCTTCGTCGAGCCGGCAGATCAAAAGGGCAACCTGGTCGGCGCGGTCGAAAGCCTTCTTCAACAGGACTTGCAGCAACGGGCTGCGGCGATCCTCCGGGACGCGCTCGATGAGTTCGATCGCCTGTTCGTAATCGCGGCGGGCCAGGCACTTCCGGGCCAATTCCTCCGACGCCGCCAGGTCGATCTCCGCCAACGCTTTTTTCTTCAACGAGGTCGAAGTCTGCGAGATCGGCGCTTTCACGATCACCGTGCGGGCGACGGGGTCACGCGGCGCAGGAGGCGCCGGTTCCGCCTTGGACACCGGCTTCGCGACCGGGTTTCGCAGGATCTTCTCCAGCTCGTCGGCGACGGCCGACAGGGACGCAAAACGGCCCGACGGGCTCTTGGCCATCATCTTCAGACACACCGCCTCGACCCGCGGATCGAGGTCGGGCCGCCAACGGGTGGGGGGACCGCTTCCTCGGTCAGGATCTGCCCCATCACGGCCAGGACCGAGCCCTGGAAAGGCAATCGACCGGTGAGAAGTTCGTACAAGATGACGCCCAAGCTATATTGATCCGTCGGCGGACCGATCTTTTCGGGATCGCTGCCGACCTGCTCCGGCGACATGAAGGCCGGCGTGCCAATCACGACGCCCTGTTGCGTCAGGCGGATGTCCTCGTCACGGCCGAGTTGCCGGGCGAGGCCGAAATCCATGATGATCGGCTCCCCTTTCTTGTCGACCATGATGTTGGACGGCTTGAGGTCGCGGTGCACAATTCCCTGGTCGTGCGCCTCCTGAACCGCCAGGGCAAGCTTGCGGATGGCGATCACGACTTGCCGTTCCACCTGCGGCTTATCGGGCTGGATGAAGGCCGAGAGGAGATGCCCGGCGATGTAGGCCATTGAGATATAGTGCGTCCCGTCGATCTCGCCCACGTCGAAGACCGGGCAAATGTGGGCGTTGCGCAGCGTGGCGGCGGCCCGGGCCTCGCGATAAAAGCGCTCCAACGTCTCCTCGCCGGGATCGTCCTTGAAGTGGGGCGTCTTGAGGGCCACCTGCCGCTCAAGTTGCGTGTCTTCCGCCAGGTAGACTGCCCCCATCGCCCCTTCGCCGAGAGCCTTGACGATTCGATAGCGACCAAATTGCCCGCTGAGGACGGCGCCTGCCGATTCGACGCTCCGCTTTGCCATCGACTGTGGAACGATTGTTTCCTGGCCGTGCAGCCATGAAGGACTTCGTGGAGTCTCCGACCGAGTCGGCAGCGGTAGCGCCTGCCGCGAGCTTGCCCGCGGCGTCTTCGGCGACCAGCAACGATCGAAGGGTCCCGGCGATCTCGGCGTGCTGTGCCAAGAATTCCTCGCGGTCGATCGGCTCGCCGCGGCCGACCCGTTCACGGTATTCCCGCAAAGCCGCTTCGACTCGCGGATCTTTCGGTTCGGCATTCGCTGATGCGTCGTTCACGGCCGGCTCCCCCCATTCGAAACATTCCGCAGGGTGCACGACACACTTTGCAAAACACGCGGCGAGGGCCGGTGCCCTTCGCGCGTGCGGTGTCTGGCGTCCGGGGTGAAAAGTGGCGGTCAGTCGATCGCGACTCAATCCTCGACGTGCTGCCAGAACAGTTCTTTGTCGCCATTTTTGTTCATGGTCGTCAACGTTTTGCCGTCCGGCGTCAAAAGGAATCCTTGTTGATTGGTGGCCGTCGGATCGTCTACCGCCGGGAATTCGAGGACCACCACGTCATCGATCGGCTGCGACCAAAACCGCGAACCGGTCTGGTCCGGCTGATCCGCTGGGGCAAAGGTGCCGTCGGAGTAAAAGACGCGACGGTGAATTCCTCCTTGCGGGTCCGTGATTTGCCACGTTGCCACTTCGCGAGGATCCAGGACTTTGGCCGCCTCCGCGAGCAGCGCCTCCTTCAGCTTGTCATTTTTGCTCTTCTCCGCGCGTTCGATCGCGCTGTCAAAGGCTTTGCCGACGGTCCGTTGGGCGTCGTGCAGGTCCTTCGCATATTGCTGCAGCGCCTTCCGCATCGGACGGGAGAAGGGAACTAATCCCTTCTCTTTGAATAATTCCTTTTCATTCGCGACGACGGGAGCCAATACCTTCTCCTGAACGCGGCTGCTCGCTGTCAGCTTGTTGATTTCGGGATCGAAGCGCTTCAGGAGCTTGTCGTCGGCCGATTTGATCGCGCTGTCGAATTTGATCTCGGCCTTCAAAAGCTCGGCGTCTTGCAGGGAGGGCCGGTCGGAACCGTCCTGCGGCGGCGAGCCGGTCAAGACGGTGAACTTCGTAATCTTGAAGGTCACCTTGTGCGGCGGCCGGTTGGCGTCGATCTTCCAGGCAATCACCCCTTCCTCCGGCAGCGACGGGAACTCGTCGTTGACCATCTTGGCCCCGTTGATCTCGATGAGGACGTGTTTCCCCTGGCAGCGGATGCGGAAGAGGTTCTCCGTCGGCTTGACGAAACGTTCCACTCGTTTCGGCGGCGGCGCCTTTTCGACATTGCTGTGCGGCTCGGTGATGAGACTGCCCGTCCGATGTGCTTTCGGAGCGTCCTTTCCATAGATGGCGCATTGAGGGCCGATGACCTGGGATTTGTTGTCGGAGTCGATGACCAGGGAGCGGAATTGCACGCCACAGTCGCCAATCCCCTCCGCGAGGGACACCCGAAATCTCAAATCGAAGTCTTTGTATTTCTGCCGGCTGCAGAGGAACATCGACTGCTTCTGGCCGGCTGGAAGGGAGCCGGTGATCGACGCGTTCTCAACGTGCCAGACGTCGGACGCGCCTTGCCAACCGGCGAGGTCCTTGCCGTTGAAAAACTCCTGGGAAAGGTCCTTTGCGTTATTTGGCGGCGTTTCGGTCGCAGGGGCCTTTGGGGCGGGATGATCGTCGGGGGTCACGTTCGGCGACGCACGCTCGGCCAAATTCTCGACTTTGGGAGCCGGTTTGTCCTCGGAAAGCTGGGACGGGGGTGGACTGCTGGACGCGGGAGCCGGGGACGGATTTCGAAGCAGGCGGACTCGAAGTCGTCGGCCGCTCTCGGATGGGCGGAGCGTCCGGTGTTTGGCTCGTCGATGTCGGCGGCTGCTGGGTCGGCGGCTGCGGCTGGACGGGAATCTGTCGATTCTCAACCGCCGTCAACGCTGCGCTCGTCGTCGCCTTGAACGCTCCGGCAATCCACGCAATGACGAGGCCCACCAGGAGGGCGGCAAACGCCGCCGACGGCCAGACGAATTTCGGCCACCGGCCCAACGCCGCCGAGGGCCAGACAAATTTCGGCCATCGGTCCGATGTGCCTCGGAGTATTGCCGGCCTCTCTTCCCGGTCCGCCTGGACCGCGGCGGCCAGACCTTCGACTCCCACGGCAGGCGCCGGCTCGTTCGCCGGAGGGCCCGACACATTCACCTCGGCAGACAATCTCACCAAACGGCGTCGGCACGTTTGGCATTCCTTGAGATGTTTGTTGATTGCCGCCGCTTCGCGGTCATTCAGCTTGCCCAAGTTAAAGGCGATTACGAGCCGATCGTCCGGATGTTGAACTGGTGGGGAACTCATACGGTGGCTCTTCCGTTCGAATTGAATGCGAGTCGAGCGCTTTGTCCGCGGATGCGCACAGTCGGACTCAGGCTGGTCAGACGACGGCAGCAAGCCGCTCATTCAAACCAGGGGGTCTCCGAGTAATCCCCGGTCCAAAGGCCGGCGCCTGCCGTTTGCGCCTCTTCCTCAGCGCGGGCGAGAGATGGGTCGAAGCCATCCTCCACAGCGTTCCAAGCCATGCCGTCCCGGATTTGCTGTTCGTTCAAATTAACTCCCGAGTCCCGCAGGAAGACCTGACCGATGATCGCTCCGTTGAAATCAGTGCCCACCCCGAAGACACGAACATATTGTCCGTTGGCGTGGGCGCCCAAATTGTCCCGCGAAGAGAAAAAGGCCTGACCAACTCCCGGTGCGCCCACTCCCGCAAGCCGCACGGTTTGCCGCACGCCCGCCGTGTTGGTAACCGACAGCGTGTTGCCGCTCGGAACGCCGACGACAAGGCTCGCAGCATTCGTGGGAAGATAGGCGTAATCGCCCAAAACCCAGTGATGATGCCAGTGCGAATGTCCATCGGTGTGCAAGCGTCGTTGGACTTTGGACGAGCTAGCCATCATCGCGGCCTTAAGAACGGCGCTGGCACGGTGCGGCCCCGTCATATGCGGGTGCTGCAGACCCGTCTGTCCGCCCCCCGTATGTTGGTTTCCTGGGTGCCCAGCGGCACCCGGGTGAACTACGCCGGGGTGCGCGCTGCCCACGTGAGGTGCGCTGGGATGTGGTGCCGCCCTTGGCGCGGCATGGTCGGGCGCGGGCGGCCGGGTCGCCGCGAGAGCCCAAACAGACACAGACAAGGTGACAACGACGGTGATCAGCAAGCGATGGCCCATGATTCAATCCTCCAATGGAGAAGCACCGTTTTTTGGTCGAGTAGTGTGTTTTGCGGGGGGATTCCCAAAAATTTCGAAAAAGGGGTCTTCGAGAAGCATCGACACGACACCGAACCGATCATAATTTGGCGCATTTTGGCCGTGAACGCATCGGTGTTTCTCCCTATATGGGGAATTTTTAATTGGGGACTACCCCTGCTGCCACAGAACGAATTGGGGGTAGAAACCCGATTGCTTCGCGGCGGAGTCCTCAGGGAGGGGAGTCGAGCGGTCGGCCGAAAACGACCCGATGAGGAGCCGCTGTCGTCGGGACACATCGCCCGCGGGACGATACTCTCACGGCGGCGTGGTTTGCACCAAGCGCTGCTGGTGGCGGAAGAGTCATGGAACGACGGGCTTCGCGTCAGACTGTAGACCGGCGTTCGGCGCTCTTGGCGTTCCCTGCGGCAGCCGCCAATTCCGAATTGCAGCCGCTGCTCTGGAGGTAAAGCAATGCCATCCCCTGTCGCACCTGCTGAGCTTGACGTAGCCGCGGCACGGCTCAATGAGCCATTTTGAGAAAAAGAAACGGGGCTTAGGGTCGTAAATCCAGTTCTCGCAGGGAAGCGGTCCGTGACCGCACAACAATCACGGCCACCGCCAAATGCAACCCCAAGCCCCCGCGCAGGTAGCGGAAACGACTCAATTTGTGGATAAGTAGCATCCACAAGGCTTGTAACCGTCCCAAGCCGCTGGCAGTTCCGCGCGAAAAATCACTTTTCAGCAATATTTGAAAAGAAATCGCCTCATCCCTTCCAAGGATCGCATGAACCGGGCAATCTCACACTTGGCCGCGTGGCTGGGGACCGCAGTCGTGGTTGTGCGTGCGGTGCCCCTTGTGCTGCACTCGGCCGCCCACGTGCAGCTTGGGATTTTCCTGCCATCGGTTCTGGCGAACGCTTACATTGTGGTGGTCCTATTCGTCGCGCCGGTCGTGGCAGCCGGCCTGCTTTGGACTTCCGGCGCGAGGCGGCGCGTGGCTCTTGTTCTGGTTTTTGTGGAACGAGCGTGATCACGACCACCACACAGGCGTTCGTCCACAACTGCCAGCGCCTCCCGCGTTGGCCCGTGCCATCCGACGGCCGGTGCGCCGCCTCAGCAGACGCGATCGGCTTGACAACGTGCTGACGCTTTTTTGCAAAATGCTCGACTCGCGACGGCGTTATCGGCTTGGTGCAATCGCAAAATCAGGATCTTTACTTTGACAGTTCCTCCGACTATGCATCGCCGGATGCGGGTTGCTTCGACCTGCGATCTTATTGCAACTTACGGCAGAGTGCTTTCGTCACTTTGTCTTGCGAGCACGACGGATCGTGGGCATTTGCGTCGGCCGGGCCGATGGCCGTCATCGGGGCAGCAGAATCTGGGCCGACGGGATGGTTTGACCTGCGCATTCGAGGTCTTTGCCAGTGAGCCTTCCCGAGTCATCCTGGGACGATTTGCTGCAGTTCATCGACGAAGGTCGAGTGATTCCCATCGTCGGCTCGGAGTTGTTGCGAGCCACTAACGGCAACAATGAGCTTTCCTTTGATTGCCGCCTGGCTCACCGCCTTGCAGAGCGCCTGGAAGTCGCTGCCGAGGATCTCCCGGAGCAAGGCGCGCTCAACCACGTGGCTTGCCTCTATCTCAAAAAGAGCACGCAGAACCGCAGGGAACGGATCTACTCACAGCTCCGCCTCATCATCAATGACGTTCACGTCCCGATCCCGGAACCGTTACGCAAGTTGGCGGAAATCGAACGTTTCCAGCTCTACGTGACGATGACGGCCGATTCCTTATTGAGGGACGCGCTCGCCGACGTTCGCAAGAGCGAGCCTGACGTCATTGTCTATTCACCCGGCTCCAACGATACGTCCGACCTGACTTCCGACATGTCTCATTTGAAGCGTCCGACGGTTTTTCACCTGCTGGGCCGGGTGTCGAGCACTCCGGACTATGTGGTCACCGACGAGGACACTCTTGAATTCCTTTATGCCTTGCAGTCGGGAGACCGGCCGAGCCGGTTGTTCGACGAGTTGCGCAGTCATCACTTGCTCTTGATCGGCTGCGGCTACCCCGATTGGCTCGCGCGATTCTTTATTCGTATGACCAAGGGCACTCGTTTGTCCCTGCCAAGCACTTGGCGTGAATTCGTGGCCGACAAAGCCATCGCCTGCGACCGGGAATTGGGCACGTTTCTCGAACATTTCAGTTATGGGACTCAGATCTTCTCGAGTGGAGACGGAGTGCAGTTTGTCAACGAGCTGGCGGAACGGTACCAGGCAAGGCATTTGCACGACCCGCAGGTTGAACAATCCGATCTCAAGCCGAGTTCCGTGGAAAGCATGCTGCCGGGTGCCGTCTTTGTCAGCTACGCCAGGCAAGACCGCGGGGTTGCTAAAACCTTCTCCGTTCGGCTGAAAGATTTGGGCGCCGACGTGTGGATCGATAGCGAACTCCAGGCGGGTGAGCATTGGGACGGGGTGATCCAACGAAACATTCGGCAGTGCTCCTATTTTGTGCCGATCATTTCGTCGAACACCGAAGCGCGTGACGAGGGATACTTCCGCAAGGAATGGCGCTGGGCCGCCGATCGAGCGCTCGGGACGGACGACTCCGTTCCCTTTATTATTCCCATATTGATCGACGAGACGCAGATGCCCGACGCGAAGGTCCCGGACATCTTTCGACAAAAGCAGTCGTTCCGGTTGCCGATGGGCGAGCCAACAAGCGCTTTCAAGAATCGAATCATTGAATTGCTGTGCGCTTATCGGAAGCGGGAAAGACGCCTTCCATGACGACGTCCGAGCCACCGAAGACGTCGGAGGTCGACCCTCAAAATCCTTGGCCGGGCCTCGTCTCCTATACGGAGGAGCTTCACGATCGTTTCTTCGGCAGGGACGGCGAGGCCGAAACGCTCCTCAGGATGATCAAGCGCGAGAGGTTGACCGTCTTATTTGGACAATCGGGTCTCGGCAAAACGTCGCTTTTGATGGCCGGCCTCTTTCCTCGCTTGCGTCTGGCCGAGTTCCTTCCCGTCTACATCCGCTTGGAGCATTCGCCGGAGGCTCCCTGTCTGGTGGCCCAGGTGCGGGCCGCGATTTCCAAGGCCCTGGCGACTCACCATATTGACGGACCAACCGCAGTGGAAGGGGAAACGTTGTGGGAATACTTTCATCGGAAGGAGTCCGATTTCTGGACGGCGACCAACCGGCTAACGACTCCGGTGCTGGTCTTTGATCAGTTTGAGGAAGTTTTCACGGTTGGCTGCTCGAATGAGGCGACGCGCGCGCGAGGAGAGGCGTTTCTGAAAGAGCTCGCCGATCTTGTCGAGAATCGGCCTCCGGCCGCTGTCAAGGCGCGCCTGGAGCAAGAGTCGGGCGAGAGCGACTCACGATTTGATTACGACAAGACGACCTGCAAGGTCGTGCTGAGCCTGCGGGAAGATTACTTGCCCGAGTTCGAAAGCCTGCGCCCCAGCATGCGCAGCATCATGAGTAATCGATCGCGGCTCAATCGCATGTCGGGTCTCCACGCGATCGAGGTCGTCGAACGGGCCGGAGATCATTTGTTGGAGCCCGGCGTCGCGGAGGCCATCGTGCGGTTCGTGGCCGCGTCCGGGGAAAAACCAGGCGACAACGGTCTCACGCCGGCTGATCTCAAGGACATGGAAATCGAACCGTTTCTGCTCAGCCTGGTATGCCGGGAATTGAATAACCGGAGGCGCGAGTTCAATCTGCCCCGGATCACGCCGGAGCTGCTTGCGGGAACCCGGCGGGAGATTCTGACGGATTTCTATGAGCGATGCATGAGAGACGTGACGCCGCAGTTTCGCGCCTACATTGAAGATAAATTGCTGACAAATTTGGGGTTCCGCGACAGCGTGGCGCGTGAGTCGGCCCTCATGGAGCCGGACGTCACTTCGAGCGAACTCGAGCTTCTCATTA
The DNA here is from genome assembly GCA_963761455.1 of uncultured Planctomycetota bacterium. Lineage (GTDB taxonomy): Bacteria > Planctomycetota > Planctomycetia > Planctomycetales > Planctomycetaceae > DASPSM01. Next base: position 2,491,404 of record CAVXHA010000004.1, read on the forward strand.
ACCGGCGGTTGCTTCGCATGGAGGACCGGGGCGGTGTTCAACGCATCGAGCTGACCCACGACGTTCTCACCGAGCCGATTCGTGCCAGCCGCGATCATCGCCGGCGACGCGAGGAACTGGCAAGGGCGAAGGGTCGCGAAATCGCGGTTCGCAAGCAGTTGGCCAAGGCGCGGCGTCGGCTATCGCGCATTATCGCGATTTCCGGGATCGGCGCCGTCTTGCTGGTCGCGGTTGCGGCGCACTGGAGAGCGTTGTCGACGCGAGCGGAAGAGCAGCGCGCTTCCACGCGGAAGAGAGCCGGTACGCCGACGATATGCGATTGGCGCTCGACGCCGCAGAGAACGGCAATTTTGGACGAGCCATGGAGTTTCTGCTGCGGTATCGCCCCGATGAAGGCAAAGAGGATTTACGCGGGTTTGAATGGCGCTATCTCTGGCGACGCTGCGAAGGGGCCAGTGACGCCACCTACCGCGGTCATTCGGATCAAGTCAGGAGCGTGGCCTATTCGCCGGACGGAAAGTTTGTTGTCACGGGAAGCGCGGACTCCACGGTCCGAATTCTCGACGTGGGTCAGCAAAAAGAGGTCGGGAAAGCCACTCTGGACGGCTCGGGTGTCATGTGCATCGCGATTTCTCCCGACGGCAAGACCCTGGCGTGCGCGACCGGAAACTGGAAAAACTCGGCGGTCGTAGGAAACGTCTATCTGGTCGATGTTGACACACGGCGGATTGTGACGAGCCTCCAAGGCCATGACAAAACGGTCAACTCGGTCGCCTTCTCGAACGATGGCAAGCTCTTGGTGACTGCTAGTGAGGACAACACGGTCAGGGTCTGGGCCCGTTCGGGGACGAACAAGCCCATGATCACTTTCGCCGGTCATTCGGGCGGAGCGAACAAGGCTTTGTTCTCGCCGGACTCGACCCTGGTGGCTGCCGGTTCTGGAGACGGTACTTTTCAAGTCTGGGAGTTGAAGTCCCGAAAACTCATTGCCGATTCCATCGTCAACGTCTCCGGCATTATGTCTTTGGCGTTCGCGCCCGATGGGAAAATGCTCCTTTTGGGAACCCGGGATGGTCCCGTCCTTTTCTGGAATGTGCATGACCGCAAAATCGCCGACAAGCGCGATCCCAAGCAGGGACTGATTAACTGTATCGCGTTTTCTCGCGACGGACGCGAATTCGCCACCGCGGGGAGCGACTGCACGATCAAATTGTGGAACACGGCCGACCGCAGCGTGAAGCCCAAGACCCTGCGAGGGCACCAAGACCTGGTTTTCTCCGTCGCTTTCTCGCCGACGGAGTCTCGTCTCGCCTCCGGCAGCGGCGATCAAACTGTGAAGTTGTGGAACACGGAACGCAAGTTCATTATGCCAACGCTGACACAACACGCTGCCGTGACGAGCCTGGCCATTGCGCCCGGGGGCAAGATGCTCGCTTCGGCAGACGGCGAATCCATCGGGCGGGTGGCTGCCAAGAAGCCTGAGATTCATTTGTGGTCCGTGGTGAGGCCGACGAAAGAGACCGGAGTCTTGCGCGGGCACACCGACATCATCTACTCGGTTGCCTTTGCTCCGGATGGCGCGACCCTGGCGAGTGGCGGCCGAGATAACACAGTCATGCTCTGGGACGTGGAGAAGGGCCTCCCTCTCCAGACGCTCACTGGTCAAACGGGGGCCGTCTTTGCGGTCAAGTTTTCACCTGACGGGAAACTTCTGGCGACAGGCAGTGGCGACACCAGTATCCGATTGTGGAAAATCGTCGACCACCAGGCCCAGCCCGCGGGGACCTTGTCCGGACATACGGGTCGCGTGCGCGGCCGTTAGATTTCTCTCCCGATGGGCGCCTGTTGGCGAGCGCGAGCTCCGATGGAACAGTCCGACTTTGGAGCGTCGAGAGCCAGAAAAACACGGCCGTCTTGACCGGCTATCAGGGTGCTTGCAACGCAGTGCACTTCTCTCCAGACGGCCGCCTCCTCGCCACGGCCAGTTTCGATCGCACCGTGCGATTGTGGAACGCCTCGGCTCGACATTATGACCCAGCCGATGCGGTGATTTTGCAGGGCTACAGCGCGGCCATCAATTGTGTCGCGTTTTCTCCCGACGGCAAAACGCTCGCGGCCGGCAGCCAGGACTCAACGGTGGCTTTGTGGAATGTCGACTCGAATGAGGAGGTCGGTGTGTATCAAAACCATGAAGGGGGCGTTCTGTGCATTGGATTCTCGCCGGATGGAAATCTCATGGCAACGGGCAGCAACGACGAATCGATCGTGCTTTGGAGAGCGGTCGGCCCTACGGACATGGAGCGCGAAAACTCGACATGGACCCGCCCGTGAGCACCGACATCCCTTCGGCAGAGTCCTCGAGGCTCGGCGTCGGCCGTCGCGAGCTGACGACCGGGATTCGATGGAAAAACCAAGGCTTTGTCCAAAATGAGGACGGGCCCGGCGAGGAAAGCTCCCTGCCGTCAAGTGGCCGACGCTTCTGTGTATTCCCTCAAACGCACCGCGAAGCGATCCTCCCCGTCCGGTTCCTGCGCGGCCGATCCTCAGGAGGCGGCACGCTGAGCCTGCCAATCCCAGCGTTTCCGATCGATGGTTGAACGCACGGGGTCGCACATGGGCTTGATGGCGACTGTTTGCCAGCCGTTTCGGCCGCTGAGATTCCCCGCATTTCGCAACTTGTGGTGCGCTTCGACGCTCGCCCTGATGGGATATTGGATGCATCGCGCGAGTGCCGGATGGCTCATGACTTCGATGTCGCGGTCGCCGAGCAATGTAGCGTTGATGGAATCGCTTTATTTCTTGCCGGCCGTGATTGTTTCCATCCCCGCCGGCATTATCGCCGACTTCGTAAACCGCGACCGGCTGCTGACTGTTATCCTTCTTGCCACACTGCTGACTCAGGTTGTCCTGGCGGCCCTCGTGGGTCGGCAAGCGATCACTCCCCTGCTCTTGCTTGTGCTGACATTCCTCCTCGGGACGGCCGCAGCCTTTCGCAATCCGCCGTTGGATGCGGAATTGGCCGGAGCGGTCCCTCTCGAGGAATTGGAGCCGGCCTTTGCACTTGACGGACTCTCCTTTAATTTGGGCCGACTCGTTGGGCCGGCATCGCTGGACTCATTCTTGCCAACGCCGGTCTTATGTATCCGTTCGTGTTGAGCACGGTTTCGACGACGGGCCTATTGGCGTTGTTCATTGTCTGGTCCGCCCGACCGTTTGCGGCGTCACCCATCCCTGCTCGTAAGGAAATCAAGGGGGGATTTGTGCTGATGTTTGCCAGCACCCTTTGTGGCGGTCATCGTCCGCGCACTTTCTGTTTTACTCCGGCACCAACGTCATCTGGGCCTTTCTGCCTCTCTTGGTCCGTGAAAGTCTGCACCTGGGTGTCCAGGACTATGGCCTTTTGTACACCTTCTTCGGCCTCGGGTCGATTGGTGGCGGACTCGCGTACGCGTGGATCGGGCGACGATTTACGCCCAACGTCATCGTCAATGGAGCAGGAGCGGTCTATGCCGCGATGCTGTTCACAGTTGCGACGGCGCGGACGATGCCGGTCTTGGCACTGGGACTTGCAGCAGGTGGCGCCAGCTTATTGATTGCAAATGCTTGTTTCAACGCCCTGACGCTCGGTATGTTCGCGAACCAGCTCCGAGGCCGCGCCGCGTCGGTTCTGAGCTTGACTGCCGATGGAAGTGTCGCGGTCGGGACTGCGTTTTGGGGGGTTGTTGCTCAACGCTCGTCGGTCGAGTGGACGTTTATGTATGTTGCCGTCTTTATGTTACTTGGAATCGCGACGACGGTCCTTTTTGATATGCGCGAGCCGCCAGCAGGGCTTGGCGAGAGTCACAATGACAAAGCGTGATGCTGGTCGGTGGGTCGCCACGCGTGGCTTAGCGCAGCGGATTTGCCGCCGGCCGTAGAGGCCGTCGCGGGTTTGTGCGTGGCGGAGTTTGCGGCCCGCGGTGCTCATTCTGTCGGGTCTTGGCCTTTAGTCCAGCAGAACAGACGTCATACTCAATTTGTACTCTCATGCCCGCCGGTCGAGAGAATGAGCAGGACGGTGAGCCAATCGTTGCTGACGTCGGTAAAGGTTCTTATGCCACGATCAAAGGCAAAGGAGTGATCGCTGAGAAGAGGAGCAAGACTTCACCCCAACGCAGCGGTTGTCGCGTTCAGAAGGGGATTCAATGAGTAGGCGTTGTCTCGTCTTGGTTGAAAGTAATACGTCAGGCAGCGGTGAGATCTTTGCTCGGACCGCCATCAGAATGGGGCTCACGCCCGTATTGCTGGCCGCGGTTCCGGAAATCTATCGTTACGTGCCAATGGAAGGCCTTCAGGTCGTTCAGCTGGATACTTCCAATCAGCAGGCAGTTGCTGATGTGTGCCGAGAGATTGGCACTGCCTTCGAGATCGCGGGGGTCACTTCAAGTTCGGAATACTACGTGCCGACCGTTGCCTGGCTGGCACGGGAACTCCACCTCCCCGGGCCTGATGAACAACCAATTCGGAAATGCAGGGACAAAGCGAGTCAAATTGAACGGCTGCAAGGGGCGGGAGTGCCGGTGCCTGGTTTCCGGTGTGTCGATTCGGTCGAAGACGCTGTTGCCGCCGGCCAGGAACTGAAATGGCCCGTTGTCGTCAAACCAGTCAGCGGCAGCGGCAGCGTTGCGGTCAGGTACTGTCCGAGCGCGCAATCGGGTTGCCGAGCACGCCGCTTTCTTGCTCCACGAGAACGCGCACGAACGCGGTCTTCCAATGCCGCGGCTCGCCTTGGTCGAGGCCTTCATTGAAGGAGAGGAGTTTCGGTTGAAACATTCGGACGGGAGGTCGTTGGAGTCACTCGCAAACAGTCGGGCCGAAACCCCCGATGTGTCGCAACAAGACATGACTTTCCGGGAGTTTTCTCGGCCCGCACGGAAGAGTCCTTACACCAGGTGACGCTCGCCGCCTTGAAGGCACTGGGACTGGGATGGGGACCAGCGCATACGGAGCTGACGCTGACGGCAAGCGGCCCCGTCATCATCGAAGTCAATCCGCGTTTGGCCGGATCGCTGATCCCGGAATTGGTCCGCCTCGCTCGCGGGATCGACCTGGTGGAAGCGTCGATTTCGCTGGCGATTGGACACGATCCGGTCCTCAAGCCCACCGCAAAAGGCTTTGCGTCGATTGGTTTCGTGATTGTTTCCAGAGAGGGCCGACTGGTGAATCTCATTGGATTGGATGTTGCACGGAGAGTTCCGGGTGTGGCAGACGTTCAGTCCTATGTTAAATGCGGCGACGATCTGAGCATTCGTGGTGATTTTCGCGACAAAATAGTGCATGTGATCGGGGTCGGAGCAACTTCAAAGGCCGCCGTGGAAGCTGTCGAAAAGGGGTTAAGCGAAATTCGTTTGATCATTGTGGAGCGGGATCACAAATCGGAATAGAGCATGACTGACGGCCGTTCGATCGCGATCGAGCCGGCGACCTCGTCGGCGCTGCCGATAAGAGGGAAGACGGCCGCGCCGCCGGCTATTGACGCACGTTTCAGCCGCGAAGTTGATCCATTTTGAACGGCGGTTCGTTTAATCTCATGAGGGCCGCCCGTTTCCGATCAGACGGCTCGTGCCGGAGGTGCCGTCGTGCTCCAACTTCTTTGTCCCATTTGTGATGCGCCTGTCGAGATGCAGGGCGCACGGTCGGGGGACACGGTCCATTGCTCCCGGTGCGGCCATTCCTTCACGCCGGAGCATGGGCCGGCGGTCCGGTCCGACGCGAACGGGTTCGGCGAAGCCGACGATCGGACCGTTCCTGTTCCGGCATTGACCGGCCGACGAGTCATTCGGCTGGTGCAAACGTTTGCCAAGCGGCCTGCGGTCTTCCCCTGTCCGGCGTGCGGTCACGAAGTCTGCCGCCAAGCGCTTGCGTGTCCGAATTGCGGCCGCTTGGTTAAGCAGCGGTTTGGCCGCTGGCTCTCGAAATCGGAATGGCGGACGATCGGCATCGCGTTGCTCGTGGTCGTCGGCCTGCCGGCCGCGGTGATCTTTTTTCTCGTCGTCGTGTGCGCGCCTCACGGCCGCTAGCCGCTTTCCCCGCGCGGCGTTTTCGACGTTCGTGAGAGCGGCCGTATTTCAGCGCGTGATGCCTAATTTCATTATGCGCTGGCCTCGCGTCTCATCCAAGATCAAATTTGCAGGGGCCATGCAACTCGTGGTGATCGCCCGTGTTGTGGCAAGTGAGTGCGGCCGGTGGGGCGAACTGGCGATCGCCTTGGTGTGATCCGTGTTGTGATCGGTGTCCTGCCAAACTGGCACGCTGAATTTTGGGGTCGTCGCGACCCTTTTTTAGCGCCCAAAAAACCCCAAAAAACTGCCAAAACGACCGAACTCAACGACGACGACCAACACAGTCAAGGGCACAGGGGGCCATGTGCTCCTTTCCACGCGCGGTTGAATTGTTAAGACGCGTCAGCCCCGGTGGCAAACGCATTCCGCTCGGGCTACCATCGGTGCACTTCTGAGTTGATCCAGCGGAGCACGGCATCGTGATGCACTTTTGGGGGACCATGCAGTTCGGGACGGTGAACTATCTTGGCCTTCCGATCACGGTCTTATTGTTGGTGGCTCTTGCGCTCGTGTTCGACTTCACCAACGGCATCCACGACGCGGCCAACTCGATCGCCACGGTCGTCTCGACGCGGGTCCTGAGCCCCTTGATGGCAGTCGGCTGGGCTGCCTTTTTCAACTTCGTCGCCTTTGCGGTCTTCCATCTCAGGGTGGCCGGGACGATGGGGAAGGGCCTGGTGGACCCGGCCATCGTGGACAGCAGCGTGATTGCGGCGACCCTGGTCTCCGCGATTGGATGGAACTTATGCACCTGGTACCTGGGGCTGCCGACCAGCTCCTCCCATGCGTTGACCTTCAGCCTGATCGGGGCCGGCTTCGCCAAGGGGGGCTGGAGAGTTTTGGAGTGGAATGGCATCGGCAAGACGGCGGTGTTCGTCGTTTTGTCGCCGGTCATCGGCGGGATTTGCGGTGCGATCATTGCCATAGCCGTGACCTGGCTCTTTCGACGAGCGACTCCCCGCCGGGTTCAATCGGTGTTTCGGCGGGGCCAGTTGCTCTCGGCCGCCTTCTACAGTCTGGGACACGGGGGCAACGACGCCCAAAAGACGATGGGCATCATTTTTGTCTTGCTGATCGCCGCCAGCCAAGGGGGCAAGGCCTTTCCCACCCCGGCGGATGTGCCGATCGAAATCGTGCTGGCTTGCCATCTCGCGATGGGCTTGGGGACGCTTCTGGGCGGCTGGCGGATCGTCAAGACGATGGGACAACGCATCATCCACTTGCGGCCCATTGACGGCTTTTGCGCGGAGACGGGAGCGGCGATAACGCTGATCATGGTGATCTTCGGCGGCATCCCCGTCAGCACCACCCACACGATCAGCGGCGCAATCATCGGCGTCGGCTCGTTGAAGCGCCTGACGGCCGTCCGCTGGGGCGTCGTGCAGGCGGTGGTCTGGGCCTGGGTGCTGACGATCCCGACGACCGCCGTGCTGGCCTGCGGGCTCTATTGGCTGTTCCGGCGAGTCTGACAGTGAGTGCTTGCCTCGCAATTCTCCAAAGTCGAGCTGTTCTCCGCTCCGAGGCGCCTCCCTTTCTGCACCGAGACAGTGGAACGGGATGTCGATGCGCGCTATGCTTGGGTGCAGCAAACGTTAGGACCCCGCCCAAGTCTATTCAAGTTGAGTCCGCCGGCATGCTTCGCATTGGCAGCGAGCTCACTTCGCGACGCGACTTCTTGACCGTCGGCGGACTTGCGCTGGGCGGGCTTTCGCTCCCGGGGCTTCTTCAGGCCCGCGCGTTTGCCGCGCAGCAGAAGCTTCCCGTCACCGACAAATCGGTGATCTTCGTCTTCATGCACGGCGGTCCGAGCCAGATTGAAACATTCGATCCCAAGATGACCGCTCCGGCCGGCGTTTGCAGCGTCAATGGAGAGGTCGCGACTTCACTTCCCGGCATCACCTATGGCTCGGCGTTTCCCCGTCTGGCCGCGCTGGCCCATGCGACGACGGTTGTCCGCTCGTTCAAGACCGGGGACGGCAATCACGACATCAAGCCGATTGTCGGCAAAGCCACGGGCGGGGCCAACCTCGGGTCGCTGTACGCCCGCGTCGCGGGCGCCAATCGCCCCGGTTCCGGCATGCCGACCAATGTGGCCCTCTATCCGCGAGCGGTGGATCCTTCCGCGCGGCCGGCGATCAAGCAATTCGGCGACTTTGAATCGGCAGGTCCCTTCGGCGGCGCCTACTCCCCCTTCGCGCCGAGCGGCGGGGGCGATCTGAAGAACGACCTCAAGCTCAACTTGCCGATCGATCGCATCGATGACCGCCGCCATCTGTTGGCGGGCTTGGATCGGATCCGCCGGTCTCTGGATGCCGGCGGGCTGATGGCGGGTTTCGACAGCCTGCGGCAACAAGCCTTCGATACGCTTCTGGGCGGCGTGGCCGACGCCTTCAACCTGTCCCGGGAAAATCCGGCGACGGTCCGACGGTACGACACGGCGCCTCTCGTCCGGCCCGACCAGATCAGCCAGCGCTTGCACAACTATCACCACTACGTCGACAACGCCAAGACCCTGGGGAAGCTCTTGCTTTTGGCTCGGCGGTTGTGCGAGCGGGGCTGCGGTTTTGTCACCGTCACCACCAGCTTCGTCTGGGACATGCACGCCGACGTGAACAACGCGGGCGTGGAGGAGGGGATGCGCTACATGGGGCCGCCGTTCGACCATGCGGTCTCCGCGTTTCTCGAAGATGTTTCGGCCCGCGGCCTGAGCGACAAGATTCTCCTCGTCTGCTGCGGAGAAATGGGCGCACGCCGCGCATCAACGGCCGCGGCGGCCGGGATCATTGGGGGAACCTGGCGCCCCTCTTGTTGGCCGGCGGCGGCCTGAAGAGGGGTCGGGTTGTCGGCCAGTCAACTCGCGACGCCGCCGAGCCCCTCACGGAACCTGTCACCATCCCCCACCTGGTGGCAACCGTGCTTCACACGCTGCTTGATGTGGGCCAACTTCGCCTGGTCCCCGGCGTTCCCCGCGAGATCGTGCGCGCCGCGACCGGCGCGGCGCCGATCGATGAGCTCGTCTGAAGCGCCCGCCGAGACGGCGTCTTGTTTCGTGACGTGGGCTGCGGGCTTTGGTAAAACGTAACGGCGCAGCAACCGGGTCGGCTGGAACAGGAGCGCTCGATGGGCCGGCTTCCGCAGACGCAGTTCCACAAAGTCTTTTTCGCCGAGCAGGATGGAAACACGCTCGTGGTGACGCCGCGGGGCGATGCGGTCGGTTTTCGCGACTCGGACGTGGCCGGCGAACTGAAGACTGTTTTGGACCTGGCCGGCTCGCCGGGGATCATCAACCTGGTGATCGACCTGAGGAGTTCCGACTATTTCGGATCGACGATGATCGGCGCGATCAACCAGCTCGGTTCGGAGTTTCGCTACATTGGGGGACGTGTTGCGCTGTGCAACGTCTCGCCGCAAATGAGCGACATGCTGGAAATCATGCACCTGAAAGATCTGTGGATGATCTTCGACACCCGCAAGATCGCGTTACGCGCGATGAGCAAGACCTGATGCGGCAGAGCCGCTTGGCGCCGGCGACAGCCCCCGTTCGGCCGTGATCGTCTTTAAGCAATCTTTCTCCCCACGAATGTCAGCCGGACCGCTTCTATGACCGAAATCCTGCTGACGACGCTCAACGCGCGTTACGCCCACGCCGCGTTCGGGCTCCGCTACCTGCTGGCCAACATGGGTGAGTTGGCGGACCGCACGGAACTGCTCGAATTGGTGGCCCGCGCGCCGGCGACCGAAGCGCTCAATGCGGTTATCGAGCGAAACCCCCGAATCGTGGGGCTCGGCGTTTACATCTGGAACGTCGACGCGGCCACCCGGCTGGTTGCCGATTTGAAACGGGCCCGGCCGCAAGTCACGGTCGTCATCGGCGGCCCGGAAGTCAGCTACGAAATCGACCAACAGGAAATCGTCCGCCTGGCGGACTACGTCATCACGGGCGAAGCCGACCTCGCCTTTGCCGCGTTGTGCCACGACCTTCTCAACGGGCGGGCGCCTGATCGCAAGGTGATCGAGGCGCCGCTGCCCGCGCTCGACCGGGTCGCCCTTCCGTACAATCTCTACGACGACGAGGACGTCGCGCACCGCGTGATTTACGTCGAGGTATCGCGCGGCTGCCCCTACTCGTGCGAGTTCTGCCTGTCGTCGCTGGAGATCCCCGTCCGGCAGTTTCCGCTCGACCGGTTCTTGTGCGCGATGCAGTCCCTCTTGGACCGTGGGGCACAACGGTTCAAGTTCGTCGATCGGACCTTCAACCTGAATCTGCGGACAAGCCTGCGCGATTCTCGAGTTCTTTCTGGAGCGGTATCGGCCGGGCTTATTTCTGCATTTTGAAATGATTCCGGACCGGTTCCCCGATTCGCTCCGCGGCGTCATTCAGCAGTTTCCCGCCGGCGTCCTGCAATTTGAAGTCGGCGTGCAGACGTTCAACGAAGAAGTGGCCGAGTTGATCAGCCGCCGCCAGGACAATGCGAAGCTCGAAGAAAACTTGCGCTTCCTCCGCGACGAAACCGGCGTGCACGTGCATGCCGACCTGATCGTCGGGCTGCCGGGCGAGTCGGCGGAGAGTTTCGCGGCCGGGTTCGACCGGCTCGTCGCGCTGGGGCCGCAGGAAATCCAGGTGGGAATGCTCAAGCGGCTGCGCGGCACGCCGATCGTGCGGCACGATGCGGCCTGGCAGATGGCCTACAGCCCCGCCGCTCCGTACGAAGTCCTCTCGACCCGATTGATCGACGCGGAAGCGACCGCCGCCCTGCGACGGCTCGCCCGATTCTGGGATCTCGTTGCCAACAGCGGCAATTTTGCCGAGTCAGCCCCGCTCTTGTGGGACGGAGGTTCTCCGTTTGACGGTTTTTTCGCTTTCGCCGAATGGTGTCATGCGCGCCTCAGGCGGAGCTGGGGAGTCCCGCTGGTGGAGTTGGCCGAAGCCGTGTTTCGATTTCTGGTGGAGACGCGCGGGCGGGAGCCGCAGGCGACCGCAGAGACGATTTGGCGCGATTACCAGCGGGGCGGCCGTTCGGACCGGCCGGCATTTCTGCGGCAGTTTGTCTTGCCGCCGCCGAGACCGCGCGTCGCGGCCCACTCCGCTTCGCCCCCTCGGCAGAGGCGGCATCTGCGCTCGGCCCAGGGCTGACCCGCGAGGGATTCCCATCTGACAATGAATAAGCCCACGGATGTCAATCCGTGGGCTTAAGCAATCAACGATTCACAGGGCCAATTACTTCTCTTTGTGCTTGGTGCTGACCGGAATGGCGGCCGAGTATTTGCCAAAGAGGTTGAAGACGAGCTGCGCCTGGTCTTTGGTTGGATCCTGGATGACGAGGGCCAGGTCTGCCTTGGGAGCATCGCTGGCTTCGCCGAACGGGGACTTGACGACCGGCTGCTTGTCGGCCCCAAAGAGATAAAGTTGCCAGTCATCTCCCTCGACGTGCTTGACGCTGCACAACAGGCAGATGGCCGCGCGCTCGTTGCCGTCGGCATCGGTGAACTTGACCGTGCGGAGCTTCTTAGCGTCGATCGGCTTGCCGTCGACCAGCGGGTTATACGTCTGCGACATAAAGAGGTAGCAGATGCCCATGCCGGTGTCCGACTCGACCAACTTGTTCTCGCGGTCTTCTTTGAAATTCTTGACGGGGATGGCGATGATTCCCTCGCGCGTGTTCAAATTGACCAGCCCCACGGACTTGTCGACGTCCGCGTCGATTTTCACCTGCGGATTCTTAAGCTGCTTGGCGAACAGTCCGGCGATCATGCCGCCGTATTCCTTGGCGGTGTCGGCGTCCATTTCCTCGAGCGGACTCGCATTCTCCGCCTTTTTTTCCTCCTTTTTTTCGGCCTTGTTTTGCGGCTTCTCATCCGCCAACAGATGTCCGCCGACCCACAAGGTGCCGAGGGACAACACAATCAGACAGGACAGCTTCTTGACAGGCATACCGAACACCCTTCGCGACGAGAAAACAAGTTGACCGTCCCAGCGGGACAAGAAAAACAAACGAACGTCCAGATCCCCTACCACACAGCGGCTTTGCCGGTTTCGGCAAAACCGCCTTCCCCCATCTTACGCGCTGGCGGCGCCGATCGCCAATGAAAACGAGCGGAGTCGGTGAGCCGGCCACCGGAGCCCCCTTTTGCGATGGGCAGCGATTCACCGGTCATCAGCGATTCGTCGATCGACGAGGCGCGGCTGCACCACCCCGCCACGTTTTGTGCTATTTGTAGTTGAGGTCTTCGATCTGCGGCAAATCGTCGAGTCGTGCCACGCCGAAGAGCTGGAGGAACCGCGCGGACGTACGGTATTGCGCGTCCTCGGGAGGCGTCTCGTTCGGATGTTCGAGAATGAGCAGGCCGCGCTCCAAAAGTTGCCGTAGTGCGGAGCCGGCGTTCCGCCTGGCGATCTCTTCGGTTTTGCGCCGCGAGATCGGCTGCCGGTAGGCGACCAGCGCGAGGATTTCCAGGGCTTCCTGCGAGAGGCGCACTTGCTTGGGACCGAAGCCATAAACGCGGTTTCGGAGCGGTTCGTATTCGGAGCGCAAAGCGATCCGAAATCCTCCCTCGCCCCGACGGATCTCGTAGGGTCGATTTTGACGCGAGTAACGGCGGTCGATCTCTTCGATCGCCTGCTCGACGAAGCCGGCGTCGAAGTCGCCTCGCAGGAGGCCGCAGATCGTCTTGGCTGTCAGCGGTTGGCCTCCGACGAACAACAGCGCCTCGATGACCTGCGCCGGCTCGGGCCGGCCCTCTTCGTCGATCGGCGCCGATGGTTCGGAGAGGCCGGCACGGTGCTCACCGAGGCCTGACGGGCCGGCGACCGCGACACCCCCGTCACCGCTGGCCGCCGGTTTTCGTTGTCCGCTTCGCTTTCCGCGTCCGTGGACAGGGTCCGTGTGACCGAGCTCAAGTCGTTGGCGACGGCCTCCACGGCGTCGAGAGCCTCGCGATAGAGGCGTTCGATCTCCTCGCAACTCCACGAGGCTTCGGCAGGCGTGTCTCCCGCGGAATTGCCCGGCGCATCACCCAGTCGGCTCATCGGCCGCGAACTCCTTGCCAAGGAGCGGATCATCGCCCAGGCGGCGGAGCGACGCAATCCCAACTGGACTCGCTCTGGCCGTGGGATGCACGATCGACCTTGTCGAAACACGCGGCGCGGTTACTGACGCGCGGCAAACGTGGCTTGCTTCAGCAGCTCTTCGAGCGAGATGTGATGGCTCGCCGTTGGCGACTGTGCCCGTTTGTCGTGCCGTGAGGCATGCGCGACGTGGCTATGCGAGATCCCGCCGAAGAACCGGAAGTCTCTCTGGCAATCGGGGCATTTCGAGAGATGCACCCAAAACCCCGGATCCAGCTCGTTGAGCGACTTATCGCAATAGAACGCCCGCAATTCCTGGGCATAGTGGTCGCAGGGAGAACCGCTCGCTTCGACCGAGAGTTCCGCGGCAACATCCGAATAAAAATAATTGCCGCCAACGGTGACGATCGCGAGCGTCGCCAGCAGGGCCCCCCGGCGGAGGCGGGTCGATCGGCGGTGCCATCGCAGCCGATGGACCAAGTGGCCGACTTCCCCCTTGCAAGCTTGCCAATCGGCGGAAGTCATTTCAGCGGAAGTTGCCTTTGTCATCGTTCACCTCGTCAGCGACAGATCGAGTCGCCGAGGGCCAGCCGATTCGACCGATCGCAGCACGCCCCCAGCATCGCTCAATTTCCCATTATCGGCAGCCAGCGGGATTCCGTCTGTTAGAAATCCCACCAACAGCGAATTCCTCAAGCCCCGCCCCCCTGCGGCTGTGGCAGGACCTGTTTCCTGAACTCCTTGGAGGTTTTGATCTTAGGTATGGGCATTTCGATCATTTCGGCCAACCGGCCGGCCTGGCACAAGACGAGGTCGCGGCGGCTGATGGAGATGACTCCTTCCGACTGCAACTCGCCCAGCACCAAAGTGACCGTTTCCCGCGTACTCCCGATGATGCTGGCCAACTCTTGGTGCGAAAGGTGGATCCCAAGGGAGATTCCCCCGTCCTTCGTGTACTTGCCGTACTTTTCCGCTAGGTCGAAGAGCAGGTGGACGAGCCGTTCGCGGTTCGAGCGAAACAGAAGCGATTTCAAGCGTCGCTCCACGCGTCGCCGGCTCAAACCCATCAGTTTGGTGATCCCGACGGAGAGGCTGTGATGTTCCGCGGCCAACCGTTTGATTTCGTCCGCGGGAACCAGCACGATGGTCGACGCTTCCATCGTCTCCGCGTATTCCTCGCGCTGTTCCTCCTCCAGGGCCGCGATCGCCAGTTCGCCGAACAATTCCCCGGGGTCAATGATCGCCAGCACGGCTTGCTTGCCGTCCTGCGTGTTATGGAAAATCTTCACCCGGCCGGAGATCAACAGTAAGACGCAATCTCCCTGGTCGGAAGGGACATAAACGAGTGCGCTGCGCTTGAAATTCCGGGCCTTGGCGCGAGCTTCGAGCCGTCGAACGTGCTCATCCGAGAGGCACTCGAAGAGGCTGCAATTCTTCAGGTACCAGAACTTTTCATCCATCCGGACCGCCCCGGAAGACGCGACGGAGACGCCCCTTCCCAGAATACCCGGCGCCCGTTTGGCTCACAAGGGGGAATCGCCGGACAGGCGACGCGCCTCGGCACGACTCAGCCGATCGGCCCAAAACAAGGGCTCGGGGAGACGATGCCCGAAGTCCAGCAATCGGGTGACACGGATCGCGCCGGCCACATCGATTCCTTGACCGGGGGAGACGTAGAGCCGATGCGCTTCCGGACACCGCTTGAGCACGGCTCCGACGATCTTTCCCGCGACCGTAACCGGGCAGCAGCCGGCGATCGCCGTGGCATTCACCTCCAGGCGGCCGCACAGGAGCGACTTCGCCACGCCGACCGTCGGCACGTCGGCGACCGCGCCGAAGCAGGCGGCCACTCCTGCCCCGCGGGGATGCAGGATGCCGTTGCCGTCGACGAAGAACAGATCCAATTCGGGGAATTGCCCAATCGCTGCCTCGAAGAGCGACAACAGCAGGGGGAGCTCGCGGAACGTCAGCAGGCTCGGAATGTAGGGCAACTGCGCGGGGAGGCGGCGCGTCGTCGACCAAACGAGGCGGCCGGAGCCGGTCTCGACGAGAGCGCACGCCCCGACCGCCGCGCCGCCGCGGCCATACGAGACATCCAAGCCGGCCGTTACGGGCGGCGTGGCGTCGTACGCGTTCAAGCGGACTCTGCGGGCCATCGCATGCTGCAGCTCGATCAGCCGGGCCAGCGGTCTTTCGGATTGAAAATCGCGAAAGACGATCTCGGGAAAACCGTCAACGGCACCGCCCGTGACCCCCACGCCTTCACGCCGGAGCTTGTCGGCCTTTTCAGCCGGGTTCCGATCGCGCAGGTACAAGCCGAGCTCGCCCTCCTTCCGCACGACGCGATGGCAGGAACACGCCGATGTGTGCTCGTGTTCTCGCAGGAACTCGCCCACCCATCGGGCCGCGGCCCGCAGCCCCAAGGCGTCGGCCAGGTCGCCATACGTGGTGACTCGGCCCGCGGGGATCTGCGCGAGGAGGCGATTCAATTCGGCTTCGAGATCGGGGATCGCCAGATCGAAATCAGCCGGGGTCATCCGCTGGGAGCGGATGACCCCGGCATCCAATTTCGTTCCGCCATTTTTACGGAGTCGGACCATTTAACCGACCGGAGGAGTCGATTCCTTCTCGGAACCGGTGCCGGCGCCAACGCCGGCCAGTTCTCCCTCCGGGGCGCTGCTGCCGACGAACTCCAGCTGCTTCTGATCGGCAACTTCTTTCACCGTCACGATAATGCGGCTCTTTCCCTCGAAGGCACCGCGGAGCAACTCCTCGGACAGCGGATCTTCGATGTACGTGGACACGCTGCGCCGCAACGGCCGGGCACCGTAATCGGTATCGCCCCCCTTATCGATGATGAACTCCCGCGCCTCATCGGTGAGCTCGAGCTTCAGGCCCCGTTCGGACAGCCGCGCATGGACCTTCGACAGCTCGATGTCGACGATCTGCTTCAAGTCGTCGCGGGTGAGCTTGCGGAAGACGACGACCTCGTCGATGCGGCCGATGAACTCCGGCTTGAACTCGCGCTCGATGACGTGCTTGAGCCGCTCCTTCATCTTTTCGTAGCTCGTTTCGTCATCCTGCTTGGCGAATCCGAAGACGTCTCCTTGGTTGATGACGTCGGCCCCCGCGTTGGTCGTCATGATCAGGACGACGTTGCGGAAGTCGACCTTGCGGCCGAAGCTGTCGGTCAGGTGCCCCTCCTCCATGATCTGCAGGAGCATGTTAAAGACGTCGGGATGGGCCTTCTCGATTTCGTCGAGGAGCACGACGGAGTACGGCCGGCGGCGGATCTTCTCCGTGAGCTGGCCCCCCTCCTCGTAGCCGACATAGCCCGGCGGCGCGCCGATCAGCCGGCTGACGTTGTGCTTCTCCATGTACTCGCTCATGTCGATCTGCACGAGGGCCTCTTCGTCGCCGAAGAGGAACTCGGCCAGCGTCTTTGCCAACAGTGTCTTCCCCACGCCGGTCGGGCCGGAGAGGAGGAACACGCCGGTCGGCCGCTTGGGGTCTTTCAGTCCGCTGCGGCTGCGGCGGACGGCCTTGGCGATCTGCTTGATCGCCTCGTGCTGGCTGACGATCCGCTTGTGGAGCTCGGCTTCCATCTGCAGAAGCCGCACGGCATCCTCGCTCGACAGGCGGGTCAGCGGGACCCCCGTCATCCGCGAGACGACGTCGGCGATTACGTCGGCATCGACAACGCCGTCGGTCTCGCGGGCCTTGTCGCGCCATTCGCGCGTCAGCGATTCCTTTTTCTTTTTGAGCTTGTCGGCCTGGTCGCGCAGGCCGGCCGCCTTCTCGAAGTCCTGGTTGGCGACCGCCTCTTCCTTGGCGACGTTGAGCCGTTCGATTTCCTCTTCCAGCTCTTTCAGGTCCGGCGGGCGGACCATCGACTTGAGCCGGATGCGGGCGCCGGCCTCGTCGATCACGTCGATCGCCTTGTCCGGCAGGCAGCGGCCCGTGATGTAACGCGACGAAAACTCGACGGCTTTCGCCAGCGCGTCGTCGGTGTACTGCACGCGGTGGTGCGACTCGTAACGGTCGCGGAGTCCCTTGAGGATCAGAACCGTCTGCTCCTGGCTGGGAGGCTCCACCATCACGGTCTGGAACCGCCGCTCGAGCGCCCCGTCCTTCTCGATGTACTTGCGGTATTCATCGAGAGTGGTGGCGCCGATGCACTGCAGCTCGCCCCGGCTCAGGGCCGGCTTGAGGACGTTGGAGGCGTCGATGGCCCCTTCCGCACCCCCCGCGCCGACCAGCGTGTGCAGCTCGTCGATGAACAGGATGGTGTTCTTCGCCCGGCGGACCTCGTTCATCACGGCCTTGATTCGCTCCTCGAACTGGCCGCGGTACTTCGTGCCGGCGACCATCATCGCCAGGTCCAGCACGACGACTCGCTTATCGCGCAGCAACTCGGGGACGTTGCTGTCGACGACCATTTGGGCGAAGCCCTCCACGATGGCGGTCTTGCCGACGCCCGCCTCGCCGAGGAGGACCGGATTGTTCTTCTGCCGGCGACAGAGGATCTGGACGACGCGCTCGATCTCACGCTCGCGCCCGATCACCGGGTCGAGCTTGCCCTGGCGGGCCAGGTCGGTGAGGTCCCGGCCGAAGCTGTCGAGGGCCGGTGTCTTGCTTTTGCCGGCCTTTTGCGCCGCGGCCGTTCCCCGCTCGCCCGTCTCCGAGGCCTCCAGCCCGTGGCCTAGCAAGTTCAGGACCTCTTCGCGGACGTCTTCGAGCTTCATCCCCAGGTTCATCAACACCTGGGCGGCGACTCCTTCCTGCTCCCGAAGCAGGCCCAACAGGAGGTGCTCGGTGCCGACGTAGTTGTGGTTGAGGTTGCGGGCCTCCTCCATCGCGTATTCGATGACTTTTTTGGCCCGTGGTGTTTGAGGCAGCTTGCCCATCGTGACCATGTCGGGTCCGGACTGGACAATCTTTTCGACCTCCAGGCGGATCTTTCGCAGATCGACGTCGAGGTTTTTCAAGACGTTGGCCGCGACCCCCGATCCCTCTTTGACGAGGCCGAGCAGGATGTGCTCGGTCCCGATGTATTCATGGTTAAAGCGCTGGGCCTCCTGGTTGGCAAGCTGCATGACTTTGCGGGCGCGGTCGGTAAATCGTTCGTACATCCCAATTTCTCCCACTCCAGCCCAAGATGAGCGGACTTTGGCGGGTCCACACGTTTCGGCGCGGCCTGATCAATTTCGGGCGCGGCCACTGATTGGCAACTCTCTCTGAAAAGCTTGAAATTCAGCGAGCGTGCGTCGATTTCGCACGCTTGCACTACAAAGCCGTGCCACCCTAGGACGGAATGACACGGCTGGTTCGTTTTTAGCCGATCAACAATACATCGTCACTGCCGTCGACGAGGCCAATTCGCGAAACCCGTTCGATTGTCAAATTCTGGCCGCCACGAAGAAACCGGTTGCAGCGACACTTCCCTTTCTCGTGTAATTTGCATGGACGAGAATACCTCGTGGAACCGGGCGGTCGATCCAAACCGCTTCAATTGCTATAGACAGAACGAACTGGATAGGTCGACCGGCCTCGTGCGCCTCCGAATTCTAGTGCTGGATGGCAAGGGTGACAAGGTAGCCCGCCTCGCGGGATTGCTGACACGCCGTGCGTTTGGGCCGCTTCGCGCCGTCCCGCGCGGCGCTCCAGATGGCGCAGGCGCTTCGATCGCCGCATCCGGCACGTGCCTGCGAGTCACTGGTCCAGTCATTTTCTCTACAACGCTGGAGTGTCCATTTCGGCAGGAGCGGCAGAATTTGCCGGTCCGGCATGGACGATGCTGTAGGCTTCCTCGATCCGCGGCGGCCCATTCGAAAGACCGTCGCGGAAACGATTCCGCGACGGCAAAAGATATTTGCTGATCGTGCGTTGCGGCGAATGCCGTAGTCGACAGGACGCATGGATTGCTGCCCTGGCGACCTTACAAACGTCTCCGCGGAATTGTCAGACTTACAAGACAGGCAGGGAGGCCTGACACGTGCAGCGTCGGAACCCTTTCTTGCGAGATGCCCAATCGCATCGTTCCGGCGAATCGCATCGTTCCGGCAAAACGACGCGCGTGTTATCCCCGCCCACGCACCTTGCGCGACTCTTTGCCCGCACATCTTTCGTCCCGTCTGGAGTCCCCCTCTGCCGCGCGCCGCGGCATTCAGGAGCGTCGTCATGAACGCGTCGCTGTTCGTGCTTACCCTCGCGTCGCTGGCCGCTGCCCCCCAGGACGTCCTTTACGACTTTTACAGCACGTCTTGCGGACCGTGCCAAATGATGATGCCCATTGTCCAACGACTGCACGCCGAAGGGCTCCCCGTGAGAACGATCGACGTCGGCCAGCGTCCCGACCTGGCCGATCGGTTCGGCGTCCAGAGCGTGCCAACGTTTGTCCTGGTGATCGGCGGCCAAGAACGGGAACGGCTGATCGGCATGCAAGACGAATCGACCCTGCGGGCTCTCGTGGCGCAAATCCCGACCCGACGGACGGCCCCGGCTCAAATCGCCGATTCGAGCCAACCGCCGCGCCCGCGCCGGTCGCTTCCCGTGCGCCTGGCGGACGACGACTCGCAGGGATCCAAATGGGGCGGCTTCCACCTGCCGCTCCCCTCCTTCGCCGGCAGAAACCAACAGCAAAACGTGGTGCAGATCGATCCGCCCAGTCCGCCTGCCGGTGCCGGGCCACGCCCCTCGGACGACGCAGCAGCAATGAAGGACGCGATTGCCGACGCAACTCCGCCCAACGGTGCGATGGCCGGCGACGATCCGCCGCGCGACGACCGGTCGCGCGGCGATCGTGAGGGGGAGCCTCGCTCCTCCGCAGATCCCCAGGCCGTGAAGATGTTGGCATCGAGCGTCCGCATCCGGGTCAAGGATGCCAACGGCGTCTACTTCGGCTCGGGCGTGGTGATCGAAAGCACCCGGGGAAAGACGCTGGTCCTTACGTGCGGCCACATTCTGCGCGACGCCAAAGAGGCGAGCCGGATCGAAGTCGACGTGTTTGACGGCACACGCTCGCGTACGTACCGCGGTTCCATCGTCAAGTTCGATCTGGAGGCCGACCTCGGATTGGTCGCGGTCGCGACCTCTTCTGCGGTGGCCGTTTCCCCGGTCGCCTCGGTCGAGGGGGGGGCTCGCCCGGGCGATTCCGTCGTCAGCATCGGCTGCAGCCAGGGCGAGTTGCCGAGCGTCGAGCAGCTCCGCGTCACGATGCTCAACCGTTACCTGGGTCCCGACACCATCGAATGCACCGGCGTGCCGGGTCAGGGCCGCTCGGGCGGCGGCTTGTTCACGGCGCGCGGCAGCGTGGTGGGTATCTGCACCAATGCCGATCCGCACGACCGGCGCGGCGTTTACGCCGGGTTGAAGCCGATCCACGACCTGCTCAAGAGCGCCGGACTGGACGACCTCATTCCCGCCCCCGCCGGGGCACGCCGGGACAGGTTGGCGGAAGCATCGGCCGTCAAAACAGAGCCGTCGTCGGCCGACGAGCCGCGCCGTGCAAAAGTTGAACGAGACATGGATGCGACGCCCCCCCGGCGCATCCGGCGCGGGTCTGACAAGACGGGAGAGTCCCTTGCCGCACAACCCGCCGAAGGCGAATTGTCTCCCAAAATCTTGGAGCAGTCGGAAGTCATCTGCATCATCCGTCCGGTGAACCAGCCCCACGGAGCCAGCCGCGTGGTCATCATCAACCGTGCCAGCCGCAAGTTCATGGCCTATCTGACCGGCGAAATGAAGGACCAGCTTCTGCCGGCGATGGGCCACTCGCCGCGGGACGATGGAGCGAGCGTTACGTCAAATGAAGGCATGCGCGGCACGGACGCGGGCGCCGCGGACGCTGGCGAGTCGTCGCGGACGACGGCCGCCTGGAAGCCGAGCGGCTCGGCACGTTGATCCCGCCGCTGCCGTAGGGCAAGCTGCCAGCTTGCCGTCGTATCCGCAAGCAGGCGGCTGGCGAGACGACGAGGCGGAGAGCCAAGCTTGGGAGCAAGGGCTCAGGGCAAGCTCGCACCTTGCCCCAGGTCATCCGATTCGCCGCGAATCGTTGCGGACCCACGCACGATCTTCGATAATACGCCCGTAACGGAACCCTGCGCAAGCAAGCGGTTTCGACGGACACACGCGCTTTGGACGAGGAAGGAAAACTGCACGATGCCGATCTACAAAGACAATTCGGAATCGATCGGCCGAACGCCGCTGGTGCGGATCAATCGGCTGTCGAAAGGGCTCAAAGCGACAATTCTGGCCAAAATCGAAGGGCGCAATCCGGCTTACAGCGTGAAATGCCGCATCGGCGCCGCCATGATCTGGGACGCGGAAAAACGCGGCGTCCTCAAGGCCGGAATGCGCGTCGTCGAACCGACCAGCGGGAACACGGGCATTGCCCTGGCCTACGTCTGCGCGGCGCGCGGCTACCCGCTGACGCTCATCATGCCCGACACCATGTCCACGGAACGCCGGATGATGCTCAAAGCGTTCGGCTGCACGCTGATCCTGACTCCCGGCGCCGAGGGAATGAAAGGGGCCATCGCCAAGGGCGAGGAGATCGCCAAAGATCCCACCTATTACATGCCCCAGCAATTCAACAACCCGGCCAATCCGGACATCCATTTCCGCACGACCGGCCCCGAGATCTGGGAAGACACCGGCGGAAAGGTCGACGTTCTCATTTCCGGCGTGGGGACCGGCGGCACCATCACGGGAGTCAGCCGCTACATCAAGCAGGAAAAGAAGCATCCCTTCAAGGCGGTCGCCGTCGAACCGGTCAATAGCGCCGTTCTTTCCGGCGGAAAGCCGGGCAAGCACCGCATCCAAGGCCTGGGCGCGGGCTTCATTCCCAAGGTGCTCGACATGAAGCTCGTGGATGAAGTCGTCACGGTGACCGACGAAGAATCCTTCGAGATGGCCCCGCGCTTGGCCAAAGAAGAGGGGATCATTTCCGGCATCAGTTGCGGAGCGGCCATGGCCGCCGCCCTCAAATACGCAGCCCGGCCGGAGTGCGAGGGCAAAACGCTCGTCGTCATCCTCCCCGATTCGGGCGAACGCTATCTGTCGACTCCCCTGTTTGAGTACGCGAAGGCGTAAAGCGGACCTTCGTTGCGACTCTCATTCCGGCAACTCATCGAAAAACCGGCGGACCCCCGCCGGTTTTTTGCGCCCAGGCCGCTGTCCGCTTTTGATACAAAGCGCCCGCTTTTGGTACACATTTGGGAGTTTTTTGGGGTATTTTGGGCGCAAAAAAGGGAACAAACCACCCCAAAAACGGTCCCAGTCGCGTGGCCGGAGATCTGCCCCACGCAGCGGCTCCTTTTCATCTAGACAGCAACACATCCCGCCGTTATAATCAACTAGATGCGAACAACAACAGCTCCTTTGCTTTTCCACACGAGTCGAGACGGCGCTCGCATTGAATATCCAATCCGTTATCGTCCACGGGAACCTTCCGATGGCTTTTCCTGATCGTCAGCGATCTCACGAAGGACGTTTTCGACTAGCGGATACATGCTCGGGTCAGCGGACATTCGCCGAAGCGAGGCACGAAATCCAAGGATGTCAACAAGCGCGACCAGGTGTTCTTCCGGCAACCCTCAGCGGGATCGCAGAATTTCTGCAGTGGGGAGGTTCAAAGCCAGATCAGGTTCAAAGAGGCCAACACCGTGAAGCTCCGATTTCGGTAAGCGTCCGGTCATGACCCAAGTAAGCGTCAACCAACGGCCGCGGAACGCCCACAGCGTGAGGTTCCAAGCCATTCTGCGCCAATAGGAACAGCGTACGCGGATGCCAGCAGTGCCGCAGCGTCACCATTTTTCGCCACTTGGCTGACTTCTCGACTGCTTGGAACCGGACGAAGCGCCGAGCGACAATGCGCGTGACGCCAGGCCATCCCATTCCTGTAAATGGGTCCTTTAATGGCGATCCCGAAAAAGGATTGAGATTTCGAGACTGCAACAGTGACCTTTGTCTGCCCTCCCGTCAGACGATTCGTCGACATCCACGGTTTGCAGGTTGAATAATTGCTACGGCTCGATCAGCTTCTGCTGGCCGTCTTTGTTGATCAATTTCACGGAACTGGAGGCACCGTCTGAGGCGATGCGTGCATACGTCGGATCCGAATCGCCTCCGACGAAGAGTCCGGCGCCCTGGGCCGAGCAGAAGAGTTTGACAGACGGGCGCCCATTTTGATCGATCAATCGAAGGATCACCGTCTCGGGTTGGGTCTTTCCGTTCGGCAAGGTGACTTTTCTGTGAGTGGCCAGCCGATGAGCGGGAAATGAGCGCAGAGTGGCCAATCAGCAAAGCGGCAAAAAGTTTGCGCTCGTTCGAAACAGACGATTTCGAAACTCGACGTCACGCGGATCGCGCGGCTCCTGGCCGGTGAGCTCGACCTTTCCGTCATGGATTCGTTGCAACTTCTCTCTCAGCGACCTGGAATCCTTGCCGAGAACTTGCCGGAGGAAATCGCAAACCGGTGCGCCTTCCGGGTTGCGGAAGCGGGGGTCCAGGCCCGAGTGGTGCCGCAATCGGCTGTACTGGAAGTGCCTGAGATCGTGACGCTTCGTTCGGGCCGGCTCGACGATGATGGCTTCTTGTACGTCGTCGACGCTCGTCGGAACGGTGTCGTGAAATGGCCCGACGTCTTGTGGGTCGATTTCGTCACGATTCAAGAATTTCAGAAACAAGGATACACCGACGTCGAGATCGATCCCGGCGGTGAGGGGGAGCCCGTTCCCCTCGTAAGCAAGCACCCGCTGGCGACCAAGTTTCCGCTGTTTCTGGACTTGGTAACCTACGAACCTTGGCTGCTGCTAAGAATCTCAGACGAGCGTTTCGAGTTCACGGCAACAGGGCTGCCGACCTTCGCATCGCGTCGCGACAACCTGATTGCACTCTCCGCGGCGATTGCGGAGCGAGCGACCAAAGCCTATCTGGGACCGGGACTCAAGTGGCTCGACTCCGGCAGCCCGCGGCGGCCGCAGCGAGTCGCAAGCCCGGCAATTTACTCTGGTTTTCTCCGCTGGCAACTGACGCATCTCTTCCTCGACTGACAGACCGCCTGTCTCGACCAGCTACCGTCGTCAAAAATCGTTGGATTTCTGGCGTCGCTTTTGAGTCGTATCGACCGCCTTCGCAGGATCGCGCCCGATTCCCACAAAACGAATGGCAATTCGGTCCGTCGACTCGTGTGCCGAAAAACGTGTGACTTTCCGGGGCGTGCTGAAGCGTCGCTTATCGGTCGGTTTTCGGTGTGTCCGCGAAAACGGATAAGTTCATGACACGTCGATCATTTCCAACGGCCCCCAACCTTTGGGGCGGCGCAGCCGGCTTTGCCTCAATACCCCCCGGCTGCCCCAAAAGTCGGGCGTCTGCCCCAAAAGGCATTTTGCACGACGGAACGGGGGCGCTCAATCGGCGCTAACCCTGCTGCCGTCTGCCAGCTAATGAGAGGGACTTGCGACGGTCAGGTTGAGTTATTGCGGCGTAGAAATCCACGGGTTAGAGTGGTTCCGGCGCTTCGACCAGAAGCAGATCGGACCCTCTCTCGTGACCTTGCGCTGCCGCCCGTCAAATGGCTGAAGAAACCACAAAAGAAGAACCGCCAGAGCCGTCTGAATTGCTCAAGAGGGGGCGCGACTTCGTCGCGTTCCTGGTGGATGTGCGGAGCATCCCAATGAGGCATTGGCCGCCCATTGTGATTCTTTTAGGTATCGCCATGGCATCCACTTGGTGGGTCGCGGGCATACACAACAGCGACAAGCTTGACGCAAAGGACAGCCAAATCGCTGCAGCAACCGTGAAAATTGAGCAGGTCCGGCTCGAAGGGATAGGCAAGCTCAATAATGCCGAGGACGCGAAGAGGGTACTTCAGCGCCAGAATACAGAACTGGCCCAGCAGGTCGCCGCACTCCAACGCGACAGGAAGGCTTTGGAGGAAACAGAACTTGCAGAGCCGCCACAATTGCAGCTCACTCAAGCCGAGTTCTTGCGCAAAGTGGAATTAAGGAAGGACAGCCCAGATCAACAGAAATTTCGCAATGACTGTAGCAACAAGACAATCCTGAATTGGACTGGAACATTCGCTGGAGTTGTCGAAGTACCAGAGACCTCGAAAATTCGCGCAGTTCGAGTCAAGTTCGACAATGGAGCGTACGAGGCCAATTGCTACCTGTCGAACCCCGACCGAATCAAGGGGTTCGCGCAAACTCCGATCGGCACGGCGGTGACAATCACCAAGGCCGTGATCGAAAAAGTCAACTTCCTCTACGCGCAGATGGCAAGATGCGAAGTCGTGCGATAGGTCACGATCCGCCGCAAAGACGCCTGCAGAGTTGTTCCTGGCATTGCTGTATGCCCTGAACCGTGCGCTGGAGTTCATCGAATTCCTGCCGAGTTACAGGCGACGAGGCTGGCTGCTGCCTTTGATAACCCGCCAATTGCTGGTTAGGCGTCGATTGTCGTTGCTCGTTGTTGGCGACGGTCGGCGCCGCTGCTGGCATGCCGGATTGCGAAATGGCCACCGGCGCTGGCGGTTGGAACGACTGCTGCGCGTAGCCTTGCCAGCCAGCCTGTGGGCCACAAGTCTGGCAGGTTGTTCCATATGCTGGCACCGAGTAACACGGCGCACTCGGCCAAGACTGGCAACAACTGCACGGCGGCGGACCGCAATATGGTCCGCAGGGGCCACAGCAACACCCGGCTGCCAAAGCACAGAGGACGCCGAACAGAATAGGCAATATCCGCATCCTGATTGTTCCCTGCAAACAACGGGATGGGCGTTGCCGCAACCGTTTTATCGGCAATCTGTGACGGCGCGCCAGACGTTTTTACATGAAATGATTGAAATTTCAGCAATCGACATGAAGTTCCGAAAGTGTCCCGTTGGGCAATTGGGGTCGGTACTGTACGCCAGTGATCCTTCTTCGCATTTCCACCGTTGTCATTGAACCAACGCTTTCACAGAAATGCCGAGCGCTTTGGCGAAGCGTCGCAGCATGCTGATTTGCGGATCGCCGCTTTTCAGGAATTGCGACACCGCCTGACGCGCCGATGCCGGCGCGTACCCCATGCGTTCGCCGAGTTCCTGTTGAGTTAGACCCGATTTGGCGAACCGTTCGCGCACGGAAGCCATTACGGGATCTTCGATTCTCTCTTTCCCCATTACGGAGAAGTCTGTGATTTTCTCTTTTTCTTGTCAATAACTCATTGACATTCTCCTCGCCTGTCTGTATCATATTTACAGACACATAGGGGAAAGCCATGACGAACTGGAAACTGCTGGACCGCGAACAACGTGGAATGATCTTGGCCGCGATGGCGAAGATCGTGCAGCGCGGGGGCAAGTGGGTTGTTCCGAGTCAGACAGGCGACGGGAAGAAATACACCGTTAATCCAGATGAACAATCGCCGTGCTGCACGTGCCCCGATTTCGAGATGCACGGGCACACGTGCAAACACATTTACGCGGTGCGGATCGTGCGTCAGCGTGAATTGTTCGACGACGGGAGCGAGCGAATCACCGAATCGGTGACGTTCTGACAGACCGTCGAGCGCAAGACCTATACGCAGCAATGGCCCGCGTACAACCGCGCTCAAATCTCGGAAAAGGAATTGTTCCAAAAGTTGCTCGCCGCGTTGTGCAAGGGCATTCAAGAGCCTCCGCAGGCAACAGGACGTCCACGCGCCCCTCTCGCGGACGTGGTGTTCAGCGCCTGCTTCAAGGTGTTCTCGACTCTCTCCGGCCGGCGCTTCATGTGCGATCTTCAGGACGCGCACGCTAAGGGGCACGTCGACAGCGTCCCGCACTACAACTCGATTTTTCGCCACTTGGAAAACGAGAAACTGACGCCGATCCTGACTCAGTTGATTGAACGGAGCAGTTTGCCCCTCACGGCCATCGAACAAGACTTTGCGGCCGATTCAACTGGATTCACAACCAGCCGTTTTCATCGTTGGTTTGACCACAAGTACGGGGCCGAGCGGAAAGAGCATGATTGGGTGAAAGTTCACCTGATGGTTGGCGTCGTTACCCATGTCGTGACAGCCGCAGAGATTTACGATCGCAACACGAACGACAGTCCGATTCTCCCGTCGTTGCTCGATACGACCGCCAAGAATTTCAAAGTCTCGGAAGTCTCGGCCGACAATCAGTATTCGAGCGAACGGAATCTTCAGGCGATCGCCGGACACGGGGCAAAGGCCTACATTCCGTTCCGTTCAAATGCGACGGGCGGAGTCGGGGGACTCTACGCCAAAGCGCTCCATTTCTTCAGCTTGTACCGGGAAGAATTCATGGCCAGCTATCACAAGCGTTCAAACATCGAGACCGCGAACAGCATGATTAAGGCGAAGTTTGGCGATAGCGTGCGGAGCAAAACGACCGTGGCGATGAAGAATGAGGCGCTGTGCAAAATCCTTTGCCACAACATTTGCTGCTTGATTCAGGCGATGCACGAATTCGGCGTGCGGCCAGATTTTGCGGCGGTTCCGGTGATGCTCGCGGCGAACTGATCTGGAACGAGAGAATCACTGACCGGTAAACTAAAGAGACCGGCAGGTGCAAACTGCCGGTCTCTTCTTATTTTGCGTGTCCGCGAACGGACTGTGTAGCGTCGTGACTGCATGGTACCCGATGGCGGTGCGCTCAGTCAACGTCCATCGGAGGGGCCGTGCCACAAGTGAAATGCAGGGACTGCCATTGGCTGCAAGTGCGAGATGAAGAGAATCGTTCAGCCGTCAGTGAGGCCTCTGAGATCGTCCGTGATCGTGGAGGACACACGGGATCATTGACCGGGCGTCTCCATGTTGCGCTAGTGTTCTGCTACGAAGGCAAGCGGGCTTTTACTGAAGCGGAATTACACGGACAAAGTGGTGTGGTGTCGGCGATTAGCAAAGACATTGAATGCGACGCCTTTGTGGCGTGGCAGCGCGGAAAATCTGCCGAAAAGCTAAAAGACATGGCGCTAATCGATCAGGTGCGGGAGGAAACCAAGCGTGAACGGGAAGTGGACATAGCGCGCAATGATGCGTGGAAGCTGGCCGAGAGAGAAGAGCGTCGGACGTTTGAACAGGCGATTCAACGAAGGCACGACGATCTCAAGCAGCAGACCGATTGCCAGCACAAGGAAACCATCGAATGGCAGAAAGAGGCCGACAGGCGAATGGACGAGCGGCAAGGCCGGTCTCTGCTTATCCAATTCCTGCTCGCGATGCTCGCCGCTCTTGTCGCGCTAATTGCAGCTAAGATGATCCCGTGGTTTCATTGATCGTCTGCCCCAAAACTATTTCGCTTGCCCCAAAAGTCCCTGCCAAAATGGCGTTTTGAGGCAAAGCCCGGCGCAGCCACCAATTTGCGGCGGCGCAGCCGTCAATGTGTCTCCCGGAAAGAGGAGACCGCGAACGCGATCGCGCAGGTAGGTCGGTTCCGTTGGGAATTTCCCAACCAGTGTCTGATGCCGACACTTCACGTCGACTTGCTGCGGTTGAGTCGCGGTATGAGCATCCCCACCTGTCGTTGGTACTCGCGGTATTCATCGCCGTGGAGCGTGACAAGATCGCGCTCTTCCAGTTGGATAGCGACGAGTATGTACCCCGTCGTCATCGCGGCGAAAAACAGATGGCCGACGCTCATCGTCGGTGTTGCCCAGAAAGCGATGACAAAGCCGGTCATGAGGGGGTGTCGCACGAAGCGGTAGAAGACTCGCGTCTTGAAATCCACCGTCGGGAAGGGTTGGCCGGTGAAATGCCGGAAAACCTGTTGAACCCCAAAGAGCTCGAAATGGTCAATCAGGAACGTCGAGACCAGAACGACCAGCCATCCGCACCCACAGATTGCCCAAATGAGCGTCCGCAGCGGCGGTGATGTCAGTTCCCAGACCGGTTCGCGGAGCGGTCGCCACTGCCAGAACAGTAGCAGCAGCAGGAGATTGGTCAAAAGCACATAGGTGCTGCGTCAGCCGGCTCAGAGACGATCGGCGTCCAAAGCCTCTTGAACGCGGGACGAGCCATGACGCTGTGCTGTACCGCGAACAATCCCAATAGCACGCCGTCGACGATGAGCGACATGACCCAATCGCTGGCGGTGCCGCTATCGATCGATTTGGGAACCGCGAAATTCGTGACAAAACCGATCGTATAGAGGAAGATGCCCAAGAACATCACATAACACACGATGCCGTAGATCAGCACAAGAAATCGCAGCATGTCATGCTCCTCAAGAAAGGTGATCGAGGCCGCCCCTGCTTGCGGAAGCGCACACTTGGCCCGGTGCGGACTGTCAATCTTCCCCCGCGGGCGTGGACCGAATCTAAAACGACCGATCGTGTTTTGTAAAGTACGACCGATCGTGCTATTATGTCAAGCATGAAATCGGCGAAAAACGAAATGGACCAGAATTCGACCCCGCCGGCTTCCCGCAAGCCGCGCTGACGGTATCGAGTCCCGCCGCGCCATCCTCGACGCCGCGGCCCGCCTGGCCACTGTCCGCGGCCTGGGTGGGCTTTCCATCGGCGACCTGGCCCAGCACATTGGGATGAGCAAGAGCGGGCTCTATGCGCATTTCAAATCCAAAGAGGAACTCGAGCTGGCGACGATCGACACCGCCGCCGAGATCTTCGGAAACCGACGTCATTCGCAAGGTCCCGCCATCGGTTCGGGGGGTCGCACGTGTCGCGGCCCTGACCGAGGCTTTCCTGCAGCACCTGCTGCGACGCATCTTTCCCGGCGGTTGCTTTTTCGCGACGGTGGCGGCCCAACTCGCCTCGCATCCCGGCCGGGCCCGCGATCGGATCATGAGATTGCAGGCCGATTGGGCCGCGCAGTTCATCGTGGCCTTGCGTCAGGCGCGCGAGGCAGGGGAACTTTCGCGCGGCGCCGACGTGGACCAGTTGGTTTTTGAAATTACGGCGATGATGTTCCGCGCGAACTTCGCCTGGATCGTGACAGAGGACGAGCGCGTCCTCGATCAGGCCCGGGTGGGAGTGAAAAATGTGCTGGCTCACGCTGCCGGCGAAGCCGGCACCCATGGGCAACGACGGCGGTCGGGAAAACCTTGAGTCCGTTCACAGAAGCAGATCCATCAGCGAGCGGTGCGCCGAACTGTGTGTTGAAAATCGTTCCTCAAACGGGACGTCCCGGATTCGACGAGTTTCTGGAACTCGAACGTCGCGATTGTGACTTCGTGGGCGTAAACCGCGCCGCTCAAGGCCGTCCATTCCGGTCAATGGGTGGTTTGATGGCGAATCCGAAATAGGTTTGAGTTTCCGGAAGCAGCGCAGAGCCGTGTCTCGGTTGGCGTCTCGCTCATCACGCGATTAGCCTCTACAGTGTATGGTCCAGCTCATTGGAGACGCTGATCGCCCACGCCGCAATCAGCGCGGCTGATAGGCGGTTGGCATCGAAATCTCAACGACCGCCAGATTCCGACTCCATTCGCCACAAGCGAATCTGATTCACCTGGCCCAATTGGCGCACCCGTTCCGTACGCGGCGGGCGCGACGCAATTTGTCCCGAATGTCGCTTCCCCATCCCGACGGGGCACATCGCGTCGAAAATCTCGCGCCCGTTGAAGTTCCGCAGTCGTAATTCAAAGGGGCAGCACGCGGATGCGGCGGCGTTGTTGGGGATGGCTCGCCGATGCGACAGCGGCATCCCGATCCAATCGATATCGTCAGGCCCGGCCCTCTGAGCAACTGCTTCGCTGGTTCCCCGAAAATGGATGGGAGGGCTAGCTGTGCCCGACTTTTCGGGCGGCTTCATCACTCCCCGGAAGATGCCCCTGACGCTGTACGCAGTGTGTTAACTTTTCCGTTTGTAGAGCCGATATGTGATGGCTGGCGGGTTTCTCCGTTCGGTCCCATCCCGGAAATCCCAGGCTGAACCGCAAAATGAGCGGCTTCATCGTCCAAGTTTCTGCCGTGCACGATCCTCTCAAGCCGAGCGCTTGGCTGGCGGGATCCAATGGCGACGCGCTTTCGGTCGTATACGACCGCAATCGCGCGCGTGTCTTCGAGACTGCCGAAGAGGCCCGTTCGGTAGCCGCGCATTATCGGGAGTTCAAGCGTTTGCGAGCAGTTGATTTCTTGGTACGCCAGAAGCGCCGAGCCGCTTAAAGTCTTCACGGCAAACTCGCCCCGCGCTTGAATTCTCTAGCGTCGCGGCCGTCGGCACGTCGGCGACCGTATTTCAAGCCGCCTCTTGGCCTCGGGGGTGTCAGGGCGCCAATTGGGAAAGGCAAAGGGGACGCAGCTCTTGTCGGAGTACCCACGTGCCGCATCGGACTGTAAGCGGAACTGATTCAAAAATCGTTCCTCAAACGGGACGTCCCGGATTCGACGAGTTTCTGGAACTCGAACGTCGCGATTGTGACTTCGTGGGCGTAAACCGCGCCGCTCAAAGCCGTCCATTCCGGTCAATGGGTCGAATTACAGGAGATCCCAGAAAAGGTATGAGTAGACGCGAAGTTCGTCGTGTCCAGGCGAGCCGACCCCACGCGCCAAGAACGGACGGAGCGAGCGTTTACACCTGCGTTGCTCAACTCCTCGATCAAGCTCCCGAACGAGGACACCGCGCCGACGAAAACTGCCTCCTCCGGACTTTTCGAGTGGACAGTCGTCGGAAAAAGGCGCAAATTGCGAATTCGCCAGTGACACGCGCGCGTCCCATTGGGGAGCGCTCCTACCATTCCAGCTCGGGCAGCTCCCGGAACACTTTGCGTACCCCCTCGCTCCAGTCCGCGCTCAGTGCCGTGAAATAAGTGTCCCCCTCGTTAAAGCGGCGCCGCTTACGGATCTCCAGGCTGTCCCGCTCGTAGCAAACCAGATCGATGGGCATGCCCACAGACAAGTTGCTGCGCATGGTCGAATCGAATGAAACGAGAATGCATTTGGTGGCGTCCGCGAGCGTGGTGGTGGGCGTGATGACCCGATCGACGATCGGCTTTCCGTACTTGGCTTCGCCAGTTTGTAGAAACTGCGTATCGTCTCCGGCTTCGATGAAGTTACCCTCTGCGTAGGTGCGAAACAGCCGCGGCGGCTCGCCTTTGAGTTGTCCACCGATGATGAAAGAGGCGTTGAACGAAATGGAAGCGCCTTCCAGAAAGGGCGCGTCGCGCCGCTCGATGTCGCGCACGGCATCCGAAACGAGGACTGCGACATCAAACATGGTGCGCACCGTCCACAGATTTGGCGATCCATCCGTGACATCACTGCGCTGCTTCAGCAGGCTGATCACGGCTTGCGTCCCAGCCAAGTTGCCGGAGCTCAGCAAGATGAGCACACGATCGCCGGCCCGCTCGAACACGGTCATTTTGCAGAACTTGGCGAAGTTATCCACGCCGGCGTGCGTGCGCGAGTCCGACGCGAGGACGATCCCATCCTTGAGCAAGATGCCGATACAATACGTCATACGCTGCCTTTCACGGCTGGCGGAACCCGACTTCGACTGCCGTCGGCGCCGTTCAGCTCGCGCCGAGCTGGTCCGTCCACAACTGGACGGTCGACTGAGAGTTCCCGCATTCCGTGGTCCGTTCCGGGCGCCGGCGCGGCTGTCCCGAAAACAGGGTCGTTTTTCGCGGGCTGACGGAAATGTTTCAGATTTCGGGAGAACGCAAAGCGATGCCACGCCCGATGCCTTCAACGATCTCGGCCCGATTCGGCCAGTTGAAACCGGCCCTACTGGCTGCGTTCCGACCGTCTCTCACGGCGGAGAGAGGGGGGAGGGTTCCCGCGAAGGTTCAGGAAAAAGCGGCAACCGCAACAGGTGGGACTGTGCCACATCAATACACCGTGCGGCTCCGGCGCGCTACGGGTTCTTGTCGATGTGATCCTTGATGCCGGTGACGACGCTTTTGTTGATTGTCGCTTCCACCGCCGCCGCCACGCAGTCAGCGACGTCGCGGTCGGTCGTGCCGCCGATGGTCGTGGCGTTTCCAGTGATGTTACCGGAGACAATGTCCTCCTTGCCGTCGGTGCGAAACTGGTTCGGTGTGGAGAGGACGGCGGACAGCCGGCACGTGACGCTGGCCTGGCCACTGCGTGTGCCGAACACCACCTCATTGAGAGTGGCGCTGAACGTGTACGTTCTCTCTTTTTGGGATTGGATGGCCTTCAATTCCTTGCTCGTCTGGATGGTGTCGGTCGCCGCCTTTGTCATCTGCCCCGGTGCCTTGAGCGCGTACTTGAGGGCCACTTTGGTGGTATCGGTATTCGCGCTCATCGGCCCGACTTTCAAGGTGATGTTGGGCATGGCAGTTTCTCCAGGAGAGTTCCCACGTCTCAAAAATACAATTGCCGGCCGATCGGTCCCCAGACGCTAAGAACGTTCTCGGTATTCTGTCCGGCGAAATCCCACGCCGACGCTCGTCCGCGCGTGTTTTCCCGCGCCGATCCTAATAATAGCTGATGAGTTCGCTCTCCAGTCGTAGCTGGCAGTCCTTTTCGCGAACGATCAGCAGCTTGCCGCGAGGGACATTGAAGATCTGTCCCGCGAAGGGCCCGCTCAGCATCTTCAGCCCAGTGGTACGACCACTCTGAATTGTCACGTTCGACTTGCGTATTCTGGCTTTGAAATCGGCCAATCCGGCAGTCAATTCAGCCCGGTCGGTGCGCTCGCGTCCGTCTGTGCGAATTCCTTCGACCCGCATCCCGAAGGACTCATCGGCCGGCGACGATAACGGCTGGCTGGCCTCATCGTACCCGCGTCAGACCGGTCCATCCACGATTTTCTGCCTCGTGGAGATCTCTTGATGCCATCCGGCACATTGGCGGTCAAGGCTGGGGCGACGGGTGCCACGCCCGCGGCTCTGCGTGGGCATGGCACCCGGCGCCGAGAACGACCGCAGTGCTTTCTGGAGTCCGGGGAACTGCCCCAAAAAACGTTCCTCAAACGGACCGTTCCAGATTCGACGAGTTTTTGGGACTCGAGCGTTGTCGGAACGACTCTGTGGCTGTTCGGAATCGGACAAAGCGCCCGTTGGCGATGCGCCAGTCCGAGAATTGGGTCGTTTTCTCGGACTCTCGTCGAAGGTTTTAGATCGAGACTGCGGCTTTGATCATTTACAATGCGCCCGATGGGCGTCTCGGGTGCAATCCATTGTTCAGGGGTTTCGCCGCCGATGAACGTGTATCCGTCTTTCCAGAATCGGCTTAAATCGTTGCCAAGTTAACGTCCTTAACCCCAGGCGCCGGCCGCATGAGCAGCACGTCGGTTGAGCAAACAAAAACGACCGCGCAGGACGGACTCGGATCCGGCGGGACGCCTCCGGCTGACACCAGGCGGTCGGCCGCCGGCGACCGGTTGTATCGGATCATCTGGCGGTGGCATTTCTACGCGGGAATGATCATCGCGCCGGTGGTGATCGTGGTATCGGGCACCGGCGCGCTCTGGATCTTTAAAGATGAGCTGGAAGGAATCCTCCACCCCGGCGTCGTCTATGTCGAACCGACTGCCGAGCGCGCCACGTACGAGCAGCAGCTGGCCGCGGCCCGCGCCGCGGTCGGCCCGGAATATCAGATTTGGATGCTTCAAGTCTTCATGAACCCGAAGCGGGCCACCCGCCTCGCGATGGGAGGCAAGAACTTTCAATACGGTTACGTCGATCCCTATCGAGGCCGCTATCTCGGCGCGATCGAGAAAGGGGGCTTCTCCGACGTCGTGCTCGACTTGCACCGAACGCTATTTCTCGGCACCACAGGCCGGATCCTCGTGGAGCTCACTACGTGCTGGACGATCGTGCTGGCGGCGACGGGTATTTATCTGTGGTGGCCGCGCAGGGCCAATCAGGTGTGGGGCGTGTGGCTGCCGCGATTCCGGCAAAAGCCGTATATCATCCTGCGCGATTTGCACTCGCTGAGCGGTATCTACGTGGCCATCGTCGCGATCGTGATCGCGCTGACCGGCCTGATCTACACGTACGTATGGGGCAGTGGTTATCGGTATTTGGCGCAGAAGACTGATGCCTACGACATGTTTTCAAAACCGATGCTGTCCAAGTCCCCGCCCGAGGCCAAAGACGTGTCCATCGATCGGCTCGTCGAGATTGCGCAGCAAAAGATGCCCGGCAACAACTTGACCGTCTCGTTCCCGCGGGCCCCCAACGCGGTGTTCCTGGTCACAGGCAACAACGAGTTCTTGTTCATCGACCGGGCCTCCGGCGAGATCCTCGAGGACCGTTACAACAGTCAAATGAAGACGATGTATTGGCTGGGGACGTGGAACTTCCGCTGCACGTCGGCACGATCTGGGGACTGCCGTCCAAGATCCTGTGGCTCGTGACTTGCGTGATCCTGGTCACGTCACCGGTGACCGGCGTGTGGATGTGGTGGGAGCGCCGCCCGACTGGCCGGCTGGGCCTGCCGCGCCGCGTGGACACCCGCCGCCCCGGCTGGCTCGTCGCCACAATTATCGGCGACCAGCATTTTGCTACCGACCGTGGGCCTCTCCGTGGTGGTGGTGCTGGCGGGAGAGCAGCTTGTGGCGCGTTTGTGGCGGCAGTGGCCGTTGAACAAGAACTCATCGTGAAACGACTGGACCCGGCCAACAGCAGCGACAAATGACAGCTCATGGTCCGATCAAGCCGCAAGTTCGAAGTGCAGCTGACCCTCGAACGGTTATCGAAAATCCTTCTTTTTCCGGTCTGCTGCGAATTTGACAAAAACGCAAAAGTCTCGAGAGATTTCCATTCCCGAATTCTCATCAGCGAAATCAAAGCCCCGGGATCTCGTCGGGACGCGATTTCGCAGGAAAGCGGTGTTTTGTTTTCCGCGATGAGTTCTCGGGATCGACCCACCCTGACGGGGGGGGCGGCTTCGTCGCAACGCGTTTCGGTCCCGGCATAGCCCAACTTCCCCAGTGATTGACGTAAGTGCTTGCGCGGCAAGGGGTGGTTCCTAAGTTTTTGCACTACAATTGCGTGGAGTGGAGGCGTCCGGGGAGTTCCAGGCCCAGGTGATTCAGGAGGATTTTCTGGTGGTCGCTGGGCTGTGTAACGCAGCGCGTGCGGAACTCGCGACCATCTTTCGTCGGCAAGATGACGTCGACAGCACGGAGTTCGCTCAATTCCGCCAGCACGCGCCGCGGTTCGTCGCCGAGGCCGGCCTTCTGGCAGAGTTGGCCCAGGAACTTCCAGAGCACATACGCCAGGAAGCAAACCAGAATATGGGCCAGCACGCGATCCTCTTTGTGGTGCCACACGGGCCGGATGGATAAATCGCTTTTTTGAATGCGGAACGCGGCCTCCGCTTCGGTCAACTGGATGTAGGCGCACCACAGGTCTTGATCGCTCCAATCGCGGACGTTGCTGCGGAGCACATACGAACCTTCGCTGAGTTGGGCCCACGCCCGCCAGGTCTCGACCTTTTTCCACGTGATCTGCGCGTTGCCGTTGCGATTGGCGCGGACCTGGACGTCGAACAGTCCGGCGGCACGCGTGTTTTGTCCCAGCAATCGGCCCACGCGGCGTTCGATGACCGCCGCCTGTTGCCGACGTTTGACGCAACCGGCGGCGATCTTCACCAGTCCCTCCTCAATCCGCTTCTCGAAGCGGGCGTGCATGGCCTGCTCTTTCTCTCGGCGGTC
Organism: uncultured Planctomycetota bacterium; assembly: GCA_963761455.1. Classification (GTDB taxonomy): domain Bacteria; phylum Planctomycetota; class Planctomycetia; order Planctomycetales; family Planctomycetaceae; genus DASPSM01. The sequence goes on from CAVXHA010000004.1 coordinate 2,528,148, forward strand.
GCGGCTGCGGCACAGGATGAAGGTTTCTTCGCTCCCCTCGGGACAGGGGCACAGCTTGACTTCCAACCCCTCCCGGATCGCGCGCCAGTCCTGCGAGAGCAACTGCCGCTCGAACCGCTTGAGTTGGCACTTCGGCGTCCCCACGATGTACGCGCCGTTCCCCCTCTTTCAGGAAGGCGATGTTGTCTTCCGAGACCATCCCCCGATCCAGCACCCAGATCCGCTGCGCCCGTCCATAGCGGGCTTCCATCGTCTCGACGATCTCTTCCAGCGTGGTCGAGTCGTGCCGATTGCCCGCGAAGACTTCATAGCCCAGCGGCAGGCCGCAACGCGTCACCACCAGGCCGATGCACACCTGCTTGCAGTCGGGGCGATGGTCGCGCGAGTAGCCACGCTTGGCCAGGGGATTCGCGTTCGCCTGGCCCTCGAAGTACGTGCTGGTGACGTCATACAAGAGCAGGTCGTACTCGATGGCAAACAGCTCGCCGAAGCGCTCCTTGAGAAATGCCTCCAGCGCCGGTTTGTGTGGCAGCAGCGCGTCGAGGCCGCGATACAGACGGTTGTCGTCCACCTTGTCGATCGGCACGCCCAACAGGTCGCCCAGCGCAGCTTTGCCGGTAGAAGTGCTCGGCGATGTAAAGCTCGCTGGAGGGCTCGCACAAGCGGGCGATCACCAGAATCAACGCCGTCAGCGACCAGGGAACCTGCTCCTGCCCCGCCGGCAGCGGCACGCTTCAGGAACTCGTCCAGCCCCAGCTTCTTGATCAGTTCCAGCGCCAGCCACGGCCCGCCGAACTGCCGACAGTTCTCGACCCGCACCTGCGTGTGGTCGATCTCGACGTACCGCGGCTCTGTCTCCGATTCCGCAAACAGACGCCGCTGACTCGACGGGCTGCCTGACTCAACGGCGTCCCGCACTCCCAGCCGGCCCGCCTCGTCCATTTGACCAAGGTAGGCGACGGTTCGTTGCCGCGGTCCGCGCTCGGTGCGATACGACTCCACCAGTCGCCAATAGGCGTGGCGCTGGCCATTCTTCCACACGTAGGTGGGGCGAACAAACATGCCCCGATGTTACCGCCACAACCACGACCGCCAAGTCGAAAAGTTTGCACTACGCACCGCCTGCCAATCACAGCAACCGATTCCGCGGTGAGCCTTCGCCATCGTTCAACGACTTACGTCACACAGCCGCTTCACCAATCCCCCAAACAATTTCCAATTCGTCAATTTTCCCTCATCACTGGGGAACTTGGGCTAGGTTTTGGACCGCCGTCGACACGAGACAGCTCACTAGGCAAACCTTCTCAAGCCTTGATCTCGTTCATTTCCCGCCGTTCACGACGATGCCGTCGCGGCCGCCGCGGACGAAAACTCGGTGGATGCGCAGGTCGCTCGTGCCGGTCGGCGGCGTGCGGAACCCAAGCAACCGGTGGGGCTCACGGGCCTGGGCGAGCATGTCCCGCAAGTAAGCGTCGGAGGCCTTGTTGCCGTTGACGTCAGCGACCGGCTCACCCCCGCCGCCTGGGGTCGCGCGAATACTGGCGAGCCGAACCGCCGGGCTATCCGCCGGAAGGTAGTCGCCCGTGCCATGGCAGCCGATCAGAGCAACCCGCGCTGTCTCGCCACGAACGGCCAGGGCCGACGTGCCCTTGTCGCCGACCTCCGTGAATTCTACTCCCAGCAGGCTCACCCGGCCGCGGAAACCGTCGATCTCCCAGCCGGGATCGCCGGCCTTGCGAGGATGGGCGACCTTGGCGCCATGCAGGGTGAAGTCACCGGAGAGGCCATCGGTGAACCGAACGAATCGTGCCTTGGAGTTGGTCTCGTACCAGATATCTCGGGCCAGCAGCCGGGCGCCGTCAGCGATCTCGTAGCTGAGATCGTTGTTGCTGGACGCACCCGAGAGAATTACCACCGGGCCGGGTCCGCCGGCAACACGCATCCCCACCCTGCAGTCAGAGTGGCCGACATCAGACAGCGCCACAGACGCCTTTTTCACGCCCTCGATCCGCCAGCCACAGGCCTTGGCGCCGGTGGCCTGCGCCTGGTCGAACAAGACCTGCGAACCCGCCTGGTCGATGCCTCCGATCACCAGCCCCACCGCCTTGTCCCCGCCGATCAAGGCAAAATCGCCAATCTCGGCCCGGCTTGGCCCGTCGACCCGCAGAATTGGCCCTTCGCCCTCGCCGGCCCACTCCAGCCTGGTGACGTAGGGTATCCCTTCACCCACCAGCCGGATGTCGCAGCCCGCCGGTACGGTGATCGTCTTGCGAACCGGAATGACCGCGGCCGGCAGATGAACGATCGGCCGGGCCGTCCCAGAGGAGACCGCTGCGTCGATGGCCGCCTGCACGGCCGCACCGTCGGCCTCGGCGGCGACCTCGAACACCTTGGCCGTCGACCGGGGCGCCCTCACCGGCAATTTCGGCTCCGCCGGGGACGAGCTTGTCCGCCGGATGACGCGGTCATCAATGCTGCGCACGCCATTGGCGAAACGCAACGGCTGGGACACGGAGAAACGATTGCCGGCCGAAACGGCGGCGGACCGCTCACCGGCGACGGCGGGGCCCATGGCACGGGCGCGGGACAGGATGGTGTTGTCCAGCAGTAGGACCGGCCCGACGTTTCCCACTCGGATGGCCGTAGCGTCGACCGTATTGACGATGGTGTTCCCCTGGAACGTCAGCTGGCACCCCGCTCCGCTCGCGCCGGCGACGAAAAACGCCCTCGACCCCGTAGAGCGGTTGTGCCGGAAACTAAAGTAACCTGTGTTGCCGATGGTGATATCGGCCTCGGCCGAATGCCGAAAGACGCACTCGTAGCAGTGGAAGTTGCCCGATCCGAACGTGTTGGTCAGCCCGCGGCGGCAATTCTGGAAAGTGCACCAGCGGAACCACCAGTCGAGCGTGTTGAAGTCCTCGCTCGAGAAGCCGGCCTCGGAGCAGCGGATGAAGCGGCAGCGCAAAACCGCGGTTTCGGCAATGCCTACCCCCTTGTTGAGCCCGGCGCGGATGCCGAACCCAACATTGCGAAAGACCAGGTCGGCCATCTCGTTTGCAGTGACGAAGTCCTTGGCCTGCGTGATTGCCGCCTCGGCCTTGCCCGCGCCGTCAAACGTAATCCGCCCGAGCCTGGAGTACCAGGCATTCCACTCGAACATCACTCCCTTGGCGGGACCGCCCCAGCGGATGACGGTGCGGTCGGGGTCCTCGCCCTGGATGTTGAGGCCGATCGCCTCGCGGCCGCCCTTTCGGGGCAGCTTGAGCGTCCCGGTGATCCGGTACGTCCCCCGAGGCAGGTACAGGGCCACAGCCGAGCCGTTGGCGTCCAGGAGCGATGCCAGGGCGGCCTGGAGCGCGGCGGTGTCGTCCGTCTTGCCGTCTCCGACCGCCCCAAAATCTTTTTTCGCATCCTTCCAACCAGGGAACGGACCCAGGAATTCTTCGTCGCCAGCGGCCCTCTCGGGTCCCCGGCCGGCCAGAAAGGCAATGGCCACGAGACCCAGACGAAGCAGCCCACGGATCGGCTTCAAAGGAATCATCGATGCTCCGCTGCGCGAAGTTGACGCCGTTTGGGGAGAGAGCTCACTGGGCAGTACCGTTATCACTCCGTAATCCTTGCCGTTTTCGCGCAGAAAAGTGGTGGTCGAATAGACCCTTCCAAGAGACGTTTCACGGGCTCGGTTCAAGGCAAAGCGCGGTGGAAGCGTCGCCGATTGCGCGCGTTGCCCGAAGTGGTCTCCAATTCCAGAGCCATTTGCAGCCCTCGCACGGCGCGGACCAATTTCCGGGTGTTGATTCGGCCGATTCTCGCCTCACGGCTGTGATTGTACCGTGACGAGCATGCATGAGCCGCGTTCGTCGACGATGCGGACCGAATTCAAACGAGCGTCCCCGTGATTCGGGAAAGTCGACCCCTTTACGGGATTGCCATCAAAGGACCGATAAGTAACGGATCAGGCCGTGCCGAAAAGCCACACGTTTTTCGGCACACGAGCAAATGCACCGAATTGCCATGCGTTTTTTCGGAATCGGGCATCGAGTGGCGACAGCGGACAAAATGCCCCCGAAATCTGCTGCGGAATTAGAACGTTTTCTGATCCGAGTTCAAATCCCAACGCCTCGACTCTGAAATTGAACAGCCCTTCATCCAAGAGCTGGAACGGGCAAGCTGACAGCTAGGCCAGATCAGATTCAAAGAGGCCAGCACCGTGACGCTCCGATTTCGCAGGAAAAGGGTGTTTTGTTTTCCGGGATGAGTTCTGGGGATCGACCCACCGTGACAGGGCGCGCCTTCGTCGCAACGCGTTTGGTGTTCGAGAAAGCGAACGTTTTTTGAATCAAGTCCGCTCGGGCTTCCACGAGTCGGATGCGGCGCGTAAGCCGCATGGAGTGGATTCGGCAAGTCGTCTACGGCTATGCTCACGGATCGTTTGAAGGCTCCTTCTGGGCCGGTATGAGCGACGTCACGCGAATCCTTTCCGCAATCGAGCAGGGCGATCCTCAGGCGTCCGAGCAGCTCTTGCCGCTGGTTTACGAAGAACTGCGGCGATTGGCTGCGCCGAAGATGGCCCAGGAGAGCGCCCGGGCAAACACTCGATGCTACGGCGTTGGTTCACGAAGCGTACGTCCGGCTGGTCGATAAAGAAGACGCTGGCGTGTGGAACCACCGCGGCCAATTCTTTGCCGCAGCGGCGGAGGCCATGCGGCGCATCCTCGTGGACAACGCCCGGAGTAAGCGAAGCCTGAAGCGGGGCGGCGGCCGCAGGCGAGTGGCTTTGGAGGCGAACGTCGCCGGGCAGACCCCTCGTGAAACTTGTTGGCTCTTGACGAGGTGCTTGCCAAATCACCGTTCGGGAACCGGTGAAGGCCCAGTTGGTCAAAATGCACTTCTTTGCCGGACTGACACTCCGCGAAACGGCCGAAGCACTGTCGATTTCGCTCGCAACGGCCGAGCGTTATTGGGCCTACGCGCGGCACATGGCTGTTCGCCGAGCTTGAAGAGGCCGAGAAAGATTCGCCCCGCGAGAATCTTGTGAATCGGCCTTGAGGGGTTTCGACCTCATTTCTCGCATTGTTGATAAACAGCACGCCCCAGGGACCTGAACGATGAGTCACCCCTCCTCCGTCGAGTCGATTTTCTCTGCCGCTCTCCAGAAGGACTCGGCCGAGGAAGCGCGCCGCCTTTTTGAAGGACGCGTGTGCCGGAAACGACGATCTTCGCCGGCAAGTCGAGCGTTTGCTGAACGCCGTGCCCAAGGTTGGCAGCTTCATGGAGCAGCCGTTTGCGGCCACGGACGATGAACCCGGCGTCGAGCGTGCCCGGGCGGCCGCGACTCTGCCTCCCAGGCCCATCAGCGAAAGGCCGGGCACACGGATTGGCCCCTACAAGCTGCTTGCAGCAGATCGGCGAAGGGGGCATGGGCGTCGTCTACATGGCCGAGCAGGAAGCAGCCCGTCCGCCGTGCGTCGCCCTGAAGATCATCAAGCCGGGCATGGACACGCGCAGGTCATCGCCCGCTTCGAGGCCGAGCGGCAGGCCCTGGCGATGATGGATCATCCCAACATCGCCCGCGTGCTCGATGCCGGGACGACCGAATCCGGCCGGCCCTATTTCGTGATGGAGCTGGTGCAGGGAATCCCCATCACGCGACTATTGCGACGAGAACAAGCTCACCCGCGAGGAGCGGCTGGAACTGTTCGTGCCCGTTTGCCAGGCCATGCAGCATGCCCACCAGAAGGGCATCATCCACCGCGACGTCAAACCGTCCAATGTCCTGGTGACGCTCTACGACGGCAAACCGGTGCCCAAGGTCATCGATTTCGGCGTCGCCAAGGCCATCGAGCAGAAGCTGACCGAGCGGACGATGTTCACGCAATACGGCGCGATCGTCGGCACGCTGGAGTACATGAGCCCCCGAACAGGCGGAAATGAGCGGCCTGGACGTCGACACGCGCAGCGACATCTACTCGCTGGGCGTGCTGCTGTACGAATTGCTGACCGGCAACGACTCCGGTCGAGCAGAGAACAGGTACGCGAGCTGACTTACGTGCGAGACTCTTGCGGATGGTCCAGGAGGACGAGCCGCCCAAGCCGAGCACGCGACTGAGCGACCACGCAACAACTGGCGATCGATCGCGGCCCAGCGGCGGACCGGGCCGCGGGAACTGGCGCAGCTCGTGCGCGGCGAGCTGGACTGGATCGTGATGAAGGCACTGGAGAAGGATCGCACGCGACGTTACGAGACGGCCAGCGGGTTGGCACGCGATGTCGAACGTTCCTCAGCGACGAACCGGTGGAAGCCGGGCCGCCGTCGGCACGGTATCGGCTGCGGAAGTATGCCCGCAAGTATCGTCGGGGCCTGCTCGTGGCGGGAGCGTTCGCATTCCTGCCTCGTGGCAGGCGCGGCGTTCGATGCGCCTGGGAAGCGGTCCAGGCTCGCCAATCCGAACAGGCAGCCTTGCACCAGCGTGACCGAGCCGTCGCAGCCGAGGAAGCGGCCCGCTTGGAGGAGCAGCGGGCGTTGGCAGCCGAGACCGAAGCGGTCGCGGCTCGTGGTGCGGAGGCGGTCCAGCGACAAAAGGCGGAGGTTGCGCGCGATGAAAAAGAAAAGGCCCGCGGCGCGGCCGAGGCCCAGCGCGTTGCCGCTGCCGGTGCCCGCGACAAGGCCGAACGTGCGCTTTACCTCAATCGCATCAACCTCGCTTATCAGTACTGGCTGGCCAACAATCTCAACCAGTCAAATCGCATTCTCGATCTTTGCCCTGCCGCTTTGCGCGGCTGGGAATGGAAGGACCTGAACCACCTGCGCCACGCCGACCTCTTGACCTTGCCTGGTAACGGCCAGTTCACGACGGTCCTTCAGTTCAGCAAAGACGGCAAACGACTGGCGGCCTTCGCGCGAAACCGGTGATAGCGGTGTGCGCATCTGGGACCTCACGCGGAATAAACCCCTTTCAGAAATCAATCTCTCTAAAGACCGCCGCAATTTTACCTGCGCAGCCCTCAGTGCCGATGGAAAGATCGTCGCCCTGGGGCAAAGTTCCGGCGAGGTGACATTCTGGCAAGCAGAGACCGGCACGCTGGTGCGGCAGTTCGCTAAACTGCCGGATGCCGTAACCTCTCTGTCGTTCAGCCCGGACGGGCGCATGGCTGGCGGCCGCACGGGCGGCCGCACGGGCGAACGCCCGTAACGGCGAAATGCTAATGCCGTTGTTCGAGGCCCCCAGGAATGAAGACCTCGTCGTCTGGGAAGTGGCCGGGGCCAAGGAAATCTTGGCATCCCAAAGGATACGGCTTTGCTGCCGTGTTCAGTCCCGACAGCTCGCGTCTCCTGACGTTTCGCAGAACACCGCAGTGAGCTGGCATCCCTCCACACCGGAGATTTTTGTTGCCCTTGTCGACACCGCGACCTGGACCGAGGTATCGCTCGGCCAACCTGTCGTGGGCGGCAGCTTCTCCTTCAGTGCCGACGGCAAGCGGCTGGCCTTAGGCGGATTCGACCGGCAGCGAAATGTCCGTTTTGTCCGAGTCACGGATCCGACAACCGGCAAGGAACTCTTCTCGCTCGCTGACTCCGTGGGCGGAGACATTGCCCTCAATGCAGACGGCACGATTCTGGCACTGGCCGGCACATTGGGTTCGACGCAGATCGAGATCTGGGACTTGAACAAGCGGCGGCGGCACGGGCACCCTGCGAGGACACTCCGGCTGGCTCAACGCCGTCAGCTTCGCCGCACCGACGGCCGGCTGGCAAGCTGTGCGTGGGATAACACCATCAAGTTTTGGGATCCGCATGCCGGCCAAGACGTACGACAAATAACACAACCGAGCACGGCCTTTCCGGTTCCTGAACTTCTTGCCCCCGGCGGCTCCCGGCTTGCCTATGGGCAGTCCAACAGCGTCATTCTTTTCCTTGGACCGATTCGGACCGTCACACTTGTCGACGTCGCGACAGGTCGCATCAGCCGCATACACTCGCCGGCCACAACGACGGCACGCTGAGGCTGGCATTCAACGGCGATGGCAGCCGGCTGGCGTCCGGGGGCCGAAACGGAGACGTCAAAGTCTGGGACGTTCCGTCGGGCGCGCTTCTCTGCACGATCTCCCGAAAATGGAGAGTGGGTTGCGGGCCTGGCACTAGCTCTGATGGCCGCTGGGTCGCGGTGACCCATGAGCCGAAGGAAATGACCGAGCTTCGTTTCGGCCGGCGACCGTTACCGCTCAAACAAATCCCGGTGGCGGTACGAATCCTCAACGCGGAAACCGGCAAGCAGCGTCTCACGCTTTCCGGCTATCCGTCCACGGTCGACCAGGTTGCCTTCAGCCCCGACGGTAAACTGCTGGCCTCGGCCGGCTACAGGCTGGTCAAAGATCTGGAGTCTGTCGACAGGCGCGAGTTGCTGAGGGAATTCAAGGAAGGCGAATTGCGATCCGGGACCGATGATGTCCTCGTCTTCAGTAAGTCCGGCCGACTGCTCGCCACGGCCGGCGAGCAGACCGTCCAACTCTGGGACGTGGCGACCCGTCGCTCGGTGGCCTTTTCCAGGGGCACGCATTGTTGAAATTGAACGGCGTCGCCATCAGCCCGGACGGAGACCGTCTCGCCACAGGCGGGTCGCTCGGGAGGTCAAACTCTGGGATGTCCATTCGGGACAGGAGATCCTGAACCTACCGCTACCTCAACCTGATCTCAAAGAGCAACCACCCCAGGTCGGCAGCCTGGCCTGGTGGCGCGGACGGACAACGGCTGCGAGCAGCTCTTAGCAACGGCGGCATGATTGAATGGGACGGATCCGTCAATACTGTGAAGTGAGGCTGCACGTTTTTGGCTCGGTGCAGTTGGCTTTAGACGCTGGCGTTAGTCGGCACTCGGCCACGCTCTCCATGGCACGGGCCGGATGCCCTCGGAGCGAGGCTCGTCGCCGTGAGCCGGTGCTGCTCCCGCAGGGCCATCCGATCGATCTCAAGCGCCTGCCGACACAGCGGCTTCACCTTGGCGTAACCCCCCATCGAATTGTATAGCGCAGACAGCCGTGCTGTGCGCGGCCGCCGATCGCCGACTGTCTTCTTGTATTCCTTTGGGTCCTCCGCTTCCCACCTCCGGTGAACGTGGCCGTTACGCCCACAGCGATCCCGCAATCTCGAACCCTCCTTTCCGGGAACGCCGAAAAACGACCGATAAGTGACGCCCTGGAAGGCACCAGAACGTCACACGTTTTTCGCGACGCGGTTCCGCGTGCCGGATTCCATACGTTTTGGCGGGACCGGACCTCAGGCGGCCCAAGCGAGCGAAATGCCCGCCGGCCGAAGGCGAAATTCGAACTTTTTTCGGGGCTCGCCCTGTGTGACCGGGGTGCGTGAGGTCTGCACCGGAGACCCTCCGAGCAGCAGATTCAAGTTCCAGGGGCGGCTCGGAGTCGTTACGGGAGAGGACAAATCGTTGATTCACCGATCTGAACGATCTACTCTGGGGGTTGACCGCGTGCCCCCGTGTCGAGTCAGAATCCATCTGGGAAATATCGGCCAAGATCGATCCGGCTGGTGCGAATAGCTCAATTGTGCGGCCGGCGGCTGCAGCACTACCAAGCCCCCAACCTAAAAGGAGGTGCGTCGTGTGGGGATGGAAGGCGGTCGAACGGCTCGTCGAACCGAGCGTGTCTTTTGGCGACGGCAAACGAATCCTCCAGCAAGGCGGGTTCCAGCTCCACGTCTCGGCCCCGGCTTACGCAGTGTTCAGGAGCTCCGGGACCCAGAACCCTTGGAGAACACTTGCCCCCGAGGGGAGGGACGTGCCGCTCGAATTGGCCCTCGCGCAGTCCATTCCGGCCTGTATTTCCAGCTTCGCTATGGCACCTTCGCGCTGTTCGATACAGGTGATCTGGACCGGCTCGCCAACGAGATTGCTGGCCGACTGATCCCGGCGGAGAGCCTGGCCGAACCAGGCGGTGCAGCAGACAGGCCACGCGAATGAGCGTTATCTGGAGTTCGGCGCCTGCTCCCGAGTGAGCCGGCTGGCCGGGCTGGTTCGTTACGCCCGTCGCTGTCCCGTAATCTCAAACGTTTCTTCGGAATCCCGTCAAACGACCGAATTTTGGGATTGGTGGACGCTGCAACACACTTTGGCCGAATCGTGTGCTGGATAATCGCGTCGAAAGTAATTGCCGGCATCGCTTTTGGCCGCGGCCCCATCGAGCGCGTCCAAGCGTTGGAGGGCGCAACTCCACCGATTCAATTGTTTCCGCGTTCAACTACGACGACCCTGAAGTCGAAGATGCCGTCGCACAAACCGTTACACTACTCGCGGCAACGGCTGACCGCCCAAGAACTAACGTAACGCTTGGTACCATCCAAGGGGGCGCGTCGATCAGCCAAATGATTTTCTTTCGGACGTGCGGGGTATTTCTGACCACTGGTAGACCGCTAGCGGGAGGCGGACTTGCCCAACGAGAGTCAAGTCGTCGCCAATCAGGTCTGCTCCGGCGCGTTCGTAAAACTTACGGAAGGGGCTGTCTCTCAGAGTGGACACACCGACCGGGAAAAGCGCGCTCGTGGAACAGTTCAAAACTACGTGTTAACAGATGTTGCCCGATGCCTTGTCTCCAGCAGGGAGGCCACACATAGAGGGAGTGAGATCTCCCCGAGAAATCCGTACTCGGGTTTTCTTGCGCGGCCGCCTTCGATAAATCCAACGATCAGTTGCGCCGGGAGGCCACCAGGCAAAACCAATCGGCCCGTTTGGGCACTTCGCTCAAGTCCCGTTCCCATCGCCGCTCGTAGGCTTCTAGCGACAAGCCCTTCAAATGATCGTCCGGCACGAGCCCGACGTAGGCACTTCGCCAACCTTCGACATGCACTTTTGCAATTGCTGCCGCGTCAGCGATCGATGCATCGCGCACTCGAATTGGCTCATGAGGTTGCAGCGAGACTTCAGGCAATCGCTCATCTCCACCCGCAGCCGACATCGATCGATCGTGAGTGCTCTGCATGTCCATGACCATACCCGCGGACGCTCCCGGCTGATGTTCACTTCTGCGAAAATCACCACCGGGGCGGTCCGATCTTCATAAAGAACACGGCGTCTTCGGTAAGGTTTTCAAGCCGGAGAAGGCGCGCCGCCGCCGTTTCAAGGATTGCCGGAGTCATCCACGCTCCAAGTCCGGCGCGAGACACCGGGAAAAGAAGCTCCTGGCTGAACTCGCCGATTTGAATCAGTAGGTCCAGGTACGCGCGCGCATGCCGGTCGAACCACATGCACCGCTCCCATTGCGCCGCGGCGAAGACGCAGAACCCACCCCCCCCGATCCAGGGTTGACCATGGACGCAGGCCGCGATTTCGTCGTCGGTCTCGTTGGGACCGGCGAATCGCAGGTTGTTCGCCAGAGGATCATATTGATAGACGCCACGGGGAACTCCATTGACGCTTTGGACAACGACATAGACTTGCAGCCACGCCAGGAACGGGTCCAAAAGAGCGACCGGATCACCCGTCAGTCGCAGCCGCTCGGATTCTCTGACAGGTCGAGTCGACTCGAACAAAATCGAGGTGAACACGTCGAGCGGAGTGGGATCGTCGGCGAAAGTCCGCACGCTGCGACGCGCCACGATCGCGTCGAAATCGAGTGGAACCTCCTCGGCAACGGCCGGCAACTGCAATGGAGATTCACAGGGCACCAGGCGGCGCGCCGGAAACGGCTCCCTCTTTGGCTCGCGGGCCATTGGTTCGCGCCGCAACTCGGCGAGGGACGACTCGCCGGCGTCTTGCTCAAGGCACTCGCAATCGCGCTGCGAAAAGGTGAGAAACGCCGCTCGGGACCAACGGCGTTGTTCCCACAGCGACGCATGTGCGAAAGCCTCCTCGGCGACCTCTCGCAGGATGCCGAGGTCGAGCGCTTCGCGGATGCGTTGGGCTGAGTATCCGGCAGCGACTCCGGCCGAGATTGGCTGGGGCTGACAGAAGAAATGGATCAATTCGACAAAATCGAGGGGCAGGGGCGCGAAGCGGCGCAATCCGACCGCCTCGACGGCGCCCACATGGCCCCGCCGCGGATGGAGAAAAAGAAGCGGAGACGTGGCGACGACGCTGGCGTGGCTCATACAAGGGTGCCGACGAATAAGGGAGTCTGGCGGTGCGCGTCCAAGGCGAGTAGTTTCGTCAGTGCGGAATCTTGGAATTTTGGGGTCGTGACGCAACGATATCCAAGAGTGCCGGCAACCCGCCGATAGATCGCCACGGCGTGTCCCATATCAATCATCACGGCCCGCGATGAGCGCGCCTCACGATACCGCCACATGGCCCGCTCATAAAGCGTGGTGAAGACAAGGCAGGCGGTCGGCCGAGCGTCCAACTTGAGGAACAGGTCGGACGTGGCCTCTTCCATCTCGGCGGAATGATCCCCCGGCGAAATGCAGTCGAGTGCATGCTTCTCGACGTTGTAGTGGTACACGCCCGCAGAGAGTCCCGGGATTTGAAAAGCGACGAGAAAAACTTCCGTGGGATGGCGAGCGCCTCCAGAGGGAATCGATTTGTGAAGGAAGGCACCTTGGACGCCCCACTCAAATTTGCCGCGCTCGCCGAAGCAAATATCGAAAAAAACTCCCAAACCGGGCAGCGATCGCCGATTCTCGGCACTCAATGCGTCGATCTCGGCGCTGACGCGTTGGTCAGGATTCAGCTTGGCCAGGCGCGCCGAATGATGGGCCGGCAAAGATTGATAAATACACGGCGGGGCTTCCAGGCGCCGATAATTTTCCATGCGACGCGAGTCGCTTGCGCTCGCGCCCGGTTGGAACATCGGCACGAATGGGTAGTCGCGCGTCGCTTCGTGATAAATGGCCGCCTCGTCCCAATTGAAGCGATGCCAGGAATCGAATCTTCGAACGAAATCTGCAACATCCAGAGAGGGAAGGACAACGCCTGTTTCCAAAGCGAGAGCCCAGATTGACAACCGATCGCGGGAAACTCTCGGTTCGGAAGCCCATTGCTCGTAAGCGTCGGCTTGGGTGTATTGCTCGGGAAGGGCGGAAATCGCCCAGATAAACCTCGGATCATTCACGAGAAGCGGAGGAAGACTCGACGACGTCTCTACGATGAGCTGCCGACGCTTCACGACGCTCGCTGGGTAAACCAGCAACAGCGGGTTGGTACGGTAAGTCCTGGACGTGTCGGGGACGTCGTTGGCGAACGAATCGAGGTGCATCGGCACAGTCACAGCCGAGAACGAATGGATGATGTTCCCAGCACGTGCTTGATCAAAGCACGCAGAAAACGTGGCTCAATTGTACGGCAGTGCCACGTGCTCAAAACGCGGCACGCGCGCACACGCCCGTTGCGTGTAACCCGAACGGTCCTTCCCGACGTGAACAAGGGATCAAACGTCTTTGCTCAACTCACGTCTGCGACAGATCATCAAGCAGACCGAGCGGGATCCAACCGTTTGTTTGGTCCTGAACCTTGCATCAGGGCCGGCAAGACCGCATCGTGGGGCGCCCGCTCAACAAACGCCGCAGATTGATGGAACGAAACGGCGGTTTTTGTTGCGCTCAAATTGCTCGTCGCAAGTGGTTGCGCCGGTGCGGCCATCGGCACCGAAGCGAGGCCAAGCGCAGCCAAGAACCAAGTCCACAACCGCAGAGCCAATGTTGTCTTTGGAGGCATGGGAGCCCTCTCGATGTCGAGAAATGTAACTTGCGTGTAAGTCCGTGCACCAATTGTTATCGACCTTACAGGCAGCCTCGGATCATGTCAAGTCGAAGAATTCCCCAAACGGCATTAAAGAACTCACTGGAAAACGGAGTGCACAAGAACAGAATCGGGCGAGCGACCCACGACTGAACGTCGACGAGGGACAGTTGCTCAACCGGAGGAGGCGACCGACTTGGTTGCCGTCTCGTGCTGGAACCGTTGATAATCCGATTGGCTGCGAAGCCCAAACCACTTTCTGCCGGTGTCTCGGAATTTTTCCGGATGGGATACGACGTCTTTCTCTGCCACAACCAGGCCGACAAGCCGGCTGTTGAGGAACTGGAAAACCGGCTGCACGCCGCAGGGCTGAAAGCGTGGCTCGACAAGTCCGACCTGCGGCGTGGCGTGCACTGGACGACAGAGGTCGAAAAGTGCCTGACCGAGGAATGCCACTGTTGCGCGGTCATTGTTGGTCCCAGCGGTCTGGGTCCTTGGCAGCAGCAAGAACTGCGAGTGGCCCTCGACCGGCAGGTCGAAGCCGGTCGCCGCAACGGAAGCTTTCCCGTCATTCCGGTCCTGCTGCCGGGCGGAAATCCAGAAACTCTCCCCCCCTTTTTAAAAGGGCATACCTACGTTGCGTTCCTCAAGACCTTGGATGACCAGGAGGCTTTTGACGAGCTTGTCCAGGCAATCCGCGGTCTTCCGCCGATCCGGACCCGGCCGACCGGCGACGAATGCCCCTACCGCGGACTGGAGTTCTTCGACGTCGCCCATGCGCCGTACTTTCACGGGCGTGACGCCTTAACCAAGCGGCTTTTGGACAAGCTGTCGCCCAGCGGGCAAAACCAGATTCCGAGCCGCTTTCTGGCGATCATCGGCGCTTCCGGAAGCGGCAAGTCGTCGCTGGGCCGCGCGGGGCTTGTGGCCGCACTGCAGCGCGGGGCGATCGATGGGAGCGACCAATGGCCGATTGTGATCAGTCGGCCTGGCTCGGACCCCTGCGGCAACCTGGCAATCGAACTGGGCAAAAGGGGTGGATTGGAGTTGGACAGGCAATCGGAATTCAAGGATCGATTGAAAGATCGCATGTGCCAAGATCCGGCCGCGCTGCACGAGAGCGTGGAGCTGATCTTGCCGTCCGATGATCCCAAGCGGCGATTGGTCATTCTCATCGACCAGTTCGAGGAGCTGTTTACCACTTGCCAGGATGAGAAGCTCCGCAGGGCATTCATCGACAATCTGCTGCACGCATCGCAGGTTTCGCAGGGTCGGACGGTGGTCCTGCTCGCCATGCGCGCGGACTTCTATGGGAAGTGCGCCAGCTATCCGCAGTTGGCCATGGTCGTTCCCGAGTGCCAGGTGTTGGTTGGGCCGATGACTGAGGTCGAGCTGCGAGAAGCGATCGAAAAGCCGGCACAACGGGTCGGGTGTGAGCTCGAGCCTGGATTGGTTGCCTTGTTGTTGCAGGAGGTCGCCGATCAGCCAGGCAGCTTGCCGCATCTGCAATTCGCGCTTCGGGAACTTTGGAACAAAAGGTCTGGCCGGAAACTGACAACCGAGGCGTATCGGGCCATCGGCGGAGTGACCGGAGCGCTGCAACGGAAGGCCGACGAGGTCTATTCACGCCTCAGCGAACCGCAACAAGTCATTTGTCGGCGGATCTTCCTCCGGCTGACCCAGCCTGGCGAAGGGACGGAAGATACCAAACGCCGCGTCTCCTTGAGCGAGCTGCGACCGACGACCGGTTCAATGGCGGAGGTTGAAGCCGTTCTTTTCAACCTCTCCGAATCGAAGACTCGGTTGGTCACCGGGGAAGCAGAGAATGGAGAGGAATACGTGGAAGTGGCCCACGAGGCGCTGATCCGTGGCTGGCCGCAATTGCGCACCTGGATCGACGCCGATCGCGCGGCGCTGCGGACGCAACGCCGTCTGACCGAGGCGGCCAATCAATGGAACGACAACCATCGTGACACCAGTTTTCAGTACAGTGGTGCGCGTTTAGCCACAGCGGAGGAATGGGCCGCGGCGCATGCCGAAGAGATCAACCCGCTTGAGTCCGAATTCATCAAGGTCAGCCGGTGGCATGTCCGTTGGCAGCGCATCAAGATCGCCGCTGCTGTCACTCTCGTCGTGCTCGTGGGGACGCTCGGATGGCTTTACATCCATCATCAGAACATCGAGGAAAGCAACCGGACGCATGCTGCCGGCCTCGTCGATCAACTCTTGAACGCCGACATCGCCGAAGTGCCGGGAATTGTGCAAAAGCTGGATGGCTACCGCCATTGGGCCGACCCGCTGCTCCGGCAGGAAGACCGGCAGGCTGCACACGACCCCAAAAAGAAGCTGCATTTGGTGCTGGCCCTCCTGCCAGTCGATGCAAGCAAGATCGCCGAATTGGACGACCAGTTGCGCCTTGTCTCCGCGGACCAATTCCCCGTGGTCCGGGACGCACTCTTGCCCTACAAGGCGAGCGTTGTCGAGCCGCAATGGAACGCCGCCCTGAACTCGAAGCGGGAAGCCCAGCAGCGGTTTCAGGCGGCCTGCGCCTTGGCGACCTATGCGCCCGAGGACAAGCGATGGACCCAGATCAATACCTTTGTGGCTGGTCGTCTGGTGACGCTCGAGGCTTCGGCGCTCGTGGCGTGGCGTGAGGCGCTCCATCCCGCCAAGGGGCAATTGATCATTCCGCTGGCCTCGATCTTTCGGGACACAAAGCAAAAAGAACAGGCGCGCACGTACGCCACAGAGACTTTGGCCGAATACGCCGCCGACCGACCAGAGGAATTATTCGACCTGCTGGCCGACGCCGAGGAGTTTCAGTTCCCGGCGCTGTTTGACAAGCTGGCTGGGCACAAAGCCAAGGCGGTCGCCCTGGCGAACGAACAGCTCATTGCACAATCGCCGTTCACAGCGAGCGAGAACCAAAAAGAACTTCTGGCGAAACGGCAGGCCAACGCCGCTGTGGCCCTGCTCCGGCTGAGGACGCCGGAACGAGTGTGGACGATCTTCAAAGACAGTCCCGACCCGAGGGTTCGCAGCTACGTGATTCACTGGCTCAGTCCGCGTGGCGGTGAACCGCAGCCGATCCTGCAGCGGCTTGATGCCGAAATCGACGTGAGCATTCGGCAGGCGCTGGTGCTCACTCTGGGCGAGTTCAGCGAAACGCAACTGCCGTCCGTTCTGCGACAACCGCTGATCGAGAAGCTCCTGGTGGTCTACCGCGACGAGCCGAATGCGGGGCTGCACGGCGCCGTGGAGTGGCTGTTGCGGAAATGGGGGCAAGGCCAGCGGCTGGAGGGGGTGGTCGAGAAGCTCAAGAGGGACGAAAAGCAGTTGCAGGCCGGAAAATCGAAGGACAAGCGGCAATGGTATGTCAACACGCAGAAGCAGACATTCGTGATTATCGATGCCGGTGACTTTATGATGGGTTCGCCCGAATTGGAGCCAGACCACCAGCCGGATGAATCACAGCATCGCAGAAAGCTTGGACGGCGGTTCGCCATCGCCGCGCACGAAGTGACAAAGAGGGAGTTTGACCGGTTCGAGCAGGAGCGTTCCGACGTCGCCAAAATAAACACCGGCGATTGGGTCAAGACGGACGACTCGCCGCAGGTGGCGATGACCTGGTACGAAGCGGTCCACTACTGCAACTGGCTGAGCGAGCGAGAGGGGATTGACAAGGCTCAGTGGTGCTACGAGCCGAACAAACAGGGAATGTTTGCCGCGGGAATGAAGACGAAGGACAAATTCTGGGAAATGACGGGCTATCGGTTGCCGACGGAGGCGGAGTGGGAGTATGCGTGTCGAGCGGGAACCGTGACGAGTCGTTATTACGGGCTGACGACAAAATTGTTGCCGCAATACGCCTGGTACGTGGAGGACGGTGAAAACCATACGTGGTCAATCGGAAAACTGGAGCCCAATGGGTGGGGCTTGGTGGACATGCTGGGGAACGCCATGGAATGGTGTTATGACCCGCCGGTGCCTTATCCAACGAAAGCAAACAGTGTCGTCGACGATTGGCCGACGACGCGGCCCGTCGACGACGCAGTCCGCCGCGCGGTGCGTGGCGGGGCGTTCAACTTTCTCCCTCGCAGCGTCCGTGCGGCTTACCGTAACTACTTCGCGCCGGACATCCCAATCGACTACATCGGTTTCCGCCCCGTCAGAACGTATCCCTGATCCTCACTCCACAAATCGACGGCGGTGGTTGCCCTCTCGATTAGGAAACTGGCTCGAGTATCTCGCGGGCAATCACCGCCTTTGGCGAGGCGACGGCCGTAGCCCGCTTTCGCAAATAGGCTTTGGCCGAGTCGGACATGGTGACGAGGGCGGCGCCCATCATGATGGCGTCTTTGATGACCAGGCGGCCGGCGCCGGACAGGAATGGGAAGCCGTGCTGGGTGCTTCCCAGGGCGGGGACCCAGCACTCGGGGGTTGTGATCAAAAACGACAGCGTCACGAAGGACATGATGAAGACCAGGAAGCTGCCGAGCGCGGCCGCCTGCGGCAGCCAGGGATGCAGGCAGAGCAAGAGGCCGTAGACGACAATCACCGAGCCCAAACCGTAGGCGAAGAGGTACGTGTGGTTCCGCTCGTGCCATTCGCGGTTGGCGGACACGAGTTCGCCTTCTTTGTTCATGTGCTTTCGGTACTCGGGGGCCGGGTAGGCATAGAAGAACTTCATGAAGGGGCTGTTGGCGACGAAGGGGACGATGCCGTCGGCCTCGTAGCGGCAGACCTTCAGGCCGCCGATCCACAGCAAGACGACGATCAAGCCGGCCCTCATGACCGCCATGCCGAATCGGTCCATCCGTGCCGCCGCCTCGAAGAGTTTCTGTGTTGTGTTCATGGTTCTATCCTCGCTGAAGGCCTTTCCCCTCGCTTTTGTCGCCGCACGGCAACCGTTGTGGGGGACAGCTTCCAGGTTAGGCGGACGCCGGGGGAGCAGGAATGGACGGCTGACGCAAAGACATGGACAGATTGCTCCCGCCCCGGATGGCCGTCTCGTATTCTCGGAAGAACGTGGGGGCACAGCCGGTCGCCCGCTTGAAGAGCCGGCTGAAGTACAGCTCGTCAGCGAAGCCCAGCTCGCCGGCGATTTGCTTAACCGGCTTGAGCGTGTGCAGCAGATCCCATTTCGCCTGCTTGAGGACGCGTTCGCGGATTAACTCCGTCAGCGTCTTGTGGAGATGCGTCTTGACCAGCTTGCCGAGGGCCTTGGGCGTGATGTGTAGCCGCTTGGCGTAGTCGGCCGGGCTGTGCGAGCGTTCGGTAGTTGCCTCGACGAGCCGTTTCAGTTCGTCCAGCATGGCCGGCATCTTCCCGCTGGCC
This sequence comes from uncultured Planctomycetota bacterium, assembly GCA_963761455.1. Classification (GTDB taxonomy): domain Bacteria; phylum Planctomycetota; class Planctomycetia; order Planctomycetales; family Planctomycetaceae; genus DASPSM01. The sequence continues at coordinate 2,547,166 of CAVXHA010000004.1, forward strand.
TGCCAATCGATCGGCTGCTGGTCGAGCTTCAGCCGGGTGGCTTTCACGAGGAAGATCTTCGAGGTACGAGAGGAGCAGCTCGACGTGGGCCAGCCCCTCGTCCTGCATTTCGCGCTGCATGGCCCCGATCAAGTCGGCGATCTCTTTGTCGTGCGGCGGATCCAACTGGATCGAGGGGACGCCGTAGATGTCGTTGAACAGGACGCCGTTACAGCCCACCTCCTCGTGGTAGGTCTCGATGCAGAGGAAGTTCGCGTGGAACTGAATCACGAGGCCACGCACGGGAGCCTCCGGAACGAGGCGGATGGCCTGATAGGGAATGAAAAACAGGAGCGAGCCGGGCCGGAACGGGTGACAGCCGAGGTCGGCCCAGAAGGTTCCGTGTCCTTGCTGAATCCAGTACACGGCGAAGTAATTGAACCGCCTTGGCCGGGGCGGGGGCCGGGAGAGATCGTCGCCCTCTTCCAGTGGCTCAATCTTCAGCGCGACGTCGCCGTTGCGCGGGTCGAACAGTTCGAGCGACGCGTCTGCCATCGATCAACCCCGCCCCCCGCCTTGCGAGGCCGCTTCACTTTTTGGCTTGAGCTGAGCGTGGCGGAAGCACTCGACCAGGTGGTCGTTGACCATGCCGACGGCCTGCATGAAGGCGTAGCAGATCGTGGTGCCGACGAACTTGAAGCCCCGACGCTTCAAGTCTTTGCTCATGGCGTCTGATTCGGGCGTGCGGACAGGCACGTCGCTCATTGACTTCCGTGCGTTTTGCCGCGGCTGGTGGCCGACAAAACTCCAAATGTACTGGTCAAAGGTGCCGAGCTCTTTTTGAACGTCGAGAAACGCCTGAGCATTCCGGATGGCCGCTTCGATTTTCAGCCGATTGCGGACGATCCCCGCGTTGCCGAGCAGGCTTTGCCGCTTCCGTTTGCCGTACCTGGCGATGACGGCCGGATCGAACTGGTCGAAGGCCTCTCGGTAGCTTTGCCGCTTTTTAAGGATTGTTTCCCAACTCAGGCCCGCCTGGGCGCCTTCGAGGATGAGGAACTCAAACAGCAACCGGTCATCGTGGACCGGCACGCCCCATTCGCCGTCGTGGTATTCGATCGAGTGCTGACTCTTCGCCCACGGGCAGCGACGAGGTTCGGCGGAGGGTTTTTCCCTTTGCATTTGCTCGTTCCGCGCGATCGGCGCCAAGGGATCGCCGCGCAATTGGCTCGAAATTCCGTCGTGCGAACCGCGACAATGTCGAAGCTTACGAGCTACTCGTCCGCCTCGACTTTTCGCCGATTAAGTTTCTGCCACTCGTCGACAACCTGTTCGGGCGAACGTCCCGTCCCGCCGTTCGCAAGCTTCTCGGCGACGAAGCGGTAAAATTCTGACGCGAACTTGGACACGCGGTTGGGTGGTCATTCGATTTCTCTCTTTTTCTGTGTGTTCGCCGAAGCGTCACGGTCCCACGTGGCAGCGAGACGTGTCAAGCTAACGCGTGCTGAATGTCCCGCTTGACCTGCCATGGTCCGCAAGCGACCTTACATACGGGGCACCGCCTGCAGGCCGTCGATGAGAAAATAGTTCCGCTGGGGAGAGAGAAGACCTTTATGCACTTCGAGACCCGCTGCGTCCATGTCGGCGTCGACAAGGACTCCGCCTACAAGAGTTGCATCACGCCCATTTACCCCACGTCCACGTTCGCGTGGGACGACCTCCAGACCAATCGCGGTTACGACTACACCCGCAGCGGCAATCCGACACGGAAGGCCCTCGAGGAGAATATTGCGTCGCTCGAAGGGGGGATCGACTGCAAGGCGACCTCGACCGGCATGTCGGCCATCACGGCCGCCGTCCATTTGTTCCAACCCGGCGACCATCTCATCGCCGGCCACGACATTTACGGCGGGACTTATCGGCTCTTTGCCGACGTCTACTCAAAATGGGGGTTCAAGTTCTCGTTCGTCAACATGGGCAATCCCGAAAACGTGCGTAAAGCAATCACCCCGGCGACCAAGGGGATTTGGATCGAAACGCCCAGCAATCCGCTGTTGAACCTTGTCGATTTGGCCGCCGTGACGAAGATCGCCCGTGAAGCGGGCGTCATCACGATTGCCGACAACACGTTTTTGTCCCCTTATCTGCAGCGGCCGTTCGAGTTCGGCGTCGACGTGGTCATGCATTCGACGACGAAGTACCTCAACGGCCATTCGGACGTCGTCGGGGGCTGCGTCGTCACGCGACACCAACCGCATGCCGAGCGGATCGCCTATATCGTCAATGCGCTGGGCGTCGCCTGCTCGCCATTCGACGCCTGGTTGGTGCTGCGAGGCGTCAAGACGCTCGGCCCCCGCATGCAGGCCCACGAGCGAGGCGCGCAGGCGGTGGCCAAAATGCTCAGCGAACATCCCGCCGTCGAGCGCGTCTATTACCCGGGGCTTCCCAATCATCCCCATCACGAGTTGGCGAGGCGGCAGCAGAAGGGCTTCGGCGGAATGGTCAGCTTCGACGTCCGCGGCGGACGGGCCGAGGCCGAGCGCGTTCTCTATGGCACGAAGCTCTTCCAGCTTGCCGAATCGCTGGGGGGGATCGAGTCGCTGGTGGCGTTCCCCGTGACGATGAGCCATGCGTCGATGTCGGCCGAGGCGCGGCGCAGGCCGGCATCAGCGAGAAAACGATCCGCTTGTCCGTCGGCATCGAGCATCCGGACGACCTGATCGCCGATCTTCGCCAGGCGCTTGGAGATTGAGACGAACCATGGTCGTCTGCCAACCGGACGACACCGCCAACATCGTCGACCTCGATCGCGTCACCGAAGTGCTCGCAGCACGAGTGTTTCCGCTTTGCGAAAACGCTCGGAAAGCCCGTCTCGACACGATGGGCAGGAACGCTTATATTCCGCCCCTCGCCTCTCCCTCCTTGCGATCGATCCCCCTCTCCATTCCGTCGACACGTCGTCTCGCACGACGGCCGATCCTCCAAACCAAGCCGATTTCAAGCGAAATCCTGCGTCGCATCACGCGGAGTTTGACGGTCTGCGCACCGTGCTCCAACGGGGTCTTCATGCGCCTCAATCGACGGCAGCGGAAAAATCGTTCGCAGGCAGGGTGGATCGCTCTGGTCGCGATCGGCGCAGTGCGCTCTTGACAGCCGGATGCCAAGAGCCGCAGCTCGATCACGTGGACGGGTCCTCCACAACGTTCAACGCGAATCGCATTCCGGCCGTCGATCGCCAACAGTCCGTCGCCGAGGCCGGTTCGCGGAAGGAAGGCTCTTCGTCGGTCGCGGGCGAAGCGGCGGCCTCAACGACGCAATCCGCGGCGACGACGAATGAAGCGCTTGTCGCCGAGAATCTCAACCGCGGCCATCGGGAAGCCGCCCTCGGCCATCTCGAGCAGGCCGGGTTTTATTATCGCCGGGTCCTGGAAATCCAGCCGGAGAACTCCGTCGCCAATCATCGCTTGGCGGTGATCGCCGACAAGAGGCGCGATTTCGCTCGGGCCGAACACTATTATCTGACGGCCCTCCGCAACGACAGCCGCAACCCCGATCTGCTGGGCGACCTCGGATACTCGTATTTGTTGCAGGGACGCCGGGAGGAGAGCGAACATTACTTGTTGGCCGCGACGCGGCTCGATCCTTCGCACGCCAAGGCCCTGCACAACTTGAGTCTCTTGTACGCGATGAGCGGAGATTACGATCGCTCCTTCGACGCGTTGCGGCGGGCCGTCGGCGAAAGCGAGGCGCGCATCAAGATCGTCCGGCTCTTCCCCAATGGGCGGCCCCGTCGCGTCCGACGGGGACGCGATGATCGCTTCGTTCGAAACCGTCGGCGCCGAGCGACGGCAGCTCGCCTGCCGCGGTCGTAGAGTCCGCCGCTGCGGCTCCAACTTTTGGACCGCAGCCGTCACCACCGATGACCGTGCCGGAACCGGTTGCCGCCGTTGGTTCCGCCGACGTGCCTCCCACCGCACAGCGGACTGCCGAGGTTGCAGGCGCTTCAACCGGCCACGTCTCGGATAGCCAGATCAATGACCTGTTTTCCGCGATCGACCGGGAAACCCCGAACGAGCCGCAGACGGCGTCGGCCGCTCCATCGTTGCCGGCTCAGGGGGCCGCTCCTCTGCCGGCCGCTGCGCCGCAAACGTCCGTTGCGACGCATGGCGTTGGGGCGAGTGGTTCCGGTGCTCCGGATCTGCAGGCCGCTCCGGGCGCTGATCCGCTGGGATCAATGCCGCTGTGGCCGCCCGCCGCCTCTGCGTCGCAGCAACGCAAACCACCTGCTGCATTCTTGTTCGACGACGGGGCGTCTGCGCCGAAATCCCCACGCCGTTCCGACCGGCATTGTGCGGACAGGCGCGAATGCCGAAGCGCCCGCGCACTTCGGGCAAGGGCGACGCGCTGAGCGAGTACGAAGCGGAGCTTCAGAAGGACAAGAAGACGTTAATCGGCAGTCGCACGCAGTCAAACGCGGGAGCTGCCCGGGAACCGTTAATCGCGGAACGGCCCAAGGCGGACCGGAACGGCTCGGGAGATCAGCAGCACACGGCCGACGACCCGTCTTGGCCGGCCCCCTTCGAGGCTGCGCCCCCACTTCACATTCAGCCCCGAAGCAATCCGGCTCCGCTGTTCGAGCCGGTCGACGGATTCGGGTCGGCCAACGACTTCGCGCCGGGCGACAACGCTTCGGTTCCCGCCTGGCCCGGCACCAACGGAACTCCTGCGGCTCCGAGTGGAGACGCGGGAGACGCGGGTCCGGTCATTCGTCCCCGGTCGGCGAATTAGTGCTGGTAGCACTTCCTTGTCGCGTTGAAAGTCTCTCTTTTCCCGACGATTTCCGCCGCGGGACCGCTACACTCTGGCTTGAAGCGCTCTAGCCGAGCCGGTCCGTTCATGTCGCCGCCGTCGGTTATCCCGTGAGGAGTTGCTGCTCCAGCGAGCTGACCAGGTCGCCGAGTTTCCAGTTTTGCGCGGCGACGCGGAAGCGTGACCTGAGAGGCCAACAGGTCGCGGACCCGTTTCTCGGCCGACATGACCGTGCTGTGGTTCCGACCGCCGAAATACTCGCCGATCTCGCTGTAGGCGGCCTGCGTCATCTTGCGGGCCAGGTACATCGCCAGCATCCGCGGCTGGCTGACCGAGCGGCTGCGGCGCGGCGACCGCAGCTCTTCGGGGCCGACGGCGAAAAAGCGGCAAACCGCCTGCTCGACGTCGGCGAGCCGGACGACTCGCACGCAATCGCGTTCGAGATCGGCAAGGACGTGGCGAGCGGCCGAGAGACCCACTTGCTTGCCCGTCATCAGGCCGTACGTTTCGAGGCAGTTGAGGGCTCCCTCGAGCTCGCGGACGCTCGTCCGGAACCGCTGCGCGACGAGGTCGAGCGCCTCCGTCGGAGACGCGGGTCGTCAACCGGGACGCCTTGCGGGCGACGATGGTCCGTCGCGTCTCCAGATCGGGCGATTCCATGCGGCACACAATGCCGGAGATGAATCGCGTCACCAGCTCTTCGCTCAATTGCGTCAAGAGCCGCGGATGGCGATCCGCGCTCAGGACGATCTGGCGGTCGTGCGATTCGAGCTGCTTGATCGTGTGGAGAAACTCCTCCTGAATGACTCGTTTGCCGTCGAGGAAATCGACGTCGTCGATGACGAGCACGTCGACGCCGCGGAACCGCTGGCGAAAGCTGGGAAGGGACCGATCCCGCAACGCCTGCGTGAAATGGTTGGCGAACCCCTCCGCCGAAAGGAACAAGACACGCAATGTGGGATGGCCGGCTCGCAGCCGACGGTACGACGCCTCCAACAGATGCGTCTTTCCCGTGCCGACTCCGCCGTAAAGCACGAGCGGATTGTAACGGCTTCCCGGCTGCTCGCAGATTTGCAGGGCGGCCGTCAAGGCCAATTCGTTGCCGGGTCCCTTCACAAAGTCGGCCAGGTCGGCGAAACGGCGACCCGCTTGCTGCGAAGGGCCGGATTGCTTGAGGCCGACGGTGCGGAGTGCGGAGTGGGGCGTCCGGCGTCGGGCATGGAGCATTGAGCTGACGAGGTGCGTTGAGCCGCCTGGCTGCCGAGAGTCGGCGAATTGGGATGGCATTTGAGCACCGGCCTCGCCGCGGCCGGGCACAGAAATGTTCGGACGCCGATCGTCGTCCCCGTGATCGTCGTCCCCGGCGAGAGGCTCGGTGGAAACCGGCTTCTTCAAGCAACCGAAGCGACGGTTGCGACGCCTTGGCGGTCAGGGTCGAGATTCACGGCCGCGGCCGGCCGGGTCTTGAAACGGATCTGGGCCGACTCTCCGAGCACGCGCCGCGCCGCCTCCGCGACGGCGGGGCGAAAGCGATGCTGCATCCACGAGAGCAGGAAAGGGTTTTCGACGCCGATCGTCACCTGGTCATCGGTGATTTCGATCGAGGCCGTGCCCTCGAACCAATGGTCGAAAGTCTGCGATCCAACAAGCTCTTTGACCTCCTCCAGCATCTCGCGTTCCGGCGAGATCAGACGGCTGCGCCAGCGCCGTGGAATTGGGCTGCATCTTGCCACCCCCTCCTGTGAGCGCACCTCTCCCTGCTCGCCCGGAGAACCCGGTCCGGCTGATTGTTCGTCAGCCGCGACCAAACGTCAGAACGCCGCGAAACCGCGCGCGTGCGCGCAGACTGTCCGCGTTCGTCCAACGAGGATCCCCGAAAAGACCACAGCACTCCGTTGCCGCGTGCGGCGCGGTTGACGGTGGAGAAGCGCGATCGGTCCGTGTTTGAAAGGCAGGCCGAGCCGACGAATCGCTTTGGCACCACGTCGCCGGCTCGAAGTCTCACTCACTCCTGGGAACCGATCCTATCGGCCAGCCTCGGCGTGTCAAACCAAAACGATTCGAATTGTTTCCGACAGTCACGCGATCGCGAAGGGACCGACCGCACCGATCTTCCGGCAGGTTCACCGATTTCGAGTCGCCGTCCGATTTTCAAAATTTTTCTGCGAGCATCCGCGGACTGTGAACAGCGTGTCGATTATCCATGCGCGGCCGCAGCCGGCCGGCGACGCGGAAAGTAAAGATGAACCGCCCTGCGATCCGTCTGCACGAAATCCCGAGATCGTCGTAAACTTTGTCTGCATACTCATTTCGACAATCGACCGCCAACACGACGGCCGACCGCTGTGCCGCGCGAGCGGCAGGCAGACCCTGCGCCAACATGCGTCGGCCGAGCGAATGTCCGCGGCAATCGCGAACGACACCCAGATACACGACCTCCCAGGCTGCCTGCTCGGGGTGATCGTTCATCAACAGCACGCCGGCGTCGCGGCCGCGCCAGCGAAGAGTTTCCAACGGGAGGGATCGAATTCGCCCGACATGCGATGGCTGACGAGCGCCTGCTCCCCGGTGCGGGTCCCTTCGAGCTCGGGGCAATCGTGCGTCTCCACGTAGGTCTGCTTCGATCAGCGCGGGCAAACTGGACGTCGTTGACGCCCGGCTGATAGGCGATCGCTCTCGAGTTCCTCGCCGGCGTTCGGCGTCAGGTCCGATCGGCTCGATGGGAAAGCCGTCCAGTCGACGTGCCAGGAACCGCAGGTCGGTCAGATGCCGAAAACCATTCCGCTCGAGCGTTTCGCGCTCGTGGCGCTGGTTGAGGTCGATCAGGCACTGGCCGATCCAGGCGTCGGCCATCTCGATGCTGCGGATCACTTCGCCCAGGAGCGCGTCTTCCGTCGCGGGCACCCGACCCGTCGCAGAGACGTGGCGGGCGGCCAGACGAAGGCCGTGCGATCGGCCTGCAGCATGTAAAGGATCGGAGCCGAGCGATCGACGCCGTCGCCTCGCGCCGGTCAACAGGCCGTGGAGCGCGATGCGGCCGCCGCTCAGGGCTTTCATCACATCGACGATCGAGGCCCTGTTGCTCGCCGGCGGGAAGCCGGTCGAAGAAGAGCGCCAAGAGCCGCTTCATATTCGTCGCGGGCGGCCGGGACGATCTCGATCATTGCAGCCGGCAACAGCCGGGACCGCACGGGCGGCGCATCGGCGGGGGGGCAGGCGGACGAGACGGGAAGCGAATCGGACGCCCGATGCCCGCGCCGGAAACGGCGCTCAACAGCCGTTCGGGCCTTTTGGCGTGGCACTGCGGACAGTCGGGCGAGGCTCCGTCGCGAACCAACGCCTCGAATTCATGATGGCAGCGCGTGCACCGGTATTCGAACAGCGGCATGAGCCCTCCCTCTTGACGAACGGGCGGCGAGCAAACGATCGACACGGAGCAAGTACCAGCTCGCGTCCGCTCGCGTCAATGGGTCGGTTCGTTCACCGGGCACGACCGCGAATCGCGGTGCAGCGCTTGGTCCGTGACTGGAGCATTATATCCGATTCGTCGCCAGAAGGGTTCTTCGGAGGCCGGCGAGGCCGCGATTCGTTCTCCTTGCCGACTTCGGTCGCGCCGCGCGTCGTCAAACGCGGGAGGATCGCCGACCGGCTGTGGCTGAAGTTCCATCCCGTTGACTCCGCTCGGCTGGTCGACTGGCTGGTTCGCCGGCCAATCGGCTCGAGGCAACCCAAAACATCGCCGTGCAAGCGGCCGCGACGGCCAGCGTCGGCGGCCCAGCCGTTTAATCGATGCGGCTTCTGCCCGGCGTTCGCGAGAAGCCAGGCGGGCCGACAGCTTGGGCCATAGGCTTTCGTCTTCCGAATTCCAGGAACGCGGCGGAGTCTGCAAAACTTCCAGGCAGCTCGACAGCCGCTCGAAATGCTGACGGCAGCCGACGCATTGGCCGAGGTGATTGCGGACTTCTTGCAACGCGGTCGGCTCGAGATCGTTGCCGATCAGAAGGGCTACTTGCGTTTTGGCTTGTTTGCAGTTCATGGCGACCACCTTCTCGTCCGTTGACGGAGCCAGTCCCTGGCGTTTTACCCAAAGTCGTTGAAACATGTTGCGGGCCTCGGCCAATCGCCAGCGGATCGTGGCCTCCTTGCGATTCATGATGGCCGCGATTTCCGAGGTCGAAAAGTTTTCCATGTCTCGCAAAATCAACACGGTGCGGTATTTCTCCGGCACCTGTTTCAAAACCAACTCGACTTCTTGCCGCGTGTCGAGCTGCGTACGCGGGATCCGGCGTCTCCGGATCGACCCCGAGGAATTCCAGTAATCGGTAAAGACCGACCACTTCCCCCGCCGTCGCTTCCGGCGAAGGTAGTCGAAGGTCAAGTTGACGCCGATGCGAAAGAGCCACGGTCCGAACCGGCGTGACGGATCGAATTGATCGAACCGCACAAAGGCCCGCAGGAAGGTCTCCTGCGCAAGGTCCCGTGCCAGTTCGGGATCCGACACAAATCGGAGAATAACCCGTACCAGCCTCCGCTCGTACCGTTGAACCAAGGATGCCAAAGGCATCCTGGTTTCCCGGCGCGCGTCCTCAACCAGGCGGGCGTCGCTTAAACCCGCCCCCTCTTGTTGAGCCCCGCTGGTAAATATTTCGGGGTCCGACATGTGCTTCCTGCCGGACCGGCGCTCTTTGGTTCGCATCTATCCGGGATTACGAACCCTCTCGCGCCGGCGTTGGACGATTCGTCCCCTCTTGCGGAGAAACCCGAGGGACCGGCCAATAATGGCCAGCAAGTCAACCGAATTCTACGCAACCGCCCCCGATCGCGCGACAGGCATTCTCAAACGTTACGAGCGCACGGAGCCGACGTGCCTGCCGATGGCTGAAAGCTTGCGTGACGCATACTATACATTTGAACACATCGCCAGATCCGGCTACCGCACGCCCTCTCGTTGGGCACTCCGTCAACTCGTCGCGAACACTCGCTTGAATCCCTCCGCCCGCTCTCCGAAGATACCGGCGTGCCGTTTGGGCATTTCTCGTCTTTTCCCATGTCCGCCGGGGTGCATCATGCACGCAATGCGGTCCTGTCTGGTTTTGAGCGTCGTCGCGGCCTGCGTCGGCTGCGATCCGGGCTCCGAGGTGACTCACGAAGTCGCCCGCCGCCAAGAAATCGACTGCGGAGCGACGCTGAATTGACCGGCGTCCGCATTCAATCGGAGCCGTTTGGCGAGACGAAAGACGGGATTCCCATCACGCGTTATCTTCTCGCCAACGATCACGGAATGACGGTGTCGATCATCAACTACGGCGCCATCGTCACCTCGATCGAGCTGCCCGACCGCAATAAAAAAGTGGCCAACGTGGTGCTTGGGCTTTCCCACGCTCGACGGATATCTGGGCAACGATCCGTATTTCGGCTGCATCGTCGGCCGGTACGCCAACCGCATCGCCAAGGGGAAGTTCACGCTCAACGGCAAGACGCTACACGCTGGCGATCAACGACGGGCCGAACCATATGCACGGCGGGATCAAGTCGTTCAGCGACGCCGTGTGGAGCGCCCGTCCCTCCAAGCCTGCTGCCGACGGAAAGTCGGCCGGCCTCGAACTGATGTACGAGAGCCGCGACGGCGAAGAGGGTTACCCCGGCACCGTGAAGACGACCGTCATCTACACGCTGACCGACGCGAACGAGCTTGCGGATCGATTATCGGGCCGTCTCCGACAAGCCGACGATCATCAACCTGACGAGCCACATCTATTGGAACCTGAAGGGCGCGGGGAACGGCGACATGTCTTCAACGACCTGTTGACGTTGAACGCCGACAAATATCTCCCCGTCGACAGCCACGCTGATTCCGACCGGCGAACTGAAGCCCGTAAAAGGGACGCCGATGGATTTCACATCGCCGATGGCGATCGGCGCACGGCTCAACGAGGTCGACGGCGGCGGCGTGAAGGGCTACGACCACTGTTACGTGCTCAATCCGCGCACCGATCCGCTCAAGCAGATGGCCGCCCGCGTGGAGGATCCCGACACGGGCCGCGATGCTGGAGATTTTCACGACCGAGCCGGGAATCCAGCTCTACACGGGCAATCAATTGACGGGAAAGCCGGAGGACGGAGGCTTCAAGCAGTATTCGGCCCTGTGCCTCGAATGCCAGCATTTTCCGGATTCGCCGAATCGGCCAAAATTCCCCTCGACGTTCTGGAGCCGAACAAGCCGTACACGCAGACGACGATCCACCGTTTCTCGGTCAAGTATGACCAAGAAAGTAATTGGCCGGGACGTGCGCCGTCCGCGCAAATTGCTTCCGTTGGCGCGTCCTGACCAGATACCTTGGAAGTGTGCCGGGGTTTTATTCTCCAGGGAAACGGCGCCGGGGGCATCGTTGAAAACCGTAGCCCAAGCCGGGAATGCCGGATTCCGGCAAGCACAGTGACTCGGTAAGCGCGAAGCCGCAAGAGCAGGACGAGAATGCGTTTCTTCGCGATCCCGACGTGCAGTTGATGATGCGCACGAAGGCGGGCGACGATGCCGCCTTTTCGCAACTTGTCGCCGGTTACCAGGACCGTTTGCTGAGCATCTTTTACCACATGTTGCGGGACCAGGGAGCGGCCGAGGACCTCGTGCAGGAGGTCTTCCTCCGCATCTACCGGGCCCGCCTGGGATATCAGCCGACGGCGAAGTTCTCGACGTGGGTTTTTCGCATCGCCAACAACGTGGCCAGCAACGCCCGCCGCACGATCGGTCGTCGCAAGGAGGTTTCGCTCAACACGCAGCAGGGGTCCGGTTCGGTCCCGGTCGGAGTCGCGAAAGGCCGTGATGAGCGACCGTTCCTCCCTGCTCCCGACGCGGCAGGTGGTCAAACGGGAGACGTGCGAGATCGTCCAGTCGGCCGTCGACACGCTCAACGAACGGCAGCGGATGGCCGTGCTGCTGCACAAGTTCGAGGGGATGAGTTACGAAGACATTGCGGCCTCGATGGAACTCTCGACCGAGGCGGTCAAGTCGCTCCTGGCACGGGCCCGCGAGAAATTGCGCGGCCAGTTGGAACAACACCTGAAACCGTAGCGGGCATTCCGCCGCGGCACCGGCACGCCCTCTCCGCGCGACGATCGCCGCGAGGCGGCCGCCGGGCACGATGATGGAAAAGATTCCTCGACTCAACTCGGACCAGCGATCGAACCTGGTCGCCTATCTCGACGGCGAGCTGCCCGAACCGGCGGCCAAGGAGATCGAGCACGTCCTGTCGCAAAGCCCGACCGTGCAGCACGACGTCGAAATGCTGCTCGCGGACGTGGGACCTGCTCGACCAGTTGCCGCGGCTGGCCGGCACGAGCGATCTGACGGCCCGCATGGTCTCTGTCGTCAAGAGCCGCCGAAGAACCCAAGCCCTTTCTTGCCCGCGAACTGGCTCGAGCGGTTCCCAAAGAGCCGCTCCGCCGCGGGGGCGATTGTCGCCGATCTGGGCGGCGGGATTGGCACTGGCCGCGGTCACCGGCTTTGTCGTGACCAACCGGCTGATGCCCGATCCGTCGGAGGAGCTGCTCCGAACCTGCCGGTCATCGAGAAACTCGATCTCTACTCGAACGTCGAGACGATCGAGTTTTTGCGGGAATTGGACAAGCGAGGCGTGGTCTTTCGATGAGCCGCAATCCAGCACGCCGTAAATCCCGCCCGGCAGGCGACGCCCTGTCGGCCTGGCGCTCTTCGCCGTCGTCCTCTTGAGCGGGGCGACGACGGAGGACGCAAGCGTGCTCGAATCGCGGCGGCAGCAAGATCGAGAAGTTGAGCCAGTCCGAGCTCGAACCGTCTCAAGCGGAACTACGAGACTTACCTCAAGCTGCCGCCGGAGCGGCGCGAGCAGTTGGCCCACCTCGACGACGAGCTGGAGCAGGACGCCAAGAACGGCGGCCATCTGCAGCAAGTTGCTGGATCAATACAACACCTGGCTCGTGCAAGCTTTCCCCGTTCGACCGCGACAAGCTGCTGAGCACGGCCGACCCCGGGGAACGGGCCCAACTGGTGCAAAAGCTTCTCGCAGGAGCAGAAACAGCGGTTGGCCCGTGCCGGACGAGGGTCCTTCCTCCCGTTTCTTCCATCCGTTTCGATGCGCGCGCCCCTGCTGAGCTCGAGCGAATTGGATGTTGTCGTGACTGCCGGTGCGAACAGAAGTTACTCTCGGACGAGGTCGAAGACACGCGGCCGCAGAAGTTCGCGGCCCGCGACCGGCACCTGCCAAATTCTCCGATCCACGATGGAGCAATTGCGGCAGGAGCGCGAGGCGGGGACGAAAATGCGTCCGCGCGAAACGGCCTTGATCGAGACGATCCTCGACGCCATTCCGAATGAGACCGTTAAGTCTCAAATCACCCGCAGCGTTATGCCGCAGCAAACCCGGCGGCAATTGGGCCAGATCGTCGCCCGCTCCGTCCTGGCCGAATGGAAGCCCGAGCTCGACGAGGCGCCGGCAACGCCGGCGCAGATCGAGGAAACGACCAACAAGTGGATGGACTCGGCGTCACGCCGGAACGGCTAGAGGCCGTGCACGAGCGGCTGCAGACAGAGAACGGCCAGAAGTTCGTCGCGGCCATCGTCGCCCTGCAGACCAATCCGCGATTGAAGAGACAGCGGCAGGTCGTGCTCTGGCTCTTTCGTGGCATGCCGTCGCCACCGTCGAATCGTCAATCGGGAGCCGCCGGCCAGGCGGGGTCTTCGGCCAACCTGCCGCCGCCGCCAAAGCAACCAACCGCGAGACGGAAGGCTCGGAGAAGGATTCCTCCTCGACGGAATCGAATTGAGGCAGCCCGTCTGGCGTGCGAAGTCTGGCGACCGGCGTCGAGAAAAATAGCGGGGTCGGTGTGCCGAGCGCGGCCCTTACGCGAATCTGCGGCTCGCATGCCAAAATCCGCTTGATTCAACGTTTGGCGGTATGTCGCGGGCCTCCGGCTGCCGCAGATCGAGCGTGACGAGCGGCTTACGTGCCGGCGCGGACGCCGGGTCTTTCACCGCGCAAGTTTGGCAGCCGGTGCCGCATCCGCCGTCGGCGGCTCCCTTCCACCACCGATGCACGCGGCGGCCCAGCAAGAAGACGGCCCCGGCCACGCAGGCTAACGCGACGACTTGTTGCCAGTCCCACATCATGGTGAAAACCCGTCCGTCCGCGCGGTCCCGCGGACCGTCAGCCCAGTCGAATGCCGATCTGGTACGTGAGCAAGGCGGCGAGGTAAGCCAGCAGTCGTCATGTAAACAAAGGTGAAGACCGGCCAGATCCAGCGGTTGGTTTCCCGTTTGATCGTCATCAGCGTTCCGGCACACTGAGCGCACAGCGCGAAAAAGACCATGATCGACAGGGCGACCGGAACATTGTAGACCTTCGTGCCGTCGGGGTGCGTCGCGTTTCTCATCGAATCCATCAGCCCCTGGTTGTTTTCGTCGACGTCGCTTGCCCAGGCTGTAAATCGTGCCCAGCGTGGCGATGATGACTTCCCGGGCCGGGAACGAGGCGATCGCCCCGACGCCGATCCGCCAATCCCAGCCCAGCGGCCGCACGGCCGGCTCGATCGCGTGTCCCAGGCGTCCCAGAAAACTCTTTTCAATCAGCCGGCCGCCGAGCGCGTTTTGACGTTCGTCGAGTCTCTTTAACTCCGCCGCCTGCGCGGGATCGCTGGGTTGGCCGCTTTTCTGCGCGTGCCTGGATCTCCGCCAGCACGCCGTTGAGCTCGCGGTGATCGGCGGGGAAATAGCCGGCGACCAGACGACGATCGCCGTGGCGAAGATCAGGGTGCCGGCCCGCGTCACAAATGCCTTGCCGCGATCGTAGGCGCGGTGCAGGACCACGCGGAGCGAAGGGATCTTGTACGTCGGCAGCTCCATCACAAAGGGGGGCGTTTCGCTGCGAAAGATCGTCTTCTTCAGCGCCCACGCCACGGGAATCGCCACGACCGCTCCCACCGACGACATGGCCAGCAGGACCAATCCCCGCAGCGAAACCCAGCCGCCCAGGTAGGTCGTCGCCGGGAATGAAGGCGTAGATCAGGACAGCAATAGACGGGGAGCCGGGCCGAACAGCTCATCGAGCGGCGCGATCAGGATCGTCACCATGCGGTCGCGGCGGTTCTCGATCACTCGCGTCGCCATCACGCCGGGAATCGCGCAGGCAAACGACGACATGAGCGGGATGAACGATTTGCCGCTCAGACCCAGCCGCGCCATCAGCCGGTCCATCAGGAAGGCGGCCCGCGCCATGTAGCCGCAATCTTCCAGGATCGGCGATGAACAAAAACAGGAAGCACGATCTGCGGCAAAAACATGATGCACGCTGCCGACTCCGCCGATCACGCCGTCGCACGAGCAGGCTCTGAAAGGCCCCCGGCGGTATTTGCGATTGCACCGCCGAGCGGACGAGCTTCTGGCCCGTCTCGATCCCGTTCATGAAGGGCCGCGCCCACGTGTAAATCGATTGGAAGACGACGAACATGACCGCCGCGAAGACGAACAGGCCGGAGACGCGATGCGTCAACAAATGGTCGATCCGGTCGCTGAGAGTCGCCGGCCGCGTGGAGGGATGCCGCAGCACGCCGGCCAACAGCGTGCGGATGGCGGCGTAGCGGACTTTCGCTTCGCCCGTGGGGACCCGGAAGCCGGATTGTGCCAGCCGCTCGCGCGCCTGCGCGAGCCGCTCGCCCAGGTTCTGCGCGCCCTTCGCGGTGAGCGACTTTTCGACGTGCCCGTTGACGTCCAGAAGCAGCCGCTCGACGAGGTACCTCGGCACGGCCTTGCCGTTGAGTCCGCGAAGCTCGCGGGAAAGCTCTGCGCACTCTTCATAGAATTGCCGCGGAAAGAGAGGCGGCCGAGTCGGCGGGGGCGATCCGGAGCGGTCATGATCGCCTGGCGGACGTCATCGATGCCGATGCGCCGATGCGCCTCGGTGGCGAACGACGGGAATCCCCAGCCGCTGCGAGAGGCGCCGGCACGTCGATCTCGGCCTCCCGCTGCCGGGCGACGTCCGACATGTTGAGCACGAGGACACGTCGGCAGCCCGAGGTCGAGCACCTGGCTGACCAGAAACAGGTTGCGTTCGATGTTGGAGGCGTCGGCGATGCAGAGGACCGCGTCGATCGCGGCCGACGTCCGGCTGGCGTCCCAGCAGAACGTCGACGGAGACCATTTCGTCCGGCGAACGAGGAGCCAGGCTGTACGTGCCCGGGAGATCGACCAGCCGCATCGTCGTTTCGCCGCAACGGACGCGGCCGATCTTTTTCTCGACGGTCACGCCGGGGTAGTTCCCCACGCGTGCCTGCATTCCCGCCAGCGCATTGAACAACGTGCTCTTGCCGGTGTTCGGATTGCCGATCAGGGCGACGGTGATCGTTCGCGGCTCGGCGGCGGAGGACGTGGGAAGGGCCATGCTCTACATCGTCTGGGGATTCTGATCGTCTGGGGATTCTGATCGCGCCTCGCGGAGACGCCGAACGGCAGAGGGTCGAACGATCGGGCGGCAAAAACGCGTGAACAAAAAGAGCGGCAAGGCGGTCGACGCAGCCTGCACCCGCGGGGGCTCATGAGCCGAGGCGTTTGACGTGAAGGCGGCGTGCTTCGTTGGCCCGGAGTGAGAGGCGATATCCTCGCACTTGAAACTCGATGGGGTCGCCCAACGGGGCAAACCCGACCACTTCGATTTCCTCCCCCTCCGTGAGCCCCATCTCCAAGAGACGGACGGCCACGCCGTCCTGCCCCGCAACATCCACGATGGTCGCCCGCTCGCCGGCCCGCAGTTGATCGAGCGTGTTCATGGTGGGATCAAACCGTGTGCCGAACCTGCCGACTTCGACCAGGACGTGAGCCGCCTCGGCTCCTCGAAAGCCGAACCGGTGGTTGTCGATCGCCACGATGCAGGCCCTCCCGGGCCGGACCATCCGCACGTCGCAGCCGGGACGAACGCCCATCTCGTGCAGCCGCGAGACGACGTCCGGCTTCCCGTCAACTTCGACAATCGTGGCCGTCGATCCCGCCGCAAGCAGACCCAGCGGAATCACGTGTCGCAAGGATCGGCATTCATCGGGGCAGTCGTCACTGTGCAAATCCTCGCTACCGGGCAAAACCCTTGTTCAACCAATCGGCTGACGCAGTTGAGATTGAGTCTCAATGTCGTTGACTCCTCCGTATAATACAGGGTCGAGCCAGCGGCGGCAACCGTCTCTCTCCGCAGCGGTCGGCCCATTGAATCGCCATCGGCTGCCACGGCATGACGGGCCAGCGACCCGTTTTGCCGCCTGTCTCCTTTTTGCAACTCGTGTCCGTCTCGCCGGTTGCCGGCGAAAACGCCGCGGCTTGACCCGTTTTTCGTACCCTCCTATACTCGCGCGGCTGGCCCGTTTTTTGTTTTCCCGAGCTTTCCAATGAAAAGTGAACATCGCCACGAGCTGAAAACCAACGAGCTGGAACGAATCGCGTCCGACTGGGGACATGCCTCCGAGCGTTACGTCCAGACACACACGAATCAGCTGCATCGCCTTGGCGGTCGTCCTTGTGGCGATCGTGATCGGCGTCATCTATTGGCGGATGTCGGCCGGCTCGTTCGACCGCCAAGGTTGGCGCGCCCTTGTCCGACGCCGGGTCGACGGCCGACTATGGAACCGTGGCCGACAAATATGCCGGAACGAAGGTCGCCCCCTGGGCTCGGCTTCGCGAGGGGGAAGCGGAGCTTTCCAGCGGCATTCGTCTGCTCTTCACCGATCGCGACGCGGGGCGATCCGACCTGCAAAAGGCCGAAGAGAACTTCGAGAAGCTCATCGCCGACAAAGTCGAGCACCGCCCGGAGGTCGTCGAACGGGCTCTCTTCGGGCTGGCGCGGTGCCAGGAATCGCTGCCGCCGAAAAACGCAGGCCCCTCGACCATCAACGATCCGGCCATCGAAGACCTACGAGCGTCTGTTGAAAGAATTCCCGGACACGGTTTACAAGCAGCTGGCCGAATCGCGGATCGCCGCCCTGCGCACCGGCACGGCCCAGGACTTCAACGCTTGGTTTGAGACTCAAAATCCCGAAACCGGCCGACCGCGCGATGCCCAAGGATCTCAGCATTCCGCCGCTGCCCGAAGACTTTGGCCCCGCCAGCAAGACAAGCGGCAAGGACGGGTCGGCGGCTCCCAAGAACGGCGTCAAAAAGGACCAGACCACCAAAGGCCAAGACGGGCCGGCTCGGAAAGAATCCAGCTCCGGACAATGCCTCCCGGAAAGCCGCCGCACGGCCCCGGCGAAGCCGAGCTCCAAGCCCACCCAGAACGGCCCCGCGATGCCAAATCCGTCCGCGCCGGCCTCGAAGTAACGAATGACCGACGGCCTCTCCTCTGATCGGCCGATCCTGATCACCGTCGAGGCCCGCGCCCACGGCTGGCGCGTCGATCACTATCTCAGCCGCATCTTCCCGAACTTCAGCCGCGTCCTGTTTCAAAAGGCCATCGACCAGCAGTCGATTCTCGTCAACGGCATTCCGGTGAAGACGTCGCGCCGATTGCGGATCAACGATCGTCATTTCGGTCCGCCTGCCCGAGCTGCCCGACCGCACGCTGCCGCCGGAAGACATTCCGCTCAATATCCTTCACGAAGACGACGCGATCGTCGTGCTCAACAAGCCGCCCGGGCTGATCGTCCATCCCGGCAAAGGGAACTACCGCGGCACGCTGGCCGGTGCGCTGCAGTTTCATTTCAACCGGCTGAGCGACGTCGCCGGACAGCTCCGGCCGGGCATCGTCCATCGCCTCGATCGCGACACGAGCGGGATCCTGGTGATCGCCAAGGACAACCAGGTTCACCATCGACTGAGCGGGCAGTTCGAACGGCGCGAGGTCAGAAAAGAATACTTCGCGCTGGCCCGCGGGGTCTTCGAGCTCGACTGCGGACGAGATCGCAACCTACATCCGCATCAATCCGAAGAAACGCGAGAAAATGATCGTCTCCGAACCGATCGGCAACGCCCGGCCGGCCGTGACGCGATTACGAAGTGGCCCAGCGCTTCGACGGCTTCACGTCGGTGCGGCTCTTTCCCAAAACGGGACGAACGCACCAACTGCGGGTCCACCTGCAGCACCTGGGGCACCCGGTCGTCGCCGACCGTCTCTACGGCGGCGGCTCGTCGCTGTCCGTTGCCGATCTGGTCGTCCGATCATCACGCGACGCGTCGCCCGAGGCTCCGCGCGCCGCCGGACGAAGTATGCCGGAGGACGCCGAGCATCGACCAGGTTTTGATCGACCGCCAGGCACTGCATGCCTTTCGGCTCGCCTTTCGCCACCCGCAGAGTGGAAAGCCGGTCGAATTTGAGGCACCATTACCGGACGACATCCGTCGAACGCTGGCGGCGATCGAACGCCACCGTCCGGCAAAGGCGGTTTGAACAGCGCCGCAGGCCGGTGCCCGCTGATTTCTGCCGATAGGCGAGGGCACCTGCCTCGCGATGCCGACTTCGCCGGAAAGAGGAAGCCGTCCTGATGAAACTCGCCAAGATTCGACTGGCCGACGGAGAGTCGCGGATCGCCGCCCTCGCCGACGACGATCGCAGCCTGCCGTCTGCTCGATCTCACCCAGGTCGACAAGCTGCAAACGCTCACCGATATTCTGCACGCGCCCGATCCGCTCGGACTGGCCCGCTTTCTGATCGATCCCAAGGCCGAACCGATTCCGCTCACCAAGGTGACGCTGCTGGCGCCCATCGACCAGCAGGAAGTGTGGGCCGCCGGCGTGACCTACAAACGCAGCCAGGTGGCCCGCATGGAAGAATCGAAATCCGGGGCCGTCCCACTACGACAAGGTCTACACGGCCGACCGGCCGGAGCTCTTTTTCAAGGCGACTCCGGGGCGCGTCTCCGGCCCGGGCGAGCCGGTGCCGCGTCCGCTTCGACAGCCGCTGGTCGGTCCCCGAACCGGAGCTGGCGCTCGTCGTTTCCGACAAGCAGAAGCTCGTCGGCTTCACGATCGGCAACGACATGTCGGCCCGCGACATCGAGGGGGAAAACCCGCTCTATTTGCCGCAGGCCAAGCTCTACCGCCAGTCGTGCGCGCTGGGTCCGTGCATTCTCGATTCCCGAAGCGCCGCTCGACCGCGCGAAAACGCAGCATCACGCTGACCGTCAAGCGAAAAGGGAAAGAGGCCTTTCGCGGCTCGACCGATCTGGGCCAGATGGTCCGCACGCTTCGAGGACCTGATCGGCTGGCTGTGCCGCGAGAACGATTTTCCGGCCGGCGCGATCCTGCTTGACCGGCACGGGCATCGTGCCGCCCGACGATTTCGGCCTGGAAGACGGCGACGTCGTCACGATGGAAGCCACCGGCATCGGCACGCTGACGAACCCCGTCGTGAAAGAGAAGTAACGCGTCAATCACCGGTGACGAGCGGCTGGCTGCCGTCTCGGCCGCGTCGCCATCGACGCGTTCGGCCCAGCCGCCGTCAATTCGCTCAGTACCCATCTCGGGCATGGCAGGAAAGCCCGCCGGCCGCCGGGATGTACGTGTGGCGGACGTAGTCCATCACCATCCGGTCGGCGTTAAATCGCCAGCCGAGCGTGCGGACGGCCCGCTTCATCCGCGAGATCCACTTCTGCGGCAGATCGTCGGCGTCGCGTTCGTAAAAGAGGGGGATCGACCTCGCGCTGCAGGACGTCGTACAGGCTCTTGGCGTCGCGCTCGTCCTGGATGTTCTGATCGACGTGCACCTTGCCGGTGCCGATGGCGAAGCCGTTGGCGCCGTCGAACGCTTCGGCCCACCAGCCGTCGAGAATGGAGCAGTTGAGTCCGCCGTTGAGAACGACTTTTTGTCCGCTGGTGCCGGACGCCTCGAGCGGGCGACGCGGATTGTTGAGCCAGACGTCGACCCCCTGCACGATGTGCCGGCCCAGGTTGATGTCGTAATCTTCGAGGACCACGAGCCGGCCCGATGAAACGGCTCGGTCTGCGACAGCTTGTAAATCCGCTGCAGCATGGCCTTTCCCAGATCGTCGGCGGGATGGGCCTTGCCCGCGAAGATGAACTGCACGGGGCGGTCCGCGTCGCTGAGGATTTTGCGCGATGAGCGCCAGATCGCGCATGATGCAGGTCGGCCCGCTTGTACGGGGCGAACCGCCGCGCGAAGCCGATGGTCAGCGCCTCGGGATTGAGGGCCTGGCTCAGCTTGTCGATGACGGCGGTCCGACGAGGCCGCGCCGCTCGCCCTGGGCCGCCAACCGCGTGCGGGCGTAAACGATCAGCCGGTTCTTGAGCGACTGGTGCGTCTCCCACAATTCGCCGGGGGTTACCTGCTCGAACCCGGCCCAGACTTGCGGCTCGCCGGTGCGGAGGTACCAGTTGATCGGCAGCACGCGGTCGTAAAGCACGCGCATCTGGGCGGCCAGCCACGTCGGCACGTGCACGCCGTTGGTGATATGGCCGATCGGAATTTCCTCTTCGCTCCGCCACGGCCACAGGCCGGCCCACATCCGGCGGCTGACGATTCCGTGCAGGCTGGAGACGGCGTTGGCGTGGCGGCTGAGCCGGAAGGCGAGGACCGTCATGCAGAACGACTCGTGCGGATTCTGCGGGTCGACGCGGCCCAGACCGACGAGCGCATCGTGCGACAGCCCCAGCTCGTCGGCCAAGCGGACCGACGTGCTCTTCGACCATGTGCGGATCGAAGCGGTCGTGTCCGGCGGGGACCGGCGTGTGCGTCGTGAAGACCCCCATCGAGGCCGTCTCGCGGAGCGCCTCGTCGAAACTCAGGCCGTCCTCCTTCATCCGCTCGCGGATGAATTCCAGCGGCGCGAAGGCCGAGTGCCCTTCGTTCATGTGGATCACGCTCGGCTGGATGCCCAGGGCCTTGAGGGCGCGGGCCCCGCCGATGCCGAGGATGATCTCCTGGCGGATGCGCGTCCGCTGGTCGCCGCCGTAGAGGCGGGCCGTCAGATGGCGGTCTTCGTCTTTGTTCTGCGGAATGTCGGTGTCGAGCAGAAACAGCGGAACGCGGCCCACGTTGACCCGCCAGACGCGGGCGAAGATCTTGCCGCTCCGCGTGGTGACCGAGACGACGACCGGCTTGCCGTCGGGATCGAGGGCCGGCAGGATCGGCAGTTCGGCCGTCTCGATCTCGGTGTACGACTCCTGCTGCCAGCCGTTCTCGTCGATGCGCTGCGAGAAATAGCCCTCGACGTACAACAGGCCGACGCCGACGAGCGGAATGCCCAGGTCGGCCGCACTTT
This sequence comes from uncultured Planctomycetota bacterium, assembly GCA_963761455.1. GTDB lineage: Bacteria > Planctomycetota > Planctomycetia > Planctomycetales > Planctomycetaceae > DASPSM01. The sequence continues at coordinate 2,569,180 of CAVXHA010000004.1, forward strand.
TCAGGTGGTCCCCGGCCAGCACGCCCAGGCCGCCGGAATAAATCGGCAGCGACTCGTGGATGCCGAACTCGGCCGAGAAGTAGGCGGCCGGCCGCTGGCCGAGAATCCCGGAGTGCGTCGAGCCCCACGTCTCCGACGACTCCATGTACTCGACCCAGCGGCGATACGCGCCGTTGATGCGGGAGTGCAGGACCTCTTCGCGGCAGCGCTGTTCGAGCTGGTCGGGTGTGATGCTCTTCCAGGAGGGCGACGGGGTTATGCGCGAGCTGCGACCAGCGGATCGGGATCGATTTCGCGAAAGATCGTCGTGACTTCGGGCTGCCAGCTCCACCAATAATTGCTGGCCAGCTTCGCGAGTTTTTCCTGGACGCTCTGTCATGGGCCTTCGACATTCGCCTCCGACTCCATTCGACCGTCGCCGCATCCCAAAATCAACGCGACCCGGCGACCTCGCGACGGACGTCATGCCACCGCATGAATTCACACTCAAAAGCAGGTCGCAGTATAGCGGACAATCCGCCGTTTTGCAGAGTCCGCGTGCGACACGCGTTCACAACTTCCGTAATCGCCTGCGGCCGCACGGCGAATTCGCGGTCGGGATCGCGGCGGAGGCGGGCCGCCGCATGGTCCGGGTCGTGGTCGAAGAGGGCCAGCCAGCCCCGGTCGGCAATCTCGCCGAGCAGAAGCGGCTTGATCCGCCGCGACTGCAGCAAATCCATGTCGTACGACATGCACCACAGCGACGGCAGGTGCCGCTACGTCGGGCACGCGTCGGCCAGGTAGACGGCCGTCTGTCCCCCGCTCTCGATAAACAGGGCCTGCTGGCCGTTGGTGTGGCCGCCGGTAATTCGCGCGGAGATTCCCGGCATGATCTCGACGTCGCCGTCGACCAGCTCGAAGCTGGCCCGAGTCCTCCAACGGGGCGATGTTTTCCATGCGGATAGGCGGCCCGCAGCTCGGGATAGCCGGCCGTCGCAATTTCCCATTCGAGCCGCTGCACGACGTACTCGGCTCGCGGAGAACGTCGTGCACCAGCTTGCCGTCGGCCAGCCGAATGCCGCCCCCCGCGTGGTCGAAATGCAGATGCGACAGGATGACCAGGTCGATGTCGTCGGGCGAGAGCCCTTTCGCCTGCGAGGTTGTCGACGATCGGGTCGCCCGGATCGGCCGCGCAGCAGCGGTCCGCTCTTTATCGCGGAGCTTGGAGCCGTAGCCCGTGTCGATCAGCACGTTCTGCCGGCCCGTCTGCACGAGGACGCAGTTCGTGGCTTGCGGGATGCAGTTGTATTCGTCGACCGCGATCAGCTTCGACCACATCACCTTGGGAACAACGCCAAACATCGTCCCGCCGTCCGGACGAAACCGCCCGCCGGAAACCGTGCTGATGGTGAATTGGCCAAGCTTCAAGTGAGAGTCCAAAGAAGACTTGCGAGTGGTAGTGGCGAGTGATTCTCCGGCCGCCAGCTCTGTTCAGGCCGTTTCGGCCTGTTTCAGTCCCAGTTCTTCGATCATCATTTCGCGCATGCGGAACTTCTGGAGTTTGCCGGTGACCGTCTGCGGGAATTCCTTGACGAAGCGGACGTGCCGCGGCACCTTGTAATGCGCAAGGCTCTTCTTGCAGAAGGCGCGCAGCTCGTCGACCGAGACGGTGTGCCCTTCGCGGAGCTTGATCCAGGCGGCCACGTCCTCGACGAATTTGGGATCGGGCACGCCGAAGACGGCCACGTTCTCGATCGGCCGGATGCGTGTGCAGGAACTCCTCGATCTCGCGGGGATAGATGTTCTCGCCCCCGCGGCAGATCATGTCCTTGATCCGCCCCGTGATGCGGTAATAGCCGTTGGGCAGCCGCAGTGCCAGGTCGCCCGCTGTGCAGCCATCCCTCGCGCGTCGATGGCGGCGGCGGTCGCCTCGGGCATGTTGTAATAGCCGAGCATCACGCCGTGCCCCCGCGTGCAAAGCTCGCCCTGTTCGTTGTCGCCCATGCGTGTGGCCGGTGGCCGGATCGACCAGCTTCACTTCGAGGCCCGGCAGCGGACGTCCGACCGTCTGCACACGCAACTCGAGGGGATCGTCGGTCCGCGTTTGGGTGATCACGGGGGAGGCTCTCGGTCAATCCGTAGGCGATCGTGATTTCGCGGGCCCCCATCTGATCGACGACTCGCTTCATCAGCTCGATCGGGCACGGGCTGCCCGACATCACGCCCGTCCGCAGCGATTTCAGATCGCGGCCGGCAAACGTCGGATGCTCGAGCTGGGCGATGTACATCGTGGGGACGCCATAGACGGCCGTCGCCCGTTCCGATTCGATCGCGGTCAACGTCGCTTCCGGATCGAAATGCTCGGCCGGAATGATCATCGCCGCGCCGTACACGGCACAGCACAACGTGCCCAACACGCATCCGAAGCAATGGTAAAACGGCACCGGAATGCAGATCCGGTCGGCTGGCGAGAATCGCTGGCATGTCGCCGACGTAAAACGCGTTGAGCAGCAAATTGCGATGGGCCAGCATGGCCCCTTTCGGAAAGCCGGTCGTCCCCGACGTGTATTGCACGTTGATCGGGTCGCTCGGCGCGAGCTTGCGACTCGCGGGCTTTCAGGTCGCGACTCGGCGACCGATTCGCCCAAGGCGATAGAACGCCTCCCACGGCCACATGCCGGCGGATTGCGTCGGCTTCATCGAAACGACGTGTCGCAGCCGGGGAAACTCAGACGCCCGCAACTCGCCGGGCTGCGACCGCTCAGCTCGGGGATGGCCTCGTTCACCATTCCGAAATAGTCGGACGCCGCGGAACGACGTCGACGAGAAACAGCGCGCACCGCATCCGACTGCTTGAGGACATACGACAACTCCGACGTGCGATAGGCCGGATTGATCAGGACCATCACGGCGCCGATGCGGGCCGTCGCGAACTGCAGCAGAATCCACTTGGGCCAGTTCGTCGCCCAGACCGCGACGTGATCACCTTTTTGAATTCCCAGCCCCAGGAGGGCCTTCGCCACCCGATCGACGGCCGCGTCGAACTCGCGATAGGAGAGTCGGAGACAACCTTGCTGCCCGGCGTCGTTCCTCGATGACAGCGGCCGTTCGTGCGGGTCCAGCCGCGGAAAGGCGAAGGCGTCGCGGTCGGGATGGTTTGCCGCGGTCCGCCGCAGCGTCTCGCCAATCGTCAAACCATCGACCCAAGGCGCCCTTCCGGTCGTCATCCGTCACCTTGCCCAACTGGTCGGGAGGGCGAAGCTCCCGCTGAGCCGATTTTTCTGCATGAGAAGTGCGATGCCGCGCCAGGAGCCTCGCCCTGGCGGTAATGAAATCGATACCTGTCAACAATCGCCACAACGATACCCCGCGCAGACCAGCTTTCGCTCTTATACTATACGTTGCCGAGTTTTTGCGCAAAGTCACGGCAGGTCATGTCGTTGCCAGATTCGCATCGACGGCACTGAGCCGCGATGCTGTGCCCGGGGCAAGCGCGCTGCCACCTTTGGAGAAGACCATGGTTCCATCGTCGACCGCGCCGAACTTGATGGTCAGCAGGTCGAGTATGTAGTTCTGATGGACGACCCACGGCGATTTCGAGCCCTGTTTCGGAAAAAGATTGATGCCGCGCCGCACGTACCCCGAATTGAGGCCGAGCAGCGGTTGTGTCCGAACGGTCGGGTCGCCATTGCGCGGTACGCACTGCTTGTAGCCGCAACGTTCCATGTGGTTGATGAGACGACAGACATACACGGACGACAGATCCGCACGCAACGTCCAGGAAGCGTTGGTGTAGCCGACACAAACCGCGCAGTTCGGAACATCGCTCAGCATCAACCCCTTGTAGGTCAGGGTCCGCCCCGGCTCGACGAGAGTCCCGTCAACCCGGATGCGGATGCCGCCGCAAGCCAACAGGTTCAAGCCCGTCGCGGTCACGACGAGGTCCGCCTGCAGTTCTTCGCCCGACTTGAGCAGGATGCCTTGCTTCGTGAAGTTTGCGATTTGGTCGGTGACGACAGACACGCGCCCGGCCTTGATCGCCTCGAACAGGTCGGAGTTGGGCACGACGCAAACGCGTTGATCCCAAGGCTCGTAATGCGGCTTGAAGTGCGTATCGATATCGAAGTCAGGCGGAAGCTGCTTGGCGATGTGGCGGCGAAGGAGCCTCTTGGCGAATCCCGGCGCTCGCCGGCAGAGCTGGTAGAAGGTCATGCCAAGCAGGACATTTTTCCAACGGATGACTCGGTGGGCGGCCCACTCCGGCAAGAGCCTGCGAATCACGCTCGCGAGCCGGTCCTCCGCCGGGAGCGAGGCGATGTACGTCGGTGAGCGCTGCAGCATGGTCACATGCGCTGCCGTGTCGGCCATTGCAGGGACCAGGGTCACCGCCGTCGCGCCGCTGCCGATCACCACGACACGCTTGTCACGGTAGTCGAGGTCCTGCGGCCAGTTTTGGGGATGGACCAGACGTCCTTGGAAATCCTCGCTGCCGGCGAACGCCGGTGCATATCCGCTCTCATAGTCGTAGTAGCCACTGCACAGATACAGGAAGCCGCAGGTGTAGCGGACGGGTTGCTTGTCCTCGCCGACTTCCGCCTCGACGGTCCAAAGCGATTCCTCCGAAGACCACGAAGCGGATTGGACCCGGTGATTGAAGCGGATCTCGCGGTCGATGCCAAACTCCCGGGCGGTCTCACCCAAATACCGCAGGATCGACGGCCCATCCGCAATCGCCTTGGCTGCCTTCCAGGATCGGAAGGAATAACCCAGCGTGAACATATCCGAATCCGAGCGGACGCCGGGGTAGCGGAACAAATCCCAAGTACCACCAAGTTCTTTGCGTCCTTCAAGGATCGCGTAGCGCTTTCCAGGGCATTGCGTTTGGAGATGGTAGCCGGCCCCGATACCGGAGAGACCGGCGCCGACGATCAGGACATCGAAATGTTCGACGGACACGCTTCACTCCTGAAGCTCGTTCGAATGGCCGCTGTCGATTAAAATCAGCGGTCGCTCAGGGCGGTCCATTCATTCTAACAGCCGAGTCGCGAGGAGGCGGGTTCGTTGGCGGAGAGATGTCTGCGGACGATCTCCGCGTTCTACAGGGCGGTGAAGTGCGGGCGCATCCTGGACATGGACGATTCCTCCGGTCAGGTTATGCTGACCCAATCGGCCGTCAATTCCTTTTCCAAGTGAGGCAGGACAGGCGGACGGACGACCTTCCGTCCCTCGACGACACGTGGCCGACCCTTTGCGCAAAGTCCCCGTGAATGGCTCGTTATTTCAAGTTCAAAACGCCGGACGCTCTGGCCGCCGAGGCGGCCCGCTTGGGAGCCGCGCTCTCGCTGGCCGAACAATTCGAGGCGCTGTTTCAACCGGTGCAGATCGGAACAAAGCACTGCGGCAATCGCCTCGCCATTCAACCGATGGAGGGCTGCGACGGCACGTCTCGACGGCCGGCCCGATGAGCTGACGTTGCGCCGCTACGTCCGCTTCGGCGGCGGCGGGGCGAAATTGATCTGGGGGGAGGCCACCGCCGTCAGCGACGAGGGGCGTGCGAATCCACGGCAGCTCTGGCTGCATGCAGGCTCCGCCGCGGCAATCGAAGAGATGATTTCCCGTTGTCGCCAGTCGCACCGCGACGCTTTCCTCGACGACGGGGACTTCGTCGTCGGCCTGCAACTGACGCACTCCGGCCGCTACGGCTATCGCCGGACGATGCTCGCGATGCACGACCCCATTCTCGATCCGCTGACAGTCGACAAAGCGAGCGGCCGTGCGGCCGACGCGTCCTCTCCGCTGCTCGCCGACGACGACCTGAAGCGGATCGAAGATCAATACGTCGCCGCCGCGCACCTCGCCGCAAAGATCGGCATCGACTTCATCGACATCAAACAGTGTCACCGCTACCTGCTGTCGGAGCTTCTGGCGGCAAAAAACCGGCCCGGCCCCTACGGCGGCAGCCTCGAAAACCGGACTCGGCTGGTCCGCAACGTGGTCGGGCGCATCCGCGATGAATTGCCCGGCCTGATGATCGCGACGCGATTCAACGCGTACGACGGCATTCCCTACCGGGCCTTGGAAGCCGGCGCCATCGGCCAGCCCTGCCCGCATCTCTTGCCGCTGGAGACCGCCTTCGGCACCGACCCGGCCGATCACCGCCGAGAAGACCTCCGCGAGCCGTTGCAGCTTGCCCGCTGGCTCCGCGACTGGGGCGTCCAATTGCTCAACGTCACGGCGGGCAACCCGTATGCCAATCCCGCACATCGTCCGCCCGGCCGACAATCCGCCGACCGACGGCTACGACGCGCCGGAGCACCCGCTTTTGGGCGTGCTGCGGCACTTTCGCCTGGCCCGTGCGATCCAGGCGGCCGTCCCCGACGTGCCCGTCATCGGAAGCGGTTACAGTTGGCTGCAGGACTTCGCCCCGCACGCCGCGGCGGCAAACGTGGCCGAGGGCTCTGTCGCGATTGCCGGCATCGGCCGCGCCGCCTTGGCCCAGCCCGATTTTGCCCGCCGCCTGCAAGAAGACGGCCAGCTCGACCGCAAGCGGATCTGCCGCACGTTTTCCTACTGCACGAACCTGATGCGCAGCAAAGACCACCCCCTCGGCCAGTACCCAACCGGCTGCCCCCCGTTCGACAAAGAGGTTTACGGCCCCCTGTGGAAGGAAGCGGAATCGAAGCTGCACGCCGATCGTTCCGTCCCCCTCATCGTAGGTGCATGACGACACGATCAATCCAAATTAATCCCGGAAAACAGCCGGGATTCGTCCCTGCTCGAAAAAACCCTCTTCCGCGCCGCGAGCACTCACGCTAACATCCGCGGCCCAACTGTCCTTGCGTCACCCCCCTCTATTCGGCGGATCCCATGCACGAGGCACTCGCTCGGCCTTCGCTCAAGAATTCGTGGGCTTATCAATATCGGATGCAGGTTACGGCCGTCGTGATGGGAGCGGCTTGGGCTTACGTGGCGCTTCTCGCGGCCGTGGATTGACCAAGGCTCGGCCATCGATTGGCTCATCGACGGGGCCGCGTGGACCGCGTTCCTGGGAGGGGCGGCTCTGCGCCTGTGGGCGACCCTGTGGATTGCCGGACGGAAAAAGCAGACTCTGGTCAACGACGGGCCTTATCGCGCGTGTCGCAACCCGCTCTACATGGGGACCTTCGCGATGGGAATCGGCTTGGGGCTGTTCCTGAAGAGCCTGGTCTTTGCGGCCGGTCTGGGGCTCGTTTTGTCGCTTTATTTATGGTTTGTCGTCCCGGCGGAGGAGCGGTACATGCGGAGCCGGTTCGCCGACGACTATGACGACTATTGCCGCGCGAGTTCCCCGTTGGATTCCCCGGTTCAGCCTGCTGCGGCGGAACGAGATTTTCCATCAGGCCGCCGATCACGGGGCGCTCTTCCGCGAATGCTGGAGAATGGCCTGCTGGATGTTGCTGCCGGCGTTGGCCGAGTTGACTTGCCACGTTCGCGGAACGGCGTGGTGGATTGGTAGGGTTCGTAGCCTCGGCGTCACTCTTCCTCCTGCACAACCGCGAAATTTTTCGCGGCGTGACATAGGTTTCTCGGCAGCATGGCGACGTTTGCTTGTGACTCGGCGGCGGTATGCTGAAGGCTTCCGACAGCAGGAATAAACCCGTTAAGCGCGAGGCTCTCGCCGTGTCGCCTGAACGGACCGTTCCCACAGTGCTGGTCGTTGACGACTCGGCGGCCGACCGGCGGCTTGTCGGCGGGTTGTTGGAACGATCGGGCGGGATTTCCGTCGACTATGCCAAGGACGGAAAGGAGGCCATCGACCGTTTCCAGTCGCGAGTGCCCGAACTGGCTGTCACCGACCTGATCATGCCGGAGATGGACGGCCTCGCGCTGGTGGCGGCCGTCAAAAGCGAGTTCCCGTTGGTGCCGGTGGTGCTGATGACGGCCCGCGGCAACGAAGAGATCGCTTTGGCCGCTCTGCCGCCGGGGCCGCCGGCTACGTCCCCAAACGCATCCTCGCGCAAGATCTGGCCCCCACCGTCAAGCGGATCCTGGCGGCGGCCCGCGAAGACCGGTCGCTCTCGCGGCTGATGCACCGGATGGTCCACAACCAATCGTCATTCGTGCTGCACAACGATCCCAGCCTGATCCCTCTCTTGCTGGGGTACTTGCAGCAGGTCCTTCGGTGCGTGCAACTGGAAGACGAATTGGACCGCCTGCGGATTCGGCTCGCCGTCGAGGAGGCCCTGCTCAACGCGCTCTATCGGGGAAACCTCGAGATCAGTCCCCAGTTGCAACAGGCGGATCGGGAGGTCTTTCGACCAGACGGTGGAGGCGCGCTCTGCCGAACCGCCCTACCGGGACCGCCGGGTTCACGTGTCGTGGACGATCGCGCGTGACGGACTCACCGTCGTGGTGAAGGACGAGGGTTCCGGCTTCGATCCCGCCGCTGCCGCCAACCGCGAGGAGAACGTCGATTTCGACACGGTCTTCGGCCGCGGGTTGCTCATTATGCGAACCTTCATGGACGAAATTCGCTACAACGCCGCGGGAAACGAAGTCACGCTCATCAAGCGAACCCAGCCGGCGGTCGAATTTTCGCAAATCGAGGCGGACTAGTGGTCCGTCGCACCTTACTTTTCGGGTGCCATGCCCACGGCTTTGCGTGGGCATGCGAATCCAATTGGCGTGCCGAGGCATGCCCACGCAAAGCCGCTTTGTGTTACCCACATTTTTTGTGTCCAAGTTGTCGGCCTTCGATGAGAAGGAGGAGCTTGGACACGCCGCGCCAGAGGGTGATCCAACCGGGAAGGCCGTCGCCTTTACGGCCCAGGAATCCGCCCAGGCCCGCCAGGCGTCGCATGAACTCCCAGACGGTCCAATTGGCTTCCGTCCAGCGCTGTGGGTATTTCGGAGATTGGGAGACTGTGTATTGATAGAGCGTCTTGACCCATTCTTGCGGAGCCACTTCGTACGCCGGTCGCTCCGGCTCGACGCGGGCGATGGCTCGGATTTGTATCAGACGGACTGCCACGAGCGACAGCACGGCGGCCACGCGTTCCAATCGAGCCGCCGTGCCGTATTGGCGCTCTTGCAGGCGACAGCCCGTCTTCAGGCCCTTGTGATAGTCTTCGATCACTGGGCGTCGCGAGTAATCTTGGGCGACCTGACGCGCCGCCTGGGCGTCCGAGATGGCATCGCGTGTGTAGAGCACCCACCTCAGCGGCTTCGCTCCGCGGGGTGGTTTGACCTCGTGGACTTCCACGGCCGTCATGCGGATGAAGGCCGGGGCGTTTGTCTTGGCCCAAACGCTGCAGGGATTGGGACGCGGCATCCAGAGCGAGGTCCAGCGAAGCTGGACGTGGGCCCGGCGAGCAGGCTTTTTCTTCGTCGCGGGAACCTCCACCTCGTAGCCTTCCCCAAAACACTTCTCTGCCAGGAGGTCTTCGATCGTCGTCATCGCTTCGGATCGTGGCTGGCCCGGTTCTGCCTGCCCCACGGGGCGGACCTTGCGATGCAGCTGAGCCGCGCGGATGATCCAGCTCGTACCACACGCCAGCCCTTGCGCATAGACTTCGTAGTTATCGGCTTCCCGATCGCAGACGTGCACGAAGGTCTGGCCGGCGGGGGCGGGTCCCACTTGTTCGATCAATCGGCGCCACACCTCGGATTCGCGCGGCCGCCGCTTCGCCTGCAAGACCGTCTCGCGCTTGCCATCACGGCGTTTGGGCGCCGCTTGCCGGTAGAAGAGCAACTGTCCGGCAAGGCCGAAAATCTCTTCACCGTCCTGGGCGATTTTCAGCGCGGTATGAAGGTGAAACCCCTGCCGCTTGTTGTTGCCCGTCAGACCGAGCCCTTCGATGGGCCCACGCTGCGTCGAGAAAGAGATCTCAGTTTTGTCATGGATCAGCAGAGCGCGACCCGACTTCGACGAATGAGACCGCGTCCGCTGGCAATGCGGTGCGAGAATCGCCCCAAATTGGATGTCATCGCAGTCCATGAGTCGATAGGCCGCTTTGCAGTCAGCCCACTGACGCGTCTGATCGGGGGTGCTCGCCGAAGGACTGGCCGCAACCTGCCTGGCGAACTTCACCAACCGTTCGTTGCGCCGCCGATCGCCCAACTCACACGAACTAAACTGCTCTCGAGACCATTGCTCCACATCCAACGTGACGCTCTCCATCGGGGATCCGTTTCCTGCTTGAACACTCCAGAGACGGCCCTCCGACCGCATCGAACCATGACCCCCGACATCTCCTGGGAGCCGCCGCTCAGGGAGCACTCCTCATTCCGCAAGACGCGAATTCCCGAAGTTGATTCGTCTCAATGCTCTTACGATCCCCCGCCGCCAAAGCATTCTGTAAAAATGCGGGTAACACAGAGCGCAAAGCCGTGGGCATGGCACCCAACCCGAATTCCTGAAGTTGACAAAGCACTCGTGTGCTAGCGCTCTCGTGCCGCGGCGGCTGCCGCTCTTTTTCCAGCGAATTCCGCCGCGAGCCCGCTACACACTTTTGGAATACGCTCTCACCGTCAAGGCCCGCCGTGGATCGACAGGCCCGCTTCGTGCGACGCGTAGTGCACGAGGATGTCGAACAACGTCAATAAGCCGACCGGGCGGCGTCGGGATCATCGTCGGCAACCGCGACGAGCCGTTTGACCGGCTTGAGCAAAAACGTCGTCATCGCCTCGGACAACGGCTCGTGACTGGCCGATCGTGACGACGGGCCGCGTCATGATCTCGGCCATCGGCGTGTTGCAGCGACCGCAACGCGGACAGCGCGTTGTGCAGATCGGTCACGGTGCAAATCCCCTGCAAGCGGCCGCTGTCGTCGACGACGACGAACGCCGTCCGTTTTTCCTTCTGAAAATGGGAGATCGCCGACGCGAAATTGCTCGTGACGGCAATCGTCGGCGGCGGGACTGGCCATCGCGTCGGAGACTTTCGCCTGCGCCAGCCCCGGATGTTTCCGCAGGACGTCGCGCAGCTCGGTCAGCGAATCGAGTCCGCACGATCCGCATCGTTGAGTTTCGTCCGCAGCGCTCCGCAGAGGGCGCAGGAACTCTTGAAACGGGCCATATTCGATCGTCAGCACGTCGAGCGGTTCGTCCGCCTTGACGTAAAAGCTGCGCCCGCCGCTCGCGCACCAGCTCGCGCTTCCCCGAAGAATTCGCCCGGACCGAGGTGCAGGACCGGTTCCTTCCAGCCGCTAACGAACACGCTCGCCTTCCCTTTTTCGATGACGTAGAACTTCTCTGCCCGGCTCGCCCTGGCGGTAGATTTCGTCGCCGGGCTGAAAATGAGACTCGCGGGATGCGGGGCGTCTCGCGGGGGCTTAATTCGCAAATGTCCCGCGGAAAGAGCAGGTCCCACGCCCAGTCGAAGGCGATCTCCACCTTGCGGGCAAAGGTCGGCATCTTCGACAGATAAATCCCGCGCCACAGGAACCAGGCAAAGAATCCGGCGAACGTGAACCCATCACCTGGCCCACGGCATTGTGCCGCCCGATCGCCGCGAACAACCCGAGCGTGCGGTAACGGAAGGGCCGCGTCGGCCGCCCCGCAATGCGGAGGGCTCATGTTCTGCGCGAGCTGCCGCGCCTGGCGAATGGCGAATTGCGCCAGCGTCGGGGAAGGTTTTCCGTCGAAGGCGTTGGGCACGACGCCACAGTCGCCGATCGCCCACACGTTGTCTTTCCCGATGACGCGCATGTCCGGCATCCGTGCGAATCCGTCCGCGCTCGAGCGGCAACCCGGAGCCGGCGATGAGCGGATGGGTTGTATTTCCGATCGTGCAGACGACCGTTCCGGCCCGGATCGCCGTTCCGTCTTCGAGCAGTACGCCCCCTTCCGTGACGGCGCTTGGCCCGCGTCTTGAGACGGATTTCGATGCCGCGGGCCGCCATTCGAGTGCGGGCATATTCGCCCAGCTTCTCGGGCAGCTCCGGCAGGATTCGGTCAACCGCCTTGAATGATCGTGACTTGCAGGTCGGTTGCGTCGCAGGGACCGGATAGAACGGCAGCGCATCGGTCAACAGGTCGAAGATTTCGCCGGCCACCTCGACGCCGCTGAATCCTCCGCCGAGGACCGCGAACGAGACCAGGTGCCGCCGCCGTTCGGCGTCAGGCTCGACTTCCGCCCGTTCGAGCTGCCCGATGAGGTGGTTGCGCAGCACGAGCCGCATCGCCCAGCGTTTTGAGAAGGTACGAATGGGCGGCGGCGCCGGGAAGGACGTCGGTGTTGACGACCATCCCGCAGGCGAGAATCAGATGGTCGTACTTTTGCCGGGCGATGCGGCCGCCGATCAGCTTGTACTCGACCTCCTGCGGCCGCAAAGTCGAGGCGCGGACATCTCCGCCGTGTGGAAGACGGTCCGCCGCAGCGTCTGGCGAATCGTCCAGACCACGTGCAAGGGCGAGATAGACGAACCGACGACCTCGGCTAAGAGAGGCGTAAACGTCGTGTGGTTCTCGGCGTTGAAGAGGACGATCTGCCAATCTCGCCGAGAGCAGCCGCTCCAGCCGCCTCGCGCACATTCGACGCCGGCAAACCCACCTCCGACGATAACCACGGTCTTCGGCATGGCGGTGAGTCCCGGCTAGCCGACGCTCTACGTCGCGATTTCTGCACCGCGTCAACGGCGGCTGTCGTCGATCACGAGCGTCGCGGTGAGTTCTGGCGAGAAGGCCGGCAGGCAGACGGCGACGTACTCCGCCCCTTCCGGTTCCGGCGTGCTGTAGCGGACCCATTCGCCCGGCTTGGCGACAACGGCCTGGCCGGCCCGCACGTCGATAACGCCCCCCGCGTGCTCGACCCGCACGACGCCTCGCAGGACGACGGTGATCTCCTCGAACTGGGGCCGCTGGCCCGGTTCCTGCCAGCCGGCCGGCGACGTCATCCTGGCAACGCTGACGCCGATGTGCTTCGTCGCGACCCGGCCGACAAATTCCTCAATCCGCTTCGGCTTATTCCCGGCCGCGGCGATGACAACCGGAGCTTCGACCAGCCTGGGCATGGCAACGATCTCCAGACTGGAGCTGGTGGACGAACAGGCTCAGAACATCGGCGGCTTGCCGAGCTTGCGGCGGACGATGGACCCATTGGCCGGCGTGCATCAGCCAGTGCTGCGGGTGCATCAGGAAGACCGACGCAATCGTCGGACAGAAATCGCGGAACTTCTCCGGCCCCGGCTTGTCGAAATCGCTCTCCTTGACCGTGTCGAGTGCCCTGAACGTTCCGGCCCGCACCTGGTCGTACAGCTTCAGGTACTCGTCCTTCTTGTAGAAAGGCCTTCGGGTCGTCGCTGGTCGCCGTCTTCTTGTCGTGTTTTTCCGCGAATCCGGCGGGAAGCGGCGGGGACGAGCCGGGGCAGATCGCCTCGGTCATTCCGTACTCCGACGTTAATCAGATGTCCAAGCTGCCAGGCGATGTGGTTGGCGCCCGGCACCGGGCGGAGCAGCAAGTCGGAATCCTTGAGGTCGGCCAGATATCCGCGGCAAATGTGGTCCGGCGTGCCGTACGATAGTTTGATGGCCTCACGCACGTTCATCGTTTTGTCCCTTCTGGAGCGGCCTCGTGCCACAGGAATTTTCGGGAACCGGAATTCCACAGGCAGTTGTGTGATCAAAGTCGGCGCGACGTACACGAACCGATAGTCGCCCGGCGTTCCCTGAACGTCGGCGAAATTGTACTCGACGGCCACCGAGCCGTCACCCTGCTGCCGGGTCGAGATGATCGGCCGCGGAGCGATTCGCCGGCCGCTCTTCGTTTCGAGGGCCGCCTCGTTGTGATACATCCACGTGCGGTACGACTCGAACGCCGGGCCTCCCTGGTCGTACACGAGACTGATCTCGATCCGCACGGCTCCCTGCCCTTCGCCCGGCGCGAGGAAATTCGACGCTTCGCGAAGACCGACCGTCACGCTGCCGGCCCGCCGTGTCTCGCGGCCGTCCCGAGGCCAAATCGTCAAAGACGATTTGCTGCGGCCCGGCGGCCATTTCGACACCGAACGACGCCGCGAAACTCGACGCTCGCCGGCTCGAAGCGCCGGCGGCACCTCGAAATCCGAATCGAGCCGCAGCGATGTCGCCCCTTCTCCCATCGAGAGTTCCCATTTCGCGGTCGGGGTCGTCGGCTTGAACAGGGTTGACCCCGGACCGATGCGACGAGCCGGCTGGCGGCAATCGACGCAAACAGCGGCCGTAGCCGCGGCTCGGCCATCAGGTTCCAGTCGATGCGCAACAGGTGCCGCGATTCGCCCAATGCGGGCCGCAGGAGCCGGCCGCAGATCGACCGCCACGCGGAAGGGACCGCTGATCCGCGACGGCCAACTCGCCTTCGCTTCGCGCCTGTGCCGCCGGCAGGAGCTTCAGACGCCCCGGCTTGTGGACGGGAGCGTAGGCCAGGCCGGCTTTTTGAATCACGTCGTCGCACGCGCTCCAGAAGGGGCGCGACTTGATCGTTGACCGTCGAAATTCCCGCTTGAGCAGCGAAGGGGTCGATCGCCGTCGCAATCGAAATCGGTTGCCGGTCTGCTCGCGAGATGCGATTCAAGATCTCACGCAGCGGAAATCGGCCATGCAAAGTGACGCGCGAGGCGGCCAACGTCGCCGACGCCGACTGCCGCTCCAGCCGCGTGCGGATCTGTCCGACGGCATCGCGGGCCGCGGCGCTGGGCAGCGTACGGTCGTCCGGCAGAAGCGGCAGAATGGCGGGCCCCAGAGCGAGCAGCGACTCGCGCGCGGCCAGTCCGCGCGCTTCGCGTTTCGGCATCGAGCTCGGACGACGCAGCCGGTCCACTTTCCGCCGCAGTTCGAGAGCATTGCTCGCCGCAGGGCCGTCTGCCCGAACGGCGGCGTCCGCAACAGAGAGCGGCCGCGGCAAGCGGCAGCGAGCCGAGCCATCGGCGAAGGTTCGAAGGGCCTGACATCGAGCAAAATCCGAGGAATCGGCACAACCGGGCTCTTTTCAGTCTACGCGCGCTGCCGCCGGGCAGGAAACTCCCCGCGGGAGACATCCGGCAGCCCCGGTCGCAAGAGCTATGTTTTTCGAGGCAGTTTGAGCGGGACGACTGACGGCATGTGGGACCGGCAAAGCCGGCGCTCTGTCTTACCCATCCGGCGCGCGAGGAGTTTGATGCGCAAGAACCCGATTGCGACGGCGTGTCGAACTGCTCGCTGGCGTGATGCTTTGCCGGCGCTGCTCGTGCTGTGGTTTGCCAAGGGGCCGCGGCGGCAAGCCCCAGCCTGCTGGAAGTGACGTAGCCACGGCCGGAAGTTCCTCGGGAAAGCTGGAGGCGAAAGGCTCCAATGTCTGCTGGCTGATGGAGCGCGACGGCCGGCTCGTCGTTGATCGAGATCAACCAGATCGATTCGATTCGCACGGCCGCTCCGCGATTTCGCGAGTTCTCTCTGGCCGAGCTGCGCGACCAGCTTCGCCGCGAGTTGCCGAAGCAGTTCCGCATCGACGGGACGGGCCACTTCCTGATCTGCGCCGACGAAGAACAGCCACCGGTTCGGCGAGATTTGCGAAGACACCTACCGCACGTTCCACCGCTATTTCTCGGTGCGCGGCTTCAAGATTTCGCAGCCGGCAGTTTCCCCTGGTGGTCATTGTCTTTCCCGACCGGTCGAGCTTTGTCGACTATTGCCGCAAGGACGGGATCGAGGCCCCCTCGGGAATGCTGGGGTATTACATGCGGCTGACGAACCGCGTTGCCCTGTTCGACGCCGGCGACGAGTCTGAACGCGGGGTTCAAACCGCCGACGTCGGCGGAACGGCATCGGCGACAGTCTCAGCCGGTCAAGTTCCTGTCCGGCTTTCGACGCCATGGTCGAAGGCAATCTGCACGACACGATCGTGCACGAGACGACGCACCAGGTGGCTTTCAACACGGGCCTGCACTCGCGGATCGGGCAGACGCCCAAGTGGGTGATCGAGGGGCTGGCGACGATGTTCGAGGCTCCCGGCATCCGCGATTCGCAGAAAAGCTCCTCGCCGAAGTCGCGGATCAATCGCAGCCGCTACGTGTGGTTCGGCAACTACATGCAGTCGCGACGCAAGCCGCACTCGCTGGCTGACTTTGTCGGCGACGGACGACCTCTACGCTTCGGCCACGCTCGACGCCTACTCGGAAGGCTGGGCTTTGACGTTTTTTCTCGCGGAAACTCGGCATGCCTCCTACGGGCGCTATTTGAAATCGATCGCCCAGCGCAATCCGCTTAAGCCCTATACGGCCGCCGAGCGGGTTGCCGATTTCCGCAGGGCGTTTGGCGACATCAAGACTCTCGAAGCCGACTACCTGCGATTCTTCGAGAAGTTGAAATAATCCTGCCCAATTGCGATGCGGCCCCTCCGGCTGCGCACGCAGGCGAGACGCCTCCTCCAAAAGAATCAGCGCCGTCAACCGACGGACGTGGAATGCGGCATCCGTTCGATCGCCGCCAGGTCGATGCTCAGCCGGGTGATGGGTTGGCCCGCGTCAATGCGAATCGGACGGCCGGCAAGACCCGCGGGCACCGGAGGAACCGGAACGCCCGCCGCCGACGCGAGGGCCGACGAACCGGTTGACGCCGTTCCCGAGTGACGCAGGAACGGCAGCTTGCCGGACTCGATCCATCGCTGCACGATCGAGCTGAACGTCAACAGCATGGCCAGCCCCGCCACCGCTGACATGACCGCCATGAGCGCGACCATCCGTCCCGCATGCGATTCCCTGGGAGGGTGTGCGACATCCGGTTCGATCATCCCGGCCTGGACTGCCCCGGCGGATTGAACAAAAGGACGATGTGCATATTCCGATTCGGCGTGCGGGGTGATGTCTGGTGGTCGCGTGCTTCGATCGATGACCGAATGGTCGACTCCTGCCGGACCGACGGTCAGTTCGGCTGTCACCTCGAGCGGGCGCGAGGGCCGGGCTCCTTTTGAATCGGCAAGCAGCATGACCCCCCGTTTCCGATCATTAAAACTCGAATCGGCTCGCTTGGAATCAGGCGGTCTTGGCGAAGGCGTGGCGGGAGACGTGGACGAGT
This sequence comes from uncultured Planctomycetota bacterium, assembly GCA_963761455.1. Taxonomy (GTDB): domain Bacteria; phylum Planctomycetota; class Planctomycetia; order Planctomycetales; family Planctomycetaceae; genus DASPSM01. The sequence goes on from CAVXHA010000004.1 coordinate 2,586,166, forward strand.
TCTCGGCGATCGGTTCCGGCAGCGCCGGAAGGGTTCCGAGGCGAATGGACGCCATCGAGAAGACGAGGACTGTTCCCGAATCCAACGGACGTGTTGCCTGGTCGATCGAGTCCGAATCGCGTGGGCCGGCCCCCAGCGGTGCGAACACGCGAATCTTCGCCGCGCTATCGGCCGGTTGTCCGAGCAACTCGACAATGCGGGCGAGCGTCGCCTGATCGCTCGGCATCTTCACAATGACGGGCCGATCGATCAGATTGACGAACGCGATTTGGACCGCGGAGACTGCGGCCTGCACATTCGATCCCTGGCTCGCGTTGGCGGCCGTCGCCGGCGATCCTGATGAGCCGTGGGCGCCGACCACGATCAGGTCATTGGGCAAGAGGGAAGGGGCCTCGCCGGAGCCCAAAAAGACCTGTTCGGTCAGGATGCCGCCGCGAAAGATGCGAACCGTCTTATTGGCCTGCGGCGTGATGCCGCCCGCTCTTTTGATCAGATCCTTCAGCGTCCAGGCGGCCGGCGCTGCGTACGCTCCAGGATGGGCCACTTCGCCCATCACGCCGAAATAAGTCGCGCGGGGCGAATCGCTCGGCAATGACCCCCCGTGCGATGAGACGGCGACGAACGATCCGGATGACGTCTCGGCAGCGGTCGACGCGCTCAGGGATGCCGTCCACACAACCAGCGCAATCACGAGCGGCCACAGACGCATGGTCGGGGCTTGCTTCCTACGTGGGCCGAGTCCGGAAAGATCCTGTCAATCCATGTAATCGGCAGGATTCGTCCATCCGGATCACAAAAATGCAGGCCCGCGGCGAAAAAGCGTGAAGAAGGCCGGCGAAATGCCCACTCAAAGGGACCGGGCTGCCATCCGACAAGTTTTGCGAACAATTGGGTGACGCGATGAAAGTCTGGTCTTCACCGAGGGTTTTCGCCACGGGAGCGCTCAATCTGGATGGGAAGCGATCTACGTGTAGAGTTGCTCGACGGCGGCGGCCAGGCCGGCCCAATCGACGGCGAAGCCGTCCGTCCCGCTGTCGCTGCCGAATTCACCAGCCGTCGGGCCGGTTTGCGACGGGTTGACCGCATTCACCGTGAGGGCGATGGCGGCTGGCCCCGTCAAGCCGTTAACCATGTCCTTGATCGAGACGGCAATCGAGGCGGCGCCGACGTAACCGGACGCCGGTGTGAACGTCAGCGTCTTGAGAGCCGCATTCAGGATGGCCGGCGTGCCGCCGACCGTCATCGAGGACGACTTATTGGATCCGGAGACAACGTGCAACCCAGCTCATCGAGGCCAGTTTCACCGTGCCGTGCGCGGCCGTCAGTGTAAGACGATCGTTGGTGGTGCCGGCATTGGCGTCCGCGACGGAAATCGCGTTGCCGTTCGCAGCCGAGAAGACCATCGCGGTGTTCTCGTTGAAGGATGCCGTGGCCGGGGCGGTGACCGTCGGTTGTTGATTGACGGTGAGCGTGAAGGTCTGGCTCGCCTGCGTGCCGAAGCCGTTGGACGCGGTGAACGTCAAATGGTAGGTGCCGCCGGTCTCGGCATCCGCTGTCCCGCTCAGCACGCCGGTCGATGAATTGAACGTAATTCCTGCCGGCAGCCCCCCCGAGACTGCCAGCGTGGGCGCCGGAAATCCCGTCGTTTTTACGGTGAAGGTTCCCGCGGTTCCCACGGCGAACGTGGCGTTTTGGCGCTGCTGATCGTGGCGGCCTGACCGACGGTGACGGCGATGGTGGCCGTCGCCGACGTCAGTCCGTCTCCCTTGTCGGTCACCGAAACGGTCATCGAATCGCTGCCGGAATACCCGGATGTCGGCGTGTAGACCAGCCCGTTGAGATCGCGATTGAGGTTGGTCAGCGTGCCGCTTACCGTCATCGAGGCGGACTTGTTGGAGCCGGAGACGAAGTTCAGCCCGCTCGTGGAAGCCAGCTTGAACGTCCCGTGACTGGCGTGCAACGTCAACTGCTCCGCATTGCTGCCGGCCGCCGCGTCCGTGACGCTGATCGCGTTACCGTTGGAAAACGTGAACGAGCCATTTTTTTTCATGCTCGCGGCGGCAGGGGCGGTAATGCTCGGCGCCTGTTTGACCGTGAGGCCGACGGAGGCCGAGCCCGTGAGACTGTCGCCCGGATCGGTGAGTCGAAATGTGCAGCGAATCGGAACCGGTGTATCCCGAGTTGGGCGTGTAGGTCAGGCCGTTGACGGCGGCGTTCAGATTGGCCAGCGTGCCGCTCACCGTCAACGATGAACTGACCGTTGGAGCCGGCCGTGAACGTCAGTCCGCTCGTCGAGGCCAGCGTCGAGCGTCCCGTCGGTCGGCATTCAGCGTGAGCGTTTCCGGACTGCTGCCAGCAAAGGAATCGGCGAAGGTGATCGCCGTCCCCTGGGCTGTCGAGAAGACAAGGGACGAGTTCTGCGTTCATGGAGAGAGCGGCCGGCGACGGTGACGGCCGGCGGGCTGATCGCGTTGACCGTCACTGCGACGTGGCCGAGCCGGCGACGTGGTCGCCCGGGTCGGTGAGGGAAAGGTGCAGCCCATCCGAGCCGCTGAAAACCGGCGTTCGGCGTGTAGACGAGCCCGTTGAGGGCGGCGTCGAGGTTGGCCAGCGTGCCGCTCACCGACATCGACGAAGAGCCGTTGGAGCCGGCCGTGAACGTCAGCCCGCTGGTCGAACCCGAGCGCGAGCGTGCCGTCGTTGACGCTCAGCGTGAGCGTGCGGCGTTGCTGCCGGCCTGACTGTCAGCCAGGCTGATCGCGTCCCCCTGGCTCGTCGAAAAGAGCAGTGTCGAGTTCTCGTTGACGGAAATGGTGGTCGGTGCGGTGACGGTCGGCGGGCTGAGCGCATTGACCGTAACCGCGACGGTCGCTCGAGCCGGTCAGACTGTCGCCCGGGTCGGTGAGCGAAAGGTGCAGTGGATCGGAGCCGCTGTAACCCGAGTTGGGCGTGTAGAGCAGCCCGTTGAGGGCCGCGTTGAGGTTGGCCAGCGTCCCGCTGACCGTCATCGACGAGGAACCGTTGGAGCCGGCCGTGAAGGTCAGGCCGCTGGTTGAATCCAGTGCGAGCGTGCCGTCGGAGACGCTCAGCGTCAGCGTGTCGGCGTTGCTGCCGGCCTGGCTGTCGGCCAGGCGTGATCGTGTCCGCCTTGGGCCGTCGAGAAAAGCAGCGTCGAGTTCTCGTTGACCGAAGTGGCCGACGGGCCGCTCACGCTCGGCGGCTGCGTCGGCTGAATAGCCCGCCAAAGCGGGAACCAGCAGATTGGCGACGGGCGTGCCCAGGCCGGTCGCCAGATCGTAGCCGGACAGTAGCCGAATACGTGCCGTTGCTGCCCGTCGTGATGTCGTGGAAGTCGGTGCTGGGCAGGTTGTAAAGCGTCGGCAGCGTTTGGGTCAGGCCGTTGAGGGACGATTCGCCATCGAGGGCGCGCCCCTGGTTGGCGATGGCGATCAGTCCGGCCCACATCGGGGTCGACAGGCTCGTCCCGCCGACCTGGAGGTAACCGCCGTCGAAGCTGTCGAGCACGTACACGCCCGTGTTGGGGTCGGCGTCCATCGAGACGTCGGGGACGGTGCGATGCGTGCTGCTCGTTCCGTTGACTTGCCCCACCTGATAGCTGGGCTGCGATTCGTCGGCGCTGATGCCGCCGCCTCCGTCGGACCAGGCACTTTCGCCCAAATAGTCGCCGCTGCTGTCGATGTCGAGCGAAGTGCCGCCGACGGCGACGACATTGGGAGAAAGGGCGGGATAGCCGGCCGGCGTGCCGTCGTCGCCCGTGCTGGCCAGGAACGTGACCCCCTGGTGTCCCGACGGCGTGAGGAAATACGAATCGGTGCTCGTGTCGCCCGAAAACTCGCCTCCGCCCCAGCTCATGGAGACGGCCGAGACGCCGGCGTAATCGGCGGCGGTGGCAACGGCCGTGAGCAAGTCGGAATAGGAGTTCGAGTTGGCCTCAAACAGGATGATGTTGGCCTGCGGCGCGATGGAGTGGGCCCACTCCACGTCCAGTGCCTCCTCGACATCCCAGCCGCCGCGGCTGGAGTTCGTGGGCAGCGACGGTTCCGCCCGTCTCGTTGAGCACCTTCAGGGTGGGCTCGCCGCTGCCGTTGAACTGCTGCAGGCCGAACTCGGTGCTGAAGCTGTTGGCGTCGGAGATGATATCGGGATCGTTGTAGGCGTCGACGATGGCGATCGTCTGACCCGCGCCCGTGCCCGCCGTGCCGCTAAAGGAAATCTGGTTGACGCCGTAAGCGGCCCGCATCTGGGCCGGATCGATCGGAGCGACGCCGCCGGAAGTGTCGGGGACGACTCCGGAGGACGCGCAATGCCCCAAAATGACAAAGGTGGGGCTGGCCGTGGCCGACAGCAGCAGCCGGTCCTCCAGGGTCTCGACCAGGCTGCTGCAGCGTGCTGGCTGCTGGGTCATCCGTTCCATCGGCCGGCCCGGCCCGCGTTTCCGCCTGGCTCCGCCACGATAACCCGCCTTGCCGTTCGATGATTCCCGAAACAACCGCCAACGATTGAACAACGACATGAAGTGGACTCCCGGACGAAGTTCAAAGCCACCGTCGTGGCGAACGGAGGTTGCGGTCTTCGCCATGCCTGACACAAAACGCAGAACTCGTCCGTGAGTCGCGAAATGGGAAACTCACATCTACAATCGAACCGTAGCTCACAGACGGAGCAGCTTCGGGCACCATCCACAGCAGCAGGCCGGAAGAAAGGGCACACTCGCAGAAGGAGCAAAACGCCGGATAAGACCGTTGTGCCGCGACGCGCCGGTTTTTCGGACCGAGCATCTCACGCGGAGACGCACGGCGCAGAGAGAGTCGAATAATCCGGATCAGAAATTCGGCTTGGGTGCCACGCCCCCGGCTTTCGCGCGGGCGTGCCCTTTCCGTCGAGAGGGTGCCGCCGTCAAACGGATCGAGGGACCCGCCGGCCGATGCCCGCTTTTGGTACAGCGCCCGCTTTTGTGACACTTTTGCGAGTTTTTTGGGGTTTTTCGGGCGCTAAAAAAGGAAAACTGAAGACCCGCAAAGACTCCCCAAAAGGGGCGCAGCGCTCCGAACCACAGCCGCGAAATTGCACTTGTACCGTATAATATACTTATGTATACTTCAGGGATGATCGGAGAAAGCGCTGGAAAGGGGCGCGGGTGGCCGATCGATCCGCCGAATCGGTTCCTCGCGTTCCAGCACGAGCCGGATCACGAACACGATCCGCCCGCCGCGGCACTCGCACCGACGAGCCTGACGAAGCAGCACGGCGTTCGCACGCAATTCATCCTCGACCGTTCCCAGAGCATCGTCACCGAAAACGACAGCCCCGACGTCCCCTTCCGCTTCAGCTTGAACCCCTACCGCGGCTGCGAGCACGGCTGCAGCTACTGCTACGCCCGGCCCAGCCACGAGTACCTCGGCCTGAGCGCCGGCCTCGACTTCGAGTCGAAGATCTTCGTCAAACAGCGGGCCGCCGAGCTTTTTCGCCAATGGCTGGCTCGCGACAACTGGCAACCCGAAATGATTTGCTTCTCCGGCATCACCGATTGCTACCAGCCGGCCGAACGCCGCTTTCGCCTCACCCGCAGTTGCCTCGAGGTGGCCCTCGAAGCCCGCCAGCCGGTCGGCATCATCACCAAAAACCGCCTCGTCACCCGCGATCTCGACCTGCTCACCGAAATGGCCCAGCTCAACGTCGTGCACGTCTCGATCAGCGTGACAACGCTGGACGAAGCCCTCGCCCGCCGCATGGAACCCCGCACCAGCTCCCCCTCCGCCCGCCTGCGGGCGATCCACGACCTCACGGCGGCCGGCGTCCCGACGCGGGTGATGGTTGCCCCCGATCATCCCCGGCCTCAACGACAGCGAGATCCCGCAGATCCTCAAAGCGGCCAAAGAAGCCGGCGCCCAATCGGCCGGCCACGTCCTCCTCCGCCTCTCCGGCTCCGTCCGCCCCGTCTTCCTCGACTGGCTCCGCGGAGCGAGCCGACGCGAGCCGCCCGCGTCGAATCAGCCATCCGCCAAACGCGTTCCGGAAAGCTCAACGACACGCAATTCGGCCGCCGCATGAGCGGCACCGGCGCCTCGCGCCGACCAAATCCACCAAACCTTCAAAACCTTCGCCCGCCGCCACGGCCTCGACGGGCACTTGTCGCCGTTCGATTTTTCCCAGTTCCGCCCACCGCGGATCGAAGGCGAGCAGCTTCGGCTGTTCTGACGTGATCGCTAAAGCACAGTAGGGAAGCGTCTAAGGAGCGATCGAGTCTCGCTTATCTCCAGGCGTCGTGATTTAGGGAATGGGTTCTCGATTAGTTGTCACGTTTCACCAGTCGGACCGAAAACGGAACGATTTCTGGCTGCGTTATCAACGGACTCGCTCGGTCGGACCATATGATTCGCGAAAGCAAGAAATTGCAGTAAAACCGGTGATTCGTCACAGAGAGCGTGGGTTGGTTTGGATCCTGGCTATGTGCCACGAACCGTCGGTCATCTGGGGAGAAACAAAGGGGACAGGCGCATATAATGGGAATCTGTTGTGCAACCGCGGCCCAGGATGGTACGCAGAACATCGGATCAGCGAACACAATGCCGATATATGCGCCTGTCCCCTTTCCATTCCCCCGCCTGTCCCCTTTCCATCCCCCCCCCCCCCCCCCCCCCCCTTTTTTTTTTTCCATTCCCCTGTCCCCTTTCCATTCCCTCACGGTGTTCATCGCCCGTCGACGTGATCATGCTGGCGCGAGGGCTCCGCTCCGGTTCGGGAGAACGTACTGCTGACCGGAAGCCGTTCAGCAGTGGCACGCCCCAGGTTTGTGCCGCGGAGGGAAGCCGCGCGGTCGGTCAGAGAAGGGAATGTCGATGGCCCAGTGGATTCCACCGTATCGAACCGTAGCCGGTTTACGCGTTCCGTGCATCGATCAGGGAGACCACGAGGCGTTTGCCGACTGCCTCGGCGTAGCGCACGAGGGTCTCCACGGTGGGGTTGGCGCGCTGCCCCGTTTCGAGTTTCGAGAGCGCGGAGCGGTCCATGCCGGTGAGTTCGGTCAAGTCGCCAAGGCTGAGTCCCCTTGCTTCGCGCGGCTTTCAGTTGGCGGAGCAGTTCTTGCAACTCGTCAAGGGCCGCCATCCGCTCGTGATGACGGGAGATCAAATCCGGGAGCTCCCCGGCAACTTGCTCACGAATCACCTTGTACCTGGCGGCCTCTTTGGGCGTGAGCCGCCGCTTACGCACAATACGCTTCATGGTCGTTGTCTCCTGGGAACCTCGTAGGCCGTCACCGGGTAGACTGTATCCGCATCGATTTGTTCGTAGACCACCAGCAAGTGTCGGCCCAGATTGGTATCACCGAAGAGTACCGGCCGCGCGGAGGACCGACTGATGTCCGCATCCGTCGCGTTCCCAAACACCTCTTCGATCTCTTCCTTCGTTACTCCATGCTCCGCACAGTGCTGCACATTGCCATCGGAGTCGTCGTCAAGGTCCCAGATGATTCTGTCGAATGGCATGGGCCGACTCTGTTCGTTTGTAGTATTATAATACCACATCCAGGCAAGCCGCAACAGCGACTCGGCGCTTCGGCCACTCCGACAAAACGAGTCGACAAGGCCGCACGGACGGCCGGCCCTGCTGAATCGCTTCGGCCCGCGGTGTTCATCGCTCTTCAATGGAGTGAATTAAAGAGGAGTGAATCATTTTGACCTTCCCCACGAATGGTGGGTGCGGGAAAGGCGGCAAGGTCGTGATCAAGCGGCTACTTGGCAGGTAGAATCATGGAACTCGACACGGACAAGATCGACGATGCCACGCTCGCGCTTCTCTACCTCGGGTTGCACGACGTGGCTCGTGCCTGGAAGGGCTTCGACTGGGATGCAATGAATCGCTTGCACGAAAGAGGCTACATGACCGATCCACGGAGCAAAGCAAAGTCGGTCGTCTTCACCGAGGAAGGGTTGCAGCGGGCAAAGCGCCTTCTCGAAACGTTATTCTGCAAGCAGGCCGGACGATGAAGGCCAGTGCTGGTGGCACTTCCTTGTCGCGTTGAAAGTGACTCTTTTCCCGACGATTTCCGCCGCGGGACCGCTCCACCGTGCCTTCAAGCGCGCTCGTCTTTGTGTTCTTCGTGGCCTTTGTGGTTTCTTTGTCTTTTCACCGCGAGGAAGAGTGGAACCACAAAGGACACAATGGACACAAAGAAGGAAGATTTCAGGGTCGAGGCGGATAAGGGAGCGGCACGCAAAGGGGGGGCAGCTCTTTCTTGGTGCTGAAACCTGGTCGATGATGCAACAAAGAGTTGGGTCCCGTGTTCTGCCCGCCCTTTTCTGCCCCTCTCGGAGCGAACGAAAAATAGCCCAGTGATTCAGAGAGCGTCCGGCTTTGTGGGAGAATAGACAAACGCGCGTCATTAGCTCCGAGAGGAGCGGCGGTCTGCTTGCCACCGTCGCGAGACGGTGGGATTTTGCCCGCGCGATGCGAAAAGCCCCAGCGGGGCGACACTCCGCGCGAATCTGTCGCCCCCTCTCGGGGGCTTGAGGCGCAACGGGAATCGCATCCCACCGGTTCGCACGGCTCGACTGAGCTCGCCGAAGTCCGGTGGCAAGAAGACCGCCGCCCCTCTCGGGGCTCGGGACTAATGGCGGTGCGCGATTCTGGGCCGGGCAGTTAACCCGGCCCGGCGGGATCAACCCGCCGGCTCGTTGCACAATTACGGGGCTCGCGGCCGCTTGAGAGGGTCGAATTAAAAGGGGTCGAATTAAAGGGGGAGGGAATCATTTCCAGCAAGTCTCCGCGGTATTGGCTGGCGGTTTCTGAGGGGGACGGTTCTTAGGGGGACGGCCGCGGGGAAAGAAGTCGTCCGCAGCAATCGGAAAGGACTTGAAGCGACCTTGGTAGACACCGGCCGTGCCGAGAGCGGCGTGACGCAATGGCTCGAGCACAGCGAAATCGGCATCCTCCTTGAACAACCGCGACCGATGATTGGCTCGATTGAGCACCTGATTCGGGAATCCCGGCACCAGCGACCGCGCACGCCTTGGCATGACAGCACCCTTCTGCCGGCCGTTCCGTTCGTCAAACAGAAATGACTCCCGTCCCCACTCCCGTCCCTTTTACTTCTATCGATTGTCTCGCCCCGATTGGGGCTTGATGAATGCGGATGAGCGCCTCAAATCCCAGGCCTTCGCTCCGCTGCTGCCTGGGCTATAGAATTTCGCCCCGGTTGGGGCTTTCGAACGCGGAACGGATCAGGGAAGGGGGTAGAGGGTCCGTGCTGGGCATGGCCGCCTGCGCCCAGGGCAGGACCTGCCCGATGAGTGCCAACAAAATCGACGAGATTTTTCTTGACCGGCCGATGCGGCTCTGTTCTAACTGCCAGAGTCCGGCCTTTTGACGGGTTCAACGGCCCACGCGACGCAGAGGACAATTCCATGTCTCAGAATCGATTGTCCCATCTCTGTGTGGCGTTGAGCATCGGTGCTGCCGCGTTCACCGTTGGCAGCGAATACTGCCTCCCGACCGCAATGGCCAAGGGAGGTCACGGGGGGCATGGCGGCGGACACGGCAGCGGGCATCACGGAGCCCATCGGGCCGCTCGGGCGAGACATCATGCGGCGGCCAACCACAGGGGGACGCACCGCGCCTCGGCCCACCGCAGAGCCAACCGGCGCGCGGGCTTCAGACGACACGGACGAGCCTGGCACCATTCAGCCGCTTTTCGGCATCCTCACCGGTTCTATAACCATCGTTATGCGGCCTGGCATCGATTCTATCGCAACGGCGCCATCTACACCGGCAGCACCGTCGTCGGTGGTCCTACGGTCGTTGGCGGCCCGCGCGTTGTTGTTGGGGCGCCGAACGTCGTGGGGCCGACAATCATTCGTCCCTACCGCTCCGTTTTAGGCACGATCAGCGCGATCAATGGCAACGCAATAACGATCGTCCGCGAAAGTGGTTCCGCAGTGACCGTCAACCTCGTACCCGACACTTCGATCACGGTGAATAGCGGCCAGGCGACGCTGGCGGATCTGCAACAATCCGACAGGGCCAAAGTGAACTACGATGCGTCTGGTAATGCCCTCAGCCTGGTCGCCCTCAGAAACTAATGCACCGTCCAACGCAAAGTGGCAGCCACAGTGGCGAGTTTCGTGGCCAAAAAGCGGCAATCTCGCCTGTCAGTTACAAGTGGTCGCACCACTAGCGGCCGCCTTATGGTGTTTTTTCTTTTCGTAAGCGACCGCTTTCGGATCGTCACCACTTAGAGAAACCGACTTGCGAGAGAGGCCAAAGATGTCTCGTACGCGTGTGGCCTGCATCGGCCTCGTTTGCTTCCTGTGTCAAGCGATTGTGTCTGTGGAAATGGGGACTGCTTTCAACAGCCTCATGGCGGACCAGGGCCCGGTCAAAAAACCCAAAGGCAGAGGGAGACCAGCGGCCGAACATCAGGAAAAAAAACCAGCCCATCGAGATCTCAACCTGATCAGCATGGAGGTCAAGGCGCTTCGCACTCTGCGTGGCTTGAAAGCAACTCCCCTCCAGTTGACCAGGATCGCTCGCCTCGCCAAGAACACGGTGGGAAAACCGAGCAAGCGGGAGCCGGCGAAGACGACGAACTCCTACATCGATACGCTGACCGAACTGCGCGAGGCTCTCATTGTGAATGATGAGGACAAGATCGAGTCGCTCAAGGAAAAGCTCGATGATCTGGAAGCGAAAGACGCGCCCGATCTCGACGATGACATCGAAATTACGGATGCGGCCGAAATTGAAGCCGCACGCCTGCTCGACATTTTTGGTCCCCGGCAGATTGCGGCCTATATCGATCTGCTCGGTGATGATCTTCCGGATCCGGTGCAATCCATTGTGGATGGCTTGGACGAGGGGCGTCCGCTTAAGGGACAGGAATGGCAATCGGCTCGGGACGAGCTGGCCGAGAGAATCGCTTGGGTCGTCTGCGGCATGAACGGCGAGAACCTGGCGAAACTCGAGGACCAGATCTCACGTTTTCTTGACCGTAAGCATGGCGAAGAAGGCAAGTCCGGCGACCGCGAGTCCGAGATTCGCAAGCTCGTGGGAGCTGCCCGGGCCCCTCGTCCTGCTGAAAAATGTCTTGGAGCACGATCTCGCCGAGCTGCTTTCCAATCCACAATTGCCGCGGGCGACCAGGGAATGTCTGCGTGGTCAAGGCGCGCAGATCGCTGCTGACGAGGACTCCCATCCTCAAGCCCCGGAAAGACACAAGAATGATCGACGTCCCGCTCCTCCCGTCCGGAAAGCCGGAAACGCCGTGCATAAGTCCGCGGCCGCCGATCTGGACGAGGTCCTTAAAGCCCCTGAGAAGTACGAAGGCCAAGACCTCAGGTTTGAGAACATAACCATTACAGGCACGGCTCCGGCAAGACGTGAGAATCTGCTTTGGCTGGAGGTCAAGACTGCTTCGGGCGAGACGGTCCGGGCGGCGATGCGAGGCCAGAAGCTGACGTTTGTGGTTGCCAAAGCAGACGCACCCGAATCCATCACGCAGAAGACGCCGGGATCGGCCGTCTCCGCAACCATTACTTGCCACTTGGGGAATGCACCTCAAGGAAAGCATTGGATGGCCAGGGTTCGACATATCGAGTTAAACGGGAAGAATTAAGCCGGCAGTTCCGGCCGACTCTCGACGCCAAGAGCCCGCTGGTACGCACACGACAGCGGCCATGAACCGACGTTCGCCCCGTGGACGCGGGATTTCCTGGAGGCTTTCGCCGGAGACCGTCGCCGGAAACGATCCGCTGCGTCACCGATCGGCATCCGCTCCGCCGTGCGCATCGACGATCGTGGCGTCGCGGCTGCGGTCTGGATCCAAGTCTGCCGTTTCACGGGGGAACGTAATCGGCAGGGCAGGAAAAATCCACGAGAAGGCGAACTTCAGCACGAGACGCGACGACCATCGTCCGCCTTTGACGAAGATCGACATCGGCACCTGATAGCAGCCGAGCTTGCGATGTTTGAGCTCGTCGGTCGACTGCCCGATACAGACTTTCTGCGCTCGGCGTTTTAGTCCGAAGTCCATGCTCTGATACGAGAGGTTGAAGTACATCTCGGATTTCGAATTCACGTCGTAGTCCATTCCGACGAACATCGCATGGAACGTCCGGTCGGAAATGAGCCAGAAGGTGAAACCGACGACCTGGTCGCCGGAATAGACGAACGTGAAGACCGTATTGTCGGGCAGCCGGCGGGCCAGCTCGCGGAGCAAATCGGCGGGTAAGTGTTCGAACTGCACCTCGGACCCCTCGGCGACGGCTTCGTACAGTCGATGGACATCGTCCGTGTAGATCTCCGCGGCCCCGTCGCGCCCGTACAGCTGAACCACGCGGAGACCGCTCTTCAAGAATTTCTGCTGCGAGCGGCGGATTTTCCTGCGCTTATCGGAGTTGACGTGCGCCACATAGTCGTCGAAGTCACGGTAGTCGGAAACGGCGAGATTCATCGGGAAGCTGTCGGCGCGGCGGTAGCCCAGCGCAACGAGAGGAGCGAGCTCGCGGCAGCCGTCGGGGTCAATTTCCTTGAAGATGATCAGGCGCGCCCTTTCGGCCGCCGCAAATTCGCGAGCCACTGAATCGATGATCCGCAGGGCGGTTTCCCGGTCCGCGTCAGGAGCAAACCGGACGTGGCTTTGTCCTGCGGAAACAGGCAGGCCGCACAAGATGAGCTTGCTGCGAACGAGCCGCGGGACGACGCGGCTGACGAGCTCCAAGACCTTTCTCGACGCTCCCTGCGCCAATGAGACGCCGTCGAGAACAAAGGACGACAAGCACGCCGTTGCCATGGGCCGCCCGTTGCCGTCCCGAACGACCACGTGCCGATAGCGGCAGTCAGTCAGCGAATTCTCGATGGCCGCGATAAATTGCGGATCCATGAACACGTCGCGGCTCGCGTCCCGGAGGCAGTTCCATTCATCCCAATTCACTTCGTGAATCGACTGGTAAATCGAATGCGAATAGGGGCCAGAAGCCGACCTCACGAGCTGAACGGCCACCGACGCGCCCGAGTCGGAAACGTCCTGCTCCGACTGCCGGCTGCTATTGGCGATCATGTCCGTCCGCTCTCTCAACCGGATTTCCCATTTGCAGGGTGCCGGATGCCTACTCAGTGAGGCCGCCGAGTCGCTAGATTACCTATTGTGAAACCTCTTTGACGAGAATGCAAACTTGTCGGCTAGAGTCGGGCCTGCGGAGGCGCCTGACGATGCTTCGGACGGCCGTTCTGGCAGTTGGATCTTCGACGAGGAAGGGCGTAAGAGGAAGAGCTTTACAAAAGCCATTTGCGGTTGAACTCGTCGGCCGGTGTGCGGTTTGGCCGCTGAGCCAGCCGGATCGCCTGGCGGATGGGCCACGTTTGCCGATCGGTGCGAAACGATCGCAAGTAGAGCGCGTTCGTTTTGCGACGAGGGAGGACGCTCCACGCGACGAGGAAAAACGGCGGCGAGAGACCCAAAAACTTGAAGCTCAAATACGGGCAGAGGACCGAACCGCGCTTCGCGTTGCATCGCCCCCAGGATCCACCAAACGATGCGATGCTGTCCGGTCATTTGGGTTCGGGGAGTTTTCTCTTCAGCAGCGCCAGGAGCAATTCGAGGTTGGGGATCGAGGCAATCGGTGCATTGACCGCGGTGGATTTCTGGCCCCGTACCACGAGCATGCCGCGATCCACCCGGTACTCGCGGAGCGCGTCCCACGCCGTCAGCCGGTTGCCGTTCCTCACCCCCTCCCGCTCGACGACGAGATCCTTGCCGAAGGGAACCGGTTGCCCGGCATCGAACGCACGGGTGATCTCCGGGCCGACCCTGGAATACACCTCCCGACGAAGGCGTTCGATCAGTTCGTTCCAACCCACGACAAGATGGCTGACGGTAAAGCGGCTGCCATCCCGGTGAACGATGTCGAATCGCGACCCGAGCCCGGTGTCGGACGTGACTCTATCGACGAAGACGTACGCGTAGACTTCGCGGATGTCCGGCCAGGGCCAGGCCAGGAGCTTTCCCTTGGCCGAGTTGGCGACCCCGTCGCGATACACCGCGACGACCTGCGGATTGGCGAACAGCAGCCCGTTCAAGAGCAACATGCCGAGGAGCACAATCAGCCAGACTCCTCCGACGGCGATCAAGCCGAAGCCTCCGAGCAACAGGGCCCCGACGGCGACCATCTCCATGCCATGTTGTTTGAGCGTCGCTTGGCCGAAATAACCAACGGCAAAGATCACGCCGCAAAGAATCGTGGCGATGATCCAGGCGATGAACTTTGCCTTCATCCGCGGCGGCGAGAGGCGGTAGACGGCCTCGACGGGGCCGAGGGCAGTGACCTCGGCGAACTGCGGTGGGAGTTCGAGTGTACCCAAGACATTACCTACCCTTCTTCGGCAGAGCCAGATGGCATCACCGGGCGGATGAGAATCCAGCCGCTCACAGTCCGAATTCCTATGGCTTGATGCGGGTTCCTAACCGTTACGATCCGGCATTTTCCATTCGCAGCGTGCCGGATGCCTGATCGGCGATGCCGCCGAGTCGCTGGATCGCAGATTGTGAAAAGTCTTCGACACGAATGCAAATCCATGGGTCCGAGTCGGGCTTGCGGAGACGCCGGCGATTTTAGCTTCCTGATCCAGCGCAGCGACCGATTCAATGACGTCGATTTCGCCCGCGATTGGCGAACGCCTGTACACGCTGATAGATGACCCCGCTCTCGAGCCCCCAGTCACGAGACACAGGAAGCTGCGTCCCTCTTTGTACCTCCCCTTGGTGAGCCCTGGGTGCCAGCGGCCAAGGGGAATCGCTCGGTTTGAAGGGCTTGGCCGCTGAGCTCACCCGACTTCGCGGAGGGCAACGCAGGGGCAGTCATTCGGCTCAAGGAGGCGCAAGAACGGAAGAATCGTCTTTTTTCAAACGCCCCGCAACCACTGGCAGGCGCCCCTCCCGGCGTCTAGAATAGCCTATGCGGCCGGTTCATTTCAGGACGATAACTGGTTCGGACCGACTCCCGGAACGATCGGCCGGCCTTCATTTCTTTCAAGATGCAACGTGACGATGCTTTGGAGTTGGGTTCACCAGATTGCTGCGTGGTTCGAGCGCAAGGGGCCTCACGCGGCGGGGCGGCGAATCCGAACACGTCGACGCCTTCAGAAGCATCGCTGCGGTGCGGTGATCTCCCAGCTTGAGATCCTTGAGTCGCGACAACTGCTGACGAGCCTGGTGGCCGTCCATGTCAACGGGAATTCGATTGGCCTGACGGAACTCCGAGGCGGCAGCACGTCAACAGAAATCGACTTTAGCGTCTCGTACACGAGTTCCCAGGTCGTTTTGACCAGCACCGGCGACACCTCGTTCAAAGTTGGCGACCAAACGCTGACAACCGACACGATCAATGTCACCGGTCCCGCATCGATCAAGATGCAGCTCAACCGACACGCCAACGTCGTCAGCATCTCGGGAGATGGAACGGACAGCCTGTCTTCGTTGAACCTCAAACTCGGGGCCGGCAAACAGGATAACTCCCTCACGATCAGCAACGTCATCGCGGATTCCGTCACCGTCCATGGAGAGCGGTCGAACGATAGCGTCACGTTCAACCAATCGACGGTGAATGGGAATCTCAAGGCCACTCTCGGATACTCAACGGGCGATGCACTCGATCTCGAATCGACCACGGTGAACGGCAACCTGCGTGACCAGGTGGGTCAGTTGACCATGGATCAGTCGACAATCACGGGAAACCTGCGGAACGCCGAAGGCGGGAGAAACAGCACGCTCTCATCGACCGACTCGACCTACACGGGCGACGTGTCGATCAAGATGGGACCAAGCGGCGTGATCAACTTGCTCAGTTCAACTGAGGGATCGAATCAGTTCGACAGTTCCGTGTTGATCGCCGGTGGGCCTCGCCATCCAACCACCGTCAACCAGGATCCCAATTCCGTTGTCTACGATGTCACGCCGATCTACCGACACGCGACCGTCAACACTTCGCCGACCCCGCCCCCGCCCCAGACTCCGACTCTCGGCACTCCAACGGTGAATTCACAGACGATTACCACGGATGCCGCACCGGTGATCACGGGAACATACGATGCGGTCAATACGACGGTGTTGACCGTCGCGGCCAACGGCAATACGTACACATTGGGGACCAATTCCCAATTGACTTCGCCGTCGGCGGGCCAATGGTCATTGAATTTAGGCGGTGCGACGCTCACTTCGCCGGTTACGACCGTGACGGTCACGAGTGTCGACAAACTCGGGAATCAGGCGTCGGGCTCGGGCACGATTACGGACGGGACCGGTGTCATCAACAACTACCTGGCGGCCAATAATCTGACCGCCACGACCACTGCAGACGGTTTGGCCTACGTGATCCAGACCAATGGGACGGGATCGGTGCCGACGGCCGGTCAGACGGTCACCGTGAACTACTCGGGATTTCTTTTGAATTCGAATGGGACGCAAGGAACCGAGTTCGATTCCAACACCGATCCAACATTTGGCCACGTCACGCCATTCGCGTTCACGCTGGGGGCCGGACAAGTCATCGCCGGTTGGGATGAAGCGTTTGCACTCCTGCCGGTTGGAACGGTCGCCCAGCTCATCATCCCATCGGCGCTGGCTTACGGCACGACAGGACAAGGGACGACGATTCCGCCGAATTCCATCCTGATCTTCGATGTCACGGTGGTTTCAGCGCTGTAGTGCTGCGATCGCTTCGGTGACGCGATGGAAGCGAGTCACGGCGTACGAAGTCTGCGCATTCCTTGCATGATCCTCCCCGTCTCTTCTCACTCGCTTCCGTCAGCCTTCATCCGTCGGTGGACCGTCGAAGCCGATTGCCGCTATCATACTGCCGACCGTGGCCGGCCCTGGTCGCGAGGAGTTTTGTCGCTGGCAGCGGAAACAAACGAATGAAGATTCACGAATATCAGGCGAAACAATTGCTGGCCGCCGCCGGGGTTGCCGTTCCGCGCGGGCGGGTGGCGAAAACGGCCGACGAGGCGGCCGCGGCGTTCGAGGAGCTTGGGGGGAAACTCGCGGTCGTCAAATCGCAAATTCATGCCGGCGGCCGCGGCAAGGGGAGGTTCAAGGAGCATCCGGAGCAGGCGGGCGTCGTGCTGGTGAAGTCGGCCGCGGAGGCGAAGCAGAACGCGGCGCGGATGTTGGGCAAGACGCTCGTCACGAAGCAGACGGGGCCGGCCGGAAAAATGGTCAATGTGGTCCTGGTCGAAGAGGGGCTTGCCATTGCGCGGGAGCTGTACCTGGCCGTGGTGGTCGATCGCGACGCGGGAGGGCCGGTCCTGATCATGTCGTCTGAGGGGGGGACGGAGATCGAAGAGGTCGCCGCGCACGCTCCGGAAAAGATCCTGCGCGAGCCGGTCGACGCGGGATACGGACTGTTCGGGTTTCAGGCGACCAAGCTGGCATACAAGCTCGGTCTGCCGGCCAACGCGATCAAGAGCGCCAGAAGTTCCTGCCGCAGCTCGTCCGGTTCTTTCTCGACAACGACTGCTCGATGGCCGAGGTCAACCCGCTCGTTGTGACGGAAGACGGCAACATGCTAGCGCTCGACGCGAAGGTGACGTTCGACGACAACGCCCTCTTCCGTCACAAGCCGCTGGAGGCGCTCCGCGATCTGACCGAGGAAGACGATTCCGAAATTCGGGCGGCCAACGCGGGACTGAGTTACGTCAAGCTCGACGGAAACATCGGCTGCCTGGTCAACGGAGCGGGCCTGGCGATGAGCACGATGGACCTGATCAAGCTGCACGGAGGCGAGCCGGCCAATTTCCTCGACGTCGGCGGCGGCGCCAAGGTCGATCAGGTGACGGAGGCCTTCCGCATCATCCTGGCGGACAACCATGTGCGGGCCGTAATCGTGAACATCTTCGGCGGCATCATGAAGTGCGACACGATCGTGGAGGCGCTGCTCGTCGCGTACGAAAAGGTGGGGTTCAATGTGCCGCTCGTCGTGCGCCTCGAAGGGACCAACGTCGAGATCGCGCAAGATGCTGGCCGAAAGCGGCCGCCCGATCGTTACCGGCACCGACCTGACCGACGCCGCCAAAAAGGTCGTCGCCACGCTCGCCAAAACGTAGGGCAAGCTGATTTCGGCGAGCTGCCTTCGGGCCCGGCTTCGGCGAGCTCAGTCGAGCCGCCCGCCGCCCGCTTGAGGCGCTCACTTCCGGCCGAACTTAAACCACGATGATTTCTTCTTCTTGGGTCGGGTGTGAATATTAGGGGCTTTGGGGTGGAACAGGGAACCACTGACCTTGGTGCGTTTCGAAAGGACGACCTTCCAAATCGGCTGGTTCGAAGACGAGTAGTTCGGCGCGGGGATGCGGTCGAACAGAACGTCCGTCGCCTTGGCGGACTCAATTGGACTGGCGTTCACCCTCGCAGCAGGCGTGTCTGCCCGAGTGCAGCGCGTCGACATCAGGAACGCGACCATCAAGACTCCGACGCCGATTGACCATGCCGAAAGACGCATCGAGCGGTTCCCGATTGTAAGAACGTAAAGAGAGGGTCGACCGTGACGGTCGCGCCACAGATTCCTCTTCGGCAGGATTTGAGGGAAGACTTGAGGCGATTTCAAAAGTTTTTCCAAAATCCGTGGAATTTGGCTCAAGATAAAGGCGAGTGGCGAGTGCTCCTGGCGGCGACGGCACGGAGCGTTTTCAGGGCCACCCAACCCAAATTCCCGACGTTGACGGAGCTCGAACGAGTGGCCACTTGATCGTCGTCCGGGGGTTCGTTACGGTTGCTGGTTGGCCCTGATATCCGAGGACATCCGTTGTTTGCCGGTCCAATTTTTAGCCGCGAGGTGCTGACGTCACCCCGCCAGCTTCGCCACTTCTTGATCCGTTCCGGGTACGTGGCCGGCCTGTTCGTGTTGATGTACACCGCCGGGCAGGCGATGTTCGGCTGGCAGCAAATCCGCAGCATGGGCGACGTGGCGCGGTTCGGCAGCCTGGTCTTCGAGATCTTTTCCCTTATCCAACTCTCGCTGGTGCTGTTTTTCGCCTTGCTGTTCGGGGCCAGCGGCGTTGCGCAGGAGAAGGACCGGCACACGTTGATTCTGTTGTTGATGACTGACCTGCGCAATCACGAACTGGTACTGGGAAAGCTATTTGCCGGTCTGTTGGTGGTGATGGTCCTGATCCTCGCCTCGATGCCGGTCCTCTTCCTGGTGCTGTTGTTGGGGGGGGTTGGCATTGACCAGGTGCTCTGGTCACTGGCGATTTGTGGCGCCGCGGCTCTCACCGCGGGAAGTTGGGGCCTCTTGGTCGCGTACTGGCGCGAGAAGACGTTTCAAACGCTCGCCATCAGCGTGCTGGGGTTCGTGATCCTGTTGGGCGTCGTCGAAGGATTGGTGGCGGCGCTCGAGGCGCTGGGGGGCGGGGGCGGATCATCGGGCGCTCATTGGGCCGCTCATTGGATCGGGCTCTTGAATCCGTATCGCGTGCTGCTGGGGGTGCTCAATCCCCTTTCCGGCCATTCCGGGTTGGAGCCGGCGCACGTCGAGGCGTGGGATTTTCTGCTCGTGATGGCGGCGGCGACGGCGGCGATCAACGGAGTGACGATGCTGCGGCTTCGAGTCTGGAATCCGTCCCGCTCGTTCGGGGGGGCCACCGGCTGGGACGAAAACGCGGCAACCACCGGCGCTCAGCCCCTCAGCCGGACGCCGAACCTGGCCGCCGCGACGGCCATTTCTGCGGGACCGGCCATTTCTGCGGGACCGGCCACGGTCGCAGAACCGGCCCGTTCCCCGAGACGGGGGTGCCCGAACTCGAAAAATCTGGGCGAACCCGGTTGTTTGGCGGGAGATCTGCACGAAGGCCTATGGGCGGAAGATCCTTGTCATCAAGGCCGCGTACGTGGTGGTGGCAGCCTTGATCGCATTCTCGGTGGTCCAAACGTCGTCGTCCGGCGACCTGGTGCTCGGCATGATCTCGCCGGCCGGAGTCGGTTTTGTCGGACTGTGCTTGATCAGTCTGATGCTCATCAACGCCCAGGCGGTGACGGCCCTGACGTCGGAGCGCGACGGCAAGACGCTCGAGCTTTTGTTGATGACCGACGTCACGGCCAAGGAGTTCATCTACGGCAAGCTGGGAGGCATCATTTACAACACCAAGGAGCTGATCGTCATTCCGCTGGGCCTGGCCGCGTACCTTTTGTATTCACGCGCGGCCGCCGCCGATCAGTTCGCGGAGCTTGCCCTGTACGTGGCGGCCGGCTTTCTCGTGCTGGTCGCCTTTTCCGCGATGCTCGGCCTGCACTCGGGCTTGAGCTTCGAGCGGTCGCGCACGGCGATTGCGAACAGCCTGGGCACGATTTTTTTCCTGTTTATCGGCATCTTCATCTTCATGCTGCTGTTGGTCGAAGCGCGGTCCTCGTTCGCCGAGCAGTTCGCGAGCTTCGTGGTCTTCATCCTGGCGGGGAGCATTGCGCTCTACGCATCGCTGTCGCACAAGAACCCGTCTCCGGCGCTGATGCTCTCGGCGGGAATGCTCCCTTTCCTGACCTTCTATGCGATTACCGAGTTCTTGCTGCAGGGTTCACTCGGGGTCTGTCTGTCGATCGCCGCCGCCTACGGCTTCACGACGCTGGCGATGATCGTCCCCGCCGTGAGCGAGTTCGACGTCGCGCTGGGCGCACCACGCTCGATAAGGGATGAGGTTGTCGCCGTCTCGATGAGCGATTTCCTTCACTCGACGGATCGTTGGCTTCCGGGCCTGGCGGCCATGTTGGCGCTGATGGGATTGAGCGCCTTTCTATCGGCGAGCGAAACGGCGCTGTTCTTTCTCTCGCACGACGAGATTCGCGGCTTCCGCATGGGCCGTGCGCGAGAGCGGGCGGCCGCCGCCCTCCTCTCCGATCCGGACCGCGTCCTCACGGGGATCCTCTTTTGGAACCTCGTCGTCAACTTGATGTACTTCGCGGTCAGCATCGTGGTCTCGCAGCGTTTGATCTCGGCCCATCTGCACACGGCGGCCGGCGTGTTCGGCTTTGTCGCGCTGGTTGCGCTGCTTCTCTGGGGCGAGGTCGTGCCGAAAGTCGTCGCCGCCATTTGGAGGAGATCGCTCGCGCCCCTGGTTGCGCTGCCCATCGTCGGAATGGTGCGTCTTCTCGATCCGGCGCTGCCCCTGTTCCGGCGCTGACCCTGGTCGGGCGGCGCACGTTCCTGCCGCACATTCACCAGGAGCCTTTTTTAAGCACCGAAGACCTCGAAGACGCCGTCAACGTCTCCGACCTGAGCGCCGAGATGATCCGCCAGGAAAAGCAGATCCTGCATAATATCCTGGACCTTTCCGAGATCCGGGTGGAGGAGGTGATGCGGCCGCGGGGAAGCTATCCCGCCTATCCCCCGCCGATTCGAGCGGCCGATCTGGGCGGCAAGATGCCGCCGGGCGATTATGTGGCCGTCGTGCGGCAGGGAAGCGACGACATCGAAGCGGCGATCGCCCTGTCGAGTTTCTCGTTGATTTCCACCGACCGCCTCGATGAGGCGGCCGCCGAAGTGGTGCACGTTCCGTGGTGCGCCACGCTGGCGACGGTCCTCACGTTGCTGCGGGAGCAGGTCGCCGACGTCGCCTCGGTGGTCAACGAATACGGCGAGACGATCGGCATCGTCACCTACGACGATCTCCTGGACGCGGTGCTGATTCCGGAGCCCGACCGGGCGGTTCGCTTTCTGGCCCGCGCGCCGGTCCTCGAGGTCGCCCCGGGCTGCTACCACGTCGAGGGAATCACGCCGCTGCGACACCTGTGCAGCCGATTGGGGATGGAGTACGAGCCTGAGTCGGACGAACTGGTGACGCTGGCCGGCCTCTTGCACGAGAAGCTGGAGCACATGCCGGCGGTCGGGGACGAGTGCAGTTGGCGCGGCTTTCGCGTCCGCGTCATCGAAGTCTCCAAGCGGGGCCGCCTGCGGGCGATGCTCAGCAAAGAGCAGTCCACGATGGAGGCGTCGCCATGAGCGGCATGTTGCCCTACTTGGGAGCGCTGGCCCTGTTTCTGGCCTGCTTGCGGCTCTCCGCGTTCTTCAGCGGGGCGGAGACCGGATTTTACCGGGTGAGCTATCTGCGCGTGAGCATCGACGCACAATCCGGCGACCCGCTGGCCCGGCGGATCCTCTGGTTCTGCCAACACCCGAGCGATTTCGTCGTGACGGCCCTGATCGGCAACAACGTCGCGCAGTATGGGCTGACCGCCGCGGTGGGGATCGCCGCAGTGCGGGCAGGCCTGGGCGACGGGATGACGGCCGAAATCATCTCGACGCTCTTCATCGCCCCCTTCGCTTTCACCTTCGGGGAGTTGATCCCGAAGAACCTGTATTACCGCGCTCCTTTGCGGCTTTTGCGGCGGAACGCGGGATGGTTTGTCCTGTTTTACCGGCTCTTTTTTCCGATCGGCTTGCCGCTGATGGCCGTCGCCCGCGTCTTGCAGCACTTCAGCCGGACGGGCGCCGAGCGTCCCGGCCAGATCCTCGGACGGGCACGGCTGGTCCAAGTGCTCAGCCAGGGACACCAGGAGGGGTTGTTGCTGGACGTTCAAGGCCGCTTGTTGGAAGGTCTGATGCATCTGGCCGGCCAGCCGGTGATGCAGTCGGTGATCCCGAACAGCCGCGTCCTGGGCGTGCCCGACAATGTGGGCCGCGAAGACGTGCTTAATTTCGCCCGGCGCGTATGGAGTCAACAGCGTGGCCGTGTGCCGGCCGGGACTGGCCGATTCCTGGTATGGATACCTGCGCGTGGTCGACGTTGCCCTCACGCAGCAGCCGCTGCCTTCGTTGGTGCGGCGCATGCCGGTCATCGCCGACGGAGCGACCAAGCTCGAGGCCCTCTTGACGCTGCGAGCCGCGGCCGCCGTCTACGGCGTGGTGACTTCAAACAATCGCGTGCTCGGCCTGGCAAGCGACCATGGGCTGTCGGAGCAGCTCTTCCGCGCCCCGCAATCAAGCGGGGGCCGCGGGAGTGACTAGAACGCTTGAAAGCCAGAGTGCAGCGGTTAGGAGCCGGCGTTCAGCGGTCGGAGGTCAGCTGGGGCTCCTGGTGCCTGCTCCCTGGCGCCGGCTCCTCCGACACGCTGACGACCGCTAATCGGGGCGTTGTGTCGCTGGAGGGCCGCCAGACATCCAATTGCGAATCGATCGCCTCTAAGCGCCGGACAATGTCGTCGCGCCGGCTCGCCCAACGGCTCTGCCATTGGGTGAACATCGACTCCATCGCCTCGCCGTGACGGGCGCTGCTTCGAAGAGTGCGATTGAGCCGCGCCAGGGCGGTTTCGAGCCGGGTGGGAATTCGAGATGGTCGGTCGTCACACGGACAGAACGGCATGGACGATTCCGTAGGGGTGGAGATTCAGCGTGGGGTGGTTTGGTTAAGATGCATAGAGTAAATCGTCACCTGCCGACAGAGACTTGAGCGGAGCGCACCCGTTCACCAAAGGAGTTCAAAGCCGCAGCCCGGACGGACCGTGAAACCATCAGGGCCGAAACCGACACCTCCGTCCTCAAGGCAAAACCGATTTAATCGGCCATTGGGCGGACGGATGAGGGATCGGATTGCGGCTTGTTCCTTCCGCCTTCGGCCTTCCAGGACAGCGTCCAATGGCGGTCCGACGTCTGCTGGACGCAATCGGCGGCGATGCCAAAGGAGACGGCCAGCGCACGGACCTCGTCCAGGGTCAACGCGGCGTGCAGCGACGCTGCGAACATCTGACGTTGATGGGCATTCGCGTCGGCCGCATAAAGCGCGACAAGACGGTCCAGTTCTGCCGCGTTTTCGGGTCGGAGAAGGTCACGGACAAAGAGCATGCCGCCCGGGGCGATGACGCGGATCATTTCGGCGACGCATTCCCGCGGGGCCGGAATGTGGTGCAGGATGCTGTTGGTCATGACGACGTCGAACCGGCCGTCGTCGAACGGCAGCCTCTTGGCATCGAGATGCTCGAGCATGATGTGCCCGCCGAGGCCCGCTGCTGCGATGTTCTCCGCGGCGACCTCGAGCATCGCTTGAGCCAGATCGGCCGCCGTGACGTGCCAGCGACCGGGGCGGCGGCATAGCTCGATGGGAATCGAGCGCCGTTCCGGTCCCCACGTCGAGGATGCGGAGGGGACCGGCCGCACGGGCGGGCCGGCCGCGTCCGAGCGCGGCCAGCAGATCGTCGACAAACACGCGGTTCACCTGGGAGTGATCCATCGTGTTGTAGTCGATCGCCTCGAGCGGGCTGTCCATGACCTCCGGTTCGAGAATCCGCGGGATCATGTGGGCCACTGTAGCACGCGGGGCGTCAGGAGGCCCAGGAATAGCGGCCTTCGGACGTGGGGGAAGCTTCGGCGGCCGGCCTCCTGTTTGAGTCGTTCCGCCAGCGCCAGCCAGGTTTCGCGGTACAAGCGGAGGATCGCGATCGAGTCGGCCACGAGCTGCGGGTCGCGTTGGAGGCCGGCCTTCACGAGGTTGCGGTGGATGAACAAAAACAATGCCTTCAAGTTGTCGACGACCTCCGGAAGCTGCGTCGCATCGAGGCCGGCCAGCATTTCCCCGACGAACGGACGCGCCTGCGCGAGCGCGGCGTTGGCCTCATCGAGCTTCCGTCGCGTAAGCGCCGACTCGGCCGCCAGAGCGTAGCGGATCGCCCCGTCGATCACCATCAGGTGAAGCTGGTGCGGCGTGGCGGTGGTCACCTTGGTTTCGAGATATTCATCGGTCATGGTGTGCATGGGTCCGTTGGTTGGTATCCGGGTCAATCGGGCGCGATCGGCAATTCAGGTTCGCGGGATGGTCGAGCGGCGCGACGTCAGAGGACCGACGACGAGCTGCTGGAGCTTGAACTGCTGCTGCCGTCCACTGACAGAGGCGCAATCTGCGAGATCAAGCTCGATTGCGTCTTCATCGTCGAGATAAACGTTTCGAGGTTGGCAAACGTCTGCGTCAGGACCTGCTCCTGGTTGGTGAGGATCTGGTTGAGCTCGGTGATCCGGTTCTGGTAGGCGTTGATCGAGTCCTGCAGCGTGTTCGATGCGAGGATAAAGGTTCCGGTGTTCGGATCGGTGATCCCCGTGACCGTCGCCTGGGCCACCGCCGCGAACCCCGTCGACGCGGTGGTGAAGAAACTGGCGACGCTCTGCGGGTCGTTTTCGAGCGCGGTCTGGAGCTGGTCTTGATTCAGCGAAAGCGAGCCGTCGGAGTTGACCGTGATCCCCAGGTCGACGAGCGACTGGATGGCGCTGCCGGACGAGTTGAACGGCTGCGTGATGAGCGAGTTCAACTGGGTGTCGGCGCGACACGGTCGGGGAGCCCTCCAACGGGGCGGCGGTGTCGGTCGTCGCGTCGAAGGCGGTGAGCGTTTGAGCCTGGCTGATGTAGTTATTGTAGTTGCTGACGAAGCTCTGGAGCGCGGTGGTGATCGACGAGCTGTCTTGGCTGACGGTCGCGGTGTCCGGAGTCTGTCCCACGGATTGGAGCTGTACGTCGAGTCCGGGCAGAGCGTTGTTGAACGTGTTGGTGCTCGACGACTGGATGGTCGCGTTGGAGCCGGAGCCGACCTTCAAGAGCGCGTTCTGTGCCGGCGTCGCCGTCTCCAATCCAAGACTGACGCCCGATTCGCTGATGAAGAACTGGCCCGCCTGGCCGGGGGTCGTCGCGGTCAGCGCAAGATGGTACGGATCGTAAGGGGAGCCGTTGTTGATCACCGAAGCGCTGACGATTCCCGATTGCCCGATCTTATTGACTAACGTGTCCAGCGTGTCGCTGGACGCGATGTTGATGACGGTTGCCTGGCGGCCGTCGATCTCCGATTTGCCGCTGCCATTGGCCGTACCGGTTCCGGCGATGCCCAAATCGGCCGCCGTGTTGTTGCCGGTGCTCTCCGTCACGGTGAGATTTCCGGAACCGCCCGCCTCGTCGATCAGGGAGAAGCCGTCGCCGGTGCTGTTCAATTGGGCCTGCACGTCGATCCCGGAGGCCGAGTTGATGAGCTGCATCACGTCGCCGATCGTCTTGGTCGCGTTGGTGACGGTGATCGTCGCCTGGTGACCGGCCGAGTCGGTGATCGTGAATGAGCCCTGCGGCACAGCGCCGCCGCCCGGAGCATAGGTCGACAGGCTCGTCGCGTCGTTGACGTATTGCAGGTTGAGATTGCCGGAGTCGACCGAGCTCGTCGCCGAGTTCGTGGCGATACCGAGCTGCGACGCCAACGTGCTACTGCCGACGTCCTGGATGACGAGGTTGTCAGCCGTCGACCCGGACGTATCGGTGACCTCGATACCGGTGCCCGACGAATCGATCGCTGCCGTCAGGTCCAGTTTTTGGCCGCCGGTCGTGGTGGCGTTGTTGATCGCGTTGATCACCTGGTCCAGCGACTGGCGCGCCGGTGAGATCGATCGTTGCGGTCTGCCCCGTGCGGTCCTGCAGTTGAATCTCCCCGGTCTGGGTGATCCCCTGTCCGCCATTCAGGTTCTGGAGCAGCACCGAGTTGATTCCGGCCAGCAGCGGCTGTCCGGAGATCGTGTTGCCGCTGGCGGCGACGTTGAGGCCGAGGGATTGCACGGCCGATGCGCCGTTTTCGTCGGCGACCGTCAGCGTGCCGCTGCCGCCGCTATTATCCGTCAATTGGATCCCGCCGTTGACCAGCGAGGCGACGAGGTTTCCGTTGTTCCCGGAGGCGTTATTGATGCCGTTGAGAACGTCTCCGACGGTGGCGGCGCCGCTTAAGCCCACGTCCAACGTCGTTCCATCGGAAAGCGTGATCGCCAGGTCCGGAGAGCTTCCGGGCGTGTAGATCCCGTTTCCGTCGTTGATCTGGGAGAGGGCCGTGCCCGCTTCCGCCTGGTAGACGTTCTGGCCCGTGATCGTGCCGTTGGAACTGGTCTGATTGATGCCGAGATCGGTCGCCGTCTGGTCGCCGTTGAGGTTGGCGACGGTCAAGCTGCCGGAGCCGCCGGACGTGTCGGTCAGGACGAGATGGCCCCCGTCGGTCGATGCGGTGACGTCGGCCACGCCGTTATCGTTGATCGCGTTGAGGACGTCGTTGACGGTGTAGGCGTTTGAGAGATCGACGTTGGCCGTATGTCCGGCGGCATCCGTGATCTGGATCGACCCGAGCTGCACGCCCTGGTCGCCGTTGAGGGCGTCCAAGAGGGTCGGCGAGGCCAGCCCGCCGCCGCTGGAAATCGTCAGCGTTCCGGTGCCGAGAGTCTGCTTGTTCTGCGTTGACGAAACCCTGCGAAAGCGCGACTTGGGTCGAGGCCAGTTGCAGGGCCTGAAATTGGTAGGACCCGGGAGAGGCGCCGGCCGCGGCCGTCACGCTGAGCTGGTTGGGATCCGACATCTGGACCTGGTAGTTCTGGAAGGTCGACGTCTCTCCCAGAGTTTGCAGGGACGTGGCCAGCGTGGTCAGGTTCGCGGCGAGCGTCTGATAGTCGCCCTGCTGCGTCTCCTGCGTCTCGATATCGTTCTGCAGGTCGGTAACCTGCTCCTGCTGGCTGGCGACGAGATCCGTGATCAAAGTCTCGTAGTTGATCCCGCTGATCGGCCCGACCGAGGCCTGGACCGGAGCGACGGTCCCCGTTGTGCTCGACGAATTGCTTGTCGTCGGATTGGCCGCCGTGGAAATCGTGGGTGAGCTGCTTTGGATCGCGGACATTCACGCCTTTCAAGACAACGGCTGTCGTCGCGGCGCGCTCCCTCCGCGTCCGAGACGAAGTCTCTTCGATTGTTATCGACCGGTCTGAAGAGCCTGCTTGAATTCGTGAGTTTTCAACGGGGGGGACTGGGAAAACTCTGCGGGCGGTTGAGTGTGTCTGTCCTTCGCGCCGCGACGCGCTGGCCGAGGCGGGCGGCCATGCGCGAGAATACGTCGGCCCATTGTCCTGGTCGGTTCTGCCGGAATAAGCGCAGCGTTGGGTACCACGGACTGTCTTCCCGGCCCAGCAGCCAGCGCCACTCGGGAACGCTCGGCACGGCCAGCCACGTCTCGACGCCGAGCGCCCCGCCGAGATGCGCGAGCGACGTGTCGGATGTGATCACAAGGTCGAGTCCCCGCAAAATGGCCGCCGTGTCGACGAACGGGCCGTGGACTTCGTCCATCGAGAGCCCAAGGTCGAGCACGGGGAACGTCGCACGACGGTTTTCGAGCTGTTCGCGTCCCACTCCTTTTTGCAGGCTGATCAAGCGGACGCCCGCGATCCTTGCCATCGGCTCAAAATAACGAAGCGGGACCGAGCGGAACCGATCCTTCGGAAACGCGGGATTGCCTTGCCAATTGATGCCGATGCGCAGCCCGTCGATTCGTTCGAGCCGCTCTTGCCAGAAGCGGAGGATCGCCTGATCCTCGGCGCAGATAGGGGACGCGGTTTGGAATGGCCTCGAGCGCCGGAGGTGAAAAAGAGGGGCAGGCTCAAGAGCGGAGACCAGACGTCGAACGGACCGATCGGCTCGTCCTGCGAGATGACTCGGTCGATTCCCGGCATTGCCGCCAGCAGTCGCACCAACGGCTTCTGGCAGCGAAGGACGATCGTTCCGACCCGATCCTTGACCAAGGGAACATAGCGAATGAACTGAATCGTGTCTCCCAGTCCCTGCTCCGCGTCGAGCAGGATTGTGCGCGTCCGGTTGGTTCGTTCCGTCCCAGCGCGGCTGAGGGAAGGACGGAACCGCGACGGCCGGCAGCTTCCAGCGCCATTCGTACTCCGGCCAACCGCGCGCATAATCGCCCAGGAGAAGCCACGCATGGCTGCGGTTGTACCGCGCCGGCGCGAAATCGGGCCGGAGGCGGACCGCCTGGTCGTAGGCGGTAACAGCCTCGTCAATCCGCCGAGCGTCGTAAAGCGCCATCCCGAGACCGTTGTAGAACTCGGCGCTGCGCGGCGAGAGCTCGGTCGCCCGGCGGCAAGCGGCAATCGCTTCGTCGAACCGGCCGAGTCGTCCGAGCGCGTTGGCGAAATTGAAGTGAGCGCCCGCGAAATGGGGCTGCACGGTGAAGGCCCGCTCGAAGCAGGCGGCGGCCCCCGCGTCATCCTGCTGCTCGGCAAGCGTGTTTCCCAGATTGTTCCAGGCCTCGGGGAAGGCGGGACACAGCTCGACGGCCCGTCGGAAGCAGGCCGCGGCCAGATCGAGCTGCTTTCGCGTCTTGTAGGCCGTCCCCAGGCAGCGGTACGCCGACGCGTCGGACGGATTGAACGCAAGGCCCCGCAGGTAGAGGCTGATTGCCTGGTCGATCCGCCCCTGCTTCTGCAGCGCGATGGCCGTCAGCCGGCAGCGATCGGCCGACGCCGGCGCCTGCGAGATGCGAACGCTCATCTCCGCCAGGCGTTTGGGGACCGCCGTCATCGGGAGTCCTTTCTCGTGCGTCCGTCCCGGCTGTGCGCGGGCGTGAGACCGGCGCCACAATTCATCCGTTTCTGCTCTTGGCCTCGTCGACAAGCTGCCGGAAGATCCGATCGTATTCCGCGATCGAATCGGCCGATTCGAACAGAACGTCGCTCGTGTCGCGGATCCGGTCCTCGACGTGCGACCGCCAGTCGCGATCGGTGCCGAGCCGGACGGCCCGTTCGACGTATTCGTCCACTGTCGTGGCGACGCAGTCGGCGATCCCCATCGTGCGATAGAAGCCGAACGTGTAGCGGCCGCGTACAAACGGTCCCGGCAGCGTGACGATCGGCTTGTTGAGCGAAAGCCCGTCGAGCGACGTCAGCCCTCCTCCGTAGTGAATCGGGTCGAGCAGCACGTCGGCCGTTTGGATCAGCCGTAAATAGCCGTCGACCGATTGGTGCGGCACGAAGCGGATGCGCTCGATCACGTGCGGGATCGCCACGCGCAACCGATTGTGAAGCTTGCGCGCCGCATGGCCGTGGCTGTCCTTGGGGATGACGAGAACGCCCCGCGGATCGCGCCGCAAGATCGCCCCCAGAAGTCCGTCGAAGTCGGGATGAAACTTCTCGATCTTGTGCGGACAAAGATAGAAATGCTCGTCGTCCCCAATGCCGAAATCGGCGCGCGTGCCGAGGACTTCCGGTAATCGCATCCGGCGCTGCCAGGTCAAGAGCGAGGACGAGCGGACGAGGCGCTCGGTGTACTGGCGATCGGCTCGTTCCGGCTCGCAGGCGTCGCTGCTGAGAAAGTAATCGATTTGCGGAATGCCCGACGTGTCGGGAAGGCCCGCCCCCGTGCACTGGATCGGAGCCAGCCGGAAAAATGGAAGAAAATAATTCGTGACGTCCGATCCGACCTCCCAGTGATAGAGAACGGCAAACCGTCCCTCGCGGATGCGCTCCACGATCTTGTCGAAGCGGCTGGGAATCACGAACGTCTCGATCGTCGCGCTGGGGATCTCCGTCCGGATCCGCAGATCGCCCCCCGCCGAGCAGACGATGACCGGATCGAACGACTCGCGGTCGAGCCGCTCCAGGACGCCCCTCAAGTACCTTAAAAAGACCCCTTCGTGCCCGTCGGTGACGACGAACCCGACGCGCGGCTTGCCGCCGTCCGACACCGATCCGTCGAAAGCCGGAGGCGCGGCGCACTGGCAGTTCCGAAAGACGCGCGCGTAAGCCTCCTTCAGCGGCCGATCGTCGCGGCCGTGGAATTGTAGATAATAAGGGGGTGGGCAGCCGCGATCGGCGATCTCATCCGGCGTGATCGGGATCGCCAGATCGGCGATCGAATTCACCTTCGCCTAGCAGAGTCGCGCGGTATTGGTCGATGCCCACGGCGCTGTGAAAGACCATCGGGCACAGCGTCGCCAGCCACAACTCCCAGAGCGGCCTGTCTGAAACGCGGCTGATGACCTTTTTGAACGCGGCGGAGGCGCCGACCAGGTCGTCCTGGCTCCTGAGCACGTTTCCCAGGCAAACCAGAGTGGTGAGATCGTCCGGCCTCCGCTCGAGCACTTTTTCCAGGCACAGCCTTGCCCCGTCCAGGTCGCTGCAATTGGCGGTAGGCGTTGCCGAGTTGGTACATCGCGGCGACGAAATCGGGATCCCACTCGAGAGATTTGAGGTACGCCTCGACCGCTTCGTTCAGCCGCTTGAGCGATTTGCACGCGTTGCCGAGGTGGTACGCCGCCTTCGCGTCGTGGGAGCCCAGGGCCAGGCACTTCTGATAGCTGGCAATCGCTTCGGCAAAGTTCTCGCGGAGATGCAGGGCGCGGCCTAACGCGTAATGGGCCGCCGAGTTCTGCGGATCGAGCGCAATCCCGCGCCGGTACCAGCCGATGGCCTCCACGTGCTTTTCCTGGTCCTTCAGTGATTGGGCCAGGTTCAGCAATAAGTTGGGATCGTCGGGAGACCGTTCGATCGCCCGCCGAAACGCCCCCTCCGCCTGGGCCGAGCGTCCCCCTTCGAGATAGCCCGTTGCCAACTCTTTGAGAAGCGGCGCAGGGGCCGAATCGCCCAAGAGCGCGACGGCCCGCTCATACGCGGCCATCGCCTCTTCCGCGCGGCCCGACCGCGATCGGCACCGCCCAAGCTGTGCGAAGGCCTGCCCCTGATTGGGTTCGACTTCGATCGCGCATTCAAAGCAGGCGGCTGCGTCCGACGCTTCGCCCAAATCCAGAAGCGCAGAACCGAGGTTCATCCAGGCTTGCACGTTGCGTTGATCCAATTGGACGGCCTGCTCGAAGCAGGCGACTGCGCCGCGGTCCTGGCCGCAGTCCGCCAGCGCGATGCCCAGATTGTTGTGCGCCACGGAAAAATCGGGCTTGAGACGGAGCGCTTCACGGAACTCTTCGATCGCCTCCACGGGACGGCGGAGCGTGCGATAGACGTTGCCCAGGCTGTTGTGGTACTCGGGCCGGCTGCGGTCAGCGTCGATCGCTTGCCCGATATAGTCGACGGCCGCAACCTTTTCGTTGCGCTGGAAGGCGACGACCCCCAAGAGATGCAAGGCGTCGCCATGCCGCGGATCGACGCGGAGCAGGTCGCGGCAAATCGCCTCGGCCCGGACCCAGTCGCCGGTCCGGTGAAACTCAAACGCCGTCTGAAGCGATTGTGAAGCGGGTGTAGCCATCAGTTTTGTGCTGCAGTGAAGACGCACCGCGCTTAAGCCGCGGGTCTCGACCGGAACAACCAATTCCCGCCGACGCGCACCGTGCGCCGGCCGAGAAGGACCGCCCTTCAGACTCTATCGGCGTTGCAGCCTGCGACGAATGAAGCGACTTTGCAGAAGAACGGGTCAAGGAGGCAAGATGACAAATGCGCCGCAGCAGACGGTGAAGGAAGACGTCGTAAACGTGCACGTCTGGCCCCAGCAGGGCCATCGAGAATAGCCCAGCGTTTCAACGCTGGGTCGTGCGGCCCCGTTTCTTCGATGGTCCAAGCCCCAACAGGGGCGGCAGAGTTCACGCCCGCCGCTTCGCATGATCTCTTCCGCCCCTGCCAGGGCTCGACGAGCTGGGAATGGGGCTATCGAACCCAGCGTTGAAAACGCTGGGCTATTCTCTGCAGGCCCTACAGGGGCCGAAATCTCACCGATTACGACATGCGTCCCGCTTCCGGGGATCGGTCGCATCCCTCAGCGAGGCCGCCGATCACTCGCTCTTGCCGGTTCCTGGCTTCACCGCTTCGGCCCAGAGCGCGAAGGGCGAGAAGGAAATCCGCACGTCGCGGAAGCCGGCCCGTTCGAGGTGTTTGCGAAGCGTCTTTTCCGTGAAACCGGTCCGATGCGCCATCAGCGGTTGACCGCTGGCGATTGCCGTTCCCAGGCCGAAAACGCAGTCCAGCGGCGTGATTGGTCCAGCCGCCGACTCGTAGGCGACCTCCTCCAGCTTGTCCGCGACGATGAACTCGGCCACTTGCTGCAGATCGGGAAGCGTAATCAGGACGAATCCTGCCGGCTTCAGCACGCGGAAGAATTCGGCCAGTGCCAACGGCACCTCGTGGGCGCTCAAGTGTTCCAGGTTGTGCGACGACCAGACGGCATGGGCCGAGGCGTCCGCGATCCGCCGCAGATCGGTGATCGAAGCGACGAGATCGGGCCGGACGCTGGGATCGAGATCGACGCGGATTTCGCGCCAGTCGGGGCCGCGGAACCGTTCCTGAAGGCGGTTCCTGTCAGGCGGCCCGCAGCCGACATGCAACACGATCCGGCTCCGGGTCTGTCCCGTTCTTAGAGCCGCCGGCGCGGCTGCTCGTTCGGCGCCGGCGCGGTGCGAAATCGGCAATTGGTCCGTCGCCATTGGAGTTGTCTCCTTTACACCGTGGCGAAGACGTAAAGCTGCGCTTCGCTTCCGTTGCCGCCCAACCCAGTGGCATACGAGGTCATCTTGAAGCCGGCCAAGGCCAATTTCGCGAACCACCAATTTGGTTTCTGGACCGTCAAGTGCAGCGCCTCGCCAATGAGCATCGGGCCGAACGCGTCGGGGATCACGGAGATCGAGAAGAACGCGAACCGCCTCGCGCTTTTGTGGAGGTTTGCCAGCACCGCCGGGACGCGCTCCGTCGGAATGTGCTCCATGACGTCGCAGCAGATGACGGCGTCGTAGACTTTGGTGAAATCGTCCGGGTTCCACAGGCAGCCGACCGTCAACACGCGGTCTTTCATTGGCCCGAAGCACGGGTCGAGACATTTGTCCGTGATGTCGAAACCGTGGACGTCAAACTCGCCCGGATATTCGTTCATCAGCCGCCACATCAGCTTCCCGGAACCGCAACCCGCGTCGAGGATCGTCCGCACGCCGTGCTTGCGCAGCGCCTGCGACGAGGGCGACCTTCTCGATCGCGGCAGCCCCCGGAGAGAACCGGCGGTAATCGTCGTATTTCCACACCTGTTCGTACTTCGCGCGTTCTTCGTCCGCCTGGGAATCGCCTGTTGCCGGCAACGGGGGTGCCGACGCGGCGGTTGGAGACGCGGAGTTCAAAGAAGCCGAAGGCGGCGCCGCGATCTGAGGCACAACCAATCGCGAGACAACGGCCGAACGTTCGGACGTTGACTTCGACGCACGCGACGTCGCCAGCAAGCCAAGAGACTCGGAAACGGATTCGAAGACCGGGTCCCATTGGCCGAACTCCGGCTGCCGCACGAGTTGGAGGGACGTGTACCACGGTGAATCGTCGCGATCGAGCAGCCACCTCCAGTTTGCCGCAAAATGTAAGAGCGTCCAGACCGGCACACCGAGCGCCCCGGCCATGTGGACCGTGGAATTGTCGATGGAGATGACGAGATCGAGCTCGGCCGTCTGTGCCGCAAAGTCGTCGAGATCCGTCAGCGGATCGGCATCGGCCCATTGATGGATGGTGACGCCGAGCGACTGCTTGACCGCCACCAGTTCTCGGGAGCAGTCGCCGTATTGCAGGTTCACGAACTGCACGCCCGCGACGGCCAAAATCGGCGTCCATTGCTCGAGCACGGTCGACCGGCGACGCTTCGTGAAGGTCGTGCCGCCTCCGCGCCAGGAGATGCCGACCTTGAGGCCGTTCCCGAGCTGAGCGTAGCGCTCTCTCCAGCGGGCCCGCCGCCAAGGACAGGCGGCCAGGTAGCGCTGCCGCCGCGGAAACTGCGCCGAGATTGCGGCGCAGGAAGCGCGGCACGCTGCCCGCGGCGATTTGCACGTCGATACCATACGCCTCGGCGTCCATGATCGAGAGAGGCCGCCCGACCACGTCCGCGAGCGGAAACGAGCGGGCAAAAAGAGGCACGAGCCGCGGGTCGCACTCGATCACGCATTGCGACGAGGTTGCCAGAATCTCAGGCAGACACGAAGCAAACATGATCTCATCGCCGATCCCTTGCTCGGCGTGGACGAGGATCGTTTTCTCGCAAAGATCGCGGCCGCTCCACACGAGGAACGGAAAATCGCGCAGTCTTCACGTCGTGGCGGAATCGCCATTCGTATTCGTCCCAGCCCTGTTCAAAATCGCCCGCGAGCAGCCAGGTGAGAGGCGCGGTGGAAGTGCGCCTCGGCGTTATCGGGACGGACTTGAACCGCCCGCGTGTGACTGGCTGCCGCATCCGCCAGTCGGTGTTGCTCCACAAGAGTAACGCCCAGATTGATGTGCGCTTCGGCCAGTTCCGGCTCGATGTACAAGGCCGCGGCGGTAACAGGCGGAAGCTTCCGACGGCTGACCCAGCTCCTTGTAGACGTTGCCCAGGTTGTAGTGAGCGTTTGCATAGGCGGGGTCGATCTGGAGCGCGCTTTCGTAGCAGGCGACCGCCTCGTCCCACCTCTCGAGGGCCGTGTGGATCGAGCCCAGGTTGTTCCACGCAGGCGCGTTCGAGTCGTCGACGAGTAGCCCTTGTTCGTAGTATTTCCCGGCCTCCTCATACTGATCGCGCACAAGGAGCCCGTAACCGAGACCGAAATAGGCCGCTGCACAGTCGGGATCCAACCCCAGCGCCTGTGTGAAGGCCTCCGTCGCCTCGTCGAAGCGCCCCTCGTTCTGAAGCTGCGATCCCCTCTCGCACCACTGGTCGGGAGTCGCGGAGACAGGGAGGGGAATCTCCGGCATCGGCCTGTCGGGATCGTCCTGGGCGAGTTTTGCGTCCTGGACCGCCTGCTCGATCGTGACCTGGTTGACCTGGGCCTCCGCATAATCGGGCCGAAGGGTCAGGGCGTGCTGGAGCTCGACGAGCGCCTCGTCATGGCGTCCCAACGCATTGAGCGCCGTCGCCAGGTTGTTGTATGTCTCGGGGATCATTGGATTGAGCCGGATCGATTCGCGGTATTCGTCGACCGCCTCATCACAATGTCCGGACCGCGAAAGCGCGTTGGCCAGGTTGTAACGAAACTCGGCCGAGTTCGGAGTGCGCTGGATTGCCCGGCGAAAACATTCGACGGCCTCGTCGCACCGTTGAAGCGACGAGAGCAGCGAACCCATGTTGTTCAGGGCGGCAACGAAATCGCGATTGGACCGCAAGACCTCGCGATACTCGTGGAGCGCCTCCTCCACCGAGCCGGCCGCCTGCAACGCCATCGCCAGGTTGTAGCGCGCTCCGACGAATTCGGGCTCCAACCGGATCGCCTCGCGGAACGAAGCGATCGCATCCGGAATCCGATTCATGGAACGGTAACAAGCGCCCAAATTGCTGTGATAGAGGGCCGATTGGCCCTCCTGGGCGATTGCCCGCCCAATGTATTCCGCGCCCTGCGATGGTCGGCCTTCTGATGGGCGGCGACACCCAGGAGGTGCAGCGCATCGGCGTGTGCGGGATCGACGCGGATGATCTCGCGGTACAGGGCTTCCGCCTGTTCCAGCTCGCCCGCCTCGTGATGCTTGATAGCCTGCTGAAGCGATTCCGAGACCGCGGCCACGGGGATTCCTTTCCGCAAGGGATGAGGGGGCGAACTTCCAGCGCAAATCGCCCGCCATCAACGCGAGACATCTCTCCTTTACCTCTATCGGTTGCGCAAGCTGTGCGGATTGAGCGGATTATTCGGCCGCGATGCAAGCAACAGGGATTCCGCGACGGCGGGCGTCACGCCGCCGGCTGCGATTTCGTCGGCGGTGTGCGGCTGGGAAGAGCTTGACCGAAGAAGTCGACGAAGTTGCGCCACAGGATGCCCTCGATGTCATCCTGCGAATAACCGCGGCGGGAGAGGATTTCGGCAATCTTGGGTAATTCGGCGATCGTGTCGAGGTCGTGCGGAGACTGCTCTTTGCCGAAGCCGCCGTCCAGGTCGGTCCCCAGGCCGCAGTGCTTTGCGTTGCCGGCAAGCTGGCAGATGTGGTCGGTCTGGTTAACGACGTCCTCGAGCGAGACGTTTTCCGGCGACGTCAGGCCGATCGTCCAGCCCGGCTTGAGCATCCAATTGTCGAAGGCGGCGCCGATCACCGCGCCGCGCGCGATGAGGGCTTTAATCTGTTCGTCGGTAAGCTGCCGGTCGCCGGGGACGAGCGCACGGCAGTTGTGGTGGCTGGCCAGCGACCGGTCCGCCGTAAATCTCCAGCGCCTGCCAGAACGACTTGTCGGCCAGGTGCGTCGCGTCGAGGATCATGCCGACGCGCTCCATTTCCCGAAGCAAGGCCGGCCCTTCTTCCTTGAGACCGCCGTCGCTTCCCGTGCCGTGGCAATAATAATCGGGCCCATAGTGGGCCGGTCCCAGTGCGCGGAGTCCAGCGGCGAACCACTCCTCGATTTGGCCGGGCGACAGGATCGACCAACTCCCTTCCATGCTGAGAATGAAACCGATCGGACACGTCTCGGAACTCTTCCGCCAGTCCGCGACGTGACGCTGGAGCGTCTCGCGGTCCGGGATCTCGCGGAGATGTCCCCGGGCGGTCATTGCGCGGTAATACGCCAGTTGTCCACAACTCGATGCGAAGGCTGCTTCCCGCGACTGATAAAACGTGAGCGCCTTGTCCCGACGATTGAGCCGCGGCAAAAGCGTGGCGACGATTGTTCCCACGCCGCCCCGGCGCAGCTCAGGCCACGAAACGGTATTCGGACCCGGATACGTCTTCTCAAAGTGCTTCTCGAATTGGCGAATTTTGGCGACCGGCAAGAGAAGGTCGCGGTTCCATTCGCACGCGTTCCAAGCCATATCGAGGTGAGCGTCGAAAATCATCAACCACCACAATTCCCGGGTTTTGCAGTTAAGGGAGCACGGCAAACGCCAGGGCGGCCCAGCCGACAAGGAACAGGATTCCACCGAACGGTGTCACCATGCCCCACCGCGTTTGACCGGTCAACGTCAGCACGTACAGGCTGCCGGAGAACA
This sequence comes from uncultured Planctomycetota bacterium, assembly GCA_963761455.1. Classification (GTDB taxonomy): domain Bacteria; phylum Planctomycetota; class Planctomycetia; order Planctomycetales; family Planctomycetaceae; genus DASPSM01. The sequence continues at coordinate 2,623,838 of CAVXHA010000004.1, forward strand.
GGACAATCCCCAGCAGAAACGACCAGCCCGCGACGTCGAGCATCCGCCCCCGGCCACCCCGAGCGGCCAATCCGACGGCCAGGAGCGCCAAGGCGTGATACATCTGGTATTCCGCCCCGGTCTTGAAATCCTGCAGGTATTTCCACGACGCGGGCATCTCGCGGCCCGCGACCATTTTGGGCGGCGCATCCCGATATTTTTCGGCGAACGTCTTGTCGAGGCCGTGTGCGGCGAACGCTCCCGTCGCGACGGCCAGACCGCCCAGAACGGCTCCGATCGGCAACCAGGGAAGCGAGAGACTCATTCCGACACCTCGTAAAACCAGCGCGAACCGAATTCGCCATTCTAATTGGCCTTCGGCAATCCTGCGACGGCCCGCTCCTCGCGAAGGATGGTTGCGTGTGCGTCAACCCTTCATGAGTCGTTGGTACTCCCCTGCCGATGACCTCCCCGCGCATTCGAAATCGTCGGCCGGAGCCGTTATAATTTTGCCAATGCGTGAACTCTGTCGTCGAAGAGGAGATTGTCAACGAGCCAAGACGGCACGGCCGGCCGGCCCCCGCGCCCTTCGGTTCCCGTTTTCGTCCGCGACTCGTCGTTCTTGACGCTCCGGTTTGGCCATGCCTATAAGAGGTTTAGGGACAAGTTTATGATCGATGCGTTTTGCCGGAATCGCGGCAGGACCGCCGCCGCGTCGCACGGGCCCGGCTCTTTATTGCTCCGCATAAACTGCGGCCTTTGCCTGGCCGCCTGGTTCGTTCTCCCGGCCTTGCTGATGCTGGCGATCGGATGCGGTGGTGGCTCCGCCAAGAAATCGAAGGAGTCGACCGCGGTTGCCGATACCGAGCCGGCGCAAGAGGAAGAGAAGCCGGCGGACGTGGTCGCACCCGTCGCCAAAAAGAAGCACAAGGCCGCTGAAAAGTCGGCCGTCCCGCAACCCGCCGGCCCGTCGACGACGAACATCGTGAAGTGGGAAATGGCCGATCTCGATGCGGCCTTGGCTCGCAAAGACCTGTTTTTTGCTCCCGCGGTCGTTCTGTACGGCGCACGCAGTCCGAACGACGCGAAACGGGCCGGAGAGCTCGACGCGCTCTTGCGCCGCGTTGCCCGCATGAAGGACGACCCAACGATTCCTTTGCCGTTCCCCCCCGGTGCGTTCGCTGCCGCTGCAAATCCGGCGGCGGGTTCGTCCGTGCAGCCGAGCGGGGTGGCGCCTGCGGCAAAGGCAATTCGACTGAATTTCGGCGGCGGGCACAACAGGGACAAGAAGGACAAGTAAATAAAGAGGGTCGATTCATTCAGGAGAGGGCTCGGCCAAGACGCCAGCGTGGCGGATGTTTTCGTCGGGCACCGGCTGCCCTTGTGGTCTTCGTCAGGATTTCAACCATGTCGACGCGCCGAAGCTCTCTGGGTGACACGGGAAACGGCCGTCATCCGTTGGCCCGCATTCCAAAACGTTTCCGCTCCCTGGCGGTGGTCGCCGTCGCGTGTCTTGTTCTCGCCAACGTGGCCTATGCCCGAAAGGGCGAGCGAAACCATCGTGGCGCGGCTGCTCAATCCCCGCCGGCAGCCACGGCGGCCCCTGCGTTGCCGGCGATGCTCACAAAGACGATGGCGCTCGACGCGGTGATCGAGGCGCTGGCGATGAACCAGAGCGCGGCCGCGGAGAAAACTCTCGAGCTGGTCGTCACCGGTGAAATTGCGTTCGGCGCCCACAGCAAACAGGCGGCGCAGGACGCCATGATGCTGTTGGCCTTGCGGCCGTCGCCCCCCGCGGAGGCTTTCCTCCTTCGGATTTTCACCGATCCCGATGAGGCCATCCGCCCCGGCGATCAGGGCGTCTACCCGGCGGCCGACCTGCGTGTGGAGACAGGCCACGTCCTGGCCAAGGTCGGCTCGCCCCATCTGCGGCTGGAGCTGGCAAAAGTTTACACCCAATCGTCGACTCCGCCGGCCGTTCGGTCGGCCATTGAAGAGATCCTCCGAACGCCCGCCACGGCGAACTTCGCGGCCCAAGTCGAAGTCTTCCGCAGCGCCGAGCTCGCCTGAAGCCCTGAAGGAGGTTTTGCAGAAGATCCTTATCGAGAAGAACTTGGCGGCCATCAAATTGGCACTGCGACTCGAGGGGGATGCGTCCGCGCAAGGGGGAGCCGGCGGTGGCTTTCCGTTTTCGGCTTCGGCCGGCGCTTCCTCCGGTGCGCCCGATGCCTCCGCGCTCTTGGCGAAGGTGGCGAAAATGCTCGGACCCGCGGGCGCCCTGCCGGGTCTGTCGCCGGGCGGAACGCCGGGATCGCCTTTTGGCGGCGCTTCGAAAAAGGGGGCGGGGCTGCCGCCCAAGTTGGCGCAAGCGATGACGGCATTCCAGAAGGCGAACGCTCCCGCCGGAGCAGCGAGGGGAAAGCCGGGCGCCGCATCCTCCGCCGTATCGACGCCCGCGATGATGGTGCTCGAGATGGTGGGCCAAGTGCAAAGTCTTCAGCCCATCGATCCCGGACTGGTCGCCCGCGAGTTGTGGAAGCCCGATTTCGTGGCAACGATCTCCCAAAAACTCGCCGACGACAAGGCCGATCAAACGGCCCTCGTCAGCGCTTTGGCCTCCCTGCCGACGAAGTCGGCTCGCGAGAAGCTGAAAGAACTCCTCCATAAAGATCGGAACAAGGGCCCACAAGACTTCGGCAAGGTCGAGGCCGTCAACGCAACCGACGGGGCGGCGGCCATGCCGGCGGCGACGAGACGCCGCATGGGCAGACACAAGAAAGAGGACCAAGGGGGGTTCGGCGCAAACGCCGATCAAGGCCAAAAACTGCGCGGAATGCGGTTCGGTATCGGATTGCAAAACGGGGGCAAACCGGAGGCCAAAAAGCAGGTCGTCGAGTTCGGGAAAGATTGGTATGACCCCGGCTCGCTGGTGGTTCTCAAAATGGTCGTCCCTTACCAGGAACGTCCGCCTGAGAGGGTGATGCATCGCCCGATGTACCAGCCGGCACGGATGACTCCCGGCATGGAAAGGCGACTGCACGAAAAGGCCGAAAAGCAAAGGGTGCTCGAGAGCACGTATGAATGGCGCGACGCCATCGAAAAATCCATTCGCCAATGGGACGATCGGCTGAGTGCCGTCGCCGAAGCCGGGTCGGAGTCTCAGGGGGCCGGCGAGACCTCGTCAGGCGGTGATGAAAAGGAGAAATCGTCAGGCGCTGATGAAAAGGAGAAAGCTGTCTCGGGAGCCACGAAGACCGGAAAGGCCAGCTCTCAGGCATCCTTCAAAACGTCCAAATCGTCTTCGTCCAAGACGCCGGCAGCGGCACCGGTGCCCAATCCCTCGGTCGCCATGCCGTTCGCGCTGCACGCTGGCGGAACGATCGCCAAGGAATACCATGTGCGCTGGCCCCAGGATCTGGCGGCCAGCTTCGCTTCGGCGACGACGGAGCCCTTGGCCGTCGACTACGTCCGGCTCCAGGGGACCGGCGAGTTCGGCAAGGCTCTTTCGCACTACCGGTCCGCGATCACGGCAATTCCGGGAGCCAAACCGCGGATCTTCCGGCGACTCATCGAGAACGGCAAGTGGCTCGACGCGATCCAAAAGGACCAAACCGGCCATCGGACGCGGTCCATCGATGTGCTCGTCACGCGGGAGTCATCGGATGATGACAATGGCAAGAAATCCGGAGCGGAAGAATTAACGGTCGAAATCCTCCTCGTCGAGATCGAGACGCCCGAATCGGATGCGACGCCTGGAAGCAGCAAGAAAGAACCCCGGGAAACGACCAGCACGACGCCTCCCTGACTCGAATGATTGCCAACGCACATCGAGAACGCGAGCGAAAGCTCGAAGCGGCCTGCGGATACCTCGAGCTGAACATGCCCGAGCACTGCGCTGCGCGAGTTGGGCCGCATTGCCGACCCCGAGGCGATCCCCTTCGAGTTCAACCGGTTGCGCGGTGAGGCGCTCCGGGCCGCCGGTCAATTCCAAGAGGCGCTCGCGGCTTACGTCCTGGCGTTGGCGGAAAAGCCCGAGGAGCTCGGCGTCTTGATGGGCATGGCCTGGTGCTACAAACGGACCGGCCAATTGCCGCGGGCCATCGCGGCCATGGAACAGGCCCATCAGGCCCACCCCCAAGAGCTGATCGTTTTGTACAATCTGGCCTGTTATTTCTCGCTCGCCGGAGAGAAGGCGCAGGCCCTTTCCTGGTTGGGCCGAGCGCCTGCGGATGGAATCGTCCCTGCGGAAGCTGAATTCCGAAAACGAAGGCGGCTTAGCGTCCTGGCGCAGCATCGGGCAGTTGGAACCGTCCCTGCGAGAGCGGATTGCCGAGGAGCCCGATTTCGACCCCCTCCGGAACGATCCCGACTTCCAGTATTTGACGGGTTCCCCCACGTGAGCCAACCCCTCGAAGAAAACGCTGCCGCCGATCACCGAACTGACCAAGGGCCAACGCCGCGTCCTGGGCACCCTCTTGGAAAAAGCCTACACGACGCCGGAAGGCTATCCCCTCACCCTCAAGTCGCTCACCAGCCGGCTGCAACCAGAAGAGCAATCGGCATCCAATGACCGATTACTCCGAGGACGACGTGCTGGAGATCCTCGACCAATTGCGGGAGTTGGGACTCGTCGCCGTCGTCCACACGGAATCCGGACGCACGGAGCGCTACCGGCACTACATGCGCAAGCGGTTTACACTGACCGAGCCGCAGTTGGCCGTCCTGACGGAGCTGCTGTTGCGCGGCCGACAAAGCGTCGGCGACCTGCGGACGCGGGCCAGCCGCATGGTTCCCATCGACAGCCTCGACGATCTCCGCGAAGCGCTTCGCGGCCTGACGGCGCAGAACTACCTGCAGGCGAGCGGCTCGCTCGATCGCCGCGGCGTCGAGGTCGATCACAATTTCTACGAGTCGGCCGAGAATAAAAGATTCGCGTCAGACGGCCCGGCCGCGCTCGAAAGGGAGGAGCCGGAAGCGAGCCGCGGTCCCCTGCCATCCTCCGCCTCTCGTCCGCCGATCTCCGCTCCTCGCGCCGCGGAAGGCGGCAACGTGCAGGCCTTGCCTGCCGCGCTCAGCGAGATGCAGGCCGATCACAGCGAGCTCTGCGGCCGCATCGACTCTCTGGAAGTCGAAGTCCGTCGCCTGAAAGGGATCGTGGACGATCTCGTGCGCGACCTGCGCGGCTGAAGTGGAAGGATGAAGGCGGAAGGATGAGGCAGCCGAGCGAAAGTCGCGGTTTTTCCGAAAATGCGGGCAAGCGACGAGAATCTCCGGCCATTGCCGGAAATTCTCCGTTGCGCTGATTCGCCCCACGGCAATTTGAACCTATAAAAATAGCGTCGCTGCCACCGTGTTCGGTAGCCCGGTTCGGTAACCCGGTCGGCAGTCCGGTTCGGCAGTCCGGTTCGGCAGTCCGGTTCGGCAGTCCGGTTCGGCAGCCTGATTCGTGGCGTCCCCGTGATCGGGGCATCATTTTCGTCGGCCTCCCCCATGCAACAGAACCGCTCGTCAGACGTTCGCCTGCAACTTCACGCCGAAGTCCACAATGCGTTGGCCGGCAACCCGTATTTTGCGGGTCGCAAGGTCCGCGTGGAGCTACGGGAGAACGAGGTCGTCCTGTCCGGCGTGCTCGGATCGTACTTCCACAAGCAGATGGCTCAGGAATCGGTCCTTTCGGTCCACGGCGTCTGCCGCGTGCATAACCAGATCGAAGTCGTCTCCGCCTGAGTGGCGCGGCGACCAGGGGACTTGGCCGCTCCGCCCCTTCACTTCCGCAGCTTGAGGCCGATTTCGGCCAGCCGCTTGCCCAGCGCGCGGCAGATCACCGCTTCCTGTTCGTCGATTGGCCGCTGATTGTCGCCCCCGGCCACATGGCCCGGACCGTACGGTGAGCCGCCCCCCTGCGTCGTGAAGACTGCCTTTACGGAATAGGGGACTCCGACCAGGATCATCCCCAGGTGCAACAGCGGCGCCATCAGCGTGTGGATGGTCGTCTCCTGGCCGCCGTGAAGGGTGCCGGTGGAGACGAAGACCCCGGCGGCCTTCCCCTCGAGTTCGCCGGCCAGCCAGAGCGAAGTCAGTTGGTCGATCTGGTACTTCAGTTGAGCCGAGACATTTCCAAATCGCGTCGGCGTGCCGAAGGCGATCGCGGCGGCTTCCTTGAAGTCCTCCGTCTTGACGAGCGGCACCTCCTTTTGCAGATCGCGGCCGGCCGCCATGTCGGCCCGCGAGTCGACGACGGACGCGGCAATCAGCTCAGGCACCCTGCGAATGACCGGCTCGGCCCCTGCAACTTCCTGGACTCCTTCCGCCACAAGCTGGGCCATGCGGTACACGTTGCCGTACGTGCTGTAGTAGACGATCAGGACTTTCATGCGAGTTCTCCCCTGTTATTCCGAACGCGCGACGACATTCCGTTTTCAAACCGTCGAATTCACAAGTCCCCCATGGTAGCGGTGCCGAAAAGCCGCGGCCATCGGCACTCGGCGACGACCTGCGATTCCGAAAAGCCCCACGCCTGTTGTGCTTCGGAAACATGGCTTTGGCCGAGCCGTCTGCGCGCGGACTCTGGCGCAGTTTTTTTTTTAACTCGCGGCGACCTCGCGTCGCCGAACGAGCTAGCTTTTTTGAGGGAGGTTTTGCGACGCGCCGGGCGCCGCGGACCGATTCAAGAAATGCGAACAACAACGAATTGCCTTCCGGGGCAGCTAAGGGTGCGACAATGACGAGCCTGTCAGTGAAAATCGGGACGGCAGCGCTGGCCGTTTTACTTACCGTGCCGCTGGGGCTCGCCAGAGCCGATCAAGGGACGGGCGGCACGAACGGGAACGGCAGCACGGGCACGAGCGGGAACACGGGCACGAGTGGCAGCAATGGCTCTGGCAGCGTGGGCCAGGATCTGCAGAACGTGCATCACGACCGCCAAGACATTCGCCAGGACCGTCGTGATATCCGGCACGACGAAGCCGACATCCGCAAGAACCTGGCGGACATGAAGTCGAATCCGGCCGACGCGGCCCAGGATGAAAAGAACATCCAGAACGATCTGAAGAGTCTCCGGCAGGATCGCCGCGACATCCACCACGATCGTCAAAACATCCACCAGAACCTGGGCGAATTGAAGGTCATTCCGTCGCCCAATTCGGGCGTGAAGCAGAGCAAGAGCGGGTCCGGCGGGGTCCACCACAAGCTCAAGGACCTTCGCCATGACCGCCGCGATGCCTGGAGGGACCGACGCGACGCCCGGCACGAGTTGAGCGACATTCGCAAGAATCTCCAGGACATGAAGTCGAATCCGGCCGATGCGAGCAAGGACAAGCAGAACATCCAGAAGGAGCTGGGCGCTCTCCACCACGACTGGAAAGACTTGCACCACGACCGCCGCGACATTCATAACGACCGCAGTGCGCTGCGGCGCGATTTCCATAAACGCAAACCGGGTAGCCACGGCAGTGGAAGCAGCGGCGGCGGAACGCATAACTCGTAGAGCAATCCGTCAGCCTTGGGCTGGCTCTTGAAAGCCCGTTACACCCCGGAGCCGGGGCCGCCCGTCATGTGACGGGGCTGGCCCTGGCTCCGCTTCTTTCGAACGCGGTCGCGGGTGCCCTCAGCCGGCTTACGCCGGCCGCTCGGTTTGACCGAGCGAGCTTGCGACGGCGCCTCGTGAGCCGCTGAGTCAACCTGCGTACTCCGGATCCCGGTGTTCGCGCCGCGGGACCGTTTCGCTAGATTCCGTCGCTCCAACGGAGTCTGTCATGCCGTCGGCCCGCTTATTTCGCCGGATTCCCTGGTCGGTGGTCGTCTGGACGTTCGGCCTGATGGCGATCGGCCTGGCGGCCATTGCCCGCGGCGACGAGCTGGAGGCCAGCGGCGAGCTGTGGCCGCGGCAACTCGTGTGGATCGCGTTGGCCGTTGCGGCGATGTTCGCGGGGACGGTCCGGCACTATCGCGTCCTGCGCGACGTCAGCTATCCGATTTTTTTCGGATGCCTGGTGCTGTTGGGCCTCGTCTATCTGACGCCTGCCAAGAACGGCTCGCACCGCTGGATTCCGCTGGGCTTATTCGACTTCCAACCGTCGGAGCTCACGAAGCTCGCGTTCATCATCGCCTTGTCGAATTACTTGATTCACCGCAGAAACTACCGCGCAGCTCAGAGGGTTGCTGGTCCCCTTCGTCATCGCGCTCGTTCCGGTCGCGTTGATTCTTCGCGAACCGGACCTGGGAACGTCGCTGGTCTTTCTTCCCGTGTTGTTTTCCATGCTCTTCGCCGCCGGCGCAGCGTCCTCGCCACTTGACGTTGATGCTTTTCCTCGGCGCGGCCGTGATGCCGCTCTTGTGGATGGGGATGAGCGCGGAGCAGAAGTCCCGGATCGTCACGCTCTTCGTGCAGCGCGACGGCGGACCGACTCCGACGGGGGACGGATATCACCTGCACCAGTCGAAACAGGTCCTGGCCTTGGGAGGCGTCCACGGAAGCCAATGGAGCGGGACCCTGCTCGACGATCCGCAGGCGTATCATCTCCCCGCGGCCCGGACCGATTTCGTCTTCTGCCTGATCGGGGAGCGATTCGGGCTCATCGGCGGGTGCGCGACGCTGCTGCTGTATCTGTTCCTGTTTGCCTCCGGGCTGCGGATCGCCGCCGGTACGCGGGAACCCTTCGGCCGGCTGCTGGCCGTCGGCGTCGTCGCGCTCGTCGCCACGCAGACAATCATTAACACGGGAATGACTGTCGGACTGATGCCCGTGACCGGAATCACGCTCCCCTTGATCAGCCACGGCGGCTCGAGCTTGCTGACAACGTCGTTGGCGCTGGGATTCCTGCTCAACGTCGGCATGCGGCCCGGCTACGAAATGACGCCCGACCCGTTTCGGTTTGCCAGCGGGGCCTGAGCCAAAAGGCAAGTCAGCGCAGGATCGCGCCCAGCGTCTGGCGGCAGCCCGCCAGGTCGCCGCGCTCGGCGGCCTGGCCGGCCCGACGCAAAAGAGAGACTTGCCGCGCCGTCGTCGGCACGGGGGTTCCGGCCGGAGGAACTTCGGGGACCAGCCGAGCCGAGATCGCACGAATCAGCGCATCGACTCCTTCGCCTGTTTTCGACGACACGCGCGGCCAACGGCGTGCGACTTGGCTCTCCCAGCCGTCCGGCCCGTCCCAACGCGGCAGATCGCACTTGTGGGCGACGACAATCGCTTCCGGGAAAGCCGCCAAGAGCGTTCGATCATCGTCGGTCGCCGGCACGCTGACATCGATCAGCACGATTGACAGATTGGCCTCCGCCAGCGCACCGCGCGCCCGCTCGATCCCCGCCGCCTCCAGCGGCTCGGAGCCCTCTCTCAGGCCGGCCGTGTCCGAGAATTCGATCGGCCAGCCGTCGACCGCGGTCGTCGCGGTCACCACGTCGCGGGTCGTCCCCGGCTGATCGAACACGATCGACCGCGTGTAACCGAGCAGGGCGTTGATGAGGCTCGACTTGCCGACGTTCGGGCGACCCGCCAAAACGACTTTCCAGGGACAGGCCAAATGCAGGCCAAAGTTGGACCAGCGGAGCAGCGCGTTGATCCGCCGGTCCAGCGATTTCAAGTCGCCCTCCGACGCGAGCGATTCCAGCGCCGCGCGCAGCAAACCGTTGGACTGCTCCAGAAGAATCGCCGCGGTCCGCAGCGTCGTGGCCTCTGCCAACGTTTCCAAGAGTTCGGCATCGACCCGACCTTGAGCGACCCGCACCATTTCCGGCCACGCCGCCACCCGGCAGCCGGCTTGTGCGCAATCGTGCAGAATTCGAGCGGCGGCGGCCTCTCCTCCGTGGCAGTGAATCTCGACCGTTTGCTCGTCGACGACGCAAACGACGACGTCTTCCGCCGGATCGCCTCCCCACCGTCCAAAGATCACCTGGCCGGGCGGCTGAACGCATAGCGGCCTTCCGTTGGCGGCTTGAAACGGAAGCGAGGCGGCCGGCGGCCAACACCGAACGTCGGCTCGCAAGCGAATCGTCGCGACCGCTCCGCGCCCCCGCGGCGTCCAAAGCGCGGCAAGCGGCTGTTGCTTGCCGCCCGAGTCGTCGTCCGACTCGTCCTTAAGAACGGCTTGACTCACAAAGCGTCCCTCGTGAGGTGCTCTGCGACAACCGCCAGGCCTTGCAGCGAAAGACACGGTTCCCAGCGGGCTTCCGGCAGCTCGGGCGCAGCCAGCGGGGCGCCCCCTCCCGTGAGAAGCACAAACGGCGCGACCGACCAGCGTGCGCTCAAGCGATCGACCAATTCGCGGATCGCGCCGATTTGACCCCACAGCAGGCCGCTGCGCAGCGCTTCCTGCGTACTTGTCCCCAGCGGTTCGTGCGATTCGTTGCACAGCTCGTCGATCGTGACGAAAGGCAACAGCGCCGTGTATTGATTGAGAGCGCGGGCGCATAATTCGAAGCCGGGCAGATATCGCGCCCCCTTCAAAAGCGCCCTCCGGCGAGACGGCGTCGACGGTCGTCGCCGTTCCCGTGTCGACAATGATCGCCGGAGTGTCGGCGGGACGAATCGTGTTGCAGGCGACGGCATTCAAGATCCGGTCCACGCCGGCGTGGTTCGGCGCTTCGAGATGGATTTCCACCGGAAACTCCAAGACGTCGTCCAGGAGAATCGGAGCCGTCCAGTCCTTCGGCCAACCGTCACGAATGACGGCGACGCCCTCCGGACTGCTGCCGGCGATGAATCCGCGGACCTCCTCTTCCCGCTGAACGCTCAGTTCCCTGCGCAGCTTTTCCCAGTGGACAATCTGCCCGTGAGCGACCGCGGAGGCGGCGAGACATTCCGGCAGCGCGGCACGGCGCGCCGGAGCCGCTTCGTGGCGGAACAGGCCGAACTTCGTCCGGCTGTTGCCCACGTCGACGCACACGACGAATTCCGCCACTCGACGTTCCTCAACCGGCCGTCATCGGCCGAGAACCGATCATGAGACAAGCGAACCCAGGCGGTCCCGGACCATCGCATGGACGACCTCGCCGGACCGGGTCACCAGCGTCTCGCGGACAATTTCGTCCTGACTGTCCACTTCGGGCAAACCTTGTTGACGCAGGTGGACCAAAAAGGCGGTGACGTTCCGAGAAAACATTTGACTCGCGTGGTGCGCGACGCTCGAAGCGATGTTGGTGACACCGATCACCGTGACGCCGCCGACGTCGACCGTTTCACCCGGCCGCGTGGCTTCGCAGTTCCCGCCGCGCTCCGCCGCCAGATCGACGATCACCGCTCCGGGGCTCATTCCGGCGACCATCTCGCCGGTCACCAGCACGGGCGCCTTTTTGCCGGGAACGGAGGCCGTCGTAATGACGACGTGGCTGTCGGCGACGAATTTGGCCATCGCCGCCCGCTGGCGGCGGTAGAACTCGTCGTCCATCGCGCGGGCATAACCCCCTTGGGCTTCGGCATTGCGGGAGTCAACCCCCAGGTCGACGGCCTTGCCGCCGACGCTTTGAATCTGTTCTTTGGCCGCCGGACGCACGTCGTAGCCCGAGACGACCGCCCCCAGCCGGCGGGCCGTCGAGATCGCCTGCAATCCCGCCACGCCGGCTCCCACGACGAACACTTTGGCCGGCGTCAGCGTGCCGGCCGCCGTGATCATCATCGGGAACATCCGAGGCGAGGCGTTGGCCGCCAGCAGAACGGCCTTGTATCCGGCGATGGTCGCCATCGACGAAAGTACGTCCATCGACTGGGCGCGGCTAATCCGCGGCATCAACTCCAAGGCAAACGACGTCACGTGCCGGTCGGCCAGCACGGCCATCGGCTTGGGATCCCACAGCGGATCGCACAAGGCGATCAGGATCTGATTCGGCTGCAATTGTTGGCAAACCGCCATCGGCTCCAGCGGATCGGCGGCGCCGGCGCGAACATAAACGATGACGTTGGCCGAATCGAGCTCCGCCCGGCAGGCGGCAATCCTACCCCCCTGCTGGACGTAGCGCGCGTCGGGGAAGCCGGACGCAACACCGGCGCCCGACTCGACCACCACGTCGACGCCGGCCTTTTTGAGCAAGCGAATGTCGTTCGGGACGAGCGCCACGCGATGCTCTCCCGCGGCCATCTCTTTCGGAACCCCGACCGTCAACGGCTGTGCGTCACCAGGCATGCAATCCAAGCCACCCGCGGGTTTGCGATCCAAAATCCAAGCAAAAGCCGTTTTATAGCCGATGCCGCCAGATGCAGACAATCAATTGGAGCACGAGTCTGCGGAAACGTGACAAGGCAATTCTTTCGCTTCAGCACCAAAAGGGTGAACCGCATCAACTGCCACGGCTCTAGCCGCTCCGGATCGTCGGTCCGCTTGCGTAACGCCGCGGAATGTCGCAGGATCAAAGCCAATGGGATCGATGACGACCTCCTGCGAACTAATACGGCGGACTTTCCGAGCGCACGCTTGAGGAACGTCGATTCACTCAGTGACACCGATCACGCCCTGTGACACAGCTCAAGTTTTGTGAGGCAAGAATGAGATTACGAAGAAACGCGGTCCACTTTGGTTTCGCAGGAGCGATGGTGGTCGGCTGTCTTGCGAGTGGAAGTCAGGGTCCGCTTTGCGGCGCGGAGCCGGAGTCCAATCCGCCAACCTTCGAGGTGGGATTCGGCCAGCGGGACATCACGCCGCCCCCCGGTCTGCCGATGTGGGGCTACGGGGCGCGGCATGACATGCTGGCCAAGGGGGCGCTCGACCCGCTCTTCGCCAAGGCTGTTGTGATTCGGACGGGAAACGACAAGCTGGCGATTGTGGGCCTGGACATGGGGCGTGGTCCGACGCAGCTCATGATGGAAAAAATCCGTCGCGTCCTCTCCGAACAGGCGAAGATCGCAAACGTGCTCATCAGCGGCAGCCATACGCATCACGGACCAGTCATCGAATTGACGGATCGCAAGGGATTCGGGAAGGGCAAGTTCGATGCGGCCGTCGCCTATAGCAACAAGCTGCCGGATTTGATTATCGAGGCGATTCTCGATGCCGACCGCGACGCCCGGCCGGCCCGCCTGGGCATCAACACGCGCAGCGACTTGAATCTCAACCGCAATCGCCAATCGAAGCGTGTGCCGAAGGCGACTGACCCCATGCTGGCCGTCATCCGCTTCGATGACACATCGGGCAAACCGATCGCCATATTGGTGAATTTCGCGGCCCATGCGGTGATGACCGACCCGCGAATTCTGAAATACTCGGCCGATTATCCCGGCTTTTTGAAACGAAGGGTGGAATCGCAACTCGCCACCCATTGCGTTTTCATGCAGGGAGCCGCGGGCGACATGAGCGTGAACGCCGGCGAATACAACAGTCCGCAACGCTTCGGCGAGCATCTGGGCGATCTGGCCGTCGAGCTGGCCAAATCGACCAAGACCCAAGTCCCGCCGCACCCCGCGATCAAAGGACGGGTCGACCGGTTCCTGTTCCATTCCCGAACCGACTTCTCGAACCCGTTGACCACCCTGCTTTACTCACGAGCCTTCTTCCCGGAACTGGTTCGCAATTTTACGGCCGAGTTTCGGGACGGCGTTCCCACGGAGCTCAACACGATCCTGTTGAACGGCGACACCGCGCTGGTGGGCGCCTCGGGCGAGTTTTTCTCCAACCATTCCAAGCCCTCAAAGAGCGGTCCTACGTGCCGCACACCTTGTTTTTCGGCTATTGCGACGGCCACAGCATGTATTTCCCGACGATCGAAGCCGCTTCCGAAGGAGGCTACGGGGCCGACGCACAGGTTTCCCCCGCCGAGATCGGCGCGGGCGAACAAGTGATGAACCGGGCGCTCATCAACATCTATACGATGCTGGGAAAGTTTCGACCGCAAGAAAGTGCGCCCTCCGCAGAGCGCCGACCGGCCGTCTCGTCGACGTCGCGGCCGTAGTCGCGGTGATCGTCGCGGTCATCGTCACGGTCGAGTGGCACGACTGACAAAACGAGCGGGGGGACCGACTGGTCCCCCCGAACGAACGCTTGATGATGACCGCCGCCGTGAGCGCGGCTCTTCATCTGTCCGCGCGTCACTTCTGTCCACGCGATTTCTTCGCCGACTTGTCTTTCGAGGTCGGAGCAACCGAAGCCAATACGTTATCGCGTTTGCCCGTGTTGGCCTTGGTGGACTCGGACTTGGACTTACCGGTCGGAGCGGCAGGCAGCGTGCGTTGGGCATTGGTCTGTCCCTTTTGGACAGGCTTGCCCACGATCGTTTTGGCAGACCCGGCGACAACCGGCTTCTTGACCGTGTATTTCTTCGCCGCCTGCGGTTTCGGATTGATCAAATTTGCCGCCCGCTTGGCCGTTGCCGCCGGCTTGGTATTGAGGACCGGCTTGCTGGTGACGACCGGCTTGGTGCTGACGACCGGTTTCGTGCTGATGACCGGCTTGCTGTAGACGACCGGCTTGGTGCTGACGACCGGTTTCGTGCTGACGACCGGCTTGCTGTTGACGACCGGCTTGCTTTTGACGACCGGCTTGCTGTTGACGACCGGCTTGCTGCTGCTGATCGGCTTGCTGCTGATGACCGGCTTGGTGCTGACGACCGGCTTGCTGCTGATGACCGGCTTGCTGTTGACGACCGGCTTGCTGCTGATGACCGGCTTGCTGCTGATGACCGGCTTGCTGTTGATGACCGGCTTGGTGTTGATGACCGGCTTGGTGTTGACGACCGGCTTGCTGTAGACGACCGGCTTGCTGTTGATGACCGGTTTGCTGTTGACGACTGGCTTGGTGTTGACGACTGGTTTGGTGTTGACGATCGGCTTGCTGATGACGACTGGCTTTGTCTTCTCAGTCAGTTTGGAGTTTGCGGCCAACTTAACGATTACTGCCGGCTTGCTGATTGTGATTGGCTTGGAGTTTGACACGCCTTTCGCGTTTGCTTTCGAGGCCGGCTTGGCGTTTGAGGGCGACCGTTTCGCATTTATCGCCGGCTTGACGACTGTTACGGGCTTGACGTTCGCCGTCCGCTTCGCGATTGCCGGCTTGCCATTGTTGACCGCCTTCGTGCCTGGTGCCGTCTTGGCACTGGACACCGGTTTGGAGTTCGCCGCCGGATTGATCTTCGGCGCGGCCTTCGACGTAGGCTTCACGTTCGCTACCGACTTGACGCTCACTGCCGGCTTCGCGCTTGTTACCGGCTTGGTGTACGTTACGGGCGGCGTGATTGTGCGGCTCGGTTGGTCCTTCTTGGCCGAGGATTTGTTCGCGTTCACCGCCGGTTGGTTGGAATGTGCTGCCAATTTGTCGGCTTTCGTCGCTTGTTTGCTGGCAGTCGTTGCCGGCTTCTTCGCATCCATGACGGTCGTTTTGACGTTTGTTACATTCTTGTCACCGCCGAAGCCTGGCATTGCGGCAAGCAATGACATCCCTACGGCGGTGGCAAGACCCAGGATCCATTCACGTTTCATGAGCAATTAACCTCCCGACTTCACCAATTGAGCCCGGCTAAACTGATCGAGCCGGGCAACATTCCCGGCGCACGCAATCCCCAGTGAAAAAAGTTCGCACCTCAAGTTGAGATAAGCATCGGCAAAAAACGTGGTTCGTTCCGCCGCCGAGATGGTGCGGCGAAAATCTGCGAACATTCCGTTCGGCTTGCCCAACGCTCAACCTTCCTTCGGCGTTGCGGCATCACGCACGGCGCGAATTGATCAACTCGTCCGTTCGGCGAATCGCGCTTTCCCGCACGAGTTCCCGAATCGAGAGCGTCGATTCCGGAAAGGAAGCGTCCGGCGACGGCGCCGGTTCGGCCCGGCAACGGCGTCAGTTCGGCCCGGCGGTTTTCGGGCTTCCGATCGGCGCCCTGGCGGAAATCGTCACCAGAGCGGCGGGCCGTCCAAGTGTTGCAGCAGAGGGCCTTCAAAGGCGAAGAAGCGGCTATCGACTGCTTGCTGGGCCGCCATCGTCGCGGCGCCCATGCGAATCGCCTGCCGGACCTGGTCGTCGGCTGCGGCTCGTAGCGACTGGAGGGTGCCCAACGCCGACTTCACCTGCGGGTCGTCCGCGATCGCGGCTTCCATCGCCGCGCGTTCTTTGGTCCCATCTTGAGTCTCGTGGTCGGACCAGATGACCTGCCAGTCGCCCTTGTTAAAGTGAACCGCAAACACCGAATACACCGAGGCCTGGCGGCCGCCCAGATTGAGGTCGACGCGCGTCGCACGAAAGGCGGCGTGCCTTCTGCCGCTCGGCCTCGCGATAGGCCGTCTTGAGCCAGGCGTCGGGCGATCCGGCTTTCGTTGTGGCCGACCGGCCTTCGCCGAACAGATTCTCGAGCAGGCGCATCGACCTGGCCACCGAGCAGTTTGGCAATGAGCGGCCCCGCGTCCTTGGCGTTTGCCGATCGGTCCGCGGGCACAAGCTGATCCCCGGTCCCTTGAAAATCGAGCGGCTTGTCGAGCGCGTAGACCACCAACGCCATCCGCGCGCGCCACTCGCGGTCGTCCTGCATGCGAAGCGGAAATCGATCGGACAGATCGGGGAGTGGCTGAGCCGGGTCGATCCCTTTCCGCCGGAGCTGTCGCGCGAGGTCGTCCGCATCGCGCGTTTCGACATTCGCCAGCCGTTCGTACCAGCTCCACGCCGCGATCCGCCGGTTTCCGGCTGCCGCCGGCTTGATCTTTGCGATCTCCTTCTTCGCCAGGTCCAGCCAAACGAACTGCGGCTGGTCGGGGGGCGCCGCTTCGGCCAGCAATCTCTCGACGCGCTTGCGCTCCGATCGAAGAAAGGCGGCCAGCCGCGAATCTTCGGGCACTCCGACGCTCTCTTGATTCAGGCGATCCCGCAACTGCTCCAAAGCCGCCCGCCGCACCGAAACCTCGGCGCGCGTTCGCCTCGCAAACAGTTCGGGACTGGCTTTGCGCAGCCATTCGCGCGACACGGCCATCGTCAGCGAACCATCCGCCTCATAACGCGCGATGGCCCCACGCAGAGTCGTCCCGGATTTGAGCCTCACCAGGTCGACCGACAATCCCAAACGACTCGCAATGTGACGGCTCGGAACGTGTCGTCGAGCCGGCGGCGTATCGTTGCTGGCAATTTCGGAGTCGGCGCGGATGCCGACCCCCGCTGCCCGCGACGGCGTCTCCGTTCGCGACGGCGCAGCGACCGCGGAGCCGATCGCGGCAACGGCCAAAGCAACGAGCAGCCCGCCCGTTCGGATCATTTCAGCCACTCCGAATGGCGGATCAGAGGGCTCGCCGCATTCCGATCCGATTCAGAATCTTGCCGACAAGGATCGCGACGGCGAAAGGGACCGCCAGCACAACAAGCCCCCATGGGACTCCCGTCGGACTGAACCGCCCTGGCTCCTTGGAAGGCACCTCTTCCAGGAACGAAAAGGCTGCCTCCCACAACAAAACGCAAACAATGAGAATCACAAATTGGGGTATGCGACGCGTGGCAGCCGGGATCGCCATCGCTGATGAGAGCCACCAAGTGAGGCCGACGTACGCCGCGCACGCCAACGTGGCCGTTACGAACGTCAACACGGATCTCCATGTGTGGTCCGTCCATCCGGAGAAAAATGGGGCCGATCGCTCGAGCAACGGACCCAGGACGCCGAACAAACAAATGCAGAGGATTGCCGACACGCTGCGCACCGGCGGGACCTCCCTGCGAATGAAGAAGCCGTCAGCGGGCGCCACCGCGCGCTCGGCATCCACACCTTCGCCGGTCGCCACGCGCGGTAACAGGAGACCAGGCACCAGACGGCAAACGCCGCCAGCACAACATCGAACACGAACCCGAGGGCGCCAGCCGATTGGCGATTCGCAACGTCCCTAATCAGTCCGCTGATGGTGCTAAAGGCGGCATACAATCCCAAGCCGCCGACAAACACACCGAGCAAGCGAAGCACGACGGTTGCCTTGCGCGTCGCTGGGGACGCTGTAACGGGTGGGAACGATGCCACCTCGCGAGGCATGAACGCGGCTCCTGCTTTTTCCGGTACGAAGTGCGGCCGGCAAAGGAAATCCTGCGTCTCACAAAAGCATCACGCAGACAGGATTGTACCAAATTTGCGGCACCCGTCGTTTGCGAGTTCAAATCCGTTCGATCGGCAGACCACTCCCGAGAGGCGAGCGGCTGATGTTTGCGAGACCTGCCAGCATGGTGACGACGGTGTCTCAATCTCAGGCCTTCGCTGCGCTGCGACCTGGGCTTTAGAATCCCGCCCCGCTTGGGGCTGAAGGAGAAGAGACACAGATGCACTTGAACGCGTTTAACCTTGCTCCCGGCTGCCTCGGTTTCTAAACTGACCTGTCCACACGTCGATTCAAATAATCTGTCAGCCGAGGCCGGCAAGGTAGGCGGTTCGAGATGAGAAGTGGAATTCACCCCGAGTACAAAGAGGCGGTCTTTATCGATACGTCGACAGGCCATAAGTTCTTGACCCGCACCACGATGACGTCGAAAGAGATGGTCAAGTGGGAGGATGGCAAGGAATATCCGCTGGTCCGCGTCGACATCAGCGCGTACTCGCATCCCTATTTCACCGGGAAAATGAAGTACGTCGACGCCGCCGGCCGGGTCGAGAAGTTCCAGAAAAAATACAACTGGAACAAGCGGAAGCAGGCGGCCGAGGGGCGCCTCCCAGCGAAGGATAGGGCCGGTCGGGCGTGCGACGCTCGCCGCGGGAATGACAAAGCACGAAAACCGAATGACGAAGGAAATCCGAAGCACGAAGAATAAGCCGCGCACGCGATGGGCTTGTCTTCCCTTCGGCCATTAGGACATTCGTGCTTCCTTTCCGCCTCGGGCGGATCTGGCGACTGTCATTCGGATTTCGTGCGTCGTCATTTTAGTTCGGTGGCGGATCGCGGCGCCGGTCTTCCTCCCCGTTCAGTCAGCCCCTGCAAGTCGACATGTATCCCAGTCTCGAATCCAAGCTGAATCGCTATGATCACCTGGAGCAATTGCTCCAGGACCCCGAGATCTCGGCCGATCCCGTCAAGTTCCTCCCCCTCCAACGCGAGCAGGGGGGGCTGGTGCGAGTGGCCCGGGCCATGCGGCGGTATCATGCGATCAAGGATGACGTCGCCGCCGCCCGCGCCATGCTGGACGAGGAACGGGACTCCAAGTCGCGCGAATACGCCAAGGCGGAGCTCGACCAGCTTCAGGATCAGCTGAAAGCCTCGGAAGCGGAGTTGGAGGACCTGGCCACCGCCGGCGACGCGGCGATCCGCGGCAGCCTGATCATGGAAATCCGCGCCGGCACCGGCGGGGACGAAGCGGCCCTCTTCGCGGGCGAGCTGTTCGACATGTACAAGCGGTTTGCCGACAAGCGGGGCTGGAAATACGAAGTCCTCGATTTCAGCTCGACCGAGCTGGGGGGCTTGAAGGAGGTCGTTTTTTCGATCACCGGCGAAACGGCCTTTCAGCAACTTCAGTTCGAAAGCGGCGGCCACCGCGTGCAGCGGGTTCCCGAGACCGAGGCCCAGGGACGCATCCACACCAGCACGGCCACCGTCGCCGTCCTGCCCGAAGTGACCGAAGTCGAGGTCGATCTCCGCGACGAGGACCTGCGGATCGACACGTTCCGGGCCGGCGGTCCCGGCGGTCAGAAGGTCAACAAGACGGAAAGCGCCATCCGCATCACGCACCTTCCGACCGGCATCGTCGTGCAGTGCCAGGACGAAAAAAGCCAGCACAAGAACAAGGCCAAGGCGAAGCGCGTCCTCCGCAGCCGCATCTTCGAGCACAAGCAGCAGCACATCCACGACGAGCGGTCGGCCCAACGTCGTTCGCTGATCGGTTCGGGGGGCCGCAACGAGCGGATCCGCACGTATAATTTCCCGCAGGGCCGCATCACCGACCACCGCATCGGGCTCACGCTGCACAAGATCGACCAGATCATGCAGGGAGAGCTCGACGAGCTTGTCGGAGCACTTGTCGAGTTCGACCGGCAGGAACGGCTCCAAAGCGGAGGCAAGGCCGCCGCCAATTGATTCGCCTCGACAAACCGTGACGGTGAAGACAGGACCCGGCGGAACCACAATGAACGACGAGTGGACCGTCCGCCGCATCATCGACTGGACCACCGCCCACCTCAAGAAGCACGGCAGCGAGACCCCCAGGCTCGATACGGAAATCCTGTTGGCTCACGCCCGCGGTTGCCGCCGGATCGAGCTTTATACCCGGTTTGACGACGTGCTCAGCGAGCGCGAGCGCACGGCCATGCGGGATCTCGTCCGCCGCCGCGCCCAATCGGAGCCGGTGGCCTACCTCGTGGGACACCGCGAATTCTTCGGCCTCGACTTCCGGGTGACGCCGGCGATCCTGATCCCGCGGCCCGATACGGAGACGCTCGTATTGGAGCTGCTCGACGTGGCCAAGCCGCTGGCGGCGCCTCGAATTCTCGACGTCGGCACCGGCTCCGGCTGCATCGCCGTCGCGGCGGCCGTCAATCATCCCACGGCGCAGGTCACGGCCACCGACGTGAGCGACGCGGCCCTGGCCGTCGCCCGGGAAAACGCACAAAGCCATCACGTGCTCGATCGCATCCGCTTCCTGCCCGGCGACCTCTTTGGCCCAGTTGGACAAAACGAGCCGTTCGACGTCGTGGTCAGCAACCCGCCGTATATTGCCGAACACGAAAAAGAGACGCTGCAGAACGACGTCCGCCGATATGAGCCGCGCATGCGCGCTCTTCTCCGGACCGACGGGCCTGGAACTGCTATTTCGACTGATCGACGAAGCGCCGAGTCATTTGACCGCGGGCGGAACGCTGATGCTGGAGATTTCGCCCGAACAGTCGCCGGCCGTTGCCGGTCGGATGGCATCGAACGGCCGTTACGGGGAGGTTCGCGTGGTCAAGGATCTTCCCGGGCAGGCCCGCGTCGTCCGCGGTACATTTCAAGGCGGTACATTTCAAGGATGAGAGCTGTCGGTTATGCTCCAGCACAACGTTCTTCGCGCAACGCGCGTCGTGCGCCGAAGAGTTATGCTGAAGCATAACCTACGGAATGTCGCTCAATCGAGCAGGGTCATTTAGGAACTCATCGAGCGGTCCACGGATGGACATGTTCGTCATTCAGGGCGGGAAGCCCCTGAGCGGGACGGCCGCGGTCGGCGGGGCGAAGAACTCGGCGCTGCCTTTGATGGCGGCAGCTCTGGCCGCCGACGGGGAAACGGTCCTCCGCGGGGTTCCTCGGCTGGTCGACGTCGACACGCTGTCGGCGTTGCTCGAAACGCTGGGGGTGCGAGTCGCACGCGGCAGCCAAGACGAGCTATCGCTCTGCGTCGTCGATGAACGCCCACATATCGCGGATTACGAGCTGGTCCGCCGGATGCGGGCCGGCTTCTGCGTGCTGGGGCCCTTGTTGGCCAAACGGGGAAAAGCGTGCGTTTCGCTCCCCGGCGGCTGCAACATCGGCGATCGGCCGATCGACCTGCATCTCAAGGGACTTCGGGCGCTCGGGGCCGAAATCCGCATCGAGCGGGGCTATGTGGTCGCCCGCGCCTGCCGACTCCGCGGCGCTCATTTGCATCTGGGCGGTCCGTTCGGAAGCACCGTGACGGGAACGTGCAACGTCATGGTGGCCGCGGCCCTGGCAGAAGGAACGACGACGATTGAGGCCGGCGCGTGCGAACCGGAAGTCGTCGACTTGGGAAACCTGCTCATCGCGATGGGAGCACGAATCGCCGGGCTGGGAACGCCGTTTCTGCGAATCGACGGGGTCGAGCGGCTCTGCGGTGTGGAGCATACGGTGATCCCCGACCGCATCGAAGCGGCGACCCTGCTGATTGCAGCGGCCATCACGCGGGGAAACGTGACGCTGACAAACGTCTGCCCCGAGCACATGACGTCGGTTCTTGAGAAGTTGCGCGAGGTCGGCATGCGGATCGTCGTCCGCGACCGCTCGCTGGAAGTCAGCACGGAGGGAGCATTGCGGCCGGTCGATTGCATCGCATTGCCCTATCCGGGAATTCCGACTGACATTCAAGCCCAACTCACGGCCATGTTGACCACCGTGCCTGGGATGAGCGTCGTGACCGACAATGTGTTTCCCGATCGCTTTCTGCACGCGCCGGAACTGGTGCGGATGGGCGCCTGCCTCCGCCGCGAAGGGAACAGCGCGATTGTGAGCGGTGTCGAGCGGCTGAGCGGCGCTGCGTCATGGCGTCCGACCTGCGGGCCAGCGCGGCCTTGGTGCTGTCGGGACTGGCGGCAAGCGGTCCGACGGTCGTCCGCCGGATTTATCACCTCGACCGCGGTTACGAGCACCTGGAGTTGAAGCTCGGCCAGCTCGGTGCAGACATCGCGCGGGTGAGGGACGAGCCGCTCAATGTGCCCGAAGCCCTTCAAGTGACGCAACATGCCGCCGGTTGCCCCCCCACACTTCGAACCGACCGGCCGGTCGTCGATCCGCATGCCGGGCGAAAAGCCTTAGCTCCAACGAGCGCAATTCTTAAGCCGAGGCGAAGCCCTGGTTCTCAGCCGCGGCCGTTCGCCCCAAACTCTGGCGGGACAACAACATCGGATTTCCCCAGCAGCTGCGGTCCACACTCAATGACGGGATCTGACGGAATATGATCAAAACCGATTGAAACATGTCATTATCAGTGCTAGTATGACAGATATTGACTGAATTTGAGTGAATTATCTCACTCAGAACGCCTGAGGAACGATGGCGTGTTGGTCGATCAGCGTCGGCAAACAATATCGCAAATAATTGAGATAAAAGGGTTTGTGTCATTGACCGAACTCGTGGATCAGGTCCGCGCCAGCGAATCGACGATTCGGCGGGATCTGGAGTTTCTTGACGGAATTGGACAGATCCGCCGAACCCGCGGCGGGGCGGCCTACGTGGGGGAGTCGCTCACGTCGTTCGATGTGCGGGGGACGAGGGCCCGCGAGCAAAAGGAACGAATTGCCCAAGCCGCCGCTGCCTTGGTCCAAACGGGCGAAACGATCCTTCTCGACGGCGGAACGACGACCTTGGAAGTCGCCAGGCAGTTGGCCGGCCGGCCTCTTCAGGTCGTCACGAATTCGATTCCAATTGTCAACGTGTTGGTCAACTCGCCAGAAACCGAACTCATCGTGATCGGGGGATTCCTTTATCCGAAGACCGGAGTCAACCTGGGGCCAATTGCCGTGGCAGCATTGAAGAGCATTCATGCGCGGCGGCTGTTCATCAGCGTGGGCGGCATTACGGCAGCCAGTTTATTCAACAGCAATGCACTTCTGGTCGAGACGGAACGGCAGATGATCGAGGCGGCCGAAGAATTGATCGTCGTCTCCGACAGCTCGAAGTTGGGACACTCGGCCCTCGCACACTTGTGTTCGCTCCAGGTGGTGGACCGGCTGATCATTGATGCCGGCATCACGGACGAATGGAGACAGATCGTGCACCGGGCCGGCGTGGAATTGACCGTCGTGGAGGGTTAGCGGATTTGGCAGCCATTTTAGCCAGAACAGAAATCGAACGCGCGGTCCGCGACATACTGGCCAAGCGGTTCAGCACTGACGGGCTGCGGCCCAAGGCCAACCCGTTGGTCGTCAACATTTCCGCCAGGCACGTCCATCTCACGAACGAGCATGTCCGCGTCCTTTTCGGCAAGGCCGATCTCGAGCCGATGAAGGCTCTGTATCAAGACGGCTTTTATGCCGCCAAGGAAACAGTTGCCGTGATCGGTCCGCGCTTGCGGATGATTCCCCAAGTGCGCGTGCTCGGGCCGTGCCGCGGCGATTCGCAGGTGGAGCTGGCCTTTACCGACGGGATCTCGCTTGGAATCGACTTGCCGGTGCGGATCAGCGGCGACCATCACGACACGCCCGGCTGCGTGCTGGTGGGTCCGGCCGGAGTCGTGGAATTGAAGAAGGGCGTGATCCGCGCAATGCGCCACGTCCACATGGGGCCGGCGGACCTCGCCCATTACGGCGTGAAAAACGGCGAGTCGATGAACCTGCGCGTCGTTTCCGAGGGCTGCACGACGGTGCTTGAGGATCTCGTCATCCGGGCCGGAGAGGCCATCAAGCTCGAAGTCCATCTCGATACGGACGAGGGAAACGCGATCAACCTGGATGGTGCAACCTCCGTGGAGCTCGTCAAGAGTCACGCCTGTCAATGTCAACATTAAGCCCGCGGACGGCCGTCCGTGGGCTGATTGATCGTTTGTTTGAAAGAGTTCGAGTTCACTTTCATCGGGAGAATGCTCATGGCGAAAACGATGGAAGCCCTGGGGATGATTGAAACCAAAGGGCTTGTGGCGCTGATCGAGGCTGCCGACGCGATGCTGAAGGCGGCCAACGTCCAAATGGTCGGATGGGAGAAGGTCGGCAGCGGTCTGGTGACGGCGTTCGTCGTGGGCGACGTGGCCGCCGTCAAGGCCGCCGTCGATGCCGGCGCCGGCGCGGCCGCCAAGATCGGCGAAGTCGTCAGCGTGCAGGTCATCCCGCGTCCGCACGAGGAGCTCGCCGCGGTCCTTCCCAAGCCCAAGGCCGCCAAATAGCCCACGCACGGTCCTGCCCTTCAATCGAGTTGATCCAACTCATTCGGAGAAACCATGAACGAAGCTATCGGATTGATCGAGACCCGCGGATTGGTCGCCCAGATTGAGGCGGCCGACGCCATGCTCAAGGCGGCCAACGTCAGCCTGGTGAAACAGATTCAGATTGGAGGCGCGTACGTCACGACGGTCGTTCGCGGAGACGTCGGCTCGGTGCGCGCCGGCGGTCGACGCCGGCGCGGCCGCGGCCTCGTCGGTGGGCGAGCTCGTCAGCGCGCACCTGATCCCGCGGCCGGAGCAAAGCCTGTTGGAGAATTTCGTCTGATCGATCGCTTGGATGCCGCTCATGAAAGTCCTGGTCGCCAATTTGGGCTCGACGAGCTTCAAGTACCGGCTGTTCGACCTGCCGAGCGAGAAGCAACTGGCGCGGGGTGGAATCGATCGGATCGGCCAACCGGCCAGCAACTGTTTCGCGGAGATCGGATCGCCCGGCGCCGCATTGCACCGGGAAGAGTCGCAGCCGCGCGTCGCGGACCATGCCGAGGCCGTCCGCATCTGCCTGGGCCATTTGACGAATCCAAAGTGGGGCTGCCTGGCGTCGGTTTCGGAGGTCGGGGCGATCGGGTTCAAGGCGGTTTTTGCGGGGAGGCTCAGCGGCGTGCGGCTCGTCGATGAAACGCTGTTGACGGCGATGGAGGCCCTCTCCGACGTGGCGCCGGCGCACAACCCGCCCTACGCCAAAGCCATGCGGGAGCTGAAGCGGGCGTTTCCGGAGATTCCCCTGGTGGCCGCGCTGGAAACCGGATTTCACGAGACGGTCCCCGAGGAGAACCGGATCTACGCGGTCCCCTACGAATGGAAGTTGGAGCACGACATTCAGCGATGGGGTTTCCACGGGGCCAGCCATCGCTACATCGGCGGGCGGATCGCCGAAATCCTGGGGCGAGACGACCTGCGGGTGATCTCCTGCCACCTCGGTGGGAGCAATTCGCTGTGTGCGATCCGCGGAGGAAAATCACAGGGCACCAGCATGGGAATGAGCCCGCAGACCGGCGTGCCGCACAACAACCGCGTCGGCGACTTCGATCCCTTCGCGCTGCCGGTCCTGATGAAAGCGACGGGAAAGAGCTTGGAAACGCTGCTTGACGAGTTAGCCGAGAACAGCGGCCTGTTGGGAATCAGCGGTTTGAGCGGCGACGTCCGCGACCTGGAAGAGGCGGCGGCCAACGGACACGCGCGGGCCGATTTGGCGCTCAACGTTTTCGTGGCGGCAATTCGCCATTACATCGGAGCGTACCTGGTCCTGCTTGGTGGGGCCGACGCGATCGTCTTTACGGGCGGCATCGGCGAGAACAGCCGGCGGGTGCGCGGCGGAGTTTGCCGCGACATGGAATGGGCCGGCCTCCGTCTCGATCCCGAGCGAAACGAAAAGGCCCGGGGAGAGACGCGGATTTCGTCGGATGAGAGCCGGGTGCAAGTCTGGGTCGTTCCGACGAACGAAGAGCTCGTTGTGGCACGGCAGGCGGCGAAACTGAGTGGCGAGTGGCGAGTGGCGAGTGGCGAGTGAAAAGGCGCGCTTCGCGTGCTTCGTTTTGTCTCGCCATTTCATGCGGGAGACAGCGAATGTTTTTGGGACGGATCACCGGCAGCCTGGTGGCGACGCAGAAGGTGAAGTCGATGGTGGGGCAAAAACTGCTCGTGATCGAGCCGCTGCGCGTCAACGAGAAGGACCAAAGCGATCTGTCGCCGACCGGGCGAACGTTCGTGGCCGTCGACACGGTCGGTGCGGGTGAAGGGGAGGTCGTTTTGTGCGTGCAGGGCTCCAGCGCCCGCTTCACACCCGAAACGAAGCAGCTTCCGATCGACGCGGCCGTCATTGGCATTGTCGATCAAGTTCAGGTCGGTTCGAAAACCGTGTTCAGCGCCCGGGCGAACTCGGGACGCTAAGCAGGAATGGTACAGGCCAATTTCTTAGTGAGACAACAGGTGGCGGAGCAAGACGAACGACGACCGAGCGAGACTGTGCCGTTTCAAACAGTGCAGATCATTGCCGGCGCGTTGATCGTCGGTCCACTCCTATTCGCAGGAATTGCGTTCGTGGCTGCCCACGGCCAACAGCCCCGTAATGACATCCTCGCCTATATCG
Source organism: uncultured Planctomycetota bacterium (assembly GCA_963761455.1). Taxonomy (GTDB): domain Bacteria; phylum Planctomycetota; class Planctomycetia; order Planctomycetales; family Planctomycetaceae; genus DASPSM01. The sequence goes on from CAVXHA010000004.1 coordinate 2,650,397, forward strand.
CCATTGGATTCGCGACGATCGCCCTGGTCGCCAGTCCGGCTGCCTCGACAATTGTCGCAAATCAACGGCTGCGGCAGTTGGGGAGCCGAGGTCCGGAGCTCTCCATAATGGACCTCTTCGGAGTGCTGGGAACGCGGGTCGTCGTCCGTGCGGCAATTCTTGAAGGGGCGGTTTTCTTCTGCTGCATCGCGTACATGATCACGTCACTTTGGTGGACGCTCGGCACGGCACTGCTCCTCCTCGCGATCATGATCGCTTTTTTCCCCACGCGAGGGCGATTTGACGACTGGGTCCGCGAGCAGCGTGAAATTCGCTCGCTGGACGGGGAACCGCGGAGTTCCTGAGAGATCTCGATTTCCAGAACATAAGAACTTGTGAGAAGGCGCTCGAATGATCCAAGCAAACGAACAAGCCATTCGGCAAGTCGTGCAGGAAGTGCTCGCCCAATTGGGACGCCGCACCGGCGGGTCGGCCGGCAACGGCTCGCAGCGAAGCGGAGACTGGGGCGTCTTCCGGACGGTCGACGAGGCGGTCGCCGCCGCGGCGGACGGTTTCAAGAAGCTCCGCGACGTCTCGCTGGCCGAGCGGGCCAAGGCGGTCGCCTGTGTCTACCGGATTTGCGACGAACAGGCCGAGGAGTTGGGGCGTCTCGAACTTGAGGAGACGAAGATCGGCCGGCTCGATCACAAAATTGAGAAGCTGCAGATCGTCAAGCTCGTTCCGGGCATCGAGTTTCTCAAGTGCGACGCGACGAGCGGCGACCACGGACTCACGGTGACGGAATACGCCCCGTTCGGCGTGATCGGCGCCATCACGCCTGTCACGCACTCGTTGCCGACGCTGGCCGGCAATGTCGTGAGCATGGTTTCGGGAGGGAATACGGTCGTCTTCAATCCGCATCCCTCCGGAGCGCGCATCGCCTGCGAAGGCGTCCGCCGCTTTAACCGGGCGATCCACGAGGCGACCGGATTGGAGAACCTGATCACGATCGTTGAGGAGCCGACGTTGGAGACGGCCGGCCAGGTCTTCGAGCATCGCGGCGTTCGCCTGTTGGTGGTGACGGGAGGACCCGGCGTGGCGCGGGCGGCCCTGGCGAGCAAGAAACGGGCGATCGTCGCCGGCCCGGGGAACCCGCCGGTGGTCGTGGATGAAACGGCCGACTTGGAAAACGCGGCCCTCTCGATCGTGAAGGGGGCGGCGTACGACAATAACCTGCTGTGTATCGGTGAGAAGGAGGTCTTCGCGGTCGAGCGGATCTTCGATTCGCTCTTAGAGGCGGTGGGCCGCCACGGCGGATATCGCCTCAACGCGTCGCAGATCGACCAGCTCACGCGGCTGGCGTTTTCTCCACCGGAGAAACCGGGTGGACACGCCGTCCTCAATCGCGACCTTGTGGGAAAGGATGCCAGCGTGCTGGCGTCGATGGCCGGGGCCCGCGTGCCGGCCGGAACGCAGATTCTCTACGGCGAGACCGACGTCAACAATCCGTTCGTGCCCGAAGAGCAGATGATGCCGTTCGTCCCGTTCGTTCGGTCGCGCGATGTGATGCACGCGATCGAACTGGCCCTGGAGTACGAGCACAACTTCAAGCACACCAGCATCATCCACTCGCGCAACGTGCGAACAATGACCACGATGGGCCGGCTCATGGACACAACCCTGTTCGTGAAAAACGGCGCCTGTATGGCGGGCCTGGGGTTGGGAGGCCAAGGCTACCTCTCCTACAGCATCGCCACGCCGACCGGGGAAGGGGTCACCAACCCCCTGACCTTCACGCGGCAGCGCCGCTGCGCCATGGTCGACGACCTACGCATCATCTAACGAGCCCCAACGAGCGGCCGGTGTAAGCCGGCTGAGGTCCCGAGTTCATGCAACTTGCCCAAGTAATCGGACACGCAACCTCGACAATCAAGCACCCCACATTGCATGGATGGCGGATGCTGATCGTGCAGCCGTTGGATGCCCGCCAGCAGCCGGACGGAGTGCCGATCATCGCACTCGACGCCTTGGGCAGCGGCCGGGGAGATCGGGTGGTGATCACGAGCGACGGCAAAGCGGCGCGGGAGATGACCGGCGCGGAGAACAGCCCGGCCCGCTGGACGATCGTCGGAGTGGCCGACGACTTCGGAGACGAACAGCGCCGACGACACTGAACACACGGCGGGGGCGGGTGCCCCCGCCTATGAAAAAATCGGAATCAAAGGCCGGGGCACCCGCCCCGGCGATACGGGATCGCGGTAGCACAGATGACGCAGCCGCAGGACATGATCGACCGCATTGTCGCGGGAGTGCTGGAACAGCTCCGGTTCCCGGCCGATGCGGCGCCGCGTCCGGCCGGCCCCACGGACTCCGCCACTCCGTCCTCCCAGCCGGCAAGAACCGTCGAGATTCGAGACGAGGTGATCACGGGAACGCTGTTGGAGGAACGTGGGATTATCTCCGGCCCGCTTGTCTTTGGCGCGAAATCGGTGCTGACGCCGTCGGCCCTCGACTTTCTGACCACGCGCAAGCTGGATTGGAAGCGTGCCGGCGCGAGCGACGCGGTCGCGGGGCCGCGTGGAAAATGGTTGGCGATCGTCACGCGATCGACGCCGGCGGTTGCCGCGGCCCTCGACTTGAGCGCCAAAGATGCGGGGACCGAATGGAATCGCGAACTGACCGGCTGTCATCGCGAGGCGGCGGGGCGAGCGGTGAGCGCGCTGTGCCGCGGGGAATGCGATGCCGTTGTGATCTTTACGGGAAAACCGGAGGCCGCCGTCTGCCGCGCAAACCGCAATCCGAATGTGCGGGGGGCAGCGGTTATGACGGTGGCGCGAATCAAATCGCTCAAGCAGCAGCTTGGGGCCAATTTGTTTGCGATCGACCCGGCGGAACGCACGGCGTTCGAGCTGCGCAACTTGCTGCGGGAACTGGCTTCCATCGGCAAACCGACGGCTCCGTCCGATTGGAAGGAGTGATTCGGCGATGAGGATTGGCGAAGTGATTGGAACGGTGACGCTCTCGAGGTGGCACCCGTCGCTCAATGCGGCGGCGTGGCGGATCTGCGTTCCCCTCAGCCGGACCGGTCTGAAGGGTTCGCCGGCCGGCCGCGAGGAATCGTTTGTGACCTATGATGAACTTGGTGCCGGACTTGGGTCGCTTGTCGCGATCAGCGAAGGGGCGGAAGCCTCGGCCCCGTTCCATCCGGAGCAGAAGCCGATCGACGCCTACAACGCGGCCATTCTGGACGTGATCGACGTGGATTAGAGCGCATTCCAAAAATGCGTAGCGGGCTCGCGGCGGAAATCGCCGGAAACAGAGCGGCATCCGCCGCGGCACGAGAGTGCTATCAGCACCAGCAAATGGAAAGCGGAAATTAGCGATGGTGAAACCGACGACAACCAAGGGGCCCGGCTCGACCAACGGTTGGACCAGCGGGATCCATGACCGGAAGCTCAAAGAGCTGATCTGCGAGATCGGCCGGCGGGTTTATCAGAAGGGGTTTGCCGCGGCCAATGACGGCAACCTGTCGATCCGCGTCGGTGAGAACGAAGTCCTTTGCTCGCCGACGATGATCTGCAAGGGTTACATGACGCCGGACGACATCTGCGCCGTCGATTTGGAGGGTAACCAGATCGCGGGAAAGCGGAAGCGGACGAGCGAGATCCTGCTGCACCTCTCGATCATGAAGGCGCGGAGCGACGTCAAGGCGGTCGTCCATTGCCATCCGCCGCACGCGACCGCGTTTGCCGTCGCCGGCGAACCGATTCCCCAGTGCATTCTGCCCGAGGTCGAGGTCTTCATGGGGGAGATCCCGATCGCCCCTTACGAGACGCCGGGGACCCAGAAGTTCGCCGAGACCGTCTTGCCGTTCCTGAAGGGGACGAGCTGCGTGATCCTCAAGAACCACGGGACGGTGAGCTTCGGCAAGACGCTCGAAGAGGCCTTCTGGAAGACCGAAATCCTCGACTCGTACTGCCGCATCCTGATGTTGGCACGTCAGCTCGGGCGGGTCGATTATTTCACGCAACAGCAGACCAATGAGCTGTTGGATCTCAAGAAACGCCTCGGCTTCGACGATCCGCGGTTCCATGTCGAGAACTGCGACCTGTGCGGCAACAGCGCCTTCCGCCACGGATACAAGGAACAACTCCCGCAGCCGCAGGCGTTCGAGTCGGTGCCCGCCTATCCGGGATACCTCGAAAGCAAGGCGGCGGCCCCGGCACAGGGGGACACGGAGAACCTCGTCAAGGCGATCACCGACCAGGTGATGCAGGCCCTGTCGAAATGACAACGCCCCACACGAAGGCAACGAGCCGGCGGGTTTATCCCGCCGGGCCGGCCGGTTAAACCCGACGGCTCGTCAGTGGGCCGGATTCACGAAAGAGCACGAACGCAATGAAGGTGGCAATCATCGGCGGCGGTGGACTCGTCGGTTCCTGCGCGGGCTTCGCGCTGCAGGCCGGGCGGGTGGTCCGCGAGATCGCCCTGGTCGACGTGAACCGCGAGCTGGCCGACGGCCAGGCGCTCGATCTGATGCACGGCAGCGCGCTCGTGGCCGATCAGCGGATCACCGGCGGCGGCACCGAGCAGGCCGCCGACGCGGATCTCGTCGTCATCACGGCGGGACTGCGCCGCAAGCCCGACGAAAGCCGCCTCGACCTGATCAACCGCAACGTCGAGCTGTTCCGCGGCATTCTGGCCGACCTTAAAAAACACGGATTGAAGAAGGACGCGATGGTCTTCGTCGTCTCCAATCCGGTCGATGTGCTCACGTATCTGGCGGTGAAAGAATTATCGTTGGGGCCAGAACGGGTCTTCGGTTTGGGGACGATGCTCGACACGACGCGGCTGCGGGGGATCCTGGCCGCAGCAATTGAACGTGCCGCCGACTCAGGTCTCCGCGATGATGTTGGGCGAGCATGGAGACAGCATGGTCGCCATCTGGTCGGCCGCCCAGGTTGCCGGGCTGCCGCTCGACAAATGGCCCGGCGCTTCGCCGGCGTTGATTCAGGACGTCGAAAAACGCACGCGGGGCAGCGGGGCCGAGGTCATCAAGAAGAAGACCGGAGCCGGCTTCGCCGTCGGCGTCTCGATCGCTGAAGTCGTCCACAGCATCGCGCTTGACCGGCGGCGGATCCTTCCCGTCTCGACGCTGCAAACAGGCGCGTATCAGCTCCGCGACGTGTGCCTTTCGGTCCCGACGGTCATCGGCCGCGAGGGCATCCTGGGACATGTCGAAATCGAACTGTGGCCCAAGGAGCGGATGAGTCTGCAAAACTCCGCGAAAGTCCTGCGGGAGACGATCGACAAGGTCCTCAAATAAATTCCGATCTCAAGCCCACGGACGGCCGTCCGCGGGCTTTTGTCCGATTTGGCTGGGCATGGAAAAATCTCTCGACCGCAAGCTCCGCTCGATCCATGCTGATCCGCACGGATCGAAAGAGTTCATCATCGCCGACGCCAAAGACGCCGACATGGCTTTCGGCCTGGGCGCACCGGGCCAATCGCCGGAGCGGCACGACGGCGAGCTGCGGTTCAAAACACTGGCCGAGTATCGGGAGCAAATCCGCGACGTCATTCGGCAAGAGGTCGTCGATATCGTGCTGATGTCGGCCAGCACCAGCGAAGTTCTGTGCTTGAACGAGCGGTTGTTCGACGACTCGCCCGTCACGCCGGCCGCGCGGGCCAACGACGCGACCGATGTCCATATCCCCCGCGGCGGCAAGGCTCATCTCGAACCGGCCCGGCCGTTTCGCTCCGCCGCGCTGGACCACATCCAATGCGGCCATCTTGACTGCCGGCCCGAGGAGCGCGGCCGCGGCGTCGACCTGGGGCTCTATTCGATCACGTTCAACAACCGTTGCCAGCTCGACCACGAAATGCTGACCCAGTACAAGCAGTTCCGCGAAGAAGCGGAACGCGTTGGATTTCGGCACTTCCTCGAGGTCTTCGATCCCAATCTGCCGGAGGCCGTCGCCGCGGAGTTGGTTCCCGGTTTCGTGAACGACCTCGTCGCGCGCACGCTGGCCGGAGTCGCGGCCAAGGGGCGGCCCCTGTTTCTCAAGATGGTTTACCATGGGCCGCGGGCGCTTGAGGAGCTTGTCCACTATGATCCACACTTGGTGGTGGGAGTGCTCGGCGGCAGCGCCGGAACGACGCTCGATGCGTTTCAACTGATCCACGACGTCCGCAAGTACGGAGGCCGCGCGGCCCTTTTCGGCCGAAAGATCAACCAGGCCGAAAACCAATTGGCTTTCATCGAATTCCTGAAACACATCGTCGACGGCGTGATCGAACCGGTCGAGGCGGTGAAGGCGTATCACGCGGTCCTGGCAAAGCTCAACGTGCGGCCGCACCGGCCGCTGGAGGACGATCTTTTGCTGCAATCGGCTGCGACGAGTTACGGCGGATCGAGCCGCACGGTTCACTTGCCGGCGAACGCTGCCGTGGCGCATAAACGGCCGGTGGGAACGACCGGAGTGTCTCCGCCCTCTTCGGACGCTGTCAAACGCGACGACAAGAAACTCTTTGCAGCTGCCGTCGACTTTGCGAAAATGACGCCGCAGGAGCGACTCGCCTATCATCAGGCCCGCTTGAATCGGCTCTTCGGCCAATCGCAATGATCGAACCGGACGACGATGAGATCGACGACGCGGCGGATGACGACGCGACGGATGAGACGCTGGCCGAATGTCCGAAGTGCGGCGCCGAAGTTTACGACGATATCGAGAAGTGTCCGCACTGCGGCGAGTGGATCGGCGGCCTCGAGTACGCGGAAACGACTCGGAAGCGCGTCTTTGTGAAGGTTGGGGCCTGGATGACCGTGCTCGCTTTCTTGTTCGTGCTGCTCTGGCAATTGCTGTTCAGATAGATGCGACCGTTTCGCTTCCATTTGCGCGGCGTTCGCGCTCGCGGTCAGCTTGCCTTGGTCGCCGGCAGCGGCGAGGCGGAGGTACCGGACGTCACGGGTGCTGGTGCCAGCGCGAGCTTGAGCGTGAATGTCGTCCCTTTTCCGACCGCGCTCTCGACCCGGATCCGCCCTTTGTGCGCCTCGATAATTTCACGGCAGAGGGCCAGCCCCAGGCCGGTGCCGCCTTGGCCTTGCTGGTCGGCTTGCTTCGTCGTGTAAAACGGCTCGAAGATTTCCCGCAGCTTGTCCGCCGGGATGCCGCAGCCGGTGTCGCGGAGAGAAATCTCGGCCATCGCCGTCTCTTCGTTCGGACGGACCGCCAGATAGAGGGTGCCCCCGTTTTCCATGGCTTGTCGCGCGTTGACGATCAGGTTGAGCACGACTTGCTGAATCTGGTTGGCATTGATGAGGGCGAAGGGCCGGCCGACGAAGTCGGTCTGCAGCCGCACGCGGTGCATTTGCAGGTCCTTCTCGACCAGCACCAGCACATCCTCGACCACCGCCACGAGATCGGACAGTTCCCGCCGTTCCCCCTGGGTACGGGCATAGGAGAGCATCCCCGTGGTGATCTTGGAAGCGCGGTGGCCGGCCGAAAGGATTTTGTCGAACGCTTTTTCGCGTGTGCCGACGTCCTTGTGGCGCAGCCCCATCTTGGCGTAGTTGATGATCGTGGTGAGGACGTTGTTGAACTCATGCGTGATGGAGGAGGCCAGCGCGCCCACGGAGCTCATTTTCTGCGATTGCACCAATTGCCGGCGGAGTTCGTCATTTTCCGTCCGGAGACGCTCGACTTCGTGTTCGAGACGCTCAAGGTTCCCCGCGCGCATGGTTGTTCCTTCGGTCGTGCTTGCGGTCGGCGGCAAACCAGCCGGTCATGCCGATTCTGCTGCATCTTCGTATCGGAGCGACTGAGCGGGGGACTGAAGCGGACGATCGCTCCAAAGTGGATCGATTCCAACGCAGGGTTCGGCCGTTCCTGGTTTGTCGCCGCTGACGGTTGGCGCGATCTGGAAGGAGAGGAAGCCTGGCTGTAGTTTAGGGGAAGGCGGAATTCTGTGCGGACATTCCAGCCGGCGGTTGGCGTTTCGTAACCCGCTCGGCTAACGTGAATTAGGCCAAAACCCCGCGATCTCGTCGCAATTCCTTCTGAGGTGGTCCGTCCTTGATCCGAATCGAAAACCTCCGAGTGCAGGCGGGCACGTTCTCGCTCGACTCGATTTCGTTTGAAGTCGCGACGGGCCAATACGCCGTGCTGATGGGTCGAACGGGGTGCCGGCAAGACGACCTTGATGGAATCGATCTGTGGCTTGCGCCGAGTCGCCTGCGGCCGGATTCGGCTTTTGGATCGCGATGTGACGAGGCTCAAGCCGGCCGAGCGGGGGATCGGCTTTGTGCCCCAGGACGGCGCCCTTTTTGAAACAATGGCCGTCCACCAACAGCTTGGTTTTGCGTTAACGGTCCGGCGACGGACTCGCCGGGAAATTGACCGTCGCGTGGGCGAGCTGGCGGATTTGCTGGGGATCAAGCACTTGCTCTGCCGCAAGTCGGCCGGCCTCAGCGGCGGGGAACGTCAGCGCGTGGCACTGGGGCTGCGCGTTGGCAGCCCATCCGGGCGTTCTGTGCCTTGATGAGCCGCTTCAGCGCCCTGGACGAAGCCACGCGCGAGGAAATGTACGGACTGCTCTCCTCGGTCCGCCGCGTGGCCCCCGTGACGACGTTGCACATCACGCACAACCGAAGTGAGGCGATTCGGCTCGCGGACGTCGTTTTGCTGTTGGAGGCCGGCAAAATCCGCCGCATCCGTCCCGAAGACCTGGATCAAGATTTCCCCTCCCCCGTACAACTCGACAGCCGACATCGCCAAGCGGCCGGCCGCTGAAGGGTCGAAGCGGTCCTTGCGCACGAATGTCCCGATCGGGCTGGCGGTGGTCGGCGGAGCTGATTGACAGTTCCGCAAGTCCCTTTACAATCAGGAGTTTCGCTCTGCTGTGACGCGGAGAGCCGGGTTGGACGAGGCCGTTCGAAAAGCCGAAGTTTTGGTGGAGGCCCTGAGCTGGATTCGCCAGTTTCGAGGCGCGTATGTCGTCATCAAGCTGGGTGGAAGCGTCCTTGATGAGACGGACGCGGTCCGCAGTTTTCTCACCGACGTCATCTTCCTGGCCTCGGTCGGCATGAAGCCAATCTTGGTGCACGGAGGGGGCAAATCGATCTCGCAGGCAATGACGGCCGCAGGCATCGAGCCCCGATTCGTGCAGGGTCGGCGGTATACTGATGAGCGGACGCTCGAAATTGTGGCGAACGTCCTGGCGGAGATCTGCGGATCGCTTCTGACCGAACTCCGCAGACAAGGGGCCGAGGCGGTGGGACTGAGCTATCTGGGCCGAAACTGCCTCATTGGCCGCAAGCTGTCGCTCGAGGGCCCCCACGGTGAAACGGTCGATCTCGGGCGGGTGGGGGAAGTGGTCGACGTGGACCGTGTTTCCATCGAAGAGGCCGTGCGCGGCGGCGCGGTCCCGGTGATTCCCTCGATCGCGTTGGACGCCCACGGGGGCAAATTGAACGTCAACGCCGACACGGCCGCGGCGGCGGTGGCACGGTTTCTCGGCGCCGAGAAGCTCGTCTTTTTGAGCGACGTTCCCGGGATTTTTCGCGATCGGAAGGACCCCTCGACGCTGATTTCGCATCTTCCCGCGAGCCTTTGCCGTAGTTTGATTGTCGAAGGAGTCATTGACGCGGGAATGGTTCCCAAGGTCGAGGCGGCGCTCGACGCCTTGCGGGCCGGCGTGCGAAAAGTCCACATCGTCGACGCCGCCATGCCGCATGCCGTCTTGCTGGAGTTCTATTCGGACAAGGGGGTCGGAACGGAAATCGTTCCGTGACCTCTCTTTTTTGTTCGATCTCCCTATGGCAGAGGAAAAACGCGTGAACCGTATTGAAGCCGCCACGAGCGCCCAGGTGATTGAGTGTTTTGACCGGTTTGTGATTCCCAATTACAAGCGGTACCCCGTCTGCCTGGTGCGCGGTGAAGGGTCCTATGTTTGGGACGCGGAAGGGAACCGTTATCTCGACCTGTTTCCGGGGTGGGGCTGCAACATCCTGGGGTATTCGCCGCCAGCGGTGGTTCGGGCGATCCAGGCGCAGGCGGCCGAACTGATCCACGTGCCCAACACCTGGTACACCGAAGCCCAAGGGGAATTCGCGGAGCTTTTATGTACGCGGGGCTTCGGTCAGGCTTTCTTCTGCAACAGCGGATCGGAGGCGGTCGAAGCGGCCATCAAGCTCGCCCGGCTTCATGGGGGGGGCACCCGATACAAAATCATTACGTTCGAGAACAGCTTTCACGGCCGAACGCTGGGAGCGCTCACCGCAACCGCCCAACCAAAATACCACGAAGGGCTCGGCCCGCTGGTCGCCGGTTTCCGCTATGCGCCGCTGAATGACCTGGAGGCCGTGCGCTTGCTCATCGACGACGAGACCTGTGCGATCCTCATCGAGCCTGTCCAGGGCGAAGGGGGAATCAACGTCGCCGACAATGAATTTCTCGGCGGCCTGCGGCGGCTTGCCGACGAGCACCACTGCCTGCTGATCTTCGACGAGGTTCAGACGGGCATGGGGCGCACGGGGAGCTGGTTCGCCTATCAGCAGACTCCCGTTCAGCCCGACGTGATGACGCTGGCCAAGGGGTTGGCGGGGGGCGTCGCCTGCGGCGCGATGATCGCGCGCGAGGAAGTCGCCAAGAGCCTCCGGCCGGGGACCCACGCCAGCACGTTCGGCGGAAACCCATTGGCGATGGCGGCCGGTTGCGCGGCCGTCCGCATGATCGAGGAGGAAAGCCTGCTGGAGAACTGTCGGCGGATGTCCGATCGGTTCCGTGACCGTCTCGAGTCCCTGAAGACCGAGCTGCCGATCATCGGCGCACTGCGGATTCAGGGCCTGATGGTGGGCATCGAACTGACGATTCCGGCCGCGCCGGCCGTGGAGAAATGCATGCGCCGGGGCGTGTTGCTCAATGCGACGCACGACACGGTGGTGCGGCTGTTGCCTCCGCTCAACGTCACGGAGGAACAGGTTGACGCGGGCTGCGACGTTCTGGCCGAAGCCTTGCGGGAGATGGCCGATGAGAACTGATCGGCCGTCGCGTGCCGCACGATTCCAGCCGGACGGACAGCCGCGATCCGCGGCCACGGCGTCGGTCGCGCGACGGTTCTGCGGGGGGCCGCGAAAGAACCCGGACGCCCGCGGCGGCAGTTGACCACGCTCTTCGACATCACGCCCGCGGACACGGAGCAAATCCTGTCGATTTCCGCGGACCTCAAGGAGCGGATGAAACGCGGTGATCGGCCGCCTTTGTTGCAGGGACGCGTTCTGACGCTGATATTCGAGAAGCCCTCGCTGCGCACGCGAAACAGTTTCGAGGCGGCCGCGATCCAGCTTGGCGGCGGCAGCGTGTTCCTCACGACGCAGGACGCCGGCCTGAACGGCCGCGAGTCGCTGCCGGACATCGCCCGCGTGTTGAGCTCGTATTCCGACGTTCTGGTGATGCGCACGTTTTCGCAGACGTTGATCGAGGAGTTCGCCCGCCTCTCGCAGTGCCCCGTCGTCAACGGACTGTCGGATGAGCTGCATCCTTGCCAGGCGCTGACCGATCTATTCACGATCCGCGAGACGTTCGGACGGCTGGCCGGCCTGCGGCTCGTTTACATCGGCGACGGCAACAACGTGGCCACCTCGCTGGCGATGGCGGCCGCCTATGCCCAAATGCCCGTCACGTTTTGTTCGCCGGCCGGATATCAGCTCTCGGAGACTCTTTTGGCGAATCTGCGGAGACGCGTTCCCGGAGGCCGACGTCACGTTGACCGCCGACCCGGCCGCGGCCGTCAAAAACGCGGACATCGTCTATACCGACGTGTGGGCGAGCATGGGCCAGGAAGGGCAGGCGGAAGAACGCCGGAAGATCTTTACGCCCTACCAAGTCAATGCGAAGCTGATGGCCAAGTCGCCGAAGTCGGTGCGGTTCATGCACGATCTGCCCGCCAAACGTGGCTTGGAGGTCACCGACGACGTCATGGATGGTCCGCAGAGCATCGTCTTCCAGCAAGCGGAGAACCGGATGCACCTGGCCAAGGGACTTTTGGTCTGGCTGCTGGGAGTCGATCATGCGGGCTGACGGCCGTTCGGCCGAGGACTTGCGTCCGGTCATTGTCCGCCGCCGCTTTACGGGCGTGCGCCCGGAAGCGTGCTTTTTCAAGCCGGTCGCACGACCGTCTTGTGCACCGCGAGCATCGACGAAGGGGTCCCACCCTGGAAGGCGGGGCAGGAGAACCCGACCGGCTGGGTTACGGCCGAATACAGTATGCTGCCCGGCAGCACGTCGCCGCGGAAAAAGCGTGAACGGGGCCAGATCGACGGACGAAGCCAGGAGATCCAACGGCTCGTCGGCCGAAGCCTGCGGGCCGCCGTCGACCTGGGGGCCCTGGGACCGCGCACCATCACGGTCGATTGCGACGTGCTTGGAAGCCGACGGCGGAACTCGCACCGCCAGCGTCACCGGTGGGTATCTCGCCCTCGTCGATGCGGTCGATTCGATCCGCGAAAGACTTCCTGCCGACCGGCCCGTCATCATCAAGAGCGTGGCCGCTATAAGTGTCGGAATTATCGATGGTTCGGTGCTGGTCGATCTCGATTACGCGGAGGACGTCCGGGCCGACGTCGACTTCAACGTCGTGATGACCGGAGACGACGAATTCATTGAAGTTCAGGGGACAGCCGAAGGCCGCACGTTCGGGCCGGCCCTCCTCGAACGGCAGTTGCAAGCGGCCCGGCGCGCGATTGCGCGGCTGACGGCCGTGCAACGCGACGCGCTCGCCGAAAAATGGCCTCTGGACTCGTTTCGCACGACTTGCTAGCATCCCCGCCCCTGTCTTGCCCTCAATTTCAACATCGTCGGAAGCCTTTCCATTCGTCCTGGCCGTCGGGACGTGTTCCGCATTCAGATCAGAACGGAGTCTGCCGTGCGAACCACAGTCCGTCCCCTGTTCGTGCTGGCGTTGATCGCGACCCTTGCTTTCTGTTCCTCGTCGAGTGCCGGTTCCATCGAAGCGGTGCGGGGGAAGCCCTATCGCCTGACGAAGCGGCACGGCCCGTGGATGATCATGGTGGCGAGTTTCAATAAGCCGCCGGACGATCAGCGAACCGAAGGCATGACGCCGAAACAGGCCGCCGACGAGCTCGTCTACGAGCTCCGCCGCCACGCCATACCGGCCTATACGTTCGAGCAGGAGGAGATCGACGCGACGATTACGACCGTCGACCGCCGCACCCAGGAAGAGCGACCCGGAAAGATCCGCAATTGGGCAGGCGGCATCTGCGTCCTGGCGGGTAATTACCCCTCCAGCACCGATCCGACCGCGCAAAAGACGTTGAAATACATCAAAAAGTTTCAGCCTCAGTTCCTGCGCGAAGTCGCCGCGGAGGGGACAGCCGGACCGGGCGAGATGATCAAGCGGTCCGAAAGCGGCGGCGTTTACCGCGCGTCACGCGGGCCCGGCCCGGACCGCTCAGCGGCGCCTTCATGACGACGAACCCCCTCTTGTCCGATGAAGATCTGGCCGTTCGCAAGCGCGACCCGTTTATCCTGCGGCTCAACACAGGATGCGAGTACTCGCTGCTGCAGAACAAGGGGAAATACACGCGTCGTCGTCGCCACGTTTCAGGGAAAGGCCGAGATCGCCAACGACGTGACCGAGAAGAAAATGCAGCCGGTCAGCTCGGCCCTCAGCGACGCGGCGGAACGGGCCTGGGAGCTGTGCACCGCATTGCGGCACGCGAAATCCTACGGCTACGACCGCGAGTTCGAAATCGTGGGTCTTTCATGATCGCTATTCCTCGATCGTGACGGTCGGCTCGTTCCATTCGAAAGACGATCCGCGGATCACCGGAATCCAAAATATGTTCGGCGCGAAGGTAACGGCGCCTCAAGTCGGACGGTTCGCCCGCCCTCGGCGCCGAGGTCTTCGCGATTCCGAAAAAGGCCGTCGGCAGCGAACTCGTCAAAACGTGGATCTTCGATCCCTTTCCCAGGTGATCGACGTTCCCCGCTAGTGGTCCGTCACACCTTACTTTTCGGGTGCCATGCCGACGGCTTTGCGTGGGCATGCGAATCCAATTGGCGTGCCGAGGCATGCCCACGCAAAGCCGCTTTGTGTTACCCACATTTTTTGTGTCCAAGTTGTCGGCCTTCGATGAGAAGGAGGAGCTTGGACACGCCGCCGCCAGAGGGTGATCCAACCGGGAAGGCCGTCGCCTTTACGGCCCAGGAATCCGCCCAGGCCCGCCAGGCGTCGCATGAACTCCCAGACGGTCCAATTGGCTTCCGTCCAGCACTGTGGGTATTTCGGAGATTGGGAGACTGTGTATTGATAGAGCGTCTTGACCCATTCTTGCGGAGCCACTTCGTACGCCGGTCGCTCCGGCTCGACGCGGGCGATGGCTCGGATTTGTATCAGACGGACTGCCACGAGCGACAGCACGGCGGCCACGCGTTCCAATCGAGCCGCCGTGCCGTATTGGCGCATCTTGCAGGCGACAGCCCGTCTTCAGGCCCTTGTGATAGTCTTCGATCACTGGGCGTCGCGAGTAATCTTGGGCGACCTGACGCGCCGCCTGGGCGTCCGAGATGGCATCGCGTGTGTAGAGCACCCACCTCAGCGGCTTCGCTCCGCGGGGTGGTTTGACCTCGTGGACTTCCACGGCCGTCATGCGGATGAAGGCCGGGGCGTTTGTCTTGGCCCAAACGCTGCAGGGATTGGGACGCGGCATCCAGAGCGAGGTCCAGCGAAGCTGGACGTGGGCCCGGCGAGCAGGCTTTTTCTTCGTCGCGGGAACCTCCACCTCGTAGCCTTCCCCAAAACACTTCTCTGCCAGGAGGTCTTCGATCGTCGTCATCGCTTCGGATCGTGGCTGGCCCGGTTCTGCCTGCCCCACGGGGCGGACCTTGCGATGCAGCTGAGCCGCGCGGATGATCCAGCTCGTACCACACGCCAGCCCTTGCGCCATAGACTTCGTAGTTATCGGCTTCCCGATCGCAGACGTGCACGAAGGTCTGGCCGGCGGGGGCGGGTCCCACTTGTTCGATCAATCGGCGCCACACCTCGGATTCGCGCGGCCGCCGCTTCGCCTGCAAGACCGTCTCGCGCTTGCCATCACGGCGTTTCGGCGCCGCTTGCCGGTAGAAGAGCAACTGTCCGGCAAGGCCGAAAATCTCTTCACCGTCCTGGGCGATTTTCAGCGCGGTATGAAGGTGAAACCCCTGCCGCTTGTTGTTGCCCGTCAGACCGAGCCCTTCGATGGGCCCACGCTGCGTCGAGAAAGAGATCTCAGTTTTGTCATGGATCAGCGGAGCGAGACCCGACTTCGACGAATGAGACCGCGTCCGCTGGCAATGCGGTGCGAGAATCGCCCCAAATTGGATGTCATCGCAGTCCATGAGTCGATAGGCCGCTTTGCAGTCAGCCCACTGACGCGTCTGATCGGGGGTGCTCGCCGAAGGACTGGCCGCAACCTGCCTGGCGAACTTCACCAACCGTTCGTTGCGCCGCCGATCGCCCAACTCACACGAACTAAACTGCTCTCGAGACCATTGCTCCACATCCAACGTGACGCTCTCCATCGGGGATCCGTTTCCTGCTTGAACACTCCAGAGACGGCCCTCCGACCGCATCGAACCATGACCCCCGACATCTCCTGGGAGCCGCCGCTCAGGGAGCACTCCTCATTCCGCAAGACGCGAATTCCCGAAGTTGATTCGTCTCAATGCTCTTACGATCCCCCGCCGCGCAAAGCATTCTGTAAAAATGCGGGTAACACAGAGGCGCAAAGCCGTGGGCATGGCACCCAACCCGAATTCCTGAAGTTGACAAAGCACGAGTGCTGCGCGCACTTCCGTGACGCGATGAAAGTCTCGTATTTACCGATGCTCTCCGCCACGGGACCGCGACACCCGGAGGGAATGCGGCCTCATGGCGGCTCGGATCCGTCACGCCGCGTTTGTTGACAAAACGCCGACGCAGCGGAAGACTCAGGTTCATGAGTCAACCTGATCCGTTGCGCCTCGTCGTCGCCAGCCGGAATCGGGGCAAACTCCGCGAGATCGGCGAATTGCTCGCCGCGCAGGGCATCGCCGCCGTCGGCATCGACACCTTTCCCGGCGTGCCGGAGGTTGTTGAAGACGGCGCTTCGTTCGCTCAGAACGCGGCAAAAAAAGCGACGGAGACGGCGCGCCAACTGTCGGAATGGGTGCTGGGCGAAGACAGCGGGCTTGAGGTCGACGCGATCGCGGGCGCTCCCGGCATCTATTCGGCCCGCTTCAGCGGACCCGGAGCGACCGACGAGTCGAACAACGCGAAACTCCTGGGCGAGCTGGCGGACGTGCCCGACGAGCGGCGCACGGCACGCTACATCTGCAACGTGGCGGTTGCCGACCCCCAGGGGATCATCCGGTTGCAGCTCGAGGCCGCCTGCCGCGGCCGGATCACCACCGTGCCCCGCGGAACGAACGGGTTCGGCTACGATCCTTATTTTCTCATTCCCGAATACCACCGCACTTTCGGCGAATTGAGTCCCTGCGTGAAGCGGCACCTGGGCCATCGGGGCCGCGCCTTTGAGCGGCTCATGCCGCAGCTCGCGCGGCTGCTGAACGACGGCGCGAACGCCGCGCGGTCAGAATGACCGTGCCGCGCTTGTGCGACAGACCTCATGCAACGAGCCGGCGGGTTCCGGCCATTGGGGCCGGGCAATTGACCCGGCCGCCGGACCGCGGCTCGGCTGTCTTCGACCCTGAGGCTCGGGTCAACTGTCTTCGACCCTGAGGCTCAGACCCGAAGGGAGCTCGCCAAAGTCAGAACCGAAGGGAGCGCGCCGAAGTCCGCGATAAACGCGGCGGCTCGTGCAAGCGGTTTGACGCGGTCGCCCACGTCATGCAGGATCTTGCGGACGCGGCCTTCCACTTTTGCGCTGACGGTGACTTGCTCGAACGCATGCAGCGTTCCCATCGAGACCACCGTCCGCTGAATGGGTCGCAGACGCAGCGGGGCGACCGTCACGGCAATCGCGCCGGGAGCCTGGGGAGAGTTGCCGCTTTCCGCGGGAAGCGATTCGAGGGGGCGCCAAAAAAAACCGCCATAGGTCAGCGTCCAGGTGACTCCGACAACGGCGATTCCGACTAGCAACGCCGGCGTGCTGACCCGGTGACGACGTTTGTTCATCGTTGGCGCGCTCGTTTCCCGTTCCCGGACCTCGGGCTTACCTACCGGTAGGTAGTAACTATTCCACGGGAACCTGTTTGTCATGTGTAAGCCGGCCTTCCGATTTTCAAAATGCCAACCTAAAAATAGGACTGCACAGAAATTGCGGCCGGCGGCACTTGTCCGCTCGCGGTCGGTCTGCTACCGCCACTGCCAGGATGTTTCGATGTCGGCGGAAATCTCTTCCACCATCGCCGAGGGGATCCTACAGGCCGCCGTTCGTTTGTTCGCGCGGAAAGGGTACGAAGCGACTTCGACGCGCGAGATCGTTGAGGCCGCGGGCGTCACGAAGCCCATGATCTATTACTACTTCAAGAACAAGGAGGGGCTTTACGAAGCGGTCCTGACTCGGTTTCTTTCGCAGTTCTCCACCCGCCTGCGGGCGGTCGTCGACGAGCCCCGCGAACCGCGCGATTACCTTGTCGAGGTCGTGTGGGCTCACCTGGACTACTGCCGCGAGCACCGCGACTTTGCGAAATTCTTCTATGCCGTCTTCTTCGGGCCGGAGGAAAGCGCCTTGGGCGGCTCCTTGATGAACGCCACTCGGCAAGTGCAAGACCTCTTGATCGAGGCGTGTCACAAGGCGGTTGCGAGCGGTCTTGTGAAGCCGGAGCGGCTAGAGGCTCTCGTAACCGCGCTGAACGGCATGATCAATTTGTGGGTCATGGCGACCGTCAAGGAAGGGGCCAATTTGTCACGCGACGTGGCGGTCCAGGTCGTGGATATGGTCCTGGACGGCTTGGCCTCCTAGCCGGACTGCTTCTTCGTCGGGTCGTCTAATGTTTTGACAGGCGTCCGGCGACCAGCTCCGGGGTCAACGGCTGCGATTCCAGCGTCAAACAAGGTCCCGCCGCCTTGTAGACGACCGAAAGAGGCGGCCGCTCATCCGCCGGGATCCCGTCCGCGCCGGGGACCTTGCCTTTGATCTTGGTCGGCCGATAGAGATTGCCGGAAACGTAGTGTCCGGGAAGGCTGGCGAAGAAGACTTTTTCGACCGTGTAATCGCCCCGGTCGATCCGGCCGTGGATCACGGGCTTGAGCGGCTCCTTGGGCGGCATGGGCCAAAGCCCGGCCGCGACGAGCACGCGCTCGCGGATCGCTTGCGACTGTTTTTCCCACTCGGCCTTGGTCGCCGCGGGGGTCCAGGGATGGTATTTGTCGGTCGCCGTCCGCTGGCGGCCGAGCCGCGGGTCATCGAGATTTTTGCCCGGCTCCAGGACGCGCGAGACGTCCAACGGGCCGGCATTCGACGCATGCGCCGGCTGCAGGACGACGGAAGCGGCCAGCGAGAGAAGCATGCTGGTCGCCGCGTGGAAAGTTTTCATCGATGGTCCGTTGTACCCTGCCGAGTTCCGGCCCGTCACGCGGGGTGGTCGGCTGCTTGGATATTCGGACGGTAAAAGAGTGCGATGGGCAGCATCACCAACGCGCACATCGCGAAAATCCAACATAGTCGAACTTGCAAGACAGAGTCGCAGAGGTATTTCGCCGCTCCGTAGAAGACGGCCGACAGCATGATGCCGATCCAATTCACCAGGTTCATTGCCCCGATCATCCGTCCCTTCAGCGCCGCCGGCGGACGCGCCTGCATGAAAACGGCAAGCGGCACATAGAAGAAACCGGCGAAAAGTCCCACGCCGATCAGCAATCCTCGCAGAGCCCATTCGAAACGGCTACTGGGCACAAGCACGGCGACGAACGATTCGGACGGGGAGGCCTTCACACTCTCGCTGGCCGATGAGCCGGCCGCCGAACTTTGCGCCAAGGGAGCCGCGCTCGCGTCGGCGGCCACACCGGAGTGCTCCATTGAGACGGCCGATCCCTCGCGGGCGCCGAGCAAGGCCAGAGCAGACAGGCAGCCGACGATGCCCCAGGCGCCGAGCGTGACGAATCCGAAGCGGATTCGTCCCTTCGATGCGCGTCCGGCCCACAGGCAGCCGAACATGATTCCGATCGCCATGCAAACGACCAGAGCACTCGTGCGCGCATCGCCATAATGGATCTGCAGGATTCCGAAGGCGTTCACCGTCGGCTGAATCACCCCGCCCAGGAACCAGAACAACGAAGAGACCAACAGCACGTGAAACAGCGGCCGGTCCAAACGGAACATCCGCCAGGTCTCGGCGCTGATGAATAAGGACCCGGGCGTGAACGGAAGCCCGGGACGGGCGATGGGCGTCCGGCGGATCAATAACGACGTCAGCGTGCCGACGACCGCAATTCCGATGCACATCGCGCTGCCGAGCCACAGTCGGCCTGCAAACCATTCCTTGATGAAGCCGGCCAGGGCGGCGCCGCAGATGATGGCCAGAAAAGTCGTCATTTGAATCATGCCGTTGACCCGCGGCAGGTCGGTCTCGCGGAACAACTCGGGGAGAATTCCGTACTTGGGAGGTCCGAAAAACGCGCTGTGCGTTCCCATGAGGAAGACCACGCACAAAAGCCACGCCAGGCGGCCAAACGTCGAGTGGAATGCGAAAAAGCCGGCGATCATGACGGCGATCTCCGCCAGCTTCATCGCCACGACGATCCGCTGCTTGCTGATGCGGTCGGCCAGGAACCCGGCGAACCCGGAGAAAAGAACGAACGGCAGCGCAAAGAGGGCTTGCGCATACTGCTGGTAGTCGCCCCCCTTGCCCGCGTAATTCACGCAAATCAACAGCACCAATTGTTTGAAGAGGTTGTCGTTGAACGCACCGAAAAACTGCGTGAAGTTCATCCCGTGGTACGTGGGGTCGCGCCACAGAGTGGGACGCGGGTCAGTGCGGGGGGCTTCGACTGCGGTCTGGACCATTCGGCGGCTTTCCGGCAAATGCGTTAAAGAGGATGGCCGGCATCGTATCGTATTCTAAAAGGGGGCGTAATTGCGGCTCCCCTATCACGCGACGGCCGAGAGCCGATCAGCCACTTGGACCCTGAGGAGGCGCGTGCTACGATGACTTTTTGCCGCAGGGACCAACCAGACACGCGGTCCCTCGGTCAATTCCAGGGGTACAAAATGCCGTTTCGATTGCTGGGATTCAGTCTCCTTCTTCTGCTGGCGTCTGGCTGCCAGGAAGGGACAAACTCGCCGGGGAGCGCATCGCAGTCCGGTGCGGCCAATGCGGGGAATGGTTCCGGAAGCGGTGCTGGCGGTGCTGGAAAACTGCGAATCGCGGTGATTCCGAAGGGGACGACCCACGAGTTCTGGAAGTCGGTCCATGCCGGCGCGGCCAATGCCGCCAAGGAGCTGGGCGACGTCGAGATTCTTTGGAAGGGCTCGCTCCTGGAAAGCGACCGGGAGACGCAGATCGCCGTCATGCAGGGTTTCATCACCTCGCGGGTCGACGGAATCTGCCTGGCACCCAACGACTCGCAGGCGCTGGTCGAATACGTCAACCAGGCCGTCCAGGAGAAGATCCCGGTCGTGATCTTCGACAGCGGGATCGATGACCAGTCGAAGATCGTCAGCTACGTGGCGACAGACAATTACCAAGGGGGGGCGCTGGCCGCCCGGCGGATGGCCGACGTGCTGCATGGCGACGGGAACGTCATCCTGTTGCGGTACTACCAGGGAAGCGAGAGCACCGAACGCCGCGAAGCGGGGTTTCTCGACACGCTGAAGAAGGAGTTCCCCAAGATCAAAGTCATCTCGTCCGACCAGTATTCCGGAACGACGCCCGAGGATTCCCTCGGCAAGGCCACGCAAGTCCTCAATAAGTTCAAGGGCGAGGTCAACGGCATCTTCTCCGTCTGCGAGCCGAATGCCACCGGGACGATGGGCGCGCTCGAGCAGACGGAGCTCGATGGAAAAGTGGCGTTCATCGCCTTCGATCCGAATGCCGATCTCATTCGCGGACTGGCTTCCAAAAAAGTGCAGGGGATCGTTCTGCAGGATCCCGTCAAGATGGGCTACAAGGCCGTGATGACTCTGCACAAGTATCTCAAGGGCGAGAAGGTGCCCAAGCGGATCGACACGGGAGAGACCGTCGCCACGCCCGAGAACTTCAATCGAACCCCGCATGCAGCGGCTTCTGAAGCCGCAGCAGTTCCAGGATTGATGGCCCGACCGATGTCCGAGCCGCCATCGCCCGCAACTGCCGTCGCCCCAACCGCCGCCGCAGGGAAACGAACGTCGCGCGGGCGTGCCGCGGTTTCGCCGTCTCAAATCCGTGGGCCGCATCCTGGGACCGCTTTTGGCGCTCGCGATCGTGATCGGTTGCTTCGGCGTCGCGGACCGGCTGAAAAACGGGGGGCGGGCCCAGTTCTTCACCGCGCAGAATGCCCGGACGATCGCTGCACCGACGGCAACCATCGTGGTGGCCGCCCTGGGGATGACGCTGATCATCATCGCTGGCGGAATCGATCTTTCGGCAGGGACCGCACTGGCGCTGTGTGCCGACCGTGCTGGCATCGTCATTGATGAGCGACGCGCTGCGGCCGTGGAATCCTTGGGCGGCCGTCGTGCTGGCCCTGGCGGCGGGAGCGTTGTGCGGGCTCGTCAATGGACTGGTGATCAGCTCGCTGCGCGTCGTTCCGTTTATCGTCACCCTCGGCACGATGAGGCTCTATCTGGGCGTGGCAAATATGCTCGCCAAGGAGACGACCGTCCGGCCCGACCGGGCCACGCAGGTCCCGGGATGGCTCGAGCGGCTGTTGAGCATTCGCGGAGACGCCTTGAAGTGCGGATTTCCCTGGGGGGTCTGGGTGGCCCTCGCACTGGCGGTCGCGACGGCCGCGCTCTTGCATTACACGGTCTTCGGCCGCCATGTCTTCGCGATGGGCTCGAACGAAATGGCGGCACGGCTGTGCGGCATCAACGTGCGCGGAATGAAGATCGCCGTCTACACGCTGGGCGGACTCTTTTTCGGTATCGCCGGCGTGTATCAGTTCTCGCGGCTGACGGTGGGAAGTCCGGTATCAGGGCTGGGAATGGAGCTTAAAGTGATCGCCGCTGTTGTGATTGGCGGCGCCAGCCTGAACGGAGGACGCGGCTCGATTTTGGGAACGCTGGCGGGCGCTGCCGTGATGGGAGTGATTGACGACGGATGCACCCTGCTGGGGCTCAGTAACCCCGTTCAAGACGTCGTGTTGGGCATCGTCATCGTGACCGCGGTGGCCGTCGATCAGCTTCGCCAGCCCCGCCTGGAGAGTTGAGCTGTCCACGAGCTGCGGACGCTGATCGCATTCGCGCGAGCCGCCGGGTTTATCCGGGACTTCGGCGAGCTCAGTCGAGCCGCGGTGCGGCGGGATAAACCCGCCGGCTCGGTGGGCGCCAAATTGGGTTCTGCGGGCATTGAGGACCCAGAATCACGCAAACGCCAACCACATTAGCACTTATGTCCGCCGCGCAGGCTTTTCCTGCGGGCCGGCCCCCTGTATCGGCATTCCGCCGGTGCGGACTTGACCAAAAAATCCGATTCCGATACACATCCGCCTCACGCGGCGGGGTTCGCGGGCCTCTACTGCAAGCCCCCGCTGTGAGTGTCCCGTCACTCTCACGTCTGCCTCTCCCAACTCGACTCTCTGGTAGGAAGGTGCACATGTCTAAAAGCATGTCTCGCGTCGTCCCTTCGTTGGGCGCTGTGTGTCTGCTGCTCGCCCAGGCAGTTGCCGCCAACGCCCAGGGGTGGTCTCCGGCTGGAAACGGCTGCTGCCCCAGTTGCGCCGACCAGTTGCTGCGTGCCGCCCCCGTCACCTGCATGCAGCCGGTCAGCGTCCCCTGCTATCAAACCGTGCCGATCACGACCTATGAGCCCGAGCGGCGAACCGTGATGAAGCCGGTCGTCCACACGGAAATGATCGAGGAGCCGGTGACGGAATGCCGGCCCGTCTGTGAAACCCGGACGGCCCAGATTCCAACCTGCACCTATCAACCGGTGACCGAGTTCGTGCAGCAGACCGCGCGATGCGGGCTGCTATCGGACCTTTTGCCAATGCACGCCCCGCATGTCGCCCTGCCAGTACGATTCGAATCCGGGGCTATTGGGCTGGATGAACCGGACCGGTTACGAGATGCGAATGGCCTTCACGCCGCCGGTTACCACTCGCCAACAGTGGGTCCCCAACTACATCACCACGAGGGTCCCCGTGACGCGGCAGGTCGCACAGCATTCCGTCCGCGCGGTGACCTACAACGTCACCCGCATGGAAACGATTCAGACGACCCACCGAGTTCCCATGAGCCGCGTCGTCATGGTGCCGGAAGAAATCACCATCCAGCGCCCCGTGACCGTCTATCGGACGATCCCGATCGGAACGAGCGTGGCTTGGGTGCCGTACGGTTCGATGACGGCCACGGCCGCCCTTCCCGGTCTGACGCCTGACCGAATGGGGCTGCGCCGCCAAGAGGAACGAGCGGCCGAACGAATCGGCGAGAAGATCGGCAAGGAAAAAGGATTCCACAAAGGAGAGGCCTATGAGCGCAACAAGATCGATCGCCGAGAAGGCGACCTGCTCAATGAAGCGGCTCCCGAAGGCATCGAAGGCAAGCGTTCCGAATTGGTGATTCCACAAAGGAAGACTGGCGATGCGGCCGGCCCGCAGCAAGTCTCTCAGCGGGTTCCGTCCGCCGTGTTGGTGAATGGATGGATGGCTCGGCACCGCGCGACGACTCCCGAGGCACCGCAAGCCTCGTCGAGCGTCTCCGTGGCCGATGCCCAGAAGTAGTCGATTGGGCCGGGGCGCCGCGTTTAGCGTTCCGGTGCGAGGTTAAGCGGGACCGTCCGGCCGTGCGATCGGACCCACGTTCGCCGGCCAAGTGAAGACCGAATGATGTTCCGACCCAAAGTCCCTTCCCTGTTTGGTTCCGTTTCCCTCGCGGCATCGGTATCACATCGATGCCCAAATGACGGCGCATATCCGTGTTCGGGCAATCCGTTTCGCGGTGACGCGCTATAAGACTCGGGCGGCAAATACACCTGTCGCTCTCACCCTCGAAGCCCGCTGGAGCCCTCCAGCGGGCTTTTTTTGTCAAAGGGCCCGTCGCCTTCAGCCGTGATCTGGGTCACGTCCAGGCGGCTTTAATCTTTGTGTCCTTCGTGCCCTTTGTGGATTCTTTGTCTTTTGACCGCGAGGAAGAGAGGAACCACAAAGGACACAATGAACACAAAGAAGGACGATTTCAGGGTCGAGGTGAGAAGTGGATTCACTTTCGACGGCCAGCCGGCCCCCCGCGAACGGCGAGCGGCGCGGCCGATTTCTGACCCGGCCCCTCTTCAACCCAGCAGGTCGTACACCGGCATGACCGACGTTCGGGTTTGAAACGTCCAGGCGGCTTTAATCTTTGTGTCCTTTGTGCCCTTTGTGGTTTCTTTGTCTTTTGACCGCGAGGAAGAGAGGAACCACAAAGGACACAATGGACACAAAGAAGGAAGATTTCAGGGTCGAGGTGAGAAGTGGATTCACTTTCGACGGCCAGCCGGCCCTCGCGAACGGCGAGCGGCGCGGCCGATCTCTGACCCGGCCCCTCTTCAACCCAGCAGGTCGTACACCGGCATTCCGGGACAATAGACGACCGGCCGACCCTGCGGATCGGAGAGCGTAAGCTGGGACGAGATGCCCAGGCAATGGCTCACCGTCGCCACGAGGTCGACGGGGTGGACCGCGTTGGAAGCGGGATAGGCCGCATTGCGGTCGGAGGAACCGTAGACTTGTCCGCCGCGAACTCCGCCACCGGCCAGGACCGATGTGAAGCAGTTGGGCCAATGATCGCGGCCGTCGCGGCCGGCGCCCGCGTCGCTGTTGCGCTGGCCGACCCGCGGCGTGCGGCCGAACTCGCCCGTCCAGACCACGAGCGTTTCGTCGAGCAGGCGTCGGTCCGCGAGGTCATCCAAGAGGGCCGAAAATGCCTGGTCGGCGGCCGGCATCAGGCGCGTCTTGAGATCGCGGAAATTGCGGCTGTGCGTGTCCCAATAGACACTCACGTTCTTGATGCCGTCGCTGGGCCAAAAGACGGTCACGAGCGGCACGCCGCGCTCGACCAGCCGGCGGGCCTGCAGCACCGATTGGCCGTGCGGGTTGCGTCCGTACCGATCGCGGAGCGAGTCCGGCTCCTGCGACAAGTCGAACGCACCGCTGTCCGGAGGCCGAGTGCAACAGCTCAAACGCGCGGCTGTAGTAGGCGTCGAGCGCGCCGACGGACGCGGCCTGCTCCATCGCCCGTCGCTGATTGTCGATGTGGGCCAACAGGCTTTTGCGATCGTCGAGCCGGCGGGCCGAGATCTCCGCCGGCAGCGAGAAATCGCCGACGCGATAATCGCCGCGGTTCGGATCGGCGTCGATGATCAGCGGATCGAAGTTCTGCCCGAGCCAGCCGGCCGTCTGGCCGTGGCTCTCTTCGACGAACCGCGGCACGTCGTTTTGGAGCTTGGGCGCGCATCGTGACGTACGGCGGCAGCGGCCCGCGACCGCGGCCGAGCTTGGCCAGCACGGATCCCAGCGACGGCCAGTCGTGTCGCAGGTCGGCCGCCCAGCGGAGGCGACGGCTGGCCGGTGAGCAGGTAATGAGTCGCCGTCGTGTGATTGACGTCGCCGTGCGTCATCGAGCGGATGATCGCCAGCTTGTCGGTCCGCCGCGCCAAGAGCGGAAAGTGTTCGCCGATGTCGATGCCGGGGACGACCGTCGAGATGGGCCGGAATTCGCCGCGGATTTCGGCCGGGGCTTCGGGCTTCAAGTCCCACGTGTCCTGATGGGCCGGCCCGCCCCACATGAAGAGCAGAATGCACGATCTGGACTGCCCGAACGCGCCGCGCACGCGGCAAAGCTCGCGCTACGGCCTGATCGCGCCCGTGCAACAGCCCCGGCATCGAGAGGCCGAACAAGCTCAACGCGCCCGCGCGCAGCACGTCGCGGCGCAGTTTGGCGGCCGAGCGAACGGCAATCGTGGCAGGCGGGCGAGTTCACAGGCAGGCCGGCAGCAAGAGGGTCGGGCAGGACGAGCGGCCGGTATCGCCGCTCCAATTAGCCATTATCTCGGGGCCGCGATGTGCTGTAAACAGCGACCGCGTTTCGCATGAACCGGTCGTGCGTGCCCCTCTATTTCGCAAGAACGCTCCGATGGGTACGCTGGTACGAACCGGGTCATTCAGTAATGCCGCTCGATGAGCGTGAAGGCCGCTCGCGACGGCCGGAGGGGAGCAGTCATGCAGTCTTCGGCTTTGCACAGTCGACACGTTCTTGTTGCGGCGATTGTTTTCGGGGGCATGCTGATGCAGCACGAGCCATCACGAGGGCAGGAGCCGGCGCGGGGCAAGTTGAAGCAGGTGAGCGAGTACGATCGGCCGGCGAAGATGCGGCATCAGAGCCGCTCGGCCACGACGGCCAGCCATGGCATCGTCGCGGCCAGCGTGCCGCTGGCGGCGCAGGTCGGGCTCGACGATCCTCAAGGCGGGCGGAACCGCGGCCGATGCGGCCATCGCCACCGACGCCATGCTGGGCCTCGTCGAGCCGATGAGCTGCGGCATCGGCGGCGATCTGTTCTGCATCTATTGGGACAACAAGACGCAGAAGCTCTACGGGCTCAACGCCAGCGGCCGCAGTCCCTACGCCTTCAATCGCGACGTGCTCTCGAAAAAAGGGACTGAAGTTCATTCCCGGCGAGGGAGTCTTGTCGTGGTCGGTTCCCGGCTGCGTCGACGGTTGGGACCAGCTGCGGTCGCGGTTCGGGACGCATGAAGCTCTCGCAGCTCTTGGCTCCCGCGATTCAATATGCCGAAGAGGGCTTTCCGGTCAGCGAGATCATCGCCGGCTTTTGGAAGTCGGGCGAACGGATCGCGGCCCGTTATCCCGAGGCGGCCGCCACGTATTATCCCAACGGCCGGGCGCCGCGGATGGGCGAGTTGTTCCACAACCCGAACCTCGCCACAAGCCTGCGGACCGTCGCCGAGGGGGGCCGCGACGCGTATTATCGCGGGCCGATCGCCCGGCAGATCGTCGCCTTCAGCCAGTCGCACGGCGGCTATTTCAGCCTGAAGGACTTCGAGGACCACACGTCGAACGTGGGTCGAGCCGGTCTCGACCAATTACCGCGGCTACGACGTGTGGGAGCTTCCCCCCAACGGACAGGGGATCGCCGCCCTCGAGATCCTCAACATTCTCGAAGGGTACGATCTGCGTTCGATGGGACGGCACAGTCCCGACTATCTGCACCTGTTCATCGAGGCCAAGAAACTCGCCTACGCCGACCGGGCCAAGTTCTATCGCCGACCCGGCCTTTCACAAGCTTCCCGTGGCCCAGCTGATCTCGAAGGAGTACGCCGCCCGCCAGCGCAAGCGGATCGACCTGCACCATGCGGCGACCTCGGTCGATCCCGGCGATCCGCTGTTGGCCAAGGGGGGCGACACGATTTACTTGTGCGTCGTCGACAAGGACCGCAATTGCTGCTCGTTCATCCAGAGCAATTTTGCCGGCTTCGGCTCGCGGCGTCGTGCCGGGCAAGGTGGGCTTCGTGATGCAGAACCGCGGCTCGCAGTTCTCGCTCGACCCCAAGCATCTCAACACGCTGGAGCCGCACAAGCGGCCCTTCCACACGATCATCCCGGCGATGGTCACGAAGGAGGGCAAGCCGTGGTTGTGCTTCGGCGTGATGGGAGGCGACATGCAGCCGCAAGGGCACGTGCAAGTGCTCGTCAACATGATCGACTTCGGCCTGGACGTGCAAGCGGCCGGCGACGAGGGGCGCGTCCGCCACGACGGCTCGCAGACGCCGACCGGCCGGCCGATGGCTCCGGATGGGGGAACCGTCGACGTCGAATCGAGCATTCCGCAGGCGACGATCGACGAGCTCGACGCGCCGAGGGCACCACATCGTCCACGGCTTCGGCGACGGCTTCGGCGGCTATCAGGGGATCTGGATCGACCAGGAACACGGCACGATCCAGGGCGGCACCGAGCCCCGCAAGGATGGAGCCGCGGTCGGGTACTGACAGGCGAGTGGCGAGTGGCGAGTGGCGAGTGGCGAGTGGCGAGTGGCGAGTGGCGAGTGGCGAGTGGCGAGTGGCGAGTGGCGAGTGGCGAGTGGCGAGTGGCGAGGAAAGAATAAGCCACGCTTCGCGTGCCGTCGTCTTCACTTACAACACGTGTTCTTTCCGCTCTTCCGTCACGCCGACTTTGGCGATCTTCAGGCCGAAGTTTTCGCCGATCTTGATCGCCTCACCCTGGCAATAGCGATAGTTGTTGACGAAGAGATCGAGCAAGTCTTCGCACGACTTGTTGAAGGGGACGAGCGCGCCGGGAACGAGCGCCACGATTTGGCCCAGCGACATCTTGCGCTCCGCCAGCCGCACGCTGACGGTGACCGGCACGTTGAGAATTCGCAGCGCGCGAAGCGCTTGTTCGAGAGAGAGTCCCGTTGCAGGCGGCACCTCTTCGGAGGCTTGCGGGGAGCCCGCGTCAACTGCGTTTTCCCAAACGGATGCGTCCGAACTCGATTCCGCCGAAAGAGCGGAAGGCTCGCTCGACTCCGTTTCGGCTGTCTTGGCCTCGCCTGGCATTCCTTCCGCGGCGAGAGCTTCTGCGGAGGCCGGCATTTCGTCTTGCGAAGCGGCGGCGCTGACATCGACGGGAACAATCACCAGGATGGTTGCAATCGGCGGGTCCGAATCGGCGGCGTCGGGGTAGAAAACGGGCAGATCGAGCGCCGTGGCCATCGGATTGATCTGCGCCGCTCGGCAAACTCCTTCAAGCTGGCAGCGGCCGTGGCGGAATAGCGGTCGGCCTGCAAGTCGGCCGGCAGTAGTTGCAGCGACAGTTCGTGCGCGAAGGTTTGCAGCCGGTTGTTCTCGGAAATCCCAGCCTGGCGATACCAGGCCGGCAAGGGGATCGGCTCGGGAATCAGCAGGAGGAGTCCCTGTTCGCCCAAAACGAGCGAAACGGCCAGCCCGGGCCCGTCAAATGGGGAGACGACGTCGGCGGCGTAGGGACGCGGCTCGCCCGCGCTCAAACGAAGATCGCAGTCGAGATTCGCGCGAAACGTCTCGCCCATCTCGGCCAGACGCGCGCGGCACGCCTCGATCGTGCGCTCTACCTGTTCGGATGTAAGTTGGGCCATGTCGGGTCTGGATCGGATGGAGCAACGCCAGCAGAAAGCAATCGCCGACTGCCGCGCACCGCTGCTTGCGGGATTTCCGTCGTCAGGCGCGCGATGCGGCCCTTCTAAAGATCGTCGCTCCGGCCGCACGGACTTTGCCGTAAAAACCGGGGGAATGATTAAAGCCAGCCCAAAATCCGCGTCTCAAATGTCGAAATACATCGCGAACTCCCACGGGTGGGGTCGCTGGCGGAGGGCTTCGACTTCGTGGACCGTCTTGTACCAAATCCACGTGTCGATCACGTCTTCGGTGAAGACGTCGCCCCGCAACAGGAAGTCGTGGTCGGTCCGCAGGCCGCTGAGGGCCTCTTCCAGCGAGAGGGGCGTGCGGGGGACGCCCGCCAGATCTTCGGGTGCCAGGTCGTAGATGTCCTTGTCGAGCGGAGGACCGGGAGAGACCTTGTTTTGGATGCCGTCGACGGCCGCCATCAAGACGGCCGCCATCGCCAGGTAGGGATTGGACGACGAATCGGGACAGCGATACTCGATCCGCTTGTTGGCTCCGCTCGGCGCGTGAACGGGAATGCGGATGGCTGCCGAGCGATTGCGATAGCTGTACGTCAGGTTGATCGGCGCCTCGAAGCCGGGAACGAGCCGCTTGTAACTGTTGGTCGTCGGACAGCAGAAGGCGAACAGGGCGGCCGAGTGCTTCAAGATGCCGCCGATGGCGTACAGCGCCATCTGGCTCAAGCCCCCGTAACCCGAGCCGGCAAACAGCGGCTCCCCCTTCCTCCACAGCGAGAAGTGCAGGTGCAGGCCCGATCCGTTGTCGTTCCAAACCGGCTTGGGCATGAACGTGACCGTCTTGCCGTGGCGGATGGCCACGTTCTTCACGACGTATTTGTAGCGGATGCAGGTTGTCGGCCGTGCGGAGCAGGGGGGCATACTTCATGTCGATTTCGCACTGCCCGGCGGTCGCCACTTCGTGGTGCTGGGCCTCGACCTCGACGCCGCACTCCTGCAAAGCGAGCATCATCTCGGTGCGGATATCCTGCAGCGTGTCGGCCGGCGGCGTGGGGAAGTAGCCCTCCTTGTAGCGGATCTTGTAGCCGGAGTTCGTCCCGTTGGTCTGGGCGCCGCGGGTCCACTGCCCTTCGTTGCTGTCGATGTGGTAATACGATTCGTGCTCGTTCTGGTCGAAGCGGACGCCATCGAAGACGAAAAATTCCGCCTCCGGTCCGAAATGAGCGACGTCGGCGATGCCCGTCGATTTCATGTAGGCTTCCGCTTTGCGGGCAACATTGCGCGGATCCTTGGCATAATCTTCGCGCGTGATCGGATCCTGGATGTTGCAGGTCATCGCCAGCGTCTTCATCATGAAGGGGTCGACGATCGCCGTTTCCGGCTGGGGAACGACGAGCATGTCGCTCTCGTTGATCGCCTGCCAACCCCGCATCGACGACCCGTCAAAGCTGAAGCCCTCTTCAAAACTCCGCTCGGTCAGGGTTTGGACGGGGATGGTGAAGTGCTTCGGCGTTCCGGGGAAGTCCATGAATCGCAGATCGACGGCCCGGACTTCGCGTTCCCGGCACAGGGCCAAAACCTCTTTTGGGGTCATCAATTCTCGACTTGTGAAACGGTAGAGCGGCGGGTTTTTACGAAATGTCTGTTTGTTCATCATAAGCGGCGTGCAAACTGTGTTCCAGGTACGCCCACGGTACGCCCACGGAAGGCTTTCCGTGGGCTTGAGAGTGTCTCTGTTTGTTGACGGGTCCAAATGCCTCGTTTTGTCGTCCTGACGCACGACCATCCCACGCTCCATTGGGATTTCATGCTCGAGCAAGGGGAGAAATTGCGCAGCCTGCGCACTGGCAACCCCCCCCGACGCCGCTGGACCGATCGACGCCGAACCGCTTGCCGATCACCGGGTCGCCTATCTCGACTACGAAGGGCCGGTCAGCGGCGGCCGCGGTGAAGTGCGCGCGCTGGGATCGGGGAGAGTACGAGACCATCGAATCGACTCCGGAGCGGCTCGTCGTGCGACTGGCCGGGGAACACCTGAGCGGCGAAGCGTCGCTGGAACGGCCGGCGCAGCGTCGCGAACTGGACGTTCCGCCTCGCTTTACGGTCGATTTGACGGGTCTTGACCGTTCAAACAACGCTCCCCTATCATCGGCGCGCACCGCCGACCGACGAATCGCGCCGAGCAACGACTGGGCAAGCTGGCGACTCGACTGACTTCGACGAGCTCAGTCGAGTCGAGCTCGCCCAAGCCAGCTCGCCCCACGCAGGCTGAATCATGTCCGATGTCCGTACGCGCTTCGCTCCCAGTCCCACCGGATACATGCATATCGGCGGGATGCGCACGGCCCTCTTCAATTGGTTGTGGGCCCGGCACACGCGGGGCAAGTTCATCCTGCGGATCGACGACACCGACCGGCAACGCAATCATCGACGAAGCCCTGCGGCCGATCCTGGCCGCCTTCCGCTGGCTCGGCCTCGACTGGGACGAGGGACCGGAAATCGGCGGGCCGTATGCGCCCTATTTTCAGTCGCAGCGCGACTGAGATTTACAAAGCGGCCGCCCAGCGCCTGCTCGACGAAAAAAAAGCGTACCGCGACTTCGAGACGACCGAGGAAGTACAGCGGCAGCGCGAGGCGGCCGAGCGCGAGAAACGGCCGTTCATCAGCAGCCGGCGATCGCTCGAACTGAGCGATGCCGAGGTGCGGCAACTCGTCGCCGAGGGGCGGCCGCACGTCGTCCGGTTTCTCGTGCCGCGGGGACAGACGCTGCCGCTCGACGACGTCGTGCGCGGCCACGTCGAATGGGACACGTCGCTGATTGCCGATCCGGTTATCATGCGGCCCGATGGGACGCCGCTCTATAACTTCGCGACGGTCATCGACGACGCGGGGATGGCGATTTCGCACGTCATTCGGGCCGAGGAACACCTCTCCAATACGCCGATGCAGATCCTGTTGCACCAGGCGCTCGGCAACACGTTGCCGATCTTCGCCCACATCCCGTTCGTGACGGCCCCCGGCACGACGAAGAAACTGAGCAAGCGCGACCTCAAAAAATACCGCGAGAACCCCAAGTTCCGAAAGATGTTCGACGCGGCCGACCAGGTCTTTCCGCAG
The DNA here is from genome assembly GCA_963761455.1 of uncultured Planctomycetota bacterium. GTDB lineage: Bacteria > Planctomycetota > Planctomycetia > Planctomycetales > Planctomycetaceae > DASPSM01. The sequence continues at coordinate 2,682,740 of CAVXHA010000004.1, forward strand.
ATCGGCCTGGGATCGTCCGAAACGCTCAACCCGGTGATGGTCGAATACTACGAGAAGATCGGCTTTCTGCCGGAGGCCGTGCTCAACGCGCTGGCCCGGCTGGGCTGGTCGCTCGATGATCGGACGGAATTCATGTCGCTGCCGACGATCGTCGAGAATTTCACGCTCGATCGGATCGTCAAGAACCCGGCCGGCCTCGATCCCGACAAGCTCTACAGCTTTCAAACGCACTGGATGAGCCAGGTTCCGCTGGAGAACAAAGTCGACGGCGTGCCTGCCCTACCTCGTCGAAAGCCGGCCTGGTGACCGATCCGCCGGACGACGCCACACGCGACTATGTCCGCCGCGTGGTCCGTGCCCTGGGCGAGCGGCTCAAGGTCTATAGCGACATCCTCGACGCCCGCGATTTCTTCGTCGCCGACGACCAGCTCGAATATGATGAGGCGGCGTTCAAGAAGCGGCTGCTGCGTCGAAGGGGCGGCCGAGCGGCTCAAGCGGTTTCGCGCAGCGGCTGGCGGAGGCCGAGCCATTCGAGCCGGCCGTGCTCGAAGAGGCGTTGCAGCACATTCGTCGAGATGCGAGAGGAATCAAGCCGGCCGACGTGATCCACGCGATCGCGCGTGGCCGTCACCGGCAAGTCGACCGGCCCCGGGCTGTTTGAATGCCTGGGCCTGTTGGGCCGCCAGCGATGCCTCGCCCGCATCGATCGGGCTGGCTCAGCCGCGTGAGCGCAATCGAATCGACAGGACCTGTTCCACGACGCATCGACCGATCTGGGCCGAACAATGACACGAATCCGATCGCCTCCCTCCCCAGCTCGACTTCGTCCGCGCGATCGTCGCGGAGGATTGCAAGACCGGCAAATACGGCGGCAAAGTGATGACGCGGTTTCCGCCGGAGCCCAACGGCTATCTGCACATCGGCCACGCCAAGTCGATCTGCCTGAACTTCGGCATCGCCAGCGAGTTCGGCGGCAAGTGCAACCTCCGCTTCGACGACACGAACCCGACCAAGGAAGACGTCGAGTACGTCGAGTCGATCAAAGAGGACATCCGCTGGCTCGGCTTCAGTTGGGAGGACCGCGAGTTCTACGCCTCCGACTATTTCGAGCAGCTCTACCAGTGGGCCGAGCAGCTCATCCACGACGGGCTGGCCTACGTCTGCAGCTTGAACGGCGACCAGATCCGCGAATACCGCGGCACGCTCACCGAGCCGGGCAAGCCCAGCCCCGACCGCGATCGGCCGGTCGAGGAGAGCCTCGACCTCTTCCGCCGCATGCGGGCCGGCGAGTTTCCCGACGGGCAAATACACGCTGCGGGCGAAGATCGACATGGCGTCGCCCAACGTCAACATGCGCGACCCGGTGCTGTACCGCATCCTGCACGCCGAGCACCATCGCACGGGGAAGAAGTGGTGCATCTACCCGATGTACGACTTCGCCCACGGGCAGTCCGATTCGATCGAAGGGGTCACGCACTCGATCTGCACGCTCGAGTTCGAGAACCACCGGCCGCTCTACGACTGGTGCCTCGAGGCGCTGCGAATCTATCACCCGCAGCAGATCGAGTTCGCCCGCTTGAACCTGACCTATATGCTGATGAGCAAGCGGAAGCTGCTGCAGCTCGTCGAGGAGAAATACGTCAGCGGCTGGGACGATCCGCGGATGCCGACGATCTGCGGCCTGCGCCGCCGCGGCTACACGCCGGAGGCGATCCGCACGTTCTGCGAGCGGATCGGCGTGACGAAGTACAACAGCCTCACGGAAATCAACGTCCTCGAGAACTGCATCCGCGAGGACTTGAATCGCCGCGCGCCGCGGGCGATGGCCGTGCTCAATCCGCTCCGCGTGGTCCTCGAGAACTATCCGGACGATCACGTGGAGGAGATGGACGCGGTCAACAATCCCGAAGACCCCGCGATGGGCACGCGCAAAGTTCCCTTCTCGCGAGTCCTCTACATCGAGCAGGACGACTTCCGCGAGGATCCGCCGAAGGAATTCTTCCGCCTGGCACCCGGGCGCGAAGTGCGGCTGCGGTACGGCTACGTCATTCAAGTGCGTCTCGGCCGTCAAGGACCCGCAGACCGGCGAGATCACCGAGCTGCGCTGCACGTACGATCCGGCGACGCGCGGCGGCAACACGCCCGACGGCCGCAAGATCAAATCGACCATCCACTGGGTCTCGGCCAAGCACGCCGTCGACGCCGAGGTGCGGCTCTACGAGCACCTCTTCACGCAAGGAAGCTCCCGAAGACGTGCCCGAAGGGACCGATTACAAGGTGAACCTCAACCCGAACTCGCTGACGTCGGTTGAATCGTGCAAGCTCGAGCCGAGCCTGGCGACAGCGGCAGCCCGGCAACCGCTACCAGTTCGAGCGGCTGGGCTATTTCTGCGCCGACTCGAAGGATTCGCCGCCCGGGCGTCCTCGTCTTCAACCGCACGGTCTCGCTCCGCGACACGTGGGCGAAGATCGAGAAGAAAAGCGGGCGGCAAGTGAGTTCCACGAGCTGCCGAGTTGGGCTTGCCGGAGCGGGCGGCGGAAATCGTCGAAGAGCTTTCACGCACGGAAGTGCGACCCGCTACCCGCGGTCCGGCGGAATGGACCTGCCGGCTCATCGAGACCATTTGCTAGAGCTTGAACGCCGCTTGCCGGTCGTCCAGTGCAGTCGCCAGTGAGGATCGCGCAGCGAGCATGTCGTAGCGCCGCCAGCGAGGTGGGCTTGGTCAGGTGGTGGTTAAAGCCGGCTTCGCTGGCCCGTCGGCGATCGTCTTCCTGGCCGTAGCCGGTGAGCGCCACCAGGACGATTTCTTCCAGCCCGACCGTTTCGCGGATGCGCCGGGCCACTTCGTAGCCGTCCATTCCCGGCATGGCAATGTCGAGAAAGACGATTTCGGGCTTGTTCTTCAGCGTCCAATCAACCGCCGAACGGCCGTCATGCGCCGTGGACACGTCGTGGCCGATGGCACGCAGCAACAGGGCCAGCGTCTCGGCCGATGCGCGGGCGTCGTCGACGACGAGGATGCGGCGGTGCACGACGTCCTTGGTCAGCGGAGTGCCGGCTCGATCCGACCGAAGCGTCGCACCGCGCTTCGCGCGTCGAGACGGCCGGCAGCGTGATGACGAACTCGCTCCCTTTCCCCGAGCCGTCGCTGTTGGCGACGATCGTCCCTCCGTGGAGTTCGACCAGCCGTTTCACCAGGGTCAGGCCAATCCCCAGTCCGCCGTGGGCGCGGCCCAGCGACTGGTCCACTTGCTGGAACATCTCGAAGATTCGCGAGAGCATCGCCGGGGGATGCCGCAGCCGGTATCGCGGATGCGGATGACGGCGTTCGGCCCGGCGCGCTCGACGCTGACGGCGATCAGGCCGCCCTCCGGGGTGAATTTGATCGCGTTGTGCAGCACGTTGCCGAAGATTTGCAACAGCCGCAGTCGCGTCCCCCTCGGTCGACAGCGGTTCTGGCGGAACGCTCAGCGTCAGCCGGTGACCCCCCAACTCGGCCAGGGATTGATGCGAATCGATCGATTCGGAGAGGACGGTGGCCAGGTCGACGCGCGCGAGTCCGCAGTTGGAATTTCCCGCGGCTGATGCGGGCGACATCGAGCAGATCGTCGATGCAAGCGGCGTCATCTGGTCGACCTGCCGTTTCATCAGCACCCGCAGGTTTTCCATTTCGACGTCGTTCTGCTTCGGCGTACGACCAGAGCTGCAACGCGTTGCTCAACGGGGCCAGCGGGTTTCGCAGCTCGTGCGCCAGCGTGGCCAGGAATTCGTCCTTGCGGCGATTGGCTTCGCGGAGCTGCTCCTCCGCCCGAGTGCGTTCGCCGATTTCCTGCTCGAGTTGCCGCTGACGCTCCTCGACCCGCGCCCAGGCCCGTCTCAGGCCCTCGCAAAGCAGGCTGATCGCGATGCCGGCGGCCGCATAGGCGCAGGAGCCGGATCACGTCCGTCCGTTTGGCGATGCGTAACGGTGTAATAAGGCGGGGTCAAAAAGAAGAGCACGCCGATAATGGACAGGCCGGTCGTCAGGAGAGCCGGGCTTCCAGCCCCCGAGCCACCCCGGCGGCCAGGACAGCCAGCAAAAACACAAAGGTGGCGATCAGCGTTCCCACGACGCCGTGGAGACGAAGCGCGGGTCGCCATCACCAACCCGATCCCCAGGAGCGGCAATCAGATACGCCCAGCCGGCGGAACGTCGCGTCAACAGCATGTCGGATCGTCCATTGCAATTCGCCTCGGAAGGCGAGATGTTACCCGACCCCTTTTTCATGGTAAATGGCCCGGGAGGCGCTGTCGACACGAGTCGGCTCGATGGCGAGTGCCTCAATTGAGTGGCCAGTGATGGGCCGCTCGCCGCTCGCCACCCTTCCCACCTTGCCCCGCGTCGTCAACAATAACCGGCCATGAAAGCCGGCGGACGACCAACCGTTCTGATTCTGGGCGCGGGGATCAATGGCTGCTCGGTCGCGCGCGAGCTCGTGCTCAACGGGGTCGGCGCGTGGATCGTCGATGTTCACGACGTGGCCTGCGGCGCCACGTCGCGCTCGTCGCGGCTCATTCACGGGGGATTGCGTTACCTCGAATACGGCGATTTGCGTCTCGTTCGGGAATCGCTCGCCGAGCGCGCCACGCTCCGCAAGTTGGCGCCGCAATCTCGTCGAGCCGCTGAGGCTGTATATTCCGGTCGCCCGGCGCAGCGGGGGCCTGCTGCAATCCGCCGGCCGGTTCCTGGGCCTGGCCCGGTCGAAGGCGTTGACCTGGTCTGACGCGCCCCTTCATGGGCCCCTCGGAACGCGGTCTGTGGACCGTCGAGATCGGCCTGTGGTTGTACGACCGATTCGCCTCCAGCCCCGAGACGCCGCGGCACAGCGTGCACAGTCCGACCGAAGCGGGCGTACCGCGTGTCGACCGCACGCGGTACCGCTGGCTGTGCGGCTATAGCGATGCTCAAATGCGATTTCCCGAGCGCTACTGCGTCGCCCTGCTCGAAGATGCGCGCCAGATCGCCCGCGAGACGAACGTCGAGTTTCGCCTCTTCACTTATTCCCAAGCCGAGTTCACGGACGGGTCGTTACGGATTTCAACCGCCGCGGGCGAAGTCCTGAGCTGTGCCGCGCCCTCTGGTCATCAACGCGACGGGGGCTTGGGGAGACCTGACTCTGAATCGGCTCCACGTGCCGGCACAGCGGTTATTCGGCGGGACCAAGGGGAGCCACCTCATCACGCATCAGAAGGCGCTCAAAGAGGCGATCGGCAGCGCGGGGGTCTACGCGGAGGCGGCGGACGGGCGGCTGATCTTCGTCCTTCCGTTTGGCGACGCGGTCCTGGTGGGGACGACGGACGAACGGTTCGACGACCCTCCTGAACGGGCCATCGCCTCCGACGCCGAACTGACGTATCTCCTCTCGACCGTCAATCAGCTCTTCCCCGACGTGCGCCTTTCGCGAAGCGACGTCACGCTGACCTACAGCGGCGTGCGGCCGCTGCCTTATGCGAACGGCGGCTCCGAGGAATCGATTTCCCGCGATCACTCCCTCGAGGTCAGCACCTGCCACGGAATTCCCGTCCTCACGCTCGTCGGCGGCAAGCTCACGACGTCCCGCGCCTTCGGCGAGCTGGTCGCCGATGAGGTGCTGCGCCGTCTCTCAATCGTCCGTTCGGCGACGACAGTGGCCCGCTCTGTGCCGGGGGGAAAAGGCATCCCCTCCGATCGAGCGGCCCTGGAGCAGCGCTGGGCGGAGCTGGCCTCGCAGTTTGGATTGAATGTCGTCCAGGTCCGGGCGATGTGGGCGCTCTGCGGCAATTGCATTGCGGAAATCCTCGAGACCCAGCGGGCCGGCGACTCAGACCCGCGCGCGGCCAGAACGTCAGTGGCAGTTGGTTGCCGCGCTGTTTTGCGCTGGGTGATCGAGCACGAATGGGTGCAGCGGATCGAGGATCTCGTCGAACGGCGGTTGATGCTGATCTATGAACCGGGCCTTTCGCGGCGAACGATCGGCGAGCTGGCCGAGATGCTGATCGAGGCGGGAAGGCTCGACCCGGCTGCCAGGGAAGCGGCCGTCGCCGACTCGATCCGCCGTTGCGAAGCGGTTTACGGCCGCACGCTCACAGCGTGAAGTCGCCGATTTTTTCGCGACAGGACCGCCGGATTGCCGCATTTCGGTTTGACGGGGCGCTTTGGCGCCATTACAGTGAGCCAGATTCATGGAGGAATTGGAATGGTCGCTTCGATTCGGTCTGGCATCGCGGAATCGCTGGGAGACCAGATCACGCGGTTGGTGCAATCGCGAACAGGCGGTCGCATCGACGGCCTCAGCGTGGACGTCATCGACGGAGAAGTGATCATCTCAGGTCGGACGACGACCTATTATATGAAGCAGTTGGCCACGCATGCGGCGCTCGATCTGGCCGCCCAATTCACCAGCCTGACCAACGCCATCGCGGTTGAATGAAGTCGACGCCGCCGCCGTGAAATCCAGCGCGCGGGCGATTGGAACGAGTCTACTGAGCCGACCCTGGCGGCTCTCCCTCTTCCGGTTTACTTCCCTCGTCGTCCCCCCGGCCTTTTCCCCGAACTTAAATCTCGGCTCCGTCCCGCGCACCAACCGTGCCAAATTGGCCCGGTGTCGCACGATGATCAGGATCGGCACCACGGTGCTGAAAGCTGCCAGGCTCCAGGTCGGCTCGGCAAACGGGGCTGGCCTCAATCGCCAAAGTTCCAGGGCGCAGAACGCGCACGCCCCGATGATCGATGACAGCGACACGATCCGCGTCGCCGCAAAGCAAACCGCAAAGACGACCAGCGCGACACCCGACGCCGCCGGCGCGAGGACCACGGCGACTCCCAGCGCGGTCGCGACTCCCTTGCCTCCTCGAAAGCCGATCCAACAGGGAAACATGTGGCCCAGAATGGCCGCCACGCCGCTCAATACCTCGAGATGCAGGCGTTGAGGAGCGTCCGGCGCCAGCAACAGCAGCGGCAGCAACGCCGTCGGCGTCGCCCCTTTCAAGCAGTCGAGCGCAAGCACGATCGCGCCGATATTTGGCCCCGAGCACCCGGGCGACATTCGTGGCCCCGATATTTCCGCTTCCGTGCTTGCGGATATCGAGCCCGCCGACCAGACGGGCCACAATCAACCCGAACGGCAGCGAGCCGACGAGATAGGCGAGAAGAAACGCGGCCAACGCCGTCAGCTCGAAGCTCATTTCCGTCATTCCCGTCGGCGCGCCTCGAAGAAGCAAAAAAGTGGAGCCACGAAGGTCACAAAGAATTAAAAGAGTGTGTCTTGCATCTCTTCACCTTTGTGTCCTTCGTGTCCTTTGTGGTTCCTCTTTCCGGTCCGCTTCACGGCGCGTTGGCCTCGCTCAGACGCTTGTCCCAAAATTGCCGCGCGGCGTCATGGTAGCGGAGGATTTCCGTTTGCTGCGACCGGTCGGCGACGGTTTTCTTGATGCGGGCGATCCGTTCGTCGATCCAGTCACGAAAGAAAGTCACGCTCTGGCGGCTGATGCGCCGCGGTGAATCTCCGATCTCGACATAAAATGGGGCCGTCGAGGCAAACCGAAACGTGGCGGGATTGTCGGCGATGGTTCGCAACAGGAACCATCCGCTCGCGTCAAATGCGAGCGTGCCCGGCTCGCGGACGGCCGCTTCTCCCGTCTGCGCGTTCCACGTCACGGGAACCACTCGCGCGACGTCGCCGTTACGGACGATCTCGATGACCCGCACCGGGTCGTTCGACGTCAATCGGACCGATAGCCGGACGGTCACTCGCCCCCCTTTGCCGGCCGTGAAAACGTGTCCGGGCAAATGGCCGTCGGCCGTGACGCGGAGCAGCGGGCCATTGGTCACGAACGAGCGGCCCGCCTTCACTGCCGCCCACCACCGGTCGGGCGTCAGCTCCGGGCCAACGTGTGCGTAAACCCGGTTGTAGCCGACCGGATTGGGCAGCACGCCTGACGCGCTGCCGGCCGTGGGCGGAATTCTCAGCCCGCTATTGAGAATGTGGTAATAGATCTCCTGCGACCAATAACCGTTCCCCTTCGGAGGCGGCAGCCGAGTCCGGTCGCGCGGTTTGCCCCAGGCTTCGCTCTCGTACATTTGCGAGCGGCACATGTGATTGTTGGCCAGCTCAATCGAATCCACTTTGCCGCTGGCCAGCCAGACCGGCATGTCCCACCAGAAAGGTTTCTCGACGTCGATCCAGGCGTTCGGCTCGGCCCGCGCCTGCTCAACGAATTTCATCGGCGAAGGATACTCGCGGGACGCGTTCTGGATGGGGAGCGGCCTTTTCAGCCGAAAGTAAAGCAAGGCTCCCCCTTCCCGTTCGTCCTCGCCCGCCAGGATGTCGTAAAAATGGTCCTTGTCGACGCGGAAAACGGTCTGGGCGAGAGAATGTCCGACTGTCCAGCCGCCACGATGGTTCCACCAGGTAATCACCGGGGCGAAGTGCAGATCCTCCGCCCGGACCAGGAGAGGCATGTCGGCGACCGGGCGGTGAATGTGCAAGTCGCCTGCGTACCAGCCTTCCGATGGCATGTCGGCAAGGCGCGTCAAAACGGCGGCCACCGGCACGCGACCCGAGGCCGGCACCTCGACCGAGCCGGCCAGGCGGCGGAACTCCGGACCGCGTTCGATCTCGTACGCGTAGCGGCCGGCAGGAACGGCAATCTCGACGCGGCCGGTACAAGCGAAGTGATCCCGCCAAAACGGCAGAGCCGGGGGCCGGATCGGCTTGCGGTTTCCGTCTTTCAGGAAGATCAGGCACGGGACGCTTGCCCCTGACCCATCAACAACCGAAAACGCGAGCGTTCCTCCACGGGCCGGCGAGGCCGCCAGGGCACCGGCGGCCAACCACGCGCTGGCAACCGCCGCGAGACGCATCCATTGACGCAATTGAATCTTACAAATACGCCGGCGAGTGGACCGTAATTCGACTTGGGAACAGTTCGGTTTCACAAAATCCATGATGGAAGGGAGGTTGCATTTTCGCAACCCGATGGCAGATTCGCTCTATTCATCGTCTCACGCATTCCCGCAAGACGTGGTACAGCTTCCGCCACATCGCGTGTTGCCGGTCGAAAATGTGCCTTGGGTTCCCCATTTGCCCCAATTCATCGTTTATGCTTAGTGGGAGTTGCAAACCATCAACGCGTCCCAGCGTGCAGGGAAGAACACGATGTTGGTACTAAGCCGCAAAAAGGACGAGAAGATCATCATCGGGGATAATATCACCGTGATGGTGATCGAGATTCGGGGTGACAAGGTGCGATTGGGCATTGAAGCGCCAAAAGAAGTCACCGTCCACCGCCAGGAAGTCTATGACGCGATCAAACGCGAACAGAACGAGAAGCGGGATTGCTCGATCGACGCGCCAAACTGACCGCCTGGGCATCGGCGCTCGGCCTTTTATCCTCATCGCCTTGGACCGTCGCCGTCGCGCCCCACGAGCCTTCCATTCGCTCCAGAAGCTTGCGTGGCTTGATGCCTGCCCCCACAATGACCGCCAAGGACGTGGTCATTGTCTGCTTCGACGCTCGATCGAATCGACGCTCTCATCCGCCGAGACCCGGCGGCCCGCGGTTTGATCTCGAGTGAGCCGCTCTACGGTCCGCTCTGTCCCGGCCACCTCGCGCAAGCGGCAGCCGATCTGGCCGCCTCGTGTCGGCACGCGGCGATTGTCACCGGCTTTTTCGTCCCGGCAGCTCAGCCCCCCGCCGCTGAGACCGATGGACCTCCCGGTGCGGTCGTCCTGGCAATCGCCTTGGAGTCGATCGGCATCCCGACGACGCTCGTGACGGATGGCAATTGCGCCGGTGCCGTGCGGGCCGCGGTAGTGGCTGCCGGTTCGGACCCCTCCTCGATTGTCGTCTGTCCCTCCGCGACTGGGCTGCCGGTTGCCGGCGCCTCGGCGGCCGAGGCTTGGATCGATGCGTTCTTTCAAGACGGTCCCGGCCGGACGTTGACGCATTTGATCGCCATTGAGCGCGTCGGGCCGAGCCATGACGAGCAATCGCTGGCCCGCCAGCCCCGCTCAGGCCCGCGCCCCGCGCGGAATTCCTGGCGGCGGTCCCCGCCGAGCACCGCAACCGCTGCCACAATTCGCGAGGCTTGCCGATCGACGATTGGACGGCGCCCTTGCACCGGCTGTTCGAGAGGGGACGAGAGCGGCCCAACAGCCTGACCACGATCGGCATCGGCGACGGGGGAAACGAGATCGGCATGGGCGTCGTTCCGTGGGAAGACCTTGTGCGGCGCTTGCCGCGGAAAGAGGCGGCCTTTATCCCCTGCCGGATCGCCACCGATTGGAACATCGTCGCCGGCACGAGTAACTGGGGCGCGTTCGCCCTGGCCGCCGCAACCCTCTTCCTTGCCGGCCGCACCGATGCGCTGGCCCCGCTCGACGCGGAGTTTCACCAAAACCTGCTGGAACACATGGTCGCCGAAGGCCCGGCAATCGACGGCATCGCCCGCCGCCCCCAGCCGACGGTCGACGGACTCCCCTTTGCCACGTACATTCAAACCTGGCTCGAAATCCGCCGGCTCATCGGCGTTGACTGAAGAGAATTCATCGGGAGGAACACGTCATGACAGGCTACACGGTTCACACGGGTTCGTCCGTCAAGTTTTCCAGCGGCTGGGACAACATCTTTGGCGGATCCTGCGCGGAAGGCCACGACAGGCGGGAAGAAGAGATCCGCGAAGTCGCGAACCAAGAAAACGGCGACCGCGAAGAAGAAGGTCGGGCACACCGGAAGAACATCGCGCGAATGTGGTCTTTGTGCGTTAAGCGCTGAATCGCTGGGCTGCTTTTGCACCCCCGCTAAGGCCAACGAACCGGTTAATCTGCCATCGAAATTGCGGTTACACCATCAGAAGACTTCGAGCGTCGAACCGCTGGGGATCGTCCGATGGCAACCGTCGCCAAGCCAAGAACTGCCGGCGAGCGACCACATGAACAGCCAGCGATGCCAACCTGAACACAGAACCGTCACCAGAATCGGCAAGGCGGCCAACGGCATCCAGGCTCGTCTTTATCTATCTTCTGATTGCTTACTCTTGGGCGGCTTTTTCGCCCGCGTAGAGGACGGTCCCCCTTTCCTGCCTGAGTGTTTCAGATGCGTCGGTGTTCCTACTGAGGCGTTGGTTTTCAACAGTTGGATTGTGGCAGAAGAAAAAGCTGAATTTGCTTGAACGGCGCTCGCCGCTGTGTTCTAACTATCGGTGCTCAGTCAGATCCCTACAAACGGTTGCTGGCGCTCCGTCGATCGGAGGCTGGGCGAGATGAAACTGCCCGAAACGGGCGAAGTGCTGCTCGATCGCCTGTCTGAAAAACGGTGAGCGCACGATACGCCCAAGATCGAAAGTCCAAATCGAAAATCAGGACCGACCGGTAGCAGTCGCACCTCAAATCACTGGTCTGCTTGGCGAGCAAGGTGGTATTTCCCAATGATGCTGAACCTCCACACAGGCGTAATTTTCATGAGAGCTCGATCATGGACTGCAATGTGCGCGGCCGTCATGCTGGCAAGCCTGCTCCTGGCTCAGGAACGCGCTGAAGCTCAAAAGGACAACGCGGAGAACATCAGGCGATTGAGGACATGGCGCCTGGCGGACATCGTGAGCCAGGACACTCTCGGATATGCCCTTGGCGCCGATAAGGACCGGCTTGCGCAGTTACGCAACGACGCGTCGGGGTTGGCCAGGGCACTCGACGTCCCTCTTGCCGATCTCCCCAAATGGAAGGGAATCCCCAAAGAGGACGCGCCGCTTGCGGTTCAGTACCTGCTCACCGGAAGCCCCGCCGAGCAGCTTCGCACCAAGTACGGCCACGAATACCAAGCCACTTACGACCTGGCGACGATGGTGAATCTCGCGATGCTGCTTTATTCTCCGGGCTCAGAACAGCAGACGAAGAGCATCAGCACCTTCATGGAGCGCGCCGGCCAGGGCTCCAAGATTCCGGAGGATTTTTGGAAGGATGCCGTCGCGAAGATTCGCAAGAGGGAAGCCAGCGACGACGTTGACAAAGCACTCAGGGCCACCCGCCAAGCGATCGGCCGCTACCTGGAACAACAAGCCGAGGTCGAATCGCCGGTGAAGCTCGGCAGCCCGAACTCCGACGAGGGGCGGCCGCGGCTGACCAAAGAGGAGCGGAAGGGCAACTACCGGATGTGGCGATTCGGTCAGGTGTTGGGTGTCGCCGCCATCTCCAATAGTGGAGGCAAGAAACCGGAAGTGGTCGAGGTTTTGATGAAGGAGGCCAATCGGCTGGCGAAAGAAATTGGTGTCGAGGTGCTCGAATTGCCCGAGCGCCAGAACGACGAAGTCAAGGACGGCCTGGTCGCGATGAGCTACCTCATCAAGACCGTGGGGGTTCCGGTTCGAAAGCACGCGACGCGCCAGTACGGTCCCGGCAGCGCCAGACTGTACGACCTGGCGGTTTACTCCAGCCTGCTCTCCACGCTTTATGGCCCCGAGATCGACGCCGAGCACCTGCAGCCGATCCGGAAGCTGATCGAAGATTCCGCCCGTGAAGCGCGCCTGCCCGAGGCGCTCGTGAAGCCGCTCCTGAAAAAAGTGGACGACAAGGCCGCCGGCCCTGCGGTGCGCCAGGCCATTGTTGACATGCAGGCCGGCGTCAGCGACTTCCTCGAAAAACAATCGAACCGCGATTAGGGCGACGAATCGTCCGGTCGGGGATCGACCGACCTGCGGGATGAGGGTCTCGCAATTCGGGCGGAAAATACCAAGCGAATCGCCTCCTCCGGTTAGCAGGCCCCGTCTGGCTTACAGGCCCCGTCTGGCGCGCGTCCGCCGCGCTACGGCGGCCAGACGCGCAGGGCCCCGCCCCGGCTGCCCGAGTAGAGGCGTTTGTTATCGGGGCTAAAGGCCAGACCCAGGATCGCGCCGTGGTCCTCCGTCAAGGTAAGCAGTTCCTGGCCGGTTTCCAGATCCCAAATCTTCACCTCGCCCTTCATCCCGCTGTCATCCGCCCCCGAGGCCAGCCGCCGATGATCCGGGCTGAAGGCCAGGCTGCAAATTTTCGCATTTTGCCCCCGGAAGGTGCGCACGTTCCTCCAGGTCCCCACTTCCCAGAGCGTGATGGTCTTGTCCGTGCCCCCCGAGGCCAGATAATGGCTATCCGGACTGAAGGCCAACGCCAAGACACGCCCGAGTGTTTCAAGGCGGGGAACTCCTCACCTGTCGCGGCATTCCAAACCTTGACCGTCTGGTCCCGACTGGCGGAGGCGAGGTACCGGCCGTCGGGACTGTAGGCGACTCCGGTAACCGCTTGTTGTTGGCCAGTTAACCGGCGCACCAACGTGCCTGTTTCCAGGTCCCAAATCCGGACTTCACCGGGTTTCCGGGCGGATCCACCACCGTACAAATTGTCGGTCACATTGCCCCCGCTGCCGACAGCCAGTTGTTTCCCATTCGGGCGAAAGGCCAAACTTGTGATTGCCCGGGAGTCACCCCGAAGGGCACTGAAGTCCTTGCCGTCATCCCCTTTCCAGGCTCTCGGTTTTCCCGTCGTCACGTCCCAAACGGTGGCTTCGCCCGGCGCGAAAGGATCCCCGCTGGCACCGGCGAGATACCTGCCATCGACGCTGAAGGCCACGCAACCATGCCCGGACAGCGTGTAAACTTCCTGGTTCTTTACCAGTTCCCAGACCGTAATCCAGGCCTTGTCGTGCGAATAGTCCAGGTAATCCCAGGCCAGCAGCCGACCGTCGGGGCTCAGCGCGAGACTATTGAGTATCCATGCCTTGGAGGCGGGAAGGATCGTATTCTCCGCGCTGCCGGTGCCATGCCACAACTTGACGGTCTGATCGGTGCTCCCCGTCGCGAGGAACACACGGTCGGGGCTGAACGCAACACTCTGAACCCCCGTGCGCGCACAGTGAATTCCTCACTGGTCGTCAGCAGAATACGAATGTTTTCCCAGATTTTTCCCATTTTGTTCAGATCCGGGGAGGCTTCCCAGGGGACCTTGTCCAGCCAGTTCACCCCCCAGACCTTCACGAGGCCGTCGAGCCCGAAGGAGGCCAGAGCCTTGCCGTCTGGACTAAAAGAGACCTGGTCCAAGGGGCAACGGTGGCTGCCGAGCATGAGCACCACGTCCGGGGTGTTCGTGTCCCAAAGTTTGACATCTCCGGACAGCTCTCCCCAGGCCAGCCACCGACCCTCCGGGTGAAAGGCAATTGTCCAGATGACGATGCCCTCGCTCTTCACGACCCTGCGGCTCTTGTAGGGGAGGCCTTCGTCGGGCACCACCCAGAGGCGGACCTCTGCCGAGTTGGTAATCGCCCCGGAGGGATCCATCCCACTCCACCAGATCGCTACGGCCAGGCGCTTGGCCTTGGGGTCGAAGGCCACGCTCATCAGGTTGCCCTTCCGGCGGGGTTGGGCGGGATCGGCCAACACGGGCTGGATGGTGAGAGGCTGCTGGTCCGCCGGCTGGCTCAGATCCCAGATCAGGATGGTGTTGTCAGAGTCCGCCGAGGCCAGACGGTCCCCATTCAATCCGAACGACAAGCTCTTCACCGTGCCGGTGTGGCCTCGGAAGGTCAGCGGTTCTTTTTGAGGATCCAGGGGATCCCAGACTTTCACGGTCTTGTCGGCACCGGCGGAGGCCAGACGCTTGCCGTCGGGGCTGAATGTCACGCAGTTGACAGCGCCGGTATGTCCCCGCAAGATGCCGACTTCTTTTCCACTCTGGACATCCCACAGGCGCACGGATTGATCGGCACCGGCGGAGGCCAGTTGTTTGCCGTCGGGGCTGAACGCCACGGAGTTGACGGCCCCCGTGTGCCCTCGCAAGGTCCGCACTTCCAGGTGGCACTTGCGCTTCAGGTAATACCATTCCCAGGAGCGCAGGTCCGCGGGGCATTCGTCGAGGAGCTGTTCGGCTCGGTCGCCGTGGCTGGCCGACAGCTCGCGATCCGCTAGAGAAACGGCGCGCAGGTAAGAAGTGTACCGCTCCTTCTGCAAGGCGTTTTGCGCCGACTGCCGGGCCGACTTCTCCTGATCCGCCAAGCGTCCGTTCGTGTCGGCCAGCTGCTTGTTCGCTTCGGCGGAACGCTCGGCCTGCGCGGCGCTGGCGTCGGCTCGCTGTTTTTGTGCCTCCGCGGTTGCTTGCGAAGCTCGTGCCTTCTGCGCCTCGTCGGAGGCACGGACCGCATTTTGATCCGCCCGCCGGGCGTTGTTGTCGGCATCGGCCCGGGCCGCTTTGGCGCGAGTGGCCTCTCGCTTCGCGTCGTCACGCGCTGCGATCGCTTCGGCTTCTTTTTCCGAGGCTCGGCTTCTCGCCGCCACTGCCCCGCGGCGCTGATACTCGGCAACCCCGCCGCCGACGATTGCAAGAATCGTCAAAGCGGCCAGCGCGGCGACCGCGGTGCGCTTCGCCAGCCGGACGCGACGGGCTTGCTGCTCCGACGCGTCGATGAACGCAGTCTCCTCGGCGGACAAGTCAAAGTTCTCGGCCCGCAGTCTGCGTGCCTCCTCCAGTGGTCCGCCGGTGGCAAGCAGGAATCCTCGCGTCCGACCCTCTTCCTCCCAGGTCGCCGACGCGGCGGCGATGCGCGCGCGGATTTGCAACAGCTCGCGATTTTCCTTGATCCAGTCCGCCAGCTTCTGCCATCGCGACAAGAGCGCCTCGTGCGCGATGCGGACGACGGCCGGGCCGTCGGCGCCGCTGCGGTCGGCCGTGAAGAGGCGGGCGGCGATGAAGGCGTCCACGAACGCGCTTTTCTCGGGGGTCGATCGCAGCCGCTCGAACGACGCCGATTTGCGCGTCGCCAGTTCCCCGACCGTCGCCAGGGAGACCAGCTCGCGGAAGACCGTGGGAAAAGAGGCTTGCACCGGCTCGGGAAGCGACGCGAACACCTCGCCGGCGCGGGTGGCCAGCGCCTCCCTCGACCCCGCCCAGCTCCCGGTAGGCCGCGAACGTCAGCCTGCCGTCTTCCCGGCGCCGCTTGTAAAGCTCATCCAGCGTGAATTCCAACAGGGGCAGGCTGTCGGGGCTGTCGGCCGCCTTCAGCAGCACGTCGTCCAGCCGGGCATCGGTCTTGGCCTCGACCTCGAACGTCAGCCCGGCGGCCACCGCCGGCTGACGAATGATCTGCCCAATGTCGGGGGCGGACGGCGGACGGAGGTCATACTGCCCAATCCCGTCCTTGAGACGCATCAACTCGGGGATCTCGCTGCAGCGCCCGTAGAAATCGCTCCGCAGCGTGGCGATCACCCACACTTTTTTGTCGTTTTGGACAAGGGCGGAAATCGTATCGAAGAACCGAATCCGCTCCTCCGGAACGATATCGACACTGAAGAGCTCTTCGAGCTGATCGACGACCAGGGCGAGCCGCGTTTCCGGCTGCGTCTTGGCCCCGGTGCGCGCCTGCTCATCGCGAGCCGCCTGCGAAAGCCCTCCCTTGATGGTCCCAAAGGGAGATTTCGCCGTCTCGCGGAGGAGCTTCGCCAACTTCTCCGGGCTTGTGCGGTCCGCGGCCAACTCGGGCAGCGCTTCGGGCTTGAGGAGAGCGACGGCCAACGCGCTAAACAGATCGCCCTTCCGGTCGCTGGGGCGCAGGACGGCCCGCCGCCACAGGCCGACCCCTTCGATCACGCCGGGATCGGTCAAAGTCGGTAGCACGCCGGCGCGGACCAGCGAGCTTTTGCCGCAGCCGCTCATGCCCGTGACCAACAGGAAACAACACGACTTCTCCGCCTGCTGCCGCAAATGCGACAACACTTCGTCAACCTGGCGCGTCCGCCCGAAGAAAATGGGCTGGTGCTCGAACTCGAAGGTCTCGAGGCCGCGAAACGGCGAGCCGACCGTCCATGACGGCAACAGAATTCCGGCCGCCGGAGCACCCACGGACTCGAGTTTGCGCTCGATCGCCTTCTGGAGGATTCTTTTGGAGCTTGTCCTCGAACTCGCCCGCGTCCTGGAATTCCTGGAAGGCGGCCTTGAAAATTCCTTCAGGTCCGCGGAACCATTTGTCCCAAAACGCCATCAAGGCCTGGCGCTGTTCCCGCCGGGCCAAGAGCGCTTCGTCGTCGTCAAGGTCGGCGTAGGCCTTGGCCGTCTTGCGAAAGACAAACAGATCGGGAACGCCGCGCTGCTTGTAACTCTCGGCCGCTTCCTCGAATTCCCATTCCGTTCCCGTTTTGTTGCCGGCGTCCGCGACGTCCGGCGGCAAGCGCGTTCCCAAGCGCGACCATAAAATGCAGACGACGATGTCGGCTTGGGAGGGATGCTTGAGCTGGGGTTGAAAGGATTGGGTGGCACTGACCGGCTCATGCTCCCACAGATACGGCACGATTTGGGCCAATCGCGCGAACCGCTTGGCCAGCCGCTCCAAGACCCCCTGCGCGATGAACCGCTCCTGCTGCACATCGCCGGGGGACGAGACGAAGACCGTGATTTTTGGAAGACTCATGAACTGAGGCCCGCATGAACGGCGTGGGAGTGACCCATGCTGAGCTCATTCTGCACCCTGGTCTGGCGCGACACAAGGGGCGGCGCAGATCAGGACATCGCCGGGACTTCGCCGATCCGCGGTCAGTCCACGCAGCGTCGCCATAACGCAGCGTCGCCATAACAGTGTCTCGGTCCGAGAGAAGCAAAAAATGCTTGACAAGGCCGGTCAGCCTCATCTAGTTTCAATCATCTATCTATTCGTACAGCAGAGTCCAGGGCGAGAGGGTCGATGTTCTCGGTTGCGAGAGTTGGTTCGGTTGCCGCACCCACGCCTATTGCGGCAATTTCGGGACTCGTGGAGCTTTGGGCTGAAACGCTCGGTGATCGGCAGATTCTGCATCGCGGTCTTGGATGGTCCCGTTGACTTGACCCATCCTAGCCTCGCGGGCGCAAACCTCACACAAATTGAGACCCTCGCTTCGGGAAAAGCCAAAAGCGGGGCGGTTGCCCAACACGGCACCCATGTCGCCAGCGTGATTTTTGGGCGACACGACGGCCCGGTCATAGGGATCGCCCCTGGGTGTAGCGGCTTGATCGCACCCATCTTCGCCGACGTCGTCGACGGCTCTCCTGTCCCGTGTTCCCAGGTTGACCTGGCTCGAGCCCTTCTGCAGACGGTCCAGGCGGGTGCAAATGTCATCAACGTCAGCGGAGGTGAGTTTTCACCGTCCGGCACCGCTCATCCTCTTCTGGCTGACGCGGTCCGGACTTGTACCCGTCATGGCGCGCTCATCGTGGCCGCCGCCGGCAATCAGGGATGTGATTGCCTTCATATCCCCGGTGCGCTTCCGTCCGTCCTGGCCGTGGGCGCAATGAATGCGCAAGGCGAGCCCTTGCCGTTCAGCAATTGGGGACGTGTCTACCAGTCCCAGGGCCTCTTGGCCCCTGGCGAAAACATCCTGGGGGCGAAACCAGGCGGAGGAGTAAGCACTGCCAGCGGAACGAGCTTCGCCACAGCCATCGTCTCGGGCCTGGCCGCCTTGATGCTGAGCCTGGAGCTCAAGCGCGGAAAGAAACCGGAGGTGGCGTCCGTCCGCAATGCTCTGCTTCAAAGTGCCGTAGGATGTACGATCGATCCCGTTGTCGACTGTCAGCGCCTCCTGGCCGGTCGCCTTGACGTTCGCGCGGCAGTCTCGAAACTCACCTTGGGAGAACGCAGCATGACGCAAGTTGCGCCACAATCTGATTCCCTCGCCATTCCGACGCAGGAAAACTCTTTGACGGACTGCGCAGGTACTCCCTGCGACGATTCAGGTCGGCCCGTCTGCCGGCCCGTCTGCCGGCCCGTCTGCCGCCCCGCCGGCGGATCCTGTCTTTGAGCCGGTCCCAACCAGCGTTCGAGCGGGCAGCCCGCCAAGTGCGCCGAATTTCGCGCAGAATCTCGCGCAGAGCGCGGCTGGCGTCGCTCCTTCGGATTGTGGTTGTGGTTGTGGCGGCGGCAAGGCGTCCTCGCCCCAGCTCGTTTATGCCCTTGGTCAGTTGGGTTTTGACTTTGGGACAGAGGCCCGCCGGGATGCTTTCATCCAGGCCATGGAAAAACCGGCCGCGGGCGTGACGCCGAATCCCTATGACGCCAACCAGTTGCTCAACTTCCTCCAGAGTAACCCTTGGGACGCCGCGTCTCTCACCTGGACGCTGAATCTCGACGGCACGACGATCTACGCCGTGAAGCCGGAGGGTCCCTTCGCAGGGGCGGCCTACGAGCGCCTGAGGCAGTTTCTCAAGGAACAAATGACCGAAGGCGCCGACCGGGTTTCTGTCCCGGGGACCATTTCAGGAAAGGTCCGGTTATTGAACGGCCAGACCGTGCCGGTGATCGTGCCCGAGATTCGCGGAATGTACAACTGGACGATGGCCGCCTTGATCGACGCCGTTGCCGGACCGAAGCCCTCCGAATCGGCTTCCTCGGCGGAGCACGAAGCTCACACCGACAAAGTCGAGGGGGTGCGGAGTTTCCTCGAGCGGGTTTACTATGAATTGCGAAACCTGGGAATCACTCCGCAGGATCGCGCAATGAATTATGCCGGGACCAACGCCTTCCAGATCGAGAAAGTATACGAAGCCGCGATGAGGGACACGGAAAACACGGACCTCGAATCGATCGAGGTCGAGCGCAGCCCGGTCTGCCGTCCCGATTCGGACTGTTGGGACGTCAAGCTGCACTTCTTCTTCCCGGATCGTCAGGTGCAGACCGTGCGCAAGGTCTTCCGCTTCGCGGTTGATGTCAGCGATGTCATCCCCGTGACGGTCGGACCTGTGCGTTCCTGGTATGTTCGGTAGTCGTTTAAGGTCCAGTTCAGCTTGAGGTCGAATTAAAGAGCTCGAATTAAAGAGGACGGAGCTCGAATTAAAGAGGACGGGAATCATTGCCAGGAGGTCTCCGCGGTATTGGCTGGCGGTTTCTGAGGGGGGCGGCCGCGGGGAAAGAAGTCGTCCGCAGCAATCGGAAAGGACTTGAAGCGACTTTGGTAGATACCTCCCGTGCCGCGAGCGCCGCGACGCAATGGCTCAAGCGACGCAATGGCTCAAGCAGGGCGAAATCGGCATCCTCCTTGAACGACCGCGACCGATCATTGGCTCGACTGAGCACCGGATTCGGGAATCCCCGCACCACCGCCCGGGCACGCCTTGGCATGACAGCACCCTTCTGCCTGCCGTTCCGTTCGTCAACAGACATGACTCCCGTCCCCTTTAATTCACCCGTTTAATTCACCCGCTTTAATTCACCCGTCCCCTTTAATTCACCTTCTTTAATTCACCTTTAATTCTCTTCCTTTGTGTCCTTCGTGCCCTTTGTGGTTTCTTTGTCTTTTCCCCGCGAGGAAGAGTGGAACCACAAAGGACACAAAGGACACAAAGAAGGAAGAGTTCAGGGTCGAGGCGGATAAGGGGACGCAGCTGAATGGCACTAACGGTCGAAATTAAAGGGGTCGAAATTAAAGCGGTCGGGAATCATTGCCAGCAAGTCTCCGCGGTATTGGCTGGCGGTTTCTGAGGGAGGCGGCCGCGGGGAAAGAAGTCGTCCGCAGCAATCGGAAAGGACTTGAGGCGACCTTGATAGACACCTCCCGTGCCGAGAGTGCCGTGACGCAATGGCTCAAGCGACGCAATGGCTCAAGCACAGCGAAATCGGCATCCTCCTGGAACGACCGCGACCGATGATTGGCTCGATTGAGCACCGGATTCGGGAATCCCCGCACCACCGCCCGGGCACGCCTTGGCATGACAGCACCCTTCTGCCTGCCGTTCCGTTCGTCAACAGAAATGACTCCCGTCCCCTTTAATTCACCTTCTCAGGCCGGCGTTTTCTGCAGGTCTTGGTCAGTGATATCGACTCTGTAGGATTGTCCAGATGACCAGCCAATGAGTGTCTCTCCTCCGGCAGCATAGACGCCCGCACTAATCACCACGGCGATACCAGCACTCGTAACACATGCCAGGGACTTTGCGGTGTCAAGCATCGGTACGACCTCGGTCCAAACGAGCCGGCCAAGCCGCGTCTCATCGGCAGTTCATAGCGATTATCAGACTCTCTCTCGTTCTCTTGGCGTCATACTCACGATGCGAACTCGCGTCACCCGCGTCTCAGCCGTGCCCTCCGCCGGGCGACCACAGCCTCGGCCAATCCCCCCGCCGACACAATGGGGGGCAAGCAAACGGGCCGCAGCTTTTTCGTGGTGCTGAAACCCGGTCGATGATGCAACAAATAGTTGCGTCCCCTTTGCTGCCGGTCAATTGGGTTCGGAGCATGGCGGTGGCGTCTTCCGCCGTTGATTATGGCCAGTTCCGGGTGCTCGCGGGTGCTCGTTTGCGTTCAGCCGTGTCGCAGATCCATTCATTTAGTTGATTATACCCAAGCCTCGCGATCCGTTCCAGATCAATTTGCCGGCAATTTGGGCGTGTTATGGAACAGGGTCGCGGCGAGCCGCACATGATGTGGAGAGTCATGGCGTTCGCCGAGGCGCGGTCCGTTTCTGCCGGGCCAGCAGGGAGCCTGCTGGACAGTTTTTTGGGGGGTCTTTTATCCCTTTTTTCATGCCCCAAAAAACCCCAAAAAACTCCAAAAAAGTGGATCAAAAGCGAGCGCTTTGTAACGTTTCCGGACACCTGAGCGATCGCGGCTAAAGCGACTCCAAATCGAGCCAATTGTCCCCGACGGAGAGATCGACCACGAGGGGCACGTCGAGGTCCAGCGCGTGCTCCATTTCCTCGCGGACGATTTTTGCCAGAGACTCAACGTGTTCGGCCGGCACGTCGAAGACGAGTTCGTCGTGGATTTGCAGAAGCATTTTGGCCGGGGAGTTTTCCCGGCGGAGGCGGGCGGCGAGGTTGAGCATGGCTTTCTTGATGAGGTCGGCCGCCGAGCCTTGGATCACCGAGTTGATGGCCGTGCGTTCGGCCAGGTTCCGTTGGCGGAACGGGCCCGAATCGTGGATGGCATCGACACGAATCCCTTCGATCGGCCGGCGGCGGCCAAGAATCGTGCGGGCGTAGCCGGTCGTGGCGCACTCGGCGAGGATTGCCGTCAGGTAGCGGTCGACGCCGGCGTAACGGCCAAAATAGCTCTCGATGAAGCGGGCCGCCTCGGCCTGGGGGATCCCCAGCACGGCCGCGAGGCCGAACGGGCTTTGGCCGTAAATCACGCCGAAATTGACCGCCTTGGCGATGCGCCGCATATCGGAAGCGACGGCCGACTCGTCGACGCCGAAGATCTCGGCCGCGACCGCCGTATGAATGTCGGTCCCGTCGCGGAAGGCGGCCATCAGGGCGGGGTCCTGGCTGAAATGGGCCAGCATTCGCAGCTCAATTTGCGAGTAGTCGGCACACAGCAGTTTCCAACCGCCGGGCGAGGCAAGAAAGGCCCGCCGCACGCGGCGGCCCTCCTGCGTGCGGATGGGGATGTTTTGCAGGTTCGGGTCGCTCGAGCTCAGCCGGCCCGTCGCGGCGACGACCTGGTTGAACGAGCAGTGAATGCGGCCCGTCTCCGGGTTCACCATCGTCGGCAGGGCGTCGAGGTAGGTCCCCTTGAGCTTGGAGATCTGCCGATGCTCGATGATTTTCGCCGGCAGGGAGTGCAGCGGGCGCGAGCCGCTCCAAAACGTCCTGATCGGTGCTAGGGCCGGTCTTGGTCCGCTTCAGCACGGGGAGTTTGAGCTGGTCGAACAGGATTCGGCGAAGTTGAATGGGCGAGTCGATGTTGAACTCGGTCGCCGGCTTCGGCGTGGATCTCGCGGATGAGCCCGGTGAGCCGCTGGGCCAGCTCGTCGCTTTGCCGTTTGAGTTCGTCCACGTCGACGCGGATGCCGGCGAACTCCATGTCGGCGAGGACGCGGATCAAAGGCCGTTCGAGGTTCCAATAGAGGTCCCACAGCCCTTCGGCCTTGAGACGCCGGTCGACGAGGTCGGCCAGCTCGAAGGTGACTTGCGCGTCCTCCGCGGCGTATTCGGCCGCTTTCGCGATATCGACCTCGAACATTTTCAATTGCCGCTGCCCGGTGCCGATGAGCGTCGCTGATGGGGATCATGGGGTGCCGCAGGTACTTTTCCGCCAGCGCATCGAGGCCGTGCGTGCGGGCGCCGGCATCGAGCAGATAATCGCCCACCATCGGGTCGACGCCGAGGCCGCCCAGCTCCACGCCCACCCTGCGGAGGACGAGCATGTCGTACTTGATGTTCTGGTTGACGATTTCGGCGTCCGGATTCTCCAGGAGCGGCTTGAGCCGGGTCGAGAACGCGCTCGGCGTCCAGCGTCCGCTGGCCGAGCGGGTCCGCGGACGGGAAGGTAGTAACCCATGCCCTGCTGCCAACTGAAGGCCCAGCCGACGATCTCGGCCCGGACCGCATCGAGGCTGGTCGTCTCCAAGTCGACGCAGAATTTTTTCGCTGCCGGAGGTCATTCAAAAACTGCTCAAAGGCCTCCTCGGTGTCGACGATCTGGTGGGTGCGCCGCTTGGCGGCGTCGGGCAGCTCGGCGCCGGCGGAGGCAGGAGACGGCGGGACGGACACGGCAGGCCTCGACCGGCTTCCGATGGTTCGGCAGTCGCTTCCGCTGCTTCGACGGCCAGTTCCGCTGCATCAGCGGCTGATTCGGGGAGCGGCTTCGCGGCTGACAGTCCTCGCGCTGGCCGGCGGTTCGTTCGGGGAGGAGTGTTCGCGCTCGCATCTCATCGGCGAGGCGGCGGAAGCCAAGCTCGGTGAAGAGGGCGTGCAGCCGCGGACGATGCGGTTCTTTCACGCGGGCCGCCTCCCAATCGACGGTGATCGGAAGGTTCGCGTTGAGCTCGACGAGCTGGCGGCTGATCCGCGCCTGGTCGGCGAACGCTTTGAGATTCTCCCGGAGCTTGGCTCCCTGAGCCTTGTCGGCGTTGGCAAGCACATGTTCGAGCGTTCCGAACTGTTGAAGCAGGGCGGAGGCCTTTTTCGGCCCGACCAGAGGGACGCCCGGCACATTGTCGATGCTGTCCCCGACGAGGGCCTGAAAATCGACCACCTGGTCCGGCCGGACTCCCCATTCCTGCTTCGAGCGAGTTTTCGTCATAGAACGTGTTCTTGCGGATGTTGTAGATCTGGACGTGCGGGCCACAGAAGCTGGCGGACGTCTTTGTCGCTGGTGACGATCCGCACGTCGAGGCCTCGCTCGGTCGCCTGCCGCACGATCGTCGCGATCACGTCGTCGGCTTCCCAGGCCGGAAACGAAATGGCCGGGGTGCCGTAAGCCCTCGATGACCTGAAGGATCACCGGGATTTGCGGGCGCCAGGTCGACGGGGATTTCGGTGCGGTTGGCCTTATAGTCGGCAAAAGTGTCGTTCCGCGCTCCGGGGCCGGGGGAATCGACGGCGCAGATGACGTGCGAGGCTTTTTTTTGGGTGCGGATGAGCTGCAGGTCGCGAGTGAACCCGAAGACGGCATTGGTCGGCTGTCCGCTGGGCCCGGTCATCTCGGTGATCGCATGAAAGACCTGGAACATCAGGGAAAAAGTATCGATGATGTACAGTAGATCATCCATGCGAATCAGCTTGACTTGCCCTTTCTCCCCCGTACACTCGTAGGATAGGGGTTTACCGGTACGAAATCACTCCCCGCATCCCCTCTCCTTCTGGGCCGCGTCCTTTCTGCACAAGTTCTTTTGCACGGATCGTTTCTGCATCGGAGTAAGAGTCCATGGCGACTGCCAACAAGTCGACCGGTCTTCAAATTGCATTGGTGTTCACGGTGATGGCGACCATCATCGCGCTGGTTGTGGCCTTTCTGCAGTACCGACGAGCCAACGAAACGGATGAGGCCCTCAATACCGCCGAAAGCTGAGCGCATCAAGGTCGATGCAGAACTTGCGCGTGGCCTCGGCGGACCTGCAAACCCTCAAAGACCTTCTCGGGTGGTCCAGCACGCCCGAGGTCGGAAGGCCGCAGGCGGAGGGAGACAACACGGTCGTCGGCCAGTGCAAGAAGCTGATGGCCGACGTTGCCCCCGGCGATGCAGCAACTCCCACGGTGGAGGCGACGCTACATCGGCTCGGTGCGGATCTCAACGTCGTTCGACAGGAGCGCAGCGATCTGAAGGCCGAAACGCTGCGGCTCAATGACCGGATCGTCGCGCTGCAGATCCGAATATCAAAAACTGGTCGACTGCGCACGACAAGGCCCGCAAGGACGCCGAGAAAGATCGCGACGCGGCCCAGGCGAGCAAAGAGGACGCAGTCAAGGAAAAAGAAAAAGAACTCGACGATCGCCAGGAAAAGGTTCAGGAGCTTCAGGCGGCTGTCCAGCAGCAGGGGCAGGAGATGGCCCAATTCAAGGAGAATAGCAAGAAGCAAACTGACAAGCTGCAAAAGATCAACGTCGATCTCCGGGCGGAAAAAGAGCGGGTCGAAAAGCCGAGCTTTGAAGTTCCCAGCGGATCGATCCAATTGGTCGATATGGACACGAAGCTCGTCTGGATCAACCGGGGCGAGGCGGACGCACTTCGAAAGGGGACGACCTTCAGCGTCTACAAGCAAGTCAACAAGGGCGTGGCCCGCGGCGTCGCAGGACATCAAAGGGGCCATCGAGGTGACCCGCGTCGGTGGCGACTCGGTCCGCACCAGGCCGAAGCGCGGATTACGCGGTCGAAGATCGAAGAACCGATCGTTCCCGGCGACCCGATCTACACGCCCCTCTGGAGAGCCGGCCTCAAGGAGAAGTTCGCCTTCGTCGGGCTGATCGACATCGACAACGACGGCGTCAGCGACCGCGACGTGTTGCACGAGCTGGTGAATGCGTCCAACGGCGAAATCGTGGACGAAGTGGACGACCAGGGCGTGCGTCATCCGCCGGCGGGCAATATCACCGTCGCCACGAAGTTCCTCGTCATCGGAAAAATCCCCGATTATTCGCAGAGCGAGCCGAACGAGGTGGAAGCCCATAAAAGAATCGCCGAAATGAAGACGAAAATGGTGAACGAGGCCCTGGAAAACGGCGTGCGCGTCGTCTCGATGGAGGATTTCCTCAACTACATCGGCTACGACCCGGGCCGGCGAATTTGGCGTCCGGGCATCACCGAGAAGTGGAATCTGCGGTCGGGATCGCAAGGCAACGTCGCCCGGCCAGGTCCGTCCGGCAGCAGCAGGAATCAGGTGGAACAACGTCGGGCATCTTCAGCGGCAAGGGCAACCCCATGCGGGAATCGGGTGGAACCCGTACGCCCGCCTCGCAATAAGAGATCACGTGGAATTACCGATGAGGGCGGACGGATGAATCCTTTTGCATCCTTCCGCCTTCCTCATTCCGCCTTCCATAAAGTCCCGCGAGGAGCACGCCGCTGCGCCGAACCGCAACCAGCGGAACGGTCCGGGCCGTCATCTCTCGAAGCGACGGCGACAGATCGGCCATCCGCAGAAAGAGGAGCAGGTAATCCGCGTGGCGTGGGGCGTCGGCCGTATAGGCCGACAGCACGATCCCCCGTCGGCGGAGGAGGGGCGATTGGGTCAGCATCTCGTCGAGTTGCAGACCGTGCGGAAGCAGCACGGGCGTAACGTCGATGTGCGCTCCGTCCGGGACGGTCTGGACGACCTGCTCCAGGAAATCGCGCGTGACGGCCTCGCCCCAGTAATCGAGTTCCATGCCGAGCCGATCGGCCCCGTGAAGCCCGCCGACGGCGATGTTGTAATAACTCAAAAAGCACGGCCACGTGCCGCCACCAGACCCCAGGCCTGCCCCGCCAGAAAGCATCCCGCCACCGTCCAAGCGACGCGCGGCGGGAACCTCCGGCACAACCATGCCCATGCGATCGCTCCGCCGCGTCCAATGAAAATCGCCCATAACGGAAACACAACCAGAAAGAGCCGCGCGCCGTCGTAGACGGCAACGTGCGGCAGGCTGAAGAGGACCAGCGGAAACAGCATCGCTCCCAGGACCAACTGTCCAGTGCCGCTCTTTCCAAGGCGGCGTCGGGCCCCTTGAAAAGTCCCATAGCACCCAGGGCGACTGCAGTCCAAGCGGGACCGTCGTGAAAAACAGGACGGCTGGATAGTGCCACGGGACATCGCGGTCGGCATAGCGCTGGCCGAAATACCAGACGTAGAGGACCGCTCGAACGCGTGGGGCGTTCGCCGAAGTATTCCAGGAAGCGATGAACGGGGTCGAACCATAGCCAGGGCCAGAGTAGGAAAAAGATCGAGAAGCCAACAACACCCCAGATTACCAGTGGCCTAATCGCTCGGCCCCGCCAGTGCCACAGCGCCCAGATCGCGACCGGAATCGGAATCAACGCCCCCTGGATCTTGGTCAACAGGGCCGCTCCCAACGCCAGGCCGGCCAGCGCCGGCCCAGCCCCACGATGGCGGCAATTCTCCGCTCCACAGCGCGCCACGGCCACGACGGCGACGAAGTACGCAAGCCCGATGCACGTTTCCAGCGCGGCCAGGTGTGCATGGCCGAAGACGCGCGGCATCAAGATGAGTGAAATCGCGGCGGCCGCTCCTGCCGCATTCGCCGTACCATTCGGCCGTGGCCCAGCCGCAAAGAAACACAGTCAATGCGAACGCGGCCGCCGATCCGACACGCGGCGCAGGCCGTGACAAACGGATGGTTCGCCGGATGCTGAGACGGCGGCGCGAGGGTGGCCGTCAGATGGTGCCACAGGCCGAGCCAAAATCGCCCAAGCGGCGGATGATCGGGATTGTAATAACCGATTTTGGCCTTCGGCAGATCTCTCACGTCGCCGAAGATCTCGCGAAACGAAATGATTTCGCGCTGCGCGATTTTGCCGAGCACCCACTCACGCAGTCCTACGACCAGGCGCACGCCTTGCTCGACATTGAACGATTCGTCAATCGTCAGGCCCGGCCCTTGCGGCGCATCCGGATAATCGCCGGCCGGATCGATTGCCGCCACGACGGCGAGGAACGCCACGGCCCCGATGAGTGCGGGGGCCGCCCAGACGGGCCAGGATCCGAAACGGGACGTCAATGGCCGGGAAACTTCCATTCGCTTAATTTAGGGCGCCACGCGAGCGGCGGGACAGTCTAAGCCACCCGTCTGGCACCGTGGGGCGTCCCGTGAGGAGGCAGGAGAGGTTCTTGCTTTGTCATCCGGCGAGGGGGAATCGCCGGGCTTCGAAAACGCCGATGCCGGCCCGGACGCTTGGCGTCGAGGGCCGGCATCGCTGTTTCCGTTATCGATTGGCTCAATCGGCGGGCGCGGGCGGCCGTCGGGGTGTTCTGCTGCGGGTTCGTCCTGGATACCCGGCAGCCGATCCCCTCGCAGACTCGATCGAGGGCCAGGGCGGCTCTCAGGCGAGCTGCTTCTTCCGTCCGACCAGCGTCCGAATCCTTTCGGCAAGCAACGCCGCGTCGAACGGTTTGCGGAACGTTTCGCTGAAGAGGGTGCGATCGAATCCGCTGGCGTTGTCGTCGTCGTTCAGCAGGCCGATGAGCACCGTCTCGGCGTACTCGGAATTCTTGCGAAGGTTCTGGGCGATCATCAAGGCTTCGTTGCGGCCCATTGCGAAGTCGATGACGACGCAATCCGGATGGAGGGACTCGGCCTGAATGCCGGCCTCGAATCCGCTCACGGCCGACTCGATCTTGAAGTCGTCCGAACCCATCATTTCGTTCAAGCTGCTGCGGACGGTCTGGTCGGCGCCGACGAGCAGGATCTTGCCCATCGCTTCGTCTTCCAGTTCGCCCAGCGGCATCCCGTGTTCTTTGAGGAAGCGGATCAGGTGCTCGCGGGGGATCCGTCGGTCTTGCGAACCGGGGATTCGATAGCCGCGGAGCCGGCCTGAATCAAACCACTTGCTCACGGTGCGGGGTGCCACTTTGCAGATCTTTGCTACTTGTCCAGTAGTGAAGATCGTCCTCATTGCGGGCTCTCCAATCAGATTCTCTAGGCCAAATCAGAGGGTTCGTCGGGCCCTCGGGATCTTCACCCCTAGCACGATGGCCGGCTCTCCTAGCCACTCGGTCCGTGACATACAAGAACCACCGCGGTCTTGGGTCGGGGTCTGCACCGGTCCGCGCACGGTCCTGCACTCGGGCCGTACCCGGGCCGATGCGTGCCTCTTTCAGGCTGGGGCAATACGTGGTCGATCAATCGGGAATCGAGCAGCCGCCGCGCAATCGCAGCGCCGTCGATGGAGGGTGGGACCGGAGGCCAATCGCGCGAGCGTCCGGCTCAGGCGGCAGGTGAAATCCGAAATGTCCTTCCCCCCTTGCGAGACGTCTTTCGTTTGCTCGTCGGCCGCTTCTTGCGACCTCACGGTGCCACCGTGCGACGGGCCAAGTCCAGACGTCTGACGTATTGTTTCGACCGTCTCCGCATGAGGACTTTAGGTTCTTTGACGACGGTGCCTGAAACGCCCGTTGTCCGAAATGCAAGACAACCTTTCGTCTCCGACGACCGCTTCCTGCGATGCGATCCGCTCCGCTCGGCAACGAATTCTGCCGTTACGCCCCCTTCGATTGGATCGCCACACTTCGCGCGCGACGGAGCCGCCCCGCTGTCGAGAACAGTCCGGGAAGAAGCGTCCGGGCGGGAAGCGGGAATCTGGAGAGGCGCGGCATTTGTCGCCGGCCGGCGATGCGCCGCAAGAGCGGCAGGCCCTTGCTGAATTGTACGCAGCGGACCAGCGGCGGCGAGGGGGGAGGAAGGATGAAGGCGGAAGGATGCTTGGTACGCGAGCCGCCGGGTTTTAGCCCGGCGGTCCGACGGAATAAGCCCGCCGGCTCGTCATGTTCCGCCTCAGGCCGCATTGCGGCCGGAGCGGATTTCGCCGTTCTCGTCGACGTCCTCGAAACGGACGGAGAGCCGCTTGGAGACTCCGGATTCTTCCATCGTGACCCCGTACAGAACGTCGGCCGAGGCCATGGACCGCTTGCTGTGCGTGATCATGATGAACTGCGTCATCTGCTTGAATTCCCGCAGCACGGCGGCAAACCGCTCGACGTTCGCCTCGTCGAGGGCGGCGTCGACTTCGTCGAGGATGCAGAAAGGGCTGGGACGGCTCTTGAAAATCGCCAGCAACAGCGCGATGGCCGTCAGCGTCTTTTCGCCCCCGCTCAAGAGCGAGATGCTGCGCAGCTCCTTGCCCGGCGGCCGCGCGACAATCTCGATCCCGCACTCCAGGACGTCCTGCGAGTCCTCGAGCACGACGTCCCCCTCGCCCCCGCCGAAAAACTTGCGGAACAGCTCCTGAAAGTGACCGCGAATCAATTGAAACGACTCGGTGAAGAGCCGCTTGCTCTCGGCGCTGATCCGCCGCAGGATTTCCTCGAGAGTCCGTTTCGCCTCGACGAGGTCGGCCAATTGCTCGCTCAGATGGGTGAAGCGGCGTTCCAGCTCGTCCAGGTCGCGGAGGCTTTCGGTATTCACGCTTCCCATCAGCTTGAGCTGGCGGCGCAGACGGGAGACCCGCGACTCCAACTCGTCCCGGACGTCCTCGAATCGCGGCTCATTTTGCGACGCCCTGCTCTGATTTTCGCCGGCTGTGCTCCGCAGTTCCGCCAGGTAGAGCTGAAACGCCGACGCGCCGGTCGCCGACGACGTCCGCCAGCCGGACCTGGTATTCCTCCTCGATCCGCTGCGAGAGCGATTCCATTTGCTGCCGCA
This sequence comes from uncultured Planctomycetota bacterium, assembly GCA_963761455.1. Classification (GTDB taxonomy): domain Bacteria; phylum Planctomycetota; class Planctomycetia; order Planctomycetales; family Planctomycetaceae; genus DASPSM01. The sequence goes on from CAVXHA010000004.1 coordinate 2,713,310, forward strand.
GCTCGCGGGCTTGAGATCGAGGGCGTGCAGGCGGTCGCTCGTCCGGCGGCGCTCTTCGCGACGGGCGGCTTCTTCCCGCAGCAATTCGCCGCGCCGCGTCGCAGAGCGCCTCCTTCTCCCCGCCGATCCGCCCCGCCTGCCGGGCGACGCTTTCCGCCTCCAACAACGACTCGGCCAGCCGGGCGTTGGTGTTGAGGATGTGCAGCGCGACCCGCCGGCGATCGGCAACGACCTGCTGGAGCCGGCGCTCGGCCTCCTCCGCCTGCTGGGCAAACTGCCGCTCGTCCTCTGTTTGCCGGTCGTGCGATTCGCGGAGAGACTGCAGCCGTTCCTCCTGCTTGGCCAGCTCGAGCTGTTCCGCATTGCCGGCTGCGCTCGGCCGCGACACGGCGCTCTTCGGACGCGGCGAGCTCCGATTCCAAGGCGGCCGACTTGCTCTCGGGCCGATTGTGTCTGGCCCTCCAGCGCCGCGAACTCGAGCTGGGCCTGTTCGAGCTGTGCGAGCGTCTCCTGCGAGACGGCGCGCGATGGTCCTGCGAATCTCGCTCGACGGCTTGTCGCTCCGCCGCCAGCCGCTCCAATTCTCGCTGGCGGTCGGCCGAGTCGACCTTGCACTGCGCGTGGTGCTCGGCGGCCTTGCTTGCAGCCGAGTCTTGCGCGGCTTCCAGCTCGCCGTCGGTCTGGCTCAGGGTGGCCAGCAGCGCTTCGAGCCGCTGTTCGTCATCGCGAATTTGGCGGTCGAAGCCGGGCCAGATCGTTCTTCAACCGCCGCAGCTCGCTCTTTTGCGAAACGGGCGTCGTTTCGCCCCGCAGCGCGCCGACCGTCAACGTGCCGTCGGAGTCGACCAACTCGCCCTGCAGCGTGACGAAGCGGCAGCCGCGGCCCGCGTCGGCGGCCAGCTCGAAGGCCGTTTCGATCGTGTCGACGACCCACGTGTCGCACAGCAACTGCTCGGCCAGCGCGGGGGCCTGTTCGGAGGAACGGACCATCGAATCGGCGCGGCACTGCACGCCGCGGCGCGAACTCAGGTCGGGCAGCGCCGTCGGATCGAGCTCGAGACTTTCGAGAAATCGGCCGATCGGACCCTTCGGCGTTCGCTCCTGCTTTCGTTCGCCGCAGGATCTCCGCGGCGGACGACGAACCCGACACGGCCGGCAATCGGGACCGTGGCATGGTTGAGATACTCGATCAGCGGCTCGAGGTCGTCGATCACGATGGCCTGAGCGCGGCGTCCCAGCGCAATTTCCGCAAGCGCCGCCTGTTCCAGGTCGACCTCGAGCAACTCGGTGACGCTTCCCAGCACGCGGTCCCAAGGCGGCGTGCGGGCCGTTCGCGCACGGCTCAGGATCTCCTTGACGCCGATGCCGAGCGCCTCCTGGCGGCTTTCGAGATCCTCCAGGACGCTCTTGCGGGCCCGGCCCGGCGCTGCGCTGTTCGCGGCGTTCGGCCAAGCGTCTTGTGGAACTGGTCGTGAACGCCCGACATCTTGAGGCGTTCCTGCTGAATCGTGCTGAGCGATTCGTCGAGGCGCGCGACGTGCTCGGCAGCCGTCCGCAGCCGTTCCCTGTGGAGGGCACATTCTTCGTGGCAGCGCGGCAGATGCTGGTCGAGTGCAGTGCTTGCCGCTCTTCATCGACCGACGAGCGCCCTCGGTGCTGCTCGGCCTGCGAACGGAGGACCGTCAAGCGGTGCGTCGCCTCGGTCGACCTCGCGGATTTTGTCGAGCTGCAGCCGGCGCTGGGCTTCGAGCTCCTGCCGGCACGCGTCGACCTCCGCCGCCAGTGCGTCGCAGTGCCCCTCTTGAGCCGTCAGGGCCTCCTTTCGCGAAGCCAGCTCGAGCTCCAGGCGCGAGGCCTGTTCGAGGACCGCGGTCGCTGTTGCGTTCGGCCTCGCGGGTGCGGCGTGTGGATGCAGCGTCCGCTGCCGCCGCAGGCGGACCAGATCCGCCTCCATCTCGCGGAGGCGGGCGGCCTGGTGCCGGGCCGTCGCCTCGTGACCGGCCGCCTCTTCGCGGTGGCTGGCCCGCTGCCGTTCGACGTCCCGCAGGCGGTCGTCGACCTCCGAGAGTCCGGCATCGACGCCGGCCAAGCGCCGTCTCGATCTCGCGCCAGCCGGACATTGAATCCGTCGAGGCGCCGCCTGCTCCTCGGCGAGGGCCCGCTCGACCGCTGCCAGCGCCGACGATTGTTCGCGGTACTGGTCGGCGGCCAGCCCCAGCCACAGCTCGCGCAGTTGTTCCGAGACCTGGCGGTACTTGGCCGCCTTCACGGCCTGGCTGCGGATCGTGTTGAGCTGCGCCTCGACCTCATCGACGATGTCGGTCAGCCGCGACACGTTCTGGTCGACGCGTTCGAGCTTGCGTTCGGCGTCGAGCTTCCGCGTCTTGAAGCGGCTGATGCCGGCCGCTTCCTCGAAGATCAGCCGCCGGGCCGACACGTTTGCCTGCAGGATCTGTTCGACCCGTCCCTGCTCGATGATGCAGTAGCTCGCCGATCCGGCCCCCGTTCCCAGGAACAGGTCGCGGATATCTTTGAGGCGGGCCGTGCGTGCGATTGACCAGGTACTCGGCCTCGCCGCTGCGGTAGAATCCGCCGGCCGATCTGAACTTCCGCGCGTCGCGACGGGAAGGAAGCCGGACGAGTTGTCGAAGGTGAGCGTCGCTTCGGCGAAGGCGCCTCGGCTTGCGGCTGGAGGCGCCGTTGAAGATGACGTCGGTCATCTCCTTGCCGCGAAGGCTCTTGGCGCTTTGGTCCCCCAGGATCCATTGATCGCGTCGACGACGTTGCTCTTGCCGCTGCCGTTGGGCCCGACGACGCCCGTGATTCCCGGAGCGAAATCGAAGCGGATCCGGTCCGCAAAGCTCTTGAAACCGAAGATTTCGAGAGACTTCAGCATCGGATGCGCGTAAACCTAATGTAGGCCAGGAGCGAGTGGGCGTAGTCTTTCGTTCGGATTTGCTGGCCACGAGTCACCAGCCACTGACCATCGCTCAGCTTACGGCTCCTTGTTTCCGGACACGCCGTCCGTGCCAAAACTGAAGAATCGCCAGAAGCTGAACCGGCTGGGCGGCGGGCTGGGAGTGTCCGGCTCGTCGATCGGCTCGGCATTGGTTGCCATCGGCGCCTTGCCGTTGGCCGGCTTGCCGTCGGGCGTTTTGTCCGGGGACGCGGACTTCGCGTCCGACGTTTTGGCCGCGGAGGACGAATCGCCCGACGGTTGTGCGTCGGCTGACGCCGTCGCGGCCCCCTCGTCGGTCGTGGGAGCTTTTGACGTCTTCACGGATAAAGGAAAAGTCGTCGTCGGTGGTCCCGCGACGAGATTTTCTGCGACCGGTTACCGCCTGGTCGTTCTCCGAGCTGCGCGGTCGCTCGCCGTCCTCGTCGCCGTCCTTCGACGTTTTTCCGATTTCGATCGCGAACAGATTGGGAGCGGTGTTCGAGCTGCCGACGCGTTTCTTGCCGTGCGACGCCGCGTCGTCTCCGGTCGGGAGGCGGCTGCGGTCGTAAAATCGACCGGCTCGCGGCAGGGCGTCGATCTCGAGACGCCCCGCCAGATTGTGTTGGGAATTCGCTTCCGTCAGGAACTGGGCGACGTCCGGAAAGGTCGCGCCGAGATCGGTCATCGCGAGAATGACGTCTTCCAGCCGCGTCGAGACGATTTTCCGTTGGTCTTCCTGGCCCAGGGCGAAACGACACACCCGCACCTCGCTGCTGCCCGCGGGGGCTGAGACAAGAATGCACGTGCCGGCCCGCGCGAAGAGGGGACGTCGCAGCTCCTGCTTGGCCCCGAACAGCACGACCTCGGTTTTTTTGCAGTTTGTCAAATGGACCATCGGCGGCCCGCCAGTCGCCAGGACGTGCAGTTTGAATTGGTCGTTGATCGTGCGGCCACGCACGAACGGATCGTTCGCATTGAGCGTCGTCAAGGCGCGAAAGGCTCCGTACCGTGTCTCCGCGCTGTCGACGTCCAGCAGATCTCGCAGCTTCACGTAGACCTCCGGATCGTCGAAGCTGGCCATTGCCGCCAGCGCGAAGATGCGGAACGCGTATTGATTTCGCGCGGCATCTGCGAGGACATCCAAACCCGCGTTGTCGCCGAGATAGGCCAACGCGACGGCCGCGTTGTACGCGCACTTCCGGGTCCTTGCTCTTGAGCGCCGTCTTCAAGACGGAGGCGGCCGCGTCGCCGATCGCCTCGAGCTCGAGAGCGGCCGAATTGGAAGACTCCGCGTCCAGCAGCTCCCATCTCAGCCTCTTCAGGCGGACCTGACGCGCCACCTCGGTTTCGCGGAACGCGATTTTGCGGATGACGTCCAGATAGCGTGGATAGTTGTCGCGGTATTTGGACAGCACCTTGAGCTTTACCTGCTGATCGGTCTTGGCTTCAGCCAGCGCGACCTGCTGACCACGCTTGTCGTACTCGAAGAACCGCCGGCCGATGGCCGATGCGATGCGCACGGCGTTGCGCTCGCTGCGGAAATCGTACCGCAGGTACAACGCGAGGTCCCGGTCAATCTTCGACTTTCCGCCGGCGACGATGCGTCCGCGACGGAGAACGCCGGCCAGCGCCGCGGCATTCGCGTGGGTCGCCGATACCAGGATCGGCCCCCGGGCCGTCGCCAGCTCTTTCCCCTTATGGGGTCGCCTTGCCCGGCACAAGTATATGTTCGGCCAGATAGGTCTCCATGAGATACCCGCCGTTGAGGCTCTTCACCTTGCTTCCGGCCGGCAGGCTCACTTCGACGTCGAAGTGGTCCCCCTCCCGAATCAGCGGCGGCAAGTAGGCGGTCACCACGACGATGGCGACGTTCGGCGACTTGAGAAGCTTGTTGGGGTTCGGCACGCCCCGGCGTTTCATGTCATCCAGGACCATCTGCCGGGCCAGCGACGGGGGCGGATCCTCGCCCGTGCCGTCCAACCCGACGACCAGCCCCGCGCCTTCCAGCGTGACCAGGTTCTGTCCGACGATCTGCGTGTATTGGCCGATCAACGGAACCTTGTCTTTCGTGTCGTACTGGTCGAGGTCGCCGTCATCGTCCTCTTTGGAGTCCGCGCTCGATTTCTTCGACTTGAAGAAGCTCGCGGCGTGGACCGTGGCACACACGCACAGACACAATGCAATCGAAACGATTGCCGTCCAAGCCAAGCCGGTGTGACGCTTCATGGCGACTCCTTTGCACGCGAGTTGTGGTTGTCCCCGGAGACGTGGGACGAAACCCAGGCGGCGTTGAACAAGGGACTGGACAGACCGCGATCCAGGACACGGGGGGGACCGCATCCACTAGAACAACTTCGATTCGAGATCGTGGATTGAAGAACGGTGGATTGAAGGGAAAGAGAGGATCAGGCCGGCAGAGAATAGGCAGCCGCCCCAAATGGGTCAAGGCGAGTTCAGCGGCCGCTCTTAAGCCGGCTGCACGTCACACGTTGCAAGAGACGTTCGTCGAGGGCCGCTTCCCTCGCCGAACGTGCGGGCTACCATCGGATTTGAGTTCCGCCGTCACACGGTGTCGCTTCTTGCTTTCATCTCGACCCCGCCTGACGAACAGCTTACGCTCTTCTCGACGACAGCAATGAGTTGGGTCGGGCGCTCCCTGCTCGCTTGGCCATCGTGGCTTTTGGTTTGCATAAAACTTGGAGGTTAAAAGCATGTTACGGTGGACGGTGGTGTTTTTGCTCATTGCGTTGATCGCCGGGGTATTCGGTTTTTATGGGTTGGAAGGCACGGCGATGTGGATCGCCAAGGTCCTCTTCGTCGTGTTCCTGATCTTCTTCATCATCTCGCTTGTGATGGGACGCCGCGGACCGCTTCCATAACGGGACTGTCCCTTGGCCGCATGGTTCGTGACGAACAGACGACTTCGACCCCGCAGCGAGGCTGACGCCCGTTCTGGCCAAGAAAACGCCGTCTTAAATCTGACAGCAACAGCCTGTCAAACTGTATCCCGGCTGAAGCCTCTGGTCGGGGGTGGGCTCTTGGCTGGCGTTCCTCATCATGCTTGTTTTCAGGTCAACGAGCACGGCGGCCGCTTCAGCGTTCGTCTGAAAAGCGACGATGACGAGACCAATTTGGCCGTCGAGGGAAAGCTGTCCTAACAGCCCGGCAGACGCGCGGTCGTCTTGACCGGCTGCTCGTGTGGACGTAAGGGCAACCGGCGTAAACGGCCGCTTTTGTGCCGCTTTTCAGCTCTTGAGCTGCAAAATGCACTCAATCTCGACGGCGATGTTGCCGGGGAGCGAGCCCATTCCCACCGCGCTGCGCGCGGCCCGCCCCGCCTCGCCAAAGACCTCGACCATCAACTCGCTGAAGCCGTTGATGACTTGCGGATGCCTCTGGAAGTCGGGAGCCGCGTTGACCATTCCCAGGACTTTCAAGATGCGATCGACGCGATTGAGGCTGCCGAGCTGGGCCTTCAGCGTTGCCAGGATCGTCAGTCCCACTTGCCGGGCCGCGTGCTTTCCTTGCTCCTCGGTCAGGTCATCGCCGACTTTTCCGCAGATCATGGCGCCGTCCGGCAAGTTCGGCCCATGGCCGGAGACGTAGACGAGGTTTCCGGCTTGCACGAGGGGGCTGTAGACGCCGGCCGGTTTGGGGGCCGGCGGAAGCTGCAACTTCAGTTCGTCGATACGGGCGTCCGCATTCATGGGGCTGACCTTTTTAACGCCTAGGGCGATTCGTCGGGCCTCTTCGGACGACGGGCCGCATGAGCCCTCGCCGGCTCCTGAGGATACCCGCAGGAGGCGTGAGGGGCGAGGCATGGGGGGGTGATGACTGGGCCACTCACAGGCACGCTTTGATGCCTGCCCCATCCCTCAGCCCTTCCTCGTGGACTGTCATAAGACTCGTCTTTACAATGAATTTCGCGCTGAGTTCGGAGCACGTTCGCCGGTCTCTTCCCCATTCGTCCCAGACGAGCGCTGACCTCGACCTTGCGGAGATCGCACGAATATGGAATCCGGACGACTGATTGGCGTCATCGTCATCGCCTTCGTCGTGATCGTGGCGCTGGCGTGTCTGTTCATGTTTGCGCGCTATTTCAAGCTGTGGCTGCAAGCGCTTCGTGTCGCGTGCGCGGATCGGTCCCTTCGCCCTCATCGGCATGTCGCTGCGAAAGGTGAATCCGCGCATCGTCGCCGAGACGAAGATCATGGCCGTTCAGGCCGGCCTCACCGACATCACGACCAACGCGATCGAGGCCCACTACCTGGCCGGGGGGAATATCCGCCGCGTGGTGCAGGCGCTGATTGCCGCCCACCGCGCCCGCATCGACCTCAACTGGGACACGGCCGCGGCCATCGACCTGGCCGGGCGGAACGTCCTGGAAGCCGTTCAGACGAGCGTCGACCCGAAGGTCATCGACTGCCCCGACCCGCGCCGCACCGGCCGCACGACGCTCGACGGCGTGGCCAAGGACGGGATTCAGCTCAAGGCCCGCGCCCGCGTCACCGTGCGCACGAATCTGGCCCAGCTCGTCGGCGGCGCGACGGAAGAGACCATCATCGCCCGCGTCGGCGAAGGGATCGTCTCGGCCATCGGATCGTGCGCGTCGCACAAGGACGTTCTGGCCAACCCCATGCTGATCGCCAAGGCCGTCTTGGACAAGGGGCTCGATTCGCAGACTGCCTACGAGATCGTCTCCATCGACATTGCCGACATCGACGTTGGGGACAACATCGGCGCCCGGCTGATGGCCGACCAGGCCGAGGCCGACATGCGCATCGCCCGCGCCAAGGCTGAGGAGACGCCGCGCCAACGCGGTCGCCCGCGAGCAGGAAATGCGGGCCTTGACGAAGGAAAATCAGGCCGCCGTCGTGATGGCCGAAGCTGAAATTCCCAAGTCGATGGCGTCCGCGTACCGCGACGGGCATCTCCGGCGCACACAATGGCGAGGTTACCTGATCCCACTTTTCCGGCCAGTTCCTCTTTTCCGGCCAGGCAGGCCGTCGACTCGTGCGGCTTGTGCCGGTGCTAAAGGCGGGCCGACCGCCTCAAAGCTTTGGCGGCGGGCTGCCGATGCTCCCTTGAGTTCGCGCCAGTTGAGAACGGCCGCCGCCTTGAGTACGATGGATACAGTGGTTCGCGGCTGCTCCTCTTGGGTGCGGCCGGTCCAATTCGAGTCGGGGCTTCCAGACGAGGAGGTTTCGTTCCGATGAGCGAAACTTTGACTGTCGGACTGACAAAACAGCAACGGGAACTTTTACTGCGGGGCCTGCGTTTCGTCCGCAGTGCCGTCATGCTCGAGGTCCGCGAGCCGAGCCCCGAGGTCGACGCCGAACGTGCCACACAGGTGCGCGAGATCGGCCGGCTCGTCGAGCAGTTGGAAGGTTCCCGGCCGGCTGGTGCTGCCGCTCGCGTCTCGTAATCGAGATGCGTTACCAGCACGTCTCGATCGAAGCCGTTTGCCACGCCCTTCCCCCGGAAGTCGTCACGTCCGCGGAGATCGAAGCCCGTCTGCGTCCGGTCTACGAGCGGCTGGGCCTGCCCGAAGGACGTCTCGAGCTGATGACGGGCATCCGCGAACGGCGGTTTTTCCCCCGCGGAACCCGCCCCGGCCAGGTCAGCGCCGAAACGGCGCGCCGCGCGGTCGACGAATCGGGCATCGACCGCCGCCATTTCGGAGCGCTCGTCCACGGTTCGGTCTGCCGCGACCAGCTCGAACCGGCGACCGCCAGCTTCGTGCATCACGAGGCGGCCTTGCCGCGACGGCCGCTTTCGTCTGCGACATCAGCAATGCCTGCTTGGGCCTGCTCAACGGCGTGATTCTCGTCGCCGACATGATCGAGCTCGGGCAGATTCGCGCCGGCGTCGTCGTCGGCACCGAGGACGGCCGGCCCCTCGTCGAGAGCACGATCGACTCGCTGCTGGCCAATCCGGCGCTCACCCGCCAGGAGATGAAGGCCGATTTCGCCTCGCTGACCATCGGCTCCGGCTCGGCCGCCATCGTGCTGTGCGATCGAAAACTGAGCCGCCGCGGGCACCGCCTTTTGGGGGGCGGATTCCGCGCCGACACAACCAGCCACGAGCTCTGCACCGGGGGAGATGCCGCCCGAGCGTCCGGCGACGCGCTCCGCATGCAGACCGACTCGGAATCGCTGCTGCACGCCGGAATCGACCTGGCGGCCGATACGTGGTGCGACACGAAGCGCGTCGCTGGCCTGGTCGAACGAGGACGTTCACAAGGTCTTTACGCATCAGATCGGCCGAGCCCACCGCAAGCTCTTGTTTCGAACGGCTCGGTCTCGATCCGTCGCTTGACGAGCCGACGGTCGAATTTCTCGGCAACACGGGCGCGGCCGCCCTCCCCACCGCTCTTTCGTTAGGGATCGAACGGAACTGCCTCCATTCGGGCGACCACGTCGCCCTCCTGGGCATCGGCAGCGGCCTCAACGCCCTCATGCTCGGCGTCCAGTGGTAGGCCGTTTGCAACTGACGTGGGGCAAGCTGCCAGCTTGCCCGGAAACGTGGTAAGCGAGGACAACGCTGCTCAGAAGAGGGCTCGAAACCGGCTACGGAGACTCCGGTATGCACTCCCGGCGCCTCTTCGAGCCCACCCGATTACTCTTTGCGCCGGCTGCGAAGAGGGGACCAGCGGCGGGATGCGAAGTACAGGCCGGCGTATGTCTTGCAGTCGATTTGCACGCCTGCCCGGGCGCGTCGACGCAGCCAGGCGTCGGCAACCGTCAGCTTGACGGAATGGACGGTAATCTCTTCGCCGTCGACGCCGCCGCCATCGCCGACCTTTTTCAGGCCCACGGCGCGAACGAAGGCCACCGTTTCCGACGTGAGGCCGGGTGACGTGGGCGATTGACCGAGAAACTCAAACCGGCGGGCATCGTAGCCGGTTTCCTCGAACAATTCCCGCCGTGCGGCAGCCGTTACATCTTCGCCGTGAGCCCCCTTGAGGTCGCCGACCAGCCCGGCGGGGAGATCGATCACGCGGCCCGCGACCGATCGGCGGAATTGTTCGGTGAGAACAAGTTCGCGTGCCTCCGTCACCGCCACGATCGCCACGACTCCGCTGGCGTTGACACGCTCGACATATTCCCACCCGCCCTCGCTCACCAGCCGCAGCCATCGGCCGGCGCCGAGAGTTTTCTTTTTGCGGTCCATGCTCGTGCCGTCAGCGTGCCGCCATGCGTTCGTCGTAGATGCGTTCGACGTCGGCCAGCGTGACGGTGATCTCGCGGGTGAAGCCGGTGTGGGAGCGCTCGTAGTCGATTTTAGCCGCCCGCTCCGGGTGCTTTTGGACCTCTTCGGCCAGCCAGGCTTTGTCCTCGGGGGAAAGGTTGCCGACCTCCGGGTCCCAAAGGGTCCGCGTCTCCATCACCAGCGATTCGAGTCGGGGATCGTATTTGTTGTAACTGGCCATCGTCTGCCTCTATTCGATGATAATGTCCCGGACCGTGCGGCCGCTGGGGATCATGGGGAGGACGTGCTCCTGGTAGGGGCAGATCACGTCGAGCAGGTACGGTCCCTTGTAAGCGAGCATTTCAGCCAGGGCGGCCGGGTATTTCGCCTTGCTGCGGACCTGGGCCGCCTTGACGCCGAAGCCTTCGGCAATCTTCACGAAGTCGGGATAGGTCGCCTCGCCGTACGAGCCGTCTCCCTGGCCGACCGCCTCGGGGTCGTCAATCGGGCCCAGATAGGTGTGGGCCCGGCTACCGCCGTGGAAGCGGTCTTCCCACTGCACCACCATCCCCAGATGTTGGTTGTTCAACAGGAGGATTTTCACCGGCAGTTTCTCGCAATAGAGCGTTGCCAGCTCCTGCACGTTCATCAGCATCGAGCCGTCGCCGTCGATGTCGACGACCAGGTTGTTCGGGCAGCGCGGCCTGGACGCCCATGGCGGCGGGGAGGCCGAAACCCATCGTTCCCAGCCCCGAGCTGCTCAGCCAGTGCCGGGGGCGCGAAAACTTGTAGAATTGGGCCGCCCACATCTGGTGCTGGCCGACGCCGACCGTGATGTACGTGTCGCCGTCTTTCGTCTGCCGCCACAGCTCCTCGATGGCGTACTGCTGCAGGATGTCGTCTCCCTCGTCCTTGTAATGCAGAGGATACCGCGACTTCCATTCGGCGATCTGGGCCTTCCACTCGGCGATGTCGGGAAGGTCTTCATCGGTCAGCTCGCGGTTGAGATCGCGGAGCACGTCTTTGACGTTGGCCACGATGGGAATGTGGGCCTCCTTGTTCTTGTGCATCTCCGACGGATCGACGTCGACGTGCACGATCTTTCCGTGCCGGGCGAACTCTTCCAGCTTGCCGGTGACCCGGTCGTCGAATCGCACGCCGAAGGCCAAAAGCAGGTCGGCCTCGTTGATCGCGTAATTGGCGTAAACCGTGCCGTGCATGCCCAGCATGTGCAGCGACTGCGGATGCTCTCCGGGGAAGGCCCCCAGTCCCATCACGGTCGTCGTGACGGGAATACCCGTCCGCAGGGCGAACTTCCGCAGCTCTTCGGAGGCATCGGCATTGATCACGCCCCCGCCGATGTACAGGATCGGACGGCGGGCCCGCCGCACGGCGGCGATCACCTGCCGGATCTGTTCCGGATGGTGCTGAAGCGCCTCCGGATGGTAGCCGGGCAGGTTCATCGGCGGATCGAAGTCGGGCCGCTCGTCCTGGCGGGCCAATTGCACGTCCTTGGGAAAGTCGATGAGCACGGGGCCGGGCCGACCGGAGGCGGCCACGTAAAACGCCTCCTTCACGATCCGCGCGACGTCTTCGATCCGCGTGATGAGGTAGTGGTGCTTGGTGATCGATTGGCAGACGGCGATCGTCGGCGTTTCCTGGAAGGCGTCGCTGCCGATGACGCTCTGCGGCACCTGGCCGGTGATGGCGACGAGGGGGACGCTGTCGAGCTTGGCGTCGGCAATCGCCGTCACCAGGTTGGTGGCGCCAGGGCCGCTGGTCGCCATGCACACACCGACTTTTCCCGTCGACCGGGCGATCCCCTGGGCCGCAAATCCCCCCCCTTGCTCGTGGCGGGGCAGGACGGTACGGATCTTGTCCTTGAACTTTAAGAGTGCCTGGTGCAGAGGCATGCTTGCTCCGCCGGGGTAGGCGAAGATGCACTCCACCCCCTGATGCACGAGCGCCTCGACCAGGATTTCGGCGCCGTTATAGGTTTGATGCTGGGTCGAAGGTTTGGCCGACTTGGATTCGGGTCGCGGTGTCACGGGATTTCTCGTTGGGACGATGCCACGGGATCAAGGCATAAGCGGAAGGCGATGATTGCGGAAGACCAACTAGTCTACCCCACCAGGACTCGTCTGACGAGGCTGTGGTTCGCGGGGTAATCGATTTGGGGAGCTGCGAACGAAAGGCCACAGGCGCCAAGGAGCGGTGGAACGACGCGCGGTCTCCAGAGAGATCCGGGTCGAGCGGCGTTCCTGTCCAAACAGCAGAACCGCTACGACTCCCCCAGCCAGCAAGACTGCGATGATCAGCCCGCCCCACGCGTTCCGCGGAACCCAGGGGGCCGCCAGCCCGCAAAGGGCCAACGTGCAGAGGAGTATGAAGCCGTGCCGAAAGCTCCAGGCCAGCAGCGGCTCAACCAGCAACAGCGCCAGGACTGCCACGAGCAGCCACGACGCAAGACCCGATCTTGCCGTCGCGGCGTCGGCCAAGTCGCGCGGGCTTTCCGACCACTCGCTGTGACGGACGAACGGGATTCCCGCCAGCGTCGTCGAACGGAGCGTCTTCTCGTCGACCGTTTCCAGGTCGCTTTCATGCGTGTCGACGTTGACCGCGAACAATTCCCGCCGGCCGGCCTGCGCCGGAGATCCTGTCCGGCTGAGGCGTGGGAGGCACTTGGAGGTCGAGCACCGCGAGCGGCGTCCGCAAGCGGCGTCTTCGATGTCGCCGCGGGTCCAATCGTCATTTCGTAAATCCCGCGCGTGCCGGTCTCCGAGAAGACGGCTTCCGCTTTTTTCTCGTTCTGCACAGGGCGCAGCGTATGCTCGCTGCCGTCGGGAGTCTTCACGACGACCTGGGCCGCCGTCTCGCGCGACGACAGGGTGCGGATTAACGGCTCGCCGATCAACCGCTGTCGTTCCTGCGAGCGGCCGCCGGCGGCGAAACGGACTATCTCGTGGATGATCGGCGGGAACGTCGGGTGGACTGGCCACGCGCTCCACGACACGTCAGCCGACGTCGTCACGAGCACGCTACGCCCCAGCCCCACCTGCCGTTCGACGATCGCCGGATCGCCCGAATCGAATCGCAACACGACGCGGGACGGCGAACCGGGGGGGACCTTGACCTGAAAGTATTCGAGCGTGACCGCACGCTCGAGGCCGGCGTTGGGGTTGCCGCGGAAGGGCGCGACGATTGGGTGGTTCAAGTCGCCGGCGTCGAAGGTGAATCCCTTTTGCGAGGGTTCCGGGTCGCGGGCGTGGCCCAGCCGGCTTCCCAGCGCCGCGGGTAAAACGCCCTGTCCGTCACGATACAAAAGCGCGTTGTAATTCTCCGGTTTGACGCGGTCGCCGAGCGTGAAGACGACTCCGCCGCCCGCCTCGACGTAGGCCTGTAAGAGCGCCGCCTCGGTCGGCGTGACGAGCGCCACGTTGCACAAGAAAGACGCAGTCGTACTGCGAGAGATCCTCCGCGGCCAGATCGGCCTCGCTGATCACCTTCGGCCGCGTCGCGCCGCTCCACGATTCGCGCGACGTCGAGGGGGACAGGACCGTCTGCACGTAATACGAGGCGTTCTCCGCGGGTCGGCCCGCCTCGCGGCCGTTGACGACCAGCACGTTCAACCGCTGGGCGACCGGCACGCTGAGCCAGCGCTGGTTGTCCGCCCCAAGCCGATCGGGCGGCAGCCGGGCTTCGACGACGTGCTCGCCGGCGGCGTGGAATTCGTGCTGAAACTCGACGACCGTCTCCTCCCGGGCCGGCACGTCCGCGGACTTGAAGGCGGCCAGGTAGCCGTCGACGTAAAGTTCCACGCGCAGCCCCGCGAGGTTCGCGGGGCCGAAATTCCGGATTCCGGCCCGCAGCCGCGTCGGCCGATCGGGCAGCACCACCGGGTCGGCCGTCACAAGTGACGCGACGGCGGCGTTCTCGGTCCGGCCGTCGCCCACGTCGACGAGCACAATCCGCGCGCGATCGGCCAATCGCTGAAAAAGATCGTGCAGATCGGAATGTCCCGACGCGTCTCCGGCCCAGGTCAGCCGCTGAAAGTCGCTGATGAAGATGATCTCCTTTGTCGGAGGCGCATGGGGATCGGCGAGGACTTGGGCCGCTTCGAGCAGCGTCGGCCGCAGATCGCCCGGCTCATCGGTCAGTTGCAGGCGGTCGATCTCAGAGAGGACCGAATCGAGTTCGAAGGCCGGCTCGCGGACGACCGCCGGTCCCGAGCGCTCGGCGATGCGCAGCAGATTGATCGCGTCGCCCGGCTGCGAGCCCGACACGATCTGCCGGGCCGCCGTCTTGGCCCGGTCGAACCGCGTTTCGGCGGCGGCTTTCGTCCCCATGCTGAACGAGGCGTCGATCACGACGACCCGCTGGATTGGCGTCCGCACGCGGCCATGCGGCGCGACCGCCTGGACCAACGGCTCGGCGAAAGCCAGCGCCGCGAAGAGCAACAAAAGCGTCCGCACGGCCAGCAGAATAAGCTGCTCCAGCCGCATCCGCCGCGAGTTCTTGCGGCTCGCCTCGAGCAGAAACCGCATGGCGGCCCAGTTGGTTTCGCGGTACGTCCGCCGGTGCAAAAGATGAATGAGGATCGGGACCGCACCCAGCGCCAACCCCCAGAGCAGCCACGGATTGGCAAAGCCGAAGGCCAGCAGGCCGGTCCGCAAGACAGCCGGCAGGTAGCGAAATGCGCGGCCACGTCACGTTCTCCCCGCGCGCTGCATCCGCCGCGTGAGAAGGCTGCGGAGGGCCACGTCGAGCGGCCGGTCGGTCCGCAGGAGGATGTAATCCATCTGCAGATCGCCGCAGATCCCCCGCACCTGCCGCAGAAAACTCGTCGAATTCCGCCTGGTAGGCCCGGCGGAGGGAGCGGGGCTCGGCCGTCTGTTCCGGAAGGCCCTCCAAGCCGCGGAAACGCGTCGGATCCTCGAACGGGAAATCCTGCTCCGCCGGATCGATGATCTGCATCACGCTGACGTCGTGCCGACGGTGGCGAAAGTGCTTCAGCCCCGACAGGAGCGTGCCGAGGTCGTCGAACAGGTCGCTCAAGAATGATCACCAGTCCGCGCTTGCGGATGCGTTCGGCCAGATCGTGAAAGATCGGTCCCAGGGCCGTCTCTCCGCCGGCGACCGTGTGTTCCATCAGGTGGACGAGTTGTTTGAGATGCGAGCGGCCTGGCTGGAGGGGCCGAGAAACCGCGTCACCGACGTGTTGAAAGTCGCCAGCCCGACCGCGTCCTGCTGACGGATCACGAGATGGGCGAGCGCGGCGGCGACGTACTGGGCATATTCGAGCTTCGAGACGGCCGCCCCCTGCGACCGGTAGGCCATCGACTCGCTGGCGTCGAGCAGGATGTGGCAGGCGAAATTCGTCTCTTCCTCGAACCGTTTGAGATAGAAGCGATCGGTCTTGCCGAAGACTTTCCAGTCGACGTAGCGCACGTCGTCGCCCGGCGCGTATTCGCGGTGCTCGGCGAATTCGACCGAGAAGCCGGAATACGGACTTTTGTGCAGGCCGGTGACATATCCCTCGACGATCAGCCGCGCCTTGAGGTCAAGCCCGGTGAGTTTCGCCAGCGTCTGCGGATCGAAATACTTCCGGTAATCGTCCACCCTTGGATGCCCTTGCTCGAATCGGACGCAACCAGCTCCGTCAGCCGGCCGGACGATGCCGTCGGGCGAGACCCCGTCGGCCTCGGCGTTAAAGTTGGTGATGATGCGGTGCCGCAGGACGGGGGCGGCCACTTCCCGCACGTCCTCGGTATTGGCAAACGCCCGCCCTTTAAGCATGGCCCGCGCCTTGGCCCCCAGGACCAGGAATTGGCTGGCCCGCGGGCCGGCTCCCCAGGAGACATAGTCGCGGATAAAATCGGGAACGTTCTCCTGCTGCCGCCGCGTCAGCCGGGCCAACTGCATGGCGTAACGGATGACATGGTCGGCGACCGGCACCCGCCGCACGACCTGCTGCAACTGGGCGACCTCCGCGTGCGAAAGGGCCTTCTCGACGGCCGCGGTGGCGTCGCTCGTCGTCTTGCGGACCAGCTCGAACTCTTCCTCCTCCGAGGGATAGTCGACGAGGATCTCGAACATGAACCGGTCGAGCTGCGCCTCCGGCAGCGGGTAGGTCCCCTCCTGCTCGATGGGGTTCTGCGTCGCCAGCACGAAGAACGGGTCGGGGAGCTTGTGCCGCTTGCCGCCGGCCGTCACCTGGTGCTCCTGCATCGCCTCCAACAGGGCCGCCTGCGTCTTGGGGGGCGTGCGGTTGATTTCGTCGGCCAGCACCACGTTGGCGAAGACCGGCCCGCCGATAAAGCGGAACTCGCGGGCTCCGGTCGTGCGGTCCTCTTGAATCACGTCGGTCCCCGTGATGTCGGCCGGCATCAGGTCGGGGGTGAATTGGATGCGGTTGAAGGTGAGGTTGAGCGTGTCGGCCAGGGTCCGCACCATCAAGGTCTTCGCCAGCCCGGGCACGCCTTGCAGCAGGCAATGGCCGCCGGCAAACATGCCGATCAACAACTCCTCGATTACCCGTCGCTGCCCGACGATGACCTTGCCAAGCTCGCCGGTGATTTTTCGATACGCCTGGTTGAGCCGCTCGACCGCCTCATGATCGGACGGAGCGATCGCCGCTTCTGGATCGTCGTGCACGCTGGTTTCTCTCATTGGGTCGCCAAAGCGGACGTGGCCGAAGCGGCCAGCTTCGGAGCGTCCCCCGATGCGCTTGGCAAGCTGGCAGCTTGCCCACAAGGTCAATTATCCGTTCAGCCGAGACCCACGCCAAGCCGCCCGGACGGAGTTGTCAGTTGCGCCGGCCGCGAACGGGCTGAGTAACGCCTGCGGCACGCCGATGTCGACCACGTAGACTTCGCCGGTAAATTGCGCCGCACCGGGTGCGTCGAAGCCGAGCTTCCGCGCCACGAACGTCGCCGTCTGGGCGGCCCGCACGCAGACTCCTAACGGCTGGCCCGTGTCGCAGTCGAGGCCGGAGGGCAAATCGACGGCGAGGACCGGGACGCCCGCGTCGTTGATGTGGCGGATGACCGTCGCCGTCGGCTCCCGGACGGTTCCCTGCATGCCGGTCCCCAAGAGGGCGTCGACAATCCACGCGCAGGAACACAGGTCGGCCGCCCAGGTGTCGGGCTTCGTCGCGGCATGGTATTCGAGAATCGGCGTGCCGGCCGCGCGCAGGATGTGGAAGTTGGTCGCCGCGTCGCCTTGTAAAGTCTGCGAATCGGCGAACAGCAGCACCCGCACGTCGAACCCCCGGTTTTCGAGGTGGCGAGCGATGACAAAACCGTCGCCGCCGTTGTTTCCCCTCCCCGCGCAGACGACGACTTGACCGTCGATGCCGAGCTGCACGAGCAGCTCCGCGGCCCCGCGGCCGGCATTTTCCATCAGGACGATACCCGGAATGCCCAACTCGTCGATTGCCCGCCGATCGACGTCACGGACTTCGGCGCGGCTCAGCGGGCGGAGCGAATTGGTCATGGCGACTCCTTATCCTTAGCATAGGGGCGGTTTTGGTTTTGTGTGAAATCTGTTAGGATTTTTCGACGGACCGGCATCGAATGCGGGAGGGACGGCGGGTGCTGGATCAATATGCTGATCGCTGGGCGCTCATCACCGGCGCTTCGTCCGGGATCGGTACGGAGTTTGCCCGGAGGCTGGCAGCACTCGGCATGCACCTGGTGATTGTCGCCCGGCGAGCCGAGCGGCTCAACGATCTGGCTGCGGAACTGTACGCCCGTCATCACACGCGATGCGAAATCGTCGCCCGCGACTTGTCCGATCCGCGCGAGGCAAGCGCGCTGGCCGAGCACGTGGCCCAGCGCGGGATTACCGTGGAACTTCTGGTCAACAATGCCGGCTTTGCCGTCGTGGCGGAGGTCGAGAAGACCGATGTGGACCGCGTGTTGCAAATGCTGCGGCTCAACGTGATGACCGTAACCGAATTGACGTACCGCTTCCTGCCGGGAATGCTTGCACGGGGCCACGGGGCAATCATCAACGTCTCGTCGGTGGCCGGGTTCCAACCCGTGGCGTACATGGCGGCCTACGCGGCCAGCAAGGGCTTCATCCTGCAGTTCACCGAAGCCCTCTGGGCGGAGGTCCACGACCGCGGCGTGACCTTGATGGCCCTGTGCCCCGGCACGACCCGCACGGAGCTGTTCGAGATTGCCGGCGTACCCGGTTGGCTCAAGAAGCGGCGTCTGCACTCCCCCGAAAAAGTCGTTCGCGGCGCGCTGCGGGCCCTGGAGAAACGCAAACAATATTACATCCCCGGCTGGCGGAACTATCTGGTGACGATGCTCGTGCGGATCGGGTCGCGGCAGAGGGTCGTCAAGGAATCGATGAAATATTTCCGGCCCGGACATCCCTCCACCGGCGCAACGCAGGAGGTCGTCCGCGCGTCGACCGACGCCGAACCCCGATAAAACCGTACTCTTGAGGTCTCGTGATGAAGTTGAAAGGTCGAAACGCACTGGTGACCGGCGCGTCGCGTGGAATCGGCCGCGCCTGCGCCATCGAGCTGGCTCGCCAGGGAGCCAACGTCGGAATTAACTTCCGCTCACATCCGGAGGAGGCCGAGGAAGTCGCAAAAGAGGTGCGGGCTGCCGGCGCCAAGGCGCTCCTGCTTCGGGCCGACGTGGCCGACCTGAAATCGGTTGAGGAGATGGTGGCCAAGATGGCGGCTGATCTCGGTAGTGTCGATTTATTCGTCTCCAACGCGGCCTACAGCGACCGCCAACTGATGCTCGAAGCCGACATGGAGGGTTTCCGCCGCACGATCGACGTCACGATGTGGGGCGCCTTCCACGGGCTCCGCGCCTCGGCGCGGCAGATGGTCAAGCAGGGACGGGGCGGGTCGATCGTCATCGTCAGTTCGCCGCACGCCGTGCTGGCCATCCCCACGGCGATGGCCTACAACATGTCCAAGGCGGCCATCGACCACATGGCCCGGACCGCCGCCATCGAGCTGGTCGGGCATCGTATCCGCGTGAACGTCGTTCATCCCGGCTGGATCGACACGCCGGGCGAGCGAAAATTCTTTCAGCGAGGACCAGATGGCCGTCGGCGGGTCGAAGCTACCGTGGGGCCGCCTGGGCCGACCCGAGGAGATCGCCAAGGGTGTCGCCTTCATCCTGAGCGACGACGCCGAATATATGACGGGCAGCACGGTGGCAATCGACGGCGGAGTGAGCCTCCCCTGGTGGTCCAACCGCGCCGCCGGCGAGATTTAGAGCGGGGCGGGGTGGCACTGGCGGCTGGCTGCCAGTGTCCGGTTCAAAAATCACGGGCGGGCAAACCACCCCGTCGTCACCCAGCCTCCGAAGGTCCACCCTTAACAGTTGAGCGAGCGAAAACGATGCGGAACCTGATTCACGGCATCCATCGGTTTCAGAACGAGGACTTTCGCGAGCTGCGCGACCTGTTTCAGGAGCTCGTCCATGGCCAAAAGCCCGAAACCCTGTTCATTACCTGCTCCGACTCGCGAATCGATCCAAACCGGCTCACGCATTCGCTGCCGGGAGATTTGTTCATTCTGCGAAACGCCGGGAACATCGTCCCGCCGCACGGCACAACCGCCACCGGAGAGGCGGCCACCATCGAGTTTGCCGTGACGGGACTGGACGTCAAGGACATTATTGTCTGCGGGCACTCTCATTGCGGCGCGATCAAGGCCCTCCTCAAACCGGAAATCATTGCCGAGATGCCGGCCATGCAAGGTTGGTTGGCCCACAGCGAAGCAACCCGCCGCATCATGCGGGAGAACTACCCCGATCTGGAAGGGGACGAGCTGATGATGGCGGCCATTGAAGAGAACGTCCTCGTCCAGATCGAGCACCTGCAAACGCTGCCGGCGGTCGCGGCCCGCCGGGCTCGCGGCGCGATCCATTTGCACGCCTGGGTCTACCAGTTCGAGACCGGCAACGTTTTCGCCTACGATCCTCGCAAGGAGGAATTTGTGCCGCTCCGCGACTTCCAGTCCTCCGCCGCTGAGCCAGCCGCGATTCGCGGAGAACCCGCCATCTGAGATCGCCGGCCGGAACCCGGCCCGTCCAGAGATCCAACCGAACCTGCCTGCCATCAGCCCGAAAAGACACACGGTCATCCGAACCCTCGCATGTCGTTGAGCAACCTGCCACTCAGCTATTGCACGAACGTCCATCCCGGACGCACGGTGGCGGAAATCGAGCAGGGGCTCGACCGTTACACGGTGAACGTGGCGGCCCAATTCGGCTGCGCCGCTGGCCGCCGGACTGTGGCTGGCCGCGCCGGTTGTCAAGGAACTCCTTCACTCCGACACCGCGTGCCGCCGGTTTGCCGCCGGCCTCGCCCAACGCAGTCTGACGTGCCACACGCTCAATGCGTTTCCGTTCGGCGACTTTCACAGTCCGCGCGTGAAGGAGCACGTCTACCGGCCAAGCTGGGCCGAGCGGCAACGGCTCGAATTCACGGTGTCGGCCGCCGCGCATCCTCGTCCGGCTCTTGCCGGCGGACGTCGAGGGAAGCATTTCGACCCTGCCGCTGGGATATCCCGGCATCGACTCCTCGTCCTGATTTCCACCGTCGACTGCGTGGAAAACCTGATCGATGCGGCCGTCAGTCTGCACCGCCTCGAGGAAGAATTCGGCCGCACGATCCGCCTCGGCGATCGAGCCGGAGCCGTGCTGCTGGCTCGACGAAACGCCGAGTGCGATCGATTTTTTCACAAACCGGCTCTGGCCGCGGGCCGCCCAGCGAGATTGTCTCGACGCGGTCCGCAGACACGTGGGGTTATGCCTGGACGTCTGCCACCAGGCGGTCGCCTTCGAGGACATGCGACAGTCGGTTGCCGAGATCGACCGGGCCGGTATCCGCATCAACAAGATCCACATCACCTGCGCGATCGAGCTGGAGAACCCGGCCGCGAACCTCGAGGGTCGCCGCGCCCTGCGCGACTATGTCGAACCGCGTTATCTCCACCAGACCAAGGCGCGTGCTGGCCGACGGCCGCGTGCTGGCGGTTCTTGACCTCGACCAGGCGCTGGCCGACCCACGGCCGGAGTTTTTGCAGGCCCAGCGGTGGCGCGTCCATTTCCACGTTCCGGTCGACGCGGAGCGACTGGGACCGCTCAAGACGACGCGGGCCGACTTGCGGACGGCGCTGGCGGCCGTCGAAGAGCCTGCCGTACGCACCGCATCTCGAAGTCGAGACCTACACCTGGGAAGTCCTGCCGGACCGCCCGGCTGTCGATCTCGTCGACGGTCTGACCCGCGAGCTGGCGGCGACGCGATCGCTTCTCGGCGAGCTGTCCTTGTGACAAGGGAAGCTCACTCGCTCTTCATAAACTCGCGCAACAACGTGGTTGCATAGACTCCGCTCGGCAGGCGGAACTCGAAACGCAATCCCTCGGATTCCCCTTCGAAGCGAAGCTCATCGGGCCAGACGACCAACGGCCGGCGCGTGCCGCTCGTCAGCTTGGCAAACCGCGTAAAGTCCTCCGGAGACAACCCCCAGGCCGATAAAATGCGCCCTTCCCGCGCCGCCGGCTCATGCTGCGGCGCCGTCATGCGCGGACCGAAGATCGGGCCGGTGAGGCTTGTTTGGCGGCTGTCGAATCGCGGTTGCTCGGCGGCCGCGTCGATCGCCACGAACTGTCCGCCGCTCGCCACCACCTGCATCACGTCGCCCGGCAGAACAGTGCCGAACAGGCCGTCGCGCAGCCGCTCCGCCAAGACCGCGTTGAAGAGGGCCGACTGGACGGCCGACAAAGACATCCGCAGCAAGAACCGTCGTCGCGCGGGAGAGATCGATTGCGGCCCGCACGTGCCGTGGAGCAGGTCAAGGCCGACTCGCAGTGTCTCCTCTTCGCGGCCAAAGCGCTGCTCGCCATAATAATTCGGAAAACCGAGGCGGCTGATCGCTTCGGCGATCGGCGCGGCTCTCGCGGCGGCGTCGGAGTCGAGATCGCGGACGAGAATCGAAAACCGGTTGCCCCGCAGATGGCCCGTTCGCAGCTTGTTCCGATGCCGAAGGCTTCGCAGGACGTGGATCCGATCGGTCTCGATCCGTCCGACGCCGGCCTCACAGCCCGCGGGGACTGAGACGAACTGTCGCGTCACGGCACGGCGGTCTTTGAGGCCGGCGGTGCCGACGTCGCGGGGCGAAATGCCGAGCGTCCGCGCGATGTGCCGCAAGAGTTCGTCCGCCGCGACGTCGGTCTTCTCGATCCAGAGAAAGAGGTGTTCGCCCTCGCCGCACGGATCATAAGCGGGGATTTCTTCGACGAAGAAGTCTTCCGGGCGCTGTTTCAGGCGGCCGCCGGTTCCGGGAAGCTCGGCCGTCAAGAAGGGGAGAGGCGTGTCGGACCGCATGGCGGAAGTGTGGTGCGTGCGCCGGACATTGCCAAGCCGGGCGAGAAAATTGTACGAGCAACAGTTACACCGCTTCGATCGCCGCTCGGGCCAACAAGAGGATCGCTGCGGATTTTGGACCGCCGGCTTGGATGCGGAAATGGCCGCGACGGTCGGTCCCGTGATGTCGATGTCGATCCGCAAATGGTCCGGCGGAAGCACGCCGGCGACGCGGTCGGCCCACTCGATCAGGCAGACGCCGTGCGATTGGAAAATCTCGTCAATGCCCAGGTCCAGGAACTCCTCGACGTTCCGCAGCCGGTAGGTGTCGCAATGGAAGATGGGGAGCGTGGCTTCGTACTCCTGGATCAGGACGAATGTCGGACTGTTGACCAGCCGGCGGTCGGCGCCGAGGGCTACGGCGATCGACTGCACGAGCCGCGTTTTGCCCGCGCCGAGCGTCCCGACCAGCGCGACAAGCCCCCCTGCGCCAGCGACTTGCCGAGGGCCGTGCCGAGAGTTTCCGTGTCCCGTTCGTCGCGGGCGGTGAAGTCCCACATGCCGTGCGGAGTCCGGCGTCCGAAGTCACAATGGCTGCGACGCCGGACGCCGGACGCCAGACGCCAGAGGCGTTAGGTCAGACGGCCTTGGTCACGCCGGGGACGGCAACGGGGTAGCTGCCGTCGGCCAGCGGGACGATGCGCGGTTCCGCGTCCCAGGCGAAATCGTTCCGGCATCAGGTCGATCTGCGAATTGAGTGCGGCATCCCAGTCAACCTCCTTCCCGGAGTACGTCGCCATGCGTCCCATGATGGCCGTCAGTGTGCTGTGCGCGCCGTTTTCGACTTCGTTGTAGCTGCGGTTGGCACGAATGGCGGCGAAGAGGTCGTCGTGTTCGACCTGATACGGATTGGGAGCTGGTGGCCGCGGTAGCGCCATTCGTCGCTCCCCGACTTGATCGACGGCCGGCTGACGTTCGCGCGTCCCTTTCGTGCCGATCGCGTGCTCGGTGACGCTCCTCCAGGTGTTCGGCTGGTGCCGGCATTGGCTGAACATCCGGGTGCCGTCGGCGTATTCGTATTCCACGCAGTGATGATCGAAGATCTCGCCGTACCTCTTGTCGGTCAGAACCTGGCGGCCCCCAATCCCCCAGCAGCGGACCGGATGGCCGTCTTTGATCCAGTTGCCGACGTCGAGATTGTGGATGTGCTGCTCGACGATGTGGTCTCCGCAGAGCCAGACGTAGTAGTACCAGTTGCGCATCTGGTACTCCATTTCGCTTTTGACTTGCTCGCGCGTCTGCCGCGGCTCCCAGACGCCGCCGTCGTTCCAATAAACGCGCATCGCCAGAACGTCGCCAATCGCGCCCGACTTGATCCGGTCGATCGCTTCGAGATAGGCGGTCTGGTGGTGCCGCTGCAGGCCGACGCCGACTTTCAGGTTCTTCGCTTTGGCGTGCTCGTTGGCGGCCAGCACGCGGCGGATGCCCGGACCGTCGACGCCCAGCGGCTTCTCGGTGAAGATGTTCTTGCCCGCCTTGACGGCCGCCTCGAAATGGATCGGGCGAAAGCCCGGCGGCGTCGCCAGAATGACCAGATCGACAGGGCTGGCCAAGAGCTTCTCGTAGGCGTCGAAACCGACGAACTGATGATCGGGATCGACGGCCACGCGCTCGGGCTGCGACCCGAATTGCCGCTTGAGATTCCTCAGACTGCTTTGCAGTTGGTCTTCAAACGCGTCGGCCATCGCGACGAGCTTGACGTTCCCCTTCGTCGACAGCGCCTGGTGCGCCGCCCCGGACCCCCGTCCGCCGCAGCCGACTAGACCGATGCGGATCATGTCGCTCCCGCTGGCGTAAGCCCGCGGCGAAGGCGCCAAGCCTCCCAACAGGCCGGTGCCGACGGCGGCGGCAGTCGACGTCTTCATGAAATCACGGCGCGAGGTGCGTTCATTCGGATGGAGTCATGGCAAGACCTTTGGGTAGGGATCGAAAGCACGCGGAGAACGGCGAGGATAAGCTCGTCGATGCAGAGCACGACCGGGCAACGAAACTGGAGAGCCGTCATTCGATCTGCGGCCATCTGTCGTCATCCATCACTCTTTTAGCAAATCGTTCGGCAATGGTTCCAGGTTGAGGCGGTCGCGCTCGGCCTGGTCGGGCACGCGCAACGGCCGCATGACGCGAAAACCGACGTGTTTGGCGTCGGTAAAGTACCAGATGCTTTGCGGAATCTGCGGATCCTGAATTTTCCATTCGGGAATCGAGAACTCGCGGGCCGCGCTGCGGGCCTCGGCGGCGTCTTCGTCCCACGAGCCGCCGCGAACGACGCGGCCGTAGACCTTCGTCGGCAGGGCCAGCGGCTCCAGTCACCGGCTGCTTTTTCTTGGCCAGCTCGGCGTAGAAGTCGGGCCGGTACTGGTCGAGCACCCATTCGGCCACGTTGCCGTGCATGTCGTACAGGCCCCACGGATTGGGCTTTTTCAGGCCGACCTTGTGGTACTTCTCGTCCGAATTCTTGTCGTACCAGGCATAATCGCCGAGCTTTGTCGGGTCGTCGCCGAACGAATAGGCCGTCGTCGTGCCCGCGCGGCAGGCGTATTCCCACTCGGCCTCCGTCGGCAGCCGATAAAAGTGGCCCGTCTTCGCGCTCAGCCATTTGCAGTACATCTTGGCGGCCAACTGCGTCATGCAGATGGCGGGAAAGCCGTCGTGCCCCATGTCGAACGTCATGTCGGTGTAGGGTTTGGTCGGCCGAGTGACGGCGTCGGCGGCCGCGTCGGTGCGGACCCGCCTTCTGACGCAGGACCTTCCGCCGCTGGATGTCGAGGTTGAAGCTCCAGATGTCGTACTCGTCCCAGGTCACTTCGCACTTGCCCATCCAGAACGGCTCGATCCGCACCTGGTGCTGCGGCCCTTCATCGGGCTTGTGCCCTTTCTCCGAGTCGGGACTCCCCATCGTGAAGACTCCACCGCGGAATCGGCACCATGTCGAAGTCGACATCGGTCCCAGCGATGGACTGTTTGTACGGTTTCATCGTCCTTTTCGGTCCGCTGCCCGGTCCGCGGCCGTCCGCGGCGAAGCGCGCGTCGTCGATCCAGAGCCGCAGATTGCCAGGAGGGCCCAAAATCGACGAACCACGGTCGCTTTTCTTGGACCTCGGACCCTGCCATTGCCCTTGACCTCGACGATAGACCACTAATCTCCTCATAGACACGCAACCTTCACCGGGCGCAGAAAACGAGCGAAGAACCTGATGGCGGCCATTCTGTTGTTGGCGGGGTCACTGGTGCCGGCGGCGCCGGGCGAGGCGAACTTGAAGCGTTTCGAGTACCAGCAAATCCTGATGGGGGTGCCGGTCAAAATCCTAGTATATTCGGCAGATGAATCGCTCGCAAACGCCGCCGTCCATGCCGCTTTCGACCGCATCCGGCAGCTCAACCTGATCTTCAGCGACTACGACGACGACAGCGAGATTGACGCGCTTGTGCCGCACATCGGGCCCGGGCCGTCCGGTCCACGTCAGCCCCGAATTGGCGTTCGTGCTGGCCGATTCACTCGAACTGGCGCGCCGCTCGGAAGGGGCTTTCGATGTGACGGTCGGCCCGCTGGTCAACTTGTGGCGCAAGGCGCGCCGGACCAAGCGGCTGCCGACTGCCCAATCGCTGGCGACCGCCCGGAAGCGGGTTGGATACCAGTCGATTCGGCTCGATGAACGGGCCCGGACGGTCGAACTGCTCAAGCCCGACATGCGGCTCGACTTCGGCGGGATTGTCAAAGGCTACGCGGCCGACGAGGCGCGGGCCGTCTTGAAAGCGCGGGGCCTCCCGCGCGCGCTGGTTGCGCTGGCCGGCGATATCTCCGCGGGCGAACCTCCGCCAGGCCAGCTGGGCTGGAGGATCGGCATCCAGGGAATCGGCTCCGGCGACAGTCCGCCCGACGAGTTCCTCCTGCTGCGAAATAGGGCCGTCTCGACGGCGGGCGACACCTATCAGTTCGTGGAGATCGGCGGGAATCGTTATTCCCACCTTGTCGATCCGAAGACCGGCCTGGGAATCACCCGCCGCATCAGCGTGACGGTGATCGCCCCGACGGGCCTCGCGTCGGACGGCCTCGACTCGGCGGCGGCCATTCTGGGACCGGAAAAGGGGCGGAAGCTGCTCGAAGCGACCCCCGGCGTCAGCGGCCGCATCGTCGTGCTGACGCCCTCCGGCCCCAAGACAATTCAGACTGCCGGCTTTGCGAAATACATCGCCCCGCCAATCGATTCTTCCGGTCGACGCGCAAAGTGAATTGCCACCGGCGTTCCTCGTCGCCGAGAATAGAACCAGAGAATCTCTCGCAGAGGCCCAGAGTTCGCAGAGGAAAGCCGAAGCCAACGCAGGAACGATTCGCGGAATTCCCTGTTTCCGCTCTTGAATCGGTGGAATCTGTGAAATCCTTGGATCACCTTTCATGGCCTTCTCCTTTTCTCTGCGTCCTCCGCGCTCTGCGTGAGATTACTCCGCCTCTTTTTACCCCATCTTGCGACCGTGGCACCGCGGAGAGCGCGGACTTTGGCTGTTGACGTTGAATACGACGCCCTCCTGATCGTCGGCTTTGGCGGCCCGGAGCGGCGCGAGGACGTGATCCCGTTTCTGGAGAACGTCACCCGCGGCCGGAATGTGCCGCGCGAACGACTGCTGGCAGTCGCCGAGCACTATGATCACTTCGGCGGCAAGAGTCCGCTCAACGATCAGGTCCGCGCACTGATCGCGGCTTTGGAGCCGGAACTCCGGCGGCGGCGGATCGACCTGCCGATCTATTGGGGAAACCGCAATTGGCACCCGTTTCTGGCCGACACGCTGCGGCAAATGGCCGATTCGGGCGTCCGCCGCGCGCTGGCGTTAGTGCTGGCGGCGTACAGTTCCTACTCGAGCTGCCGCCAATATCTGGAGGACATTGCTCGGGCTCAAAGCGCCGTCGGAACGGGCGCTCCGAGCGTCGACAAGATCCGCGTCTTCTATAACCATCCCGGCTTCATCGCGGCCAACGCTGAGCACTTACTCGCGGCGCTGGCCGAGATACCGGCTGACCGTCGGGATTCGGCTCATGTCGCCTTCACGGCGCACAGCATTCCCCTTTCGATGGCCAGCGAATTGCCGCTACGACGAACAGTTGCGCGAGGCGTGCCGACTCGTCTGCGAACGGCTGTCCATTCCCGATTCGCGGTACGGATTGGCCTATCAAAGCCGTAGCGGCCGGCCGGGCGACCCGTGGCTGGAACCCGATATCGGCGACCACTTGAGCAGCCTGCGGTCACGGGGCGTGCGCGACGTCGCCGTGCTGCCGATTGGTTTTTTGTCCGACCACGTCGAAGTGCTGTATGACCTGGATGTGGAAGCCCGGCAGAAGAGCCGCGAGCTGGGCATCACGATGGTGCGCGCCGCGACCGTCGGCACGCATCCGGCGTTTGTGGCCTCGTTGGCCGATTTAATCCAGGAACGGCTGACCGATGCGCCCGGACGGCAGTCGGTCGCGATGGTCCCAGCCACGACGTGTGTGCCGCGGATTGTTGTCCGCTGCGGTAGGCCGTCGGTTCTGCGGAAACAGAACCGACCCGTTCCCTCGCCACTCGCCATTCCTCGCGATATTCTGGCAATGGCGAAAGCTTCACAAACGCTCGCCGACCGGGCGGCAAACCTCTTGAAAGTTCGACACCCATGCAGAGACTTCGATTGATTTCCCACGGCGTTGTTGCGTTGACCCTGGCGGCCTTGTGCGGGACGGCGGCCCCTTCGCGGGCGGCGGCTGAGAAAAAGCTCACCTACGAGCAGCACAAAGACGTGATTTATGCCGATACGGATGGCGTCGCCTTCTGCATGGACGTTTTCACGCCGACGGGGCCGAAGAACGGCATCGGCATCATCGACGTCGCGTCGGGAGCCTGGCACTCCGACCGGGGCAAAATCCGCGACCACATGCGGGGGCGGTTCTATGACATCTTTTGCGGAAAAGGTTACACGGTTTTCGCCGTTCGTCCGGGCTCGATTTCCCGGTTTTCCATCCCCGACATGATTGACCACCTCCGCACGGCCACTAAATGGGTGCAAGAACACGCCCACGACTACGGCATCGACCCGCAGAATCTTGGACTCACCGGCGGCTCCGCGGGGGCACATCTGTCCGCGTTGCTCGTCGTGTCGACTCCCGCGGGCAAGGATGGCAAGGTCGTCCAGCCGTTCAAAGCCGTCGGCATCTTCTTTCCGCCGACCGATTTCATCCACTATGGCGGGAGGGCCGCCGACTTCGCCAAGGACGAGCGCTCGGCCCGGCGGATCCGTTCGATCGCGGGGCCGACGGCGACCGCAGCGAGGAACCGCTCGACGCCGCCCAATTGACCGAACTGGCGCGGAAGGTTTCCCCGGCGCTCTTGGTCGATCGCAAACAACCTCCGTTCCTGATTATCCACGGCGACGCGGACCCCGTCGTACCCCTGCACCAGTCGGAGTTGCTACTGGCCGCTCTGAAGAAACAGGGTGGCTCGGCCGAGTTGATCGTCAAAAAGGGGGGAGGCCATGCCTGGCTGACCATCGCCGAAGAGGTCAAGGTCATGGCCGACTGGTTCGACAAACAGCTTAAACCAAAGCAGACGCCGTAACGGCGAGTACGAGGAAAAAGCGTGGTTCGCGTCTGCCTCGTCGCCGGCGCCCGGCCGAATTTCATGAAGATCGCGCCGGTCGCGCGGGCCCTCGAGTCGCAGGGCGTCGCGCACGCGATCGTGCACACCGGCCAGCACTACGACGAGCGGATGAGCGAGGCGTTCTTCCGCGAGCTCGAAATCCCGCCGCCGCTGGCCAATTTGGAGGTTGGCTCCGGCAGCGCCGTCGTGCAGACGGCCGAGATCATGCGGCGGTTGGAGCCCGTCCTCTTGGAGTATCGGCCCGATTGGGTCGTCGTCGTGGGGGACGTCAATTCCACCGTCGCCGCCGCGCTGGCGGCCTCGAAACTCGGCCTGCGCGTGGCCCACGTCGAGGCGGGGCTGCGCAGTTTCGACCGCAGCATGCCGGAGGAGCTCAACCGCATCGTCACGGACGCCCTCTCCGACCGGCTCTTTGCCTCCGAGCCGTCCGGCGTGGCCAACATCAAGCGAGAGGGAATCGACGAGCGGCGGATCGTTCTCGTCGGCAACGTGATGATCGACACCCTGTTGGCAAACCTGGACCGGGCCCGCGCGGCCCGCACCTGGGAACGCTTCGACCTGCGGCCCTCTGAATTCGCACTGGCGACGCTCCATCGACCGTCGAACGTCGATGTCCGTGAAAACCTCCTCTCCATTTTGACGGCACTCGAACAGACCTCGCAGAGACTGCCCGTGCTGCTTCCCCTCCACCCGCGGACGCGGCAACGAATCGACGAGTTCGGCCTCGCGCCGTCGCTGAGTGGCGGCCGGGTGCGAATCGTCGAGCCGTTGGGCTATTTCGACACCATTTCGCTCATCGACGCGGCCCGGCTCGTTCTGACCGACTCCGGCGGAATGCAGGAAGAGACCACCGCGCTTTGCGTCCCGTGCCTGACCCTGCGAGACAACACGGAACGGCCCATCACGGTCGAAATGGGAAGCAATCGGCTCGTCGGCTCGCGGTACGAAGCGATCGTCGCCGCCGTTGACGCCGTGCTTGCCGGCCCGGCGCGCGTCGGCACCGTTCCCGAGCTCTGGGACGGGAGAGCGGCGAATCGCATTGCGAGCAACCTCATCGCGGAATGACCGTCGTGGAAATCGGTTGAGCGAATGGAGTATCATCGCCTCGCGAACCCGCGTTCTAAATTTCAGAGATCACCGTGCGAGCGAGACAAACGCACATCAATCGGCGAACGTTTTTAGCCGGCTCCGTCGCCGCGACGATGGGCGCCGCGGCGAGCCTGGGGCGCGGCCGGGCCGCGGCACTCGACGGCAAGGCGCTGATCGCCATCACGCTCGATCTGGAGATGAGCCGCCACTATCCCAAGCGCGGCATGATGGAGTGGGATTACGAGAAGGGGAACCTCGATGCCGCGACGAAGAAATACGCGGTCGAGGCGGGCCGGCTCGTGAAAGAGCGCGGCGGACGGATTCACTATTTCTGCGTCGGCCGCGTTTTGGAGCAGCCCGACGTCGGTTGGCTGAAAGGGCTGGTGGCCGCCGGACACAAAGTCGGCAATCACACTTACGACCACGTCAACGTGAAGGCCAAGACGCCGGCCGAAGCCCAGTTCCGCTTCGCGCGCCCCGTGGCTCGTGCGGGGAAAGACGGTCGAACAAATCATCCGCGAAAACATCGAGACGACGACGATCGCGATGAGGGAGCGGCTTGGAATCGCCCCCGACGGCTTCCGGACCCCGGGCGGTTTCTCCAACGGATTGGATGACCGGCCCGATCTCCAAAAGATGCTGCTTGGCCTTGGGTTCAAGTGGGTCAGCTCGAAGTATCCCGCTCATCTCCGTGGGAAGGAGAAGGAGAGGCCGACCCCGGACGTCTACGCGTCGATCGTTGCCGCACAGGCGAAGGCCCAGCCTTACGTCTATCCGACCGGCCTGATCGAAGTCCCCATGAATCCGATCAGCGACGTGACGGCGTTTCGCAGCACGTTCTGGACGCTCGACTATTTCCTCGAGGCGATCCACAAGGGAGTTGGTTGGGCCATCGAAAACCGTGCGACGTTTGATTTTCTGGCCCATCCCTCCTGCCTCGTGGTTGAAGACCCGCAGTTCGAGACGATCAAGCTGATCTGCGATCTTGCCAACAAGGCCGCCGATCGGGCGGCGATCGTCGGACTCGATCCCTTCGCAGAGCGCGCCGAACGCGCGGCAAGGCCTGATTGGGAGCTTTCGTGCAAATCCTGCTGACCAACGACGACGGGATCCAAGCCTCGGGCTTGTGCGCTCTTTGTCCCGAGCTTGCCCGCCTGGGAGATGTCCAGATCGTGGCGCCGGCCTCCGAGCAGAGCGGCGTTGCGCTCTCGATCACGTATCGCCATCCGCTCTTGGTGCACGAAGAGACACGCGACGGCCGCCCCTGGGGCTGGGCGGTCGCCGGCAGTCCGGCCGATTGCGTGAAGCTCGGCGTCTTGCAGTTCTGCAAGGAGATGCCGCGTCTCATCGTCAGCGGCATCAACTCCGGGGCGAACGCCGGCATCAACGTCCTCTATTCGGGGACGGTCGCCGCCGCGATCGAAGGGGCGTTTTTCGGCATTACATCGGTTGCCGTCTCGCAGGCCTACGAGGACGAGCTCCCCGATTACGCGCTAACGGCCCGCCGCGCCGTCAAGCTCATCGAACAGCTCGTCTCGCACAATCCGCGGCCGGGAACCCTGTGGAACTTGAACTTCCCGGAACAGCGGCCGGGCTGGCCCCGGGGGCTCAAAATTGTGCGGATGGCTGTGACCCGGCACGTGGAGACGATGGAAAAGCGGATCAGCCCTCGCGGCCGAACCTATTTCTGGAGCGGCTCCGACCCTCTGCAGCGGCACCAAATGGAACCCGAAACCGACGTCCGCGAGCTGGAAGAAGGTTACGCGACTCTCACCCCGCTGCACATCGACATGACGCACCGGCCGCTTCTCGATCGCTTTGCCGAATTCCAATGGTCGGTCGATTGAATCGCAATGCGATCGTACTCGACGTCGCCAACCCCGTTGATTGCGCCGTTGGCACCGGACATTTTTTTGGGGTTTTTTGGGCGCTAAAAAGGGGAATAACCCCCAAAAAACTCCGAAGCGGTCTCCAGTGCACGTTCGGCAGAAGCGCACGTCCGGCAGAAGCGCACGTCCGGCAGATCGGGGACCGCGCCGCCGCGACCGCCCCGTCCACCCCGCTTGCCGCACCGCTCAGCGGCAACTTGCTAACGGTTGTTAAATTGATCGTGAACGAGTCGCGCCTTCCGTGCATAATGGAAGCTGAACATCCGACATGGGAACACGACGGGACGAAGCGGTTCCGCCAGTCACGGTCAGCCGGCGACCTTCGGGAGGGCGGCCGGGTCCGGCTCGTGGCTGAGGTTGAGCGTGTTGGCCGGCACCATCCGCTCGTGGTCGGCGTCCCAGGCCATCATCTGGCTCGTCCGCCACGATTCGTTGGCCATGTTCACGGCCACGACGGCCGCCATGCCCAGCTCGACCGGGCAGTTGAGCGCTTCGCCGTTGCGGAGATGGTTGTGGAAATTCGTGTGATGATTGTGCAAATCCTCGCGGTGCTTCTGTTTCTCGACGTGCTGGTCGAGAATTTTTCCGTCCTTGTCGCGGGCGATCCAGCCTTTGTCCGTGAAGTACATCGTGCCGCGGTAGCCGCGAATGACGTGCTCGATGGGGACACGGTTGCTCATCGTTCCCAGCACGTAGACCGTCATGCCGCGCGGGTATTCGCAGATCATCTCGAAGTTGTCGGGCAGGTCGCGGCCGTCCGGCCACTGCCAGATGCCCCCCATGCCGACGACGCGCCGCGGGTACTGCAGGTCGCACGCCTTCATGATCCGCGTGATGCGATGGACAAACAGATCGGTGCAGATACCCCCCGAATACTGCGAGTAGTTCCGCCATTCGAAGTAATGGTGCGGATTCCACGCGGTCTTGGGGGCGATTCCCACCCAGGTCTCCCAATCGAGGTCGCTGGGCTTCGGCATCTTGGCATCGAGGTCAGGGTCGCGCCACGGGCCTTGGGCCCCGTAACGGCGAACGTACTCGATCTGCGCCTGCACGACCTTGCCCAAAACTCCCTTGCGGATCGCGACGCCTGCCGTGGCGTAGCTGTCGTCCGACATGGCCTGCACGCCGACCTGCAGCGGCAGGCCGGTCTCCTTCTGTTTTTTTTGCACGGCCAGCCCCTGGGGGATGGTGTGCGTCATCGGCTTTTCGCAGTAGACCGGCTTACCCGCGTCGAGCGCGGCAATCGTCACGGCCGCGTGCGAATGCTCGGGAATGGCAATCGTGACGTAATCGACGTCCTTGCTGTCCAGCACGTGCCGATAGTCGCCCACCGCCTTGGCCGAAGCGAACGTGCCGGCCCCTTGATCCGCCCGCGTCTTCCAACAGTCGGCGACCACAATCCCTTCGACGTTGTTGGTCCGCTCGAGATCGTGGATCGTGTTGATGTGCGCCGTTCCCTGCCCGCCGGCGCCGACAAAGCCGACGCGGATGCGGTCATTGGCCCCGATCACGCGGGCGTAGCTCTTCGCCGTGAGCGCGGCCGTCGCGGCGATCGCGCCCGTCGATTGCAGAAACGAGCGTCGGGAAACAGGAAGGGGACTGGTCACTGGCAAACTCCTGGCGGGAACATGTTGATGGCAGGCCGCATCTAGCTTTCCCAATCTTAAACCCCCCTCCGGCACCGGGCAAACGTGACCGATTTGAAATGGATGGACTCGTAGGGTGCGACCAGGCCGGCTCGGCGGCCGCGTTTGGCTGTCTTCGACCCTGAGGCCCGGCTCGACGGAGCTCGCCACAGGCAGACCCGACGGGAACTCGCCGAAGTCCGCCCATCTTCGATGCTGATTGCCGAATCGTAGGGCGAGCTGCCAGCTTGCCCTGTCAGCATTCTGTTTGGAATCTCAGATTTCAATCTCAAATTTCAACTTAAGGGCAAGCTGGCAGCTTACCCTACGGACGCGATAATTTGTCGCGCCCCGATTGGGGCTTGGGGTCGGTTGGCGGGCACTCGGATCCCAGGCCTTCGCTGCGCTGCGACCTGGGCTATAGGATCGCGCCCCGTTGGGGCTGGGGAGATGACGGTCGGACGCGGGCACGGATCGGTTCCCAGACCGACGCGCCGTGGCAACCGGGGCCCTCTCAGGGCGCGACGTGGCCGACACACGAGGTTCTCGGCCCTGTAGGGGCCTGATTCTATAGCCCGGGCGCAGGCCTGCGCAGCCCCGGGTTGTCGAAAGCGCGAACCGAAAAAAGCCCTGACAGGGCGCGACAATGCTTCCTCGTACAGCTGCGCTGCGACCTGGGCTTTAACGTCCCGCCCCGATTGGGGCTGAAGAACAGACGCGATGCAATTGCACGCCCGATTTTTATTGGACACCGCGCTTCTCGGACAGCGCCTCGCCTTCATGTTCACAGCCCTGAAGGGCAACGCCGTGAAGGATTTTCCTTGCTAGCCCCGAGGCGGCCGTCGGGGTGGGGGCACGGATCAATTTGGAGAAGGAACACCACAACGGCACGACGAACACAACGAAGACCCAGACAGAATCCCCCGTATTTCGTCGTGCCGTCGTGGTTTTGAACCTGGAAGGGTCGCGGCGGATAGCTGAGGTCACAACCCTCGGTCGGCGTCGTGAAGCATGTTGTTTGGGGAAACGCGTCGCCGTCGGGTGGGACTAGGCCCGCTCTGCGGCCGCGGCTCGACTGAGCTCGCCGCAGTCCGGCCCATCTTCGATGCTGGATTGCCGAATCGTAGGGCGAGCTGCCAGCTTGCCCTGTCAGCATTCTGTTTGGAATCTCAAAGTTCAATCTCAAATTTCAATTTAGGGGCAAGCTGGCAGCTTACCCTACGGACTCCGGCACCGAGCAAACGTGGGACGAATCAAGCCGACGGGCGGGTTAAAAGAATCTCTCGCAGAGGCGCAGAGCCCGCAGAGAAAGACAGAGGAGTGGTTTATCCCATCGTCTTTCTTGCCCTTCTCTGCGAGCTCTGCGCCTCTGCGAGAGATTCCTTTGTTTTTCCGAATTATGCGACCTGCTGGATGCTCGTGATATTCGCCACAGGGCCGGTTGGCGGCTCGGCCGGGTCGAGGAACGTTCGCTGCCACAGCTCGAAGCACAACAGCGACCAGAGCCGATAACTGTGGTCCCAGCGGCGCTGGTCGTGTTCTTCGACGAGGCGGCGAACGCTCTCGGGTTTGAAATACCCGCGGCCGAGGTCGAATCGCGCACGATCGAAGAATTCTTGTAACAAATCGGCCGCTTCATCGCTTGGCAGGGTGTGGAAAGAATAAAACGGGCCTCGGAGACGGGCAGAACCGGGGAACCCTCAACCAACTGCCAACTTGAAAGGCTCTTACCATGTTTCGCAAAATCGCTCTCATCGCAATTCCGGCCATGGCTCTGCTCGTGGTCCTCGGAACCGACAACTCGGCTTCCCACGCGTTTGCCAAGGGTATGACCATGGGCAAAGGAAGCGGCATGTCGAAGTTCCACAAGGGTTACAACAAGAACTTCGACCGCTACGGCCGCTACGGCTGGAATTACAACCGGGGATACGGTTTTGGCTACTCTGAGCCGGTCGTCGAAGTGCCTGTCGCGGTGCCGGTCTGTCCGACCTGTGCGGTCGCGCCGGCCCCTGTTTGCACCGCCTGCCCGCCTGTCGCCACCGTGGTCGCTCCCGAATACATCTCCTACGGGCGTTACGGACGGTACGGCACATTCGATTCTCGCCGGCACCACCGCGAGTACCCCCTGAATCAGGGGGGAGTTCACGGACGCCGCAAGTAAAGAAGTCGATCTCCCCATTCCAAAACACGCGGGGAGGGCAAGAGAAATCTCGCCCTCCCCGTGTCGCTGCGCACACGAGCCGACTTCGAACGATCCGCCCACCGTTTCTGGCTGAGCTCGCCGAAGTCCGCCCCATCTTCGACGCTGATTGCCGAATCGTAGGGCGAGCTGCCAGCTTGCCCTGTCAGCATTCTGTTTGGGATCTCAAATTTCAATTTCAACTTTCAAATCAGGACCACCGGCAGAGCTGGTGGTATGAGGAAGGCCCCTAAAAGGGGCCGAATTGCAACCACGGATTTCACGGATGACACGGATGAGAAACGGTTGCGGGCGGGAAAAATCGATCGGAGTGATCTGGGTTTGTATTCGATCCTTCCATCCGTGCTATCCGTGTGATCCGTGGTTGTCTCTTCGAAATTTGTCTGGAAACGGCAGAGCCTTTTCAATTCTCACCGCCAGAGGCGGTGGATTAATCGTGATTTAGGGGCAAGCTGGCAGCTTACCCTACGGACGCGACAATTTGTCGCGCCCCGATTGGGGCTTGGGGTCGGTTGGCGGGCACTCGGATCCCAGGCCTTCGCTGCGCTGCGACCTGGGCTATAGGATCGCGCCCCGTTGGGGCTGGGGAGATGACGGTCGGACGCGGGCACGGATCGGTTCCCAGACCGACGCGCCGTGGCAACCGGGGCCCTCTCAGGGCGCGACGTGGCCGACACGCGAGGTTCTCGGCCCTGTCGGGGCCTGATTCTATAGCCCGGGCGCAGCCTTGCGAGGCCCGGGTTGTCGAAAGCGCGAACCGAAAAAAGCCCTGACAGGGCGCGACAATGCTTCCTCGTACAGCTGCGCTGCGACCTGGGCTTTAACGTCCCGCCCCGATTGGGGCTGAAGAACAGATGCGATGCAATTGCACGCCCGATTTTTATTGGACACCGCGCTTCTCGGACAGCGCCTCGCCTTCATGTTCACAGCCCTGAAGGATTTTCTTTGCTGGCCCCGAGGCGGCCGTAGGGCGGGGGCACGGATCAATTTGGAGAAGGAACACCACAACGGCACGACGAACACAACGAAGACCCAGACAGAATCCCCCGTATTTCGTCGTGCCCGTCGTGCCGTCGTGGTTTTGAACCTGGAAGGGTCGCGGCGGATAGGCGAGGTCACAACCCTCGTTCGGCGTTGTGAAGCATGTTGTTTGGGGAAACGCGTCGCCGTCGGGTGGGACCAGGCCGGCTCTGCGGCCGCGGCTCGACTGTCTTCGACCCTGAGGCCCGGCTCGACGGAGCTCGCCACAGGCAGACCCGAAGGGAGCTCGCCGAAGTCCGGCCCATCTTCGATGCTGATTGCCGAATCGTAGGGCGAGCTGCCAGCTTGCCCTGTCAGCATTCTGTTTGGGATCTCAGATTTCAATCTCAAATTTCAATTTAAGGGCAAGCTGGCGGCTCGACTGAGCTCGCCGAAGTCAGCTTACCCTACGGACTCCGACACCGGGCAAACGTGGGACGAACCAAGCTGACGGACGGGTTAAAAGAATCTCTCGCAGAGGCGCAGAGCCCGCAGAGAAGGGCAAGAAAGACGATTTGAAAAACCCCTCCTCTCTCTTTCTCTGCGAGCTCTGCGCCTCTGCGAGAGATTCTTTTGTTTTTCCGAATTATGCGACCTGTTTGGTGCTCGTGATATTCGCCACAGGGCCGGTTGGCGGCTCGGCCGGGTCGAGGAACGTTCGCTGCCACAGCTCGAAGCACAACAGCGACCAGAGCCGATAGCTGTGGTCCCAGCGCGCGCTGGTCGTGTTCTTCGATCAGCCGGCGAACGCTCTCGGGTTTGAAATACCCGCGGCCGAGGCTGGACGGGTCGAGCAGCGTTTCGTGGAGCAGGGGCCGCAGCTCGTCGCGGAACCAATGGTCGAGCGGGACGC
Source organism: uncultured Planctomycetota bacterium (assembly GCA_963761455.1). Lineage (GTDB taxonomy): Bacteria > Planctomycetota > Planctomycetia > Planctomycetales > Planctomycetaceae > DASPSM01. The sequence continues at coordinate 2,751,140 of CAVXHA010000004.1, forward strand.
CGAAGCCCATCTTCGAACGCATTTGGATCGACGGAGGCAAAAGATCGTGGAACGTCTCGATCAGGATCCGTTTTCCGCCAGCAGTGGCTCTGCTTCAGCTCAATCGGCATGCGGGCGGCCAGCTCGGCCACCTGTTGATCGAGAAACGGGCAGCGGCACTCCAGGCTGAAGGCCATGCTGGCAATGTCGACTTTCGTCAGAATGTCGCACGGAAGATACGTGAGCACGTCGGCACACGTCGTCCGCGTCACGAAGTCGCGGTCGGGGCATTCGCGCATAGGCGGCCAGCAGAAAGTCGGCCGAATCGACTGTTCCCAGCTGGGCCGCGAATTCGTCCGTGTAGAGGTCGCGGCGGCGGCCGTCGTCGAAGATGTTGATCCAGCCGCAGGTAACGCCGCTCGGGCGGTTTGGCCAACTCGGCCAGCAGCCGTTTGACGCGGCGGCGAAACGATTTCTGCTCGATCGAGCTGGGAAGCCGCTGCCAGAGCGGGGCGGAGAGAAAGCTCTTTGACCCATCGCGGCAAATGGTCGAGCCGCTCGGCGATGCGGACGGCGCGGTAACGGTCGTACCCGCAGAACATCTCATCTCCGCCGTCGCCGGAGAGGGCCACCGTGACCTCGCGGCGCGTCATCTCCGAGAGGTACATCGTCGGGATGGCCGAGCTGTCGGAGAAGGGCTCGTCGTAGTGCCAAATCAGCTTGGGCAGGATCGACAGGGCGTGCGGCTCGACGATCTGTTCGTGGTGCCGCGTCCCCAGGAAGGCCGCCGCTTCCCGGGCGTACGACGTTTCATCGAACTGCTTGACCGGAAAGCCGATCGAGAACGTGTGGATCGGCTGCGACGAAACTTGCTGCATCAGTCCCGAGACGATCGTCGAATCGATTCCGCCCGACAGAAAGGCGCCGAGCGGGACGTCGCTGCGCATGCCGCAGGCGCACGGCCTCGGTGAGCGTCGAGCGCAGCTCGGTCTTCCAGCGTTCGGGCGTCCAGCCGGACGTCGCGGTCGGTCGGCCGTTCGATCCGTCGGCCCGCGGACCTTCGGAAAACGGCGGGGCCCAATAGCGGCTGGATCTGCAGGCGTCCCTCGTCGTACACGGCCCAATGCGCGGGCGGCAGCTTGTTGTATCCCTCCAGAATGCAGTGCGGATGCGGCACGTACTGATAGGTCAGGTACAGATCGAGGGCGGCCGGGATTCAACTCGCGCGGCGCGCCGGGAAATTGGAGCAGGGCCTTCAGCTCGCTGCCGAAGAGGAGCCGATCCGCTTCCAGGCGATAGAACAGGGGCTTTTTGCCGACGCGGTCGCGCGCGAGAAACAGCCGTTTTTTGCGGTCGTCCCAGATGGCCAGCGCGAACATTCCGCGGAGATGGGTGACGCAATCGGGGCCGTACTCTTCGTACAGATGGACGATCGTCTCGGTGTCGCTGTGCGTCCGGAAGCGGTGTCCCCGCGCTTCGAGGTCGGGCCGCAGCTCCTGGTAGTTGTAGATCTCGCCGTTGAAGGTGATCCAGACGGTCTGATCTTCGTTCGCCTGGGGCTGCTGTCCGGTGCCCAGATCGATGATCGACAGCCGGCGATGCCCCAGCGCCGCCCCGGGACTGCGACTCTCCGTCGCCGGCTGTCGCGAGAGCCGGCGGATCCTGTCGCGTGAGCCGCCGGCCGGCTGCCGAGTGGTAAATCGCGCTGTCGTCCGGTCCGCGGTGCGACAAGACGTCGGTCATCCGCCAGACGACGGCGTCCGCGACCGGTTCGACCGTCGCTGGTCCAGGCGACACCGGCTATTCCGCACATCGCGCGACTGTCCTTCGGCGAGCACCTGGCGATAGAAGCGCAGCGGCGTGCCGCGAAGACCATCATGTTCCACGCTGAAATTCGTCATCATGCGTTCGCGGGCCGACGTCGCCCAGCCGTTGGGCCAGCGCCGGGTCGGCCAGGATGCGGTCGGTGAACTGGGCGATTCCCACGCTGTCGCCCACCTTGACGAGGAAGCCGGTCTGCCCATCCACGACAAGCTCGCGGTTGGGCGGAATATCGCTGGCGACGACGGGGACGCCCGCGGCCATCGCTTCCATGATACTGTTCGACATGCCTTCGAAGTCGCTGGCGAGCCAAAAGACGTTGAGCAGGCCGATCAACCGGGCCGCGTCGTCGCGGTGGCCGACGAACCGCACGAGGTGTTCGCACTCCATGTGGCGGGCCAGCTCCATCAGGCTCGTTCGCTCCGGCCCGTCTCCGATGAGCATCAGGTACACGCGGTCGGTCAACTGCTTCAGTAACTGCATCGCCCACACGATGTCGTGGACCCGCTTCTGCCGGGCCAGCCGTCCGGCAAAGCCGACGACGCGCGACCCCGGCGGGATCTCGAACTCGGCCAACGCCTGGTCGCGGTCCGCCGGAGGGCCGTTGGGGACTTCGACCGCGTTGGGAATCACGGCGAGCTTTTCCGGCGGCACGCCGAGCGACCGGTAGAACTCGGCCACGCTTTGCGAGTTGCCGACCAGCCGCGTCGTTCGGCCGATCTGCCTGCGATCGAGCCAGAGTTGCCACGGACTTTTCCACGAATCGACGCACCGCTCGGAGACGAGCACCTTGGGCCGATGCTTTTTTTCCAGCGATCAGCCTTCCATACGCGTTGGCCGCGAAGATCCACGAGTGCAAAATATCGGGCTTCTCGGCTTCCAACAGCGACCTCAACCGCCACAGGGCCAGCGGATCGAACTTCATCCGCTTATTGAGATTCGTGAGCCGGACGCCCGCGCTCTGGATCATCGACTCGTAGGGTCCCCCGCGGGTGAGGGTGACGGCATGCACGTCGAACTCATCCCGCGGCAACCGCGTGGCCAACAGCGCAAACTGCTTTTCCGCGCCGGAATGGTCGAGAGTGGGGATGAGGAGGACGAGTTTGATCATGGCCGAAGGAACAATGTCATTGCTGGGCGAACTTCCGCGGCGCCATGAGTTTCATCCATTCGTCCGGGCTGATGCGGCCCGTTGGGTGCTCCGCGTGCCGGCTGCCGTGTCTTACGACGCCCAGCACGGGGACGTTGGCCCGGCGGGCGATTTCGGCCGTATTCTCCTCGGTTCCCGGCGCGGGCGTCAGCGTCAGCGTCGGCGTCGGCGGCTCCGCCTCGTTCAAGACGATGCCGGCGACCTGCAGTCCGCGCTGTCGGGCCGCCTCGACCGTCAACAATGTGTGGTTGATCGTCCCCAATCCCGGCCGGGCGACGACGAGCAGCGGATAAGCGACCGCGACGGCCAGGTCGGCGATTGTCTTGTCCTCGGTCAGGGGGCACAACAGGCCGCCGACCCCCTCCACCAGCAAGACGTCGACGCGCCCTTGCCACCACGCGGCGCCGGATTGCATGCCGTCGAAATCGAGCTGGACTCCTTCCAGCCTCGCGGCCACAGGCGGAGCCAGGGGCGCCCTTAACCGCTGGGGACAAACACGGACCGGGTCAAATCCGCCGCCGATCGCCTCGGCCAGCGTCTCGACGTCGGCCCACGAAACGGTCCCGTCGGGCGCGATGTCGGCGCCGCTACAGACCGGTTTATAAGCCCCGACGCGCACGCCGATCTCCCGCAGGCTGCGCGCGATCAACGCAGTCAGATACGTCTTGCCGACGCCCGTATCGGTCGCCGTCACAAACAGGCCCTTGGTCATCCGTGTTCCGTCATTCATTCGAGCTTCAATTGCAAAGTCCCCGGACAATCACCGGGTCGCCCGACCAGGCGGCGAGGATTTCGCCCGCGTGGCCCTGGCAGACGGCGATCTCCAGGCGTCCCGAGCTGCCAAACAGGGCCAGCAGTTCGCCCGCCGGCTTCTCGCCGTAGAAGCGCGAAATGCCCTTGATGCGTTGGGTGCCCAGCTCGACGATGAGCCGCTGGCGGCCCACTTCGGGAAGGAGGGACGCATCGATGTTCGTAATCAGATTGCCGAAGGAGTCGGTCCGCACAATTCGACCGCGAATCGTGTCGCCGTCAACGAGCGGCCGATTCGAAGGAAGTGCGATGAGCGGCGATTCGAGCGGCGGGCCGAATTCGTCCAGCTCGATTCCGCGGCTCCAATGGGCGGCCACCGGCGCGAAAATGTCCCGGCCGTGAAACGTGTGCGAGATCTCCGTCGCGCCAGAAGCGGCGCTCGGCCAGTCGCACGGCCCGACGGACGGGACAGTTCCGCAGGACGCCCGTGAGAACGCCGTTATCCGGGGCGACAAACCGCGGACCGGTCCTGTCGCCGGCTCCCATGGTTTCGACGGCCACCGCGCGACGATCGGTCCCGACGCCCGGATCCACCACGACGAGATGAATCGTCCCCGCCGGAAACGCGCCGACGGCGTCGGCCAAGATGGCGGAGGCCGCCACACAATCCTGAGGCGGGATCTGATGCGTCACGTCGACCAGGGTGGCTTCCGGCGAAATGGCGAGAATGACCCCCTTCATCTGTGCGACGTAGCTGTCGGACAGGCCGAAATCGGTCGTGAGCGTGATGATCTGCGGCATGGGGGAGTGGCCGATGGCGAGTGGCCCGTGTTAAAGGCCAGCGAACGACTCGTGGTCCGTCACACCTTATTTTTATTTTTCGGGTGTCATGCCCACGTCGGGTGTCATGCCCACGGCTTTGCGTGGGCATGCTTCGGCACGCCAAGTGGATTCGCATGCCCACGCAAAGCCGCTTTGTGTTACCCACATTTTTTGTGTCCAAGTTGTCGGCCTTCGATGAGAAGGAGGAGCTTGGACACGCCGCGCCAGAGGGTGATCCAACCGGGAAGGCCGTCGCCTTTACGGCCCAGGAATCCGCCCAGGCCCGCCAGGCGTCGCATGAACTCCCAGACGGTCCAATTGGCTTCCGTCCAGCGCTGTGGGTATTTCGGAGATTGGGAGACTGTGTATTGATAGAGCGTCTTGACCCATTCTTGCGGAGCCACTTCGTACGCCGGTCGCTCCGGCTCGACGCGGGCGATGGCTCGGATTTGTATCAGACGGACTGCCACGAGCGACAGCACGGCGGCCACGCGTTCCAATCGAGCCGCCGTGCCGTATTGGCGCTCTTGCAGGCGACAGCCCGTCTTCAGGCCCTTGTGATAGTCTTCGATCACTGGGCGTCGCGAGTAATCTTGGGCGACCTGACGCGCCGCCTGGGCGTCCGAGATGGCATCGCGTGTGTAGAGCACCCACCTCAGCGGCTTCGCTCCGCGGGGTGGTTTGACCTCGTGGACTTCCACGGCCGTCATGCGGATGAAGGCCGGGGCGTTTGTCTTGGCCCAAACGCTGCAGGGATTGGGACGCGGCATCCAGAGCGAGGTCCAGCGAAGCTGGACGTGGGCCCGGCGAGCAGGCTTTTTCTTCGTCGCGGGAACCTCCACCTCGTAGCCTTCCCCAAAACACTTCTCTGCCAGGAGGTCTTCGATCGTCGTCATCGCTTCGGATCGTGGCTGGCCCGGTTCTGCCTGCCCCACGGGGCGGACCTTGCGATGCAGCTGAGCCGCGCGGATGATCCAGCTCGTACCACACGCCAGCCCTTGCGCATAGACTTCGTAGTTATCGGCTTCCCGATCGCAGACGTGCACGAAGGTCTGGCCGGCGGGGGCGGGTCCCACTTGTTCGATCAATCGGCGCCACACCTCGGATTCGCGCGGCCGCCGCTTCGCCTGCAAGACCGTCTCGCGCTTGCCATCACGGCGTTTGGGCGCCGCTTGCCGGTAGAAGAGCAACTGTCCGGCAAGGCCGAAAATCTCTTCACCGTCCTGGGCGATTTTCAGCGCGGTATGAAGGTGAAACCCCTGCCGCTTGTTGTTGCCCGTCAGACCGAGCCCTTCGATGGGCCCACGCTGCGTCGAGAAAGAGATCTCAGTTTTGTCATGGATCAGCAGAGCGCGACCCGACTTCGACGAATGAGACCGCGTCCGCTGGCAATGCGGTGCGAGAATCGCCCCAAATTGGATGTCATCGCAGTCCATGAGTCGATAGGCCGCTTTGCAGTCAGCCCACTGACGCGTCTGATCGGGGGTGCTCGCCGAAGGACTGGCCGCAACCTGCCTGGCGAACTTCACCAACCGTTCGTTGCGCCGCCGATCGCCCAACTCACACGAACTAAACTGCTCTCGAGACCATTGCTCCACATCCAACGTGACGCTCTCCATCGGGGATCCGTTTCCTGCTTGAACACTCCAGAGACGGCCCTCCGACCGCATCGAACCATGACCCCCGACATCTCCTGGGAGCCGCCGCTCAGGGAGCACTCCTCATTCCGCAAGACGCGAATTCCCGAAGTTGATTCGTCTCAATGCTCTTACGATCCCCCGCGCAAAGCATTCTGTAAAAATGCGGGTAACACAGGCGCAAAGCCGTGGGCATGGCACCCAAAACCCGGCGGGATAAACCCGCCGGCTCGTTGCACAATTATTTCTGCCGGTCGACCTAGCCACGAGCCGCTCATTCTACCGCCTCGGCCCGCACGATTGCGTCGAGCAGGCCGTCCCAGGTGTATTCGGTCGCTTCGGCGGCGATGGCCAGGCCAAGTTGCTGTGGCGCGGGCCGTCGTCACGGGGCTGATACTTGCCAGGCGCGTCCGCCGTCCGAGTTGATTGCGCGGCCTCGGTGCACAGGGCGTGCAGACTTTCCGCGATCGACGGGCTTCCCAGGCGCAATCCAATCCAATTCGCCCCGCTCGAGCCGGTCAAGCTCCGCGGGAGGGAGCGAGGCCAGATCGACGTTGCGGTAGACGATGAGCGGCTCGACGGCGGCACCGGCTTGTGTCAGTTCGCGGGGCAGAATCTCGCGGCCACGGTCGGCCCTGGCCCAGAGGACGCGCTTCCCCGAGACGTGCGGCCCCAGCTCTGCGGCAAGCGACTCGGCGCGAAAGGCGGGCGGCACCAGGTCGGGCGCAGCCCGAAGCGACGCAGCGATTCGCCCGTTACCGGTCCGATGGCCGCAATCCGTAAACTGCCCAGCCGGCGGGCGTCGCCCCCCGTCTCCCACAGGCGGCCCAAAAGAGACTCGACCCCGTTGACGCTAGTGAAGACCAGCCAGTCGAATTCGTTCAGTCGTGCGAGGGCGGCGTCGACCGGCGTCCAATCGTCAGGGGGCAGAATCTGGATCGTGGGGAGCAAAACGGGCTCGGCCCCAAGCTCCAGCACGCGTTCGATCACCGGTCCGGCTTGCGCGGCGGGGCGCGTGATGCCGATGCGGCGTCCGAAGAGGGGCCGCTTCTCGAACCAGGCGATCGCCTCCCGCCGGCTCACGCATTCGCCGACGACGATGATCGACGGCGGATGCAGCTCGCGCCGCCCGGACGGCCTCGGCAAGCTGGCCGAGGGGTGCGGCGATGGTCCGCTGCGAGGGGTTTGTCGCAGAGCCGACGACGCATGCCGGCGTCGTGGCCGGCTTGCCGCCGCGGACGAGCGCGTCGACCAGCGATTCGAGCCGATGCAGCCCCATGTAAAAAACGAGCGTTCCCGGAAACCGGGCGATCACCGCGTAGTCGAGCGCCGGGTGCTCTTTGGCCGGGTCTTCGTGACCGGTGACGAAGGCGACCGCGGAGGCATAGTCGCGATGCGTGAAGGAAAGGCCGGCGTATTCGCCGGCCGCGACGGCCGCGGTCACGCCGGGCACGACCTCGAAGTCGATCCCGGCGGCGGCCAGGGCAGCCGCCTCTTCGCTGCCGCGGCCGAAGATGAACGGATCGCCCCCTTTGAGTCGAACGACCGTCTTTCCGGTGCGGGCCGCCTCGATCAGCCGTCGATTGATTTCGTCCTGGCCGCCGACCTGGCCGGCTCCGGATTTGAGTCGACTCGTGCGCTCGAGCTTGGGCCGACGTCAGCCGCAACAGCAGGGGATTGACGAGGCCGTCGTAGAGCACGATGTCGGCCCGTTGGAGGCAGCGCAGTCCCTTGACGGTGATGAGCCCGGGGTCTCCCGGACCGGCGCCGACGAGATAGACTTTGCCGTTGGGCGTCATAGGGTCGGTGCGACCGCAAGCGGTCGGCCTGGGTGATGAGGGGGGCCCGCTTTAGCGCGGGGGCACGTTTGCTTCGATCCACGAAATGAGGTGCCGGGCGACCTCGGCCTTGGTCCCGGAGAAATTCGTGACGACTCGACCAGAGGCGTCGAGCACCTCGACGCTGTTGTTCTCGGCGCCGATTGCCGCCGGGCCGTTGAGGACGATCCAATTGCAGTTCTTCGCGCGGAGCTTCTGCAGGGCGTTTTCGCGGGCATTGGCGGCTTCCAGGGCGAACCCCAGCACCCAGCGGGGGCCCTTGAGCCGGCCGAGCTCCGCCAGCACGTCGTCGGTCTCGATCATTTCCAGCGTGATCGGACCGCCCGTCTTCGAGATTTTTCCCGTGCACGCGGTTCAGCGGCTTGTAGTCGCAGACCGCCGCCGCCGCGATCACGCCGTCACACTCCGCGAAACGGGCCACGCAGGCGTCGCGCATCTCGGCCGTCGTGTTGACGCGGACAGAGTCGCAGTCCGGCGGCGGGGGCAGGTGGACGGGGCCGCTGACCAGGAGCACGTCGTGCCCGGCGTCGCGAGCCGCCTCCGCCAGCGCGTAGCCCATCCGGCCGCTGCTGTCGTTGGAGAGATAACGGACGTCGTCGAGATACTCGCGCGTCGGGCCGGCGGTGACGAGGATTCGCATCGCGGCGCGTCATCCCAGGAGGTTGGCGATTGCCGCCAGGATTTCGGCCGGCTCGGCCATGCGGCCCGGGCCGACCTGCCCGCAGCTCAGCCAGCCGCTCCCCGGCTCGACAAAGTGCAACCGGTCTTCACGAAGGCGGGCGATATTCCGCTGGACCGACGGTTTGTTCCACATTTCCGAGTTCATCGAGGGGGCCAACAGCACGGGCCGCGTGACGGTCAGAATCAGCGTCGCCAACAGGTCGTCGGCAAACCCGTTGGCGATCCGGGCCAGAAAATCGGCCGTCGCGGGGGCGACGACCAGGATTTCGCATCGCCGCGCCAGGCCGATGTGCTCCCCCAGGTAATGTTCCGACGGGGCAAAGCCCGACGTGTGGACGGGCCGGCCCGTCAGGGCCTCGAACGTCGTCTTGCCGATGAACCGCCGGGCGGCGCGCGTCATCACGACCGACACCGACGCGCCGGCCTGCACGAGTTTGCTGGCCAGGTCGGCCGATTTATAGGCGGCGATCCCCCCGCTGATCCCCAGCAGGATTTCACGACCGTCGAGCGGGCGGCCTTCCGGTGGGCGGCCCTTGAGCGGGCCGGCTGTCATAGATCATCAAGGGTCGGGCCGGAGTCGCCCAGGACGCCGACGTCGGGGCTTTCGTCGGAGGCGACGGCCAGGTTCCCCGACGTATCGAGGTAGATTTTGTCCTGCATGATTTCGGCGACGACGATTTCCATCGGGTTCTTCGTCGGCAGCTCGACCAACGGGCGGGCGCCCCGGTTGAGCGCGACGAGCCGCTTCTGAATCAGCGACGACAACTTGAATCGTCCCCCCACCTTGTTGACGATCTGCTCTTCTTTGAATTCATCCAGCATTCAGTTCGTTCTCCCGTGCGATGAGGATGTGTGCGATTTCCCGAACAGCCCGGTCAAGGTCGTCGTTGACGACCCGGTGGCGATAAAAATCGGCCGCCGCAAGCTCCTTGCCGGGCGATCGCCAGGCGGCGCTGGACGCGCCTCTTCGGTCTCCGTGCCGCGGCGTCGCAATCGTTGTTCGTATTCCCGGTCGTCGGCCGCCGTCAAAAAGATCGTGACGGTCTCCGGATAGGCCTGGGCCACGTGTCTTGGCCCCCTGGACGTCAATTTCCAAGCAAGGCCCAGGCGCCGGCCCGCTGTGCCCGCTCCAGCTCCCCCTTCAAGGTACCATACCAGGAACCGGAACCGAAGACCTCCGCATACTCCAGGAATTCTCCGGCCTGCCGCTTCCGCTCGAACTCCGCCGGCGAGAGGAAATAATAGTCCTGCCCGTCGTTTTCGCCGGCCCGCGGACGCCGCGTGGTGGCCGAGATGGCTTTGACCAGCTTCACCGGCGCCAGCGCGACCAGCCGATTGACGATCGTCGACTTGCCCGAGCCGCTGGGCCCGGACAGGACCACGATCCGATGGGGCTTGATCCCCGGCCTGTCCGCCTCAATCACGCCGGCCACCCGCGTCCTAATGACGAATTGACGAATGAGGACCTAAAAGGGAAGCACGAAACCCGAATGACGAAGGAAGCACGAATGTCCGAATGACTCAAAGGAACGCTGCGTGCCGTCGTTCATGCTTCGTGCTTCGGATTTCCTTCGTCATTCGGATTTCGTGCTTTGTTATTCGACGTTCTGCAGCACTTCGCCGCATCCGCTCAACCGCCGCCTTGATCTCCACGACGGCGTGGGCGACTTCCACGTTGTTCGCCTTGGAGCCGATGGTGTTCACCTCGCGGACCATTTCCTGCGTCAGGAAGTCGAGCTTGCGTCCGGCCGACTGCGGCTGGCGGACAAACGCCTGGAACTGGTCCAGGTGCGAGCGCAGCCGCAGGATTTCCTCGCTGATGTCGCAGCGCTCGGCATAGATGCTGACTTCGCGGATCAGGTCGGCCGGTTCGACCGACGCTTCGCCGTCGCGCAACAGTTCGGCGCACGCGGTCGCGCAGCTTGTCGCGGAATTCGCGGACGATTTGCGGGCGCCGCGCGGCGAATCTTTTCGAGCTCCGTCGCGACGGTCCGCAGGTTGAGCTGCAGGTCCTGTTCCATCGAGGCCCCTTCGACCGTCGCGGAAACTCGCCGAGCTTGCCGAGCGCCTCGCGGAGCGACGACTCAATCAGCGGCCAATCTTCGCGCGGGTCGCCGGTCGACGCATCGCCGTCGACGACCACGCCCGGCAGGCCCAACAGGCTGCCCACGTTGTCCGGCGGCTGCACGCCCAGCGAGGACGTCAAGCAGGGTCAACTGCTGCCAATAGCCTTTGAGGACCGCAGCGTCGAGCCGGTAGGCCATCGAGCCGGCCACGCTCGTCGACGCGGACCGAGACGTTCACCGTGCCGCGGGAAATCGATTCCCGCACGACGCGTTCGATGTCCCCCTCCAGGGCTTGATAGCGTTCGGGCGTTTTGGTGACCAGCTTGAAGTAGCGGTTATTGACGGCCCGCACTTCGACCGACATGCTCAGGCGGTCGTTCTGACCGCGGGCATCGCCGAAGCCCGTCATGCTCAGTAGCACAGCTCGTGTTCTTTCTGCTGCGTTCGTTCTGCTCTCGCTCACTTCGTGGCGAGCCAGGTCGCTTCTTCGCGGCGCCGGTCGTTGCCGCAGGCGTGGAGTCGCTGGCCGGCGGGGGCGTCACAGCCGCAGGAGGATTTGGCGGCGCGGAGGCCGGCTGATTGGAACCTTCTGGACGGCGCGGCCTTCGACTCTTTGCCGGTGCGTCCCCTTCGGTCGCCGGACCGTTTTTCGCCCCTTGGTCTCCCCTCTCGAACGGGTTCACTGGACGTTCCTGCCGGCCGCTGCGGGCGCGCTGGCCGGGAGCAGCTGCGACTCATCCGTGGCCTGCGACTTCGAATCGGCCCTGGCTCTCTCGCGTCATGGCAAAGCCGGTGACTGCCGCCAGCGCGACCCAAATGACCGCCACGCCGATCGTAATCGCGTGAAGATGTCGCCCGCCTTGGTGCCGAAGGCGCTTTGTCCACCCGTCGCGCCGAACGCGCCGGCCAGGCCGCCGCCGCGGCCCCGCTGCAGGAGCACGATGAAAATCAAAAAGACGCTGGCAATCGCAAACAGGATCGAAAAGACATCGGTCCAAATGTGACTCATTATGACACCTTCAGCGTTGATCACCGTGATGCGGAATCCGGCCGTCTAGCGCAGCGGCACTTTTGCGGCCGCTTCGACAATCGCCAGAAAGGAATCAGCCTTGAGGCTGGCTCCGCCGACAAGCGCTCCGTCGACATCGGCCTGCGACATCAACTCCAGGGCGTTGTCTGCCTTGACGCTTCCCCCGTAAAGAATTCGCATGCCCTCGCTGCGCCGGGAATTGTAGCGAGTTTGCCAACCACTTGCGAAGGTGGAGATGGGTCTCTTCCGCCTGAGCCGGGGCTGGCCGTCCGGCCCGTGCCGATGGCCCAGACCGGCTCGTAGGCCACCGTCACATGATCGAGGGACGACTCTTCGATTCCGGCAAGGCCGCCTTCCAGCTGCGAGTCGAGAACGGCTTCGGTCTGGTTTGCCTCGCGCTCGGCCAGCAATTCGCCCACGCACAAAATGACGTCAAGCCCGCCGGCGATCGCGGCGGCGACCTTGCGGCCGATCACGTCGTCGCGTCTCGCCCAGGACGTGCCGCCGCTCGCTGTGTCCGACGATCACGTAGCGGCAGCCGACGTCGACGAGCATCGGCACGGCGACTTCGCCCGTAAAGGCTCCGGGCGGCTCGAAATAGACGTTCTGCGCACCGAGCTCCACCCCGCTCGCGCGAATCGCTTCGCCCGACGGGCAGAAGGTAGGGGAACGGCGGGCAGACGAGCACTTCGACGTCGCGGCGGTCGGCCGGGACGCTGCGCGGCGACGGCCCGCGCCAACTCGACGGCACTGGCCCGCGTCGTGTTCATCTTCCAGTTGCCGGCCACCAGCTTGCGTCGCGACGGTGCGCTCATTCCAGCGGCTCGCTACGTGGATACGATCCGAGGACTTCCATGCGGACGGCGTTGCGGGCCAGCTCCTCGAGCGTCCGCTTCGTCTCGCGCCTCGTCGAAATGTCCCTCGAAGTCGATGAAGAACAGGTAACCCGACTCGGGGCCGCGGAGCGGGAACGACTCGATCCAGCGTCAGGTTGAGCTTGTTCTTCTTGAACGCCTGCAGCGCGTCGGAGAGCGAGCCGGGCTTGTGCGGGATTTGCAGCAGCACGGCCGTCCGGTCGTGGCCCGTGGGACGCGTCGTGCTGGTCGCCAATGACGGCGAAATCGAGTGACGTTATTGGCGTTGTCTTCGATGTTCTCGGCGACGATCTGCAGTTCGTACTCGACGGCGGCCTGCCGGCTGGCGACCGCTCCGACGCCCGGCTTGTCGCGGGCCAACTGGGCCGCCGTCGACGTGCTGGTGACCTCAATCAGCCGGGCGTGCGGCATATTCCGCGACAGCCATTCGCGGCACTGCGAGAGCGCCTGCGGCTTGCTGTAAATCTCGGTGATCTCGCTCCGCGGCGACTTGGACGCCAGGTTGTGATGGACGGCGATTTGAACTTCGCCGCAGATCCGCAGCGGCAGACGCGTGAACATGTCCAGCGTATCGACGATGCGGCCGTCGGTGCTGTTTTCGATCGGCACCAGGCCAAAGTCGGCGTGCCCGCGGTTGACCTCCTCGAAGACCGAGGCGATGGTGCTGACGGGAATGAGATCGGCCGACTCGCCGAACCGCTCGATGGCCGCCAGATGCGTAAAGCTGAACTGCGGACCCAGATAGGCGACCCGCTGCGTCTTGACCTTCTGCCGGGCCGCGCTCATGATTTGGCGGAAGACGCCCCGCACGGCGGCCATCGGCAGGGGGCCCGGGATTGGCGGCGGACAGCTCCTGCCACAGCAGATCGTCGCCACGCAGGTCGAAAACGGCCGCATTGCGATTGGGCGCGGCTTCGATCATGCGGGTCGTGGTTTCCGCCCGGCGATTGATCAGTTGCAGGATTTGACGGTCAAGCTGACGGAGAGACGCCTCCGAGAGCGGGTCCTGACTTTCGCGACTCGGAGGTCCCCGTGCTTAAATTCCCCTGGCCGTTTCCCGCGGTGGCCGGTTTTTTCACCAAGGCCCGACTTGTTGACGGGCGTTTATTCAGCTTCGCCGGCGGCCGGCTTGGTCCTCGATGCGTTTTGGCGGGTTTTGGCACCCGTTTGGAGGAGACCGGTTTCTTCGCCATTGGAGTCCTAACGTCTCGCTTTCAAGTCAGCAATTGCAATAGACTTATATACAACGAACCGCTCGTCGAGCGACGTTGATCGATCGCCGGATTGCGAGGCAAGGAACCCGTCTGTAAAGAATGGCTGTTCCCAGCAAATAAACTCGAAATCCGTTTGTACAGACGGTGTTAGAGAGTGTCAAGCAATGGGCGCGGCACTTAACTGCAAGGCGGCCAAGTGGATCGCGCTTCGGCTCACACTTCCTGCCGCCCGTCGGGCAAACTAGCCAGAATAGCCAGATGGGTGACTGCGGAACCAGCGCCAGGCCGTCTCGATGATCGGCTCCTAGCTCCGTAAACCTCGGCTTCCACGAGAGTTCCGTCATCAACTTGCGGGCGTCGGCAAACAGGGCAGGCGGGATCGCCCGGTGCGGCGTGGGCCAAATTGGGCCGGAATCGGATGTCCCGTCACAAGTCGCGCTGCTTCAAGGACTTCCTGCACGGAATACCCGCGGCCAATCCCGACATTATAGACGGCCATCGTCCCGGCTTGGATGGCCTTCAGAGCCAGCACGTGCGGCTCGGCAGAGATCGTCCACATGGACGTAGTCGCGAATGCAGGTTCCGTCCGGCGTGGCGTAGTCGTTCCCGAAGAGCGTGACATGGGGGCGCTTGCCCAGCGCCACCTGGAGCACAATGGGAATCAGGTGCGTTTCCGGATCATGGTCTTCCCCCACCGACCCATCGGCCGCACATCCCGCCACATTGAAATACCGCAGCGCAACCGACGCGAATCGCGGGTCGGCACACGACCAATCCCGGAGGACCTGCTCACTCACCAGCTTGGACCAGCCGTAAGGGTTGATTGGTTCGCGGGAGGACGTCTCCACGATCGGCAAGACGCTTGGAACTCCAATCACCGCGCAGGTTGAGCTGAAGACGATTCGGCGCACGCCGGCAGACTGCATCGCCTCCAAAAGACTCAGCGTGCCGCCGACATTATTGGAATAGTAACGCAACGGCTCGGCGACCGATTCGCCCACGCACGCCAGCGCGGCAAAATGCATCACGCAATCGATACGGTGCGACGCAAGGATTTCCCGAAGGGTGTCGGTCTGACGCAGATCGACCTGATAGAAGGGAACATCCGGCGGCACGGCTGCCCGATGGCCCTGCCCCAGGTTATCGACGACGACGACGCAAGCGCCGGCCGCGCGCAGATGGCGCACGGCGTGCGATCCGATATATCCCGCTCCGCCGGTGACGAGAACGTTCATGCCGCATCACGATATCCGGTCCGCGACGGGCGATGCAACAGCGTCGGTCTTTGGCATTGCTCGAAGTGGTTTTAAGGCACGGACACGGGCGGCGGGGTCGTTCGGCCCGGCGAATGGCCCCGTTACGCGGGCGTCCCAGGAGCGGTTCCACTTTTATGCTTCCAGCTCTTCTCCGAGCGGATGGAGCGTTGCCAGCGACATGGTGGGGCGGCCGGGGAGAGAGTGCCCGGGGGGATCCGGAACGTCGACTCCGCCGGCAAGCTCGATGTCGTCAATCCACTGGCGGATGTCGGTCTGATACTCGCTGGCGAGGTCCCCTTTCACGAGTTGCCGCAAGAATTCGGCGGCCCCGTCCTCCTCGAGATCAGCCGCTTCCGCACTTTCGAAATCGCCGGGACGGATCGGGGTCGACGAGCCGTCGGATGAGCTTGATCAATAGCTCGTTGTAGGCGATCTCCTCGGGAGGCAGCAGCCCCGGCAGCCGCTGGAGAATCTGCTTCTTCGCGCGCAAGAGCTCGGCAAAACGCTTCTTTTCCGCGAACGGTTGGACGCCGGTGAGCATCTCCAAAAGCACGTATCCCAGGCTCGCCAGGTCCGACTGGGGCGAGCCGGGCTGTCCCTCGAGGACTTCCGGCGCGGCATAGGCCGGCGTGCAGCGGCCGACCGGGGGTGAGTCGTACAGGTCGAATGCCGAGCCAACGTCGATGATCTTGGTGCTTCCGGTGCGCTTCAACATGATGTTCGACGGCTTGAGATCGCTGTGGACGACTCCCTCGCGGTGCAGGGCGGCCGTCGCCGCCAGGCAGCCGCGCAGCACCGCGACGGCAATGCCCGGTTTCAGGCGCAGCCCCTCTTTGCCATAAGTCACGGTCAAGTTGTTGATGTGCTCCCAGCGTTCCCGGGCGACGGTCGCGTCGATGCGATCCAGCAGCACGGGCCGGCACAGGCGCTGCAGGTCGTAGCCGTCGACCCATTCCATCTCCAGCAGGCGGATCCCGCGGTGCTTGATGAAATTGTGGACGTCGATCAGGTTGTCCTGCTGAATGCGCGCGACGCGGACGGCGACCGAGGCCAGCCGCGCCATCTCCATCTCGTAACTGACGACGTTGGGGTAGGGCGCGGGCGAAAAGATTTTGAGCGCGACGCGCCGTTGAAAGCCGTCGGCGCCCTGCCGCTGACTCAAGAAGACGATTCCCTGACCACCGGTCCCCAGGCAGCGCAGGAACGGCCGGTGGGAAACCCAAACGAGTTCCTGCCGTTTGAGAATCGTCTCATATCTCGAAATGAGCGGGTTGGCGAGGCCGAGGAGCGCAGGCTGTTTCGGCAAAGCGTTCAGAGCGTCACGTCCTTGTTCCAAGGTCTGCCCTCGTTCGCAGGGCGATTCCGCGGAGCCTCGCGCATCCTTCGCGCCGGTGTTCCGGACCTGTGCCGAAGCGATAAGATCAAGGCTGGATTGTAGTCGGCGATCCGATCGGAATCCACGCATTTCGGTGCAAAGCAGGCGTGCCAAACGTATTCATTTTTCACAGCCCTGATGGGACACGCCGGCAGCGGCCGCGGTTCGCAGGAGATCGGGCCCTGCGTCCAAGGTCAAAGCAGGGAAGAAGATCGGCGAGACGCAGAACGCATCAAAAATGGCTGCGGCATCACCCGCATCTCGATCCCCGGAGCACCGACCATCCTTGCTTGAGACTTTTGTGCCGTGGACTTTAGACGTTGCCCCCATTCCTCCGCCCGCCGCGCTTGACACTGCGGCGGCCGTGTGCAAACAATCGCGACGAAAAACAAACGCCATTTTCTTCGAGGAGACGCAGCGATGAGCGGCCCGATCGTGCGCACGGGAACGACGCCAAAATTCTGGCAGAACTGGGAGAGCGTGTTCGGCGGCAAGAAATCCGGCACGCGTGGGTCAAAGCCGGCCACGGCGAAATCGCCAAAGGCCGCCAAGAAGGCCGCAACGAAAGGGCCCGCGAAGAAGGCCGGCGGCAAAAAGAAGTGATCGTGGCGGACCGGTTCCCTTCTGGAACGGTCTGCCGGCCGGTCGCGAGATGGCGGTGGAAACGACGAAGGTCACCAGCGGTGCCCGCAAACCCTGCTCTCCAGCGCGGCTGCTGGCGGTTGCCGCCGTCTTTCTGTCGTTCACCGTCGATTCGTTCGCGCGGTATCCCGTTCCCGGACCCAACGAGTCGCACTACCTCTGCAAGGCCAAGCATTATTGGAATCCCGAGTGGTGCCGCGGCGACCTGTTCCTTGCGTCGTCGAACGCGCATCTCGTCTTCTACCAGACGTTCGGCTTGTTGACGCGCTGGTTTTCGCTGGAGACGACGGCGATTCTCGGCCGGCTGGCGGGACTCTTGATTCTGGCCGCCGGTTGGACAGCCCTGGTTGGCGTTTTGGTGCCGGGGCGCTGGCCGGCGTTGTGGGCCGCCTGGATTTTCCTTGCGCTGTCGGCCATCGGCAACTTAAGCGGTGAATGGCTCGTCGGCGGAATCGAAGCCAAGGTTGTCGCCTATGGGCTGCTGTTCGCCGCCATCGCGACTGCGATCGACGGGCACGGCTCGGGCGACCGTTGGCAGATTCTTCTTGCCGGCGTCTTGGCGGGACTTGCCGTCAGCTTCCATCCGGTCATCGGGATCTGGGGCCTGGCGTCGGCGGCATTCGCGTCGCTCGTGCGCGCTCTCTTCAAGCGACGATCGACCCTTCCTTTGGCCGCCGCCTCCTGCGGTTCCCCGGAAGAAAGCAGGACCGACAGCGTCGCGCACGGCACAAAGGCGGGAGTGAGCTGGTTTTGGTACGCGGCGGCCGTGGGCGCGCTGGCGATTCTTGCGGCTCCCGGAGTGATCGCCGGACTGCAAGCCGCCGCCGGCAGCTCGGTCGTGGCTGATTACATTCAGGTCTATTACCGGCTCGCCCATCATCTCGACCCCGTGCATTTCGAGGGATGGGCCTGGGTCGCCTACGGGGCGCTGGCGTGCCTCTGGCTTTGCGGGCGGCCTTGGATGTCGCGCCGCGAACCGGAGAAATGGTTCTTCTGGTTCGTTATCGGCAGCGGACTGATCGCGCTGGCCGGCTTTGCGGTCGGCTGGCGGTTCGGCCCTCCCGAGCACGTGCAGAACTATTTGATCCCCTGGGGATGGCTTGGTTATCCATTACGGTGGAAGCTGCTCAAGCTCTATCCGTTCCGGCTCTTTGACGCGATGCTGCCGATCGCCGTTGCCATCACGCTTGCCGGGCTGGCGCGGCGATGGTGCGAGCGCGCCTGCCAGCGTCCGAACGTCCGGCCCCGCCGCACGGTTCCGTTGATTTGGGTGCTCTGCGGGGCGCCTGCGTTGATCGCCTGTCTGCACATCGCGCCGGACGCCCGGCCTCCGATGAGTGCGGCCGAACTTTCCGACTGGCTCGATGTTTGCCGCTGGATCGAGCGGAACACGCCGCCAAACGCCCTGATCCTCACGCCGACACAGGAGAGCTGGGCGTTCAAGTGGTACGCGCAGCGGGCCGAGTTCGTCAACTACAAGGACTGCCCGCAGGACGGTCCGGGAATCATCGAATGGAACAAGCGGCTGCTGTTTCTGGCCGAATGGACCGAACGCCACTTGGAGAAGGGATATACCGCGGCGGAGCTGGCGCCTTTGCGTGAACGCGGGATCACGTACATCGTCGCATTGAGGCTGGGGCCGTTCGATTTCAAACCGGTCTATCGGAATGCCACGTTTCGAGTTTACCGGATACCAGATGAGACGCGTCGCCCGACGTCTTGACGATCAAACATCAACTAGGGACCCTTGGCATGTGGGGACGCGCGACGCATTTGGCGCGCTGGCGCGGCGCGGGTGCGCCGCTCTCTGGGTCGTGCAATAGGCGAGGGCACCGGCCCTCGCCGCGTGTCTCTACAAGGAGTGTCGCGCATTCTGGATTGTCGGGCGCCCATCTGCTCGAGGAACATTGATGTCTCGTTTCGTTCTTGCCGTCGCGATTGGTGCTGCCTTCGTTCTCGTATCCTGCGCGCCTTCCGGTGAGCCAGACGTTGCCGGGGCCGCCGCACCAAAGAGTGTTCCGTCCTTCGACGATTGGCCGGCCTTTTTGGGACCGCTCGGAACCGGCGTCACCCGCGACGCGGGAATTAGCGAGCGCTGGCCGCCGACAGGTCCGCCGGTCGTGTGGAGCAAACGGATCGGGACCGGATACTCGGCACCCTCGATTCGCGGCGGCAAGTTGGTCATTCATCACCGTCTGCGGAACACCGAGATCGTCGAGTGCCTCCACGCGGAAACCGGAGAACCGATCTGGAAAGTCGGCTACACGAGCGAATTCCGCGATCCTTTCGGCTACAACAACGGGCCGCGCGCTACGCCGCTGTTGACGGAGAACCGTTGTTACACCTTCGGGGCCGAGGGACGGCTCCTGTGCGTGGACCTCGCTTCGGGCAAGAAGGTCTGGGAACGTGACATTCCGAAGGAGTTTTACGTTCCGCAGCATTTCTTCGGCGTCGGCTGCACGCCGATTCTCGAAGGGGACCTGTTGATCGTCCTCGTCGGCGGGCAGCCGAACTCCGGCGTCGTCGCTTTCCGCGCCGGGACGGGAGAGACGGTCTGGCAAAGCGTCGGAAAGGACACCTGGGACGGAGCGAAAACCGACTGGCCGACGGAGCCGAAATATCGCTGGACGGGCAACGAAATGGTCGTCAGTTACTCCTCGCCGCTCGCCGCGACGATCCATGGCAAGCGTCACGTGCTGTGCCTGGTGCGCCAGGGGTTGGTCTCCGTCGACCCGCGCGATGGCCACGTGAACTTCAAATACTGGTTCTGTTCGCGCGATTACGAATCGGTGAGCGCGGCGCGGCCCGTGGTCATCGGCGACAAAATCTTGCTTTCCGCCGCTTACAAGGTCGGCTCTGCATTATTGGAGGTCGAGCCGTCAGGCCAGGCCGTCAAAGAGTTGTGGCGGGACCGTCAAAACTTGCTCGCCCACTGGTCGACGCCGATCCAAGTCGGCGGCTATGTCTACGGATTCAGCGGTCGCCACGAGCCGGAGGGGGAATTGCGCTGCATCGAGTTGGCAACAGGGAACGTCGTTTGGAAGACCCGCGGCTATGACGGCGACGTCGATCGGCTGAACCTCGATTCCGCCACCGGACAGATCCTGGACCGCACGACCGGAAAGCCAATTCCTTTTCCGCTCTTCGGCCGCGGCTCATTGACGCTGGCGGGCAATCGCTTCCTCGTTCTGGGCGAGCGCGGCACCTTGGCCCTGGCCGAAATGTCGCCCAAGGGATTTCACGAACTGTGTCGCGCGTCCTTCAAAGACATCGAGTACCCGATTTGGCCCAGCCCGGTGATTGCCGGCAAGAGGCTCTACTTGCGGGATGAGAACACGCTCTTGTGCGTCGACTTGTCCGCAAAGAAATAGAAGCAACGAGCCGGCGTGTTCAGCCCGCCGGACCGCCGGGATAAACCCGGCGGCTCGATGCCCGCACCGGTTTGATACGTTATTCCGGCCTACTTCCCGCCGCGAAGCCGTTTTCCGAGGGATTCGATTGCCTGCACGGACTCGCGACGTGCTTCGTCAAAGCCGGCCGGCGTGATCTTTGGGCCTTTGAGGTAATCGAAGATGATCTGTTCCGCCGCCGCAAATTCCCGGCAACCGTCGGCCACCTGGCCGGCAATCTCGTGCGGAATCGTCGTCACGCCGTTGCGGTCACCATGGATCAAGTCGCCCTCGTAGACCGTAATGCCGCCGACGACCACCGGGATGCCGACCGCCAGGATATGAGAGTAGCCATGCGCACAGGTGGCGCCCGATGTGAATGCGGGGAAATTGATCCTCTCCACCTGATCCAAATCGCGACCCGTGCCGGAGGTGATCAGCCCCTTGGCGCCGAAGGCTTTGTACGTGGTGCACATCACTTCGCCGAACGTGGCCGCCGCAACCGGAAAATCGACGTCTTGAAAGACAAGGACGGGTGGGCCGGGCAGCTCGGGGAAACGCTCGATTTGCCGGGTGAGATTCGCATAGATGTCCCCGCCACGGGGAGGGGACTGGCTGCGGAAAAACGAGGTCAGCGCGTACCCGACCATGGGAGGCATCTGGGGGAAGCAGGCTTGGATCGTCTCGTTCATGTAACCGGCATTTCGGGGCCGGAGATCGAACAGTTCGACCACGTTGCAGATGGTCGGCGTATCGTATTTTGCAAGCTCGACAAGTTGTGCGGGCGTCAGGCCGGTGGTCGCGGTCATGCGGGGCTCCCTGGCGGTTTTTCTGAGACGCGACTATAGCCGACAGCCGATCGGCCCGAAAGCGGCGAGGCGACCGCCGTCGCGCTGACACATTAACAATTCTTCACGCGTTCGTGATCGAGTTGGCTGTCCCGGCGCGGAAAATCGAGGAAATCGAGGCGTCGGCCGAATTTTGGTCTGTTTTTTTCGACTAAAGTCTGGATATTGTAGGAAATAGAGAGTGCCTTCCATCAAGACTGCGGGCCTGTGTTCGTGGTCTTTCTATTGACGCTCCTCACTCGTCGACTGCGATGAGCGTATCATTCCAGAGCCGGCTCTGTTGTCGCGCCGGCCATTAACGCACCCGATTCGGTTTGACTCTATTATGCGAAGACAGTTTCCTATGGCGTCTGGCAAAGAGTGCCTCAAAACGACCAAGTCCAGCCGCCCCGCCGCCAAGCGCACGCGGGAGCGAGCGAGTACCGTGACTGCAAGGAGAACCGTAAGGATGGTCGAAACAGCCCCATCCCGGCCCGACCGGCTGCTGCCGTCAGCCGAGTTGCCGGCTTACACCTTTGTGCCGGGGACATCCACGCCCCATCCGCTGCGCGATCCGCGCGGGCACAGCCACAATCGGAAAGGACGGCCGTCGCTTCCTCTGACAGCCGAGAACTGGGCCGACAACCGCACCTACCTGCTGGCCTTGGACTACTTCAATTCGGGCTTCTATTGGGAGGCCCACGAGGAATGGGAGCGTCTCTGGCGGATCTCGGGACCCGAGAGCACCGTCGGCCGGTTCCTGCGGGGTTTGATCAAGCTGGCCGCCGCCGGCGTGAAGGTCCGCGAGTACAGCATCCACGGCGTCCGCCGTCACGCGGCCTCCGCGGGTGAAGTTTTCGCCGACGTGGCCGCCGAAGTCGGAACCGATCGGTATTGCGGGCTCGAATTCACCACGCTGCAGTTCGCCGCGGACCGGGCCGCACAGATCAGCTACGACCGCGACTATCCCGTCGGCAAGCCGATCCGCGTCTTCCCCTTCGTCATTCATCCGGAACCAATGCCGTTCGCGGAGATTTGAGGGGACTTCCGGTCGATCGGCCCAGCCGATTTTTTGAAAGCGCGCCGCGGTTTTCGGCGCGCTTTTTCTTTGCCTTGGCACAGCGAACGGTCGGTTGGCCGTTAAAATGGGATCATGGCGGGCAACTCGTTCGGACAGGCGTTTCGGATCACAACGGCCGGGGAAAGCCACGGGCCGGCCTACGTCGTCATTATTGACGGCGTTCCCCCCGGCATCGAGTTATCGATCGATGAGTTGATGGTCGACCTCGACCGCCGTCGCCCAGGGCAAAGCAAAATTGTCTCGCAGCGCGACGAGGCCGACGTACCGGAGATTCTTTCCGGCCTGTTCGAGGGACGCACCACCGGGACGAGCCTGGCCATTTTGGTCCGCAACAACGACCAGCGCAGCCGGGACTACGAGGACATCAAGCACGTCTATCGCCCCGGACACGCCGACTACACTTATGACGCGAAATACGGTTTCCGCGATTATCGGGGAGGCGGCCGGTCGAGCGCCCGGGAAACGACCGTCCGGGTCGCGGCCGGGGTCGTTGCGAAAAAACTGATTGCCGGCGCCTTCGGCGGCCGCGTGGTCGGCTACGTCAAACAGGTGGGCGAAATCGTCGCCGACGTCCCGGACCCGGAAGCCGTCACACTCCAGCAGGTCGAAAAACTTCCGGATGGGCAGCCGAACATCGTCCGCTGTCCCGATCCCGCGGCAGCCGCCAAGATGGTCGCGCTCATTGAAAGCTTGCGCGGCCAGGGGGATTCGATCGGCGGAGCGGCCGAACTCGTGGCGAGCCACATCCCCGCGGGGCTCGGCGAGCCGGTCTTCGACAAGATCAAGGCCGACCTGGGGAAAGCCCTGTTCAGTCTCCCGGCCGTGTTGGGGGTTGAGTACGGAATCGGCTTCGGCTGCGTGACGCTGCGCGGCAGCCGAAACAACGACCTCTTTCGCCCGGGCGAGACGAAAGGCCCTGCCGGACAGCCCGCCGTCACGACCGAAACGAACCGTCACGGCGGAATGCTCGGCGGGATCACCAGCGGCCGGCCCCTGGTGCTTCGCGCCGCCGTCAAGCCGACCAGCAGCCTGCCGATCGAGCAAGAAACGGTAGACGACCAAGGCCGGCCGACGACGATCCGCACCAAAGGGCGTCACGACCCGTGCCTCTTGCCGCGGTTTGTCCCAATGGCCGAAGCGATGGTCGCCATCGTTCTGGCAGATCATTGGCTCCGCTGGAAGGCACAGTGTCAATAAAGGATGAAGGCGGAAGGATGAAGGATGAATCGGTCCTCCCTCCTTCATACGTGAACTGAGAGAACTCGTGAGCTGGCACCAGCGGGAACTGACACTTGAGCGCCGCCGGAGGGGATTTCATCTGATCACCGAGGAGATCGCCGCCGCGATGCCGGAGCTAACGTCGGTACGGACAGGATTGCTGCACGTGTTCATCATGCACACGTCCGCTTCGCTGACCATCAACGAGAACGCCGATGCGGACGTGCTCCGCGACATGGAGGCGTCGCTCAATAATCTGGCGCCCGAAGATTTTCCGTACCGCCACACAGTCGAGGGCCCCGATGATATGCCGGCCCACGTCAAGGCGTCGCTGATGGGATCGTCGGTCACAGTCCCCGTCCGCGACGGCCGCCTTGTCCTGGGAACGTGGCAGGGAATCTATCTCTGCGAACACCGCGACAGCGCGGGCCGTCGCCGCCTCACTCTGACGCTTCAGGGAGAAGCAAACTCGGAAAAGCAATCGAACCGGGAGTGAAATCGAACATGCGCATCGCTCTGGATTACGGCAAAACGGGTCTCGAAGTCGAAATCCCCGATGCCAATCTCGTCGGCCCGCTGGGTTTGCGCGGTCGAACCGCTGGCCGAGCCGGAAAGGGTATTGGCAGCCGCTCTGGCGAATCCCATCGGCGCTCCGCCTTTGGCCGAGTTGGCACGCGGGAAGAAATCGGCCTGCATCCTCATTTGTGACATCACGCGGCCGGTCCCCAACGAGTTCCTGCTGCGGCAGATTTTGCCGGCGCTGGAGCAGGGGGGAATTCCGCGCGACAAGATCCTGATCCTCATCGCGACGGGTTTGCACCGTCCGAATCTGGGCGACGAATTGGCCGAGCTGGTCGGGCGCGAGATTGCGGCCCGGTACCGCGTGGAGAATCACGACGGCCGCAATCTGGCGGAACACACTTTTCTCGGCGCGTCGCCGCGCGGCGTCCCCGCCTGGATCGACACGCGTTACGTGACGGCCGACTTGAAAATCGCCACGGGCCTCATCGAGCCGCACCTGATGGCCGGCTATTCCGGCGGACGCAAGCTGGTCTGCCCCGGCATCGCGGCCCTGGAGACGGTCAAGCTTTGGCACGGGCCCGATTTTCTGGAGCATCCCAAGGCCGATTGCGGCGTCCTCGATGGCAACCCGGTCCACGAGGAAAACACGCGCATCGCACGGATGGCCGGCTGCGATTTCATCGTCAACGTGTCGCTCGACAAGGACCGCCGGATCACCTCGCTGGTTGCCGGCGACATGGAACTGGCGTTTTTGAAGGGAGTCGAATTCGTCGAGTCGGTCTGCAAGGTGGCAATCCCCGAGCCCTGCGACGTCGTCGTGACATCGAGCGCGGGTATCCTCTCGACACGACGTTTTACCAATCGATCAAGGGGCTCACCGGCGTGCTGCCGATCGTCAAACAGGGGGGCACAATCATCATGGCGGCCAGCCTCAGCGAGGGGATTGGCAGCCCTGAGTTCCGCCGCCTCTTCGCCGAAAACGCCAATATCGAGGCCTTCATGCGGCGGATTTTGGGCAAGGACTACTTCGTGCTTGACCAGTGGCAACTCGAAAAGCTGGCCCACGTCTGCCGCAAGGCCAGGCCGCGTTTCGTCACGACCGGGCTTTCGGCCGACGTCTTGTCCAAACTTTTCGTCGACTCGGTTCCCAGCGTCGAACAGGCCGTCGCCGAAGCCCTGGCGGTTTATGGTCCCAGCGCCCGCATTGCGGTGGTGCCGAAGGGGCCGTACGTCATGCCGGTGGTGGCGGCGTAAGCGTCAGCGCGTCTCGGCGCGGGTCCGCGCGTTCTCCACTTCGGCCATATAGGCCAGCAACCGGTCCCGCTCATTGGTGAGGTGCCGTACACGCAAGAGCGATTTGACGCGCGTTTTGAGCTCGAGGCTGTTGACCGGCTTGGTGAGGAAATCGTCGCAGCCGGCGCGGACGGCCTTCTCGATGTCCCCCTGCTCGTTCAGCGCGGTCACCATCAGCACGGGAATGTCCTTGGTCCGGGGGCTCGATTTCATCCACTGGCAGACTTCGTAGCCGCTCAGCTTGGGCATCATGATGTCCAAGAGAACCAGGTCCGGCTGCATCTCATCGACGCGCTTCATCGCCTGGACGCCGTCGTAAGCCACGGACATCTCGTAGCCCTCGTCGGACAGATAGGCGTCGAGCAGTTCGCAGTTCTGGACGTTGTCGTCCGCGATCAGGATCTTCGAAGGCGCCAAATTGAACTCCCCTGGGCTCAGCGGCCAGACGGCGCGGGCATTATAGGTCGTTGCCATTCTTGGCGGAATCCCGCAAAGGATAATCGACGCAGTTGCGGCACCGCAGCATCGCGCACGGTCATTCAGCCCTCGTGCGCCAGGATCTTCTCGAAGATAACGAGGTTCTCGCCGCGGTCGGGATCCCAGCGGATGCCCAGGATGTCGTACTCGCGGCCGATGGCCAATTGCAGCATCGGCCGGTGTTGGTTGTGGCATTCGAAGCGGATTGTTGGGTACTGGTGGGCCAGCGCCCACGCGTGGCCCGCGTCCATGAGCTGCGAGGCGATCCCCTGCCGCCGAAACTCGGGCAGGACGCCGTAGAGCCAGGCGAAAAACACGCTCGGTTTCAACTCGAAGCCGATGAAGAAGCCGACCGGCATCTCGTCGAGCGTCGCGATCAGCATCAGCACGTTGTACCGGCCCAGGAATCGCCGACGGAAGAACTGCACATCGTGGTTGGGACGGTAAATCCGGTTGTACAGCTCCACCACGACCGGGATGTCATCCTGCCCGACGACGTCGACTTTAGCGTTGGCCATCTGGGGGTCCTTTCAGCGTCTCACCATATTATTGACATCATTCGGCCGCTGCTCTAGTCTGGCGAATCGCGCCGATTCGCCGCTGGTCGCCGCGGGATCGGCCGTTTCTCCCCAGAGTCGGCCGCTTTGGAATTCAGGCAAGAAGGAATCGCAATGGCTCGTCCCGTTACGCTTTTTACCGGTCAATGGGCCGATCTTCCCCTCGAGACGCTGTGCAAGAAGGCCCGCGAGTTTGGATACGACGGGCTCGAGCTGGCTTGCTGGGGCGACCATTTCGAGGTCGACAAGGCGATCTCCGACGACACGTATTGCGGTCGCAAACGCGACCTGCTCGAAAAGCATGATCTGCAGCTCTTTGCGGTCTCCAACCACCTCGTCGGTCAATGCGTTCTCGACAACATCGACGCGCGGCATCAGCGGATCGTCCCCGACCACGTCTGGGGCGACGGCAAACCCGACGGCGTTCGCCGCCGCGCCATCGAAGAAATGAAGAATACCGCCCGGGCGGCTCAAAAGCTCGGCGTCGGCGTGGTCAACGGCTTTACCGGATCGAGCATCTGGCACCTGGTCTACGATTTTCCCCCGACCCCCCGCGAAATGATCGACCAGGGATACGAATTGCTCGCCGAACTGTGGAACCCCATTCTGGACGTTTTTCAGGAGTGCGGCGTCAAGTTCGCCCTGGAAGTCCATCCGACGGAAATCGCGTTTGACGTCTACTCGGCCCAGCGGACCCTCGACGCGCTCGATCGACGGGAGGAATTCGGCTTCAACTTCGACCCCAGCCACCTGATCTGGCAGGGGGTCGACCCGGTCGAGTTCATTCGCGCGTTTCCGGACCGGATTTACCACGTCCACATGAAGGACGCCGCCGTCACGTTGAGCGGCCGGACGGGCATCCTCGCCAGCCACCTGGAATTCGGCGACTCGCGCCGCGGCTGGGATTTTCGCAGCGTGGGCCGCGGCGGCGTGCGATTTGAAGAGGTGATCCGCGCGCTCAATGCGGCCAAGTACGCCGGCCCCCTGTCGGTCGAATGGGAAGACTCCGGCATGGACCGCGAAGCCGGCGCGCGCGAGGCGGCCCAGTTCTGCAAGAACGTCGACTTCGAGCCTTCGAAACGGGCCTTCGACTCCGCCTTCGCGGAATAGGGTTCCCCGCGATCCGCCCCCGGCAGTTTGCCAATTCACCTTTTCAGCGCCGTTTTGGCAGGCGATGGCGGGAGTTTTTTGGGGTTTTGGGGCGCTGAAAGAGGAGGCGCGACCCCGCGACCCCAAGAAACCCTGGCACGCTCCTGGCGTGCGTCTCTTTACTAACCGTTAGTATTTCGATCGTGATCGAGTCGCGCAAACCGCGTAAAATGAAGATAGAGGGGCACGCGGTCAGATAGAAGCGGCGAACAAGGCAAACCGCAGGCGGACTTTCCTGCGGCCGATTCGATCAATCAGGAAAAATTCAGCCAACTTGCGTTTACGGCTCTTTCACAGGCCAGCGGCCGGTTTTGGCATCGAGCAGCTTGATCTCGGCATCCAGCCGCGCCTCGTGCGCTGCCTCGAATTCGTCCCGAGGGGTAATCTGCGCTTGGAACTGGGCTTCGACCTCTTTTTCAAAGAATTTCATGAACTCCAGATAACCCTCGTACACGCGAACGATGTCTTGTGATTTGTCCAGCGCGACTTCCACAGCAAGGAGCTGGCGAGCGGCTGCTACAACGTCCATGGCGCTGCCCCCGCCCCCGGCTTCGCGGCGGCTATGGGATACCCTGAGTAACCACAGGGCCGCGTTGTAGCGCTCCTTGAGGAGCTTTTGGCGATCATCATCACCGGGCGCCGGTTCGAGGGGTTTCGCAGTCAGCAAAGCGGGAAGCGTCCGCGGCGCTGGCGGCCGAGCGGCTGGCTGCGGCTCCGCCGCGACAGCCACGGGTTGCGGCTGGTTCTTTCAATTCCGCACGCAGCCGCAGCAACTTGATCTCGGCCTCGAATCGCGCGGCGCGCGCCTCCGCCTCGTCGAGCGGGTTAAAACCGGTGACACCGCCCGCTTTGAGCTTGTCCTCCGTCACCTTCCATGTCTTGTACGCGAGTTCGACATACCGCTCGACCACGCGGATTTCATTGCCGGGCTTGTCCACCAGGGCCAGCTCGGCTTCAACGAGGTTTCGGGACGCGATGCAGAGAGGACTGACCGCGGACGTCCCGGCCTCATATTGATACTGCGAGAGCTTCACCGCACGCAGCGCGGCGTTGTATCGCTCCTTGAGGAGCTTCTGCAGTTCGTCGTCGCCGGGCTCGGGCTTGAGAGGTTCGGAGTTCAACAGAGCGGCCATCCGCTTTTGATTCTTCACCAGGGTGTCGAGCTCGGCCACGTTCTGTCTGATCGCCCGTTCGCGCTGCCCGTCGTCCGTCAGAACACGTTGGACCAGCGGCGCCGGCTGCGGCTCCGCCTTTGCCGCTGGCGTCTCGGGTGGCCGCCTTGTGGGGCTGGTGGCCGCCTTGACGGTGGGGACCGACGCATTTTGAGCCGTGGCGGCCGTCCACGTCACGGCGATCAGGGCGGTTCCGAGGATGCCGAAAGTTACGAGTCGCGTTTTCGACAGCCTGGGCCAGCGCGGACCGTTGAGAATCATGGTCAGTCTCCCCTTGAGATGGTTCTTGCGCAAAATGCCGATCGAGAGGGCCGGCGCGGGAAATCTGCCGGTCGACAGGAACTGCGAGACAGCAAAAAGGGTCTGGCCATAGCCTTCGGATTGGTCTGGATGAAAGTACAGAACAGCCGCGTCGCAGCACTCTTCCGCCGCACGCTCGATCCGCCGTGCGGCCCACCAGGCGATCGGATTCCACCAGTGGAGTGCCACGACGCCGATTTGGAACCAGCGGACAAGATGATCACGGCGGCGAATATGTACCAACTCATGCAAAAGCAGCAACCGCCGCTGTGGAGCACTCAGCGAGTCGACCAAAGCCTGCGGCAACAAGACGGTCGGCCGCCACCCGGGCCAAACCATTGGGGGCAGCGGCGCCTCGATCAGCGCCAGCCGCGGCGGGCGCTTCAGACCGATCGTTGCCGCAACGGCCGCCGCCTCGGAGTGAATCGAATCGGGCACATCGCCTCGGCAGCCTCGGAGGGCGCCGGAGAAGCGGCGAGCCCGCACGCCGACAAGCAACACATAGAAAATCGTGCCTCCGAGCCAAATAGCAGCAAACAGATTAACGACAGAAAGCCGGCTCCGTGCCATCGATTCGATCGGCTGCGTGGCCGACACGTTGTCGACTTCCTCGAGCGGGACTGGCTTGAACGGGGCCGGCTTGAACGGGCCTGGCTTGGAGCGGCCTGTCGAAGTGCCGCGCTTCCACCCCGCTCGCCGAAGACGCCGTTGCGCCTGCGACAATCGGAGTGGAAACCGTCGGATGAAAAACCGCCCACGCGGGAAGAGGGACGCGTACCGGAACAAGCGGCGGAGCCACCAGCCGCAGAAGCACCACCAGCCACAGCGCGTAACCGAAATGCGGGTTCCGCCAGAGCCGAGTGGCGATCGCCGCCAAAATCGCCAGCACGGCAGCCGCGGCGGCATTGGAAAGGCCGAGTTGGATCAAATGTTCCATGCCAGCCTCGCTTTCCCAGTCTTACTTTCGCAGTCTCACTGACTCAGCATCGTTATCAAAACCGTAGGGCGAGCTGCCAGCTTGCCCGTCCCACACCAGGACTCCCGTTTCTGGGCAAGCTGGCAGCTTACCCTACGAGCTATGGCGTCCCTTTGAAACCGCCTTTAGCGCCGTTTGTGGTTCTCGAGCAGCGTACGCAATTCGTCCAGTTCCCGACGGCTGAGGCGGTTATTTTCCACAAGGTGCACCAAGAGCGGCGTCAGCGAGCCGCCGGAGAGTTTTTCGGCCAAACCCGAAAGCTGCTGTCCGGCGAACTCTTTGCGCGCCATCGCCGCCGAGAACTGGTGCACCCGCTCACGACGATCCCGGCAAACAAACCGCTTTTCTTCCAGCCGCTGCAGCAGTTTCTGCACCGTCGCCACATCGGCCGGTTGGCCGCGCGGATAGAGCCGCTCGGTGATCTCACGCCGCACTCGTCGGTCCTCGGTCCCACAGGACGTCGAGCACCGCCAGCTCGGCCTCCGTCACATGCGCTGCGCGTTTTGCCATTCGCCGCTCCGGTCTTGTCGGGTGGGACAAGGTCCGCTTTGTGGCCGCCGACTCGACTGAGCTGGCCGAAGTCCGGCCCACCATTCTTTTCAACGTGATGACGCGAGGCGGTGGGCCGGCGATCGCATGCGCGAGCTAGTCCCACCCTACGAACGAATAGACAATCTGTCTATTTATCATAGACATTCCGTCTGCGATGTCAAGTGTTTTTTGTCTTGGGCCGGGAGAGGTCTGACGGCGCGTCTCACGCGCACCGAGCATGTGGAGTCTCGGTCGCGTGCCGTCGGGCGCGCGTCGGTGTGTCGGGCCGACGCGCCTCTGATCATGCACTTCCAGCGAAGGCCTGTCGCACGCGCGGTCCTCCAGGCGATGTTCCCGTTTTACGGTCGTTTTTCCGTGCGTCTGAGAAAAGGCTTGAGTTGATGACACAGCGGTGCCCGCCTCGGCCGCCTGCCGCAATTCTGTGGCAATCGCCTTCCCGCAAGGCTTCGATCGACGCAGACGGCCAGACTACGCGCTCGGCGGCGAGGACGACGCCGAACAGGATGTTGGGATGACTGGGGCACGCCGCGTCCGGGTAGACATGGAAAAGATGTGGATTCGCCAAGTTGTTGTGGTAATTCTCGCGGTTCTCTGGCTCGGCTTGGCAAGCGCGGCCGATGAACCATCCCGCCGCAAGCGAAGGCACATCTCCCGAAACCACGCGAGCTGGGATCGGCGTGGCAGGGGCGCGTCGGGATGCGTTCACCGCGGCAACGCCTGTTCATCGGCAGCAGCGGAATCCGCGCGACGGCTGAGACGGTCCTCAAGCCAATCGATCGGTGAGAATGCGATGCAAACCAGATGTGTCCGCTTTCCGAACAGCAAGCCCGGAATCGTCATCACCTCGCAGCCTCCGTCGGCTCGCACGCTCGTCAGAATCAAGGAGAGGGCGATAAAGAGCAATGAGCCAAGTTTCCACGGAGCATCGCCGAATGCGTAGACGAGGCCGACTGGCATCACTGCCAGGACAGCTCCCAGGCAGGGGTTCAGACCGGGAAAGTGACGCGAGACGAGGAATTGCAACAAGGCGTAAAACAGGATCAGCCCAACGACAATACCCGACATTTGACCTATCAAGCTGACGTTGGCTGCCAGAAGGTGTCGGCAAACTTCAGCCGTCAGCAATGCGCCGACCAAAAGCCGGAGTACTCGTCCCACCGGCCTTGCCCTTGGTGCTGTGTACGACATCGTCAGCTTTCCCAGTTATGACGCTGCAACCGAAATCCAGCCTCAGACAGGGGAGCGGAAAACGGGAGCGGAAAACGGGACAGGTTCGATATTGGCAGATTAGGGGGTTTTGATTCGGGTCCCGAGCTTCCACGAACCGCGCGAGTTGCGCTGGGCGGCATGGTGTTTCATGACTTGAACCACGGCGTCGCGAGAATGTCCGTCGCTGCGGATTCGAGAAACCGGCTGACTTCCAAGCGTTCGAGCACGTGCTTCACGAAACACGCGACGCGGTCCCGCCGGGAAGCCGACTGGAACCGGCAGCCTACAGATATCCGACCTGTTCGGTTTGTCTTCCCTTACGCTGTTGCACCGGCGGTCAGTTCCTCAATCATCGCCATACGATGCGACCGGGATGGCGCAGGTCGGGCGCTACGTTGGGGCATGTCATCGTAGGTGCGGTTATCCAGATGTCTGCCGGCTTTTGACTTCTGCACGCCACCCCACTGTTTGAAGAAGAACAAAACGTCGTCTGCCTGGCACTGATCCCGGATGCTGATCACCCACGCGGTGTCCATCCGCCGCGCTCCCCAACCGCTCTCTCCGCCGACGATCACCCAGTCGATGCCGGCGAGGTCGATCCTTCCGAGATCCTCCAGCAACGGCTCGATCGAGAGGAAACGAACGGCCGCCGGAGCTTCGCGCAGTGCGTCGATTCTCGGCAGGCCATGTTTGCGATTCTCGACACTGACGCCCCACCAGATGTGGCCGAGTTCCGCCGCGGACGCGAGCGGCCCGCGGAGCATGTCGCGCAGGCGATCGGCGCGTTTGGTCAGGACCTGGTACGTGTGCCAGTCGGCCATTTCCATGACACGCACGACTTGCTCGATATACGAATCGGGAACCGCTTCATGGAAAAGATCGCTCATCGAATTCACGAAGACCGTTTTGGGCGCGGCCCATTTTAGCGGCTCCGCCAGCTTCTCCGGTACGAGTCGCAAATCGAAACCCTTTTCGTATGGATGGCCGGGAACGCCCCGAAAGCGTTCGGCGAAGGTTTCAGCGTAGCAATGTTTGCATCCGGGGCTGATCTTGGTGCAGCCCCGCACCGGGTTCCAGGTCGCGTCCGTCCATTCGATCGAGGAGTTTTCCGACATCACGCTTCCTTCCGGTATTTGCGAAAGATCTCGCCGACGATCTTCGCTCCCGTCTTATTGGGCGAGGCAAAATACAGGTAGTAGACGACGGCACCCGTTGAATTCCGCATCGGAACAGGCTTCGGAACATACTTGAACCCCGCAACCTCCTCAAGACGTTTCCGGAAGGCCTCGGCGACGGCTTCGTTTGTACGTTTCTCGTCAATCTCGCCAAAGAGCCCCGGCTCCTTTCTGTAGGCTGCCTGGCGCCACGAATCATCGCCCCAGACGGCGTTCATGCGATCGATCTCCGCCGGCCTCACGACCTGCGGATCTCTGAGAAACATGTTCATGTTGGCGTCCATGATCATGAAATTGTAGAAGATCTCGATCGAACCCATTGCTCCTGCCGCCGCGAGCACCTTCCAGTCGACGGCGAGCTTGTACGGATCGAGCAGGCAGAGGCCTCTGGCGTAATCCTCGTACTTGCAGCGAGGAAACACTTTCTCGACCAAAACATCGTTGCAGTCATCGTGGTAGACGTGCACGTCTGGTCGGCCGCCTGCCAATTCCTCAAGAAGGCCGACCCTCGAGGGGTCCAAGTCGATGAAATGAAATTCGTTGAACGGCGGCTTAACGTCGAGCGCATTTGCAGGACTGCCCGGCACCTGTTGGCCAGTCTGTCTCGAAATGTGCGCTTCTGCGCCCGCACAGGCGTCGATATACACGACTGCGCCGGATGATTTTCTGCTTCGTCAGCACGGTCGTGTACGCACTGGCGTAATTCTTCAAAATAGCGATCTTTGCCTCGCTCCACGGCCCGATTTCGTCGAGGCGGTGTTTGGCCATTTCGATGACTCAATCTCGTGCTACACATCGACGACGCACTTACGGAAATAGTAGCCAATCGGTTTACTGAACAAAAGATCAGTTTGTCGGTTATAGTGGATTTGGGCGTCCGAACTCCCAGCACGCCCGGTGCCACTGACTTCGGCGCGTTCCCCTTGGGTCTGACTTCGGCGAGCTCAGCCGAGCCGAGCCCCAGGGTCGATAACCGTCGAATCGCGGGCCGGAGCCGGCACCAGATTTGTCGATCATGCACTTCCAGCGAAGGCCTGTCGCACGCGCGGTCATCCAGGCGATGTTCCCGTTAAACGGTCGATTTTCACCGATTGCAGAAAACGGTTGAGATTACGGGACGACGCCGCGGGCGGCGACCAGATCTCACCGTCCGACTAAGGGGGAGAACGAACGGGAGGAGACGCCTACGTCGCGGCTGCGAGGACGCAGCAGCGAAGAGGTCCTTCGGGCGATCGCCCCGCTCGGGTTAATCGGTGTAGTATTTGTTTTCGTCGGGGAACTCTTCGCCCGCGAGAATTTCGTCCTTTTGCGCCAGGAATTGATCCAGCGGCGGACGTTGCGTGAGTCCGATTGCCCGCTGGCAAGCGTGGGCGAGCGTGAGCAGGGTGCTCTCGTCGTAGATGCGGCCAATCATCGATTTCCGGTTTTGGCGAGAGGAAACCGTCCGTCACTTCGAACTTCCTCGGGAACACGATCATCGGATGCCCCGTCAAATTGCCGTACCAATCCCATCTGTCATCAGGATGATCGCCGCCCGGACTCCAATCGTCACAAACATAGACGCATCGACGGCCTGCATCATTTTGTCAAATCGCTGCATGACGATGGCCCGCAGCCGATTGAGCCTCAGATAGTCGACAGCCGTTAGAAAATGGCCAAGCAAAAAGTACTGAGGCCAACCTTTCACGCCCTTGGGCTCTTCCACGACGCGTGAGGTCTTCGAATGCGGCGGCCGACTCGATGGCAACAAGCCCCGCCTGGAGCTCATTCTTCGGCAGTCCGTAGTCCTTTTTCAAATTGGGCGGTTCGACGGGGACGAGCTTCACGCCCAGTTCGCGCAGGACGCGAAGTTCATCCCTTTGCTCATCTTCGCTCCCCTTTGGCGACGTACCCCACTCGAATCGTGGAAAGCTCTCGCGAAGAAGGCCAGACGTACTGCCGGTCGACGGATGCCGCGTCGCGCGGATCGGCACCGTGAATCGCGGCGAGAACCAAACCGCAGTCGTCAGCGTTGCGGCAGATTGGCCCGATCTTGTCGAGCGACCAACAGAGTTGCATGCAGCCATATCGGCTCACGCGTCCGTACGTCGGTCTCAGTCCCACGACACCGCAGATTATGGAAGGGCCGATGAGGCTTGCCGAGGTTTCGGTGCCGATGGAAAAGCCGACGAGTCCAGCGGCGACGGCCGCGGCCGGCCCGGACGACGAACCCGCCGGCATCCCTGCGCGGATTCCAGGGATTCCGGGTTATGCCGCGATACCACAAAACCGATCCGCCGGCCAATGTGTTGGTGGCCAATTTCGCTACGAGCACCGCACCGGCATTTTCAAGCCGTTCGGCGACGGCCGCCTTCACGTCGATCACGCGGTCGCGATATTGCCAAACGCCCCATGTCGTGGGGTAGCCAGGATAGGAAAAGATGTCCTTGATGCCCCAGGGGATTCCGTGAAGCGGTCCGCGATCGTTTTTGGCCCGCAGTTCCTGATCGGCGCGCTCCGCTTGTTTCAGTGCCAGCTCGTCCATGTAGGTCACGACACATTTGAGCAGCGGGTCGTAGCGCCGGAGCCGTGCCAGATACAACTTCGTCAATTCCACCGACGAAATCTGTCGATTGCGCAACAGTTTCCCGAGCTGCCGAATGGAACTGAACGCCAAATCCTCGTCGGAGTCAGGCCGTGAAAGCGGTTCCGGGCGCGGTGGCCGGAGATGTCTGTGACCGCGTAACCACGTGGATCAGGAAGTGACGCGGGACTGGCAAACGGAGCGAACCGGAGCCCCGGAAGCAGCGAATTGTCGAGCTCGATCGCTCGAACATGCTCCAAGTCCTTTCGCGCGAACTTGAAGGCATTGACGACCGCCTTCGCGCTGCGGCTCGGTCAGCTTGATGCCCGCCACCCATTCTGCGTCGGTAATCATTTGTGGCGAAACAGGTCCGCCTTCCGCCGTCGCGGCCAACGCCCGTTGAAAAACGGCCGTTCCGATCCCCGGCCCTCCCAAGAACCGCGAGTGCGCTTCGCCGAGTGAGCATGATTCAACACTCTTGGGTTGACGATACCGGACCGGAGTCGCCTGGGCCCCTCGCGCCGGTCACCAGTCATTGTCGATTCCGAGTCGCCAAACGCAACCTCTTTAGCGGCGTATCCGCAATTTCTCCCGGAAACAGGAATGACCGCCAGCGAATTCCAAGCTTTGAGAAAGATGGCCGAAGCGACGGAGGGCATAGCCCAGTGCACGTCAAATGAACGATGCGAAACTGCTTCGGTCACATCGACCGAATGCACGGAAGCGGCATCGACTAGAGAACCGAAAAACGTTCGTATTCTCGAACGCAATGCAAGTTGCCGGCAGCACGCCCCGTCACGGTGAATGGAGGTCGGGACAGTTGCGCCCTTGGGGTTCAAGACACCGCCGCAATCTTGGGTGGAAATCTCTCTCGCTTCGTTCCCGAGTCCTGGCTACGATTCGTCGCTTCGCAGGCTGCGGGTTGCCCTCGGATGCGACGCACTCGGGTGCCAGGATGGATGTGTCCGGCCGCTCTTTCCCGTTCATCCGCCGCGAGGTGGTCCTCGCGCTCGGTCTGGTTGCGCTGACTTTAGCCGTCTACGGTCGGGTTTATCGGTTTGAGTTCGTCGATTACGACGACCCCAGTTATGTGATTTCCAACCCGGACGTTCTAAGCGGTTTGAACGTGGGCAGCGTCCGCTGGGCTTTCGGGGAGGTTCATGCTGCGAATTGGATCCCGCTGACGTGGCTCTCGCTGATGCTCGATGCGACGTGCTATGGGAGCTGGCCGGGCGGTTACCACATCACGAATGCACTCCTCCACCTGGCCAACGTGCTGTTGGTCTTTGCGATCTTCGCCCGCGCAACGGGAAACCCGCGGTCGAGCGCGTTGGTCGCCGCCCTTTTTGCCGTGCATCCGCCTGCATGCCGAATCCGTCGCCTGGATTGCCGAGCGCAAGGACGTCTTAAGCATGTTCTTTGGCTTGCTGTCGCTGTTCGCCTATGTGCGCTACGCACAGCTTGACCGCGCTGCGCCCTGCGCGTGCGCTCTGGCGCTTTCGCTGGCGTTGGTGTTTTTCGTGTGCAGCCTGATGTCCAAGCAGACTTTCGTGACTTTGCCGTTTCTGTTATTGCTCCTGGATTATTGGCCACTGGGCCGGCTTGCGGTCGGGCCCGCGCGAGCGGCGGGAGATGAGGGCCAACGCGGCCCGTCCCATCCACGAAACCCACCGGCAGCCGCCGGTGGGTTTGGGGCGAGCCGCCGCTGGTATTTTCGCGCGTTTCGCCAACTCACTGGCGGACAAGCCGCCGCCAGTGCCGCCGGCCAATTTCGACGAGTCGGTCTGCTCCTGCTGGAGAAACTACCCTTCTTTGCGGCCGGCGCCCTGTTTTGCCTCGTTGCCCTTTGGGCCCAGCAGCGCGGCAGTATGATCCGATCGCTCGCAACATTCCCCTTGGCGACGCGGTGCCTGAACGCCGTGCTCGCGTACGCGCTCTACGTCTGCAAAGCCGTCGTTCCTGTCGGCCTGGCTCCGTACTATCCGCATCCGGGCTGCGCAGCTCAGCGTCGCGCGGGTCGGATTGGCCGCCCTCTTTCTGGTCGCTGTGACGCTGATCGCGATCACGCAGGTGCGGCGGCGCCCCTTCCTGTTGGTTGGCTGGCTCTGGTTTTTGGGGACCTTGGTGCCGATGATCGGGCTGGTGCAGATCGGCGAGCAGCAGTTGGCCGACCGCTACATGTATCTCCCGTCGATCGGACTTTACGTTGCGGTCGTCGGCCTCGTTGGGTCGCTTGTGCCGGCTTCGCCGCTGGGAAACCGCGGGCTGGCGGTCGCTGCGACGGGAGTGATCGCGGTGTACGCGCCCTTGGGTTTCGTGCAGGTGGCCCAGTGGCATGACGGCGTCCGACTGTTTCGTCACGCGCTGGCGGCAGCCGACGATAATCCGATCGCCCGCCAGAACTTGGCCTATGCGCTTTTCCGACGGAGGGAATTTCCGGAAGCACTCGTGCATCTCCAACGGTCCATCGAACTGGACCCCGGCGATCCGCATGCCTACTACATCGCCGTAAGCATTTTGCAGGCACAGGGACGATTGGACGAGGCGACCGTGCAGTTTCGCAGAGCGATTGCCATTGATGATCGCTATGTTGTTCAGGCACACCACGAGCCGGGGCGGCTCCTTTGGGTTCCGCCAGCCGAACCACCCAATCTTCAGCCCGAATTCCTGAAGCTCGAGGAAATCAACCTCCTGCAGCCTCTCGGTCGAACGGTCCGATGAGGCCGTGCTTCCCGCTGACCGCTTCGATGGCGAAATTGTCGAGGATCATGCCGTCACAACGGACGGTGCATTCGCCTCCCGCAACTTGCCGACGAACTTGTGCCAGTTCTCGCAAAGCTGCCGGCGCAACTGGCTGAGGCGCTGTCACCATCAGCTCAACGCTGGCATTGAATTCGCCTGTTGGCGTGCACCCGAAAAACCGGGCCAGCCGGCGGTCAGAAATTAGAAGGTAGCGAGCACGAGCAACAGGAGCACGAGCGGGTCGATCAGGGGTTCGGCCACCAGGTCGATTCGGAGATGGCGCTCGCCCCTCGCAACGACGTTCGGGCGTATTCGAGCAAGTGCCGCACGCCCTCCTGTTCCGAAAAGTCGGCCGTCGATGTGTGAAGTCGTTGCAATACGTCTTTGGGTTCGCTTCCGGCGGCTTCGAGAAGCAGTGGCGAGACGTGGATCGCGGTCGACGGCCTGAGCGGCCCGTGGGGATCCTCTGTGGGGAGCACGGCTGTAGCCGACTGAGGCATGATTCACTTGGTCTTCAGAGCGTTGAGCCGGGGCCCGTTTGCTGAAGGAGATCGATGCGCGACTGCCTGAGCCGACCCGGATTCAGAAGCCGGACTACCTCTTTCCTTCGCGGAAAGCCGGTGGGTTCGCCAAAGTGAAGACTACGACTTCTTCGCCGCTGGTCGTGCTAATGTCGTGGTGCAGGCTCACCACTTTGACGCCGGTGACGTTCTGGATCATCGCTTCCATCACGGGGCGCGCCGTTTCGATGAGGTGGGTGCGGACTTGTTTGAGAAGGTCTCTCCCCTTCTCGGCTGCCAGCGCCTTGACGAGTTGCTGTTCGGCGGCGGTCAGGACCCCCCGGAGGCGGACGATGACGAGATCGCCGATCACGTGCGTGTGAATGTCCTTGGGCCCCCGCCCCATGTACTCCTGCTCGAATCGAATGATTCCTTCACAAATGGCCGCTTCGATCTCTCCCTGAGTTTTCATAGAATCGTCACATAAGTCCTCATCTTGATTCGAAGGCCCGCAAGGGAGCGCGTCATGCCGAAACGAGCCGCGTCCCATGAAACGTCACATGCGGCTTGGTTGCCGAGTTCTTAAACGAACAGGCAAATGAATCCGCACCGTCTCGGTCGTCATCAACCACGAGAACCCGAAGAGCCTTCTCGGTCTTGGGCAACGGCTTCTTTCCTTTCGCCAGCCTCACTAGGGTCACGCCCCGAATCAAAAGTCATCGGACCCGCTCCGTGGACGTTAAGCCGTCTGCACCGAGACGGTCGCCAAGATTTGTTGCACCTTGGCGAAGTCGGCGGGCTTGACCAAGTGAGCGTTGAACCCCACTTCCTGCGAACGCTGACGGTCCGTATCCTGTCCGTACCCCGTCATGGCGACCAGCACGACGTTTTGGAGGAATGGTTGTTGACGTATCCGCTTTGCTACCTCATAACCGTCCACCTCCGGCAAGCCGATGTCCAACAGCACCACGTTCGGTCGGTAGTCGAGGGCCGCTTCCAGTGCGGTCGGCCCGGTGTGAGCCAGGCGAACCTGATGGCCGGAATCCTTCAACAGCATGGCCAAACTCTGAGCCGCATCCACGTTGTCATCCACGACCAGCACCCGCAAAGAGGGTCCGGTCGGCTCGGAAGTTTCTTTGGGGGGCGATGGCGGCTGCGATGCGGGAGACATCAACCATCGGTAGACGCACGACGAACTCGCTGCCTTGCCCCAAGACACTGTAAGCCTCTACCGTTCCTCCGTGCATTTTCACGAGCTGATGCACCAAACACAGGCCGATCCCCAACCCGCCTTGCGAGCGGGCCAATGATCGTGCCGCCTGCGTGAACAGGTCAAAGATGCGGGGCAGGAGTTCCGGGGCGATACCGATGCCCGTATCCCGCACCCGCAATACGCACGCATCGTCTTCTTGTCGGACGGTCAGCCAGATATGACCGCCTTCGTCGGTGTACTTGGCCGCGTTGTTGAGCAGGTTCACCAATACTTGTTCCAACCGGGCGGCGTCGGCGTACAGCCAGATCGGCTGAGGCGACAACGACACGCTGAGTTCATGCTTATGTCGGTCGAACAGCGGACGAACCGACTCCACCGCACATTCCGCGATGCCGCTCACGGAAACCCGCTCTTGGCGAAGCTGAATCCTGCCGGTGTTGATGCGAGAGATTTCCAACAGGTCATCAACAAGATGTGACAGTTGCCCCACTTGACGCTCAATGATGCCTCTGGCTTGTTGCTGGATTGAGTTCTCGCCTTTTTGGAGACGAAGAAGATGGACGGCGTTGGAGATGGGAGCAAGAGGGTTGCGGAGTTCGTGGGACAGCATCGCCAAGAACTCGTCCTTGCGGCGGTGCAGATCGGCCAACGCTTCAGCCTGCTCCGTTATCTGCTTCTCCAAGCGCCTCCGTTCGCTGATGTCCCGAATGTTACACTGAGCGACGGGCCGGTGATCCACTTGATAGATGTTGCTGACGAACTCGACTTCGGCCCGCTCGCCGTTCTTGGTTTCGAGCGGTAAGTGGTCATAGCGGAGATAGCCTTTCTCTTGCAGTTCTTGGTAGGCGGCTTGACTCGCACGTTCATCTCCGAAGAGACCGATCTCTCACAATTCCTTGCCCAAGAACTCGTCGTGCTCGTAGCCCAACAGCTCCGTC
>CAVXHA010000005.1:0-692500 GCA_963761455.1 uncultured Planctomycetota bacterium
TCGCCGGGCCGGCACGGACAACCCGACGGCAGGCTACAGCCGGTAGCAACTCGCTACAGCCGGTCCGCCGCCAGGCCCGCACGGTCGAACAGCTCCGCCCTGACGGCCTCGGGCAGCGTCGGCCACGCTGCGACGATCGAGGCGAGACGGGGATCCCGCTGCGCGCGTCGTCCGGCGGGCTGTCCCCACCGCGATATTGCGAATTGTCCGAGGATTTCCCCGATCGTTCGAGTCCTGCATCGCCCACCTTCCTCACCGCGCGCGGAGCCAGACAGAGGCACGTCTTCGCGAATATCCGGGTTGTTCTCACGGTCGTCGCCGTGGTCATTGCCGAGCCGTGCGCCACGCGATTGCTTTTGATTGCCGTCGGGCCGCCGAGGGCTTCCAATCGGCGGTTGCGGCGGCGGTTCAAAAATGGCGTAAGGAACGTCCCGTCCTCCGGATCCGGATGGAGCAGGAACACAGCGGAGCAGTCGACGCTACTTCTGCGAGAGCGTACCGTTCCGTCGATTTGTTGAAGGCTGGGTCAGTCCGTGCTACCATGGGCGGTCGCGGATATCGGCGGGTTTTTGCGATCGGCACGGCCTTTTTCGACACGGCCTTTTTCGATACGGCCTCTCTCGACACGGCCTTTCTCTCTGTTGGACCGCCCGAGGATTCGAACGCGAGCCGAAAGCCATGGGCGCCGCAAGCCAGACCGCGACAACAGCGAATTACCAGGTCGAACGGGCCTCCGAGGTCCGCGAGCGCCCGCGGACCAAATCGGGATTCATCATCGGCCCTGTGATTGATTCGCTCTTCATCATCGGCGCGCCGTTGATGGCGGTCTCGCTGGCGTTCCCGCTCTTCCTGCTCCCGAAGGAGACGTGCACGACGTCCCTCTTGGGAAAACCGGTCGACCTGCGTGACGCGTTTCTGTTCTCATTTATCTCGGCGCATCTCGTGCTGGTCTTCTTCCGCAGCCATGCCAACCCGAAGATTTTTTGGACGCATCCCCTGCGGTTTACCGTGGTTCCGCTGACCCTTCTCGTCGCAGCGGCGAGTTCGATTTGGATTGCAAGTCTTGCCGGCGTGCTCGTCGTCTGGTGGGACGTGTATCATTCGAGCCTGCAGACGTTCGGATTTGGCCGGATTTACGACGCCAAGCAAGGAAACAACCCGAGTGCAGGTCGAACCCTGGACATTGGGATGAACCTTTTCCTGTATCTGGGTCCCGTTTTGGCCGGCGCACAGTTTGCCAGGCACGTCGGCGTGAGCACGGAGCATTTCGCTTTCCTGGAACCGACGGAGAGTCCCTGGCGCCAACTGGTCCTCCAGCAGGCTCCGGACTTCCTGCTCGGAAATCAGCGCTACTTGACGATTGCCGTGCTGGCGACCGGAATCCCGTTCCTGGTGTATTACGTCTCTTCGTACTGGCGACTGTATCGACAGGGCTATAAGGTCTCCTTTCAAAAAGTGAGCCTGATGGTCATCACCGGGTGTGTGTCGACCTACTTCTGGGGTTTCCGATCGTTCATGGATGCGTTCTGGGTCATGAACTTTTTTCATGCCCTGCAATACTTCACGATCGTGTTCTACACGGAAGGTGGCAACCTGGCGCGACTGTTTCGGGTCGATCGATTGGCCTACGGGGCAGCAATGGCGTTTGCGTGGATTGTCGGCTTGACGTTCGTGTACGGGTTCTGGGCCAATATGTGTGCAGCGGGAGCCTGGCTGACGAGCGCCGTGCTGACGGTTTCCCTCATGCATTTCTGGTACGACAGCTTCATCTGGTCCGTCAAGAAGAAGCAGGTTTAGGCGGCGACGCCATGGCAAAGAGCCAACGCAAATCGGACGATGCTGTCAAGCACGCTCGGCTTTCTGTCGCGGCAGCAGCGGCGTTCAATCTCGGACTGCTCTTGTTCGTGGTGTGGGCCGCGTGGGACTTTCTGGGGCCGCCCTCCTCCTCGTCCACGGTCTATTGGTGGAAACTTGGCTTATGGACCGCGGGACTGGCCATCGCCGGTCCGGCCTGGGTCGCCGGTTCGAGTTTTCCAACGAGCTGGAAAGTGCTCATGTCCGCGGGATGGCTGGCGGTCGTTTTGAGCGGGGCTTGGAGCGCCGAATCTGAATTCGAGGCCGATGCGCTTGTGCTGCAACCGTGGCGCGTCGAAGGAAACCGCCTGATTGACGACGGGCTCGGGCTGTCGGTCGTGCCCCTCCCGCGTTGGGGAATCCGGAAGACGGTGGAGATCATCGGAAATGGCGAGGCATCCGACGGGCACCGCGACCGCCTCTGTCTGGGCGAGAAGGCGATCTTTCTGCGATTGAAACGCGGAAAGGGCGACGGAAGTAATTACAGTTTCATTATCGTTGAAGGTGGTCCGCAACGATTACGCTCATTCAAAGGAGCCGTGAGCTACGTGCGCGCTCGTCAGGCCGCGTTCGCCCGTGAGCCGGGAGTGAAGATCACCGGCCCGTTGCAGACGGGACAGATTGGTGGAGCAGAGGCCCTCCAGATCACCTGGGAGGATGCGCGAGGCAAGCGGTGGACACGAATCTTCTTCCGCAGCGGATCGTACCTCTTGACCCTCACTGTAAAAATCGCGGACGAGGCGGACAGACGCCCCATCAACGATTTTTTGAAGTCGATCCGCGTTACCGGTCGCGACTCGAGTTTCGGCGCGTAGTCTTACTTGGGGCGCGGTCGCAAGCCACAGTGTCGCGGTCCCGCGGCGGAAATCGTCCGTCAATGGCCCGTGTTCTGGTACTCGACAATATTGTCGAAGCGGACGCGCAGCGCGTCGTTAATCCGTTCGCCTGCGGCCTCCATGCCGAAGAACTGTTGCTGAGCCAAGGCGCTGCGGAAATCGGCCGCCGTCTTTTCGGCGTCCTTGCAACGTGCCAGGTGCAACTCGCAAACGCCCTTGATCAGGTGCAGCCGCGCGTCATTGCACATCGTCAGGCCGTGGCGGGCGAAGACGACGGCATCGGCGTAAAGGTCTTGGAGATAGCACTTGTAGGCGATGTCAAAGCTCGTTTGCGGAGTCAGCGGAACGCAGTGGACGTAGTCGCATCCCAAAGTGTCAAATAAATCCGCGGCTGGCATCGACAGTCCGCTGGGGATCAAAAACACGCTTTGGACTGGTCGCACAGGAGCCGCAGATGGTGCGGGCCGCCTCATCCCCGG
Organism: uncultured Planctomycetota bacterium; assembly: GCA_963761455.1. GTDB lineage: Bacteria > Planctomycetota > Planctomycetia > Planctomycetales > Planctomycetaceae > DASPSM01. Next base: position 3,170 of record CAVXHA010000005.1, read on the forward strand.
GGGACCCGCCGGTGATGGCCCAGGGACGAAGCGCGGACGATTTCCGCGGCGAAAGGTGTTTGACCCCGGCGTGGCTGGAAGCGGCGTCGTGGTGGGCGGCACCTGTTCCGGGGCATTCTGTGTACCGGGGGGAGTTGCCTGTTCCGGGCGAAGCGGCTGAGCCCCGTCCAGGGAGTGGCCTTCGATCGACAATGCCCAGCCAGCCAAGAGACCGATGACGCAAATGGCAACGAGATGGCGCATAACGTCTCACTCCTTATAGACGGCTCGTCTTTCCGCGGGAACTCGCCTCGGCCCGAAGCCGAGGGCAGATCAACGGCCCGCCGGTTGAGGCTGTTTGCGAACGCAAACGCCATGCCGTCAGTTGAGGGATGTTGCTGACGTCTTTTGCCCGAGCCGCCCGAAAAGAAAAAGAAAGCGGGGCGATCGCTTTGGCGACGGCCCCGCTGATTGTGATCCGTGGGACAGGCGAGTGAATTCATCGATCGCGAGCGGGCCTGGCCGGCTTCAGCGGCCGCTGAGCCACGTCAGCAGATCGGTGTCGTTCGAGACGGTCGTGTCGGTGGCGACTTCTTCCGTCACGGTGCGCAGGTCCCATCCGTGGTCGGTCGCCACGAAGCGGTAGGCCCCGGGCTCCAAGGTGTAACGAGCCTCGCCGAACGAGCCGCCGCGGTCGAAGGCGATGACTTGCGTCTCGTCTCCGTGGCCCATCGACTGGCCCGCTTCCAGGACGTACTGGCCGCCGCCCAGGTTGTAGCTGAGTGTGGTGCGGGTTTCCGCCGGGTTCATCAGGGTGATGACGACCGGTTGAGGATCGACGACGACGGGGACAACATCCGGAACAACCGGGACGAGATCGGGAACGTAGGGGTCCACGTCGACCGGGACGATCGCTCCGTCCCATCCGCCGGCTCCGCCACGGCCGTCGCTTCCGCCACCGTTCCCGCGGTGGTTGCCGGTATGGTTGCGGCTGGCCCCGTTATTGCGTTGACCGCCACGATTGTTGGATCGAGCATTGCTGGCGTGAGACGAGCGGCCGTTGCTGGTGTATCGGGATTGGGCGTGTGCGCCGTTGGATCGCCGCATGCCGCCTGTCCGTCGAACAGCTCCTCCCCGCCGGACACTGGAAGTCCGCCGGGCACCGCCGGCTCGGTAGCCGCCGCTCCGGAAGCCGCCGCTCCGGAAGCCACCGCTCCGTCGGAAGCCTCCGCCCCCGCGTCGGGCTCCCCCGCCGCCGCGGAAACCGCCCCGGCCGCGGGCGATGAGCTGGGTGAAATCGGTTCCGGAATCGACGGATTTTGTTGCGTCGCCCAAGGCGGCCTGATCGAGTTCGGCGGCCGGCAGGGTCGAGAATTCGAAGACGGTGACAAGACTGACGGTTAAGACGGTCGTGATGAGAGTGCGTTTCATGGCTTGTTTCCCCTTATGGTATTTGGGTTTGTGTGGGTGCGGCGAACCGGGCGTTGGCGACTTCTGTTGGCCGCTCTCGCGGTTCAATCCCAATACAGGCGGGGAGACCTGCCGTGACGCTTGACGGCAAAGAATTTGAATTCTGGGCAGACAGCGTTACCCAGACGGCGTTACCCAGACGGCGGACCTCGGCCGATCAGAATTGCCGGTGCGGAGGGTTACTTCGCCCGACCAGGTCCCTTGAGCGGGGGTCCCTTTTCGACCGCCTCAAGAAGCTTCCGGTAAGCGGCGTTCGTCGCGAGCAGCGTGACGAAGGGGGGGGCCTGAAGCTTGTTTCGATTGGACGCGTTCGCAAAGTAGCCGGCATCGAACGCCCGCTGCAAAAGTCTCAATCCCTGCTGGATGCGCCGGTCGACGAGAGTCTCGCGGTCTTTTGCGGAGGTCGAGGCGTGCGCCTTTGCCGCTTCGGCGGCGCGAATGCAAAGGACGGCAAGATCGAACGCGGAGGGGCCAGGCAATCCCGAGTCCTCGACCAGGGGTTCGACGACGGCGACGGCGCGGTCAAGGTCTCCCGTCCCGGACAAGACGCTCGCACACTTCAATCGCAGATTTCGCGCGGTTGGGCGATGCGAACGAGATTGCCTTCTCGAAATCGCCGGCCATGCCGGTCACGTCTCCCTGACTTTCTCGAGCCACGGCGCGCCCGGCATAGGCCTTGTCGAGGAGCGATCGCGTCTCGCTGTCGAGCGTCGACCGGGAAGCTTCGGGAAATAACTTGACGGCCTCGTCAAACGCCGAGACGGCAAGGGCGGCTTGAGACCGCCGAATCCACAGATTGCCGAGATTGATGCACGCGCCGGCCAGGTCGATGCGGTGCTTGAGCACGGCCGGATGGGCGGCGGTGAGTCGCCGATGAAGTTCTTGTGCGTCTTGATACGCGGCCACCGCTTCGTCGTTGCGCTGCTCGGACTTGAAAAGGTCGGCCAATTGCTTCAAGCAGACGCCCCATCGTTCGCCGTAGAAGGGCCGTTCCGGGTGCGCTGCCGAGAGCCGCTTGAAGACTTCAATCGCCGACCGCAGATGCTTCTCTGCCTGTTCCCCGCGCCGGGTGCCCGTTTCGACAACGGCCAAGGCCAGGCACACGGAAGCCAATTCCTCGTCGCGCTCGGGGTCGTTCGGAGCGGCGTGCTGCAGTTTGTCGCGAATCACATGAGCGCGGGTCAACCATTGCTCGGCGAGCGCCAGGCGATTCCGTGCCACGCAGAGCATCGCGGCATTCACAAGGATCGTGGCGAAGGAGGACTGGTATTCGGACTGTTTTGGATAGTCGGTCGCCAGCCGCTCGCCTTGAAGAAGCGCGTGCTGGTAGTACGTCTGGGCCGCGTCGAGCTCCCCTCGGTCGCAGCAGAAGACTCCAAAATTATCGGCGGTGATCGCTAGCGCCTCGCGGTATTCCAGGACGTCGGGATGTCGTTCAACCAGGGAGATCCGCAGATCGACGGCTTCCCGATACGCCGCTCTCGCTTCGTCGCCGCGGCCAGCACGCGCTGCGAGGTCACCCAAAAACGTCAGAGTGCGGGCCAGCGTGTTCTGTACGAACCCGTCGTCCGGGTTTTCGCGCAGCAAACGCCGATCGATGGCGAGCGATTTGTCGAGGAGTTTCGCGCCTCGCCAAGATGCTCGTATCGCTGCTCGACCACCGCGAGATTGCGGTAGGCCCCCGCCAATTCAACCTGGTAGGTCCGCTGCCGGGGTTGCGACTGGACGATTTGTTCGCGAACTCGAACCTCGTCGCCATACGCGGCGCCGGCGGCCGCGAGGCTCCCCTGTTCGAGGGCTCGACGGCCCTGGGCGCCGAGACAGCGCCAGATGGTGTTGGGCCGGCGCGAATTGCGGGTACTCCTTGACCAGCGAGCGGGCGATCTCGAGCGCCTCGGCGAGCGCCGCTTTTCCTTTCTCTCGCTGGTCCATCCGATCATAAAGAGTGGACAGGTTGATCTGGCACATCAGGACGCCTTCACGAGACCGCGGCGACGAGCCGCCTTCGGTCTTGGCCAGGTCGCGGAAGGTTTGCGCGGCCCGCTCGAAATTGCCGGCCGCCTCGGCCGGTGAAGCGATTTCCTCGGTAATGCAGGCGATCCGGAACTTGGCCCAAGCGTTGTCGTAGTGCAGAGTGGCTTTATGAGAGTCCTGGGCGACGAAGCGTTCATAGAATTGTCCGGCCGAGTTCAATAGATCCCGCCGCAGCGGTTCCAACCCGTGCGCGGCCAGCCGCCGATCCTCGCTGACCTGCGTAAAGTAGCGGTCGACCGCATCCTGGGCCATTTGGAAATTCTGTTGCGCTTTGTCTCGCTCGGCCTCGGCCTCTTCGCGGGCCGATTTCTCGCGATCGTTGGCTGCCGTCAGCCGGCGATTGGCCGAGCCCTGCAAAAAGACGATGATCGCCAGCGCCAAGAGCAGGACTGCGGCGGTCGCGCCTCCGGTCGACACGAGCGTCCGATGACGGCGGACCCAGCGGGCCGCGCGGACCGAGGCCGGCTCTTTCCAGGCGGAGACCGGCTCATCAGCGAGAAACGCTTCGATGTCGGCCGCCAGCGCGGCGGCCGTCCGATGGCGGGCGCTCATCGAACGGGCCATGGCCTTCAGGCAGATGGCCTCCAGCGGGCGCGGGATCGACGGATCGATGTCGCGCGGTCTGGGAAAGTCCTGTTTCTGAACGCGAACCAAAAGCTCGCCGAGGTCATCGCCGCTGATCGGCGGGCGGCCGGTCAGCAGCGTGTAGAGAGTCGCTCCGAGGCTGTAAATGTCGGAAGCGGGCTTGATCGCGTCCTGCCATCCGAGGGCCTGCTCCGGGCTCATGTACGAGGGGGTCCCCGTGATCGTGCCGGCCTGCGTGGCTTCGATCGGCGATTGAAACACGCGATCGTCGCCGCTCGGCGCGTCGATCCGGACGTCGGATGACGGGATGAGCTTGGCCAATCCCCAATCGACGACCAACGTTTCGCCGTAAGGGCCCAGCAGGATGTTGTCAGGCTTAATGTCACGATGCACGACGCCGCGGCTGTGTGCGTATTCGATCGTGTTGCAGGCCGTGACGAAGCGGTTCAAGAGGCGTCGCAGCTCCAAGCGGTACGCGTGCTCGTCCCCTTGATTGCGATGCAGCGCGGCAATCGCGTGCTTGAGGCTGGCGCCGCGGATCATCCGCATGACGTAATACGGCCGGCCGTCTTCGTAGTGTCCCAGAGCGTAAACGGGGACGATCCCCGGATGCTCGAGCTGGCCTGTCACCTCCGCCTCGCGAAGGAATCGATCGCGGGTCTGCCGGTCATCGGCAAAGCGCTCTTGGATCTCCTTGAGCGCGACGGAGCGGTTTAACTGGTCGTCTTGGGCGACGAACACATTTCCCATGCCGCCGCTGGCGTGCAGGGTCACGACGCGGAAGCGGCCCGTTTCCTTGGCCGGACAGCCGGAGGCGGGCTCGACCGGACCCGGCTTACGGACGAAATCCGATCCCGATGTTTCAGGCCCGTCTGATTGCGATGAGGATGGACGCTCGGAGCGGTCCATGATTTGGTCCCGGTCGACGAAGGGCGTCGCCGGGAAAGCCTCCGAGAAGGCTCCCGCATCGCTTGAACGCCCGGAATCCAGCCCGCATTATAGCGGACAATCGGCCGGAGACGCGCATGGCAGACAATCCTGAGACAATCTCGCAACGCCTGGATTCGATGACCACGCGCTGGAGCCTCGTTCAGCGGGCGCATCAGGCGTCGATCGTCTCGGCCGGGCAGGCGCGGAACGAGCTGGTGTTGCGGTACTCCTCGGCCATCCGCAGTTATGTCCGCGCGATCCTTCAGGACGATACGCGCGCCGACGAGCTGGCGCAGGACGCGGTTGTTCGCCTCTTGAGCGGAGATTTCGCCGGGGCCGATCCGAACCGCGGCCGCTTCCGGGATCTGCTCAAAGTCTCCGTCCGCAACATGGCGCGTAACCATTGGGAAAAGGAGAATCGCCGCCGTCCCGCCGCGGTCGACGTCGACGAAATTGCGGGGGCGGCAGAATCGTCGGAGGACTCCGCCTGGCTGTCGAGCTGGCGGCAAAACGCCCTTGATCTCACCTGGTCTGCGCTCGAAAGCTTCGAGCGATCACAGCCCGGCTCGTCGGCCGTCGCGACTCCTTCGCCTCCGCGCGGTATCCCGAGGCAGGCTCCGAGGAATTGGCCCAGCGATTGGCGGAGAAAACGGGCCAATCGGTCACGCCCGAGGCGCTGCGGCAGCAGCTCCGGCGGGCCCGCGTCAAATTTGCCGAACTCTTGATTGAAGAGATCGCCGACGGGCTCGAAAACTCGTCTCCCGACGATGTCGAGGAAGAGCTGGCCGCCCTCGGCCTGATCGATTACGTCCGCGATCTGCTTCCGGCCGACTGGAAACAGCGGCAAGGCGGGAAGGCGAACGAGTAAGTCGGTCGGCAGACAGAATTGTGCAACGAGCCGGCCGGTTTACCCTGCCGGACCGCCGGGATAAACCCGTCGGCTCGTAAATGCAGGCGCCGCCCACCAAGCTTTCTTGGTCGGCGGCGCCTGCCAAACCCGCGAACGATCGAACAACGCCCGCTCTGGCACTTCATCCCTGCACGCGGTGGAAGGGGACCGTCGCATTCAGGCCGGGGAAGTGAACCACGAGCTGCTCTCCCTCGATCCGGAACTGGAAGCGGTTCGTCCCGTTGTCGTCGGTCAGGACGAGAAAGTTCCCGTCGACGTTGCCACTGCCCAACGCTCTTCAACTGGATCGGCTGGCCGTTGGCCCCTTGCATGTTGATCACCAAGGCCATTCGTCCCTCGCACTTGAGTGCCAGACCCAAATCGACGTTTCCGGTGGCGAGTCGACCGGTGAAACCCCACAGTCCGACGATCGGCGAAGCCGACTGGGTCGCATTCGTCCGAGCACGTTGGTCTTTGGCTTGAACCGTCGCGTGCTGCGTTCCGACGTTCTGAACGCGGGGCTTCGGGTCGAACCGATATCCCAGGTCGGTCAGGAAGCGGGGCGAGGTGAGCGGCAAATCGAGGCTTTGGATTCCGGCCTTCCGAAGGGCCAGGACGTCGACCACGATCGACTCTCCTTGGCGAGCCTGCTGCAATTCCTTGTCGCCGATCTCGATCGCCTTATCGAAATCGCACTTGCCGACCCCCGTGGCCTCGACCGCGACGAGCTGTCCTTTGGGCAGACGGACGGCCGGAAAGCAGTGACCGGGGATCACGACCAGGACCGGCCGCAAGCCGACTGCCTCGCACGTACTGGCCCAGAGGATGGCCAGATCGATGCACGTTCCGGCGTGGTTCCGCAGAACGTCGCGGCCGTACTTGATGTGCTGTCCGAATTGGGCACCGTTCACGTACGAGGGGGGAGACTGATACGAAACGCGGTTTTCGCCCAGGAATTCGTACAAGGAACGCAGGAACTTGACCGCGTCCGCGTTCGTGAACGCGGCGGCGGCCCCGTCGGCCCGTCCGCTCATGCGGCCGGCCAATTCCTCGATCACCGGATCGCTGGGTGTCGTGAAGGAAGCCAGGACGGCGGGAATGTATTCGAGACGGTCGGCGAAGTTCATGATCTCCGAGCTGGGAAGGCCGCTGAAGATCGTCTGATTACACCCCAAAATCTCAAGTTGGCGCGAATCGCTCTCGGCGACTTTTCCGCCGTTGGGGCGCCGGTATTCGTACTCGATTTCGAGCATCACGGGACGCGGGCCCGTCAGGACGTTCAACTTGTCGAGGTCGAAGACCGGATAATAGGGATCGACGACCGTCTGTCCCGGATAGACCTTGCTCGTGTGATGCCATTGGCTCCAGGCGCTGAACCCGGCGATCCGAAATCGGACGCGATAGTCGTCCAAGGTCGCCGTGCCGGTGTTGTCGAAGCGGCTGCGGGCCGCCCACAGAAACGAGAACCGCTCGTTGCTGTAGCACTTCGCCAGGCAGCTCATCAGGGCGTCTTTATGCTCGACGGCGAACGTGGCGTCGACCGTCCCCTTCTCGCCGACGTTCGGCTCGAATTCGTAGGAGAAAGACCGGGCGCCGGGATTGTTCTTCAGATTCGTGCTGCCGGCGGGGCACTCGACGCGAATGATCATGCTGGCCAGACCGACCTGGTTGCTGGCTGTCTCCTCGTAAATTGCCGTCGTGCCATGGATGTCGACCAGGTCGGGGGCTGCTCCCGGCTCGAAGGCGATGGACCACTGATGGCCATGCTCGATGCGGGCCAACCCACGCTGCGTGTAATGAATGTCGACGCAGCTCTGCATGTCGATGAAGCTGCCGTCGATGTTTTCCAGGAGGGCCCAATGACGGCCGGCCCCCAGCTTCCGCAAGAGCACCGCGACGTTCGGGGTCTTGGTCTTCAAAGTCGTATAGACGTTCGTGGGAGCGGTCAGTGTCAGCCGGATATCGGCGTTTCCGACCGCATCCAGCTTGATGGTCCTTTTGATTTTGAGTGCGCTCGGCTCTTCGGCGCGAACACCGCTTGTCAGCGTCGTGGTCAAAAGGACGAGCACTGCGAGAACGGCGGTCAGTTTGAACAGCGGGCGATTCGGTGCGGGGCGAGACATATTAATCTCCTCGGGTCTGGGTTCGGTGAAGCGGATCGTTCGTTTTCACCCCCAATACCGGCAGCCGCCGACATCGTGACAGGGCTGACTCGAAATGACTTAATCTCGGTTTGAATCGCGCGAAACATGGCGACGAGGAATACAGTTTTAAGTCGTTGTCAATGAGCGACTTGTGGCTTCAACCTCACCGGCCTTAATTGGCACAAGTCGGCCGGATGGCAGGGTCATCGCACACCCTAATGGCCCGGATCCGCGCCCGAACGGTGCCATCGGCTGAACCGGATGACCCCGCACGCGCCCGCCATGCACAACGGGACGGCGAAGCGCAGAATCGAGACCACGACGAGCCGCAAGTAGGTAGAAAGATGAATGCCGCGGAATTATGCTAGCAACTTGCCGGTAACACCTCTGGGCGCCCGAGCGGCGCTCTTGCAATCCACAACCTCAGGACACGAGCGATGTCGAAGAACGTGACGAAATTCCATCGGCGCCGGTTTTTGAAGGGTGCCCTTTCGGCGGGGGCCGCCGTTCTTGCGCCGACGATTATCCCCAGTTCGGCCCTGGGCCTCGGCGGTGCCGTTGCTCCGAGCGAGCGGATTGTGCTGGGCGGAATCGGCATTGGAAACCGGGGAACGTACGACCTCGGCTGTTTCTTGGAACAAAAGGATGTCCAATTCGTGGCGGTCTGCGACATCAAGGAAAAGCGGCGTGTTGCCGTCAAGAAGATCGCCGACAAAAAATATGGCAATCAGAACTGCCGCACCTATCGCGACTTTCGCGAACTGCTCGACCGCCCGGATATCGACGCGGTGCTGATCGCCACAGGACCAAACTGGCATGCGACGGCCGCAATGGCCGCGGCCAGAGCCGGCAAGGATATGTATTGCGAAAAACCTTGCACGAAAAACATTTCGCAAAGCCTGCTGCTGGCCGAGACGATGCGCCGCACGGGCGTCGTGTTCCAGGCCGGCACGCAGCGCCGGAACTTGCCGCACTTCGCGTTCGCCTGCTGGTTGGCTCGAACCGGGAAGCTCGGCAAACTCAAAAAGGTCTTTGCCCACCCCATGGGGATGCAAGCCATGACAAGCGGCTGGCTGCCTCCGGAGACCGTACCGCCGAAGGAAGTTGTCGACTGGAACATGTACCTCGGGCCGGCGGCCTGGCGCCCGTACAATGCGAAGCTGCTCGACGGTTTCAATTTTGAAAAAGGAGGCGGGCTCGTTGGGGCCGGCGTTTTGGAATGGGGCTCGCATTGCGTGGACCTCTGCCAATGGGCGGTCGGAAACGATCGGTGGGCACCTGTCGAGTACAACCCGCCCAAGGACGGGCAGATCGTGGCCCGCTACCAGAACGGCGTGGAGCTGATTTTCCGCGAAACCGGTTGGATTCCGCTGGGATCGTGTCCCGTCCGATTTGAAGGCGAGACGGGATGGGTCGAAACGGGCGACAGCGGCAAAATGGTGTTGAGCTCGCCGGAATTGCTTGCCGGCAGGACGGTCCCGGTAATCGACGGTTATCCGGCCACCTTCCACGTCCGCGATTTCCTCGACTGCGTGAAGTCTCGCAGTCTTCCGAAGGGAAATGCCGAGACGGCCTGCTACGCGCACATCGCCTGCCACGCGACGAACACCGCGCTCTACCTGGGTCGCACTCTCAAGTACGACCTCGCGAAAAACGAATTCATTGGTGACGAACAGGCCAACCGCCTCCGATCCGAAGCACTGCGCGAACCGTGGAGAGTGTAGGCTCCCCAAGAACGGCAGCCGGCAGCGCCACGTCCAACGCCAAGTACCCGCGCCGCAACAGATTTGTTCTTCAAAAGTCGACCAAGACGGCAACTCACAGACCTCATCCAGCTTTTGGAACGATACCGTGCATCAAATTCGACGCTTCGCCAGTTCCGTTGTTTTTCTTCTGGCAGCAGTGACCACTGCGTCCGCCGGTCCCTGGTTTATGGAGGGGGGCCGAGCGCCGTCGCCGAAAAAAGAGGCCGACCTGATTGCCGTCCTCCACTCGAATTCGCCGAAGGCGAAGAAAGCCGACGCGTGCAAGGACCTGTCCGTCTATGGGTCGAGGGCGGCGGTGCCGGTGCTCGCACGACTTTTGGCCGACGAACAGCTCGCCTCGTGGGCACGAATCGCATTGGAAGCGATTCCCGGTCCGGAGGCGGACGAAGCGCTGCGTAAGGCGGTCGAATCGCTGCACGGCAAGCTGCTGGTCGGTGTGATCAATTCCATCGGCGTCCGCCGCGATGCGTCGGCCGTCAATCCCTTGATCGGCAAGTTGCGGGATCAGGACGCCTCCGTCGCGTCGGCCGCCGCCGTCGCGCTGGGGCGCATCGGCAATGCGGACGCGACGAAATCACTCGAACAGTCGCTGGCCGCCGCGCCGACCAAGGTCCGCTCGGCGGTTGCCGAGGGGCTCGTGTTGTGTGCCGAGCGATCTTTGTCCGAAGGCCGCGCGGCCCAAGCGGCGGAGATCTACGACGCTGTCCGCAAGGCCGAAGTTCCCCGGCAAAGAGTTCTGGAGGCGACCCGCGGCGCGATTCTGGCCCGCAAAGACGACGGGATTCCCCTGTTGCTCGAGCAGCTTCGCTCCACCGATCAGCGCATGTTCCAAATGGCCCTGAGCACGGCTCGCGAGTTCCCGGGACGCAACGTGGATCAGAGCTCTGGCGGCTGAGATCGATCATGCGACGCCGGAACGGGCCGCCCTGGTGATCGGCGCCATGGCGGATCGCAAAGAGACCGTCGTCTTGGCCGCGCTGCTCAAGGCGGCCGGCGGCGGTCCCCGACAGGTGCGCATCGCGGCTGTTGGCGCGCTCGGTCGCGTCGGCGACGCTTCGTGTCTCTCGCCGCTTTTGGAGATCGCTTGCGACTCGGATGCCGAGTTGGCGCAAACGGCCAAGTCGGCGCTGGTCGATCTTCCGGCCCAAAACGTGGATCAAGACATCGTTGCCCGTCTTGGCAATGCCCAAGGAAAGTTGTACCCGCTGCTGCTCGAGCTGGTCGGAGAGAGGCGGATCAAGGCCGTCGACGAGCTCGTGAAGGCCTTGGACCATTCCGACGATGCGGTTCGCGTTGCCGCTCTGACGTCGCTGGGGACGACGGTTCCCGCCGGCAAACTCTCCGTGTTGATCTTGCAGGTCGTGGCCCCCAAACACGAAAAAGACGCGCCGGCGGCGCAGCGCGGCCACTGAAGGTGGCCAGCGTGCGGATGCCCGACCGCGAGGCCTGTGCGAAAGAACTCGCGGCCGCCCTGGAACGCTCCCCGGTGCCCACGAAAATCGTGTTGCTGAAAATCCTGGGCGCCGTGGGAGGAACCGAGGCGCTCGCGTCGGTCGGTGCCGCGGCCAAAGGGGACAGTCCCGAACTTCAGGACGCGAGCAGCCGTTTGCTCGGCGAGTGGATGACCATCGACGCGGCACCCGTTTTGTTGGATCTATCGAAGACCGCACACGGCGAGAAATATCGGGTCCGGGCACTGCGCGGTTACATACGTATTGCCCGGCAGTTCGTGATGTCCGACCAGCAGCGCGCTGCGAGATGTGCGAAAAGGCATTGGCGGCCGCCACTCAGCCTGCCGAGCAAAAGCTCGTCCTGGACATCCTGGCCCAGAAGCGGTACCGAAACCTGGAGACGCTCAGGCTGGCCGCCAAAATGACACGCGACTTTCCCAAGTTGAACAAGGAGGCCACTCAAGCCACCCTCGTCATCGCTCGAGAACTCGGCGACGAAAAGCACAGCGCCACGGCGGACGAGGCGCGACAAATCGTGTCCCACGCGAAGCTGAACAAGGTGAAGCTGGAGATCGTCAAAGCCGAATACGGCGCCGGGGCCAAGCAAAAAGACGTGACGAAAATGCTTCAGAAACAGGTTGCCAACGTGCAACTGATTTCGCTGCCATCGCCGAGTTATGCCGCTACCTTCGGCGGCGATCCGATGCCGGGAACCCCGAAGAAACTAACAATCCAGTACCGGATCAACGGCAAGGCGGGCGATGAGTCGTTCGCGGAGAATTCCCTCGTCATTCTTCCCATGCCCAAGTAGGTTATGCTTCAGCATAACGCTTTGCACACGGGCGTCGTCCGCAGCCTGCTCCCACGGTCGAATCCGCGATCGTACCTAATCCGGATCCAGCGCCATCAGTATCCAGCGCCCATCAGTGTGCGTCCCATCCCCGTGTGGCTGTCCCGTGGCGGAGACCATCGGTCAACACGAGAATTTCATCGCGTCACCGAAGTGCTCGCAGCACTCGCTTTTTGACGCCTTTCGCGTGACCGTGCCAGCTCACGGCAATTCGCGGATGCGCAGGTTCTTGAAATCGATCGGCGAACCCTCGGACTCGAGGCAGAGGTATCCCTCCGCGGGATTGCAAGACGTTCCGCCGGAGACCTCTTCACCGTTGACCCACAACCGCACCTCGCCGTTGATGGCGCGAACGTAATAGTGGTTCCACTCACCGACGCCTTTGCTCAGATTCTTGCGCGGAAAGCTCCGCCGGCCGTCCGGCGACGAAGGCGGAAACGGCTTCATACTCGATGTGCCGACGGAAAACACGTCGCCATGGGTGGTGAACCAATCGGCTTTCTTGCCATGCTCTTTCTCGTATTGCGTCGCGTAACCGTGATCGAGCACTTGCACTTCAATGCCGCTGGGAAGCCGCGACCGGGCGTTGAGCTTCTTAAGCGATTCCCCGGAGACCCAGACAAACACTCCCGAGTTTCCGCCGAACTTCAAAAGCCGCCACTCGACGACAAGCTCAAAGTTTTTGACCGGCCTCTTCAACCGCGTCACGCCAATGGGGGTTCCTTTGCAGTGGATCATTTCGTCCTTCATCGACCAGGTGTCGGCGTCGCAATTGACGTTGAGAAAGTCGTCCAACGTCAAGGCCCGCCAATCAGGCCCGTTGCCGTCGATGAAAGCCTTTCGCAAGCCCGACGATTCATCCCCGGCGAACGCAGGAACTGACAAGATCAACAGACCCCAAACCGCCAGGCGGCAAGCGTGCTTTACTGCGTGTGCAATCATCCTTGTCACTCTACGCCGACCCAATGGTGACATCAAGCACATCGTCAAACCGCGCAAGTCCGATTCCCTGTGAAGGCCGGCTTCGAGAAGGACGAGGCCTACATCGCTTCGGTCCATGCCCTCGGTGCTCAAATCTCACAGCAGGTCTTCAACGGCGCCCCCGTCGAGGTTCACCTGTGCGACAGCGATTTAAAGACGCTCCGAGTCGTCCCCGCGGCCGCGGCGGCGAAATGACACGTTCCACGCCAGTCTCCCGGTGCAAAACGTCGGATCCTGCAACAACCTCCAGGCACCAGCGGGACAGAGTGAATCCGTCGGAGACCGGCGCGCGTCGGCCGAGACGACAGCTATGCGGCAACGTCGAGCACGATCTTTCCGCGCGTGTGGCCGGACAGGATGTCGGCCCACGCCTCTCGTGCCTGCGACAACGGATACTTCTTCGAAACGAGTGTCTTGATCGTTCCCGCCTCCAGCAATTTGGCAAGCTGCGACAGGTCTTTCGTCGAGGGTTGCATGCGCATCATCAGGGCATGCACCTTGCGCTTGGCGGCCTCGTCCTGCGATGGCGGCTGCGAGGTGGCGATGAGAGAGCCCCCCGCTTTGAGCACGCCAAAGGAGCGGTGCTGCGTATCGCCGCCGATCAGAATCCAGCACCAAATCGACGTTTTTTGCGACCGACTCGAACGGAATGGCCTTGTAGTCGATCGCCTCATCGGCCCCAAGTGAGCGAAGGTAGTCGGCGTTGACGGCCGAGCACGTGGCCAGCACCCTGGCCCCCTTCCATCGTGCGAGCTGCACCGCAAAGGTGCCGACGCCGCCAGAGCCGCCGTGGATCAGCACGGTCTGACCGCGTTCCAGGTGGCCGTGTTGGAACAGTGCCTGCCAAGCCGTTTGACCGGCAATCGGCACCGAGGCGGCCTCCACGTGGCCGAGGTTGCTCGGCTTGGAGGCGATCACGCCGACAGCCGCGACAACGAGCGGCGCATACGCGCCCCCGGCCGGGGAATCGCCGAAGACAGCGTCTCCTTTCTTGACGCCCGTGACTCCGGCTCCGACGGCCTCGGCAACTCCGGAAAAATCTCCGCCCGGAATCCAAGGCAGATTCAGGGGCATGTACTGGCGCATGGCACCCGAAGCGAACTTGTGATCGACCGGGTTGACCGACGCCGCATGCACCCGCACGAGTATCTGGCCGCTGCCTGCCCGAGGCTCCGGCACTTCTTCGTAACGCAATTGCTCAAGACCGTCGTACTCATGGATACGAATCGCCTTCATGGTCTCCTCCGTGTGTCACGTTTCGCGCGGAACTTGTCGCTGACCGCCAAATTATACGGGTCTTTCACGACGCGCAGCCGACATTTCGTGCCGCCAATCCATGTTTCGCGATGCGCTGCGGCGTGCCCACAGGGGGGCCGGAACCGCGACCTGAGAGGGCCGCCGCTTTTGCGCTTCCGAGGCTTGCCGATCGGCTTGTCCGCCGATCAGCCGTTCGACGCGCCAGGAGTGCTGCCGGCAGACGCGCTCTCGTTGGAAAGTGCCGTGCGGAGCATCGATTCCAGCTGTGACGCGCCAGGGACCGGCACGGTCAGCATTTGGAACGCCTGGGACGCTTTGAGTGCCGCACTTTTCAGCGAGTGCTGGCAGGCTGCTCTTTTTTCCGGTCCGTAGTTGACAAGCACGCCATTGAGTGCGAATCGGCGCATCGCGTGGGGCGCGTCGATCAAATCGGCGAGCGCCTCGGCGACCGTCAACGCACGGTGATAGCCCAAATCGAGTCCCAATCGATCCGCGTCGTTTGCCGGCCCCAGATGATGCAATACGGGAAGGACGAGCGACGTCGGCATCCCCCAGCGCTTCATGACGGCCGCCGAAATCTCGCCATGCGTGCAGCCGAGCTCGGTCTGCTCGGCCGCGGCGAGCTTGATATGTCCCACCGTACGCCATCGCTTCAGCACGGCCCGATACTCCTTCGGGTACGTGCACAGCAATGTCAGGATCCCCACGTCTTGCAAAATTCCCAGCAGAAACGCCGTTTCCTCGGAACGTTCTTCGAGCTCCTTGGCGACCATCGACGATGTGCTGGCAATCAACATGCCGCGGCGGGCATGCCAGCTTTGCAAATCCGTCGGCAGGCCTTTGGCGAGACCGCCCATTCCGGCCGTCACGGCGGCGTTCAGCACGCTGCCGATCGTCGGTCGCACACCCAAGACGCGGATGGCGTCCTGCACGTTGGCAACTTCTCGCGAGATGCCGTTGCTCGAGGCATTGGCCGCCTTCAACACAACGGCGGTTGCCTTGGCATCGAGCGAAATGGCCTGGCAGAGTTCCTCGACGGGAACGCTCTGCGTCTCCATTTCCTGGTAGCGCAAAAGCTTGAACGTCAACTGCGACAAAACGGGAAGATCGCCCATGCGGTCGACGATGGATTGTGCCTGGAACGGGATAATGTCCTGCTCGCGGGCCTGGCGGCTGAGCAAACGGTGCGCGGCCTTCACAATCTCGTCGTCCGCGGCCTTCGAGTCGACAATCATGACCCCGCCGACCGACTTCGCCTCGTCGGCCAGGCGTTGTTTGTCCGCGTCGAGGACGATCGCCGGGATCCAGTTCAATCCCGTCCGCAGTTTTCGGATCATCTCCATGCCCGTGAAAAAGCCGCCGATCTGGTTATCCACGATCAACAGCTTAATGCGCTTGGCTTCGACCAATTCGCGCAGCGCATCGGCGCCCGCAATCCCACAGGCGTCGATTCCCGAAGCGCGGAGCGCTGCCGCCAACGAAGTCGACCGAGGCTCCTCCTTCCGGAAAACGGCCGCACATTGATCGATGGATTTTTGTCGATCGGCATCGCTCTGGGTGTTCGTCGTGGCGCCGGGCGCAAGGCGAGGCGATGCGGCGCCTTTCTTAGGGACACGCTGCTGTTCAATCGCCGGGGAATTCATTGCCAGCCTCCTGGTTTCCCATCGGATCGTCTGCGAAAAGGAGCCTCGATGCCAAGCCGCCGACAATCTCGAAGGGCTATTTTTGTCGCTTCAATACTTCATCGTCTGCGACCGGGCTTGGAGGCCCGGCATCGCGAGAAGTACGAAACGCTAGTTCACGTGGCGCATCCGTCAAGCTCATTTTGGCGGCTCTCCGTAGGCCATGGCCCGTCAAATTCCGTGCGACCGGCCATTCCGCCTTTGGCAGCAAGTTGCCGGTGCAGCGCTACGCCCTTAACGTGTTGATCGTTGGCGTTTGAGTGCTGCCGGAGAGTTTTTTGGGGTTTTTTGGGGCTTAAAAAAAGGGGGCCGGAAACCCCAAAAAACTCTGAAAGAGCGAGGTGCCACGCCCCCACTTGCCGACCATGTTCCGCTCGCCACGAGTCTGTTACTAACCGTTAGTAAATCGATCTTGAACGGATCGCGAGGGCCCGCACATAATGAAATTTAGGCATCACGCGCTGGAACACGGGGCAAGCTCAAGCGGCTCACCGGCGATCCCCGAGCTGTGATGGTTGCGGCGAAACTCGTCGCAGAAACCGTCTCACGCGCGTACAATCGCGTGGGCCGGGCGTCGTTTCAGTCGGTAGGAAATGCATCCGGGAAATCCCGAAGCAATGTGAATTCATCAATGTCGGCTCAAGGGCGGCCGGCCTTGCAAGATTCACGCGCCTGCGGGGAGAATGGTGCCGGATCGATCGTCCCGTTTCCGAGAGGTTGCATGTTTGCTCGAACGCTGCGGGATGACCCCGCGCGAGATGACGATTGGAGCCGCCGCGATGTGCTCCGGCAGGGCCTGGTGGGTGGTCTTGGGCTGAACCTCGCCAGCCTCATCTGGGCTCGCGAGGCGATCGCCAGTCAGCCGGCCGATCAGCCAGGTCGGGCGGCGGCCGCAGGCAAGATCCGGGCCTGCATCCTGATCTTTTATTATGGCGGCCCGAGCCATATCGACACGTTCGATCCGAAGCCGGCCGCACCCAGGGAAATTCGCGGCGAATTTCAGACGATTTCGACGTCGGTGCCGGGACTGTCCATCTGTGAGCATCTGCCTCACATGGCCCGCGTGATGCACAAGGTGGCGATCGTCCGCAGCATGCATCACACCAACCGCTTGCACGATTCCGCTTCCACCGAGGTCCTCACCGGCCGCCAGGGGCCCAACGGCGACCGGGAGGAGGCCACCCTGGGTCCGCAGTACTTTCCCTGCTATGGAGCCGCCGTCAGTTACATGCGACGCGGCCTGTCGTCCGTCGCTCCGCACGCCGCGCTGCCGTTCGTCTTTCACAACGCCGTCAACGTAGAGTGTCAAGGAGGCGGGTTCCTCGGCGCGGCCTACGATCCGCTGCAATTCCAAGTCGACCCGCAGACCAAGACCTATTCGATCGGCGACCTGCAACGCGACCCGCACGAAACGCGGATGCGGATGAATCGGCGGCAACAACTCTTGCATTCGTTGGACCACCGCGCTGACCGACGCAAACCTGGCCGCGGCCTCAAGCTCGTTGACCCGGTTTTACGACAAGGCCTATCAACTGATGGATTCGACCGCCCTGCGGCGAGCCACGGAGCTGAATGAGGAGGCTCCCGCGACTCGGGCGCGGTACGGTTTTTGTCCGACGCTTTCCCCGGGGCACACCGTGGGGGCCCAGTTCGGCTTTGCCCGCGAGATGCGGGGCCAGAACCTGCTCTTTGCGAGGCGGCTGGTCGAGGCGGGGGTCCCCTTCGTCAATGTCTATGACTTCCGCCAGCAGGGTCAAAACTGGGACGCGCATGCCGACAACTTCGGCCAGCACAAAAACTTTTTGCTGCCGATCGCCGATCGGAGCTTGTCGGCTCTGATCGAGGATCTCGATCAGCGCGGGCTGCTCGAGTCGACCTTGGTGGTGGCCACGGGGGAGTTTGGCCGAACTCCCCGCATCAATCGCAATGGCGGGCGCGATCATTGGCCCGACTGCTATTCGATCTTGCTGGCCGGAGGAGGCATTCAGGGGGGCACGATCTTCGGTTCCAGCGATCGCCACGGAGCGTTTCCCGCGACCGACCCCGTTTCCCCGGCCGACCTGGCTGCGACGATCTATTGGCGCTTCGGCATCGATCCGGTGGCACAGATCCGGGACCACATTGGCCGACCCTTCAAGTTGGCCGATGGCGCGCCGCTGGCCCAGTTGTTCGGTTAGAGCGCTTCCCATCCGGGCGGAGCGGTCCCGTGGCGGAAACGTTCGGGAAATACGGGGTTCGCTGGAGGCCCGGCGTGACGCGCGATCGAGGTGATCCCAACACGTCCTTCAAGTGTTCGGCCAGGCAACTTGCAAACCAGATGAACGAAAAAGCCGGCTGCCTCGAGAAATGACTCCCGACCCCTTTAATTCGATTTCTTTAATTCGATTCCGACCCCTTTAATTCGATTCTTTAATTCGATTTCCTTTAATTCGATTTCGGGTTGCGACGTTGATTGGTAAGTCACCTCAAGAGACGAGTCTGGTCGCTGCGCTGTGGTGTTGGCTGATCACGCGATCCCAAAGACACCGTCAACGACATCACTCCAATCGTCTCGCACAAATCGTTCCTCAAACGGGACGTCCCCGATTCGACGAGTTTCTGGAACTCGAATGTCGCGATTGCGGCTTCGTGGGCGAAAACCGCGCCGCTCAAGGCCATCCATTCCGGTAAATGGGTGGTTATCCGACGCATTAGACAAAACGGAAGGCTTGACGGAACGCGGGCAATGCCGACAGTCAAGTCGGCGAATTGGGGTAAGGAGATGCTTTGCCCGTCTCATCGTCAACAGCGGCCGCGCGCAGTACATTAGATGGCATACGGATACCGCCAACGGGCCACGGGGAACGTATCTATGTTGCGCTGGTTGATTCACCGCAGATTGGACGCGGAAGCGAAGAAATTGGGAGAATCGGTCGATTATCTGCATCATATGGTCGACGTGTCACCGGGGGCATTCCTGCGCTTCTGCTGCATTATGCCCTTCGCCAATAGCCGCAAGGTGCTCCCGAGGGACGCTTGGTTCGTTTCTCAGATCGTGGCATTGCAGGATGCGGACTGCGGTCCGTGTTTGCAGATTACCGTCAATCTGGCCCGACAGAACGGCGTTGATCCTGCCCTGCTACACGCCGCCCTCGATGGCAACTGCCATGAATTGCCGCCAGAGATGGTCGACGTTTTCCAGTTCACCAGGGCGGTCATTAACTCGACGGGCGACGAGGATGCGCTTCGCGAAACTCTGCGAAGGCGATACGGCGATCGCGGCATGATCGAGTTGTCTTACGCCATCGCCAGCAGCCGAATTCCTCCGATCGTCAAACGTTGCCTCGGCTACGCGAAAAGTTGCAGCGCCATGTCCGTGGAAGTGCGGTGACGGAGTAGGACTGTTCAACGCCGACCTGAGCTTCGAGATGGCGGGCAATGGCTTGCTTTGCAGTAAGCGAGCCAATGGCCATTGCGACGTGCCTGGTTGGAGATCCTGCACTGCTTTGCCTCGATGAACCGTTCGAGGCCACTGATGTCGTCACAACGCACGCCATCGAGGACATTCTCAGCGAACTGCCGTCGAAGGGGATTTCTGTCCTGTTGACGGACAGACGCGGACGCCACATCCTCCCACTCGCCCACCGAACGTACCTCCTTCGAGATGGCGGCGTCGTAGTGAGCGGTGATGCGGAGACGGTGCTGAGCAACCTCGACGCCCGACGCGATTACTTCGGTGACGACTGGTTTCCGCGACGGTATTAGGCGAGAGCCGCAGAAATGGCTGACGTGTTGATGACCGTCAGTACTCGCTTGGGAGCAGGATGGTCGTCGCGGATCGCCGGCCAACGTCGTCAGCCGCTTCCGTAATGATCCACAGCTTTTGGCCAAGCGAGGTGCGATGGGCCGAAAGAAGTCGAGAGCCGTCAATCAAGGCGTCGTCGTTTGCCTGGCGGTCTTCCTCGCACACGTTGCCCCAATCCCCTCGCACGTGGTGTTGGAGGAATTCGATGGCCGACTGACCGGCCCTCTCTAGGTCTTCGATTGCACCCGGAGTGATCAGCAATCGGCCCAGGACGAATTCTGGTTGAGACTCGGCGATCATCGGCGTTCCCCTTTTCAGTTGAGTTCAGGGACGCCCAGTACAAATAGGTGTTTCCCCTAGCCGCGAACAAGAGCCACCCTGTTGATGCATCGCTCGCAGGTCGTGCCCACCTTGGCTCGATCACCATCGCGATAGGTGCTGAAGGAGAACTCTCCGTTCGGTCGATAGACGGTGAAATGCCGCGCGGACAGAGGGCGAAACTCGTTTCGATCGTCGAACTGACGATCAGAGCGACTCTGAGCGGCCTTTAACCTCATCGCTCAGCCGTCGCACAATCTGGAGGCTCTTTCGGATGTCGACTTCACTGAGACCGGCGCCCATCGTCGCGGCGCTCGTCAGGAAGCGGGTGTTGAGTTCGCGGTAGCGGGCTTCGCCTTTTGGCGTCAGCCGCACGAGCTTTGAGCGGCGGTGTTTCGGATTGTCGATGAATTCCACAAGCCCCTCGTTCGCCAATTCATCGGCCAGGCGCTGCATCCGTTGACGGCTCGTCGGCCGCATGTGGGCGATCTGTGGAACGGTGAGCGGACCAAAGAGAGCGAGGCTGCGCAGGAAGCCGAAGGCGCCGCCGCCCCAACTGGAGATGAACCCGGTTTTCTGACCGGCGGCCCGGAGCCGGAAAAAGCACTGGGCCACTTCGAGCAGCAGCTCGGCGATTGCCTCCCGCTTGCCGCCGACGGTTCGACGTGCCCCTTTCCTGTGTCGTGTCGACGTCATTTCACTTCGTCCGTTCGTTGCACGAGCTCTCTTGTTGACACCTTGGTTGTCAATTTGCACAATGACACCATGGTTGTCAATTGATGGCAAATCCCTTTCTTTTTTTCAGCCGGTACCGCAGGGGCCGACGAAAGCGATTCGGAGACCGTGCTGGAATCCCAACAGTCGAAAATAGCCGGTCACTTTGCCAAGCCGCGCGGCCTCTTCGGCCGGGTCGTGGGGTTCATCCTCGCCAACCGGGCCTCCAATGTGCGACGCGGTCGATGGACTGTCGATCTGCTCGCCCTTTCCGCGGTGACCGCGTCCTCGAGATCGGCTGCGGGCCGGGCGTCGCATTGAAGGCGTGCTTGGAAATTCTGGCTGAATCGAATGAAGTCGTCGGAGTGGACCATTCGGACGTGATGATCAACCAGGCCCGCCGCCGCAATTCGCAGGCAGTGCGGACGGGGAAACTCAAGCTCATTACGGGCACGATCGACGATCTTCCCGCGGCGGAGCGTCCGTTCGACCGGATCTTCTCGATCAACGTGATCCAGTTCATGGCGGACAAGGAGGCGTTTATCGCCAGTTGCATGAAACGCCTCGCTCCCAGCGGAGTGTTGGCCACAACTTATCAACCGCGTATCAAGCCCACGCGGGCGGCTGCGCTGGCGATGGCGAAAACGCTCACCGAGGTGAAGGCCCTGGCTGGCCTGACGGGAATTCGCACCGAGATCCTGGAGCTGAAGCCGGTGCCGGCGATTTGCGTGCTGGCACAAAGGGCCTGAGCAGGCGATCGACTTCATCGCGGGAGGGGGAAAGGGGACAGGCGCGAATGGCACTAACGGAAGGCGGAAGGGCATTGCAGGTGGGGAGTTGTGACCGGAGGCAGTGGCTGAGGATCGGACTCTGAAGAATCCCGGCCTCCTGCGAGAATGAGGTTGCTTCGACACCCATTTTCCCAGGAGGCCAAGGATGGCGCCATTTATCCAGTCCGTTCTCGAACAGGTCAAGGGAGATGTCTCGCAGGTTCTTGCGCCCGAGAGGATCGTGGAAAGCTGCCACGAGCTGAAACACGTTTGGCGTGAGTGCACGCTCTGGATCCCGTGACCACGGTCTACGCCTTCCTGCGACAAGTCCTGGAGGGGAACACCGCGTGTGACCATGTGCCGCATTTGGCCGGTCTGGACGTCACCGGAGAGGCGTACTGCAAGGCGCGCTCTCGATTGCCGGTGGAGCTCTTCCAGCGGCTGATGGGAAAGAGGAGCGACGCCCTGACAGGAACCTGCGATGCCGCGGCACGCTGGCGCGACCACCGGGTTTGGCACATGGATGGCTCCGGGTGTTCGATGCCGGATACTCCCGAGCTGCAGGCGGCCTTCGGCCAGTCGGGGGCGCAGGCACCCGGTTGCGGATTTCCTGTCGCGCATCTGATGACGCTGTTCCATGCCAGCACCGGCTGCCTGCTGCGAATCGCGACGGCGCCCTTGCGGACGCACGACATGGCTCAAGCCCAGCGGGTGCACGACGCCCTTCGGCGGGGTGATGTCGTGGTGGCAGACCGCGGATTCTGCTCCTACGCGCATCTGGCCTTACTGCAGAATCTCGGTGTTTTTGCGGTCTTCCGCCTCCATCAAAAAACGATTGTCAACTTCCGCAGGGGGCGTGCTCACGAGCGGCCGAACGCTCCCCGGAAGAAGGGTCGGCGAGCCACCGGCAAGCCCCACTCGCGGTGGCTGAAGTGGTTGGGAACGTGTGATCAGATTGTCGAGTCTTTCAAACCGAAACAACGGCCGAAATGGATGACGTCCGAGGCCTACGCGCAACTGCCCAACTCGCTTCCAGTGCGCGAACTCCGATACCGCATCACGCAACGGGGCTATCGAGTCCGCGAGGTTACCCTGGTCACGACGCTGCTCAAGAGTGAACTCTACCCGGCTGCCGAACTCGCCATGCTTTACCAACAGTGCTGGGAAATCGAGACCAATCGACGGCATCTCAAGCAGACGCTGCGAATGGACGTCCTGCGAACGAAAACCGTCGATGGAATTCACAAAGAACTGGCAATGTACGCCATCGTCTACAACCTGGTGCGCCTGGTGATGCTGCGATCGGCCCAGGGGCAGGGGGTTCCCGCCACCCGCATCAGCTTCATCGACGCCCAACGACGACTCCGCCACGCCTCGCTCGGAATCGCCGCCGCCAGAAACCTGATCGTTCTGCCCGTCCGACCCGACCGCTTTGAACCACGCGTTCGCAAACGCCGACCGAAAGAGTACGACTTGATGAACAAGCCACGCCCACAACTTCAACAAGCCCTGATCCGAAAACAAGTAAAGTCTTAAGTTAGTGCCATTCACTCCCGTCCCCTTTATTTCAGCCTATTTATTTTGTCGTTCCTTCTGCGAGATGGGACGGCGTCCGACCGCGCAAAGGAGGAAACGAACGTACACCACCTGGGCCGTTTTTTAAAATCTTGAAAGGTTTGAAGAAATTTTCTTGCAATCGAAGCGCGCGAAACGCAGACTGGGCCTAGATTTCGGGTTTGATGCCGGTGGCTGTCGGTCGCGTCGGGTGCTTCGTCGCGGCGGGGTAAACCATCTCCAGCCAAACAGTGTCTCCTCTTAGGGTCGGTCGAGGAGACTTACTTCCCGCGGCAAGCCATGGGCCCGATTTTCTTCTCGAGGTCCGCTCGCGACTTTCGTCCCCGGCATTTCGCCCGAGGGAGCGTTCATCCTTGCACTTGTGGCTCTTGTCCCGCTGAGCGTCGCGGCGACCGCGATCTCTTTGCGGCACGAGAGAGATGGTCTTTTGGGGTGTCTTGGCGTTCCGTGCGCTTCATTGAAAGGACGACTCATGACCAGCAGGCGAAAAGGTTTTACGCTGATCGAGCTCTTGGTGGTGATCGCGATTATCGCGACACTCATCGCCTTACTGCTGCCGGCAGTCCAAGCCGCGCGGGAGGCGGCACGTCGGACGCAGTGCCGCAACAATCTGAAGCAGCTTGCACTGGCCACGCACAATTACCACGACATCAACAAAGTGTTGCCTCCGTCGGTCATAATGACGGTCGTTAACAGAGATTGTGGTCATCCTTGCTGCCACACCTTTGGAGGCGTGACCTGTGGTGGGATTACAAGCTGTCATTACGACTTTAACCTTCATACGTGGGGCGAGAAGCTTCTGCCGTACATAGAAGCGACCACGGTTTACAACAAAATCGATCAAAACTCGTCTATCCAGTCTCCGCATAAATACACGTGGTCGGGCGGCAGCCAGTGTTTCACGGCCCCAAATTCGTCGACCTGCTCCACACCGTGCGCACCGACCTATCCTGCGGCGGCTGTGATTCCAACCTTTGTTTGCCCTTCGTGCCCCAGGCTCGCGAACCCCTTCCTAGAGCAGCCGGTTTGGACGTGCTGCCCAGCGGTCAACGGTGGGAGTGTGACCAGTGATCAGTTCTGGCCCATAAAGCTCATGGGTGCGAGCGACTACCGGGGCCTCTCGAAAGTTTATCATGCCTGCGATAAAAATTATTGGCTATACCTTACCGGCAAAAGCACCACTCCCAACGGCACGACCGCCATGGCCAACTGTAACAACACGAATGTTAGCATTGCCGGAACCATCACTCTTGAGGATATCACCGATGGAACGCAGACCTCGGTCCTCTTCACCGAGATCGCCGGCTGCCCGGATCTTTGGATCAAGGGCGGGGGGCCATGCGGGATAAGGGGGGGCAAGCAGAGCCCCGCACGTTATTGCTACATTCACCAATGCTGCTGTCCTGGCTCCAAGCTTTGGACCAACAACCCGGGCGGTTGCTGGGGATGTTGGAATAATGGCTACGCCGGCAAGGGAGCAGGCTCCAATTTTGCCGGAACTACGCAGGCCAGCAGCACCGGGCCCGTCTGCATCCTCAACTGCACGAACGAGTGGATCCGGACTTTCGGCTATAGCTTCCATCCGGGGTCGGTTGGAGTCTGCATGTGCGACGGCTCGGCCCGCATGATCAGCGAGAACATCAGCTTCTTGACGTTCATGGCCCTGTTGAGCATTAAGGGAAGAGAGCCCGTTACAGACGGCTTCTAAGTAAGTCACTTGACGGCGATTGCTTGACGGCGATTACTTGACGGCGATTGCCTGATGGGAAAAACTCCAAGAAGCTGCCTCCCGGAGCGACCGCTCTTTGGGGGGCAGCTTGTTTGGCAGCCCAAGCGAATCACACATCGTTTTGAGCGGGAAAGGAAATCACGGGATGTTCCTGCGACCTTGTAGTGCAATCCGGGGATCCAGCGTGCTTGCTGTGCTCCTCGTCGCCGGCTGCTCATCGGGGCAAACGACCAATCAGGCCATCGACAAGGCGTTGGAAAACGTCGGGCAGAAGCGGGAGGCGGTCTACCCCCTGGCTGGCAAGATAACGGTGGATGGAATGTCCCCGGATCTCGCGGAGGGGGAATGGATCGTCATGATGCTCAAGGGCCCCGCGAACCCGAAGGCCATTGGGCCCTTTCGGCCCATCTCACGAAGCGGCGAATTCGCCTTCGGAACCTTTGCAAAGGACGACGGCGTGAAGGCCGGCACTTACATCGCAACGTTCTCCAAGCTGAAACGGGGGCAGCACAAGGAGTACCCTGGCCCGGACCAGTTCCTCAACCTTTACGACGATCCGGATCGAAACCTAAAGGAATATCCGGAGCTCAAAATCGATCATCAGCCACCGGGAAAAAAGGATTACGTGTTCGACCTGAAGATCGCCGGCCGTGAAGCGGCCGCCGCGGGTCCCAATGCGGTGACTCACTTCAGCCATCTCCCAAATCCCCCGGTCAGCAGATAGTCCGATCGGCGGCCGGGCAAAGTGTCCGCATGGGGTGCCGCTGCTGAGCCTTTTCAGCTCAGCAGTGCTCTTTCGGCTCTTTCCGAAGGGACTGCTCCTTCTCAAGGACCTATCCACGGCAGCCTCTCTCTCGGCGGTCGGACCCGGTTAGACGAGGCAGACCAGGTACAGGTCACGGCAACGCTGATCCGAGTGCCGCAGCGCGTTCCTCGGTTCGACCGGTCTTGAGAATGGGATTCCTCGAGACGTCATTTCAAATCGCCGTTTTCCTCCTGGGTGAGCCGCTACACAGGTCAAACACGGAACAAGTCGAACCCTCAACCGCCGGGTGCCATGCCCACGGCTTTGCGTGGGCATGTCCTTGGATCCTTGGCAGAATGTCGTAGCCGGAAATCGTCCTGCCAGCACCCTGCGATGATTCATTACCGGTTTTGGCAGCGTGGCGGCGGCTACGACCGAAATCTAACCGATCCAAAAACGGTCTGGGCCGAGATCGACTACATCCACGCAAACACGGTTTCGGCGGGGAACCTGTCAAACTCCGACAGCGTGGCCGTGGTCAAGTGTTGCCGAATACGAACGTCCCGGCAGCGGGCTGCTCCGCCTCGACCAATCCGCTCTGCCACGCACGCCTCAAGGCTGAAGACATGCCCACGCAAAGCCGTAGGCATGGCACCCGGCGAGGCCTTTTCTGTCTATATCACTTACCCAACCAACGAGTTACGAAAGTTCCAGTGCCATTCACTCCCGTCCGCTTTAGTTGCCCGCGACCAATTCCAGGCAGGTTCTCTTCGAGGCGGCCGCGGACGCGTGGGGACGTTGAGTTTCTTTGTGTCCTTCGTGTCCTTTGTGGTTGAAAAAAGGAGCCATTAAGGACACGAAGGACACAAAGAAATCAAAGGACAAAGCATTTTCTGCGGTCCTCTCTGATCACTCGTTATCGAGGACAGGCTGTTCGGAACCGCAGGGCCTGGCTGCCGGATTGCAAAGGCGGTAGGAACGAGTTCGGCCAGAGGAGGTTGGATTTCCGCGAATTTCGACGGAATTACTTCGAGGCGATCTCCGGACCGTGATAGAATTGAGGGAGCATGTTTCCGGGCCTGGGAAATCTTGGAAATCAGTTTCGGGAGAAACGAAATGGTGTCCAGGCCTGGAATTGCCATCGGCGCCTCGCTTGTCATCGCAGTCTGGGGATTTAATTCTGGGCTGACCGTGATTTCCGCGGCGGCGCAGCCCGCCGTTGAACGGCTGAGGAAAGAGTCCGCGACCCGCGAAATCCTCCGGCAGGTCGCGCCGGAGGGTCCGTCCGACGGGGCCGCGAAGAGTCTTCCGGCGTCTCCTCCCGTGCCGGCCTTTCCGACCCCGGCTTCGCCCTCGACGGCGCCTTTGGAGCAGCGGGTCGGACCGCCGCGTGAAAACGCTGTCACGAGATACGGCCAGTTGATGACTGTTCGCGGGCAGCAGTTGACCCAAGAGGTCAATAATGCCGTTGTCGACGCGCGAAAGATCGGGGCGGACGACCCCGACGCCGGGATCCTGGCCTTGAAGGCGCGGAAAGCACCGTGAGCACGGCATCCGACATCGAGCCGCAAGTCCGCGACCAATTAACCCGGCGCCTGCGGAGCACCATTCAGGAGCTGCGGAGCGTCATGGAACGGCAAACGGTTGAGAAGGTCCAGAACGCCGAGCGGCTGGCCCAGGTCGAAGCGCGACGCAAGTCGCTGGAACAGATGTCGCTGCAAGAGAGGCGGCTCACGGAGCTGATCGATCAGGTCCTGCGCGCTCCTGGTACAGGCCGTTCACGGAGATGACAACGCTTACGAGCAGGCGGAATCGGTCGCTCGCGAGGCGATCCACCTGAATCCGGGAAATGGACCGGCGACCCAGGCTTTGTACAACTCGGAAATGGGGGGCCAAATCAGCAAGTCGTACCGGCTGAGGAACCTGCGACAAGACCGCTTGCTCGAAACGCTTTACCTGGTCGAACTGGCACACGTCCCGTTTCCGGACGAGCCTCCGGTCGAATGGCCGAACGCTCAGGTCTGGAGGGCTCTCACCGAGCGCCGCAAAAAGTGGGCTCAGACCGACCTGCGGGTCGAAAGCAAGACCGAGGCACGGATCAGCGAAGCGCTCGACCAGACGGTCGATTTCACGATCGATCCTGAGCCGTTGAAGGACGCCATCGAGTTCATCGCCCAGCGCTACCAAATCCCCATCCTCCTCGATGCCAAGACGCTGGAAGACGCCAGCATCGACACGAGCACCGAGGTGAAGATGCCCGTGACCAACATCAAGCTCCGCAACATGCTCAAGCTCTTGCTGGAACAGTTGCCTCAGCCCCTGACCTACGTCATCGAAGACGAGGTCATGAAGATCACCACCGTTGAAAAAGCCAACGAAAAGCTCCAGATCCGCATGTACCCGGTTGGCGATCTTGTCCTGGGTCCCGATCAGCTCAAGATGCTGTCAAGGAGTAGCGGCGCCATGGGCTCGCGCAGCGGTGGAGGAGGGGGCGGCGGCATGGGTGGCATGGGTGGTGGTGGCATGGGCGGCATGGGTGGTGGTGGCATGGGTGGCATGGGTGGTGGTGGCATGGGCGGTGGAATGTTCAGCGTCCCCAGCGAAGTCTTTCCGCCACCGACTCAGGCCGATGACACGGCTGCCTCCTCGTCCTTCACGAACGAGTCGGTCAAGGAGAGGTAAGAGGTGCCATGAACCATTAAATAATGGTTCCCGAGACGAATGGCGCTGGTCGTTCTCCAATGGGTGAGAGTTTCGCCCCTGCGGGCAACGCCGGGTGAAGGATTTTCGCTCAGCAAAACACGTGCTTTTCGAAACGTAGGGTGGGACAAGCTCGCGGAGCGAGCGACGGCCCACCACGGCCACGCGCTTGGCAACCTTCAAAAGGTGGGCCGGCGGCCGCCGAGCCGGCCTTGTCCCACCCTACGGCCGTCTCGGCGGCCACCAAAGAAAATCCTTCACGGCGTTGCCCTGCGGGGCCAAAAGTGCGGCTTCACGACGTTTTCCTTCACCGTCGGCGCCTAGAGCGCTTCAAGCCACACGATAGGGGACCCGCGGCGGAAATCGTCGGGAAAAGAGTCACTTTCAACGCGACAAGGAAGTGCTACCAGCACTATTTGCGCTTTTTCGGCCGGTGGGTCGGTTCGGCGGTCCATGGGTCTTCGGGCCAGGCGTGCTTGGGATAGCGGGCCCGCAGGTCCTTGCGTACCTGCGGGTAGCCGTTGGTCCAGAAGCTTTCCAGGTCGTCGGTGATCTGCTGCGTTCTCATGTTGGGAGCCAGCAGGTGCAAAACGACGCGGACGCGGCCTCCCGCGATCCGCGGCGTCTCCCGCAGTCCGAAGACTTCCTGAATCCTCACCGGGAGGGCCGGCTGCCGGCCGACTTCATACGCCAGGGCAATCCGGCTTCCGCTCGGCACGCTCATCCGCTCGGGGCGCTTCGCGCTCGACGGCTTCCCGTTGCGCGTAGCTCAGCCGGCCTTTGAGCAGATCGAGCCAGGGCGCCTGGCGGAGTTCGTCAAACGAGCGGCATGTCATCGAAAGTTCTGCCAACATCGCTTGGAGCTGCCCATCGTCGAACGCGGGGAGTTTCAGCTCCGGCATCCAGGCGGCCAGGCAGCGGACGCGGGTGAGAAAATTGCGGAGGGCCGGATCGTCGCCGGGAAAGACGCGGTCCCATTCCCGCCAGGCGGCCTCCGCCAGCACGGCCGCTACGTTTTCTCCCAGCGTCACCGGAACGTTGACCTCTTCGATCACAAGATCGTCCCAATACGTCCTGCGGCGGGCGACGACAGCCTTCTGCGTGGGATGAAAAAAGGCTTCCTCCGCCGTCCGAAGCTGGTCGGGGAGCAGCCAATCGCGCTCGACGGCCGATGCTTGCCGAACGATCGCCTCCGTCTGGCCTGCGTCGACGTCGATGCACAGAAACAGCTCGGCATTGGTCACGGCACATTGCGGGGCCAGGCGCACGCCGCGTCCCCCCACCATCACTCCCTTTCCGCTGCTCGAATCCCGCCGTTTGGCCAGACGGTCGGGAAACGCAGCCAGCAGCGATTGCAGGAAGGCGTCGGGTAGCGGCGTCTCGCTGGCAGTCTGGCCTGCCCATCTCGCGGCGGATCTCGGCCAGCAACTGGTCGCGCGCGCGAAGCACAAACGCGGCCGCCGAGCGATTGATCGGGCCGAAGCTCGACTCGGCACGACCGGCAGACTCGAATTCTTCGAGCGCGGCCACGCGGTCCAGCACGTCGGAACGCGAGACGTAATTGACGGCCGTTCGCGGGCCGCGGTCATTCCCGCGAGCACTGCCGCCCGAGCGCAAAAAGGGATCGCGTTCCGAAAGGAGGGCGGCCGCCAGGGCGGTGCCGCCGCGCGCAGCCGCGACGGTGCCCTTCGATCAACAGGCGTCCGATGCGCGGGTGGACGGGCAGCCGGGCCATCACCCGTCCGATCTCTGTGATCGTCCCGCCTTCAATCGCGGCCAGACGATCCAAGACGGCGAGGGCCGTCTCGACGGCCGGTTGCGACGGGAGCTCAAACCAAGGGAAAGCGAGCACGTCGGTTTCGCCCCAGCTCCAAAGCTGCAGCACGGGAGCCGCGAGGTCGACGCGGTGGATTTCCGGCTGTTCGAAAGCCGGCCGGTGGGCGTGCGTACGTTCCTCCCAAAGTCGCAGGCAAACGCCGGCTGCCGTCCGCCCCGCGCGGCCGGCCCGCTGGTCGGCGGAGGCCTTCGAGATGGGGACGAGCGCCAACCGGTCAAGCCCCACCGAAGGATCGAAGCGAAGCTGGCGGGCCAGGCCCGTGTCGACGACCGCCGTAATGCCCGGAATCGTCAGCGACGTTTCAGCGACGTTCGTCGAGAGAACGATCTTGCGCCGGTTGCTGTCGGCCAGCACGGCGTCTTGCTGTTCCGGAGGCAAGTCCCCATAAAGCTCAAACAGCGTGAAGCCACGACGGCCGGCGAAGGCCTGCAATTCGGCGGCCGCCTGGCGGATTTCGCCCACGCCGGGAAGGAAGACGAGAATGTCGCCTTCCGTCCGCTCGGCCACCTGCTCGACGCCGGAAGCGACCAGCGCGCCGCAAGGGCCGCTTCTCGAAGCTGCCCGCATAGCGAATCTCGACGGGAAACAGGCGTCCCTGCGCTGGTGATGACCGGGCAATTGCCCAAAAAGCCGGCCACCGGCGCCGCGTCGAGGGTGGCCGACATCACGACGATCTTGAGCTCGGGACGCACCGTTTGCTGGATGCGGCGGACCATTCCCAGGGCCAGGTCGCTGTTCAAGTTCCGCTCGTGGAATTCGTCGAACACGACCGCCCCGACCGACTCGATGAGAGGGTCGTCGTGCAGCATCCGCAATAGAATGCCTTCCGTGACCAGGGCGATCCGCGTGCGCGGGCCGATCTGCTGGTCAAACCGCACCTGGTAGCCGACGCCTTCACCGAGGGAAGTCCCCTGTTCGGCAGCGATCCGGCGGGCGGCCGCACGGGCCGCCATCCGGCGCGGCTGCAGCACGAGAACACGCCCGCCGATTCCCATTGCGGAATCGAGCAGGGCCGGTGGAACCCGCGTTGTCTTTCCCGCGCCCGGCGGAGCACAGATCACCACGTTTGGCGACGAGCCGAGCGCCGCGGCGATTCGCGGCAGGACAGCGTCGATCGGAAGAGGAGAAAGGCCGGTGTCAGGCATCGGGAAAGTGGACGTCGAAGAGGGGCACGGTCGAGTTCACGGCCCGGTGCAGCTCCTCAAGAGAGATCTCCAGCTCGTGCGTCAGCCGCGGGGAAACGCCGCAGCGTTTCAGGATGGCCAATGCGGCCCGATAATACCACAACGTTCCCTCCTTTCCCCCTTTGAAGCGGCTCCACGCGGCCTCGCCGTCGTTGCGCACGGCGACGAGCAGCGATCGGACGTTGTGCAGTTTATCGCAAGCCGAGACCAAAAGGACCGAGGGGGAAGCTGCGTCGAGGTCGTGCAGATACGCCTGCTTGCGTTCCTTCCACGGCGGCTTGGGCGTCTCCGTCGAGTCGCTGCAGCCCAAGACGATGTCGGCGACGGCCGGTCCGAACCGTTCGCGGACGTCGCTCAGCCGTTCCATTCCGCCGCAGTCTTCCACCGTGTCATGCAGCAGGGCGGCAATCGCCTCGTCTTCGTTGGCCCCGTTCTCCAGGGCCAAGGCGGCCACCGCCAGCACATGCGCGACGTAAGGAACGCTGGTTCCTTTGCGCGTCTGTCCCGCATGGGCATCGGCCGCGTACACGAGCGCTTGCGAAAAGCGTGATGTCAGCATCGTCATCGGATCCTTCTGCGTACACAATGTATGGTCGACAACCGGTATTCTTCGCGGTCGCGGGACGAATTGGAACCTGTCCCGCGCGGCCATTCAGGCGATTGCGTAAGCCAAAGCGACGCCGGTCATCAAGGCCAGCGAAAGCGCGAAGCGGTCGTGAGCGTGGAATTCGAGCTCCGGGAGCAGGTCCGAGAGCGAGATACACAAGAGACGCCGGCCGAAAAGGCCAGGCCGCAGCCCACAATCTCCGCCTGATGAAAGGAAAACTGCTTCAAAGCCAAAAAGAAGAACACGACTCCCAGCGGGCACAAAAGGGCAAATGAGACGTTCACGATGTGTTTCAGCCGGCTCTCGACTTCTCCCGATGCCACCAGGATCGAGACGGGCATTGCGTCCAAAGGCTTATGCAAAAAAATCGCCGCAAACGTTCCGATGCCTGCCAGCCATGGTCCGCGCTGCGCGTCGGCCTGCACGCTGGCAGCGAGGGCCATGCCGTTCATCAACGTATAGAGTCCCAACCCCAGAGCGAGTCCGATCCAACTTAGCCGTTGTGCTCGATGGCCGACCGGCTCGTGCTGATGGAAATGGAACGCCCGGATGAGAAAGAACATTGCCAGGAGCCCGGCCAACATCCATTCAACGCCGCGGTCGAGCGAGTCGAAAACGGCGACGGACCTTGGCAGCATCTGAAACAGGCTGACGCCCAGCATCAATCCGCCGCACAGGCTCATCGCAAGTTGCAGCCGAGTGTGCGTCAGCCGCACCACGATCGGCATCCAGCCCCCTGCAAGGGACGCCAGCACGATGGCCAGGGAATAGACGGCGGCCAGAAGAAACGGCAGGCGCAGTCCGCCGGGGAGCATTCCTTCCGCGTCGCGTGATTGCACGCAGAAGTCGAGCAGCTCCAGCGGATCGTCCGTCTTGGGGACGAGCGCCGGCTTGCGGGCCGTCGATCGCATGTGTTCGGCCAAGCGCACAAGCATGTGCTGCACGCGTTCGGCGTTCTCCGGTCGTCCGGCGACGTTGTGCATTTCCGAGGGGTCGTTCTCTAAGTCGTAGAGACGAATCGTTCGGCCGGGAAGCGGCAGGCCCGTGTCGTAACCGTCGGTGCGGCGCCGTTTGCCTCGCTCGAACACCAGTTTCCAACGCTCGTCGCGGACCGTCGCTTCATCGTTGGGAGCATATTCGACAAAGACCTCGGTGCGATGCGTTTTCGTCCGACCCTCCAGGAGCGGCACGAGCGACCGACCCTGCACGTTGGCCGGAATCTTCACGCCGCACAGATCGAGCACCGTCGGGAAGATGTCGACGAATTCCACCAGAGCGCTGGTTGCGCCGCCGGGACGGATGACTCCGGGGCACCGCATGAAGAGCGGAGGGCGGATCGCCTCTTCATAGCTGCAATGTTTCTCGAACCGGCCGTGCTGTCCCAGCAGATAGCCATGGTCGGCCGTGTAGAGAACGAGCGTGTTTTGCGCCTGGCCCGATTTCTCCAACGCGGCCAGCACGCGGCCGACTTCGCGGTCGAGAAACTCCACCGACGTGTAGTAAGCGGCGGCGATCCTCTGCTTTTCGGCCGGCGTCAGATCGCGGAAAATGGCGGGAATCTGGCCGGCGTCCTCCGGACCAGGAACCGGAACGGGAAAAGTGGCCGGCTGAAATCGCCCGCGGTCTTCCACCGGAAAATAAAAGGGGGAGTGCGGCTCGTAGAAGCTCACAATCAGGAAAAAAGGCCTTTCGTGCGGGCGGGAGAGAAATCGGGCCGTCTGTTCGACGAAATACGTCGCGTCCATGTCCGCTTCGACCGCGCCGTACGGCAGGTCGCCCGCGTTAAGCCAGATGCGGGCCGGATCGCGGAAAGGCCTCCACGGCGGCTGGACGGCGACGTTCGGCGGGATTGGTTTTTTGCCGCGTTTCGCCAATTCGGCGTTGTAGAAGCCGAGATCGCTACGCAGGTCGAAACCGTAAGTCTGCGTGCTGTTGAAGTGCATTTTGCCGATCGCCGCCGTGTCGTAGCCGGCGCGCTTCAACACATGGGCCAGGGTCGTTTCGCTTTCCGGGAGAGGCGTTCTGAGTTCGGTGACGCCGATGGTGCGCGGATAGCGGCCCGTGATGAACGAATCGCGCGACGCGGTGCAGACGGGCGAGCTGCAAAACGCGCGATCGAACCGCATTCCCCCGGCGGCCAGACGATCGAGGTTCGGCGTGTGGACGCGCCGATTTCCGTAAGCCCCGATCACGTAGGCGGCATGGTCGTCCGCGCAGATCCAAAGGACGTTCAGCCGGCGCGGCACAGCAGCACCAGCAATTCCGGTCGCCGGCAACGGGGCCAAGGGGATGGATATCCAAACAAGGAATCGTCCGAGCCACGCGGTGTGCGACAAAATCCTATTCAAATCAGGAATCCTCGTGGACCCTCAATCGACCAGCGAAACAAGCCGGCGGGTTGACACGGCCGGTCCGCCGGACGCGGGGCGCTTCGCCACCCCTCATCTTTATGAAACCAGCCAATTGACGACAAGCAGCAGCAAAAAACTGATCAGGGCAAACTCGGCAAGGCGCGGATGATTGGGCGGCCCGCGCCGGCCGGTCAGACACCACGTACGATACGGAAGCTGAAACAAAATCGCGGCCAGAACCAGCCAGCCCAAACGGTGAGCGGCAAACGACTCGGAGGGCCGTCCTTGAAGCAGGTGGACCACGCTGCGCGTCACGCCGCACGTCGGACAGGGGATCCCGAAGAATCGCCGAAGGGGGCAAATGACGGGAAATGGGACGCTCGACAACCCGCGCAGGAAGAGCGCGCCGTCGGCGTTGACGTCGACCAAAAGGCCGGCGACCAATATGGCAATCGCCCCCGCGAGCACGGTCCCGTGCCATTGAGGGTCATTCGGCCGCCGATGATCGCCCACCTCGTGCAATGGGGACCCTGGCCGTTCAAACGTGTCGGTCGGACGCTGATTCCTTGTTGGATCTGCGTTCATGGTTCAGTATTCTGAGACGACGATGAAGTACGAGCTCAAACCCCTCAAAGTGGGCGGAATTCTCGATCAGGCGATCCTGATTTTGAAGGACAATTTTGGTTTCTTCCTGAAAATCATGCTCTGCCTGCAAATCCCCGTGGCGATCGCGACCGATCTGCTCGTCACGCAGAGGATGCCGGTCCCCTCTCCCCACGCCACTCCGGAAGAGATGGCGGAGTTTTTGCAGACGCAGGTGACCTTCCTTTTCACTTTCATGCTGCCGATCTTGCTGCTCACGGGGCTCTTCGTTGCCCCCATCATGAGCGCCGCTTTCGTCCACGCGTCCGCGCGC
Organism: uncultured Planctomycetota bacterium; assembly: GCA_963761455.1. Classification (GTDB taxonomy): domain Bacteria; phylum Planctomycetota; class Planctomycetia; order Planctomycetales; family Planctomycetaceae; genus DASPSM01. The sequence goes on from CAVXHA010000005.1 coordinate 38,418, forward strand.
ATCTATCTGGGAAAGCCGGTCGGCGTCCGCCGCGCGTTCCGCGCGGCAATCGGGCGGGCGGTCCCGTTGATCTGGACGTGCATTTTACTCTATTTTTTCACTTTTGGCGGGCTCCTCCTGTGCGTTCTCCCCGGGATCCTCGTGACCTTTTGGTTCGCCCTGGCGGAAACCATAACCGTCCTTGAAGGGATCTCGGGGATGGCGGCGCTCAGGCGAAGCTGGTACTTGATGCGGACCGCTTGGATCGAACATTATTTGACATTCTTTCTGTTGTGCCTGTTGCTCGCCGCAATTAACGGCGGAATTGGAGCGGGATCGGCCTTTATCTTCGAGCGGCATGTGGCAGGAATCGTCGGCACGCTGCTCCAAGCGGTAACGGGGACGTTTGGATGGATTGCGCTGGTCGTCTTTTATTTCTCCTGCCGCTGCCGCGTCGAAAACTTCGACCTCGTGCAACTGGCGAAGGCGGTCGCCGCCGCGCCGACAAAGCCGCTGGAGACTCTGGAGCAGGGATGATGATGGTTGTCTTCGCGGTTTTGGCGATGGCCTTTGTTGCGGCGGACCGGCCAAGTCCGCTTCCCGGTCCCCAGGAGGTGCGGAACGCGGCCCGCGACGTGCTCGCGCGGCCCGAGTTCCAAATCGACGGATCGACGGAGGCCGCCGAGGGGTTATGGAACTTTCTGCATCGGCTTGCTTCGGAGGTCCTCCGCTCCTTTCGAGTTTTTTTTGAATGGCTCTATAAAATGTCTCCCGTGCTGGCCTGGCTGCTGATTGCCGCGCTCGTGATGACACTCTCGGTGCTCGTGGGACACATCCTTTGGACGATCGTCCTGGTCCTGCGCCGCGACCGCCGCGGAATTGGGCTGGCCAACGCTCTTTCCCTTAAAACGGTGGATCCGGCCGACCTGGCCCGGCAGGCAGAGTCGGCGCAGGCGCGGGAGGACTACATCCTGGGAGTGAGGCTCCTGTTTCGCGCGTGTCTAACGCTCCTGGAACAGCGCGAGGGGAAGACGTTCCGACCGGGGGCGACCAATCGCGAGCACCTGAACCGTTACCGCCAAACGCCGCTTTACGATTGGCTGGCCCGGTTCGTCTGGGTCATCGATTCGAAGTGGTACGGTCCGGGAGCGTGTCTGCCCGCCGACTTTGTCGCTTGTCACGAAGCCTACGAACGGATTTGCTCGCTGGCCGCGGAGAGGGAAAATGCTCAACACGCGTAACGTCGTGGCCGCGGCGGTGATCGTCACGCTTGTGTCGTTGGTCGGCGCCATTCTGGCCCTGTGGCAATCGCCGGGCAGCGGCCTCGGCATCGACAGTTATGGCACGCGCGGTCACGGCTTTCGCGGACTCTTCGAGATTCTCGCGGAGCTTCATGTACCGGTCGAACGGGCCGACGCGCCGCCGAACCGTCTCCTCGATCGGGATATTACCCTGGCGTTGATCCAACCAAGCCCCGAAATCGTGTCGACGGAGCCGGCGTATCTCAATGCGATCGGCAAATGGGTCCGCGGGGGGGCACTGTCGTTGTGTCCCCTTCTCCCCGGCAGCGGGAAATCTTCGGGATGAGCGCTCCGACCAACAACGTGTTGATCGAGCTGGGACTCGAGGGCGTGAGCGTGCACTCGGTTGGACCCGATTCGGAAGGGCGGTCGGACCGCGACGATCATCGATCGCGGCGCAACCTGCACGCCGAAGCGAGACGCGTCGCGCAAAACTTGACGCGATTGTTCGGCCGGCAACCCGCCCCGCCGGCCGCGATCGTCCACGCCAAAGCCGAGGGAACGCTGGCTCCGCTTTTTCCACACGGGTTGGATTTGATGTTGCCTGACCGCGGGTGCTGTGTCCTCGAGTCCGACTCGGAGGCAGACGCCGGCTCGTCGAAAGATGCGAAGGGGATGCGGCCCGTCGAGCCGCAGAAGGGCGATCAGACCGCGTCTTCGGTGGCGAAGGCGCCAGCCGCCGATCAAAAGGCCTTTCAACCAGCAGCCGGGGGCCGCGTGGTCGAGGGGCGGATTCGCGCCGTCGTTGAGCCGGACGGCGAACCGGAAACGCTTGCCGCCGTCTACGCGGTCGGCGACGGAACAATCACCGTGTTGGCCGACCCACGGTTGGCGCAAAACCGGCTTGTGGGCCGGGCGGACAACGCGGTCCTCATCAGCCATCTTCTGGCCGATCCGCAAAAGCCGGTCGTCTTCGACGAGTTTTACCACGGCCTGACGGTCCGCTCAAACCCTCTTTGGTTGCTTTCCCGGTTCCCGTACGACATCCTGGCCGCTTCGGTTTTGGCCGCGACGGTGCTGGTTGGGTGGCACGCGTCCCGGTTCCTTGGTCCCCCCCTTTCGCCGCGGCCCGCGTCGCGGCGAACCCTGTCGGAATACATTGAAGCGATGGCGCGGCTTCTCAACCGATCTCAAAGACCGCTCCCCTTCTTATTGACTGAGATTCGTCAGGGCCTGCTGTGGCGCATCCGGCACGACATGGGCCTCCCGCCCGGCCAGGAAGACGCGGAGAAGATCGTGTGGCTCCTCCAACGCCGAGACCCGCCGCTGGCGGAAAAGGCACGCGACGCGATCCGGGCCCTCGACAATTCGTTGGCGCATCCCAATCAATCGGCCAAGGACCTTGAGACGACTCTCGCAAAGGTATCCCTCTGTGTCCCTCGACACACTGTTTAACTCCGTCAGCAACGCGGTCAAAAAGGTCGTTTTCGGACAGGACGAAGCCATCGAGCTCGCCTTGGCCGCGCTCTTCAGCGGCGGGCACGTCCTCCTGGAGGGGCCGCCCGGCACGGCGAAGACCCTGCTCGTGCGGGCCATCGCCGCGACTCTGCGGCTTGAGTACCGCCGCGTCCAAATGACCCCCGATCTCCTTCCGGGCGACATTACGGGGTCCTCGATCTATCGCCAGAATACTGGGACGTTCGAGTTTCTCCGCGGACCCGTGTTCACGAATTTTCTCCTGGCCGACGAGGTCAACCGCGCGTCGGCCCGCACGCAGGCCGCCATGCTCGAAGCGATGCAGGAGCTGACCGTCACGCACGACGGCCTCACCTATCCGCTCCCCAGCCCCTTCGTCACGTTCGCGACGGAGAATCCGATCGAGCAGGAGGGGACCTATCCGCTGCCCCTGGCCCAGCTCGACCGGTTTATGTTCAAAATCATCGTCGGCTATCCCGACCGCGAGTCAGAAGAGCGCAGTGCTTCGCGAGCATCACGCGACCGGCGCAGCCACCGGCCCGCAGGCGCTCGGCGTGCCGGCGCTCGTGGAAGGGGACGACATTCACAAGGCGCGTGAGACGATTCGGCAAACGCACGTCCGGGAGGAGCTGATCGGTTACGTTCGCAGGCTGATCGAGGCCACGCGCCGGGACGACGCGCTGGCCGTCGGAGCCAGCCCCCGCGCCGGCCTCATGCTCCTTATGGGCTCCAAGAGCTTGGCGCGGTTTGCCGGCCGCGATTTCGTCACGCCGGACGACGTCAAGCGGGCCTTCCTTCCAGGGCTGCGACATCGCGTCGTCCTGGGCCCGAATTCCGAACTCGAAGGGACAAGCACCGACGACGTGCTGGCTGCCCTACTCGACTCGGTCGAAGTGCCGCGATGACCCTTCGGCCCGGCTGGAACCTGCTGGGACTGGCTGCAGCAAGCGTCCTGCTCGCGGCTGCGGCGTTCTACGTGCCGGCGGCGGCGTGGCTGTTGCTTCCGCTATTGATTGCGGCAGGGACGCTTGCGGCTTACGACGGTATCTGGCTGCGACGGCACCAATCGGATCTTGCCGTCTCGCGCGACCTGCCGCAGATTGCGGGGCGCGATGTGCCGTTCGATGTGACCCTGCGCTGCGTCAATCGGGGGCTGGGCCGCCTTCGCGGCAGCGTGCGCGAAGTTGCCCCGGCTGAGGCGAACCCCCGCTGGTGGACGGCCGATTTCCCGCCGCAGGGAATCGCCGGTTCGGCCGACTTCCGCCAACCGTTTTGCATCGCGACGCGAGGCCGCTTCGACTTCGGTCCGGCGTGGGTCCGCCTCGTCGGTCCGTGCGGCATGCTCGAAGGCCTGTGGGAGGCGGCAGGCCGGAGCCGCATTAAAGTCTTCCCCGAGGGATTGGTGGCCAAGGACGATCTTTCCCAGCATCTTTTGGCCGAGATTCAAGTGCTCGACCGTCGATCGCGGGCGAAACGCCGCAGTGCCGGCACCGAGTTCGAGTCGATCCACGAATACCGTGCGGGAGATGACCCGCGGCGGATTGATTGGCGGGCGACGGCGCGGACGCTGCGGCTGGTCGTCCGGCGGTTTCAAGTCGAACAGCATCAGGACATCCTGATCTTGATCGACTGCGGCCGCCTGATGGGCGCCGCCGCCGGACGCGGCTCGAAACTCGATTGCGCCGTCGACGCAGCCTTGCTGTTCGCGCGCGTGGCGCTTGCCAACGGCGACCGCTGCGGCGCGGCGTTGTTTGATAACAGGGTGACAGGCTTTCTCTCGCCCCGTTCGAGCATGGCCGCGTTCCACACCATTGTCGAAAGCGTCTACGATGCTCAGTCCCGCTGGCAGGAGACCGACTTCGCACCGATGTTCGCTCATTTGCAATCGCAACGGCAGAAGCGGGCCGTGATCATCGTGCTTTCGGACGTCGCGGACGAGGAGACCAGCCGCCGGGCCTGCGTCGCATTAGCGAGCCTGGCGGCGCGGCACCTGGTGATCTTTGCCGCCCTGCAGACACCCCTGTTGCTGGCCCAAACGCATGCACCGATCGCAAACCGCCTGGACGCAGCCCGCCACGCGGTCGTTTATCGGCTGCTGCGCGAGCGGGAGCGGACGCTGCACGCGCTGCGTCGCGGCAACGTCCAAGTCCTCGACGTTTCCCCGGAAGAATTGACAATCCCCCTCATTAACCGATACCTCGAAATCCGCTCAAGAGGATAAGGGTGGAAGGAGGAAGAATGAATCAAAACCACGAGAAGGCCGCGACGGCCTCTGCCTTCATCCTTCCGTCTTCAACCTTCCGCCTTCCCTTTCATCCTTCCACATGAATCCGAAGATGACGTACAGTGCCCAAAACGCGGCCGTAAAGGCCGCAAACACAAGGCGGGCTGTCGTCGACAAGTGGCTTTGCCGCACAAAGCTTTCGATGACGGCGGCGATCAAGAGCATTCCGGCAATGCCGACGACCGTCCGGGCCGCCTCTCCTCCCGCGTCCACCAGGCTTTGCGCGCGCGTTTTGAGGCCCGGGTTGATGACGGCCTGTCCCAGCATCAGGCCGACGCCGCCGCACAAGGCGATGGCAGAGAGCTCGGTAATTCCGTGGGGCAGGATCCAGGCCCACATCTCCAACCCGATGCCCGCCTGAACATGCAAAGCGACGAATGCGCCCAGCATCATGCCGTTGTACAACAGCAGCAACACCGTCGGCACTCCGGCCAACACGCCCAGTCCCATCGAAACGAGCCCGACTTGCAAATTGTGCGTGAAGAGAAACGATGCGAAGACCGACTTGAAACCGCTCCCTTCCTCCCGTCCAGCGCGCAGCACGTCGAGGAGTTGCTCCGGTGTGGCTCCCGGCTGTCGCGGGTCGCCGGGCGGCAATAAGGCATAAGCCGCCAGCACGTCGTGGGTGGCCGCGTGGTAGGCCAAGAACGCTCCCGCGACCAAGAGCAGAACCGAGGCCAGATGATACGGCCAATTCCGCGCGATGGTTCGGGCAAATCCATACGCGGCAAAGGCCGCGATCTTGCCGAAGACGCTCTGCCGTGGGGGCAGATAGATCAGGCTATGCGCGGCCGCGGCCAGGCCATTCAGATAGACGGCCAACCGCTCGTCGCGCGTCCGCGTGCGGACTTGCGCCAGATGGATGGCCACCCGCCGGTAGAGCACATCCAGGCGGTTGAGCTCCTCCGGTCCGAGTCGCCGAACCAGCGCGCCCGCGCGAGAGAAGCTGCCCCAATTCGTCCCAATCGGGCTTGTTGCGCGTGACGAAATCGCCCATGATCGCTACCTGGCCGCTCCTCAATCAGCGTGCGCAATTCCTGGATGGTCGCTCTGCCCCCAAGCCGACCGCCTGTGGTCGGGCCGACGGACCCATCGGAATGGGTACCCCGCCGTCGGCTTGGGTCCACTCGGCCGGCGCACCTTCCGGTTGTCGACGAGTTGCGCGGTCGTTTAGTTTGACCGCAGAGAATCTTGATGGCCAGCCTGCTCGAATTCGAAACGCCGGAAAACGTCCAGATTGGCTATCGTCCGGCCGGCCTGGGGACCCGCTACAGCGCGTGGATGCTCGATACGGTCTTCGTTCTCTTGGTCTCGATCGTCGTCTTCCTCCTGACGCTCGTTTTCATGGCGGCCGCCGGCATCGTCGTGAAGAACCTCGGAAAATTCGGTCCCTTCGACGAGAACAATTCGCGCCAGGTCCCTATTTATTTTATCGCGTTCGCATGGCTCTTCTGGGGACTGGGGAGCTTCATCTACTTCACGCTGTGCGAGCTGTTCTGGCGAGGTCAGACGATCGGCAAATGGGCCTGCGACGTGCGAGTCGTCAAGACCGATGGCTTTTCGCTCGACGCGGCCAGCGTTCTCTTGCGGAACATTTTCCGACTCGTCGATCAAATTCCCCCATTGTGGATCGTGCCGGTTCTATCACCTCGCAGCCAGCGCTTCGGCGACATGGTCGCGGGGACGGTCGTGGTTGCTGAGACGCGAGACAACCTGGGCGAAATCCGCACGACGCTTCTGAGCCGCCCGGCCGCCGAGAGCAAGTTTCGTTTCGACGGGACGATGCTCGCACGCGCCCTTCCGACGGACATTGAAGCTGCCGAACGCATCCTCGAGCGCTGGCCGCAGATTCCCCCGCATCAGCGGTTCGAGCTTTTGGCCTGCATCAGCGATCCGCTCTCCCGACGGCTGGGCGCCCAACCGCCGGACGTCGCGGACAGGCACGAGTTTCTACAGGACTTTCTGGCCGCCGTCTACCGCCGCGAAGGCGCGCCGCCTTGGCTGATAACGGTTCGTTCGTGCTGATGGCACTCTCGTGCCGCGACGAATGCCGCTCTTTTTTGGGCGATTTCCGCTGCGAGCCCGCACACAGTGTTGGAATGCGCTTTACGCGCGCTTCAAGCCAGGATGTAGCGGTCCCGCGGCGGAAATCGTCGGGAAAAGAGAAATTTTCAACGCGACAAGGAAGTGCTACCAGCACTAATCCGGACTTGCGGCTGCAAGCGTTTGTTTGACCGTCTCGACAATCTGGCCGATGGTGATCGGACGGTGGAGCAAAGCGGCGACGCCCCGGTCCAGCGGGTCCCATAACGCCTTGTCGATTGATCCTACGATCAAGATCAAAGGGACGCTTGGGCTGAGCGCGGCGAGATGCTCCACGGACTTCGGCATAGCGTGCTCGTCGCCTTGGACATCCAGCAAGATCAGCCGTGGCGCGACCGCATGTTGAAGGAACGTGCCCAAGGCCGGAGCCAACCCCGGCAGAGGGAGCACGTCGTAGCCGGCCTCGAGCAACTCGCCAAACAGCAATCGCCGCTCGTTCAAGTCGGCCGCGATGAGCAGCACGTCGCGCGGTTCGGGCGTTTGACCCATCATCACAAGTGAGGCCGCCCCCGCGGATCCTGCCCGCAAGCGATCTATTTGGCGGGGAAACCGATTGGAGCGTTGCCGGGCCCGGAGGCGCCCTTTTTGGCGGAAGGGGTCTCCTTGGGCTTGACCAAGCCGGCATGCGTGAGTCGCAGGTTCTCGAAGCTTTCAGCAGAGATCACGTAGTACCACGGACCAAACCGGTCATTCAGCTCCTTGACCTTTTCTTGACCTTTCTTGAGCTTTTTTTCGTACTCCGATTTGTCGTTCTCGTACCGCTCGATGTCCCTTTTGTATTGGGACAGGGCCTTTTCATAATCGGCCTTGGGATCGGGCTTCGGCGCAGGTTTTGAGGGCGGGGCTGGCTTCGCGGAGACACCGGACTTCGGTTTATCTGCTTTTTTGACCGGCGCCTTTGCGGGCGGTTGCGCAGGGGCCGCCGCGGTCGATTTCCCGGCTGCGACAGACTTCGCGTCGGACTTCGATTCGGCCTTGGTATCGGCAAAGGCCAGCGCCATGAGATTGTCGTCGTCGCGTGTATCGATCGACGACTGCTTGTTGCCGGTCTTTCCATTCGCGGTCGGGGCCGACTTCGACGCGGCGTTCGGTTTAGCCGCGCCGGTTGAGGATGCCTTGCCGGCCGGCTTCAACTCCACCTTCGCTGCGCTGCTTTTGGCCTTCGCGGGGGCCGGCGCATGGAGGACGAGCCCATTGGGCCTTTTCGGCTCGCTCGGCTTCTGCGGAGGTTCGCCAAGGAGCTTCGGGTCGAAGACAGCGTAAACCATCAGGTAACGGCCCTTCTTGACCGGTTCTTTCGCCTTCTCGGTCGCTTTGCCGTCAACGGAGCCGGTTTTTTTGTCCGCGTCCTTTTTGGCGTCTTTCGATTTGTCGGCAGCTTTGGAGAGACCGGTTTCGATGTCGAACTCGGTGCCGGTGAAGATCTGGCCGAAGTGCAGCGCGTAGCGGATGCCGTCGCTCGTGCCGGCCTCGAACTCACCCTCCTTGGAGACGAGCCTCGTTTTGCCGCCGTGGGGATCGGAGGCGATATAGAAACCGCGGTTGGCCATGTCGCTGCGCAGGGCGAAGACGAGCTCCCGCGAATCGGCGATCCGCTTGTCGATCGAGAGATCGGGGTTGACCCCCGGCGGCTTGGGCCGCACGCCGACCAGCCGCAGGCCGTCGAGGTTGTTGACGATCTGATTGACGACGTCGGTCTTGAGCTCCTCGGTTTTGTCGTTGATGCCGACGAGCGTCCAGGGATCGCTCGACGTTTTGCGCGTCAGCTCGGTGACTTCGCCGGGGACGAGCACTCCTTGCTGTTCGTCGATCGAATAGTTGTCGCTGCGGATGTCGGTCAGCTTGTCGCGGTCGACCTTGAGCAGGTCGGGCTCGATCCAATCGCTGAACTTGGTCGACAGATCGATCTTGAGCTTGGCCAGATAGATGGCGTTGTTGTCGTCGGTCTTGGTGCCGCGGACATAATAGACGTCGGTCTGGCCCTCCGCCTGCTTGCCGATCGACGAACTCGGCCAGGACGGTGCCGTCATTTTTGGCAATCGTGATTTTCTGGCCGCGGCCCGTCAGGATGGTCGCGTCGGTGTCTTCGGGATCGACGACGTCATAGCGGGCCTGGTCGCTCTTCACGCGCGAGACCAGGGCGGTCTTGGACGTGCCGATGACCGAGGCGGCCGTTCGGGCCAGGCGGTCCTTGCCGTCGGCCGGGTAGTCGTGGTGCGAGGGAATCCGCCACTTGCCGTCGCGGTATTCGACCTTGAAGACTTTGACGGAGGCCGTGTCCTTGTCGTAGGCCACGACCCGCAGCACCTGGGCCGCGGTCGGGTCCTGGAAGTCGGGATAGAACTCCGTGCCGATCCCCTGATACTCCGCGTCCGGCTTGGGACGGGAGACATAATGGGTCAGCGAGGCGGCCCCGATCGACAAGACGGCCACGCCGACATAAACCAGCGTGCGATTCGTTTCGTTCAGCTTCATCGCGAATACCTACCGTTCACGGTCGACTTGTTTCGTTGTTCGCTGTCGGGTGTCACGTCCACGGCTCTGCGTGGGCGTGTCTTTCCGCGTGCGAGCCGACCCAGTTCGGCGGGTGGCACCCGCACTCTCATCGGAAAGCCAATTGGAACCACTTCTGGCTGTCGGCGATCACTTTTTGCGTTGTTCGTGCTCGACGCGCCGCTCCGGCGCGATGTACCGCCGCTCCCGACCCAGCCGCAGCAAAAGGACAACGACGCCCAGCACGATCGCCGGGATGGGAGGGACGATGACGGCCGCTCGCCATGACCTGCCGCTCGGTCTCCCGGATGCTGGCGCTCGGTGGCGTTTTTGATCTCGTCGATTTCTTGCTGCTTCTGGCGGTCGATTCCCGCCTTGGCGACGTCGAGGCGGCGTTCCTCGCCCTCCTTGAGCCGGCGGATCAACTCCTCCTTTTCCGGCGGCGAGAGCTTGGGATCCTTCTCGATCTCGGCCCGCTTGTCGTCGAATTGGTGCTGGGCTTTCTGCAGAAGCTTTTTCGCCTCGTCGTCGGCCTCCTTGGTCTTTCGGATCCGCTCTTCGACGAACGCGGCGGTTCGCCGCTCGACGCCCGTCAGCGTCCGCAGCTCGGGCCGCCGCTTGCGCAGCTCGAGGAACGTCTTGTCCCCGGCAAGGACGTCAACCGCGTTGAGCACGAACGTCACGTTGTCGAAATCGAGGTTCGATTCGCCGCGGCTGCGGTTGTAGAAGAACCAGTCCGAAATGAGATCGATGTCGGTGACGAAGACGACGTTGAGCTTGTACGGATTCTCGGGAGTGTCGGCCGTGATGTGGGCGGCCAGACACGAGGGCCCCTCCACGCGGGTCCAACAGGTGCGGCCGGTCCTCCTTGAGGCGGGCCGTCGGCGTGAAGCCGTGCGAGAAATCGAAGCCCTGCTCGGTGTACTCGTCCCATTCCATGTAGCCGGACTGTGGGCTCGTGCGCAACAGCGGCTCGAACTTCACGGAGCCGGCCGCCGCGCGTCGGCCGGATCTCGCCGGCGAAGGCGGCCAGCATTTCCTGCAGGCCGCTGGTGATCTCGCTCGTCGTGGTTGAAGGCGCCGCGCGTGCCGCTCTTGGGCGAGATGAAGATGAATTCCTGGATCACCGAGGCGAATTCCGGATGCGGATTGAACGCGTCCCAAACGGCGCGGCCGTTGTCCCAGGCGATGTGCAGCGCGTCGAGCAGGGTGGTCGCCTTCCCGTCGTCGGCCTTGGGAGGCGCGGGCTGGCGCATGCCGCCCATCATGCCGAACTGCGAGCCGGGGGCCGGCTTCGGCCAGACGCGGCGCCTGCGTGACGCCGAAGCCCGAGTTGAAGACCCACGGCAAAGGGTCGTCGAAGATCAGCGTCGGGATGCCCCTTTTTGACGTAGTCGACAAGGTTGTTCATCTGCGGCTGCGTCAGCGAAGAGGGCATGACGACCATCAGGACGTCATATTTGCCCTCTTCGATCGGGCTGTCGGGCGAGACCTCCTTGACGTTGTATTGCTGCTTGAGCTCGCTGACGATCTGCCATTCGTGCGATCCGCCGATCACGTCCGCGTCCGTGCGCATCACGCCGACGGTCGAGCCGCTTTTGGTTGGCCACCGTGCGGACGGAGCGGGTCAGCTCGTATTCCAGCGGGCTCGTCGGCCCGAAGAAGGGGATGACGACCTGGTCGTAGCTGCTGCTGATCACGGCCCCCAAGTAAATGGTGTCCTCGTAGCGGCGGCCCTCGCGCTCGGAACGGACCCGCTCGGGGTGATGCCCAGGAGCTTGGCCGCCTCGGCCTCCTTGCTGAACGGTTCCACGTCGATAAAGCGGACGTCCATCGAGGCGCCGGCGATCTGCGCGTACTGCCGCAAGAGGCCGGTGAGCTGTTTGCGGACGGGGGCGTAATCGCGGGGAACTTCGGTCGAGACGTACGCCTGGATCTTGACGGGGTGCTCGGGGTTGATTTTCTTGAGGACGTCGCGCGTCGTCGGCGAGAGGCTGTAGACCTGCTCGTGCCGTCAGATCGGCCCGGGCGCTGGCGTGCGACGCGATGTAATCGATGCTGATGAGGGCCAGGCACAGGCACACCGCCCGGACCACGTATTGAAAACCCATCGACGTCTGCTGGCCCGTGCTCCAGTGCCGTCGGCGGATCATCACCAGATTGAGATACAGCATGAAGACCGTCAGCGAGACGAAATAAAGAATGCCGCTCAGGGGAACCAATCCCAGCTCGAAATCATGAAGTTGTTCGCGGACGCTCAGGTTTCGCAAGCAGATCGTTGGAGGGAGCGACTGTGCCGATGAAGACCGGCACGGCACACATGACGACGCCGAGCACGAACGCCACGGTCGTGCTGTTGGTGAGCACCGAGCCGAACATTCCCGCGGCCAAAAGGGCGGCCCCCGCCAGCCAGTAGCCGAAATAAGTCGTGAAGGCGACGCCCAAATCGGGGCTTCCGATCACTCGCAGCACGAGCAGATGGGTGAGCGAGAAAGCCAGCGCGATGCTATAGACGGCCAGCACCGCCAGGTATTTGCCGAGCAGGATCTCCAGGTCGGTCGCCGGCAGGGTGAAGAGCAGTTCGTCGGTCCCCAGCTTCTTCTCATCGGCCCAGGCGCTCATCGTGATGGCGGGCACCAGGAAGAGCAGCAGCATCGGGAAGCCTTCGCTCAACTGGTCGAGGTTGGCCACGTTGTTGGTAAAGAACTGCGGCCGGAACGCCAACAGCCCGCCGGCGACCACGAACGCGATGATGAACAAGTAGCCCAGCACGCCGGAAAAGTAGCTGGCGACGTTGCGCCGAAAAACGGCGGAGACCACATGCCTGCGAAACACAATCAACACTCCTGGTCGGTCGAAGTCGAAACGAAGGGAACGGACGAGCTGCTCGAATGGGGCCGTCAGCGGCATCGCGCAGGTCAATTCGCGGAACCGCTTGTCCATGTCGTGCTGAGCGCCCCCCATGTCCTGCACCGATCCGTCAAACACGATGCGCCCCTCGTTGATGAGGATGCACGCGGCTGCAAACGGCTTGCACTTCCTGCAGGATGTGGGTCGACAGCAGAATCGTCTTGACGGCCCCCAGCGACCGGATCAATTGGCGGACCTCATGGACCTGGTTCGGATCCAGTCCGCTGGTCGGCTCATCCAGGATCAACACGTCGGGGTCGTGCAGGATCGCCTGGGCCATGCCGACCCGCTGCCGAAAACCGCGGGACAGTTTGCCGATCGGCTTGTGCCAGACCTCGTCCAACGGCGCATTTGTCGCGGACGAAGTCGAGCCGCTTGCCCAACTGATCGGCCGACATTCCCCGGGCCCGGCCGAGGTAAGTCAAAAGGCCCACGGGGGTCATTTCGTTATAGAGCGGCCCGTTTTCGGGCAGGTAGCCGATCAGGCGGCTGGCGGCAATGCGGTCGGTGGCGACGTTGAATCCCGCGATCCGCGCCTCGCCGGAGGTTGGGGCCAGGTAGCCGGTCAAAAGCCGCATGGTCGTCGACTTGCCGGCCCCGTTGGGCCCCAGGAACGCGGCGACCTGGCCTCGAGGGACCGTGAAGCTCACGTCCTTGGTGGCCACGAACGGCCCGAAATACTTGCTGAGGCCGATCGCCTCGATCATCGGACCGCGCCCGTCGCGAGGCGCCGTCCGGTTGCCATTATCGTTCATCGGACCTCTTCCGGAAACGCCGCCGGACATGCAGCCGGTGCCGCCCAACCGATTTACCCTTAACTCTTCTACGCCATTCTTTACAATGCGGTGCTGGACGATGTCTAGCAATAACGAGGTCGAATTGATTGCGACGGCGGGCTTCGGCCTGGAAGCCGTCGTTGCCCGCGAATTGAAGGGACTGGGCTACGAGCGACAATCCGTCGCGGATGGCCGCGTCACGTTCCTTGCCGATTTGAACGCGATTTGCCGCACGAACCTCTGGCTTCGCAGCGCCGACCGCGTCCTGTTGAAGCTCGGCTCCTTCGAGGCGCGCGACTTCGGCGAGCTCTTCGATCGGACGGCCGCCCTCGATTGGGCGCGCTGGATTCCGAGCGACGGACAGTTCCCCGTGAGAGGGAAATCGGTCCGCTCCCAACTTCACAGTGTTCGCGATTGCCAGGCGATCGTCAAGAAGGCGATCGTCGAAAAGCTCAAACAGACGCACCGCGACCGCCTGGTTTGCCGAGCGGGGACCGCTGTTTGCCGTCGAAGTCTCGATTCTCAAGGATTGCGTCACCCTCACGCATCGACACCACGGGGCCCGGTTTGCACAAGCGCGGATACCGCACCCTCATGGGACCCTCTCCGCTCAAGGAGACCCTGGCCGCCGCACTCGTTCAACTGAGCTATTGGAATCGTGCGCGGCCCTTGGCCGATCCGTTCTGCGGCACGGGCACGATCCCGATCGAAGCGGCCCTGCTGGGGCGCAACATGGCTCCCGGAGCGGGCCGCACGTTTGCCTGCAGAAGACTGGCCCGCCGATCCCGAAGCGACTCTGGCACGAAGCGCGGCACCGAGGCGCGGGACGCGGCTCTTCGCGGCGGCACGCTGTCGATCATCGGCAGCGACATCGATGAGACGAGCCTTTCGATGGCGCGGCGGCACGCACGGAACGCGGCCGTCGAGGCCGACATCCGTTTCGAACGCCGCCCCTTTTGGGACGGCGTTCCGCTGGGCGACTACGGCTGCCTGATCTGTAATCCCCCCTACGGTGAGCGGTCGGGCGACGTCGCGGACGCAGAGGAGCTGGCGCGACAAGCGGTGACGGTCTTTCAGCGGTTCGACACTTGGTCTCTCTACGTGCTCTCCGCGCTGGCGAATTTCGAGCGCCTCTGTCAGCGACAAGCGGACCGCCGCCGAAAGCTTTACAACGGCCGCATCGCCTGCACGTACTATCAATTCCACGGCCCGCGGCCTCAATTGCCCGCAAAAAACCAGCCCGTGCGCCCCGCACGAACGCTTCCGGCATTGTTTCTCGAAGCCCGGATGACGCTGACGCATCCGAGCACAAACCGCCGCACCGTCTCTAGGAATTCCGGGCCAGACAACATAGACTATTTTTCCGCCCTGCCGTGGGGGTTATTACTCGGACTCTTGTGTCGATCCCTTCCCAAAACCCAGCCTGCATTTTCATGTCAGTCGCCCACGAAGAGGATTACAAACGGCACGTCGCTGAAATCGGCCCGACGCGGTTCTTGCCCGGAACGACCGTCGAGATCATCCGCGAAGTCACGCTCGCCGCGCCGCCGCGGTTCGCCCTGTTCGACTTCGACGGAACGCTGAGCCTCGTCCGCGAAGGCTGGCCCGACGTCATGATCCCCATGATGGTCGAGGAACTCGCCGCGACGGGAACGCGCGAATCGGCCGCCGAGCTGACGACTCTGGCCCGCAACTTCGTGATGGAGCTCAACGGCAAGCAGACGATCTATCAGATGATCCGCCTGAGCGAGGAGATCCAGGCCCGCGGCGGAACGCCTCGCGATCCTCTGGCCTACAAGGATCGCTATCACGAACTGCTCATGCAGCGGATCGCGAACCGTCGCGAAGCGCTGCGCAGCGGGGCGGTCCTTCCAGAAGAGCATGCTGGTCCCCCACGTCTACGAGGCACTCCGCATGCTCCAGGAGCGAGGCGTCGAGCTGTATCTGGCCAGCGGAACCGACGAGAACTACGTCCGCGAAGAGGCGGAGCTCCTGGGCCTGATGCCGTATTTCGGCCGGCACATTTACGGCGCGATCGACGATCACCGCAAGTTCTCGAAGCAGATGGTGATCGAGCGCATCCTGCGGGAGAACAAGGTCGAAGGCGCGCGGCTGCTGGGCCTGGGCGACGGTTACGTCGAGATCGCCAACATCAAGGGGGCCGGCGGCACGGCCATCGCCGTCGCCAGCGACGAGGCGGGCCGCAGCGGCAAGCCCAACCTGTGGAAGCGCGACCGACTGATCGGCGTCGGGGCCGACGTCGTCATCCCCGACTTCCGCGACTTCGGGGCGCTGTGCGATTATCTCTGGCGCGGCTTCGCACGAAGGGCATCTTCGTGAACCGCGACCGTCTGGAAGAGCTTTTGGCCCGCTTTCCGACGCGACGGATTGCCGTCCTCGGCGATTTTTTTCTCGACAAGTATCTGGAGGTCGATCCGCGGCTGGCCGAGACGAGCGTCGAAACGGGCAAACGGGCCAACCAGGTCGTTTCGATTCGGAAGAGTCCTGGAGCCGCCGGCACGGTCATCAACAATCTCGCCGCCCTAGGGGCCGGCACGCTGCACGCGCTGGGAGCGACCGGCGACGACGGTGAAGCGTTCGACCTTCGCCAGGGTCTCGAGGCCCAGGGCTGCTCGACGGACGGGCTCCTTCCCTTCGGCTTCCTCAAGACGCCGACGTATCTCAAGCCGCGCGATGTCCACGATCCGAGCCTGGCCGGGGAACACGAGCGCTACGACACGAAGAACCGCCGCCCGACCCCGGCCGAGGTTTGCGAGAAGATCGTCGCTCGGCTCGACGCGCTCTTGCCGGCGGTCGACGCCGTCATCATCGCCGACCAGGTGACCGAGGGCGACTGCGGCGTCATCACCGCGGATGTGCGGGCCGTGCTGGCGGACCGCGCTCGCCGTCATCAGGACGTCATCTTTTGGGCCGACAGCCGCTCCCATATCCGCCGCTTCCGCCAGGTGATCATCAAGGCCAACCAGTTCGAGGCCGTGGGACACGAAAACCCACGGCCGGACGAGGTGATCGCGGTCGACCTCCTGCGGAAAGCGATCCCGCGGTTGCGAACGGAAATCGGTGCGCCGGTCTGCGTCACGAGAGGCGCCGCTGGAATGATCGTCAGCGATCCCGAGGTGACGCTCATTCCAGGCGTCACGCTCACCGGTCCCACCGATCCGACGGGAGCAGGCGACAGCGCCACGGCCGGCGGGGTCCTGGCCTTGTGCTCCGGCGCCTCCTGGCCGGAGGCGGCACTGGTGGGCTGTCTGGTGGCGTCGATCACCGTTCAGCAGCTCGCTACCACGGGGACGGCGACGCCCCAGCAGGTGATCGAGCGACTCGACTTGTGGCGCGAGCAGAATTCGGGAAAATGAGTCGACTCGGAAAGGCCCACGGATGGCCGTCCGTGGGCTTGGGGCAAGTTTTTCATTCACACAAGAAAGCGAGAAAAGCATGTCGGACGAACTGTTCGCCAAAAACTATTTGCATGACCTCGCGTCGCTGTTGCCCAAGCTCGACGCGCGTCGGCTCGGCGAGGCGATCGCGACCATGCGGAAGGTCCGCGATGAAGGAAAGACGATTTTCATTTGCGGTAACGGGGAAGCGCTTCGATCGCGTCGCAGATGGTCGTCGACATTGTGAAAGGGGCTTCCTTCAAGAAGAAGGCCCGCTTCAAGATGATCGGCCTGACCGACAGCATGGCGACCGTGAGCGCCTACGCGAACGACGAAGGATACGAGGTCGTCTTCGTCGAGCCGCTCAAGAACTTCGCAACTGCTGGCGACCTGTTGATCGCGATCAGCGGCAGCGGGAACAGCCCCAACGTGCTCCGCGCCGTCGAGTACGCCAACAGCATCGGCTGCACGACGCTGGGTCTCACGAGCGGGGAAAGCGGCAAACTTCGCGAGCTGGTCAAACTGCCGCTGCTGGTCCCCTCCCGCCACATGGGCCGCCTCGAAGACTGCTTTTTCATCTTCACGCACGTCTTGTGTTACGCATTCATGGAAGCGGATTGATCATGAAAGCGCAGAGCGGCTGGCCATGAGCTATCAGCCGATTGAGAACTACGGCATTGTCGGCAACATGCGGACCGTCGCACTGGTCAGCATGAACGGGTCGCTTGATTGGTTCTGTTTTCCGCACTTCGATTCGCCCAGCGTCTTTGCGGCTCTCCTGGACGACAAGCAGGGAGGCCGGTTTCTCGTCACCTCCACGCATGAGCACGTGCAAGTGCAAGCAGTTTTACTGGCCCGACACGAACGTGCTGGTGACGCGGTTCCTTTGCCCCGACGGCGTGGGCGAGCTGCAGGATTTCATGCCCGTGGCCCCGCACGACGCGGGCGTCGCCAGCCGATCGGCTCATCCGCCGGGTTCGCGTTTCCCGCGGCGAGATGGAGTTTCGCGTGCGGTGCCAGCCGGCCTTCGACTATGCGCGGGCGACGCACAAGTACTGGAGACGACGCGAGCACGGCGTCGTCTTCCGCTCGCGAGCACCTGGCCCTGGAACTGGTCAGCCGAGATCCCGTTAAAACGCAGCGGAGGGGCCGCCCATGCAACTTTCCGTCTGAGGGAAGGCGAAACGGCCGTCTTCGTTCTTCGTGAAGCTCCGGACGGCCGCACGTGAGCGGCAATCCCCCTCTGAAGGGGAAAGCCAGGAGATGTTCGAGAGGACCGTGGCCTACTGGCGGCAGTGGCTTGCGCAATGCCAGTACTTCGGGCGTTGGCGCGACATCGTTTGCCGGGCCGCCCTGACCTTGAAACTGCTGACCTTCGAACCGACCGGCGCGATCGTCGCCGCTCCGACCTGCAGCCTGCCGGAATTGATCGGCGGACCGCGGAACTGGGACTACCGCTACACCTGGATTCGCGACGCGGCCTTCTCGCTTTATGCCTTGCTGCGGCTCGGCTTCACCTCGGAAGCCTCGGACTTCATGGGATGGCTCGACGCCCGCTATCGCGACGCCAACACGGGGAGCAGCCGCTTCAGGTCCTCTACGGCATCGACGGGGGACATGACGTCCCCGAGTCGACGCTCGACCATTTGGACGGGTACAAGGGTTCGCGTCCCGTCCGCATCGGGAACAAGGCGCACGACCAGCTCCAGCTCGACATCTACGGCGAGCTGCTCGATTCGGTCTACCTCTTCAACAAATACGGCTCGCCGATCTCGCACGAGGCCTGGACGCACCTGCGGTCACACTTGGACTGGCTTTGCGAAAACTGGCAGACAGCCCGATGACGGCATTTGGGAGGTGCGCGGCGGACGGCACGAATTCGTCTACTCCAAGCTCATGTGCTGGGTCGCCATGGATCGCGGCCTGCGGCTGGCCGACAAGCGATCCTTTCCGGCCGACCGCAACCGCTGGTTCGAGCGTCCGCGATCAGATCTACGAGGAGATCCTGGCCCGAGGCTGGTCGGAAAAGCGCCAGTCGTTCGTGCAATCCTTGGACGGCGATTATCTCGATGCCTCGCGCGCTGATCATGCCGCTCGTCTTCTTCATGGCGCCCGACCGACCCGAAGATGCTGCGGACGATCGAAGCCATCAGCCGGCCCCCCTCCCAGCACGGTCTCACCTCGGACGGCCTCGTGCATCGTTACAACGTCGAGCGCTCGCCCGACGGGGTCGGCGGGGACGAGGGCACGTTCAACATGTGCAGCTTCTGGCTGGTCGAAGCCCTCACGCGGGCGGGCCGGATCGATCCGGCCCTGCTCGACGAAGCGCGGCTCTTGTTCGAACGGATGTTGGGATACGCCAACCACCTGGGCCTTTACGCCGAAGAGACCGGATCCAGCGGCGAGGCCCTCGGAAACTTTCCGCAGGCCTTCACACATCTGGCGCTCATCAGTGCGGCCTTCAATCTCGATCGCAGCCTGGGGCAGAAGTGATGTTGATTCTCGGAATCGAAACGTCTGGTCCGCGAGGCAGCATCGCGTTATGCCGGGACGACGGTGTGTCTCGCGGAAGCGGTGCTCGAGAATGCTCCGCGACGGCATGCCCAAACGCTGGTTCGCCAAATCCGAGACACGTTCGGTCGATTGGAGCGTGCGGATTCTGGACTTTGAAGCCGTGGCGGTGAGCGTCGGGTCCGGGAAGCTTTACCGGTCTCCGGGTCGGCGTCGTGTGTGCCAAGACGTTGGCTTATGCGACCGGCTGCCGACTCGCGGCCGTCGATACTCTGGAAGCGATCGCGGCAAACAGTCCCGCCGGCGTGACCGCGGTGCATGTGATCGCCAACGCGCAGCGGGGCGACATCTTCGTCGGCACTTACCATCCGACGTCCGAGGGAGAGTGGGTCCGCGAAGGCCCGCCGACGATTCTTGCGGCGGAAGCCTGGATGGCGGCACTGCGTAAGCGGGAGAAGTGTAACCGGGCCGGGCTTGGCAGCTTATCGGACGCAGCGGGCCCGTAGCGTGGCGGAGCCTGCCGGAAACAACGTGGACGCCGTCGGCCTGCGCGGTCGGGGCGATCGGCCCCCGGCCAAATTGCGCGGGGGCTCCTGGCCAATTGTGCGACGCTCGAGCCGTTCTACCTGCGGCGCAGCGCGGCGGAAGAACGGGCCGATCCGGCCGGCTCTTCGACCGTGAACTAAAGACATAACCGGACGTACGAGGCACTTTGCGCACTTCCGCAGAGCGAATCGTATTAGAACCGCGATCCCTTCGCCGGAACAGTTAGAGGACCCGCGTCGAAGAGGAGGTAAAGGCCTCAGCCCCGTCTTAGCCGAATCGTACGCCCGTGCTTTTCTGCCCACTCATGCATTGCGTCAACCACTGGCTTGAGAGTTTGACCGAGGGCTGTCAGTGAGTACTCGACCTTCGGGGGGACCTGCGGGTACACCTTTCGATGAATCAGGCCGTATTCTGCAAGCTGTCGCAGCTGTTGCGTCAGCGTTCGATGAGAGACACCAACGAGCGATCGGTGCAGTTCGCTGAAACGCTTCGTTCCGGTGAAGAGGGCGCGGAGGACCAGCAGTTTCCAGCGTCCCCCCAAAATTTGAATCGCCGTCTCCGCCGGACAACTGATCGTCTTTTTTGCCATTAGTATCTTTCAGGATACTGTCTTACCAAAAAGTACATTCTTGTCAAATAGATTGTACATGCCACAATGAGCGTGATCCAATGACTTCGGGCACCCAACGGTGTTCGTCGAAACAGAAGCAGGAGTAGGAGCAAAACCCAATGGTGACCATCCGACCCGCGGCCAGACGAGGCCGCACACAAATCGACTGGCTGGACAGCCGCCACACGTTTTCCTTCGGCGATTACCAAGACCCCGACCAGATGGGTTTTCGCTCGCTGCGCGTCATCAACGACGATCGCGTGGCGCCCGCCGCCGGCTTTGACATGCACGGCCACCGAGACATGGAGATCATCACCTATGTTCTGCAAGGCGCATTGGAGCATCGGGACAGCCTCGGGACTGGCGAAGTGATTCGACGGGGTGACGTTCAGCGGATGACGGCCGGAACCGGTATCCGGCACAGCGAGTTCAACCCATCCAAAACCGAACCTGTTCATTTATTGCAGATATGGGTGCTGCCACAGCAGCGCGGCCTGGAGCCCGGCTACGAGCAGAAAAACTTTCCAGAGGGCGACAAACGAGGCCGACTGCGACTCATTGCCGCACCCGATGCTCGAGACGGCGCCCTGAGGATCCGTCAGGACGTGGAACTGTTCGCTTCCGTGCTCGGGCCGAATGAGCGCGTGACGTACGATTTGCGAGACGGACGCTCCGCATGGGTGCAAGTAGCGCGGGGCAAAGTTGTGCTGAACGGCCGCGATCTTGCTGATGGTGACGGTGCAGCCGTGGTCAACGAAAAGCAGTTGGAATTGAAAGCCCAGGAGGACGCGGAATTCTTGCTTTTCGATCTTGGCTGAACCGGCAATCTCAGCGGTTCGTCGCGCGCGATCTGTCCCAGAAGCAGGGGCGCGTTACTCACGAAGCACAGGCGCCGAGCCGGCGCAAGTCGTGGTTGTTTGTCGACCTGTACGGCTCTCCCGACGTCATGGTCGTTCAAAACTGGCTGGGCGAAAACGAAATCCGCGCGTAAACGTCGCCGGCCCGCGCCAGCCAGGCGCCGGCGACCGACAGCCTTGCGGCGCAGCTTTCTCCTGAGACTCCTGTCACTCTCCGTGAGACTCCGCCGCTCCTCGACAGATTCGACGCCACGTCGCAATCGCCAGGGAAAGGGCGGAGCATCACGGCAGAGATCGCGGTCGCTGCACTCGGCGAAGAAGCCTAAAGGGCGTTCTTGACCGCCGTGAACGTGGTGTTCGCATTGGTGCCGATCGCTTTGATGGCGGTCAGACAGACCACGACGATCAAGGCGAGCATGACGGCGTATTCGACGGCCGTCGGTCCGTCCTCCGATGTCAGAAAACGCTTGATGCTTGCGGTCATGTCTTTCATGGGTGATCGCCTCTCTGTAGTGTTTTGTATTTTTGTGAATTTATTTGCGCCATTGTGGGCGCACATCAACGATACGCTCAGTGAGCGACGAATCAACCGGCCAGAATCCGGAAAGCTAGCTTTTTGGCGTTGATTTTCGACAACATTCCGAAAAACAGCGTCCGTCGGAACGACGTTAATCATAAAGAGGCGGCGATCGGCGCTTGGAGTATCAGCATGTTTGGCGCAACCGCAAATCGCTAACAGACTTAGCCAAGGCGATTCCGCCGCGACTCGATCCACCGGATTCTTCTGTCGAGAATGATTTTGCGGCCGCCTAATCGTTGCGAAATTGGCTGAGACGTTTCAGTGCCGGTAGTCGCCTTGGAGAGCGAGGCCTGTCGACGTTCGGCGGCAGCCAAGACAATAAGGGTTCTTCCGACTCGCTCCAGCCCCTTCATTTCCGCGGGCGGCGAGCTTTTCTAAAATGTTTGGGAGTGTTCGCCGCCTACGCGGTTGACGGGCGGCACTCCGACGGATTTGTCGAATGACGTTTCAGACTTAAAGGATTCCATGTCGCAGCAATACATTTTCACCATCGAGGCGCTCACGCGGATTTACGAGCAGAAGGAGGTCTTGTCGAACATCTGGTTGTCCTTCTTTCCCGGAGCGAAGATCGGCGTCATCGGCGATAACGGGGCCGGCAAGAGCACCTTGCTGCGGATCATGGCGGGAGAAGACAAGGACTTCATGGGAACCGCCCGGCCCGCGAAGGGAATCAAGATCGGCTATTTCCCGCAGGAGCCGCGGCTCGAACAGTGGGAAACCGTCGACGAGTGCATCCAGGACGCGGTGTCGGAATCGCGGGCGATCCTGGACCGCTACAACGAGATCAACATGAAGCTGGGCGAGGACCTGTCGCCCGACGAAATGCAGGATCTTCTCGACGAGCAGGCCCGCGTGCAGGACAAGATCGACCACGCCAACCTCTGGGAGCTCGATCGCACGCTCGAGATCGCCGCCGACGCCATGCGGCTTCCGCCCGGCGACGCGCGAATCGATCATCTCTCCGGCGGCGAAAAACGGCGGCGTGGGACTGTGCCGCATTCTGCTCCAGAACCCCGACCTGCTGCTGCTCGATGAGCCGACGAACCATCTCGATACCGAGTCGGTCGCGTGGCTGGAGCACTTTCTGCACGACTTTGCGGGGACCGTCGTGGCGATCACGCACGATCGCTATTTCCTCGACAACGTCGCCGGCTGGATCCTGGAGATGGACCGGGGGCACGGTTATCCGTATGAGGGGAACTACACCGGCTGGCTGGAGCAGAAGCAGGCGCGTCTCGCCGTCGAGGAGAAGCGGGAGTCGAAACGCCAAAGAGTGCTCAAGCGCGAGCTGGAATGGGTGCGGACGAGTCCGCGGGCTCGTTCGACGAAAAACAAGGCCCGCCTCGAACGCTATAACGAGCTGGCCTCGCAGGAGTACGACGCGCGGGAAGACGCGGCCGACATCCAGATCGTTCCCGGAGCGCCGCTGGGCGAGCTGGTCGTTCGCGCGGAAAAACTCTCCAAGGCGTTCGGCGACACGCTGCTGTTCGAGGACCTCAATTTCGATTTGCCGCGGGGCGGCATCGTCGGCGTGATCGGTCCCAATGGGGCCGGCAAAACGACGCTGTTCAAGATGATCATGGGGTTGGAGCAGCCGAGCGGCGGCGTGCTGCGCATCGGCGACACGGTTTCCCTCTCCTACGTCGACCAGAGCCGCGACGCCCTCACCCCGAACAAAACCGTTTACGAAGAGATTTCCGGCGACCGCGATTTCGTCGAGGTCGGCAAGTCACGGCTGCACTCGCGGGCCTACGTCGGGCGGTTCAATTTCAAAGGGCAGGACCAGCAGAAATTCGTGCGAGAGCTTTCCGGAGGCGAGCGGAATCGCGTCCATCTGGCGAAATTGCTGCGGACGGGCGGAAACGTCATGCTGCTCGACGAACCGACCAACGACCTCGATGTGGAAACGCTGCGATCGCTCGAGGAAGCGATTCAGAACTTCGGCGGCTGCGTGATGGTCTCCAGCCACGACCGCTGGTTCCTCGACCGGACCGCAACGCACATCCTGGCCTTCGAAGGGGACAGCACTGTCGTCTGGTTCGAGGGGAACTACCAGATGTATGAAATCCAGAAGCATGAGCGCCTGGGTGACGAGGCCGACCGGCCCCACCGGATCAAGTATCGGCCCCTGGCAAGGAAGTAACAAATTGTCACAGATTGGGGGTGACAAAGCACAAGCGGGGATTAGTAATCGTGACAAACACAGCCTCTCCCGGTAGCCGATTCCGCGAGGCCCTGGGACATCCGCCCCTCGTCATACCCGGTGTGTTCAACGCGCTCTCGGCGCGGCTGGCCGAGCGAGCCGGATTTCGGGCCGCCTATCAATCGGGAGCGGCCCTGTCGGCCGGCCTGGCACTCCCCGACGTCGGCTTGGTCACGCAGACCGAGTTTGCCGAGCAAGGGCGTTACCTGGCGAGCGCCGTCTCGATTCCCGTGATCTCCGACGCTGACACCGGATTCGGCGAGGCGCTGGCCGTCGAGCGGACCGTGGTTCTTTTCGAGTCGGCTGGGCTCGCCGGCCTGCACCTGGAAGACCAGCAGTTGCCCAAGCGGTGCGGTCACCTGAGCGGCAAAACGCTCGTGAGCGGCGACGAAATGGTCGGCAAGCTCAAGGCGGCCGTCGCCGCTCGCCGCGATCCGAGCTTTGTGATCATCGCGCGGACCGACGCGCGGGCCGTCGAGGGATTCGACGCGGCACTCGAGCGGGCGCAAGCCTACCTGGAAGCCGGCGCCGACATGATATTTCCCGAGGCCCTCGAAACGCCGGACGAATTCGGCCGATTCGCGCGCGCGCTCCAGGCGCCCTTGATGGCCAATATGACGGAGTTCGGCAAAAGCCCGCTTTTGTCGGCCCAGGAATTGGCCAGGCTTGGTTACGCGGCCGTCCTCTTTCCCGTCACGACGCTTCGCGTGGCGATGAAGGCCGTGGAGTCCGCCCTGGGCCAAATCGCAAAGGAGGGGACGCAAAAGGGCCTTCTTGATCGGATGCAGACGCGAGCCGAGCTTTACGACCTGCTCGACTATCAGGGCTTTGAGGAGCGCGACCGGAGTTATCTCGGCGGCTGACCGGTTTGTGCGTCGACGCATCGTGCTTGAAAACAGTGGCACGCTGGCAGCTTGCCCTACGAATCTTCAGCGCTCGTTGCCGTTCGAGCCGACGGCGAGTGACTTGTCGATGGTCACTGCGAGATCCACCTTTGGATCAACGGCCATGACTCTTCCCTGCCGATCGAGGAGATACACTCCCGGCAGGCCGGCGATGTGGAACGGTTTGAGAATCTGGCGGCCGCCTGAGAGGTCAGAGCGGTCGTCGATATTGACCCGACCTGCCGCGTCTATATACTCCGCGCAAGTTACTGAACCGAAGATGCGGCGGACAATGGCGAATCACCTCGCGGGCCCGGTTGACGCAGAGAAGATGACGCGGCCACGGCGGCATGCTTGTGCCGCGCAGCCGGCGGCTCACGATTGATTTGCTGCATTACCGCGCCAAGGTTCCGACCTGCGCGCACGATCGGGCCTGTGATTTTCTCCGCGTGGCCGAGGCGCGGGAGCGGTGCCCGGTCCGCATTTCGTGGTCGATGATCTTTATCAAGGCGTTCGGGCTCGTGGCGGCCCGCTATCCGGCGCTGCGACAGATGTATCTGCCCCTGCCGTGGCCCCACATCTATCAGCATCCGACCAGCGTGGCGATGGTCGCCACTCACCGCGATTTTGGCGGCGAGCCGTGGCTCTTCTGGAGCCGGTTCAACCGACCCGAAGGCCGAACGCTGCTTTTTCTCCAGGCAGCTCTCGAACGCTATCAGACCGCGCCGGTCGAAGACGTTTTCCCGTGGCAGCTTCAACTGAGCGGGCTGCCGACGCCGGTGAGGCGCCTCTTGTGGTCGTGGACGTTCTATGTCGGCGGACCGGCCCGCGTGCGGCGGTCGGGGACTTTCTTCCTCACGACAATCGCCGGACAGGGGGCCGAGATTCAGCATCCGCCGGCGTTTCTCACTGCCAACGCGACTTACGGTCCGATCGACGTAAACGGCAAAAGCCGCGTCACGATCGCCTACGATCATCGGCTGATGGACGGCCGGCTCGTCGCCGGAGTGTTGGCCGACATTGAGGCGGCCCTCTCCGGCCCGGTCGCGGCCGAGCTGGAATCGATTTCCGCCGGTCACCTCCCGATGGTTCCCTTGAAACGGACGGCCTGAGCTTCGATGCCCAACCGCCGCCGATTCGAGCTTCGCGACTGCACGGCGCTGGTCACGGGTGCGTCGGCGGGGATCGGCCTGGCCGTCGCCCGCCGCTTGGCCTCGGCGGGAGCGAACCTCATCATCGCCGCCCGTCACGTGGACAAACTCGAAGCGGCCGCCGGCCTATTGCGGGCTACCGGCGTCAAGGTGTTGGCCGTTCCGACCGACGTGGGCCGGCGGGACGATCTCGAAAAGCTCGTCGACTCGGCCCTCCGTGAATTTCCAACGATCGACGTGCTAGTCAACAATGCCGGGATCGAAGCTTTTTGTCGTTACGAAGACTTGCCGCTGGAACGGATCGACGAAACGATCCGCGTGAATCTCGCGTCGGTTCTCTTGTTGACGCGGCTGGTTGTGCCGCACATGCTGGAGGCGAGGCGGGGGCACGTGGTGAACATGTCGTCGACGGCTGGGAAATACGGGCCAGCTTTCGGCGGCCTCTATGGAGCGACGAAAGCGGGTCTCATCAGCTTCACGCAAGCCTTTCGGGCGGAGTACCGGGACCGCGGGATTTCGGCCTCGGTGATCTGTCCGGGGTTCACTGATGAAGGCGGGATTTACGATCGGATGAAAGCCCATTCGGGCCGTCGGTCGCCGGCGCTCGTCGGTTCGACGACGGCCGACCGCGTCGGGCGCGCCGTCGTCCGCGCGATTGAAAAGGATGTTCCCGAAATCATCGTGAACTGGCCCCCCGTACGGCCGCTCCTGATCTTGGCGCAGATGTTTCCCTCGCTGGGAGCGACGCTGGTCCGAGCGGCCACGGTCCGCTTTCTGAAGCGCGTCGCCGAATCCCATGACCTATAATGAGAGACGGCGAGGAGAGAATGACCAGCGATGAACAAGGCCTTCGTCCGTGACGCGGAGCCGACCATCGAGCGCTGCCCGCGGTGCGGGTCGATCGGTCAGCCGGTCGGCTCCGCGACGCTTGACGCGTTCATTCGAACGGAGGACCGGCACCAGCTTGGCGAGACGGCCTGCTTCTGTCCCTCCGAAGCCTGCCCGGTCGCTTATTTCGATGCGTTTGAACGCCTCGTGACGCTCAACCAATTGATCAAGCCGGTCTACCCAAAGGATCCGGACGCACCGATCTGCTGCTGTTTTGGCCTGACGCGAGAGGAGATCGAAGAAGACGTCCGCGAGGGAGTCGCCACGCGGACGGCGCCCTGATCGAGCGGTCCAAGTCGCCGGAGGCCCGCTGCCCGCAAATGGCTGCCAACGGCCAATCGTGCGTTCCCGCCGTCCAACGCTACTTCATGAAATGCCGCCAGCGCTGACCATCCGCGATCTCAGGAAAGCGCCGAGAGCAACTGGTTGCAACGGTGAGCAATTTCCAAGGCGCTTGCCGGGCGTTGACGCGGCGACTTCTCCAGCAGTTCCATGACCAGGGATTCAACTTTTTCGGGAACCGCGCGGCGATTCTCGGAAAGCGGCGCGGGAGCGCGCGTTCGCCAAGTCGCGCACCTGGTCGAGGAGGGTCGCGCCATGCGGCCGCAGCGGCCGGATCCCGCTTAGCCATTCGTAGGCAATCACTCCCAGCGAATACAAGTCGCTGCGGTTATCGAGACGTCCTCCCAAAAGTTGCTCCGGCGACATGTAAGGGAGCGTTCCCACGATTCGTGCATCGGCCTGTTTCGTGCGGTTGGAAAAATAGGCGATTCCAAAGTCCAAGAGAACGGGGCGCTGGTTGTCGCGGAGGACAATGTTGTCCGGCTTCAAATCCCGATGGATCACACCGGCCCCGTGCAAGGCGGCCAACGCAAACGCGATCTCCGCAAGACAAGACAGGACATCGCGAATTTCGCTCGTCTGCTTTTCCTCGTCCAATTTTTTGATCACCTGGCGCAGCGATTGGCCGGCGATAAATTCCTGCAGCACATATTCGCGCCCATCGGCAAGAGTTCCGATGGCTAAAACGCGAACGATGCCCGGGTGGCGAATGTGTGCAGTGGCCTGAAGCTCGGACCGTGCTGAATCGACGAGGCGCTGGCGCTGTTGCGGGTCGTAAACGGCCGCCAGCCGCAACACCTTGAGCGCCGCTTCTTGCCGCGTTGCGCGTCGTAGACGCGAAACACGTCGCCAAACGCGCCGGAGCCGAGATGGCCGCGAATCACATAGCCCCGCTCGCCCAGCGCCGCGTCATGCCCCAACGACCTTTGCTTCTCCTCCACGGCGCCCTCGACGATGTCGAGTTGCGTCATGATTTCGTTGAGAAGCGGCAGGAATCGAAGGAGACCTTGGGTTCGGGCCGACTCAATGCCGCGCAAGAGACACTGCTCGGCCTCGCGCGTTTCATTGGCCGCCAGGAGGGCCTTCGCCAACTCGATCCGAGCGGCAATTTCATAGTCGGGAAGGGACAGCCGCTCGAAATTCTCGGTCGCCGCACGCAACCGGGCTACCGCTAGGGAACGACCCGTCGCCGCCAGCCAGACTCCCTCCGCCAGGGTCAACTGCGCGTGGAAATAGGCTTCGGCCTCCGGCGGCAATGCCTCGCGGGCCTGGTTCAGCATTTGCTCGGCATCGTCCAATCGCCCTTCGGCGACATCGACATGCACCAAGTCTTTCCTTGCAAAGAACTCGATATCGCGATAGTCGTGCTCCTGTGCGATCTTCGAGCTGCGTTCCAAAGCGTCCCGAGCCGCCGCGAATTCGCCAAGTCCCAGGTAGGCGCGTCCGATGTCATTGAAGACCCGCGCGATTCCGCGCTGGTCTTGAATCGCCTCGGCGATTTGGAGGTCGGCGCGGAAGCACTCGATGGCACGCTCGAATCGCCCGGCCTGGAGCTGCACGCGCCCCATGTTGCCCAGCGAAATTGCGATCCCCTGCTGGTCTCCCAGCGTCGACTTGGCGGCCAACGAAAGGGCGTAGTGGTGGACCGCGTCGTCCAGCCGTCCTCGCGCCGCCTGAACCATGCCCAACGTGTCGAGAACTTGCACACGGCCGATTTCGCATTCGATTTCCTGGTAAATCTTGGCCGCCTCCAGGAGGTGATTGACGGAGGCCTCCGTGTTGCTCGCCTTATATTCTCCCAGCCCTGCGATGTGAAAAGCTCGGGCCGCCAGCTTGGAAGGCCGTGCCGACTTCTCCGCGATCTGCTGTGCGGTTGCCGCGACGTTGATGACCGCGCCGGGATTCCGGACATCCAGATAGGCCAGCTCGAGGCGACAGGCGTCCTCGAGCGGGCCGCCGCTTCGCGAAACCGTTTGTCTAGAACCCGTTTCGAAATCGGCGTGCGCGTCGTCGAACCGGCCGACCGCCGTCCGCGCCAGGCCGCGCGCGTAAAAGTCCTCGGGCGACTTGCACTCGGCGTCCGCAACCTCCGCCGGGCGACTCCTATCGAGTGCCGCCTTGAACGGTTCGCAGATCGAGACGGTGTAAATCATGTCGTCACGACCGGCCTTCCCGCTCCGAAAGAAAGAATTGCGACGGCCCAATCGTTGCGGTAATTTGGCAATTATCAGCCAAGTGATCGTGCGCGCTTCCGCATTCCCAGCGAATTCGCCCAACTTGTTATCGCACGATTGAGTATGCTGGCGCTTGATTTCACCCAATTGTTGTCGAAACGACAACCTTGCGGGAGGGTACAATGCCGTTGCGAATCCGTTTTCAAGGCGGAATCCGAGCCGGACAATCCCAGGAGTTCTCCGACGACGTGCAACGAATCGTCGTCGGCCGCGACCCGGCGCGCTGCCAGATCGTCTTTCCGCGGGGAGAGACTGGGGTGGGCCGGGAGCATTGCACCTTCGTGCGAGAACTCGGACGTTACCGCTTGGAGGTGAACCCGGACGACGTGGTCAAGCTGGACGGAAAACGAGTCTCGGTTCCGAGGACGCTGCCGAACGAATGCGAGGTCCAACTCGGCGCCGACGGGCCGGTTTTGATCGTCCTGCCGTCACTGACCGAAGAACTCCCCTCCACAACGGGCAAGGATCCGCAGGAGGAGCTTGCCACAATCCTGGACGGGAGCAAGAAGGGGGCTCGACAGACCCGCCTCGTGGCATGGCTCTCGATTGCCGGCTTGGTGCTGACCGCTGGCATCTTCGGAACTTGGATTTGGCGGCACAACACGCTCCAGAGACAAATGGGCGAGGCCGTCCGCAATGCGATGCCGTCGGTTTACCTGGTGCTGACTCGGAAGGGAACGGCCGAGACACCCGTCGCGACATCCTGGGTCATCGACAGGGAAAAAGGATTGTTGGCGACGAACTCGCACGTGGCGGCGCTGTTCGAAGAGTTGCAGTCGGAGCCGGGCGCATCGATGATCGTTCGTTCTCCCGGACCAAACTCAAAGACGTTTGTGGTCGAGTCGGTCCGGAAGCACCCCGGCTACGAAGCCTTTAAAAAACTCTGGCACGAATACGATCCCGTCCGTCCGACCGATTCCGGTACGAACAAGGAGATCGACTTTTCAGCCGCCGGCTGCGACGTGGCTCTTCTCCAGGTCGCCAAACCGACAGGTTTGGCGCCGGCGCTGCGGCTGGCAAACGTCAAGACACTTTACGAATTGCAACCCGGCGAACCGGTCGGCTGCGTCGGTTATCCCACGGAGGGACAGAGTCAGGGGGGCGTCGTGCCCGAATCGCCGGTGCCGGTGCCGCATTTCAACGGTGAGATCAAGACGGTGACCGATTTCTTCATCGCGAAAGACGTGCCCATCGAGCAACGATTGCTCATCGCACATTCCTGTCCGACGGCGGGGGGAGCCAGCGGCAGTCCAATCCTGAACCAACGCGGAGAAGTTGTCGCGATTCACTGCGCGAGCGGCCGCGACCCGAACGAGGGCGATCGATTCAACCCGACCGTCCGATTCTATGCGGAGCGAAGCGACTTGCTGAGCGAATTGCTTGCCGGTAAGGAAAATCAGCTCATGCCGGAACGCCGACGGCAATGGGCCGAGGGTCTGGCTCGATATTACAAGCGCGGCGAGTCGGTCGCGCGCTCGCTTTGGGTCCAGGAACGCGTCGAGGAACTCCCGAACCGGTTTAAGCGGATTCTGGCTCCCACGATTGAGTTCGAGGCAAAAGCGGAGACTCTTCCCGAGTCGACCGGCCTGCGAATCGATAAGGTCGGCGAATCGACGCCGCCGGAATGGCGGAGTCAAATTGCCATTCCGTCAGCGGGAACGTACATGCTGGCCGCATTCGCCGATGACGACAAACCTGTTCAACTGACGGTCTTCGGGCCGCCCGCCGAGCAATCGCGACCCGGAAAAAGCTTCGAAGACGCACGCAATATCCAGTACGTCGTCCTTTCCGCGTCGACCCCGCAGACGGTCAAAGCGACCGTCACTTCAACGGCCAGCATCGACGACGTTCATCTGGTCGTGCTGCGCGGTCGGCGGCTCCGTCTCGGCATGGATCAACTTCATAAAAAGCTGCGCCAGCAATGGCTGGTCGATGTCAATCAACGGCGCGGAGGGGCCTATCGGGCGGAGGAACGACGCCGCACCGCCGGTTCATTGGCCGCCTGTGGGCCGTCACATACTCCGTCGGCGGAACCGTTTGAGTTTGTCGGTTTGCCAGCCGGAGAATACGTCGTGACGCTGGTGACGAAGAAGGGTGAGAAGATCGGAATGTCGATTGCTTCGGGCTCCGGGCCGCTGCGCGAGGCCGGCGGATGCCCCCGATCTTGGCTCTCGTCCGAAGTCTCGTTGGCGCATGCCGGCACGATCCACGGCCTGTTGACGAATCGGACGATGAGTCCGGTTGACTATGAACTTCGTTTGTCCTGGGCGATCGCACTCGAATGACATTGCGTGGAAATCGAAGAAGGTTGCGGCGTCGGCCGACACACCGGTGCACGTTTGGCGCCGGCCATTTCTTTGATGGATCACCAGACCTCTAAATCGGAAAGAGACAGATGATTATTTTCCGGAGGATCGTGCTTGCAGGAGCAATTGCTGCCGCAGTCACTTCCACGGCGTTCGCACAACGTGACGCCGTCGACATGCTGAAGGGTCTCAACTTCAATCGTCAGCACAAGCGTTTGCCGCTCTGGCAGAAGACTTCGTCGGAAGCCAGCCAGCAGCTCAGCAAGACGGCCCGGACGATCCGGGACGCCTTGATGCTTATCGGCCACCCCGACGTCGGCTTTGCCACCGGATTTGTCATTTCGCGGGCCAACCGCCTGGTGGCGACCAATGCGGCATGT
This sequence comes from uncultured Planctomycetota bacterium, assembly GCA_963761455.1. Taxonomy (GTDB): domain Bacteria; phylum Planctomycetota; class Planctomycetia; order Planctomycetales; family Planctomycetaceae; genus DASPSM01. Next base: position 70,570 of record CAVXHA010000005.1, read on the forward strand.
TGCCGACCTGCAGGCTCAAATGGCGGTTTTGTACGCTGTCCGGAACGGAACAACCGATCAATACGAAGTGGACACGGCCTATTACCACCCCGCACTCGTCCGAATCGACCCGAAGGGAGTGCTCACCCTGTCCTCGCCGAATGATCCGGGAGCCGGAAAAGTCGTCGTCTTCAGTCCCGACGTCGCCGTGTTGCGGCTGAAGCCGGGGCCACCTCTGCCCGCGGAAGTCGCGTTCGCGACGCCCGACGAGATTAAGGACCTGTGGTCGCTTCCTGTGGGGATGGCTGGATATCCGGGAACGGAGACCCGTTTCCCCGAAAAAGGCAAGGTCGTCGCGGCGACCTATCACGACGGATCCATCGACCATCTCAGCACATTCAAAAGGGACGTCTCCCCCGACAACAAGAACAATCAGATGGTGGAATACACGATGAGCACCTGGGGCGGCTTCAGCGGCGCCCCCGTATTCCTGGAAAACGGCCACGTCGTCGCAATCAATAATTCCCATCAGACCTTCCACAGCGGCGACATGTCGACAACTCAAACGTATGGCGTACGCATCGACTGCCTCTGGGAGCTGTTACAACACGACCCTCAGCTTGCCAAACTCGTTCCGGGGGCTTCAAAAGTCGATCAAGACCAGATGGAACGGGACGTGAACCAGCCCCCCAAGCCCGATCAAGAGGAGCAGCAAGCGCTCAAGTTGCTCGACACGGCCGACTACAAGACAAAGACGCCCAGCCAGCAGATCGCGACCTGCAGCCAGGTGATTGCGAAAGCGCCGAAGCTGGCCTACGCCTACGCGAAGCGCGGCATGGCCTATCTGGACATGTATTACAAAAACCTCGGGTCGACGAGCCCGACGGATCGTTGGGCCTTGCTGCAGAGTGGCGCCGAACGACTTCGACAAAGCGCAGCAACTCGATCCCAATTCCGTGGACGCTGTCTTGCAGCTTTGCCAGATTGCCTACTTGCAACGGAAAGAGCAACGGGACACAGGCCAGGAGACGGACTTTAAGCCCGTCGTGAAGCGTCTCGACGAAGTGCTTGCCATGCCGTCCCTAAGCTTGCGACAGCACGCGGTCGGTCTCCAGATCCGCGCCTTCTGCACTGGACCTTCGGCCACGGCGGAACGCGATCTGGAGGACGCCGTGAAGATCCTCCCAATGTGGCCGGACAACTATGGGGTGCGGGCGGACTACTACGCCAACCTGGCCCTCCAGCCCGACAAGGCGGCTGCGGATAGGGCTGTCCAAAAACAGATCCAGGGTTCGATAAAAAAGGCGACGGACGCCAAGGCCAACGCCATCAAATGGAAGCAAACGAAATCGAATGATGCCAGCGTGATCCAGGGCGCCGTTGCCGACGCCAGCACGGCGTGCGCGGCGACAGAGTGGAAGGAATGGAACTGCCTCGATTCGCTGGTCCACGTCTATGAAACCAAGGGGGACTATGACATGGCCATTCACTGGGCGATCGAAGCTCGCAAAGTGGCCCCGGACGTCGCGCAAGAATTCCATTCGGTCAGCGACGTCTATGAGTGTCGCCAAGACGCGCAAGGTCAGAAGACGCGATGAGCGACCGTCGTCCGGCGGCGACTAGCGTGAACTCCTATCGGAAAATTAACTTCAAAGCCAGAATTCCGGAGCGTTTATGGGCCGCGTCGTTTTGAGCTTGGCGGTCACTTGCCTGTGTTGCCTGTCAACCACGGCGGCTTGCGCGGCTGACCCCTGGCGCGAGCCACCGTGCTGCCGAAGTCGAGCCTGGTTCGCCTGACGGCCGGCGAGCAGAGAGTCTTAGACGGCCAAGACGCCGGCTCGGTCTTCCAGATCGCCTGGCCGGCGAGGGTTGTGAAGATCGACGGGCAGTGGATCTTGATCCGCGACGACGGGGGCTACAGTGCTCCTCCCGTTGTCGGCTGGGTCCGCAAGCAAGAGATGCTGCGAATGACCGATGACGGGTCGCCGGCGGCAGACGGGCCGGCGACATTTTATACGAAAAAAATTCAGGAAAACCCTTTGAGTCCGGAAATCGCCGCGCTCTACTGGCTCCGGGGGATTTACTGGGAAAATCAGAATCAAGGAGAACATGAGATTGCGATCGCGGACTACTGCGCAGCGATCCGATTCACCTGCGAGCCGCAAGCGGGGTCGGGGGCGAACGCTCAATCCCTCGCGCTGGCGAAGGTGTGCCAGATCTGCTCAGCCTTGGCGGCCTCTGCAAGCGGGCCCAATGGAACCAACGCATTTCCCGGACGGTCGGGTGCAATCGTTCCCGCCGACGCCTTCCTGCGTCTCGGACGATTGCTGGCGAAGCGCGACGACTCGAAGAACGTCACGGACGATTGCTTCACGTGTGCTGAGACGTTGTTCCGATCTCAAGGCAGCGGCTCGGGAAACCCCGTGCCGGCCCAATTGTATGTCGACTGGGGCAGAGCGGAGGTCCAAAAACACGACAAGGACAAAGGCGCGCCGGACCTGGCCCAGGCCAGGAAGTGGTTCGAAAAGGCAACAGGCGTCAATCCCCACTGGTCGCAGCCCTATTATCGTTTGGGCGAACTCTCTCTGGCCGAAGGCCAAACGCAACAGCTCGCGCCTCCGCCAGAGCCATTGGATCCGGACGCCCACCTGTCCGTCGAACGGCCCGGCGGCCAGGTCTCGGCTGCCCAGCCGCCCAAGCCGTTTGATCCCTGCGCCAAGCAAAAGAGCCTTTTGGCGGCGATCCAGTCGTTCAGCCAGGCCATTCGCTTAGATCCATTGTCGCCCGAGGGTTACCGCCAGAGGGGGGAGTCGATCCGCCTTCTGGCCCGTGAACGGGAGTGCAAAGGGGTCGTCCAGAACGGTCCCTCGAACCCGCCTCTTGCGGGCACCTCATCGTCCCAAAGTCTCTCGGCCGTCCCGACGCTGGCACTGGCCACGTCTCAAGACAAAGAGTCCCTGCTGAATGAGGCCGCCTACTCGGCGGATTTTGCGTGCAGCCTTGAAAGCTATCGGCATTCGCCGAGCTTGGAAATTCTCGCCAACATCCTGGCCGACCATGCGAAAATCCTGGTCGACCAGGCAGCTCAGCTCGCCAAGGATTCCACCAACGATCCCAAAAAGCAAAGCGAAGCCGCCATAAAACGAGAAGCTGCCGCGCAGCTTTACGACCAGGCGGCCGACTATGCGAACGATGCGGCGGATTTCAGCCTGTCGATTTCGGATCGGCACCGTCTGTTGCAGCTCAAGAAGTTCTGCGCTTGCAACAAGAAGTGCCTCGAAGCAAAGCCCCCGCAGCCGCCGTGTGACTGCACGAGGACCGCGCCGCGTCCCGAACAGGGCGCTCCGCCGACACGGGGCAGCTTCACTCCGCGGCCAGGCCGCACGTTTCTGCAGGATTAGTGCTGGTAGCACTTCCTTGTCGCGTTGAAAGTGACTCTTTTCCCGACGATTTCCGCCGCGGGACCGCTACGCTGTGGCTTGAATCGCTCTCGTTTTCCGTTCGGTTCCGGAACGCCGCTCACGGAGATGCGCGGCACGAATCCACGATTTCCCCCGCTTCTCGGACTCCTCGAATCAGTCTGAGAAGAGCGGTCTTGTCAACGTGCTTTGCAGCAAGTTGAATTGCAGCACGGGAGCCCCCTGCGATGGGGACGGGCCGACGGGATAGAACCGCTGTCTCAAGCCGGGCGTGCGAAGCTGTTCGCGCAGGTAGGCGAGTTTGTTTTCGAGAATCTCCTTGTCCGCGAGCAATTGCTTGTACCGCTCGAAATCGGGATCGTTTTTCGGACCGCTGCGGCCCTTTTCACCGCCAGTCTTCGCCTCTTCGGCGTTTGATTTTTTGAGCTTCTCCTGAAGTTCGTCCATCTCTTCATTCACCTGCTTGAGGCGGGTCTTGATGTTCTGCTCGATTAGCACCTCCTGCGGGCTCGTCATGTCGAGCAGGCTGGCGTTTTGCTCGTCGATCCCCACAACGGCGGTGACTTGCCCCACGGCGAGCTTCTGCTGCGTCGGGGTGCCGTATTCGTCGATGTAATAGACAACTTGCTTCGTCAGGCCGACCGGCGCATTGTTCACCGCGTAGTCGAGGATCGCCAAAGTCAGCTTCGTCAACTCGTCGCGCCCGTCGGGCAGCACCCACACGTAGACATCGCAATAGTGGCCGACGCACTCGCAGTGCTTCGGCACGCACTTTTTGCAGCCGGCGTGGAACCAGCAAGACGACTTCAGGCATTCCGAGGTCACAATGCCATTCGAGTGGTCGGCGATGTTTCCGTTGGGATCGCCCGTGTAAAACTTGTTGAAAATCGCCTGGCAGTCCGGGCAGCTCTGCGATTCCGGTCCGCAACCGCAACCGGCGACGGCCCGCTGGTACGCGCAACGCATCAGCTCGAGTCTCCGCGGGTCATTGATCGGCTGAAGCGTGAAGGCCTCTTGCGCGGTGCGCGTTGTGGTGAGGGAGAGGCCCAGCGCACTGAAAAGGAACTGGCCCGCTCGTGGTCCTTGTACAACTTGACTCCATCCGGACGTTATTCCGGCGTTGCCCGCGTCCGTCACGGTCGAGCCGCCCTGGTTCGGATAGCAGAATGACGGAAACGAGTTGTGGTCGCAGACGAACATCGCCAGGTTATCGAGCACTTGCTGCTGCTGGATCGCGCCGACCGTCCACGATTGATTCACGGTGTTCTTGCGCAATTGGGTGTGTGTGCATCCAGCGAAGAACATCGCTCCGAGCAAGAATAGTCCCGTCGACGGCTTCATCTTCCGTCCCTTTTTGCGTAACGCGGGCCGACTGCGGCGCTGACGCGTTGCGCAGGATCGCTAGGGATGAATTGGCGGTTCTTCCTGGCTTATCGGGAATGCACGTTTTCGCAATCAGATGGAATCGGCACGTTGTTCCGAAATTCCCGATAGCCGCGATCGTGCGTTCTTTTCCGACAAGATAGGAAGAATTTGACGGCGTCGGGGGCCGCTTGATTTTTGAGACGTTTACATGGATGCTGGTCATTCCTCTAGCCCAGCGAGCTCCTTCATGGACGGATGCGACGCCATGACTTCCCATCCAGCCGAGTCAGCAGCGATCCGGCGTCTGAACTCTGCCGTCTTGGAATACTCGTCCGGGCCGTTCGATTTGGGAAACGATCTGCGACACCTGGACTCGGTGCGAAGCGTCGATGCTCCAGAGGCCAGCATTTTCTACAGTGCTCGAATCCTGGAAGCTCTGGCCGCCGACGCCTTGCAGGCGGCAGGGCTTCCGGCCAACCCGATCGTGCTCTCAAACCTGGTCTTGCTCCAACAGTTCAACCTGATTCCAGCCACCACGCGGTACTGGGCGCATGCCCTCGAGGCGCCTCGGCAATACCGTTCGGCATCTTCAGGGCCGCGTCACGGCTGACGATGCACGACTGGCGCTGGAATTTGTCGAGCGGATGCTGAAATGGTTTTTCTGCCATTTTCGCGACGGGCGTCAGCTTTCGGCGATCACCGACGACGGCGGTCCGATCTGGCAGGACGCGTATCCGGAGCTTCATGCCGTGATGGAGTTATTTGACGATCCAAAGTTTGACCCACTCGACGGCGCCCGTCAGATGGAGGACAAGCGGACCAGCGTATTGCTGTCGAGTCCGGCACTCCCGGCAGTCCTGGCCGACATGCTGTTGGACCGCGATGAGTGTGCCGCGGCGAGGACGGTGCTGGAGCGGGCCCATGCCCTGTTTCCGTCGGACGTGCGGCTGCAGCAGTTGATGGGCCTGTTCCACAGTCGCACCGGTGATTTGAAAGAGGCCTTGAAGTATCTGGAGCCTCTGTACGAGAAGTTGACCGATGACGATGAGACGGCCGGAATCTTGGGCGGGATTTACAAGCGCTGCTGGCAGCACGAAGGGACGAAGACGGACTGGTTGGCGAAGTCGTACCGTGCTTACCGGCGCGGCTGGGAACGCTCGAAATGCAGCAATGCGTATCCCGGAATCAACGCCGCGACGACCGCGCTTTGGCTCGGCCGTCCCAGCGAATCGAGGGAGATCGCCGCAAAAGTCGGCGAGCTTTTGCGCGGCCGCGCCAAAGCGGTGCATGCGAAACCCGGTCTGGTCTTCGATTACTGGGACCAGGTGAGCCTGGCCGAAGCTGAGTTGCTTGCGGGGAACCTGGCCGAGGCCCGGGACCTTTACCGTGACGCGTTCGAACGGCACGCATTGCGGCGGGGCGACCTCAAAGTGAGCCAGAACCAACTCAGCCGCGATCCTAGCGTGCCTCGGCCTTTCGGCCAGTCCGGAAGAGTTCCTGGCTCACGGATCGACGGGGCCGTGACGAGCCTCAATGCACATCAGCATATTGAAGCTGAGTGCGCACGATCTCCGGCCGGCAGCGGAAAAAGGCGTCCAACACCTGCGCGTCGAAATGCTTGGCGCGGCCGTCTTCCAGGATTTGGAAGCATTTGTGCAAAGGAAACGGGGGCTTATACGGCCGCTTGCTGCTGAGCGCGTCGAATACGTCCGCCACCGCCGTGATACGCCCCTCGATGGGAATGTCCTCGCCCGCCATGCCCAACGGGTATCCCGACCCGTCCCATTTCTCGTGGTGGCTCAGCGAGATGGTGGCCGCCAGCGCCAGGATCGGGGAGTCCGTCTCCAGCAACAGTCGCGACCCCAACTCGGTGTGGCTCCGCAGAACGTTCGATTCGTGCTCGGGCAACGTCTCCATGATCCGCTTCCCGAATCCGGAGTGCTTGTGCATGATTTCGAGCTCTTCCGGCCCGAGCTTCCCCGGCTTGAGCAGGATGGAGTCCGGAATGCCGATCTTCCCGATGTCGTGCAACTGGGCGGCCTGCTCCAGCATGTTGAGGCGCTCGCCCTTCCATCCCATCTCGGCGGCAATCAGCCGCGCATAGCGGCCAACGCGAAAGACGTGTCGGCCCGTGTCGTCGTCCCGGAACTCGGCGGCCCTCGCCAGGCAATGGATCACCTCCTGCCGCGATCGGGCCAATTCCGCCGTCCGCCGCAGGACCTCCGCTTCGAGCTCATGCGAGTATTGTTCCATGTGGTCGTGATGGCGTTTGACCATCAAGACGTTGTGCAGGCGGGGGATGAGCTCGGTGGGATCGACCGGCTTGGCCAGAAAGTCGCTGGCTCCCAACTCCAACGCGCGGCGCTTCGTGGCCTGGTCGTTGGCCGCCGTCAAGATCACGACGGGAAGGTGCAACCACCGCTTGTCGGCCCGGAGGGCCGCCAGAATGTCCAGGCCGCTGACGTGCGGCATCATAATGTCGAGGAGAATCACGTCGGGCCGTTCCTTCTCGACGAGCGCAATCGCCTCCCGTGAGTCCGTGATCGACACGAAATTCTCGTAGCCTTCCAGCTTCAGGTACTTCCGTGCGACTTTGACGTTAATCGGCTCGTCGTCAATGATCATGATCTTCGACGACCGCACCGCCTCGTCTTGGTCCGAAGACTTTGAGACGACCATTCCGTGCGGTTCGGAAGCGATTTCAGACGCCGTCGGCAATTCAAGGCCAGTGATCGACATTGTGATCCTCGCTCGACTGTCCAGTGAACCGTAGCTCACGAAATCGCCGATGTTGCCAAAACGCGACGGCTTCGCGCCGAGAGAACGCTGGCACACGTTCTTCGCCTTGACAACTTGGAGGTCCAACAAAAAGCCTTGCGTCGTCCCATTACAGCCAATTCGTCGGAACGCCCGACAAAATCCGCAGATCAGGCCCGTGGACGACCGTCCCTCGTTCACCCCGAAACACTATTCAAATCCAGACATCTAGAGAGGGCCGGAGTGGTTGGAGTCGTGTGTAATATCGATTATGATATGCTCATGCACTGATGCGATCGGCACGCTTGAGTCCCTGAAAGTCCGGGGAAGGCTCGTTGATGCTGACATTCCAAGGGAACCCATCCTCGCGGTCCGCGTTTTGTGACCGATTGACGCGGCGAAGTTTCCTGAAGATCGGGACACTGGGCCTCGGCGGCCTCACCTTGCCGCAGCTTCTGAGAGCCGATGCGGCCCGCTGTGCCGGCCGATCGACCAAGTCGGTCATCATGATTTATCTGGTGGGCGGCCCGCCGCACCAGGACATGTTCGACCTGAAGCCGCTCGCGCCGAAAGAGGTCGCCGGTCCTTGGCGGCCGATTGCCACGAACGTTCCCGGCTTGGAGATCTGCGAAGCATTTCCGCGGTTGGCACGGATGGCCGACAAGCTGACCGTCATCCGCTCTCTCGTCGGGAGCCAAGCTGACCATGACGCCATCCAGGTCTTCAACGGACATCATCCCAAAAAGCCGACGCCGTCCGGGGGTTGGCCGCAGTTTGGCTCGGCCGTCGCCAAGCTGCAGGGACCGGCCAACATTGCGACGCCCCCGTTCGTCAGCCTCTGCTATCCGTGCACGCATCCCCCGTACAACGAGCCGGGCCCGGGATTTCTGGGGGCGGCCCAGTCCCCGTTCCGGCCGATGGGGCCGACGCGCGACGACATGGTCCTTCGCGGCGTGAGCCTCGACCGGCTGTCCGACCGGCGATCGCTGATGCGCCGCTTCGATCAATTTCGCCGCGAGGCCGACCTCACGCGGATGATGGAGGGGATGGACCGCTTCACCGACCAGGCGATGGGCCTCTTAACGTCTTCCCGCCTCGCGGAGGCGCTCGATTTGTCCAAGGAAGATCCCCGCGTCGTGGCGCGCTACGGCACGGGCAATCCCAAGGTCTTCATCGACGACAACGGCGCGCCGCGCGTCCCGCAAAGCCTGCTCTTGGCCCGGCGATTGATCGAAGCCGGCGCCCGCGTGGTGACGCTCAACTACAGCAAGTGGGACTGGCATGGGATCCCCTATGGCACGATCTTCTCGCGCGAGGCGGAAGATTTTCCCGTCTTCGACCGATGCATGAGCGCGCTTCTCGATGATCTGCATCAGCGCGGGCTCGATCAAGATTGCACGATCGTTGTGTGGGGCGAGTTCGGCCGCACGCCCAAGATCAACGCCAACGTCGGGCGCGACCATTGGCCAAACGCGAATTTCGCCCTGCTGGCCGGCGGCGGCATGAAGACGGGCCAGGTCATCGGCGCAACAGACCGGATCGCGGGCGAAGCGGTCTCACGGCCGGTGACGTTCGGCGAAGTCTACGCGACGCTTTATCGCAACCTGGGAATCGATCCGGCACACGCGACGATGCAAGATCTCAATGGCCGCCCGCAATACCTCGTCGAAGATCACGCCAAGCCGCTGCCGGAACTGGTGTGATGTCACAAGGCGGCCCGGCGGGCCGGGTGGCTGCGTTCGATCGTTTCTGTGCCGCAGCCGCCGGCCGTGGGGAGCATTTTGTGCGGGCTCAAGCGACCGGTCGGATTGAAGACGCTGCGAACCGCCTCCATCACCGCGAGATCGTCCGGGGTGAAGAGCTTGTCCATGAAGCTGATTTTCTCCACACCGATGCCGTGCTCGCCCGTGACACTTCCGCCCAGCTCGATGCACTTCGTGAGGATCTCATCGCTGGCCGCCAGCACGCGGGCGACCTGGTCGGCGTCGCGCTCATCGAAAAGCAGGATGGGATGGATGTTGCCGTCGCCCGCGTGAAACACGTTGACAATGCGGATGCCGTGTCGGGCGCCGCACTCGGTGATGTGCGCCAGGATCTCCGGCAAGCGCGTCCGCGGAACAACGCCGTCCTGCGTGCAATAGCTCGGGCTTAAGCGGCCGATCGCTCCAAAGGCCTGTTTGCGGCATTTCCAGAGGAGCATCCGCTCCTTCTCGGAGGTCGCCCGCCTGACTTCCCGCGCGCCGGAAGACTGGCAGAGGTGCACGATCTTCTCCGCCTCCTCGTCGACGGCGACTTCCAGGCCGTCGACTTCGATCAACAGCACCGCGCCGGCATCGAGAGGAAAGCCAAAATGAAACGCCGCTTCGACCGCCTCCACGATCCCCTGGTCCATCATCTCCAGCGCCGCCGGGATGATCCCCGCGCCGATGATGTTGCTGATCGCATGCGTCGCCGCTTCAACCGTCTCGAAGATGCCCAAGAGAGTGCGATACGCGGCGGGATTGCGCGTGAGACGCACGACGACCCGCGTGCAAATGCCGAAGGTCCCTTCGCTGCCGACGAAAAGACCCGTTAGATCGTAACCCGAAGTCCCGCCGGTCGCTCCTCCGAGCTCGACAACGGATCCGTCCGGCAGCACGACTTCGACGCCCAGGACATGGTTGACCGTCACGCCGTATTTGAGGGTATGCGGCCCACCTGAATTGGTCGCCACGTTTCCGCCGATCGTGCAGGCGCCCTGGCTCGAGGGGTCCGGCGCGTAGTGATAGCCAGTCCCCTTGAGACGCTGCGTCAGGTGGACGTTGACAAGCCCCGGCTCGACGACGGCATAGCGGTCGCGCAGGTTGACTTCGAGAATCTGCTTCATCCGAGTCAGCGCGATCATCACGCCGCCGCCCACGGGAAGGCACCCGCCGGAGAGGCTCGTTCCCGCTCCCCGCGGAACGAACGGGATGTCGAACTCATTGCACGTTTTGACGATCGCCACGACCTGTTCACGCGATGTCGGCAGCAAGACGACGTCCGGGGCGTTCTTCTCGACGACGTACCCGTCGCATTCATAGACCAACAAATCGTTGGCATCGCATAGCAGGCCCTCGTCGCCGACGATGGCCCGAAACCGTTCGAGCAGTTGGGGGACAATCGGACGATGGGGCGGTTCGATGGATTGCGGCATAGAGTTCACCGGTGGCGAACCTTATTTGAGCAGGGGCCGAGCGAGGTTGCCACCATCGAGCGATTCCAACCCAAGCCGACCGCTTGCGCTCGGACCGACGCACCCGTTCATAACGGGTACGCGACCGTCGGCTTGGGGAAGGAATTGTCCCTGTCGAATGATTCGGGCGAAAAAACATTCCCGCATTCGGCTGCGATCACCCTGTCACTCGGCCTCCTTGACGAGCAACAGGCCTTCCCGGAAGATGCGTTGCGAAAGGGGACATCATGCAGGTGGTGATCACGGCGATCGGGCCCGACAACTGCGGGCTTGCCGATCCCATCGTGCACTTTGTGACCGGCTCCGGAGCCAACATTCACGAAATCCAGATGTATGACCACGATTCGGAGCAGCTCTTTGCCATGCTGTTGCGGGTCGAGTGGCCTGGCCCTCGTCACTCGATCGGCGAGCTTCGCAAGCGGATGGACGAAATCGGCCGGATCAAGGGGCTTTCGATCCGGACCTGGTCGCGCGACGCAGTGGACCGGCCACCCCGGCTTGCGCTGTGCACGACCTACCGCCCCGAACCTGCGCGGGCCGTCTTGCAGGCGATCGAAAGCGGACACATTGCGGCCACTCCGGCCGTCATGATCGGAAACCGTGACGCCTGCCGCGGCCTGGCGGAGCAGTTCGGCGTCGATTGGCAGCAGGTCGGCGACGCGGACGCCCGTCCGGATAACGACCGCCTGGTCGCCCTCATCGACCACTACGAGGTCGATTACATCCTCCTGGCTCGCTACATGCGGATTCTCCCTGCGGCGGTCTGCTGGCAGTTCGCCGGCGGCCGCATTCTCAATCTGCACCACGGCCTCTTGCCGTCATTTCCCGGCGCAACGCCGTACAAAGACGCGTACGAGCATCGCATGTTGACCTACGGTGCCACCGTGCACTTCATCGTTCCAGAGCTCGATGCGGGCAACCAGATCATCCACCAGGGGACGTTCACCGTCCTGCCGGGTACCGCGTTGGCGGAGATTCAGCGCTGGGGCCAAACGCAGCACGAGCCGGCGATTCTCGTCGAGGGGCTGCGCCGCGTGGTCGACCGCGAGGTGGAACTTCACTTCCATCGCGTCGCGCCACGAAAACACGGCCGGCGCAGGAGTAAGCGATGCGCAGACTGGCCGTTGTCTGCCTTTTGTGCGCCTTGGGCTGCGGGCGGTCGGAGCCAGACTCTACACCCTCGGCCGAACTCCCGGGCCTTCCTCCCGGCCCCGTAGGGCATTCGGGATCGTGGCCCTCTTGGCGGGGTGTGCATCGGGACGCGGTCTCCAGCGAAAGCGGGTTGCTCGACTCATGGCCCTCCGCTGGTCCGCCGCTCAAATGGCAGGCAGCCGGACTAGGCGGAGGCTACTCCAGCGTGGCAATCGATTCGGGCCGCATCTTTACGATGGGGCGGCTGAGCGACGGCTGTCACGTGCTGGCTCTTAATTTTGCGAATGGACGCCGACTGTGGGCGTTACGCACCGGCAATAGCGACCCCAATCGCGGCCCCAACAGCACGCCGACGGTCGACGGCGACCGTGTCTATGCTCTGGGGCAGGAGGGCGCGATGGTCTGCCTTGACGTCTCGGCCGGACGGCTCCTGTGGAGCAAGAACCTGGTGAGCGACTTCGGCGGCCGCATGATGTCCGGTTGGGGATTCAGCGAATCTCCGCTGGTGGACGGCGATCGGCTGTTGTGCACTCCCGGCGTGAAAGACGCCCTGATCGTCGCGCTCGACAAGAAGACCGGCAAGACGATCTGGAAAGCCCAGGCGCCGACGAATCTTGGCCCCAACGGCACGGACGGGGCCGGCTATTCGTCGATCGTCATCAGCCATGGCGGCGGAGTGAAACAATACGTGCAAATCGTCGGCCGTGGTGTGGTGTCTGTTCGGGCAGATGACGGGAAGTTTCTCTGGAATTACAACCGCGTCGCCAACCAGACGGCGAACATTCCCACCCCCCTCGTCAAGGGCGACTATGTCTTTGCGTCCAACGGGTACGGGGCCGGGGCGGCTCTCTTGCAATTGTCAAAGTCGCCAGAGGGAGTCGGCGTCAAGGAGATTTACTTTCTCGACGGCGGAAAACTGCAGAACCATCACGGCGGGATGGTGCTGGTGGGCAATTACGTCTATTGCGGCAAGGGGCACAACTCGGGATTCCCGGTCTGCCTGGAGTTAAAGACCGGCAAGTTCGCCTGGCAAGGCGGTCGCGGCCCCGGCCAAGGTTCCGCGGCCGTGATCGAAGCCGACGGCAACGTCTATTTCCGCTATCAGAACGGCGTCATGGCCCTGATTGAAGCGAACCCGAAAAAATACGTCCTCAAGGGGAAATTCGAGACCGCTACGAAAAATGGGGAAGGTTGGTCCCATCCGGTGATCGTCGACAGGCAACTGTTTCTGCGAGACCAGGACGCTCTTCTCTGCTACGACATCGCCAAAAAAGACGCTGCCAAACAGACGGAAACCTCGTCAGCAGGCGACCGGAAGCTCTAGCGCGGGACCGACTCGCGCGGCGAGCGCCAGCCCACAGTTGCGTTCACGATCCGTGCCCGGTTGAGTTCACGGCTGAGCAAGCAATATGAAAGGGTCGGCCGGTGGACGCGGAGCGCGCCCTGTCCCACCCTACAAATCTCCGGCACCAAGGGGATGAATCCAACTCGCAAAGAACTCGTCGACTGCGCGTGTCGAGTGAGTCGCCAAATCGTGTTCGACGCTCGGCGTCTTTGCGTCTGCGATCGATTCGGCTTGGAGGGGGACAGGGGCGGCAACAGATGTTGCCGCGCCGGGAGGGGCCATCGCCAAGAGGCCTGGAATCGGCAGCGCATGACTGTTCGGATTCAGCGCGCTGCCGACGGCGGCTTCGAATTCAAACGACTCGGTCAACGTCGACATGGCGACGCTCGGCTCGCCGGATGCCACTCCCCAGGGGTTGAACAGCGTAATCGGCGTGCTCGAAGTGGCATTGTAGGCCACCATCGCGTAGCAGTGATTGGCGACAAGGTCGCTTCCGGCCGGCACAGCGCCTGTCGACAAGAGGACGAGCTTGTCCGCCTGCCAGTCCGCGGCGATGTTGGACGGATTGACGCCGAAAGCCGAGGCGGGCAACCCTGTGAAAACCGACAAATAAGTCATGGCGGTTTCTTCATTTCCACCGTTGATTGCCTGGTACGAGTTGCTTCCCGGGTCCAATGTTGCGAGCCAGCCCGATGCGTTCTCCTCCACGATCGCCTTTTCCGCCAGCGCCGCCCAGAGAACGCCATTGGTCACGCGGTCGTAGAGTTGGCCCGCGTTGGGAAGCTGCGTGTCGACGGTCACGTAGTCGGCCACCCCGTTGCGGTACAGGCGAACGGTGTACGACCCGTCGCCGTTCGCGATAAACATGTTCTGGATCGTTGCAGGGTCGCGCACGGCCACTTCGGCCAGTCCGGCCAGGAGCGTGCAGTCGCCGATCACACCTTGGTAGATGTCGGTGTCCTTTGGTCCCGCCTTCGCGAACAGGATGCCGCTGACCGTGGTCAATTTGACCGTCGAATTCGTCACGCCGATGGGACCCGTTCCCTCGAACCAATCCCCGACCAGCGCATTGAGCTGATAGGCCGGCGAGCCGGCAGAGAGGTCGCCGGTCGGGCTCGCCGCGGACTTGAGATACACGTTGGCCGGATTGCCGTTGACCACTTTATTGGCCAGGTTGGCCACGTAAGCGGGCATCCCGATTGTCGCCGCATTCGAGATCAACGTGGCCAAGCTGGAGAGTTCGGCTGCGCTGACGACGTGATCTTGCTCAGCCTCCGCGAAGATCGACAGAAGATCGCTTCGCGTGATCGATTGATGGGCGGCATAATCGGCTTGGGCAAGCTGCCGGATCGACGGATCAGCGAGTTGTCCGAGCACCTTTTGAGCCGCGGCGGCCGCGCTCGTCGCCGACAACAGGACGCGCTCCTCCAGCGGCTCGATCGGGAATTGCCGCTGCCACCCCCTGCGGGATTTCGTGGCGCTCCTGGACGATTTGCAAAAAAAAACCCGGCAGCCAACGGCGTAACCCTTCCATGGGTTGTCGTACTTCCTGTAGGAAGCGCCTCCCTGCAGTCGCGTGGTGTCGCTAAAATCCCGTCCGAAGGAAAGGCCAGTTTTCGGAAAAATCCGGTGCCAAAAAGCTCGGCGGCGAGCGGACGCCGCGAAAAAAAAGCAGAACGAGCGAAAGAACGCAGGTTCAACTCTTGGTTTTTTTCTTGGGGACTTTTGCCCCCTTTTTACGTGCCTTCGACAGGCCGATCGCGATCGCCTGTTTGCGGCTCGTGACTTTCTTTTTTGCCTTTCCGCTTTTGAGAGTGCCTTTCTTTTTCCGGTGCATCGCGCGACCCACTTCGCTCTTCGCCTTCGCCCCGTACTTCGCCATGAGATTTTCCTTTTCCAGAATTGCCGGCGCGGCCTCAGTCGGCGCGCGCTTCAGTCGAATCGCACACCACCCTCTTCGGCCGATGTGCGAACTGCAGAACGTGCAAGTGGTGTGCCGAACGGACAAACGCGGGACGATCGTCTTGTCGAACGGCGCACGCGATTGCCACGCGGCTCGCACGGTCGTCAGCCAAGCTTATTTGGACGTCGGCGGCGACCACTTTTGCAGCCAGTGCCAGAGTTGGGCCGAGGCCGCTCGGGCACGTGTCGACTTCCAATCGGCATCGGCCCATTCGAGAGCGAGTGGGCGGGCCGCTTCCTCGATGAGGGGCACTTCGCGAATTCGCCGCAGAAGCTGCGGTTTTGTCGCGGCGTGAGGGAAGAGCGTTGCGAGCAGGCTCGCCGCGTTGAGCTCGGTACGCAATTCGCCCGTCAAGGGGCGCGCATCCCAAACCATCACGACCGCCTGATCGGGACAAGCGGCCGCCAATCGCGTGCCGTCAGGGCTAAACGCGACGCCCAAGACCGCGCCCGCTTGCGGGCTGAGCGTTTGCAATTCCTGCGTCGTCACAACGTCCCAGATCGTCACGGTGCGGTCGTCGCTGCAAGAGGCCAGTCGTTTGCCGTCAGGACTCAACGACAGACACTGGACGTCGCCGGAATGGCCCTGCTGCGCGTGTCGCATCGTACCCGTTTCAATGTCCCACACGCGGATCATCTGGTCGCGTCCGCCGGTGAAGATCCGCCGGCTGTCGGGGCTGAATGCCAAGGAACAGATCACTCCGCGGTGTCCCACGAGTCGTCGGATTTCCCGGCCGCTTGAAACGTCCCAAAGGCGGACCTGGTCGTCGGCGCCGTTCCCGCCGGCGGACTCTGCGCCGGCGGAGGCGACGTATCGTCCATCGGGGCTGAAGATGGCGCACGTCAAGGAGTTTGCGTGGCCGCGCCATTCGCGGATCGGATGCCCGTCGGAAGGATTCCAAAGCACAATGCGGCCCGCGACATGGCCCGCCAGCAGTGTCCGTCCGTTGGGGCTGAAATCGACGCTCGCGCAGGGGCCGGCTCGAGGAGTCGACAAATTGCGCAGAGTCTTTCCGTCGCGCGCGTCACGCAGTTGGATGCCGCCGTTCTCCAACGCCGACGCAAGAATCCGACCCTGCGGATCGAAGCCGAGCGCCTTGCCGGTCCCCGCCGGATAGGACGAGAGGCCTTCCGGCGCGGTCCACAGGATCCGTCCGGTGGACGCGTCCCAGGCCGCCGTCGCGTTGCTACCTCCCGCGACCAGAGAGGCGCCGTCCGGACTGTAGGCGACGCTGCTGAAGCGGGACCCCGTGGGAGTCTTCAGCGACATGGGTTCCTGCCGGCTCGCGGCGTCCCAGAGTCGAATTGTGGAATCCCAGCCCGCGGTCGCAATGACGTCGCCCCCGGCGGAAAACGCAACGCTGCTGACGGGCGACTCGTGACCGCGAAACGTCTCGATTTCGCCCTCCGGAGTCAAATGCAGTACTTTGACGGTCGTGTCATCGCTCGCCGATGCCAACCGCATTCCGTCCGGGCTGAAGACCAGCCTGTTGATCTTGTTCGCGTGCAGCTTGAGTCGGCGCAATTCCTTTCCGGTCTTGAGATCCCAGGACTGGAGCTGGCCCTCCATGCTCCCCGAGTAGAGCGTTCGTCCGTCGGGGCTGATGGCCACTGCGGTGCTGCCACTGCCGCTGACGGTGAATCTCCGAATGGCGCAGCCCCGTGTCCGAATCCCACAATCGAGCGGTGCCGTCCCAGGCGCCCGACGCCAGCCGGCGGCCATCCGGCGTGAAGGCCAGCGCCTCGATGTAATGCGTGTGCCCTTTCAGCACGTGCTTCAACTCTCCCGTGGCAGTCTCCAAAAGAAAGAGGCCCGTGTAACAAATGGCCAGACGGCGGCCGTCCGGGCTTATCGCCAGGCCGTGCTCCCACGTCGGATATCCGGTGATCGTCCGCAATTCCCGTCCCGTCGACGGGTCCCAAAGCTTCGCGGTCCCGTCGCGGCAACCGGTGACAAGAATCTTGCCGTCACGGCTAAACGCCAGCATGTTGATACGGCGGCTCGTGCGCCTGGATCGACCGAACTTCGCGCGTGCCTGCCGCGTTCCACATCCGCAGCTTGCCGTCCTGGCCTCCGGAAACCAGGAGTTGACCATCTGGGCTGAACGCCAGGCAAAGCGATCGGACGTTCAGGACCCGCAGCTCGCTGTGGGAGACTCGCCACAGATGACGCCATTCCCAACCGCGCCCATCGACGTCGTTGGCGTTCTTCGGAATTTGGGATTCGAGAAGCTCGTGCACGCGGCCGGCGTTGTTGTCGTGCCAGGCCCGCTGCGCCAGGTTCATCTGCGAGACGTATAGCTGCCGGGTCGCCGAGTCGCGCTGGCGCGTTGCTTCGGCCCGCTCGTGCTCCGCCGCGATGCGCTGTTGTTTGGCGATATCGCGCTGCTGGGTCGCGTCCACGCGCTGGCGTTCGGTTTCCAGAGCCGAGGCGGCAATCCGCACATTGGCACGGCTTAAAAGAACGGTCGTGACGATGAGTCCCGCGACCAATCCGGCCGCCAGCCCGCCCGCCCGGGCCGTCATGAGGCGGTGCGATCGGATCCAGCGAAAGAGCCGCGCGGAGAGGGGTTCCGCGAAGGCCGTGACCGGCTCGTCGTCGAGCCAATGCTCGATGTCCTTGGCCAGAGCCGCGCAGGTGGGATACCGGTCCTGCGGCGAGAGGCTCATGGCCTTGAGACAGACGGCTTCCAGGGGAGCGGGGACCGAGCCGTTGCATTGCCGCGGCGGAACGAAGTCGCTCGAGCGGACTTTCACCAGCAGGTCGGCGATGCTCGACGACTCGAAGGGCTCTTTGCCGGTCAAAAGCAAATAGAGCGTGACGCCCAACGTGTAAATGTCGCTGGCCGGTCCGATCTGGTCGATCCGCCCTTCGGATTGCTCGGGGCTCATATAGCCGGGCGTGCCGATCGCGGAGCCCGGCAGCGTTTCCGACGAAACCGTTTCCGAGGAAGGAACCAGCGTCCGCTCTTCGCCGTGCGGAACCGGTCCGCCGAGACCGGACGCCTTGGCCAACCCCCAGTCGACGACCAGCGTCTCGCCGTACTTGCCGAGCATGATGTTTCCCGGCTTGAGATCGCGATGAATGACGCCGCGGCTGTGGGCGTATTCGACCGCGTTGCAGACCGCGATGAAGCGCCCCAAGAGATGCCTGAGCCCGGTGCGCCATTTGCCTGGCGAAGCGGCGTCGCTGGCGTGAAACCGGTCGATGGCGGCTCGCAACGTCTTTCCGCGGATGAACCGCATCGCGTAATAGGGGCGCCCGTCGTCCGACATGCCCATTCCGTAGACGGGGACAATCCCGGGATGTTCCAGGCCGCCGGTTATTTCCGCCTCGAGCAGAAACCGGATGCGACTGTCGGCACTGCCGGCGTGTGCGCTCCTGCAGCCGCTTGAGTGCCACTTCACGGTTGAGCTCGCGGTCGTGGGCGACGTACACCTCCCCAAGGCCGCCCCAGGCGTGCTGTCGCAGGATCTCGAACCGCTCGTTGGTTCCGCGGACGGACGTTCCCTGCGCCTCGCCGTGGGGCGACAGTGTCGGCTCTTCGGCCCTGGCCAACCGCTGCATTGCCATGAGGCGTGCGATGCCGGCCTGGACGTCTGGATCGGGCAGTTTCTCGAGATCGCGATGGACCGAGTCGAGCGGCCCGAGCGAGGCCGTCACGCCCTTGAGGGCGCGTCCCCATGTCGAGTCACGTGCTCTTCGGCGATTGCACTTAAAAGTGCGTAGTCGCCGGCGGCCAGCGAGTGCCGCTCGACCAGGAATTCGCCGAGCGGTTTGGCCTTTTCCAGCACCCAGGCGGCCACCGCTCCCAGGAACGCCTCGCGCGTGATGAATTCCATCTGCAGCGCGAGCACGCCGACGAGAAGATTTCGATCGACCCGCGAGTCAGACATGCCAAGGCCGGCGAAGCCGTCTTTCAAAAGACGTGATTTGGTCAGGATTTATCATTTTGACTTTCGCAGCGTCTATGAGGCAAGTTGCACGATGAGAATAGTTGACGACACGAAAACATGGCCGCCGTGGCAAAATGGGCATCTTAGCAGTGGTCGTCATTTTTGCGGTTGATTTCCAATTGGCTGTGAGTGAAACTTAGCGTTTGCCATCCACTGCTTGGCTTCCCGCATTGAAAGATTCATCAGGGAGGGATGAGGTGGGTTGGCAGCTCCGGGCCGCGTTCGCATTGCCCGTCGGAGTCTGCGTCCGAGGATTGACGGAGGAAAACGTCTTGCGGGTCGCGCGATTGCCCGCACAGCTTTTTCGCCGCACCGAGTTTTTGCCGTACCGAGCCCTCGCTCTGCGTTGCGGTAACAGTCTGTGCAAGCCGTGCGCGGATGAGGACCTGCGCTTTCCTGCGACGGTCGCCACAGTCGTGCATTAGGTCGGGGAGTCAGCTTCATGTCATGGTCGAATCGCCCTCGGGTTTTGTCGAGGTTCTTGGGTAATCAGTCGGGAATTTTGGGCCGAATGCAACGGGCTCGGCCGCAGAAGCGTCAGCATGCCGGGGTGCCGCAGCAGCCGGCACGCTGCAGCTGCCTGATCGAAACCCTGGAGCACCGACTGCTCCTGTCGGCCACCGCCAGTACCACTTTCATCCTTTCGAGCCGCGGCTCATCGGGGCTCACTCCCAGCGCGACCAGCGGGGTCGCTCCGATCGATCCGGCCCAGATGCGGGCCGCCTACGGCGTCAGCCAGATTTCCTTTGGCGGCACGGCGGGCACCGGCGCCGGTCAGACGATCGCCATCGTCGACGCCTACAACGATCCCGACATCATCTCCGACGCCAACAGCTTCAGCAGCGAGTTCGGTCTGCCGCAGTTCAACGTCAGCGGCGGGCCCACGCTGAAGGTGCTCAACGAGACCGGCGGAACGACGCTCCCTGGCAACGCCAGCCGCGGCGCCTGGGACATCGAGGAATCGCTCGACGTGGAATGGGCCCACTCCATCGCGCCGGATGCCAACATCATCCTGTTCGAGGCCAACTCGAACTCCTATTCCGACCTGCTCAAGGCCGTCGCCACCGCCGCCGATTACGCCGGCGTCTCTGTCGTCTCGATGAGCTGGGGCGGAGGCGAATCTTCTTCGGAGACGGGTTACGATTCGTATTTCCTGACGCCCTCCGGCCATCAGGGTGTTACCTTCCTGGCCGCCACGGGGGACGACGGCACGCCCGCCAACTATCCCGCCTTTTCGCCCAATGTCGTCGCGGTCGGCGGCACCTCGCTGGACATCAACAGCAGCGGCACTTACATCTCGGAGACCCCTTGGGACGACTCGTCCGGCGCCGACGGCGGCGGCATCAGCGACTACGAATCGCAGCCCAGCTACCAGGTGGGCAACGTCAACGGGACCAGCTCCACCCAGCGCACCGTTCCCGACGTCTCGATGGACGCCGACCCCGACACGGGCGTATACGTGCTGGACAGCTACGACGGCGGTTACTTCCAGGTCGGTGGGACGAGCCTCGCGACGCCGATGTGGGCCGGACTGATCGCCATCGCCAACCAGGGACGCGCCCTCGATGGACGAATCGTCCCTCAACGGCCTGACCCAAACCCTGCCGGAGCTTTACAGCCTGCCCAGCTCCGACTTCCACGACATCACCACCGGCAGCAACGGCACCTATTCGGCGACTGCGGGCTACGATCTGGCGACCGGCCTGGGCACGCCCGATCGCCAATTTGCTGGTTCCCGCCCTGGCGGGATACTCATCGACGCCGCCGCCGAGCGTGAGCGGCCCGTCGGCCACTTCGGTCAACGAGAACGCGACACTGCTCTTTTCGACGGCCCAAGGGGACGCGATCACCCTTGCCGACGCCAGGCCGGCAGCAACGCCGACACGCTCACGCTGAACGTCGACCGATGGCACCCTCACGCTGGGATCGACCAGCGGCCTGACGTCTGTCGTCCGGCAACGGTTCCTCTTCGGTCACGCTGAGCGGCACGCTCGCCAACCTCAACGCGGCCCTCAACGGGCTCGTCTACACGCCCAACTCGGGTTACAGCGGCCCCGATTCGCTGACGATTTCGCTCACCGATCCGGGCGATAACCTCACGGGCTCGGCCGCGGTGGCATTGACGGTCAACGCGCCGAGCCCACCGACCATCACCGCGCCGACCGCCCTCTCCGTCAACGAGAACTCAACGCTGGTCTTCTCGACGGCCCAAGGGGACACGATCAGCGTGGCCGACAGCCAGGCCGGCAGCAACGCGGACACGCTCACGCTGTCCGTTTCCGATGGCATCCTCACCCTGGGATCGACCAGCGGCCTGACGTCTGTTTCCGGCAACGGCTCCCCGTCGGTGACGGTGAGCGGCACGCTGGCCAACCTCAACGCGGCCCTCAACGGGCTCGCCTACACGCCCAATTCCAGCTACGTCGGCTCGGACTCGCTGAAGATTTCGCTTTCGGATCCAGGCGATAATCTTACGGGCCCGGCCTCCGTCGGCATCACGGTCAATTCGCCCATCCAGCCGCCGACAGTCACGGTTCCTAGTACCGCTTCGGTGAACGAGAATTCCTCGCTGGTCTTCTCGACCAAAGACGATGCGATTGACGTCACGGACGTGGAAGCCGGCAGCAACGCGGAGCAGCTCACGCTGACGGCTACCCATGGCACGCTCAAGTTGGCCTCCACGAGCGGGCTGAAGGTCGTTTCGGGCTCAAACAAATCGGCCTCGATGACAGTGAGCGGCACGCTGGCCAACCTCAATGCGGCCCTCAACGGACTGACGTTTACACCCACATCCCGTTACGTCGGTGCCGCATCGATCACCGTCTCGATCAAGGACGCGGGTGACGGTCTGACGGCCTCTGGCACCATCGCCGTCACAGTCAAGACGGTAGGCCGGGCGGTCGAGGTGGCAGCGGCTCGTGAAATCGCGGAGGCCCCTGTCGGAACGACGCAGACCATCAACGTCGAGCAGAACGCGGCTGGCGCCGGCTCGACGGTCCTCAACGTGAACGCGACGAGCGACGGCATCGCCGTCATCGTGGCCGCTTCCAGCAAAGACGGCGTCGCCGCCACGCCTGAGGCGACGTTCGGCACCGATGTTCCGTCGGTGGAGCGCGGGCCCGGTGGAAACGACGACGTCCAGGAAAACTCGACGCCGAAGGATCCCGGCAACTCGGCTGCGAGTCCCGCCGATACGCAAAACAGCTCGCTGATCGACGAAGCCCTGCAATGGCTCGGCGTGACGGCTGCGATGGAGATCCTGAATCCCTGAATCAAGCGGCTCCGACATGCGATCGCCGCCACAATCGGCTTGACGCTCGTCTTGCGGCTTGCCGCTCGTCTTGGCTCGCTGTCCACCGGTCCCTAACCGTCGCGCCTCTTCGTTGGAGCGGAGCAAAGCTCGACCACGTGGCCGTCGGGATCGGTCGCGAAGACCTGAACAGCCCCGTCGGGCCGCTCTTTCGGCCCGCTGACGATGGGGACATTCCGCCGACGCAGGTGTTCGGCGGCCGCGTGCGTGTCCTCCACCTCGAAAGCGAAGTGGTGCGTCCGGCTCAAGGCGAGGAGATGTTGAGGGACGCCAATTCCGGCCGGGCCGGATTCGGGATGTTCGAGGATTAAGTGGATCTGCGTCTTCCCGGCCTGGAACCAGCTCCCTTCGAAGGAGAACCGCGGCCGCTCCATGGGCTGCATTCCCAAAACGCCGACGTAGAAATCCCGGCTCCGCTCGAGATCCTTCACGACCAAAGTGACATGATCGAGCGTTCGGACCCGGAGAGCCGGTTCGTGCGGTGCCATCGGCAGAGCCTCACATGCTAATCGACGTCTGGCGTTCGGCGTCGACTCTTACTTGGCGACAGGAGCTCACTTGGTACTGGGAGAATGCTGGGCCTGCTCAGAGGGCTGGGCTTTGAGCATCAGCTCGACGGCTTCGCGGCCCGTGATGCCAGTCCGGATTCCCAGTGCCTCGGCCTTTGGGGTAGCCCCCACGATCTTCGATTCGAAGAGGTCTTCCGGATCGACGAGCGGCTTGGCGGGAGTGCCCTTGCAAATCGCGACCGCCAGGTCGAACTCCGCGGCCGTCTTGAGATCGTAGATCCCACAACCGACGACTCCCGTCTCGGTCAAAATCGAGCAATACTGTCCTTTGTGCCAGCGATTGCTCATTCCGATGGCTGTGCCGTTCTTGAATCTCAGCTCGCGACTGATGGTTTTGGGAAGTGGAGCGGACATGGGTTTGCTCCTTGAAGGACGAAATCCGAAACCCGACGGAAAGGTGGACGGCGCAGGCCTGATCGTTCATTCGATCATTAAGACGTTCGTGCTTCCTTCATTCTTCGAGCTTCCTCATTCGTCATTTGACGACGACATCGACGGTTAATCCCGATAGTATCCATTCCAACCGTTTTTGCCAGCCTCTTTGCTTCTTGGCGCGCGACTCCATGCCCGTCATCGAACGCGAAGATTTATTGCCGCAGCCGGCGATGACGCGCACTCTGAACCTCTCCCAGGCGATCGCGCTCAACGTCGCCAACATGGTCGGGATCGGACCCTTCATCACGATCCCGATGTTCATCGCCGCGATGGGTGGCCCGCAGGCGGCGGTCGCCTGGATCGTGGCGGCGGTGCTCGTGATGTGCGACGGGCTGGTGTGGAGCGAGTTGGGGGCCGCGCTGCCCGGCAGCGGAGGATCTTATCACTTCTTGAAGGAGATTTACGGGGGCCTGCATCCGACGTGGGGCCAATTGATGCCCTTTCTCTTCATCTGGCAGTTTCTAATCAGCGGCACGCTCGAGATGGCGTCGGGCTATGCGGGGACCATGCCCTATGTGAGCTACATTTTTCCAGGCCTCGAGTCGTGGCTCGCTGCATGGAGAGATCCCCGGCGGATCCAACACGCTTGCTGCCGCCGCGTGCCTTGTCGTGACGCTGCTTTTGTGCCGTCCGATCAAGATCCTCGGTTGGATGAGCATTGTCCTGTGCCTGGGAACGTTCGCAGCCCTGTTGGCCGTCATCGTCGCCGGCCTGACGCACTTCGATATCGGTCTCTACACGATTCCGCGGGACGAATTCCGTTGGAGCAATGCGGGTCCGCTGGCAAAAGGGCTGGGGGCGGCCATGACGTTCGCCGTCTACGACTACCTCGGTTACTACAACATCTGCCACTTGGGCGACGAAGTGCGCGATCCGGCCCGAACGATCCCCCGTGCCGTGAACCGCTCGATCTGGATCGTCGCCGTTCTCTATCTGACGATGAACCTTTCCATCTTGGGCGTGATTCCGTGGCAGGAGGCGATGCACTCCAAGAACATCGCCGCCGACGTCATGGAACGCGTGTACGGCCGCCGGATCGCGGTGGCATTCACGTGGCTCGTCGTGTGGGCCGTCGTTGCGTGCATGTTCTCGATCACGCTGGGCTACTCCCGCATTCCGTTCGCCGCTGCCCGGAAGGGGGATTTCTTCTCGGTTTTCGCGCGGCTGCACCCCCGCGGCCGCTATCCGGTCGTCTCGCTCCTCACGTTGGGCGGCTTGACGGCCGTCTGCTGTTACTTTCCGCTCCAGCAGGTCATTAACGCGGCGGTGGCCGTGCGGATTCTCATCCAGTTCATCGGTCAAACGGTCGGCCTGCACCTGCTGCGGAAGTCGCGGCCCGACATCCCGCTCCCCTTTCGCATGCGGCTCTATCCGCTGCCGAGCCTGGTGGCAATGGTCGGCTGGCTGTTTCTGCTGGGCACGTCGGATTGGGAGGTGTTGGGAACGGCGCTCGGCGTAACGGCGGCCGGCTTGCCGGCCTTCTTTCTCTGGCGTGGCTCAAGGCGAAGTGAGGGCTCCGCGAAAGAGGACGTCGACAACGCCTGCAACGCTTGAGCGGGGCGCAAGACTGTGGATTGAGCGCGGCCGGCTCGATACCATCGTGTCGTCCGATTGCCCATGCACTCATCGAGAAAGGGCCCTGAACGATGCCCGGACCAGGAATGGAATTGATCGGCGAGGAAGAGATCCAGGAAGTGCTGAAAGTGCTGCGGGGCGGATATCTCTTCCGTTACGGCATCTCGCTGGGGCCGGAGGTCGATCCGCGCTTTCAGGGAAAGGTCTTAGAGGTCGAGCAAGAAGTCGCGCGGTACTGCGGACTGCGCTATGCGGTCGCCGTGAATTCAGGCACGTCGGCTCTATTGACCGCGCTGGCGGGGCTCGGCATTGGCCCCGGCGATGAGGTGATCGTGCCGGGCTACACCTTCATCGCCAGCCTTTCCTCGATGATTTTTTCGCGTGCCGTCCCCGTGCTGGCCGAGGTCGACCGGACCTTCAACCTTGATCCCGAAGACGTGAAGGCCAAGATCACGCCACGCACGAAGGCCATCATGGCCGTCCACATGATGGGGAACCCGGCCCGCCTCAACGAGCTCAAGGCGATCGCCGACGCGCACGGCCTCTTCCTGATTGAGGATTGCGCCCAGGCGTTCGGGGCGACCTATCACGGCCGTCCGGTCGGAGCGATCGGAAAGATCGGCACCTTCAGCTTCAACGTCTACAAGACGATCACGTCCGGAGACGGGGGCATGATCGTCACGGATGACGAAGAGGTTTACAAGCGATGTTTCGCGTTCCACGATCAGGGCCATTCACCCCTGCGGTTCGGAGTCGAGATCGGGAAGCGGCCCTTTATTGGCCTCGACTTCCGCTTCACCGAGCTGCAGGCGGCTGTCCTTCTCGCGCAACTGCGAAAGTTGCCGCAGATCGTCGAGCGGTTGCGCGCGAACAAGCGGCGCTATCAGGAGATCATTTCAGAACTGCCCGGTCTCGAGTTCCGCGAGCTTCCCGATCCTGCGGGCGACTGTGCGACCATGCTGACGGTCATCTTGCCCAACGAGGAGCTGGCACGAGCCGTCGCCAAGGATCTGGGCACCAAGGTAACGGCCGACGCGGGCTGGCACGTCTACAGCAACATGGAGCAAATCCTGGAGCAACGGACCATCACTCCGGAGAAGTGCCCCTTCACCTGTTCCCCCTACACGAGCAAGGGAGGAACCATGCGGTACTGGAAAGGAATGCTGCCACGGACGGACGCCCTTTTGGCGCGCTCTTTGAATATCAGCATCGGCGTTTCCGATCCGGGGCTGAGCTCGGCCTTCGGCGTGACGATTAAAGACGGCCTGGATGTCGTCGAGGAACGCGCCCGGCGGTTCTGCCAGGTGGCCGGCCGGTATTTGAAGGCCCCGCAAGTCTCGGCGGCGACAGGGGGAGGCCGGTGAAAATCGGCCGCGACGGCAAACCGATCGACTCCCCGGTGGCATAGCCAATGACCTGGGCCCAGGCATACAACCCGTTGGGCAACCTGTTCGCGTCCGCGCTGGTTGCCGCTCTGCCCGTCGTCGTTCTGCTCGGTTTACTCGGCCTCTTGCAGACCCGGGCGTACGTCGCCGCTCTTTGCGGACTGGGCAGCGCGCTGGTCATCGCCGTCGCCGTCTTTCGGATGCCCGTCGTGCTGGCCGCCGCATCGGCAGGTTACGGAATCGCATTCGGACTCTTCCCCATCGGCTGGATCGTCCTCAATGCGATTTTTATCTACGATGTCACGGTCAAGACGGGAAAGTTTGAGGTAGTCAAACACGGCATCGCCGCTTTGGCCAGTGATCGCCGGATTCAGGCCCTGCTGATCGCCTTCAGCTTCGGCGCGTTTATCGAAGGGGCGGCCGGTTTCGGCACTCCCGTCGCCATCTCGGCCGCTCTGCTCGTCGGCCTCGGCTTCAAACCGCTGCAGGCCGCCGGCCTGTCCCTGCTCGGGAACACGGCGCCCGTCGCCTATGGCGCCCTCGGCACGCCGCTGATCGCCTTGGCCAAGGTCACGGAGCTGGACCTCGGCCAGCTCAGCGCAATGGTTGGGCGGCAGCTTCCGTTCTTCTCGCTTTTGATTCCCTTTTGGCTGGTCGTCGTCATGTCCGGATGGAGGGGACTGCTCGAGGTCTGGCCGGCCTGCCTCGTCGCCGGAGGGAGTTTTGCCATATCGCAGTTCCTCGTCAGCAACTTTCACGGCCCCTGGCTCGTCGACGTCATCAGCTCGGTCGTGTCGATGCTGGCCTTGATTGTGCTGCTGCGCTTCTGGCAGCCTCGCACGGTGTGGCGATTTGAACATGAGCGCGGCGACGAAATCGACCGCTATCAACCCTCACGCCGCGATTCCGTCGTCGCTTGGATGCCGTGGGTTTTATTGTGCGTTTTCGTGTTTGCCTGGGGCCTGACTCCGGTGAAAAATCAGCTTGATCGCCTGGCCACGTTCCGGCTGCCTGTTGCCCTTCTCAATAACGCCGTCGTCCGGATGCCGCCGGTGGTCCCAAAGCCAAAGCCCGAGGAAGCCGTCTTCTCCCTCAACGCTCTTTCCGCGACAGGGACGGCCCTCTTGCTGGCGGGCATGGTCGCCGGCCTTCTTCTGAATCTGCGTCCGGTGGCCCTGCTACGTCTCTACGGGCAAACGCTGATGCGGGTGCGGGCCTCGTTGCTGACGATCGCGGCCATGCTGGCGCTCGGCTTCACCACGCGCTACAGCGGCCTGGATACGACGATGGGTCTTGCCTTTGCCCGCACCGGCATCCTATTCCCGTTCTTTTCACCCTTGCTTGGCTGGCTGGGGGTTGCTCTAACCGGAAGCGATACCGCCTCCAACGTCCTTTTCGGTAACCTGCAACAAGTCGCGGCGCGGCAAATCCGCGTCTCGGCGATCCTGACCGCGGCGGCAAACAGCTCGGGCGGCGTCATGGGCAAGATGATCGACGCCCAAAGCATCGTCGTCGCCAGCGTCGCCACGGGATCGGTGCCGGCGAGCGTGGCCGTCGGCGGTGACGAGAAGGCCTCCCCGAGCGCCCCAGGCGTCGTCAGCCCGGCCGATGTCTTGCGCTTCGTCTTTTTTCACAGCATCGCCCTGGCCGTGCTGGTCGGCGTGCTGGTCGTCCTGCAAGCCTATGTGTTCAAGTGGACCATTCCGTCGAGCGTGGTGCCGGAGTGAACGACGCGCTTTGTGATTGTTGTGCGTGTTCATGCTGCGAGCACTTCGGTGACGCGATGAAAGTCGGAGAGAGAGTTCCGTTGAAAGACCGATCCGACGCCTATACTTTGGGGTCGAATTAAAGGGGGTCGAATTAAAGGGGTCGCATTAAAGGGGTCGGGAGTCATTTCCGCGAGGTCGCATTAAAGGGGTCGGGAGTCATTTCCGCGAAGTCTCCGCGGTATTGGCTGGCGGTGTCTTAGGGGGGCAGCCGCAAGGAAAGAAGTCGTCCGCAGCAATCGGAAAGGACTTGAAGGGACCTTGGTAGACACCTGCCGTGCCGAGAGCGCCGTGACGCAATGGCTCAAGCACAGCGAAATCGGCATCCTCCTTGAACAATCGCGACCGATCATTGGCTCGATCGAGCACCTGATTCGGGAATCCCCGCACCGGCGACCGGGCGCACCTTAGCATGACAGCACCCTTCTGCCGGCCGTTCCGTTCGTCAACAGAAATGACTCCCGCCCCATTTTTTGTTATTAGCCCTTTGTGTCCTTCGTGTCCTTTGTGGTTTCTATGTCTTTTCACCGCGAGGAAAAGTGGAACCACAAAGGACACAATGGACACAAAGTAAGGAAGATTTCAGGGTCGAGGTGGACAAGGGGACGCAAGTGAGGTCGAAATAAAGTCGAAATAAAGGGGTCGAAAGTCGAAATAAAGAGTCGAAATAAAGAGAGTCGAAATAAAGAGGTCGGGAAACATTTCCGGGAAGTGTCCGCGGTATTGGCTGGCGGTTTCTGAGAGGGGCGGCCGCGGGGAAAGAAGTCGTCCGCAGCAATCGGAAAGGACTTGAAGGGACCTTGGTAGACACCTGCCATGCCGAGAGCGCCGTGACGCAATGGCTCAAGCACAGCGAAATCGGCATCCTCTCTGAACAATCGCGACCGATCGTTGGCTCGATCGAGCACCTGATTCGGGAATCCCCGCACCAGCGACCGGGCACGCCTTGGCATGACAGCACCCTTCTGCCGGCCGTTCCATTCGTCAACCCGCGAAGCGCAGCGGTCGTCGAATGCGAGCGCCCGGGGGCTCAGGCTGTTAAAAAGCGGTGAGGCGACGCCTTGGCCGCCTCATTCGGGTTGCAGGGGGGTGTCTGGCTTGGTGGGAAAAAGGGGCGGCGAGTGTGGCAACCCGCCGCCAGAGATGGGTGCTCTCGCCCTCTTCGTGCTGACACCCAATCGACGGAGTCAATGTCGAATCACCCGTCGGTCACGACCGAGCCGTCGACACCAGCGTCGTCGGCACCGGGCAAACCGAAGGAGGTCGACGATTCGTGGTCCAAAGAGGCCCAGCGATTGCTCAAACGCGGCCTTTACGACGAATTGGAAGAATTTGCCAAGGAACGGCTGCGGCAAGATCCAGAATCAGCCCTCGCGCTCACGGACCGCGTGGTCGTCCTTAAGCGACATTCTTCGCATCCGAGTGGTGGATTCTGTCGCGCTCGCCGAAACCACTCGTGCCAAGCCGCAGTTTTCGCTTCTCGCTCGATATCTCTAGCATCGCCAGCCTTTGCCTACGGGTGACCACCCTCCGGGGATCGGCATACATGTTTGCATGACGCCGTTGATGCAGTCGACTCCGCCTTCCATTTCAGGGAATCCGAAAACATCGGGACAATTTGGATTAAACTGGCCAATGAGAGGGGCAATCCCACGATCAGAATGAATTTGGGAAATCGAAGCACCGCGGGATACGCTCTCCGACTGCTTGGGGATTCTCATAGGGTCTCCGGATTTGCTAGTGATTGTCGAATCGCGTTGCGACAATTTGAGAATGTCTAAATCGGTTTCTTGCGTCAAGCCGAACCTGGTTTCAGCGCTGGCCGTGTCGCACGATCTTCGCTCCGATCTTGATCAGCTTTTCCCGCAGCCAGGGCGCACAGTTGCAGGCGAGCCTGGTTGTCGGCAAAGCGGCGGCAGGAAAGGCGAGTCCGCTTGAGCGCGTCCTTGCCGCCAATCTTGGCCGAACGCGAACGACGGATCGTCGGCGTCACCTGGGAACTTTCACAGGCCTTTCCCAGTTCCTCCGTGGGACGAAGCGGCCGGAGCGGCACTGTGATCCTTGTCACGCGTCGCGAAGGCTCCGTCCTTCTTCATGCGGCGAAGGTCGGCCAGGATCCGCTTGATCTCTTCGTGAACGATCGGGTTCTGGTTCACGACGAGCAGACCGCCGATTTCCGTGATCTTTGGACCTTCGCCTTCCTCCTCTTGCCAATCGTCCGAACTCCCCGCGTACCGAATCACGCGGATCAACGGAATTTCGGGCTCCTGACAGGGTGCCTGTGCACGCTGCTCGGCCTTTTGGGCAGGTTTGGCCGACCTGCCCATGCCGCCAAATTGTCGCGAGACTTCGGGAGGTGTCGAGTCCGTGTCAAACGTGCCGGATCCGACTCCCATCATTCCCTGGCTTGTCGCCCCCCTCTTGCTCCTCTTGCCCGCGCCCGCGTTGGGATAAATCGAGCGAAGGTGGATCAGGTCGCGACAATCGTAAACCACGACGACCAGGTGCTCATGAATCTTTTCGATGGTGGTGATCCGCAAGACGCCATCCTGAATATCGAATCCCAGCGGTTGGGGAACCTCCTCGAGCAAGAGCGTCAGGGCCTGCCGCAGCTTGAGTCCGGAGATGGAAAGCTTCACCTCCGTTGAGATGTCGATACTGGCATCCTCCAGGGTCTTGTTGTCGAGCAGCACCGGAATTTGATAACGCTGGGCGATCCAGTCCAACGCATCCTTCAGCGGCTCCGGATCGATGGTGAAATCGGTCGTTGACTCCAACGCCGCTTCGATCTTGGGGTGCTGGCCCACGTCGGAGCTGAGCGGATGGTCAGTCGCGATTGGCAGGGGGGTTGCGCCTTCGGCAGTGTGCGAGCTGCCGCGCGCAACGGCTTTGCCGGCGCGGATTGCCGACTTCAATTTGTTTTGTGCAAAAAGCCGCGGCGGACCTTGCACCGCGGTTTTCCGGCCAGAAGGCAAACGCAACGAGCGACGCCGCGGCCAGCGCGGCAGCCGAACCGAGCGACAGACGCATGAGGGATCTCCTTCGTTTCCGATGGGCAATCGTCGTGAAATGAAAAGCCAGAACGGCCGCGTCCCCGAATTCGTCGACCGCGTGAATGACGGCTCTCGCGGGACGCCCGCCAGGGCCGCCTCCTCCAGGCGCTGTTCAACGAGAGCCACCCGGAGCGTCTCCGAAAGCGGGCGGCGCCACTTCGAGGTCGGTCGACAGTCAGCATCGACGAGCCTTTCGCCGCGCCGTCAATCGAAATGTCCGACCAGACTTATCGACCTCCTCCGGTTTCTCTCTGTGAGGAAGAGGAAGCGGTTGGAGCGGCGGCGCGAGCCCTGTCACGCGGCACGAAGGTTTCCCCTCCTCCGGTTTCTCTCTGCGAGGAAGCGGTTGGAGCGGTGGCGTAATTCTTGTCACGCGGCGCGAAGGTTTCCTCTCCTCCGGTTACTCTCTGCGAGGAAGCGGTTGGAGCGGCGGCGTGATCCTTGTCACGCGTCGCGAAGGCTCCCTCCGTTTTCATGCGGCGCAGGTCGGCCAGAATCCGCTTGATCTGTTCATGGACCATCGGATTCTGCTTCACCACGATCAGGCCGCCGAGCTCTGTGATCTTTGGACCGGAGCCATACTCATCTTCTTGCCAGTCGTCCGCGTCGCCCGCGTACCGAATCACCCGGATCAACGGACTGTCGGGCTCAGCGCAGGACGTTTTCGCAGGCTCCGCTTTCTTTTCAGAAGCTTTGCTTGGATCGCTGCGGTCAGAGTCTTTCGGCTTTTCGGCAGGAGTCGGAGCTACCTGAAACATGCCCCCGCCGCCCGGCCCCGAGCTTGCGGGCGTCG
Organism: uncultured Planctomycetota bacterium; assembly: GCA_963761455.1. Lineage (GTDB taxonomy): Bacteria > Planctomycetota > Planctomycetia > Planctomycetales > Planctomycetaceae > DASPSM01. The sequence goes on from CAVXHA010000005.1 coordinate 102,606, forward strand.
TGCGGCCGGCGATCGTGTCGGGCATCATCGGGCGAAGGTGGATCAGGTCGCGGCAATCGTAGACCACGACGAATCGGTGCTCATTAATCTTTTGCACGGTGCTGATCTGCAAGACGCCATCCTGGATATCGAAACCCAGCGGTTGGGGAAGCTGTCGCAGTAACAGAGTCAGTATTTGTCGCAGCTTGATGCTGGTCACGGGCATCTTCACCTCGACGGTCATATCGACGCCGGCGTCTTCCAGCGTCTTGACATCGAAAAGGATGGGGATTTGGTAGCGCTGGGAGATGAACTCGATGGCGTCCTTCAACGGCTCCGGATCGATCGTGAAATCGACCGTCTGGTCGAGCGCTTCGCTGATCCGTGCCTCGGTCTTGCTTTCGACCGGCGTGTCGGAACTGAGCGGATGCTCCGGCGTGACCGAGGCGGCCGTCGGCCTTTTGGGCGCCGTGCGAGCGGGTATCGGAGCGAAGCCGGCCGGGCCTGCCGGGCGGAGTTTCGGCTTCGACTTGTTTTGTGCAAAAAGCGCCGGTGGACCTTGCACCGCGCGGTTTTCCGGCCAGAAAGCAAACGCAACAAGCAACGCCGCGGCCAGCGCGGCAGCCGAACCGAGCGACAGACGCATGAGGAATCTCCTTCGTTTCAGATGGGCAATCGTCGTGAAATGAGCGGCGAGAACCGCCGCGTCGCCGAATTCATCGATCGCTTGAAAGACGGCCTTCTCGCGCGGCACGCCCGCACGGGCCAACTCCGCCAGACGCTCCTCGAGATGGTCGCGGAGCTCGTCCGCAATTTGCTCGCGCTGCTGGCTGGTTAAACTCAGACAGCGCAACAAGAGTCTCAAATAAAGTTCAAATTCCTGTTCGGACATCGCGCCCTCGAATTCAAATTGTGGTTCAGCCGTTCCGGCTGCGCCGTGCAGGTCGGACGCCTGCACCACAAGGACGTCAGTGCGGAATCGGAACGCGCTTGGGCTGGACCGTCATACCCGGTTGTAAGTCTTTCTCTCCGCTGACAACGAACCAGTCGCTCTCCGTCAGACCCGTCCGAATCACGACCGAGCCCCGCTCCTCTGGCCCGAGCGTGACGGGGCGACGTTCAAGGACGTTTCGCGCGTTGACAATCAGCACGTGAGGTTCTCTGACGGCTTCGCCGACGGCTTTCCTTGGGATCGCTAACCCTTTGTATGGCTTGCTGATCGGCAATCTAACCAACCCGAACATGCCGGAAAGAATGGCGCCGTCGGAATTCGCAACGACAGCGCACATCGGAATCGTCCGCGTCGCCGGGTCCACCTGGTTGGACCACCAATCGAGTTTGCCGCTGCGTCGATTTCCGTTGTCCAACGAAAACGTGACGGGGACAGCGGGCTTCTTCGGCTCGCCCTGGAGCAGATTGCTTCGCAGGCGAAAGAAAGTCCGTTCATCCAAAGAGAAGTCGACATAGATCGGATCGTCGGCGACGATTGCGGCCAAAATCGTCTCGTCGGCTTTGATCAGGTTCCCCGCATCGAGCGTGGACCGGTTGATACGCCCGCTGATCGGCGCGGTGATTTTGGTATACGACAGTTTGAGCTTGGCAATTTCGACGTCGGGAATAACAACCCGCAACTTCGCCTGGGCCGCGTCACGCTCCCGCCGGCACTCCTCGACAAGCCGCTCGTCGATCGCCTTTTGCTGGAAGAGATGCTGCACGCGCTCGTATTTGGCGTGGGCGCTGGCCAGGCGGGCCTGGGCTTCGGCAACCGTTGCATTGGCCTTGTCGACTTCGGACTGGTACAGCCGCGGGTCGATCTGGAACAACAGCTCGCCTTGCTTGACCGACTGCCCTGGTTGGAAAAAGACCTTGTCGAGGTAGCCCGTGACGAGGGCGCAGAATATGCACGAACCGAAAGGGGCTCGTTGTGCCAGGGGCAACATATTGATCGACAACCTCAGACAAAAAGGCGCGCACAACCTCGACTTTGGGCGGCTCCGCCAGAAGCGGGCTTGGCTTTCTCCTGTGCAATGACCAGTGCCGGACCACGAACGGCACGGTTCCCCGGCCAGAAGGCGAACGCGATCAGGATTGCGGCCGCCAGAGCCGCGACGGAACCGAGAGACAGGCGCATGACGAATCTCCTTCGCTTGAGACGGGCAATCGTCGCAAAATCACCAGCCAGGACCGCCGCATCACCGAACTCATCGAGTGCCTGAAAGACGGCCTTTTCCCGCGGGATGCCCGCACGAGCCAACTCTTCCAACCGCTCCTCGAGATGGTCGCGGAGTTCATCGGCAATCTGCTCCCGCTGGGTCGCCGTCAGGTTCAGGCAGCGCGAGAGGAGCTTGAGGTAAACTTCGAATTCCTGCTCGGACATCTCAAAGGATCCTTCACGTCGTCGCGGGGCGCAGCTCGGGAACGGCGTCGAGAAGGGACCGGATACACTCGGCATAGGCCAGCCACTGGTTGGCCTGCGAACCGAGGCGGGCCCGGCCGGTTTTCGTGATCTCGTACCAATTGCGCCGCCGGCCGGTCGATTCGTCCCAGCGGCTGCGGATCAGTTTCTCCGTTTCGAGGCGGTGCAACAGGGGATAAAGGGTGCCGGCCGGCAGCGGCACGCGGCCGGCCGTCGCGTCGCGGAGCCGTTGCTGCATCGAATAGCCGTATTGCGGTCCCTGCATCAGCACGGAGAGCACCATCAGGTCCAGGCTCCCGCGCATGCAGCTCCGCGCTAAATCGATCCGTCACCAGACGCCTCCTTTGGGCAAGGCTCAATAAACAGCAACACTATGTATAGCCATGCGATACTTGGAATGCAATCACAATTCTGTGAGGCAGCGGCAGGCGGCCGCGGAGTCAGCGGAGACGTGCTCGGGAAACCACCGCTGTCCGGCCACGTCCAATGCTTGATCCCCAAATTCCATTATGCACGGAATCGCCATTCGTACACGATCAATTTACTAACCGTTAGTAAGTTGCCGCTGAGCGGCGCGGGGCAAGCGGGGCGAGGAGCGAGGGGCGGACGTGGCGTTGGCCGCGGCGGCGCGGTCCGGTCCCTGCCGAGCTTGCGCTGAGGCCGCTTGCGAGTTTTTTGGAGTTTGTCGATTTGCTCCCTTTTTTAGCGCCAAAAAACCCCAAAAAACTCCTAACAATGGTCTGGGAATTCGATCGATTTGGGGAATTCAACGGCCGGAGGGTGCCGGACTGTCCGCTTTGCCGTTTGGCTCGGCCGACAGCGACTTTGCCAACCGGTCGGCTATTTCCAGGTATTTCAGGAAGGACCGGCGGGCCTCCTCCGTTTTTCCTTGCCGCAAAAACGTGTCGGCCTGTTGCAGTGCTTGCGACAACTGGGATTTCGCTTCCTGCGTCGCTTTGAATACGGGAACTTCCCAAATCTCGAGGTCGTGTTGCAAATACGTGCGGGCTTCCTCGAGATTCCCGGCACGCAGCGACAAACCGGCCCGAGTCTCCAGCCGTTTCGACCAATTCCGCTGCGCCTGCAAATCGTCGGGGCGGGCGAGTGGCCCGCTTGGCGGCGGAGGGGGATTGTTGCTCGTGTCAGGAACGAGCTCGAATTTCGGCTGCGGATCAGGAATACGAAGGTCGCCAAGCTCTAGGCCGCGGTCAGGAACGAGCTCGAATTTCGGCTGCGGATCAGGGGGTCCGTGCGTGGATGGGGCGGACGCGGTCTTGGGCCCACTGGAGCCTGTGAAACTCCAAAGTCCAACGGCGGCAAGCATTGCAAACGCCGTTGCGGTTCCAAGCCAAATCCCGGCCCGCGGTCTGCGGCGTCTCCGGGGGATTGACGTTGGAGTCGGCACACACGGCGCCGGAGCCAAATCCGGCGCACCGATAGTGGCCCTGGGCGAGTGCGCGGTCGGCGGCTCCGTGCGAGGGCTAAGGATCGCGATTTCCGCATCCGAGCGAACGTCCTTGTGCGCTTGCGTTCCGATGAAATGAAAATGAATCCGTCGCAGATGTTCCGGCGGCAATCCCGTTTCGGGGGCTTCCGGGAACGGGGTTTCCCAATACGTCGGGCGGATGAATTCCGGACGCCGCAGGGAAAGGGCGTATTCCCATTCTTGCCGGACGAATTGCGATCGCATTGCATTGTGCGACCAGAAAAGCTGGAAGACATTCGCCTCTTCGATGAGACGCATGAGCTCATCGTTCCAGACCTGGCCGGCTCGCAAATCGACGACATCCCGCAGGTAGCGATCGCCGAGCGCTTTGGCGTGGTGCTCGAACTGGCGGACAATGGCCACGTCGTCGTGGGAATACGACGCGAAGATGTTCCGATACGGGCGCGTGCTGCGCGCGTTCGCCGGGGTTTGAGTCGGCACTGCCGGCCCGACTGTCGACGCGGAATTGAAGCGTGATCTCACCCAGGATCAGGCTGCCAAGAAAGACCGTCAGGCGGCCTCGTGCGGTCTTCCCCTCCAATTGCGGCGAGGCGCGGAGACGGAATTCTGCTTTGTGAACGTTTTCGACCCACTGAAACTCGTACCGTGGCGGATTGAACTCGATCCCCTCCATCGCGGGAATGAAGACAATCTGTCCCTGTCGCGGCACGGCGCTCGTGCTGTCCTGCGTTGTCTTTCCGTAAGCCTGGAAATCGGATCCCGGCGCTTGCTTCGCGAGGCGTTCGACTTCCTGGAGGGGGTCCGGTTCATTCAGGTCGGCGTCAGGCGGAAGCTCGGCCAAATGCGCGAAGGCCAACAACGTGCGCCATTGTGAAGGCGGGACCGCTCGGGGACGAAAAACCGTGAACTGCACGTTGTCGGTGATTTCGATCGGCTCAATCGGCGCGGCGGCGGGTTGACCTTCGGGCTCGTCGCCAGGCGTTGCCTGTTCGACACGCGGCATCGCCCAGGCTGTCGGCCGGTCTAAAACAGGCTCCTTGAGGTTAGTCTCAGAATCACTCGGATTGTCGGAAAGGATGAGGGGAGTCAATCGGTCGGGGATGAGGCTGAGGCAATCGTAAATGGCGTCCGCAATCTCGCCGATTGTCCGTCGGACCTCTTCCGATTCCGCGGCAGGCTTCCACTCAGGCCACCACGATCGGCAATCGACGATCGGCACACGTTGGATGCATTCAATCCACGTGTCATTCGCCTGATGGGTGTCGAGCTGACCCAATGCGGGATGGGCGACGATCGAGACGGCAACGACTTGGCTATCGGAAAGCCCGTTGTCCCGGCGCACTGCGAGTGGCGTTCCCATTCCTGCTTGCACCAAGGACTGTCGAAATACGCCGGCGACAGGATTGCGATTAACGTTGTGCTCCGATTGAGGGCCCGCAGGATCGAGTCTTGCCGGTCGTCGATGTCGAGAATGGGCTGCTCGTCAAAGAAGACGCGCAGACTGGCTCCGCACTTGCGCCGATACGAGTCGGCGATCGCTCGCATGAGCGCCGAGACCTGGCCTGGGTGTTCGCCCTCGTTGTCGGGCCGCGCGTCAGCTGACGAAGAGGTCGTATTCCAATTCGCGCGGAATGTTGGACATTGGCGGTTCAGCCTATCGCCTGCTGCGTTTCGCTATTTCTAACACAGGCTGATTGGCCGAACCACAAATTTCGCTGGCGTTCACGGCACGCGCTTCTTTCCACGCGTGCGATCGCGCGGGGTGATGTTTCGCATTTTCTTCCGCAAGTGCGGCAGCTTGGTCGCCGGCTTGCGAACCGTCTGACGTCCTTTACCGGCCATTGAAACGCTCCGGGTAACTGTACTTCAGCGTAAAGATCGCACCTCGCCGTCCCTGTCGCAAGCGAGTTCTGCGGGCACCTGGATCACCGCGCACACGTGCACAGTTCAGGGGACGTGCTGAGCCAGGCGCTCGGACTGGGTCGGCGCGTGCGGACCCACTATTGCCCAGCCCGAGGTCCGACGTCCCCGCCGATCGGCTGCCACCACCTTCACCACGATCGGAACGTCGCTGGCCTGGAAGCGTCCGGCGGGAAGATCAAAGGCGCGACAAGTGTCCCCGAGCTCTGGGCTCCCCGCGCCCCTGATCCCCTGACTTTTGTCCGCGCACCTGTCTTTTCCGCGATTGTCGTGCGGAGTTCGCTTTCGAGCTCGCCCAGCGAGGCGCTCGGAAAGCGGATCGACACGTGAGTTTCGGCGGAATTCTGCTCGGCGGCAATTTGCGTGATCGTCAAATCCTCGCCGCCGAAGAAACGGACAATTGTGCGTAATCGATCGCCGGCTGGTTGCACCGCCGTCGCGTGCTTTGAGACCGCTTGTTGGGCTACGGAATTGCAGGACCAGGCCGCCTCGACTTCAATTCGCGGCGAATCGTCTTGAAGCCGCACGACGGAAACCTGCATCAGCGACCCGAGCGACCCGTCAAGACAAAGCCTTCTTGGGCCGGGGCGCCTGAGGCGAAGAGTTCGACATAGAAGGCAGAGGTCCCTCTCAGCTCGATGTGCTGGGGCCCTGAGTCGACATTCCAGGTCCGCCGTCGCGGGCCTGCCAGTCCCCACTCGCCGAGAGAGCCGTAAAAATCCAGCGGAGCCAAGGCGGGTCGGGCTGACGTCGATTCGCCGGAACCGCTCGCGGCCGCCGGGACGACCGAATGCTCCCCGATTTCGACATCGACGGGTGATTCGGCGGTTTCCCCGACCGGGCCGCGCGAGGCCGCGTCTAGCAGCGACAGAGTCCAGTCGCGGAAGAGCCGATCGAACGGGCAGCCCGTCGCCAATTCGATGTTGTGCATGCCGTGGGCGGCGTTGCCGATGATCCGCGTCAACGTCTCAGGACCGAACCGCTCGAGGCAGTAGCGCAAGAAAAGATAAGTGGCTCCGCGGCAGCCGTGGCAGCGCCACAACCCGGCACGGTAATAATCGCCGACGACCAGCGGGAACGCGGCTGGGTCGTTCAAGAAACGGGCGATGCGATAATCGAGGTTCGACCAGCCTCCCTGGAAAAGGCTCTCTGCGCAATGGGCGATCGCTTCGTTGAGCCAATCCTCCTCTTCGGGAAACCGGGGTCGTCCCGATGCGTCGGCGTTGCGGCGGCTGAAGCAGACGGCATGTGTGTACTCATGAATCAACAGTGTTCGAAGGTGGGGCCCCGGGAGCGTCTGAGAGTTGACATACATCATGTCGCAGCGGTTGCTGAACGGCATGCCCAGGCACGACTGAAAATCGCTCCCTCGCACGAAACCGCCAACCGAAGTCCGCCCCCCTTGTAATCGGCTGAGCCACGGACTCAGCAGCACGGCGAACCGCCCGTCATGATCGACGTCTCGGAATGTTCCCAACACGCCACGGAACCGGGGAATGACGTCGCGATCGAACAAGTCGATGATGTCTCGGACCAGGGCCGGCGCCAGATCGGAAGGCGATTGTTGATCGTCCAGGTAGACGCGCGCCTGGCGCCCCTCGGCGATTGTGTGCGCGTGGATCGTCACGTATTGAGCCGGGTCATCCAGGCTGCCGTCAGTGACGTGGAGCGAAAAGGTGCGGCTGCCGGACGCGCTTGGCTCGTGCGGCGGACCGATGGCCGCCTTCGCTACCGGCGTCGAAAAGCTCACCGGAGTCACATCACGAAGGGTGGCCGTCTGGTCGCCCAGACCGCCTCCCAGAGGCTGATTATCCGGGCCGTCGCCAGTAAAAGCCTGTCCCCGCCATGAGTTGCCCAAAGGCGAAATGCGGGCCGTCGGTCCGAGGCGCAAAACAGGAACCTTTCGCGAGGAACAGTCGACTTCAAATCGGCATTCGGAGGAGCCCAAGCTGCCAATGACGACCACGTACCGCGTGTTCGACGCAAAATTAAGATCAAAATCGGCGTGCTCGGAATGGACGGCGACTGCGTACGGCTCATGGGCGATTAACTCTAACGGCGGCTTTCCGTCGTTCCGCATGCCTTCGCGGACCGTCAGCAGGGTGGCCAGCGACACGGCGGCGAGCAACGCAGCAGCCGGCCAGAAGACGGCCGGTGATGCGGCTCGTGCGAGAAGCGCGCCTATTCCAAAACGCCGCATTGAGGAGCTACCTGCGTCTGCGTCCGACGGACGTGGGATTTCCTGGTCGAATGCCGGCAATCGGCCCATGGCGCGAGGATTCTCAGACCGCGTTCCGCTCTTGGTTGTGGGCAGCACGAGGGCCACGCTGGGCAATCCGCACTTCTTTCATCGGCCGTCTTGAAGGAGCGCAGCCACTCCAACCGTTAAACTCGGTTGCCTGGTTGCAATCGGAGGCGGAAAATCGTTTTGGGAGGTCCAATTTTCCTAAAGAAGACACCTCCTTTTTTGCGGAAAGCCGTCAGAAAAGGGTTCCGCCAGAGGAGGTTGGGAAATTTGGCTATTTCGGCGAATTTCGGCGGAATTCACTTCGAAGCGATCTCCGAACCGTTATAAAATCGAGGTGAACGTCTTTCCGGACCCTCGGAAAGCTGGAGAGAAACGAAATGATGTCCCGGCCACGAATTGCGGTCCGCGCGTCGGTTGTTGTCGCTGTTTGGGGATTGAGTTCTGGACTGGCCGCGATGTCCGCGCGCAGCGCAGGCCGCCGGCAAAGCGGCCCCCCTGGATCCACCGGTCTGCATCTATCAATATGCTGTTCCGGACGGCGACGCCTATTTCGCGCTGGCGGTGCGCGGCGATGTCGATAAGCTGCCGCACCGCGCGATTCCACACGCACGCGCTTCTTGTCGACACATCGGCCAGCCAGGCAGGGACGTATCGCAAACGGGCGATGGAAATCGTCAATGGATACTTAACGGCACTGGGAGAACGCGACCGCGTCAGGCTCTTCGCGATCGACGTCAAAGCCCAACCGATGATGGACGACTTTGCGTCACCGCAGTCTGACGAGTGTCGGAAAGGGTTGCAGGCCCTCTCGACGCGGGTCCCGCTGGGCGCGACGGACATGATAGGCGGACTGCGCACGGCTTTGGCCGGGCTGCCTGCCGGAGTTTCTGCAACGATCGTCTATGTCGGTGACGGCATGAGCGCCGCCCGCTTGGCGAGTTTCGCCGAACTGGCGGAATTGAGCGGCGAGCTGCGGAGCCGGCAAATTGCCGTCCACAGCTTTGCCGTCGGTCCCCAGACCGATCTGGAAATGCTGGGTACGCTGGCGCAGCAGACAGGGGGAGTCGTCCTTTTGGACGGCGCCGCCGGCGCGTCGAGTGCCACGGTGAGCGGCTTGGAGTTGGCCGCCGCGGCCCAGGCCCCCGTGGCCTATCCTTCGCACCTGAATGCTTCCAATCCGGATCCCACCGCCGGCGAGGTCCAAATTCTCGCCGAGCACGGCTTTGCCGATCCGTGGCGACCGGGCAACAATCTACTTGGGAAAAGGACGCCCCGCCGAGGAGCTTAGCCTTTCGTTCCAGTTTGCCGCAGATAGCAAAACGGCTCCAATCACGTTCACCGTCCGGGGCGCCGCTCCGCGGACCGCAAACGGCGTATTGGCCTTCCTATGGAAGCGGGCGCAAGTTAGCGGCGGAGTTGTGGATTCGCTCGCCGGAACGCGGCTGCTCATAACGGCCGAGGACGCCTTCGCGGACCGGCTCACCGTAATGGTGGGCGAAGCGGAGCGTGCCGTGGCGGCACGCGACTCGGCGACCGGCGAGCAGATTGGGCGCGCCGTTCGCGCGCTCGATCCGACCAATGCCCGGGCGGCAGCCGTCTTGGCCGCCGTTGAACGGCTAAGGAAAGAGTCCGCGACCCATGAAATCCTCCGGCAGGTCGCGCCGGAGGGTCCGTCCGACGGGGCCGCGAAGAGTCTTCCGGCGTCTCCTCCCGTGCCGGCCTTTCCGACCCCGGCTTCGCCCTCGACGGCGCCTTTGGAGCAGCGGGTCGGACCGCCGCGTGAAAACGCTGTCACGAGATACGGCCAGTTGATGACTGTTCGCGGGCAGCAGTTGACCCAAGAGGTCAATAATGCCGTTGTCGACGCGCGAAAGATCGGGGCGGACGACCCCGACGCCGGGATCCTGGCCTTGAAGCGCGCGGAAAGCACCGTGAGCACGGCATCCGACATCGAGCCGCAAGTCCGCGACCAATTAACCCGGCGCCTGCGGAGCACCATTCAGGAGCTGCGGAGCGTCATGGAACGGCAAACGGTTGAGAAGGTCCAGAACGCCGAGCGGCTGGCCCAGGTCGAAGCGCGACGCAAGTCGCTGGAACAGATGTCGCTGCAAGAGAGGCGGCTCACGGAGCTGATCGATCAGGTCCGCGCGCTCCTGGTACAGGCCGTTCACGGAGATGACAACGCTTACGAGCAGGCGGAATCGGTCGCTCGCGAGGCGATCCACCTGAATCCGGGAAATGGACCGGCGACCCAGGCTTTGTACAACTCGGAGATGGGAGGCCAAATCAGCAAGGCGTACCGGCTGAGGCACCTGCGACAAGACCGCTTGCTCGAAACGCTTTACCTGGTCGAACTGGCACACGTCCCGTTTCCGGACGAGCCTCCGGTCGAATGGCCGAACGCTCAGGTCTGGAGGGCTCTCACCGAACGCCGCAAAAAGTGGGCTCAGACCGACCTGCGGGTCGAAAGCAAGACCGAGGCACGGATCAGCGAAGCGCTCGACCAGACGGTCGATTTCACGATCGATCCTGAGCCGTTGAAGGACGCCATCGAGTTCATCGCCCAGCGCTACCAAATCCCCATCCTCCTCGATGCCAAGACGCTGGAAGACGCCAGCATCGACACGAGCACCGAGGTGAAGATGCCCGTGACCAACATCAAGCTCCGCAACATGCTCAAGCTCTTGCTGGAACAGTTGCCTCAGCCCCTGACCTACGTCATCGAAGACGAGGTCATGAAGATCACCACCGTTGAAAAAGCCAACGAAAAGCTCCAGATCCGCATGTATCCGGTTGGCGATCTTGTCCTGGGTCCCGATCAGCTCAAGATGCTGTCAAGGAGTAGCGGCGCCATGGGCTCGCGCAGCGGTGGAGGAGGGGGCGGCGGCATGGGTGGCATGGGTGGTGGTGGCATGGGCGGCATGGGTGGTGGTGGCATGGGTGGCATGGGTGGTGGTGGCATGGGCGGTGGAATGTTCAGCGTCCCCAGCGAGGTCTTTCCGCCACAGGCTCAGGCCGATGACAGGGCTGCCTCCTCGTCCTTCACGAACGAGTCCGTGCAAACTAGCAAAAAAAAACGGAGCGACGCGCGTTAAACCCGGATGTTCAGCGAAGATCAGAGGACCGGGGGAAAGGTGCGGGCGATCGACCAATCAGCAAAACAGGGAAGCGGACTAAAACGTCCACTTCCCTGTTTGCGTTTGACCGGAATGCCCCGGCCAATGCAAAGATTCCGCTGCCCCCCTTGGACGGGTCCGCCGGGCCGCCGGACAAGCTATGGCGGGACTATTTCGACAAGCACCAGCCCCCTTCCTCTGCCATCGCCGAGCTCGTCCTCCAGCTTCAAGCCGACAAAAAATACGACCACGTCATCGCGGTAATTGAAGGCGCCTTGCTTGCCGGCCAAGCGCAGCCCTGGATGTACGACGTCCTGGCCCTGACCATGCAGCTTACTGGACGCCCCAAGGCCGATGTCGAACGGGCCCTCATGTCGCGTCTCGATTTTGCCGCGACCGACGTTGCGAGCACCCTCTTTTCGGCAGCCTATCTGGCGCGGTTCGGCGCGAAGGAGCAGGCGCTGAAGCTCTACCGTCAGGCGTCCGATTTGGAGCCGACTCGTCCGGAGAGCTATGTGCTCGGGCTGAGATTGGCACGAGAGCTGAAGGATTATGCCGCCGTGCAATGGGCGGCCACGGGCGTCTTGCAGGCGGTCTGGAGCAAGGACTACGAACAACTCCATCGCGAGGCCGAAGACGCCGCCCTGGATGCAGAGCGGGCCCTCCGACTGGCCGGCAAGGGATCGCAGGCCGACGCGCTCCGGGACGCGATGGCGCAGGCCCGGATTCGCGATCTCTTCGTGCATCTGCGGTGGTCCGGCGACGGCGATCTCGACCTGTCCGTGGAGGAGCCGTTGGGTGCGACGGCTTCCTGTCAGGAACCGCAAACGCGCGGCGGGGGCGTCCATCGGCACGATGGCTACGGCCCCGACCCGAAGAACTGCTACGAAGAGTACGTCTGCGCGTTCGGGGTGCCGGGCGTGTACGTGGTCCGAGTGCGGCGGATCGACGGCACGATCGTCGGCAACCGGGCACAGTTGACGGTTGTCCGAAACCAGGGGGCCAAGAACGAATCGACGCAGACCTTCGTGATCAAGCTCAACGGGGACCGCGCCGCCGTGCGGATTCCCGTCCCCAACGGGCGCCGGCGGGAGCTTGTGCCCGATCGGCCTACGGCCAACGGCAGGACGAGTCTGTTGGAGCGGCTACTGCCGGTGCTGTTGGGCCATAGCCCGCGGCCACGGCAAATCCCCTGGCGTGCGCTGCCAGCAGCGATTGCACCGGGGGCAGTGGCTCCCGGTGTCGCAGGGCCGGCAGTTGTGCCGCCGGGACCCGGTAACGTCTCCTTCGTCACCCAGGCCGCTGCCGCGGCAGGCTCCGGGCTGGCGGTCGGTTACCAGCCGATTATCGAGGATATTCCGGAGGGCGTGACGATGACGGCCGCCGCGGTCGTTTCGAGCGATCTCCGCTACGTGCGGCTGGCGATTAATCCCAGCTTCACCACGATCACGGATGTCTTCACCTTCACGTTCGTCGGCAGCCCGCCGTGAGAGGGGAGGGGCTACCTATGGCGCAGGTACGCTGCGCGTCGCGTTCCTTCTTCCCTCACCCTTCGCAAGGGGCCGGGTGTGACGTCGAGATCGAGCGGTGCAAGAATCTCCCGGTCGATAAGTTCCCACGCCAGGGCAGCCATGGCGGCGTTATCGGTGCACAACGCCAGCGGTGCCAGAATCAATTCCGTCGATGTCTCGCCGGCCATCTCGGCCAGCCGCTCTCGCAGCCGGCCGTTGGCGGCGACCCCCCCGCCGACGCACAAGACCGTGCGCTGCGTGCGGCCCAGCGCCAGCCGGCACTTCGCGACCAGGACGTCAACAATCGCCTCTTGATACGAGGCGGCCAGATCGCAGACGCGGGCCGGGGACAGATTCTGCGGAACCGCGGGCCGGCCTCGGGAAGAACCGTTGACTTCGTAGAGCAAGGCCGTCTTCAGCCCGCTGAAGCTGAAATCGAGCCGCGGGGCATCGATCAAGGGCCGCGGAAAACGGATCGCGCCGGCATCGCCGGACAGGGCGGCGTGTTGGATCGCCGGGCCCCCCGGATACCCCAGGTTGAGAAGCTTGGCCCCCTTGTCGAACGCTTCGCCGGCGGCGTCGTCGATCGTGGAGCCCAATAGCTCGAAGTCGACGGCCGAGGCACAATCATACAAGAGGGTATGCCCGCCGCTGACAACCAGCCCGACGGCGGGAAAGACTTCCCGCCCGGCCGACATCCGGCAGGCGTAGAGATGAGCCTCGACATGGCTGACGTCCACAAGTGGAATGTCGAGCGCCACGCGCCAACGTCTTTGCCGCGGTCAGCCCCACCAAGAGCGAGCCGACGAGGCCCGGACGGCTGGTGACGGCCACAGCGGTCAGCTCATCAAGATGCACGCCGGCCGTGCGCAACGCCTCGTCGATGACCGGAACAATCCGCCGGACGTGGGCTCGCGAAGCGATCTCGGGAACGACGCCGCCATAGCGGCGATGCAGGTCGAATTGTGAGCTGACGACGTTCGAGAGAATCGTGAGCCGGCGGTCGACCACCGCCGCGGCCGTTTCATCGCAGCTCGATTCGATCGCCAGCAACAGGCCATCGGCAGGCCGCGGGCCGGAAGAACGATTCACGGCGGCAATTTGTCCGTTTCGCGACACAGGCGGAGAGATCCGAGGCACAAAAGGATGGCGTGTGGCACAGCATGAGTGGCGAGAAAAGCACCGGGCACGCTTCGGGTGCGGTCGTCTTGACGCGCCACTCGCCGGTCGTCAGTGGCCACGTTTCCTTTTTCCTTGGTCATTCGGATTTCGTGCATTCGCCGCCGGCTAGCCGACGCCGAACTCCCTCTCCGGTCGCCGCACTGGGCCGCGGTCGGCTGCCTTCTTGGTGGCCGGCGCGTTGGCCTTCACCTTCTCTTGAGGCTTGGGCTTTTGCGCGGCCGCGTCCACGGCGGAAATCTTGCGACGGACCACTTCCAGGGCCTTCTCGAGCTGCCGATCTTTAAAATCGCTTTTGGGCGGTCCGGTCTTGCTCAAAACATCGCGCTCGGGCCGGAATGTTTCGTAGTATTCCGCAGTCTCAGCCGGCGTGAACTTCACTTCGTAGCCCGGATCGGGCAGAACACCCCATTCGTCCTTATCCGTGGCGCCGGGGAAGCGGTGAATGTTTTTGCCGCTGGGCCGATGGTAGCTGGCGGTCGTCAGCTTGAGCGCGCTGGTCCCCCCTTCGAGCTCGATAACGTTTTGTACGCTCCCTTTGCCCCAACTCCGCTCGCCGACGATCACCGCCCGGTGATGGTCCTGCAGGCAGGCAGCCACGATCTCGCTCGCCGAGGCGCTGGAGTGGTTGATGATCACAGCCATCGGAAAATTGGGGAATGTCCCCTCCTTCTTGGCTTCCCAGGTCCGCGTCGGCGTGTTGCGTCCCTTGGTACTCACGATCGTCCCGCTGTCGATGAACATGTCGGCAATTTCGGTTGCCTGCGAGAACAGCCCCCCCGGATCGAACCGCATGTCGAGAATGAAGCCCTTCATTCCCTGTTCCAACAGCTCATTGACTGCCTTCTCCAGCTCAATGGCGCTGTGCCGGCTGAAATGCGTCAGCCGCACGTATCCGATCTTATTCTCTTTGTCGATCATGAACTCCCAAGACCCGTCCGGTTTGTAGTGGTCGCCGAGCACGGTGGGCACGTGGATGATGTCGCGGACAACCGTGACCTGCTCGATCTTGTCTTCGCCCGCGTGCCGGACCCCGATCTTTACGGAGGCGCCCGGCTTCCCCTTCAAGAGGTGGATTGCCGTATCGATCGTATAGCCCTTCGTCGACTTGCCGTTGATTTCTCTGATGACGTCCCCGGCGCGAATGCCAGCGCGATAAGCCGGCGTTCCGGGAAGCGGGGACATCACGATGAGGGGCTCGCCGGCGCGGCCTGATGCACCTGAATGCCGATTCCCCCAAACTCCTGGTCAACGGCTTCGCTGAAGCGGGCCATCTCCTCCGGGCTGATGTAGCTCGAATACGGATCGAGGCGGGACATCATCCCCTCAATCGCCGCCTGCAGTAGCTCCCGGCGGTCAACGTCCTTTACGTAGTTGCGCTCCACCTGGTCGAACGTGTCGACGAACACCTTCATCAGGGCATAGTCGTCGCTCTTTTGCGCCTGCCGGTCCGGCGTCTTCGGCTCAGACTCATCGGCGAAAACGACGGCCGACGCCGTCAACACAAAGACCAGGCACAAAAATGCGCACAATACGATGCCGAACTTCTTTTTTTCCATCCGATTTCCCCTGCGGACGACGAGCCTTCCGTTTTGGGCGACAAAGGCAAGTTTAGGGCACGTCCGGAGATTCGGCAAGATTGGGTCTTTTGGTCGAATGATGAAAACGAGGAAAACTTCACCGTGCACGCTTGGTTGACGGCGCCGGGGAGGAATGCTGCAATTCGAAGAGACACGGGGGCCTTTCGAATGAGTGGTTGTCTGGAAGTCGTTTGCGGCACCGCCGGCAGCGGGAAGACGGCATGCCTGTTGGAACTTTTTCGCCGTGAGCAAGCACGGCTTTCTGAAGCTCGCTCGCCCGGCGGGGCTGTCTGGATCACGCCCACCAACCGGTCGCGCCGCGAGATTGTCCGGCAGCTCTTGGATGCGTCGTTGCGGGCTTGTCTGGCTCCAAACGTGCTGACCTTCGATTCCTTTGCCGAACGCCTCCTCCGCACATCCGGCAGCCAGATCGCGCCCCTGTCGCCCGTCGCACGGCGAATGATTGCTCGCACCGTCATCGACGATGCCCAATCGGCCGCCGCCCTTCCCTATTTTGCACCGATCGCTCAGACGTCGGGCTTTCTCGACCTGTTTCTCGGATTCGTCTCCGAGCTTAAGCGGGACGAGACCTGGCCCGATCAATTCGAGATGGCCTGCCGGCAACGTGGCTGGGTTTCTCGGGACGCAGAACTGTCGCTCTTGTACGGGCGCTATCAGGATCGGCTCAACGAGCTTTCGCTGTACGATGCCGAAGGAAGGTTCTGGTTGGCCCGATCGACGCTGGCCGAGGGTCGCCGCGGCGCGTTCGACCGGTTGTCGCTGGTCGTGGTCGACGGATTTGCCGATTTCACGCAGCCGCAATACGAGATTCTCGAGCATCTGTCCGGCTACGCGGACCGCGTGATCATCTCTCTGCCGCTCGACAACCCCCGCCTCCGCATCGATCTGTTTGCCAAGTCGACCGCCGCCCTTGAAGAGATTAGTCGCAGCGGCCGGGCGACGGTGACCTGGCTCCCATCGCCTGGGACTCCCTGCGAAGGCGTTGAGGCCTCTTTCCGGCACATCGCCAGCCACTTGTTCGACAATCCGCGCGGCACGCCGCCGCTGGCCAGCGCCGCCGGGTTGGAGATCGTCGCGGCAGCCGGTCCGTCGGGAGAAGCCCGGGCCCTCGCTGAGCGCATCAAAAACTTGCTGCTCGACGGAGTGGCGACCGACCAGATCGTCGTCGCCGTACGGGGCGCCAATGAAGAATCGGATACGCTCACGCAGATGCTGACGGCCGCGGGGATCCCACACGCGTGCCCGACGCGAATGCCCTTCTCGAGAACGCCCTTGGCACGGGCGCTGCTGACCGTATTGCAGACGGAGTTGGATGATTGGCCGTTCGACGGTCTGTGTGCTCTGTTGCGCTCAAATTATTTCCGCCCGCGCTGGTCAACGTTTCAGAATGGCCACGGCGTCGACGCGACGGCTCGCATGCTGCGGAAGTGGAAGCTCGGCTCGGATCGCCGCCACATTCTCCGCCGACTGTCGAGAATCGCGGGAGAAGGGAAAACGGTGGTCGAGCGCGGCGACGCTGCAACCGCGCTGGCCCTCCTGCGCGATTTGTCCAACGCGACGGAACGTCTGCGGCAGCCGGCCACGTTTGCCGGCTGGATCGATCGCGTCGTGAGCCTGTGCGATGAGCTGGGGATCTCGCCCCGCGAGAATCCTGCCGTGACTCCCCCCTCCGATTGCAACACCGAGCTTGACGAACGCGATCGCGAACATTGGCGGCGGCTCAAGGACGTGCTGTATGAGGCCGCGCAGACGTTATCGGTTCTGGGCGACGGCCGGGAGGTGGGGCTGGATGCCTTCCTCCGCCGATCGAAGGATATTTTCGATTCGCAAGATTTCGCGGCAGCGGAGAGCCTGGCGGGAAAGGTCCTCGTATTGGACGCGGCGGAGGTCCGCAATCTCGACGTCCCTTATCTGTTTCTGGCCGGTTTGTCCGAGGCGAGTTTTCCGCGCAGCCGTCAAGACGACTGCCTTTACACCGAGGCGGAGCGGCGGCGGCATGTCCGCAAGGGAGGTGCCGGCGCAGTCCCCTCGTCGCAGCAGCAGGATGAAATGCTGCTGTTCTACTCGATCGTGACGCGTGCCCGTCGGAGTCTGACGCTCAGTTATCCGAGCGTCAGCGCCGCTGGCCAGCCGCTGTTCTCTAGTCCGTACGTGGCGGCATTGCGCGACCTCTTCGCGCCGGGAACGCTGCGCGTGACGGCCGACGGCGATCTGGACCCCGTCCCTCCCCGCGAGCGGACGCTGACGGCCGCCGACCTGCGTCTCGTGGCAACGGACGAGGTGCGCGCGGAAAAACCGGCTTTGTTCCGTCTCCTGGCCGAGCGTCCTGAGTCCGGGCCGGCGGCACGCAGCGTGCTGGCCAGCTCCGAGATGGCAGCTGCCCGGTTCGAACAACCCGGCTTCTCCCGCTACGAGGGGATGCTTCAGCGGCAGGCGAACGTCCGCCGTGTCGCGGAACTTTTTCACCGCGACTTTCAATTCAGCGCGACGCAGCTTCAGTCCTACGCGGCGTGTCCGTTTCGCTTCCTGCTCTCCCACGTTCTGAAAATCGAGCCGCAGGAATCGGTCGAGACCGAAGTCGACCCACGGGCGCGCGGACTCTCTCTGCATCGAATCCTCAAGAAGTTACACGCTCCGGCGTCCGAAAACGGCCCTGCGTCGCGCTTGCCGAGCGGGGGGCAGATTGGTCGATTGCTCCGCGACCTGGCCGCCGAGCATTTTCTCCCGCCCGACGAATGCACCCCCTTTGAACGCGCCGTGCTGACCGTTGAGCGGCGTTTCGCCGACCTCTTCGCCGGGTGGTATGCCGCCCAATGGGACGCCTACCGCGAGGCACTGGGAGAAGGCTGGGACGATCCGCCCTCTCCCCGGTTTGTCGAGCTTCCCTTCGGCGACGTCACCTTGCGGGAAGAAGTGCCGCACCCGCACGCGCAGCCGTTTGCCACGTTTGGGACGGGACCGGATCAGGTCCGCGTTCAGGGACAAATTGATCGGATCGACGTGGGCCGCCGCGGCACGACGACCACGTTCGCCGTAATCGACTACAAAACTCGGTCCGGCGAGCGGTTCGACCTCAAGGATATCCGCGCGGGCTTGGCGCTGCAGCTTGGGATTTACGTCTCCGCCATCCGGCAGAGCCAGCTTCTCGGCCCCGACCCGGGCTTGTTTCAAATGCTCTATTGGAATCTGACGCGGAATGGCTGCGTGCCGGCGCTCAAAGGGGGCCGCGCAAAACGGATGGAGCCCGTGGAAGCCAGCGTCGTGCTCGAAATTGAGCGGTCGCTGCACGAGCTTTTGCCGCGGATGGCGACCCGCATCCGCGCGGGAGAATTTCCCGTGCACAATGACGACCGCAATTGCACCGGTTACTGTCCCTACGGCACCATCTGCCGAGTGAACCAGGTGCGCTCCATCGAACGGGAGCGCCAAAAGGTGTGGGACCTCTCCCTGCCATGAGCGACCGCCCGCCTTACACCCCGCAACAACAGGCCGCCATCGCGAAGCGCGAAGTGTCGATTGGGCTGTCGGCCGGTGCCGGCTGCGGAAAGACGTTCGTTCTCACCGAACGGTTCTTGAGCCACCTGGGTCCGCCGAGCGACGGCGGCAAGACGATCGCGGACCCGCTTTCGCAGCTTGTGGCGATCACCTTTACCGACCGCGCGGCCCGCGAGATGCGCGACCGCATCCGCTCGGCCTGTTCGTCGCGGATCGAGAAATGCGCGGAAAGCGACGTGGCGCACTGGATGTCGATCCTCCGCTCGATCGACGGGGCTCGCATCAGCACGATTCACTCGTTCTGCGCAGGTTTCCTTCGCAGGCACGCGGTGGCGGCCGGGATTGACCCGCAGTTTCGGCTGCTGGAAACCGAGATGGGCGAGACCCTCGTCCGGACGTCGATCGCCCGCACGCTCAAGCGCTTGCTCGAAAGAGAAGACGAAGACGGTATGAAGCTCGTCGTCCATTACGGTCTCGAAGGGACGCGCCGCCTGCTGCGGCAACTTTTGAGCGGCCACGCGATGCTCGACGCCGACCATTTTCTCGCCCGCGACGCGCGGCAGTTCGCGTCTGAATGGGTCGAGCATCTCAACTCGGTCTTTCTTCCGCGGCTGGTGCGCGACTTTGCGGCGTCCGATGCGGTCGCGGAAGTTCTTTCGCTTCTGCGGGAGAACGAGTCGTCGAACTCTGCCATGCGCGAGCGCCGAGCGCTCTTGCTCGATCGGCTGGAGCGCTTCGAGCTCTCGTACCCTCCCTGCCCACGCCGCCCGTTTCTTCGCTGGAAGAAATCCGCGAGGCGGCCCAGGTCAAAGGAGCGGGCAATAAAAATACCTGGCCCAGTGAAGAGATCTACGAAGCGGTCAAGACGGGCTTCGAACGGCTCCGCAAGGAGATCGACGAATTCAGGCAGTTTACCCAGCTCGACACGGACGCCATCGAACGGTCCGCCGAACTGACCGCCGCCGCGGTGAAGGTGGTGCATTCGGCGGCCGCCGATCTGGCCGCCGCCAAGCATGAGGCGGGACTGCTCGGCTTCGACGACCTGTTGGTGCGGACGCGCAACGTACTGCGACAGTCGGAGACGGTTCGCAGGGAGACAGCCGCTTCGATCGCGGCGCTTTTGGTCGACGAGTTCCAGGACACCGATCCGGTCCAGGCGGAGATCGTCGAAGCCGCTCGTCGGAGACGGCCTGGCAGATCGGAAAGCTATTCGTCGTCGGCGATGCGAAGCAGTCGATCTACCGTTTTCGGCGGGCCGATCCGGCCGTGTTCGACGCGATGCGGGCCAGAATTCCGTCCCAGGGACGCTTGCCGCTGACCACAAACTTTCGCAGCCAGCCTGCGATTTTGAATTTCGTCAACGCCCTCTTCGCCCCCGCGCTCAAAGAGGCCTACGAGCCGCTTGAACCCAATCGCGAGCAGCTTTCGCCCACTCCGTCGATCGAGTTCCTGTTTGCCCTGCCCGGAGCCGATGAGGAAGATCCCGACTCGCGCGGAGCACCGCCGCCGGCGGGAGGCGGAATGGATGTCCCGGCGGATTCAAGAGTTGCTGGACGATCCGACGCCGCGGATTCCGGAAAGAGACCCCGCGACCAGCCCGATGCGCATGCGCCGCGTCCAGGCCGGCGACATTGCCGTCCTCTTCCGCGCTGAGCGACGTGGCCCTTTACGAAGACGTTTTTCGCCGGCGGGGAATCGACTATTACCTGGTCGGCGGCCGCGCCTTCTTTGCCCAGCAGGAGGTGTACGACCTCGTCAATCTCTGTGCGTTCTTGAACGATCCGGACGATGCGGTCGCGCTGATCGGCATCCTTGCGATCGCCTTTTTTCAGTTTCGCCGACGACACGCTCGTCGCCTTGGCCGGCTTCGGCCGTTCGCTGCGCGAATCGCTTGCTGCCGCCCCGCCCGCCGATCTGCCCGAACCGCAGCAGGAGCAAGTCCGCCACAGCCGCGCGGGTTCTGGACGAGCTCTTGCGGAAAAAAGATCGGCTGCCGCTGGCCCACCTGCTGGAACTGGCCGTCGAGCGGACCGGCTACGACGCGTCGCTGTTGCACGAGTTCCTCGGCCGGCGCAAGGTCGCCAATTTGCGGAAGCTGATCGACATGGCCCGCGAATTCGACCGTTCGGGGCTGGGATCGTCGGGGCGGGGAACGTTGTCCGATTTTGCCCAGCGTCTCCGTGATTCGATCAGCGAGGAGACGGTCGAGGAACTGGCCGCCACGCATCCGGAGACCAGCAACGTCGTGCGGCTGATGACGATTCACCAGGCCAAGGGGACTCGAGTTCCCCGTGGTGATCGTCGCGGACATGGATCGCCCGAGCCGGGGACCGGCGTACGGAGGCGGTCTACCACCGCGAATTCGGTCCGCTGCTTCCTCCGCCGGCCTCGGGAGCCGAAGAGCCGCGGCACATCGCCATCCAGATGAACAGGTACATCGAGAAACGTGAGGACGACGCAGAGTCGTTGCGCGTGCTCTACGTGGCGCTGACGCGCGCGGCCGATCATTTGATCCTCTCCGGGGGGACTTGATGCGAATGGCCGCCCGCATTCGCTGTGGATGAAGCTTCTCGCGGAGCGGTTCGATCTGGGGACCGGGCTGCCGAAAGGAGACCCCTATTTCGGGAACGTCATTGCAGAGAAAGCGGGACGGCCGCGCGATTCCCGAAATCGTCGTGCATCACGCGCCGCCTCAGCAGACGGGGCTGTTGCACCCCACACGAATAAGCTGGCTCCCCTTGCACGGTTTCGGGAGATCGTCGAGCAGGGCGAAAGCGGTCCACTGCCCCCTTTAATGCGGACGCCGCCGCCCAGCCGCGCGGCCATGCCCCAGTTCAGCGTCTCGGCAATCGAGCAGGCCGACGCATTCTTGCGCGGGTCCGCAACGGGCTGGCCCATCCTCGCCGAGCCGCTCGACGTGGACGATCTTCGCGACAGCGACGATCCGACCGTGCTGGGAACGGTCGTCCACAACGTGATCGATCGGCTCCCTTGGAGCTTGGATTCGAATGAGCGGCGGCCCGCCGGCGGCCATGACCCGGGTTCGGTCGCCACCATCGTGAACGCCGCCCTCCGCGGTCTTTCGCCGAGCGATGCGCGGAGCGTTTCGGCCGAGGCCGTGATTCGGCGCGTGGAAGCCTTTGTCGAATCCGAATTGTGGTCTGAGCTCGCCGGGCGCAGGCGGTGGTTCCGGGAAATCGACTTCCTGCTTCCCTGGCCCGTCGATTCCGCCCATGGGAGCGAACAGGCGATCGTTTCCGGACAAATCGACTGCCTAATTCAGACTGGCGACGGCACCTGGAAGATCATCGACTACAAGACGGGCCGCGTCCCCGAGGGCGATCCCGCCGCGCTCTTCGAACATTTCAGCGTTCAATTGATCTTATACGCTCAGGCCGTCCGGGCGATGACGGGCCGGCTTCCCGACTCAATTGAAATTGTCGCGCTGCACGAAAAGATCCGCCGCTTCCCACTGACATTGTGGGACGTCTTTCTCGAGGACGTGACGCGCCGAATCGACGCCGCCATCGGCCTCCTCGCCGCCGGCGACTCGAGCGAGGGCTGCGCCCTGAGCGGCTGGCGTAAGCCGGCTGTGGATTCCTCACGCAGCGCGGCGGATAGCCCCCTCCCTCGCCCCGGGTGCACGTCCGGGCCACGTACCCGCACCAAAAGGGCGAAAACCCCCAGGATCGGCACGCTCATGTCTGCCGTTTGCCGTTGTCGTGGCCGGCAGACTCGGCAGGATCGCGCTCGCGAAGTTGCTCGCGCCGCGTATCCCGGCTCGCGCGGCACCGATCTGCCGAATGGCCCGATCGTGAAGTGCCGATTTCTTCCGATGCCTACCGTCGTGCGCTCAGATTCCACGATCGGAGAAGCCGGCTCAGGGGCTGAGCCGTGGCCCGGATGAACCTTAGCGATGACACCAGTCCCATAGACCATGGCCACTGATATCACCCAAACCGAGAGTGCCGGCGACAGCACCGGAGGAAGCCGTTCCGGCGGCGGCCGTCAGCGCCGCCGAAACGATTCAACCGCCAGAGTCGGCACCATCCGCGTCCACGGCCGATCCGCTTCCGCCGCGCGTCGATGCGGGCGAGAACGTCGAGGACGTGCTCGGGGAGGTCAGCAAACTCTTTGGCCAAATGGGGGGCGGTGTCACTTCCCCTGCCGCGCTCAGCCGCGGACGAAATCAACGAGGATCTCAACGACTTGATCGCCGCCGGTTCTCCGGTCGCAAAGGCCGCTGTCCCGGTGGAACCGTCGCGGGAAATGAGTCTCGGGACGGCGGCCGATCTGTTTCGCTCGTCGCCCGCCGAAATTCCCGACACTCCCGTTAGCCGCGATGAGTCGGAAATTGCAGCGCTCAGGCGCCTGGCCGAGCCCCTCGACACGCATGCGAGCCGGTCTGCTGGCCGTGCCGAACCGGCGACACCTCGGCCGGCAGCCGTGACGATTCGGCTCCGACGTCTTTTGGACTGCCTGCCGCCGCGAGCAAGAGTTCCGCTCGCGGCGGCGGTCGCATTGTTGATGGGGTGGCTCGCAGGAGCCTCGCTCACCGGCTCGCGTGCGCACCAGACCGCCCCGGCCGTCGCGACGGAGGAGCGGCCCGCGGAGAAGGTTTCGGAGCGATCCAGTGAATTGACCGCGAAGGCTGCCGCCCTGGAAGAACAGCTCCAGCAGGCCCTCGCGGAGCGGGCCGCCGCCCAACGAGAACGGCAGCAGGCTGTCGTGCAACTGAAACTGTTCGAAGCCCAGGCCCAGTACTGGAAAGCAGTCGACACGGGCCGAGATCGAGCAAGAACAAGCCGCGCGACGCAAGGCAGAGGTGAACTACCGCGGGGCGGAGGAACAGATTCGCCTGCTGGAACTGCGGACTTACGACGTGCAATTGGCCCGCGTGCGGGAAACGTGGCGACGGAACCCCGGCCTGGCGCTGGCCCTGTTGGATGACGCCGACCGCTGTCCGGGCCGGCTGCGTGACTTCACCTGGGGCTATTTCCACGGCCGCTGCGCAAAACGATCGTGCGACGCTGGTCGGCCACATGGGCCGCGTCAACGCCGTCGCTTGGGCACCGGACGGCAAAGCAGATCGCAAGCTGCGGACAGGACGGACTCGTCAAGTTCTGGGATGCAGGTAGCGGCAAGGAGATCGCCTCTTTAGTCGCGCACGGGGGTGGAGCTGCGGCGCTGGCGTTTTCCGGACGGGGCGAACTGCTCGCCACCGGCGGGGCTGACGGAACGGTCAAGCTGTGGGACGTCGCCTCGCGAAAGATCGTCGCCACGTTTTTTGGACATCTGGGGACTGTGCGGGCCGTCGCCATCGCGCCGGACGTTTCGAGCCTGGCCTCGGCCGGCGACGACGGGACGGTAAGGTTCTGGGACGTCGTCACACGCCGCGCGACGGCCACGCGGTGGGGCCGTCCGCGCTCGCGAGAACCGGCGGCCGACGATCCGTCGCAATTCGTGCGTGCGATCGCCTACTCTCCCGACGGCCTGCTCGTCGCCTCGGGTGGCTACCAGGTGATCCGCATTTGGGAAGCCGGCAGTGCCGCTGAGAAAACGATGCTGTCGGTCGCGGAAGGGACTGTGACGGCGCTGGCGTTTTCGCCGCGGGGGACCACGCTTGCCGCGGGGACCAACGAGGCGATCTATCGTTGGGACGTCGAGTCGCTCGTGCCGCGGTCGACTCGCGTCACGGTGGAGGGACGGGTCAACGGGCTGAGGTATTCGGCCGATGGCCGCCTGCTGGCCGCCGCCACCGACCACGGGGCGCTCCTCTTCCACGAGCCAGCGGATGAGTCGCGCGAGATCCGCGGCGCCTGGTCGGGCATGTCGGCGCAGTGACAGGAATCGCCCTCTCGCCCAACGGGGAGACGGTCGTTACGTCGGGCGAAGACGGGACCCTGCGGCTCTGGAATCCCCAAAACGGAGCAGTCGATAAAATCGAGCCCGACGTGGTGCTTCGCTGCCGCCGTCCCGCCGTCGCCGTTGCCTATTCCCCCGATGGAAAACGCTTTGCCGCCGGCGGGTCCGACGCCATCACGCTGTGGAACGTGAGCGACGGAGTGAAAACCGCCACACTCAAGAATCGCTCGGGCGACATCGCGCAGATCGCTTTCTCCCCCGACGGATTGCGGTTGGCCTCGGCTAGCAAGGATTGGCCCATCCTCATCTGGGATCTCGGCCTCGCAACGGGTCACGGCCGCGCTCAATGGCCACACGGCCGCCGTCAATTCGATCAGCTTTTCAGCCGATGGCAAAGTCCTCATCTCCGGCAGCGACGACGGCACTGTTCGCATGTGGGACACGGCTGCCGCACGCGAACTGGCCACGCTTTCCGGACATGCCGCTGCTGTCCTGTGCACCGTCATTTCGCCCGACGGAAAACTAGCCGCTTCGGCCGGCGCCGACCATTCGGTGAGACTGTGGAACGTTGCGCAAAAACGGCTGCTGGCGACGCTGGCCGGCCATCAAGTGCCGGTTGTCGCGCTGGCCTTTTCGCCCGACGGACAGTTTCTCGCCTCAGCCGAAAGTCTTCCGGCCGCCGCGGCTTTGGCCAGGGATGGCAGACACCGGCCTATTCGCCTCTGGCGGCTTACCAAGGGGGAAGCGGCACACGATTTTGGCACCCCTGGCTCGTCCGTCCACGGCGTCGCCTTCTCGCCTGACGGAAAAACCTTGGCAACCTCGGATCGCGAGGGTGTGACCCTGTGGGACGCTGAAACCTGCGAACCGCGCGAAATGCTCCGCTTTCCGGATGCCGGCCCTCTCTCCCCGCTCGTCTTCTCGCCAAATGGCCTGACTCTAGCCGCCGGCGGCCAATCCGCGATCGTCTTCTGGACCGCGTCCGACTTCGCCCGCCGACCGTAGTGGTGCGACCACTTGTAACTGACAGGCGAGATTGCCGCTTTTTGGCCACGAAACCCGCCATTGTGACTGCAAGTTTGCGTTGGACGGTGCAGTAGGACGATCGTGTCGCAGAATCGCGCATGATCAGGTGACGCCCGTCGGAACGACTTCGTGTTCCTGCAGGTAATGGTCATCCACCGCGTAGTTGCGGAATTGAATCGTGTAGTACCTCTCGAACCACTCCCGGATGTGCGGTACGGCCCCTTCATCGTAGGAGGGGGCGACGTGGAATAGGCGGCCGTTCTGCGTGCTGCGGATTTCGCCGTCTTCGACCACGACCTGGCCGGCATGAATCACGTATCGCGGCAGCTCGAACATCTTTTGGATGTCGGAATTCGGATTGTAGATCGTCACATCGGCGTCCGCGCCGACTCCGAGATGCCCCTTGCAATCCAGGCCGAGAATCTTCGCCGGCGCGGCACGCGTGATGATCGCGATCTCGTCGAGTGTGTATTCGCGAGTGAGATCGCCCAGAACGGTCCGCTTGCGAACGCCAGGGGGAAGCGTGCTCAACACGTCGTTCCGCCGCCCGCGGTCCATCAAGAGGGCGATGATCTCCGGATACGCCAGAAACGATCCGCCGTTGGGATGATCGGTGCTCATCGCCAGCCTCCACGGATCGTCGACCAGGAGATACCATTCCAGACCGGCGGCCCACTGGACGGAATGGACGAGGCTTTTGTCCTTGTATTCGATCGGCACAATCCCGCACCCGGACTCCATCTCGGTGTCGGAGCTGAACCATTTTCGCCCGGTCACCTTGTGCAGGTAATAGCCCAAAGGCCCGTCGCCCGTCATCGACGTCGTTTCCGCAAACAGCACCTGCCCCACGTCGACCGACAGGTTCGGGTGCGCATTGACATACTCGGCCAGCTTAGGCGTCTCCGAGCAGAACGAGCGGACGGCGTCGGGCTCTCCGCCGTAGCTGTGGAATTGGACGTGCGTCAAATGACCCCGGCGGCCTTCGAGAGCCTTCATCGTCTCCAGCGTCGTGGCCCAGTTGCCCGGCATGCCGAGGTTGTTGCAGTGGATGTGGACCGGATGTGGCAAGCCCAGCTCGATCGCTGCCTGGGCGACCCCTTGAATGATTTGCCGCGGCGTGACGTTGAAATGCTGGACAACGTCGTCGATCCCCGTCGCGTTGCCGCCGGTCGCTTTCCAGACCTCCACTCCGCCCGGATTGACGAGCTTGGCCGCGTACCCCTTAGCGGCGTTCAGCAGCCAGGCCACATACGCCTTCAGGTGCTCCGGCTCGCCCTCCTGGATCGATTTCATCACGTAGTGATTGTTTCCCATCAGCACGTAAAAGCCCTTGTCGATGATGGGAGTGTCTTGCAGCTCTTCGTGGGCGTGCCTTGCGGCCAGCGGGGGAATCGCGGCGTCGAAGGCCGTCGTATAGCCCAGGCCGGCATAGAGATATCCGGTGGCGAATGTACTGGGGACGGAGCCGGTCGTTCCGGAGCGGGTCAACAGCGTGCGTCGGACCGGCGGGGCCGTGCGCTTGTTCTCGGGCATCATCTTGCGGCCCGTATTGACCTTCGGCCCGGCGATGTGACAGTGGATATCGACGCCACCGGGCATCACGACCATGCCCTGCGCGTCGATCGTCCGGTCGGGCCGCTTTTCGGGTTCGTCCGGTGCCGCGACCACGCGGCCGCCGTCGATCCACACATCACGGACCTCGCCCCGCACACCATTGCGCAGGATCGTAAACGGCCCCGTTGGCGATCCTCAGCATCTCTTCTCTCGCATTACTTTGGTGTCTTGGGGCCTTGGTGGTTCAACCTTGTCTTTCAAGCGTTCATAAAGACTTCAGTTACCAACAAGGCACCTACAAACCCGAGAGAAGAGTCAGAATCGAGCGCGTTCGGCGAGTTGACGTTGTTGGATGCGGGTTTTGACTGCATCTTTTCCGGACTTGACCGGAACGATGACTTCTCCCACGCGGTTCCACATCCGCACGCAGTCGCCGACCATCGGCTTCAAGCGGGCCAAGTTTTGAGCGTTCATTAGAAGCGTGTTGATCTCCGATCGATAGCCGTCGCTGTATTTACCTTCGTTAAGCGACGTCCCCTGCCTGCTGGTCCGGCCGCGGATCAGGATGAACTCGGTGGGCATGGGGGATCGGTATGTGCTTTTCCAAATTCTTTCGAGCAACGTCAAAACCGAGACCGGACTGATACTCGGATGACCCTCATTCTCTCACGACCCTCAGGAAACTGCAAATTGGCTGCGACCCGGGCAGCGGCGTTCCGGACGGCTCTTGACGGCTCCAGACTGAGACCGTAAGTTCACGTGAACGGAGCGGGCCGGCACGACGACCAATCAAGAATCGCGGGCACGCATTCCGCTCTTCGGGCGTGTAGATCAGTTGGTTAGATCGCTACGTTGACATCGTAGAGGTCACAGGTTCGAGTCCTGTCACGCCCACTTGGACCCCAGCCCTTCGCTGAGTTTTCCTCCTGCGGACACGGCATTTCATCCGAATTCGAGCCGCCTGGTTTGAGAATCGGCGGACTCTCCCCTAGCTTTCGCTGAGGATCCGCGGAGCCAAAGAATGCCTCAAAAGCGGCGCGATTTGGTCTCGACGTTCGTCGCGGCGGACGACGCCGGACGCAAGTTGATGATCTACCATTATCGGGAGTCCGTCCTGCAATCGGCACCCGACGGCTCCGGATGGGCGCCCACCAAAGACGTTCTCGTCACGGAGGACGGCCGCGACGTGAGCCGGAAGGGCAAGGGCGTCTACGAAATCCATTCGACGCGCGGCGCGGTGCAACTGAAAAGCGAAGCGCCGGAGGCTCCATAGTCCCCCCGCCGCGGCCTGCTAGACGCTTCATTTCCCCTCGCCCTACCTTTTTCCCGATGTGG
Organism: uncultured Planctomycetota bacterium; assembly: GCA_963761455.1. Lineage (GTDB taxonomy): Bacteria > Planctomycetota > Planctomycetia > Planctomycetales > Planctomycetaceae > DASPSM01. The sequence continues at coordinate 131,298 of CAVXHA010000005.1, forward strand.
GAAAAATGGGAAAACATGGTTGATTGGATGGTCTTGGTTGAGTATCGTCACGTCCGCCCTGCTTCTCTCTTTCCGGCTTTCCGGCCCGAGCGCCCCGCGGTCGGAATGCTCACGAGTTTCGTGACAGCGCACGAATCTTTCACTTTTTATTGAGGGCCGTGCAATGACTCGACGTTTGTTCCGATTGTTCTCGCCTCCGCGCTCCAGTCGCCGCAGGCGGCAGTCTCGACGGTCGCGGCTGCCGGCCTCGGCGATCGAATCGTTGGAGCAACGGCTCCTGCTGTCGGCTTGCAGCGTGGTCGCGTGTGTGCCGAAATCCGATCCGTGTGGCGGGAAAGGAAGCCCTTGCTGTAATTCCGGCGGCAACTGCGGCAATTCCGCCCCTTCTTCTTGTGATCCCAAGAGCGGCTGCGGCTCATCGAACAGCAACTGCGGCGGAGCCCCCACGCTGCCGAACTGTTCGACGCAAAGCATCTGCGGGCACTTGGAGGCGATTATGGAAGTCGTCAGCGGATGTTGTACAGCGCAGGAGCGCGTGTGAGCCTTGCGGCAGCACGAAGGTGTAACCCAGAGGGCTTGGCCGATCTGCGCACGTTCTTGAGAGCCCCTGCGTCAAAAAAGAATTCAAGCGTTCTCATTTTTGAGTGCTGGATTTAGCATAACCGCGGAGCTCGGCGCTCTGCGGTTTTTCATTGGTCGCCATCGCCGAGAACGACCACGTCGTCTGCGGCACTCGTCGACGAGGCTGCCGTCAATGCACATGATCACCAGCCTCGCCGGCGAATTGGCCTCGCGGCTAGGATTGGCGGCGCATCCTGGGCAGCACCTGGGTTGCGTGGGCCTGGCCTGCAAAGGAGGAATCAATTTCTTTTTCTTTTATGGGCCCAGCCCCGGGGCGTTCGGAGAGGTGCTTGCGCCCTCGTCCGCAAGCGGCGCGAGGAGTTGATCGTCGCCAGTGGCAGCGGGAGCCGCAAGCGCGGCACGTTGCTGGCGGCGCGGCGAAAGATCCTCGACGGACTCGGCATCGAGATGCTCGACATTTTTTTTGCCGAGTACATCAATCCGAGGGACGACCCGGATGCGATCTTTGGCGCGAGGGGCGTGCTCGACGAGCTGGAGCGCTGGAAGGCCGAAGGTGTAATCCGTTACGTGGCGCGACGGCCCACGACCGGAAGCTCGCCCAAAAGCTGGCGGTCGATCCACGGGTCGACGTGCTGATGCATCGTTTCAACATGGCCCATCGCAAGGCCGGACAAGAGGTCTTCCCGGACACAATACGGGGAAAAACTCCGGTCGTCGCCTTCACCGCGACGCGATGGGGAACGCTGCTTGAGCCACGTGTCGGTTGGGCTGGTCCGCCGCCGAGCGCCGTCGATTGTTACCGCTACTGCCTCGCTCACCCCGCGGTGCAGGTCGTCCTCAGCTCGCCGCAATCAGCCGAGGAACTTGAGGAGAATCTTGCGGTGCTTTCATCGCTGCCCCTCTCCGATCGCGAACGCGCACACTGGGAGCGATACGGAGACCTCGTCTATGGAAGCGGCGACGATGCGTTCGACACGAAATGGCAATGAGGCCGGAGGTGAACGGTGGCGGTGATCGTCAGCATTGACTTGGGAACGACGAAAATCACGAGCCTGGCCCTCGACGTCTTGCAGGGAACGATCGTTGCCCGTGGCACAGTCCTGAACGATGCTGATGTCACGCGCGAGCTCGATCGCTCCCGAGGTCGTTCCGAATGGGATGCCGGCCGGATCGTCGACCTGGGGTGCCAATGTCTTCGCGAGGTTGCGCAACGGCTTGGCGAACGGGGCGCTGAGATCGTCGGCGTCGGAATCACGGGCCAGCAGCATGGAGTCGTGGTAGTCGATTCCAATTCGCGGCCCCTCACACCCCTTATCAATTGGCAGGACCGAAGAGGTCACGACCCGATGCCGGGGACCGGCCGCTCCTATCTCGACGTTGCGCGTGAGAAGCTTGGCGACACGGCCGCGGAGTGCACAGGCTGCCGGCTTCATCCTGGCTTTTCCGGACTCACGCTGTTTTGGATGAAGGAAAACGGGCTGCTGCCCGCAGCCGGACGCGCCTGCTTTATTACGGACCTGTTCGGCGGCATCCTGGCCGGCTCGCGGCCCATCACCGAGCCGTCGTGTGCGGGGAGCAGCGGGTTGCTGAACGTGCGCACGCGGTCCTGGGACGCTGAGGCGATCTTCGCCCTGGGTCTGCCGGCGGAACTTTTCCCCGAGATCCGCGAGGCCAACCAGCCGGTCGGCCCACTGTCCCAGGCATTTGCCGAATTGACGGGTTTGCCCGCCGGAATACCTGTTTTCGCGCCGATTGGCGATCATCAGGCGAGTTTCTTGGGGAGCTTGCGCGATTTCCATCAAGACGTCCTGGTCAACGTCGGCACCGTGCGCAAGTGGCCGTTTACACGGAGGGCGAGCAATTCGCCCCTCCCGTCGAACTTCGGCCGCTGCCGGTTCGCAACAACCTGTTGTCGAATGTCGGGTTAGCCGGCGGATGGAGTTACCAGGCCCTGGAGAACTTTTTCCGGCGGATCTGCTGCGACGTCTTTCAAATCGATTCGGAAAGGCCCGTTTATGAAACGCTCAATCGATTGGCCGCGGCTGTTCCGCCAGGCTGCGACGGGCTCGTTTGCGACCCGCATTTCTCCGGAAGCCGGGCCGACCCGCGCGCCGAGCGCCTTTGGCGGCTTGACGCCGCAGAACCTGACGCCTGGTCACTTTGCGCGGGCCGTTTTGGAGGGGATGGCGCGCTCGCTCGCGGAGGGTTACCGGTCAATGCCCGCAAGCGGAGACCGGCCGGATCGCCGAATCGTGGCCGCCGGCAACGCCCTGCGCGAGAACGCCGTACTGCGCGAGAGCGTCGGCGCGGAGTTCGGCCTGCCGCTGCTTTTCACACGCCATCGGGAGGAGGCGGCCTTCGGCGAAGCGCTGACCGCGGCCGTCGGCGCCGGCCTCTTCCCGACGCTGGAAGAGGCGGCTAAGTTGATCACGTACGATTGATGATGGTTTCTGCGAGTGCCTTGAGAACGTCGGCGTCGCTGGGGTAATGGGCCGGCAGGGCGGCTCTGAGGGGAATCGGGATTTCGTCCATGCGATAGGCCGTGCCGGGCCGGTGAACGCCGTAGACCGACGTCGTGAAGCGCACGGTGCTTGGCATTTCGGAAGCCCCGGCGGGCGGATCGAGGACAATCGTCGGCGTCCGCTCCAAATGAGATCGCGCGAGCGGAGTGAATCGCCGTGCTCCCAAGCTGCCGACGAACAGGCAGACGTCGGGCTCCCCCTGCTCGAGCAGGTCGTTTGCGGAGAATTCGCCGGGGTTGTAACGCGGATAACCGCGAGCCATGTTGACGCTGAAGGGATAGCCGGTCTGCCATGCCAAGACGTTGTCGGCCCCTGTCACATCGCCCGAGCCACGGAGTCGCCGCACGTAAAACCTTGTCCGCGCATTCAATTCGGTCACGAGCCGTACCAGGGCTTCGATGGCAAGATGTGCGGCCGGCCGACGTGCCAAACCGAAACCGAAAAAAATGATGCCGTTGCGACAGCCGGTCATCCGCTCGTAGAGGTCGTGAATGACGGCGCGCGGCGTTCCGCCGACGCTCGCCGCGTCGAGCGGCAGCCCGCGGAGCAGCGACCGCAGCGCCCACAAAAGCTCGAAGTCTTGTCCGCTGTTGACGGGGATGAAGAGGTCACTCGCCTGGCTCGTCGCGGTCGGCTGAACATCGACGACGACCAGTGTGCGGTCGCGGCGTCCGCCGGGCGTAAAAAGTCCGGCACAGTCAGCGGCGTATCGTTCCAGATGGCGGGGGTGCGTCTCGACCGGATTGCAGCCCCAGAAGATCACGAGGTCGCACCGGTTCTTTACTTCGCCTAGCGAGCAGGTCGATTCGCCCACTTGCTGCACCGCCATCACCGAAGGGGCGTGGCCGCGGGAGGCGGTTGTGTCGATCGTCGCGCCGATGAGTTCCGCCAGCCGCACGGCCGCGCGCTGCCCTTCCGTGCTGCTGCGCGACAGGCCGTAAATGAGGGGCCAGCGCGCTGGGCGAGCAAACCGGCGGCGCGGTCCACCGCCGCGTCAAACGAGACCGTCCGCCCGTCGATTTCGGTCGCCGGTGGCCGGACGGAGTCCTGGCCCAAGAGCCAGGGCTCTGCCAGTGCGCACGCCTTTTCGGCACGAACAATCCGTCCCCCGCTCACCGTCAGGCGCAGGTCGTCGCAGACGCAACTGCAGAGCGAGCAGGCAAAGTCCTCGAGAATTTGCATCCGCTCAACCGAGCTTAACGGTCACGGTCTTGAGCTCGGTGTAGTGCTCGATCGCCGCCTCGCCGTTCTCACGCCCATGTCCCGACATCTTGAAGCCGCCGAAGGGAGTGGTCGAATCGACGACGTGGTAACAGTTGACCCAAACGGTGCCGGCCTTGACCTCGCGGGCGTAGAGGTGGGCCTTGTCGATGTCCTTCGTCCAAACGGCCGCCGCCAGTCCGTAGGACGTGTCGTTGGCGCGCTTGAGCAGCTCATCGATCCCGCGGAATGGAAGGACGCTGACGACCGGGCCGAAGATTTCGTCGCGGGCGATCGCCATGTCGTCGCGGACGTCGTCGAAGATCGTCGGCTCGACGAAGAAGCCCCGGTTGCCGTGCCGGTGGCCGCCCGAAACGAGCTTGGCTCCCTGCTTCTGGCCGACGTCAACGTAGTGCAGGATCTTATCCATTTGCTCCTGAGAGACTTGCGGACCCTGCTCGGTCGCCCCGTCGAGAGGGTCGCCGAGCCGCCGCTGTTTGGCCAGTTCGGCCAGGCGGTCGACGAACTCTTTGCGGATGCGGTCCTCGACGAACAGGCGGCTCCCGGCCGTGCAGCACTGGCCGCCGTGGAAATAAATGGCGTGAAACGCGCCGGCGACCGCCTGGTCAAGATCGGCGTCGGCGAAAACCACGTTGGGGCTCTTGCCCCCCAGCTCAAACGTGCACCGCTTCAGCGTGTCGGCCGCTTTGCGGGAAATGATTTTCGCCGTCTCGACGTGGCCCGTGAAGGCGAGCTTATCGATCCCCGGATGCACGACCATTGCCTCGCCGGTCGTCTCGCCCAGGCCGTTGAGAACGTTGATCACGCCTTCGGGAATCCCCGCTTCGAGTGAAAGCTCGGCCATCCGCATGCCGGTCAGCGGCGTCTGCTCGGCGAGCTTCATGACGATTGTGTTGCCGCAAGCCAAGGCCGGCCCCCACTTCCAGGCGAGCATCAACAGCGGAAAGTTCCAGGGAATGATCTGCCCAACCACGCCGACGGGCTGCCGCAGCGTGTACGAAAGAAAGTTGCCGCGGACGGGAATGGTCCGCCCTTCGATTTTGTCGGCCCAGCCAGCGTAATACCGCAGCGTATTGAGGACGCCCTGCACGTCGCCCCGCGCGTCGGTGAGGGTCTTGCCGCTGTTGAGCGACTCGAGGACCGCCAGGTCTTCGGCGTTCTCCTCGACGAGGTCAGCCAGGCGGAACATCAGCTTTCCGCGGTCGGCGGCGTCCATCGTCTTCCACGGTCCCGATTCCAAGGCCCGCCGCGCTGCCTTCACGGCCTGATCGACGTCCTGGCGCTGGCCTCGGCGACCTGGCACAACGTCTCGCCCGTGGCCGGATTGAGCGTCGCAAATGTCTTGTGGTTGCTGCTATCGACAAAACGGCCGTCGATGAACAGCGGCTGGTCCTTGACGACGGGAATCTTGACGCTGCGCGGTTTCTCCATGGTGGGCGTGGACATCGTTGCCTCCGGTAAATGGTGCTGCGGGCGCGGCCGCATCTTCGGCGAACTCAGTCGTCGGTGATGCTTCCGCATCACTCGTCCGCGAACGACATCCCGTGCGGAAGAGCGTTACGCTGAAGCATAACCGACACCAACGTCGGCCAACATAGTCGCTGGAGCAATCGAAGGCAACCGGATCATCGGCGAGTCTCCCTGGCCCTACCACTCGGCCGGCGTCCCGGAGTTTTTTGGGTTATTTTGGGGCTATAAAAAAGAGCGTGCGGACCCCAAAAAACTCGGCCGACCATTTTTCCCGCAACTTCATCTTCGGAAACCGACGGCAGTTTTTTATAATGGGATTTGTGGGTTCCGCCTGGCTTGGGGGCGGGGCCATCCCGAGCGGCGGAAGGCCGTTCAGCGCGGATCAGGGCTCCCGCGAAGCCCAATGATCCTGCGCAATGGCGCTCGGAAGGCGATGCCCCTGCCGCCTTGTGCCAACCTTCCCACGCGTACAAGCTCCAGCCGCAGCTTTGGCGCCACGACGGGTGCTCTGCCGGCACGAATTACCTACTTTTGAGGAGTGTTTTGCTGAAGCATCACCTACGCACTCACCGCAGGGCCTTGCAGGCGCGGTGCTCAGCCAACGAGGTACAAGGAAATCAGCGGCACCAGATTGAAGAGGACGATGCCCAGCTTGTACAGAAAGATCCCCGCAAAATTGATCGCATCGAACTGTTCGGCCGACAGGTGAAACAACCGGCCGTAGAACCGGCGCATCCACCCGTACCCCCCCACGGAGAGCGCCACCCACAAGAGAAGAAACGCGTAGTTAATGACCGTGCACCACAGGAGGAAGTGACGCAGCGTGTCGACATTCATGGCTTCATCCGGGCAGCTTTTCGACGCGCACGCCGAGCGGGAATGTGACGGGCTTCATCGCATGGACATCGGGACCGTAGCCGCGGATCTGGTCGCGCTTCAGCTCGGCCAACTCCAGCGTGCCGCTCCAGACGATCGCCTGGCCCGCGAAGTGGACTTGCGCCGTCAGCAGGTAGGCCTTTTGCTCGTCGTAACCCAAGACCTTCTGCAGGACTTCGATCACGTACAGCCAGGTGTGGACTTCGTCATTTTCGACAATGACGGCGTACGGCGGCTGAGTTTTAGGCCGCGTCTTTTCCTTTTCTTTCGATCGCCGCTTGGACTTCGGCTTCGGCGGCTCGACGGCAACATCCGGTTCCGTGGCGACAGCAGCCTGATTCATTGACATTCCCCTAACTCATTGGAAACGCACCCAGGCGGCGCCGGAAGGGCCAACGGGGGTACAGAAGGGATCCTACGCAAGCCTTGCGACCTAAACAATTGGACTTTGAGCTGACTCATTTGGCGACCGAGAAAATGCTTTTCTGCTCGCTTGAATCCGGGGAAACCATCTGTCATAGTTCACGCTTTCCCGCGGGAGCGCTGGCCGCTGGGGGCGCTCGCGGAGCGCAGGGAAACCGGATTTCTGCTGACGCCGCTGCTGCGATCACGATGCGGACGATAGGTCGACTTCGATGAGAATTCTGCTTGCCGCCGACACGATCGGAGGCTGGCTCGTCGGCCTGCACATCCCCGGTGTGGGAACCTTGAGCGAATCGGCTGCGCTCGTGCTGACGGCTGTCATTCATGCCGTTCTGCTGTTCAACGTCTTCGGCCTGACGGCGTTCTTCTTTATCTGGATGGAACGGAAGGTTTCAGGCCGAATTCAGGACCGCCTTGGTCCGACGCGGGTCGGCGGGCGGTTCGGCTGGCTGCAAAGCCTGGCCGACGGCGTCAAGCTGATCCAGAAGGAGGACCTCGTTCCCAAAGACGCCGACGCGATGCTCTTCCGTCTGGCCCCCTTCATGGTGTGCGTTGCGTCGTTTTCGGCCTTTATCCTGCTCCCCTTCAGCGATGGGTGGGTGCCGATCGCGTCCGATATCGGACTCTTCCTGCTGTTGGCTTTCCTGTCGCTCGAGGTCTTCGGCATCATCCTGGCGGGCTATTCGAGCGGCTCGAAATGGTCGCTCTTCGGCGGGATGCGCGAAGCGGCCCAAATGGTGAGCTACGAGATTCCGCTGGCGATCTGCGCCCTGATCCCCGTGATCGCCGTGGGGACGTTGAACTTCGACCAGATCGGCGAGATGCAGCAGGGCTGGTTCGGCAACTGGCTCATTTTTCACGACCCGTTCACGTTCCTGGCCTACTTCATGTATTTCACGGTGGCGACGGCAAGCTGCAAGCGGGCACCCTTCGACCTGGCCGAGGCGGAGAGCGAGTTGGTTGGCGGCTTTCACACCGAATACAGCGGGATGCGGTGGTCGTTCTTCTTTCTGGCCGAATATGCCAGCATGTTCGTCGTGAGCATGGTGGCGGCCATCCTCTTTCTCGGCGCCTGGCACACGGGGCTGAGCTTCGACGACCGCCTCTTCGGACGGCTCCGCAGTCTTTCCGGTAATGACTTCAACGGCTATCGGTACCTGGCGAACCTGTTCGGAATGGCCGTGCTGCTGACGAAGGCGACGGGCCTGGTCTTCGTGCAAATGTGGCTCCGCTGGACGTTGCCGCGGCTCAGGATCGACCAGGTGATGACGACCTGCCTGAAATACCTCGTGCCGATCAGTTGCTTCTTGTTCCTCGGTGCGGCCGTCTGGCCGCTGGCACTGGCGTCGGTGACAGGCGGGTGGACGGACTGGCTGCCAAGCCATGCCTTGGGCGACCGCCTGCCCCGCCGCACGGAAAGCGTGCCGCTTCGGGCGACGACCGGCGAGTCGGGACCGGCAAATGAAAAGCTCGGTGCGCGAAGCGCGCGTTCGCCCCACTCGCCACCCGGCAGGGGCCGTCCACCGCTCTCTGTCGCGAACTCCTTCGCAAACTCTGTCGCGAACGCCCTCGCGGCCTCTGGCGCGGCCTCTCGCGCGAACTCTGGCGCGAACTCTCGCGCGAACTCTGGCGCGAACTCTCGCGCGAACTCTGCGCGAACTCTGGCGCGAACTCTGGCGCGAACTCTCGCGCGAACTCTGGCGCGAACTCTGGCGCGAACTCTGCGCGCGAACTCTGGCGCGAACTCTGCGCGAACTCTGGCGCGAACTCTGGCGCGAACTCTCGCGCGAACTCTGCGCGCGAACTCTGGCGCGAACTCTGGCGCGAACTCTCGCGCGAACTCTGGCGCGAACTCTGGCGCGAACTCTGGCGCGAACTCTGCGCGCGAACTCTGGCGCGAAGGATGCCCGGCCATGACTGCCGCGGAGATCCTCTTTCTGATTTTTGGCGCCGCGACTTGCGGCGGCGCGCTGGCCGTCGTTTTCAGCCAAAACGTGGCGCGGATGGCCTTCTGGCTCATCGTATCGCTCGGCTCAACGTCCGGCTTGTTCTTTCTGCTGCGGGCTGACTTCGTCGGAGCCACGCAATTGTTGGTCTATGTCGGTGGGACGGTCGTCCTGTTGATTTTCGGCGTGATGCTCACGGCCAGCGGACCTTTCGTCCGCATCCGCACGTCGCCCGGCGAGCTGGTCGTGGCCGGCGGGGTCGGCATCCTGTTGTTCTCGATGATCTATTCGACGGTTTACATTGCCGATTGGTCGCGGCTGATCCGAAAATCCGGCATGCCGGCCGTCCGCAGCGGACGCGGCTACAATCCGGCCGACGAGGGTAATACGGCCCGTCCGATCGGCATGAAGTTGATCGGCGTCAGCCTGGAAGATGTCGGCAGCTCCAGCGCTCGCTTCGAGCGCCGGCTACCTGCTGCCGTTTGAAATCGTCTCCGTCCATTTGCTGGTGGTTTTGATCGGGGCGGCCTACCTCGCACGGGCCAAACGGCGAGTCGTGCCGCCGGCCGGCCGTGCCGGGGGCGTTGTGCCGTTGGAACTTCGAGGGAACGGAGCGAAACCCGGGGCCAGTCACGAAACGGCCGGTCACGAAGGGACCGGATCGAGGGTTGGGGCCGGTGCTCCAGCCCATGATGTGTAATCGCGGTTCTTAACAGGGAGGACGAGGCTCCCGCCGAGCAGGATTCGGAACGTACAAGATTAAATTTGGCTCAGCAAATTCGGCTCGGCGGGAGCTTCGCCCTCCCGGCTGAGAGCCCTGGCAGAGAATCGCCCTCCCCACAGAGAACCCACAGACAAAGAACCCACAGACAAAACGGGTCCGCCGTTCATGGATAGTCTTCCGCTTTCCTGGTTTCTCCTCGTCGCCGGCGTGCTGTTCGTCTGCGGCGTGGTTTGCATGGCGACGAAGCGCAACGGCATCGGCGTCTTGATGGGGGTCGAGCTGGTGCTGAACGGCGCGAACATCAACTTCGTGGCCTTTTCACGGTATACGCCGCTCGGAATCGACGGTCAGGTGATTGCTTTGTTCGTGATCGTGCTGGCGGCTGCGGAGGCGGCCATCGCGCTGGCCATCGTCCTCAACTTCTACAACAATCACTTGACGATCGACGTTGACCGGGGCGACGAGCTGCAGGGCTAAGTCAAATCAGGACCACCGGCAGAGCCGGTGGTATGAGGAAGGCCCCTAAAAGGGGCCGAATTGCAACCACGGATTTCACGGATGACACGGATGAGAAACGGTTGCGGGCGGGAAAAATCGATCGGAGTGATCTGGGTTTGTATTCGATCCTTCCATCCGTGCTATCCGTGTGATCCGTGGTTGTCTCTTCGAATTTTTCTGGAAACGGCAGAGCCTTTTCAATTCTCACCGCCAGAGGCGGTGGATTAATCGTGATTTAGATGAATACCGAACTTTACCAGGCGACCGGTCAGACGCTCAAAATCTTGTTGTCGTTTGCGTGGCTTTTGCCTCTGGCCGGCTTCGCGATCGAGGTTTTGGGCGGGTACTGGTCAACGCGACGCAGCAAGGCGGCGGCGTATTTGGCCGTGGCGTGCATCTTCCTCGGCTTCTGCGCGAGCGTTGCGGCCTTCTGCGTGTGGGGCAGCGCCACGGGTTGGAGGGCGATGGCGCACGTCGAGCAGCCCGAGGCGCATGCGCCGTCCACCGCGCTGGCCCAAATTGCCAACCAGGAACACGTCGCTTCCGCCGCGGCGCCGACGCACGGGGCTTCGCCGGGGGAAATGCGAACCCGGTTCTCAGGCCGTCTCTACACCTTGGCGAAATTTGGCGACCTCGTCATCTCCCTGGACTACTACATCGACAGCCTGACCCTCGTGATGTTCATGATGGTCACGCTCATCGCCACGTGCATCCACGTCTTCGCGTTGGGCTACATGAGCGACGAATTGACGGAGGACCACATCGACCACGAAGTCCATACGGCCGGCGGCGGACATTTCCACCGGCCGGGTCGGTACTACCAGTTCTTCTCCTACATGTCGCTCTTCTGTTTCTCGATGCTCGGACTGGTGCTCGCCGGCAATATCTTCCAGGTCTTCGTCTTCTGGGAGCTGGTCGGTGTTTGCAGCTACCTGTTGATTGGCTTCTACGTCGAACGCCACTCGGCCAGCACGGCCGCCAACAAGGCGTTCATCATGAACCGCGTGGGGGACTTCGGCTTTTTGATCGGGCTGATGATTCTCTGGACCTGGTTCGGCACGTTCCATTTCACGGAGCACGATGTCGATGGCCAGGCACGTCGGGGGCTTTTCGAGATGCTTCGCGATTCGGAGGGCCGGCTCGACGTCAATGCGGCCGAAAAAACTGTTCGCCTGCACGACCCGACCGGCAACCACCCGCAGATCCCGTACATGCTGCTGGTGGCGGCGGGGCTGGGGATTTTTGCGGGCTGCGTGGGCAAAAGCGCCCAGTTTCCGCTGCAGACCTGGCTTCCCGACGCGATGGAAGGTCCGACCCCGGTCTCGGCCCTGGTGCACTCGGCCACGATGGTGGCCGCCGGCGTCTACCTGGTCGGGCGGTTCTATCCGATGTTCACGCCCGAAGTCCTGCTGACGATCGCCTACGTCGGCTGCATCACGCTGTTTGTGGCCGCGACGATCGCCGTCGTGGCGACCGACATCAAGCGGGTCCTGGCCTACTCGACGATCAGCCAATTGGGCTACATGATGCTTGCCATCGGCGTGGCCGGCTGGGGGGCGGGCCTGTTCCATCTGATCACGCACGCCTTCTTCAAGTCGCTGATGTTCCTTTCGTCCGGCAGCGTCATTATGGGCTGCCATCACGAGCAGGACATGTCACGGATGGGGGGCTGCGCCGCAAAATGCCGATCACCGCAATCACGATGCTGGTGGGGGTCATCGCCATCTCCGGCCTGGCGGTCCCCGGACTGTCGATCGCCGGAGAGAAGATCGCCTTTTCCGGTTATCACTCCAAGGACGCGATCGTCGCCACGGCGCTGGCGTTTAAGCAAGTCAACCCCGTGCACTTTTTGCTGTTTTTCGTCCCGTTGCTGACGGCGGGAATCACGGCGTTTTACATGTTCCGGCTGTGGTTCTTCACGTTCGCCGGCCAGCCTCGCGAACCGCACGTGTACGAGCACGCGCACGAATCGCCCGCCGTCATGACGGTCCCTCTCATCGTGCTTTCCGTCTTTGCCATCTTCGTGGCCTTTGGAGGGGAAGAGGGCCCGCTGTATAAGTTGCTTTCGCACAGCGAGCCGGCGGGAGTCGCGGCGGGGGTGGCGGCGACGATCGGCGGAATCGCCCTGCCGGGACATCACGCCGTCCACGCGGCCCATGCGGATGCCGGCACATTGGCGCTTTTGGCCGCGTTTGCCGGGCTGATCCTCGCCTTCCTGCTTTATGGACTCCGCGTCGTCAATCCGGCCGACATCGCCCGCCAACTGCGGGGATTGCACGGTTTTCTCATCGAAAAATGGGAGTTCGACAATTTGTACGACGCGATCTTCGTCCGGCCGACGCTCGTCGTGGCCCGGTGGTTCGCGGTGTTCGACCGGAAGGTGATCGACGGCTTTCTCCACGCGCTGACTTACTTGACGATCGACGTCTCGCGGCTCGACCGGCGTTTTGACGAAGGGGTGATCGACGGCCTGGTCAATGTTGTGGGCAACGGAATCTTCGCGATCGGCCGTTCGCTCCGCGTGATCCAGACCGGCAGTCTCCGCCAATATGTGATGTTCATCGCCATCGGCCTGGTGGCGCTTTTCATGCTGTTGCTGATGTTTTTCCCGCAGTAGCGAATTCGGATAAACCATGAATTCCGACGCCATGTTGCTTTCGGCCATCATCTTCCTGCCGACCGCCGGCGCGCTGATTATTGCGCTGGGCTTCAACAAGAAGGACGTGGAGCCGATGCGGTATTTCGCATTGGCCGTCACCGTCGCCACGTTTATCCTGACGATCTTCCTGTTCCGCGATTTCCTTGCCGCGCCGGCGGACTCGGGGATGCTGCCGGTCAGCGGAGGTCAACATGGCATCAAATTGCCGTGGATCGCCAACTGGAACATCAACTACCAGCTCGGTTACGACGGCATCAGCGTGCCGTTGGTCTTGTTGACGAGCTTCATCACCATGCTGTCGATGATGGCCTCGTGGAGCGTCAACAAGCAGGTGAAAGGCTACCTGGTTCTGTTCCTGATCCTCGAAACGGGGATGCTCGGCGTCTTTCTGGCTCTCGACTTCTTCCTGTTTTACGTCTTCTGGGAAGTGATGCTGTTGCCGATGTACTTTTTAATCGGCGTTTGGGGCGGACCCCGAAAAGAGTACGCGGCCATCAAGTTCTTCTTGTATACGCTTGCCGGCGGCGTGTTGATGCTGATCGCGATCTTGATGTTCTACTTCGGCAGCGACCGGAACACGTTCGACATCCTCGAGCTCTCGCAGATCGGGCAGGGACTCATCAAGGGGGCGCAGTTCAAACCGGCCCTGCAAATCACGGCGTTTATCCTGCTGTTTATTGGTTTTGCCATCAAGGTGCCGACCGTGCCCTTCCACACCTGGCTCCCCGACGCGCACGTCGAGGCACCGACGCCGATCAGCATGATCCTGGCCGGCATCCTGCTGAAGATGGGGGGCTACGGCATCCTGCGGATCGCGTTCCCGATCTGTCCCTACGGGGCCCAGTACGCGGCCTACGCGCTGGTGGTGATCGGCACAGTGAGCATCATCTACGGGGCCTTCGCCGCCATGGCGCAGACCGATTTCAAACGGCTGGTCGCCTATAGCTCGGTGAGCCACATGGGCTACGTGATCTTAGGCATCGCCGTCTGGAAAATCAGCGAGCCGAGCGGCGCGGCGATCGGGAAGAACTACTGGCTGATGGGAATGAACGGGGCGATGTTCCAGATGCTGGCGCACGGCATCTCGTCGGCCGGCATGTTCTTCATGGTCGGCGTGATTTACGACCGCGTCCATCATCGCGATCTCAATCAATTCGGCGGGCTGATGGGGCTGATGCCCCTGTACAGCGGCCTGTCGGTCGGCCTCTTTTTCGCCGCCTTGGGGCTGCCGGGGCTGTGCGGTTTTATCGGCGAAATCTTCGTTGTGTTAAGCTCGTGGAACTACTCCCCGCTGTTGGCGATCATCGCGGCCTCCGGAGTGATCCTGACGGCCGGCTACATCCTGTGGACGATCCAGCGCGTCTACCTCGGCGCGGAGTACCGCGGACCTCACGCCGAAGGAATCACGCCGATGAACGGCCGCGAAACGGCGGTCGCGATTACGCTGTTGGCCTTTGCCATCCTGCTGGGGGTCTATCCGAACTTCATGCTGAACGTGATGCACGGCTCAATGGACCAGCTCGTCTCCTCGCTCGACGCGGGCTATCAGCACGCGGTCCACGCAGTCGGGGGAACGGCCCAGGCGATGTTGCAGCGTTAGTGGGTCTGCGTTCGTGGTTTACGGAAACAGTAAGCGGAAACGATGAGTTTCGACATCCTACTGGGCCGCTTGATTCACAATACGACGGACGTGTCGCTCGTTTTGTTTCTGCCCGAGCTGACGTTGTGCGCGACGATTGTCGTGCTGCTTCTCGTGCGGTTGTTTAATCTCGATCGGATCATTCGGCCCGTGGGCGTGAGCCTCCTCGGCGGCCTGATCGCGCTGGGCATTGCCGCCAAGGAATTCTACGACCTGGCCGAGGGAGTCCAGTCCGCCACGCCGATTTTCACCGGACTGCTGCAGTACGATCAATTCACGGTCTTTTTTCGCCTGTTTCTGATCACGTTCGTCATTTTGGTCACGGCCCTCACGGCCTTGAGCGGCATTCCCGACATCGAGGACGGACCTGACTTTTATACGCTCCTTTTCGGCGCGACGGTCGGCATGTTGCTGATGGCCGCGACCAATAATCTGCTCGTCCTGTTTCTCGGCATCGAGATGGCCAGCGTGCCGAGCTACGCGATGGTCGGCTTTCTCAAGGGCCGGCGGAAAGCCAGCGAAGCGTCGCTCAAGTTTGTGGTTTACGGTGCGGGGGCCGCCGGCGTCCTCTTGTACGGAGTCAGCCTGTTGTCGGGCCTGCTGGGAACCGCCGACTTCGGGGAGATGGCCTTGCGCATCAGCGAGGTGGTCGGGACGCACGGAATGAGCGACCCCACCGCGCGGACCATTCTGCTGGGCATCCTGATGGTTCTCGTCGGGCTGGCCTTTAAGCTTTCCGTCGTTCCGTTCCACTTCTGGTGCCCCGACGCGTTTGAAGGGGCGGCGGCGGAAGTCGCCGGCTATCTCTCCGTCGCCTCGAAGGCGGCCGCGTTCGCCTTGTTGATCCGGTTCTGCCGGACCATCGTGGGCGTTCAAGTGGGCGAGCATGTGGGCGAGCTGGCCAACCTCAACTATGCGCTGGGAATCGGACTGGGGCTGGTGGCGGCACTCACCGCGACGTTCGGCAACCTGGCCGCTTATTCACAGACCAACATCAAGCGGCTCCTGGCGTACTCGACGATCGCACATGCCGGCTACATGCTGATGGCCGTCGCGGCGATGATGGTGATCCTGAACGGCCCGCACGTGCCGAACGTCGACGTGCCAGTCAACGTCTCGCGCGCGATCGAGGCGCTGCTCTATTACTTGTGCGTTTACCTGTTCATGAACCTGGGGGCTTTCGCCGTCGTCGCCCTGGTCCGCAATGAGATCTTCAGCGAGGAGATCGAGGACTATAATGGCCTGGCGCAGCAGATGCCGCGCTATTGTCTCTGCATGGCGGTCTGCCTCTTCAGCCTGATCGGAATGCCTCCGTTTGGCGGCTTCTGGGCCAAGTGGGTCATCTTCTCGTCGCTGTTGCAGGCCGGGTACGTCAACAGGATCATGTGGGTGGTGCTCGTGATCGGCGGCGTCAACACGGTCTTTGGCTTGTTCTATTACGTGCGCGTGCTGAGGGCCATGTACCTGACTCCGCGGCCCGAAACGGCCCGGCGGGCGGAAGACGCTATGCCGGCCGGCGCTTACGCCATCATCATCGCGCTCCCCGTGCTTTTGACGGGAATTGGGGTGACTCCGGTTTTGCGGCTGGTCGGCACCGCGGCGGCGGCGATCTTCCAATCGCCGCATGTGGCGTCCGTCGCCCAATTGCCGCATGGGATGTGAGCGGCATGCAGCAGAACGACATGCTCAACCAGGTCTTGGTCGTGCTGGGGCGCAGCCTGTTGCAGTACTCGGCCGACGCCTGGCCGTGGATCGGCAGCGGCTCGACGGCACCGCGTTCGGCCGTGGAGGTGCTGATCGCCGAGCAGACCGTCCGCGTTCGGCGACTGGCTGAGCTGTTGGACGGCCGCGGCTGGATGTGCGATTTCGGGGTCTTCCCGGATTTCACCGACCTCCATTATCTGTCGCTCGACTACGTTTTGCCCCACCTGGTCGAGAATGAACGCTCGGTCGTCAAACAGATCGAGGCCGCGCTGCCGCAGTGCGCCGGCGACGCCGAAGGCACGGCCCTGCTCACCGAAATCCTGCAGGGCGAACGTGCGACACTCGTCCGGCTGGAAGAACTTTCGCGGTCCAAGCCTGCAGCACCGGCGCAGAGCGCCGCCTGACGTTGCGCTCTCGACTGCTGCATGCCGGCTTGCCCTTGGCGGCTATAATTGGGCGAAGGCCGGAAGATTTGCCACGAAGGCACAAAGGCACCAAGAAAGGCAGAATACAAAGGTCCACAGATTTCGCAGATTCCACCGATTTCAATGCCTTGAATCGGCGTAATCGGCAAAATCTGTGGATCCCTCTCTGGGTGTCTTTGTGCCCTGTGCCCTCGTGGTGTCAATCATTTTCATCTTCCCGAGAGTCCGGGGGCCCGCGTTCTGCCGTGACGGCGAGGGTGTCTTGTGCCTAAGTTTGAGCTTGTCAGCCAATTCGACCCGGCCGGCGATCAGCCGCAGGCGATCGCGGCACTCGTCCGCGGAATTCGCGAGGGGAAACGGAACCAGGTCCTCTTGGGAGTGACGGGTTCGGGCAAAACGTTCACGATGGCCAACGTGATCGCCCAAATCCAGCGGCCGACGCTGGTCCTCTCGCACAATAAGACGCTGGCCGCCCAGCTCTTACGCCGAGTTCCGCGAGTTCTTCCCCACGAACGCCGTCGCCTACTTCGTCAGCTATTACGACTATTACCAGCCGGAGGCCTACATCCCGCAGCGTGACATCTACATCGAGAAGGACGCCTCGATCAACGAGGAGATCGACCGGCTGCGGCTGATGGCCACGAGCGCCCTGGTGAGCCGCCGGGACGTGATCGTCGTGGCCAGCGTAAGCTGCATCTACGGCTTGGGCTCGCCCAAGGACTACCTGGAGATGATGGTCCCGCTGCACGTCGGGGATGCCGTCGACCGCGACGAGCTGCTGCGTGAAGCTCGTGGACATTCACTATGAGCGGCAACGACCTCGACCCGGCCCGCGGCAAGTTCCGCGTGCGCGGCGACGTGATCGAGTGCTGGCCGGCCTACGAGGAATTCGCCTACCGCATCGAGCTGTGGGGGGACCAAGTCGAAGCGCTCTCGATCATCAACCCCCTCACGGGCGACGAGATCCGCCGACTCCAGGACGCCTACGTTTATCCGGCCAAGCACTTCGTCCTGCCGCAGGAGCGCATCGAGCGGGCCCTGATTGAGATCCAGGGAGAGCTCGACCGGCGGCTGGAGGAGTTCCGCGCAGGGAAAGCTGCTCGAAGCGCAGCGGTTGGCGGCGCGCACTCGTTACGACATGGAGCTTTTGCGCGAAGTCGGCTTCTGCCCGGGGATCGAAAACTACAGCCGGGCTCTTTCCGGCCGGAAGCCGGGCGAGCCTCCGTACACGCTGCTCGACTTTTTCCCCGACGATTTTTTGCTGTTCGTGGACGAGTCGCACGCGACGGTGCCGCAGGTCCGCGGCATGTTCGCCGGCGACCATTCCCGCAAGACGACGCTGGTCGAACACGGTTTCCGGCTGCCGATGGCGCTCGACAACCGGCCCCTCAAGTTCGAGGAATGGGACGCGCGGCGGAAGCAGACCGTCCTTGTCTCCGCGACCCCCGCCGACTGGGAGTTCGAGCAAAGCGGCGGCGAAGTGGTCGAGCAAGTCATCCGGCCGACCGGTCTGGTCGATCCGCTGATCCGCGTCGAACCGGCCCGCGGCCAGGTCCCGCACCTGCTGGGCGAGATCAAAAAACGGGCCGCCGTCAACGAGCGGGTGCTGGTCACCACGCTCACCAAGCGGCTGGCGGAGGACCTCAGCTCGTATCTGATCGAAGAGGGGATCCGCTGCCAGTGGCTGCACTCCGAGCTCGATGCCTTCGAGCGGGTGCGAGTCCTCCGGGAGCTGCGCGAGCAGAAGTTCGACGCATTGGTCGGCGTCAACCTGCTCCGCGAGGGGCTCGACCTGCCGGAAGTCTCGCTGGTCGCCATTCTCGACGCGGACAAAGAGGGCTTTCTACGGAGCGAAACGAGTCTCGTGCAGACGATCGGCCGCTCGGCCCGAAACGTGAACGCCGAGGTCGTGCTCTATGCCGACAAGGTGACTGAAAGCATGCAGCGCGCGCATCGACGAAACGAGCCGACGACGACAGTTGCAACTGGAGTACAACACGCAACACGGCATCACGCCGGAAACGATCCGCAAGGCAATCCGCCGCGGCATCGAAGAGGAGAGAGCGGCCCAGCAGATCGTGCAAGAGGCGGTTGGGATGCAGACGGCCGAACAATACGTCACGCAGGAGCATCTGAACGAGCTGGAAGCGGAGATGTTGGCGGCCGCCAAAGAGCTGGATTTCGAGCGGGCGGCCCAGCTCCGTGACCGGATTCTCGAGCTGAAGCAGCAACTGGGGCAGCCCGTCCGCCCCCAGCCTGCGGATTCGCCCGGCTTTGCCGATTCTCGGCCCCCCCGCCGCGGACGGCGTGGGGGAGCAAAAGGGAAGCGCGTCCCCTGGCCGGAGAAGCCTTAAATTCTGCCAAATTGGTCCGATGAACGCCTCTCCGACGGGAGCGTGACCTATATTTCTTCGATGCAGAATTCGAGGCAATGGGTTTTGCGGGGGAGAGACGGCTCGTGAGGTTGGCCGAGATCGTTTTTTGGGGATCGCTCGCTCTTGCGCTTTACGCGTACGGATTGTATCCGCTGCTGCTCTGGCTGATGTCGCGCTGGGCGCGCGATCCTGCCGCCGGTAACCGTGCCGACGATGCGGGACCGTGGCCCACGGTGACGCTCTTGATCACAGCGCATCGCGACGAGCACTTCATCGTCGAACGGTTGCAAAACGCAGTCGCACTCGATTATGTGCCCCGGCGTCTGCAGATTCTCGTCGGCTGTGCCGGCGAGGAGGATCTCACGGGGCTCTTGGCGCACTCGTTCGACAAACGACAGGTCGAGGTGGTTCAATTTCCAACGCCGCGGCGAGGCATTCGTTCTGGACGCCTGCGTTCGACGAGCCAGCGGCGATATCCTCGTGTTTTCGGACGCTCGCACGCTGATGCGGCCGGACGCGGTCCGCCGGCTCGTGCGGCATTTCCGCAACCCGGCCGTCGGCGGCGTCTGCGGCAGACTCGTCGTGATCGACCCGACGAGCAGCCGCTTGCTCGACCGTCGCTTTTGGAGATTCGGAAACCTTTCTCAAACGCTGTGAGTCCCGATTGGGCGCCCTTCCGGAAGTCAGCCGCGGAATTTGCGCGATTCGCAAAAGACCTGTTTGTGCCGCTGTGCGAAAAGACAGCCGTGGACAATAACTCGATCGCCATGCAGGTCCATCGGCAGGGCTACCGGCTGTTGTACGACGAATGGGCCGTCGCGACGGCAGAAGCGTCGCCAGTCGCCGACGAATCGAAACGCCGCGGGCGGATGCGGACCGAGGCGTTGAACGGCTTGGGCTTGCTCTGGCCCCTTGTCGATCTCCGGCGCGGGAACGATCTCGTTCACATTCTGGCTGCACAGGGTCGTGCGTCGACTTTGCCCGGGATTTCTGATCGCGGCCTTCGTCAGCAACGCCTGTCTCACAGACGACCCGTTCTATCTTCATTGCTTGTTGTTCCATGAACTCTTCTATGTCGCGGCATTGCTCGGGCTGTACGTCACAGCGGCGGGCCGCTGGCGGCCGCTGCGACGGGCACCGTTGTGCATCCCTCCCCACGAAGACGGAGCACCTCCGCGGCCTTTCCGGCTGGATTTCGGGCCGCGGTTGGAAGACACTCGGGACGGAAGGCACTCCGTTCCCACGCGCGCCGCGCGCTGATGTGATCGGCTCGATGCCCACAGCGTGATGGGCGCAAGGGCTCGCCGGGATAGACGCCGACAAGCCGCCGAAGTTATCGTGGCGTCTGCGATCCTCAAGCATTCCTGGCTCGGCCCCGTCAGCGGAGGAAAATGCCCCGATGATTGACCGTGCGCACGGCGCAGCGCCGCAGGTCGCGTCCCCATCGGGCGCGTTGCGAAGGCCGTCCGCATTTTGTCGCTGGCGGTGTTTCTCATTGTGGCCTTGGCGACTTGCGCTGCTCTGGATCGTGTCGGAGCGCACGTGGTGGGGGACACTCTTCACATTCCTGCCGCGACATGTTTTTCTCGCGGCGCCGGCCCTGCTGTTGCTTTGTTCGCTGTTCACTGATCGGCGGTCGATTCTCGTCAACCTGGCGGGCATGGCGCTGGCGGCCGGGCCTTTAATGGGAGGCCGAGTTCCGCTGGCCCTGTTTCTCGGCGGAAACAGCCCGGAATCTGGGATCAAGATCGTCAGTTGTAACGTGCAGTGTTACGAACCCGATTTCGAATCGGTGCTGCGCGAAATCACAGCACTTTCGCCCGACGTCGTCGCCTTCCAGGAAGCGATTGGCGAAAATCGGCTGTGGCCGCGCTATTTCCCCGGCTGGCACGTCCTCCATGAGGATCAATATTCGGATCGGCTCCCGTTATCCTCTGCACAGAGTCGATCTGTGCAACGCGGAGGTCTTTCGCCGCCCGACGGCGCTGTCGGTCCGCATCGATGCGCCGGAGGGACCATTCGTGCTGCACGACGTCCATCTGTCGACGCCGCGATATGGATTTCTGAAATTGACGTGGCGCTCTTTCCTCGACGGAAGCGGACCGCGTTCTATCGAAAGTTACACCGAGCGGCGGCTTGCCGAGGCTCTCCGGGTACGGGCTTACGTCGACAAAATTGACGCCAAGAGCGAAGGCGGCCCCGTATTCCCGGCGGTTGTTGCGGGCGATTTCAACACGCCGTGCGTAAGCCGTCTTTACCGGGCGGCGTGGCCAGGCTTCACGAACGCCTTCAACGACGCGGGGCTCGGGTTCGGGTACACGGCGCCCTGCACCAACCACAGGCATTGGTTCGACGACGTTCCCTGGGTGCGGATCGACCACATTCTCGCCGACGACCGTTGGTCCGTTTCGGCCTGCGACGTCGGCCGGAGCAAGGGATCGGACCACCGGCTGATCTGGGCCGTTCTTTCGCTGCGCAAGTAGGTCCGCGACTGCGCCGGCCGTCCGACGGATGCGCCGCGTGAGGTTTCTGACGATTTTGAGGGCAACGAAGCAAGCGTCCGGATTGCGGAATTGGCCTCTTTCATGCCGGCCGTGCTACAGTTTCCTCGGAATCCCACTCCTCGAAAGGAAGCCGCGTCGTGGCGAAGTATTTGGTGACCGGCGGGGCCGGCTTCATCGGCTCGCATCTGGCGACAAAACTGGTGGAGCGCGGCGAGACCGTTCGCGTTCTCGACGATTTGAGCACCGGCAGCCTCGACAACATCGCCCACCTACTTCCGACGCGCATCCAATTCGTGTGCGGCGACGTCACCGATCGCAAGCAAGTGGAACAGGCGGTCCGGGACGTTGACGTCGTGTTTCACCACGCGGCCCTCGCCTCGGTTCCCCGGAGCGTTGCGGATCCACTCGAGACGCACGCCGCGGACACAACGGGAACCGTGACCCTTCTCGACGCTTGCCGGCATGCCGGCGTGCGCCGGGTGGTCTACGCGGCGTCGAGCAGTTGCTACGGGAATCGGCCGGAGATGCCCAAGTCGGAAAACCATCTTCCGCAGGCCCTCTCGCCGTACGCGGCCGCCAAGCTGGCCGGAGAGCTGTACTGCGAGGCGTTCGCAGCCTGTTACCCGTTGGAGACGGTGCGGCTGAGGTATTTCAACGTGTTCGGGCCGCGGCAAGATCCGAAAGGCCCCTACTCGGCGGTGATCCCTCTGTTTGTGACGGCCCTCTTGGAGGAGAGGCGTCCGACGATCTTCGGCGATGGCTCCCAGTCGCGTGACTTCACCTATGTGGAGAACGTCGTCCAAGCCAATCTGCTGGCGGCCGCGGCCAAGGGAATCTCGGGACGAGTTTACAACGTCGCCTGTGGTCAGTCCGCGAGCGTGCTGGAACTGCTGACGGAGATTTGCGGGCTGCTGGGCAAACCGGTCGATCCCCGCTTCGGCCCGCCGCGGCCGGGGGACGTGCAGCACTCGTCGGCCGACATCTCGGCCGCCCAGCGCGAGCTCGGCTATCTGCCCTCGGTCGGCTTGCACGAGGGGCTGCGTCGAACGATCAATTGGTACGTCGGGAATGGAACGCAATGTGCCGAGCCGAAGCTCGGTGGCTGAGGTCCGGTGAAAACGGTTGGACAGGTGAGGACCGAGAGATGGACTGGGCCGCGATCCGTGCCGAGGGACTAGCCGATTTCACCATGTCGGTGATGCCGCCGACAATCCAGCTCCCCGCGTTGCCGCACGCCGTCACGCTGTTTATGGAGCGGTCGTCCAACGAGACGGCGTCGCTCAAGGATCTGGCGGAGATCGTGGAGACCGACACGGGTCTGACATTCGAGCTGCTCAAGTATGTGAACTCCTCGTTTCTCGGACTGCGCCAACAGGCCAAGACGGTGTTTCAGGCGCTGTCGCTGTTGGGCCGCCGCCAGTCGCGAATGCTCGTCCTGGCGACGGGGGCCCAGGCCGCCATGCAGGCGCGGAAATCGAAGCTGATCAACCAGCAGGCATTCTGGAACGCCTCCCTCCAGAAGGCACTCTTCGCCCGCGAAATTGCGCTCATGTTGAAGGCGGACGTCGATGTCGCCTTTTCGGGAGCACTCCTGCAAGACTATCTGCTCCCCGTCTTGACCAACGATCTGGTCGACACCTATCTCGACTTTGTCCAGTCCCGCGAGAACCTGCCCGAGACGCTGTGCGAATTCGAGCACAACCGGTTCGCCTGGGACCACGCGTTGGCGGGGGCGTGTCTGGCATATCGCTGGAACCTGCCGGACGAGCTGGTCTGCTGCATTCTGTACCATCACAGCGGCCTGCGGATCCTGGCCCATCCACAACTGGGCCGCTCGCCAGTGGCCGCCGTCGCCCTTTCGGCGATCCTTCCCGATCAGCTGCGGCAGCACTACCACGGCTTGGAGCTGCTCTCCAAGCTGGAGCAGAAATGGCCCGCCTTCCGCCTGGAAGTCCTCGCAGACACGGTGGACCAGCAGCACGCGGCGATGAACCTCGGAGTGCGCAACGACTTTCCGCTGTCGCGCCGCTGCAAATGTGTGGCCGGCGCGCCGGAAGCCTACCAGGACGGATCTCTGGAAACGGTTTCGGCGGCCTGACGGCCCGGCGGAAAGACGGCCGCGCTGACGGCCCGGCGGCCAAATCAACGGGCGCCGACGGGAAAGTGGTCGGCGTGTCTGGAAAGTCGGTCCGGTGGTCGCTAGATTGCAGCGACCACAAACGGAGAGAGCCATGTCGAATGACACCGGGCCCGACATTCATACGCGGATCATCTTGGTTGGGCATCCGAAGATCGTGTTCCTCTACCCGACCTTCATCATGGCCCTCGTGGCAGGGTTCTATACGCTTATCGCGAAGAACCCGGCCGGCCGTGGGGAACACGTGGTGTCACTGATCTTCCTCGTGGTCATGGGCTTCAACTTCGTGGTGATCGCCTTCGAATTTCCGCGGACGACCTCGCTGACGATTTTGTTCGCCACATTGGCCATCGGGATCGGGCTATGGTTCTTCTTCACAGAGTTTCCCGACTGGTGGCCGCGGATCCATAAACTCCTGACGTCGCTGCATCCGACCGCCAACGCGACGTTTTATTTTCTGTTCGCCGGAATTCTCGCGCTGCTCTACCTGGGCGTGATGATCAACGTCCAATTCGATTATTGGGAGGTCCGTCAGAACGAGTTGCTCCATCATCACGGGATTTGGAGCAACCAGGAACGGTTCGCCGCCCCAAACCTGCGGATCGACAAGGAGATCAACGACCTCTTCGAGTATATGCTGCTCGGCGCCGGACGGCTCGTGCTGCATCCGAGCGAGGAACGCCGCGCCATCGTGCTCGACAATGTGTTCTTCGTCAACCGCAAGGAAGCCGCGCTGACCAAATTGCTCGGCGCGCTGCAGGTCGAGGTCAAGACCGCCAAGAACTGACCTGTTGGCCTTTTGTACGATGGGCGGAGGCCAGCTCTGCGGCCGATGGACGACCTTTGCGGCTTGAGAGTGATGCGCCGGCGGATTGCGGATGCGAGTCGGCCCCGTTCTGAATCCCGCTGAGCACGAATCATGCTCAAGCCGCTCATGTCCGTCGCGCTGGTCGTCTCGGCCCTGGCGATTGGCGGTTGCCGGCGTGTCGCCCTTGATGTGCCGATCGAATCGATGACGCTCTATTCGCTCGACGGCAACTTCACTCCGGGCTACGACAAGCCGCGCAAAGGTGCGGTGTTTCATGATTACCCGGTACTGGGCAAAACGAACGTCGCCTCGGCGGCCGACCGGCGGACGATTCTGGCGGCGATCCTCAAGGGAATCGAAGAGAACAGGGGAAGAGAGGCGAAATGTTTCTGGCCGCATCATGGCGTCAGCTTGATGCAAAACGGGAAGCGAATCGAATTTCTCATCTGCTTTCACTGTTTGCAGGTTTACATGTACGCCGACGGCGCAGCGACGAAACAACTGACGAGCCGGCCGCCGTGCTCGACGCATATCTTGAAAAAGGCGGCATGCCGCAACAGAAGGAAGAGCAGGACCGAACGAGCACGGAATGACGAAGGACAACAAGCCCGCGCCATGTCGTTCAAATGGCGGGCCGGCGCAGGTTTGTCCCGCCCTACGGTGGAGTGGATCCTCAGCAGGCGTCGGCACGCCGGCTGTTTCGGCTCAGATCGCGTAGTCCTCGGGAATGAAAACGCGGAAGCGGCGCGGCGCGACGTGCACCAGGTCGCCAGGCTTGAGCTCCAGCTCGGCGTAGCGGTCGAGGTTCATCTCGACGTTCAGCTCCAGATTCGAGTCTTGGGATTCGAGCCGCACCTTGGCGACCGAGCCGTTCGGGTTGATCTGAAGCACCTTGGCGCGCAGGCTCGATGCGTCGGCAGCCGAGCGATCAATGTCGAGCTCATGCGGGCGGACGTACGCCGTCGCCGCCCGCGATTCCCCGTGCGGATAGTCCGGGATACGCCATTTCCAATCCGGCGAGGAGCATTTTTCCGTCCTGGACGCGGCCGTGAAACACGTTGACGTTGCCGAGAAAATCCATCACGAACGGGTTTGCCGGCCGGTCGAAGACCTCCTGCGGCGTGCCTTGCTGCTCGACGCGGCCGTCCCCGCATCACGACGATGCGATCGGCGACCTCGAACGCCTCTTCCTGGTCGTGCGTGACGAAGATCGTCGTGACCTTGATCTCATCATGGAATCGCCGCAGCCATTGCCGCAGCTCCTGCCGCACTTTGGCGTCGAGGGCGCCGAACGGCTCGTCGAGCAGCAAGCACCCGCGGCTCAACCGCCAGCGCCCGCGCGAGCGCGACGCGCTGCCGCTGGCCCCCCGAAAGCTGCGGCGGATATCGCCCCTCGAAGCCGTCGAGGCGGACGAGGTGCAACAGCTCGCGGACGCGGGACTCAATCCGGCTCTTGGGCGCGCGGCGGACGCGCAGCCCGAACGCGACGTTTTCAAAGACCGTCATGTGTCGGAACAGGGCGTAATGCTGAAAGACAAAGCCGACGTTCCGATCGCGCGGCGAGCGACGCGTCACGTCCTCATCATGGTCAAGCACGATTCCGCGATCGGCTCCTTCCAGCCCGGCGATGATCCGCAACAAGCGTCGTCTTTCCCGAGCCGGAAGGACCAAGCAGTGCCAACAGCGATCCGTCCGGCACGTCGAGGCTGACGTCGTCGAGCGCAACAAACTTGCCGAATTTCTTGGTGACGTTCTTGACGGCAATGCTCACGGTGTCTCCCGGCTTTGGTCCGGCTCGATCGGCCCGATTGGCGCCTCGATGGCAAGGGCGGCGGCCATCTCGCGGCGTGTCTTGCGCTCGAGCCCGACTTTCGCCAAGAGCGTCAAGAGCGCCAGCGAGGTCAGAACCGAGGCGACGGCGAACGATCCAGGATTGTTGTATTCGTCAAACAGCTTCTGGACGCGCAGCGGCATCGTGTCGGTCTGGCCGGCGATGTGTCCGGAGACGACATACACCGCGCCAAATTCGCCCATCGCCCGCGCATTGCAGAGGATCACCCCGTAGAGCAGTCCCCATTTAATGTTGGGGAGCGTCACTCGCCGGAAGATTTGCCAGCCTCCGGCTCCCAGGCTGAGCGCGGCCATCTCCTCGTCGGGTCCGATGGCCTCCATCACCGGGATCAGCTCGCGGGCGACGAAAGGCAAGGTGACGAAGGTCGTCGCCAGGATCAATCCCGGCAAGGCGAAGATGATCGGGATGCCGTGCTCGCGCAGCCACGGGCCGAAATATCCTTGCAGTCCGAACAGAAGCACAAACATCAGCCCGGCGACGACCGGTGAAATCGCGAACGGCAAATCGATCGCGGTTACCAGCAACGGGCGGCCGGGAAATCGAAACCGCGTGACGG
This sequence comes from uncultured Planctomycetota bacterium, assembly GCA_963761455.1. Lineage (GTDB taxonomy): Bacteria > Planctomycetota > Planctomycetia > Planctomycetales > Planctomycetaceae > DASPSM01. The sequence goes on from CAVXHA010000005.1 coordinate 158,219, forward strand.
CCCACGCGGCGGCGATTCCGAACACGACGTTCAACGCGACGGCGACGGGTGCGACGATCAGCGTGAGCAGGATTGAGTGCCGCGTGTCCGGGATCGTCGACAAGGTTTCGCCAATACGTTCCCAGGCCGTGCGACAGCGCCTGGTAAAAGACGTTGGCGACGGGAACGACGATCAGGACGGCGACCACCGCCGTTCCCAGCAGGATCAGCGACACCCGCAGCAGGAGCGGGTCCTGCCGAGAGCGGCGCTCGGATCCGGCCGCACGCAATCAGCGGCCTTTCAGCCTTCATGGCGGCGGCTCCAGCGCTCGAGAAAGTTGATCGCCGCCAGCGTGCGCGAACGAGCCGGCCAACAGCACCAGCGCGATCGCCGTCGCCTCGGCATAATGGTACTCCTCGAGCTGGTTGACGATCAGGACGGGCGCGATCTCCGTCTTGAACATGATGTTGCCCGAGACGAAGACGACCGAGCCGTACTCGCCAAGCGATCGGGCGAACGTCAACGCAAAGCCGGTCGTCAATGCGGGGACGAGCGACGGCAGCAGGATCCGCAGGAAGGTCTGCCGCCGCGTTGCGCCGAGCGAGGCGGCGGCCTCCTCGATCTCGGCGTCGATCGTCTCCAACACCGGCTGGACCGTGCGGACGACGAACGGCAGGCCGATGAAGGTCAGCACCAGCACGATCGCAAACCGCGAGTACGCGCCCTGAATGCCCAGCGGCACGAGATACCGGCCGAACCAGCCGTTCTGCACGTAGAGATTCGCGTAGACCAGGCCGGCCACCGCCGTCGGCAGCGCGAAGGGAAGATCGATCAGCGAATCGAGGACGCGCTTGAGGGGGAACTCGTAGCGGACCAGGATCCAGGCCAAGAGCAATCCAAGCGGCACGTTGATCGCCGCCGCAGCAAAGGAGACGCCGAACGTGAGCACATAGGCGGCCCGCGCGCGCTCGGTCCACGACGGCCGCCGAGGAATTGCGACGGCGTCAACGAGCGAAGCTTTCGCCAGGCACGCCGCCAGCGGAACGGCCAACAAGCACCGTCAGATAAACGAGCGTGTAGCCCAAGCTCAGCCGAAATCCGGGCAGAATGCGGTGACTGGCCGCCAGCGGCCGGCCGAAAGCCTTCATTTGGGACCTCATCGCGAGACAAACGAGAGATCAAAATCGATGTCCCTGAGTATCGGATGATTTGTTTTGACCGTGACGTGGACAGGCTTCCCAGTGAGGTAGTTGACCGGAGGCGAGCCCGGCGGGACCTCGAAAATGAACCGGACTTGCTGCTGGCCATGTTCCTGTTCACGTTTGCCGATCTCCGGATTCGGCTCGACGGAGACTTTCACAAAGCTGTCGCTCGATTTCACAGCCGAGCACCTGGAACTTATCCTTCATGGCGTAAACGAGGGCCGGCAAGGCCGTTTTGGTCCCCGCTTCGTGTCGAAAGCGGCCCATATTCAGCAGCAATTTTTCCGAGTTCCAATGGGCCGTACCGACGATGGGCACGGCCGGAAGGAACCGGATTGGACCGGGGCGCATGCGCGGTGACGTCGACGTCAACCGCGTTTTTTCCTGGGAGCGACGTGAGAATCTTCAGCCGGGAGCGAAGACGCCCGAGCCGGATGCTCTTGCCGACCGTTACCGTGAATTCGTACCCCGCGCGGCATGTTGCGGCGTTCAGGTCGCTCTGGGACATCGGTTCGTAATTGACCTTGAGGTTTGGATCCGAACGCTCGACGGAGACGATCTTGAAATCTCCATTGATCGCGGAAATGACCGTGCCCACGGCCTTGCCGTCTTGATCCTCCGTGACATTTCCTGCGTTCCAGGCACGCGGCGACGACCTCCAGCGGTGGGACGACCTTGCCGGAGACGCCAAAGTGGATTTCCGACAAGGCGGGATCGTTGGTCCAGATGATCGCCGTCTTCTCGAACACCGGATCAGGCTCGCGAGGCGTCCAATCGATTTCAACTTCGGCAAACCCGCCCGGCGCAACCTCGTGATTCGAGACGTTGCTGATGGTGCACTTGCACTCGGTCGGGCCCTTGGCGATCACCAACGGGGCTTGGCCCTTGTTTTCGATCCGAAACGCGTGCTTCTTTTCCTCGTTGATCCCCATGCGGCCGAATTCGAAGACCCGGTCGCCGATCACAGCCTTGGGGAACGGGGGCTTGTCGGCAATCTGCGGGCGGAGTTCGATGGCCGAGTCCGAGTTCTTTGCGGTGTCGTCGGCCGTCTCCGGCTTCAGCCCGGCCTGGCGGTCGGCTCCCTCTTTCATTTCCCGCAACCTACTGATGATGGGATCCTCCGCCACGGGCCGCTGCTGCACCCAAGGGGTGTATCGTGTCAACCAAACTGTCGTCGAAACGACGCTCGTCGCGACGACGATCCCAAACATGACACCCAGTGGTCGCATCGTTTCACGCTCCCGGCCAACTCGCTTCGGCGAAAATTGACTCTGTGTCTGTTCGAACAGTCTCTTGAAAAATGGCCGCAACGAGCCAGACAAGATGTCTGACCCACCCTTTCATTCGAAAAGGGATGTTCAGGTGGGCCAGACAATCCTGTTTGCCGGAACTTCAACAGGTCCAAAAAGTCGCGGGCTCGCTGCCCAGGATGTCTTGGGCCGGACCCGGCTACTTCCGGTCGAGCAATTCCTTGGCCGCGCTGGCCACCTCCTGGTCCGAATCGCTCGTGTATTTCTGGAGCATTTCGGCATGCTTCTGCGGCTCAAAAGTGGAATCCTTCCCGAGCTGATGAAGGTACGTCGACGCGATCCTCGGATGTCTCCAGTTTGGCGATCGCGTCCTCCGGCGACAGGGGAACCGCTTGCACCCTTTTTTCGTAGCCCTTAGGAGGATTGATCGTCTGCGCGGAACCGCCCGATCCGCAACCGATCGCAAATGCCGAACTGACCACGACCAGAACGAGAGCTGCACGTTTCACAATTCGACTCCCACGCCGTCGCTCGACGGATTTGAGTGTTGAAAGAACCACCAAAACAAGGAAAATGGAACCGGTCGAGCCTCTCTTCGATTGCGAAGTCCGGAGAGGCTTGAACTGGACCGGCGGCCGGACGCACCGAAAAGTGCGTCCGGCGCCGGCTGCTTATGACGGCCAAGGCTTGGCCGTCAGACTCTGCTCAATCCGAGTACGAGGGGCCAATCACTGGAGGAACGTTCCCCCCTCGACCGGGATGCCCTCGCTGGCGGAGACAAGGTAACGGAGGATGAGTCCCTGGGTCTGATCGCTCAGGAAGTGAACGCTCCCGTCAACCATGGCGACGTTGGCTCCAGCCGGGTGAAAGGAGAAGATCTCGCCGTTCGAGCCGCAGTGGTTCCAATACCATCCGCACGGATTGCCGGCCGGCGGGGTGGCCGTGTAGACCCCCGTCGACGGGCGCCGTCGGATTGATGACCTGATACGGCTCGCCTTGAGTCCCCGTGTAAGGGTTCGATGGGAATTTGGGTGAACCCGCCGGGCCCGCCGTTGGGGTAAGCGTTTCCGTTGATATACTTTGGGATATAGAAGCTGCTGGCCGAAATGTAATACGCGTTGGCCTGCCCCGAGATGATGTTCCCGGTGTCCGGCTCCGCCCACCGACCGACGACGCGTTTACCGCTGGGAGTCGCCGTATCGCCCGCCGGAACGAGTGCCACCGGTGTACAACACGGTCGCCGTGCCGTTCCAATACCAACCTTGCTTGGACGCACTTCCGGCACGACCCGAAGACCGGGTCGTTATACTTGCCCAATTGGCCGTACTGCGCCGGTCTCGAAGTTCCGACCGGAGGCTTCCGCGACCAGTATGGTGTGACTGGTGCCATCGCTGATTGACGCGATGGTGGGCGGCGTCGTGCTTCCCGTGGCTCCGTTCACAATTGTCGTCGCGTTCCGGACACCGTCGGCCGGGTCGATATCGGTGCCGATCGTCGGAAAGTAATCCGTCGTACCGTACCCGTTCGGATCCGGCTGATCGATCGAGCTGCTCGGGCACAGGAACCAGGGGATGATGGTCTTGGCGACCACCTGATTCTGCGGCGAGTTCGCATCGTTATAGGCGTGCGTGGGGTCGTATTGGGCCTGGATCGTTGTTTCCTCGGCGTAGGGCAAAATGGCCGTGAAGAACGAGATCAGGGAGAACGTCGGGAAGGGCTCCGCCTGCCCGGTCGACGGATTCGTCGGAGTCGTGAAATCGTTCAATTGACCTCCGGTCGGCAACACCTTTTGAGCGCTCTCGAAGTTGAGCGCAGCCAGCGCCAGTTGCCGCAGGTTGTTTCGGCACGAGGTGCGCCGAGCCGATTCGCGTGCGGCTTGCACCGCAGGCAACAACAAGCTGGCCAGGACGCCGATGATCGCGATGACGACCAGAAGCTCGATCAGGGTGAAGCCTGCTCGCGAGCGGGGTCTGCGTCGGATCGTTCGATTCTTCGATTTCATTCGTCATGCTCCTGAGTGAAAAGTGCTGAAAACTGACATTCAAGGGCCGACGATTTGTGCGGCCCACAGTTTTGCCCAAAAACGGGCAGCCCGGTGCGAAATTACGTCCGCGTCGTTCCTTCGTTTGCGTCATTCAAACCCGGTGAGAATTACATGGCCCTTCCTCCTGCGATTGGGTGATTAAAACCCCCCGTAAGCTCGTTGGTGCCATCGCGGCATCAAGACAGCCAGAGCGCGATCGCTACCAGCGCGATGGCCCGGCTTGCACTGGCCCAACGGCAATCGGTTGGGTGAGGTCGACAAAGAGACGTCCACGGATCGGCTGGGGGAACGACGTCCAGTGCATCCTTCAATTCGCCAACGCCCGGCACGAGCCGGATCGAATGGACGATCAGTTGGCGCTGGTAATAGGAATGCACGCGGCCGTGAACGGTCACGGCACGGTGGTGAACGTCGAGCGTCAGCTCATCGGAGATGCGAATCCCTCGCTTGGCCAGCCCTTCGAGAATGCTCTCGCGAAGGTGCCGATCGATGGAGACGGCGTCCGCACGTTCCCCGTTTGCGATGGCGTCGGGACTCTCTGTGTTCGCTTCCGAAAGGGCCCCGTGTGAAGACGACGTGGCCGCAACGAGCGTCGAGCGTGAGACCAGCATGTTTATCTCCTGACAGTTCTCTGCTTGAGTCAAAGGCGGATTGTCTTCGTTACCCGCGGTTGGGAGGGCTGACCGGGCTGTAGATCGCGTCGAAGACGCCCCCGTCCGCGAAAAATTTCTGTTGCGCGGCGTCCCAACTCGGCACGATGGCCGTGATCGGGAACAGTTCGATCTTCGGGAAAACGTCGGCGTGCTTCGCCAGCACGTCCTCGCGAATGGGCCGATAAAAGTGCCGCGCGATCGTCTCCTGCCCGGCGTCGGTGTAGAGGAACTTCAGATACTCTTGGGCCACCGCCCGGGTTCCCTTACGATCGACGTTCGCGTCGACGACGGCGACGGGCGGCTCGGCTCGGATACTCTTTGACGGGTACACGATCTCGAGCGCTCCGCCCGATTCGTGCACTTCAAGATGGGCCTCGTTCTCCCACGTGAGATGGACGTCGCCGATTCCTCTTTGCGCGAACGTCGATGTCGCACCTCGGGCGCCCGTTTCGAGGACGGGCGTCTGGTGGTACAGCCGCGTGACGAACGCGCGGGCCTGTTCTTCCGATCCCCCGGTGCGAAGGACGCTGCCCCAGGCCGCAAGAAAACTCAGCTTGCCGTTGCCCGACGTTTTCGGATTCGGAGTGATCACGACGACATCCGGCTTCACGATGTCGGGCCAGTCCTTGATCCCCTTTGGATTTCCCTTGCGGACGACGAAGACGATCGTGGAGAAATAGGCCAGCGAACGGTTGCGGCAACCGCTCTTCCCAGCCCTCTTTGATCAGCCCCCGCTTGCGGATGGCGTCAGTGTCGGACCACAGGGCCAGCGTGACGACGTCTGCATCGAGACCGTCGATGACGGCCCGAGCCTGGCTGGACGAGCCCGCATGCGACTGCTTGATCGACACGTCGATTCCCGTTTTGGCCCGGTACGTTTCGATGAACTGGGTGTTCGAGATCGCGCCACAACTCGCGCGTCGGGTCGTAGGAGACGTTCAAGAGCTCGACGCTCGGTCCGGCCCCGCCGGCAGCCGGACCGCCGCAGCCGGTGAGGCCCCCAGACGGTGCCTGCCAGCAGAACTGCGGCCCATACAGAATTCACGAGGCGAACCATGCAAAAGACTCCCGGTCTCGGCTTCAGCGACCTGCGATCAACTAAATAATCACGACAAACAAAGTGATAAATAGGTTCACAAAAAAAAGTCAGATTCCTTCGCCGCCCCACAAACTCGGGCGAAAAGACCTCTTCGCGGGTCACGACCGGCCCGGCATACACGGCCGCCAACGTGGCGGCGTCCATGCGGCGGGCCGTGTAATTTCGCACGTCGAGCAGCACGCGACGAAAACGGCAAACCGGCTCCTGGCTGCACGGCTCGTAGTGTGTGGTCGAGACGCAACCGATCGGCGCCAGCACTCCGTCAAAGTGCCGCACGACTTCACCCATCGTGATTTCGTCCGGTTTTTTGGCCAGCACAAAGCCCCCGTCGCGGCCTGCGATGCTGCGGACCCAACCTTTCGATTTGAGTTCGAGCATGATCTGTTCTAAGAACCGCTTGGGCACGTCGTATCTCTCGGCAAGTTCGCGGATCGAAACGGGCGTTTTGCCGTCGCTGGCAATCAGGCCAAACAGCGCGCGAAGGGCATAGTCCGATTTGCGAGAGAGTTTCATCGATCAACTGAGTGCCAAAGGGATCGGCTAAATAATCGTGATGACGGTGAGTGATATATAGGTGAAGAACCGTTTCCTCGTCAAGGCAGGAAAAGACGCGCGGACAAAATTCCCCGAAGTTCCCCGTTATGAGCGACACGCGGAGCTGCTGGAGGCCGAACCGCGCGTATTCCACGGCATTCGGGCCAAGAGCATGCCCATGCCGCAGGTGTCCGTCACTCCGGCAAAGACGAGTCCCGCTCCGACGAAGGCCGACAGTCCGAAGAGGTAGGGATGGACGAGCCAGCCCAGCACGACGCCCAACAGGACGAGCGAGCCGGCCGCGATCCGAACCTGGCGTTCGAGCGAGATCGCCTTCTTTCCCCGGACCAACGGCAGCCCGGCCGTCTCGCAGGCCAGCGTGCCCCCTTCGACGTTGACGGCATTCGCGAAACCGGCCTTGAGGAACTTGTTCGCAGGCCTGCTGTCTGCGGCCGCCCGAGCGACAAACGATGTAGAGCGGCTCGTTTGCCGAGCCGTTTCGAGCTTGGACGATCTGAGCCGGGTCGAGTCGATCCAGCGGGACGTTCCGCGCGAACTCGACGTGGACTTCCTGAAATTCGGCGGGGGTCCGCACGTCGATCAGGTCGAGCTTCTTGCCCGAACCATAAAGCTGGGCCAGCGTCGAGGGGGAGATTGTCGAAACGCCCATGTTCGCTCCTTCACCTGCGTTGGATTCTGCGGATCGCGTCCGCCAGCCGGTCGATCTCCGCGGCCGTATTATAGAAGGCCAGCGACGGCCGAACTGTAGCTCTCGACGCCGAAACGCCTCAAGGAGGGTTGCGAGCAGTGGTGGCCGGCCCGCACGGCAATCCCCTCCAGATCGAGCAGTCGGCCGACGTCTTCCGTCCGCCGATCCTTCAGCACGAACGAGAGCACGCCCACTTTTTCGCGGGCCGTCCCGATCAGCCGCAGGCCGTCGATCCGGGAAAGCTGCTCGGTCGCGTATTGCAGCAGCTCGTGTTCATACTTGGCGATATTCGGCAGGCCGAGCCGATTGACGTAATCGAGCGCGGCCCCCAGTCCGACCGCATCGGCAATGTTCGGCGTGCCGGCCTCGAATTTGGCCGGCGGCTCGGCGTAGGTCGTCTCTTCGAACGTCACGTTGCGGATCATGCTGCCGCCGCCCTGCCAGGGGGGCATGATGTCGAGCAGCTCCTCCTTGACGTACACGGCCCCGATGCCGGTCGGTCCGAAAATCTTGTGTCCGGAGAAGACGAAGAAATCGCAGCCGAGCTGCTGCACGTTGACCGGAATGTGGGCGACCGTCTGGGCCCCGTCGATCAACACCCGCGCGCCGTAGCGCTTGGCCATCTGCGTCATTTCGGCGACCGGCAAGAGCGTGCCCAGGCTGTTCGACGCGTGCGCCAGGGCGACGAGCTTGGTGCGCGGGCCGAGAAGCGTCTGATACTCCTCGAGCATGATCTCGCCCCGGTCGGTCACCGGGATGATTCTCAGCACGGCCCCTTTCTCCTTGGCCACCATCTGCCAGGGAACGATGTTGGCATGATGCTCGAGCGTGGAAAGGACGATTTCGTCGCCGGGCTGCAGGAACTTGCGGCCGTAGGTTTGCGAGATGAGGTTGATCCCTTCGGTGGTCCCGCGGACGAAAACGATCTCCTTGGTCGACGAGGCTCCCAGAAAGGTCTGCACCTTCTGACGGGCCTGCTCGAAGGCGTCGGTCGCGCGGGCCGGCCAGCGTGTGGGCCGCACGGTGGATATTCGAATTGTCGTGCGCGTAAAAGTTCGAAAGGCGTCGATCACGCTCTGCGGCTTCTGCGTCGTGGCCGCATTGTCGAGCCAGACGAGCGGCTTGCCATGCACTCGCTGGTTCAACGCCGGAAAATCGCGGCGGATCGCCGGCACATCGAGGGGCCGCGATCCGTCGGCCGTCCCTGCGCACCGGCCCGGACGAAGCCCGCGACCGAGGACCGTGCGCGTTGAGTCGCGGCCGATTTCCGATCCGCACGAGAGCAGCGTCTCGGAACGATGGTCGGCCGTTCGGATCCGCTGCACGAACGCCGCGCAGCCCGTCGGCATTGGCTTGCCGACACGGCCGGCGAACGCGGAGACACGATGCCTTCCGCTGGCGGGATCAGTCGCCACCGGCGCTGTCGCCGCCGGCTCGGCAGGGAGCGATCGCGCGCTTCCGATTCCGTCTTCGGGACGTGCGCTCGCTGCCGGGCACTTCGTTGTACAAACGCGTCGCGATGGCGGCGATCGACTCGGGTGTGAAGTCGTTCATGCGTCGTGGCTCTTCACGCTTGAGGTGCGTTACTTCAGGACCGGTTTGCGGTGCTCGTAATCGTGGTAGTAGCCGACTTCGACGTTTTCGAGGATTCCCAGCGCGTCGTCGGTCAGCACGGCGCACGAGAAGTAGAGCGTCAGCAGGTACGACGCGACGCCCAGGCTGTCCAAACCCATCAGCCGGGCCGACAGGCTCGGCTTGATCTCGCCCGGAATGCCCGCCTGGTGCAGGCCGACCACCCCTTGATCCGCCTCGCCGATCCGCAACAGCAGGATGCTCGTCGTGCCGAACCATTGGTTCGACTGATAACGGCTCTTCATGTCCAGCTTGTCGCACGGAACCAGCGGCACGCCTCGCCAGGTGATGACCGGCGTGCCGAACAGGTTCATCGTCACCGGCGGCACGCCCCGCCAGGTGCATTCCCGCTCGAAGGCGGCGATCGCCTTGGGATGCGCCAGGAAAAACGCCGGCTTCTTCCAGACGAGGGCCAGCAGCTCGTCCAGATCGTCCGGCGTCGGTGCGCCGTAACGCGTGCTGATCCGCATGGCCGGATCGACCGAGTGGATCAGCCCGAACTTCTTGCTGTTGACGATCTCCCATTCCTGCCGCTCTTTGATCCCCTCGATCGTCAGCCGCATCTGCTCTTCGAGCTGGTCGTAGGGACCGTTGTACAGATCGGAAACGCGGGTGTGCACGCGGACCACCGTCTGCACGGCCGAGAGCGAATACTCGCGGGGATTGGCCGAGTAATCGACGAACGTCTCGGGAATCTCCACGTTCTCGGCAAAGCCGGAGACCAGGTCGATGTTCCGCTCGCCGTAGCGATTCACCGTCGAACGCAGTTCCAGGTGCTCGGCGATCGCTTTCTTGAACTCGTCGCTCAGGTTGGGCATCTCGGCCAGGACCGCGTCGAGATCCTTGCGCGAGAGGGTCAGCAGCACGCAGGGCGTGATCGTGCGGACCGTGACGTCCGAGGGCTTGTCGGAGACGAGGTCGGTCTCGCCGAAGAACTCTCCTTCGGTCAAGCAGGGCGATCCGCAGGTTGCTGCCGTGCACGCCCTTGCTCAGCACCTCGACCTGCCCCTGGGCGATGATGAAGAACTTGCTCAGGTCCTCCCCCTCGACGAGCAGCTTGTTTCCCAGCGAGACCTCTTCGGTCTTGAAGCGGCTCGCCATGCGGCCGATGATCGCCTCGGGCAGCTTGGAGAAGAGCGGCACGCTCCGCAGCGATTCCGGACGGGAACGAGGCCGTCGCACCCGAGACGTCGACGCCGATCCGCTCGGCCTTGGGCAGTTCGACCTTCGTGCGGTTGACGCGGTAGGTGCCGCCGTCGACTTGCACCCACGGCAGCAGGCTCAACAGCCACCGCGGCGTGATCGACATCATCTTGGGCGACGTTTTCGTCGTGTTGGCCAGGTTCTTGGCGACCGACGTCGTCACGCTACGCTGCAACAGACCGTTCGACATAGCCTCTCCTGACACATCTTGTGCGTCAACTGCCGATCGTTATGAAACCGATCTCAAATTCCCAGACCGTCTTCAAAGCGTCTCGGTTCGCGACTCTCGTAGTCGTGGTAGTAGCCGACTTCGACGTTCTCGAGGATTCCCAGCGCGTCGTCGGTCAGCACGGCGCACGAGAAGTAGAGCGTCAGCAGGTAAGAGGCGACGCCCAGGCTGTCCAAGCCCATCAGCCGGGCCGACAGGCTCGGCTTGATCTCGCCCGGAATGCCCGCCTGGTGCAGGCCGACGACCCCCTGATCGGCCTCGCCCACCCGCAGCAGCAGAATGCTCGTCGTGCCGAACCACTGGTTCGACTGATAGCGGCTCTTCATTTCCAGCTTGTCGCAGGGGACCAGCGGCACGCCGCGCCAGGTGATGACCGGCGTGCCGAACAGGTTGATCGTCACCGGCGGCACGCCCCGCCAGGTGCATTCCCGCTCGAAGGCGGCGATCGCCTTGGGATGCGCCAGGAAGAACGCCGGCTTCTTCCAGACCAGCGCCAAGCAGCTCGTCCAGATCGTCCGGCGTCGGTGCGCCGTAACGCGTGCTGATCCGCATGGCCGGATCGACCGAGTGGATCAGCCCGAACTTCTTGCTGTTGACGATCTCCCATTCCTGCCGCTCCTTGATCCCCTCGATCGTCAGCCGCATCTGCTCTTCGAGCTGATCGTAGGGACCGTTGTACAGATCCGAAACGCGGGTGTGGACGCGGACCACCGTCTGCACGGCCGACAGCGAGTACTCGCGGGGATTGGCCGAGTAATCGACGAACGTCTCGGGAATCTCGACGTTCTCGGCAAAGCCGGAGACCAGGTCGATGTTCCGCTCGCCGTAGCGATTCACCGTCGAACGCAGCTCCAGGTGTTCGGCGATCGCCTTCTTGAATTCGTCCTCCTGATTGGCAGTTCGGCGAGGACCGTGTCGAGGTCCTTGCGCGAGAGGGTCAGCAAGACGCAGGGGGTGATCGTGCGGACGGTGACGTCCGACGGCTTGTCGGAGACGAGGTCGGTCTCGCCGAAGAACTCGCCTTCGGTCAACAGGGCGATCCGCAGATCGCTGCCGTGGACGCCCTTGCTCAGGACTTCGACCTGCCCCTGGGCGATGATGAAGAACTTGCTCAGGTCTTCCCCTTCGACGATGAGCTTGTTGCCGAGCGAGACATCTTCGGTCTTGAAGCGGCTGGCCATGCGGGCCGACGATGGCGTCGGGCAGCTTGGAGAACAGCGGCACGCTGCGGAGCGATTCGGGCGGGAACGAGGCCGTCTCCGCCCGAGACGTCGACGCCGATCCGCTCGGCCTTGGGCAGTTCGACCTTCGTGCGGTTGACCCGGTAGGTGCCGCCGTCGACCTGCACCCACGGCAGCAGGCTCAACAGCCACCGCGGGGTGATCGACATCATCTTGGGAGATGTCTTCGTCGTGTTCGCCAGGTTCTTGGCGACCGACGTCGTCACGCTCCGCTGCACCAGACTGTCAGTCATCGTCAATGTCTTTTTTGGTCTTTGGCTTTTGGTTTCTGGCTTCGTTGGGGGCTCAACACGAGCCCGTCACTGGTCGGCCGCGATCGGCTTGTCCGTCCGTCAACTCTCTCCGAACAGCTTGGTCGACAGGTAGCGTTCGCCCGGAATCGGGAAGGATCACGACGATCGTTTTGCCGGCCGAGCTCCGGACGCTTGGCGACCTTGAGGGCCGCGTGGATCGCCGCTCCGCTGCTGATGCCGCAGATGATTCCCTCCTCGCGGGCCGTGCGCCGCGTCGCGTCGATCGCCTCGTCGTTGGAAACCGTGAGCACTTCGTCGACTTGCGACCGGTCGAGCGTGTCGGGCACGAAGCCGGCGCCGATGCCCTGGATCTTGTGCGGGCCCGGGCACGCCGCCGGAAAGGACCGGGCTTTCGATCGGCTCGACGGCGACGGACCATAGCTTGTGGCCGCGCGTCTCCTTGATATAGCGCGACACGCCGGTGATCGTTCCGCCGGTCCCCACTCCCGAGACGAGGACGTCGACGTTGCCGTTGGTGTCGTCCCAAATCTCCGGACCCGTCGTGCGGAAATGGATCTCCGGGTTCGCCGGGTTCTTGAATTGTTGGGGCATGAAATACTTGGGGTCCTTCGCCATTTCCTCGGCTCGTTTGATGGCGCCTTTCATCCCTTCTCCGGCCGGCGTCAGAATCAGGTTCGCACCGAACGACTTCAGCAGATGCCGCCGCTCCAGCGACATCGATTCGGGCATGAGCAGACTGAGCGGATAGCCCTTGGCGGCGCAGACGAAGGCCAGCGCGATTCCCGTATTGCCGCTGGTGGGCTCGACGACGTGCTGTCCTGGCTTGAGACGGCCCTCCTTCTCCGCTGCCCAAATCATTGCCGCTCCGATGCGGCACTTCACGCTGTACGCCGGATTGCGTCCCTCGATCTTTGCCAGCAGGTTGACCTTGGACGGGCCCAATCAGCTGATTGATCCGGACCAAAGGCGTGCGGCCGATCGACTCCACGTTATCAGCGAAAACAGGCATCCATCGTCTCCTGCGAAATCGTCAGTCGCTTGTTCGGCATGACCGTGCGCGAGCGGCTGGCAGACAAATGAGGCCGTGCGATTTCGGAGAAGACAAAGTTTTCCAGGGCTGCGAGAATAACCCTTTTCTCCCAAAATACGCACCGAATAGACCGCCAAATCTCCTACAAAAAGTAAATCTTTGAGTGGGCTCCAAAATATAACCAATTAAGTGAGTGATATATAAATCGGTGTTTGAGCGGATGTCAAGTGAGGAAAAGATCGCTTTTCAATAAATCTCCCAGAACGTCTCAAGCACCGCATCGCCAATTATTCACAAGTCTATGGGCCACAGACTGATCGGGAGACGCAGAAAAATGCCGGTCGGCTGCCTGTCCGAGAACATTTCACAAATGACCGAGCTCGTTGTAGCGCCGAGCCAAAGTCGCGAATACACGACCCAAATTGAGAATATTTCAACGGTTGAGGCTCCCGAATTGCGCGAAAAAGTTCACTAAACCGGATTTGCCGGGTTTACCGATTGTATTGGAGGCAGCGGTCGTCTGGATCTTGCGGTTTCTACCGCTGTCGCCGGGGGCATCTGACCTCGTCGAATTGGACGAGGCGGGCACAAGTTCATCAAGCAAACTATTTCGCCGCACGCCATGGTCCGCGCCGCCGCGAGGCGGTCGAGCACCAATTGCCAAGTTGCGAACGAAGCCGAATGGGGGGCGAGCATGGGGGGGATCGTGCCGGGGCATTGCGCCACCTCTATCTGCGGGCACATCGGGCTGGCTTGCGGCTTGTTTGCCGGCTACGGTTGTCTGCTGGTTCTAACTGCCGCGGCCGAGGCACAGAATGGGCCCGTTCTGGAACTCACGCCGGAACCCGGGCATGTCGTCGTGGGGCAAGACGCACCCAACGCCGCCACGCCACAGCCGGCCAATCCTCCAGCCGCATTTCAGCCGGCGGATGCCCCTACGCCGTCATACCCGGTCAATTCCCCTGCCGCACCGCAGCCGGCTAGCCCCTCTGCGGAGGCACTGCCGGCGGTCGTCCCTGCCGCGGCACAGGCGGCTGAATCCCCGGCGCCGGCGCCGCCAGCCAATTCCACGAACGCTGCCGACTTGGAACAGCGCGTTCACGAATTGGAGGCGATCGTCCAACAGATGCAAGCACAGCAGGGACAGACCTACGCCGTTCCGGCGGCGTACCAACAATCGGATCTCCCTCCTGCGAATCCCGAAAGCGCCTTGCCTCCCTCGCCCGCTTTCAACCCAATCGGCAGCGAGGGTGAGGCGAGCAGCGCGTTATCAGAAGCGTTCAAAGAGCCCTTCAAGGGCTTTTACATCCAATCCAACGACAAAGACTTCTCGTTGCGGATCACCGGACAGATTCAGTTGGATTACCGCGAATTCTTGAACACCAACGACCGAACCGACATCGATACCTTCCTCTTACGACGGGCGAGGTTCGGTCTGGAAGCCACGCTGTTCAAATACTACGAATTCCGCTTTCTGCCCGACTTCGGCCAGGGGACAACGATCGTTCAAGACGCCTACATGAACATCCATTATTGGGACGCCTTCCAGCTCGAGGCCGGCCGGTTCAAACAGCCGATCAGTTACGAGCAACTGATCCAGGACCGTTACGTGCCGACTCTCGAACGGTCGGTCATCGATCAGCTCGTCCCGGCCCGTGATCTGGGCGCGATGGTCCACGGCGAGGACGTGCTGGCCAACCGGCTCGACTATGCCGTTTCGGTCTCCAACGGCGAGATCAACGGCGACAATACCGACTTGAACAATCACAAAGATATGGACGGCCGGATCGCGATTCGCCCGTTGAACGATCCGGAATCTTCGCCTTGGCTCCGTGGCATTCAGGTCGGCGTCTCCGGCGGATTCGGCATCGAACAGGAAGCGATCAATCCCGCCACCCTGAAGATGCCGGACACGGTCCCCTTCTTCAACTTCAACTCAACCGTGCGGGCCGACGGCCTGCGCACGCGGCTTTCCCCGGAGCTGGCCTACTTCAACGGCCCGTTCGGGATTGTACGCACAGTATTACGACGAACATCAGGAGATGCGGCCCTCCGCAACCGGAGCCGGTTACAAATACCTGATCGACGTCCCCTTCACCGGTTACGTCTTCTTGGGCACTCTTTTTCTGACGGGCGAAACGCGAACGACCTACAGCCAGCAGATCTTTCCGGTGCATAACTTCGATCCCCACCGCCCGATCAGTTGCCCGGGGGCCTGGGAACTCGTGGCGCGAGTCTCGCGCCTGGATGTCGGGGACGTCTTTGAAGCCGGCGCCGCCGAGCTTGCCAATCCCGCGAAGAACAGCAACGAAGCAATGGAGGTCACCGTCGGCTTCAACTGGTACCTCAACGGCTGGGTCCGCATGCAGTTCAACTACGAACACGATATGTTCGGGCAGCCAGTCCTGCTGGGCAGCAGCACGGCCGACAACGAGCTGAAGAGTCAGGACAGCCTCTTCACCCGGTTCCAAGTCATCTTCTAGTGCTGGTAGACGAAAACCGGCTCGGCAGGAGCCGCCCTACCCGATCTCACACGTTTTCGGAGTATGAGACCCTTCAGTGATCGTCGGATCTTTGAAGGTTTCGCCCACCGATCCACTTTCTCTGCCAAGCCGGGTACTCGGTCGTCAGCAGATGTTTTGGCCAATGGCCAAGCCAACTATAGCCGTTGCGGCGTTCGTAGCCGATTTTGGCCAGGTCGTATTTCGCGACTCCATCGCGGTCCGCGAAGATCGGCCGATTGGTGCCGATCTCGTAAAATCGAGCCCACATCGGCGGGGCCGAGGCGTCCTTGACGACCACTTTATTCGTCCCCTTGGGCGATCTGGCGTCTGTCTGCACGTCCTGACGAATTCCGTGCAGCTCGGCCTCCTGAAACCATGCGACGGCCGCCTGCACCGCCTGCACGACTTGAGGGCTGGGAGAGTCGAGGCTCATCAACAATCGGACGATTCCGACGGACTCCGCCCCACTGAGGCTGGGGAGCTCATAGGAGCGGCCGCGGCGGGGGCTAAAGTCGTTCTCGTCATGCTGAGCGCACCAAACGGTCAGCTTGCCGCCGACCTTGATTTGACATTTGAGGATGCATTGGACGCCCTGATCGAAGGCCCGCCGCGCCGCCTGCCGCTTCTGGCCATCCAAGAAATCGTAAATCCTTGAACGATCGGTCTCGCGCAAGAACTCCATCAGCCGAACCATGGCGTCATCGTTGAACGTGATGCGGCGAGGATATTTGCGGCCTGGTGGATAATATTGCGGCCATCCGCCGTTGGCATACTGTGCTTTGAAAATGTAGTCCAGCCCGCGTTCGAACGCGACCCGGTCGTTCTCATCCTTGGTGGCGTTGTACATCCGGGCAAGAAACCGCAGTTCGTCGGTCGTTGCGCCGTTATCGAAGGTAGGCTTCAACTCGTCACGATTGCCCGTAAACGCAGTGGCCGTCGTGTCGATGTTCTTGGGCCAACCGCCCAAGTCAGACTGGTAGGAGAGGATATTCGCAGCCACGCGCTTCGCCTCGGCGCTCGCAAACCAGCCGGCTGGTTTCTTGAGGTACTGCTGCGCCCGCGGGAAGCCATGGCAGACGCGGGAGCGACCAGCATGACAAGGCACACCTGTGCCCCGATCATCGCACGGCGAACTGTCGCCAAAACAAGTGCCATCTCACATTTCCCGAGCCGTCGGCGGCCTTCTCGAATGGTCCTCGAAGCAGGGACGAGGTTGAGCATTAAGTGTAACGATCGGGAGGGTGGAAACTCCTGCCGACCGGTCCTTGTCGCGTTTTGGAGCCGACCAGGCACGGCGGGAGCATCGCCCCCCCCCGGTTTCGACACCCCCTCCAGTTTAGCCACCTTCTGTTTGGTTCGTCTCGCCAGTGAGGCCAAAGAGCTTATCCATTGCCGCTTCATACTCCCCGGGTGGCCAGACTTGGTGTTTTCCCAGTGGCCGCGCGAAGCACCGGCCGACGTAGCGCGCCACGGGAATCCGTCGGGTTTTCCCGCTCTCTGCCGTAAATTTATTTGCTAAGTTCGGCGGCGTTTTGCATAATCATGCCTGCTTCTCCGCGTGCAGCTCCCTCCGCAGACACGCAAAGACTGAGGGACTTTCATGGCCTCTGGCAATCCGCGTCGCACACCGGCCGCTGATAAGAAATCTTCGGACGCGATGGCAGAAACGAACGTTCAAGGCAGTTCGGATAACGTGGGGGACACGAACGTGTCCCCGCCGCACTCCGCATCTCCCGCCAAGCCGACCGCGGTGCGAACGCCCGTCGTGGCCACGGCGCCAGGAGGGTCGGCACCCACTCCGTCGGGTTCCAAGGGAACCGGTGGCGCGAAGGCAAGCAGCGGAGGCAAGGAGGCGGTCGGCGACGGAGCGAAGAAACCGAAGCGGGTCTCGCAGGTCGGCGACTTTCGCATCGAGAAGAAGCTCGGCCAGGGAGGAATGGGGACGGTCTTCCTGGCCACGCAGGTGAGCCTCGACCGGAAAGTGGCCCTGAAAACCCTTTCGCCGGAGTTCGCGAAAAAGGAGGACTTCGTCAAGCGGTTTATCCGCGAAGCCCGCTCGATGGCCCGGCTCCAGCATCCCAACGTCGTGCAGGTCTATGCGGCCGACACGGCGAGCGGCGTGAATTACGCGGCGATCGAGTTCATCGACGGCCGCAGCATGCAGGGCTGGATGAACGAGCTCAAACAGCTCAACGTGGGAGACGCACTGCACGTGGCCCTGGTCTGTGCCGACGCGCTCAAGCACGCGCACGACCAGAACATGATCCATCGAGACATCAAGCCCGACAACATCCTGGTGACGAGCAAAGGGGTCGTCAAAGTGGCCGACTTCGGCCTGGCCAAGGCCGTCGACGACGACGTGTCGATGACGCAGAGCGGCACGGGATTGGGGACGCCGCTCTACATGGCCCCGGAGCAGGCCCGCAACGCCAAGCACGTCGATAAGCGGTCGGACATCTACGCGCTGGGCAGCACGCTGTATTACTTCCTGACGGGCAAGCTCCCCTTTACCGGCGAAAACACACTGGAACTGATCGTCGCCAAGGAGAAGGGAAACTTTCACGCACGCCCGGAAACACAATCCGCAGATCCCCGAGCGCCTCGATCTGATGATCGACAAGATGCTCATGAAGGACCCCAATCACCGCTACGCCGACTGCGGCGAAATCATTCGCGACTTGGGCGCGCTGGGACTGGCCAATCCGGCGTTGAGCTTCATCGAATCGGTCGGTGGCGAGACGGCGGTGGTGAGCGCGTCCGTGGCCGCCGCTTCGTCGGGGAGCATCGCGCGTTTGCAGCCGACGCGCGGGCCGGGAGCGGGTCCGTCGCAGGCGGCCAAACTGCCGGCCGGCGCCGGAGGGAGGCTCAGCTCCGCCGAGGATGCCGCCCGCTCCGCCAAAGGGCCCATCTCGGGCAAAACATGGTTCGTCCAAAACAAGGGAACCGATGGGCGAGTCGTCATCTCCAAAATGTCGACCGCGGAAGTAATGGCGGGGATCAAAAGCGAGTCGCTCGACCCGGCGGCAAAAGCGAAGGACGCCCCCAACGGGACCTTTCTGCCGTTGGCCCAATACACCGAATTCGAGTCCTTGGCGACGAATCGCGCCGTCAAGATGCAGGCCGAGGCGCGCTCCCGCAAAACGAAGGACATCTACAATCAAGCTCGATCGGGAGGACCAGCGCGCAAACGCTGGCGGTGGCTCCGAAAACTTGTCGGCAATGTCAAGAGCCTCATCATCTTCTTGGTCTATCTCGCCGTGCTGGCCGCCCTTTGCGGCGGGGGTTGGTGGGCCTTCACGCACATGGATTTCATAAAAGAGCACCTGGGCGGTCACTAAAGCGTTTCGCCACGGTGGATGCGCTTTGATTTAGAGCTTGGCCATCGCCCGCACTGCGATCTTGCGCGTGTCGAAGGCCATCCACGCATCGCTCACGTGCATGACGCGCAGCATCTCGCTCATTTGTGCCGAAGCCTCGCACAAAGCAATCCGCCCCCCGGCCTCCTGAAAGCGCGTCCCGAGCTGGCTAATGCTGCCGATCATGAGCGCACCGAAATAATTGGAGCTTCCCAAGTCCACGATCAGGTTCACAATTCCAGGTGAGCCGGCCAGTCCTAACAGCGTCTTCAGCTCGCTCGCCACGTCCGAGTCGCGAAACCCAATCGCGTCTCCCCGGGGCGTCACCACCAGCGTGTTCCCCTCCAGACGAGCGAGGAAGACTTTGTGGAACTCGGTCTGTGCCAGCCGACCCATCGAACGCTCCCGCGACGGCTGACTCCCTACGAACCCGCGCCCTGTTTTTTTATCAAAGCGCGGACCAATTCACGGAGAAAGAACCCATATCTTTTTTCGCGAGAACAGGTTTGGGAATGCGGGAGTTGGAACCTCGGCGTCTTCCGCCCGCGCGACGTCGGGCCGGACCATTTTCATGGGATCACTCGCCCGACTGTTCGAGAATGAGGCGGAAACCCAGGTCGTGGTTCGCAACGGCCGCCTCGACCTGCAGGCGGGATGCCGAGCGGCAGTAGGCGGCGTGCAGGTTCCAGCATCCGCCGCGGCGCACTCCTTCTCGACCGCCCGACCTCACCTCGGGGTCCAATCCGCCCGGCAGGTCCTTGACATAGACGTCCCGGCACCATTCCCACACGTTGCCGTGCATGTCGAACAGTCCCCAAGGATTCGACTCCTTGCGGCCGGCCAGGTGAGCGTATCGTTTGCCGATATCGAAAGCGTTGATATCGAACCAGGCGTGTTGCGGCAGCTTCGAATCGTCGTCGCCGAACGAGTAGCGCGTCGTCGTACCGGCACGGCACGCATACTCCCATTGCGCTTCCGTCGGAAGAGTGTATCTCCAACCGGCCGGCAACCGCCCCGCCGTCTGTTCCGCTTCCATGAACCGGCTGCAGAATTCCCATGCGTCCTTCCAGGTCACCCAAGTCACCGGACACGGGCCCGCGACTCTGACCCACCGTTGATCGGTCCACGGCGCGCTCTGCATGACGTGCTGCCATTGGGCTTGGGTCACCACCACCTGACCGATCCAAAAACCCTTCGTGAGCGTGACGTCGACTGGACCTTCGTTCGGAAAACGGCTGGGATCGTCGGTGGGACTTCCCATGCAAAATTGGCCGGGAGGACACCACACCAGCTTGAGTTTCAGTCCGTTGTCGTTGCGGATTTGACCCGCCGGTCGAACGGGCGCCGCCACCACGGGGGCGGAGGCAGGGGCGGAAGCCGCGAACACTTTTGCTTGGGGAAGGAGCGCTGTGACAACCTGGCAAAGCCGCGAGAAGTGCGAGTCCAATGGCTCCGTCAGAGCGTCGATCCGGTGCGGTCCGCGGAGATGCGGCGCAAGAAGCTCCGGCCCGACATCCTGGACGCGGAAATTCAAGATCGGAACGCCGGCCCGCGCCGCGTGCTCGACCTCCCGCAACACCCGTTCCGATCTGTGGGAGGACGAGGAGAGGATCAGGAGCACTGCGTGGCTCTCTTTGATCGCCCGGCCGCTCGACTCGTCCCAACTGCGGCCAGCCACAATGTCGCGCGGCGACATCCAGCAACGCAGGCCGGTGGCCTCGAGCGCGTCGCAGGCGGCCTCGGCAATCGATTGGTCCGAGTGCGAAAAGCTGATGAACACGTCGGCAGGCGAAGCGTCCTGCGCCGGCGGCAGCACCACGCTGTGTCCGCTTCCCGAACTGCGCACCAGGCGGCCCAGTGCGGAGGCCAATTCACCCGCGCTTTTGAACCGCAGCTTTGGTTCCTTGGCCATGCAGCGGGAGCAAATCGCTTCCAACCAGGGGGGGACGGCCGGATTGACCGTGCGCAACGGCTCGAACCTTCCATCGGAAACACGGCGAACGATCTCAAGGACGTTTGCCCCTTGAAACGGCGGCCGCCCGGCCAGCGCGTAGTAGAGGATCAGCGCCAAGCGCAGTAAATGTCGGTCGGCGGCCCGACAAGCGACGTCTTCCCCGCGGCCTGTTCGGGCGACATATAGCTCGGGGTGCCCAGAACCTGCCCGCTGGCGGTGATTCCCTCCGGCACATCGATTCGGCGGGCCAGGCCAAAATCGGTCACGCGCGGCTCGTCGGAGGCGGTCAACAGGATATTCGGAGGCTTCAAGTCGCGATGAACGACTCCCCGCTCGTGGGCGTGCTGGATGGCCTCGGCGATGTCCCGGATGATGTGAGCCGCCTTCAGCGGCGGAAGCGCGCCCTTCGACAAGCGCTCGGCGAGGCTGCGCCCCTCGACGAAGGCCATGCACAGAAAATATTTGCCGTCTCGATGGCCGAAGTCGTGGACCGTGACGATGCCGGGATGGTCGAGTCGAGCGGCCGCTCGGGCTTCCGCCTGAAACCGCTTCACGCCGACCTCGGACTCGACGTGGGCGGGAAGGATCAACTTGATCGCGACAAATCGGTCCAGGTCGATGTCCCGCGCTTTCCAAACCACCCCCATGCCGCCGCGGCCGAGCTCTTCGATCAGCTCATACCGATCGAACAACTGCCCGGCGAACGACTCCTCGCGCGGGGCTGCGCCAATCACCGTCTTGTCGCGCACGGCCTGCGTCGCATCCGCGGACGTTTCACTGCCGGGAGTCCCGCTCGTCGTATTCTCTGCGGAATAGGGCGATTGCTTTTCCCGATCCGGCTGCGGCATTTGTTGCTGCGAGTCCGGCACGGCCGGCTGCGCGTGCGATCCGCTGTCGCCGGGCGCCGTGGCTTCCGCCCGGGACCCAAACAGCCTTCGGAGCGGCTCCGCCACTTGGGGGAAGCGCTTGAAGTATTCCTCCGGGTCGGGCGTCTCCTGGAGTTCTTTCCGCAGGCAGTATTCGGAATAGATAAAATCGACGAGCTGCGCCGTATCGGTCCGCAGCCAGGACGCCGCACAGACGTACCATTCGACCCAAGTACGCTGGCCCCGTCGCCAGCGCTCGTTCTGATCTTTTTGGAGCGCCTGAAGGCGCCCGGAATCCACCGGCGTTTCTGTCATCGACGGCCTCGCTTTGGCCCCTTGCGAAGGTCGCGATCAGCGCCGATCGCTCTGCTCAACGGACTGCCCCGGACTGTGAGACGACCGTGGGCAGCATCCCAGCAGCTTACCTTATACGGCCCGTGTGTCGCCAGTACGAAAGTCGACACACGGCAGGGGATGACACGGCACGATCTCAAGATACCACGGCGAGACTAGGGTGCCATAAGGAGATTCACCTAGAACCTCAAATTTCGATTCAAAAGGCCCTCATCAATAATCACGTTGACAAGGGCCAATCGGACTCGGTTCGAGCGAAAATGGCCTCCTCCAGGGCGGCGACCATCGCCAGCAGATGATCGATGCCAGGCAAGGGATGGAAGACAACCGGGATCTCTGAACAGAACCGGATCAACCCACGAACAGAAGTTTCGTGTGCAGTCGTCTCAATCCGCCGCCAATCCTGGCCCCCCTTTAAGGCAGCGTGGCGTAGGTGCCGTCCTGGATCAGCACGTTGCCGTCGGGGAACATGTCGGCGACGCAGTTGCCGAAAATCAGCGTCTGGGCGTGCCCGTCGAGGTACAAGTAATTCGACGCGTTGCCGTGGCGCGTGGTGGCGATCCAGGGTTCAAAGATGAGCGTTCCCAGCCAGATATCGTAATCGTCCTGGCGGGGATCGTTCGTGGCCGGCGGCATGAACTGCGTGGCATCGCGTTCCACGAAACAGATGAAGTTCGACAACCCCCGAGCATATTGGAGGCCAGGCAAAGTCCATAAACCGTAACGATAGGTCTTGTGGCTAAGTTGCGAGTTCATCAGGTAGCTGGTGCGCTGTGCAATCCCGTCGACCTGGTTGGTCGTGGGATTGATGTACGGCGTCGGAATGGAAGTGTCGGTGGGACAGCGGTAGATCTGCGAGCTGGTGCCCGAAATTCCCTGCGTCGCCAGTGACTCGTTCCATTCCGGGTAGCCGCCGATGAAGGGCATCAGCTTGTCTTCCCAGTAGATCTCGGCGAACGAGTCCGCGTCTCCGAACTCGGAGGCCACATCCGCATCGAAGGGATGGTGCAGGAAGAAATGGTCGTGGTTGACCTCGTAATATTGTTGGACCGCCATTCCAATTTGACGCAAATTCGACAGGCAGTTCATGCAGCGGGCGGCCTCCCGAGCCCCTTGGACCGCGGGCAGCAACAGGGCGACCAAAAGGGAGATGATGCCGATCACGACCAACACCTCAATCAGCGTGAATCCCCGCCGCGCAAGCATTCGGAGTCCCCTTTCTCTGAGTTGCTGCTCGGATCGAACGAAAAAAAAGCCACCGCGGCTCGCTACGGTGTGGCTGCCGGAGGCAGCCGACCCGCCATCGCGAACCGGGGTGGCTTTCAAAACTTATCGTACCCTTGCCGACTTCGAAATCAAGTCCAAAAATGCTTGGCGGGCCGATCGCTGCAACGGCTTCAGAAGCAGGGTTCTTGCAGCCCGGCGCCGGGCGGAATTTGTCCGTCCCGCCGCGCTCGGACCGAATTTGGGGATTGTCTTACTCGCTCGTGCGTTTAAGAATGGAGCGCCTTGTCACAGCGCTGCTGCGTGGGGGGGTCGGTGATGGGGGACGTATGGTACTGCCGCAGGGGAAAATTGATCGAAGGCCCGTTCACGCGGACCGAATTGCGCCAGGCGGCGCTGACCGGCACCATCTCGCCCGATACGCTCATCAGCCAGAGTCAGGCAAGTGGTTGGGTCGCTGCGAAACGAACCAGCGACTTGCAATTCGGCGAATCGGTCGAGTCCTCCTCTCAGCCGTTGCTCCGAGTGCCGGGAAAGAAGAGGCCGCGATCACTTCCACGTCGCAAGACATGGGTCATGCTCGGAATTGGCGGGACGACCGTGACCGCTCTCGCGATTGCGTTGGCACTCTCGCGTCGTGACGAGCCGACGCCGGTCGCTGTTGGCGACAAGGCGACCGCCACGAGTCGCACATCGGCGGAGTCGCCAGTGAAGCCGACACGCACTCAAGCTGCAACAAAACCTCTGCCGCCATCGCTCATCACGCAAAGATGGCAGCGCAAGTGGTTGCGGCAGCATTGACTATCCAGCCAACTCGAGAAACCGTTCGACGCGCCGTTCGACGATGTCGAGGCTGCGATTCCAGAACGCAGGCTGCCTCAGGTCGCAGCCGAGCGTGGTCTTTACCGCCTCTTCGGTCTCGCACGAGCCTGTCGCCAAGAGGAATCGGCCGTAGCGCTGGGCGAACTGGTCCCCCATGTCGGATGCCATCGCGTAAACGCCCAGCGAAAGCAGATAACCGAACGTGTAGGGGAAGTTATAGAACGGCAGCGAGCTCATATAGAAATGAAGCTTGGAGATCCAAAAGTTCGGATACCAGCCGTCGTCGTCCAGCCCGCCGCAAAACGCCTCCTTCTGCGCCGCGAGCATGAGTTCCGAGAGGCGGGCAGGGGGGAGCTCGCCCGCCGCCCGCTCCTTGCACAAGCGGTCCTCCAACAGAAAGCGGGCGTGAATGTTCATCAGATACACGACGGCGTCCCCCAGCATGCCGTCCAACAGGACAAGTTGCTCGTCGCGGGACTGGCTGCCCGAGCGGACGGCGTCGGCCTCGGCCGCCTTGAGGCGTTCTTCATTCAGCACGGCCTCGGCAAACGTGGACGCTGTCTCGGCGAGGTTCATGGGATAGTCTTGCAGGAACAAGGGCCGATCGCGCAAAACGTGCGAGTGATAGGCGTGCCCCAGCTCGTGAGCCAAGGTCGACATGCTGTCGGCCGAGTCGGTGTAGGTCATGAAGATCCGCGACTGCCGCGGCGGTGGGGAACGAGGTGCAAAAGCCCCCTTGCCGTTTGCCGGGACGGTTCTCGACCTCGACCCACTGCTGCCCAAGCGCCGACTCGGCGAAGGAACCGAAATCGCGGGAGAACCCGTTGAACGTCGTCAGGACGTGCCCGCACGCCTCGTCGTACGACAGCCGTTCGCCTCCGACCTGTCCCGCTTGCGGCAGCGGAGCCTGCAGGTCGTACCAGGCGAGCCGATCGAGCCCGAGCAGCTCGGCCTTTTTCGCCAGGTATTTCAACAGGACGCGTTTGCGGGCCGTCACGGCCGACCACATGGCATCGAGCGTCGCCCGCGTCATCCGGTTGTATCGCA
This sequence comes from uncultured Planctomycetota bacterium, assembly GCA_963761455.1. Lineage (GTDB taxonomy): Bacteria > Planctomycetota > Planctomycetia > Planctomycetales > Planctomycetaceae > DASPSM01. Next base: position 183,406 of record CAVXHA010000005.1, read on the forward strand.
GGGCGCCTCGATGTGTCCATCGAGACCCAGCCGGCGATAGATCGTCAGCCGCGTGCCGGCGATGTGGTTCAAGGCGTCGGCACACGTGTCGGCGATCTCGCTCCACGCCTTGTCCGCGGCATAAAAGTTATTCTGCCGCACCGACCGCTCGGGCGAATCGAGTGGGACTTGGCCGGGCGATTTCGCGACGACTTCGCCCCGTTCCATCACGCGGACGCGCAGTGCGCCGGAAATGCGGTCGTACAGCCGGCCCCAACCGTGGATGCCGTCCACTGCCAGGTCGGCGGCGAGGTTCTCCATCTCTTTCGGCAGTCGCAGCCGGGCCCGCTGCCGGCGGTCTTTCAAAAAGAAGGCGTTCTCCGCCAGCGTGGGGTTTCCCGCCGCAAAGCGGTCCAGGGTCGCAGGGTCGACGTCGCGGAGCGCCAGGTCGACATTGGTCGCAATCCGTTCCTTGTTCGGCTCGAACGAGGCCAGCACTCCCTCAAGCTGTTGAAACCGCTTGTTCTCGGCGTCGGCTGCGGCGTGGCAACTGATGAACGAAGTCAGATCCGAGGCGGTGGCCGCGATTGTCTCATACCGTTTCAAAAAATCGCCCCAGGCGGCACTCGTCGCGGACGCAGCGGCGACCGGCGGCAAACGGTCGGAATCGTCGGCCAGAGCGGCGAGATCCGTTCGGAACTTCGTCAGCGTCTCGTCGAACGCCGGCGTGTCCGGATGCGGCAAAAGCGAATCGAGCTCCCAAGTCTGTGCGAATCGCTTCTCGGTCTGCTTCGTCGTCATCGTTCCTCCATTTTCTCGACCGCGCCCGCCTCATCGTAGAACAGCACGCACGATTGTGCGACAGATGTCGGGAGGGACGAGCCCGCGCCAACCAGCCGGCGGGTTTATCCCGCCGGACGGCTGCGTCGAAAAGTTGCTCCGCGTCGGGGACAACGCCCTGAATTCGAATCGGAGGCAAGCCGGCGATGTCGATTCCTGTCGGACGAACGGCACGATCAACAGGGTTGATGGCGTAGGATGCGGCCCGCGTAAGATGCGGCCCGTGTTAGATGCGGCCCAAGCGCCAGGCCGCCAGAGGCGGTTTCAAGAGACGAGCCTGAGTCGTGGGGCAAGCTGCCAGCTTGCCCCACGGTTTTGAATCCGGCTCCAATGCGAAACCCGCCTGGGATTGTGATTTCCCAGGCGGGTTTGCGGATTCGCGGGAATCCGAGATTTTGCGTCGATCGACGCTTTCGTGTCGCTCGTCCGCGGCGTATTTGTCTCTACTCTAATTGTCGGACAAATGCGCCGGCACTCTTTACCGGACTCTCGCTTTGAAGGTCACGGCGCCCTTGGTTTTCCCTCGCAGCGGCTCCTTGAGCGACCAACTCAGGATGACGCTCCCTTCGCCGTTGTCCGCGACGTCGAGTGTTGCGGGCCGGCTGGAGGTGCCGCTGTCGGCAACGTATTCCAGGCGGGGCGTCAGGTTGTCGATGACCCGCACGTCCCTCAGCTCGCGGTCTCCGATGTTCTCGTATTCGATGCGGAAGCTGACGATTTCGCCGGGCCGGGCCGTTTGCTTGTCGGCGAGCTTCACGATCTCCAGGCGCCCGGGCTTCCGCCGATCTTCGACGCCCACAAGCTCGCTTGCGACGAATTTGACCACGATCTGCTGCGCCCCCTCGAGGGAGGCGACGGCGACCGGGAATTCGTCGCGCGTCCAGGCAGCGGCCGCTTGGCGCTCGCGGGAAATCCGCGCCCGTTCGGATTGCCGCATTTCGGGCGCGGCCTGGTTCTGCACGCCTTCGATCGAGCCGGCCAACTCGAGGTTCTCGCTCAACACAGTCTGCTGGTGGACGTCCATCTGGCCCGCCTGGGTATCAAACCCGCTGGCGCGGGTACGAACCCGCACGCTGAGGGAGGGCGTTCGCTGGGCCTGGTCGGCCGAGACGACCCGGTTGCGCAAACCTTCGCCCCGCGACAGGTCGATGGCACTCGCCGCGCGAGCGACCGTCACGCCCGCTTCCAGTCCCGTTTTCGTCCCCACGAAGCCGAACCGCGGCGAATAAATCGCGACGCGGTTTGTGGGCAGTACGTGAGGATTTCCGGCTTGGTCAGCGTATTCAGCAACCGCGTCCTCCGTATCGAGACCTTCGCGATGAGCCGGCGTCTCATGCACCGGCAAGCCCCGATCGCCACCGTCGAGCAGGTATTCGTCGGGGTAGAGCTCCCAAGGAGGAAGGGGCGGCTCCAATGCGAAAAAGGGAGCGGGGGGCGTGGGACGCGACAAACCGCGGCGTCCCGCGCGGCGAACCGCGTTCGGGTCTTCGATCTCGGAGCGTGGCACGGCCGGCGTAAAGGTGGTCGCTTTGTCCAGAATGACCGATCGACCCGCATCGGCCTCGCTCGGACGCGATTGAATTTCGGCCAGTCGGAACGGGGCGGGAGGCTCGAAGAAGGCCGCATCCGGTTGGGAATCGTCCGGCGTGCGGCCTCCAAGGCGGACCAGGATCATCGGCCGGCCCGAACGGTCGGCTTCGATCAGCAGATTGCGATCGGGCGGAAGGACGCGGCTCAACATCGCCCGAGTCAGGTCGCCCGTCACCGCAAGCTGCGGCTGCTCCAGATAAACGACTTTGGTCACAAGCCGTCCGTCGAGGGCCGAATCGATTTCCTCCGAGCTGAAACGGAGCGGAATCGGGAAGTCCTGGCCCGGCCCGGCGGCGGATGCAGACGGTCGATCATTTCGATCGTCGGATACAGCTCGATCCCCGGAAATTCGGGCATGTCGGCAATCCGCAGACGATACACAAACCCCACGCCTACGCTGAACTGGGCGGGAGCTCCCAGGTCGATCCCCGTCTCGCGTCCGCCGTTGTAGACCGTCACTTTTCCCTTCGACGGGAGCGCGATTTGGACCGGCTGTAACACTCCGGCCAGCCCTTTTCCGATCTGCCCGGCCCACAGGCCGACTCGGCCCACGGGAGCGTTCTGGTCGAGCGGCACATAGCGGCCCTCCTGGGCGCTCGCTGGCGACGGTCGCAGCACGACAAGAAGCACCGCGGGCAACAGCGTCGAAACGAATCCCGCGCGACGCAAGGGCTTGGCGAAGTGCATCACCCACCCACGAGCCACGGCGGCGCTCCTTGACCCGCGGAAGCAGGTCGAATTGATGTCAGGACAGCTCAGATGCTCCGAAGCACGCTCAGCCAAAGCGGTGGGCATGACACGCAATTGCAGTCGAAGAATCGAAAGGAAGAATCGAAAGATTGTGTAATTCGTGGGTTCAGAACGTGCCGCTCGCGGAGCGACGTCAAGCACGTCGCTCCGCGAGACCGGCAATCTTCACTTGTTCGCACTATCGCTGCGGCGAGTAAGGCATTCCTTGCGGCATTCCCTGCGGGTCCGGCATAGGCGCCATTCCCTGTGGCCCGCCGGCCGGAGCTCCCGCCGGTCCACCCGGTCCTCCTCCTGGCCCTTCCGGCATAGCCCACTTGGGATAAACGAGCTCTCCCTCACGAAAGACCGGATGGTCTTCGGTGTACGTGATGTGCTTGACCGGCGGCGGCACACTGAAGCCCGGGTTCTGCCTGACGTCCACTAAGACGTGGTCCACCGGACTCGGCATGTTGTTCACCGTCAGGTTGCGTATCGTGTGCGACTTCAAAGACGCCGGCGCTCCGAACGGAAGGTGCGGCGGACCCGCCAGACCGATCGGCGTCCCCGTGATCGGATAGCCCCAGACCGGCGGCGTCGGCATTCCCGGATAGCCGTAGCCCGCGGCAATCATCGCGGCCGGCACGGCGGACAGCCCTGCGTCAAGGGCCGAGATCGGCATCGGCTCTGCAAATTCCTGCCTGTCGCCGTCGAGGTATCGATAGGACACCTGATTGACGTCGTCTCGTCCGGCCTGCCCCGCGGTCATGCCGTTGGGCATCTCCAGGTCCATGTTGCCCATCCGGAAGACGGCCAGGATGGTACCCCGGCGATTGGCTTCAGCGACCGGATTGACGCCCGGTTCCAGGCGCGTCGAAACGAGCGTTTCCACACCGGCCACCGCGAGCTCCTGGTATCTCGGGTCGGGCAGATAGATGACCTTTGTGACGAAGTTGTTGCTTTGGACCTGATCCAGATCCTCGTCCGTGACTTCGATGGGGACCGTGTCGTGCGACAGATAGGCGTCGGTCATGGGACTGGCCGGATAGACCTGCAACGTCGGATAGAGCGTCAGCCCCTCGCGTCCTGCGCCGGGAATCTTGGTTAGCTTAAGCCGATAAGTTCCACCCTGGTGAAAGTTCTTGCGGGCCGGGGCCGTTTTCTGGTTCTCGGCGAAACCGCCGGGAATCTGCCAGCCAATCTGCATTCCAGCCGGTCCCACAAACCGGATCTGTGTCACCTTGAGCACCGGAGCCGGAGGCGCCGGATTGGCCAACATGGGCATGACGCCCGGGCCGGGGCCGTCAACCATCGGCCCGGGACGAAGCATCCGTTCCGCGGGCGGGGCGTTGTAGACCCCTTTTTCGTTGCCGTTGTCCAGAATCTGTCGGCCATCGAAGGCGCAGCCGACGCACACCAAAAACAGCGTTCCCAACGCCAGGAAGTAATACTTCATCACGACCCTTTCCCCTGTCTCTCACAACCGGGCACGTCGCGAGCGGAACTGCCGTCGCCCCAACTCCCGAAAGGACTACAATGCGTCGGCGCCTTCACGGCCTTTTGTAGGACGGCGGCTCACCGCGGACGGTGGACTCTTCTCTTTTCGGAACGGCGGTGCCGGAATCTTTGGCAAATCCCATATTTTCGGAAGAACATGCAGACTCATCCAATTTTGACAACGATGGTCGCCGCTCTTTTGGTAATCAATTGCCTCCGGGCGCCTTGGGCAACATGTGCGGCTGACACAAAGCAGGCTGGACCGCCGAACGTGGCCGCAAGTCCTCCCGCTCCGCCTGCCCAGCCGCCCGCGCCCAGCGCGCCCCTCGGCGGAGGTGACGCCCTGGCGACCCTCCGCACCGCGCGCGAGAAGCTGACGGCCGCGGGCGTACGGTCCATCAAGTCGCGGATCATTGAACGCGTCTCGATCGGCGGCCGAAGGTTCCGCTTGGAAGGGACTTACGTTCAGGGGACCGACCTGCGGCTCAAGATGGAGTTCAAAGTCTTGCCTGAGACGGCAGAGCCGGGGATCGACGGTTCATTCCTGGAAGTCTGCGACGGAACGATCTTGTGGACACGGCATCAGATTGGCAAACAGACGCGGGTCACGCGCCGCGACGTTCGCCAGATTCTCAATGCGTCCAAAGCGGCGGGAGGGGCCAATCTTTTGACCGTGGAACTGGGGCTGGGCGGACTGCCCGCCCTGCTGGCCTCCCTCGAGCGGTCGATGAAATTCGATTCGCTTTCGCAAAAAGAGGTCAACGGCAAGAAGTTCACCGTCATCGCGGGCGCTTGGAACGACGCGGCCCTCCAGGTTATCAAGGCCAGCACAGGGGGCCGGCAAACGTCCCACATTCCCGATGCGGTTCGCATCTATTTCGAGCCGGAGATCCTCTTCCCGCGGCGGATCGATTTTTTGAAGAAGCGCGGAAGCCCCGACCAAGCCGAGGTCGTCGTCGAGCTCGATTTCCTGGACATCGTCATCAACGCGCCGCTCGACGATCACCAATTCGAGTTCGAGCCGCCCGGCGGGATCCGCACCGTCGACGTAACGAACGACTACCTGCGGCAGCTCAAGGAAGGCGGAGCGAAATAGTCCGCGCCGCTTCAAATTCTGCCGTGCCACCCTCCTGACAAGGGCCGCGGTCGTTCCACCGACTTGAGCGCTCCGCGGCCTCACGCCCACGTCGCATCGTCGTCGAGCGATCCGGAATTCGGATCACTGCGAGCTTTCTTGGCGGCTGCCTGCAATTCCGGCACGATCCGTTCAGCAATTCTCGCCTTCACGAGTGTGGTGAGCGCCGAAGAGGGCGTTGCCGCCTCGCGGACGAACAAGAGCGCGATGAGGTTCGACGGCAGGGCGATTGCACCATAACTCATCTCCCGCAGACGACTTGTTCGAGGTACTCATCGTCCCAAGCGGCGGCGAGGCGTTTGTTCTTGATTCCGATCTTCAGCGTGTGATTGTTCTTGAGCAGGCTGAGGGCCGTGCGGCGAAGGCTGCTGAAGTTCGCGTCGGCATGTCCTTTTCGTAGCCGCGACTGGTCTTCTTGAAACGTCACATCGAGTTGCCAATGCAGTCGGTTCTCAATCGCCCAGTGACTGCGCACCGCGGTGCCGAATCGGCGAGCCGAGAGCTTTTTGCTCAGGATGTAGTGTCGCACGTCGCTGCACGGTTTGCCGTCACGCGTGGTCTCGCTGATGGCGATTCCGATCGCGGTCAGCTGAGCCCAGCGACTTCGGTCGGGCAGGTTCTCGGGGACCGCGCACACATAGTAGGAACGGTGCTCTTCGCGACCATGGCCGCGTTCGCGCTTCTCGTAGCGACTGACTTTCACGCCTGCGAAATCGTTTTCCAGATGCTTCAGGAAGAATTCGGCGATGCCCTCGTGCAGCGTGGGTTGGTTGCCCTTCACGGCCAGCACGTAATCCGCGTGGGCGTCGACGATCTCCTGAGCGATCTCGGTCTGACATCCCATCGCGTCGATGGTCACCAGACAGCCGGAAAGCTCCAGGATTTGCAGCAGTTTCGGGATCGCCGTGATCTCGTTGCTCTTTTCCTCGACGACCACCTGGCCCAGGCTGATGTGATTGGCTGTGGCCCAGGCGCTGACCATGTGAATGGCCGACTTGCTGCTGGCCGCGTCGAAGCTGCGGCGGAGCGTCTTGCCGTCGATGGCCACGATTCCTCCTTCGGTCACTTCGTGCAGGGCCGTGATCCAACTCAACAGGCACCGCTCGAATTCGGCAGGCCGGATTGCGCCGAGGATGGCGTTGAAACGATCGTGCGACGGGATGCCGGCGCTGAGATCGAGGAACTGTCCCAGCCACTTCCGCTTCTTGCATCCATACTCGGCCATCGATACGAAGTCATCGGCACCGGCAATCACGGCGCAAATGGCGATGCTGACGATATTGATCAGCGGATACACAACCTCCCGCCGCCGCGGATCGGTCAACGACGCGAAGTGATCTTGGATACGGACGGAGCGAGACGGAGGCATGACGCACATCCTTGGCCTGCCGCGACTCGCCCACCGACCGACGCCGAGTGTTTTCAACAAATCGCCATGTCCCATTTATGACAGATTACCCACTATGGCGCAATCGCCCTGGGTTCGACGGGAGGACGAACATGTTGTAGAAGAACGAATGAGGACTCCACCATCCCAGGGCCAGGCAGTGCGCGGTCGCCATCAGTCTTTTCTTTCTGGCACACCGCGCACAGCAAATGTAACTCTGGCTCTCAATTCGGTGCACCAATAACATTCCGGTCACGGTCGTCGACGAGTAGAGATCGTTTTTGCCGGGTCTCTTGCACAAAGGGCAATCCGATTCGAAGACCTCGCCGATCTGCTGTGCCACGGCTTCGGCCGGCACCAGTCGGTCGGTCAGAGCCGCCTTGAATCGCGATTCACAGCGGTCGTTGCAGAATGTCCATTTGAGAAAGCGGCTGCCTCCTGCCAGGATCCGGCCACCGCACGCTGGACATTTTTCAAGCATCTTCGCCTCACGTCCGCGGTCCCCGAGGCCTTTTGAATCCGCGCAGGGACCGGTCGGTCGTCAGCATACTTCGATTCAACAAACAAATCAAAATTCGCATCCGTTCGCCTCAACTCTGTTTGCCCCGCCTTTCCGCCGCGTGCCACCGTCGAACGGCAGGGGCCCCGTCGCGCAAAAAAACAGCCCGTGACGATCTGAAGGCGATTGATTCTGGGGTACTCCCCGATAGACTCACGGGTGTGCCGCGCTTTCCGCTTCCTCGACCGGCGGCGTCAGTGGCCCAATCGCGGCCTGACGGGGGAGCAATCCAACCAGCTCGAAGGAAGTAGCCATGACACGCGCGATTCGGCGGGTGGGAATCATTGTCGGCTGCCTGGCGCTTTTGGACGGAAGTGGCATTTTCGGGCAAGACTGGCCTCAGTGGCGGGGTCCGAATCGGGATGCAAAAGCGACCGGCTTCACAGCGCCGCAGACCTGGCCGAAATCTCTGACGAAAAAATGGAAAGTGACCGTAGGGAACGGCGTGGCCACGCCCGCCTTAGTCGGCGACAAACTGTATGTCTTCGCTCGCCGAGGCGCGGAGGAAGTCGCGTGCTGCCTCGACGCAACAACGGGCAAAGAGCTGTGGGCCGACAAGTACGCCGCCAAGGCCGCATCCGGGCCGGCTTCCGACTTCCCGGGCCCGCGCAGCTCGCCGACGGTGGCCGACGGAAAAGTCGTGACCTTGGGCGTGCGGGGGACCCTGTCCTGCCTCGACGCGGCGACCGGAAAAAAGCTCTGGCGCAAAACGGATTCTGCGGATGCCCCGCCCCGGTTCTTCACCTCGTGCTCGCCGATCGTCGTCGATGGTCTCTGCATCGTGCAGTTTGGCGGGGAGGAAAAGGGAGGCATCGTGGCCTACGACCTCGCCAGCGGCGACGAAAAGTGGAAGTGGACCGGCGACGGCACGGCCTACGCCTCGCCCGATCTGCTCACCATCGACGGCCTCAAAATGGTTGTCGCGATGACGGCCAAGAACATCGTGGGTCTCGCGATTGCCGACGGAAAGCTGCTGTGGGAAATCCCGTTTTTCCTGCAGAGCATGGGGGGCTACAACGCCGCCACGCCCATCGTGGCTGGGCAAACCGTCTACATTTCGGGCTCGCTCCGCGGCACCCGGGCGCTCAAGATTGAGAAACAAGGGGACCGGTATACGGCAAAGCGGCTCTGGGCGAACAAGGAACTGTCCGTGCAATTCGACACGCCGGTCCTCAAGGACGGCCTGCTCTTCGGGATTTCGAGCCGCAACTTCTTCTTCTGCATGAATGCCGAAACGGGCAAGACCGCATGGATCGAACGTGTCCGCGGCGAGCGCGGCTACGGATCGGTCGTGGACGCCGGCCCCGTCCTGCTCGTCCTGACCACGAACGGGCAGCTCACGGTGTGCGAGCCGAGCGCGAAGAAATTCACGAAAGTCGCCAGCTGCAAAGTCGCCGAAGACGACACGTACGCGTACCCCATCGCCGCGGGAAATCGGCTGTACATCAAGGAACTGAATTCCGTGATCCTGTGGACGGTCGATTGATCGATCTCCGCAGGGAGGATCCGTTCGCCGCCCGGTGCCGGCACAATTGGCCGACGAGCCGGCGGGTTTATCCCGCCGGAAGCGGAAAGAGCGGAAAACCAAAAACAATAACCACGGATTTCACGGATGCCACGGATCAAGGAGTAATTATCCGTCTTTTATCCGTGGTATCCGTGTCATCCGTGGTTAAGACGAGAAAAACGACGAGAAAAACGGGACAGGCGCAGATGTTGACGTTCGTCCAACAGAAACGACTCTCGTCCCCTTTAATTCCGCTCTTTAATTCCGCTTTAATTCCGCTCTACAAGACTGCGATGGCAGCCTCCATTATTTGATTTTGACCCCGGAGGGGTCGCAGATGGTAGCCGTGGGTGCAAACCCACGGTTAGGCGTAGGGCAGGCTGTGCCTGCCGGCAACGGGCGCTCACCCGGACTGCGGCCCGGATCACCGACGGCACCCCCACCGAGCTTTGCTATGCGCCATGGTCGAGCATCGATCGGCAGGCACAGCCTTCCCTACATGGCTTTAATTCGCCCCCCATTATTTGATTTTGACCCCGGAGGGGTCGCGGATGGTAGCCGTGGGTGCAAACCCACGGTTAGCCGCGGTGTCGAATTGTGCTTAAGCCCCGGTTCCGCCATGGGGGCGGATCTTCGACACGGGGCGACAGTCTGCTTGCCATCGGACTTCGGCGAGCTCAGTCGAGCCGCGTGAGCCGGTGGGGTCATGGCATGATTGGATTTGCAAAGCCCCGATAGGTGGCGACACCCTTAGCCGCGCGAATCTGTCGCCACCTATCGGGGCTTCAAACGGGAGGGGACGGACCGCGTCCCACGGGTTCGCACGGCTCGACTGAGCTCGCCGAAGTCCCGTGGCAAGCGGACTGCCGCTCCTTCGGAGCTAATCAAGCACCCCTCTTCCCTCTGCCCTCTTCCCTCAAACGTCCCGATCGGCCAGACTGATCAGAGGAGGCGATTTGATGCATGCTGCAATTTTGCTCTTGGCGTTGACCGGCCTCGATGCTCGGAAAAGCCTCACCATCGCTGTGCCGGAGCAGGTGCTCACGGTGACATTCAGTCCCGACGGCAAACGGATTGCCGGGACGGTCGATGACATGGCCAAGGTGTGGGACGCGAATAATGGCCGGGAGATTCTCAGCCTAAGACCGACTCACGAGGCTAGCACCAGCAGTGTGGCCTTTAGCCCGGACGGGAAGCGGCTCGTCACGGGCAGCGCGGATGGCACGATCAAGGTGTGGAACGCCTCGGACGGTGAGGAGATTCTTTCCTTTAAGGACAGAGGCGACGTTGTGTGGAGTCTGGCGTTCAGTCCCGACGGCAAGCGGATTGCAGCGGGAGGCATGGACAAGACGGCCCGGCTTTGGGATTCAACAAACGGCCGGGAGATGCTCTCGCTCAAAGGACATGCCGATCTTGTCCTTCGCGTGGCGTTCACTCCGGATGGCAAGCGAATTGCCAGCGGAAGCCAGGACAAGACCATCAAACTGTGGGACGCCCAGAGCGGAAAAGAGCTTCGCACTTTGACAGGGCACAAAGGTTCTGTGAGAGGTCTGGCCTTCAGCCCCGACGGCAAACGGCTCGCCAGCGGAAGCTGGGACAAGACGGTCAAGGTCTGGGAGGTCGCCAGCGGCCGAGAAATCCACAATCTCAAGGGACACACGGAATGCATCAACAGCGTGGCGTACAGCCCGGACGGCAAGTGGATTGCCAGCGGAGGCTACGACAAGACGGTCAGAGTGTGGGACGCAGCGAGCGGCCAGGCGGTCGCCACGCTCAAGGGTCACACCGATGTCGTATGGAGCGTGACTTTCGCCCCGGACAGCAAACGGATTGCCAGCGGAAGCGCAGACAACACGGTCCGCGTGTGGGACCTCTCGCCAATAACTGAGTAACCCGAGGCCGCGTAGGGCAAGCTGCCAGCTTGCCATTCGTGGGGCAAGCTGCGAGCTCGCCCCTCCCAAAACAATTTCCGTTGACGGGCAAGCTACCAGCCCGCCCCATGGCGCCGGCCACGCAAATGGCAAGCTGGCAGCTTGCCCTACGTCTGCACTCCCCTCGCCCCTCGTCCGAGTGAATTGAAAGCTGAAGAGTGGAAAGTAGAAAAACCGTCCGGAGTCGACCGTCTCCTCTCAACTTTCTCCTTTCGACTTTCTGCGAAGCTGGGGCAAATCGATCGCCGCGAAGTAACTCTGTGGGTAGAGATACTCTTCGCCCGATTCATCGACGCGCGTTCTCTGGGGAGCAGGATTTTCGCGACTTCTGCGAATCGTGCCGGGAATTTCGAGAGGCGACGTGACAGATCGGATCCGTTGGAGGAGGATAGGGGCTCGCGCGATTGTCGCGGCTCCCCCGAACAAAACTTCCCGCTCCCTTTAATTCGCCTCCATTATTTGATTTTGACCCCGGAGGGGTCGCGGATGGTAGCCGTGGGTGCAAACCCACGGTTAGCCGGGGTGTCGAATTGTGCTTAAGCCCCGGGCAGGGGCGACAGTCTGCTTGCCATCGGACTTCGGCGAGCTCAGCCGAGCCGCGTGAGCCGGTGGGTTCATGGCATGATTGGATTTGCAAAGCCCCGGCAGGGGCGACACTCTTCGTTCGCGCGAATCTGTCGCCCCCTAACGGGGGCTTAAAAAGCGTGCGGAGGGATCGCATTCCACGGGTTCGCACGGCTCGACTGAGCTCGCCGAAGTCCCGTGGCAAGCGGACTGCCGTTCCTTCGGAGCTAAAACAAACGCGGAGCACTCCGTTTTTCAGCCCCGCGACCCGCTTCCACCCTCTTCCGTCTGCCCTCGTCCCACGCCCCCCACCCCACGTCCCGCGCCCCGAATTCCTCTTCGAAATCGTGCCGCAATTTCGAGAGGCGACGTTACGGCTCGCATCCTCTGGAGGAGGATAGGGGCTCGCGCGATTGTCGCGGCTCCCCCGAACAAAGATTCCCGCCCCGTTTAATTCACCCCCCCCTTTAATTTGCGCCTTTTGATTTTGACCCCGGAGGGGTCGCGGATGGTAGCCGTGGGTGCAAACCCACGGTTAGCGCGGTGTCGAGGAAGCGGAAAGGGGGAAGCGGAAAGGGGAGGAAGCGGAAAGGGGGGAAGCGGAAAGGGGGGAAGCGGAAAGGGGACAGGCGCATATATCCACATTGTGTTCCCCGATCCGATGTTCCGCGTACCATCCTCGGCCGGGGTTGCACAACAGTTTCCCATTATATGCGCCTGTCCCCTTTGTTTCTCCCCTTTGTTTCTCCGGATGAGACATACCTTAACGAGCGTGTCGGACAAAAGGATCGAGCTCAAATGGTTCTTGTAAATCCTCAGATTATCAACGGCGGCCAGACCGCCTACACGCTCAGTATTATCTACCGTGGGGAAGCGGAAAGGGGACAGAAGCGGAAAGGGGACAGGCGCATATAACGGCATTGTGTTCGCTGATCCGATGTTCTGCGTACCATCCTGGGCCGCGGTTGCACAACAGACTCCCATTATATGCGCCTGTCCCCTTTGTTCCTCCCCCCTTTGTTCCTCCCTGCCAATAGGATTTTAAACGGATTGATGGCTGAGGTGTTCAACGGGTGTTGCTATGCTTCATCGTGACGAATGGATGGGTGGCTCCCCTTGGGTGTCGCGCAAGATAAACTCCTCAGTTGTTCGGGGGAGTGTGGCTTTCATCCTGGCAAATTGTGAGCCCTGTTACCAGTTCGGATGGTTTGACGATTTTCAAATCTCGACAATGCGGCTCGAGTCGACTTCTCTTGCGGAGAATGCCTTCATCCAACGTGACGAAGCGATCACTGCAATTGTGTACGGCGTACATGAGATGTCGCGCGTCGGCGTCAGCAAGACCTTCTCTTTGCAAGCTCCGAAAAATGCCGTCGTCAACGATATCGGTCACAAGAGGGTAGCAGACACATCCTCCGTGTCCATCTTCTTGATTCGCAAATCCGAGGACCTCGTGGTCGCTGTCGACGAGCGAAATCTCTGGCCGCGACATTTCGAGCTTATTACGGACGGCCGAATCTTTCACCCGCCCCTGTTCGCGCGTTGACTCGCGAGACGTTACGCGGGCTAGACGCTCAGTCAACGGTCGGCTTCGCAGAGCCTCTAGTGCAGCCAGTTCCGCGGGATCAATGTGCGCCATACGTCTGTCCTGGGACGACGTTATTGTCGAAGTATACTTTCATTTTGTGTGACCTAAAGTAAGACAATCAGCCGTCAATGCTATGGCGTTGTACTTTTGGTGCGTTAATGCGATCCTGCAAAGTTCGTCATGTACGGCAGCGTGGCGGCCTTTTCGCGGATCTGCGGTTCGCCGGCAAGGAGTTGGCCCAGGAAATCGAATTCGCCTGTTACAAGGGCCGTCCGCGGGCCGTCGGCCATGGTGCAGGGGACGGAAGCGTTGCCGTCGCGCACGGTCTGCGCGACCAAATCAACCGTGAGGACGAGCTGCGGGTTGGCGAGGATGGCGTCGCCGAGTTTTTTCAGGTCGGCGTGGGAGGCGCGGACGCAGGGGAGGCCGAGGGCTGTGCAGTTGCCGAAAAAGATTTCCGCGAACGATTCGCCGACGATCGCTTCGATGCCGAACCGTAACAGGGCTTGGGGGGCGTGCTCGCGGGAGGAGCCGCAGCCGAAATTGCGGCCGGCGATGAGGATTTTGGCGCCGCGGAAACGCGCGTCGTCAAAGGCGTGGTAAGGATCCTGCTTGCGGTCGTCCTCGAAGACGTGCTCGCCGAGGCCCTCGAACGTGACGCAGCGCAGGTAGCGGGCCGGTATGATCCGGTCGGTGTCGATGTCGTCCAACAGGAGCGGGATGCCGGTGCCGGAAATGCGTTCGATTTTGTGCATGGGAGAGCAGGGGTCAGGGGTTAGGGGAAAGCCCACCGACGACCGTCGGTGGGCTTAGTTTCTTGTGGGACGCAGGATCTCGCGCACGTCGGTGACGCAGCCGTCGAGGGCGGCGGCTGCCACCATGGCGGGGCTCATTAAGAGCGTGCGGCCCGTGGGGCTTCCTTGGCGTCCTTTGAAATTACGGTTGCTGGAGGAGGCGCAGATCTCGCGGCCGATGAGCTTGTCGGGGTTCATCGCCAGGCACATCGAGCAGCCGGCGCCGCGCCATTCGAAACCCGCGGCGGTGAAGATTTTGTCGAGGCCTTCGGCCTCGGCCTGTTTGCGGACTTGTTGCGAACCGGGCACGACAAGTGAGCGGACGCGGGGCGAGATCCTTTTCCCCTTCACCACGCCGGCCGCTTCGCGGAGATCGGAAATTCGCGAGTTGGTGCACGAGCCGATGAAGGCGACGTCGATCTTGAGGCCGCGGATCGGCTGGCTCTCCTTCAGATCCATGAATTCGAGGGCCTCCGCGACGCCGTTTTGCTCCTCAGCCGGAAACGACTTGACCGTCGGAATTCGCTCGCTGACGCCGACCGATTGGCTTGGATTGATGCCCCACGTGACTGTCGGCTCGATTTGCGATCCGTCGATCGTGACGCGGTCGTCGAACTCGGCATCCGGGGCGGAAGCCAGGCTGAGCCACCACGCGGCGGCCTTTTCAAAGGCGGCGCCTTGCGGGACCATGGGCCGGCCGCGGAGGTATTCGACCGTCGTGCGATCGGGATTCACGTAGCCGCAGCGGGCGCCCCCTTCGATGCTCATGTTGCAGACGGTCATCCGCTCGTCCATCGTCATGCGGTCGAAAACTTCGCCCGCGTATTCGTAGGCGAAGCCCACTCCGCCGTGGACGCCCAGCCGGCGGATGATGTGCAGGATCACGTCCTTCGCGTAGACGCCGGGTCGCAGGCGGCCGTTGACTTCGATGCGGCGGACTTTGGGACGGCTCAGGGCCAATGTCTGCGTCGCCAGGACGTAGGCGACCTGGCTGGTGCCGATCCCCAGGGAGATGTTGCCGAAGGCCCCGTGCGTGCTGGTGTGGCTGTCGCCGCAGACGAGCGTGATGCCCGGCTGCGTCAGGCCCATCTCCGGGCCGACAATATGAACAATCCCCTGGCGGGCGTCGTCGAGATTGAGCAGCCGAATGCCGAAGTCGCGGCAGTTGCGCTCGATGGCCGACATCATCTCCTCGGCGAGTCCGTCGGCAAAAGGGCGTGCCTGGTCGTCGGTGGGGATGATGTGATCGACGGTCGCGAGCGTTCGCTCGGGATACATGACCGTGAGGCCGCGGTCGCGGAGCATCGCGAACGCTTGCGGACTGGTGACTTCGTGCACAAGGTGCTGGCCGATAAAGAGTTGCGTCTGCCCGGCTGCCAGCTCGCGCACCGCATGGGTGTCCCAGACCTTGTTGAACAGGTTTCGGCGGTCGTGCATCTCGTCGATTTCTCTCCTGGTGCTGGTCGCACTTCCTGGTCGCGTTGAAAGTGACTGTCTTCCCGACGATTCCCGCCGCGGGACCGCTACACGGTGGTTTGAAGCGCTCTCGTCATGGCTTGCAGCGCTCTACTCATCATTTTAACAGGTTACGCCAAATTCCCTAGGATTTATGTCACGTTATTTTAGGGAGGTCGCGCGTTGGGACGAGGCTCCGTTTCGCGTCTTAAGATTTCCCTTTTTTAGCGCCCCAAAATACCCCAAAAAAATATCGCGAAAACGGGCGCCTTTCGCGCTGCGAGTGACATGCGGTTTGCTCGACACTTTAGTCGCGGAGCGCGTGGGCCAGGCGCGTCGACTCGACCGCCAGGGCCAGGCTGTCGCGGCCGTTTTGTTCGGTGATCCGCCGCGGGTGGCCGTGATTCTCGATCCAGGCGATCTGGTCGCCCAGCAGGGCCTGCAAGAGATCGCCATAGCGGTGCATTTTGGGTTGGTCGTACCCTCCGATCAGCTCGAGCATTTGGTAAACGTCGTAATCATGCTGCCGGCCGCGGCAATGGCGGTCTTGGCCCGCGTAGACGGCCGAAACTTCGAGGCGCGCGTCCGGAAAGATTTCGACCAGTTCCCGCGTCTGGGCCTCGTCGGCAATCGCGTGGATGCGGAAACGAGTCGGAATCCATTCTTCGAGTAGAACGTCGCCCCGCTCGAAGACCAGGCGCAGCTCCTGGCGGTCCATTCGGCCCGCCTGGGTGAAGCCGTGATAAAAGTTCACCAGGACCCCGTCGCCGTAGCGGACCGAACACTGGACCTGGTCCTCAAATCCCCACCCGGGCCGGGTGGCCGCCTGGGCGGAGACAACTTTGCCCGGGCCAAGCCAGCCGGCGAACAGATCGAAGAAATGGACGCCATGCTCGATGAAGATTCCGCCGCTCTTGGCCGGGTCCCAAAACCAGTGCTGCGGCCCCAGGCCTTCGTCGGCCGCGTAGTTCTCGAAGTAGCCGTGCAAGAGCGCGCCGAGCACCTGGCGGTCGATGAGCGATTTGACCGCGTCGAAGAGCGGGTTATAGCGCTGCATCAGGTTGGTGGCCAACAGCAGGCCGCGCTCGCGTGCCGCGGCGACGAGCGTGTCGGCCTGTTCGAGCGTGACGGCCAGCGGCTTTTCGCACAGGACGTGTTTGCCATGCGTCAATGCGGCCAAGGCCTGCTCGTAGTGCAGGAACGGGGGCGTGGCGATATAGACCAAGTCGACGTCGTCGCGGCCCAGGAGCGTTTCGACCTCCTGAACGTCAGGTATTCCGAAGCGGCGCGCGGCCGCCCGCGCAGCCTCGCGGTGAGTTCCCGCCATCGCAACCGGCTTCACTCCCGGCACCTGTGCGAAGTGCTGCAAGGCAAACAGCCCGAACCCGCCGCATCCGATCACCCCGAGTCGAATCACATCGGTCTCCTTGCCTCGAACGCCAAACGGACTGCCAGCGCGCGGCAACGAGGCATTCGCGCCAACTTGTTTTCGCCCTCTGTGTTGTATCGTCGCGGTTCACGAATGGCGAGAACCGTCGTCGCGCAGGAGATAAGTGCCGGCGACTCCGGCGGATAGACGGGGGGCGGAAGCTTGGGTTCCCGGTCGGTATCGTTCTTGGCATGTTGCGGAAACGGCGGCTCTTCCACGAAGGTGCGCGGCCTCGCCGCCCGCGAATTTGCATGAGGCTGATTATCCGTGGTGGTGGCTGCCATTTATCCACAAATGAAGGGAATTCGGTACGTGATTCGCGGACGCGGGGGGTGGATTGATACGGAGATCCCGGAGACGACCATGCCCAGCCACAATCGAAAAACGGACGAGTCGGCGGCCCAGATCGGACGGCGGCGATTCGTGCAGGCTGCCGGAATTGCCGCATCAGCCGTCGCACTGGGAAATAAAGACCTATCCGCAGTCCCGCCCGCCTCCCAGTCGAAGGCGGAATCAAGCGACTCCCCGAAGAGTGCAGAGGCCGGCAGTGGCGAACTGCCCATGCGGCCATTCGGCAAAACGGGCGTCAAACTCTCCGCCCTTGGGATGGGGGGCCACCACCTGGGCGATGTGAAAACGGTCGAGGAGGCGATTCGGCTCGTCCACGAGGCCGTCGACGCCGGCATCACGTTTTATGACAACTGCTGGGAATATTGGAACGGCCGGGCCGAGGATTGGCTCGGCCGGGGACTCAAGGGACGCCGCGACAAGGTCTTTCTGATGACCAAGGTCTGCACCCACGGACGCGGAGCCGATCTGGCGATGAAAATGCTTGAAGAGTCGCTGCGCCGGCTGCAGACCGACCACCTTGACTTGTGGCAAATCCACGGCATGGGCTTCGATAACGACCCCGAGTTGGCGTATGCCGCGGGAGGTGTCCTGGAGGCGCTCGACAAGGCGAAACAACAGGGCAAGGTGCGTTTCGTCGGCTTTACCGGGCACAAGGACCCCGACGTTCATCTCGACATGATCCGCCGCGGCTATCCGTTCGATGCGGTGCAGATGCCGCTCAACGTGCTGGACGCCAGCTTCCGCAGCTTCGAGCAGAAGGTCCTGCCGGAGCTCAACAAGCGAGGAATCGCCGCCTTGGGAATGAAGCCGATGGGAGGCACGGCCACCGCCATCAAGAAGGGTCTGGTCAAGGCGGATGAAATGCTGCGCTACGCGATGAGCCTGCCGGTGGCCACCACCATCAGCGGCATGGACTCGCTTGACGTGCTGCATCAAAACCTGCGCGTGGCACGCGGCTTTAAGCCGATGGCCGCCGAGGAAATGCAGGCACTTCGCGAGCGTTGTGCCGAGGCGGCCGCCGACGGCCGGTATGAGACCTATAAGCTGTCTCTGGCTTTCGACAATCCGCAGGCCCGGTTGCCGCACGGATTTCCGCTGGACATCAAGCAGAAGGAAGTCCAGGAAATGTTGTTCAAGGAAGCGGGGAGCCCGTAATGGTTTCTCACGCTTTGGTTGTCGGGTGCCACGCCCAAGTTACTAATCGGAAGGGCGAAGCTCCCGGTGAGCCGGTTCTTTATCGCGTTTGTTTCCGAGGCGGCTCGCCGGGAGCCTCGCCCTTCCGGCGTTGAAACCGTCTCTCGCAAGGAGTGGTGATGATGAATAATCCGCGCGAAGATCCGTCCGGTCATTCCGTGGGACGGCGCGGCTTCTTGCAAAGCGCCGGAGTGCTTGGCGCGGGCGTGGCTCTTTCCGGACCGCTGCCCGCCGTCGACACGGCGGGGCCGCAGCTCGATCTGACCGACACGGGCCCGGACCAGATCCCGCGCAAACCGTTCGGGCGGACCGCGGTCCGCCTCTCCATCATTGGCGTGGGGGGCTACAACTTGGGCAGTGCGCCGTCTCTTCAGGAAGCGATCGCCATCGTTCATGAAGCGATCGACGCCGGCGTCAATTTCTTCGACAACGCGTGGGAGTATCACAAGGGGAAGAGCGAGGAATGGCTGGGCCAGGGTCTTTCGGGAAGGCGGGACAAGGTCTTTCTGATGACCAAAGTTTGCACCCACGGCCGCGACAAACAAGTGGCCATGAAACAACTCGAAGAATCGCTGAAGCGGTTGCGGACCGACCATCTCGACTTATGGCAGGTTCACGAATGCGTCTACGACAACGACCCCGAGCGGCACTTTGCAAAGGGGGGCGTGATCGAGGCGCTCGATGAAGCCAAAAAGGCCGGCAAGGTCCGTTACGTCGGCTTTACCGGCCACAAGCTGCCGGCGATCCACCTCAAGATGCTGTCTTACGGCTATCCGTTCGACAGCGTGCAGATGCCCCTTAACGCCTTCGATGCCAGCTTCCGCAGTTTTCAGAAACATGTGCTGCCGGAGGTCAACAAACGCGGGATGGCCGCTTTGGGGATGAAGAGCCTGGGGGGAAACGGCCAACCGATCGTGAAGGGCATCGTGACGGTCGCCGAGGCGCTGCGCTACGCGATGAGCCTGCCGGTCGCGACCACGATCAGCGGCATCGATTCCCTGGCCGTGCTCCGACAGAACCTGGCGATCGCCCGTGGCTTCCAACCCATGACGCCGGAAGAAATGGAGACGCTCAGCAATCGCTGCCGGGCGGCCGCCGGCGACGGCCACCTGGAGTTGTACAAGTCGACCATGAAATATGACGGCAACCTGGGTCGAGAACAGCATGGTTTGCCAGGCAACCAGGAGCTTCCGTTGTAAGCCACGACCCTTGACGAAGAAGGGAACGCGGACAAAATCTTGACGCAAATCGCCGAAAAAGAGGCGAACGTGCCGTCGCAGCGGATTTAATCTCTGCCGTTCGCTCAACGAGAAAGGCGCGAACGGTGGTGATCGGCGGCAGGTGCGTCGCGTTAATCGCCGTCTCGCGTCACCGTTCTCAACCGCGGCACTCGGCCCGAACCGTCTGGCGATCGGGTCGAGTGCTTGCGCGCTCGGCGCCAGCATGAGCTGCTGGAGCGTTTTCTGAGATCGTGGCTTCCTTCCTGCCACGGGGCAGATGCTGGAGGGACTGGTGGAAAAGGTCTTGCCCCCGTGTCGGTTCCGACTGACCCGTCTTACTGGCGCAACCAAGCCACGATCTTGTGCGCGATTTCCTCCCCCGCATCTTCCTGCAAAAAATGGCCCGCCCCTTCGATGATCGTGTGCGGTTGATTTTTCGCGCCGGACAAGAGCTTTTGGAAGGGTTTGTATCCCCCCGCGGTCACCGGATCTTTGTCGCTGAACAGCGTGAGCACCTTGCCATTCCATTGCATCAGTTTTTCCCACGCCTGACGGTTGGCCGCGGAAGCCGGATCGTCCGGCGAAATAGGCACAAGCTCCGGAAAAACTCGCGGGCCCTCCTTGTAGGAGTCGCTGGGGAAAGGAGCGTCATAGGCCGCGATCGTCGCGTTCGGGAGCTTGGTCGTACAGCCGCCCTTCACAATCCCGCCGACGTGAAACTGTTCGACGGTCCGTGAATAATCGAGCCACTTCAGAAAGCCCTCGGTCGGCTTGTGTTCGCCAGTTGGCAGGCCCGTGTTCGCCACGATCAGACGAGCAAAACGATCCGGGTTGTCGACCAACACTCGGATGCCGATGAGTCCGCCCCAGTCCTGTCCAAACAGCGTAATCTCATTCAAGTCGAGCGCTCGCACAAAACCATTCATGACGTCGACGTGGAACTGATACGAATAGTCCTTGCGGCTGGCAAGCTTGTCCGATCGTCCGAAGCCGATCAAATCGGTCGCTATGCAACGATGGCCCGCCGCGGTGAGAACCGGAATCATTTTGCGATACAGATAGCACCAAGTCGGTTCGCCGTGCATCAACAGCAGCGGCGCGGCATTTCGTGGGCCTTCGTCCAGATAATGGAGGCGTAGTCGGTCGACTTCCACGTAGTGCGGTTGAAATTGAAAATCGATCAGATTGGCGAAGCACTCGTCGGGAGTTCTCAGTACACCGGCCTTGACCTGGCTGGCGGATGCGATGGCATTGCTCATCCTGCTGCTTCCTTTTTGGGCGGAGCCTGAAATCGATCCAGGCTCGTGACGAATTGGCGCCTTTGCCGAGTTCCTGGAGAAGGGAACGGATCTCCGCCGATTGGTTGATGTCCAGTTTCTTTGCCGCGGGTCATGGCGCTTTCGACTGGAGATGTCGATCCTGGTGTCTTGCGCGATTCGATTTCGAGTCTACCGGTCTGAGCGGGGATCGCAACCGCCCGACCGGCGGCGGCATGTCGAAAAACGCACCGTCTCAGCGGCGGCGGACCGAACACGGCAGCGGGCTGGTTCTCAACGGTCGGAACTCGGCGACTGTGAAGGCGGCCCACAACTTGGATC
Source organism: uncultured Planctomycetota bacterium (assembly GCA_963761455.1). Classification (GTDB taxonomy): domain Bacteria; phylum Planctomycetota; class Planctomycetia; order Planctomycetales; family Planctomycetaceae; genus DASPSM01. The sequence continues at coordinate 204,750 of CAVXHA010000005.1, forward strand.
CACAGGTTTCAAAGCAGGGGTGGCTCGGAATCCTGCGTGAACCGCCGTCGCTTCCGCGGCCTGCATCGCAGCGGCGCAGCATTAGAGCACAAGTTGGCTTCCCCTTCTGGTTCGTGCTTTGTTTGCGCCGCAACGCTAAAATGAAGCCCAGCGAGATGAAGGATCGTTCGCCCGTTGCGGGTCCGCCTGCGGTGCACCGATCCGAGGAACCGACTGAGGAGTTCGGCTATGCGACGCCGCGAGTTTCTGGCTGCAACCGCGACCGCGATTGCGTCATCCAGCGTTCCCAATGTCATCGCCGCGAACGCGCACACGAAGTCGAATGCCGGAGGCCAACTCACAACCTACGCCTCGCCGCGCGAAGCGATGCGCACCGAACGAGAGAGGCTGGCCTTTGTCACCGCCACCTACGTCGGGACGTCGCGAAAGGCGCCGGACTGCCTTTTGACCATCGACGTCGATCCGCGATCGCCGAGCTATTCGCAGGTTGTCCATCGGCTGCCGATGCCGTCGCTCGGCGATGAACTGCATCACTTTGGCTGGAACGCCTGCAGCAGTTGCCACGGCGATCCGAAGCATCAGCGCCAATTCCTCGTCGTTCCGGGTCTGCGCTCGACCCGCGTTCACATCGTCGACGTCGCCGACCCACGCACCCCCAAAATGCACCATGTCATCGATGGCGACGAAATCATCAAGAAAACGAAGCTGACGGCGCCGCACACCGTGCACTGCCTCCCCACCGGCGAGATCATGCTCTCGATGCTTGGCGACGCCGAGGGAAACGCACCTGGCGGGTTTCTCCTGCTGAACGATCGGTTCGAGGTCGCTGGCCGCTGGGACAGCCAACCCAGCGGAATGACACTCAACTACGATTTCTGGTATCAGCCGCGGCAAAACGTGATGGTCTCAAGCGAATGGGGCGCTCCGAACACGATCAAGGACGGCTTCAAGCTCGACGACGTGAAGGCGGGCCGCTATGGCCGAAAGCTGAACTTCTGGGATTGGTCCGATCGCCGACTGATAAAGAGCATCGATCTGGGCGACAAGGGGACGATCCCGCTCGAGGTCCGTTTCCATCACGATCCCAAGAGCGATCACGGCTTCGTGGGAGCGGCGCTGGCCAGCACGATGTGGCATTGGTTTCGCGCGCGCAAGAGCTGGAATGCCGAAAAGGTCATCGACGTCGCGCCGGTCGAGACCAAGGGTTGGCCGTTCCCCGTTCCCGGCCTCATCACAGATCTCGTGCTTTCGCTTGACGATCGTTGGCTCTATTTTTCCAACTGGCTGCACGGCGACATCCGGCGGTACGACGTCAGCGACCCGTCGCATCCGAAGTTGACGGCGCAAGTCTGGTGCGGCGGCGTTTTGGGCAAGAAGTTGACCGTCAAGGGACGCCCATTCAACGGCGGGCCGCAAATGCTGCAGTTGAGCCTCGACGGCAAGCGCCTGTACGTCACCAACTCGCTCTACAGCTCGTGGGACAATCAGTTTTATCCCGATCTCGCTCGCAGCGGGTCTTGCATGCTGCAGCTCGACTGCGCCTCCGACGGAGGCTTGACCGTCAACGAGAACTTTCTTGTCGATTTCGGCAAGGAGCCCGCCGGCCCCGTCCGGCGCCCACGAGATCCGCTTCCCCGGCGGCGACTGCACGTCGGACATCTGGATCTAAACCACAAGCGGTGTCCGGGCGCAAGAGGGCAATTGACACAGCTTGCCATTCGCGCGCTCGCTGAAACGCGAACTCGGCCTGGACACGCGGGTCATTCCCGAACAGCGCGCGTTCCATTCGGACGCGGAATGAAATTCATCTCGGCCAGCCATGACAGGGACTTCTCCTGCCACGCGTCCCACATTGGCCCCTTGTAGCCGTCAAGGCCGTGTCCGCCGGACGGCAGCTCAAGGTATTGCGAGGGGATCTTGCGGGCCCGGAGCGCATCGTGGAACGCCTTGCTGTTTTCCGGCGGCACCGTTTTGTCATTGCGGGCATGCGCCAAGAACGTGGGCGGGGTCCGCGACGTCACCTGTTTCTCGTTCGAGAACAGCCTGACCAATTCCGGTGTGGGGGTCTTCCCCAACAGATTGGTCTGCGAGCCCTTGTGAGTCGTCTTCTCCCCCATCGTGATGACCGGATAGATGAGGATCGCAAAATCGGGGCGGCAGCTCACGCGATCGATCCGATCGAGGGCGGCCGGATTGCCGTCATCGAAGTGAGTAGCGGCGCTCGAAGCCAGGTGCCCTCCCGCCGAAAACCCCATGATTCCGATGCGAGCCGGATCGAGTTCCCATTCTTTCGCATGGGCGCGAACAGTCCGCAACGCCCGCTGCGCGTCCAGCAGCGGAACAAAAGGCCGGCCGGCGGGGAGCCGATATTCGAGGACCACCCCCGAAATCCCGTGGCGATTGAGCCACGCGGCGATGCCATGCCCCTCGGGGCCCATCATTTTCGTTTGATAGCCCCCGCCGGGACAGATCACAATCGCCGCTCCATTTCCCTTTTGCGGCCGATGGACGGTAATCCACGCCTCCTCCTTCGCGTATTTTTCACCGCCAATGGGCGCACGCCCATTCCAAAGGGGGATCCGACTCTCACTGGCTTGCTCGACGCCCTGCTTGGCTTCGCCTGCGAAACAGACCGTCGAAAAGAGCAAAAGTCCTGCACACCAGAGGTGGTTCATGGAAGGGGCCGGAGTTGTTCGAGTTCGTTTCAAAGCGATTGTGGGAAGCCGCGCCCACTCCTTGATTACGGTAGCGGACGAACGTAACTGTTCACAAGCACAGCGCGTGATAGCACGATTGATCTGAAGCGCCAGATGCGGCTGGCGGGGGCTTGGGCCTGACAGTTCTCTTCAATCACCTGACCTGCGATTTCCCTGGGTGTGAATTCTCGGTCGGGCCGCTTCGCGCTCCGCAGGATTGCCGTGATTCTTGATTGCGGCAATTTGACGTCGCCGGTCCTCAATCGCCGCCTTTGAGTCCCTGCAGGTCATAGACAAGGATCGGGCCCATATAGGCGGAAAACGCGAGATATCGTCCCGACGGCGAGAATTCAATCCGCTCGCTCTTTCGTACGCGATGCGAAAGGTCGAAAAGAAACCGGCCGGTTCGCACGCTCCAAACCTTGACGGTTCCGGCCAGGTCACCGGAGAGCAACGTTCGACCGTCCGGGGAAAAGGCCAGGCTGGTGACGAACGCTTCGTGACCAATCAGCTCCTTCTGGACAGCGCCGGTCGGAAGACTTCGCAGGGCAATCTTTCTGTCGTCGCCTCCTGAGGCGAACTGCCTTTCGTCGGGTGACACGGCAAGGGCGAGAATCCTGTTGGCGTAGGCGAACTCGTGGATCGAGAAAGCGGGGGATCGGAGATCCCAAACGTAGCCAACGCGGTCCCCACGAGAGACAACCCAGCGACCGGTGCGCGATAGGACGCTCGGTTCGCCGACCAGCCGGCCTGGATATCGATCGAGCCGCTTGCGCGTGGCGTAATCGTATAAGCGCAATTCGCCCGGGTTGCCCTCGAAACGGACGATCAGGGTGCGTCCGTCCGGCGTGAAATCCAACTGCTCAACATAGCCCTTCGCATTGAAATCCCAAGTATTGCCCGGGTGCGTCCGATTACGGGGGTGGATCGTGATTTTGCCTTGCTCGTGCCCCAATAAAAGTTCCGTCCCATCGGGGGTCAAGGTGATCCCACTGATGCCCCAGGCCGCGTATTTGCCCCAATGTTCGCGACGTCCCGTTTCAAGATTGGCAATGTTAGCATTGCCTGCGGGCGAGTAACCTGTGCCCCTGGTTGCTCTGTCGGTCCACATGAGTTCGTCGTTTGGTCCGAAACGGAATTGCGAGGCAAGCCACGGAACTTCCCAATTGGCCTGAGGACCTTCGACCGCCGATCGCAAGTCGGTGAGGCTGACCGTTCCATCATTTCCGGCCGACGCCACCGTGTTGCCGGCTCGATCGACGGCGACGCGATGTATCGCCCCGACATGGCGTTGCCAGCGGGCAATGCTGCCGTCTGACTGGCCGCTCAATATTGAGGAGAAGGCGGCGAGGCCCGTTGTCGACGGGGGTGGGCCGAACTCCCGCGGAACCTTCCACACGCGAATTGCCCCGCCGCTATCGGCGACGAGGACTCCCTCATCCACCGGGGCGCCGTTGGCGTAACCGGCATCCATGTGCACCGGAAGAAAACAGACATCGTGCATGGCATCGCGGAGCCGGCCGGCCAAGGCGGTCGTCCCGTCGGAACATTTCCAGATTCGGACTGTTCGATCGTAGTACCCCGTTGCCAACAGCTTCCCGTCGGGAGAGAAGGCGACGGCCAGGCAGGAACCTTCCCTCACCTTCAAGACGCGGCGGCATTGGCGCGTTGCCAGATCCCAGAGCCGTGCGGCACCGTCTTCGCTTCCCGACGCCAGCGTCTTGCCGTCGGACGTCAGTGCGATCTGCGTGACCGATTCGGTGGAGTCTCTGAGCTCGCCCTCCAAGGCGCCCGTCTCGGCGTTCCAAATCCGGATCACGGGATCGTTCCACGTGGTCACGATCTGCCGCCCATTTGGCGTGAAGAGGACGGAAAAGGCATGTCGTCCTTTCGGACCGGAGATGCGCAGCGCGGCTTGCCGTCGAGTGCGTCCCAGAGACGGATCGTCGCATCGTCGCCGCTGGTTGCGATCGTCTTTCCATCCGGAGCAAAAGCGACGGCATTGATTTCGATCTGCCCCGTCGTCACGCGGAGGAATTCATGTCCTGTCTTCGCGTCGAACACATAAAGAACCCCGTCGGCTCCTCCCGTCGCCAGCCTGAGTCCGTCTGGAGAGTACTCGGCGTCATAGACGGGCTTTTGCGAGACGTGAAGGGTCCGTCCTCTCCCTGTCAAGCGACCCCGCAGCCAATACCATTCGAAGCCTCGCAAGTCGCTCTCTCCTTTGCGAGGAACATGACGACCAAGGAGGATGGAGGCCTGGCTCACATCTCCTGCCTCGATTTCTCGTGCCGCATGCTCGATGTCCTGGGCATAGACTTGCTGCCGCGACTCTTGAAGCGCCCGGTCGGCCCGCTCCCCGGCCTCTTTGGACTTCTGAAGCGCGTTGGCCGTTGCAATATTGGCGACCTCCAACCGGGCATTGCTTTCGTCTCGTTCGCGCACGGTCCTTCGCAACAGCGGCAGAATAGGTTGCAAAGGCGACGGCGATCACCACCAGCGCAATCGACCGCCGTCGCAACGACCCCCAATCCCGCGGGATGACGCCGCAGCCACCGCGCCAGGCGGTCCGCAACGCGCGGCCGCCGGGCTTTGATTCTTTTCCGGTCGCAAAAATGCTCCAGGTCGGCGGCAAATTCCTCGGCCGTTGCATACCGCTCGCTGGCCTCCTTCGACATCGCCTTGAGCACGATCGTTTCCAGATCGACGGGGATCGACTGGTTCGAGCCGCCGCGGCGGCGTCGGATTCCTCTCCGCCAATTTTAGCCAGGACGACCGGATCGGGAACATCGGGGAAAACCGGTGTCAGCGTCAATAGCTCGTACAGCGTGACGCCCAGCGAATAGATGTCGCTGCGGTGATCGATCACGCCCCGCTTGCCGAGCGCTTGTTCGGGACTCATGTACCGCAAGGTCCCCAGTACCTCGCCGGTCGCCGAAAAGGTCGGGTCGGCCTCGATGCGGGCCAATCCGAAATCGGTAATCCAGAGCACTCCCTTGGCGTCCAACATCAAGTTGGAAGGCTTGATATCTCGATGGACCACTCCCCGCTCGTGGGCGAAGTCGAGCGCCCGGGCCGCTTCGATCACGAGCCGCACGACCCTGCGGATATGCTGTGGGCCCAGTAGCGTCGGTCCGTCGGCGGGACCGATCGGACGCGGGAAAGAATCGGTCACGTCATCGACGACCGGCGCCGTCCCCTCGGCCCAGGCATGCAGGCTTGAATCGCGACCGCGCCAGCCGTTATGGCCGGTCTCCCGACCGTACTGTCCGTTTTGCCGGGGCTCCGGAGCAACTCCATCCCCACCGCGCGGCCGCGGCTCTTCTCCTGCGGTCAAGCTCGACAGGGTCGCCGTCGTTGCCATTTTTCCTGCGGCGCAAGAGGCGGCCGCGATCCGGTTATGCAATTGATCGATGATCTCGGCCAGGTTCGGCCCGTCGATAAACCGCATTGCGTAGTAGTAAACGCCCCGGTCGACGCCGACCGCGTAGACGGGAACGATGTGGGGATGCTCAAGGCTGGCGGCCGCCCGCGCCTCGTTCTGAAACCGCTGCAGGCGGCGGGGATCCAACAATCCGGCGAAAGGGAGCGTCTTGAGCGCCACGCTGCGGCCGAGCGAAATCTGTCGGGCTTCGTAGACGATTCCCATCCCGCCCCGGCCGACGGGCCGCAAGATGCGGAAGTCTCCCAAGGTCCCGTCCGCCGACAAAGGACTGCCGACTTGGGAAGAAGAGTGAAGATCCCTTTGTACGACGGCCGGCAGCGAACGCAGCTGATCGATCTCCTGCTGCAACGGTCGTATTGCGTGACGCACTGCGAGATGGGCCAGCTCCTGCACGGCAGAAAGATAGGCATCGTGCGGCTCGTCGAGCGTATCGAGCGTCGTCTGGCACGCGGCGCACCCCTGTACATGCTGGTCGAGGAACTCGTGCCGCTCGCGGGAAAGTCTCCCGGCGATCAAGTCAATGAGCTCGGACGGAAGAGGGCATGGCGACATGTTGCGGGTGTCGATCGGGCTTTTCGAATGTTCAATCGTCTGCGAATTCCAGTCATCGAGCGGCGGCTCAGTATTTCCCCTAAGAAGTCTCCGGCATTTCAATGAACGGAAAGGCGCATCGCGCCTCGCCAGGCAATTGAATCGGCAAAGGAAAGAAAACAGAGCCAGACGCAATCTGCCGTGGCTCTCGCTCGCCATCGACCCTTCATTCCTGGATGCTTTTCAAATCGTTCGCCAGGTCGGCATGATCCTCGCGGAATCCGCCGCAGGACGCGGGCCTTGGCGAGGCGCACGGCGGCCGGCGTCATGCTCAGACAACGGGCCGCCTCGGCGGAGGTCATCGCCTCGAACGTGGTCAGCCAAAATGCCTGCCACGTCGAGGTTTCGAATGATTCTTCAAGGCGTTCAATGAGTTTCCAGAAGCGACCGAGCAGCGAATCGAGCAGCGGATCCCCGGCTGATTTTGGGTCCTTTTCGGCGACGGCCAAAATGCGATGGTGAGCCGAAGTGCCTCCCTGACCGCGGGGTTGTTTGGCGGCCGCCCGGCGGAACTCGGCCACTTGGCTCCGCGTGATGGTCCGCAGCCAACGGCGAAAGGCAGCCGTCCGGCCATCTTTTTGAAAGTCGGCAATATGCCCGGCCACTTGCAAGAGGACGGCCTGCAGGACGTCGGGGACGTCGTCCGCGGGCAAACCTTCCTTCTGGCACCAGAGGACAATGAGCCACGAGTACCGCTCAACCAGGTCGCACCAAGCCCCCGGATCGAGCCGTTTGGCCGCCGCGAGAAGATCCGAGGCAGTCGATCCCGATGTGAACCTCTTGTCCGCGTTCAAGTCGGAAATGGGGGCCGCCATGTTTTTCCCAATGGATTCAAAGATCGGCAGAGGAATGAATGTCACGAACAATAATGATTGGACAACACTACTCAAAAGTGACTGCAGACATCCAGTGAATTCGCGAAATCCATTCGCTGGAGGTCGGTATTTTCCCTTATCCCCATTTCAAATCGCGATGTGGGGCCGAAAAGTCAAATCGGTCGACACGGCGCACCAGGCTGTAGGCGCCGGCAAACTCGTCGATTGCCGGGCCGACAGTTTGCAGCGGATGCGTTCCTGGGGATAATACGATTTTGCAACTTGCCACGGCATCCATCACGCCCGCCGCGTTCGCCGATCATCATCACGGGACTTCCGCTGCCGGTGACCAGACGTCAGCCAGCTACTCAAGTCGAGAACATCCTGCCGAGGCTTTGTCTCGCGTTGGGATGCGTGCTCCTTTTCGCGAGCCGTTCGGCGGCCGGACCTCCGAATACTTCTCCAGCTCTGGCGGAGGTCGATTTTTTCGAGACGGAAATCCGGCCGGTCCTGATTGGTTCCTGCGGCAAGTGTCACGGCGCGGAGAAGCAGCGTGGCGAGCTGCGGCTCGATTCACGGCAGGCGGTGTTGAAGGGCGGCGAGACGGGACCGGCGGTCGTGCCCGGAGATCCCGAGAAGAGCCTTCTGATTCTAGCTGTCCGCCACTCGGGCGACGTGCAGATGCCGCCCAAGGACAAGCTCAAGGACCGGCAGATTGCCGCCTTGGAGCGTTGGGTGAAAATGGGAGCGCCCTGGCCGCCCAAGCATCAGCGTTCCCCGGATGAACGGGCGGCGGCGCAGCGAAAACATTGGGCCTTTCAACCGATCGGCAATCCCGCCCCCCCCGCGGTTCAAAAAAGCGATTGGTGTCGCACGCCGATCGACCGGTTTGTCCTGGCGCGGCTGGGAGCCGAGCAACTCGCGCCGTCGCCGCGGGCGGATCGGCGTACGCTGATCCGCCGCGTGAGTTATGACCTGACGGGGCTGCCTCCGAGTCCAGCCGATGTCGAAGAGTTTGCCCGCGATCCGGATCCCCAGGCGTACACGAAGCTGGTCGACCGATTGCTAGCGTCGCCGCAATACGGCGAACAGTGGGCGCGGCATTGGCTTGATCTTGCGAGATATTCCGACACGAAGGGTTACGTCTACGCTCGCGAGGAACGGTTTTGGGTTCACGCGTCCTCGTATCGCGACTGGGTCGTGCGGGCGTTCAATGACGACCTGCCCTACGACCGATTTCTGCTCCTGCAAATCGCGGCCGACCAAGTCGCCCGAATGACCCACCGTCATGGGCGGCGATGGGATTCCTGACGCTTGGTCGTCGCTTTCTCGGCGTCACGCACGACATCATTGACGACCGGATCGACGTCGTCACCCGTGGCACAATGGGACTGACCGTGGCTTGCGCGCTGCCACGACCATAAGTACGATCCCATCCCGACCGCTGATTACTACTCGCTCTATGGTGTCTTTCAGAATTGCGCCGAGCGATTCGTGCCGATTGAACCGACCAGGCGCTCCTCATCGCAGTCGAATGTCTTCGAGAAGGAGTTTCAGCGGCGGCAGCAGAAGTTGCAGCAGGCAATGGCGAAGAGCCGAGCCGAGGCGGCCGAGCGTGTCCGCACGCGCGTGTCGGAGTATCTGCTCGCCCAGCTGGAATTGCAAAAGTACCCGGAGGAACGCTTTAACCAAATGCTCTCGACGAGCGATTTGATTCCTGCTTTTGTCCGCAACTGGCAGACGTTCTTGGCGACGGCGGCGAAAACGGGTGACTCGATTTTCGTTCCCTGGCATCGGTTCGCCATCCTGCGCAATGACGAGTTTTCGAGCCGAGCCGGCGAGGTCACGAAACAATTGCAGGCGGGTGCAACGCCGATCAATCCGCTGGTCGCCGCGGCCTTCGCCACTCCGCCCGTTTCCATGCGGGACGTGGCAGAACGGTACGGCCGGCTGTTTGTCGACGTCGACCGTCAATGGCGGAAGCTTTGCGCCGCCAGAAAAGAGTCCGTCGCGAGTCCTGCGGCACTTTCCGACGCGGCTGCCGAAGCGTTGCGACAAGTGCTCTACAGTCCGCGGTCTCCCTGTTTCGTTCCGGATGAAGGAATCGTGAACACCGAGGTCTATTTTGATTCGCCGACCATTGTGGCCCTTTGGGGCCTGCAGGCACAGGTCGACCGATTGCTGATCGAATCGCCGCAGGCGCCGCCTTACACGGTCGCGCTGGTCGATCGTCAGTGGATTCAGGAGCCGCGTGTCTTTCGGCGGGGAAACCCGGCAACCAAAGGCGAGGAAGTGCCGCGGCGTTTTCTCGAGGTGGTCGCGGGCCCGCGGCGGAAACCATTTTCGCACGGAAGCGGACGGCTCGAATTGGCGAACGCGATCGTGTCGCCCGAAAACCCGCTGACCGCACGGGTCTGGGCAAACCGAGTATGGATGCACCATTTCGGAGCAGGCCTGGTGCAAACGCCCAGCGACTTCGGCACGCGCGCGGAGTCTCCCAGCCACCCGCAGTTGTTGGACTGGCTCTCGCGAAAACTCGTGGCGGAAGGTTGGAGCACCAAGGCGCTGCACCGACTCATCCTGCTCTCATCCACGTATCAACAGCGATCGGACGGCTCTGCCGATCGCGCCGTTATCCAACGCGCCCTCAAGTCCGATCCCGAGAACCGTCTCCTCTGGCGGATGAATCCTCGGCGGTTGACGTTTGAAGAGTCGCGCGACACGGCGCTGGCCGTTTCGTGCCAGTTAGACCGGCGGATGGGGGGCGCGCCGCGGACTTGTTTCCCAAGGGAGCGGACAATGTGCGGCGCACACTTTACGGGTTGGTGGATCGGCAATTCCTGCCGAACGTGCTGCGTCAGTTCGATTTTGCGAATCCCGACCTGCACGTTCCGCAACGAAACGAAACGACGGTCGCACAGCAAGCACTGTTCGCGATGAATCACCCCTTCATTGCGGACCGGGCACGTGCCGTGGTCGCTCGACTCGATGCGCGACAGGTCGCCGACCCGGCGGCCCGAGTGCGGCAGCTTTTTCGAGTGATTTATCAACGCGAACCGACGGACTTTCAGCGACAGGCCGCCCAACAATTTCTGATCGCCGCGTCTAAGATTCCCACGCCCCGGCCTCTTCTCAGTCCGTGGGAACAACTCGCGCAGGTCCTGTTGCTCGCTAACGAGCTAATGTTCGTCGATTGATGTTAGACTGAAACGCATGCAATATCTGAACGACAATTGGCCCCTCATCAGTCGTCGAACGTTGCTTCAGCGTTCGGGATTGGGGATGGGCGCGCTGGGCCTGGCCGCACTGCTGGCCGACCAGGGCATCGGCGGCACTACTGTTCGGGCGGCGGAAGCGGCGGCAGCCTCGCCGAGCCGAGGTCCGCACTTTCCAGGCAAAGCGAAGCGCGTCGTCCATTTCTTTCTGAACGGGGGACCGTCGCACGTCGATACGTTCGATCCCAAACCGCTCTTGCAAAAGCATGCCGGCCGGTCCGTTCCGCAGACGTTGACCACCGAACGGAAGACGGGGGCGGCCTTTCCCTCGCCGTTTGCGTTTCGAAAGTGGGGACAGAGCGGGATCGAAGTCAGCGAGCTTTTCGCTCGGACGGCCAGGCACATCGATGACATCGCCGTCATCCGTTCGATGTACGCGCAGGTCCCGAATCACGAACCGTCGCTGATGTTGATGAACTGCGGCGACTCAGTTCTGCCACGGCCAAGCGTGGGCGCCTGGGTGCTCTACGGCATGGGTTCCGAGAACCAGAACCTGCCCGGATTCATCGCGATGTGTCCGAACGGCTACCCAATCAAGGATACGGAGAACTGGCAATCTGGTTTCTTGCCCGGCGTTTACCAGGGCACATTTATCGACTCGCAGTATCGGCAACTGGACCGGCTGATCGAGAACATTCGCAGCCCCCACGCCACAACCTCGATGCAGCGGAGACAATTGGACCTACTCGGCGCCTTGAATGCCGAGCATCGCAGCTCGCGGCTCGATGCCCGGTTGGACGCCCGGATCCAGTCGTTTGAGCTGGCGTTCCGAATGCAGACGGAAGCCGCCGAAGCATTCGACGTCGACCGTGAGCCGCGGCATATTCAAGAGTTGTATGGCGACGGTGTGCACGCGCGGCAAACGTTGATCGCGCACCGCCTGCTCGAGCGGGGCGTGCGGTACGTGCAACTCTGGCACGGCGCCGGTCAGCCATGGGACAACCACACGCAAATCGAAACAAATCATCGCAAGCTCGCGCGCAGATCGATCAGCCGATCGCCGCCTTGTTGACTGACCTCAAGCAACGAGGCATGTTGGATGACACGCTTGTTATTTGGGGGGGCGAGTTCGGTCGAACTCCCACCGTCGAGTTGGGCGGGGACGGCAAGAGTCAATTTGGACGAGACCACAACCATTACGGGTTCAGCGTCTGGCTCGCCGGCGGTGGGATTCGTGGCGGCACGGTTTACGGCGCGACCGACGATTTCGGATTCAAGGCCGTCGAGAATCCGACCAGCGTGCACGATCTGCATGCGACGATCCTGCACCTGCTTGGTTTCGATCATCAAGCGCCTGACCTACCGCTATGCGGGCCGCGATTTTCGGCTGACCGATGTTCATGGCCACGTGATCGATCCCGTGTTGCTTTGAATTGATGGCCTGCCCGCAGGGCACGATCTCGGGATCAGGACGATCGCCGCACCCGCAGCCGACGATCCAAACGACAGAGCACATCACGGCGATCACAGCGATTCGCGGCATTTGGTTTCTTCCCGCGCGGCTTCAATGCGCCTCTCTGTGGCAGCGGATTGCGTCGGCATAGAACCCGAGTTTCTCTGACGTGTCAGAGAATTATTCGCGATCGATTAAACGTAAGTTATTGGAGCCGCTGGGACTCGAACCCAGAACCAACAGATTATGAGGCGCTGGGTTTCTCGCGCACTAAACGCTTGCCCGCCATTGGCTTGCGGCGATTCTTTTCCTTTCCACAGTTTCTCACGGATTGCATGAATTCACGGGATTTTTGATGGTTTCCTCTGACTTCTCTGACCCGGTCAGAGAAGTTTCGCGGCCTTCATCGATGTTCGATATAAATGCTTACGCTCATGACGTGCCGGATTTCCTTCGGTTGACCGAGATACCGACGCCTTGTACGGCGTCGACAAGTCCGGCAGGTAAGGTGCGGTTCGAAATTGCCAGCGAATTCGTCGGAAAGTCACACTCCCTGAGTGGATATTCGAGTCAACAGTAGTAACTCGTCAAGCATCGCAAATACCAGCGACGCGGGCGGCATGAACGTCGGCTGCCCGTCGTCAACAAGTGCCGAATACCTGAGTGCGTGCATTTGGTGTTGATGATGGAATCCATCGATCAACTGGACCGTATCGCGCGTGACTGATACACCCTTGTCTTGTACGGCAAGCAAGAGCGCATTCAGGCTGTGGCGATAGTCGTATTGCTTCAAATCGCTTTCTGTGAATCCCCTCTTCAGCAAAGCTGATTTCAGGAACAGCTCTGCGGCGTGCGACGCCACGAAATAGAAAGGGGTCGCAGTAAGATTGGCGGGTGTGCCGTCGTCCTTGGTTTCCATCGCAACGGCCAAAGTTTCAGCTGCCAGCCGAAAGTTGACGCCGGTCATCCGATAGACACTTGCCAAATACAGGCTGTCGCCCATGTTCTTACCCAGACATGCTCCGTCGAAATCCTCCGTGGGTACGACCAGGATGTCAAGCGACAAAGCAAGACAGCCTTTGCCACCGAATGAGAACTCTGGCTGGGCGAGAAAACGGGGGCGAGAAAACGGGGGGGCGCGGAAACGGGACATTCGGAATCTGATACGGTGGGCGCAACCCGAGTCACGACAGTCCACGCGGATCTAAGCCTGTGGGAGCAAACCGGTCGGGGGAAGCAAACCGGTCGGGCTTAGCTTGTCGAACTTCCAACCTCTTTTGAGAAGGAAATCGACCTTCAGCCGAACGGTTTTGCACTTGAGAGAATGAATCCTCCAGCCATCCGGCAGCTTATCGAGTTTGTTGCCTGGAGCCGTTCTCGAGCTTGATCGCATTGTGGTCGCTTGGATCGACGGAAATGTAGGGAATACGGGTCACCTCGCTGATCGCGTCATCGTAAGAACTGAGTAGCACGCATTTCACGAGCGTCGGAACGAGGTAAAAAATTGGCATGTTTGACAGCACTTGCACCTTGGGGGTGAGGCCCACCTTTCGAGCCATTCCGATTTCGTGCTTTCGTCCGATCACTCTCTCTTGAAAGACGAATGGAAAATCCATTCGGAGATCCGCAAGGAACTCGTCGGCGGGAATCTGTTCAAACATCTTCGCGTCGGCAATATCCATTTTTCCGTCTCGCAATTTCTTCAACGCATCTTTGAGTTGGCTCGTGAGCATTTGTTAAGTGCCTCTAGTCTATGACTTTAACATCCCCGACGGAGCCATCCGGGTGGCGAAAGTAGTGAACTTCAATCTCGTCACCAAATTCGTCTGTGTAGAGATCATAATGTTTCATCGTGCCGGGTTGGGCGCTTCCAGAGTGGGGAATCACGGGACTGGCAGGCTTCGGTCCGTTGCTTGTCCAATTACTGGGGTCGCCATGCTGAATGACATCGGCAAAGTCGATAAAATCCAGGGGATCTTGCACCGGCTACCTCGTCAGATCGTCACCCGCCTGACGAACAACGCAAACACACCTTGCGAGACTGCAGGCGCATCCAAATCATTCGCTGGCAAGCAGCCCTTCCTCTCTGACTCGCAAATCAATGGAGCCGCTGGGACTCGAACCCAGAACCAACAGATTATGAGTCTGCTGCTCTAACCGATTGAGCTACGGCTCCAAGATATTTGCGTCGCCAACTGCTCTGCCTGATCGGCCGTTGACAGCCGCGATCGATAGCCACAGAACCGGCCTTCGTCTGTTTTAACCGAGAGACCGGCTTCAATTCCACTTCAGCCCACCGCCTTCCCGAACATCCGATCGAGCTTGTCGGCCGCCCCGTTCTGCATGTTCTCCGGGACTGGCTGTACGCGTCCATCGTCAGCCCGATTTGAGAATGCCCGAGCCGTTCCTGGACGATCTTCGGATGCTCACCAGCCACCAACAGCAGCGTCGCCGCCGTGTGCCGCAGATCGTGAAACCGAAAATGCGGAAGTCCGGCCTCGGCGAAAAGGGGCTTTCACCCGTTCCGCTCGAAATTGCTCTTGCGGAGCGGGCCGCCGTTGGAATGCGTGTCGATGAGGCTCTTGTAGCAGGCGTGCGTCGTCGCCGGGATCTTCGGCAGCTCGACACCTTCGAGCCAACTCACGACTCAAGCGGCAACCGTCCGGCGGGTTAGTTCCTCTTTCCAAAGCCTCGTTTCACGGACGATCCTACGCGGTCGTTTTTCGTTTTCCACTCGCAAGAGGCAGCCACCGGGGACGGTTGCGAGTCCGTCGCCCGGTAATCGGCAAAAGGTTTTCACGTCATCCATTCGCCCGCTCGTCTCGCACTTCGCGGATTGTCCTAAAAACCAGATTGCCGTAGCCGTCGTCCCATAACTTCATCAGGAGATCAGGGAAGACAGCCGGCCATTCGTCGCCCCGGTTCCACTCGTTGACCATTCTGACGCATTCATGCGTGATTTCTTGGCGAACCCAATTTGCGGCTTCGATTGTTTCTGGCGGAAGCTTCGCGATCATTGCGCTCGAATAATGGAACGCGACCCCTGCCAGCCATTCAAACATTTGCTGGAGCTCAGTCCCGACCTCGCCGGCCGCGACAACTTCAGCGACGGATGCGGCGCCAGATTCTGAAGCACCGGACGCCTCCACAATTTCGCGACGCAATCGGCCCTCGAACAAGTCGAGCCACATTCCGGCAGCGGCCCGTTTGCATCTTTGCTTCACGAGAAAGCGGAACACGTCGACGTGATTCCAGGTCTCCATTTTTGCCTTCAAACGACCCTGAGTGTCAGAACGTCGACCAACACGTGGGTCGCGGTTCGGGTGCGCTCAGGAGTGGACGATCTGAAATCCGAGTGCGACGATCGTTTTCAACGTCTCCATGGCCATCAGACGATCATAGTGCTTCTCGGACTCCGGAAGCTCTTCGTACGGGACGAGGCACGGATTCTGTTTTTTCGCGTCGTCGCGGTGCGGACCGCAGGTCCAGCCGTCGGAAAGGCGCGTCCGCGGCCCAAAGGTCGTGGGCATTTTTAGCCAACCGCTCGCGCAATTGGATCAGTTCGTCGGGCAATTCGACGTTTGAGGTGTCAATCGGAGCCGGTTTGTAGTGCATGTTCCTCGCTCATCCAGGGAAACGTCGCGGACGGCGCGCTGCAAATGCGGGCCGGGCCGCACCGTCATTCTATGCGGGATGCCGATATTGCGGGACCCAAGAACGGGACTGCGGCGGGATTGGAGACGGGCCGCATCACCGGTAAATCTCATGCCCCCCGTCGAATTGTTCGAGCACGCGGGGGATGGCGCAGGAATTGCTCGGGATCCTTGCTTTGCTGGTGGGGCGGGAGTTGATCCCAGGGAAGCAGGCAGTTGTGAACTTTTTTCGCGTCGTCCCTCGGAACTCCGTAGCTCCAGCCGTCGAGCCGCTTCTCCGCGCCACCAACGCAAATGCTCCATTTGGGCAAGCAGAAGAATCTCCTCCTCGACGAACCTTTTGCGCTCCTTGCCCGGCTGGATGCGTTCGTGGTGATAACCCAATGGCACAACTTGATGTCGATATGGTCCGCGGCCTGGCGATTCGACTCCTTGAGATACTCGGGAAGCCGCGCCCAGTCGGAGTTTGTCGAATCGGTTTCTCCTTTTTTGCGACGCTGCTCCTGGTAGTCTTCGTGCAGGGCCCGCGCCAACCGATCTTCGGATTCGTGGAGTAGCACGTCCCAATTGAACACGTCCTCGACCATGCCGAACGCGTTCAGCCGAGGGCTGAGGCCGGCGCCACGAGTATGATCCGGAAAGAGTGCCGCAAGGCCGCGGCGTGTGCTTTGGTAGATCAGAATTTGCACCGGCCGATCCTGCGGCAGGCGGGAGAGTTCGATTCCGATGCGAAGGTTTTCCGGGTCGTCCGCCGACCGCTCTTTCTCAAGACAGACCGCGTAAGTGACCATGGTCTTCGGGTCGGCGGCGTTCCGGCCGACCTGGTCCAAATCCTCGACGAGGTCGGTCGTCCCTCGTTCGGCCTTGCGGAAATGAACCTCGCAGACATCGTCGATCTTGGAGTGCTCTCGAAACCTGCTGACGACATCCTCCGCCTCGTGCACCACGGTGATGCGGAGCCGGCGGTTTTGGGGGGCGATCTCGTTGGCGAAATGGCCGATGCGGGCGGCGTGCAGAGCGAGGCTTTCCCCCATTGCGCCAAATCCGGCCACAACCAGGTGCACGACCGTTTCGTCGTCCTTGCGGAGGGGCTGGAAGTCCAACGGATATTTCCGGAGGCATTGACGGGCGGCCGTGTCGTAAAGGTTCAGATCGCCGAAGTTGAGATGGTAGTTCGAAGCGCCGGTCCCCGCCGCGCTCGCCGCCCTCCACCGGGAACAGGGATTCATCCGTCAGCAACTTGCGAAGCTCGGGGTCCTTAATCAGCAGCCGGCACACCAGAGGCTCGTTTCGGAGGGGCATTGGCGGCAACGCCTGCCCGACGTACGCGGCAATGGCGATATTCGATTCATCGGCTTGGCAGGCGGCGATGACGAACTCAGCCTGGTCCACGCGGGCTCGGCGGAGCGTCAAGAGGTCTGCGCGTCCCCTTCGATCACGAGGACGCCGCTCGCGCGGGCCTGCTCGATGGCCGCCGATACGCCCTCATTCTCGATCGCCACGACAAACTTCCCACGGCGGCGGGCGTCCAATGCCAGACGCAGGCCGAGGTCTCCCAGGCCGCAGATGACAACGTGGTCACGCCGCCAAGGCAAGTTGAGGCGGAAATGCCGAACCCGATGGGGCACCAACATCAAGATTCCAGAGAGACCGAGTGTCACAAAGAAGGCAAAGCCGAAGAAACGGCCGGCGGTCAACGACGGGGGAATTGTTCCCTCCAGATGTGCCCCGTGCATAATGGGAAGCTGCAACGAATAGTACACAGCAGCTCCAGAAATCGAGGGAAGAACGAGAGTCAGGCGCGGACGCGTCGTTCTTGAGAGCCGGGCTGCCCTGATCGCCGGTCGCGTCGGGCCTGTATTGCAAATGGCCGTAGGTGCCCACAATGACGGTGAGAAGAAAGAGGACCGCGAGAAGGCTCAGGAGCCAACCAGGCAACTCGCGGGAGAAGTGAGTGCCATGCATCCCGTTTGTGCTCCCTTGGAGGTCACGCCAATTTGCCTCTGCGACGCGTCATCGTACCGCCGGCCAAACGAAGAGGCCATCGGCAGGGATCAGTGAAAAAGGGGCCAGGGCTAGTTTGAGACAAGGCACGCTTCGCATGCGGTCGCATCAACGAACGAACCTTTGGCCTCTCACCTCGGGCCTCTCAGTCCTGGCTAAGCTTGGCTGGAATGCCGGGATGGGCTTTCGTACTGTAGGAGGAGTCGGTTTTGCGTCGGCAGTTCGGCACGGCCCGTATGAGCGGGCGATTCGCGCCGGTGTCGTCGAGGCCGTCGTTCTGCCATCCGATCAGACGCGTCAATTCCAGAAGCGAGGGGTGCCGTGATTCGACCGATCCGTTTTCGATTTTTGGTGTTGGGAGTCCTTTTTGTCTGTCCGTTTCTCGTCGTTTCGGCGGCGCAGGCAGAAATCGAAGTGGGGACGGGGACTCGCGTGATCACGCCCAACCCGCTGCTGCCGGTCTCCGGAGGCATCGGGAGGCCGAGTCCCGTGCACGAGAAGCGGGGCGATCTCAGCGTTCGGGCGATCGTCTTTCGCCGGGGCCAGGTCTCCGTGGGGATCGTCTGCGTCGACGTGATCGGATTTCCCGGCGTCCTGGGCGACCGCGTGCGGGCGAAGGTGCCGCGGATTCCGAAAAACAACATCCTGATCGGCTGCACCCACACGCACAGCGCCCCGGACTGCTACGGTTTTCCCGACGGGCGCGGCGGGCACACCGGCGACCTCAAATACATGGACTTCGTCTGCAACGAGGCGGCGGCGGCCCTCAACGAGGCGATCGACCATCTGCAGCCCTGCTGCGATCCAGATCGCCACCGACAAGGCCCGGGGGAAAATCGCGTACAACTATTACGCCCCCGACCTCTATGACCAGCGGATGAGCGTCATCCGGGCGGAGACCCCCGCCGGAAAGACGGTCGCG
The DNA here is from genome assembly GCA_963761455.1 of uncultured Planctomycetota bacterium. Taxonomy (GTDB): domain Bacteria; phylum Planctomycetota; class Planctomycetia; order Planctomycetales; family Planctomycetaceae; genus DASPSM01. Next base: position 223,544 of record CAVXHA010000005.1, read on the forward strand.
ACGCTCGTCAACTACGCGATTCATCCGGAGGTGCTCGGCCCCAACGCGGGCTTCCTCAGCCCCGATCTGGTCGGCCCGCTCCGCGGATCGCCTGGAAAAAGAGGCCGGTGGGATGGCGATTTTCATGAACGGCGCCCAGGGAGGAATGATCACGGCCGACAACCGCCTTCTCGACCAGCCGAGCAATCCGCAGGAGGCGCAATGGAACGATGCCCGTACCTGGGACGAGTGCCTGCGGATCGGCCACCTGATGGCCGACGAGGCGCAGCGGATCATCAAGGACGCAGCCGTCCAAAAGGATCCGCGGCTTGTCTGCCACTCGCTCGACGTGCAGTTCCCCGTCGATTCGCCGCTGATGTGGGCCATCATCGCCGGCTCGCCGCTGAATTATCCGCACAACGACAATCACACGATCACGGCCCGGCTCAATCTGGTGAACCTGGGCAATGCGCAGATCGTGACGATTCCGGGCGAGGCCCTGCCGAACATCGGCTTTTACCTCAAGCGCAAATGCGCGGCGAGCATAACCTGCTCTTCGGGCTGACCAACGACGCCTTCGGCTACATTTTGACGAAAGTCGATTTCAAGAGTTTCCCGCGGTACGACTATGTCTCCCGCACGTCGCTGGGCGAAATGACCGGGGAAATCCTGATCGAGAACGTGCTCAAGCTCGTCGCGAGCAGCGAGGTTCCCGAACGGCTCTCGGCGAAATAGTCGGCAGGACCGCGCACTTTATGCACCGCCGCGGGGCGCAGTGCCCCGCTCGACGGTTCGCGCGACAGGCGAGGGCACCGGCCCTCGCCGCGCGTTTTGCAAAGGGTGTCGTGCACCCGAAATAGTCTATTCCGCCGAACCGGGAAATCGTAAACTGACAGCGAACAGGCGGGCCGGTCCCTGCGGATCGACAGTTGACGGTCTGCACTCGATGAGAACGGAGGTAGGCTATGCACTCTCGAATCGGCGAAAATCGGGGAATCTGGTTGGTCGGCGGGGTCTTGCTCGGACTGGGGATTGCGTATTACTGGCCGCACGAGCCGCTTCGCGCCGACCAGTCCGATCGCAATGAAAAATTTGGGATGATCTCGGTCGCGGCCAGCACGGCGATCGCCGGCCTGCCGGGGACGGAGGCGATTTTCATTCTCGACTTCGTGACCGGCCGGCTGCAGGGCTTCTACCTCTCCCCGAACATGGGCACCTTCACCCAGAGTTATTACCGCGACGTCGCCAACGACCTCAAACTTGACGAAAAGGGGGCGGCGCAGCCGGTGTACGCGTTCGTCGGTGGCCAGGGCCAGATAGTCGGTCAGGGGGGGACGTTTGGCGCCGGAATGGTGTATGTTGCCGAGTTGACCACCGGCTCGCTCGTCGCCTACGGCTTCCCTTTCACGGCGCAAGAACCAGGGCGTGCCGGCGCAACCGATGATTCCGATCGCCAAGGCACAGTTCCGCCAGCCGATTGCACAATAGGCGCCTTTCGGCTCGCTGGTCGACTCCGCCGGCTACGCCGGCCGCTCGTTGGGCAACGCGCTCGAGGCCGGCACTCGACGGCAGACAAGGGCTCGCGCGCGGCCGCTGATCCGCGCGAAGATCAACACGGCCGACTCGTCGCCGGTTAAGGGGAGCCTGCGGCGAAGGGCTTCCGCGTCGACCGGGATTCGCCGGCACTTGATTTCCAACGGCCCGACTTCCGAACCGCGAAAATAGCCGCGGATCTCCCGATCGTTATTGGACAGCGTGGCCAGCACCTCAAACGGCCGTACAAACGGCGAATGGAGCGGGTGGTCGGCAGTGAGATACTCCTCTTCGTCGTCCAGCCGGGTCAACCCGGAGCGCGACGCGAAGAGGTCGATCAGCCCGGCCCGCACCAGCGCGGGGTTCGGATCAAAAATGAACCGTCCCAAGGACGAAACGGGAACGACCGCCGCGAGGGGATCTCCCGCGAGTGTCTCGCCGGCCGGAAGGGCGGTGGCCCGCCAAATGCCCGGGTCGGCCAGCTCGCCGAACCAGATTGTCGCCTCCTTGCATTCGCCTTCCAGGCTCACGAGCTCGATCTCAGCCGCGGGGAATTTCCCGCCGAAGTTCGCCGCCGGGCTGGCCTTGATCGCGCCGCCGCGGAAGTCCTCGGTGAGCCGCGACAAAAGCTCAAGTCCCGGGCTTCCTGCCTCCAGCCGCAGCGATCGTCGCCGGCCCGATCGAATTCGGCCTGCCTCTCCTGTGCGGCCTGCCGGACGACGATCGGGGTCGATGTGCAACAGGCCGCTGCGATCCTCGAGCGATTCAACGTCGGCGCAGAGGGCGATCGCCCGGTCAGCGACGCCGTACGCCTCGGCGTTGTACCGCATGCACAAGCAGGCTGATGGATCGCGATCGACGGAGATCACGTCGCAATGGTCGGCCAGCATGACGGTGTCGCCGCCCATGCCGCAGCAGTAGTCCCAAACGGAGCCGTGAAAACGTCGGGCCTTGTGCCGCGCGACCGGTTCTGAGGTGCTTTGCTCCAATCCGACGCGGTCGAACCACATCTGCCTGAGCGCGCGAGAACTTGGCCGCTCCCCGCACGCGAAGCTCGATCAGGCTCAGCGCCCGCGGACAACGTCGTCGGGAAATTCGGCCCGGAGCCGCTGCTGCAGCCCAAGCTCCGGTCCCTGCCACTCGGCGATCCGGGCGAAAATCTCGGGCGTGGCGTGCAGACGCCCGAGCGTATCCATCCGGGAGATGACGCCCTGGCCGCCAAGTTGGTCGGCGGAACGCTCGATCCCGCGATTTCGAAGCCCCACGGTAAGGATTCCTCGAATAAGCACAAACAGACGGCTCCGGGCAGCGTAAGCCGCGCGGCGATCCGGCTGCAACCGAGACGGGGAATTTGCAATTGGACAGGGAATTGCAAAGCCATCCGAGCCCGGAATAGAGTGGACGTGCGCCATGCACATTCCGGACGGTTATCTCAGCCCTGACGTTTGCGCGGCGACCGGCACCATCGCCGCGGTCGCCGTCGGATGCTCCATTTATAAATTGCGCGAGGAGCTGGCCGACCGCGTCGTGCCGATGACCGGCATGATGGGGGCCATGATCTTCGCCGCCCAGATGGTCAATTTCCAGCTCGTCGTCGTGCCCGTTTCGGGACATTTGATCGGCGGCGTGCTGGCCGGGTTGATCCTGGGACCGTGGGCAGGCTGCCTGGCTTTGACGATGGTCCTGGTGGTGCAGCGGTTCCTGTTTTCCGACGGCGGACTGTTTACGCTGGGGGCGAACATCCTGCATATGGCGGTTATCGGGTCGATCGGCGGTTACGCCGTCGCCTCGGTCGTGCGGCGTTTCTTTCGCAATCCGCGCGTGGGAACGATGGTCGGGGCGGTGATTGCCTCCTGGGTGACCGTCGTGGCGGCTTCTGCCTTGTTCTGCCTCGAATTCCGCCTCTCTCACTCGCCCACGGGATTTCCAGTTCGGCAACCTGTTTGCCCTCATGGTGGCGATCCACTCGCTCATCGGCGTCGGGGAGGCCCTGATCACCGGGGGCGTCGTCGCGTACGTCTTGGCGCAGCGGCCCGATTTGATCCTGACGAGCGCGGCCGAAACCGCGTCGCGGGCTGATCGGCGGCGTCGGCCGCGTGACCGCCGCGGGAATCGTGCTGGCGTTGTGCGTCGGGGCATTTTTGGCCCCCTTTGCTTCGCGGCTCCCCGACGGCCTCGACGCCGTCGCGGAGAAGCACGGATTCTCCGAGCTTGGCCGATCGGCGTGGTCTCTCTTCAGCGACTACAAGAACGTATTGCCTTCGGGAAACTGGCAAAGCCTGTCGGTCTCGCTGGCTGGAGTGGTGGGGACACTCTCGGTCTTCCTGTTGGCGATGGGGTTCGGACGGGCGGTAAGCCTCAGGTCCAGGGCCGTCGAGGCGGCCCGTCGAGGCGAGTCGTGAGTGACTACCTCGACCGGTATGGCAGGGCCCGGTCGGTCTGCCACTGTCTTCCTCCGCGGCTGAAGCTCCTCTTGTCGCTGGCGGCGATCACCGCCGGCATGCTGATCCCGCCTGCGCATTGGCCGGCTCATGGTTCGCTTCTGTGCGTCCTTTTTGCCGCGATAAGCCTGGCGCAGGATTCCGTTTCGTTTCGTCGCCGCGGCGGGTCGCCGGCTTTCTGCTCTTGGCGCTATGTTCGGAATTGCGGTCCCCTTATCGCAGGGATTTCGGGGGGGCTGGGACATTATGGCGGGCATCGTCTTCCGCGGGACGGAGTCGTTTTTGGCCGGCCTGTGGCTTGTGAACGTCATTCCCTTCGATCAACTTCTCGCGACGCTCCGGCGCTCCGGCACTCCGGCCATTCTGCTGGCCATCCTGGCCTTCATGTATCGCTTCGTGTTCGTTCTCTGGGACGAAGTCGACACAATGCGCACCGCCCGGCGCGCGCGGACCTTCGCCCGCAGCGGAGCGATCTTCCGCTGGAAAAATGCCGCGCAGATGATCGGCATGTTGTTGATCCGCGCACTGGGGCGCTCGGAGCGGGTCTACGGCGCGATGTGTGCCCGCGGCTGGGACGGCAAACTGCGGACCCTCGACGAATGACATCCGCCGCCGCGGACACCGTGCTCGAGGTGAACGGGTTGAGCTACGCCTACCCGAACGGCCAGCGTGCCCTCCAGGACGTGCGGTTCTCGCTGACGCGGGGCGAAATTGTGGGGATTGTCGGACCCAGCGGCGCCGGAAAGTCGACGCTCTTGCTTGCATCTCAACGGTCTCTTGCCGCAGCGAGCTCAGTCACGCGAGCCCCTCTTCCAACGGGGCCGCCGTCCATGTGGCCGGGCTTGTCCGTCGGCGGCGAGCATCTGGCGGAGGTTCGCCGCCTGGTCGGATTCCTGTTCCAGGATCCGGACGACCAGCTTTTTTGTCCGACGGTCCGCGAGGACGTCGCCTTCGGCCCACTCAACCTGGGGCTGCCGCGGGTCGACGTCGAGCGCCGCATGGCCGAGAGCCTGGCGGCGGTTCGCCTGGAAGGATATGAACGCCGCAGCACGCTGCAGCTCAGCCTGGGAGAACGCAAGCGGGTTTGCCTGGCCGGCGTGCTGGCGTGTCACCCGCTGATCCTGGCGCTGGACGAGCCGTTCAGCAACCTCGACCCGCGCGCACGGCGGACGCTCGTCGACGTGCTTCAGCGGTTCGAGGGGAGCCAAATCATCGCCACCCACGATCTCGACATGGTGGCCGAGCTGTGCACGCGGGTCATCGTCCTCGACGAAGGGAAGGTCCGCGCCGACGGCCCGGCTGCGGTCATCCTTTCCGACCGCGGCCTGATGGATCGGCACGGGCTCGAAGTGCCCCTCCGCTTGCAACAAAAAGAGAATGATCGTGGCAGAGCGAATTCTTAGCATCTCCGGTTTGCGGGGAATCGTCGGAGACGGATTGGATCCGAACTTCGTCGTGAAGTTCTCGCAAGCACTCGGCATCCTGTCGGACCGCGGCACGGTGGTCGTCGGGCGCGACGGCCGCTCGACGGGCAAGATGCTCAAGCTCGCGGTGCAGGCCGGACTCGAATCGGTTGGCTGCCAAGTAATCGACGCCGGCATCGTCTCGACGCCGACTTGCGGCTTTCTCGTCCGGCATTTCAAGGCGGCGGCGGGAATCGAGATCACGGCCAGCCACAATCCGATCGAGTGGAACGGGCTGAAGCCCTTTTCGCGCGAGGGTTCGGTCTTCAACGAAGACGCGGGCCGTCGCCTCCTCGATTTGCTCGAGACCGACGCCTTGAAGCTGGCTCGCTGGAACTCGCTGGGATCGACCGAGGAACGCCTGGACGCCGGCGATGCGCATCTCGAGAAGGTCTGCGAACTCGTCGAGGTCCCGGCGATCCGCACGCGCCGGTTGAAGGTCGTGCTCGACTGCAATCACGGGGCCGGCGGTCTCTGGGGCCCGAAGCTGCTGCAGTCGCTCGGCTGCGAGGTGACGATCTTGGGGGGAACGCCCGACGGTCTGTTCGACCATGCGCCGGAGCCGCTCAAAGAAAACCTGCGTGGCCTGTGCGACGCCGTCCGGCGCCAGGGAGCCGATGTCGGTTTTGCACAAGATCCCGATGCCGATCGACTGGCGGTCGTCGACAATCACGGCCGGTACATCGGCGAAGAGTTGACGCTCGCCTTGTGCGCCGATTACGTGCTGGAACGCACGCCGGGACCCGTCGTCGTAAACGGCTCGACCAGCCGGGTCACGGCTGACGTCGCCGCGCGCTCACGGCTCCCCCTTTTACCGCTCGCGGGTGGGCGAAGCGCACGTCGTCGCGAAAATGCAGGAGGTCGCGGCCGTCTTCGGCGGCGAAGGGAACGGAGGCGTGATCGAACCGAAGATCGGTTACGTGCGCGACAGCTTTGTCGGAATGGCGTATATTCTGGCCGGACTCTCGACCGGCCGCCAAAGTCTCGCCGAATGGGCCGACGCACTCCCCTCTTATTTCATCGTCAAGGACAAGCTCGCGTGCCCGCGCGAACGGGCCGACGCGGCTTGCCGCGCTTTGGAGAAAAAATATCGCCGACGCCTCGGCGACCCTCGGAGACGGCCTGCGGCTCGACTGGCCCGACCGATGGGTGCAGGTTCGCGCCAGCAACACAGAGCCGATGCTCCGCGTGATTGCCGAAGCCCCCGAGCAATCGGCGGCGGCGGCATTATGCCGCGGAAGCGGTCACCGTTGTTCGCGCAGCGGTCGCTCATTAAGGAGTTTTCCGGGGTCTTCAGTTTTCCTTTTTTTTGGCCCCAAATAACCCCAAAAAACTCCAAAAAGTGTAGCGAAAGCGAGCGCTTTGTATCAAAAGCGGGCATCTCGCGTTCCGATTATCGCCAGAGAGCATGCAAGCGGCGGGTCTGTACGAGCGGGGCCTCCGGCGTCATGGATTGGATGCACGTAGTCGTACTGGGGAGTCTCCGGCACGAATCCCATTCGTGCCAGGAGGAGGCTGGGTTGGCCGGCGACGTGCAGGAAGAGGGCCACATGGCAGCCCTCGGCGGCCATTTGGTAGAGCGCGGCACGCAGGAGCCGCCTTCGGGCCGCCGGCGGCAGTTCGCTGACGGAAACGAGATCGATGACGCCCGCCAGCATCTCGCCGCGGCCGAGATAGGCTTGCCGAAAATAGTTCACGAAGCCCGCCACTCGTCCGCCGTGCTCGGCGACGATCGTCCGCGGAAAATCCTTGAACGACAACTGGCGGCTCAGCGTCGTTTCGTCCCACACCAGCCCGAACTCGGCCGCCCGGCTTAACTGGTTTGCCAGGCGAAGGCAATCGGCCAAGTCGGCCTCCCGGTAAGGCCGGATGCCGGCGGATTGGACGAGGGGTTTGGGCCGCCCCTGGAACCAGCCGAGCATCCGGGCCCCACGCCGTTCGAACGGATGAAACAGAAAATCGCTCATCACGCGATGGTCGATCATCCGCACCCAGAGACCGACCTTGCCCACGACGTGCATTTCTCGGAGCCGCAGCCAGAATTGCTGGCCCAGGGCGGCCGAGTCGCCCCGGATCAGATAGCCGGCAGAACAGAGGCGTCTGCCGATCGCGGTGGCGGCGGCGCTGTTCGAGCACCAGCTTGAGCGAAACCGCCTGTTTCTCGTAGACCGGGTCGATGGCGAAGAAGCTTCCAAAGGAGCCCGAAATCGGCTCTCCGCGCAAGTGAAAGCGCACCGGCTTCGACGGGCAGCGCGCCGATCAGGCGGCCGCCGTCGTAGGCGGCGACCAGGAAGTCGCGGGCGCCCGGCTCGTCGGAGAGGAGCTCCCACTCCATGAAGGGGCCGCTCCACAAGGGGACCGCCATCTTGTCCCGATACCGGTCCCGCCAGACACCCGTGCAGAAGGCGGCCAGCTCCGCCGGCTCGCCATCGTAGGTGCGAATCTCGATCATGACGGGGTCGATCGCTGGAGGCGCGGATAGAGAAACTGCGCCCAGCCGCGCAGAGTGCTCGGGAGCTCGTCCGGCAGCATGTTTTCCAGAACGTCGACGTCCAAATCCTTTTCAACGCGGAGGATGAATTCCATCAAGTCAACCGAATTGACTCCCAGGACGGCAAAGTCGTCGGTGGGGCTCAACTCGGCGGGCGTCCGCGGCGGGGCGGGGCCCCCTTCTCCGACGACCCGCGCCAGAATTTCGGTCAGCCGATATTCGAGACCTGCCTGATCCACGTTGCTGGTGCCTTGGTGGTGAAAATGTCGACCTACGGCAGACGGTCGCGGATGATTTTTCCCGTCGGCGTTCGCGGAAGCGAGTCCAGTCGCGTGATGACTTCGGGCCGTTTGTATCCCACGAGCTGCCGCGCACAGTGTTCGCGGATTGCGGCGACGTCGAGCGATTCGGGACCGGCGACGGCCGCCTTGACGATTTGCGAGCCTGATCGGTGTTGCCGGCATAAACCTTCACGTCCGCCACGCCGGGCACGTCGCGGATGACGGCCTCGACCTCGCTGGGAATCACCTTCAGCCCAAAGACGTTGATCACTTCGCTCTCGCGACCGACGAGATGGATGCGGCCTGCATCGTCGAGGAACCCCAGGTCGCCCGTCTCAAACCAGCCGTCGACCAGACGGGAGGTCGTCGATCCCGTCGCGTGTGAGATAACCGGCCATGGCCGAGGGCGACTTCACCCACACGCGGCCGATGTCCGACTGCAGATCGCTCCGGGTTCGGCCAAAGGCCGGACCTCGACCGAGACCGACTGCATGGCCGGTCCGACGCAGCCCTCGGTCCCCGTCCCTGCGGGTTGACGTCGACCGAAATGCCGCCTGTCTCCGTCGTCCCGTACAGCGAGCGGACCGGCTGACCCGTGTTGTCGAAAAAGGCCTGGGCCGTCTTCGCCGCAAGGGGGCGCCGGCCGACAAGACGCTGCCGCGGAAGCCCGGCGATCGGTCCGCGGGCCGCGACCAGCAACAGGTGCAGCATGGCCGGGACCGCCGGGAACGTCGTGATCGCGCGCTCTCGCAAGGCCCGAGTCACCACGTGCGGATGAAACCGCCGGCTGGAGACGACGCTTGCCCCGGAAACCAGCGGCATGGTGACGCTGGTCCCGAATCCATAGCCATGACTCATGGGAACCACGCACAGGAGGGTGTCTTCGGCGGTCACCCCCATCGTGCCGCTGATAGTTGCGGCCCTCCGCGACGGCGGCCTCCGCGTGCCGGATGGCGATCTTCGGCGTGCCGGTCGTCCCCGAGGTGGGATGCAGGGGGACGGAAGGGACCGAAGCGAAACGGCCGCTCGGCGGCGGAATCCCCACCGTCGACGACGGCGCAAACGTCAGTCGATCGGAGGGACCAAGCTCCAAGGGGGACGTGGTGGTCGACAAGGGGTGCCAAGTCGGCCTCGGTCCATGTCTCGCAGAGCGCGAACCTGGCCCCGTGAGAAGCGGCCAGCCGTTTCAGCTCGGCCGGCGGAGTCTCAAAGTGCAGCAAGACGGGCGAGGCGCCGACGGTCAAAACGGCCGCCAAAGCGGCGGCGAAACCGGGGCCGTTTCCGACGCCAAAGAGAATCCGGTCGCCCGCCGCTAGTCCCAGCCGCTGCAAATCTTGGGAAAGTTGGTCGCGGCCGGCGCGCAGTCTGCTACCGTCCCAGGCGAGCCCGTGGTCCAAATCGAGGAAGGATCCCGTGTAATTCTCGAATAAATCCAAAAGCGGGCCTGGACTTAAGTTCAGCGTTGAACGTGCGGCCATGCGGCGCGTAGACTCGCTCGGCTTCCCAGACCTTAATGTCTTTGCAATTCATGTCCTCAGGCCTCAGAATGGGGATTGGGGTCCTGTTTGTCAATTGTCACAGTGAGCCATCGCATCATGAGATTCGCCTTCGTCGATCCATCCCCTCGCCAGCGGAACGGAATCCTTTATTAAGCTCGACGATGAGGGGGGTATCCTTCGCCGCTTATGGGGGACCGACCCCCTGGGGCTGACGGGGCAGCTCCATCGAGGCGGTTCAGCGGGCCAAGGGCGGCTCGGACGGCCTTCCGCGGGAAATCCGGATCGTCGACGAATTGACCGGCTTGGTTTCGTCTCGGGGTTCATCCGCGGAGGGGCGTCTTTACGAGATCCCCATGGACGTCGTCGCCATCCTCGACGATCCAGACCGGGCTTTGACGTATATCGCGCAAGCGGTCCAAATGGCCGGTGATTGGGGGCGCGGATCGTCGGCCTCGGTTCGCTGACGGGCATTGTCGGCGGCCGCGGGACGATCGTCGCCGAGAGCAGTCCGATTGCCGTCACGACGGGAAACAGCCTGACCGCCTACACGGCGTTGCAGAATCTGTTTGAATCGACCGACGATCTGGGAATCGATCTGGCCCACGAAACGGTGGCCGTCGTCGGAATCCCGGGAAGCATCGCCTCGGTGGCCGCCACCCTGCTTGCCCCGCATTGCGGCCGACTGCTTTTGGTCGGCCGCCGGTCGTCCGGCCCGGCGATCCGCTTGGCGCAGCAGCTTGGGGCAGAACTTCTTACGGATATTCCCCAGGCGCTGGAGCAGGCCCGCATCGTCCTCTCGGCGACGTCGACGGGAAGCTGCATCGATCAATCGTGGCTCAAGCCGGGCAGCCTGGTCGTTGACGTCGGCGTCCCGACGGATATCCGCGGCGCGCAGTGCCGAGCGGGACGACGTGCTGATTCTCACCGGCGGCCTGGTCCGTCTGCCCGAGGCCATGGCCGTCGCCTCGAAGCTGCTCTGGTTCCAGCACGGCATGATCCCCAGTTGCCTGGGCGAGACGATGCTCCTGGCGCTCGAAGAGCGGGAAGAATGTCTGTCGCTGGGGCGCGAACTGCAGCCCGAAACGGTCCAGGAGATCGGCTCGATCGCCCGGACGCACGGGTTCGATTTTTCCCGGCTCTGTTCCTTCGGGTGTCCGCTGACGGACGACGCGGTGGTCAAGTTTCAAAAGACCCGTGTCCATCTCAAGGCCAAGACGTCCAGCGAATCGAATCGGGAAGCCGCCACACTGTTTCGCCTTCCGCTGTGAAGCGGCGGGCGGACCGCGCGGCACGGTTGTTCGCCCGCTACCTCAACCCCGTTCTGATGGCGATGAACGGAAAGAGCGGCCTGCTCAAGACGTTCGTCCGCGGCGAGGGGGCGTACCTGTTCGATGCCGACGGAAAGAAATATCTCGACTTCGTGGCCGGCTTCGGCTCACTGAACCTCGGGCACAACCATCCGGCCGTCGCGGAAGCCGTGACTTCGGCCGTGCGGGACCAGGCGCCGGGCTTCACGCCGACGGCCGTCAATCCCTATGCGACGGCGCTTGCCGAGCAGCTTGGTCTGCCTCGCGCCGGCCGGCCTGGAAATGGCGTTCTTCACGAATAGCGGAACGGAATCGGTCGAGGCGGCGATCAAGCTTGCGCGGGCGGCGACCGGCCGCTCGGGCCTGCTCTCCTGCGAGGGCTCGTTCCACGGCAAAACGATGGGCGTCGCTGTCCCTCACCGGAAATCCCTCGTATCAGAAACCTTTCCGGCCGCTTGTTGGCGATTGCGAAGCCATTCCCTACGGGGATTACGAAGCACTCGAGCGGGCCCTTTCCTCGCGGCGATTTGCGGCCTTTATCGTCGAGCCGATTCAGGGCGAAGGCGGGATGCGCGTGCCGCCGGCCGGTTATCTGCGCGAAGTGCAGTCAATCTGCCGCTCGACCGAAACGCTCCTCATCGTCGACGAAGTGCAAACGGGCCTGGGCCGCACGGGAATGATGTTCGCCGTCGAGCACGACGACGTCCATCCCGACGTGCTCACCCTGGCAAAATCGCTGGGGGGGGCCTGATGCCGATCGGCGCCATGCTGGCTCGGCGCGACGTGTGGATGAAGGCGTATGGATCCGTCGCAGCGTGTACCCTGCACACGAGCACGTTCGGCGGGGGTAGCCTGGCATGTGCGGCGGGCTTGGCCGCGCTCGACGCTCTGGAGGACGAACGGCTGGCCGAAAACGCGGCCGTCCGGGGCGAGCAGCTTTTGGAGGGGCTAAACGATCTGTGCCGCCGTTACCGCTGCGTGCGGCAGGTTCGCGGACGCGGACTGTTGTTGGGGATGGAGTTCGAGCGGCTGCCAGGCACCCTCAAATCGCATTGGTTGGCGACCGATCCGAGCGGCTTGGCCCCCTATATGGGACGCGAGATGAGCCAGTTCATCGATGCGTTCCACGTGCTGCACGCGATGCAGACGCTCTTGCACGGGCACGGGATTTACACGCAGTTCACGCGATCCAACCCTCAGGTGCTCCGCGTCGAACCGCCCCTGACCTTGACGGAAAGCCAGGCTCAGGAATTCCTCGTCGCCGTCGACAAGACGTGCGCCGAGATCGACTATATCGTCGAGCTGATCGGCGAGATGATCGCCAAGACGAGCCTCGGCAAGCACGACGCGGCCGAGCGGCAGCCCATTTCCACGGCCGCGAATCCCGGCTCATGAAACCGGCCGGCGGCGACGCTGCGGCCCCGCGCAGGGCTGCGTCGGCCGGCGCCTGGTCCGAAGCGTTTCGGCTGCAAGAACAGCATGACAACCGTATCCTCTCCTCTTTCGACGTCGCCGGCCGACTATCACTCTGTCGTCCACCGATCGATTCGAGAGGCCGATTGGGACGAATGGAACCGGCTCCGCGATCCGAAGAGTGATCCCTTCATGGATCCGCGGTACATTCTGGCCGTCGAGAATGCGATGGGATCGGTCTGCCATTTCCGGCACGTGCTGGTCCGCGACGATGAGGACCGGGCCGCGGCGGCCGCCTGCCTGTGCTCCTACACGATCGACGGCGCCGTGTTGGCCGAAGGTGACGCCAAGAAGGTGGCGGCGGTGATTAACCGCGTGGCGCCGGTGCTGTTGCGGCTTCGCCTGCTGCTGTGCGGTTTGCCCGTCTCTTCCGGGTCAAGCCACTTGCGGTTTGCCCCCCATGCCGACCGGGCGGCCGTCCTGCGGCATCTCGACGGCATTGTGCAAGCCTTCGCCCGGGAGGAACGCTCCCACTGCGTCGTCTACAAAGAGTTTGCCCCCGAGGAACTCGGCGACCTGGCGATTCTCGACGATTTGGGCTATCGCCGCGCGGACAGTCTTCCCATGAACTGCGTTCCGGCGGAGTATGGCAGCTTCGACGACTACTTGTCGCGCATCGGCTCGGCGAAGCGCGCGCACGATCCGCCGGTCGCGTGAAAAATTCGCCAGTTTCGGTCTCAAGATCGAGCACCGCTCGGGGGCCGAAGGGGCGGCCGAACTTTATACGGATGAAGTCCACAAGCTCTACGAGGCCGTTCTCGACCGGGCGACCGTCCGTTTCGAAAGCCTGCCGGCGGAGTATTTTCGCGAGTTGGCCCGCCAACTCCCCGAGAATACGCTGTTCACGTTCGTCTGGCACGGAGGACGGATCGTCGCCTTTGCCGCCACGCTCTTGTGCGATGAGCTGTTCGACCAGATGTTTATCGGCCTGGACTACAGCCTGAACCGCGAATGCGACCTCTATTTCAACATTTTCTTTGAAGCGATGGGGGCCGCTTTCGAGCGCGGGCCGCGCCGCATCTACGTTGGACAAACCAGCGACGAGTTCAAGCACCAGAAGCTCAGCACCTATCAAGTGCCCTTGACGCTTTACGCCAAGGGCGTTCGGTGGATCACGCGCGGCCTGCTCGCCGCCCGCTTTGACTTGTTCTTCCCCGCCCGCCCCATGAAATACCCAGCCCTGCAAACGCCGCCAATGGCAGTGCCGCGATGACGGGGTTCACCGGGCCGGCCCCTGCGGCCCCCAAAACCGGTCTTGCGTCAAATTGAATTGCAGGCATAATTTGCGGCCCTTTCCTCGTCGTTGTGCCCCTGTCGTTGGCTCAATCTTGTGGTGCCGCCGTGATGGTCCGTGCAGGCCAGACGCTTGCACCACAAAAGGTACACGCGGATGTGGTGTCCGAGCTGCAAGGCCGACGTCGCCGCTGAAGTCGCCGCCGATAACCGGCGCGCTGCGCTGCGCGACGTGCGGTGCTGAAATCTCCGCCTCCGCGGCGTTCACGGGACTGGCCAAGACGCGCGCGAAGCGCGCGATCTCTTGGAGCGTTGGGCCAGCGAGCGCAAGAGCGACTCGCCCCCGCCGCGTTCCGAGCGGACTCCGCAACGTTCTGCCGCCGCCGCGGACCGGACGGCCATCGCGGGAGTCAGCCTCGAAGCGGAGACCCCTCCCCCGCCGCCCCCTTCACGGGAAGAGCGTGGCTCAGCGTCTTCGGCCGGGATGCAAGCCCAACAGGGCAGGCCGGCCCCGGTGCGCCAGGGCTACCGCGTCGACCCGTCGCAGCCCCTCCACGGTCCGGCCGGCCACTCGCATCGCGCCGCTTTTCGGCACGAATCGGCCCGCCTGCACCGGCAGCACGAATTTGGCGAAGGGTCGCCGCACTTCGACGTTCAAGGCAGCCTGCTCGGAAACGATCGTAAGAAAACGAATTGGACCTCGGTCATCGGCCAGCTTGTGGCATACGCCGGCGTGGCCCTGCTCACAGTGGGGACCACGCTGATCGTATGGAGTTACTTCGGCGGTCCCGCCAACTACGCGCCCACCGGTTGGCTGACGACGACCGCCGGGCAGATGCTTTTGTTTCTGGGAGTTGTGACGCTCGTCTCGGGCGGAATGGACCAGACGACTGAAGAGGTCCGCACACGGATCGAGCGGCTGGGTGAACGGATCATCCGCATCGAGCAGATCGCCCGCGAGCAGTCGCTCGGCGGCCCGAACATTCCGGCCGAATATTACGGCCCACCCGGCGCTTCGCAGGCGGGCGTTGATTCGCGCGCGAGACAGTGGAATTTCGACAATAGGCGAAACCGACCGGATGCCAAACCATCCTGGCTCGTTTCACTCTCTCGCAGCTTGCGTCTTTGGGCTGGTGAATTTCTTTACAGGCCGACAGGCGATTTTCCGACCGCCGGAACCGGTCATGGCAAACCCGACGCGCCCCGTGCTAAAACTGGCTTGATCGACGGCCGGGAATGAAAATCAGGCGCGGGCTCGGCGGGAGCATAGGGAAATGGGTCTTTTCAGCAGCAGCAAGGATTGGAACGTCATCGCCGTCCTGTTTGAGAAGAAGGGGCATCTGCAAATCAACGGAAACCGGGCCAAGGGGGCCAATGCCGAAAAGGTCCGCGACGCGGTCAAGCGGCACCCGCGGTCGGTCTTCTGGGCCGTTTTCGATCAAAAACGGGCCTTCGTCGAAGGAGGCGCCGGGCCGGGAAAAGAATTCGTTACGCTTGAGACGTTCCAATACATCGAACGGCATCTTGCCAAAGCCAAAGGCGTCGCCCAGATCCTCACGCTGCTGGAAAAGGGCAAAACCGACAAGGCAGCCATCGGCTGGGAGATTGCTCTTCAAGCCAACCCCGCTGCGGACGACGTAATGTTGATTCACTTTGGCCCCGGCCGCATTCGGCTCGTGCAAGGCGACATCACCGATCAGGAGGTCGACGCGGTCGTCAACGCGGCCAATGCGCATTTGGCCGGCGGCGGCGGAGTCGACGGAGCGATCCACCGGGCGGCGGGACCCTCGCTGATGGAGGAGACGCGGCCGCCGTTATCCGCAGGGGTGCCCGACCGGCGATGCGGTGGTGACCGCTGCCGGCAAGCTCCGCGCCCGGTACGTGTTTCACGCGGTCGGGCCGGTTTGGCGGGGCGGCATGCAGCAGGAGTCGAAATTGCTCGCCGCGGCCTATCGGCGGTGTCTCGAATTGGCGTTCGAACATCAGTGCCGCTCGATCGCCTTTCCCGCGATCAGCACGGGCGTCTATTCGTATCCGACCGATCTGGCCGCCGACTGCTCGCTCAAAACGGTCCGCGATTTTCTCCTCGACCGCGCCGAAACGCTGGAGGCCCGGTTTGTGCTCTTCGACGCCGGCACGTACGGAGCCTTTGCCCGCGTGCTAGAGGGAATGGCGGACTGAGCGTCTCTCCTTCGCGTCGACGATTTCGTTGCGTAGAATGACAGGAATGAATGAACCAACGCGAGTTCCGGGCGCAGACGTGACCGGCGAGGAGCCTTTGGAGATCACGACGTTCTACCCGCAGCAAGTCGACGTGATCGACCCGCGGCGAAGGAATGTTCCCGCTTCCTATTTCCCGCGACGGTCAGTCCGCAGCAACCGGCGCGTGGCACTCGTGCTGTTTTTGGCCACGTGTTTCAGCGTATTTTTGGCAGGGATGGTTCCGGGAAAGGGCATTTCCGCCATCTATGGGCGGGATGCGTCGGACCCGCCGCTGCCGCCGCTCTCCGAATTGTTCCTCAATGGTCTGACGTACTTCGGGGCCGTCATGACGATCCTCATCGCGCACGAGATGGGGCATTATCTTCAGGCGCGGAGATACCGTGTTCCGGCCAGTATGCCCTATTTTATCCCGTTCCCCCTCACTCCCATCGGGACGATGGGCGCGGTGATCGTTCAGGGGGCGGGAGTTGCCAACCGTAAAAGCCTGTTCGACATTGCCGTCAGCGGGCCCCTTGCGGGATTGGTCTTCGCCTTGCCGATCACCATGCTCGGCATTTGGCAGGCGAAAGTCTGGGAAACGGCTCCGCCTCCCGGTGAGCCGATTTGGGGATTGCCGCTGATCTTTGAATGGCTGGTAAACTGGATCCGTGGGCCACTGCCGCAGGGGGCTTGGCTGGCCGACAACCCGTGGCTGTTTGCCGGCTGGGTGGGCATCTTCATCACGGCGCTCAACCTGATGCCGATCGGCCAGCTCGACGGAGGACATATCCTCTACACGCTGATCGGGCGGAAAGCGCATCGCGTGGCGATCGGCCTGCTATTCGCGGCGATGGGCTACATGATCCTGACCGGGCAGATTTCTTACGCCCTGATGGTCGTTCTGCTCTTTGTGGCCGGCCCGCGCCATCCTCCGACGGCCGACGACAACGTTCCCCTGGGGGCGGCCCGACTTGCCGTGGGTTGGCTGACGCTGGCCTTCGTCCTCATCGGGTTCACGCTGAATCCGATCAGCTTCGTGCCCCGCGTGGAACGACGTCCGCCGCCGCAACCACCCGCCATCCAAAGCGACGGCGTCGAAGTCCGGCTGGCACCGATTACGAAGCCCACCGGGTCTTCATGAACCGCAGGGCCTCCCGCGAGAGATAGTCCTCCGAGGGGAACATCGGCCGCCAGATTTTCGTCGCGGCGGCGAGGTCCGGGAGGGCCAGACCGAAGGCTTCGACCACCATCCAGCCGTCGTACTTCACTTCCTTGAGGGTTTTGAACGTGGTGTCCCAGTCGACGTGCCCCTCGCCCGGGGTCCCGCGGTCGTTTTCCGAAATGTGCACGTGAACCGTGTAAGGAGCGCATTCGCGAATTGCCTGGGCGATGTTTTTTTCCTCGATGTTGGCGTGGAACGTGTCGTACATCATCCGCAGGTTCGGATGGTTCACCTCGCGGACGAACCGGGCCGTGTCGGCCGCGCAGTTCAGGAAATAACACTCAAAACGGTTCAAATACTCCAATACCAGCGTGACGCCGGCCTGTTTGGCGTAATCTGCCAGCTCGGAGAAGACCTCTTTGCCCCGCTTCCACTCGTCGGCCGTGGGCCCCTTGCCGGTGAATTCGCCGATCGCCGAATGAAAAGGCCCGGCCATCAGCTTCGACCCGCAGATGTGGGACATGTCGACGGCCCGCTTGAGATGTGCCACGGCCGCTTTCCGGATGCCGGCGTCGGGCGAGATCGGGTTGGCGTTTGCGCCGACGCAGCAGACGGTCGTCCGGTCGAGCTTCAAGGCGTCTAGTTTTTTCGCCAGGCGCTGGAAGTTCGCCTCCTCCATCTGAAAAATCGGGATCTCGACGCCGTCGTAGCCGCATTCTTTCAGCTTCTCAAAGATCGGGTCGTGCGACGGCTCGACGTTGGTCGTCCACAGGAGCATGTTCATGCCATATTTCATGCGTGTGCCTCGATTGTTCCAATAGCACGTGGTGACTGGGCGAGAGGAACGACGAACTGTGCCGGCGGGAGCAGGCCCTCGGCGAACGCCGCGACGACGCCGCGGGCCGCTGCCAGCGGCTCTTCGATGCCGTCCGGGAGCGGCTCCAGTTTGACCCGGCACAGGACTTGATTCAAGCGAAAGGCGAGCCGCCGGGGATCGGCATAATCGCGAAGGAATTGCGCTTCGCAGAACCGGGGCAGCCACGGCTCCAAGTCGACGGGTTGGCCGGCGAGGACCGTCACTGCATCGGTCAGCCGACGCCCGTCAAGCTGCTGGAGCACTTCGTAATACGCATCGAGGCGCTCGGGATATTTCTCAATGAGGATCGCATCAAGAATTAACTCGGACACAATGTGCCCGAGGAAGCCGCAGCGGAATCCGTCGCCCGGGCCAAGGTAGTCCCGGAAAATCCGCGTGAGCCGACCCGTCGCCTCCGCGAAGGCCCGCGTCTTGTGGAACCAGCGGTCGTCCTCGAAATGCTGGAGCGCGCCGGCCGCCAACTCGGCCTCCACGGAGGAGGAACCGTCCGCCAGCGGCACAAGGGCCTTGGGCCGCAGGCGCACACGCCGGTCCACGACGGAAAGCCAGTCCGGCAGGGCCGTGCCGGCCAAAAACCACGGCCGGTCGAGAAACCGAATGCCGTGGGCGAAATAGTTCATCGTCGTTGACCGCTCGGGAGGTCGACCAAGGAGCAAATGACACGTTGGCAGCTTGCCCCACGGGCGTGCCGTTGTCAGGCTTGGTGGTATTGTGCACAATCCGAGTCGCGCGCCACAAGATTGAGGACGAGAAACCACGCGATGGCCCAAACGCCTCTCCGCTTGATTGTGCTGGCCCGGGATCAGAGCCCGCGGGTACAGGACGCATGGCGGGAAATGTCGCAGTTCCTTAAGGACGAACCGGCCGCCGAGATCGTCGCCGCCGCGGTGACCGACGACCTCGTTCTGGACGACCTCGAGGCGGACCTCGTCGCCGTCCTGGGGGGCGACGGCGCAATTCTGCGGGCATGCCGGCAAATGGGTATGCGGCAGCTTCCGATCGTGGGCGTCAACGTCGGACGTTTGGGTTTTCTGGCCGAGCTTTCGCCCGCGGAGTTTCGCAAGCAGTTTCCCAAGCTTCGGGCTCGCGATTATCGCGTCGTCGAACATCTCATGTTCGAATGCACCTTCCGCCCGGCTGCCGGCGGACGCGAAACGTTTTTGGGCCTGAATGAAGTCGTGATCGCTTCCGGCGGCTCGCTCCGCATGTTGGATGTTCACCTGGCCATCGACGGCGAGCCGGTGACGACCTATAGCTGCGACGGCCTGATCGTCAGCACGCCGGTCGGTTCGACCGCTTACAGCCTGGCGGCCGGCGGACCGATCTTGCGGCAGGACTTGCAGGCGTTTGTCGTGACTCCCACGTGTCCGCATGCCCTGACGAACCGGCCGCTCGTCGACCGGGCCGATTGCGTGTATACGCTCACATTGCGGCGGGGATTCGAGGGAGCTGCGGTCGTCATCGACGGGCAGGTGCACCGGCCGCTGTGCGAGGGGGACGTGGTGGAAGTCCGCCGAGCCCCCGTGACCTTCAAACTGGCCGCGGGTCAGCGGCCTCAGCTATTACGCGACCTTGCGCCGCAAGCTCCATTGGGGCGCCCAACCCCGCTACGTCTCGGAAGACGCGGCGGATTCTTCCTAGGCCCGACCACCCAGCCCCCGCGGCCTGCTCGTCCGTCGTTTGGTCAGCGACCCGTCCTCATCTCCCCTTAAGGTGACGCTCGGCATACTCCAGTCCCGCGATAAGTGCGGACAGGCCGCGCGCTGGCTCTACGGAGAGACAGTCTGAATCGACGTGGAAGCGGAACCCTTGAAAGCTTGACGCGGAGCTCTTTGAAAGGAGCATCGATTCATGATCGGCAAGTCGAGTATCGCGGTCTGGTTGGGTTTGGCCTTTTGGCCGGGCTTGGGACAGGCGGCCGAATGGCCCCAGTTCCGTGGTCCGGAGAGTGCCGGTGTGGCGGAATCGGCTTTCCCGACCGTGTGGGGGCCGGACAAGAACGTGCAATGGAAGGTGAAGATTCCCGGACTGGCCTGGTCGTCCCCCATTGTTTGGGGAAATAAGGTGTTTTTGACAACGGCCACCACGGAGAACCAAACGAGACCGCCGGGCGGATTCGCCAGAGGGGGCGGCATGCGTGGCGGCTTCGGCGGAATGGGCCGCGGCGGTGCGCGGCCGGTTCGGAGGGCCCCCTGAACCGGGCCAAATCTTGCCCCCCTTTCTCCGGGATCGGCTGGAGCTGACCGCCGAGCAGAAAAAGCAAGTGGACGAGCTGCAAAAAGAGGTCGACGCCAAGCTGGCAAAGCTTCTGACGGACGAGCAGAAGAAAGAGCTCAAGGAGCCGGGTGAGGGAGGCCGTCGTGGAGGCGGCCGCTTCGGAGGGCCGCCTCAACCGGGTCAAATCCTCCCGGCATCCTTGATCGAGACGTTGAAGCTCAGCGACGAACAGAAAAAACAACTGGCAGAGTTCCAGAAGGAGACCGAAGGCAAGCTCGACAAGACTTTCACCGACGATCAGCGCAAACAACTCCAAACGATGCGCGAGGGCTTCGGCCGCGGCCGGCGCGGCGGTTTCGGCGGCGGCGGTTTTGGCGGCGGGGGCGGTGGACGTCGCGGCGGCGGCCGCGGCGGCATGTCCGGAACGGTGCCAAACAAGGTTTATCAATGGCAGGTCCTCTGCCTCGATCGCGAAACGGGAAAGGTGCTCTGGAAAGAGCAGGCGTTGGAGGGGAAGCCGCGGGTTGCCATCCAGCAAAACAACACCTACGCCACCGAAACGCCCGTCACGGACGGAGAACGGGTCTACGCCTACTTCGGCATGCACGGCCTCTTTTGTTATGACTTCGCCGGCAAGCTCGTCTGGAAGAAGGACTTGGGTGCCTATCCGACGGTCATGGGCCAGGGACCGGCCAGCTCGCCGGTCCTCGACGGCGATCGCCTGTTCCTGCAAATCGACAACGAAGAAAAATCCTTCCTCGTGGCCCTTAATACCAAGACGGGCGATGAGCTCTGGCGGGTCTCCCGCAACGAGCGGACCAACCATTGTTCTCCCGTCATCTGGAAGAACAAGCTGCGCACAGAACTCGTCACGAGCGGCAGCCGCGAAGTGCGCTCCTACGACCCGGCCACCGGCAAGGTCCTGTGGGAATTGGGAATGGGTGGCGGTCGATGCTACGCCTCGCCGGTCGGTGACGCGGAGTTGTTGTACGTCGGCTGCGAGGCCGGCATGGGAGGGATGGGCGGCGGCATGGGAGGCGGTCGCCGCGGAGAAGGAGAATCGCGGGGGGGTGGCGGCGGACTTTACGCGATCCGAGCCGGTGCCTCGGGCGACGTGACCCTGAAGGAGGGAGAGACCTCGAACGCCGGAGTCGCCTGGTCGCAGCCTCGCGGGGGCCCGGAAAAGGCATCGCCCTTGCTTTACGAAGGCCACCTTTACATTCTGCGAACCAACGGCGGCATCGTGACCTGTTACGACGCCAAGACGGGCAAGCAGCTCTATCGGCAGCGAATCCCCAACGCGACGGCATTCTGGACGTCGCCGTGGGCAGGGGACGGCAAGATCTTTTGCCTCGACGACTCGGGGACGACGCACGTCCTGGACGCCGGGCCCGAGTTCAAGGTGCTGGGCACGAACAAGCTGAACGAAATGTTCTGGGCCTCGCCCGCGATTGCCGGCGGCTCCGTCCTCTTGCGGAGCGTCGATAACCTGTACTGCATCCGGACAAAGGACGACAAGAAATAGCCGTGGCCGCCGCTTTCAGTGGCGAGGCTCTGAACGAATAGCACCTCCAGCCCAGGCCCTCGGCATGCCGGCGGGCCCGCGCCGACGGACTTTGTCGCCAACCATCGGCGGTCTCGCCACCGCGGTTGAAAGGAGGATGACCGGTCCGCATACTCGCTGGAATGCGCTTCAAAGATCCACTAACGATGCGGAGGAAACTGATGATTCGCGTTCCCGCGGTGGCATGTCTCCTGTTCGTGACTTGGTGCTCGGCCGCAGTCTGGGTTCGCGCGGCCGAAGACTACAAGCTCGGCCCTGATTCGATGGAGCAGTCCGGCGTCCCCAAGGGAACCGTGACCCACGGAAAGTGGCAGAGCAAAAGCGTATTTCCCGGCACGGTCCGCGACTACTGGGTTTATGTTCCGGCTCAGTACGACGGCAAAACGCCGGCTTGCGTCATGGTGTTTCAGGACGGGAAGGCCTACGTCGATCCGAAAGGCTCCTTCCGCGTGCCGACTGTCTTCGACAATCTCATCCACAAAGGTGAGATCCCGGTGACGATCGGAATCTTCGTGAATCCCGGCACATTTCCCGCGGCAAAGCCGGGCGACAAACCTGTGAGCAACCGCAGCTTTGAGTACGACAGCCTGAGCGATCTGTACACGCGATTCTTGTTGGAAGAGATTCTGCCGGCAGTCGGCGCGAAATACCGGCTCACGGACGATCCGGACGGCCGCGCGATCTGCGGGATCAGCTCCGGGGGCATTTGCACCTGGACGGTGGCGTGGCAACGTCCCGACAAATTCCGGAAGGTGTTGAGCCACGTCGGCAGCTTCACGAACATCCGGGGAGGTTATGTCTATCCGTCTTTGATTCGCAAGACGGCGCGCAAGCCGATCCGCGTTTTCCTGCAAGATGGCTCGCACGACCTGGATAACGCCTATGGAAACTGGCCGCTGGCGAACCAAGAAATGGCCGCGGCCCTCAACTTCGCGCATTACGACTACAAATTCGTTTTCGGCGACGGAGCGCACAACGGCAAGCACGGCGGCGCGATTCTGCCCGACTCGCTCCGCTGGCTCTGGCGCGACTACAAGCTCAAAACGAGCGCCAAAATCGACGCGACAAAGCGGCGCCCGCGAGCCTCTTGAACAGCGTGCTGTGCCCCGAGACTGCTTGAATTCCGTAGGTTATGCTTTACAACATTTTGCATCTGCGACGTAAGTCTTTGTCATTAAAGCAGTCTGTAACCTGCGCAATCGCCGCGTCCCACAATCACGCACGGCCATTTCGTGCTCCGTCAACGTCAGAAGCCAGGTTGGGTGCCATCCGCCTGTGGCGGACGGCTTTGCGTGGGCATGTGAATCCAACGGCGGCGTTCCCAGACATGCCCACGCAAAGCCGTGGGCATGTCACCCTTGCGCCGTTCACGATTTTCTTTGGTGGCCGCCGAGGCGGCCGTAGGGTGGGACTAGGCCGGCTCGGCGGCCGCCGGCCCACCTTTTAAAGGTTGCCAAGCGCGTGGCCGTGGTGGGCCGTCGCTCGCTCCGCGAGCTCGTCCCACCCTACGTTTCGAAAACCACGTGTTTTCCCGATCGAAAATCGTTCACGGCGTTGCATGGCACCCTGCGCCAGACATGCCCACGCAAAGCCGTGGGCATGGCACCCTGCGCCGCGGTCGTCTCGGTTATGCTTGAAGCATAACCTACGAAATTGAGGGGCCGCGGAATCAAGCACGGTCATTCAGTCCGCGCTCAGTTGGCTGATGATCTCTTCCACGCTTTGAAGTTGTTTTTGCAGGCTGGCGAGGTTTTCGCGGGCTTGGTTGACGACCTCTTCGGGAGCGCGGCTCAGGAACTTTTCGTCGGAGAGTTTCTTTTCGTTGGCGGCAATCACGTTGCGGAGTTTTTCCTGCTCCTTCCGCTGCCGCTTGAGTTCCGCGTCCCGGTCGATGATCCCCTTCCAGGGGAATAAAGCCGTCGGCGTCCGCCAGAGCGAAGTTGGCGGAGCCTTTGGGGCGTTCGACCTCGACGCCGGCCGCTTCGAGCATCGTCCGCGACAGGTTCTCGAACTGGTCGGCGACGTCGTGTAAGTCGGCCGCGATTTGCGGGCGGCAGCGGACGTGCAGCTTGAGCGGCGTGGCCGGGCGGAATGCCGTAGACGGCGCGGCACGTTCCGCACCGCGATGATCGTTTCCTGCAGCCGTGCGAACCGCGTCTCGAGGGCCGGATCGCGCCACGCCGCCGGAATGTCCGGCCAGGGGGCGATCATCACGCTGGGCGGCCGCCTGCGTCGGCTCTGAGATGCCGCGCTCGGGCGCGATCTCCGCGAGCCGCTGCCATAGCTCTTCGCATACAAACGGCGTGAACGGCTGCAGACGAGCGAATGATCACGTCGAGCACGCCCAAGGCCACCCGCTGGGCGACGGGACGCAAGAGCCGGATCGCGGAACCGCGGCTTGATCATCTCGACGTACCAGTCGCAGAACTCATTCCACACGAAATCGCGGAGCGTGCGCGTGGCCGCGTCGAACTGGTAGCGGTCGAGATGCTCGGTTAGCTCGGCCGTCACGCACGAGAGCCGGCTCAGAATCCAGCGGTCTTCGAGCTTGAGCTCGTTCGCGCGGCACCGCCGCGGGCGAATAGCCTTCGAGGTTCATGCACCACGAACCGGGCCGCGTTCCATAGCTTGTTGCAGAAATTGCGGCCGTACTCGAACCGCTCGCTCACAATCCGCGCCACCGGCTCGCCAGGATCGGGCTCGTACCCGGGGCTCGAGTATTGCGACGCCTTCTTGCACTTGGGGCAGGTGATCCGCGGCTTGGCGCCGCCGCGCGGGGCCGCCTTTTGATGCTCGAGCGTTTGCGGAATCAATGTGCCGGCAGTGCGGGCATTCGTAGCCCACCGGCAGGCGGACGTCCTGCGTCTCGCCGGCGATCGAGGCGATGGTGAACCGGACCGCGTCGGTGCCGTACTTGTCGATCAGGTCCATCGGGTCGACGCCGTTGCCCGCGCGACTTCGACATCGTCTGTCCGAATCCGTCCAGGATCTTGGGATGGATGTAGACGTGCCGGAAGGGGACGTCCCCCATGTTGTAGAGGCCCGTGATCACCATCCGCGCCACCCACAGCGTGATGATCTCGCGGCTCGTGACCAGCACACTCGTCGGATAGAAGTAGGCAAGGCTCGCCGTCTTTTCCGGCCAGCCCAGCGTCTCCTGCGGCCAAAGGGCCGAGCTGAACCACGTGTCGAGCACGTCCTCGTCCTGCGAAAGGCGGTGCTTCGGCCCGAGCGCATCGGCCGGCAGATCGGCCTCGCTGCAGATCAGCCAGCGGCTCGACTCCTCGTCCTGCCGCCAGCAGACGTCGCTTGCGGCCGCCGAAGGCTTTCTTCAGCTCTGCTTCGGTGCACGTGCCGCAATACCAGATGGGGATGCGATGCCCCCACCAAAGCTGGCGGCTGATGCACCAGTCCCGTTTTTCGCCCAGCCAATCGAGATACGTCTTGGCATAACGGGCGGGAAAGAACCGCACGCGGCGGTCTTCGACGGCGTCGATCGCCCGCTGGGCGAGGTCGTCCATCCGCACGAACCACTGGTCGGACAGGAGCGGCTCGATGGGCGTCTTCGAGCGGTCGCTGTGGGCCAAGCGGAATCTTCCGCTCCTCGACGCTGACCAGGTGCCCCAGCGACTGCATCTTTTCGACGATCAGATCGCGGGCCTTGTAGCGGTCCATCCCCGCGTATTCGCCGGCCTGCTCGTTGAGCGTGCCGTCGGGATTGAGGATGTTGATCATCGGCAGCTTGTGCCGCAGCCCGCAGGCGTAATCGTTGGGATCGTGGGCCGGGGGTCACTTTCACCGCGCCGGTCCCCATGTCCATCTTCGCCAGCATCGCGTCGCCGATGATCGGGATCTCGCGGCCGTTGAGCGGGATGCGGACCTTCTTGCCGATCAGGTGGCGATAGCGGTCGTCGGACGGGTTGACGCAGATGGCCGTGTCGCCCAGCATCGTCTCCGGCCGCGTGGTCGCAAAGGCGATCGGCTCCTCCGAACCGATGACGGGATAGGTGAATGTCCAGAAGTGGCCGTCGACGTCCTCGTGGAACACCTCGTCGTCGGCGACGGCCGTTCCGCAGATACGTGTCCCAATTCACGAGCCGCTTGCCGCGGTAGATCAGGCCGTCGGCAAAGAACTTGAAGAACGTGCGGCGGACGGCGAAGGTGCAAATATCGTCGAGCGTGAACCGCGTGCGGCGCCAGTCGCAGCTTGCGCCGAGCTGCTTGAGCTGGCCCAGAATGCGTTCTTCGTAGGCGTCCTTCCATTTCCAGATGCGATTGACGAGCGCCTCGCGGCCGACGTCGTGCCGCGTCAGCCCCTCTTCCTCGAGCATCCGCCGTTCGACGACGGCCTGCGTGGCGATGCCCGCGTGGTCGGTCCCCGGCATCCACAGCGCCTCGTATCCCTGCATCCGCCGCCAGCGCGTCAGGAGGTCCTGCAGGGAGTCGTTGAGGGCATGCCCCATGTGCAGCGCGCCGGTGACGTTCGGCAGCGGCATCATGATCGTGTGCGGCTTTTTGTCCGGGTTGGGATCGGCGTTGAAATAGCCCGACTCTTCCCAGAACCGGTACCAGCGGGACTGGGCCGCTTTGGGATCGTATTGCTTGGGCAACTCGCCCGTCGTCTGTTCGCTGGGCATGAAGGACTCACGGGCCTTGTTGCGCGACTCGCGAGTCGGGCAGCGGAGACCGGCCGCATGCGGGACGCGGTTCCGAGGCCGCCGTCGTCTTTGTAGAGCTTATATTCCACGCTGTCGACCAACGCCAGCCAACTCGCTTCGATCACGTTTTCGCTCACGCCGACGGTGGTCCAGACGTCGTTCGCGTCGCGGCTTTCGATCACGACGCGGACGCGGGCGGCGGTCCCTTCGGCCGAGTTGATGACCCGCACCTTGTAGTCGGCCAGGTGCATTTCCGCCAGCCGCGGATAGGCGGCCGCCAGCGCCTTGCGAAGTGCCGTATCCAGGGCGTTGACCGGACCGTCCCCTTCGGCGACGACGTGTTCCGTCTTGCCTTCGACGGACAGCTTGATGGTCGCCTCGGTCACCGGACGGGCCCCTTCCGGCGTCACGACGTTGACGCGGTAATGGTCGCGGACGAACTTCGGCTCGTACGCGCCGGCGACTTTCATCACCAGCAGGTCGAACGATGCCTCCGCGGCCTCGAACTGGTAGCCCTTCGTTCTCGAGGTCCTGGACGCGGTCGAGGATTTTTTTCATCAGCTCGTTGTCGGCACTCAAGCCGGTATTTGGTCGTCTTGGCGACGATGTTCGACCGGCCGGAAAGCTCGCTCACCAGGATCCGCCGCTCGTTGCCGACCGTTTCCGGGTCGATGTGCTCGTAGCTTTGCGTGACGCGGTTGACGGCGTGGACGTGCATTCCCCCTTTGTGGGCGAAGGCGCTCGTCCCAACGAACGGCTGGCTCGCGCGGAAGTTCATGTTGGCGATCTCGTAGACGTAGCGCGAAAGCTCGGTCAGATGGGCCACGCCGCCGGGAACCAGCGCGTCGTGCCCTTCCTTGAGGACGAGGTTGGCGATCACGCTGATCAAGTCGACGTTTCCGCACCGCTCGCCGATGCCGTTGACGGTCCCCTGCACCTGGACGGCGCCGTGCCGCACGGCGATCAGCGAATTGGCCGTCGCCACGTCGCAGTCGTTATGGCAGTGGATGCCGACCGGGACGGTAAGGCGCCTGGCGGGCCGCGTCGACGCCGGCGGCGATCCGCTCCGGCAGGCTGCCGCCGTTGGTGTCGCACAGAACGACGATCTCGGCCCCGCCTTCCTGGGCGGCCTGGACGGTCCGCAGGGCGAAATCGGGGTTGCGGGCGAAGCCGTCGAAGAAATGTTCGGCATCGTAGATCACGCGCGCGCCCCTCGGCCCGCAGATAGGCGACCGAGTCGCGGATCATCGCCAGGTTTTCCTCCTCGCTCACGCCGAGGACTTCGCTCACGTGCAGGTCCCAGCTTTTGCCGACGAGCGTGACGACTTCGGTCTTCGCGTCGCGGAGCGCCTGCATGCCGACGTCTTTTTCGGCGGCGATTCCCTTTCGGCCGGCGTCATGCCGAAGGCGGCCACTTTCGCGTGCTTGAGCGGCAGGTCGGCGACGCGCTGGAAATAATCGGCATCTTTCGGATTCGACAGGGGATAGCCCCCCTCGATGAAGTCGAACCCGAACTCGTCGAGCTTGGCGGTGATCGCAAGCTTGTCCTCGAGCGAGAAGTTGACTCCTTCGCCCTGGCTGCCGTCGCGAAGCGTCGTGTCGTAGATCTGGATGCGGGCCATGGTTGTGCTGCTTTTCGAAGAGTCGTGGGCCGTGTGGTCCTGCAATCGCGGACTGACCAAACGCAAAAACCCTCAGGCGGGCGGCCTGAGGGTTGGAATCGATTGGAATGATCGCTGCTTAACGCCTCATCGCCGCACCGCCCCCAGGCGGCCCGATAATGACGATCGTGCCGACTTCCGACCGCGGACGTTTGCAAGGGAGTTCGATCGTCGATCATGGCAAGCGTCGCCGGTTCATTCCTCGGAGAATCACGGACGAAAACACGTGCTTTAAGATAATAGGGCACTCCTCGGGGCACTGTCAAACCGGGCCTGGAACCCCGTCGGTTGTGACTCCCGAGCCGACCGCTTGCGTCCGGACCGACGGCAAGGCCGTGCCCCGGAGGCCGAAAACCGCCTTGCCGCAAACTGGGGATTTCGGGTAAAAATCGCCCCCTGGCGGGCCCATCGCGGCCTTTGCGTTCTCTGCGATGATCGACCACCCGGAAAGGATTCCCCGAATGTCGATGACGGTCGAAGCCCTTGCCGATTGGCTTGGCGGCGAAGTGATCGGAGATCGAACGCTCGTCATCGAAAAGGCCCAGTCCTTGAGCAAGGCGGGGCCGCGATCGGTCACGTTCTTCCTCGGCGATCGAAATCCGATCCAGCTCAAGGGTTCGGCTGCCGCCGGCAATCCTGGTCGACCGCAAGTTGCGAGACGCCCTCAAGGTCGCCGGCTACTCTTCGGCCTTCATTCTCGTCGATGATCCCAAGGACGCCTTTCTGGAAGTCGCGGCACGATTTGCACCGCGGCGAGTCCGTCCGCAGGTCGGCATTTCGACCGACGCTTACGTGAGTGCGACGGCTCAGATCGGCAGGAACACGAACATTCATCCCGGTGCGCACATCGCCGCGGGAGTGGTGATCGGCGACAACTGCGACATCCATCCGGGGGCTGTCGTCGGTCGCGGCTGCCGGCTCGGCGACGACGTCGTGCTTCATCCGCACGCCGTCCTGTATGAAGACATCATCGTGGGAAACCGCGTGATCGATTCATGCGGGGGCGGTGATCGGAGCGGACGGCTTCGGATACCGCCCGGTGGACGGCCGGCACGAGCGGATTCCGCACTTACGGCACCGTGCGGATCGAAGACGACGTCGAGATCGGCGCCTGCACGACGATCGACCGCGCGATGGTCGACGAAACGGTGATCGGCCAGGGGACGAAGCTCGATAACCTGGTGATGATCGGACACAACTGCGAGATCGGCCGCCACAACCTGTTCGTCTCGCAAGTGGGACTGGCCGGTTCGGTGACGACCGGCGATTACGTCGTGTGCGCGGGGCAGGTCGGAATCGCCGATCATGTCCATCTCGGAACCCGGTCGGTCGTGGGAGCCAAGGCCGGCGTCCACAAGGACGTGCCGGCCGGCGAGCGGCAGATCGGCGTGCCGGCCATCCCGGAAGCGGACTGCCGACGGGTCGTCATGGCGCAGCACAAGCTTCCCGAGATGCGGCAGCAGCTTCGCGCTTTGGAACGGCAGGTCGAGGAGTTGACGTCTCGTCTGGGCCAGCTCGCGCCGCAGGCGGCCGTAACGGCTCCCTCCGCGGAATCGTCTCGCGTCGAGTCCGCCGCAGGCGGGCGAAGTCCGCAAAAACACGAGCCGTGAAGCGGCTTAGTCGATTCCAATATGAGCTTCACCATCCCCAACAACGAACGTTCGCACGGGCCAGCGGATCGGACTTTTGGCAGGGGCCGGGCGATTTCCGGTCGCCTTCGCCGAGGCCGCGCGCAAGCAGGGAATCTCGGTCTTCGGCGTCGGCGTCCTGGGAATGGCGTCCGATGAGCTGCACGGCGCTGTGCGATTATTTCACGACGATTTCGCTGGGACGCTTCGGGCGGGCGATCCGGCTCTTCAAAGCGGGCGCGGATCGATCGGGCCGTCATGGCGGGCAAGGTCGATAAGACGGTCCTGTTCCAGCCCTTCCGCTGGATCCGCCATTTCCCCGATTGGCGCACGATCCACATGATGCTTGCGTTACGCGCGCGAGAACCGCAAAGACGACACGCTGATGCTGGCCCTCATCCGCGAGTTCGAGCGAGACAACATCACCTTCGAATCGCCCCTCAATTATTGTCCGGAGCTGCTCGTGAAACACGGATTTTTGACGCGGCGCAAACCGACGCCCTCCCAATGGCGGCGACATCCGTTTCGGCTGGGAGATCGCCAAGGAGCTGGGCCGGCTCGACATCGGCCAGACGGTCATCGTCAACGACATGGCGGTGATCGCACTCGAGGCCATCGAAGGGACCGACGCGGCCATCCGCCGGGCCGGCACCCTCTGCCGGCGGGGCGGCTTCACGGTCGTCAAGGTCGCCAAGCCGCAGCAGGACATGCGGTTCGACGTTCCCACAATCGGCGTCGAAACGATGCAGACCATGCGCGAGGCCGGTGCGCGTGTGCTGGCCGTCGAAAGCGAAATGACCATCATGCTCGACCAGCCCGAGGTCATCGAGCTGGCCAACCGCCTCGGCATCGCCATCGTCTCCCTCAAGGCCGAGGAAATCAAACTGCAGATGGCGTCGTAGGAATAGGTCCAAGGTCCAAAGTCCAAAGTCCAAAGTCCAAAGTCCAAAGTCCAAAGTCCAAGGTCCAAAGTCCAAAGTCCAAAGTGGCCGTTGCGCCGGTCGGGGAGTTTTTTGGGGTTTTTTGGGGTCTAAAAAAAGGGGAAAGTTGACCCCCAAAAAACTCCTGACGACGCTCTTGGCGCCACCTCGGCAGCATCCGGACCGCGCCGCGGCGAACGCCCCGTTCGCCCTGCTTGCCAGGCCCCAGTTGCTGTTAAATTGATCTTGAACGAACCGCGCCCCCGTACATAATGAAGGTGTCAGCGGTCAGAACGACCGTGCGGGGAGCCTGAGCGGGGGGAGTAAGCCCCCTGAGGAATTCGGCACGCTCGCCTACAAGTCGACCAGCGCGTCGTTGGCCGACTGCGGGATTTGCGGCGTCTCGATGCGGCGATCGCGGAAGGCGGCGAAGAGACAGCCGGCCACCAGGTCGGCCGTCGTCCCCGGGTTTCGCCGGTTTCCGTCTGCCCGCAGCCACGTGTCGAGATCGGCCATCCGATCAGCGGCGGATTCTCCGTCGGGCCAGCCGGCTTCGAGCACCGCGCGGGCCCGGCTCGATGATTCGTGCGCAGTTTCCGTCCCGCATTTGCGGGCGATCAGCGTGTCGGGAAACTCCGTCATCAGCCACAGGTGCAGGCCGATGACGGCCTCTTCCCACCGGTCCGGAAAGCGGCCGCTTGAGGCAAGCCGTTCTGCCCCTGCCAGAACGGTCGAAAAGCCGGTCGCGTATTGAGCGGCGATCAGGTCGCGGTCGGCGGCAAGGCGCATCGCCTCGAGCAGCGTGATGCTCGGTGCGGACGCGACATCCTCGCGGTCGACACGTCCGAGTCCGCCGGGATTTGCAAGGCGAATGGCCTCATAGACAAGTGCGGCGTCCTCGCGGGTGAGTCTTGCGAGAACGTTGCCGATTCCGTCGCCAAGAGCGACGCCGTCCGGCACGCAGGCCAGCGGTGCCAAGACCAGCAGGATGCCCAGATTTGTGTTTCGACAAAGCGCGCGGTGCGTTCTGTCGACAGCGTCGAGCACGACGCGGCCGACCGACCAGTCGGCTCCGTGTTCAAACGAAGGGGCAATGAGCTGGGCTGACTGGACGAAATCGGCGTAAGTCAGATCGGCAAACGATGCGTCGGGGTGAACATTGCCGGGCTTGGCGCCGTCGCCTCGAGCAGGCAGGCGAGCACGGCATGCCGTGAGGTCTGTTTTGCAATGGTGTTGTCTCGCATGGCGGATTATGTCGTTCCGGCGGCCGGTCGCCAGACTTGGCCTGGCGTCTGCCCACCTTCCAGCCAACGGTTCAGCGATTCGCGCCGGGGAGCATCAGACGTGACACGCCGTCGGTCAGTCGTATCTCATGGAAATTGAGAATCAATCCGAGCGGCACGTCGAGCAGTTTCATGTAGCTTATGAGTTGGGCCTTGTGGATGGGTACGACCTCTTGGACGGCTTTGACTTCAATCAGCAGGCAGTCCTCGACAAGCAAGTCGAAGCGAAGCGGCTCCTCTCGCGTGAAGCCCTTGTAGTGGATGACGACGAGGCGCTGGCTCGCGCACGACACTTTTCGCAGTTCCAACTCCTTGATGAGGCACCATTCATAGATCGATTCGATAAGTCCCGGCCCTTTGTCGCGGTGAACTTCAATCGCAGCCGCAATGACCTTTTCGGTCAGGCCGCTAGCTCGCTCGTAAAGTGAGTGCATCGACTTTTGCCAGGAGAGGAAAAAACGGACCTTTGGATTTTAACAGGAGGCAACAGAGGAAACGGAGGAAGGCAACACGGTCGCAAATCAGTCGCCGCCGAAATTCTTAGGCCTTGATTTATTCTCTGTTGCCTCCGTTACCTCCTGTTCAAACCGCCTTTTCCGTGATTCATCGCGAAGGCGTAACCATCGGAGGGAAAAACCGGACCGGGCCAACCGTCAATTCATCGAAATGCCAGACCTTTGGATTTTAACAGGAGGCAACAGAGGAAACGGAGGAAGCCAACACGGTTGAAAATCCGTCGCCGCCGGAATTCGTGGGCCTTGATTTATTCTCTGTTGCCTCCGTTACCTCCTGTTCAAATCGCCTTTTCCGTGATTCATCGCGAAGGCATGAATTTCGGAGGGACAAACCGGACCGGGCCGGCGGTCAATTCATCGAAATGTCAGACCTCCGGATTTTAACAGGAGACAACAGAGGAAACGGAGGAAGCCAACACGGTTGAAAATCCGTTTTCGTCTGCTCAAGACTTGCAGCGGGCGCTATCAACAATTGCCGGCGAGCCGGGGAATGACCGGTAGGTCCCGCTTGCCGAGCGGGACACTTTGCGGTCCGAAACGCATTTGGACCGTCGAGACGGCAAACCACCTCCCGGGAAAGCAGGTCCCGCTCGGCAAGCGGGACCTACTGTCGTGTCGTTCCGGTGAGTCGGGGTCTTTGCAATTTCTGCGGATCGGTTCCAAAAAAGTCACACGCGTCGCGGCCGAAGCCGTGCTTCTTCATTGGGGGACCGTTCTGGCACGATGCCAGAGTCGCCGAGTCGACCGGGTCGATCGTGGTCCGGATCGATCTCGGCGTTAATTTGCATTCCGGTTTGAAAGGCAGACGCGAATCATGCACGGGCGGTCTTTCACTTCCATCACAAACACAGTGAACCGCCAAAACCGCCGGACTGCGCATTCGTTACTGGCCAAGGCCCAGCATGAGTTCAAGCATTTGCCAAAAGCGTCCCCTGCCACCGGCTCGCGATCGATGCCGCTTCAAGAAAAGCGACGCCCCTGAGAGCGCAAATCCATCTAGGCGGCAAGAAAAGGCGGATTTTAACAGGAGGCAACAGAGGAAACGGAGGAAGGCAACACGGTTGAAAATCAGTCGCCGCCGGAATTCTTAGGCCTTGATTTATTCTCTGTTGCCTCCGTTACCTCCTGTTCAAAGTTTTGATCTTTGCCTTGCCTAGGTGCCTTTGTCGCGTTGGCGTGAGAATTCTTCTTCCGGCGTTTCACGGTTTGTCGGATTGCGGTCGTCGCCCATTGAGACGATCAGAGGCGTTGGCTGCCTCCGGCACGGGCGGAAACCTCTCCGCGATCAAAATGGCCAAGCCGCTTCTGGGCTGCGGCCCGACTTAGTTCGCCGAAGTCCGGTCCAGCCGTGATCGCAAGCAGTGTGCTGGCTCGTCTCGGCAACGTATCATGTCACTGGCGGGCCGACAGGACGACATGGCAGACAGCATGTCTTTTCGTAGCGGTAATTCACTCCTATGAGCCAATCTTCGCCGTCGCTGAGCAAGTTGAGCCGGTTCGGCCGCCATTCGCGTTCGTTCCAGGTGACCGGCACGTTTCTCCGGCGTCAGCTTTGGGCCTGGCCGCTGATCGCCGCCGTCTTGCTCGGCGGAATCGCCTGGTGGGTCAATCGGGCGGTCGAGGGGGTGATGCAGACGCAGGTCGCCGCCGAATTGACGGTGATCCGAAACGCCGACGTGACCGCCCTTCGCGTCTGGATGAAACAGCAAGAGGCCGACGTCAAGGTGCTTGCCCTGTCCGACCGCATTCGGCCCGCGGTGACCGAGCTGGTGGCTCATGCGGACTCCGACGCCGCCCTGCGGCAATCTCCGCGGCAGGCCGAGCTGCGCGCGTTTCTCGTGCCGCGAATGAAGATGTTCGGCTACACGGATTTTTTTGTATTTGCCCCCTCCCGCAAAGTCATCGCCTCTTCGCAGGACGCGACGATCGGCGAGAGTCTTGAAGGGGTACCGAGGTGACTTGGTCGAGAAGGCTCTGAAAACGGGCGCCTTGGTTTCTCGACCGTTCCGCAGCCCGTTCTTGTATCCGGACGAGAAGGGTGAGCTGCGGGCGGAGCGTCCCACGATCGTGGCGGCTGCCGCGGTTCTCGACAATCAGGGCCACGCTCAGGCCGTTTTGAGTTTCCGAATCCGGCCGGAAGCCGAATTCACCGAGATCCTGCAAGTGGCGCGATCGGGCCAAAGCGGCGAAACGTACGCTTTTGACGACACGGGCCTGCTCCTCAGCCAGAGCCGGTTCGATGACGACCTCAAGCAGATCGGGCTGCTCGCGGACCTGCCCGATTCCCACTCCGTTCTGACACTCGAGCTGCGCGATCCCGGAGTGAATATGACGGACGGCGAGCGTCCCAGCCTGAAGCGGGCGGACCAACCGTTGACGAAGCTGGTCGCTGCCGCCGTGACCGGCACCGACGGCGTCAACGTGACCGGCTTCCGCGATTACCGCGGCGTCCCCTCGGTCGGAGCGTGGGGTTGGCTGCCGGAATTTGAATTCGGCGTTGCATCGAAGGTCGACGCGGCCGAAGCCTTCCGGCCGCTCTATCTGTTGCGCAACGTCTTTTGGGGCCTGTTGGCGCTGTTGGTCCTGAGCGCGGCCGGCATCTTCGCTTTCATGATTTACGCCGCCCGCCAGCAGCAGGCGGCCCAAAAGGCGACGCTCGAAGCGCGACGTCTCGGCCAGTACACGCTGGAAGAGAAAATCGGCGCGGGAGGAATGGGATCGGTCTACCGCGCGCGGCACGCAATGCTCCGCCGGCCGACCGCCGTCAAGCTTCTCGATCCGGAGAAGATGAGCACAAACTCGATCGCGCGCTTCGAGCGCGAAGTCCAGCTCACCAGCCAGTTGAATCATCACAACACGATTACCGTCTACGATTACGGCCGCACCCAAGAGGGTGTCTTCTATTACGCGATGGAGTATTTGGAGGGAATTACCTTTCACGACCTGGTCGAACGATTCGGCCCGCTGCCCGAAGCCCGGGTTGTTCATCTCCTGCGGCAAGTGTGCGGTTCGCTGGCCGAGGCGCATGCCAGCGGTGTGATTCATCGCGACGTCAAGCCGGCGAATCTGATTCTCACCTGCCGCGGCGGCGTCTACGACATGGTCAAAGTCCTGGACTTTGGCCTCGTCAAGGCCTTTGGAAGCGAGCAGGACGACCGGCTCACCACGAGCCATTCGATGACGGGCACGCCGAGCTACATGTCGCCGGAAGCCATCTCGCACCCCGAAACGGTCGACGCGCGCACCGACATCTACGCGACTGGCGCAGTCGGCTACTACTTGTTGACCGGCACGCCGGTCTTTACCGGCAACGGGTTGGTGGAACTGTGCCAGAAACACGTGCAGGAACCGCCCGAACCTCCGTCACGTCGGCTCGGACGGCCAGTTTCCCCTTCGCTGGAGGGCATTCTTCTGTCCTGCCTGGCGAAAAAGCGAGAGGACCGGCCGGCGAGCGCCGCGGTCTTGCTCGAAGAGCTGGAGAAGCTCGAAACGGACCCGCCCTGGAGCCGAGCGGAGGCCCAGGCCTGGTGGGACGAGTTCAATCGAGCCGAAGAGCCGATTGTCGCTGTCTCCGACTCCGAGAACGGCCTTAGAGGAGAGACGATCGTCACCGGGAATCGCATCGACGACAGCTCGTTAGCGAGCGATTCCTAAATCACGATTAATCCACCGCCTCTGGCGGTGAGAATTGAAAAGGCTCTGCCGTTTCCAGAAAAATTTGAAGAGACAACCACGGATCACACGGATAGCACGGATGGAAGGATCGAATACAAACCCAGATCACTCCGATCGATTTTTCCCGCCCGCAACCGTTTCTCATCCGTGTCATCCGTGAAATCCGTGGTTGCAATTCGGCCCCTTTTAGGGGCCTTCCTCATACCACCGGCTCTGCCGGTGGTCCTGATTGACTGTGTGCGCAGATGGGACCGTTGTCGTTGTCGGGCGGGACGGGACTTCGGCGAGCTCAGTCGAGCCGCGGCCGCAAAGCCGGCCTTGTCCCCCGTAGGGCATGCTGTGCATGCCGTCTCGAACCGCGATCGACTCACCGACACATACCGAATCGGCATGCACAGCATGCCCTACGAAATTGCCCCTCGCTCATTCATCCTCATCCGGCTCGCCGACCGAATCTTCGATGTCGCGAAAATTGAGCGGCCCGCGATGTGAACATGCCCAATCGGCTGGATACACTCCCGCCCTCATCCAGCGGTGAAAGCTCGACCAGGGCCAATCCCGCGGACAACGCACGTGTCCGTGCTTCACCGGGTTGTAATGGATGTAGTCGAAGTGGCGCTCAAAGTCGTCCTCCGATTCAAGCGTGTGTTCCCAGCACCGTCGTTGCCAAACGCCGCGTCGGCGTTCCCGCTCCCGGCCGGCTGACCGGTTGTTCGGCGCCGCCCAAAGCGAGCCATTGCTTTGTGAATTCCTTCTTGATCCACCCCCACCGGGCAGAATACTCGGTGTCTCCCGAAGGCAGCGACCAGATTGCGTGAAGGTGTTCCGGAAGCAGCACGACGGCGTTGATCGTGAATGGCCGTAGCAGCTGCACGCGCCGTAACAGGGTGCCGAGCAACAACCGGCCGGGTTTATTGCCGAAGAGCGGCGCACGTCGGTCGGTCACCAATGTGAAGAAAAACGATCCACCTGGCACGTAAGCCCGGCGATAATTGGGCATCGTCGCATTCTACCGCGATTCGACGATCCCGTAGGGCATGCTGTGCATGCCGCTTTGAATCAATTTTGTCCCGCCAAGAGAACGGAATCGGCATGCACAGCATGCCCTACGGAACCGGCAATTTGCCCGTAGCAAAAGGCAGATTCTTCGAAACCGTTGCCCAAGGAGCGTAGAATGAACGCGGCGTACGTCACGGCTTTGGCCGCACTGGCCGGTTCGGTCGGCGGCGGCGAATTCGACCGTCCCGTAACCGCGAGATGAAGGAGGCGCGGAACTCTGCGTCCTTACGACGAACCAGCCTTTCCAGAAGTGGAGCAAAGTTGAGAAATGCCTGTCATTGACGAAACAGCGTTTCCCCGGCTGACGACCGCGGAGATCGCGGTCCTCAAGCCTCTGGCGACGGCCCACGACTACGCCGATGGCGAAACGATCTTTCGCGCCGGTCAGGCCGACATCGATTTGTGCGTCGTCGAATCCGGACAGATCGACATCCTCAATCCGACCGACGGCAATCGGGTGATTGTCACCCATGACCCGGGCCAGTTCTCCGGCGACATCGACCTCTTGACCGGTCGTCCGGTGATCGTGACCGCGGTGGCGCGGGGCAAGTCGCGTATCTGGCGCGTGCCAGGCAGCCATCTCCGGGCCTTGCTCAATCGCGTTCCGAGTTTCGGCGAAAAGCTGATCGTCGCGTTCACGCGTCGCCGCGAGCTGTTGTCGCAGTTGGGCGTGCTCGGATTGCGCGTCGTCGGCCCGGGGCGGTGCCGCGACACGAACACCGTTCGCGAGTTTCTTTACAAGAACTTTGTTCCCTTCACCTGGTTCGACCCGGAAACGGAGGAGGGCCAGAAAGTCTTCCAGGCGCTCGGCTCTCCCCAGAAGACGCCGGTCATTGAATGCGGCGACGGGCAGGTTCTCGTGAATCCTTCCTTAATGGAGCTGGCCCGCGGCGCTGGGATCTGGAAGCACTGTCCTGCGCAGGAGGTCGATTTCGCCATTGTCGGAGCCGGACCGGCGGGCATGGCCGCGGCGGTCTATGCATCGTCGGAAGGTCTTTCGACCTTGATGCTCGACCGGCTGGGACCGGGCGGCCAGGCCGGCGGCTCGTCGCGAATCGAAAACTTCATCGGCTTTCCCGGCCGGATTGAGCGGCGCCGAGCTCGCCACTCGCGGAGTCTTGCAAATGCTCAAGTTCGGTGCGCGGATCGTCGCTCCGGTCGCCGTCGAGAAGCTGACTCCGGCGAAGTCCGCCGATGACTGGCACGTGCTGCATTTGGATTGCGGCGCCGAGATTCGCTGCCGCGTCGTGCTGCTCGCGCTGGGGGTTCGCTGGCGGCGACTGGAAGCCGAGGGAGCGGACCGCTTTACCGGCGCGGGCATCTACTACGCCTGCACGACGGTGGAAGCCGACCTCTACGACGGCACGCGACGTCGCGGTCGTCGGCGCGGGGAACTCGGCCGGGCAAGCCGTCATGTTTCTGGCCGAATGCTGCCCGACGCGCAAGGTGCATGTGCTCATTCGCCGCACGCTGGGGCCCGGCATGTCGGAGTACCTGGCGAATCGGATCCGGGCGACCGCCAATGTCGTCGTCCACGAACAGACCGAGATCGACGCGGTCTACGGAAATCGTCGCATCGAAGAAATCACGCTGAAGAATCCTCGACGCCACGACGCAACGCCGGCTGCCTTGTTCGGCCGTGTTCGTATTCATCGGGGCCGAACCGTCGGCGGAGTGGCTGCCGGCCGAGATTGCTCGCGATGCCAAAGGTTATCTGCTGACGGGCACCGACGTCGTTCGTTCGGGCTTATGGCCGCTCGCGGATCGCGACCCCTGTCCCTTGGAGACGACTCTTCCCGGCGTGCTGGCCGCCGGAGACATCCGCGCCGGGTCGACCAAGCGAGTCGGTTTCGCGGTTGGCGACGGCTCGCTGGCGGTTACCTGTGCCCATCGATTGCTCTCGATCCGACCATGAACTCGATCAAGGAATTCTCGATGGAAGGACAGACTGCGCCGACCCTGGGACGCGGGCAACAGGAAGTCCGCTTGACCGGACGGAGCATTGCGCCGGGTTTGGGCATGGGCCAGGCCTGGGTGGTCGGAGATGTGCTTCAATTTGACGGCGCTCAGCCGACGATCGGCCAAGACGAAGTTGACCGCGAATGGGATCGCCTGAGACAATCGTTCGAGGAAACA
Source organism: uncultured Planctomycetota bacterium (assembly GCA_963761455.1). Lineage (GTDB taxonomy): Bacteria > Planctomycetota > Planctomycetia > Planctomycetales > Planctomycetaceae > DASPSM01. The sequence continues at coordinate 262,801 of CAVXHA010000005.1, forward strand.
CTTGCGGAGCTCGAACAGTCCGCCAAGCGGATCGAGTCGGAATTCGATTCGGCGCTGGCCGGTATCTTTCGCGCACATGGCACGATGTTGCGGGACCTGTTCGCTTCGGGCGAGTTCGAGCGAGAACTGAGAACTTCGTTGTTGACTGCGGAATCGGCCGTTCGCCGGGTTTTAAATCGCTGGTATCAAAAGTTCGAGGCGCTGGAAAATCAAACTCTTCGCCAGCGCGCCGACGACGTGCTCGACTTGGGACGAAGCATCATTCGGCGACTTCGCGGTGACGCGAATGCCGGGCTCCAATCCATTCCCGAGCACAGCGTCCTGGTCGTCGAACGGCTGTTGCCATCGGACGTCGTGCGGCTGCCGAAGTCTCATGTGGCGGCCATCGTCGTCGAATCATTGGGTCAAGGCTCTCACGCGGCGCTGCTGGCGCGTGAAAAGGGCATTCCCACGATCACGGAGATTCCAGGAGTTCTTTCGCTCATTGCCGGCGGAGCCGAAGTCTTGGTCGACGGCCATCGCGGCACGCTCGTGATCGCGCCGCAATCCGCGACGCGGGATGAGTTCCAAGAGCGTCTGAAAGCGTGGCGGGCCACGCTCGTGCGTTGCAAGGACGCTTGCCGCAAGCCTGCCCGAACGCTCGATGGCCAATTGATCCGGGTCGAAGCCAATATCGGCATCCAGGAAGACGTTGAGCTGGCTCTCGACAACGGCGCCGACGGCGTCGGGCTGTTGCGGATCGAGCAGCTGTATTTTGCACGGCAAGTCCCGCCGACAGAGGACGAACTCTTCGTCGAACTACAAAGGCTGGTGACCCCGCTCGGCGATCGGCCGGTCACCATTCGCCTTCTGGATATCGGCGGCGACAAGCCGCTGCCGTTCTTACGGCTTGCCCCGACGTCCAATCCCGTTCTGGGGCGCCGGGGCGTGCGGTTGCTCCTGGACTACTCGCAACTGGTTCGCACTCAAATGGGAGCCATTTTGCGACTCTCGCAGGAACACCCCGTGCGCGTGCTCATTCCGATGATCACTCTCGAAGAGGACGTGCAGAGAATGCGCGAAGTGTTCGAAACGATGAGCGTCGAGCGCAAGATCGCACATCCTCCCAAATTCGGCGCGATGATCGAAACGCCGGCCGCCGCGCTGGCGGTCCCCGCGATTTTGAAGCACGCCGACTTTCTCTGCGTCGGGCACGAACGATCTCACGCAATACACGCTTGCCGCCGCCCGGGACGACGCTTCGGTCAACGATTACTTTCAGGATAGCCACGAGTCGGTCATGCGGCTCTTGCGCATCGTTTTGGCCGACGCGAGCGGGTGCCCGGTGACACTCTGCGGGGAATTGGCTGGCCGAGAAGCCTGGGTTCCGCGCCTGTTGGAAATGGGATTTCGCACACTGAGCGTGGCGCCAACGGTCATTCCCACCACGAAGGAGGCGATTCGCAGAGTGGACATTGGGGCGCTGGACACGGCCGCAAAGCCGGCCGCATTGTAAACAATCGCGTGCAACGCACTGACAAACAGGTTCGTTGCCCGGTCGTTCGTTGCCGATTGAAAGTTCGCTCATGTTTCAAACCAGGAGAAAGCAGACATGAAGATCAAGAGGAAAGGATCGGCCGTTTGGCAGGGTGGGCTCAAGGACGGCAAGGGGTCCATCTCAACGGAGAGCGGCGCGCTGAATGCCTATCCCTACGGCTTCGCCAGCCGTTTTGAAGGCCAGCGGGGGAGCAATCCCGAGGAACTGATCGCCGCCGCTCACGCGAGTTGCTTCACGATGGCTCTGTCCCTGATCCTCGGAGAGGCGAAGCTCAAGGCCGACCGAATGGACACCTCGGCCGAGGTGACCCTTGAGCAGGTGGAGGGGGGCTACGCCATCACGGCTGTCCATCTGACGCTCAAAGCCAAGGTCCCCGGCGCCGACCAGGCGACGTTTGAAAAACTCACCGCAATGGCCAAAGCCGGCTGCCCCGTCTCGAAGTTGTTAAAAGCCGAAATCACGCTGGATGCGAGCTTGATTGGTTGAGAATAGGGGCAAACACGCCTTCGCTCCATCGATTTTCGATGCCCCGTTGTCGGCCGACGTTACGCCGGACGGCGTCAACGAATTTCGCAACACGTGCCTGCGCGCTTCCGGAATCAGGCGACGGAGAGTTCGGGGGTGCGCTCTCGGAGTCGTCGTCGGTGGAGGGCTTGTCCTTGACCAGGAGCGAATACAGGCAGGGCAGCACGAAGAGGGTGGCCGGTTCGCCGGCGAGCAGTCCTCCCAAAATTGCACGGGCCAGTGGAGCGTTGGCTTCGCTTCCCTGTTCGATTGCCAGGGCGGCCGGGCATCATCGCGAACGAAGGCCGCCAGCGCGGTCATCGTCACGGGCCGGACGCGAATCGCGGCGGCCTTGCGGATCGCCTCCGTCGGCGAAAGTCCCTCGTGCCGCCGGAGCTCCTGGGCGAAATCGCTCAAGAGCACCGTGTTGGCCACCTTGATGCCGACGATGAAAATGACTCCCAAAAGCGACTGCACGTTAATCGCCGTTCCCGTGAACAAGAGCATGGGAATGACTCCTGCCAGGCACAAGGGGACGGTGAATATGACCGTGAAAGGGACGACCCACGACTTGTCGAGCGCCACCATCAGGAAGTACATCAGCAGAACGGCCAGGACGAGCCCGATGGAAAGATTGCGGAAGGTGTCCTGCATCCGCGAATACTCCCCCACCAGCTCGAGCTTGCCGCCGGCCAGCAGCTTGTGGTCGGGCGAACCCGCTTCGTAGGGTCTCCAGACGCCGTGCGCAAGCGGCTTGCCGAACTTGTCGATCACGCGGGCCACGTCGTCGGCCACGTGCCCCAGGTCGCGGCCGGAAACGCCCATCGTCAGGTCGATCGTGGGCTGCAACGTGGTGTGATTGACCTCGGCCGGCACCGTCGTTCGCCGGATCGAGGCGACGTTCCGCAGCGGCACCGGCTGGGGCTGCGTGGGACTGGTGATGGGGATGTTGAGCAAAGTCTCGACCGACCGGATGTCGGATTCGGGATACTGGACGCCGACGAAGTACTGATTGTGGCTGACCGGATCGATCCAGAAATTCTTCTTGTTGAACTGAATGCTCGAATTCAGCGCCGCCACGACGTTTTTGATCACGTCCGCCTGCGTGAGGCCCAGGTCGGCCGCCTTGGCCCGGTCGATGTCGATCATGAATTCCGGGTAATCGAGCCGCTGGACGATGCGGGCGTCGACGACGCCGGAAATCGCCTCGACCTCGGTCTTAATGGCGGCGGCGACCGCGCGGGTCTTGGCCATGTCTTTGCCCAGCACGCGGACGTTGAGGGGCGTCGACTTTCCCTCGTTCATCGCGCCGCGGATCATGCCCCCGGCGTCGAAGGCGAATTCCAAGTCGGGGAACTCGTCGTTCAAATTCGTGCGCAGCAGGTGGACGTATTCCTGGGCGGAGTGCTCGCGTTCGGCTTCGAGCTGCACCTTGACCACCGCGTCCATTGGGCCCGCGTTGGGCGTGTAGGCCGCCGACCAGTCGGCGACCACGCCGATCTCGCTGATAATGGTTTGCAGGTCCTTCTTGACCGTCTTGCGGATCGATTGCTCGACGCGGCTGATCTCCTCCTCGGTGCGTTCGATGCGCGTGCCGGTGGGGCGCGGACGTAGATCTCGAACGCCCCGGCGTCGACTTCCGGAAAGAACTCGCGCCGCAGCACCGGACCGAGAATGACCAGGGCGGCAACCAGCAAGCCGACGCCCGTTCCGACCGTCGCCTTGCGGTGCCTCAGCACGAAATCGAGTGCCCGCACGTAAGCGGCGATCGCTCTGTCGATGAGCGCTTCCCAGGTGGCGAACGCCCGGCCGAGCGGTCCGCGAGGCGTTGCGTGCCCGCTGTGTCCATGCGATTTGAGCACGCAGCGAACTCATCGACGGCACGAACGAACGCGACAGAAAATAGGCGACGATCATCGCGAAGGCGACGGCGTACGCCATGGGGCGGAAAAGGAATTCGCCGGTGCCCGGCATCAAGGCCAACGGCGCCAGCACCAGGAACGTGCACAGCGACGAGACGAGCTCGGGCATCGCCACTTCGCTGGCCCCCAAAAAGGCCGCGTCGTGCAGGTTGTCTCCCAGAGATAAGTGCCGGTGCGTGTTTTCCAGGCAGATGATCGCGCTGTCGACCAGCGGGCCGATCGCCAGCGCCAGCCCCGCCAGCGTCATCACATTGATGGTGTTTCCCGTGGCATACAGGCCAATGATCGCTCCCAGGACGGAGAGGGGAATGGTGAAGATGGCGATCCCCGTCATCCGCAGCTCGCCCGAGAAAGATCAGGATCACCAGCGAACACAGAACCGCCCCCAGCAGCCCCTCCTGAACCAGCGCCTTGATGGACTGGCGGACGTAAACCGACTGGTCCATCACCACTTTCAGGTTGATGTCGCCGCGCGTCAGCCGCGACTCCATCTCCGGCGCTTCCGTCTTGAGTCGATCGACCACGCTGAGCGTGCTGGAGCCGAGTTGCCGGAAGACCGGAATGTAGACCTGCCGCCGCCCGTTGACCCGCACGATATTGGTCTGGATGAAACTGGTGTCCTCGGGCGTCCCCACGTCGCCCAGATACGTGGCGTTGCCCAGTTCCGTGCGAAGCGGGATGCCTTTCATTTCGTCGATGACGTTGTACATCGAATTCGAGTCGATGGCGAAGTCGGTATCGCCGAATTTGGCGTCGCCCGTCGGCATGAAGAGGTTGTACCGGTCGAGCGCATTCATCACGTCGGTCAAAGTGATCTGCCGTGCCTGCATCTTCTCGCGATCGAGATAGGCCAGCACGGTCCGCACCTTGCCGCCGAAAACCACGGGAGCCACTGCTCCGGGAGTCGCCATGATCATGTTGCGGACTTCATAGCGGCCCACGTCGTAAAGGATCGACTCGGATTGCGTCTTGCTGTCGAGCGCAATAATGCACGCCGGGACGGTCGAGGTGGGATCGAACGGCAGCACAACGGGCGGAAGCGTTCCCGGCGGCAGAGTGGGAAGCGTTCCGGTCGCCAGCGACATGACCTGGCCCAGCGCGCCGTTGGGGTCGGCCGATGTTTGAAAGTAATTCCGCACGACGCTGGCGCCGACGATCGAGCGGGATTCCTGCCGGCTCATGTTGGCGGCCTGCCCTGTCCAGCGCTCCAGGCGGTTCGTGATGTCCTTTTCCACGGCCGTGGCCGGCATGCCCGCGTAGAACGTGAGGACCTGGACCGCGGGCGACTTTGAAGATCGGCAGGATGTCGATCGGGATGACCATCAGGCACAAGACGCCGATCACCAGGATCGTCAGCATCGAGACGATGACGGCGTAAGGGTTGCCCAGAGAAGCGCGGATCAGTCCCTTCATACCTGTCTCAAAATCAGACGATGGCCAGGTGTTTGTGCGCGAAGCGGCCAGAGAGAATTGACGAGTCGAATAATAGGTGCCGCTTCGCATGAGCGTCAACGACGATCGATTCGAAGCGGGCAGGTTAAATCGTTTTAATCTCGGCAAGGGTGAAAGCCGCTTGTTCTCCGTGAAACGGGTGGAGACCGAGCCGAGTCGGGTCGGGCCGCCGATGGTTGAGATTCTGGACGCCGTTCCCTGTACAATGTTTCGGAACCGCTGCGTCTTCCGGATGCGACGGCACCGAACGTGCGGCCCAAAACGCAAGCCGACGGCCTCGCCGTCGGAACCGACCGCAAGCGGTCGGCTTGGGCCGCACTCGTCGTCGGCAAATCGAGGACGTTGGTCGGCTGGTTTGACGGCAGCCGATTGTCACAGCGAAACAGTAGGCCCGGGGAAACAGCAGCGATGTCCGTTTGGGCGGCGATCACGTTGACGCTCGCGGCCAGCGCGTGCATGAACCTCGGACTGGTCTTGCAGAAGAAGGGAATCTCCGGACGGGTTCCCGTTTCGCCGGCCAAAGGCGCGGGTCGTCCGCAGGGCAGCCCCAGTAGGTTCCGGCCGACGCCGACATGGTACGTGGGGATGGCCCTCCTGCTCGGCGGCTATGCGGTTTATGGCTTGGCGATGAGCCGCGGGCGGCCCCCATTTCGTTGTTGCAGCCCTTGTCGGCCTCGGGGCTGCTCGTCGTGGCGCTGATGGCGGTCGTGTACCTGAACGAGCGGTTCGACACGCTGGAATGGTTCGGGGTGGCTTTGCTCCTGGCCGGGGTGATCCTTCTCGGCTTCAGCGCGGAGAATGCGCCACATTGGACCGTCGGCGTGAACGATCCGCGGCTGGCCGCCTTCCTTTTGGCGACGGCGGCGCTGGCGTCGTTCGTGCTCGTCGCCGTCAGACGGACGGCGACGCCGGCTCGCGCGGAATTCCTGTTCGGGGTTTTGGCCGGCCTGCTGTTGGGCACAGGCTATCTCCACACGAAGATCCTCGCCCTGGCCTTGCAAGATCAGCGCCTCGGTCTCGCACTGGTGGCGGGCGTGTGTATGGGATTGGGCTTGGTCGTCGGGCTGGCTGTCCTTCAAATGGGATTTCGTCGTGGCCGAGCCCTGATCGTCACCGCGGTGAACCTGGTCACCAATCAGGTGCTGGTGGTGGCGGGCGGTCTGATCTGTCTGGGCGAACGCTTCCCCACCCAGCCCTTGCCCTTCGCGGCCCGGGTGGCCGGTCTCGCCGGGATTCTGGTCGGAATCATCTTACTGGCCCGCCTCAGTGCCGGCGCCAATGGCCGCATGCAGGCGGCCGAGGCCGCCACGCTCTAATTGCAAAAATATCATTTGCCCGCGGAACTTCCGCGGCCGAGAGGTGTTCCAATTTTAGGGGGCCTCGCAAGCGTTCTCGAAGAATCGTCCTACGGCGGCCGCTGCCTGGTGGCCGGAATGCCGACTCGACTGTGCCCAGGAGCCGCCTGTATGATGAATGGGTGGGAAGTGCGTTTTGCCGCTGCCTGGCACATTGCGTTCTGCGATGCAGGTCGGCCGAACCGTTTCCTGGCGATCCAGTTAAGGGGGGTTCGCTCATGTCTCTGCGTCGATTGATGGTTCCTGTGGCCGTAATTGCGTTGGTATTTGCATCCACATCTTTGGCCCAAAACCGGGCGCACCGCCACGCCGTGCGGGCAAACAGGCCAAATCGTGCGGCCGCAGCCGCCAGGTATATGGCGAACGCGGGATACCGAGGCGCAGCGACCACCGGGGACGTCCAGACGCTGACTCAGGCCTACTCGACACTCGCCTCGGCCGACCACGACTACCAGGGTCACCGCATCAAGGCCATGCACGCGATCAAAAAAGCCGCCCGGCTGATGGGTCAGAAAATCGCCGGTGACGGCACCGTCAAAAAATCGGAGCAGCAGCCCCTTTCTGATGCACAGCTCAGCGGCGTCAAGGGGATGCTCCAAAAGGTGCGCGGCTCCGTCAGCGGACGAAATCAGCAACGCGTCGTCCAACACATTAATGAGGCGATCCACCACCTCACTGTGGCTCTGTCCGTCAAATAAGCCAGAGGCGGCTTCAAAACCGGGAGGGCGAGGCTCCTGCCGAGCCGCGTCGGCTCAAACCGACTCGAGTGGTCCATCACACGCAAGTGCGGCGTACCCTCTCTTCGCTGCGTGCCGGTTCCGGTGACGCTAAAATACCGGGACAATGGAATGCGAGCCTACGGACAGGTCGAGCGCGTCGCTTTCGCAAAGGAAGCGGCTCTTCGAGACAGTGCGCGCCAGCAAACGACTGCTGCTTCGGCCGGCGGATTTCGCTCCTTCGCGCGACGACTTTGAAGTCATCGGGGCGTTCAATCCAGGTGTCGTCGAGGTCCAGGGACAGGTTGTGCTGTTGGTGCGCGTGGCGGAACGGCCGCGGGAAGTGCGGCCGGGGTTTGTCGCACTACCGCGCTTCACGACCGGCTCGGAGCTGGCCGTCGACTGGGTCCGCCAGGAAGAGGTCGAATTCATCGATGCGCGCGTCGTCCAGCTTCTCAAGTCCGGCTGCGTGCGGCTGAATTTTGTGTCGCACCTGCGGGTCGTGCAGTTGACCGTGCCGACCGTCAGGGGAATGGCGGCAACAGGGTCCGCGGCGATCGGCCGGGAAATCCGCGAGCAGATGTTCGAAGGGGCGGCTTTCATGCCGCGGGAGCCGTGGGAAGAGTTCGGCATCGAAGATCCGCGGATCACGCGGATCGACGGGCGGTTCTTTTTCACCTACGTGGCCGTGTCGCGGCACGGGGCGGCGACGGCGCTGGCCTCGACCGAAGACTTCCGCCAGTTCACGCGGCACGGGATCATTTTTCCGCCCGAGAACAAGGACGTCGTGCTGTTTCCCGAGCGGCTCGATCATCAGCACGTGGCGTTGCACCGGCCCAACGGCCGGACCCCCTTCACGCCGCCCGAGATGTGGATTGCCCGCTCTTCCGACTTGATCTCCTGGGGCCGGCATGAGCCGGTCTTCGCAGAGAAGGCGGGGTGGGAAAGTGGACGCGTGGGAGCCGGCGCGCCTCCAATTCGGACGGCGCTCGGCTGGCTGGAGATTTATCATGGGAACCGTCGCCCGGCCGTTGCGGGCCAGGTCGGGCAGTACGTGGCGGCTGCCATCGTCCTGGATGCCGACGATCCCCGGCGGGTGATTGCAAGGAGCATCGAACCCCTCTTCAGTCCGACCGAGCCGTTCGAGCGCGAGGGTTTCGTGGCGGATGTGGTTTTTCCGACGGGCACCGTTGCCCGCGGCGACTCGCTTGTGGTGTACTACGGTGCCAGCGACACGTACACGGGCGTGGCCGAGCTTCCGCTGCAGGAGATGCTCGCCAGCTTGCAGCCGATATGACGGCGGGCCGGCCCTACGCCAAAAGACCGTGCTACGGCATGGGTTTCGCGTCGGAGAGGGTAATTTCGGATGAGGTTGAGCAGACGTTCACGTCTGCCCGGCTTCTCCCCATTATCGATCGTGAAAGTCATTGTTCCGCTCAAGGCGGAGCGTCACGGAAAAGGTTGCAGCATGCCGAGTGAATCGCAGGTTCGAACGATTGGTTTTGTCGGCGATTACCTGCCGCGGAAATGCGGGATTGCGACGTTTACCGGGGACTTGTGGCATTCGGTCGCCACGCGGTATCCGAAGACCGAATGCTTTGTCGTGCCGATGGACGACACCCCCGGCGGGTACGATTATCCGCCCGAGGTGCGGTTTCAGATTCCCGAAGATGACTTGGACGCGTACCACCGCGCCGCCGACTTCTTGAACTTCAGCAATGTCGATGTCGTCTGCCTGCAACATGAATTCGGCATCTTCGGGGGAACTGCCGGCGGGCATATCCTGGCTTTGCTGCGCAACCTGCGGATGCCTGTTGTGACGACGCTGCACACGGTGCTGAAGGAGCCGACCGCGGACCAGCGGCGCGTGATGGACCAATTGACGGATCTTTCCGCCCGCGTCACCGTGATGTCGCAGCGGGGCCAGTCGTTTTTGCGGGAGGTCTACAAGGTCCCTGAGGAAAAGATCGACCTCATCCCGCACGGCATTCCGGATCTCCCCTTCGTCGACCCGAACTTCTACAAGGACCGGTTTGGCGTCGAAGGCAAGAACGTCCTGTTGACCTTCGGGCTCCTATCGCCCAGCAAGGGGATCGAGCACGCGCTGAAGGCGCTGCCTCGGATCCTCGAAGAGTTTCCTGAAACCGTCTACATCGTTTTGGGGGCCACGCATCCGAAACTGCTGCAGGAACAGGGCGAAACCTACCGCTTCAGTCTCGAGCGGATGACGCAGGACCTGGGGATCAAAAAAAACGTCATCTTCTATAACCGCTTCGTGGCGCTCCGCGAGCTGGTCGAGTTCATCGGAGCAGCAGACATCTATGTGACGCCCTATCTCAACCCGGCCCAGATCACGTCGGGGACGCTGGCCTATTCGTTTGGGTGCGGCAAGGCGGTCGTCTCGACGCCGTACTGGCACGCCGAAGAACTCCTGGCCGATGGCCGCGGCGTGCTCGTCCCATTCGGAGACAGCGGAGCGATTGCCCGCGAGGTCTGTGCGCTGTTGCACGACGAGCCGCGGCGGCACGCGATGCGGAAGAGGGCCTACCTCCTCGGGCGCGAGATGATCTGGGCCAACGTGGCCCATCTCTACATGAATTCCTTTCAGCGGGCTCGGAGGGATTACGGCGGCTTCGCCCGGCGGCGGCCCGTCATCCGCACTCTCGACGAACGCCGGTTGGAGCTTCCCTGGCTGCGGCTGGAGCACCTGTGGCGGATGACCGATTCGACCGGCCTGTTTCAGCACGCCACCTATACGATCCCCAACTTCCGCGAAGGTTACTGCACCGACGACAATTCGCGGGCGCTGGTCCTGACGGTGCTGATGGAAGAACTGGGGCAGGACTCGCCGGAGGCGGAGCGCGCCTCGGCAACGTACGCGGCGTTCATGGACTATGCGTTCGACCGAGAGAAGAACCGCTTCCACAATCACATGAGCTTCGACCGGCGCTGGCTCGATGAGGTCGGGTCGGACGATTGTCTGGGCCGCTCCATCTGGGCCTTGGGGACATGTCTGGGCCGGTCCAAACAACACGGACTGCAAGCCTGGGCGATCAATCACTTCGAGCGGGCCCTCAATGCCGTCTTGGAGACAGGCTCGCCCCGCGGTTGGGCCTACGCGTTGATCGGCATCCACGAGTACCTCCGGCGGCTGAGCGGCGACCGCCTCGTCAACCAGGCCCGCGACGTGCTGACCGGTCGCCTGATCGACCTGTTTCGCGCCAACGCCGCGGACGACTGGCCCTGGTTTGAGAACATCGTCTCCTACGCGAACGCCCGGCTGCCGCACGCCTTGATCTTGAGCGGACAATGGACCGACAACAAGGAAGCCTCGGAGATCGGTCTGCGCTCCCTGCACTGGTTGTGCGGCGTGCAGCGCTCGCCGAAGGGCTGCTTCCAGCCGATCGGTTGTCACGGCTTTTTCCGCCGCGGCGAATCGCCCGCGACGTTCGACCAGCAGCCAATCGAGGCGTGCGCCACCGTTTCGGCCTGCATTGCCGCCTATCAGGCGACCGACGATACGGAGTGGCTGAACGAGGCGCGGCTGGCTTTCGAATGGTTCTTGGGACGCAACGACCTGGGATTGCCCCTGTGGGACTCGCGGACCGGCGGCTGCTGCGACGGACTGGCCCAGGACCGCCTCAACCAGAATCAGGGGGCCGAGTCGACCTTGTCGGTCCTGTTGGCCTTGGTCGAAATGCAATTGCTCGAGGGCAGCTTGGCGGCGTTCGGCAAAGCCACCGAACACAACGGCGCGCCGGCACCCCACCGGCGGAGCACCGCGGAGGAGCGCGCTTCGAACGTGACGTGCCCGCTGTCTCGAGGCAAGCCGTTCGGCACTCGAAGGGTGGCAATCCGCGGTCCCGTCGGCGTTACAACAGTCCCGATCCGGCCCATCGGTGGGCGACGGAGTTCACGTTGACTGCTCGCGGCGGTTGGGCCAGTCGGTCCAGTGCTGACGCCCGCACGCGGTCTTCTTGCCTATATGACCGGGAAACTTGTTCGATGGATGTTGAAGCGGACGGGAGTCGTCCTGAAACCGAATTATGCCCGCGTGCTGTTCCGCCCATTTGAACAGCAGGACCCGCAACGGAGCATGCGGATCGTAGGCCGCGTGATGGAGCTTTCCGAGGCCGAGGTCGATGCGCTTCTGGCGCAGGTCCTCAACGAGTTTCGCGGCCGCCACCAGCGGCTGATGCGGTTTTTTCTCGATCGCTTCTCGTCGGTCCAGCAGCACCTGCTCACTGACCGGCCGCTGAGCGAGAACCGCAAGCTGTTGATCGGCTCCTACTTCACGCAGGAATACTCGCTCGAATCGGCCGCGCTGTTCAACCCGTCGATCGTCTGGCATCCCAGCCAGGGGGCCCTTCCGCCCGGGCGCACGGCGGTTCATCATCAGCATGCGGGCCACGGGGGAAGGGCACATTTCGTCGCTGTGCTTTCGCGGCGGCGTAATCGACGCCGAGGGGCAGATCACCGTCGACAAGCCGACCGGCTTCGTCACGCTCCCCCAGGTCGTGCCCAACGCCGAATACGATAAAGCCCTGTTTCACCGCAAGCTCGGCGAGATGGGGATCGACGGAGGCTTCGTCGAGTCGGCCCTTGGCAAGCTCGAGGACCTCTTCACGCTGGATCAGCTCGAACGGGCCGTTCAGGACACGTTGCGGCAACATCGCCCGCGGCATCGCGAATGGGAGTCGGTCGCCAAGGCCATCGTCGTGCTGGCGAAAGCCAATTACGAAATCCAGTGCGATCCCGAAGGGGACATCTCGGAACGGACCATCTTTCCCTATTCGCCGACCGAGCAAAACGGAATTGAAGACGCCCGTTTTGTCCTGTTTACCGACGACGACGAGAATAGCACGCTATTACGCGACCTACACGGCCTTCGACGGCAGCGTCGTCTTGCCGCAAATGGTCGAAACGGACGACTTCCTGCGGTTTCGAATCAGTACGCTCAACGGGCCGGAAATCCGCAACAAGGGAATGGCCTTTTTCCCGCGGAAAATCGAAGGCCATTACGCCATGCTGTCGCGGCAGGACGGCGAGAACTTGTACCTGATGTATCTCGGACATGCTGAACTTCTGGTACAGCAAGAAGCTCGTGGTCAAGCCGACGCAGCCGTGGGAGTTCGTGCAGGTCGGCAACTGCGGCTCGCCGATCGAGACGGAGGCCGGCTGGCTCGTCCTCAGCCACGGCGTCGGGCCAATCCGGAAGTATTGCATCGGCGCCTATTTGCTCGACCGCAACGACCCGTCGCGCGTGATCGGCCGGCTGAGCCAGCCCCTGCTTGACGCCCGACGTCAACGAACGCGAGGGTTACGTCCCCAACGTCGTCTACAGTTGCGGCGCCGTCCGTCCACAACGGGCAATTGATCATCCCTTACGCGATGGCGGATTACGCCACCACGTTCGCCACGGTGCCGCTGCAGCAAGTCCTGGACGCGATGCGGTCAGGATAGTGCCGGAGATCGTCCACGACGGGTGGCAGAACACAAGAGCAATCAGCCGCGTCACCCGCGGCCTTACACGCTCAGATGCTTGGCGACGACCTCGGCGGTCAGCTCCGACGTGGTCCCTTCCGCGACAACGCGGCCGCGGTTCATGATGTAGAACTGCTGGCCGAACTCGCGGACGAAATCGAGGTATTGCTCGACCACCACGACCGTCATGTGCAACTCGTCGACGAACTTGTGCAGGACCTGGCCGATCTGGTCGATGATGCTCGGCTGGATGCCCTCGGTCGGTTCGTCGAGCAACAGGACCTTCGGCCCGCCGACAAGTGCCCGCGCGATGGCCAACTGCTGCTGCTGCCCGCCGGAGAGGTCGCCCCCCATCCGCCGGGCCATCGTCTTGAGCACGGGGAACAGGGCATAGACCTCTTCGGGGATCGTCCGCGAGCGGTCGGTCCGCGCTTCCAGTCCGATCCGCAGGTTTTCCTCCACCGTCAGCTTGGGAAAGATATCGCGGCCCTGCGGCACCAGGGCCAGGCCCGAACGGGCCCGGCGGTGGGCCGCCAGCGCGGTCGAGATCCTTACCCGCCAGCAGCACGGATCCCCCCGACGGCCGCAGCACACCCATGATATTGCGCATCAGCGTGGTTTTTCCCACGCCGTTACGGCCCATCACGCAAGTGACGCAGCCGCCGGCCATCTCCATGTTGATTCCACGGAGAGTCGGGATGGCGCCGTAGGAGAAGGAAAGATTGTGGATGGAGAGCATATGGTTCACCAATGAAGGATGAAGGCGAAAGTCGAAGGAGGAATCGAGCGATTTTATTCATCCTTCATCCTTCGGCCTATCCTTTCGGTTGTCGTGTTCCACCGCGGCCCAGGTAGGCTTCGACGACGCGCGGATCGGCCTGGACCTGGTCGATCGTTCCGCGGGCCATGACTTTTCCCTCGTTGAGCACCGTCACCGGGGCGCTCAGGAGTCGCACGAACTCCATGTCGTGCTCGATCACCATCACGCTGTGCTCGTCCTGCAGTTCCAGCAACAGTTCGGCCGTGAGCGCCGTCTCCTCGTCGGTCAGGCCGGCCGCCGGCTCGTCGACGAGCAACAGGTGCGGCCCGGCCAGGAGCAACATGCTGATCTCCAGCCATTGCCGCTGGCCGTGGCTCAGGTATTGCACGCGCTGGTTGGCTTCGTCCTCCAGGCGGACCCGTTTCAGGATGCCGTGGATGCGGTCCTGATCCTCCGCGCTGGCCGTGCGTTGGAAATTCCGCGTCAGGCCTTGGCGGCCGGGGAGCGCCAGCTCCATGTTCTCGTAGACGGTCAGGCCGTTGAAGATGCTCGGCGTCTGGAACTTTCGGCCGACGCCGTGCCGCGCGATGTCGACTTCGGGCAGCCGCGTGATATCCTCTTTAGCGAAGAAAACCTTGCCGCTGGTCGCCCGGGTCTTGCCGCTGATCACGTCGCACAGCGTCGTCTTTCCGGCGCCGTTGGGACCGATGACGACCTGCAGCTCGTAATAATCAATGCTGAACTCATCGACGTCGAGGGCCTTGAATCCGTCGAAGAGGACCTTGACGTTCTCGACGCGCACCAGCTCCGTGTCCAGGAGCGAGCGCTGCTGGAGGGAGATCGTCCTTTCTGCCGCTTGAGCGAGACGACCCGCTGCAAGCTGCTCTTGCAGGCTCGCGGGATCCGCCTTTCCGTTACCGTTGGCACCTTCGGGCAATTGGGCGGCGAGCTCGTCGGCGTCCGTCGGCGACGCAGGCGCTTTGCGCTTCGGCCGCGTCCAGCGGTGCCAGACGCTGATCAGCCCGTCGGGCAAGAGCAGCACGACGACGACGAACATGCCCCCCAGCACGAACATCCAGTAATCGGGCCGCCAAATGGACCACGCATAGAAGCGTTCGGGGACCACGTCCTTGGCGAAAAACAGGAATTCCCGCTGCGACGTGAAATAGTAGTACATCATTTTCACGACGAGCGTTCCCAGGATCGCGCCGGAGAGCGTGCCACGCCCTCCCACGGCGACCCAGATGACCACCATGATCGACTCGAGCACCTGCATGTTGTGCGGAGTGATGATCAGCTTTTGCGGCACATAGAGCATCCCGCCCAGCCCGGCCAGCATGCCGCTCAGCGCAAAGACGAAAACCTTGAAGTGGTACGGCTCGTAACCGAAGAAACGCAGCCGGTTCTCGTTATCGCGGATGGCAATCAGCACCTGGCCGACGCGGGACTTGATGACGGCCCGGCACAGAAGCGTACGTTCCCCCCAGGGCCAGCACCGTCAACACGTACAGACCGAGCTTCACCTGGGGATCGGTGAGCAAGAACCCGGCCAGCCGCACGTCGGCCACGTCGCTGAGCCGGACGGCAATCCCTTTGTGCTCATCCAAAACCAGGGTTTCGATCGCTTCCTTCATGTTCCACGGATGTACGCCGCGGGGAACGGTCACCAGGTACGAAGTGCTTCGGCACCCGTGATCTGATGCGTCGGGGATCGTCTCCGCGTAATGTTCGATGGCGGGGCTCACCTGCTGGGCCGAGAGGTGGAACTTGTCCAATTGCTCGCGGTTCGACCTGCACCTGAACTTTCTCGTGCGATCCCAGGATCACGCGGTCGAATCGCGTGAGGCCATTCGTGCCGCCGCACTTGATGTCGTTCAAGGTGAAGACAAGCCAGGCGGCCAGCGTGATGGCCTGCGTGAGAACGGCGAAGAAAACGCCGCGGACGCGGCTGCGGAAGACGAAGAAGCCGATCAAGCCCGCCACCAGCCCCGGAATCAGGACGCCCAGGATGAGCGTCATCCACAGGCTCCAGAACGGCTTCCAGAACCAGGGGACCAACGCGTCGCCCGGGGCCTCGCCCACTTTGTAGGGATAGACCACATAGAGGCACGCGGGCAGCTTCCAGCCGTTGTGGTCGATAATCCCTTCCGGGCCCCCGTGATGGGCCAGATACATACCCATCGCGTAACCGCCCAGGCAAAAGAAGAACGCCTGGCACAAGCAGAGCATGCCGGCGTAGCCCCAGACCAAATCGAGGCTGACGGCGACGATGGCAAACGCCATGTACTGGCCCAGCAGGTTCACGTACCCAATGCCGATCTGGTCCTTGTAATAAAGGGCCGGGATTCCAACGGCCGCGATCAAGAAAAAGGTCCACGACGTGCAGTGACGGCTGTACCAGTGCAAGGCGCCGGTGAGGCGATTGCTTTCCGGGGAAAAGTAGTGCACGACCCGTGGTTTCTTTGTTTGACGCGTCTCAGACATCGGCCAGTCTCCCCTTGGGCGGGAAGAGGCCAGCGGGCCGCCATTGGATGAAGATCACGACGGCCAGGAGAATGAAAACTCTCGCCCAGCGGGTCTGAATATCCTGCATCAGCAAGCCACTGAACAACACGTCGCGGAACAGCCCGACGATCATCGTTGCTACGCCCAAGACATACATCAAGAACAACTTGCCCACGTTGTTGCGGAACCAGAATCTGATGGCAAAGGGGAGCGGAACCGGCACCAAAAGCGTCAGCCAGCCCCATTTCTTGCTTTCCCGGAAGGCCCGCACGACCAGGTTGATCCAGCAAACCACAGCGACGATCAGACCGGTCGCCAGGAGCGCCTCGCCGAAAGTGCGCGGTTCGAGCAATTGGTTCAGCGTCCCGATTCCAAGCCCGGCCCAGACGGAGCCGGCGAGCTTTCCCACACCGCCAGTGACCACCACCAGGAAGGAGTCGACGATATAATTCTGTCCCATGTCGGGCGTGACGCCGGCAATTGACGTCAAGGCGTACCCGGCGATCCCCGCTAGTCCCGCCCCCAAGGAAAAGGCGAACCCGTCGATCCGGCGGGTATTGATTCCCAGACTCTCGGCCGTCTCCCTTCCTTGCACCGTCGCCCGGATTTTCAGTCCGATCCGGGTGAAATTCATCAGCGCGTAGAGAAAGGTGACGCAGCAGGCGCAAAGGACCAGAATGAAGCAGCGGGCATACTCGACCGTCAAGTAGGGAATGAGCTCGAAACCGCCTCTCAGCCAGGTCGGAGCACTGACGCCGATATTGTCGCCGTAGCGGACGCGCACCGCCTGAACCAGGATCAGGCTGACTCCCCACGTCGCCAAAAGCGTTTCCAGGCGCGCCCGTAAAGGTGCCGCACGACGAGCAGCTCAATCAGCCAGCCGATAAAGGCGGCCACGCAAAAAGCGAAAGGGAGCGCGGCGACGTAATACCAGTTCAACGGATCCGTATTGGTGTGCGCGGCGAGGAATGAAAGTGCGCCGCGCATCAGGGCAATCAAAGGAGCGAGGTGCCGCTGCAGCCAGCTGTCCGGGTCGATTCCCCCGGCCAGGAGAAATTGGAATAAACGCTGCATTTCATAGGTGGCGTAGGCCCCCAGCATCATCAACTCGCCGTGGGCCATGTTGATGACGCCCATTTGGCCGTAGATGATTGACAGGCCCAGCGCCATCAGGATCAAGACCGAACCGGCCGAGAGCCCGTTCGTCAGGTTGACGCCCAGCCCGACCCAGTACTGGTAGCTTTCGATCGAGCGGATCGCCTCGTCGTAGGCCGGCCGCTCTTGCGGCGAGGTTCTTTTCACGCGATCCCGCGAGAACTCTAAGACCCTGAACGCTGTGCAGTTTCGCCAGCGTGGAGACGGCGGCCAACCGGTCCTCGGCCGTCTGGTCCGGAACGTCGGCGCCGATTCGCGATCAGCGCGGCACTTTCGCGAGCCGTGCGGCGGACGCGCGGGTCCGGGTCGTTCTGGGCAACCTGCTCCAACAGCGCCAGGAACGCCGGATCCGGGTTGTCTCCCAGCCGACGCACGGCCACCAGGCGCTTTTCCGGGTCGTGAGATCCAAAGTCCTGTAAGAACTTGATCGCGCCGGAGATAAGCCCGCGCTCCTCCCGCGTCGGATGCAGCTCTCGCGGCTCGTTCGGGTCGACATGAGCGGCTTTTTCGCCGAGTCGAGCAGAGGCTCCAGCGTCAGCGGATCGAGCAGGGAGGCGACGGTCGCCCGCCGGGGGCGGCCTCCTTTGCGTCCTGCCGCACGGCGACCCGGCCTTTCCAGACGACCAAGTTCCCTTGTTGGTACGCCTGCAATGTTTTGGCCACGCGCTCGTCGCGCGTCTGTTCAAGCGCCTCGATCGCATCCTCGCGCACGTCGGAATTGCGATCGGCCAGCTTCGCAATTTGCTGCCGAATCGCATCGTCCTGCGCACAGGCCGGCGATGGAAACAAGACTGCAAACAGGATCAGGCTCGCCAGAACGAAATCCGTTCGGCGCAGGCTCGCAAAGCGCATGGACCTATTTCTTCCATGGCGGGCAATCGGTTGTCAATGTCCACCGATCCCCGCACATCAGTCAATTTTCCAAGTTTCGCGCGACAGGTGGCTACTTAAATCAAATACATCGGCAAAGCATACGGCACGAGCCGCCGGGTTCATCCCGGACTTCGGCGAGCTCAGTCGAGCCGCGGTCCAGCGGGATAAACTCGCCGGCTCGTTGCACCAACGACTTCTGTCGAGCCACTGAAGCCCCGACGAAGGCGGACGGCGTCCGATGGCCCGGCAGATCGCCCCTCGCACGGCAGAAAAGGCCGGGGCACCCTGCCCCGGCGCTTTTGTGCTGCCGGACGTCATTTCGAGCAAGTCGAACCGAGACAGTCGGCTACTTACTTCAAGTTTTTCTCCTTGCAGAAGGCCTTGAAGTCTTGGACGAACTTCTGGTTCTCAGGCGTATCGATACTCTGGAAATAGTTCCAGGTCGCCAGGTGGCCGACCAGCGGCGGAACGTCCATCGCCCGCAACTCGTCTTCGGCCACCGAGAAGGCCATGATCGGGCAGTCGCCCGACGTCAGCCCCTGGTTGGCGAACTCCTTGTAAAACGGCACGTTGCTGTCGCCGTTGATCGTCGAGAGAACGCAGGCGCCTCCGCCGGTCGCGAAGTTCTTGATCTTCTGCACGATCGTCTGATAGTCCTGGTGGTGGAACGGCGTATATTCCTCGATGATGTTCGCATCGGGAATGCCGCGGTACTTCAAATACGCCTTGAGCACCTTGTTGGCCGTCCGCGGGAAGACGTAGTCCGTCCCCAGCAGGTAGAACTTCCGAAAACCCTCGTCGAGCATGTAGGCCGCGGCCGGATTGAGCTGCTGGTTCGGGGTGGCGGCGGTGTAGAAGACGTTCTTCGACTGCTCTTCGCCTTCGTACTGCACCGGGTAGAACAAGAGGGCGTTATATTCCTCGAAGACCGGCAGCACCGACTTGCGGCTCACCGAGGTCCAGCAGCCCTCGACCATCGCAACTTTGTCCTGGGTGATCAGCTTGCGGGCCTTTTCGGCGAACAACGGCCAGTCGCTTGCCGGATCTTCGATCACGGCCTTGACCTTGTAGCTCTTGCCGCCGACCTTGATTCCGCCGGCATGGTTGATCTCTTCGATCGCCAGCAGGTCCGCGTCCTTTAGCGAGGTTTCCGAAATGGCCATCGTGCCGCTCAGCGAATGCAGGATGCCGATCCGAACCGTGTCATCCGACAAATCGGGTTGCGGATAGGTTTTCCCCGGCTGCGGACCGCCGGTCGGCGCCGGATACTTGCCATCCGTATTCGGGAGCTTCGGGTCGTGGAGGTACTTGGAATACGAGTCCGGCTTCACCAGCCCCTTCATCGCTTTGATGATCTTGAACTGGCCGTTCGCCTTAATTTCTCCGATGAAGACCGGCTTCCAAGTGTGCTGGTTCTTCGTGTCCATCATCTTCTCGCCGCCCGGCGCCGCGAACTTCAGCCCGTAGACCTTCTCGCGCACCTTGTCCACGTCGAACGAGTCGGCCTTTTCACAGGCAGTCGCCCAGACTTTGACGCCGAAATAGGCCGCCTCGATCGGATCGTCGGTGACGCGTCCCACGCTGGCGTCCGGCAGATCCGCGCTCTTGACGTCATCGACGAAGACAATACCCGGATCGTCTTTGATCTCGATGTTCGAGGCCCCCTTCACTTTCTTTTTGCCGGACGCCTTGGGCATCGCCGGAGTGCTCGACTCCTCTTTGGCGGCCGTCGTCATGGCAACTGCCGTCTCTTTGCCCTTCGTCGCAGCGCTTTTGCCGTCTGGCGGATTGGACGAGCTCTTGGAAGTCGTCGTCCCTTCGTCGCGGCCACATCCAGCCAAGAACACCGCCAAGCCGAACAAAGCCCCCCAGCCCATCAATTTCCTCATAGCACCACGTTTCCCTTTTTGAAAGAATACCCGGTTCACGATGAGTTCCCTCCCGACCACTTTCACCCTTGCGGCCCTTCTGCTGTCGCTGCCCACGGAATCGGCAGTCGCCCCGGTTCAGGCTGTTTCAAGATACACTTCCCCCCGTAGTTATCGGAGTGACAAATGGCGGACAAGGCCGGAGCGCGCGCTCCGCGTGTTCATCCGGTGTTTGCAGTGGACCCACGACCCGGCCGTCCTCAGAGGCGCAGTGCCGAACCGGACGCAATAACGCAGGCCGTGCGGCAGCCCCCGCGCGTCGGTGGCATCGAGAACGTGAACGGCGCGATTCGCGCCGCTTCGTGGCCGGAAGGTGTTCCCAGATCCCGGCTCAATCGATCGACGGGGCACTTGGCAAGCGCGACCATACCGCCCGCGGTCTCGATGAGAGTCTAGACAGTTAAACCATGGGACACATTGCGAGGCAAGGAAACGCAATTCTGGTGCCGGCCGAAGTCTCGCCTTCCTTCGTACGATGCCACAAAACTATAAGCCTTGTTATTACAAGCACTTATGCGCTGCAGTGACGCGTCGTGCCGGCCGCGGACGGGAGCTGTTCTTCAATGCCACCTGGGGGAAGCGTGCAGCGAAGCACGGCAGTCGTGCATTCTGTCCGGGCAGCGTGTTGTTCCACCTTCGCGCGCATTCCGAGAAGCAATGTGCCGGGGTCCATCATCGGCCGCTCATTGGGCCAACGTTTGCCCGCGCAACGCCTCGGGCCCGTTAACGGGATTGACGCGCGCTCGGGCGGATTTGGCGAATTCAACGATGTAGCCGGTGCGGGACTGTGGCTCACCGGCCGGGAAGTCGGTGCTCACGATTTGCGCGCCGCTGTCCAGCGCGGCTTCGCGACGCGAGGGTTTGCCGGGCCGGTCGGTATGCAGATCGGCGTCCGCACGGGTGCGGATGAAATAGCCGGCGCTCACCAGCCGCGGAATCGCCGCGTTGCGGGGGTCGTCGAGCACCAACACGGCGCCGTCGTCGCGCGTCTCATCCGAGCGGACGAACATCGCGCGGCCGCGCAGCGACGGGTGCCGCTGCGTGTAGAAGTCGCGCAGCTTGCCGTTATCGTGCAGGATGAAGAAGACCTTGCCGCGGCTGGCGGCCAACGTCGGCCAGCCGGTCTTCTCGACGGCTTCGCGCAGAGTCGCGGCGGTTCCGCGGATGTCGTCCGGCGTGATGCACCGCGCGGTGGGAAAGACCGATCGCAAAAGCTCGTCCAAGCGGTCGAGCGAGGGGGCGTCGAACGGGCGAATGCTGGGGTCGAGACCCACGCCGTCTTTCTTCAGCTCGAACAAAAAGGAAATCGGGAGATGCCGCGGATGCGCATCCGACCACTTGCGGACCGTCTCCAGCGCATCGCTCAACCGGCGGCACGTCGTCCCCTCGTCAATTTTGACGACATGGAAGACTTCGAACGTGCCGTCCCGATCGTGCAGGTCCAGCTCCACGCTGCGAACGCCCCGGTCCAACTGCACGTCGAGCGGCGCGTGGCTGTAATTCAAAGACGGAAAGTTGCGACTGGGTTTGGCCCGGATGTGATAGCTGTTGTGGGTTCCGAGAAACTGCAGTTGATTGATCCGCAGTTCCTCGACGCTCGTCGGCGCAGACGCGCGGACGACAGGAACACTCGCAGCGAGACAGACGATGATCCATGCGGCCATCGCGGAACAGAAGCGCTCGAACCCGCGGCTGTTCGGGCGAGACGAATTGACGAAACGTCCATGCACACACAAGACGGTGGGCGACTTCATAAATTCATCATCCCGGGTCAAGCGACAAAGCGGCGCGGACTGCACCCGATTCTATCGGCGCAGCGCGGGATGCCATCGCGGGATGAAGAATTGGCTAACATTTGCCGACGACCCACCTCTCCCAAGGTGACCGCTCGCGGTCGGTTCCGACGGCGAAGCCGTCTGCTTGGATCGGTGCGACACCGCGGATCAATACCGGACGTAGATCTCCGGATCGTCGACGATCCACTCCGTGGACCAAGTCCGTCCGTCGTCCATATTCACGATGTTGAAGAAGATCGTGTTGAAGTTCTCAACGCGCGTCCCGTAGGGAATCGTCGAGGCCAGCCGGTCCGCGGCCGTCAGCTTGCCGACGCCGGGCTTCGCGTAATAGTGAACCATGCCGTCCGGCGTAAAGGTCATGCCGAAGGTCCACCAACCGGTCTGGGTGATCTGCCTGGCGGGGATGTCCTGTCCGTATTCGTTGGCCCGGACGAGAATCGTGGCCGAATCTTGCTGGTTCTGGCCGTCGCTCTTGCTGTTGAATTGCAAAAACATTCCCGGCCAGAAAGGCTCTACGCTCGTGGTCGGCGAGCGGCGGAACCAGCCGCGGTTGCCGCCATTTTTGTGGAACGTTCCGATCACGTCGGCCCGGACGCCGAACGATGTTCCGGTTCGTCTTTCCCACTGCTCGAAGGGGGGCAAATAGACGCGCACGACCACGTTCGGCGTGCGCGACGGCGAGATGTAGCCCCCCGTCGTCATGCTGGCATTAAAGACAAGGTCATCCTGCTGAAACTTGTTCGTCCGGTAAGAGGGCATCCCGGAATACAGCGTCCTCATCAACATCGATCCCCGGCTGCCCGGGACTCCTCCAGGAGGAGTGGGGACACGCTTGACGATGTCGGGCTGGCCGCGAAGAGAGCTTTCGTACCACTTGCCGTTGCTGGACGCACCCCCCGGCTGGCGCTCCTGATTGTCGAGATTGCTGCTCGCCTTGGGAAGATTCAGCTCGTAGCTCCACGAAGCGTCTTCCATGTCGTCATAAGCAACGCGCAGTCCCGGTCCCCGGCACCGGGGGGTCAGCCGAAACCGGCGCAGCGGCCCAGCTCACGAGCGAGAGGCTGAGGAAAAATGGAGTCGATTTTCCAAGAAGGCGATTGCGGTAAGATTTCATCTCTCCACCATCCTCGTTCAAATCGTGAGATTTAGGCCCAATCCCGGGTGGGATGAAACCGAATATCGGACCTGTGCCGGCGGCTGATTCAGGCAATCTGTTACGGCCGTTAAGGTCGTATCCCACAAATTCTTCGTATTCGCCTCATCCCACGCAAAACACGAGCATTATCGTGCCGAGGACGTTCTCTCTTTTCAAGCACCCCGTGTGAAAAAGCGTCTACGGGCGGCGAACCGCATCGATTACGGCCTGCATCGAATCGAGATAGCGGGCCAGCGCCTTTCGGCCGGCGGCCGTGATGGCGTACGTCGACTTCGGCCGGCGGCCGACGAAGGATTTCTTGCACGTGACGTAACCCGACTCCTCCAATTTGAGTAGATGCTGCCCGAGAGCACCGTCGGTGACCTGAAGCCGGCTCTTGAGCGTCGTGAAATCGGTCCTCCCGTCGACTTGAAGGATGGTCAACGCGCCGAGCCGAATCGGGCCGTGCACGGCCGTGTCGAGGCCATTGAAATCGATCGGATTCATGAGATCACGGAACCTGCCGCAGATGACGCCGCAGCAAAATGGCTGAAATCGACGCACCGAGCATGGTCCCCAATCCAATGACCACCTCGCCTTGGGCGCCCGTCCTGCAGAAGGGGCCCGCTAACCCAATAGCGATCAGCGCGGCTCCGAAGGGAAGCGCCCAGCGGCGGTCGCGATCGACGGTGGCCAGAATCAGCATCGCCAGCCCGAAGAAAAAGGCCAACGTCGTCCACACAAACTTCCGTGCGTCGGCAGATTGAGACAGAACGAAGCGGCGCATGAACAACAGGAATCCCAGGGCTGCAATCGTCGCGACAACCGAAATGACGGCTTCGGCGCGGTGCCACCGCCACCTGCGGGGAAACTCCGCCCGTTGGTCCCGGAACCGCTTCCACATCCGCCGCTGGGACCAGATCGCAAACGCCATGAACGGGGCGATCGCGAGCAGCCGCTCGATCGGACTTGTCCAACCCGCCAATGCCGCGATGACCAGGTACGCGCCGAACACGCCGACCACGATCATTTCGCGGAGATGATCGCCCGTAATTGTCAGTTCGGTTCCGACGGCGCTGCGGATTGTGGCGAGGTCGTGTTCGATTCGCTGCAGGTCGGCCTGGCTCATGGCGACACTCCGAGAAAAGAAATACATCATATAATAAGATTACTCTGTTAATAAGAGTATTTGGCAGGTCGCTTCCTGTCAAGCGTCAAGCGGCGCAGTCAATGGAGTGGTCAGGGGCAAGCCGATCCGACGGCGAGCGAAACCTTACCTCGCTCTTCTCCTAGCCACTGACCCCTAGCCCTGACCCGGTCCGAACGGAGTCAATGCCGCCCCGGCTGCATCGGAACGGGAACCATTGCCGGAAACGGAATGGTGAATCAGGAGCGCACGCCCTCGTCAACAAGGCTCAAGCCCGCCCGACGGTCGCGTTTTTGCCAGTAGCGGCGGACGGAGGCCGGGCGCATATCGGCGAGTTCATTCTCCGATAGAGCGATCCTCGCCGCTTCAATCCAACGGTCCGTGAACGCGGCCGCCTGACGAAACGCCTCGGCTGGCTCGACAGGAGTCTCGAACCAGGCTCTTTCCAGCGGTTCGCGCTCGGCGTTCAATTGCGGCCAGAACCCAGCCGGGTTGCGGATGATCCGCCGGTGCAGCCGTTCACCGTTCCACCACAACGAGCGATCGTCGGCGCGATCGGTCGGCGGCGGGCCGATGTCGAGCGGTTGATCGACACGCACCGGCTTGAACAGTCCGCAGCAGGGGGCAGCGGTCCCTGTGACCCAGTGCCGAATCGAGTGCGGCGAAAGCTCCGCGATCCAACTCCCCACCGTCTGGGAAGCAACGAGAAGTCCTCCGCCGGCATGAGCACAGGGCGCATTGAGAGCCCCATTGATGGTCGAGTAGTTCGGCTCGGTGTGCCCCGCGCCGTGGTCGCGAAGGATCGAGGCCATCTCGCGCGGCGTGCGGGCCGATTGCGCCAAGCATTTCGTTCGAGAACCGCGATGCCGGCCACCCGACGCCCATGTCCGGATTCGATCTGAATGCTTTTCGGCGAAGCCAGGGATCGTTAGTGCATTGGAAATGCTGCGGCCGCCTCGCACTTCCTCGGTCGCCCAGGCGCGACCCGCCGTCTCCATCACGACGGCACGCACCGGGTCGGCAATCAGAAAGCTGTTGTGGTATGTAAATCGGCGATTTTCGTGACCGCAGCCACCCCCTTGGCCGTGCGTTTCCAAAAGGCCGACCATCACTCGGACTGCCGACTCGGCATCCGCTGCGCGTTCCAGGGCCAAACGGAGGATGTCCATGCCGGTAAGGCCGATTTTCGCATACGGCTGGCGCATGAAGACCGCCTCATTGCCGATGACGAGGCCATGCTCGTTGGCCCCCATCTCGGCCCCCCACATCCAGAAGGGACGGCTCAAAAGGACAGCATGGGTTTCGCGGACTTGCGGAATTTCGATCCACGTGCATCCAACCGGTGCTCCCTCGGGGTGCTGGCGCCGCGGATGCCATTCCACACCCTGGGCTTCGTTTGGGTCGCGGTCGGAGTTCTTGGCGAACAGGACCGATTCCGCACCGACCACGACCAGGGTGTCACACATGAGTGCAGAGTACCACGCACCGGTTGTTCTTCGCGATCGTCACGCAGCTTCCACGTGAACTGCCGGTTGCCACACGGCCGATTGCGCGATTCGCACGGAGATTCGTAAAGTGTGAGAAGTCCGGCTTTTGTGGCCGCCCGCCTACCTTTCCCGGCTTCTGCCGAACCCAGCATTTTCCGTGAATCCCGTAATGGGCTGGCGCGAGCTCGTCCGACGTTTCGCCGGCCGCCCCATCGCGCAGGCGCGGATTTAAGGCTTTTGCGTCGCCACCTGTTCCCGTTATCATGCAATCTGATCGCTGCTTCCCCCAGGCCTCCTCTCATGAGCCGCATACCGAATTCGCAGCTGGCAATGACAGGCCCGCGCCCGCAGCCTTTTCAGGCTCCGCAGGGAGATCTGGCCGTGCTGGCCGGATCGGGCAACCCTCGCTTGTCGCAGGCCATCGCCCACGAGCTGGGGGTGCGGCTGTCGCCGTGCCATGCCGCACGTCTTCAGCGAAGGAAACGTCTTCGTCCAAATCCAGGAGAACGTGCGCGGCCGCGACACGTTCATCATTCAGGGGGTCCATTGGCCGGTCAACGACAATTTTGTCGAGCTCCTGTTCTGGATCGACGCGCTCAAGCGGGCCAGCGCCCAGCAGGTGACGGCCGTCATCCCGTTCTTCAGTTATGCCAAGGGGGACAAAAAAGACGAGCCGCGGGTGTCGATCCGCGCTCGCGTCTGCGCGGACGCCATCGAAGCGGCCGGTGCCGACCGGGTGCTCACCATGGATCTGCACAGCCCGCAGATCCAGGGCTTTTTCGGTATCCCCGTCGACCATCTTTACGGGCGCTACGTGATCTCGGCGCACGTCAAGAAACTGGAGATTCCGAACCTGGTCGCCTGCAGCCCGGACATCGGTTTTGCCAAGGACGCCTCCGCCTACGCGCAGCTTTTGGGCATCCCCGTGGTGATCGGCAATAAGCAGCGAACTGACCACAGCGAGCGGGCCGAAGTGCTGGAAGTCATCGGCGAAGTGAAGGGGAAAAACGTGCTGATGGTCGACGATTTCACCATCACCGGCAACTCGCTGATCAGCATGGCCGAGCTGCTAAAACGTCGCGGCGCGCACGACATTTACGCGGCTGTCACGCATGGCGTCCTGTCCAAAGGGGCCGCACCGCGGATCGCGGCCAGCCCCATCAAGCGGATGTTCATCACGGACACGATCGAGACCGTGCAGGATCCGCTGCCGCCGAACGTCTCGGTGATTTCGGTCGCCAACCTCTTCGCCAAGTCGATCCGCTCGATCCACGACCGCACGAGCGTCAGCAGCCTATTCCCCGACACAAAGCCGCGGGGTTGAGGGCGTCCTCGACGCTTTGCGACCGGTATGCGGCTTCCTCGGGCTTGCTCCCACGCGGGAACTTGGTCACGAGACCACGAATCATCCTGGTTCGGCGTCGAAAATGTTTTTTTTGATGATCGCGTGGACGCCCCAGTTGCCATCGACCACCTGGGTCACGCCGAAATCGACCGCGATCGACATCAGCGAGATCGCCTCGTCCTCCGTTAGCTTGCGGGTCGTCATCAGGAAGCGACGCATCTTCCGGAAAGCATCTCGCATGGCCAGGTCGATCGACGATTTTTTGTAGATTTCGCTCTGCGCCTTCTTGCCAAGTTCCTGGAGGTAGTTGGCATAGCTGAAACCGTGCAGGAACCATTCATTCTGCGTTTCCAGCAGGGGAGACTCCAACCCCTCCAGTGCGGTCCCCGCCAATGAATCCTTCTTGCGGACGATCAACTGGAAGGTGCCGGTCATCGAGGACTCGATGGCGGTGCCGCACAGTTCGGAATCGCCCTGCGAGGCGTGGGGGTCGCCGACGGAGAAGAGAGCCCCGGTGACGGCGATCGGATAGTACATCGTGGCCCCCTTGCCGATCCGCCAGTTGTCGATATTGCCGCCGAAATACGCGGGCGGGATCGTATCGACGATGTCGGCCTCGCTCGGGCACGGGCCCATGGCGCCGAAATGCGGCCGGAGGGGAATTCGCACGTTCTTCAAAATGCCGTGGTTTTCCTCGACCGTCGCGTGGTTCACGGGCACGCCCGGATAGTCGATGATCTTGTGCACCACGCCGAACGGGTCGGTCTGCGGGCATCCAGCGGAAGTTATAGACGGCCGTCGCCCAGTTCTTTTCGCTCAACGAGTCGATCTCGTAGATGGTGATGACCTCGCGCGGCTTGGGCTCGGTCAGCAGGTCCTTGTACTGGAAGCCCCACCACGCGGCCGCGTTGCTGCCGAACGTGCTTCCCGGCATGCTTCGGGTTGGCCGACGGCCGCGGCTTGGTGTCCAGGATGCGCACTTCCAGGATGTCGCCCGGCTCGGCGCCGCGAACGAAGACGGGACCGGTGCAGATGTGGACGCCCAATCCCTCTCCGGCACCCCGGCCGAACAGGGTCGGCTTGATCGGTCCGGCCCCGCGGCGATTGACGCCTTTTCTGCTTCTTGTCCCAGTGATAGACGCTCTCGGCACCAGGGTCGCCCTTGATCATGCGATCCCAGTCGTCGGCCGCATGATGGGTTAAGGTCTCGATCGTGACGTAAGTCACCCGAGTCGACCTCGACGATCGGCTTGAGCGACTTGCTGAAATAGCCCCAATGAACCGTGTCGGCCGAAACGGGAACGTAATGGTACTTGGGCGACGTCATTCCGTTGGCTTGGCTGGCCGCCTGGGCCACGGCCGGCGCGACGGTTCCCAGGGAAGCCAATGTGCCGCCGGCGACCAGGGCATCTCGCAAAAAGGTCCGGCGGCCTTCCTGAAAGGGCGTTGCCTGGTCCCGCTTCGCTCCTGCGCAACCGTGCTCCTCTTGATTCGCCTGCCCGGAATTGGGAGTCCGGTCCGCCATTGGCTTGACCCTTTCGAAGAATGAGTGTGGATTGCGTGAGATAGGAGGCAGGGCCGGCGCAGCAAAGGTAATACCAATCGGCAGAATGAATTGGGGCGAAAATTGTGGGACGAGAAGGGGCGACTTGGAGCGTCAAGCAGAGCCGGTGCAACAGGTCAAGGCATCCTGCGGCGCAACCTCGTCTGCTGACTGAAGTTTTTGGACATCGCACGGCTCCGGCCGTGCCGGCGAATCGCGGTCGAGCCGCGGATCGCGCACTGCGGAACGCTCCGTAGAATCCGTCCAGAGGGACTTGCCAGGCGCGACCTTGCCAGAGATCGCCGCACATGTTTTGGGCAACCGACGCCGCTGACGCGGGCTTCGCCAGTTTGGGGAAGACTTTCTTATCCGAGCTTGGCCGGCGGCGTCGCGTATGGCCTGCAGGCTGACCGCGATGTCGGAGAGGGGATTCTTTTCGTTCTCTTCGTATTCGAGCGACAGGCATCCCTGGTAATTGAGCCGCTTCAAGACGCGGAGGCACTTAACGACGTCGAGATCCCCCTGGCCGACGATGGTGAAGATCTTCTGCGCGTCGGCCGCCGGACCTGATCGTCCGCACGTCTTTGAGATGCACGCCATAGAGGCGGTCCTTGAACCGTTCCAACGCCTCGACCGGGTCCTCGTCGCTGCGAAGGTAGTGTCCCGTATCGACGCAGGCCCCGATCTTCGGGTGACGGCCCTTCACGACGTCGGCCACGTCGCTGATTTTGCTGTAGCGGGCGTCCGGGCCGTGGTTGTGGATGGCGATGGCGACGTCGTACTCGGCCACCAGCTTGTCGAGCAGGTCGAACGTGCTTTTGTCCTTCCGTGGATTGGCGCTGAAAGCGATGAGCCCCATCGCCTTGGCGAAATCGAACTTCTTGCGGGCTTCGGATTCGTTGGCGTCGAAATCGAACGACGCCATAGGCCATGAGCCGGATTCCCGCCGCGTCCAAAAGAGCCTTGTGCTCGGCGACGTTCTTCGGCGTTGTCGAGAGGGGAATATGCTTGGGGGACGATTCCCAGTATTTCAGCCCCAGTTCATTGGTGTGTTTGAGTGCGGTCGGGAAGTCGTAGGTGCGCAGCGAATAGCTCTGCATGCCCATCTTTAGTCCGGCGTAAGGATCGGCCGCGTCGTTGGCGGCCGAGCGCGCTGCGCAGGCCCGGGGGTTGCCGCGGCGGCCCCGGCCGCCGCGCAGCTTCAAAACGTCGCGGCGGGAGAGCTTGCTGAGAGCGAGATCGGACATGGTTGGTTCCTCATGCGCGTTGAGTGGCGGGATCGATCAGGATCTCAAGGATAACCGAGAACACCGGTGCTGTGCCACGCCGCCGACCATCAGCGGCCGATCACTCCTTCGCCTCGTAACCAAGCTCTCTTGGGACGCTTCCGCGAAGCTCCGCTTCGCGTCATCATATCATCGTGACCTGAAGCCGAAACGCGGTGCCTGAAACAACGAACAAGGACCGAGCGACGATGTCCGCGGAATTCGAGAATCGTGTGGCGTTGGTCACCGGGGGATCGCGCGGGATCGGGCGGGCGACCGCCCTGAAACTGGCCCGTGGCGGGGCGGACGTTGCCATCGGCTACGGGACGCGGAAAGATGCCGCCGAGGAGGTCGTCGCCGAGATTCGCGCCCTGGGACGAAAATCGCTGGCCGGAGCCTGCGACGTCAGCCGGCAGGCTCAGATTGATTCGCTGGTGGAAGCAACGCGGCGGGAACTCGGGCCGATTGAGCTTCTGTGCCATTGCGGTGCGATCAGCGATATCTCCCACCATTCGGAGCTATCGTTCGAGCGGTGGTTCGAAACGATCGACGCGAACCTGAACGGCGCGTTCCGCGTCGTTTTCTCGGTCAAGGACGAGATGATCAGTCGCGGCTTCGGCCGGATCGTTCTGTTCTCTTCCGTCGCCGCCCTCAGGCCGCGGGCGATGCAGATCCATTACTCGGCGGCCAAGGCGGGCGTGATCGCGCTGGCGCGGTGTTGCTCCGACGCCTTCGCATCGCACGGCGTCCGCGTCAATTGCATCGCACCGGGCTTGATCGAAACGGAAATGGCCCACGTCCTCAGCGACGAGCAGATCGGCCGGATCAAATCGGAGACTCCGCTGGGGCGTCTCGGGCGGCCCGAAGAAATCGCCGAGCTGGCCTGTTTTCTGTTGAGTGAACGGTCGAGTTTCATGACCGGTCAGACGGTCGTCTCTTCCGGCGGCCGCGTCACGCTGCCTTGATCGCGACGATCGGGCCGCACGGCGTTCAGTTTCCACGCGAAAAGCTGCTCACTCGTCCCGGTGACGGTCTGAATCTTCGACTCTCGACAGGCGGCTCGCCCACAGGATTGAGCCATGCCGCAGCTCTTGGCTCCACGACGCTTTCCAGCTACGGCATGAGTGTGCCATTGACAGAAATCTGGCCGGCAGTGGTCCCGGCGGGAACATAGAAGGGCGTGTCGGCCCCTTGGACCGTGTTGTTCTGAGTACCGGACAAATTGACCTGGTAGGTGACATTCGCGTTGGTCTGGTCGGTCACGCTCGAGAATACGATTCCCTGAGTCAGCAGAGACCCATTGTTGGACAATTGGATCGTATTGCCTGAGATGGTGGCCGTGCTGGGAGCCGTAATTGAATCGAACAGGATGCCCGTCGCGCCGTCGGTGGTGTCGATGATGGAGTTGCCGGTCACATTGACCGAGGACGACGGTCCGACTGAGAATCGGAACCCCGTTCCGTCGGTCGCGCCGAATTGGACTTCGTTCGAGGCGACGTTCAACTGGGCCGCCCCGACAGTGATGACGTGCAGGGCCGTGTCGGTGCCCCCTTCGCTGGTGAAGACATTGTTGGTGTAGGCCACCGTCGTAAGGCCGGTCGTCGCGCCGTTGTTGACGAGGACGCCCGTGTTCGTGCCGCCGGTGACCAGGAACGCGTTTTGACTGATCGTCGCCGACAGGTTTCCGTTCCAGTTCATGTTGATCCCGTTGGTTCCAGCCAACGTGTTCCGGAAATTGTTGCCCTCAGCAATGACGTTGACTGTCGCCCCTTCGCCGCCCCCCAGCGTTTGGACGAGCACGTTGTCGCCGCTGGCCGACGTCAGGGTGCTGGCAATGATGCTATAGGCGTACGAGTTGACCGTGTCGACCTGCGCCCGGATATTGTTGGCCCCGTTGGAGGAGAAGGTCGAATTGGTGACCATGAGGGTCTTGGTGTCGAGCGAATCGATGCCGTACGTCGAGGAATTCTCGATCAGGAAGTTGGTGACCGCCAAGTAGTTGGTGTTCTGCGACTGGATGCCGACGCCGTTGCCGTTCAAAATCATCGAAACCAATCCGACGTTTCCGACGTTCTGCAGCAAGATGCCGGTGTTGGCGCCCTCGATCACGCCGCCGGAGCCCGCCGTCTCGTCGCTGCTGCCGAAGACGGCGAACGAGCCGGGGGAACTTACGAGTTTCAGGCCCACGGAGCCGCCGGTGCTGGAGACGCTGTACAGGTTGACGTTCATCGTCGTGCCCTCGATGTCGACGGCCGTACCGTTGTTGGCTTGGATGGTGCCTCCCGCACCGACCGTCTGATTGCTGTTGACGACCAGCGTGCCGCCGTTGTTGGCGTAGAGTGCAGTGCCGTTGACGGACGAGATGTTGAGGTTGCTGAACGTTGTCGTCCCGGTGTTGTTCGTCAAGGTGACGCCGGGATTGATGGTGCTGCTGACGACATTGACGGTCCCGCCGAACGTGACATTCCCGGTCGAATTCTCGATGTTGATCGCCGAGGGGCTCGTCCCCCCCTCGTTGGTGACGGTGGTGGTGCCGTTGACGACGACCGGCGCAGTGACATTGTCAATGACCAGGCCCGCGTCGTGCCGGTTTGCGATCGACAGGTTGTTGAACGTGACCGTCGTGTTCTGGACGGCCTCAACATTTCCGTTGGCGTTTACGACGGCGGCGGTCGGCGCGACCCCCTGGATCAACACCGACGTGGCGCCGGCTCCGGAGATGACCGTCGTGCCGGCAAACTGGAAGTCGCCGGACCCTCCCTGGATCGAGAGTCCCGGCCCCGCCGTATCGGCCACGAGCAGGTTGTTGAAGTTCACTTGGCCGGAGACGTTCTGCAGCAGGATTCCCTGGCTGCCGCTGCCGGGGAATAGTGCCTTCGTC
The DNA here is from genome assembly GCA_963761455.1 of uncultured Planctomycetota bacterium. Classification (GTDB taxonomy): domain Bacteria; phylum Planctomycetota; class Planctomycetia; order Planctomycetales; family Planctomycetaceae; genus DASPSM01. The sequence goes on from CAVXHA010000005.1 coordinate 295,591, forward strand.
ATGTCGATCATGCCGCCGATGCCCGTGTTCTCGATCAACAGGTCGTTTCCCTGGCTTCCCGAGATCTGGCCGATGTACTGCAAGTAGGCGGTCCCGCCGTTGACCAAGAGGCCGTTTCCGGCCGAATTCGTAATCGTAACGTTATCGAAATAGGTGTTTCCCGTGCTGTTGACGATCTGGACTCCGTCGGACCCCGCCTGGTTGACTTGAACGTTGCGAATGAGCACGTTGCCGACACCATTGGCGACGATTCCGGCCCCGCTGGAATTGGTAATCGTGAACCCGGAAATCTCGGAGTTGTTGGCCAGCGTGACCGCCGTTCCGTTCGCCGAATTGAGGACCGGCAGGCTGCCGGTGGTCGGACCGTGGGGCAACAGAATCGAGTTCAGCCCCGGCACTCTGATGAAGTTCTGCACGCCGGTCCCATCGCCCAGCAGCATCTCGCCGTTGTTCATCACGACAGACGCGGCCGCCCCGTGGAAAACGCTGCCGGCGTCGACGAAAACGATATTCGCGCCGACTGCCGTGGTTGAGGCCGCCGCAATCGTCTGAAAGGGACTGTTCACGCTGCCGTTTCCTCCCGGGGCAGCCGAACTGTCGACATGCGCGATGACATACGGCTGGCCCGTGGCCGGATCGACGGCGACAAGTCCGCTCTGGAGTTGGCTCTGCGGCGTGGCGAGGACCGTGTAGTTTCGCACCACCGCCTCGCCTATGCGTCCCTTGGCATTGTCCTGCGACAGATTCGACCGATGCAGCGGACCGAACGTCCAAGAGACTCCCAAGAAAGCCCGCGTGTCGAAGTAGTTGTCGTTCGTCACCTGGATCGACGCATCGAGCCCCGAAGCGATGTTGGCCTGGAGGCGAGCCGATACTCCCAGGATGTGGTCACCCAAGTCGTCGCCATAGTAATACCACCCGCCGTAGGCGCGGATGCCATGCTCTTTGGCGAAACTCCCCGGAAGCAGGCAGCCGACCTCCATGTCGAGACCCCGCATCGCTGCCAGGTACGTGTTGAGCTGGTCGTAAACGAGACTTTCGCCGACGAAGCGGGGCGAACCGGTAACCAGGTCCGCCGACGATTGCTGCGTCGTTTGTCCGACCGGAAGGTAGAAGTTCGTGCGGAAATCCAGCCACGTCCCGTAGGTCTCCAGGCTGAGGCCCAATTGCTGGAAGTACTGATCGCGGGTCCCGTCACCGTCATACCAGAGGCTCGCTCCGAAGACGCGGTCGATGCGGGGCGCATAGTACCGATAGCCGCTTCCGAGGCTGCCGCCGAACGTTCCGTCGATCGTGGGATAGAACCGCAAGTCGCTGAAGTACAGCGAATTGCCCGACATGAAGTAGGGGAACATCTCGATCGGCAAAATCGATCGATCCTGCACGGTCCCTTGCCCGTAGCTGATGCCGCCGGTGAAATCGACGCCGAACCCGTCGTCCGTCTGTCCTGTGGACGGTTTGGATGCAGCCGAGGACAAGGGGGAATTGTCAGAGTCTTTTTGCGCCGAGACATGGCGAGGCGGAGCCGCCACGTCGTCCTCGTCGTCGTCGTCATCGGCGCGGAGAGTGCCTCCGAGCGCGCAAAGCACGCTGAGCAGCATTACGCCGATGAGTGGCAAGCGCCAGGAGCGGCGTTCAGCGAAGCTGTCGAAACGGCTGGGCGGCCGGAAGCCGCGCGGCTTCGGCTTCGACTCGCGCGAAATGGATGCGAGCATAGGTTGGCCATCCCTGAAATACGGAAAGGCCGCCAAGGCATTCGCGGTAAAAGGCAACAGGCTTGTTGCTGCCCGGACGGTTGGCGATCGATCGAGGTGATTGGCGAGGCGTGATTGAGGAGAGGGGCGTACTTTACGATGGAAGTCTTGGGCCGTCAATAAGAAGGCAGCCGCCGGAGCCGGGTGGGGTCCGTCCGGGGCGATTTCCCTCTTCAGCTTTTTCGATAATCCACTCGGTCTGTGAAAGTTGCGCGAAGCGCGTCACCTCTGATTACATTTCCTTCACCGACCCCTCGGGCGGCCCAAGGGGCGAAAAGCAAGCGGGGAAGGAAGGTTAAGCACCTGGAAGGGCATCAAAAGACGGATCGTGGCGTCTCCTTCATGGCTGGGCGCCTTCGTGGTAAAAATCTTATCCAATCTCTATCCTCAAAGGCGCGAGAACCTCCTGCCCACCCTTGCGGCTGGCCTGCAGCCGGCCAGCGGACTCGAACAATCGCCCCCCGCCCCAAAAAGAGGCTCGAACGACGAAGGAAGTCCGAAGCACGAAACAGAATGAATGAGTTGCGGAGGCAGACGGCCTCTCGCTTCGGTCATGCGACCATTCGTGCTACCCGTGTTATTCGCAGTTCGTGCTTCGTCACTCGTCATTTTGAGTCGGAACGCGCTCGGGATCGGTTTCGTCCTTGATCGGAAGGGGACGCAGCCACCAGCCCCACAACAGGTAATGAATCGCACCGAAGGCGAAGAAGCCGAGCAACACGGCCAAAAGGCCGAAGGCTTGCGGCAAAACGAGCGCGGTCAGCCCCAGAAAACCGGCCGCAATCGCGAGCAAACCTAGCAGAGCCAGGATTGTCGGCGCGCTGCTTTGCGCTGGTCCGCTCATGAGTCTTCCAGGAGTCTTTTCAGCTCACGATGCCGGTGCGTCAGCCCCTGCTCGAGCGACGTTCGCAGCCGCTGCTCCGTCAACAGGAAACCCAGTAGTCCGCCCGGCGGCTCGAAATCGATGCGATCCGTCACGCGGACGGTCCCATCCTCTTGCGCCGCCAAGGCATGTTCATGAACGTAGCGGCCGAGCGGCCCTTTGACCTGCGATTCCTGGAAACGGTGTGGCGTGACGAACTCCGTGATTTCGTAGATCACATTCTGTGGGACGCCAAAGCCCAGGATCTGCACTTCGAAATCGGCTGCCGAGCGCCAACCGCCCAGGAGATTGCACAAGCCGAAGCTGCAAGTCGGGGGGAACGATCTTTGCAAAGTTTTCGGTCGACGTAAGAAAGTCGAACACGCGCTCAACAGGACAGCGGATTGAGACGGAGGCTTCAAGGATTGCCATGCGGAGCAGTCTCGTGGGCAGTGGTTGGCGGTTCGTGGCCGGCGGCCGGCATCGACCGCGAGCCACAAGCATCTTAGGGAAGCCCACCCGGAACGGGAAGCCGCGAACTCGTGTGGCCGTCGATCAGAAGCGAGACTTGGCACGACACTCTTCGGTCGAGATACTGAAGTCGCGGCCATCGCGCCGTTTTGCGGCGAGAAAACCGTGGTCAATCCGAGAAGTCCGTCGGGGAGCACAGAGGTGGGGCTGCGCAGACAGAGGTTCGCTCGGGGGCTGCGCTTCCGTCTGGGGAAGCGAGCGGCGGCGCTCCTTTGCACCTTGGATCGGCGAGAGAGGAATATGCCGCGGCGACGACTGCGGCGGCCCTTTTCGACTTCAGCGACCGCACGCTCGTCGAGCTGGCGGGCGCGGACCGCGTGCGGTTCCTCCACAGCTTCTGCACGAATGACGTCAAACGCCTTTGTGCCGGGCAGGGCTGCGAGGCGTTCGTGGCAAACGTCAAGGGGAGAGTTGTCGGCCACGTTTGGGTCGACGTCGCCGACTCATCCCTTTGGCTCGACGCTGACCCTGGATCGGCGGAGCGGCTGGTCCCCCATTTGGAGCGCTACGTGATCAACGAGGACGTGACGATTGCCGATCGCACGGCCGACTGGGGTGAACTGCTCGTCACCGGCCCTGAAGCCGCCGACCGACTGGCCCGCCTCGGCATCGACGTTGCCGCGCTGGGCAATCTCAATCACATCGTCCGCGAATGGTCCGGCACTCCCGTGCGTGTCCGGCGATTCGACATCGGGCTGCACCGCGGTTACGCGCTCTGCATGCGGCGCGATTGTCTCGCCGACTGCCGGGAGCGCCTGCGTGAAGCGGGCGTCCGTCCTGCCGGCTCGGCGGTCTGGACCGCATTGCGGATCGAGGCGGGGTTGCCGCTCTTCGGCGTCGACATCAGCGACGACAACCTCGCGCAGGAAGTCGGACGCACGAAAACGGCCATTTCGTTCACCAAGGGCTGCTATCTCGGCCAGGAACCGATCGCCCGAATCGACGCGCTGGGGCATGTCAACCGGGAGCTGCGCAGCCTGCGCCTCTCCGGTGAAACGGTTCCGCAGACCCGCTCCCGCGTTTTCTCGGACGCGGAAGCCTCCTCCCTTGTCGGCACGGTCACTTCATCCGCATTCTCCTTTGCGAGCAACTCACCCGTCGCGATGGCTCTGTTGCGCTTTAATGCCAGTGCCTGCGGAAGCCAGGTCTTCGTCGAGAGCAGCGACAGGCCGATCGCTGCGACAATCTTTTGGCACCCAGCGATTTGATGAGGACACGGTTTTATGCGGCACGTGAACATCGTGGTTCGGCGGATCGTTTTGTCTCTTTTCTTCGCCGCCATCGCGGCGCCGGCGGCCTGGGCCGAACACGCCGTCATCAAGCTGCAAGTGAGCGGGCCGGACGGCCGGCAGGAATCGTTTGCCGACCAGGAGCCGCCGCTGGGCGGAATCAAGCGGCGGCCGCGAATGACCGTCAAGCGCGGCGATCCGCTGATCTTTGAGTTCCTCCTGACCAACGCTTACCCGCACAAGCAGATCGACGGAGTCACCGTGCGCTACTTCGTCGTGCGCACGGGGGCCTTTGGCGTCAAGGAGCTTCCTGACTTGAAAAGCGCCGCCGTCACTCAAGGCACGGTGGGCATGAACTTCAAACCAAAGTGCCGCGTCGGGGCGCGGTTCAACTTTCGGATTGACGAGCCGGGCATTTATCTCGTCCGCGTCGATACGCAAAACACGCAAAGCGATCACGAACACTTCTCGGCGATCGATCTGGAAGTAAAGTGAGTCTTGCCAAGGGGGTAAGTTGCCGGCGACCGGTGGCTCGTGTCTAGTGGAGATCATTCCAGCTACAAACCACTGGCCACTGGCCGCTAATCATGTGGGATGCAGAAGAATACGCAAAGTTTTCGCGGGAGCGGTCACGGCCGTTTGGCGATCTGATCGCGCAGGTGGCCGCCGAGCGGCCCGAGTCGATCGTCGATCTCGGCTGCGGAACGGGCAGTCTGACGCGGCGTCTGGCCGAGCGCTGGCCGAGGCGCTTTTGTGCTGGGCATCGATAATTCGCCGGAAATGCTCGAAGAGTCGCGGCCCTTGGCCATCGCGAGCCGGCTGGAATTCGTTCGAGCCGAAATTGGCGAATGGACGGCGAATCGGCCGATCGATCTCATCGTGAGCAACGCTGCCCTGCATTGGGTCGGCGATCACGAGGCGCTCCTCACCCGACTGGCGGCGATGCTGTCGCCGCGGGGCACGCTGGCCGTGCAAATGCCCGACCGCTTTGAAACGCCTAGCCAGACCGCGATTGAGACGGCCGCCTGCGACCCGCGCTGGTACTCCTTTTTGAAAGGGGTCGGCCTGCACCGGGAGTCGGCCAGACCGCTGTTATGGTACGTCCGCCTCCTGCGCGACTTGGGCTTTTCCGTCGACGCCTGGGAGACGACTTATGTGCACGTACTTTCCGGCGAGAACCCCGTCCTCGATTGGCTCAAGGGGACGGCGCTTCGACCGCTGCTCGCGCGTCTGGACCCCTCGAGGGCCGCCGACTTCCTGAGTGAAGTCGGAATCCGCCTGAAAGCCGCCTATCCGCCGACGGGCAACGTGACGCTCTTCCCCATGCCGCGACTCTTCTTCGTGGCGACGCGGAGTTGACTGGTGAATTAGAGCTCGGCGCGGTGCCGGATGATTTCACCTTCGACGAGGTAGACGACGTCCTCGGCGATGTTCGTCGCGTGATCGGCGACGCGTTCGACGTGCCTCGACGCTGAGAAGAGGTGCAGGAGGGGCTCGACATGGGCCGGGGTTTTTTTCATCCGCGTCAGGATTTCCCCGATGATCTCGCGGTTCAGCCGGTCGACAACCTCATCGCGGGAACAGACGCGCCGCGCCAGGCCGCTGTCGAGGTCGACGTAGGCGTCGATGCTATTGCGCAGCATTTCCCCGGCGATGGCGGCCATCTCCTTGAGATTGGCGGGGGCATAGACTTCCGGCCAGGTCACAAGGCCGCAGGCCCGCTCCGCGATGTGCACGGCCAAGTCGGCGACGCGCTCCAGCTCGTTGGCGATCTTCAGCACGCTCGTGATGCGGCGGAGGTCGGTGGCGACCGGCTGGTGCATCGCCAGGATCTTCAGGCACTCCTCTTCAATCCGCACGTCCCACTGGTCGATCTCGTCGTCCTTCGCCGCCATCGTGCGGGCTTTGTCGTGGTTCGGCTCGGCTAGCTCGTCCACTGCCTGGTGGACCATCTCCTCCACCATGGCGCACATCGAGAGGATGTCGTGGTGAAGGTCGTCGAGCTCCCGCGCGAGGTGCTTGCTCATTGTCGATCATCCGAACCGGCCGGTGATGTACTCCTCCGTCTGTTTCTGTCCGGGCCTGGTGAAGATCTTTTGCGTTGCGTCGATTTCAATCAAGTGTCCATGGTTGAAAAATGCGGTCCGATCGCTGATCCGGGCCGCCTGCTGCATGTTGTGGGTCACGATCACGATCGTGTAATTGCGCTTGAGCTCGAAAATCAGGTCCTCGACGCGCGCCGTCGAAGCCGGGTCGAGCGCCGAGGCCGGTTCGTCCATCAACAGCACGTCCGGGTTGGTCGCCAGCGCCCGCGCGATGCACAGCCGCTGCTGCTGGCCGCCGGAAAGCGTCAGGGCCGAATCGGCCAGCCGGTCCTTGACCTCGTTCCACAAAGCGGCCCGCTGCAGGCAGGCCTCGACCAGCGCGGAGAGTGTCTTCATGTTCTTTTGGCCGGCGACCCGCGGACCGTAAGCGACGTTCTCGAAGATCGACTTGGGGAACGGAGTCGACTTCTGGAACACCATGCCGATGCGCTTGCGCAACGAGACGACATCGATCGCCGGATGATAGATATCGGTCCCCTCCAAAAGCACACTGCCGGAGACGCGGGTCCCTTCGATAATGTCGTTCATGCGGTTGAGCGTGCGGAGGAAAGTGCTTTTGCCGCACCCCGAGGGACCGATGAGCGCGGTGACCGCCCGTTCGGGAATTGCCACCGTCACATCGTAACAGCGCCTGGCTGCCGCCGTAGAAGAAGCAGAGGTTTTGGACCTCGATCTTGGGCTCTCTGCAGGGGTTGTGATCCGCCTGGGCCAGCGATTTCGCCTCCATTCGGTCCCGGACGATCGCGGAAAGAGCGTTCAGCATAAGTGGATCGGTTTCTCTCTACCAGCGTGGCCGCTTTCCCATGCGGGCGCGGGCCACGCTGGCCGCCACGTTAAAGACCTGCAGCAAGGCCAACAACACGAGAATGGCAGCGGCCGCCACGTGCCGATAGGCCGGCTCGGGCCGTGAAACCCAATTGAAAATCTGGATCGGCAGGGCGGTGAACGGGTCGAATGGGGCCTCGAGCAATCCGGCCGGGCGGCGGACGACGTCGGCGGGCGACTCGATCCCACCGGGAGTCGTCGCGACAAAGACCGCGGCCCCCACCATCAACAGCGGAGCCGTTTCTCCAATCGCTCGGGAGACCGCGAGGATGACCCCCGTGACGATGCCGGGAATCGCCGCCGGAAGGACCTGGTGCCGAACCGTCTGCCAGTGCGTCGCCCCCAAGGCGTACGAGGCATGGCGGAGCGACGGCGGGACGGCCCGCAGCGCCTCGCGCGAGGCGACGATCACGATCGGCAGGATCAACAGGGCCAGCGTTAACGCGCCCGATAGGACCGTGCGGCCGAAGGGGAGCGGGATTGCCAGCCTCGTAAAGGGGAGCCAGACCTCCAGGACTTTGGGATGGTTCTGGAAGACGCCGAACATCTTCACGAAGACGGCCATCCCCAGGATGCCGTAAACGATCGAGGGAACACCGGCCAGGTTCGAGAGATTGATCTCAATCAGCGTGCGGAGCCAGCCCTTCTTGCCGTACTCCTCGAGAAACAGGGCGGCCCCCACTCCGACAGGGACCGACAGCAGAGCCGCCAACGAAACCAGCCAGAAACTTCCCCAAAGGCCCGCCAGCACGCCGGCCTGCTCCGGGTGCCGTGAATCGTAACTCGTGAGGAACGACCAGGAGAGCCAGCCGGCCCCCTCCCACAAAACGCCTAATAGCAGAACGACGAGTACACCCAGCCCGAACCACGTGGAACACGCGCAGCCCCATTCGAAAAGTCTCTCCGCCCAGCGCGAGGCGGCGCGCCGCTCGTTCCGCAGTAGGCTTGTCGCCGGTTCATTGGCGGCGGCGCTCATTGATAGACCTCGCGGAACCGCCGCATAACCAGCTCGGAGAGGATGTTCATCGCCAGAGTAATCACGAACAGCGTCATGGCAACGGCGAAGAGCGCCTTGTAATCGAGGCTCCCCTGCGGCTTGTCGCCGAAGCTCACATTGACGATGAAGGCCGTCATCGTCTCGACGCTGCGGAATGGGTTCAACGTCAGCGCGGGCGTCTGTCCGGCCGCGATCGCGACGGCCATGGTCTCGCCGACGGCGCGGGAAATCGCCAGCAGAAACGAGGCAAGAACACCGGAGAGCGCCGCCGGAACGACGACCTTGGCCGAAACATGATACTTGGTCGAGCCCAATGCATAAGCCGCTTCTCGCAGCGCCTGGGGAACCGACCGCAAAGCGTCCTCGCTCAGCGACGTGACGATCGGAATGATCATGATGGCCACGACGATTCCGGCGCTGGCGGCGTTGAAGACCTTGACGTCGAAGCCGAACAGCCCGTGAAAGATAGGCCGCAGCACATAGGGCGTCACGAAGACAAGGGCGCAGTAACCGTAAACGACGGTGGGAATTCCGGCCAGGATCTCGAGGATCGGCTTGACGATGTTCCGCGTGCGGAGGGAGGCGTATTCGCTGAGGTAGACCGCACCGGCCAGCCCGATCGGCAGCCCAATCGAGGCGGCGATCCCTGCCACGAGAAACGTCCCGGCCACCAGCGGCAGAATGCCGAAGTGTTTTTCCTCAAACTGCGGCGTCCACCGTGTGCCGGTGAAGAATTCGACGGGCGAAACCTCCTGGAAAAAGGCGCGATGGGGGGGAATGGCGATCAGCGTTTCGGTCACCAGCACATAAATGATGCCCAGAGTCATCAACACCGAAGCCAAAGCGCAGCAAAGCAGGCAGAGCCAGATCGCCTGCTCGCGGGCCTGCGCAAGCGAGAAGCGCCGCCTCAGGCGGCTCGGGTCGCCGGTCGTGGATGGCAAGGGTGTCGTCGACATGGCACGAGTCGGTCACTGCGCTCGCACGCGCCTTCTTAAGACGCGCGCGGCTTTCCGCGGCCCGTGCCGCAGGAAGCGGGATGTAGTGCACTTCGGAAACGAACGATGGCCCCTGATCGAGATAAAAGTTCACGAAGGCAGCCACTTCCGGCCGGCTCAGAGCCTTTTGGTTCACGTACAGAAACAGCGGTCGAGACAGCGGCTTGTATTGGCCGCTCAAGATCGACTCATCAGTCGGAGCGATTCCGGCCGGCGCTCCTTTCTCTGCGGCTGTCCTGTCGGCGGTAGGAACGATACGAAGGGCCCGCAGGGCGCCCCGGTTCATGGAATAGTACGCATAACCAAAGTACCCCAACGCCCCGGCGTCTCCTTCCACTCCCTGGATGAGGACGTTGTCGTTGGAGCTTGGCATGTAATCGGTGCGGCTGTTCCCTCTTCGCCCACAAATCACCTCCGTGAAGTATTCAAAAGTTCCGGAGTCCGTGTCCGGGCCGTAGAGGACAATCTCCTGCTTGGGAAACGCCGGATCGAGCTCGTTCCACGTCTGGACGCCGCTGCCCGATTCCCAGAGCCGCTTGAGCTGTCCGACGGTCAGCGATTCGCACCATGTGTTCTTCGCACTCACGACGACCGAAAGGCCGTCAATTCCGATCGGCAACTCCACGTAGCGGACGCCGTCTTTGCGGCAGGCCTCGATCTCGTCCGGCTCGATTGGCGCGAAGCGTCGCAGACGTCGAGGTCATCGACCACGAACCGCTTGAAACCGCCCCCCGTCCCCGCAACACCAACGGGAATCGCCACCTTCGGGTGCAGCTTCATGAACTCTTCCGCCGCGGCCTGCGTGATCGGATAAACGGTGCTCGACCCGTCGATCGTAACTCGTCCGCGAAGGACCGCATTGGGAGAACGGATCCCATCTTGCGTCGTACTTGCGATCCCGCCATCGGCGGCGCCCGACGGCTCGGCATCCCGAATGGTACAACCGGCCAAACCAATCGCCAGTATGGCCAAAAGAGCAACGCAACGTTGATTCGAGACGCGGGAACAGCACAGCACGGGAACGTCCTTACGTCCCATCGTCACATGCGGCTGTTAAGAAACGATGAAGAATCGCGGGCGTCAGAAAACATGCCCTTCCTGCGGTCCGTTCTGCGTCAGCGTCAAGATCTCCGGGCCGGTCTCGGTCATGAGGAGCGTGTGTTCAAACTGGGCCGACAGGCTGCGGTCCTTCGTGCGCACAGTCCATTTGTCGTTGTGGTCGAGAACGGTCTCCCAAGTGCCCACGTTGAGCATCGGCTCGATCGTGAAGCAGACGCCCGGCGGAATTACCTCGCTCACATTATTGGGATGTGGAAAGTGCGGGATGCCCGGATCTTGATGAAACTGGCGGCCGATGCCGTGTCCCTGATACTCGCGAACCACTTCAAAGCCGTGCGATCGCGCATAGTCGAAGATCGCCCGGCCGATATCGTTCACGCGGCCGTTGGGCTTGATCGCCCGGATTCCGCGGAACAGGCAATCAAATGTCACTTGGACGAGCCGCCGAGCGGTGTCGGAGACCATGCCGATTAGGAACGTCTCGGACTGGTCGCCGTACCAGCCGTTCACGATGCTTGTCAGGTCGACGTTGACGATGTCCCCCTCGCACAGCACGGTGGCATCCGGAATGCCGTGGCAAACGACGTCGTTGATGCTCGTGCAGACGCTTTTGGGGAAGCCCTGGTAGCCGAGACACGCGGGGATATGACCGTGGTCGAGCGTGTATTCGTGGACCAACCGGTCGAGTTCGTTGGTGGTGACGCCCGGAGCGACGTGCGGGCGAATGAAATCCATCAACTGCGCATTGAAGCGGCCCGCAGCGCGCAGCCCGTTCCACTCTTCCTCGTCGTAAACCGGAATTGTTGGGACCGATCGCTTTCGACGCACGGCGCCCGATTTCCTATGATGCACGCAGTCCGGAAGCGGACCGTTCCTCCGGAGGCTTACACCTCCGGCTCTGATTCCAGCTCGCGGTTTTCAATTGCATTGTCGTCGTCGAAGCCGCGAAGTTCAACTCGTTTGAGCAGCCCGGCGAAGGCTTTCCATCGTGGTCCGACCTGCGAAACGGAAAAAGAAAAAGCCGCCGTTGATGGGAAGCCATCAGCGCTGCTGGATCTGGGGCCGCATGAGCGTTGTGGAAACACTCCGGGCGGCACGCTGGCCCATCCTCGAACTGCACTTGAACGAAGCCCTTCCGCCGGACGAGCTGCACGCCGCCGTCCGGCTCGCCGAAGGGCTCAATCTCTCCGTCTCACTGGAGTCCGCCGAGGCACTCTCGCGGCTCTGCCGTTCCGATGAGCATCAAGGCTATCTCGCCAAGATGCCACCCTTTCCGTACGATGACGCCGAAGACCTGCTCCGGGAACGTCCCGATCGAGCATTCTATGTGCTGCTCGACGCGGTGCAAGACCCGTTCAATTTTGGGGCGATCCTCCGCAGCGCCGACGCGTTGGGAGTCGATGCGGTCTTCGTCGCCGCCACAAACCAGGTCGATGTGACGAGCCTCGTCGTTCGCGCGTCGGCAGGGGCGGTGAACTTCATGCCGCTGGCGAAGGTCGAGGATCTGGCCGCGTGGATCAGCCGATTGAAAGAGGCCGGCTTGACCGTCGTCGGCACATCGCCCCGCGCAAAAACGCGACGTCTCGCAGCACGATTTTCGCGAGTCCGTCGCCGTCATCCTGGGAAACGAAGCGATCGGCATCCGCCCGGAAATCCTCGCCTTGTGCGACGACCGAGTGGCGATCCGGCAACAGGGGCATGTTGGCTCGTTGAATGCCGCAGTCTCGGCCGGCATCCTCTGCTACGAAGTCTCTCGCCAGCGGACTAAGAATGCGGCTCGTGGAAGCACACCGGAATGAGTCGAGCGCCCCAACTCGCGGCAGTCATAGGACCATAAGTACCGAAAGGAACGGCCGGCGTTGGCTTTGAGCCTACGAAATCCTCACAGCATTCTCGCGGCGTTCCGGACGCGTCCGGAGGCCGTTGCCGACGTGCGGCTGCCCGCGGGGCGACCCTCTGAAGCCTGGCGGGAGATCGAAGAGATGGCCAGGCGACACCGCGTGCCCGTATTGCATTCAGCGACGCCCGACGAGCGCCGGAGGAACCGCAGCCATCGCGATGTGTCGGGCGGACGCGGCGGCGAGGCGGAGGCCACGGTCAAGGAACGTCCCGAAGTCTCGCTCGAAGCGCTCTTCGCCGATGCCCCAACCGATGGCGGCGCCGCCCCTGCGTCCTCCGGACGCCGAGGACAAACGCCGCGGCTGTGGCTGGCGTTGGATCAGATTCAAGACCCGCACAATGTCGGGGCGATCTTTCGGACCGCGGCCTTTTTCGGCGTCGCGGGAATCATCGTGACCCGCGACCGTTCAGCCCCGATGAACGCCACGGTCTACGACGTGGCCTCCGGCGGAGTCGAAGCCGTCCCGTTCGCGAATCCGGCCAACCTGGCCCGCGCGTTGGCCGTCGCAAAGAAAGCCGGTCTCTGGGTATTGGGCGCGTCGGAGCACGCGGAGCGGGATCTGCGTGACGTCGATCGTCACCGCTCGTGGGTGGTCGTTCTGGGCAATGAGGAAGCCGGGCTGCGCCGCCTGACCGCGGACACCTGCGACGAGATCTGCCGGATTGCCTCCCAAGGGGCGGTTGGTTCTCTCAACGTCTCGGTGGCAGCCGGAGTGCTGATGGCGGCGCTCACGGCGGGCTCAGAGACCGCAAGCTGATGTCACGAGCCTTCGCCTTTTTCTTCACCACGTTTCGGTCTGTCTCGCCCATGTTTTCGCCTCAAGCCAAACCGTGGCCGACGCGCGCGCAGCTCGTCGAGCTGGCGCTTGAGTTCAAGGATCGCTTCGTACGTCACTTCCACGAAGCGTGCAAGCGACGGCCGACCGCTAATCCCTTGATCGATACAACCTTTCATTTCGGCAAAAACATCTCCGCTCGGCGGCCCAGCCATCGGTCTCCTCCAAAGTGATACGCGAGTTGCGTCCCTACCACTTAAAAAGCGATTCTCGAGCTTCGCCCACGGAACCATGCAACTTTGATGCCGAAAAGGTGCCTGACCACCCCGGTTGCGGGTCTTGGGTCGTAACCAGCGAGTTCTGGCGGCTTTTCACCTGTCGGCTGCCGGAGCGCACGAGCGATTCATTTCCGACGGACGTGCGGTCAGACCGGGCTGTGCGGTCTGGTCTGAACGCGCCGCGTGGCTTCAAGGTACGACCGGTGCCACCGTAAGCTCGTGCCGCTGGTCTGTACCGCCGGAAGCGGAGTCGTTTGACCGATCGAAGCCATGATGTAGCCTTCTCTTCGGAATGCGCGACCATGGCCGACCTTAGAGCAAAACTGACTCCTGCGGAATTCCTTGCCGCTCTGAAGGGACGTAAGCCCCCGGCGAAACACATCGCCCCGCCGGCTTCGGAAAGCATCGACGAACTCGATCTTTCCGATCTCGCTGCCGGGCCGACGGTGCTTGAGCCGGAGCCACGGGAACCACCGCCGACAGACGACGCCGCGAACGAAGATTCGAGCGAGGGGACAGGGTCCGCGCCAAGCCGCGTACATCGGCAACTACGTCAAGCGGAACTCTCGGCTCTCCGAGCTGTTCGATCGCGTCAACACGCTCCTGGGAGGAAACGGGAATCAGGACCCAGGCCAGCCGTTCCGCCCCAAGGCGCCGGAAACCCTGGAAGAAACGGGCCTCTCCTTCGAAGAGATCGAGCGCCTGATTCTGAAATTCCTGCTGGCCAAAGGGTCCGCGCGGGGCGCGCCATTGCCAACCAGGTGCGGCTGCCGTTCCAAATCGTCGATCCGATCCTGAAGCAGTTGAAACAGGAGCAGCTCGTCACTTTCAAGGGGGCGGCCGAGATGGGCGACTACGACTTCGCCATCACGGAGCTTGGCCGCGAGAGGGCCCGACGCTACACCGAGGAATGCACCTATTTTGGCTCGGCCCCTGTCACGCTGCCCGACTATCTCCAGGCGATGGCCGCTCAAACCATCGCCAAGCAGCACGCCACCGAGGAGGATCTCAAACGGGCCTTTGCCGACTTGATCGTGCCGGCCAGGCTGTTGGACCGGCTCGGCCCCGCGATCAATTCGGGCCGCGGGATGTTCCTGTTCGGAAACCCGGGGAACGGCAAAACAAGCATTGCCGAGCGGGTGACGCGCTCGTTCGGCACGACAATCTGGATCCCACGAACCCTGGGCATCGACGGCGATATCATCCGTCTTTTCGACCCAGGGATTCACGATGCGGTCGAATCGGAGGCGAACGACGGCATTTTGAATCTCTCCGGGGTCGACCATCGCTGGGTGCAAATCGCTCGTCCGACGGTTGCAGCCGGCGGCGAGCTGACGATGCAGGAGCTCGAAGTCGTCCAGAACCCGCAGACCAAGATTCTGCGAGGCGCCCCTCCAGTTGAAGAGCAATTGCGGCGTCTTGATCATCGACGACTTCGGCCGGCAGGCGATGCCCGTCGAGACGCTCCTCAATCGGTGGATCGTCCCCCTGGAAAAGCGGTTCGACTTCCTGAACATTCCCAGCGGCAAAAAGATCCAGGTGCCGTTCGACCAGCTCATCATCTTTTCCACCAACCTCGAACCCAGAGACCTCGTCGACGGGGCCTTCCTGCGGCGTATTCCGTATAAGATTGAGGTCCCCGATCCGACCGAGGACGATTTTCGCACTCTGTGCGAGTTGATGGCACCAAACCTCGGCTTCGAATACGACAAGGAGACGATCGATTACCTCATCGAAAAGCACTACAAACAGGCGGGCCGTCCGTTCCGCGCCTGTCATCCGCGCGACCTGATGCTTCAGGTCCGCAACTATTGCATGTACAAGCAGGTCCCCAAGAAGCTCTCCGTGGAGGCGTTCGACGTCGCCATTGAAAACTACTTCTCCGTGATGTGAGAAAACGTGCTTTCGGAAACCCATCCGCTTCGTTTCTTGCGCAACCTCGGCCGCAGCCGCGAAATTGCCGCCGTGCTCTTGAAACACGGATTTGGCGACATCGTCCAGCAAGTGCGTCTGGACCGCTATCTGCGGTGGGGCCGGCGCGTCATCCTGCGGCAGCGGAACGTCCCCGAGCACCACGAGACGCGGCGCCGCCGCTTTCGCCGGGCGCTTGAAGATCTGGGGCCGAGCTTCGTCAAGTTCGGACAGGTCTTGAGCACGCGGCCCGACCTGATTCCGGCCCCGGTCATCGCGGAGCTCTCGCGACTCCAGGAACACGTCCGGCCTTTCCCGTCCGACCAGGTTCTTCGGGTTCTCGAAGAGGAGTTGGGACGTCCGGTCCGCGAGCTGTTCGCCGCGTTCGACCCAGTCCCCCTGGCGGCCGGCTCGTTGGGCCAAGTTCACAAGGCCCAAAGCCACGACGGCCGGTCGCTGGCGGTCAAGGTCCGTCGGCCGAACGTCGTACGGGAAGTGGAACGAGATCTGTCGCTGATGGCGGAGTTGGCACTGCTTGTCGAGCGGCACATTCCCGAAGCCGACGTCTTCGATCCCGTGGGCCTCGTCGAACCATTTCGCCGCACGATCCGCCGGGAGCTGAACTTCGCCCGCGAGGGGCGGACCATCGAGGAGTTCGCCCGACTGTTCCGCAACGACGCCACGCTGGCCGTCCCCGACGTCTATTGGGACCTCTCCACCGAGGCCGTGTTGACGATGGATTTCGTCGCCGGCTGCCGCATCGACGACCGGGAAGCTCTCGCGGCCCTGCGGGTTGACCCGGCCGCCCTGGCCTCGCGGCGCCCGCATTTTCATGAAAATGGCCTTCGAGATCGGCCTGTTTCATGGCGATCCGCATCCGGGCAATATCCGGGTCCTTTCGGATGGCAGCATTTGCCTGCTCGATTATGGAATGATCGGAGTGCTCGAGGACGACAAGCGGGAGTTCTTGGTCGATCTCTTCCTGGCGATCACGCATCGGAATCTGAACCGGGCCGTCGATTTGATCCAGATCATCGGGCAGCCCTTTCGGCCGATCGACACGCCCCTCTTGCGGGCCGACGTCCGCGACTTCATTGAGAACTACTATGGCGTCCCGTTGGAACGCCTCAAGGTGGGGCGGATGCTGTCCGATTTCGTTGCCGTTCTGCTCAACCACGGCATCCGCTGCCCGGCCGACCTGATGCTTCTGGTCCGCTGCCTGGTCACCCTGGAAGGGGTCGGGCGGGACATCGATCCCTCGTTCAACCTGGCTGCCGAGTTGGCCCCCTTCATGGAACGGGTGGTCTCCGAGCGCTATAACCCGCGGCGCATGATTGACCGCCTCACCGACGAAACGCGAATGCTCGCCGGCCTGGCGCACGACATCCCGCGCTATGTCGGCCGCTCGCTCGAAAAGCTGAGCAAAGATGAGCTCAAGGTCCAATTCGAGCACACGGGCCTCGACCGTCTGATCACCGAGCTGGACCGCTCCAGCAACCGCGTGGTCATCGGCGTCGTGATGTCGTCGCTGATCATCTCGTCCTCCTTGGTGCTCCGCGCCGGCTACGCACCCCTCTGGTTCAGCATCCCCATCTTTTTGCTCTCGAGCCTTTTAGGCATCTGGCTGATCTACGGCGTCTTCCGCAGCGGCCGGCTGTAGGCGAGCGCTCGGAAATGATACAAAGCGCTCGTTTTCGGACACTTCTTTAGAGTTTTTTGGGTTATTTGGGGGCTAAAAAAAGGGAAGAGCGAAGACCCCAAAAAACTCTGGAAACAGGCCGCGCCGTTCCGAGGGCGTTTGACAGGCGACTCTCTGCGATTGGCACGGAATCGCAGGAACCCTGGGCGCTGACAGCAGTTAAAAGATTCTCGTCGGGAGCCGAATCATGAGCGATCGCACGAACGGCAACGATCGCCACGAACGAGAAAGCCCTTCCGCGTGACGTCTGCGAAAGCCATCTTGTTCGTGCTGTTAGGGGGTGTCGCTGTACTCTTCTGCGCCGTCTGGGTTGCAGGCCTGATCGAGAGCAAGAGGCGGCGAACCCCGAACGGTTTCCATTATGTCGTCGGTTTGATCACCGACTTCTTCGACACGCTGGGTATCGGATCGTACGCCACCACCACCTCGCTCTACCGCTTGCGGCGGGCCGTCGCCGATGAGGAGATCCCCGGCACACTCAATGTGGGCCACGCGATACCGACCGTCACCCAGGCGTTCATCTATATCACTCTTGTGCAAGTGGAAATGAAAACCCTGGCGCTTTTGATCGGTGCCTCGGTCCTCGGCGGCATGGCTCGGGGCCGGCATTGTCACTCGATTGCCCCGGCGTCGCATTCAGATCGGCATGGGCCTGGCACTTTTGGCGGCCGTCGTGTTCATTCTCGGAGGATTGCTGCACGTTTTACCTGCCGGCGGCGCAGCAACGCAGCTCGAAGGTCCGCCCCTCTATGCGGCGCTCGCGGGCAACTTCTGGTTCGGTGCTTTGATGACGATCGGCATCGGCGCTTATGCGCCGATCATGATTATGGTGAGTCTGCTGGGCATGGACCCCAAGGCGGCGTTCCCCATCATGATGGGCTCTTGTGCCTTCCTGATGCCGATCGCGGGCGTCCGGTTCATCCGCAGCGGGAAATACGATCCTCGTGCGGCTCTGGGTCTCGCCATTGCCGGGACGCCGGCGGTACTTCTGGCGGCGTTTATCGTCAAGGAGATGCCGCTGGACGTCATTCGTTGGCTGGTTGTGGTCGTCGTCCTGTATGCTGCGATGTCGATGCTTCGGGCCGCACGGCTCGAGCGCCGCCAATTTGCGAATAGGAAACAGGCTCCCCACGTCGAAACCGAGAGCTGAAATGGCGCATCACCCGGCTCGTGGTTTCGATCGCGTCCACGGATGGAGTCTGCCGATACGAGCGTGGATCTGGCTGGCCGTGCTCATGCGAATGGGAGCAGCGGCGGCCGGCGCTCAGCAGCCGGCGACCTTCAAGGCTCAAACGCCGGAGCTCGAAGAGCGATCGGAATCGGAATGGATCAACTCGAAGCCGCTTAAGCTGTCGGAGCTTCGCGGACAAGTCGTTGTTCTCCATTTCTGGACGTTCGGGTGCATCAACTGCCAACACAACTATCCCTCGCTCAAAGCCTGGCAGAAAATGTTCGCGAAGAGGGGGGTCACGATCATTGGCGTCCACACGCCCGAGACCGCGGGCGAGCGGGAGATTCAAAACGTCCGCAAGAGCGCCGAGAAAAACGGCCTGACGTATCCGATCGTGTTTGACAAGGACGCCAGAACATGGAAGACGTGGGGCAACCGGTGGTGGCCATCGACCTACCTGATCGACAAGAATGGATTCGTCCGCTACCGCTGGGACGGGGAATTGAACTGGAAGAAGGCGCAGGGCGCGGCCGTCATGCGGAAGAAGATCGAGCAGCTTCTTGCCGAACCCGGCCCAAAGCCGACCGGCCGGTCGCGAGACTGAAGGATCGTGGGCGACGGCGGCCCCCTCGAATTCCAAAGGGAAGGATGCCCGTTCAAGTTTCAGAAACGGCTTCCAGGGCTAGCTGGCAGCTTGCCCCGCGGCCCATGCCCGGCAGGTAACGAACGAGAATCGTGCGCCAACTGTGAATCGGTCGATCCTTTCACGCCGAATTCCTGAAATTTCCGAACGGCGACGCGCCTTTTCGGCAGTGGGTCAGTTTGAAATAGCGGAGCCGGAGAGCTGTGGCCACCTGACTTGACGGCGTGGCCGGTCGCGACCGGGAATCGGACACCCGCTTCGACGGATTTCCCGTTGATGAACTACACGCCGCGATCCATTTCGCGGAACACGGCTTCGGCATCCTCTTCGGACAATTCGACCAGACCAAACTGTTGTGCGATTTCAATCGGCACTCTGTACATTGCGCTGTCGCCAAAGCCCATGCACGTGCGACACAGTGTCGCGACGTCCACGGAATCGGGAATGCGATAACCAACCGGCGACCAACTGAAAAGATACCAACGGCCAGCGACATGCGTGACCCAAAAGCTGTTCCCTCGATCGGGCCAAATCGACCCGGACTGACAAGAGACCACCATCTGGCCCGCACTCTGAAACTGGCAACGAATGCCGTCATTTGCCAACGTCGATGCCAGTTCCGAATAGGGATCCATCAGTCCGATTCCTGGCTGCCGAACTTCTGACGCTCCGCCGTTGGCCGGATGGAAAGAACGGAGATCGTTCGCGGGCAGTGTGAACCTCGCCACGAAACGCTCGTTCCTGTCGTCTGATTGTATTCGAAATGACCCACTGCCAGGCATTCGCGTGCTGATTGTCGATGACGATGCCGACTCGCGTCGCTTGACCAGGCGCATGCTCGCTGATTACGGGCGCAGCCCCTGGATGCGGAGAACGTCGCCCAGGCACCCCAAGCCATCGACGCCTTCAACCCCCACGTGCTCATCAGCGACCTGGGCATGCCGACCGAGGACGGCTTCGACTTGATTCGCCACGTCCGGGCGCGCGGCTACACGTTTCACGACCTCCCGGCGGTAGCGCTCACGGCGTTTGCGCGTATGGAAGATCGGCGGCGCGGCTCTCCTGGCTGGATTTCAAGTGCACCTCACAAAGCCCGTCGATCCCAGCGAGATGTCGGCCGTCATCGCCACGCTGGTGGGCCGCACCGGCCGCGATTCGTGAACGTCGATCCGACGTTTCGCGGGCGGCAGGACGAACTCACGGCGGTCCGCAATATCGGCGACCGTCATGGCTCGCGGCGCATCGTGAGCGCGACGTTGACGAGGTTCGGCCCCAGCAGGGCATCCTGAAGCCTTGAGCCGTGGATCGTGATCTTTCCCGTCACGTCGACCAGCGTCGACTTGCGCGTCTCATCGTCGTACTCGATGGCGGGCCCGGCGATGTCGTCGTAGACGTGGCAGTCGACGAACTCGATTCCACCGGGGCGCGCTGTTTTTTTACTGTTTCGCAGCTCGATCAGGAGGGGCACGCGCGGGCCGGCGTACTCCCGCGGGCCAGAGACCCATGCGTTCTTCCAGGAACAAGCGACAAAGCGGACCTTCACGCCGGCCGCCGACTTGTCGTAGAATCTTGGCCCCTTCGCGCCCCGTGTTCTCCGCGATGCAGTTGCGGAATTCGATCACACCTTTGGGGCTGTCGTCGTGGACGGTGCCGACCGCCATGCCTGCCCAGCCCCGCATCGCCGGGTCGTGGAAGTCGTTCGGCGTCATTCCCGGCTGCCCCATGCGGGAGACGCAATTGTCGAAGAGGATCGAAACGGGCTGGCTCTTGGAGGAGAGCCGATTGAGATAGACGAGGATCGCGTGGCCGGCGTTGTTTTCGAAACGGCAGTTCCGCACGACGCAATCGGTCAAGCGTTCCTCGGGAAGGTCAGGCTCCAGATCGATGCCGGCCTCCGGCGGTGTGCCGGACGTTCCGGAGAGGACGCAGTTCTCCAACAGGAGCCTGTTGGCGTTGACGACGCTGATGCCCTGCCGGTGGTTGTCGTGGCAGACGCAATCACGGATTGCGACATCTTCGCAGGGGCGGTGGTTGACGCCCGAGCCGACCATGATGCCGTCCCCTCCCGTGCTTTCGATCCGCAGCCCCTCGATGCGTACGCGCCGGCAGCCGTACAGGCCGATTCCCATCCGCCACTCGGCCCGCGCGTAGGGGGGATGTTGATAGTCGGTCTTGCGCATCCGCAGGATGGCTCCGTAGCCACGGATCGTGAGGTCGTCGACCCCGAAGGCTGCCAGCAGCGAATCCCCGCCCCCGCGAAACTCTCCCTTCTTTGCCAAGAGCATCACGCCCGGTTCCAAGACAAGCTCCAAGTGGCCGCGGAGGCGAAGGGGCCGCACGATCCAGGGTTGGCCCTTGTAAGGGACCGTGACCTTTTTCGCTCCGGAATTGATCGCCGCTTGCAGAGCGTCGGTGGCGTCTTCTGGGTTGAAGCCCCACCAAGCGGCGTCTGCCGAGTCGCGTTTGCCTACCTTCAGCTCCGCGATGGCGGCCGCGTTTGTAGGGGCGATTGGAGGCGAGGCGAAACAGAGGGGAACAGAAGAGATTAGGGGAATAACCAAGCCGAATAGAGTGCGCCGAATAAATGGATTCCTTTGGAAGGGGGTTATCCGCGAGTCGTCCGATTCAGAGTTCTTCGTCGTCATCAAGGTACTCCGGCACCAAGAAAGACCGTGTCGAGTCGGATGCAAGGTATTTTCTTCGTGCCCTTTGTGATCTTTGTGGCTCCCTGTTCTGAGTGGCTTGCACATGAGGGACGCATCTTCGGCAAAAGTTCACTGGACCGGGCTAAATTCGAGGGTCGATTTAACCCCTAGTGCTTTGTCAACTTCAGGAATTCGGGTTGGGTGCCATGCCCACGGCTTTGCGTGGGCATGCCTCGGCACGCCAATTGGATTCGCATGCCCACGCAAAGCCGTGGGCATGGCACCCGAAAAGTAAGGTGTGACGGACCACTAGAATCGATTTTAACGAATGAACGGCCGCGGTGCGCCCTGCGAGCCGGGACTTCCGTAGCGTTTTTCGGGCATTTTCTTACATTTCCGCCCGAAGTTCGCTGCCCGTCGCCTCTTGCCGCGGTTTGCGGTTGAGCGGCATTGCGAGGGATCGCAGACCCGATGAACCGATCACGTTCTGTCTCCGAGACGTCGGTCGGGCTGTTTGCCTTTCTGGACGTCTTGATGTCCACGATGGGGTCGCTGATCCTCGTCCTGATGGTCGTGACGCCGAAGATTCGCCAGGAAGCCGTTGCCAAGGCGGCTGCCGCGGTAAAACGGGCGGCCGAGGCACGCCGTGCGGTTGAGACGCAGGGGCGAGTCGGACAAGACGCCCCCGCCGTATGTCCCGCCTCCCGTCATCGAGCTGCCGCGGGAAACGGTCGATCTCAATGCCAAACTTAAAGTCGCAGCTCGCGGAGCTATCGCAGGAGATGCAAGAGCGGCGGCGGCTCGCCGAAGACAAGCACGACGAACTGGGCACGGCGCAAGCGGGGCTGCAAAAGAACCAAGCCGAGCTCGATGAGCTGGAAAGGCGACTGGAACAGATTCTCCGCGCGAAGAGCCGCCTGGCGGAATCGGTCACGAAAGTTTCGAGCGAGGGGGTCGCGGTCGAAAGCCAGCTTTCCAGTGCCGCCGTGCGGCTGCGGACCATCCGCGGTCAGATCGCGCATGCACTCGACCACGTACACGTTTGTCGCCTACGACGGCGTCTCGGGGACGACGCGGCATCCCATCTTGATCGAATGCACTCGCGAGCACATCAAGTTTCTGCAGGAAGACGTCTCGCTTTCGTCGGCCGACGTCAGCGGATATTCGCCGTCGTACAACCCGGTGCTGGCAGGCGCCCAGGCGCTGGTGGACTATTGGTCCACGCATTCGGCCCCGGGGATCCTCGGCCGTACGTGCTGCTCGTCGTGCGGCCAAGTGGGGCTATTGCATACGCCACGGCCCGCAGGCTGTTGGAGCGGATGAAGAATCCGTTTGGATATGAGTTGCTCCCCGACGATCAAAAACTCGACATTCCGCCGCCGGTTCCCGAAGCGGCCGAAGCCTGCCGCAAGGCAGTTGAAAATGCGATCGCCGAGCGGGTCGACGTCTTTAAGGAAGTGTTCGGGAACGGCTCCGGAGTCGGACGCGGCAAGCTGGTGGCCGGTTCCGGCGACCGATCCGTCGGGAAGCTCGAATGCACCCAGCGGTGGGGCGACGTCTCCGTTCGATGATCTCGGTAACGTTTCGTCGGGCGGCTCGAAGCCGGCGGGTCAGAATGCGGCCAACACTCCGGGCGGCGGACAGCCAGGACAGCCGAGTGGAATCCAATCCGCAGCCGGCGACGCAACGGCACGAATCCGGCGGCCGTCCGTCGCCCAATCGGAAACAGGCCCGCCGGGAACAGGGTCCACGCGGGCAGGGTCGCTCGGCGACGCAACATCCGGCGCGTCGGCTTCGGGTTCTCCGAAATCGGGCACGCCGACTCCGGGCACAGGCACCTCCGGCGATCGTCAAGCGGGCGTCATGTTGTCCGACACCGGCGTCTTGGCCACGGGTCGAACCGCTGGCGAGCCGGCAGGCACTTCGATGCTGGGCATCGGGACGCCGGACACCGGATCGTCGGTCGCCGAGCGGCGTCGGGCGACGAACCGGTCGAGTACCGGCGGGCCGGGTACTGGCGGGCCGCGTACCGGAGCGGCCTGGCGGCGGGCACGGTCCGGGAGGGCCGGGCTCCGGCACTGGCTCGCCGGGAGCCGGTGAGCCGGCGCGGGTGGCCGAGCAATGGATCGCCCGGCGCCGGTGTGCCAGGAGCCGGTGTGCCAGGAGCCGGTGTGCCAGGAGCCGGTGTCGCCAGGAGCCGGTGTGCCAGGAGCCGGTGTGCCAGGCAGCCGGTGCGCCAGGAGCGGTGGCCGCAGGAGCGGGTGTGCCCGGCGGCGAGCTGCGCCAGGGGCAGGTGTGCCAGGGGCCGGTGTGCCGGGCGGCGATTCGTCGGAGAGCGGCTTCGCGAGTATTGGCGGACCATCAGGGACAGGCGCCCAAGGCCCGCCGGCCGGCGTCGCGCCGAGCCAATCCGAATTTCCACCTTCGATTATCCCTCGATCCGGCACGGCTGAGTCTTCGAGCCTGGGAACGGACTCCCAACGCTTGACGATCGGTCATCCCACACCGGTGCGTCTGGGAACGACACCTCGGACGGACAGTCGCAATCCCCTGCGGGTCAATCGGGTGGGTTGGAATCCGGCTCGTTTCGCCGGCTCGATCGGCTCCCAATCCGGTTCGACCCGATTCGATCTGGCTCGACCCAGTCGGGTCCAGCGGAGGCTGGTTCGGAAGGATCGGGCCCGGCGCAACTGCAAACGCCCGAATTTGGAACGTCGCAAGGCGGAAGCGGCGGGCAGCCGGAATCAGGCCAAGCGGCGGCTCGCCCTCGTTCGGCTCCGCCTCGTCAAGCGCCGGCGGCGGTGACGAAGGACAATCCGGAGCCGGGAGCGACGCCCCGCCGAGTTCAAAAGCGATTGACGGACTGTCCGAACTTCGCAAGCAGCTCGGAGGACGACGGAGGACCACGTCGTCCCAATCAGCAGGCAACCCATCGCTGGGGAATTTCCAGTCCGCGGGCGAGCATCGGCTATCGAGCACGACGTGAGGATTTATATCGAGGCGCGGACGAATCTATGTCGGCGGCCAGCCTCCGATTCCCTGCGGCAGGGGCGAGAGCAGTCGAGCGACTTGTCGGCTTGCCGTCTTGCGGGCCCTCAATCGCGAGGCGCGCACGTGGGGCCGGCCTCGCGAGAATTTCTACTGGGTGCCCAGTCTCAGAATCGTGATCTGCCCGGGGGACGTTCTGCAATACGAGCGAATCCAGCCGGCCTTTCGAGCGACACGGTTTGAGCTCGACGGTCGATTATCGCTTGGAACTGTCGCGGCCCGTCGCCGCTGCCGAGACTTGTGACGGAGTAACATGATGGCACGCGAAAAAGGCGACGACATCGAGTTCGGATCGGACTCGTTTCTCGACGTCGTCGCGAATATCGTGGGCATTCTGATCATTTTGATCGTCGTTGCCGGAATCAAGGCGGGGGCGGCCCCCGTCGCGGCGGCCCGTGTCGCCGACTATCTGCGAAAGCATCCCGCTCCGGCCCCTGCGGCTCGCATCGGTCAGACGCCGACGCCGGCCATCCCGCAAAGCCCGCGCCCGCGGCCCCCGTGTCGCGACCGCCGCTGATCGTCCCGCAGTCTCCTGAGCTGGTACGGCAAGCCGAGAACCTGAAAGCCGAATTCACGGCGCTGGAATCGGATTGCCAAGGCCTCGGCCGACACAAATCCAGGCCACGTCGCAGCGAGGAAAAAGAAATCGAACGGCGGATTGCCAAAGTCAAGCGGGCCATCGAGGAAGAGCTAGGCGGCTTCAAGCACGAGAAGGAACAACTGGCTGAGGCCGAGAGCCGGCTCGAGCACGACAAGACCGGCCTGCTCCAATTGGAAGTCGACGTCCAGAAGGCCGAGCGCGAAGAAGCCGCCGGTGAAAACGCTCGAGCACAGCTCACGCCTCTCAGCCGCGATGATCCAGGGGAAGGAACTCCATTTTCAATTGCTCAACAACCGCGTGGCGTATTTGCCGATCCAGGAGCTGATGGAGCGGATGCGGCTGGGCATCGCCGAGCAGAGAAGCCGGTTATTTCGCGACGGCGTGCAGCGGGGCGAGGTCGGGCCCGGTTGCCGGTTTCCGGATGGATTACATCGTGCACGTGCGGCGGCTGTCGACGATCGACGAATTGCGGGAAGGTTCGTCGATGACGCTCGAATTGAGCAAATGGCGGCTCAATGCCGGAGCCGGATCTCGATATCGGAAGGGATCGACGAGGTGCTCAGGCCCGGCTCGGACTTTTTGCGTTACCTCCGCGGAGCCGACGCCGAGACGACCATCACATTCTGGGTCTATCCCGACAGTTTCGCGATGTATCGCCGGTTCCAGGAATTCGCCCATCGCGAGAATTTCACGGTGGCGGCTCGACCGCTGCCGCATGGGCGATTCCGATTGCCGGTTCGCCGACAAGGTTCGCGATCGGCAGGACAGTGATCTTCGACGTGATCTCGACGACACTGCGGACGCGATGTCGGTTTAATCCGCTCCCCGCGAACAGCTCCAAATTCCCATACCTCCCAGTTTCATGCGAGGCGTCGATGTCTCAGAAGCGGAAAACGGGCCAGGTCCGAGTGTTCGACGCATCGTTCATGTTGTCGATGCTGTTGACGGCGGCGTTCTACGTCGTGATGTACCTGCCGTCGATGCGCGCGTCGATCCTGCAGCACTACACGACCGAGCATGTCGTCGAATACGTGATCGTCTGGCTGTTCGTCTGGGGCATCATTGACATCGTGCTGAAGCTGATCGCCTTTCCCGCGCGAAATCTTCGCGCTCCGGCAGGAATGGCTTCCCCCGCGGCAGGGGCGCGAGCCGATGGCCAACGCCCATGCACTGCTCCAGCAGATCCGCGAAAAGCCGAATTGGCTGTTGGAATCGCGGGTCGGCAAGCGGCTGGTCCAGGCACTTGAAGTACGTGACCGAAAAATGCTCCGCCAAGGATTACCGCGAACATCTGCGTTACCTGGCCGAGCAGGATGAAGACGCGGCCCACGCCACCTACGTGCTGATCCGCTTCGTGATCGGCGTGACGCCGGTCCTCGGGTTTCTCGGCACGGTGATCCATTTCGGCACGGCACTCAGCGGCATTTCGTTCGACGAAATGACCGAGAAGCTGCCGACCGTCGTGGGCGAGATGGGAACGGCGTTCAACACCACCTCGGTGGCCCTCGTGGCGGCCATGACGATGATGTTTTCGCTCTTTCTCTGTCAGCGGATCGAGCGGAGCATCACCCGCCGATCGACCGGCTCGTCGATCGCGAGCTGCTCAAGCGATTCGAGTTCAAGGACCCGAGCATTACTCCGTTCCTGACGGCGGTCCAGTCGGCCAACGAAGAGGCACTGGCGGCGATCAACTCGACCTTGGCCCGGCAGATCGAAGTCTGGGTCGCCGCGCTCGATTCGGTCTTCCAGCGGTTTGACCAGCGGCAAGGGAACGAAGTCCAGAACTGGCAGCACGCGCTTCGAGGTGATCGAGGAACGACATCAGGCGTACGACGCGGCCCGCGAAGAGCAACTGCGGCAGTCGCTCGCGGTTGGCCGACTCACGCCAGGAGGCCCAGCTCGCGGAAATTCAGTCGCTCGTGGAGCGAGCCGTTTCGCTCCGCGAGGACTTCGCCGTGTTCATCAAGACGCTGGATCAGATTGCTCGGGGCGAGGGCAAGCTGATCGAGCTGCAAGACACGCTGGCCGAAAACCTGCGGGCCATCCACGAGACCCAGCAAATCGACAAGGCGCTCCACGGACTGACCGCGGCCATTCACCTGATCACCGCCCGCCAATACCAGTCGGGCTCCCACTCGGCCGCCGCGTGACGCGGCGTGGGCGGGGTGCCACTCTACGCCGTTAACCCTTTTTCGATGAGAGAAAAGAAGTCTCGATGCGATTTGGAGTTTCGATCATCCTTTTAGTCGTCAAACAAAAAAAGGGATCGGACTCCACCCCGAAAGGAAGCGGGAATGTCGCATCGAGACCGTGTGTGCTTGAATTCGTCGTCGTTGCGTGCGGCCTTGGATTGGTTGGCGGGCGGCATCAACTGGTCGTCGATTCGGTTGCGAGGGGATTGTACGTGGACGCCACGCTTGCTGGCTACCACAGCTTTGCTGTGGGCTTGGTCCGACGAAGGGACGTTGGTCGATCGATTCTGGGCCGTTCGTCGGATCGTGCTGCACCTGTTCACGCCGGCGACGGAGACGGCCCGCACCTACCAGGCCTTCACCAAGCTGTTGCGCCGATGGACGGTGGAATTGGTCGGGTTGCTGCAACGAGCGCTGCGGCGAGCGCATGCGGAAGGAACTGGCCGGCTCTTGGCGGGTCGGCGGGTTTGTGACGTTCGCCGTCGACGGGAGCCGGGCCGAACTTCCCCGGACGCGGTCTCACGAAGAGGCGTATTCGTTCGCGCGTCGAAAACGTCGTTCCCGCAAGGGACGCCGCGGCCACAAGAGCGGGGGAATCCACGCCAAGAAATCGAATTCCCCGCAGTTGTGGCTGACGACGATGTGGCATGTCGGCACGGGGTTGCCCTGGGATTGGCGGATCGGTCCTGCCGACAGCAGCGAACGCGGGCACTGGCTCGAAATGCTGCCGGCCCTTCCGCCCGGGGCCTTGATGGCCGTCGATGCCGGGTTTGTGGGCTACGAGTACACCCGCGCCGTCCTGCACAGCCAGTGTCACGTGCTGTTGCGGGTCGGCTCGAATGTCCGACTGCTGAAAAAGCTGGGGTTTGCCCGCGAGCGGGCCAGTACGGTCTACCTCTGGCCGGATCGCGAGGCGCAGCGGCGAGAGCCCCCGCTCGTGTTACGGCTGGTGGTGGCTCACACCGGCCGGCATCCGGTGTTTCTCGTGACCAGCGTGCTCTCGACGAGAGACCTGACAGACCAACAGGTCGTCGAACTGTATGCGCGCCGTTGGGGAATCGAAGTCTACCAGCCGGAAGACGCATCAGGCGCACGCTTGTATCAACTTGCCGGTTGAGGTTAGGGTTTCGGCCACGGCCCTGCTGCAGCTAGCGTGCTGGTGTCGACGGCCGACGGCTGAAAGCGGGATTTCTGCACGTCCAGACGAGCATGGAGGCTCATCATGGCCCACTCCGTCCCCCCCCGCGCCAAACGATCCTGTCGCCCAAGTCGGAAACCAGTGTGCCGCTGGAGGAGCTGTGGAGTCGGCTTCCTTCGATCAGGCGGCAGGAGATCCTCCTCCAACTGACGCGGATTCTGGCTCAACGGTTGGCTCCTCCCGACGACAAGGAGGGAGCCGATGAGTAACGCCACGGTTCATTGCGCGAGGCGAACTGAGGCTGAGCCCACAGATTTGACCCAAGCGAGGCCGCCGGCCGCGCGACGCGATCCGCCTGCGGCCCGGCTTGGTTCCGAGAAGATCACCGACAAGCATCTCGAACGGTCCGCGATTGTGTACGTGCGGCAATCGACGCCCCAGCAGGTGCTCGAACACCGAGAGTCGACGCTGCGGCAGTACGCCTTGGCGGATCGTGCGGTGGCGCTCGGCTGGCCCGCCGCGGCGGTGGAGGTGATCGACGAAGACCAAGGGCACAGCGGCAGTTCGGCCGAGGGGCGCAGCGGCTTCCAACGCATGTTGGCGGAAATCAGTTCGGATCGGGTCGGTCTGGTTCTGGGCTTGGAGATGAGCCGGTTGGGGCGCTCCTGCAAGGATTGGCATGCGTTGTTGGAGCTGTGCGCCATCTACCGCACGCTGCTGGCGGATGCAGACGGCCTTTACGACCCGAGCCAATACAACGACCGGTTGCTGCTCGGCTTGAAGGGAACGATGAACGAGGCGGAGCTGCACATTCTCAAGAGCCGCCTGGTGCAAGGGATGTGGAACAAAGCCCAGCGTGGGGAAGTGCTCAACCATGCACCGATCGGTTACGTGCGGACCTTGGGCAGCGACTTCGCGATCGATCCGGACGAACAAGTTCAAACGGTCGTGCGATTGATCTTCGAACAGTTCGAGCGTCGCGGTAGCGTGAACGGCCTGTTGCGGTGGCTCGTTCGCCACGAGATCATGCTGCCGGTTCGACCGCACGGCGGCGCCAACCGTGGCCAACTCGAGTGGCGGCGACCAAATCACGTGACGCTGTTGAACGTGCTCCGTCACCCAATCTACGCCGGCGCATATCGCTGGGGACACCGGGAAATCGATCCGCGCAAGAAGGTTCCGGGAAGGCCCGGCAGCGGCCGCACGTTCAAGGCCCACGACCAGTGTCGGGTACTCATTCGCGACCGCTTCCCGGCCTATGTGCCATGGGAACAGTTCGAGAGAAACCAGGCAAAACTGGCCCAAAACTGCACGTTGGGCAAAATGCTCTCTGCGCCGCGGCATGGCCCGAGCATCCTGGCCGGATTGGTGGTCTGCGGCCGTTGCGGGCATCGCATGCTCGTCGGTTACACCAACGCGTCCGGAAAAAAGACCCTGCGTTACAGTTGCCTGCGTGAGGCGATCGACTACGGCGGCGCCGCCTGTCAAAGCTTGTCAGGCCGAGCGTTGGAATCGCTGGTCGTCGAGCGGCTGCTGCAAGCCGTCTCGCCCGCGTCGCTGGAACTGAGCCTGGCGGCGCGAAGCGATGTGGAACGGGAGCGAAAACAACTCGACGATCACTGGCGGCAGCGGCTGGCGCGTTCGCATCACGAAGTCGAACAAGCACGGCGGCGCCTACGCGGCAGTCGATCCCGATCACCGCCTGGTGGCGCGCGAACTGACACGCCGTTGGGACGAAGCGCTCTGCGCGGATGAACGGCTACAAGCCGATTACGCCCGCTTCCAACGCGATTGTCCAACGCAACTGTCATCCTCTGAGCGCCACCAGATTCACTCGCTGTCGCAAGACTTGCCGGCGCTGTGGCGCGCCGTGACGACCGCACCTCAAGACCGCCAAACGATCGCCCGGCTGTTGCTGGAGCAAGTCAGTGTGACCGTGGAAGGCCAGACCGATCGTGTCGAGGTCGAGCTGCGCTGGGCCGGCGGATTTGTCAGCCGGCACGCGCTGTCTCGTCCGGTGCAGACGTACCAGCAGTTGTCGAACTACGAGGAACTCGTGGCGCGTATCGACGCCTTGCGTGCCCAGCGCAAGACGCTGTCCGAAATTGCCGAGACGTTGAATGCAGAAGACTTCCACCCCCCGAAGCGATCGCCGCGCTTTACGAAAGGGATTTTGAGCAACCTCCTCCGTGAAGGGCGTGCTCGCAACGGCTCGTCGCCGCAATGCGTCACCAACGTGCACTGCCTGCGGACCAACGAATGGTGGCTAGCCGACCTGGCGGCTGAACTGGCGATGCCGATCGCCACATTGCACCGTTGGCAACGTGTCGGCTGGGTCCGGTCACGCAAGGCCGCGGAGGCGGCCGGCCGCTGGGCAATTTATGCCGATGCCGACGAACTCGACCGCCTCCGCCGCCTCCGCGACACACCCCGCAGCTGGCCGCAGCCTTACCCGACGCCGTTGATCACCCCGAAGACCGCACCCGCGGCATCGTTGCACTAAGAGCCCGATAAAAGTGTTATCTTGGGAGGTCCTATGAATGGCACACTGAACTCTTCTATCGCCATCTGAAGCAGACGTTTCAGCGTCGCAAGCTCCGCAGTGCCCGCGCCGAGAATGCGCTCTTCGAGTTGGAGTGGTCGCTGGCCGGACTCTGGGCCATGGCGCTTTATGCGCTCGTCGCGAACCGCGCTCGGGACCTTCCCCCGCCGCGGCTGAGCATTGCCGGCACATTGCGTGCGTTCCGCCGGGCGCTGCGCGACTACAGGCATCCGCGCGAACGGGGTCGCGGCTTATGCGACGCCCTGAGAAAAGCGGTGATCGACGACTACCCCCGAGGACCGAAAGCCAGCCGCGACTATCCTCGCAAAAAACAAGAACGCCCACCCGGAGCGCCCGAATCCTCAACGCTTCGCCAGCGCAACTTCGATGGTCAAAATTACTTCTCAACCAATCGATCCAAAAGGGTTAACGGCGTAGAGTGGCACCCAGCATGTTGAAAAAATCGTGAACGGCGTTGGGTGCCACGCTCTACGGTTCGCGCGATCGGCGAGGGCACCTGCGAATTGCCGCGTGTTTTGCAACCGAGGTCGTGCACCCGGCACTCGAAGCAATTCCGGATCGCCATCGTCACCGGATCGCCATCGTCACCTCAGCGCTTCGACGCCTTCACCCTGCACCCGCACTCGCACTCGCACCTTCCGCCCCCCGGACGGATTTGTGAGAAATCTCACACATCTTCAGTTGGAATTCGCACAGAGGTTTCAGAAATCGGAGGCGAACGGTTTTTTTTTTGGATTTTCCGAAGATTCCCATTTGAAAGCGCGGCCCCAATACGGGAGACTGTGGGCTTAATACTATTGGGAGTTCCATGTACGTGGTGCTGTCGGTGCCGCGCCGGTTCTGTGCCACGGCGGTTTTGTGAGGCTCCCCGGAAAGCGGGTCAGGAGAGCAGTGCTTTGCGCCGCAGACGGTGCGACCGCCGGTTGAATGCATCTGTTGATCGTCGGGGCGTTGATCGTAGAGCCATCGACGCTGTCGGGCCTTTGGGGAGCGTTTCCAAAGAGCGCCTAACAAAACTCAACGCCAAGCGGGCGCGTGCCCCGCTTATGACAAATCGGAATCGAGAGGCTCGGGCACCCGTTCCGCTCAGCAATCACCCTTTTTTAGGCGCTCGAATGTCGGTTTTCGCGAGGCGTCGGTGGGCCGACCGGGAAGTACGGGCCGAAGTCGCGGGCGAATCAACTCACTTTTTCTCATCTTGTTTAGAAAACATTGTCTTGTTTGGAAGGACGAGCAAATGACGAGCAGGCGAAGGGGTTTTACGCTGATCGAGCTGTTGGTGGTGATCGCCATCATCGCCGTCTTGATCTCGCTGCTATTGCCGGCCGTGCAGGCGGCGCGCGAAGCGGCCCGCCGCACGCAGTGCCGCAATAACCTGAAGCAGATGGGGCTGGCCGCCCACAACTACGTCGACGTCAATACGTATTTCCCGGCCGGCTTTATGATGTTGAGTGTCAAATGCTGCAGCGGTGGAGGAGGCTGCTGTGACGGCATCTATGGCTGCCATTGGGACTGGAATGTCCATGTGTGGGGCGAGAAGCTCTTGCCGTTCATGGAAGCGACGACGGTTTACAACCGGATCGACCAGAATTCGCCCTATCTGTCGCCAATTGCCTTGGCTTCACCCGGCAAGACATACACCTCTCATAACTCCGGCAACGGGTGCACGGCCAGCGGCGCCTGCTACGATCCCTGCTCAACCAGTCGCCCGGAGGCGGCCGTGATCCCGGCCTTTGCTTGCCCGTCGGCACCGCGAACACAGAACCCATTCCTCGAGACGACGGAATGTTTCTATTGTTCCATTATCAAGAATGCTGCGCGGTGCCAGGGGGCCAGCGACTACACGGCTTCCGCCGGTTGGCACAATTGTATCTACGGCGCGTATAACAATATTACCAAATGCCGGTACAGGAGTTCCAACTCCTGTTTTCGTTGCGGCGTGATGTCATGTCCCTGCATTAAAGTGCAGGCCAGCGTTTCGGATATCGTCGATGGCACGCAGACGACAATCTTCGCAATGGAGAACGCCGGCCGCCCGGACTACTGGGTGAGAGGCGTGAAGATGGGGACGGCCCCCTTCTGCACGACGTCGGTTCCCGCTCCCGCCAACAGTTGTGGCACCGCCCTTAACCATTTCAAGCCTAGCAATCCGGGCGGCTGCTGGGGCTGCATCGGAAATGCTGCGGTTTACGTAAACGGTACCAACTTTGCCGGAACCGGCAAGGGAACAACGAATCCTCCCATAGTCTGTTTCATCAATTGCACGAACGAGAAAGACGCCAACTTTTGTTATAGCTTCCATCCTGGGACGGCCGGAATTGTGATGTGCGATGGCTCCGCCCACATGGTCAGCGAGAACATCAGTCTTGTGGCGTTCTGCGAGATGGTCTCCTACAGAGGACAGGAGCCGGTCACGGATAGCTTCTGAAAGCCAACGTGTAACGGTCGGAGTCATTCGAACGACGACTGCCGTTTGACGGCCCGAATTCACTGCCCCTCGGAACCTCTGACTTCCGGGGGGCAGTTTACTTCCCCCTTTCGTGCAACTGCTTGAAGCATAAGCTGGATCTCCGCTTCGGTTGCTCCTAAAATCGGCGTCTCACGGCACTTAAAGCGCGGGCCAGTTCTCGCAAGCAGCAAAAGGATGGACAAATGTATTCAGGGCGGCGTTCGGTTTCGAGGCGATTCTGGTTGTTTACGTCGTTGGCCGCTTTGATAGCGGTCGGTTGCTCGAGGACGCAGACGGCCGACCAAGCGACTGAGGCGGCCTTGAAGGCGCAGGGATTGACCAAGGGTCGCGTTTTTCCTTTGGCCGGCAAGGTGACGGTGGACGGCGAGAACCCGCAATCGCAATCCAGGAAGAATCCGATCGTCGTCATCCTCAACGACATGTCAAAACCCGATGAGCGGCTCCACGATCGGCCCAGTGCCGAGGTTGACGCGAAGGGAGAGTTTGCCTTTCACACTTACAACACAGGCGACGGGGTTGCCCCCGGAAAATATGTGGTGACGATTGCTCGGTTCAAATACACCAGGAAAGCGGGCTTGCGGGGGCCCGATCAATTGAAGAATCTTTACAATGATCCCGACAAGAACGCCACGATCAAAGAATTCGTCATCGACCATCAGTCCCCGGGAAAGACGGATTACCTCTTCAACCTGGAGCTGGCGGGCAAAGACGCGGCCGCGCCGGGTCCGCACTCCCTCACGGACTTGGGCCTGAAGAAATAGGCGTGCAAATGCCGGCGCCGTCGCTGCCGCGACCTCAGTGAGAGGGCGTAAGCGATCCGCGGATCCGCTCGAGGTTGATGCGGGCATCCTTTTACTGGGGATTGAACTTCAGCGCCCGCTCAAAATGGGGACGCGGCCTGGCGCAGATCGCCCCGCTGGGCGAAGACCATCCCCGATCGCCGCCGGAGCCGCGAGCTGGGCCGACCGCCGAATGAGTGTGTTCTCCGCCATCACTTGACGATAGCGACTGCCAGTTGCAGACCGCCGCTTGCAGATTGAAGCGCTTCGTATCCTGCGGGCGTGAAGCAAGCTGGCAGCTTGCCCCACGGGAGGATCGCCGTTTGACACTGGCGGAAGCCTTCCGCTATACCCGACAGAGAGACGCCGCGGGCGGATTGTTCCCCGATTTGCCGCTTCGGCGGCGTAGAGGAGTTGAGAGGCGAGGGGCGTTTCCGATGCGGCAGGCCGCGCTTTGGTTCTTGATTTTCGCAGGCGTTCTCGCTGCTGCCGGCCCGGCCTCGTGCGACGAGGGGTTGCTTCCCGGTCACTCGCATTACGGCGAGGCGTTTGACCGGGGGCCGCGGCAAAGCGCCTACCTCATGGGCGGAACGGGGAACGTCCACTTTCCCGTATCGTCGAAGAACCCTCTCGTCCGGAAGTTCATCGAGCAGGGGGTCGGCCAGCTCCACGGCTTTTGGTTCGGCGAGGCCGAGCGCTCGTTTCGCCAGGCGGCACGACTCGATCCGAACTGCGGCATTGCGTATTGGGGCATGTCGCTGGCGGCCCAGTTCAACAAGAAACGGGCCGCGCAGTTCGCCGCCGAAGCGGTCAAGCACAAAACGGCGGCTTTCCGAGCGCGAGCGGATGTACATCGATGCGCTCGGGAACGATGCGGGATATCGGGCCCTCATCGCGAAGTATCCCGATGATCTTGAGGCCAAGGCGTTCGAGGTCTGGCGGGTGTTTGCCAAAACCGAATCGGGGGGCGACCCGTTACCGACCTGGAATACGGGATGGGGTTGGCCCGCGAGATCCTGAGCGTCGACCCGATGCATCCGATTCACCATGCGGTGATCCACATTGCCGACGCGACCAATACCTACGGGCGGGGCCTCGACTCGGCGGCGAAGTGCGGCGACGCGGCCCCGTCGATCGGCCACATGTGGCATATGCCGGCGCACATCTACACGCCGCTCAAGCGGTATCCGGAGGCCGCCTGGCAGTTGGAAGCGGCCCTGCGGACCGAGAACGCCCGGGCGATGCACGACCGCGTCCTTCCCTACAAGGTCGATCTTTACGCGCACAACAACGAATGGTTGGTGCGGATGCTCTTGCACCTGGGCCGCGTCCATGACGCCCGGCGGGTCGCCATGGAGATGATCGACCTTCCCCGCCACCCGCTTTTCAACGCGCTGGAAGCGCCGGAGGAAGGAGAAAAGCGGAAGGCGGAAGGCGGAAAGACGAAGGAGGAAGCCGCAGGAACGGAGGATTCCCCCGAGAACGGCCGCGGGAGACGCATGGCACGAGCGCGTATTACGGCCGCGAGCGGCTGATCCAGGTCCTGCGGCGGTTTGAATACTGGGACGAGCTCGTTGCCGATTGCCAATCGGGATACATCGAAGCGACTCGCCTGCCGGCCGAGCAGGGAAAGGTGCATGCCAACATGGGCGTCGCCTATTACAGCCGCGGGGACGTGGGGGCCGGCGATCACGAGCTGGCTGCGGTCCGCAAACTGTTCAATGAGCAGCTTGCCTTCAGGCAAGCCGCGCTCGACGAAGCGCGCCGGCGTCCGAAAGTGGAACGCACAAGTGCCTTGGGCGCGGTCAACAAGCGGCTCGCGCGTCCCCTGGCCAGCTTGGAGTCGCAGATCGCGCAGTTGGAGGCCTATCGGAGGATCGTCACGGGCTTTTTTCTGAGCCGAGGCCGACTGCTCGTTTATCTGGGACTGCTCGTCGCGGGCGAGGCGGCCGCCTTCTGGATGCTTCGGCGGCGAATGATGCGGGCCCTCCTCAGCGGCGTTGCGGCGGCCCTCGCCGCAGGCTGGCTCTTTTATTGCCATCTGGCACTGGTGGACCTGGCGTCCGATTCGACGAATGTCGATTTTGCCTTCGTGACCCGCAAACAGCTCGAAGCGGGCGACTTTGACCAGGCCCTTTGGTCGGCCCGCCAATTCGCGCGCGAACGGCCCCACCAGGTGCGCCCGCAGGCGAACCTCGTGGAGGTGCTCTACAAGGCGGGCAAAAAGGAGGAGGCCCGCGAGGAATTCGAGACTCTTCGCGAGCTGGCCGGAACGGCTGATCTCGACTCGCCCCCTTTGGCGCGGCTGGCCCCGATTGGCCGCGCGCTCGGCTTGCCGACCGATTGGCGGCGGCCCGAGAAGATCCAGGAGGCGCTCGCCGGACGCCGGCCTCTGCCGTCGCTCGGCCCGCTCGAGTGGCGGCCCTGGTCCGCGCCGGACTGGACGCTCACAGACGGCCAGGGCCGCGCACACAGGCTGGCCGAATTCCACGGGAAGCCGGTCGTGCTCCTCTTCTTTTTGGGACGCGGCTGTCTGCACTGCCAGCAACAGCTCGAGGCCTTTGCCAAGAAGGCCGAGGAGTTCTCGAAGGCGGGTCTGACCGTGATCGCCGTCAGCACCGACGACCAGGCGGGGATCAAGAAGTCGTTGGAGGATCTTGGTCCAAAGCCCAGGGCCCAAGATGCCCATTCGCCCGCCTCCAGCACGCCGGCCTCCAGCACTGCGGGCGGAGCCGCGTTCCCCTTCCTGATGCTGGCGGATCCTCAGTCGGACGTCTTTCGATCATACCGGGCCTACGACGACTTCGAGCAGATTTCGCTGCATGGCACATTCCTGATCGACGCCAAAGGTTTCGTTCGCTGGCACGACG
This sequence comes from uncultured Planctomycetota bacterium, assembly GCA_963761455.1. GTDB lineage: Bacteria > Planctomycetota > Planctomycetia > Planctomycetales > Planctomycetaceae > DASPSM01. Next base: position 332,631 of record CAVXHA010000005.1, read on the forward strand.
TGAGCTTCGAGCCATTCCTGGACGCCGGGTTTTTGCTCTCCGAAGCCAGGCGGCTCTTGACGCGGCCCGTGGCGCCGATCGAACCGGACGCGCGCGTCCTCGCCTGGCGGCAGCGCTGACATCCTGCTGTTGTCGAAACATTTCCGGGCCGGGCGTGAAGCAAGCTGGCAGCTTGCCCCACGGGAGGATCGCCGTTTGACACTGGCGGAAGCCTTCCGCTATACCCGACAGAGAGACGCCGCGGGCGGATTGTTCCCCGATTTGCCGCTTCGGCTAAGTCGAGGAGTCGAGAGGTGATGTGGCACCTCCCCGAATGTCGGTCGTTTTTCTGGGACTGCCCGTCGTGGGCGAGATGGCTGCCTTCAGACCACAACGGTAAACGGAATGCTCAGCGCGGACGTCGCAATCATCGGCGGGGGGATTGTCGGACTGGCCACGGGCTACGAGCTTTCACGGCTGTTCCCTGGCAAGAAAATCGTCCTGCTTGAGAAAGAGGCGGGGCTGGCGGAGCATCAGACGGGACGCAACTCGGGGGTGATCCACTCGGGCATTTACTACAAGCCCGGCTCTCTCAAGGCGGTTAATTGCCGCGAGGGGAGACAGGCGCTCGTGCAGTTCTGCCGGGAAGAGGGGGTTGCACACGAGATCTGCGGCAAAGTGATCGTCGCGCTGGAAGAAAGCGAACTGCCGCTGCTGGACCGGATCTTCGAGCGCGGCCAGGCCAATGGCGTGAAATGCGAGGTCATCGGCCCGGAACGGCTGCACGAACTGGAGCCGCACGCTGCCGGAATCCGCGCGATCCACGTTCCCGAGGCCGGGATTGTCGATTTCAAGGGCGTCTCCCAACGGCTGGCGGTCCACATTGAGCAGGCTGGTGGAACGATCCTCACCAAGGCCCGCGTCACGGCAATCAGGCCCGATTCGCAAGGGGCGATTGTCGTCAGCCAGGCTGGCGACGTTGCGGCCAAATTCGTCGTCAACTGCGCGGGACTGTATTGCGACCGCGTGACCAAGATGAGCGGCATGAAGCCCGATGCGAAGATCGTTCCTTTTCGCGGCGAATACTACGAGTTGGTCCCCGCCGCCGAGCACCTGTGCCGCAACCTGATTTACCCCGTGCCCGATCCCGCGTTTCCCTTTCTGGGCGTGCATTTCACGCGGATGGCCGTAGGCGGAGTCGAGTGCGGTCCGAACGCCGTCCTCGCGTTTGCCCGCGAAGGCTATCACCTGAGCGACGTGAACGTCCGCGACCTGGCCGAATCGCTGACCTATCCCGGCTTCCTGAGGATGGCCGCGCGAAACTGGAAAATGGGGCTGGGGGAACTCTGGCGGTCAATCAGCAAGGGGGCCTTCGTGAAGTCGCTCAAGCGGCTGGTGCCCGAGATCCGCTCCGAGCACCTGCACCCGTCACCGGCCGGAGTGCGGGCGCAGGCCTTGGCCCGCGACGGCAGCCTGGTGGACGATTTTGCGATCCTGGAGAGCGATCGCGTGGTCAACGTGCTCAACGCGCCGTCCCCCGCGGCGACCGCTTCGCTCAACATCGGCCGCCTGATCGTCGAACGGCTGGCGAAGCGGTTTTGAAACGGCGAGAGCACGGGTTTGCCTGCCGGGCAGGACCCAGCCCCGAGTCCGCAGCCGCATGCAAGGTCGGTACGAGCTCTCGCACTGTCTGGCACAGCTTCTGAAGATGGGCGTCGAGCGGCGGCGTCATGGCATCGAGCCAATGGCTTCCCGGCACCCACATTCCAAGAAACCGGTGCCTTGTCAAACGGAGTTCACCTTTAACGACACGACCAGCATGTTCAGCGGCATTCCAGCCGCGGGATCCGCAGGCACGTACACGATCATCGCAATGAACGGCGTTGACACGGACACCATGCAGACCTTCACGCTCACCGTCAACCCGTAATTCGCGCGATTTCGCGTCAGCAACGCCGCCGACGCTGTTTTCGCACACCGTTTGAGCCCTGTCCGTGTCGAACGCCCGCGAATTGCGCGGACCGGGAGCCGCACGGAACCCCCACTTACGCAGTTGCACATGCCGCGGGCGCGGGTCATTCTGAAGGCCTGGGGGATCAATCATTGCGTTTTGCAGGTCGCGGAGTCATCTGGGGCATCGCCGCGCCGACACTGGCGCTGAGTGCATTTTTGTTGATAACCATTGCCGTGGCGGCCCGTGCGCTGGTCCACGTGCAACTCGAGGCGGACCAGGCGATCGACCAGGCACTGTCCGCGGCCGAGGCGGCCGAACGTCTCGAGGAGGTCTTCCAAGATTGCCGCAGCCATCTCAGCGACTATGCGATCACGGGACGTCCAACCGAGATCGAACAAGCGAGGCAATTCGGCAAAGAGAACGGTGCGCGTCTTCTCCAGATTGACAGTCTGCACATCTCGGACCGAGGTCACACGCTGATTGCCGAGCTGCGGCGATATACGGTCGCGTTTCAAAGCGCGCTGGACAAAATCCCCACGCCGGCGCCGGTGGAGACGCGTGACGCCGCGGTGGAGCGTGTGATCGGCACCATGCTTGATCCACAGATTCTGTCGCGGGCTCGTGAAGAGCGCGAGCTGTGCGTCAAATCATTGCATGCGGCGCGGGCGCGCGGCGGCGAGGTCACGAGCCGCGCCGGCTGGGCGCTGTCGGCGCTCGGGCTAGTCGGAGTGGTTGGCGGGACGTTGGCCGGCTTCGGAATCGCACGCAGTTTACGCCGCGAGCTGATCGAGTTGAGCATTCCGATCCGTTCGGCAATGGGTTCGCTCGACGAAGTCGTCGGCCCGGTTCAGGTTTTCTCGAGCGACAACTTCGCAGGGCTTGACGCCGCACTCGACAGTATTGCCCGTCGCGTCGCGCAGGTCATTGAACGGCTGCAATCCGCCGAGCGAGAGCGAATTCGCAACGATCAAATGGCCGCCTTAGGACAGTTGGCCGCTGGACTCGCTCACGAACTGCGCAATCCCTTGACAGCGATGAAAACCATTGTCGACGCCGCGCGCCGAGGGGGGCGGGGCGTTTCCGTCGATGACCGCGATCTGGCCGTGCTGAACGAAGAGATAACGCGCATGGACGGCTCGTTGAAGTCGTTTCTGGACTATGCGCGTCCACCAAAGATCGCCAAATGTCAGGTCGACATCGGAACCATCGCCGACAAAACGCGGCAACTGCTGGCGGGCCGTGCCGAGCAGCAGTCAATTTGCATTTCGATTGAACAGCCGAACGGGCCGATCGTGGTCCATGCCGATCCGGAGCAATTGCGGCAAGTGCTTTTGAACTTGATGCTAAATGCCTTCGACGCGATCGGACACGACGGGAAGGTGACGGTCGGCATCGCGCCCGGCAAACGAGGTGATGCCGTGATCACGGTCGCCGACAGCGGATCCGGTATTCCGCAGGCCGTACGGAAGCGCCTCTTCGAGCCCTTTGTCAGCACAAAGGAATCGGGAACCGGTCTGGGGCTGACAATCTGCCGCCGGATTGTCGAAGATCACGATGGGCGAATCGAGAATGCGGACAACCTCTCCGGGGGGGCGGTTTTCACGGTCTGGTTGCCGACGGGTGGATCGAACGATGCCGACGCTATTGGTCGTCGATGACGAACGAAACGTGCTGTATGCCCTGGAGAAGGGTTTACGTGCGGATGGATTGCGCATTGTGACGGCGCAGACCGGCAAAGCGGGAATAAACCTGGTCCAGTGCGAAAAGCCCGATGCCGTTCTACTCGACGTCCGGCTCCCGGACCTCTCGGGACTCGACGTGCTCAAAGAGCTCCGCCAGATTGATCCTAAGCTTCCGGTGATCGTCATGACGACGCACGGGACTGCAGAGACGGCGATCGAGGCGATGCAGCGCGGGGCCTTTGATTACCTTCTCAAGCCATGGGATTTGGACGAATTGACGGACCTTGTCAACAAGGCGCTTCAAGCGGGCCGGCTGAGCCACGTGCGCGCCCTCATCGATCCTGCCTCGGACAGCGACGATCGTGTCGACCGAGTCATCGGCCGCTCCCCCGCGATGCAGAACGTCTTCAAGGAGATCGGCCGCATTGCGGCGCAGAACGTGACCGCGCTGATCCTGGGTGAGAGCGGCACCGGCAAGGAGCTCGTCGCACGCGCCCTCTACGATCACAGTCGGCGCAGCGATCAGCCGTTCCTGGCGATCAATTGCGCGGCAATCCCTGAAACGCTCTTGGAGAGCGAATTGTTCGGGCATGAGAAGGGTGCCTTCACCGGCGCGGACCGGGTGCGGATCGGGAAATTCGAGCAGGCGCACCGCGGCACGCTATTTCTCGATGAAATCGGCGATGCGGCCGCGGCCACCCAGGCGAAAATCCTGCGGGTGCTTCAGGACGGCAAGTTCGAGCGGGTCGGCGGAAGTGAGACGATTCAAGTCGACGTCCGCATCATCGCCGCTACCAGCAGGAATCTCGACCAGGCGATGAGGCAGAAGCAGTTTCGTCCCGACCTTTACTTTCGGTTGAACACGTTCACCCTGATGCTGCCGCCCCTGCGCGAGCGCGCCGATGACATCCCGCTGCTTGCCGACTATTTTCTTCAGCGCTACCGGCGCGAATTGACCGTTGACGTGCGCGGAATCTCGTCCGAGGCGCTCGACGTGCTGCGACGGCACAACTGGCCCGGAAATGTGCGCGAACTTGAAAGTGCGGTCAAGTTCGCTCTCGTTCATTCGACGGGCGACGTCGTGACCCCACTGGCCCTGCCGACGAGCGTGCGCGGTCAACCAGACGGAGCTTCGGCTGGTCCATCGGAGGTGGAACACAACGACCTCGCCGACGTGCGCCATTTGGTACGGTCCCTTCTATCGAAAGGAACAGTCAATCTCAGCGAAACGGTTCACGCCGCTGTCGACCGCGTTCTCCTGGAGCAGGTCTTGGCGTCAGTGGGGGGCCACCAGGCTCGAGCAGCCGAAATCCTCGGACTGTCGCGCAACACTCTGAGAGCGCGACTGCAACAGCTCGGTCTGACAGTGGGCAAAGTGGTCCAGGACGACCACGACGGGTCTCCTTAAACCGCGGGTGGCGGGAATAATCTCACCCGGTCAAGCGTCGACGCAACTGCAGCCAATCGTCAGGCGCGACGCAGGTTTCGATCGCCCGGACGTCGGGATGCCGAGTTGAGCCAACCGGGCGAACGTAGGTCGCCAACCATCGGCGACAAGCCGGACACCGGTGTGCGAGGCCGTGGCCTTCGGCTACGATCGATTCAGGCGGAAGAACGTCGATGGGTTTGAGGCACGATGGGCATGTCGCTTTGTACCAACGAGAATCCAACACGGCGATTCTCTCCGCACCGAACCCGCTGATCGACGAACAAGGACACCCCCGGGGCATACGCCCCAGGGGTGTCCACGATGTGCCGAGCGCTGTGCGGGCCATGCACGTTGCGCTGGCGACATCGCAGTGGAAGGTCGGGCGGAATCGCGCACCCGTCCGACTTCCTCGGAAAGGACGGTCAACTCGATTTGAGCACCAGGGAACGGGAGCCTTCGGCAGATCGCACCAAGAGCAGTCCAATTCCGTCCTACTCGTGTTTCTCGAGCGTGAGTCCGGATCTCTCCTTCTTAATGCGGATCTGCCGCTCCTTGGTCCACAGCAACTCGGCCTTGACCGCCAAACGGTCAATGGCATTTCTGTCGGCATTTGCAGTCACTCCGTATTTGCCGCGAAGGTTAGCCCAAGTTCCCCATCGTTGGAAGAAAATGGAGAAAGTCGAAAATTCTTTGGAGAGATGGCCAGGCGTGTTTTGCCGTAAGTCGTTGATCAATGGCGAGACGGGGTTTGATTGGGCCGCAGTTGGCTGGCAGACGCTGTGTAGTGCAAACTTTTCGGCTTGGCAGTCGTGGGTGCGGCGGTAACATCGTGACATGTTTCTTCGCCCCGCGTATGTGTGGAAGAACGGCCGGCGTGACGCCTATTGGCGCCTGGTCGAGTCGTATCGCACCGAGCGTGGCCCGCGGCAACGGACCGTCGCCTACCTTGGCCAGATCGACGAAGCCGGCCGGCTGGGCGTGCGGGACGCCGTCGAGCCGCGCAGCTCATCGAGTCAGGGGCATCTGTTTGCCGAGTCAGAGACAGAGCCGCGATTCGTCGAGATCGACCGCACACGGGTGCGGGTCGAGAACTGTCGGCAGTTCGGCGGACCGTGGCTGGCCTTGGAACTGGTCAAGAAGCTGGGGCTGCACGAGTTTCTGAAGCGTGCGCTGCCCTCCGGGCAAGAGCACGTCCCCTGGTCGCTGACGGCGTTGATCCTGGTGATCGCCCGCTTGTGCGAGCCCTCCAGCGAACTCTACATCGCCGAGCACTTCTATCGGCACAGTGCGCTGGCCGAGCTGCTGGGCGTGCCGATCGACAAGCTGGACGACAACCGCTTGTATCGCGGCCTCGACCAACTGCTGCCGCACAAATCGGCGCTGGAGAAATTCCTCAAGGAGCGCTTCGGCGAACTGTTTGCCATCGAGTACGACCTGCTCTTGTACGACGTCACCAGCACGTACTTCGAGGGGCAGGCGCACGCGAATCCTCTGGCGAAGCGCGGCTACTCGCGCGACCATCGGCCCGACTGCAAACAGGTGTGCATCGGCCTGGTGGTGACGCGTTGCGGCTTGCCGCTGGGCTATGAAGTCTTCGCGGGAAATCGGCACGATTCGACCACGCTGGAAGAGATCGTCGAGACGATGGAGGCCCGCTATGGAAAGGCGCAGCGGATCTGGGTGCTCGATCGGGGGATGGTCTCCGAGGACAACATCGAATTCCTCAAAGAGGGCGGGCGGCGCGTACATCGTGGGAACTCCCAAGTGCCAGCTCAAGCGGTTTGAGCGGCAGTTGCTCTCGCAGGACTGGCATGCGATCCGGGAGGGGCTGGAAGTCAAGTTGTGCCCCTGTCCCGAGGGGGGCGAAGAAACCTTTATCCTATGCCGCAGCCGCGACCGCCGAGAGAAAGAGCAGGCGATGCACACCCGATTCGAGAAGCGGATCGAGGAGGGACTCACGAAGATCGCCGCCGGTTGCGGCAAACGTCGGCAGCCGGTGGCGGTCATCGAACGCCGCGTGGGCCGGTTGCTGGGACAAAACACGCGCGCCGCCGGACTGTTTGACGTCCAGGTCCGCGCCGATCGCCAGAGCCACGCACAGATCACGTGGAAAAAGATCGAGACCTGGCGCGCTTGGGCCGAACTCAGCGAAGGCTCGTACGTGCTCCGCAGCAACGTCGCCGATTGGAGCGATCAAGACCTGTGGCAGGCCTACATCCAGTTGACCGAAGCGGAGGCGGCGTTCCGCATTCAAAAAAGCGATTTATCCATCCGGCCCGTGTGGCACCAGAAAGAGGACCGCGTGCGGGCCCACATTCTGGTCTGCTTCCTGGCGTATGTGCTCTGGAAGTTCCTGGGCCAACTCTGCCAGAAGGCCGGCCTCGGCGACGAACCGCGGCGCATGCTGGCCGAATTGGGCGAACTCCGCGCGGTCGACGTCATCCTGCTGACCAAAGAGGGCCGCGAGCTCCGCACGCGCTGCATCACCCAGCCGAGCGAACACCAGAAGATTCTTCTAGATCACTTGGGTCTGGAACTCCCGGGCCGTCTGCATTCCACCGATTTGTAGTGCAAAAAACCCGGAACCGCGCATTGGGACGCAAGGACTTACGTCAATTACTGGGGAACTTGGGTTAGCGAGGCGCTGATAGGAGGCGTAGCCCTTGGTCCAAAGCTCTGTGATCATCGCTTTGTGCCCGCGTGAGGAAAAATTCAGCAGGTACTCTGCAAGCCGATCCGCGTCCAATTCGACTGGGCTGGCCGTGCGAGCGTAGGCGGCACGAAGCCGCTCAAGAAGCTCTTCCCGCGGCTTGCAGTACTCCTCATGGCTGGCGGCGGGGCTAACAATGACAGGCGCGGTCTCGCCAAGCTCCTTGCGACATTCAGGGCAAAAGCGCGCCGCACAATCGACCGCGATCTCCCAGATTTGTCGATAAAGGCTGGACAAGCTTGATCCGCTGGAATGGTTGGGTGGCCTTTCGGCAAGTTCGCGGATGGCCGTCTTGAGCCATCGGCGGAATTCTTTGCGGCTGTCAATACGCCGCGGATGCGAGTCGCGTTCGACGATCTCCCGGTACTCGCCGAAATCAAGCGGCGTCGGCGAGGGATTGCGCCAGGCAGTGGCCATCTTCTTGTGTCCTTAAGTCGGGTTTGGTCCCTGGCCGGTCTTCTTGGAGACCGGTGATTTGCGTCGACTGAGCGTGGCTCAGGACAGGTGCTTACGCATGAAAGTTCCGCGGTCTGAAAACTTCGACCGCGTGACTCCTATGAAAAACAATGGCGTCGCCATTGATTGAGGAGCAATTCAGCGTCGGTCCCAGCAAAGAATCGGCGAGCAAATCGAATGGACCGGTGCCGTGCGTACCATGTTCGCTTCACGCAGTCGGGCGAGTGTCTTCGTTTTCGCTTTCCGTCCGGCATGGCTGTCCCTTTCCGATTCGCATGAACATTGCTCGTACTTGTCTGCTCTTCCTTGCGTCGATCCGAGGTTTTTGAGGCAACTCTGAGAACTCTTGAACGCCTACGAGCCAAAGCAGGGGACGTGCCAAGAAAGGGCGCGAAGTCCACGATTGAACGTAAACGCGCGTGGGGGATTTGCTTTACCGCGGAGCCTCGCGGTGCGCGCAATTCCCGATGCAGTTGGGTCCGATGGAAACCGCGCTCAGTTTTTTACCGCGGAGCGCGAAACTTGACGATGCCGTCGATTCCTTTATCGCCCGCACGGGCCGCGGCCTCGCGGGTCGCAGAGCCAGGGCTCACGACGATTTTTGCAAGCTGGAACGCGTTTTGTCGTGCCGGGATGACCAGGGCCCGGCGCATCGCCAACGGATACTTGCTTTCCTGGGTCCTGAGTCAGACGACGCCGGGCAAAAAGAAGAAAGAAAAATGGTCTGCTCGATCCGAAACATCGTTTGTGCTGCCGTGCTTGCCTTAGCGATGGCAATTACGGCTTGACGTTCCGCAAAAAGGAATCGAAGAGCGGCAGCGACTTGATGGCGGTCTGCCAGACTCCCCAGCCAAGCGGCAAACCCACCCACAGCCAGCTCATCGAGAGCCGAAGCAAAGAATAACGGCGGACGTGCTGGCTCGGCTCAAGATTCCGCGCGGATGTCTCGACCACAACGCGCTCCTTTCCGGTCTCTATTTTTCCTCTGTCGGATCAATGTCGGTGGGCCGAATCCCCTCGAATCGGGTCGGCGAGCTCCGGTTGATGATGCCGCGGATCGACCGGCGTCACCAGGAAATTGCAGACGGCGCCGAAGATTAATAAACCGGCCATGAGATACATGGTGGTGTCGTAAGCTTGGGCCTTGGCCACACCATGCTCGATTTGGTATTGCCGAATGTAATTCACCAGCGACGGCCCCGCGACACCGGCAGCCGACCACGCCGTGAGCAGGCGTCCATGCACGGCGCCCACCTGCAGCGTGCCGAACAGGTCCCGCAGATAGGCAGGCACCGTGGCGAAGCCGCCGCCATACATGCTCATGATGATCACACAACATGCGACGAACAGCACGAGCGAATTCCAGTGTCCGGCGGCTGGGATCAACGCATACAGGCAGGCCCCCAACAGGAAAAACACGAAGTACGTGCTTTTGCGTCCGATCCAATCCGACAGTGACGACCAAAAGAAGCGGCCACCCATGTTGAACAGGCTGACCAATCCCACAAATCCTCCCGCTGTCTCCGCGGTCACCCCTTTGAACATTTCTTGGACCATCACCGACGTCTGCCCCAAAATGCCGATGCCGGCCGTTACGTTCAAAAAGAGAATGGCCCAAAGCAGGTGGAACTGGGGCGTCTTGATCGCCTGGTCGGCCGTCACGTTGGCGGCGGTAACGAGTCCCCTTGACTGGGAAGTGGGCACAAAACCAGTCGGCTTCCAGCCCGGCGGCGGAAGGCGGACCGTGGCCACGCCGAACAGCATGAACAGGAAATAGCCCACTCCCATCACCGCGAATGTCTCGGCGACTCCGGTCGAAGTCGGACTCGCGAAGTAATTCATCAAACGAACTGCGAGCGGTCCGCCAATCATCCCTCCCCCACCGAATCCCATGATGGCCATCCCGGTCGCCATCCCCGGACGATCCGGGAACCACTTGATCAGCGTCGAGACGGGCGAAATGTATCCCAGCCCGAGCCCAATCCCACCGAGCACGCCGTAGCCGAGATAAAGCAAGACAACCTGATGCAGATGGACGCCCACTGCCGAAACCAAAAAGCCGCCGGCAAAACAGCAGGCGGAGACCAGCATCGCCTTGCGCGGCCCGACTCGTTCGAGCCATTTTCCAAAGACGGCGGCGGAGAGACCCAGAACAACGATCGCCAGGCTGAAGATCCAACCGAGCGTGGCGAGTTTCCAATCACCAGGCACCGGTTGTTTGATCCCGATGACTCGGGTTAATGGCTCGTTAAATACGTTGAAAGCATAGGCCTCGCCGATGGCCAAATGAATGGAGAGCGCAGCCGGCGGCACGAGCCAGCGGTTGAAGCCCGGCGCAGCGATTGTGCGCTCACGGGCAGTCATCGTGAGCAAAGACATGCCGGAATGCTTCCCAATGCGATCTGACCTCACGTCCGACTGGCCCGGATGCACGGGAATCCATTGGCCAGGCACTCAAAAACGAAGACGCCGATTTGCAGCAACGAGCCACCGATCTTTACGCCCTTTCGCCGTCCGATTGCGCCCAGCACCGGAGCACCTCCCGGCAACGACAGGACAAACGCCGCATTGCTCGAAGTTAACAACCCTGCGCGGCGATTTCAAAAAGGGTCGCGTGTTGAAATGAACCGTCGGGCACGCCGTGGGAATACCGTCGCGAGAAACGGCCGGCGGCGAAAGGCCGGTGGTGAGTCAGCGTAATCCGTCATTTGGCCAGTGTCGATTGGCGGGCACCGAAGAGTCGGTCGTGAGTCAGCGATTCCGAACGAAAGCCTTCGCGACGCGACAGATGCGAACCGTAAAATTGACGGCTGAACCCGCGCAGAGACCGTCCTGAGGAAGGAGAACTCCTTGTTTGGCCGATCCGATTGGCGTATTCTCGGCATCGACGGCGTTGACCAGCGTCGAATCAGAATGCGTCTGGGGAACGTCGCTTCAGTTGTTCGGGGTAATGGCCGTGCCGTAGAATCACGTCTGCTACCCGCCGGCTTTACCGGAGCATGGCCCAATCGCTCCCCCCGCCTCGATGGCCGATTGCGAGAACCGTGAAGGCCTCCACCCGCTCTTGTTGGCTCGCTCTGGGGTTGGTCGTATTTCCAGCCGCCGCTGGAAATGCGGAAGACCGGTGCGACTACACGCGCGACGTCAAGCCGCTGCTGAAGGCACGCTGTTACGCCTGTCATGGTGCGCTTAAGCAGGAAGCAGGACTGCGGCTCGACACGGCCGACTTTGCCCGCAAGGGGGGCCAAGATGGGCGCGTGCTGATTCCCGGAGACGCCAAAGGCAGCGAGCTCATTCGCCGAGTTGGTTCGAAGGACAAGGACGAGCGAATGCCTCCCGAGGGGCAACCGCTCACGGGCGACCAGATTCGCATTCTGGCCCGGTGGATCGCCACCGGCGCGACCGGACCCGCGGATGAAAAGCCGGCCGAAGATCCGCGGCGGCACTGGGCGTTTCAATCTCCGGCAAGGCAAAGTCCCCCGGTCATCGCCGGCGACTGGACGCGCAACCCGGTTGATGCGTTTTTGGCCGATCAGCAGCGGCGCCACGGTCTCATGCCGCTGGCGGAAGCGGAGAAGCCGCTGCTCTTGCGGCGGGTGTATTGGGATTTGATCGGCCTGCCTCCTACGGTCGCCCAATTGCAAGCCTTCGTTGACGACACGCGACCCGATGCCTGGGAGCACGTCGTCGACGAACTTTTATCCAATCCGCACTACGGTGAGCGGTGGGGCCGGCACTGGATGGATGTCTGGCGCTACAGCGACTGGTACGGCTTGGGTGACCAGGTCCGCAACGCTCAAAAGCACATGTGGCATTGGCGAGACTGGATCGTCGAGTCGCTGAACGAGTCGAAGGGCTACGACCGGATGGTCCTCGAAATGCTCGCGGCCGACGAAATTGCGCCGCTCGATACGGACGCCCTGCGCCAACCGGCTTTCTCGTCCGCAACTACTATTTGTTCAATCGAACGACCTGGCTCGACGCGACGGTCGAGCACACGTCGAAGGCTTTTCTTGGCGTCACCTTGAATTGCGCGAAGTGTCACGACCACAAGTTCGATCCGTTCTCGCAGGTCGATTACTATCGCTTCCGCGCGATTTTCGAGCCGTACCAGGTGCGGATGGAGATGCTTCCTGGCCAGACCAATCTCGAGCGGGACGGCTTGCCGCGGGTGTTCGACGCGCACCTGGACGCTCCAACCTACCTGCTTCGGCGGGGGGATGAGAAACAGCCGGATCGGTCCCAAGCGCTGGGCCCCGGTGTGCCGGCCGTGCTCGCGTCGTCGGCGTTCGCGGTTTCTCCCGTGAGTCTGCCGGCCGAAGCCGCCTCGCCGTCGTTACGACCGTATGTGCGCAGTGCCCATCTCGCCGATGCCGACCTGCGAATGCAAAAGGCCGTGCGGGAGTTAGAGACCGCCGGCGTGCAACTCAAGCTGGTCGAAGCGCACGCGGCAAAGACGAATTCGCGGGAGCACGGAGAAACTTCGCTCCGCCTCGCGCGCCTACGAGTTCGCACGGCTGAAAAATCGCTCCGTGCGGCCGAATCGCATCGGACGCTCTTGCAGGCGTCGTTCGATCTCAACCGCGCGCGTCAGCAAGGAATATCCCGAACCGATGAAAAGGTGGTCGCCGCGGCGGCCGCTGCGCTGGCACGGACCGACTCGATCGCAGAGGCCGAGGCGAACGTGGCCCAGATCGAACTTGCCCTGGCATCGGCGAAGGCAGAATCGTCTTCCAAGATGCCGGCGTCACTCGCCGCGGCGCGGATGCGGCTCGCCCGACTGCAAAAGTCCGGCCGGCTGAGACCGCCGCTGGACGTTGCCAGTTTGGCAGCGCTCAAGGCGCCCGAAGGACCGACCGAAACCGAAGCGTCTCGCCGGGCTCCCTTTCCGCGCACCAGCACGGGCCGCCGCACGGCGTTGGCGCGCTGGATCGTCGATCGGCGAAATCCTCTGACGGCCCGGGTTGCCGTCAATCAGGTCTGGATGCGGCACATGAACCGCCCGCTGGTTGAATCGGTGGCCGACTTTGGCCTGCGGAGCCCGTCCCCGCCGCAGAAAGAATTGCTCGACTGGCTCGCGAACGATTTCATGGACCACGGATGGGACCTGAAGCGGCTGCACCGCCTGATCGTCACGTCGCGGGCGTATCGCCTTTCCAGCGACGGGAACGGTGCCGACGCGGCGACACGGCGGAGCGATCCCGAAAATGTCTTCTTCTGGAAATTCAACTCGTCACGCATTGAAGCGGAGCTGATTCGCGACGGCATCTTTTACCTCGCCGGTTCGCTCGACGAGCATCTCGGCGGACCGACGATCGATCCGGCCCTGGAAATGACTCCGCGGCGCAGCCTGTATTTCACGCAATCGATGGACCTGCACGAGCGGTTCTTGTCGATGTTCGATGAGGCCGACGTGCTGCAATGTTACCGGCGCGAGGTGAGCGTGCTTCCGCAGCAGGCGCTCGCGCTGGCCAACAGCCGGGTGACGTTGCAAATGGCCGGCAACCTCGCGGCTCGCCTCGATCGGGAAACGTTGGTCTGCGCGGGGCAGGGCGGGCCGAGGCGCTGGTTCAGTCCGCTTTCCGCCGCATCCTGACGCGAGAGGCGACGCCTGACGAACAGGCCGCGTGCGTGGAGTTTCTGCGTCGCGCCGAAACGCTGTTGCCCGCCAAACCTGGCCGCGACCGGCGGGCGCTCGAGTCGCTCGTCGTGGCCCTGTTGAATCACAACGATTTCATCACCATCCGCTAAACGGTACGAGAGCCTCGCCGATGACGCCAAACTCGGGAACGACCGGAAGGAGCAGTCGCATGCACCAGAATGTCAACCTGGCGGCACGCGTTCATCGCGGTTTGTCGCGGCGTCATTTTCTGTGGTCGGGGCTGGGATTCGGCGCCATGGCCTTGGAAGGCATGCTCCGTGCGGAGGAAACGGCCGCCTTGCCCAGAACCGGTTTGCCGGACCGGCTGCCCCGCGCGAAAAATGTGATCTGGCTGTTCATGCGCGGCGGCTTCAGCCATTTGGAGACGTTCGATCCCAAGCCGGAGATCAATCGGTACGCGGGCAAGACAATCGCCGAAAGCCCGTATAAGAGCGTGCAAGACCCCGAAAGGCTGCGGAAGGTGCGGGTGGTCGTGGTGAACGACGCCAACGGGCAGCAGCGAAATACGATCTTGCCGCTGCAGACGCGTTTTCGCCCTTACGGCGAAAGCGGCATCCCGGTCAGCGATTTCTTCCCCCACACCGGCCGCTGCGTCGACGACCTGGCGATCATTCGCTCGATGTGGACGACCGACGACAACCACGGCGCCCAGGTGCAATTTCACTCGGGCCGGCACATGCTCGATGGCAATTTTCCCACCATCGGCGCGTGGACCGCGTGGGGCTTGGGCACGCTGAACGAAAACCTGCCGAAGTTCATCACGATGGGACCGCGATTCTTCGACACCCGCGACGGCCATTACCTGGGCCCCGCATACGACGCCGTGCCGATTGACGTCCATCGGAAGGAGCCGCTGATGTTTGCACGGCCGGAAATCGATACTCCCCCCGAGCTGCAGCGGGAGATGTTCGGCCTGGTGGGGCGGTTGAACCGCTTGAGCGCCGTCCAACACCCGGACGATGCGGCGCTCGCGGCCCGCATCAAGTCGTACGAACTGGCCTTCCGCATGCAGACGGCAATCCCCCAGATCCTCAATTTCAATAACGAGACGCCGGAGACGCAGTCTTTGTACGGTTTTGACGAAAACGCGACGCGTCCGTTCGGCATGCAGCTTCTCGCGGCCCGCCGCCTGGTCGAACAGGGCGTGCGGTTCGTGCAGATCATGCACGGCGACGGGGCAGCCGGTGCGTGGGACGCGCACAGTGCGCTCGTGCAGAATCACGCGGGGCTCGGCCGGCGGGTGGACCGTCCGGTGGCCGGACTGCTGACCGATCTAAAACGCCGCGGCCTGCTCGAGGAGACGATCGTCGTTTTCGCGACCGAATTCGGCCGGACACCCGGCTCCCAAAGCCGCGACGGCCGCGACCATCATCCCTATGGATTTTCAATCTGGATGGCAGGCGGCGGCATCAAGCAGGGAATCGTCCACGGGGCGACCGATGAAATCGGCTTCCATGCGGTCGAGAATCCGCACTATGTCACCGACGTCCACGCCACGATCTTGACGCTCCTGGGCCTGTCCCCGCACAAGCTGGAAGTCCCCGGACACAAGCGTCTCGAGATGGAGTTCGGCCAGCCGATTCGCGAGATCATGGCCTGAAAAACAACATGATGTCGTCTGGGCGTTCGGGTTCGTTGACACATCGGGATACAACCGCGGCCGCTCGTTTCGCGGACAATGAGCGGCCAGTTGCACGGTACCCGTCGTTGCCTGCGACAGTGCAGGCAGCGGCCTTTAGCGATTTGGCAGAGCAGACGCCATGCACCATAAGAAGCCGGTTCCGCTCCTGCTCGTGGACGCCCCGCCGCGTCGCTTGTGCCCCGTCTGCGGCGCTGTCAGCTATTCGCGCGAGGGAATCCATCCCCAGTGTGCCGAACGTCGGGCCGATGCTCCGCGGATGGAACGCATCCAGGCGGAGCAGGACGCCGTCGAACCAAGAACCAAAGCAAGAGACGTATCGGACTCCAGCCGCTGAATCCGGCGCAAGGAAGGACGTATGGGACGATCCGTTAAGGGACGCTTGCTCCGGTCGACCGCGCTGGCTTATCTGATCGCCGTCTTGGGCAGCGTGCTGGTCATGGCTGCCCGCTTTGCCCCTGAGGGCCCCCTCCGGTCCTTTTGTGCATCTCTGGCGTTTCTTTGTTCCGTGTCAGCGGCTGGCGCAATCGGCGGTTTGAAGCCGGGCCTCTTGACCACAGCATTAAGTGTTTGCGCCGCGGTGTTCTTCTTGGTGCGGCCCTATTCTAGCTTTCGAGTGTCCAACACGGGCGATCTGCTGCGGATTACCGGATCCGCAGTCGTCGGCATTGCGATCAGTATTCTCAGCGAGGCCTTGCACAAAGCGTGGGGGCGGCTCGAAGACCGACAGCAACGGCTCGAAGAGGCCCTCCAGCAATTGCGGATCGTGACCGACAGCATGTCGGCTGCCATCAGCCGTTGCAGCCGTGACCTAAAGTATCTCTGGGTGAGCCAGCCCTACGCCGACTGGATCGGCCTTCCGGCTGAGGAAATCGTCGGTCGTCCGATCGTCGATATCGTGGGGCGCGAGGCGTTTGAGCAACTGCGATCCCGCTTCGAGCACGTGCTCGCGGGAAAGAAGATCCAGTACGAAGAGGTCGTGGACTACAAAGGGCTCGGGCGCCGGTGGATCGACGCCGTTTACACACCCACGCTGGATGCGGACGGTGCGCCCGACGGGTGGGTTGCCGTCGTTCTCGACGTCACCGAGCGACGGCAGGTGGAAGAAGCGCTGCGGCGAAGCGAGGAGCGTTTCGCTCGCTTCATGCAATTTCTTCCCGGCTCGGCCTGGATCAAGGACTTAAATGGCCGGTACGTGTATGCCAACGACGCGGCCGTAACGATCTTCAACCGTTCGCGAGACGCGTTGTATGGCAAGAGCGACCAAGAGGTTTTTCCAGCGCAGGCGGCAGCACAATTTGCGGAAAATGATCGCAAGGCCCTGGCGAGCCAAACGGGTGTGCAGATCATCGAAACCCTCGGACATGACGATGGGATGGTCCATCACTCGCTCGTCAGCAAGTTCCCAATCCTAGGACCGGAGGCAAGGCCGGCGTTTGTCGGGGGCATCGCGATCGACATCACCGACCGGCTGCAGGCCGAGCAGGTACGTGCGGAATCGGAAGAACGATTTCGCCAGCTTGCGGAATCCATCCACGAGGTTTTCTGGATGTCAGACCCCGGGGTGACGGAGATTCTCTACGTCAGCCCGGCGTACGAGCGTGTTTGGGGCCGGACTTGTCAGAGTCTCTATGAGGAGCCTCAGTCTTTTCTCGATGCCGTGCATCCCGACGATCTGGAGCGTGTACGGGCCGCCATTCTCGGGAAGGACGGCCGAGGTGAATCGACCGATGAAGAGTATCGAATTGTTGTTCCGGATGGCTCGGTGCGCTGGGTACGGGATCGAGCCTTTCCAGTAAAGGACGCTGCGGGTCGAGTCTTCCGCATGGCAGGTATTGCGGAGGATATTACCGAGAAAAAGCGTGCGGTCGAGGCGTTGCGGGAAGCCAACCGGCGCAAGGACGAGTTTCTGGCTACCCTGGCTCATGAGCTGCGTAATCCGCTCGCTCCGATCTGCAACGCCGTTGAACTGATGCAATTTGCTCAGGGCAATCTGCACGCGATGGAAGAGGCCCGCAGCATTCTGAAACGGCAGCTCGGGCACCTGGTGCGGCTCGTCGACGACCTGCTGGAGATCTCACGAATCACCAGCGGAAAGATGCAGCTTCGCAAGGAGCGGGTCGAGTTCGCCGCGGCGGTGCGCAATGCCGTGGAAGGGACTCGGCCACTTATCGATGGTGCCGGACATGAGCTCACGATCACCCTTCCGCCCGAGCCGGTCTATCTCGATGCCGACTCGACCCGCCTGGCCCAGATTTTCTCGAACCTGCTGAACAACGCCGCCAAATACGCTGAGAAGGGGGGACGCATCTGGCTGACTGCTGAGCGGCACGGCGACAACGTGACGGTGTCGGTGCGCGACACCGGCATTGGTATTGCCGCCGAACATCTGCCTCACATCTTCGAGATGTTTTCTCAGGCGGTGCCTGCCCTGGAACGATCGCAAGGTGGGCTGGGCATTGGTCTGGCACTCGTACGGGGTCTGGTCGAAATGCATGGGGGCACGATCGAGGCGAACAGCGATGGTCCCGGCCGGGGCAGTGAATTCATCGTTCGCCTTCCCATGGCGAATGCGCCGATTCCGGAACCGCCGCCAGAGCAATCAAGAAAAACAGGTGAGCCGCTCGCTCTGACCTCGAAGTCCCGCATTCTTGTCGTGGATGACAATTTCGACACGACCACCACTCTGGCAATGCTCCTCGAACGGGCCGGCCATCACGTCCACGTGGCCCATGACGGTCTGGAGGCGGTGCATGCGGCGGCCGCGTTTCGTCCCGACGTCGTGCTGCTCGACATCGGGTTACCGAAGATGAATGGCTATGAGGTCGCCCAGCGAATCAGGCAACAACGCGGGGATCATAAAGTGGCGCTCGTGGCCGTGACCGGCTGGGGCCAGGAGGAAGATCGACGCCGAGCAATGGAGGCCGGTTTCGATCACCATCTGACAAAGCCAGTGGAAACGGCCGCTCTCATGCGGTTGCTGGCCTCGGTTGTTCCCGCGTCGTAAACCGCCGGCAGCCTGAATGATCGGCCGCCCGTCCCCTGGAAAAGTCGGCCACAATCCGCGGCCAAAAAGGCCCAAAGAAGATTTCTCCGACAGAGCTTGTCAAGTCGACAGCGGTCAGCCATCCAGACAGAGAAGCCGTTCCTTCATGTTCGGCACATCGTCGCAAAGTGCGTTGATGACGAAAGGAAACAGATCGGCCTTGCCGCCTTCAAATCGACGTTCCGCAATGATGACGCCATCTGTCACTCGCGGTGCGAAGTGAACGGATGCCGCAAAACCGCTGCTGCTGTCGGCCGGGTCAATGAGCAGAATGTACCCGCCGACCAATTCGATCACGACGGGACCGCTCTCAATGACGGCGTGCGTGTCCTCCCGTAATCTGTGAAGCACCGTCAAAAACTGTTCCAATACCAATCGATCCTTTATAGAATCGGAATCGAGAGTCATCGCTTCGTTTTCCTTGATCGCGGTCGCCAATTTGTCGGCACTGCTGGAACTTTGCATTTGGCCGACATTTCCCAGGTGGATGCTGACTCGACGCTGGTCAATGCCGCCGACGCCGAGACTACCCCGATCGGATCGGTGAATCAACGAGATTCCCTCTCCGCAACGATTCCGAGCTGCCCCTGAAGCTCACATTTGTTGCTCGGCCGGTCCACGGCACGAACCTCGAACGCCGCTGTCGCTGACACGACGACGATTCGGGCAGCAATCACACTCATCATCCCCCTTCCGGCACAAGCGGTGCCACTCGCAATCATGCGACGAATCCGCGTTCTGGCTCACTCGTCCGGCGGACTCCGGCACATTCGGGCTAGGCCGCTGGTCGTTTCGCCCATGGCCAGCGTTTCGGCGATCCGTCGATCTTGGATCGAAATCCGTTTTTTGAGCCAGTTTGCGGAGGTCGAGCGACAATTTCAGATCAAGATTTCGCGCCGCTGTTTTCTTCTGGCGACCAGTCGTCGTTTGAGCTACGATCGGTGGCACACCAGTCCAAAGCCGCCATGCATGTCGGGAATTCGAGACTGGGCGGCGAAGCAATGTTTAGGAGGTGGACCGTGAGCCTGCCACCTGCGACACCGCAACCGACTGTCTACATTGTCGATGACGACCCAGGCGTGCGCAAATCACTAGGCTGGCTGATCGAAACCCTCGGGGTTCCGGTCAAGACGTTTGCTTCGGCGCTGATATTTTTGGACGCGTTCGACGTGCAGATGCCGGGCTGTTTGGTGCTCGACGTTGTGATGCCCGGAATGAGCGGTCTGGAGCTCCAAGAGGAACTTCGTCGCCGGGGTGCCGAGATACCGGTCATCATGCTGACTGGATACGGCGATGTTCCGACGGCAGTCCGGGCGCTGAAAAACGGCGCGATTGAGTTCCTGGAAAAGCCCTTCGATGACGACGTTCTGTTGCAGCAAATCCAACGCGGCCTCACATTGGACGCTCGCCGTCGCAAGGAGCGCGGCGAGTGCGACGATGTCGTCGAACGAATGACCCGCCTGACGCCGCGGGAACATGAAGTCCTTGAGTTGGTCGTCGACGGACTCTCGAGCAAGGAGATCGCCGCTCAGCTTTCCGTCAGCTACAAGACGGTCGAGGCACACCGTGCCAAGATCATGACGAAAATGAAATCGGAGAGTGTTGCCGATCTCGTGCGGCTGGTGGTTGGCGCAGCTCGGTGAGCAGCGGACTCGACATCCGAGGTCCCGGCGATCCGGGCGCCGTGCGAGCTTGATCAGGTGCCTTTGACTGCAACGTCCTTATCGAGTTCTTCTGCATGATGCCCCGTCTCGCCACAAGGGCTTTATTCTCGCCAGAATCCGTCGCGTTTCGATCGAATTGTTTGAAGGCAGCACGCTGGTCACGGGCTAGGAATTGCGAACAGCTGGCAAATACCTTGGCCCCTCAAATCGGAGTATGGTACATGTGACGGTGGCGAATTTGGCCGCTGCGGTCTGTTGAGCCGGTCACCCGGCCGATCCGTTTTGTGGTCCGCCTGACACGGCGCCGCGGCCCGACTCCGCAAACTGAAACCGGTAAGGGGCGGTCAATTCATGGGCGCACGTCTACGCTCTCCTCTGGCGATCTGGATTGCGAAGGTCGTTGGGCTGGCGATGGCCTGTTACGTCACAGGCAGGCTGGGTCGCGTGCCGACCTTCCTTTCGGACGACGGTGTCACTCTTTGGACCTCTTCCGGGATCGCTCTGGCCGGTTTGCTCCTCCTCGGCGACAGCAGCTGGCCGGGTGTCTGGTTGGGGAGTTTTCTGGTCCAGCTCACGACGACGTTCGACGAAAGCACGACGAATGTGGAGGTGCAGTCGCTTGCAATCGCCACGACAATCGGGGCGGGCGCCGTCTTACAAGCCGTGGCGGGCTCCTGGATGGTGCGCCGCCTGCTCGGTAAGACTCCGACCATCGATGACATCAAAGAGGTCCTCGTGCTCACGGTCGTTGGCGGATTTCTCAGTTCGGCCCTGGGTGCCACAGTCGGTGCGGCGGTCTTCACGTGGGCCGCTGACAGGGGAGGTTTTTGGTCCACATGGCACGACTTGTGGCGCGCAGAAGTGGTTGGGGTGGTGGTGTTCACGCCCATTGTACTGGTTGCGGCCGATAGGAAAACGCGTCGTCTGAATCCTCGGAGCTGGCTCCGATTAATTGAGTTCGTGGTCCTTTTCGCCGCTCTGCCGATCATCGTTTTTTGGCTGACAGCGAATCAAGGAACAGTCTACGGGGCCATTTTCGTCACAGCCTCGATCTTGTGGGCGACGCTTCGGTTCGGCAAGGTCGGCACGGCACTCAGCCTCTTGACCATGGCCTTATTGCTTGCATCGAACGTGAAGACGGGCAACGCCCTTCTCGGCACGATCCGAGTCAGCAAAGGCACGCGGGTCGTAAACGCCCAAACTCTGCAGAGTGCTTTTACCATCACTTTTTGGATCCTAGCGGTGATTCTCAACGAGCGAGAGCGTACCGCGAAGGAGCTTCGCGAGAACGAAGCCCGATTCCGCCAATTCAGCGAGGAGATGCCGTACATCATTTGGATGATGACTGCCGACAGGCAACGCGTCCTCTACGTTAACCGCGCTTTCGAGCGTATTTTTGGCCGGAAACGGGAAGACTTGTATGCCCTAAGCGATGTCTGGCTGGATGGCGTTCACCCTGAGGACCGCAAGCACGTAGCCGAAGCCAGGTTGATTGATCGGGGAGGGGATGAATACTGCGACGAATTCCGCGTGGTTCACACCGATGGGACCGTACGCTGGTTGCGCGACCGCGCAGTGCCATTGCGTAACGAGGCGGGGGAGATTTACATGTTCGCCGGAACCGCGGAGGATATCACGCTGAGCCGGCAATTCGCGGAAGACCTGGCCCGCCAACAATCGGAGTTTTTGCACGTTTCGCGTTTGAGCTCAGTCGGACAAATGGTGGCGGCTCTCTCCCACGAGGTGGCCCAACCGATGAGCGCAATCGGCACGTTGGCAACCGTGTGTATCAAAGCTCTCCAATCGAAGCCGCCGGAGGAGCGGGATCGGCTGACCGACCTGCAACAATGGATTGAGGGCATCACGGCAGAAAACCAGCGTTGCCGCGCGATTCTGCGGCGACTACGTGATTACAGCCGCAGGACGCTGCCGGAGCGAGCCTTCTGCGATGTGAACACGATCCTGCGCGAGTCGGCCGAGTTGATCTCCAATGAGCTGCGGCGGTTCGACGTCAAGATCCACTTCGAGCTGGCCCGATCGTTGCCGGTCGTGATGGCCGACCGGATTCAGCTCCAGCAGGTCGTTGTCAACGTTCTAACCAACGCACGGGACTCGATGTTGGACGTCGATTCCTCGCGGCGCGTGATCGTTCTGCGGTCAGGTGCCGAAGGAGATGTAGCGAGGATCGAGGTGGAGGACCGGGGAATCGGGCTGCCCATTCACGACGGCGATCGAATCTTCGAGCCGTTCTTTACGACGAAGGCGAACGGCATGGGGATTGGCCTCAGCATTTGCAAAACGATTGTCGGGGAGCACGGCGGTGAAATCTCTGCCTTTGCGAACGAGCACCGCGGCGCAACGTTTCGCATTCTCTTGCCGATCTGCGAAGGGAAATGCGACAACGACCGAATCCCTTTCGTTGGCCCCAACGGCCTTGAGGCCCAGAAGAGCTTGATAGGACCCACCGGCCTCATCGATACAGAAGCAAGCGGACCCAAGTCCAAGGGCGATTAGCGCGAGAGAACCAACGCGAGCCAGAGCTCGAACTTTCTGAGTTCGGCGGCGTCGCAATTTCGCAATTGCCCTTCGTTGCCGAGCGGTGTCGGCCCAAGAATCGCGAGGCCATGATCTGCTCGGCCATGATCAGCATTGCCAACGGGAAAAGGTGCAAAGCGAGGCGCGAAAAAGTGGTCTTCAATTGATAATCGAGCTGCAAGGGCGTGACCACTAAGATCGTCAAGTAGTTCGCGGCGATCATCGCAACGATCGCTCGCCAGCATTTCGTCTCCAGCGGCACGGCCTCTCGCCTCAGCAAGATCAGCGACCCCAAGATGCAGGGCCACAACAAGCAAAACGGGCCCGCGCAGCAAGTCACGCAGCGCGAATAGGACGACGACCGGCGGCCGATCGGCAAGTTGCGAGAGCCAATGGACATCGGTCAAGGCTGCGACATACGACGGATAGTACGGCGAGACTGGCATGCTGCGATGGACCAGGACGTGCAAACCGAAAGCGGCGCACAAGACGACGGCGCCTGGAATCGCGTGGCGCGTCGCCGGCAGGATGGGCCCAAACCTGCGGGCGACGAGCAGCCCCAGTGCCGTGATCGCAGCGACCACGACCCAAAGCTGCCCTTCTTGTTTCGTCATCAGTGCCGCGCCAAACAGAAGTCCGGCGGAGAGCGCGCGTCGCCAAGTGGGCTGCCGGCAAAAGCGGAACAGGTCGAGCGTGCCGGCAAATACGAAGGCAGCCAATGGCAGGTCGGCCGATCCCGACAAGCCGGCGCCTTCGCCGCAATCGATCATCATCGGAGTCAGTAATAGTAAAAGCGCCTGGAAGGCAGCAATGTTTGCCGGTGCAAAGCGTCGGATTTCGGCCGCATGGACCGATACGATGGCCAGCACGAAACCCACGAACAACAATCTCAATCCCGGATGTTCGTAACTTCCTTGGCACCAGTACGTCTCCGCTTCGATCAGGGGCAAGAGGAGCGGATACAAGGGATTGAAGTTCACGCGCTGCACGTCGCGAAAGTCTTCGCCGGCAACGTCTCCTGTGTCGTAGAGAATTCTGGCTTTGAGCGCGAAGGTGGAACGAGCATCGTAACCGGTGAGCTCCGTCCGCAGTGCATGCGACGTCGCGGCCAGGATGATCGCGCCGGCCACCAGGCGGCCTGCCCACGGCAAATCCGCAAGCCAACCACCCCATTGTGTGCTGGACCGGCGCTTCCACCAACCACCAACGAACAAGATCGAGGCGCCGACGCAGGCCACCGCTGCGAGGCCGAAGGAGCGGTGTGTGATTTGCCCGTCGACTGCCAAAGGCACGTGCAGGGCCAAGCTCAGCGTCGCGCAGCCGAGCAGCCAAGATCGGCCTAGCCCGATCGGACCACTCTCGCGGTCTTGCAGGAGGCTGGCCAACCAGGCACCCGCTCCGCAGAGGATGGCCATGAAAATCACGACGCTCAACAGTTCCATCAACGCACTCGCTCCAACTTGCACTTCGACAAATCCATTTCGTCGAACGTGGCCACGTAGGTGATTGCGTGCTGGCGTACGAAGGCTTCCCGATCCGCAATCACAACGGGCAGAAACTGATGCCAATAGGCCTCGTGCGGATCGATCGGCGCATTCCGCATCCACGATTGCACGTGCCACTGGGTGGCCAGGGTGCGAAAATCCTGTGGCAGCATGAAGACGCGCCGCGGGTAGACCTCGAAAGCCAGTCGTACGACGGCCGCGCTTCCCTGAAACAAGATCCGGGCATCGGCCGGAGTCTGTTCGACGACCTGCCTTGCGAAATGCTCGAGCGACGAGATTTTGTTGCTACCGAGCGCGCCTTGGGCGTGGGCAACGGCGAATTGTCGGTTCTCCCGGTCCTGGGACAGATGATGCGGATACGCGTTGGCGTGGCACAGCATCATTGTCAGATTACAGGTCGTGATCAAGAAAAATAATCGGCACCGCCAATCCCAAATCTTCCAGGTCGCCAGCAAATGGACCAGCGCGCGGCGAACGAATCGAGACGAATCGCGGTGGCGATGCACCGTGCCATACCACAGCAGGAAGCCAGCCAGGCTCAGTGCCAGTGGATTGCGCAGAAGGGGAAGGGAGATGAGCCAAAGTCCCAGACGCCGCCAATGAGGAGACAGTGTCGCAAGCAGTCCGAGTCCCACGCAAATGGCGGCAATCGCCAACCTCAGCCGGCTGAGGTTGCGGCCCCAAGAGCGAAAACGGATGGATTCGAGCACAGGCAAGCCGAATGCGCGCATCGCCGTGGCGGAAGTGGCTGCGGCGGAGGCGGCTTTCGGTCTACGCCGCGATTGAACGGCGTCCGCTGGGGAAGTGGTCGACAACGAATCCAATTTGTTGCTCCGTCAACTCCGCATACATCGGCAAGCTCAAGCACTCGTCGGCCCAGGATTCCGCTTCGCGAAGCGATCGTCGGCTGGAGGCCAGCTGCTTGTAGGCGTTCAGTTTGTGAACCGGGAACGGGTAGTGAATTCCGGCTTGAACGCCCTGTTCTTCCAGACGTCGAAGTTTGTCGTCCCGGTTGGAGACTCGGACAACGTACAAGTGATACGCATGATCGCAGCGATGCTGCGTCGCGGCCGGAACGGTCACATCGTGACGGCTGGCCAACAGGCTGTTGTAGTGCGCAGCGTGGGCCCGCCGGCGCTCGTTCCAGGCCGTCAGGTGTTTGAGTTTGACGCTCAAAATCGCGGCCTGCACGCTGTCGAGCCGGCTGTTCAAAGCGATCTCTTCGTGATGATATTTTTTTCGCGAGCCCCAATTGCGCATCAGTTGCAGCCGCTCGGCCAGGGCGCCGTCGCCGGTCGTGATCGCCCCTCCGTCGCCGTAAGCGCCTAAGTTCTTGCCGGGATAAAAGCTGAATGCCGCGGCGTCTCCCAGCGAACCGGCGGGTCGCCCTCGATACGTTGCTCCGTGGGCCTGGCAAGCATCTTCAATGACTTTCAGTTGGTAGGCCTGGGCGATCCGGTTCACGCGGTCCATGTTGGCGCAGCGACCGTACAGATGGACCGGCAGGATGGCCCGCGTTCGGGGCGTGATCGCCTCTTCGATCTGGTCGGGGTCGATCAGCCCGTCGTCGCGTCTCACGTCCACGAACACGGGCGTTGCACCGGCCAGACTGACTCCCAGGGCGCTTGCCACGAACGTGAATGCCGGGATAATCACTTCGTCTCCGGCTCCAATTTCCAGGGCCCGAAAGATCAAGTGCAAAGCGTCGGTCCCGCTCGCGACGCCGATGGCATGCGGCACCCCGCAAAAGGCCGCGAATTCGCGTTCGAAATTGGCCACCGGCGGACCGAGTATGAAGCAGGCTTGTTCCAGGACGTCTTGCCAGGCGGCATTCAATTCGTCCCGCAGCGCTGCGTACTGGGCCTTCAGATCGACCAATGGAACGTGCATGCCGTGTATTCCCGAAGAGGGCGATCTGAGAGCCAACGGTGTATGAATGACTTGTTAGAACCGATGGGCCTGTTCCGGCCGCCGCGCCGGAGTGAAGCGGCCAGACGCTCCGCTAAGCCGCTCGCGCAAGAAGCTTCAGACCGGACGACGACGCGACGCGCACGAGAAGTGACCCTTGATGCAGCGATTGCTCGGCCGCCGCAAGAGTCCGCACCACGCGCAAACCGACCTCCCCGTCGTTGAGCGGCAAGCATTTTCCCTCGAGGCAGTCGAGGAAGTGCTGACACTCATTTTCCAAGGGGGGAGCCTGCTCGATCTTCGGAACAATCACGTCACCGGTACGGACGAGCATTCGGTGGGCGCTCGGGTTGTCAGCGTAGCCGGGCCCACGTTCGATATCGACCGACTTGTGGTAGATGCGTATCGGCTCGTCGACGTCCATGTCATTCCACACGACCATCTGCCGCTCGCCGACGACCGTGATTTCTCGCACCTTTTGAGGGCTGAGCCAACTGGCCAGAACGCTGGCTTGCACGTTGTTGGGATAGAAAAAATTGGCGACGACCATATCCTCGATTTTCGGTCGCAAACAACTCGTGCCGCAGGCCGTAACCCGTTGGGGGTCTCCGTCGAGCCAATAGTTGAAGATGCTGACGTCGTGCGCGCCAAGGTCCCACAGCGCGTTGCAGTCGCTGCGAATTGGACCCAGATTGGTGCGGGTGGCGCACAGGTAGAGGACGCGGCCCAGATCGCCCCCGTCGATGATGCGTTTGACGGCGCGGATGCCGTCGTTGAACAAGAAAACATGGCCGACCGCCAGCAACCGGTCGTGCTTGTTCGCTAATTCCACCAGCGCTTCGGCCTCGCGAACGTTTCCTGCGAGCGGCTTTTCAACGAACACATGCTTGCCCGCGTTGAGAGCCGCCTTGGTCAGCTCGAAGTGCGTTTGCATCGGCGTGGCAATCACAATCGCGTCGGCCTTCGGGTCGACCGCCGTGGCCAAGGGATCGGTGCTCGTGCGCACTTTGCGTGACAAGCGTTTGCGAGTCATCGCCAGGCGAGCGTCTGACAGGTCGCAGACCGTGCGGACCGTGGCCCGCTCGCTCGAGTCGAAACACCGCACGAGATTCGGGCCCCAGTGTCCCAGGCCAATGCAGTTGACGGTAAACGTGGAGCCTAGTCCGCAATGAGCCCTGCGGTGGATCCGTGACGATCTTCGGAGCTTCTGGTCGAACTGGATTATTTCGGCAGGTCGATGCATTTGGGCCGCCCCCGTTCGTATTGGCTACTCGTTGACGACGCTTTCGTCGCGTCACCAAAGTCCTTTCAGCACTAGCGTTTCATGCGCAGTCCCAGCAGGAACACTGGCTGCAGGATGTCCCACCAGCCGACGATGGGTTTCATTTTGGTGTTTCCTGACTTCCTGGGCGGGTAGATCTTGGTACAGGGAACTTCCGTATGTTGGTAGCCGAGGGCAATCATCTTGTACAACAAGTAGATTTCCAGGGCGTAGCCGTCGAGCCAGGTTTGTTCCAAGTTGATCCGCGGATCGTCGAGACACGACAACCGCACGGCGCGAAAGCCGTTGGTGCTTTCGGTCAGTTTCTTCCCCGTCGCCAGGCTGAGCAGCCACGGATGCAGCCGCGTGGCGACTTTGCGATAAACCGGCATGTCGCCGCCGTATCTCCCGCCGGCAAGATAGCGGGAGCCGATCACCAAGTCACAAGCTGCGTCGCAAATGGGCCCCAGCAGCCGTGGTATCTCGGCCGGGTTGTCCTTGTTGTTGCCGGCCATGATCACGACAATGTCGAACCCTTCGCGGCGAGCACGCGCGAGACCGGCACGCAACGCGGCCCCGACTCCAATCTGTTTGCCCAAACACATTACCTCGGCACCGCCTGCTCGCACTTCCGCCGCCGTGTTATCCGTCGAACCGTCATCCACGACCAACACGCAGTCGACCACTTCGCGTGGCGTGCGCAACAACCTGCACGATCTTGTGCTGCTCATTATGCGCCGGAACGATGGCGATGATGCGTTTGCCTTTGAACATGCGGATGAACTCTCGGGTATGCTTCGCGGAATCATCGAGCCGAAATAGACTGTCGCCGGAATGAAGCATCAGGTCGACTGGCGCAAATAGATGAATGCAGATCGGCGGCAGGCAGCAAATCGAGCTTCCACCCGCATTCGGTGCAGGTCCGCTTGTCACTCAGTCGGCAGCCGCACGGGCAGACCCAGCCCGCGCGCTGCGCGGGATTGCCGACGACCAAACAATGGGCCGGCACATCGCGCGTAACGACGGCGCCTGCGCCGACCATCGCGTGATGCCCGATGGTGATGCCGCAGACAACGACCGCGCCGGCGCCCAGGCTGGCCCCCTGCTCGACAACCGTTGGCGAGTGCCAAGCGCCGGCGTTGCGATAGCGATTCGCGGCTTGTGCCATTCGTGGGCTACGTGGAGTCCGATCATTGGTGAAAATCACGCCCGGCCCCAGGAAGCAGTCGTCGCCAACCGTCACGCCATCCCACAGCATCACCTGGTTCTTGATCGTCACTCGGTCGCCGACGACGGCGCCGGATTCGATGAAGGCGCCGTCGCCGACATTGCAATCCCGGCCCAAGACCGCACCTGGCATAACGTGTGCAAAGGCCCAGACGCGCGTCCCGTCGCCGACCTGCTTCGATTCGCACAAGGCTCGCGGATGAATAAAGGCCGGCAAAGTAACATCTCCTCTTTTGGCGGACTCATCGTTCGAAACGATGGCGTCGGACACCTTGAACGGTCGATCTGCCAGCCCGAGGCGTGCATGTTACCTGCCGTCGGATGTTGCAATCGTGCTGGCGTTTGCAACTACAAGCAGGGCTGGGCTCGCGAAACCGCGGTCAATGGCTCTCGAGAACTGGAGAAGCCGCGCTGCGTTATCGAGTTTTTCGTTTATCGCGATGTCAGTGTCGCAGCACGTTTGGGTGAGTTTTCCGTTTAGGTTAACTATTCTAATTGTCGGATGTTTTCCGTCTGTAATTGAGTTGGAAAAATGTAGACGGCGGTCGAGAAACGCACACCGCGGAAAGGATCGTCGCGGCGGCCGAGTTGCGAAGCGCACATCCGTGTAGACACGGTGAGCTGAGCAGAATAGGAGGATTTTCCCCGTTCTTTCGGGAGCCGAACATCCGCGACTCGCCTTTCCGGAATAACGCGGTCTGGGGCCACCAACCGGCCGTAAGTATCGCCACCACCGAAGTCTTTCGCATTTGCATGGCCTTTTCCACGCGACGGGCGGTTCGACCGTCGGTTCACGTTAAGTCGAAGCCGTCAAGGCTCATGGCCTTTGGCCGTCGGTCATGCGGAAAGCCGCCTTCCGTTATTTACCGAAGCGCTTAGCGAACAGGGGCACAAGCCCTGCAACAGCTCGATCACACAGGCTTAGAACAGGCGATCTTCCGCGCCGGTAACCACTTGTGGCCGCTGGTCTGTGCGTGCTTGCACGGCGACGAATTGATAAGATGTCCGCATCCAAAATTCCGAAAAAGCAAGCCTCGCAGGGGCACCTGCTCGGTCTCAAGACAGCGACGTTTGAGAACAGCTATACAGGTGCGCGGCATTTCTCATGTCCGTCGATAATCGCCGCCTGAAGTCTTTCGCCTACCTGGATACCGAGAAAACGCCCCTGTATCGGGCAATGATGTCGTTGTTCGTCGAGGCGAAGACGCATTTCGAGATTCATCTTCGACCTGCTGAGGTCGTGAATGGGTTGCAGGCTCTTCAAGAGTTCAGAACCGAAGCGATCAACGAGGTTGAGAGTACGCTGAATCAACTTTGCGTTTGGGGAAACCTGAGGCGTACGCAGGACACGAGCGATGTCCGCACCGTCGAGGAGTTCTATCGGCCGCGATATTTGTATCAACTGACCCGGGAAGGGGAAGCGGCGGAACGGGCCGTGCGAGCCTACGAGGAGAACATCCTTCATCCGGGCGAACTGCAGGCTGCCGCATTGGGCGTGATTCGCGATCAACTGCAGACGCTTTTGGCGTACACTCGTGGCCCTGAAATCGATGCCAAGAAGATTCATCTCACGCTTTCGACGCTTAAGACCTATTTCGATCAGCTGACAACGAAGGCACAGGTGTTCATCGGCAGTATCCAGCGCGCGATCGATTTGCACGGCTATGAACTGGACGTTTTCATCGCGTACAAGGAAAAGCTGATCGAGTACCTGGAACGCTTCATCGGTGAACTGGTCATCGCCACCGGCGAAATCTCCGACGTCATTCACAAAGTTGAACAGGCTGGGGTGGGCCCGATCCTGCGCGCGGCCGCCGAGCACGACCTGGTCGATGCTATGGACTCCAGTCAGGACGAGATTACGAAGGCCGAGCGAGAATGGGCGCTGCGCTGGGCCGGTTTGAAGAAGTGGTTCATCAGCGGCGCCGACTCGCCATCACAGGCCGACACGCTGCGCAGTTGTGCACGATCCGCGATTCCTTCCTTGCTGATCGCGATTTCGGGATTTCACGATCGTCGAATGGCCAGCAGCGATCGGCCGACAGACTTGAAATTGCTCGCCCGCTGGTTCGCCCTTACAGACTGCGATGCAGACGCTCATCGGTTGTGGCGAACCGCGTTCGCATTGAACCCCGCGCGACATTTGCGAATCGACGAAGAAACACTGGCCGCGCGCGATCAGCAACCGATTCCGGCAACGACAAGCTGGATGGAGGCGGAAGCTGTCTTGATCTCCCCGCGCTGCGCAAGAGTGGCCAGCAGCACAGGCGCGGACGTCCGGCGAATGTCATCGATCGGGGCGGTGACAAGAAGCGGCTCGCCGAACTGGCGAAACAGGAAGCGGAACAAGTCGAAAGGGCACGGGGCAAGTTGGCAACGGGCCAGGTCGCGAGGCTGTCGGAGTTGGGTGCGCTGAACCAGAGCGAGTTTCAATTGTTCCTCGATCTGCTCGGCAAGGCTCTCGCCGAGCAAAAAGACCGCAATGCCGAAGTCATCACGACTTCGGGTGATGGCTCACTAAAGATCGCCATGAAACCGACAGGCGACAATGCGATGGCGACGATCGTCACTTCCGACGGCGACTTTCACGGTCGAGACCACTTTATCCGAATCACGGAACTTACGGACGTCGACCAATCGCCGTCCGGCGATCACCGTATGATCCAAGACCTGCCGGATGTTGATGAACTCTATCAGACCGCAGAGCATAACCTTGAGTGAACACCGCACGTCTGCCGGAAGTCGCCCTGAACGATCCGTCGAGGATCGTCTCGACGCTGCGAACACGTCGGAGCGACAAACAGCACTCCGATCATTGCTCGCCCGGCCCATGCTGAGTGCGCGCGGTTCATCGGCGTGTCAATTCGCACTGGTTCGCCGTCATGCAGACTGGCTGCGCCAATGGCTGACCGACAACTGCGGCTGGCGGCTCCATCTGGACAGCGAGTTCGCCCGTCTGCAGAAGACCCCGCCTGAAGTTCTGGACGGCACGCGAGGGGCCGTCGAATCAAAATCAGGAACGTCGTTCAGTCGACGAAAGTATGTGCTGTTGTGTCTGGCCTTGGCGACCCTCGAACGGGGCGATCGCCAGACCACGTTGGGGAGCCTCGCTCAAGAGGTCATAGCGCTCATCTCTGCTGATAACACAATCGCCAGGGCCGGAATCACATTCGATTTGGAGAGTCGGGAGCAGAGAGGCGACCTTGTGCAGGTTGTTCGCTTCCTGCTCGACTTGCGAGTTCTCGAACACGTGGATGGAGATGAACAGCAGTTTCTCAACAATACCAGCGACGTCCTGTACAACGTCAATCGTCCGATTCTGGCCATGATGCTGAATCTGCGCCGAGGGCCTTCGGCGGTCGATCCCGACCTTTCGTTAGCCGCCCGTATGCAGATGCTCATCGAAGAACAGCGGCCGGACACCGACGATGCCCGAAATCGTCAACTCCGATTGAGGCTCACGCGCCGCCTCCTCGATGATCCCGTCGTCTATTTCGACGACCTTGACGCGTTCGAGCTCGACTATCTGAATAGGCAGCGCGGCCGGTTGCTGCGCCGGATAGAGGAGGCAACGGGCCTGATCCCCGAAGTCCGAGCGGAAGGCATCGCGATGCTCGACGACCGCGGGGATGTCACCGACCTGGAGATGCCCAAGGACGGAACTGAAGGCCACTTCACTCTGCTGGTTGCTGAATTCCTTGCTCAGCAGATCCGAGAACAACGTTCTGTTCGCGTCGGTATCGGACGACTGCACGAACATGCCTCCGCACTGGTTCGCGAACATTCAAAGCACTGGAGAAGGTCGGTTCAAGAACCCGGCGCGGAGGAGTGTCTTATCGCCGATGCACTTGGACGGCTCGAAGGACTGCGTCTGATTGCGCGCGACGGAGAGTTTATGATTCCTCGTCCGGCAATCGCTCGTTACGGAATCGGAGATGTCTGGGCGGGAGCGTCCGAGTCAACCGACGATGGCTGCGATCGTGCACCAACGACGCTGGGAGGGCTGGAGAGATGACACGTCTTTTCTTGGACATGCACCAGAAACACGACCCCGCCCTTCTACCGGCCGCGACGCGCGAACGTTGGCAGCCGATTAGTGGCGGCCTCCTGAATCTCTACCTCTACGACTATGAGGAGTTCCGCTATGAAAAGGGGCGTCTGATTCTTCGCGGCAATAACGGAACCGGCAAGAGCCGGGTGATGGCGCTCCAACTTCCGTTTCTGTTCGATGGCCATTTGGCTCCCAACCGCGTCGAACCCGACGCTGATCCATCCAAGCGAATGGAATGGAATCTGTTGATGGGGCGCCATAATGAGCGGCTCGGTTACACATGGATTGAGTTTGGCCGCCTTTCCCAGGCCGACAAGAATGGAAATAACGGAGAAACAGACGGTCACCTCCCTTGGTCGTCGGGCAGTAACGGGCACGGTCGCGACAACCACCGCGGACAGGCTCAGCGGTTTGTCACGCTCGGTTGCGGCTTGAGCGCGACGAAGGGGAGTGGCATGCGTGAGCCGTGGTTTTTCATCACGGATCAACGGATCGGAGAGGAGCTGTTTCTCCAGTCCGAGACAGGTCACGCGCTCAGCAAGTCCGCGTTGGCGGAGGTCATCGGTGACAGAGGTCGAGTTTACGCCACCGCTAAGGACTATCGTCAGGCAGTTGACGAGAAGCTGTTTGGCCTGGGCAGGCAGCGTTACGACGCGATGGTCGATCTGTTGATTCAGCTTCGAAAGCCTCAATTGTCTCGTCAGCTCGACGAAAAGATGCTGGCAGGCGTCCTAGGCGAAGCCTTGCCACCCCCGTCAGAGCAGATGATTGTTGATGTCGCCGAGTCATTTCGTGGTCTGGAATCCGACCGGATGGAATTGACTCGCTTTCGTTCGGCTTGTGAAGGCGTGGATAGTTTTTTGAAGACGTACAGGCACTATGCGGGAATCGCATCGCGTCGTCGTGCGGCGGACGTGCGACAATCACACAGCAGGTACGAGTCCGCAAACAAGGAGCTTCGCCAAGCCGAACGGGAACATGCGGAGGCCGGTGAATTGCTGGCGAGCGCGACTACGGAACTGCGTTCCCTCGAAATCAAAGGAGAGGAACTTGACAGCCGAATCGAAACGCTTCGGGCTGATCCCAAGATGCGGAGCGCGGATGCGATCAGGCAGGCTGACGACGACGAAAAACAGGCACTGAGCGATCTGAAGGCGGCACAGCAGGATTGCAAGACCGCGTCCGAGCGCCTGGGACAGCGGAAAACTGCGCAAACGGAGACTCTCCAACACGCGGAAACGCAGTTGAAGACGACGCGGGGCGTGTACCAGCGATCGACGGAGCTTGTCGCGGCATGTGATTTGAAAGCGAAGCACGAAGCCGCGTTTTCCGGACTGAAACTGCAACTTGAGAAAAGCGGTGGCACTTCCACCGGTGATCCACGATCGGTTCGCCAGGAGATAGAAGAAATCAACGACAAGCGGGTCAAATCATCGGAACAACTGAAGAAATGCAATGACGCGCTGGCTAATGCTGACCGTGCACTGACGCGCGCAAAAGAAGGTCGCGATGATGCCCAGCACTGCGTAGAGCAAGCGATCGAGAACGAGCGCTCCGCCGAGGACCAGCGACGCGCCGCCGTTGACGACTTTCTCGAGTCCTACCAGATGTGGTGTCGTGATTCCAATGAACTGACCCTGCCGTCTGACGACGACATCGGCACTGACGTTGACCAGTGGAGTCAACGGATCGATGAAGCGAGTCCCATTGCGAATGCCGTTCGCCAAGCGGAACTCGATGCACGGGAACATTTGAATGAGGAACGAGCCCGGCTCCAACATCGGGGCGAAGCGTTGGCGATTGAACGATCAAGCGCGGAACAGGTCGCCGAGAAGTTGGAGCAAGGCTTTCACGAGCCGCCTCCGCTGCCTATTCGTACAGACAAAGCCGCACGAGCCGCAAGACTCGGAGCCCCCTTTTGGTCACTCGTGGACTTCTCGCGGTCGTGCCCATTGAGTCAGCGAGCCAACATCGAAGCCGCGCTCGAAGCCGCGGGCATTCTCAATGCCTGGGTGACTTCTGATGGTTCCATCCTCACATACGACTTTGCCGACGTCTTGCTGAGTATCGGGGAAGTACCTGACGTTGCTGCCCATGAAAGCCTTGGGCAGGTGCTCACACCCGATGAGCGCTGCACCGCTGCAGGCTGTGCGGTTTCAGACGGCGTGATCGCGGAGGTGCTCAGAAAGATTGGTTACGGACAACAGAATTCGCCGACATGGATCGCTCCCGACGGCCGATGGCGAAACGGTCCGTTGCACGGATGCTGCCGGAAAGAATCGGCTCAGTTCATCGGGCACGATGCTCGCGAGGAGCAGAGGGTTCGTCATCTGACCACAGTTCGGGCGGAGTTGCGGCGAATCGGG
The DNA here is from genome assembly GCA_963761455.1 of uncultured Planctomycetota bacterium. Taxonomy (GTDB): domain Bacteria; phylum Planctomycetota; class Planctomycetia; order Planctomycetales; family Planctomycetaceae; genus DASPSM01. Next base: position 367,705 of record CAVXHA010000005.1, read on the forward strand.
GAGCAGGTAAAGCAACTTGATCAGCACCGCCGGTCGCTCGACGGGAAATCGACGGCCATTGAACGGCAGGTTAAGGCGGTTCCTGCCGATTCCGCGATTCGTGCAGCGGCCACCGCGGTGACCGTTGCCGCACAAAAGCTGATTGAGTGCCGAAAAGCTTTCACGAACGCCGAACAGGTTGTTGCAGATCGTCGGACAAAAGCTGACAGCGCCCGCGACGCCCGCGACCTTGATGCGAGAGACTTGGGTTTGTTCATGTGGGTTGATCGACTTGATGAACTCGATCGGAAGATGGCCAGCTACCAGTGCGTGTTGGCAGAACTCTGGCCGTCGATTGATCATTTTGAATCTCTGAGAGCCCAGTGTGCAGCGGCCGCTGCCGCTTTTCAAGAAGCCGAACAGGATGTAACGCTTTTTGACGAGAAGCAACACAATCAGCTGGCCCGGCATGCAAAAGCCAGCCAACGGTTGAAGACCCTTCAGGAAACGATCGGGGTCGTAGCAGCCGAGATTCTCCGTGAGCTGGCCGCCGTCACGGAACGTCGCGACAACCTCCTGAAGGAGATCAAGCAAGCACAGACCAGAGAAAAGGAAGCCGGGCAGCAAGTCGCTCGCATGGAAGAACGCATCGACTCGCGACGCGACACTATCAACGGCGAGACCGAGCGAAGGCAGAGGTCATGCATCGCGTTCCAGCAACTGTGTTCGCTGGGCCTGCTCAGAACCGCGACAGCGGAGTCGCATGATGATGATCCGTCCGGTTGGTCCGTCTCCCGAACCGTCGACATGGCTCGGCAGACGGAGTCGGCTTTGGCGCAAATCAACGCGGACGATGCGGCGTGGGATCGGATTCAAGATGCCGTGACCACAAGGATTCAGGAGCTCAACACGGCGCTCAGCCAGCACGCGTTCACCTCCACCCTTTTGACTTCCGATGGCTTGTACCGTGTGACGGTTCCCTATCAGGGGCGCGACCGATCCGTTCACGAGCTGCGGGACCTGCTTTCAGAGGAGGTTCAGCAGCGACAATTGATCCTCGACGAGCGGGAACGCGAGATCATCGAGAATCACCTGATCGGAGAGGTCGCAGCCAAGCTTCACGAACAGATTCATCAGGCGCACACCCTCGTCGATCAGATGAATGCAGAAATCCAGAAACGGCCGATGAGCACCGGCATGACACTGAAATTCGATTGGAAGCCGGATGCAGATTTGTCCATCGGCATCGTCGAAATGTGCAAGAAGCTGCTGGCGGCGACTGGGACATGGTCGCCGTCCGAACGTGCAGCCATCGGCCGGTACTTGCAGGATCACATCAAGGAAGTGCGGGCCTCCCATGAAACGGGAACGTGGCACGAACACCTTGCCGAAGCGCTCGATTATCGCCGGTGGCATCGGTTCTGGGTGATGAGGAGACAAGATACGGGGTGGAAGAGACTGACGAAGCGAACGCACGGAACCGGCTCAGGCGGCGAGAAAGCCGTCGCGCTGACAATTCCGCAATTCGCCGCGGCCGCCGCTCACTACTCGTCGGCCCGCGACGACGCGCCGCGGTTGATTCTGCTTGATGAAGCATTCGTCGGTATTGACCCGGATATGCGCGGCAAGTGTATGGAATTGATCACCGTCTTCGACCTTGACTTCCTGATGACGAGCGAAATCGAGTGGGGCTGCTACGCGGGACTTCCCGGTGTCGCGATCCACCAACTCTCGACCCGATCCGGCTTTGACGCCGTCTTTCTGACGAGATGGATTTGGAACGGTAAGCAACGAATCCAGGACGGAACGCAACTCCCTCCGGCTGCCCGCCCCAACGATTGATGGTACGGATCTGACATGGACCACTACGAAGTAACGACCGTCAATGCCGAGCACGTGCGCGATCTTCTTGGCGGTGAGCACCTGCGACGCTTGGTCGAACGCTTGCGGAACCGGATGTCACGTGGACAAGCACTGGCCGGTAAAATTCAACTCAGCCATGCAACTCCGAACGAACGAGCCGCCATCGACAAGCTGATGGGCCGCCTGCCAACTCAGGGCAGTTCACTGACTGTTGACTTGGATAGACTGACCGAGACGCTGGCCCATGCGAAAGCATGCGAGCGTCTCGAAGAAGCCGTCGTCTTTATCGTCGGCCCGATCACGGACGAACGCTCGTTGTCTTTGTTGCGCGTGGAGGAATGGGAACACTTATGGCGGACATCGCTTAGTCGAGTCGAAGACAACGCGGCCGCGTTGCGATGGATCGATGATCTGAAGGCGAGTGGATTGCTGAAGCGGATCGCCGGAGGCGATCTTCGGGTCGCCAAAGTGCTGCTCAACCAGACCGTTTCCATTGTCGAACAGGCGCCATTTCCAGCGGTTCGCTTGGCCGAACTTGCCGCGTCGACGACTGGCAACAGCCATGCGCTCGATCGAGGCCAACCATTGGCGGCGTTGGCGATTCGATTTGCACGGCAACTCGATGAGTCCAGCCGATGGAAAACTGCGGCCGAACGCCGCGACGCATGGGAGGTGCTCGGGGTTCTGTGTGACGAACTGAGTGCCCCGGTCCTCGTATTGAATCTGCGGGCCGACGGCGAATCGCTCACGGCCCGGGCACTCAATCTTCATGCTGCCGCTGGTGAGCCTTATCGAATCAGCGTCCGACAGCTTCGTCGTCACCCGCCCCTCTTCGACCCTATATCGTGCGGTCCGGTAGTCTTCGTTTGCGAGAATCCCACCGTCGTCGATGTCGCGGCCAATAAACTCGGTCGTTCATGCCGCCCACTTGTCTGTGTCGACGGACAACCGAAAACAGCGTCGCGACTGCTACTGGACTCTTTGACGAAAGCAGGGATTCAGGTTCGGTATCACGGAGATTTCGACTGGGATGGCATTCGCATCGCTAACACAATCATCCGACGTCACGGCGCGACCAGTTGGCGTTTCAATACATCGGACTACGCGGCCGCCTCTGAAGCGGAACACCCTTTGAAAGGCGTTCCAGCCTCTGCCGAATGGGACGCCGATCTCGCCAACCTAATGGCGCAAGTCGGCAAGTGTGTCCATGAAGAAAACGTCTTGAACACGTTACTGACCGATCTCGGGCGAGACACCTGAGACGTGAGAATTAGCCCGGCACGACTTACCATTCGTCGGCATCAGTCGGTCACCGTGAAAGTGGCGACGTGATTTGAACTCGGTAACTCGTTACTGGGAAACGATGGATAGACTGTCGTCACACCGCCGAGCAGAATTCGGCTGATTGTTTGGACGGGTTTGACGGAGCCGTAAATCAACCGCAAATCATTATCGCCAAACGAGAAACAGCTCTCCCCCGCAGGACCAGCGAAGAGCCGTCATTGATTGAAGTCGAGGCGACGGGATTTGAACTCGAATCAGAAAACGTTCCTTAGACGGAACGGTTCCGGAATCGAGGAGTTTCTGAACCTAGAAGATCGCTTGGCCGGCTACTCGGGTGTTCGTGATCGGGTCAAAGTGTGCGGTGACGATGTGTCTCGAATAAAGAGCGTCCATTCCCCTAAACGGATAGATTTTCGGTATGTCCGCGAAAACGGTCGTCGGGACAGCGAGGGGCAGACTATCGACAACCCCATCCGTCAATCAGAATGAACGGTGAGAGCGCAGCGATGGCGCTCTGTTGAAGCGGAACGTGGCAATCATGAACGATCCGAACGCCTCTCGCGAGAGTCGGCCGAACATTTGGGGCTGGTTCCTTCCCGGCGCGTTTTGGCTGGTGATCGCCGCCATTTTCGGTTTACGTACCGGAGTTTGCACGCCGCCGTGTTGTCACTTTCGAATCTGAATCCGAGGTCATTTGGCCGGAAACTTTCAGGCAACGCTATCTCTACAACTGGGTGAACCTCCGGTTTGAAACAGTCCACCTCAGAGATTTTCCCGTGAACCTCCGCCGTCTCGCTGCACTGTCAGTCATTCTGCTCGTCGTCCGGTGCGTCCAAGGCGCCGAGCGGCTGACCGATCTCGGTCCCGTCACCGAGAAACACGAAATGGTGCCGATGCGCGACGGCACTCGGCTCTCCACGTACTTGTACCTCCCGACGGGCCAGGGACCCTGGCCGGTGCTCTATGAGCAGCGCTATGCCGATCTGCGTAGCGTCGGCTCGCGCAAGGCGTTCGCCAGACTGGCGAGCAACGGTTACGTCGTCGCCGCCCAGAACTTCCGCGGCACCCATCTCTCGGAGGGGAACTGGGTGGGCTATCGCGCCCTTGGCTGGGGGGAACAGCAGGACGGTTTCGACACGGTCGAATGGTTGGCGAAGCAGCCGTGGTCGTCGGGAAAGATCGGCACGATGGGCGGATCGCAAGCCGGCTTTGCCCAGAACTTCCTGGCCGTCACGCGCCCGCCGCACTTGGTCGCGCAATACATGACCGATACCGGTCTGAGTCTGTTCCACGAGGGCTACCGCATCGGTGGTGCCACGCGGCCGGAACGCTTCAAGCAGATGGACGCCGTCTGCCGCGACTCGCAGGACAATCGCCGCCTGCTGGCGGATTGGTTCGCGCATCCCACCTACGACGACTACTGGCAGCAAGAGGACTGCACGCTCCACTTCGACCGGATGAACGTGCCGTGCTTCACGTTGGGAAGCTGGTTCGATTACATGTGCGTCGGCTCAGTTGAGAGCTATATCGGCCGTCAGCACAAGGGCGGAACGAACTCGCGCGGGAAGCAGCAACTCTTGATTGGCCCATGGTCGCATGGCGGGGCAAAGGACAACCATGTCGGTGAGTTGACCTACCCGGCCAATGCAACGTTCAAGCTCGAGAAGCACCTGATCCGCTGGTTCGACCATTACCTCAAGGGCCTGGATAACGGCGTCGACAAGGATCCCCCGGTGCGCTACTACGTGATGGGCGCGACCGGTGAACCGGGTGCGCCGGGCAACGTGTGGCGCAGCGCCAGCGACTGGCCGGTCCCTGCCCGCGAGGTTTCCTATTACCTGCACGCCGGCGGCAAACTCTCTGAGGTCGTGCCAACCGAAGATAAGTCCGCAACCGAGTTCCGGGCCGACCCACTGCACCCGAACTCAGATTCCCGGCCGGGCGTTCGTGGGGGCAAAGGATGCCCGCCCGTTCGAGAAACAGGCCGAAGTACGGACGTTCGCCACGGAGCCGCTGACGCATCCCATCGAGTGGACGGGCAAGGTGCAGGCGGAGCTTTACGTCTCCTCATCTGCGAAGGACACGGACTTCATCGTCCGCGTCTGCGACGTGTATCCCGACGGCCGCTCGATCCTGCTGATGGACTACGTTCGCCGCGCCCGCTATCGCGATGGCTACGACAAGGAAGTCTTCATGGAGCCGGGCGCGATCTACAAGGTGGCATTCGACGTGGGTTGGATCAGCCAGGTTTTTAACGTCGGACATCGCATTCGCATCACGATTGCCAGCACCGGGGCTCCGTTCTACGAGCCTAACCCCAACACCGGCGAACCGCTGACCATCGACTTCCCCAGGAAGACGGTGGTGGCGACCAACGCCGTCCATCACGACCGGCAGCACGCCTCGCGGATCGTCGCCCCCAACTGCTCGATCGACGAGCAGCGCGGCCAGCTCGAAGGAGGCCGCAAAAGACTCGAAGAGCGCTTGGCGAAGCTGCGGACGAATCCGGACCTTTACGCCGACGCGGCAGTATTCGCCAAAGGGTTATCCTGGGCGCTGCGGCACGATGAGATCGTCATCCCGACCGACACGGCATTGCAGACGCGGGCGCTGGAGCGAGGGCTGAAGCGAGTCGCGGGGCTGGAAGCCGGCCGCGCTCCCTGGGCGAACCGCAAGGGCAAACTGGTCCGCGGCTACATCTCTGCGGTCGACGGCTCGGTCCAACCCTTTGGCCTCATCGTCCCGGCCGGCTACAACCCCGCGAAGCCGATGCGGCTCGACGTCGTGCTGCACGGCAGCAGCAAGCCGGTGGGCATGAGCGAACTGCGGTTCATGAGCCGCTTCAATGAGGGAGACAGCGAGGCGAAATCCGCGCTGGACGTGAGCTACATCGAATTGCACCCGCTGGGCCGCGTAGAGAATTGCTACCGTTGGGCGGGTGAAACCGACGTGTTCGAGGCGATTGAGGCGGTTTGCCGGAATTACAACATCGATCGCAACCGGATCGTTCTACGTGGGATGTCGATGGGTGCCAGTGGCACCTGGCACCTGGGCTTGAAGCACCCGGACCGTTTCGTCGCGCTCGGGCCATATTCTGGCTATGTCGATACGCACGAATTCTCTCGCACACCACTGGCGAACTTCGTCAAGGTGGGCGATCTGCCGCCGTATCAGGAGAAGGCGCTCCACATGCTGGACTCGCTGGACTATGCCGCCAACGCCGGCGTCGTTCCTGCGATCGCGTGTATGGGCGAAAAAGACGTCTTTTTCCAGGCGCATGTGCTCATGGGCAAGGCCATGGAGCGAGAAGGCCTCAAAATGGTCAATCTGATCGCGCCTGGCACCGGCCATGTCATCGACCCGGTAACGCAGCGGGAACAGATGCGCCGCATCGGCGAATACGCCGCGAAGGGAATTGACCACGTGCCGAAGCACCTGCACTTTGTGACATGGACCCTGAAATATTGCCGTTGCCACTGGCTTCAGGTCCTCGGGCTCGACGAGCATTACGCCCGTGCGGAGTTGGAGGCGAGAATCAATGCTGATGGGTCGGTCGAGGTGGCGGAGCCGAAGAACATCTCGCGGTTCGCGATCTTGCGTCCCGTGCTGCAGGGGCCTGCGCCGAAGTTGCGCGTCGGGGGGCGGCAGGTCGACCTGCCGATCCGCGACGAAAAATCTGGCCCGCGTCAGACTATTATTGGCAAGCGTGACGGCCGCTGGGCATATCTGGGTGAACTCGGCGAAGTGAATCTCGTCGGCAAGCGTCCCGGCGTGCAGGGACCAATTGACGATGCCTTCACGACTCCGTTCCTGTGCGTGCGCGGCACCGGTCAACCGTGGAATTCGACGGTGCAGGCGTGGTCCGATGCAAGTTTGGATCGCTTTGCGAGCGAGTGGGACCGATATTTCCGCGGTCGACTTCCTGTGAAGAATGACACAGACGTGACCGAGGACGACGTGCCGCCGCTGCAACCTCATCCTGTTCGGCGACCCAGGCAGCAACCGCTGGATCGCCAAAGTGCTACCAAATCTGCCGCTGACCTGGACGAAGGATGAACTCAAAGTCGACGGCGCGAGATACGCCGCAGCCGATCACGTAGCATTGTTGATCCAACCAAATCCATTGGCGACGGGCCGCTACGTGGTGCTGAACAGCGGCCACACCTTCGGAGAAAAGGAGTTGGCGTCGCTGAACTACCTCCTTTTTCCGCGCCTGGGCGACTGGGCGGTGCTGAAGGTGCCGTGTCGGGAACCGGTCTCCGCCGGCTTCTTCGATGAGCAGTGGCGATTCGCCGCTCGGCCGGTCCGGTGACGATTGTCAGACCAACTCAGGCATTGTCGTGCCGTCGGCCGTGACCATCCGGGTCGGCCAGCCTGCAGATTGGTCCGACGCGCGTCGAGCAGGGCGTCCAGCTGCGGGAAGCGCCCACTCCCGTGACGCCCTGCCTAATGACGAGTGTGCGCAAGGTCGCAGCCCATTTCCGCGACGATCGCTACCAGACTTCCGGCACAAAGGTCTGCAGGGTGATTGGCGGGCGTTCGTAGACGCCGGGTTTGGGGCGTCGGTCAAGTTTCGGTGGAACTGGCGACAGATCCTGATACGCAATCCGGCTCAGGAGATGGGTGATCAGGTTGAGCCGAGCACGTTTTTTGTTGTCGGCGTTGACCACGTACCAAGGGGCCTCGGGGATATCGGTGTGGGCAAACATCACATCTTTTGCCATCGAATATTCCACCCAGCGCGAACGCGACTCGACGTCCATCGGGCTGAGTTTCCAACTCCGCGTGCGGTCCTCCATGCGCTGCTGAAAACGCTTTTCCTGCTCCGTATCGCTGATGGAGAACCAATACTTGACGAGCAGGATGCCCGATCGCACCAGGATCCGTTCGAACTCCGGGCATGCCTGCAGGAAGTCCCGGTATTCAAAGTCGCTGCAGAAACCCATCACATGCTCCACCCCAGCCGCGGTTGTACCAACTGCGGTCGAACACGACCAGTTCCCCGGCCGCCGGCAAGTGGGAGACGTAACGCTGGAAGTACCAACATGTTTTTTCCCGGTCTGTGGGCCGCGGCAAGGCAACGACGCGGCAGATGCGCGGATTCAAAGATTCCGTGATGCGTTTAATCGCGCCCCCTTTACCGGCCGCGTCACGACCTTCGAAAAGGACGACCACGCGAAGTCGTTCGTGTTTGATCCATTCCTGAAGTTTGACAAGTTCAATTTGCAGCCGTGCCAGCTCGTTTTCATATACGGAATTCTTGATCGTGAGCGGCTCCGCTCGAATGTCGCCGCTGGGTGCCGTGGCGATTTTGGATGTGTGCCCTGCTGGTTCCGACTTGTTCTTCTTTTTGCTGGACATGCTGACGCACCTCCGCATCATGACCCGACATTTTCCGGATGGATTGACTCTCTGCTGTTGCACGGCGTCAACGTCCAAAGTACACGGATCGGGTCGATAAATCATCGATTTTCCGGCTCTTCCGTGAGGCGGTTCTGAAAGCGGTCAATCTGGGGGACGACGCGGATACGACTGGGGCCGTCTGTAGGAGTTTTGGCCAGGACGGATTGGCGATGCGCCGGAAGGCGAGGCAGTCATTCCCGCAATCCGATCTAGGCGGTGGGCGCCGCGGCCAAATGAGCGTCACTCGCCGGGGAATTCCGGAGTCCAGATCGTCGCGGCGATGTAGCGTTCCGTCTTGGGATCATCGTTGAAGTAGTAGGCCGTCACGATCCGGCCGTCGGGACGCTGAACCGAACGCGGATAACCAAGATCCCAGCAGCCTGCGTCGTCCCGCAGGACAATCTCCCGGCTCCATGTCCGCCCGTCATCCGCGCTGAGACGCGCCCGAATGCCGTACGGCGGGGATCGGTACCCGTACGTGACGGCGAGGCGCCCGTCGCGCAGCCGAATCAGATGGGGCGGATTGCCTACCATTCCCCCCGTAGAAGGAACGGGCTTGTTCAAGAAGCTCCACGTATTGCCGTTGTCTTTCGATAGGTAGGCGTCGATCCAGTGCGCGTCCCCCTCCTCGCGGCGGATCATCGTTAAGAGTTTGGATTCCGACAGCCGCGCGCTCGAGGGCATGATCGAAAACCCGGTCGGCTCGGGTCCGATCCAGGAAACAAAGCGCCAACTCATTCCGCCGTCCGTCGTCCGCGCGCAGAAGACTCGCCCTTCGTCACCGTCGCGTTTCGCCGCCGTGAGGAAGAGCGTCGCGTCGTGCGGGCCACTGACCAGGCAGTCGGTTCGGCCCATGATTCGGGGCTGGCCGAACGTCGGCAGTCGATAGGGACCCTTCCACGTTTTCGCCCGATCGTTTGAAAAGTAAAACCGCGAGGCCGGGTCGTCCTTCGAGTAGCGGCACATGAACGCGAAATCCGGATGAGTGAAGTCGATCGGGCTTGCCAGCTGCTCGATCGGCGGCCCGCCATCCTGGACGCGGGCCAGTGCCGGTGGCTTCTCCGTTCGCCAGGTCATTCCCCCGTCGAGGCTGCGGGCCTGCCAATTGAATTGCGGCCGCGATGGATCGACCGCATGCCCCCGCCGAGCCACCTTGAACGTCGCGACTCGATGCCCGACGACGATTTCGTTGCCCCAGCTCCAAATCCCGTGGTTGGCCGGCCAGCCCCCAAACCGGCCCGGCTCCTTATAGACGATCACGTTCAGGAACGGTTGCTTCGCCTGCACTGAGCCGCTCAGGGGAAGCGATGCGAAGAAACAGACCGCACAGAACGAGCAAAGCGATCGCATCACTGTAGCTCAACCTCAGATTCGGAAAGCGGACTCTCAGGCATGCTAACGTGTCGGTTGCGCGTGTCAAACTCGTTAGGATCAACAGTCTTCCCGGTTCTCCCCAGCGGTCAGTCACGGCCTCGTTTACCCGGCACCGTTAGCAGAAACTGCCACGCACGACTCTCGTTTGAATCGCACGATTCGCGCGGCCCGTCTCGCCCTCAGCTCCGCCTTACGAATCTCACTGTTCGTCGAGCCGCCCTGGCGGAATGTACAGCGACCAGACTTCGCTATTTAGGGGCGTGGCGTGACCGCCGGCGATCCACAGCTTGTCTTGGAACACGTAGACGGAAAGTTCGTGACGGGCCTTCCAAATCTGCTGGGATTTCAACTGCGTCCAGTGAGCGCCATCCTTCGAGTACCAGACGTCGCCCCAATTTTGGGGCGGAATCTTCGACCAGCCGCCGAGAACCCACATGCGATCGCGATAGGCGGCCGCAGAGAACCAAATCCGCGGATGCCAGGGGGCGGCGTCAGTCACTTTGGTCCACCGCGCACCATCCTCCGAGGACCAGACATCGTTGTAGGCCCGGTACTGCGGCACATAATTTCCGCCTCCCATGACCCACATCTTGCCGTCGTGGACCACGGCCGCATGATAGGCGCGAGGCGGCCACCCGGCGTTGGCGGTCGCCAGCTTCCATTCGCTGCCGTCGGCCGAAGACCAAACGTCGTTCTTCACGCTCGCTTCGTTGCCGAAGTAGTAGTCCTCGGTCCCTCCCAGGATCCACATCTTGCCCTTGAAAACGACCGCCCCGGCCGCAAGCCGCCCAGACCAGGCCGCCTTGTGGCGCTGTCGGTTGCCACCGCATGCCGTCGGTCGACCACCAGACCTCATTGCCGGCCGAGTGCCCGGGCAGTCGGCCGTTGTACCACCCGCCCATGAGCCACATCTTGCCGTCGAACGCCAGGGTCATCGGCAAATCGCTGTGTTTCCAAGGGGCGTCTTTCGTCACGAGCGCCCAGTTTTTTCCGTCGGCCGAGTTCCAAACATCGCGTGGCGGAGCCACAAAGGAGTTGAACCATCCACCGAAGATCCACATGCGATCTTTGTAGACAAGCTCTCCTTGGGAATCGCGCGGCTGCCACGCTGCTCGATCGGCCACCTTTTGCCAGTTCGCAATTGTGGTCTGGCCAAATCCAACTGAAGATTCGACTCCCGCGAAGAGCAGGGAAAGCATCAAACACGCCGCCGATGGTTTCATGCACGTACGTCCGAAGGACAAAAACCAAGAACTCTATCGAGTGAAAACCTTGATAGCCAGTGGCGGAGGCAACTCGGCCTGCCCAATCATCGAGATTATCCTGCGGAAGTCACCCCGACCAAGTGTCGGCACGGCCCGCGCCGCCGGTCGACCTGCTTACCGTCTAATTTGCAAACCGCAGTAATCCGCGAGTCGGCCGTCGGACGCCGTGTCCACGTTGAATCGAGATGCGGCAGTCAAGCGACCGTGAATCGGTGTGCCTCGCGGCACCCGATAAGCAATAATGCATGCATGGGTGTCGCGGTCATCCCACTCGGCGATGTATTCTTCCGGCGAATTCCAATGGCCGCCGGAGTTCTCTTGATTGGCGATGGTCCGTACCCCATGATGACCGTCGTCCATCCCCGAGTTGGCCGGTATCTGCGATGAACTGGCCCGGAGGCTCGGAAAATGAAAATCGCCATTGCGGCATTCCTGGCCGTCTCCCTGGCCAGTCCGACGCCTGGTAGGGCCGGCTCGGGCCGGCAGTCCGACACGATTGAGGTTGAATACGAATACCGCGCCGTCTGCGATTGGCTGGAGTCGCAATGAAAAGGCCGCCGAAGAGAGCACGGGGGCGGAGGTCGTCAAGACGGTCGGCGATCTCGTGACGCTGCGAAAAGAGACTAAGCACGGCCTACAGGTCTTTCGGCTGAGACGCGAGGCAAACCGCGGAATCTACCGTGCCTCGTTCGTCGACCGCTCGAATGGTGAGCTGACGGATTACACATACGAGATCCGAGTTTCCCCGCTTTCAAATCGCCGGACGCAGATCACTGTCACCATGACGGCGACGGCTGAAAAGGCGTATTCTGTTTCGGTGAACATCGAGCTCCGTCGGTCGATCCGAGGCTTGCGGGCGTTTCTTCAAGAGCACTTCCGCAGACAGGTTCCGTGAGTCGAGTGAACCAATCCCAATTTCATCGGCCGAATGCATGCCATGCCTGCGCTTCATCTGGCTGCTGTTGCGTTCCCCTTTCGCGGACGTTGTTTGGATGTCTCGCGAATCGGGTCGCGTCCTGCGTTGAATGCTCGCGTTGTTCTCGCTTTTAACCCCTCCGCACTTGTGCGGCCCCCCTGGCCGTGCAGGCGAAGGAGGCCAAAACGACCACCGACATAGGGCTTGCCTCCGCCGTCGATCGGGACGTTCTCAGGTTTGATGTCTCGGTGGACCAGCCCTTTCGTGTGTGCGTCGTGGAGCGCCTCGGCGACCGTTTTTGGCGGCTTCCGACAGCTACGTCAACGCATCTCGCGCGAGGACATTCGACGCTGCGTTGAGGAGGACAGAGCAGAGTGGCAGCGCTGGGCCGGCAAACCGATCGTGTTCTCACGTGGGTGACCGTTGTGCTTGAGCGACTCCGTGGAAAGCGGAAACCTTCGCCCGCCGCCAAAGTATCAGAGAAACCAGCGAGAGTGGCCAGAACCAGAGATACAACCAATGCATCTCGCTGTCGCTGCTAACGGCGAAAAGAACGACAAGCGCACTGAGGCAATAGTATGACGCTACACCGAGGACGAACAGGTTCTTGCTCCTCATCCAGACGAACAAGAACAGTGCCGCTATTGGAATTCCAAAGAACGGAGGCGACATGTTACCTTGGAGAACGAAGACCATCGGAACACAAAGGAAGGGCCAAACGATCGCAAGGCCGGTGCTATGCCAATCTCTATGTCGCCGATGATCTATGACGATCATCGCTAAATCACCGACCACGAGCACGGGCCAAAGAAACAATAGGATACCTGCGCCTACCAGCCACCAATCGCGCCAGAAAACTTCCCACATGGAGCGCTCCTTAGACGGGCGCAGAGCCGATTCTTTCCCAAGAAGCCCGGTCTACCTTGTATTTGTACAGCTTGATTTCACGACTCTTCGACGCATTGTACCATCCAGACATTACTTGCAAGATCAGCGATCAGACGCGGACGTTTTGATGCAACGTTGGTGAATAACCGACGTGGAGGTCGTGAACCGTGCCTTTTTACTCCATGCTCGCGAGCGTCGAAAGCCGAGAGCCGTCTCTTTTCTGGCACCTTGACCCCGGCAACGTTCAAGCTCGGAAGTCTGATTGCGAGTTCTCGTTTGGGAGCAAAGCCCTCAATCCTTTTCCGGCGTCTTGACGTGGAATTCGCGTTGCGAAAACAGGAACGCCGCCAGCACGGCGCAGATCAGGCTGGCCACCAGCAGAACGGTCAGGCACGCGCGGATCTGGGGGTGTTCAAGGAGGCCCGGATCGTGCCGGATGTCGAATTTCCAGACCTCGGCGGCGAGGTCGTTCTTGTCGAGCGGACGGCCCGGGACCGCGGTGAGAAATTCCATGCTCCGGTAGGCGATCAAGCGGGTGTAATAAATCACCGTCGCCAGGCGAATGCTGAAGGGCATGTTCGCGAGCAATCCTTCAAAGAACACCGCGTAGAGGATCCCCGCGACCAACGCCTGCTTCGTGACCAGGCTAATCAATCCAAACAGACAGCAATACGCGACGACGGCCAACGCGTGGATCGAGGCCGCCTGCAGGCATCGCAGCGGCACATTTTCGCCCCCCGTGTCGGCGCCCACGTAAATCGCCGCATAAACCAGCACGGTCAGGGCCGCGGCGAGGACGACCGTGGTCGTCAACGTCGCCAGCAGCTTGACGCTGTAGAGCGCCCACTTGGGAATCGGACGAATCAGCAGGTACGTCATCGTCTGTTCTTCCTGCTCGTCCCGCACGATTCCCGAAGCGTAAACGAGCGCCAACAGGGGCAGAATCGCCTGAGGGATGAGCAGAAACGCGAAGCCAAATTCCAGCTCGACGGCTGGCACGTCACGCGACGTCGCCCGGATCAGCACGACGAGCCCCGCCGACAGCAGGAACAGCCCCGCCATGAGAATCCACCGCTTGCCGTGCAAGTGCTGCCGCAACGTCAAGACGTAGAGGGTCCATAGCGAAGCCAGGCGCGAAAGCGCAAACCACTGCTATCGGCCGCCACGTCCAAGAGGCCGGTTGGATCAATCGAAGCGGTCCGCGGCGACGATTTCATTTGCTCACCAGATACTTAAAGACGCTTTCCAGGGAATCGTCGTCGGAATAGACCTCCTTGATTGCCATCCCCTCTTGCAGGGACAACTCCGGCAGACGGCTGTAAAAGGCGTCTGGCGTCCGCGTTTCCACCATCAGCCCTTTTTCTTTCTCGAGCACTCGGACCCCTTCCACGTCCTCCCAGGAGAGGATGCGGCCGGCCAGTTTGCGGTACTCGTCGCAGATCAACACGATGTGATGCGGATGCGTGTCGATCAGGTCTCGAATCTGCCGGACGTGACCCTCCGCCACGAGCCGGCCATGATTCAGGAGAATAATGCTCGGCGTGAGGGATTGCACCTCGTGCAACACGTGGCTGGAAACCAGCACGCTTTTTCCCTCGCCGCCCAACCGCTGGATAATGTTCATCAGATCGTGCCGGGCCACCGGATCGGTTCCCGTCAACGGCTCGTCCAGGAAGAGGACGCGCGGGTCATGGACGAGGGCTTGTGCCAGTTTCGTGCGTTGCCGCATCCCTTTCGAGTAACTGCGGAGCGCGCGGCCTTTGTGCTGCGTCATTCCGACGGCTTCGAGCGTCCGCCGGGCCGCATCGTGTGCTGCACGACGGCCCAGTCCGGCGAGCCGCGCGGACGTGTAGACGAAGTCCCACCCCGTCATCCATTCGTAAAACGCGTCTTGTTCCGGGCAGAGCCCGATCAAGCGGTTGAGCGACGAGTTGTTCCAAACGGAACGGCCCAGGACTCGAACCTTGCCCTGGCTGGCGTACAACTGGCCGGTGGCCAGTTGCAACAGCGTCGACTTGCCCGCACCGTTGGGACCGAGCAGCCCCGTGACTCCGGCGTGGACGCGGAGGTTCAGCTTGTTGATGCCGATCACGTTGCCGTACCACTTCGAGACGTCGACAAACTCGACGATCGGCGTCATCTCAGTCGATCCAGCGATCGGATGGAAAGGCTCAGGATGCATGTGGAAAGTCCGAAGAGACCGGCCAGCACGCCGGCCGACCAATACCAGGGATATTGCGGGCCCAGGGACTGCGCGAGAAACCGATTTCGGTCAAAGGGGGACTCCAACTCGCTCAGCTTGCGCCAGCAGGCGTCGGTCCCCAGAAGCTGGACGCCGACCCGCGACAGGTTGGCCGTGTATGAGACGAGCGGCCTCCAGTTCGTTTTGGAATCTTCGAGCTCTTCGGTGACGCGGTCCTGGATCTGCCCTGCTTGGCCCGTCTGCATCGCTTGACGCTGACGAAGTCGCCCGCCGGGCCGTCGCGAAGTCGGGCTGGCCGACTGGTTGGCCATGGCCTGCCGATAGCGCACTTGGCGACGTTGTGCCTGGTTCGTGAATTGCAGAACCGACCCGAAGATGCCGCTGACGATCCAAAGGACCAGCCAGAAGAGGGCGACGTGGCGGGAATTGCGCGACAGCGAGGAGAGGGCCAGGACCAGCGTTCCGGCCGAGACGATAATGACCAGCCCGTACGCAATGCTGGCCACCAGCAGGCGGAAGGTGTCCCGCACGATCGTCAGGTCGAGGCTGAACAACAGCCCGAGCGCGTACGCGAGCACGCAGGGCACGATGATCACCAGCCCCAGGAACGCCGCGATCACTCCCAGCTTGCCGACCAGGTAATCGATGCGGCGCAAGGGCCGCGACAGGTACAACGGCAGCGCATTGAAGCGGAGGTCCTGACTGACAAGATCGGGCCCGACGAGCAGGACCAGGATCATCGAAAGGGTGAGCTCGCTCGAGAGGAACACGTTGTAACACAAGGTCCAAATCTCAAGCCGGTAGTGTCGCGGATCGGCAAAGACACCCCGATTGAGCAGGCCGTTGGAGATTAGGAACTGCACGATCGGCTCCACGAGCGCAGATCGGCGTTCCACTAATGCCCACAAGGACAACGCAGAGGCCAGTGCGACGGCCGGCAACAGCGAGATCAGAAGAACAGAGCGGAAAATGCGGCGTTGCATCCCGATCCGCACGCCGTGACGCGCGATCGCGAACCAATGCCAGGTGTGGCCGGACAAATGGCCCGTCCAATGCTGATAGCCTTGATCGAAGATGGGCATCAGGCTTGCTCCAGCGCCCTCAGAAAGACTTCTTCGAGCGTGCTGCGCTGTGGCCTCAGATTGCGGATTTGTAGCCGCTGTTCGGCAGCCACTTCCCACAGCAGCTGCTGCGAGCGTCCCTCAGGAATCCGCACGAGTAACGAGTCGTCCCGGATCTCCGAGGTGCAGCCGAGCGCCGTAAGCCGCTCGGCAAAGAGGGGGGCGTCGGCCTTGAGGCGCACCTCGAAACATTGATTGTGAAGTTGTTTGAGGTGTTGGATGTTCCCCTCCGTGAGCAGCTTGCCGGCCCCGAGGACGACGACGTCGTCGCAAACCGCCTCGACATCCGGCAAGAGATGACTGGAAAACAACAGGCTCATTCCCTTGTTGGCCGACAGGTCCCGCGCCAGCTCCAGAATCTCTTCACGGCCGGCCGGGTCCATTCCGTTTGTCGGTTCGTCGAGGATCAGCAGCTCGGGGTCATGGATGATGGCCGAGGCGAGCTTGAGGCGTTGCTTCATCCCGCTCGAGTACGAATCCACTTTGCGGTAGCGGGCTTCCCCCAGCCCGACATAATTGAGGACTTCGTGCGGCCCGCTGCAACGCGTCCTTGGACGACATTCCGACGAGCTCACCGGCATAGGAGACGAACTCGACGCCCACGACGCGCGGAAAGAGGCATTCGTCTTCGGGCACGAACCCGACGCGCCGCCGGATGTCGAGCTGACGGCGTCGGAAATCCATCCCCAGCACCTGCCCCGCGCCCCGATCGACGCGGGTCAGGCCGAGGAGGGCTCGGATCAGGGTCGTTTTGCCCGATCCGTTGGGACCCAGGAGCCCGACGGCGCCCGACGGAACGGTCACCGACAGGTTATCGAGCGCGACGACGGCGCCGTAACGCTTCGTGACCCCTTCGAACTGAAACAGCATCGTGGAACGCGACGCCCCTCTGGGAAGTGTCGTCTGGTCTTTTCGGTCCACCCATTTGTTCGGGCGGTCACTGGTAGGAGTAATCTCTTTTTCCTTGACAGGCGGCCGCGATGAATCCTTAAGATCAAACCGGCAGGCGAAACGTGTCCCGAAATGGCGATCCCCTTTCGACCGGGTCGACCTGCACCCCAGATCGGCATCCACCTTGATTTCGCGGATCGAGATGCTGCCGCGCGATCTGTACTAGGGAGATAGTACAGTGACGCCTCCCGGCGGCGCTGTCAAGTGGCACCTGCCAAATTTTTTTGGCCAGCCGCGTCCATCACATTGACCGACGCATTGAAGCGGAATCGTTGCGGTAAACTTGTCCGCGAGCGGCTCGACGCGCACGGTATGGTGGTGCCGAGCCGCGAGCAACGTGGAGGCTGAAAGGGTCGTCCGTCACGGAGGACCGCAAGCAATGGCGATGGAAGCGCGGGCAACCGTCGACGACGGCGTCAACCAGGACGGCGGCACGCGATTGACGCGATTCGTCCGTCAGCAAAGCCTCGAAGGGCTCATGTTGATCTTTTTTTATATCCAAACTACCATGCCGCCCTAATTTTCGCCGATTTCAGATCACTCGCAGTTGAGGAATCTGATGGTTGCCCTTCTCCATCGTGGACCAAATCAATCAAGGCCACCGCTTCGCAGGTCGGAAGATTTGCTTGCTCATCGTTGCGGGGTTCGTCATTTTTCAGCTTCGGCGCCGCCGAGCTGGCATTGCGCCTTTGCGGCTACGATCAATCGCAGGTGAACCCGCTCCTGCCGTTTCATCAAGCCGATAAATCGTAGTTAATCCACCGCCTCTGGCGGTGAGAATTAAAAAGGCTCTGCCGTTTCCTGCGAATGACAAAATAATGCCACGAAGCGGTTGTCGAGTTTTTCGATACTTTTGCCAGGATTTCTTGCGCCCCGCAAAGCGGGACAATTCTCGCGCTTCACGTTTGTGGAAGACCAGCACATCAATGTCAGCGTTCACGAGTGTGCTTTGGAGATTCTGGCGTCACAACTTTGACTTGCGTCGCAGCACGCGAGCCTGCTGAACGAAGCGAAGTGATCTAAACGGGAGATCGCGGGCCATACGGGCTTTACCGCAAATGGCTGTCTTGGCCAGCCTGTGTTGACGAAATCTCCGGCGCGGCAGTTCGGAACAGTCGCGACGAAAGACATTAGAAATGCCGATGCTCATCGAATGTCTCGCAGTTGTGACGGCGGTCGTTTGGGTCCTCCTCTTGCGACGTCACCTACATATCCCCCGTCTTCCGGTCATCGGCCCAATTGCCGAACATCGCACCGGAGCGATCGTGTTGGCCGGGCTCATCAGCCTGAGCGCGAGTGCTGCCACTGGGCTTTGGCGTGGAATTCCGGTCCCCGGAGCCCTCGACGAATTCAGTTACCTTCTCGCTGCCGACACCTATGCGCATGGCCGACTCACGAATCCGCCACACCCCAATTGGGAGCACTTCGAGAGCATTCACCTTTTGCCTCAACCAACGTTGATGTCCAAATATCCCCCCGGCCAGGCTCTCGTTCTTGCAGCAGGGCAGGTGGCGACGGGGGTACCAATCGCGGGCGTTTGGCTAAGCGTGGGCCTGGCTGCCGCCGCCATCTGCTGGATGCTTCAAGCCTGGGTTCCCGTCCGTTGGGCCTGCTTCGGCGGGATTTGTCTCGGATTGCGTCTTTCGGTCAATTATTGGGGACAATCCTATTGGGGAGGCGCTGTCGCAACGATCGGCGGATCGCTCGTCTTTGGTGCGGCAGTCCGTCTCGAACAAAAACTCGATTGGCGGACGAGCCTCGCACTGGGGACAGGCATCGTGATTTTATCGATGACGCGTCCTTATGAAGGACTCATGGCGACGATGGTCGCGGCCGCCGGTTGGCTTTATGCCCGCTGGCAGCAGGCCGATGCCAGATTCATCAACTTTTTGTCCTCCCTGAATTTTGAGGGCATCAGAACATTCTTCCTGCAAGGCGCGTTACCGGCAGCACTTCTTGTAATTCCTGCCGGTTTCTGGCTCGCGTACAACAACTTCGTCGTGACGGGACATTGGAAGACGTTGCCGTATCAAGCACACGACGTCATCTACGCTGCCTGTCCGACCTTCCTGTTCCAGAAAGTGCGTGCGATCCCGAGCTATCATCACAAAGACATGGAAAACTATTACGTGAAATGGGACCGCGAACGATTTCTGCGGAAGCGACCTTTCTTTGGGTTCAACGCATCAATGTTCACCAAAGTCTGGACCTTTCTGAAATTCTTTGTCGGTCCCCTCTTTGCGATTCCGATTGGACTCGCCGTCTGGCGATTCTCGGATCGTGGAGTGAAGGCCGCCGCGGTGGCACTCGTCGTCGCGCTCCTGGCAATCAGTCAAACGCTGTATCTGCATCCGCACTATCTGGCCCCCTTTACCGGATTCGTCGTGTTGATCGCCGTGCAAGGGTGGCGAATGATGAACGTCTGGGGCCACACGGGTCGGCAACTCGCCATTGCCACGTGTGCAGCGGCGATCGTTGCGCCTCTGTTGACGAGCGTCGTCTGTCCTAATCATACCAGTACGCGGCGTAGCGAAGTGCTCGCCGCGCTCCTCAAACATCCCGGCAAACATCTTGTGTTCGTCAAACAAGGCGATGATCAAAGCTGCCATGAAGGTTGGATCTACAACGAGGCGAATCTCGGTGACGCACAGGTCGTCTGGGCTCGCTCAATCAACCAATTTGCTGACGCCAGATTATGCCAGTCTTTCGGCGATCGAACCGTCTGGAGCCTGTACGTTGATCACGATAACTGCGAACTCAACGCCGATTATCGTCCTCGCAATCGAACGCGCACCTTCGATGTAGCAGCTAAACCTTAAAAAAGCGCAGCTCCGATCGCGATTTCGAGCCGTGAATGCCGAAGGGCGATGGCGACCGGGACGGCGCACCGAGGACTGGTAACCCAGACGCCGTCGATGAGATTGAAGCTGTCGACGTCCTTGGGCAAGCTCCGCGTGGCCCGCAGTTCCGGGGAGTTGTGCGATCGTGTGTCGGTCACTCGCCCGCTCGCTCGATCAGTTGGGCACCGGCACGATCGATTCCTACCTGCACCGCGTCTTATGAGAGCCGCCAATTGCAGTTCCCTGGCAGAGCTGTTGTTTTGTCGTGGTCGAGGCGGCAGCAGTTGGGGCGTCGAGGTTGTCTTGCGGCGTGATCGTCACATCGTCAATGTGGTAGATCGCGAGCGGCTGAGGAAGGTCCGGGTTCGGACTGACGCGATCGGGAGTGCGATCGGTCGAGGTCTTGAGAGTCGGCTCGTCGCGGTGGTTTCCGGTGCGGAAGGAAATCCGCTCGACGCTCTTGACGTATTCCACGAACGCGGCCGCGGAAGCGACCGGCTTGCCGTCGAGAGAAACGTCAAAGCGTCCGTTCGCAACGTCGACCTTGAGTCCCACGTCGTACCACTTGGCCGGTTGATAGAGTGCGAGGGTCGTGGGCTTTGCCCCATTGAGAGTTTTGATCTGGCCGTCCTCGGCAAAAACCAGGCGCACCGGCCTGTAGCCGAACCGATCGGTCAATTCGATTTCCAGGCGGCCAGCGTGATTTTGGCCTGCGTGGACCTTGAAGTGAAGGGTTGCGGATTTCGTTTCGGGAAAGACGCGGACGGCGCGCGCCGCGTAGTCGTAGGGATCCTTGTCCTGCAACTCCAGGCTCTTGTTGGCCGTGCTCGGAAAGTCGACGACGCCGACGGGCGACCACCGGGGGCTGTAGATGTTCCAGTCGGTCACTGGTCCGCCCGCCTCGAGGCTGTCAAACGTGTCGTGAACCGGCGCAGTGACTCGATGGCGGACGGGGACTGGAATTCGGGTCACCCAGATGTCTTCCTTGTTCATGCTGTAGGTGTCCCACAGATCCGGACCGGGTGTGCTGCCGTTCCCCTCCTCCACGACACGATTGTACTGGGAGCCGAAATCCTTGTACTTGCCGGCAAATCTTCGGGGCGGCACCTCGCCCTGGACGCAGAGCATGTTGTCGATAAAGGACGCCGTCCTCGCCGGTCACGATGGCCAGCGGCCAGCGGTGGTCGTCGTCCACGTCGGGATTGTAGATCAGGGCGTAGCGGCCATCGCTGGTTCTTCGCCCCGAGATCTTGGCGCCGGTCATCTGCAGTGTCGGGCACTTGACCGGACGCGACCAGGTCTTGCCCTCGTCGGAAGAAAGGGCGGCCTCGGACCACTTCCAGAGGCCCACTAGCTTTCCGTCTTTACGGTGGTACCAATTAAAGGCTTCCCGGTGCGCCCAATTGCGCGGTTCCGAGCTGCCGGGCGACCGGACGGAGAAGAAATCGTCATCGAAGCGCTCCTCGTCCCACCACTGTTCACGCATCAAGCGGTTGCCAAGAAGAGCCTCGCAGGCCTCGACGAATCCCTTGTCGGTCGATCGCTTGTAGAACGGGAAGCCGGTGTTGCTCTCGCCCCAGCCCGAGCGCGTGTTGTAGCGCAAGAAATAGATCGGGCCGAGGGAGCCATCCTTGCCCATCTCGCGTACGACGCGGCCGATCCCTCCGCGGCCGAAGGGGACCGGAGCGTGACCGTAAAAAGCCAGCATGAGCAGGCGACCGTCGGGGGCGATGTAAAAGCCCATCCGCTGGTGCATCATGGCCTTCCCTGCGGGGTCGGGCGGCCGAAGATCGTAGACAGGGAAAATGACTTTGGGGGCGTCCCAGTGCCGGCCGTCCACGGAGCTGCAAAGAAGCGTCCGGCCGGGTGCGATGTGCTCACCAACGGGGTTGCTCAGGTATTCGATGTAGAACCGGCCGTTCCAGAAAACGATCATGGGAGCGTGGTTGTAGGTCCAGCCGAAATTGCCGGCGAGTTCCGGGTGGGTGCGGTTGCGCGCGCATCACTTGAAAGCTCTCGACGCCGATCGCCGGCCGCAATTGGCCGTCGTGCGCCTCCGGGTCGTCTGTCGGTCCGCCCACGTAACGGACAGGCTCATGGATGCTGCCCGTTTGAGCAATGAGCGCCGCTGGTCCCAAAAGCGACGCGCAAGCTGCGAGAATCACGCCGAGATAACAAGAGGGGCCGCGCATGATTTTGAATCCTGTCGAAGCCGGTGCGGTTCGTGGGACCCCTCAGGTTACACGAAATTGCAGCAAATGAAATCGAGGCCGCATTCCGTTGCGACTCGACCCTCCCCAAGAGAAAGAGGAGGGGGCTTGGGAACCGTCAGTCGATCGCGCTGACGGCCTTTTGCGCGGACGCGTGACGATCCGGGCGGGTTGCCCTCGGGAAGCCACCATGCTTCATGGCTGGCCCCACGCGAAGGTCCGAACGCGGCGGGTCGGGCGAAGACTTCGGATCAGACACGGCATTCGTCGACTTGCAAACACCTGCAAACCGTACCAAACTGCGATTCGTTGATCGAACGGTCCGATCGGTGTACTCTTGACAACGATGGCGTTCACGAGTGTCGAAACGGAATCCATCTGGGAAATGTCGATTGAACGGATCGTAATCGCGACGAGTTTCATCGCGGCCGGGTTCATTCTCACCGGACAGACGCACCGGCTTGCGGGTGGCGAAATAACGGGCACTCGACGAGCGTCCGTTGGGAGGGCGCTGGGAACCGTCGAGGGGACCGTCTTCTACCGCAATGACCGGAAGCACGCGTGGCGATTGGCACGGTTTTATGTGAAATCGCCCAAGAGCGGCGAATTGGCCGAGACGGTTGTCGCCTTGGGCGGGCCGTCACTCAGACGATCGGCTTCCGCGGGCGAATCGGCTGTCGCCACCGTCGACCAGAGAGAAATGCGATTTGTGCCGGAAACAGTTGCGATCCGGGCTGGTGACCGAATCCGGTTTACCAACAGCGACGCGCAGACGCACAACATCTCCTTGAACGATCCGCGACGGCGGTTCAGCGACACGCTCGCGAACGGTCAGCAGGCGGTGGAATCGTTTGCAAGGGCCAGCGGAATCCGCCGTCCCTTTGCGCTGAGTTGTCAGCTCCACAGCCAAATGCAAGGCTGGATTTATGTGTTCGACCATCCGTTTTTCCAGATCACACGCGTCGACGGCCGGTTTCGATTGGAAGACGTGCCGCCGGGTGACTACCGGCTCGATGTCGCGCAGTCGGCCGGGGAGCTGCACGCCAGCCGGCTCATTCAGGTCAAACCGAAGGAAACCGTGAAGATCGACATCATTCTTACCCCCACCGACCGATCAGCGGGGGAATAGAACATTCTGCTGGAATTGGCCCCATGCCCACAAAATCAATGCGACCAGAATCGATTCAAACGAACCGATTGTCGCGCCGCGAACTGTTTTCCAAGGCGTCGGCGTCGACGGTCGCCGTCCTGCTGTCGCAATTCGCACTACCGGAGCTCGTCTTTCCGGGCGAGGAGGACGAAGAAGAGCACGTCCCCTTTTTAAAGCTCCCGCGCGTCACGCGTAAAATGCTCGATTGGGAGACGCTCGATAGCTGGCTGACGCCGCAGGACCAGGTCTTCGACGTCCACCACTACAACGAACCGGCTCTCGATGCACCGAAATACCGTCTTGAGGTCGCGGGTCTCGTCGACAAGCCATTGATGCTGACAGTCAACGATGTCCGCAAGCGGGCCGTTGCGGAAGAGCTGATGACTCTCGAGTGCTCCGGCAACGGCAGCAGTCCGGGTTTCATGGGAGCCGTCTACAACAGCCGTTGGACCGGGACTCCCCTGTCGGCGCTTCTGAAGGAGTGCGGTGTGAAGCCAGGCGCGACCGAAGTCGTCTTCTTCGGGCACGATACGAAGAACGAGACGGTCCACAAAGTGACGGTCGAAGTTCCGTTTCGGGCGCAGCCTGTCGATCGAGGACGCAAGGGACCCGCGGATTCTGCTGGCTTACGCCCGCGACGGTCAGCCGTTGGAGCGACGGAACGGAGCCCCTCTGCGGCTGATCGTTCCCGGCTGGTACGGCATCGCCAACGTCAAATGGCTTAAACGGATTGAAGTTCGCGATCGCCGTTATATGGGACGCTTCATGGGGCGCGATTATGTGACGCTGCGCGGCGAGCGCCACGGCAGCGAGGTTGTTTTCGTCGAGAGCTCGGTTGCGCGAATGAACTTGAAGTCGATCATTGCCCGCGTCACGCGCCGCCCGACGCAGAACGGCCTGATCCCCGTCAAGGCGTATGGCGCCGCGTGGTCCGACGGCACCGAGATTGCGAAGGTCGAGGTGCAGATCGACGGCGGCCCCTGGCGCACCGCTCGCATTGAGAAAACGCCTCAGTCGAAATACTCCTGGATTTTCTTCTCCCTCGGTTTGGGGGGCCTCAAGCCCGGCAAGCACATGATTGTTTCGCGGGCCAGCGACGTTAAAGGCCGTACCCAGCCGACCGAAAAGGATGACGAAATCGCCCTCAAGAAGACGTACTGGGAAGCCTACCAACAAGTTCCCCGCGACTTCGAGCTGTCGGCTTGACGGCCGATGACAGCTCCCGGCCTGGTCGGTCTCCCAACCGCCTCGTCCGTGCGACCGCAAGGCCTGGCTGACGCAGTCCTCTGACCCAGGGCACTCGGCGCGGACCTTGTTATCGCATCGCTAATGATTACGATGAACCTCGCAATTCGTCTCACTCCCGGGGCTCCAAACGAGGTCGACACCATGTGCAAATCGGTTCTTTGCTCTGCGCTTGTGGCAGGGGCCACGCTGATCGCGGCGCCTTGCGGCGCCGTCGCGCAAGACACGAGGAATTTTCCCGTGATCGGCACGATTCACCGCTACGATCCGCAGCTTGACGAGTTGATCCCCAAGGACGCGAAGATCGAAGTCCTCAGCTCGCGCTTTGAATGGGCCGAAGGGCCGGTGTGGGTCAAGGAGGGAGGGTTCCTGCTCTTCTCGGACGTCATTCGGAACCAGGTGATGAAATGGAAGGAGGGGGTCGGTGTCAGCGTGTATCTCCGCCCGTCCGGCTATACCGGCCTTTATCCCTACAGCAAGGAGCCCGGTTCCAACGGCCTCATGCTCGATCGCAAGGGGCAACTCGTCTCGTGCGAGCATGGCGACCGCCGCGTCTCGGTGCTGACGCGCGGCGGCGGAAAGCGGACGCTCGTCGATAACTACCAGGGAAAACGCCTCAACAGTCCCAACGACGGTTGCTTCAAATCCAACGGCGACCTCTATTTCACCGATCCCCCCTACGGCCTGCCGAAACTGGCCGACGACCCGCTGCGCGAGCTCGACTTCTGTGGCGTCTTCCGGCTGTCGCCAGACGGCAAGCTCACGCTCCTGACAAAGGACATGACCCGCCCGAACGGTATCGCCTTTTCGCCCGACGAAAAGACCCTCTACGTCGCCCAGTCCGACCCGAAGGCGGCAGTCTGGATGGCGTTTCCCGTCCTTGACGACGGCACGCTCGGAACCGGCAAGGTCTTCGCCGACGTGACGAGCGAGGCGGGCAAAGCGCCCGGGGCTTCCCGACGGAATGAAGGTCGACGCCAAAGGAAACCTGTTTGCGACCGGTCCCGGAGGCTGCCACGTCTTTTCGCCGCAAGGAAAACTCTTAGGCCGCATCGAAACGGGCGAAGCGACCGCCAACTGCGCCTGGGGCAACGACGGCAGCATCGCTCTACCTGTGTGCCGGACATGTATATCTGCCGCGTCAAAACGACAACCAAAGGGGCCGGCTGGTAGACGAGTGCTGAGGTCACTTGGTGGCGCGACGGGAGCCTCGTTTTTACCGATGGTTTCCGCCGCGTGATCGCTGTATCTGGAGGATACGCGGCACTAGCGGCCGTCGCGAAGCATCTCCTTCGCGGCGTTGCGGCCGCAGGCTCCGATCACGCCGCCGCCGGGATGGGCCGCACTGCCGCACAGGTAGAGGCCCAGCGAGCGGCGTGCGGTAATCGCTGTAGCCGGGGACCGGACGCATGTTGAAGAGCTGATGCAGGGGCATGGCTCCCTGGAAGATGTTGCCGCCGGTCAGGCCGTAGATCCGTTCCAGATCGAGCGGACTGAGCACTTGCCGATGCACGATCGAGCGCGGGAACGTTCGGCGCGTAGCGGGCAATCTCGGCCACGCAGCGGTCGGCAAATTCCTCCTTGATGGCGTCCCAACTCCCCGAGGCCAGCTTGTACGGCGCGTATTGCACGAAGAGCGAGAGGATGTGGCAGCCCGGCGGCGCGATCGTGCGGTCGACCGACGTGGGAATCGTCATTTCGACGATCGGCCGCTGCGACGGCTGGCCGTATTTCGCGTCGTCGTAGGCCCGTTCGAGATAATCGAGCGTGCAGCCGATGTGGATCGTTCCGCGGTGCTGCGGGCCGACTTCGTCCTTGCCGGGAAGACACGTGAAATCGGGCAGCTCGCGGACGGCCAGGTTGATCTTCATGCTGGCGCTCGCGTAGTCGATCCGCCGCACGGCTTCCAAAAACGGCGCCGGCAGAGCAGGTGCGGGTCGAGCAGTTTTTCAAACGTGAGATGCGCGTCGACGTTCGAGGCGATGCGGCGGGCCGTGAATCGCCGTCCGTCCTCCAAGTCGACGCCGACGGCCTTTCCCTCTGCCACGTCGATTTTGCTGACGGGAGCGTCGGTGAGGATTTCGACGCCGCGCTCCGCGGCGGATTCGCCCATTGCGCGGGTGAGCGCCCCCATTCCCCCTTCGACGTAGCCCCAGACGCCTCGGGCGCCGCCGGCCGAGCCCATCACGTGATGCAACAGGACATAGGCCGTGCCGGGCGCGGAGATGGGTTGAAACGTTCCGATGATGGCATCGGTCGCCAGCGTCGCCTTCAGCACGTCGGACTCAAACCGGCGGTCGAGAATCGTCCGGGCCGATCCGGCCAGAAGCTCGAGCGCCTCGGGCAAGCGGTCGCCCAGTTTCTTCAAGGCCCGATAAAGCGAGAATGATCTGCCGGGCGTCGCGAAGGCGTTTCGAGAACGGAGATTTTCTCCAGTCTGCCGGCAAGGGGAACAGATCGGGCGGCGTCGCGCTGAGCACCGGCTCGAGGCACTCGGCGACTTGCTCCAAGAGCGATTCGTATTCCGGATAATTGGCTGCGTCGCGGGCGGAGAACTTGGCGATCTGCCGGCAATTGAACTCGCGGTCGCTCCCAAGAAGAAGGTAGCGGCCGTCTTCCAGCGGCGTGAACGACGACGGCGATCGCTTGAGGACGCGGTAGCCGTGCCGCGCCAGTTCCAGGTCGCGCACGATTTCGGGCAAGAGCAGGCTGACGACGTAGGACGCCGTCGACACCTTGTAGCCGGGCCAGAGCGGCTCCGTGACGCAGGCGCCGCCGATCAGCGAACGGCGTTCGAGCACGAGCACTTTCCAGCCGGCCCGGGCCAGATAATTCGCACAGACCAGGCCGTTATGGCCGGCACCGATCACAATGCAGTCGTATTTCGATGTGGATTGGTTCACGACGGCCATGATGTGCGGCTCACAGGCTGGTAACTTCGTCTCAAAAAACGGGGCGAAGGCGGATAATAGAGAAATGAGAAGCGCGAACGCCACGTCCATCTCCGCCCGCTTTTTTTGGGACATCCTGCATCGATCGCCAGCCTTGAAGGCCCGACGACCGTGGACGAAACCAATGGCCGTACGTCCTAACCTACAGGCCGGGATAAAGACGCATCGAGTGTCGGCGACATCGATGCTCCACAACGACGATCCGAGACACGCATGACATGGCTACGGCTGCGAAACATCAGTTTCAGTTACGGCGGGGCGAACGTGCTCGAGGACGTCAGCCTGCAGATTCGAGCCGGGCGAACGGATCGGCCTGTTGGGCCGAAACGGAGCGGGCAAGTCGACCTTGCTGAAGCTCCTTCAGGGGCGAACTCCAGCCGGATGCGGGAGCGATCGAACGGCCTCCGGGAATGGTGCATTGCGCGGCTGGTCCAGGAGGTCCCGAGCGGGATCGACCACACGGTCTTCGACGAGGTGGCGGCCGGATTGGGTCCGCAGGGGATGCTCGTGGCGCGGATGTTGGCCCTGACGTCGCTCGTGCGGTCCGTCGCGCCACGCAGTCGCAGTCCGAACTGGATCAACTGCACCACGAACTCGACGCCGAATCGGCCTGGAAACTGCAGCGGCAGATCGAAACCACGATCTCGCGGATGGGCCTCGATCCGACCGCGCCGTTCGAGACGTCTGGCCTCGGGATTGAAACGCCGCGTGCTGCTCGCGCAGACGCTCGTCTCGAAGCCCGATCTGCTGCTGCTGGATGAGCCGACCAACCACCTCGATCTCGAATCGATCAACTGGCTCGAGGATTTTCTGCTCCGCGATGCCGCGCACGCTGGTGTTCGTGACGCACGACCGCGTCTTTTTGCAGCGGCTGGCGACGCGGATCGTCGAGGTCGAACGGGCCCGGCTGTTCGACTGGACCTGCGATTACACCACGTTTCTGGCCCGCAAGGAGGCCGCACTCGAAGCGGAAGCCCAGCAGGAGGCGCTGTTCGACAAGAAGCTGGCACAGGAGGAGGTCTGGATTCGCCAGGGGGTGAAAGCTCGCCGGACCCGCAACGAGGGACGCGTGCGGGCCTTGGAGCGGATGCGGGAAGAACGCCGCGACCGCCGCACGCAGATGGGCAATGTCCGGCTTCAGGTGCAGGACACCGAGCGATCCGGCAATATCGTGATCGCCGCCAAGGGCATCAGCCACGGCTTCGGCGGGACGCCGGTCCTTGAGGAGGTCACGACCACGATTTACCGCGGCGACAAGGTCGGCATCCTCGGCCCCAACGGCTGCGGCAAGACGACCCTGCTGCGGATCCTGCTCGGCGAGCTGCCGCCGGAGCGCGGCACGGTCCGGCTGGGCACAAACCTGCAGATGGCCTATTTCGATCAACTCCGCGCCCAGCTCGACGAAGAGAAATCGGCCGATGGAAAACGTCGCGGACGGCAACGAGACGGTGCTCATCAACGGCCGGTCGCGGCACGTGCTCGGCTACCTGCACGACTTTCTTGTTTTCGGGCGAACGGGCCCGCAGCCTGGTGCGGTATCTTTCGGGAGGCGAGCGGAACCGGCTGTTGTTGGCGCGGATGTTCACGCGCCCGGCAAACCTGCTGGTCCTGGACGAGCCGACGAACGATCTGGATGCCGAAACGCTCGAATTGCTCGAAGCTCTGCTGGTGGACTTTCCCGGCACGATCCTGCTCGTCAGCCACGACCGTGCGTTTCTGAACAACGTCGTGACGAGCACGCTCGTTTTCGAAGGCGGAGGCCGCTTCAAAGAGTATGTGGGCGGGTACGACGACTGGGTGCGGCAACGAGTCGGCCGAGTCCGTGCCGGCTCGCCGGAGGCCGGACCGTGCTAAACCCGAAGCGGCCCGTCCTCCGCGAGAGCGGCCGCGCAAGCTGAGCTACAAGGAGGAGCGCGAGCTGGACGGATTGCCGCAGCTCATCGAGACGCTCGAAGCCGAGCAAACGCGAGTTGCACCAGAGGCTGGCCGAGCCGGCTTTCTATCGCCAAGCCGGCCCCGAGATCAGCAAAGTGACCGATCGGCTCGAGGAGCTGCAACAGCAATTGCAAGCCGCCTATTCACGCTGGGAGGTCCTGCTGAAGCAGAAGGAGGGATGATCGACGTTGATCGCCTCGGCGGCTCGAACGTGCGGACAAGAACGTTGCGTTGCCCGTCCCGCTCAGCGCCCTCAGGCCGCTCGCTCAGACGACGCTCGGCAAGTCCCAGGGCGAACGGTACTGAGCGCGACAGCAGGAGATTCGCTTCGCGATCGGTGGCAAAGCTCGCCGCCTCGGGATAGAAGGTCACCTCGCGGCCCACGCGATAGGCGATGTTGCCGAGATGGCACAGGGCGCTCGAAACGTGGCCCGTCTCGATGTCGGCGGCGGGACGCGAACGGCTTCTTGATGCAGTCGACGAAGTTCCGCAGATGGGCGATCGGCTGCTCGCTGGTGTCGGAGGCGATCGTCTCGGCCAGGTCGTAGACCTTCCAGCCCCCGCGATCGACGACGAGCGTTCCCGCTTCGCCGTAAAAGGCGGCCGCCGCGCTGCGGCCTTCCACGCCGTGCGTGCTCCAAAGCCGGTGCTCCCAAACGATCGTGGCGCGGGGATAGGCATACTGCACGACCAGCGTGTCGGGCGTCTCCTGGTCGTCGTCGAAATGGAAACGTCCGCCGGCGGCCGAGATCCGTGTCGGCAAGCCGACGCCCAGGCCCCAGCGGGCGACGTCGAGCATGTGAGCGCCCCAGTTCCCCAGTTCGCCCGTTCCGTAATCCCAGAACCAGTGCCAGTTGTAATGGAACCGATTGGCGTTGAACGGCACGCAGCGGAGCCGGGCCGAGCCACAGATCGTAATCGACGCCGTCGGGTGGCATGCCGTCCCGCTTGCGGCCGATCGGCTTGCGGCGGTGGACCGTCCACGCTTTGGCCAGGTGAACGGCGCCCAGCTGGCCGCTGCGGACAAAATCGACGGCCGACTGAAAGTGTGTGCCGCTGCGCTGCTGCAGGCCGGACTGGACCACGCGGCCGTACCGCCGCGCGGCGGCCACCATCTGCTGGCCTTCCCGAACGTTATGCGAGACGGGTTTTTCGACGTAGACGTCTTTTCCGGCCTGGCAGGCCAGAATGGTCATCGGCGCGTGCCAATGGTCGGGCGTGGCGATCACGACGGCATCGATCGGTTTGGTCGTCGAGGATGCGGCGGAAGTCGGACTCCCAGCGGGGTGACTTCCCCTGCACGTCCGCAGTCGCGCTGGTCGCAGCCGGACGCAGGCTTTCGTCGACGTCGCAAAGGGCCACCACGTCGACGTCGGGCAGCGCCGCCAGGTGCGGCGGTCAAAGTCTTTCCCTGGTTCCGCACGCCGATCGTCGCCACGCGGACCCGTTCGCCGGGGGTCGACTCGGTCCTGCGCTGCGGCGGCCGCCGCGGTCGCTCCGGCCAGAGCCGACCATGCCCGCCGCCACGCCGGCCGCGTTCTTGGCGCTGGAGCCCAAAAACTGCCGGCGGTTGACTTCGTGTTTGAGAAAATCGTCAACGTTCATGCGCACCGTTCTCGGACAACTCTCGCAAAGAGGCCCGAACCCCGCACGCCACCTTATTTTACCACCGAAGGGCGACGCGAAGGAACGGCCAAACAATTGACTTGGCCCCGAAAGCCGGGGAAATGGTGGCTTCGATGGCTTTTCGCGGGCGAAGTCCACGGACGGTCATCCGTGGGCTTGCCTTCAAAAGAACCGAAATGAAGCTTCAACCCTATCTCCGCGGATCGTTGTGGGCCGGAGGCTGTTAATCGTCGTCCTGGTCATCGCGGGTGCCTTTGGCTGGCGCTGGCCGCGGCCGGCGATGCGGCGGGCAGCCAGGGAGCGAAGGGAGTCGCCCTGGTGGCGATCGTCTGCCTGGTGCTGGATCTCGCTGTCCTGATCGTCCTGCTCGCCCTGGCCGAAATCACCCGCCAGGACGGGCGGCCGACCGATCGATCCGCCGACCGAGAGTCCGCACGCCTGACTCCAAGCCGACCGCCTGCGGTCGATTCCGATCGCGGCGGGACTCCGACAGCGACCGGCCGGCCGCGATTACTCATATAGCTTCGCGACCGGCACGCAGGTCTGAATCTGCGGGAGATTCGGACTTTTCATTCAATCCCACGCCAGCGGGCTCTTCCAGGCCTGCTTCAGCTCGGTCAACGAAGAATCGATCAGCGGGATGTGGTTCCCGTCGCTCACGCGGAATCGGCCGCCATCTGTGACGCGGCCCAGCAGAACGACCGGCAGATCGCAGAAAAGAGCGATGTCAAACTCGCCGCGATGTTCTGGCGGCACTTCCACCAGGAACCGCGTGTTGCTTTCGGAAAAGAGCAGCGTGGCCGCGTCGTCGAGGCCGGTCGACCTTTCGCAGCGGCGACGAGGTCCAACTCCAATCCGCGGTCGCCGGCAAAGGCCATTTCGGCCGCGGCGACGGCCAGGCCCCCTTCGCTCAAGTCGTGGCAGCTTCGCACGAGCCGCCTGGCGATCGCCCGGTGAACGGCCTGGAAGATTCTCGGGGCCGCCGCGAGATCGACCTGCGGAGCATCTCCGCCCTCGAGGCCGTTGACCAGGGCGAAATGGCTGCCTCCCAGCTCGGCTCGCGTCTGGCCGACGAGATAGATCAGGTTGCCCGGCTTCCTTGGCGTCCATCGTGACGGCCGGGAGACGTCGTCGATCTGGCCCAGGGCACTGATCAGGAGCGAAGGCGGGATCGAAACGGTCTGCCGACGGCCCGACGCGTCGACGTACGAGAACTCGTTGTTGAGGCTGTCCTTGCCGCTGATAAACGGCGTCGACCAGGCGACCGCCACGTCGTGACAGCCGAGCGCGGCCCGCACGAGGCTGCCCAGCACTTCGGGCCGCTCGGTGTTGCCCCAGCAGAAATTGTCGAGAATCGCGATTCGGGCGGGATCGGCTCCGACGGCCACGCAGTTGCGGACCGCCTCGTCGATGGCGGAGGCCGCCATCCAGTACGGATCGAAATCGCGCGTACCGTGGATTCATGCCGCAGGAGACGACGATTCCGCGC
Organism: uncultured Planctomycetota bacterium; assembly: GCA_963761455.1. Taxonomy (GTDB): domain Bacteria; phylum Planctomycetota; class Planctomycetia; order Planctomycetales; family Planctomycetaceae; genus DASPSM01. The sequence goes on from CAVXHA010000005.1 coordinate 400,398, forward strand.
GATCGACCGCAGATCGGGCCGCACGACGGCCGCATCCGACGGGCCGTCGCTGTGCGCGCCGACCAGCGGCTTGACCACGCTGCCCGACTGCACCTCGTGATCGTATTGCCGGATCACCCACTCCTTGCTGCACACGTTGAGCGAGCCCAGGATCCGCAGGAGATCGTCGTCGTACCGCGGTCTTCGGCCGACACGTCAGCGGCCGCCGCGGAGCCGGAGCGATACGTCGCTTCGCGGATGACGGGAGGACGGCCGTTGTGCAGAAAAGCCATCGAGAGATCGGCCACCTGTTCGTCGTGGTATTTGAGCACGAGCCGCCCGGTCCCGGTGAAGCGGCCGATCGCCGTCGCTTCGACCCCTTCGGCCCGGCACAATTCGGCGAAGGCGTCCCAATTGGCGGGCGGCACGGCCACGACCATTCGCTCCTGGGCTTCGGAAATCCAAATCTCGGTGTACGACAGGCCGGAGTACTTGAGCGGGGCCCGGTCGAGCCAGACTTCGGCTCCCGTTTCTTCGCCCATTTCGCCAACGGCGCTGGAGAATCCTCCGGCCCCGCAGTCGGTGACGGCCGAATAGAGCCCGCGGTCTCGCGCTTCGAGCAACACGTCGGCCAGCATCTTTTCGGTGATCGCGTTGCCGATCTGCACCGCGCCGCCAGAGACGCGTTTCGCTTTCGTGCGTCAGCTCGGCCGAGGAAAAGGTCGCGCCGTGAATGCCGTCGCGTCCGGTCCGCCCGCCGACGGCGACGATCAGATCGCCGGGCCGCAGCCGCTTTTCGGTCTTGTCGGCCGGGATCATCGCGACGTTGCCGCAGTAGACGAGCGGATTTCCCAGATACCGCGGGTCGAAAAAGATCGCCCCGTTGACGGTCGGAATTCCCATGCGGTTGCCGTAATCGCGAACGCCGGCGACCACGCCCTTGGCAACGGTCCGCGGATGCAGCACGCCCGGCGGCAGCGATTCGTACGGCGTATCGGGGGGAGCAAAGCAAAAGACGTCGGTGTTGCACACGGGCCGCGCTCCCAGCCCGGTCCCCAACGGATCGCGGATCACGCCCCCCAGCCCCGTATTCGCGCCGCCGTAAGGCTCCAGGGCCGACGGATGGTTGTGCGTCTCGACCTTGAAGCAGACGCACTGCTTCTCGTCGAACTTGACGACGCCGGCGTTGTCCTTGAAGACGCTGACGCACCAATCGTCCGCCGCCAAGCCGTTCGCGGATCGTGCGCGTCGCCGCGAAGATCGTCTCCTTGAGCATGTTGCCGAACTGCACGTCGCGCGATTCGTCCCGGTAATGGATTCGCCCGCCGAGCGTTTTGTGCGAACAGTGCTCGCTCCAGGTCTGGGCGATCGTTTCCAGCTCGACGTCGGTTGGATCGCGGTTCTGCTCGGCGAAGTGCTGGCGGATCGTCTGCATCTCGACGAGGCTCAAGTAGAGCTGCCCCGTGCGGCTGAGGTCGGCCAGTTGCGAATCGTCCATCGCCGCGGATCGGCACCGTCACCCGCTTGAAGCGGTACGCGCTGCCCAGCGAAAGGCTCTCCATCGCCAGCGGGCCCCAATACGACCTGCTCGATGGCGTCGTTCGCGAGCACCCGGCGGGCGAGCTTCTCCAGGTCGGAATGCTCGGCCGCGTCGGATTGACCCAATATTTGCGGCAGGTGGAAACGGCCTCGACGGCCAGACCCAGGTCGACCAGCGCGGTCTTGGTGCTTTGGGCCACGTTGTCGGTGACGCCCGGCTTGAACAGGACGTTGATCAGCCGGCGGCCATTGGCGGCTTCGGGCCGGCTCTCAGTCGCGGGAGACTGACTGATCTGGATGCACGGTCATCGTTTCGACCACGGGATCGAGCAACAACTGCGCGGCCGCCCGTTCAACGTCTCATGGTCGCCGGTCGCTTTGGATCAGAAACGATCGGGCCGACGCGATCTCGTCAATCGAGTCGGCATGCAGGTTCCGCGCCTCGTGCAGCATCCGCTCCGCCTTCCCGATCGACTTGATCCTTGGCCGGGCGGATTTCGACTTCCCACAGCATCGTTTTGGTCACTCAAGCAGTCCGTGCGTGGCGAGTTCTGGAAGGCTCGGCCCATCCTACGTGTCTTCGGCTGCGATGATTCGACTCACGCCGCGTCGCGGCTTTCTTTCGCCGATGCGCAACAGCTCGGTCAGGGCCCGTTTGTCGTCGCAGTTTCCAGTGCCCGCAAGAGATACGGCAAGGCGTTCGGAGAAAGTCGCGGACGCCGTCGGCCACCGCCTCGGCATTGGCCAGCAGAATGGCCGTCCACAATTCGGGGTCGCCGCGCGGCGATCCGTGTCGTGTCCTGAAAGCCCCCGGCCGTCAGATGACGGTCTGCCGGCATCCAGCGACGCGGCCAATGCGGCGGCCACCACGTGCGGCACATGGCTGGTCTGGGCCAGCGCTCGATCGTGGTCGTCGGCCGACATCTCGACGACAGCCAGCCCCAGCGATCGCCAGAACGTGCTCAAACGATCGACTTCGTGCCGCGACGTCGCGTGGTCAGGAGTCACCACGCAGACGCGGTTTTCGAATAGATCGGGACTCGCGTGGCGCAGCCCTGCTTTTCCGAGCCGGCAATCGGGTGCGAACCGATGAACGTCACCCCCGGCGGAAGTCCCGTTGGAAAGGGGACCGCAGACGGTCTGTTTCACGCTCCCCGAGTCGGTGATCAGCGTACCGCTTCGGCACGCTCCGGCCGCCGAACGGACGTCATTGACGATGTGGTCAACGGGCGTGCAGACGACGATCAGGTCGCATGGCCGGGCCGCCTTTGCAAGGTCGGTTTCCGCCACGTCGATATGTCCGCGGGCGACTCGCCGTTTCGAGATTCGCCCCGGCCCGGCCGCAGCCGACAATCCGGCCGCCGAAAGCCCCGCGTCTTGAGGGCCGCCGCGATCGAGCAGCCAATCAGCCCGCAGCCGACGATTCCGATCGTTTGAAACGGCACCCCGGCGGCGGTGGTATTCGACATGGCGACCGCATTTTATGGCTGGCCGGCACCCGTTTTCCAGTAGTCGCCCTGACGCTCGTCACCCGAGCCGACGGCCTGTGGCCGCTTCGCCGCGAAGGGTCCTCGCGCCGTTGTAAGCCGCGGCGCATCGGCATTATCAATAGGAGACAATCGCCTCCCATCATTGGCTTAGAGTAGAGGAAACGGTTTCATGAAGACCCTCCTTCGTGTCTGGTTTGCTGGACATTCGTCTTTGACGCTGCCGTTTGCGCCTCGGGCGGGCTGAATTGCCGCAGGCGACGTCCGGCCAACGTTGGGATATCGAGCAGGCCAAACTCGAACGTGCCGACAAGATCGTCCAGGAAATGGTCGAGAAAAAAGAGTTTGCCGGGGCCGTCACGGCGGTGGCCCGCGACGGCAAAGTCGTCGATTGGAAGGCGGTCGGAATGATGGACCTGGCCAAGGGCCGGCCGATGAAGACCGACACGATCTTCCGCATTTATTCGATGACCAAGCCGATCACCACGGTCGCCGCCATGATGCTGTGGGAGGAGGGCAAGCTCCAGCTCGACGAGCCGGTCTCGAAGTACATTCCCGAATTGAAGGGGCTTCGCGTTTACGTCGGTCCGAAAGACGAGACGGTCCCGGCCAAGCGGGAAATCACGATCCGCGATCTGATGCGGCACACGGCGGGCTTTACGTACGGCGCGTTCGGCGATTCGCCGGTCGATCGGATGTACCGCGAGAAGAAGACTTCTGGACCGCAACAGCACCCTGCAGGAATTCATCGCCAAGCTCGCCACGATCCCGCTCCAGTACCAGCCCGGCACGCAGTTCCATTACAGCGTGTCGGTCGACGTTCTCGGCCGGGTGGTCGAAGTCGTCTCCGGCAAGAGCCTCGATGTTTATTTCGAGGAGCGGATCTTCAAGCCGCTCGACATGGTCGATACGGCCTTTTACGTCCCGGCTTCCAAGGTCGGCCGCTTTGCCACGAATTATGGCCCCGGCCTCATCGTGATCGACAATCCGGCAAAGAGCCCCTATTTGACGCCGCCCAAGTTCTTCTCCGGCGGAGGCGGCCTGGTCTCGACGGCCCGCGATTACACGCGGTTTTGCCAGATGATGCTGAACGGCGGCGAGCTGCGGGGAACGCGGCTATTGAAACGCGAGACGGTCCAGATGATGACGCACAATCAGCTACCGCGGGAAGCCCTTCCGATGGCGATGCCGGTCGGGACTCGATCGGATAACGGACTGGGCTTCGGCCTGGGCTTTGCCGTGCGGATGGCCCTCAACCCGGACATTCCGACGTCCCCGGTCGGGGAGTACTTCTGGGGCGGAGCCGCCAGCACGGGCTTTACGATCTGTCCGCGCAACGAGACCGTGATCGTCGTTTTGACTCAGTTCATGCCCTTCACGCCCAAGCTCACGGAGGCGTTCGTCCGCGCGGTGGACGCGGCGGTGGAATCCAGCGGCGGACGCCACGCGGCCAGATAGTCCGTGTACCCAGAAAGCGGTTCGTGCACGAATCGCAATTTCGTCCCTAATTGGGTTTGGGCATCAGGCGTTGGAACACGAGGCCAGTTCGCCCCTGCGCGGGCAATCGGCGAAATCGGCGGATTCCTCGTCCTTTTCCGGCATCATGCGGCACGCGACGCATGATGCGGATTCTCCGCCCGGCTTACGCCGTCGGAGGCGACGACGCCGTCTGCAGAATCGATTGCCAGCGCCGCGAGGCCCTGTTTACGCGGCTGGTCCCGGCGGGAAAGCATTCCCCATTTCGGTTTAAGTGATAAACTTCAGGACGAGGCTGGACGAAAGCCCCGACGGCTCGACCAGAGAGCGAAGGAGCCAAATGCGAATGGAAGAGAGGGAAACGATGGTTGGAGATCGGCCAGGCCGCCGGACGCGGAGCGTGCGGATTGGGTCGGTCGAGATCGGCGGCGGGCGGCCGATCGCCGTGCAGAGCATGACGGCGACCAAGACAACGGATATCGACGCCACCACGCGGCAAATCAACGACCTGGTCGAGGCCGGGGCCGACGTCGTGCGGGTCGCGGTCGACAGCCGCAAGGAGGCTGAGGCCCTGTCCGAGATTAGCCGGCAGACCCGGGCCAACCTGTCGGTCGACCTGCAGGAGAACTACCGGATGGCCGAGCTGGTCGCCCCGTTTGTCGCCAAGCTGCGCTACAACCCGGGCCATCTCTACCATCATGAGCGCTCCAAGCCGTGGCAGGAGAAAGTCCGTTACATCGCCCGCGTCGCCGCCGACAACGACTGCGCCGTGCGCGTGGGCGTCAACTGCGGCTCGGTCGATCCCGACAAGAAGGAGGGCTTCGATCCAGCCGACTCAATTTCCCCCATGCTCTCAAGCGCCCTGGACCACTGCGAGTTTCTCGACTCGATCGGCTTCACGCGGTACTGCGTGTCGCTCAAGGACTCCGATCCGGCCAAGGTGATCGACGTCAACCGCCGGTTTGCCGAGGCGCGGCCCGATGTGCCTCTGCACTTGGGCGTCACCGAGGCGGGGATGCCGCCGGACGGCATTATCAAGACGCGGATCGCCTTCGAGCAGCTCATCAGCCGGGGGATCGGCGACACGATCCGCGTGTCGTTGACGGTCCCCAATGACCGCAAGGGGGAGGAGATTGCCGCCGGACGGAAGATCCTCGAAGACATCGCGGCCGGTCGAGTGCGGACGGTGGTCGATTTCGGTCTTAAGTCGCTCAATATCATCAGTTGCCCGAGTTGTTCGCGGGTGGAAAACGAGGCGTTCGTCGAGTTGGCCGCCCAGGTGAAGGAACTGACCTCATACGCCAAAGAGCACGCCTTGACGATCGCCGTGATGGGTTGCCGGGTGAACGGGCCCGGCGAGACCGACGACGCCGACTTGGGCCTCTGGTGCGCGCCGAACTTCGTCAATCTCAAGCGGGGCGGCATCGAACTGGGCGCGTATCCGTACGACCAGATTCTGCCCCGGCTGAAGCAGGAGCTCGACGCGCTCATTGCAGTGAAAGACGCGAAGCACGCATGACGAGGGAATCCGAAGCCAGTTGAGCGGCGATCGCTGAGAAAAGCCGCACGGATGCAGCGGCGACCCAAGACAACGCATCGATTGCCGCGCGTTCTTTTGCAATCTTGCGCGTTGTTCCGCTACACTGAGAGACACCGGGTATCGCGCTGACAAACCGGAAATCCCGCCTCGATCGACTCCCCGTTGAAACGTCCAGCGAATCCGAGCCAACCCAGCGTTCAAGCCCGCTGACCGACCATCCACCAACCCAGGGAGAACCTGTCCGTGAGCGAAGCCAATCAAGCAAGCCTGTCACGTCGCGATGTCCTCAAAGCCACCGGCGGTCTTGCCGCCGCTACGGCACTGGCCGGCGTGGCCATCCCTCAGCACGTCTATGCCGCCCAGGAAAATACGATCCGGCTGGCCCTGGTGGGTTGCGGCGGACGCGGCACAGGAGCGGCCAGCGACGCCCTTTCGGTGAAGACCGGGCCGACGAAGCTCGTGGCGATGGCCGACGTCTTCGAGGATCGGCTCAACCCGAGCTACCATGCCATCAGGACGAAACACAAAGAGCAGGTCGACGTCCCTCACGATCGCCGGTTCATCGGTTTCGACGGCTACAAGAAGGCAATCGATTGCCTCCGGCCGGGCGACGTGGTCATCCTGGCGACCCCACCGGCCTTTCGCTGGGTGCACTTCACCTATGCGATCGCCAAGGGAATCAACGTCTTCATGGAGAAGCCGGTCTGCGTCGACGGTCCCACCGGCCGCAAGATGCTGTCGCTTGGCGAAGAGGCGGCAAAGAAAAACATGAAGGTCGGCGTCGGACTGATGTGCCGGCACAGCGAGGCCCGGCACGAGCTGTCCAAGCGCATCAAGGACGGACGAGATCGGCGACCTTGTCTTGCTGCGAGCGTACCGCGTGCACTCGGGCAATTACGACTCGTTCGTCGGACCGACACCGGCCGGCATGAGCGACCTGGCCTATCAGATCCGCAAGTTCCACGCGTTTCTGTGGGCCAGCGGCGGACTGTTCAGCGATTTCCTGATCCACAACATCGACGAATGCTGCTGGATGAAAGACGCCTTCCCGATCTCCGCCAAGGGCTACGGCGGACGGCACTACCGCCTCGATTGTGTCGACCAGAACTTCGACTCCTACACGGTCGAATACACGTTCGCCGACGGAGCCAAGCTGATGCTCGAAGGCCGCTACATGCCCGGCTGTGACGGCGAATTCGCCAGCTACGCCCATGGCAGCGAAAGGATCAGCCTTGATCTCGAAGGACGGCCACTTTCCGGCCCAATGCCGGACCTATAAAGGCCAGAATTTCGACAAGAACGACGCGATCTGGTTCATCGGGCATAACGAACCGAACCTTTATCAGGTCGAATGGAACGATCTGACCGAGGCGATCCGCCAGGACCGGCCCTATAACGAGGTGAAGCGCGGGGCCGAGGCGAGCCTGGTGACGGCAATGGGCAGGATGGCCTGCCACACGGGACAGGTTGTGACCTTTGACGACATTCTCGGGTCCAAGCACGAGTTCGCACCGGACGTCGACAAGCTGCTGACGCTGGCCTCCTCCGCGCCGCTTCAGGCCGGCTCCGACGGCAAATACCCCGTCCCCATGCCAGGGATCACGAAGCGACGCGAATACTGACGGTCGATCGATTGAACGCTCTGCAGGACGAGCCGGCGGGTTAATCCCGCCGGCCGTCAGGCCGATCGCTCTTCGTCGGCGAAAAGCTCCGCGAGCTGGTCTGCCAACTGATCGACCACGTCGGGCGACTGCGAGGCGATGTCGTTGGTCTCCCAAATGTCTTCCGGCTTGGCGAAGAGCCGCCGCCGATCGCCCCCCTTTTCGCCGCCGTCCGCGTCGCCGCCTTGCTGGGTGACGAGGTAATACTCGCTCGTTCGGATTCCGGCGAGCCTTGGGCCATCCGCGATCAATGCGCGCGACCGCGGTTCCTCCTTCTCGCCGCGAATGACCGGCAGGAGGCTCTTGCCATCGAGCGCCGTCGCGGACACGTCGATGCCAAACCATTCCGCGAGGGTGGGTAAAAGATCGACGGTTTGAACCAACTCCTGTCGCCGGATGCCCCGGTTGATGCCGGCCGGCCGGACGAACAAAGGAGTGTGAACCGTCTCCTCGGCCAATTGTTCCCAGTCATCCAACAACAGGCCGGGTTCCCGCACGGTCATGCCCCGGGCCGCCGTGACGATCAGCATCGTGGGGGCCGTTGCGGCGTCCTGCTCGATCTGGTCCAACAGGCGCCCGAGCGCCGCATCCAGCAGGGCCACATAACCGCCGCACACTCTTCGCATCAGGCCGCGCTCGACGCCGGAGAGCGCGTCACGGCTTTTCCGACCCACGGGAAGCTGCGCCATCGATCGGAGGAGGTCGTCGAACTGGGCTCCCGACATTTCAACCACGCCGTCTTCGTCGCTGTCCGCTTCGTCAGGTTCTTCCGATTCGCTACCGGCCTCTTGGTCGTCGGCAACGTCGAGGAATTGTGTTGCGAAGGCTCGCGGGGCGAGCCAGGGCACGGGAACGCCCCGCGATTTGATCCACAACAGCCACGGCTCTCTCCGCGACGTCCGCAGCAACCGCAGGTCCCGCTGCGCCCGCGCGACGAGCCGAGAGAATGGGGTTTCTTCGGCCGCGACGTCCAGCCCGTCGGTCCCCCGCACGCTCTCCATGTACTCCGGTGGAAATTGGCCAGTATCCGCCGTGTCGTTCTCGGCGGTCGTCTCGACCAGCAAACGGAACGTGACCCCGTGATCGTTGAGCAACGACGGCAGCCAGAGGCGGTCAGTGCCTTTCCGAGCGCGCCGCCATTCATAGCGGCCGCTCCACCAGGCCGCAGGCGTGGTTTCGGAAGCCGGACATTCCGCAAAGTGCTGATCGAACAGGGCGCTCTCGGCGGCAAGCCGGTCGAAGTTCGGCGTGGCGATCCAGCCGTTGCCGCAACACGCCAGAAAACCAATCGGCAGCCGGTCAAAGGTGACGACAATCGCGTTCATCGTTGGCGTGAGTCCTGTCGGAATCCCCGGTCGCGGCCGAGTCCACTTTAGGGCTTAATGTCCTGCCGGCAGGCGAGCGAACTGAAGACGCGCTCGGCCGCGCGCTGGCCGCTTTGGACGCAGTCGGGAATCCCAACGCCGTCGTACGCGTTTCCCGCGAGGGCCAGCCGCGGATGGGACGAGACCAACTGCTCGATACGTCGAATGCGGTCCAGGTGGCCGACGTGATACTGCGGCATCGCCCGCTCGTGGCGTGAAACGGCCGCGAAGCGCGGTTCGCCCCGGACCCCCAGAATCTCGCGGAGCTCCGCCATGGCAATCTGGACCAGTTCATCGTCCGTGTGCGCCAAAATCTCCGGCTGCAGCGCGCCCCCCAGAAAGGTGCGCAGGACGACCTCTCCTTCCGGAGCGCGGCCCGGCGAATTTGCGGCTGGCGAACGAGACCGACAGGATTCGCCGCTTCTCCACGGCCGGCACGACCAGTCCCGAAGCATCCAGCGGATGCGCGACGTCGGCCAGAGAATGGCCCGTGCACACGATCGCACTCGAGGCGTATTCAATTTCGCCCAGGGCCCCGGCCAGCACGCTGTCGAGCGGCCAGACCAGGTCGGCCGCCCGGTCACCTGGCAGCGCGACGATCACCGCGTCAAAAGCCGTCGTATAAGTCGACGTTCCAAGACCGGCCGCAAACGACAGCGAAAAACCCTCTTCCGGTGTCGTCAATCGGATGAGCGACGAGACGCGGGCGTCGAGATGGATCTCGCCGGTTGCCTTGATCCGGCGAACCAACGCGTCGACCAATTCGGACATTCCTTCTTGAAGTGAGACGAACAGCCCGTAGCGGGCGCCGCTCTCGGGCAGTCCACCGCTGGTTCCCTTCTCGGCCGTCGCCGAGCCGTTGTTGTCGTGTCCTCCGCGACGCGCGGCGCGGATCAGGCTGCCGTGCTGGCGTTCCATTTCCAGGAAGCGGGGGAGCGTCGCCCGGAGACTGAGTTTTTCGGGATCGGAGGTGTAGATGCCGGCGACCAGCGGCTGGACCAGCCGCTCGAGCGCCTCCCGCCCCAGCCGCCGGCGAACAAACGAGGCCACGCTTTCGTCCACGGCGTCCGTGCGTGGCGGGATCCAGCGCTCCAAACCCATTCGCAGCTTCCCCAGCGGACTGAAAATGGGCGATGCGACGACCGGCCAGATTTTCGCCGGCGCCATCAGCAGGAAACCGTCCGGCACCGGGGCGGGCTTCCCGTTGCGGAGCACCAGGGCCTGGCGATACTTGGGATCGGTCGAGATCAGGCGGTCTTTGAGGCCGAGCCGTTGGCACAGATCGATCGCCCACGGTTTGTTTGTGATGAACGAATCGGCCCCCAGCTCGACGAGGTAATTGCCGATCCGTTCGGTTTGGATCACGCCCCCCACGCGCGGCCCGGCCTCGAACAGAGCCACGCGGATCGGCATCGCTGCGGCGGCTGCCAACTCGATCAGGCGGTGTGCCGCCGCCAAACCGCTGATCCCGCCGCCGATGACTGCGACACGCCCCATTTGTTTCCCGCCGATCGTCGCCGATTTCAGCGCCGGCACGCTCCCAGTTCATGCACCAGGGCCACAAGCGCTTTGACGTTGTTGGGATCGGTCTCCGGCAGGACGCCGTGCCCGAGGTTGAAGATATGTCCCGGCCGACCGGCGGCCGCCTCGAGCACGGCTTTGGCCTGGCCCTTCAACGTGGGCAGGTCGGCCTGAAGGACGACCGGATCGAGGTTTCCCTGAACGGCGACGTCGTAACCGACGCTCTGCCAAGCCTCGCCCAAATCGACCCGCCAGTCCAAACCGACGACCGAACCGCCGGCCTGCCGCTGTAGCCGAAGCAAGGCCGGGTTTCCCGTGAGGAAATGGATCGCCGGCACATCGGGAGGAAGACGGTCGAAAACGCTCTTCGTGTAAGGCAGCACGTAGTCGCGGTAGTCGGCCGGGGAGAGGCAACCGGCCCAACTATCGAAGATTTGCACGGCCTGGCAGCCCGATTCGATCTGTCGGGCCACATAGCGGACCAGCGAATCGGCCAACCGCCGCATCAGGCCATCCCAAAGCTCCGGGCATCCATACATGATGCGCTTCGTCCGCACGAAGTCGCGCGAGCCGCCCCCTTCGATGGCGTAGGAAGCCAACGTGAAGGGCGCGCCGGCAAAACCCAGCAGCGGAATATCCGCGGGCAGGTTTTTGCGGACAAGGCGGACCGTCTCGAAAACGAAGCCGAGCTCGTCGGCGTTCGCGAAGCTCGTGCACGCGCGCCAGATCGTCGCGCGTGCGAACGGGATTGAGAATCGCCGGGCCGTCTCCGGGGGTGTATTCGAGCTGGAACCCCATCGGCTCCAGGATCGGAAGCAGGTCGGCAAAGAGAATCGCCGCGTCGACGCCCAGCGCGTGTTGTGCACTCAGCGTTACTTCGGCGGCGAGCTCGGGCCGCTTGCACAGATCCGAGAAACGGCACTTTGCTGCGGACGGCTCGGTATTCCGGCAAGATAACGGCCGGCCTGCCGCATGATCCAGATCGGAGTCGTGTCGGTCGGTTCGCAGCGCGCGGTGCGCAGAAAGCGGCTTTGATGCAGTTCGGGCGTCATCGAGGCAAGTGCTCCCGGCCGTCCCCGATTCTAGCAGAGCGAATGCGCTCGGCCTATCGCGCGCTTGGCCGCGAGAATTGCGGGCGCCGCCTCGATCGCCGCACGGACGAGCTGCCCCATCCGCGTCGGTCGCGCTTCGACGTCGACGGGCAGGCCCGAGTCGCGGAGCGCTTCGCTGGCGGTCGGCCCGATCGAAGCGATCACGCACGCGCGCGCCGCCTGAAGCCACGCCTCTTTTTCCCCGGCGGCCTCGGCCACTTCGAGCACGCAATCGAGTTGATGCGCGCTGGTGAAGAGCAGAACGTCGAATCGGCCGTCGATCGTCTCGTGGACGGCCGCGCACAAGCGGTGCCGTGTCTTCCGGCAAGATCCACCGATAAACGGGGACCGGCTCGACAACGGCTCCGCGGCGGCTGAGCTCTCGATAAAGCTCCGTGCTGGGACGGCCGTACTCTTGAACGGCAATCCGTTTCCCTGCGATGGCCCCGGCGGCCTCGAGAGCACTCACGAGCTCGTGCCAGGTATTCGGCTCAGCCGCACGGATTGCGATCGCGCACGTTCCATTCGCGGAGGACGGCGACCGGCTTTGGCCCGCGCACGGCAACCGTGACACGGCGCAACGCGCCCAGAATCGTTTCACGGTCGAAGCGCGTCTCAGCGACCTCGAGCAGCATCCTCGCGCCGACGCCGGTCAGGAAAACGACCACGTCGACACGATTTGCAAGCAGCGATTCGGCGAAGGCGAAGACCGCCGGATTGGAATCGAGGGGAACTTCGCGCATCGACGGAACGACCGTCGCAACGGCTCCCTGTCGTTCGATCAACGAACGCATTTCGTCGCAGCGGCGACTTTCAAAACTGCAAACTCGCAATGACGTCACGACCAGGCACCGTTCGCGGGAGGATCGGTTGGAAAGAGCACCGGCCCGCTCACCTGCATTTTAGCGCCGTTCAAGCTGCAAACACGAACGCACACCGATCGCGAACGGAATGCTTGCCCGCCACATCGACCCCGCCACATCGATATTGTCACCGGTGGGCAGGCAGAATGCCCGTACAATAAAAACGAGGTCTGAGACGGCCGACCGGAAAGTCGGAGGCGCTTTCCCGGCTTCATGCCGAAGCATGTTCCGGCTCCACCCCCGGCCGGCCGTCTCAGTGCCGTCGGGCGAAGGTCTGGGCGACGAAGAATAACCCAGGCATTGCTGATACCGTTTGGCAAAAGGCGTGCCAGAGGGGGCGGCAACGCGAAATGCACGTAATCTCGCGGGAATTACAGGGGATTTATCGAATCGCCGCACATTGAGGGCGGGAAAACTGCCTTGACTCTATTCATTCGGTGTCGAAGAATCGGGCGTGACCCGCTCGGACCGCAAGCTTGCTTGTTCGGGCCGCTGTCTGTTGCTTGACCGGGTGGGGAGGCAGATTTATTCTGCGATTGCGGTTGCGCGGCTTCCCCATTTTCCCGGGCTGACGACCGCTGGCATTCCGTTCGCCAGCGTCCCCATCTCGGCCGATGGCTCCCCGTAAGGAGCAGGACATGACCGGCAATGAACTCCGGAACGAGCCCGGCAACGACGCGGGCGCACCGGCGCAGCACGACCGGGCAGCAAATCGAAGTCAGCTCGGACGAGGACTGGAAGAGCCGCGTCAAGGCGGAAGACGCCGCCCTCGACCAAAAGTTCCGCACGCACGAGCCGGAGGACGCCAACGCTCCGGCCGCCGATCCGACGCACGCCCAACGCGATCAATCCGCGAAGCGAGAGGAATCCGCTCAGCGCGAGGCGGCCCCGCATCAGGCACCGCGTCAGGCCCCGCATCAGGCATCCCCGCAGCTTCCCGAACCGTCGCTTGCCGCACTTCTCGTCATGCTTTCAACCCAGGCCATGGTCGGCACTGGGGTTGATCCCCAATCCGGCGACGGGGAAAGCCGAAACGGAGCTTCCGCTGGCACGGTATTTCATCGACCTGATCACTGTTTTGGAGCAGAAAACAGCAGGCAACCTCGATCGTGACGAGGCCGCCACGCTCGACGAAACTTTGCACACACTGCGTATGGCCTACGTTCAGCGTTCGAAAGGGACAGCTTGACGGACCGACGTGCCGCCAGTCCGACCGGGCATCCAGGACCATGAGCTTGACGCACCCCCCGCACTGGCGCTCGTACACCGACCCCTCGCACTGGTTCCGCATCTGGCATCCGCCGGGTTGGACGCTGGTCGAAGCCGGCGGCGAGGCGCAGTTGATCGCTCCCGAAACGGGGGGCCTGCTGCGGATCGTGGGGCGCTGGCGTTTCAATGTGCGCAAGGTCGACTTCGACACGGTCGTCGATCCGGACCAGGTCTTTCCGCGCAGCCGCGGCCTGCGTCGCAGCAAACCGCTCGACGTCCCCTATCCCTCGATGTGCCTCGAAGGAGAATCCAACGACGCGGCACGGCTCCCGTGGTGGAAGCGCTGGCTGCGGCCCCCGTTGTGGCGGCCTTGGAAATTGTGGACCGCCCGCTATAAGTCGGTCTGCGTGGTCGCGACGTTTCAGACGGCCGGCCGCCGCGACCCGGAGCTGGAAACGCTGGCGACCATGATCATGAACTCGCTGGAGTTCGCCGACGAGCCGGCCGATCCGCCCCACATCTTCGCCGACCGGGTCGTCCGCATCGCACGCGACCGCTTCCCGTCGCTCAAATGCCACCGCAGCGACGAGTTCCGCGTGCAGCTCGGCGAATCAAACATCAACCTGTTCAATTTTTATCGCAGCTACGTGCAGGAGCCGGACCGGTTCGAAGACATCATCCTGCCCGCGCTGGCGACGGTGGCCCAAGTCCAGGAATGGGGGACGCTGCAAACGGAACCGACGCTGGAATCGGTCCGCGACCGCATTCTTCCCATGCTCTATCCGGAAGACGTCTGGCGGCGGAGCTTTCCGAATTTCGTGGCCAACACGTGGGTCGGCGAGCTGATGGTGCTGTACGTCGTCGACGAGCAGCACGCCTACTGGTACATCCGCGACGACATGCTCGACCGCTGGAAGATCGGACGCGACGACCTGCACACCTTGGCCCTGTCGAACCTCGACGCTTACTTCGATCGCCAGCGCATGGAATACATCATGGCCGGCGAAGAGGGCGGCCCGCGGCTCTTGATGCCCAAACGGCCCGACGCCTACAACTCCTCGCGGATTTTGAGCCGCCGCTTCTGTTCCGTGCTGCGCGACGAGCTCGGCTCCGAGCTGGCCGTCGGCGTTCCGAGCCGCGATTTCCTCGTGGCCGTCAGCATGCAGGAGTCCGAGACCTTCGGCGAGATCCGCCGCAAGGTCGAGGACGACTTCAGCCGCATGGATCATCCCCTCTCTCCGCGGCTGTTGTTGGTCAGCGCCGACGGCGTCAGCGAGTTTCCGGAGCCGACGTTTGACCCGTGAACTGATTCTTCTGGGCACGGGAACCAGCGTGGGTGTTCCGGTCATCGGCTGCCGATGTCCCGTCTGCACGTCGAGCCAATCCGCGGAACAACCGCACGCGCACCGGCGTCTTGGTTCACGCACCGGACGGCGACTTCCTCATCGACACGCCCCCCGAGCTGCGAATTCAGCTTTTGCGCGAGCACGTCGAGCTCGTCCATGCGGCCGTCTTCACGCATAGCCACGCCGACCACATCTTCGGCCTGGACGACCTGCGGATCTTCGGCTATCGGCTCAATCGGGAGATCCAGTTGTACTGCGAGTGCGGCCGTCGAGCGGCAGCTTCGGCTGGCTTTCAGCTATGCGTTCGAGCCGCTCGACCCCGACGCCCATCATTTCGCGGTCCCCAAGCTGCGCCTTCGAACAGATCACGACCGAGCCGTTCGAGCTCTCGGGCCAGCCGATCCGGCCGATCCGCCTGATGCACGGAAAGCTCCCCATATTGGGGTTCCGCATCAACGACGTCGCCTATTGCACCGACGTCAGCCTGATCCCCGAGGAAAGCTGGCCGCTTCTGGAAGGGCTCGACACGCTGGTCATCGACGCGCTCCGCGACCAGCCGCACCCCACGCACTTCAGCGTCGGACAGGCGCTGGAAGTCATCGAGCGGGTCAAACCCCGCCGGGCGTACTTCACGCACATCTCGCATTCGCTGGAATACGAGGCGACCAACGCTCGGCTTCCCGAGAACGTCGAACTCTCCTACGACGGCCAGCGGATTCCGTTTTGAAAGGGTCCGAAGTCCAAGGTCCAAGGTCCAAAGTCCAAAGTCCAAAGTCCAAAGTCAAAATACAACAGATCCCCATCCGGTCTCTTGGACCTTGGACCTCGGACCTTGGACCTTGGACCTTGGACCTTGGACCTCGGACCTCGGACCTTGGACCTTGGACTCACGGCGTCGAGAAGGTCCAAGGCCGAAATCCCGGGAACCGCCGCACCGCAGGATTCGTCTAAGAAGCGGCCGCCCGCATTGCTCGTACACGGCAGGTGTCGAGATTGAGTGCCACGGGCGGGCGCGTCGCCCGCCCGTGCTCTTTAATCACGTCGCAGCAAAACAGGACCGCGTGGTCTTAGCCCCGCTAGGGGCACCCAGCGTGTCGAAAAAATCCTTCACGGCGTTGCCCGTTCGACGCTGAAATCCATGCGAGCGGGTCTGGCTGTGGCACAGGGATCGAATTGCGGAATCTGTTGTCTTTTGACTTGAGACCCTGGACTTTCGACTCGCTAACGGGGGAAACGACGCCATGACGTTCCGCGCTTGCGTTCTTGTCGCTGTCATGGCCAGCGGGGCCGCTTGCCTGCTCTGGGGAGCCGACCCGCCCCTCACCGATCTTCGCAGCCAGGCGCGCAAGGACTTCCAGGCCGGGAACTTCCGCGATGCCTGGGAGCTGTATCGCAAGCTGGCTCTCGATCCGCGGGACGATGAGCGCCTGGTCGGCAACGACCTGAAAACGGGCATCGACTGCTTGCAGCGGTTGGCCCGCGAAGACGAGGTCGACGCGTTTCGCGAAGCGGTGGTCGGCGTCCATCAGAAGAATTGGCGGCTGTTGCAGGCGGCTGCCGACAGTTTCATCCAAGGCTCGCGGTACGGTTATCTGATCGCGGGACAATTCTTCCGCGGCAACCACCGCGGCGGAGGCGAAGCGGTCAGCTCGTTCGATCAGGATCGGGTCCGCGCGTTGCAATTGATGCAACAAGCCATGCCGCTGCTCAAAGCCGACCCGGACCACGATGCGGTCGGATCCTTCTACCTCGATTTGGCACAACAGTTTTTGGATGGCCGCGAGGGAGGTCAAGCGTGGAAGCTGCAGGCGCTCACCGACCTGTCGAAGCTCCCCGAATACGACCTGGGGAACGGGTTCCGTTGGCCGGGTTCCGGTCCCGGGGCGACAGTCGGAGCGCCGGTCGACGCCGACGGCAACCCGGTCTTTTATCACGTGCCGGCGCGGTATGCATCGGCAAAGTCGGACGGCGAGCGCTGGCGCTGGGCGCTCGCGCAAGCGGCTGAGTTCTCTCCCGCGCGAAGAATCGCGCCGCGCTGGCTTTCGCCGACTTTCTTCAACAAGCAGTTCGGCGTGCAGACGCTGCTGCCGTTCGGCCCGCTCGTTCGGCGGAGAGGACGACGATCGAGCCGAGGCGAACGCTCCTTTCGCCGTGCACACGCTGACGGACGACGAGACCATCGCCCGCCTGGCCACCGGCGTCAAGCGGTTCAAGCTTCCCGACGAGTTCAATTTCCTCCGCATTTACCACGAGATCGCCGCTTCGGGAAACAAGTCGCCGAGGCCGAACGTGCCTTGGCGACGCTCGCCACAATCTACGAGAATCGCCGGCAATATCCCGCGGGCCGCCGAGCTGTGGCGCGAGTGCATTCGCCGTTTCGGGCCGGGACTTCAGGGAGAGCGGCAGAAGCGGCTCGACCAGATCGTCGGCAACTGGGGCCGCTTCGAGCCGACGGCCGACGCAGCCGGCCACGACGGGACGCACGATCGGCTTCCGCTTCCGCAACGGCACGCGGGTCGAGCTGGAAGCGCACGCGATCCACGTCGAAAAACTCCTCGACGACGTGAAGGCCTACCTCAAAGCGAGCCACGACCAGTTCGATTGGAACGAGATCAATATCTGCGAATATCGGCTATCGGCTCGTCGTCGCAGAATCAATCGCAGTATCTCGGCGAGCGGGTCGCCCAATGGAGCGTGACGCTCCAGCCGCGACCGAACCATTTCGACCGGCAGATCGAGATCGCGTCGCCGCTGCAAAAGGCCGGCGCCTACCTGGTCACGGCGAAGATGGCCGGCGGCAACACGAGCCGCATCGTGCTGTGGATCGCCGACACGGTCCTCGTGCGAAAGCCGCTGCGCTCGCGGCTCCGTCTACTTCGTGGCCGACGCCGTGACCGGCCAGCCGATCGCCGGGGCGAATGTCGAGTTTTTCGGCTACAGGCAGGAGCCAGCGCACCCCGGCCGCCTCCGCATCGACAACGCTCGACTTCGCCGAAACGACAGACGCCGACGGGCAGGCCGTCCCCGACCCGGACGACCTCAAAAAAGATTACCAGTGGATCGCGATCGCTCGCGGCAAGGAGGGGCGTCTGGCGTTTCTGGGTTTCGAGACGATCTGGTGGTCCGACCGGTCGGACGATGCCGTTTACGACCAGAACAAGGCCTTCGCGATCACCGATCGGCCCGTCTATCGCCCCGGCCAGGCGCGTGAAGTTCAAGTTCTGGGTCGCGCAATGCCCGCTACGACGCGCCCTCGACCTCCCGGTTTGCCGGCCAGAAATTCAAGATCCGCGTCACCAATCCGCGGGGCGAAACCGCGCTGGAGAAGACCTACACGGCCGACGCTTACGGCGGCTTCGACGGCGAATTCGCCATTCCGTCCGACGCCAGCTCTGGGCGAATATTCGCTCGCGATCGTCGATCGCAACGACGTCTACGGCGGCGCCGCGTTTCGCGTCGAGGAGTACAAAAAGCCGGAGTTCGAAGTGAAAGTCGATGCGCCGCAGGAGCCGGCCCGACTCGGCGACAAAGTCACGGCGACGATCCGGGCAACCTATTACTTTGGCGGCCCGGTCACACAGGCGACCGTCCATTACAAGGTGATCCGCACCGGTCACGACCGCGCGCTGGTATCCCTCCGGAATCTGGGACTGGCTGTACGGCCCGGGATACTGGTGGTTCTGGCCCGATTACACCTGGTATCCCGGCTGGAATGTCTGGGGCTGCTTGCGGCCGGCTTCGCTTTGGGAGTTCGCCGGGAATGAGCCGCCGGAAGTCGTGCTCGACGCGACCGTGCCCATCGGGCCCGACGGCACGGTGAAGATCGCCATCGACACGGCGCTGGCCAAGACGCTGCACGGCAACTCCGACCATCGCTACGAGATCACGGCCGAGGTCGTCGATCAATCGCGCCGCACGATCGTCGGCTCCGGGGAAGTCCTCGTCGCCCGCAAGCCGTTCCAGGTCTTCGCCTGGACCGATCGCGGCTATTACCAGGCGGGCGACGCGATCCAGCGCCACGTTCCAGGCTCAGACGCTCGATCAGAAGCCGGTCAAAGGCAAGGGAGTCGCCACGCTGTACCGCGTGACCTACGCCGCCGATGGCAAGCCGACCGAAACGGTCGCGCAAACCTGGAACGTCGATGCCGACGAGCAGGGGCAGGCCCGGCTCGAAATCAAGGCGTCCCAGGCCGGGCAATATCGGCTCTCGTACAAGCTGACCGACGCGAAGAATCGGACGATCGAAGGGGCCCTCGTCTTCACGGTGCGAGGCGACGGGTTCGACGGGTCTCGAATTCCGCTTCAACGACCTGGAACTCATCGCCGACCAGCGCGAGTACGCGCCGGGCGAGAAAGTCCGGCTGCTCGATCAACACGAATCGCCTCGACAGCACGGTCCTGCTTTTCGTGCGTCCCGTTGTCGAGCGTTTATCCGAGGCCGCAGGTCCTGCGGCTCAAGGGCAAGAGCACGCTGGTCGAGATCGGCGTCGACGCAGAAGGACATGCCGAACTTTTTTGTCGAGGCGCTGACGATCTCCAACGGCCGGCTCTATAGCCGAGATCCGCGAGATTGTCGTGCCCCCGGAAAAACGCGTCGTCAACGTCGCGGTCGAGCCGTCGGCCCACGACTACAAGCCGGGGGCAAAGGCCGGCGTGAAGCTCAAAGCTGACCGACCTCGCCGGCAAGCCGGTGGTCGGCTCGATCGTGCTGGCTGTTTACGACAAGAGCGTCGAGTACATCTCCGGCGGGACCAACACTCCGGAAATCCGCGAGTTTTTCTGGAACTGGCGACGGCAGCATTATCCACAAACCGAGTCGAGCCTCGACGCGAGTCGTGGAACTTGCTCAAACCGGGCGAGGTTCCCATGAGCGGAATCGGTCTTTTCGGCGAGTTGATCGAACGCGAAGTATCGGGCAACGGCTTTTTTGGCGGCAGGAGGCGAGAAATGGCCGGCAAACAAGTGGCTCGGCATGTTCGGCAGTCCGGTCTTTCAGCGGCATCGCCCGGCATCGGCCGAACACCGACGCTGCTGATTTTTGCAGGCGGCGGAGTTCGAAGAAAGCGACGGGAAAGGAAGTTGCCGGCGTCGCAAAGCCCGAAGTCCAGCCGACGATTCGCGACGCAATTTGCCGACACGGCCTACTGGGCCGCGCGCCTCGAATCCGACCGCGACGGTTTGGTCGAAGTCTCGTTTCCCATGCCCGAAAACCTTACGACTTGGAAGATCCGCGGCTGGACGATGTCGGCCGGCACCCGCGTCGGCCAGGGAGAGGCCGAGATCGTCACGACGAAGAACCTGCTGCTGCGGATGCAGGCGCCGCGGTTCTTCGTCGAGACAGGACGAAGTCGTCCTCTCGGCCAACGTGCACAATCGTCTGAAAACGGCCAAATCGGTCCGCGTCGTGCTCGAGCTGGAGGGCAAGATCGCTGGCCCCGCTGGGCGAGACGTCGCGCACGGTCGAAATCGCAGCCGGCGGCGAAGTCGCGCGTCGATTGGCGCGTGAAGGCGGTCGAGCACGGCGAGGCGGTCGTGCGGATGCAGGCGCTCACCGACGAAGAGTCCGACGCGATGCAGATGCACTTTCCCGTCCGCGTCCATGGCATGCTCAAAACCGAAGCGTACGCCGGCGCGATCCGTCCGGACCGCGAGTCGGCCTCGTTCACGATCACCGTGCCCTCCAAGCGGCGGGTCAACGAGACGCTCTTGGAAATCCGCTATTCGCCGACGCTGGCCGGGGCGATGGTCGACGCGCTGCCGTACCTGGTCAGCTATCCGCACGACACGACCGACTGCACGCTCTATCGGTTTCTGCCGACGGTCATCACGCAGAACATCCTCAAGCGGATGCACCTCGACCTGGCGGAGATCAAGAAGAAACGGACGAACCTGAACGCCCAGGAGATCGGCGACGCGGCCAAGCGGGCCGCCGGTTGGAAGCGGTTCGAGGACAATCCGGTCTTCGACAATGCGGAAGTCGCACGCATGGTGAAACGGGGCGTCCGGGCTCTGACCGAAATGCAGCTTGCCGACGGGGGCTGGGGCTGGTTCTCCGGCTGGGGCGAGCAATCCGAACCGCACATGACGGCCCTGGTCGTCCACGGACTGCAGCTTGCCCAGCAGAACGGCGTCGCGATCGTCCCGGGCGTGCTCGAGACGGGCAGTCGCCTGGCTCAAACAGTACCAGTCGCGGCAGGTCGTGCGCCTCAAGAACGGCAAGCGGGAAAAGCCGCTTGATCCGTACAAAACCCACGCCGACAACATCGACGCATTGGTCTATAGCGTGCTCGTCGAGGCGAAGATAAACGACCAGGAGATGCAGGACTTTCTCTACCGCGACCGGACCGGGCTTTCCGTCTACGCCAAGGCACTCTTCGGACTGGCCCTTTCGCAGGTGAAGGCCGACGATCGCCTGGCGATGATCGTGCGGAACATCGACCAGTACCTGGTTCAGGACGACGAGAACCAGACCGCCTGGCTCAAGCTGCCCGAAGGCTCGTTCTGGTGGTTCTGGTACGACAGCGACACCGAGGCCAACGCCTATTATCTGAAACTCCTGTCGCGCACCGATCCCGAAGGGCGAAAAAGCGTCGCGGCTGGCCAAGTATCTGCTCAACAACCGCAAGCACGCGACCTATTGGAACAGCCCCCGCGACACGGCCATCGCCATCGAGGCGCTGGCCGAGTACGTCGTCGCCAGCGGCGAAGACCGTCCGCAGATGACGGTGGAGGTCTATGTCGACGGCAAAAAAATCAAAGAGGCCGCCATCGACGCCGAGAACCTGTTCACTTTCGACAACAAGGCGACCCTGGCCGGCGACTGCGCTCGAGGCGGGAGTGCACAAAGTCGAGCTGCGAAAGCGGGGCACAGGGCCGCTCTATTTCAACGCCTATCTCACCAATTTCACGCTGGAGGACTTCATCACGCACGCGGGGCTCGAAATCAAGGTCGCCCGGAACTATTTCAAGCTGGTGCGATCGGACGAGACGACGAACGTCGCCGGCTCGCGGGGCCAGGTCGTCGGCCAGCGCACGGAACACTATCGCCGCGTCGAGCTGACCAATTTCGGCGAGGTCAAAAGCGGCGACCTGCTCGAAATCGAATTGACGATCGACAGCAAGAACGATTACGAGCACCTCGTGTTCGAGGATCCCAAGGCGGCCGGCGTCGAGCCGTTCGACGTCCAAAGCGGCTACAACGCCAGCGGCCTCGCCGGCTTACGTCGAGCTGCGCGACGAAAAGGTGACGCTCTTCCTGCGGACGCTGCCCCGCGGCAAGCACAGCCTTCGCTATCGCATGCGGGCCGAAATTCCCGGCAAGTTCAGCGCCTTGCCGACCGTCGGCTCCGGCATGTACGCCCCGGAACTCAAGGGCAATTCGGACGAAATGAAGCTCTCGATCGGCGACTGAGAGCCGACTGGGGCGGATCGGCGGCACGAAGCACGAAATCCGAACGACGAAGGAAGCACGAATGACCAAATGACCGAAGGAAAGCGCGCCTGTGCGATGCCTTTGCGTTTCATTCGTGCTTCGGGTTTCCTGCGTCATTCGTGCTTGAGGCTTTCCCGCGTGTCCTCACACGATACACTTTGAGTGGCTTCAAACCATCCCCCACGCGATTGTGCATTACCATGTCCGTCCCCAAGGTTGCCATCATCGGTCGTCCGAACGTCGGGAAGAGCTCGCTCTTCAACTGGCTTTCCGGCCGATTTGATCTCCGTCGTCGATCCGACGGCCGGCGTGACGCGCGACCGGGTCGAGTACCTGCGTCCACGAGCAGGACCGGTATTTTGAGCTGGTCGACACGGGCGGGCTGGGAATCGAGGATGTCGACAACCTGACCGAGCAGATCGAGGACCAGATCCGCGATCGCCATCGAGCAGGCCGACCTGCTGCTGTTCGTCGTCGACGCGTCGAGCGGCCTGGTGCCCCTCGACCTGGAAGTGGCCGAACGCCTGCGGCGGATCGACAAGCCGAAACTGCTCGTCGTCAACAAGTGCGATTCGACCCGCACCGACGCCGAGGTCCACGAATTCCGGCGGCTGTGCGAGGCGCCGCTCGTCGTCACCAGCGTGAAGGCCAACCGGAACCGCGACGAGCTGCTTGGCGGCCATCGTCGAGAATCTCCCGCCGCAGTCGGAGATCGAAGACGCGCAGGGGACGGTCCTGTCGGCCGAGCCGGAGCTCAAGCTGGCGATCGTGGGCCGCCGCAACGTCGGCAAAAGCACGTTCATCAACGCGCTGGCCGAGAGCGAACGCGTGATCGTCAGCGAAATTCCGGGCACGACGCGGGACAGCGTCGATATCCGCTTCGAGGTCGACGGCAAGCGGCTGTTGGCGATCGACACGCCCGGCGTCCGCAAGACGAAGAGCCTGGCCACCGACGTCGAGTTTTACGGCCTGGTGCGCGCCCAGCGCAGCATTCGTCGGGCCGACGTCGTGTTCATGTTCTTCGACGCGAGGGAGACGATCTCGCGCGTCGACATCCAGCTCGTCGACGAGATCGCCAAACAACAGCAAGCCGTGCGTCTTCGTCGTCAACAAGTGGGACCTGGTCCCCGGAAATGACGACCGAGGCCTGGTCGGAATACCTGCTGCAGACGTTCGCCACCATGCGTTACGTGCCGGTCGCGTTCCTCACGGCCAAGGAAGGGCGCAACGTCCGCAAGCTGGTCAACCTTGCGCAGAGCCTGTTCAAGCAGACCCATATTCGCGTGCCGACCGGCAAGCTGAACCGCCTCGTGCGGGCGGCCATCTTGGCCAATCAGCCACCCCTGCGGAAGAACGGCGGGCCAAGATTTATTATGCGACGCAGGTGGGAACCGAGCCCCCGACGATCGTGCTCAAGTGCAACGATCCGGCCGTGTTGGACGAGAGCTGGAAGCGGTACTTGCTCGGAGTCCTGCACGAGGAGCTTCCCTACCCCGAGGTCCCGATCGGCTCTACTTCCGCCAGCGCGAAAAGCCCGACGAAA
Organism: uncultured Planctomycetota bacterium; assembly: GCA_963761455.1. Classification (GTDB taxonomy): domain Bacteria; phylum Planctomycetota; class Planctomycetia; order Planctomycetales; family Planctomycetaceae; genus DASPSM01. The sequence continues at coordinate 424,449 of CAVXHA010000005.1, forward strand.
CGGCCCCCAGCCTGGAAGAGGTGGCGGAAGCCGGCGACGCCGAGCCGTGAAGTCTGCCGCCTACAATCCGCTCGATGGCGCGGGCCGCTGACACGCCTGCGGGCTTTCAGGAGCAAAAACGAGTGGCACTGGCGAACGAGTCGCCAGTGCCACTTGATTCGTCGTTGCGGAAGACCGAGCCGATCAGTCGTCCGACGGCTCGGATTCCGTCGGAGAGCCGTTCGATCAGGTTGCAAAGCTGCTTGACCTGCTGCCGCCGCAAGATCGCGGAGGTGGGCTTCGATCTTTTTGTGCACGTCCGGCGTCTGTCGGATCACGAGGCTCATCGACTGCTGGTCGAGCTGGATGGAGACGCTCGGATGCCACCAGCTTTCCGGTGCGACGGCCGACTGGATGTGGTCGATGATGGTGCACGTATCGAAAACGGGCCGCTCGGCATCGTCGAGAAGTACGAGGTCGCGGAGCGGATAGGTCACGACCGTCGTCTCGAGCTTCGATTGAGTCACGCTCGGCAGCTCGCGCGGCGATCTCCGCGACGGCCGCGTCTCCTGCGTGTGGCCGACCTGGGCGATCTCCTCCATCACGTTGGAGCCGCGAAAGACCTCTTCCAGGACCGCGCGGAATTGTTCGCGGTAATTCGGGCACGGGGCCGCCGCGGCTGCGGAAGTCTCCGACGGGCCCTCGAAGACTCGAATCCGGTCGGGCAAGTCGACGACGATGACGTTGTGGTGATGCGAGTTCGTCGCCGTCCATTTTGGAAGCCGGGCTTCGGGATCTCTGCCAGCAATCGGCCAAGGGCCGCTGCGCTCGGCATCCTGGCCGTTGTGCGGCTCGAAGATTTCGGAAAGCCGCCGGCCTTGATAAATCTTCGACAATTCGGACTGCCACCGGGGCGAGATCACGATGCCGAGATCTCGGCGATGAATCTTTGCGGGCTGAGAGCGTCAAAAGGGCGGGCGGTTCGATCGAGGGGCTTTGGCAGGCTCCCCCGCAGTCGCGGAGCGTGCAGTCAGAGTCGTCCGCATCGGTCACACGGGCTACGGCGACGTCCTCTTGATCGCTTGGGCCTAGATGACAGACTCCGCTGGCCTGGAAGCCGTCGTCATTCGATTGCGGACGGCGCGAAAAGAGCCGTTCCTCTTCGGCGTTTCCCATTACGGTCGGGATGGGAGTTGAATCGGACGGTGCGGCAGTTTGATTGGTCGCCGGCGGCACTTCCGACGTCGAGGGAGCGGGAGCCGGACATCCCAGGTCGACCCCCAGCTTTTCAGCTGGCGTTTGGGCGGGTGTCCCTGGAACGACGAGGCTCCCCTGGTTTGCACTGGGATCCTGGTCGGGACCGCTCTCGCCCGTTTCCGCCGGGGCCGCTTCGTCACGTCCGATGCCTCGCTCATGTTCCGCGTGCTCCTGGAGCCAGAGTTTGGCGAGTAACCGGCCCAGAAGCTGGTATTCCGTCGCGGTGAGCGATTCGCACTGGCCGCTCGATCCACACTTTTCGCACGAGCCGGCGCATTGGCTGCTGCACGAGCCGGCGCAATTGGCCGCTGCAAGAGGCGGCGATTTGGCCGCTGCACGATGCGGCACATTCGCCCTTGCACGCGTGGCACTTGTTGTCGGAAGCGGCGCATTGGCCGCTGCAAGAGACCGGGCATTGGCCGCTGCAAGCCGGGCAGGTCGTTTCGCCGGCCGGTTGCCCGCTGCACGAGACGGGGCAGGCACTCTTTTCTGGCGAAGATTCGGCTTCGGGTTGACCACAGTCGGGACCGGAGGAATACACCTCGTCGGCCGACTCGGTTGCCACGGGCTCGTTTGAGAGAGTGGCCGCAACCGGGCCAGTTTCGCACACGTGTAGTTTCAACGTCACGGGGCAGTCATCCGACGTCTTACACTCGACCGATCCCTCTCGGCCGACAACAACGGCCGGCTCTCCCACGCGGACTGCCTCGCCGTTGGGTGAAATCTCGAACAACTGCACCTTCACCGCGTATTGTTTCTCGACGTCGCAGTCTTCGACGGCCTGTTTGACAAGCGCGGCGTGCTCGCGCGGACAAATCGCGACCAGCGCGTCGTCCGACGTGGTGGGCATGAAAACGACCGACACGACCGATTGCGCAGAGCGGTTGGCCTGCCGCTTCAGCCGCCAGACCCTTGCAGAGCGCCTGCCTCACGGCAGGAATGATCTGCCGGGCTCGCGTGTGTTTCAGATGGTAGACCGACGTATCGTATTTACCCGACGTTGTCACATCGGCCTGTGCGACAGCGGGCTGTGAGATGTTTAATTTGGTTTCGGGTGACTGAGGTTCGTCCGCGAAAACACCGCATGGTAGAGCTAGGATTGCGGCAAGTGTAGCGACAATGCGCATCGATGATCCCCTGTTGAAACAGGAAGTGGATGACTCATTCCAGTCGACGATCCAGACCGCAGGTTCCCTGATGAGGCGGTCCGGGTCACCGGGGGGCGGATTACATCCGAAATCGAAGTTCTGGGAAAGACCAGTTCCGAGCGGCTTGACTGCGGGCACGAACCCCGGCACACATGGCCGGCGGCGACGGTTTTCAGCCGGTCTGTCGGCCCCTGGGACGGTATAATGGGAGGGTGATGTTCGAAAGAGCTGGGCATTCAATGGGTTGCGAGCTGTCCCAAAGAGGCCGCCTTGATGGGCGGTTTGGCGCCGCCAACACGGGGCGTTTTCGGCAGAAGCCGATGGCGGCAGGCTCTTTGCGTTTCAATTTGTCCCGGCATTTCAATTCGTCTGGCTCGATGGGCCGATAAGAATACAATGCCCTGTTTCCTGTGTCCCTGAATCTCCACCGGTCCTAGAGGAGGGCAACACGCCGATGAGTGGCTTGGTTCGACCGCGGATCGGAATGCGGAACATCCCGGAGGAAACGGCGAACCAATTGACTCACGGCCTCGGTCTGGTGCTGAGCATCGCCGGCGCGGCCGTCCTGGTCAGCTCGGCCAAGGGACACAGCGACCGGCTGCAGTTCACCGGGTGCTGCGTCTATGCCGCGTCGCTGGTGGCCCTCTACGGGGCCTCGACGCTCTCGCACAGCTTCAACGCCCCGCGGGCGCGGCACTTTTTCCGCATGCTCGACCAGGTGTGCATTTTTCTGCTGATCGCGGGCACCTTCACGCCGTTCGCTCTGTCGTATTTCCTACAGGGCTGGCTGTGGGGCCTGACGCTGGCGATGTGGGGGCTGACCTCGATCGGCATCTTCTTCAAGGTCTGCTTCCGCCGGTTGAGCAACGTGGCGACAGGGGCTTACGTCCTGCTCGCCTGGATCCCGGTCGTCGCCATCCACGAGATCGTCCACGTGATGCCTGCTGGCAGCCCTGGCGCTGATCGCGGCCGGCGGCGCGCTGTACATGGCGGGCGTCTATTTCCTCACCCACGACGAGAAGGTGCCGTACTACCATGCCGTCTGGCACGTGCTGGTCGTCGGCGCGAGCATCTGCCATTACTGCGCGGTCATCCTCTACCTGATTCCGCGTGCGTAAGCTGATCGCGGAAGGCCCGTGCCCGATCCGGCGAAGGGCCGGGGAATCCGATTAGCCCGGCATCGAGGACCGGCTCGACCAGCAGATGCACGAACGTCGGACCGGGCCCGTCGATGATACCGCGGACGTTCTCCTGCCACGCGCCGATGTCGTCGAAGGCCGACACGCGGCGAAAACCACAGGCCCGTGCGAGGTCGGCGAAATCGACCGCGGCGGCGTCCCGGCGGAGGGTCGCGGCGGCCAGCGTGGGCTGTGCTCCCGTGACTTCATAGACGCCATTGTCAAAGACGATCACGGTCAGGTTCGTCGGCCGCCTGGGCGGTGATCGTCACCAGCGAGCCGAGATTCATCAACATCGAACCGTCGCCGTTGCAGACGACGACCTTCCGATCGGGCCGCGCCAAGGCCATCCCCAGTCCCAGGGAAGTGGCCTGGCCCATGCTCGAGGGCACCAGCACGAAATCGAGGGGGTGTTTTCCGAGCTTCTGCCATTCCCGGGCCGCCCCCATGGTCGTGATCACGATCTCGTCGCGTCGAACGGCGTGCAGGACCGCGAGACTGTCGACGAGGGACATTCGTTTGGGCGAAGCGGTCGGCATGGCTTTCTCTCACACCCTGATTCTAACCGCGGCCTTCGGCGATCAGCACGAAGCCGGGGCGGTCCGCCGCCCGGCAGCGGCGGTAGTGGTCGACAATTTCCGGCTTCTTTTCCGGAGCGTCGATCAAACGGTAGTCGATCTGCCAAGCATGGACGATCGGCTCGGTGTAGGTGCGGGCCGAGTCGTTCGGCAGCATGGTTTGGCTCAAGTAGCTCCGGTATCCGATCAGGGCGAACAGCGGCAGCCGGTAATCGTGAATCGCGTTGCGAAGCGAATCGCCCGATTCAAATAGCCCCGTGCATTGGATCATCACGATCGGATTGGCACCCCCCAGGTAAAGCCCCGCCGCAATCGCCCACGCTTCTCCCTCGCGGCAGACGCGGACGAGTTTCGGCGACCCGGCCGCGCGAAGATCGTATTCCCACAGGCCGAGCGTGCTGTCCGGCAGGGCGACGACGTGCGTCGCCTCCATCTCCCGTAGGATTTCGACGATTTCCGATCCGGTGAACATGCGGAACCTCGCTCATTGATCGGCTGGCAACTCGGGAAGGCGAACAGGCGTAGCGGGATCAATGCCTTTCTTATCCCGCGCCGGCCGGTCGAGCCGCGCCGGCGCGTTCTTGATCGAAGTGACCCAGACGAACGGCTTCTTCGCTTCATCCGTGCGGATTTTCGGCGTGAGAAAGGAGGGACTGGTGATCTTCGTCAGCAACTGGGACCACGCCATGTGCTGGCCAGAGGCGCTGACGAGGACCGAATCCAAGTCGAGGCGACGTGCCGCGATCGAGGCGAAATCGACGCGCACCGGAGTCCCGGTCTTGTCGGCGATCGCTTCGAGCACATCGATCAGCTTCTGGTCCTTCAGCTCGACCTGGGTTTGCTGGAACAGCTTGGGGGCGATGGCGGCGGGGTAGGTTCCCTCGGGAGCATCCCAGCCGACCGGCCAAAGCTGCTGTCCATCCTCGGCTCGCACGCCCAAGAGCTCGAGCTTGCCGGAGGGCGTCCGATTGGGACGGAACCCAAGCCCGGATTGCGAGAGCAACATGGCCAGGGCCGTTCCATGCGCGAATCCGCGCAACTGTAGCCGCCCCGGCCGCTGTTTCAGGGCCGGCGCGGCGAGCGTCGTCTCGGCCGAGACTGACAAGCGGAACGGGTACTGATCGGGAAGTTGCAGCGTGCGGATCGCCTCGTCGAAGGGGAGGTTGGCGACTTCCTGCTCGACCGGCGCGGCCAGCGCGCGAAACAGCGCATCAAATTGTTCCCGGCTGAGTCCCCACAGGGCCTTTCCGCTCGGATTTCCCTGCCCGCCATAGGTCTTGAGTTCGCGCAGCCATTCCACAAACGCCGCGGACTCCGATCGTGCAAACTTTCGGCCGGGAAAGACGAGCGTTCCGTTGCGTTCCAGCTTTCCGACGACGAAGACCTCCCGCAGCTTGCCGAACTTTTTCTCGCGAATCGAAATCTTATCGCCGGCAAACGCGGCATGAATTTGCACAAGGAGTCCGGCGCGCTCGAACACCGATTCCCATTCCTGCGCCTGAAATCCTACCCCCTCATTGCCTGTGAAAATCTCAATTGTGACCCGCGTGTCGGCGGCCGACGCATCGGTCGAGGAGGGGGAGGCCGATTGCGTTGTGCGAAACCGCGAATCCCTCCTCATTGGCAGCACCTGATAGAGCTGCGCCTCGACGGGCACGGCCCAGACGACGGCAACGATTGCGGCCAGAGCCGCAGGCAGCGAGCGAAAGCGCAACGGCGTCATGTTTCGTCCCTTTTTTGGACAGCGCCGCGGGCCCCATGCGGCACCAAGAAGCGACTCTGATGATATCATGCGGAGGACCGGGCGAAGAGTGCGGCGATGAAGACTTGATCCGCAGATTTCGCCGATTCTGTCTTTCGCCGCTTATTCGTTGAGTCGTCTTGAGGATCGCGGGATGATCGTCGGCATCCACCACGTGCAAATCACCGTGCCGAAAGGCCAGGAACGCGCGGCGCGCGACTTTTATTGTGGCGTCTTGCAACTCGAGGAAGTCGAGAAGCCCGACGCCCTGAAATCGCGCGGCGGCTTTTGGCTGGCGGCGGGCGATCGTCCTGTTCACGTGGGCACCGAGGAGGGGGTTAACCGCCACGCCACCAAGGCGCACGTCGCCTATGCGGTTGACGACATCGAGGGCTGGCGGGCCAGGCTGTCGGCGTTGGGCTTCCGGGTGGAGGAAGGCGTTTCGATTCCGGGTTATTTGCGGTTCGAGTTCCGCGATCCGTTCGGTAACCGGGTGGAAATGATCCAGTCAATCACTTAGATTATCGGCCGAAGCGGGTTTTCAAATCGGAGGAGCCGCCGATGGGTCTGTTCGACGGAAAAAAGGGTCTGGTCTTCGGAATTGCCAACGACCATTCGATCGCCTGGGCCATCACGCAAAAACTGCACGCCGAAGGGGCCGAGATGGGCTTTACCCATCTCCCCGACAAGGACCCGGAGCGGCCGCGGATGGAACGGCGCCTCCGCAAGCTGGTCGAGCCGCTGGGGGCAAAGCTGATTCTCCCCTGCGATGTGCAGCGCGACGAAGACCTCGACCGCATTTTCACGGCGACCCGCGAGCAGTTCGGAACGGTCGACTTCGTCCTGCATTCGGTTGCCTATGCGCCGATCGAGGACCTGCAGGGTCCGACCTACAACGTGAGCCGCGAAGGCTTCAAAACGGCGATGGAAATCAGCGTCTACAGCCTCTTGACGATCGCACGCCGGGCCCGCGACATTTTGAAGCCCGGTGGCAGCCTGCTGACCTTGACCTATCTTGGTGGCGAGAAAGTGATTCCCGGTTACAACATCATGGGCATCTGCAAGGCGGCTCTCGAAAGCTCGGTTGAATACCTGGCCAACGAGCTCGGCCCGGCCGGCTTTCGCATCAATGCGCTAAGTGCCGGTCCGCTCAAGACGCTCAGCTCCTCGGCCGTGGGCGAGTTCGACCAGATGCTCAAGCTCTACACGACGTTTTCGCCTCTGCGCCGCAACATCACCGCCGAGGAGGTCGCGAACACCGGCATGTACCTGCTGAGCGACCTGGCTAGCGGCGTCACGGGGGAGACGCTGCACGTCGACGCGGGCTACCACATCATGGGCGTCCTCCCAGCGAGATGCACGGCAAGCTCTGAGGCCGACACATGGCCGAGGTAGTCCAGCGCGTGGCAATCGCCGTCGTGGAGCAGGGCGGCCGTTATCTCGTCGGCATGCGGAGGCCCGGAGCAGCGCTTGCCGGACGGGCGGAGTTTCCCGGGGGAAAATGCTTGCCGACCGAAGAGGCGTCCGCCTGCGCGGTCCGGGAGTGCCGCGAGGAGACGGGACTTGAGGTCATCGCACTGCGCCTCCTTTATGCTTGTCGCCATGTGTATGCCCACGGAACGCTCGACCTCGAGTTCTGGCTGTGCCGCCCGACTGCGCCGGAGATTTCTGGGTCCGTCGGCGGTGGTTTCGAATGGGTGCCGTCCCAGGCGTTAAAGTCGCTCCATTTCCCCGAGGCGAATCAGCCCTTGCTTGGGCTTCTGTCCGCCGGCACGGAGTTTGTGGGCTAGACTTCTGCTGTAACCCTGCGGTCGATCCGATCCGCGTCTTTGCGTCGGAATGTGCCATGAACGATTTTCTGTTTACCATCCGCACGTATTACGCGTTCTACGGGTCCTATTTTTCCCAGCAATGGAACCACCTGACTCCGGCAAAATACGGGACCCTGTTAATCGGCGTCGCCTTCTTTGGCTGGCTCTTAATGAAGGCGGGGAACAAGCGCACGTAACGCGGATGACTTGTCGCGGCGTGCCTGATGGTGTTCGTGCTCGCCGCTTGGTGCGCGCATGCTCGTCGCCGAAGGGAAGCTCAGCGCGTTTGGCCCCCGGGCACGCCGATGAGCCGCCAGACTTCTTCGGCAATCTCTTCGATCGATCGTAAGCCGTCGGGCCCGTCGCAGCGGATCACCGACCAATTCGGTTCGCGGGCGGCCAGCTCGAGATAGAGCTCGCGGACGCGGGCAAGGTAAACGGCGTCCGCTTCGTGGATATCAGCGGCGCGATCGGTGTAGTTGCGGGCCGGTTTTTGAGCCACCAGCTTCTGAGCCAGGTCCACGCTCAGATCAAACAGCAGCACGCGATCGGGCCGGGGCATTCCGAACAGATCGTATTCGACATGCTCGATCGAGCGGCAGAGCGTGTCGCGCTCGACACCGGCGAGCTTGGCCGCCTGATGCGCGACGTTTGACGCCACGTAGCGGTCAAGCACAACGACATCGCAACTCGCCAGCGCCGCGGTCAGTAGGGGCCGCGATTCGAATCGATCGCCGGCAAACAGGAGCGAGACGAGAAACGGATGGACCTCGTCCAGCGATCCGAACTGGCCGTCCAAAAACGAGCCGACGACCCGCCCAAAGAACGTCTCGTCGTAACGGGGAAACGAAACGAGCTGGGCTTTTAGTCCCGACTGCCGGAGCCGATCGACCAATTGCCGGGCCTGTGTGCCCTTCCCCGATCCGTCAATCCCTTCAATGGCAATCAAGCACGCCCGGGCATGGGGCGAGCCAGGGTGATCGCACGCATCGCTTGCCGCCTTTCCCTCGCCCGTCATCCCTCTTGCCTCAATCACGGCGGACCGTGCGCAGAGATCGGTCGCAACTCGCCTCGCCGACGCCGTTCACGAATCGTCCGATGTCGGCTTCGTTACCGGGGATTTCGACCGGCACGTATCGGCGATCGGTCCCGCGGACGTAACCGGGCCGCTCCGCGGCGATTTGTTCCACCAGGACCTCCAGCGGTGCTCCGACGAGCGTCTGGTAGTACTGCAGGGCCAGATCATGTTGCAGCGCGTTCATTCGGGTGACGCGCTCCCGAATCTGGGCCGACGGTAGCCGGTCCGAAAATTCGGCTGCCTTGGTTCCCGCGCGGGCGCTGAAGGGGAAGACGTGGATCTTCATGAAGCCGACCTGGCGGCAGACGGCTAACGACTGCTCGTAATCGTTGTCGGTCTCGCCGGGAAAGCCGACGATCATGTCGGTGGAGAACGCCGGACGGTCGAGCCGCTCGCGCATCCGCTCGATTCGTTCGAGAAAGCGGCGGACCGAGTAGCGGCGCCTCATGCGGCGCAGCACGGCGTCAGAGCCGCTTTGCAGGGCAGGATGGAATTGCGGACAGAGATGCTCGCAGTCGGCGGCGGCCGAGACAAAATCGTCATTGATCTCAGCCGCTTCGATGCTCGACAGCCGCATCCGCCAAGGGCCGTCAATTCGGTCGAGCCTGCGGAAGAGATGCCACAGCCGGAAAGGGGCTAGACCCGATTTCCCGCGCGTCGTGTCGACGCCGTAATGCCCCACATGGATGCCGCTGAGGACGATTTCGAGGTAGCCGTTTCCGATCAGCCGCCGGACCTCTTCCTCGATATCGGCGGGCGACCGGCTGGCGAGCCCCGGACGGACGTGCGGGATGATGCAGTACGTGCATTTGAGGATGCAGCCGTCCTGCACTTTCACGAAGGCACGCTTGCGGCCGTCGAAGTGGCTGATGCCGCGCGGAATGTCGACGATCCCCTGCCGCGCCAGCACATCTCCGAGCTCGCGCTTGTCGCGGACGATCTCGAACACTCCGGGCAATCGCGAGACCGCCTGCGGGTCTCGGGTCGCATAGCAGCCCATGACGAGTGTCCGCGTCCCGGGATTGTGCCGTGCAAGCTGCCGGATCACCTGCCGCGACTTGGCGTCTCCCGTGCCGGTGACCGTGCACGTGTTGACCACGCACAAATCGGCCGGTTCGCCCTCGGCCGCTTCGCGATACCCGTTCTGCTCGAGGGCCTCTTTGACGAGCTGCGTCTCGTATTGATTGACCTTGCAGCCGAGCGTCACCAGGCGGCACGTTCGGTGTTGCATGGCGGATCCCTGAAGCGCATTCCATCCGGACGGAGCAATCCCGCGACGGAAATCATCGGTTAAAAACGAGGCATTCTTCGCGTCACCAAAGTGCTCTCAGCACTATTCGTGCGGCCGTTCGCCGCGCTCGGAACGCCGTCCGCCGTCGCGCCGGGACTCGCGCGATCCCCCCGATTCACCTTCCCGCGACCGCGTTTCGCCGGGGCGCCGATGGAGAAGATACGCGATTGCCTCCTCCCAAGTCGGAACGTTCCGATAGACGCGGGGCGCTTCGTCTTCCCCTTCGCCCTCCACGTCTCCCTCGGCGTCGACCTCCTCGTCCTCGTCATCCTCTTCGGCGGGTGAGGGATCCAACGACGATTCGTCCGGGAACTCCTCTTCCGCTTCCGCATCTGTCAGAGGCGTTTCGGCCGGCTGGTCCCGCCGTGGGCCGCGATCGCTCGGACGGCGACGACGGCGATGGCGGCGACGCGGTGCCCCGCCTTCGCCCCCTTCCGACTCGACGCGAGGTTCCTCCGCGGATTCGTCTTCGGAGAGGGACTCGTCCGCGGCTTGCTCCTCGATCTCTGCCTCAGCCTCGTCTGCGGACTCGGTCCGCTCCTGTCGCTCAGCCGGCTCCCCCGATCGTTCCCTTCGCGGCCGCGATCGCCGGCGACGCCTGCGGCGGCGCGGGGGACGGTCCGCATCGGTTTGTTCCGTCGATTCCGACCCTTCCTCGGCCTCACGGACCTCGTCGGGCTCGGCAGATTCCTCGCGCGGACGTCGTCCCTCGGCAGGGGAATGCACGCCCCACGGCTCCGCCCCGCCGCGGACGGGCTCTGAGGGGGGCTGCTCTTCGAGAAGTCCGGAACCGAAGTCGTCAAATTTCTCATGCTCAGAACGGGCCGGGGGCGGAGGCTGTTCACGCCGCGAACGTTCTGGAGGCGACTCGGACCGGCGGCCTTGCGGGCGGTCTTCGCGACGCCTTTCCCCACGGCCTTCGGAAGAACGGCCTTCCGGACGCCGCGGGCGAGGTCCGCCCTGCGCCGGACGGTCACGCCCTCCGGAGCGTTCGCGGCCGCCGGAACGCCGTGGACCGCCGCCTCGCCCTCCCCTTTGTCCCGGTGCGCTCGCGGTGCTCCGAGCGGTCACCCGGCTCGCTCTCCTCTTCACCCCACTGCCACGTCTTCAGCGTATCCCAGTACGGGTCTTCTTCTGATGAATCTGGCTTTTCGACGTCCCGCGCGAACGGTTCCTCAGCGGTCGGTTCGCGAGCTTCCTCGTCGTCGCCGGACACTTCGGCGGCGATGATCTTCTTCTTCGATTTCGACCTCGTCCTCGAGATCTTCTTCGAGATCATCTCCCTTGGGTGATTCCATCGCGGCCGGCTCATCCAAGCCGAGATCAGCGCCGAAATCGTCCTCATCCCGCGGCGACGGGTGCGCGGGTCGCGCGCCGCGGCCGGCCGGTCGCCTCTCTTCCTCCACGCGTTTCTTTTCCGCCGAACTGCCGGCGCCTTCGTGCTTGCCGGCGCGGGGATTAGGTGCCGGATTATCGGGCGCGTCTTTTGCCGCCTTGGCCTCGGACGAAGAACTCTCAGGCTCGTCCAGGGAAAGGTCTTCCGGAACAACGAGCGAATCGCGGGCCGGGTCGGCTCCCAAATCGATGCCGAACAGGTCTTCGGCCAGGGTTTCCCAAGAATTCTCTTCGCCACCAGCGCCGGTGCGCGACGGATCTGCATTCATAGCCGGAACATACCAGTCGGCCGGCACCCTTGCAAGTCGCCTCGCCGTGCGCAAGTCACCCCTCCTTGACAGTTTCCTTCTGTGTCGGCTGCCGTTCCGGCCTGGGAGCCGCCGCCTTGAGGCCGGTCTCGAACATCCTGGCGATCCTCTTGAGAAGCCACGTGGGCGCGATGCGCTTCAGATACCAGTGCATGCGCGACTCGAACGGCACGACAACGTAAAGCTGTTTGCGCTTTCATGGCGCGGATTGCCGCCTCGGCGACGTCTTCCGCGGTCATTTTCGCCTGCTCGAATCCTTTCTGGAACAGGCGGCGTTCCTCCTCGCGGCACCAGCGCGCGTTTTGAAGAAGATTGGTCCGAAAGACAGCCGGGCAAATCGCCGTCACGCCCACGTTATACGGCATGAGCTCGCTGTAGAGCGTTTCGGACAAGGCCAGCATGCCGGCCTTGGTGACGTTGTAAGCAGCCATCGTCGGGGCCGAGACGATCGCCGCCATCGAGCACGTGTTGAGGATGTGAGCGCCCCGCGGATTGGCCTTGAGCCACTCGACGAACGTGTGGCAGCCGTTGATCCCGTTCCACAAATTGACGTCGATGATCCAGCGCCAGTTGTCGATCGAATAGTCACCGACGCAGCCGGAGCCGGCCACGCCGGCGTTATTGACCAGCAGGTCGAGGTTCTCCCAGCGAGCCTTGAGCCGATCACGAAGCGCCTGCCATTCCCCGACGTGGCGGACATCGAGCTCTTCGACCGAGCCGTCGCCCCCCGCTTCTCGCACCAGCCGCAGGGTCTCTTCGCTGCCGGCCGTGTTCACGTCGGCCAGCGCGACGCACCACCCCTGGCGACCCAACGCCACAGCGATCGCCCGCCCGAGCCCGCTGGCCGCTCCCGTCACGATTGCGTTTTTTTGTCGGTCCATCCCGGCCACCTCTCACGATTCGATTCGCCCGATCGGCCAACGACGGCAACTGGGCACTCTCGACCGATTTTATTGCGATTGACGGCTCCGTCAGATCCCCATTTCTCCCAGTCCATCGATCAGCCGCATGAAGGTGCCGGTCAGCGTGGGATGGGAGCCCTCGAACTTTTCAACCGCGACCTTTAGGCGTTCGATCAGCGACTGCCGCTCTGCGTCCGTCTGTTGATCCTCTTGCAATGCCGACCGGATTTCCCGGAGCGCTTCCTGGAGTGCCCGGCGGGACTCGTCATCAAAAGTCCCTGACTCGTGCAACTGGCGCTCCAGTTCGGCAACTGCGGCTCGGAGTTTTTCGACGTGCATGTGGTTGCGGTGTTTGAGGGTTAGCAGGCAGGCGGAACCGACGTTCGTGGTGCGCGAGCCCTTTTGCGAACTGATTTCGCGTTCAGAATAGCAGAATCCGCGGCGAATCTCACCGGCTCGCCACGATCAAACGCTAGAGGCACCGACGAGCGCGCGGCGACCGCGACAGCGCGGACCGCTCGGAAAGGAGCGGAGTTTGGGGATGTTCGACGTTTCCCCTCCAGGTCGGTCCGCCGTCAAACTGCGGACCTTCGCTTCCGCGGAAGGACTCCGTCGTGGGTTCACCTCGAAAGGCCGACGGTGCTCAAGCCGTTCGGGCAGCGGCGACGACATAACCAGCGGGCGAAGCCGGAGGCGAAGCGGGAATGGGTCCGGCGATCTGCGGACGCGAAAACAGGCGCCGGCGTTCAGGAAGGCGCGGGAATTCGGAAAGAACAGCCGTGACGCAAGAAAGTATTGGCGGAAGACAGTGGGGCATTGGCTTAGGGTTCGTCCTCGGTATTATCCTCGCGATCCTCTCTCTGTCGAAGTTGCCGCTCGTCGTCGGCCGCGGGCTGATTTCTCGGAATGCCGCCACTCAGGCCTCCGACGGGGTCGGCGACCGTCTCGGCGGACCGCGGGTCGAGCCGCTTCGGCAGAGTTCGCCCGCTCGGCAGAATCTTGGCGACCAAGCGCTACCGGAAGAGCCGCAGACCCTGGCGGATCGCTCCAAGTCCTCGGACGACGCGGCGAGATCTCCCGGTGTCGCGTCTCTGGAAACTCCGCAGGCTGCCTCGACGTTGACGTCGCTTAAGCCGCCTCTCGTAACCATTACAACCGCGCGTCTCGCACCGAGTGTCGCCGCAGAGAAGTTGGCCGCCGAAGCTCCGCGGCCTGCGTCTCTCCGCGTACCGGCTCCCTCTCAAAACGACTTCGCCGACGAGGAGCCGCAAACGCTGCTCAAACATGGCGCGATTCTTGATCAAAGCGGGTCTCGCTCCCATGGCGACGGATCCGCTGCGGAAAGTCGTCCGAGAGGCGCCGGGAACGCCCATCGCGCAGGAGGCGCAGCAAACACTCGATTCCCTCTCCAGGAATTAAGCCGCGCTTCCTGCCGCCCGTCATGAATTCCGACCGCGATTTTGCGGCGTGGAATTCGCGTGGTCGATGCACAGTCCCAGCGCGCCCTGTTCCAAGGCCTTTCGGAATTCCGGAGGCAATGGTGTCTTTGTAAGCGTGGCCGCGTCGACAAGGACGTAGACCGTTTCGCCGGTCGCGATGAGCGCGTCGTCCCCGGCAATCCGAAACTCCGTGGCGATCACGAACGACGTTGTGCCGAGCTGCTTAGCGCAGACCGACACTTCGACGACCTGATCGAAACGGGCCGGCGCTTTCCATTCGACGGCCTGCTTGACGACCTGGTAATCGAGGGGGCCTTTGACGAGCGATTCGCCGAAACCCAGTACGCGCATGAACTCGAAGACCGCCAAGTCGATGTACAGGGCGAAATGCGCATTGAATGCGACTTTTTGCGGGTCGCATTCGCAGAAGCGGACGCGGAGTCGGTAAACGAACGGACTAACCATTTGTTGTCATCCGGGCGATAAACCGTTCGAACTCGGCGGGAAGGGGCGACTTGAATTGAAGCTGCTCGTGCGTCCGCGGGTGCTCGAAACCGAGCACCGCCGCGTGGAGCGCCAAGCGGTTGGCCGTCCAAGCGGGATGGCGCGCCAGATCGACACGGTAGCGCTCGTCCCCGAGCACGGGGTGACCGGCCTCGGCAAAATGGACGCGGATCTGGTTCCGCCGCCCCGTCTCGAGCCGCACGCGGACGCAGGTTGCCCCGCGCAGCCGGCACTCGATCCGAAAATGCGTCACGGCCGGCTCGCCTTCGTCGCCCCCGTCTCCCCGTTCTCCCCGGACCGAGTAGCGCTGGAGACTCTTGGTCGTTCCCAGCCGGCTCGCGAACGTCCCTGTCTCGCGCGAGCGTCCCCGACACGATGGCCGCGTATTCTCGCTCCGCCTTGCGTACGCGAAACTGGGTTCGCAGCTCACGGGCGGCCCGCGGATTCTTTCCGAAGACCAAAAGCCCCGACGTCCCACGATCGAGCCGATGAACAACCGCCGCCCGGCCGCGATTTCCGCGGCGATTGAGATACCGGCTCACCGCATCCAACAGCGTATTCGTCTCTCCCCGATCGGTCGGCACGGTCAAAACGGCGGCCGACTTGTCGACCACGAGAAGCTGTTCATCTTCGAACACGAGCCGAAACGCCGCGTTCTCCCGCTGCCGCGGTCTCTCGCGATAGCGAGTCTGCGGATCATGCCGCACCACGACAGCATCCCCGACTTTCACGCGCGTCCCCGGCACACCGCACACTTCGCCGTTTAGCCGCACACAGTCGTGATCAAACAGTCCGCGCACCTCGGCACGCGACCGCCCCGTCAGCTCCTGCACGACCCGATCAATGCGCCCCGCCCGATCGGTGGCGACTTCACAACATGATTCAACAATGGACATCGTGGACAAACAGTGGCTAGTGGCTGGTGGCCGCCAACTTCAACATCCGCTCCGCGTTCTTGCGGAAGATCTTCTGTTGAACCTCCGCGGGCAGGTTCAACGAATCGAGGACTTGGAATTGCGGGACGATCTGGCCGGGTTCGAGGTAATCGGTGCCGAAGAGGATCCGGTCTTGGCGGCGGATCAGGAACTCGCGTCCGAAGGCCGGGTCGCGGCTGATGGCGCCCGCGCCGGAACCGGCGGACAGTTCGCCGTAAATGTTCGGAAAGGCGTCCATCAGGCGGTCGATGGCTCCGCCCGGCTTGACGGGCCGATGCGGATAGCGGTTGAAGTCGCTCGCTTGAGCGTCTCCGGAGATCGACGCCCACCAACCGGGGCCGTGGCCGATGAACGTCAGCTTGGGGAACGTCGCCAGGGCGTGAGCCAGCCGCGGAAGGCCCGGCTTGTCCTTCCCCCGGATCGAGTCCATGTGGAACAGGAGGGGAATGCCGATCTTCTCACACACCTCGTAGATCTGCATCATCAGCGGATCGTCGAAGTCGAGGCCGACCTTGTGCTCGCCGAACCCTTTGGCCCCCTGGTCGACATAAGCGCGGATAATCGTCTCGAAACCCCGCACGCCCCCCACGACGGAGGTCCGCGGATCGATCGAGCAGAACGGCACGAGACGTTGCGGAAACTCCCTGGCTGCCGCGAGCGCCCCTTCGGTCAGGCACAAGAAGCTCGACGATTCGGGGGACGTCAGCGGCAGCACGACGGCCTTTTCGATGTCGTGCTCGTCCATCCAGTGCACCAGGCCGGTCGGCGTCAGCTCCTTGTGGCCGTTCCAGACCGTGCCGACGTGCGTATGCATGTCGATGTACTTCGATGCTCGCCTGGCTGCCGGCGCGGCGGCACACGGGCCGGGCAGAATGCTCCGCGCGGCGGCGAGTCCGATTCCGGCCGCCGCCGTCCGCCCAAACTGGCGTCTCGTCAGCATGCCCGTTCCTCCTGACCTGCCGCAGCGGCGCTTCCTCGAGCACGCTCGCGCGGCGATACGGGGGCGGAACGTCTGGGAGATTGCGATGCGCGATCAGCTCGGCGACGATGCTCACCGCAATCTCGGGCACCGTCTGCGACCCGATGTCGAGGCCCAATGGTGCGTGAACGCGGCGCAGAGCGTCGCGGGGAATCCCGTCGCGCAACAGGTCGTCGAAGATCAGGCGGATCTTCCGGCGGCTGCCGATCATGCCGATAAAGCGGGCCGGCGTTTTTGCCAGGAGCGAGAGGGCCTCTTCATCATGGTGATGTCCGCGGGTCACGATAATGCAGAAGGTGTGCTCGTCGACAGCCAACCCGCCCAGCGACTCATCGAGCAGGCCCACGAGAAGCCGTTTGGCGAAGGGAAACCGCTCGGCGTTGCAGTATTGCTCGCGGTCGTCGACGATCCAGACGTCGAAGTCGGCGTCGTGAGCCAACTCGGCCACCTTCTGGCCGACGTGGCCCCCCCCGACGATCACCAAGCGGGAACGGTGCAAACAGGGGAGATACGAGACGCCCGCCAAAACGTAAGCCCGCGGACGCTGGGACAAAGGTTTCACATTCGACAACAGGTCGACCGGCAGGGTGTCGCCGCCACGATGGGCGACGACTGTTCCGTTCTCGTCCACGAGCCAACGATCGGCCGGCGCGCCATGGCCCGATGGCTGCGGATCAAGCACGACGGCCTCCGTGAAGCCCCTCCCTTCAGAAACGCTTGCCGAGAGGACGTCATAGTAGCCGACGTCGTCGCCCGGGCGGACGGGGTCGACCAGCATCTTCATCCGGCCTCCGCAGATCAAGCCGTCGTCCCAGCCATAGTTGTCGTCAAGGTGGAACGTGACAATCTCGGGCCGCCCCTCATCGAGAAGACATAACGACCGGCGTTTCACCTCTGCTTCGACGCAACCGCCGCCCAAAGTCCCCGTCTGCGATCCGTCGGGAAAAACGAGCATGGTGGCGCCGGGCTTTTGGGGCGTCGACCCGCGGGTTTCGACCAAGGCCGTAAAGGCAACCGCCTGCCGGTTGCGGATCGCCGCTTCGAGGTCTTGCAGGACGTCGCGCATTGGGGCTTATGACCGCTGGGTTTCCGTCGTCGTTGGGCGCCTGTTTCATTTTACGGGGGGATTCACGCCGGCGCCGGTCGTCGAGCCGCTTTCCGCCGTGGTGGAGGCGGGTTTTTTCTTCTTGTCCTTCTTATGTTTCTTGGCCGCCGGCGGTTGGCGCCGTCGGTCTTGGGGGGACCGGAAGCCGTCTGCCCCGTCGATACGGCGCCGCCCGACTGGTCGCTGCAGCCAACGCTCAGCAGGGGGACGATGCCAATCGCCGCGATCGTGACCAGCGAAACAAACTTGCGCAAACACCTCATCGGCATGACCCTTTTCATCAAGGGACGTTTCTGAAATCATCGATCAACCAAACGGCCGAGTCTATTTAGCCGAATCTATTTAACGGCCCCGCGGACCGTTGTGCAACCAACTGGCGAACCGATGAAAAAACGCGTCCTTCTGGCGGGCCTCTTCCATGAGACGCACACGTTTCTCGGGAGGGCGACGACGCAGGACGAGTTTGCCGTGCGGAGCGGGGAGCGGATGTTCGATGCGACCGGCGACGGCTCGCCCCTCGCGGGCGTGCTGGAGTTCGCGGCATCGTGCGGCTGGGACGTGCTGCCGGCGGCCGATCTCCGCGCGACGCCAAGCGGCACCGTTGAGGATGGGGTGTTCGAGTTCTTCTGGCAAGAGTTCGCGTCCGCGTTTCGTCGCCACCGGGCGGACGGGATCGCGGGGATTTTCCTGGTGCTTCATGGCGCGATGGTGTGTCAGACCGTGCGCGACGTCGAGGGCGCACTGATCGAGCGCATCCGCCGCTGCCCGGCGGCCGGTCAACTTCCGATCTGCGGCGTCCTCGATTTACACGGGAACATCTCGCGGCGAACGGTCGAACAGTCGCAAGGATTCCTTGCGTACCGGATAAATCCGCACACGGATGCACGTCAAGCGGCGATCGACGGCGCGGCGCTGCTCGACCGGATCCTGACGACCGGCCGCAGGCCGACGGCTCTCTTCGAGCCGTCTCCCATCATGTGGCCGCCGACCGGGACGGGGACGGCTGACGAACCCATGCGGAGCCTCGAAGCGATGGCCCGCGAGATCGAGCGGAACGATGCGGAAATTGCCGCGGTGAACGTGATGGCCGGCTTTTCGTTCGCCGACACCGCCGACACGGGCGTCAGCTTTTCGGCGGTCACCTTCGGCGACGCGGAGAGGGCGCGGCGGTGCCTGCGAAACCTGCGCGACTACGCGATCGGACACTGCGAACAGGGAAACGTCGTGGAGCCTCCTTTGGGTCAGGTGATGCCGCAAGTGCTCGATTGCATTGCCCGCGGCCAGACGCCCGTGGCGCTCGTGGAACCGGCCGATAACGTCGGCGGCGGAGCACCGGGGGACGCACCGACCATTTTGCGTGCCTTGCTCGCACACCGCGTCGATCGGGCAGCCGTTGTCATCAATGACCCGGCCGCAGTGGAGGCGCTGGCCGACGTTCGGCCGGGCGGGTCAAGACGCCTCAGCATCGGCGGCAAAGTGAGCCGGTTCACGGATCCGCCGCTCTCGCTCGATGTCCAGATTGTCTCGCGCAGCGATGGACGGTTCGAGCTTGAAGATCGCCAGAGCCATCTGGCCTCGATGAGCGGCGTGCGAATCGAGATGGGCCCGTGTGCCGTTGTGCGGCACGGCGGAGTGACGATTCTGCTCACAACAAGGAAAACGCCCCCCTTCGACCTGGGCCAACTTCGCAGCCAGGGACTCGAGCCCGAAACGCTCAACGTGATTGGAATCAAGGCGGCAGTTGCTCATCGCCGCGCCTATGACCGAATCACCAAATCGAGCTTTACGGTCTCAACGCCTGGGCCGTGCAGCAGCGACTTGCGGAGTTTTCCCTACCGACATGTGCGGCGCCCCCTCTTTCCGCTGGATCCGCCTTTGACGGAGCGCACCGCTGGGGCGGATTGAAGCGGCTATGCCGAAGGCGCGAACCGCGCCGAGAAATCGGCCGAATTTGGGGATCGGCTGCGGTCCATCGCCGGATTGCCTCAAGGTCGCTGCGGCGCAGTCTGAGAAAACTCCGTTTCGTTTTCCGATTGCGAACTATAGTTGAACGTCAACGTTCGGGGCCTCCCTGACGGCGACCTGCCGACAATCCAAGAGAAAAACAGGCAGCGATGCCGCCGGTCACAACTGGGTGATTTCATGCAAGTAGCTCTCGCCGAATCGTAGCCGAACAGAATCCTTGCCCGACGACATGAGTCTGCGAAAGCACCGAGGACTTCCAGGCCTCGAGCGATCGCATCTCGTCCCGGGGCCTGGAGATTTTACGAATCCTGAACGACGTCTTTAACGGCCTGCCGTCCGAAATGAGCCGTCGGGACGCGCGACCGGTATTCGCCCCGTGAATAATCCGTGGGCGATCCGAAGTGGCGATGCGGACGTTTCTCCGCCGGTTGACGGCGCTTTTCCGAGACGGCCTCCATCGTTAGCGATTCGTGTTGAAGCAAAGGAGCGCGCCTTTGAAGCCCTCGCAAACCCGGGTCCTCATCATCGATGATGATCCCCTGATCCGAACGTTGCTCGTTTCGGCCCTGAGGAAGGACTGCCTCGTCGCCGTCGCGGCAGAGGGTTCCGAAGGCTTTTACAAGGCGCTCGAACTGACGCCGGACGTGGCCGTCATCGACGTGAACATGCCCGGATGGGACGGCCTCAAAACGCTCGAGGCGTTTCCGCGCCATCCCGGCCTGAAGAACGTCAAGGTGATCATGCTGACGGCCGACGCCAGCAAGCAGACGGTCATGGCGGCCATTCGCGGCGGAGCGCACGACTACCTGATCAAAACCAGTTTCTCGAAGGCCGACTTCTACCGGAAGCTGAACCGACTCGTTCCCGGCAGCATCGCGCACGTGCTGCCGCTCGGCATCGAGCCCGGGTTGGAACAAGACGCCGCACCGACCACCGATGCCTCGACCAATCCACCCGCCGACTTCCGGATTGCGGATCGAGAAGCCTCCGTCGTATTGAATCGACAGGATGCCGGCCGCTCGTGCGCTGGCCTGCGCCGGCACTTTCCGCAACCGCAGCCGGCGCGAACGCCGACTCGCGCTTGCAGGAGTTGATCGACGGCTGGGAATAGCTTCGCGCTCCGGCGTTACTCTCTGGCTTGCTCCGGTTCTTCGCAGCGCGCGCACGGCGGAACCGACGCGTCGCCGATTGCCACCGGGAAACCACCTCGGTTTAGGAGCACTGCGCGACGAAGGGCCGTGCATTCCCCTCGCGGGCCTGCCTGCGCCGCATTTCAAATTTCCGAGATTTGGGACTTTCCACGTTCCGCAAAATCTGCTTACAATCGATGACGTATCGAGCCGACCGTCGCGCGGAGCGCACGAGTGCGACGGAAACTCCAGACGACGCGGCCGAATGGCCTTCGCGAGATGTGCGACGGTGCCGCGCCGTTTGACACGCGGTTCGGGACGCAGCGGTCCTGCAATCCCAAACTCGGGAAGGATTCGATTCTCATGTTGCACTTCACGTGCGATTTGTGCGGGAAAGAACTGGGCGACCAGCGTTTCATCGTCAAGCTCGAGGTTTATCCCGGCTTCGATCCGGAAGAAGTGAGCGAAGAAAATCTGGATGCCGATCATCTGCAGGAAATCTCCGAGATCCTGCAGGAGATGGAAGAGACCGGCAAGCCGGAGCTGGACGACTGCGGCACGAAAGTGTTCCGTTACGATCTTTGTCCGCGCTGTCACAAGAAGTTTCTGAAAGACCCCATCGGCCGCGATGCGCTGCGGCGGCTGAATTTCAGCGAGAACTGACGCGATTGGGGACGCCAGGCTCCGTTGCCCGCTGACACTTGGTGGCGCGGCCGTCGTCCCCTCGCAACGAGAATCGGAATGCGTCAAGTCCCATTCCGATGGCGCTTCCTCCGGCAAAGAAGCCATTGGGTGCTCGCCCTGGCTGGCCTCTTGATTGCGGCACGCCTGTGGGCCCGGCTTCACACGCCCTCGCGCGACTTCGACTTCCAGTCGACCGGCCCCTACCATGTCGCCCACGTTAATGATGGCAACACGCTGCTGCTGGACGGGAATATCGCCCTGCGGCTGATCGGAGTCGACACGACCGCCGGCAAACATCCGTTCGCGGCGCAGGCCGCCGAGCTCGCCCGCCGACGGGTCGAAGGCCGCGACGTCACGGTCGAACTCGACCGCGAGCGAAGAGACCGCGATGGCCGCGTTCTGGCTTACGTTTATGCCGACGACTCGCTCCTCAACGAAGAACTGATCCGCGCGGGCTTCTCGCGGGCCGAGACGAGCTTCAACGTCGACCGATCGATGGGCACGCGGTTCCGACGCGCGGAAGACGAGGCTCGCCAAGCCGGCCGCGGGATTTGGCAGAGGCCGGCCGCCTCGGCACGCTGAGCGCGGTCGCTCCGACGATTGTTACTTTTGCGCCAATCGGCGAAACTCGAATGAGCCGCTAAGCTCAAGTCACAGGGCCTTCGTTCTGAAGCCGCCGTCTCGAAGGAGTGGAACAATGCCGACCCGTCGTGAATTCCTCAAATCGTCCGCAGGTGCGGGAATGCTGTTGGGCTGCGCGACTCCGGCCGCGCTCGGCGCGCTGGCGCCGCAGGCCCGCAAAGAGGCGCAGGTGACGCCGGACCTCGTGCGGTTCACGCCCGACGTCGAGCCTGTCGTGCGCTTGATCGAGGAAACGCCGCGCGAGAAATGCTTCGACATGATGGTGGAGCAGCTTCGCCGCGGGCTCCCGTACCGCAACTTTCTGGCCGCCCTGTTTCTGGCTGGGATCCGTGACGTCAATCCCCATCCGCCGGGATTCAAGTTCCACTGTGTCCTGGCCATTCATTCCGCCAACCAGATGAGCCTTGATGCCGTCTCGGAAGACCGGCTCTTGCCGCTCTTCTGGGCCCTCGATCAATTCAAGAAGTCGCAGGCCGACAACGTGAAGCAGGGCGACTTCCATATGACCGAGCTGGCCGGTCCGTTGCCCTCGCCGGAAAAAGCCGCCGACGAGTTCCACGCCGCCATGCAGGCCTGGGACGAAGAGCGGGCCAGCCGCGCGGTCGCCGCGTTTGTCCGCAGCCGCGGGGCCGATGAAATCATCGAGGCCATGTGGCGCTACGGTGCCCGCGATTTTCGCCACATCGGCCACAAGGGGATTTTCGTCGCCAACTCGTGGCGGACGCTGCAAACGATCGGCTGGCGGCACGCCGAACCGACGATGCGCTCGCTCGTCATGGCTCTTCTGGATGTCGATTCGAGAGGGAGGCGCCGCTCCGGCGGATCCAATGATGACGCCGATTACCTGGCGAACGTTGAACGGGCCAAACGCCGCGCTGCCGCGCCTACCCGCGACCTGGACCGGCTCGGGTCACGACGAGGGCGCGACGCGGGACCTGCTCGAGGCGATGCGGACGGCCAGCGTCGGCGACGCTTGCGATCGACTCTTGACGCAGCTCGAATCGGGCAAGACCGAGGCGCAAGGGGCCTGGAATGCCGTGCACCTGGCCGCCGGCGAATTGATCATGCGGCAGCCCAAGATTCAGGGCATTCATGCGGTCACCTCAACCAATGCGCTGCACTACGCATTTCGGACGGCGGCCAACCCGGAAACGCGCCTGCTGCTCCTGTTGCATGGCGTCGCCTGGATGGGCCGGTTCCGCGAGGCGATGAAGGCCGGCGGGTTCCGCCCGGTGAAGATCACCGAGCTTCCCGACGAGTCGGTTTCCGACGACGACGCGAAGGCGGCGCAGGAAGTGCTGGAACTGATCGGCCCGGACACGCCAACCGCGGCGGCCAAAGCGTTCGCGCTTGCCAAAAAACATCCCGAGCCGGAAGCGTATAACAAGATGGCCCGGCGGCTGATCTTCCGCAAAGGGACCGACGCTCATCACTACAAGTACGCCGCGGCCATTTTCGAGGATTACAGTCTCGTCTCGCCTCCGTGGCGACCGCATCTGCTGGCGACGTCGGTCTATTATCTCCGCGGCACGCAGGAGCCCGACTCAAAACTCATGACGCGGGCGGTCGAGGCGGTTCGAAAAGTGTGACCGCCGAATTCGCTGACGTTAAGGCTCGCACCGCGGAGGCACAAGACAATCGAGCCAGCGGGGCCGCTGGCACAAACAGATAGAGAGGATGTGGGGTCGCGAGAGCCCCGAGGAGGTTGAAACGTCCCTGTTCCGGCTGGCCTTTTGCTGTGGGTATTGCCAGGCATCGGAAAAAGTCTTCACGGCGGACGGGCCGACTGGTGTTGGGAGATTCAAGACCCGGGCCTTGCGCAATGGATCGGTTTCAGTCCGGCCGATATACTTTAGGCGGCTCCAGGGCGTGCATTCGCGATGCGCGGGCGGCCGCGTGAATCACGACGGGGATTGGGCAAAGGGCGACAGGGAATAAGGGCGACAACAAAAGAGGGACGTCGCATGGCGCTGTATGAGATCGAAACGACCCAGCACATCATGATCGGTTGGGCGGACTCGACCGAGCAGGCACGGCAGATCGCAGCGCAACACTATCCGCACGAAGACGTGGTCCGATTGACGAAACGGCCTCGAGACATCTGGGTCATTTCAAAGGGCATGCTCGGCGTGAAGGGGACCAGCGAGCCCAACGACGCGGCCCGCGACTGCCTGGCGCGTGCGAAGGGAGACAAGGTGCACGCGATCCGCCTATACATGCTCGACACGGGCGCCGACCTGCACGAAGCGCAACGCGCGATCGAGACGAACATGTCACTGGGCTGGTGATCCCTGCGTTGGCGGCGCCTGCGTCGGTGCTTGCAGGGGGACCGGGCGATTCCGTCCGGACGGCGATGATCCGTCCAGGAGCGCTTCGAAGTATTCGGCGCACCAGGTCGTCATAGGCCGGCAGGATCGTTTCATGAAAATCCGAAGGCACCCGCTCGCGCAAGGCCGGCGGAAGATGGCCCCACACCTCTCGGAGTAGGGGACGGTGCGGGCTGCCGGCCGTTTTCTTTTCCGAGGCTCGGGGCTTTCCCACCCCCGACTTGCGGCCGGGCTGGCCGCCTCCCGCCGGCTCGGATGCCGCGTCGGAAGCCGGATTTCCTTGAGGTTGTGACCGATTTTGGGTGCCGGTTTGCCGACGCGATCCCGGATCCGGCTGCCGGCTGCCGTTGCGTGATTTCGGCTTGACCGCGTCGATCAGCTTCTGAAGATCGTTGACGACCTTTTCCTGCAGGGTGCGCGTGCCCGGCCCCGTGTCCCCCCGCTTGAGCCGCGCTCCGGCGCCTTGCATACCTTCAATAATTGATTTGATCGGTCCGGGATCTGAATCCTTCTCCTGCCGCCCAAGCGTCGTCGCCGAAACCGCGGCGACCGCCGGGTAGGCGACGTCCAATCCCGAGGCCAGCGCAGCCGCAACAATCACATGGCAGCGAACGGCCTTGAGCAGCACCGACAAGACGCCTGGCGACCCGCTCGCACAATAAGCGAGCGCCGGGCCCCCCGCATTTGAAATCCAATTTTGAACTGAGAATAAGGCGGGCTCATCGAAAGGCGGGGGCACCTGTCCCCGCCGTGACCATGTCGCCTCGTCCGCGTTCCTCCGTCGCATCTCAACGATCCTTGGACGGTGGATTCGGTTTGCCCTGCTCGGATGAGCCGGCGGCTTGTGAGACGACTTGCCGGATCAGCGTCGCCAACTCGCCCTGTTCGGCGGCCAATCGATCGAGCTCGACGTCGGCCGCGCCGCGAGACGAATCACCCTTTTCTCGTCGCTGCCGGTCGAGCTCACCCGTGCGGCGCAGAATGTCCTGTTCGAGCGTCTTGAGGAGCCTGAGCTGTGCAACCAAAGGGATTCCTTCGCCTTCACTCGGCGGACTGCTGTCGGCGGATTCCTCGTTTTGTGTCGGTGCGGCCGTGGAGCGATCGGACTTGAGCGTCTGGGCCAGGTCACGAAGGCGGGACCACGCATCGATTTCCAGAACGACCGTCCTCGCATCGGTGAGTTGCGTGCCAAGGCGGTCGGCCGCCTCTTGCATCTCGCCGGCTCCCCGGCGGAGAACCCAGGCATAGACGTCTCCATTCTGCAGGCGGTCGGCAATCCGCGCGGTCTCGTCGCGCAGTTGACGCTCGATCCCCGCGACAGACTGCAAGCTGCGGCGCTGGCCACGGGTCCAGCGAGCCGTCTGGACGCGCTCCGAGTCGAGCCGCTTTGTCTCGTCGACCACCGTTTTTTGACGGGCGGCCAACCCCATCAGTTCGTCGGCCACGCGCACCAGGGCCTGTTGGGCCAACTGCTGTGCGGCCCGCCTTTTCGATTGGCCCAGCGCGGCGGTCGCACGGTCCAGCTCGTCGATCGCTTCCTTCTGGTGAGCACCGGCGGAGGCCGAGCGACCGTGTTGGAGATGTTCCTCCGCCTGCGACATGTGCGAGCCGGCTTGGCGCAGGCTTTCGGTCGGCGACTTCCGCCGAGTCGCCGCAGCTCGCGAGCCGTCTCATCGGCGGCCTCCTCGAGGCGATTCTGCTCCTTTCGCAGGACTTCCAGCTCCGTCTCGCCGTTTTTCGAGGCATTTCGCTTGGCAAGCTGCTCTGTCCGCTTGCGGAGGCTTTCCTGTTCTTTGCGGAGCGCCTCGATCCTGTGTCCGGCTTCGGCCATCCGGCCGACAAGCGACTGCAGATCGTTTTCGGGCCGCTGAGAAAATGTGCGGTCAAGCTTTCGAAGCTCGTCCAGCAATTGGTGTTGCCGGGCCATTGCCTGGCCGACGTTGTTTTGGGCCAACTGGCCGCCGATCTCGCGCATCCGCGATTGCGGATCGCTCCGCTGGAGCGACTTCAGGGTCGCCGCCGCATCCTGGGCCGCGTCGCGGTTCGACGCTTGCAGGCCGTGCGCCGCTTCGCGCAGCCGCTGCCCGATCCGCTCGACTTGCTCGGCAAGCTGCGACTGGCGTTCGGCCAGGCGGGCGAGATCGGCCTGCTCCTGCTTCGCCAACTCGGAGAGGGGCTTCGCCAAGGTGACACGAGAGAGGTCGGCCGTCTCGCCGTTCAGTTTCTCTTGGGCTTCGACCAGCTCGCGCAATGCCTCGTGAACCCCCTGCCCATCCCGCCACTGTGCCAGGTCTCCCAGCATGACGCGCAGGGACTCGAGCACGATCGCCTGTTCCCGGCGGGCCGCTTTGAGCGATTTCGATTGCTCCGCTCGAGTCGCACCTTCCCGGGCCGGATTTGGCAGCTCGGCCATTTTGACGACCCGCGTGAGATGATTGTCGACTGCCGCCAGGTGGGACTGGCCCAGTTCTGATAGTTCCCGGTCGAAACGTTCGAGCCTTTGGCGTGTCTCCGAGCTGGCGATGTGGTTCTGCCGCAACTCGTCGAGCAAGCCGCGAACCGCGGTGGCGGCCCCGTCTTCCGGGCTGGCCAGAACCCCATTCACGCGGCGCTGATCGGCCTGGACCCGCTTCAAGACGTCGAGGTCGGAGGGCCTCAGCCGTCCCGCCTTGTCGAGCTGGACGGCGAGGTCGTTGGTCTGATCGCGCGTTTGTGTTTGGTCCTGTTCGGCCCGTTCGAGGAGCCGCAGCAGGTCGGCCTGTCGCGACACGATCTCGGCCTCCTTCTGCTTCGCGGAAACGACCGTCAGGATCCGTTGTGGGCTTTTGCCGACGTGGGGCGGCCCGAGATCGAACCAGTCCGCCGCCTCCGCGTGAAACAGGATTCGCATTCCCTCGCTGACACCCAACCCGGCGATCGGCCAGACGATGGAGACACGATGGTGCTCGATTCGAGGCAATTCGCTCGCCAGGGGCAAAGTCGTCGCGTGGGCTTCGACATTGTCGCCGACATGGAATCGCAGCCGCAGCTCGCGGAGACCCCAGTCGTCCTTGGCGCTCACCGTCACAGGGACCTGGGCGTCGGCCGTGACCGTCGCGTCGGCGGCTGGAACGTCGATCGTCACTTCCGGAACCAGGTCCGCGGTGGCCTCGATTTCGTACCGCGGGGAATCCGCGTTCTCGATGCCTTCGGAATCCTTGAGTTGAAACGTGTAGGCATACGCGCCCGGCTCCGCCAGAACGAACGTCCCCCGAAATGCCCGACGGTCCGGCAGGACGGTCGTCGTCCCGGCGGCCTTGCCTTTGATCGCGACGGCCGCCGACGCCAAGGGTTTGCTCGAACGGGCCTCGAACGAGACCTGCGTCCCCACCACGCCGCGGATGCGACCCTCTCCGGGAGGGAGCGCTACGACGGGTCGCGCGGTGTAGCGCGGCGGCGTGGCCGTCAACTTGAGGGATTCCAACACCGGCGGCAGGACGACGCGCATTTCGAACTCGGGCATCGTTTCATCGTCGCCCCCCAGGGCGCGAAACCGAGACCGGTCCGCGATCGGCAGGCAGGCTCACGAGGCAAACGTCGTGAACAGTTCCCGCCCGATCGCGGAGCGAGGCATGCCGCAGCGTCTCGCGGATCGCTGGCTCGTCCGGGAGACGATATTCCAGGATCACGTCGTCCGGCAGGCGGCCGTGGCGGTCTTCAACCAAAAGCTCCAGTTTCCGGCCGCGGACGACTTTGAGCGGTGAGTCGGTCCGCGGCTCGATGGGTTGGAAATCGACCGTCAACATCCGCAAGTTGACGGTCCGCGGCCAGGCGGGGGCCGAGTACGGCACGAACAACCGCCGAAAGGCGACAGCCGCGTCGCCGGGCGGCGTAACAGGCAAGTCCCGCGGCCAGAAGCGCGGTGCACGCCGCCGCGAGGGCACCAGGGATAATGGGCGATAAACGCACCACGTCGCGAAAGTCGATCCGCTCCGACCGCTGGAGAGCTTCGGCAATCACACGGTCCTGCAGGTCGGGCGATCCGAGGACCGCATTGCGGCCGCTTTCCAGAAACTGAAGCGAGCTGGCCAGCCTCTCGTCAAAACCTGGAAACCGCTCCTCGATCCGCAGTGCCAGGGCGAGGTCCGACAGCGGAAAAATGAGCGGAGCCAGGACAAGCCGCCAGGCAGCAACGGCACCGCCGGCGATGATTCCCACCAACAGACCCAATCGGACCGCCGGATCGTCGATATGGATCGTCCGGTCAAGAAGCCCGGCCAACACCAGCAACCCGCCGACGAGGGCAACGAGCCAAGCGGCCCCCCGCGGCAGATGGCCAGTCGCGCTCGCGTGCGGACGAGGCGGAATCCGTTGAACGAGCGCCGCGGGCGTCGGCATACAGTCTCTCTCCGGGGCAATCATACCAGTCGCGGCACGCTTCCGCAAAATCCATTCCCCGGTCAACAACGCGGCAAACAGGACCAGGACTTCCCACCGGTCCCACAACGGAAGCCGTTCGCGGGAACTGAGTGGAACCGGGTGTCCCGGCGGAATCTGGGCCGGAAGGTTGGCCGCCTCGTCCAACGTGCAAAAGACACCGTGGCTGATTGTCGCTGCCTGCTCCAACTCGCGGCGGTCGAGATTGCGTTTGATCAATTCCTCCGACGCGGCTTCCACTCGGAAGTCGGTCGCCGGCGGCGCTTCTCGAAACGAGGGATCGGTGATCCACGCATGAAAGGTCCCGAGCGGCAACGAGGCGGCTTGTCCCTCAAAGACAGTCGCCTGACCGGCCGCTTTTGCCAGAGCGACAGTCCGCCGCTCTCCATTGCGGCGTTCCAACGTGACCCTGACCTGCCCCGTCGCCGCAGGTACGAAGCGCTCATCAAAAAAACGCACTCGCAATGTGGGCGATTCGCCCTGGGCGTACACCAGGCGGTCGGACGTCAGCTCGGCCGACCGATCGCGGCCCAAAAGTCGCGAGCGGCTCAGATAGCGGACGGCCCGGCTCCAAAATGGACCAAAATACCTGGTCGCCGGCCCGAAATCGCCAGCGCCAGAACTCGTCGGTCGCGTGAAACAGGACCTTTCCCGCCCCGACCGACTGCATGGCCACGACGGGCACGTCGTTGGACGCCGAGCCTCCTCGATGCCAGACCGCAAACAGCCGAGCGCCCGGTTTGGCCGGCGCGCTTCCGAAGAGCCAGTGCAGCTCCGGCAGCGTGCTCCAAACCTCAAGTGTCGCCGTCTCGGTATCGGCCATCCGAAAGATGCCCGTGCCCCGCAATCCGTCGATCGTCAAGTCGGGCCGAAAACCCTGTTCCGCGATGGTTTGCTCGGGCAACGACTGCACCTCAGAGAGATCCAGCGGGATTAGGGCCTCCAACGGGGTGCCGCGATAGGCGAGCGGGTTGAAACTGGAGCCGGCGATCATCAGTACGCCCCCCCCCGAATCGCGGACGAAGTCCCGCACGAGCTCCATCGTCGACGTCCCCAGGAGGGCCGGATTGAGGTCGCCCAGAATCAGCACGTCGTAGGCGAAAAGGTCGTCTCGATTAAGCGGAAAGTGGGCGATCGCCGTTTTATCCTCTGACGCGTATTCGACGTCGGCCTCCTGCAATACGGTCTTGAGGCTGACGGTCGGATCACGCTCGAACAGCGTCTTGAGATACCGGAACTCCCACCGCGGAGAGGAGTCGGCCAGCAGGACCCGAATCTTCTCCTTCCGCACGCTGACATGCCGAGTCTCGCGGTTATTCTCATGGTTCGATTCATCCGGCAGGGGCGGGACTTCGATGGCCACGTCCATCTCGCCGGCCGCGGTCGGCACGTACGACAGATCAAAGGAAACGGGCCGCGTTCGCGGCGCCCAGGTTCACGGTGGTCCCGGCCAGCAACCGCCCGGAGTCGCGTTCCACCAGCCGCACGGCGACCGGACGGCCGGCGAAACCGTCGGCCCTGATCTTGCCGGAGACCGCGTACGGATCGCCGACGAAGGCCAAATCCTCGGCCGTGACGTCATACAGCTGAATGTCCTTGGTCGGTTGTTCGCTTCCCAGGCCGACCGTGTCGATCGGAACAAAGCTGGCCGCAGCCGCCTCGGCGGCGGGCGAGAGCCGGTCCGCGTCCCCCGTGCTCGAAACACCGTCCGAAAACAGGACAATTGCGGCCGGAGGACTTCCGCGGAAATCCTCGAGGACCTTGCGGACCGCCGGACCGGGACGGGTCTGGCTCCCCTCGGCCTTCAGCTCGCGGATTTTCTGCGTCATTTCCGGGATGTCGTCGGGACCGGCGAAATCGCGCGACCCCATTCGGACGGCCCCTTCCGAGAAGCGATACAATCGCAACGTATGGTGCCTCAGCAACTGGCGCAGGAATTGGCCGTCATTTCGCGTCAGAAGGGCCTGGGCCAGTCCGAGCCGGGTCTTGGCGGCCACGCCCGACTCACGGATGAGCCGGTCGGCCAGCTCGTTGGTCTGCTCGTCGGGATAGCGGTCATCGAGCCCCATGCTGGCCGAATTGTCGATCAAAATCGCGATGACAGGCAATCCGATTCGTCCGACCGAGAGCGTCACCTGGAATAAACACAGGGCCGCCAGGCCGACGACCGCCAGCCGCAGGGCCGTCAACAGGGCGCGCATCCGCCGGGACACGCCGGCAGCATCCCGCCAATAAATGGCAATGAGGTAAGCGGCAGCCGCGCAAGCCAAGAGCAGGATCCCGGCCGAAACCCATCCGCCGCGATACGACTGAAACTCAAACCGCCAATCGGTCCGTTGTCCCGCGTGGGCTCCCGGAAGGCCGAGATACCATTCCAGCATCCGCCTGAAAAACGCCATCCGCCGGCTTTCTCGCTTTTAATCCAACGTCCTCGTGGTCAGTCCAACAGTGTCGATCGTTGCCTTTTGGTTCCGAATGTCTCGGGAGTTTTTTGGGGTATTTTGGGGTGTAAAAAAAGGGGTAAACACACCCCAAAAAACTCTGCAGGGCTTTGACGCCATCTTGGCAGCAATCGTCCCGCACGCGTGTCGCTGGGCCGCTTGTCAGCCAGTGCACTCCGTGGCAGCGCGTGGAACACGACCGATCACAGGCGGATCACCGGGACTGCCTGAGCGGTCGTGCTCAACGGGGAAACACAACCGACCGACCCGGATTCCGGGTATTGACATGAGCGCTACAATTAATTTAGGAGACCGGTACAGGAAGGACAAGGTGGTCCCCAAGGAGTGGACCCCGAGCCCGCGTGCACGACAAAGAGCCGCCCCGTGCGGGCCGCATCGTCGGGCGGGTGCGCCATCGCAGTGCGGATGTCCGATTGCGGGACGCCCCCGCCCTGTGGCTTCCGAAATCGGCTAGGCCGCGCGCCTTCGTAATGCGCATGTGCGCCAAGCCCCGCACGGACGTGGATCCGAAGCGGAGGGTCAACGAACTCGTGATTTCCAACGGACGAGAGGAAGTGTTGCACAAACGCCAGATCAAACTGGCCGGCGGCCAGACGCAGACGGATAATGTGGTTGTCTCCGAAAACCGCGCTGTGAATTGAGCGTGCAGAGGGAAGTAGTCGCAGGGCAGGCTGTGCCTGACGTGCTCAACGATTTCGCTGAAAAGGCGGCCGAGTCGACTCGGTAAGCGTGTGCGCATCGTATCAAGGCCCTGAAAGGGACGGATTCTAAAGCCCAGGGCGCAGCCTGCGCAGCCCCGGGTTGAAGACGATACGAACGGGAAAAAGCCCTAAAAGGGCGTGATCAGGTTCTCGCGTCACGGTGGGATCGGTTTCGCGGCGGCCCGGTGTCAGATTGTTTCGCCCCGATTGGGGCTTCCGGTCAATCCGGATTGGTGCTCAGATCCCAGGCCTTCGCTGCGCTGCGACCTGGGCTTTAGGATCACGCCCCGGTTGGGGCTGAAGAACAAGAGTCGTTGGGCAAGCTGTGCCTGCCGGTGCAGCTTGCGTACGATTCGACTACATCACATTTCACCCCGGGATTTCGAGCTCTTCCGCATGTCGCTGACAGTCACCGAAACGACCATCCAAAACATCCTCACGCGGACGAGCGGATTTCTGCGGACCGTGACGTCGCACTCGCTGCAGCCCTACTGCGGCTGCGCGTTCGGAAACTCCTTGTGCGGCGTGGCATGTTACGTCCAGCACAACGGCCATCTGCTCCGCGGCCGCCGCTGGGGAAGCTTTCTCGAGGCCCGCACCAACGCGGCCGAGTCCTATTTGGCAAACTACGACTCAGAAGCCCGCTGGGCGCGACAGAAGGCCTCGAGCGGCGACGGACGCGACGGCCTGTTCTCGATCTTCTGCTCCAGTTCAACGGACCCCTACGTCCCCCAAGAACGCCGCTTCCGCATCACGCGATCGCTCCTGGAGGTCCTGTGCCAACGGCCCCCGGACCGCCTGATCCTGCAGACCCACACGCACCTCGTGTCGCAGGACATCGACGTTTGCCGCGAGCTGTCCCGACGCTGCGACCTGCGAATTCACGTCTCGATCGAAACCGACCGCGAGCAGATGGAAGGATTGCCGCCACACGCCAGCCCGGTCGAGAAACGCCTGGCGACCTGCGCCCGGCTAAAAGAGTCCGGCCTGCGCACAGTCGTGACCGTCGCCCCGCTTTTGCCGATCGCAGACCCCGACCGTTTTTTCGCCCGCATCGCCGACGTGGCAGACGCCGTCGTGCTCGATCACTTCATCCAAGGCGACGGATCATTTGACGGCGGCCGCACCGCGCGCACGCCGCTGCCTGCCGCCATGCGGCAAATCGACCCCGGCTCGCTCGACCTGTCCTATCGAGACCGTATGGCAATCGTGGCCCGCAAGCACCTCCCCGGCCGCGTCGGGATCAACATCGACGGTTTTGCAGGACGGTATCTGTCCTGAGCCGAGCTACGGCCTGCGCGGACTTGCGGATTGGTCGTCGTCGGCAGCCGCAGCGGGCGGCCAAGGCTTGCGGATCACCAAAACGAAGAGTGACAGCGAAATCGCCAGCGTGCCGACCCGGCCAGGGAGGGCATGCGGCGTATGGTACTTCGAATCGCACGCGAACGTCGTGGGACCGGCCCGGGGAGTCGAGTTGCAGCTTCATCGAGGCAACCGGCGCCTTAAGCGGTCCAAACCGCCGCTCTTGGATTTACTTTCGCCGGTTGAGCCAGTAGTTGGGCCGACGGCTGGTATGAGCGACTGCGACAATCAGGATCTCGTCGGCGAGAAGCTCAAAGATCAGCGCATAGCGAAAGGTGCTGAGCAGGCGCTCGCTGGTACGGTTCGTCATCGGGCAGAGTTTCCACCTTCGAAAAGCTTGCTGGGCGCTCCAAAATGTCCAGCAGCGTCAGGTCAAGGTCATCCAGGAACCGGGTGCCGAGTTCGGGCGCCTGCCGATTGAGGTAGCGTCGGGCCGATTCGATTTCCGCTTCGGCTTCGGCCAGCAGCCGCAGTTTCACTTCGTCGACTCTTGGGCTTGGCGTTGCCGGAGATCAGCCATGACGTCGGCCGCATCACGGGCGGTCGTCGTACCGGCACGGTATGCCGCCGAGCGCCGGCGGAGTTCTGCCAGCAAAGCGTCACCGCTGACTCCCGTTTCTTCATCGGTCTCGGGGGGAAGATTGGCGATCAGATGATTTTCGAGCGCATGGGCGACGTATGCCTGATCGCGAGGCGGCAATGCTAAGGCTTGCTGGAGAACGTGTTCGCGCAGAGTCATGGAAGCCTGCTCTCTCTTAGGACGGTTAACCCCATTTTGGCAGAAGGTCGAGCGAACGTCGAGGGTTTTTTGCGGCGGCGGCTCAGCGTTGATCGATTCCACTGAATGCCGAAAGACACGCGCCAAACCTGATGGGACCCAAGCTCCCGGCGTTGCTGCTCCGGCCCCCGAAGAGGCACGGCTGCGAGGTGTTAAACGAGTTGCAGTTCCTCAGACCCGCCACGCTTGGCCCCCCGACGCGGTGGATCGAACTGGTCAATCTTGACCGTTCCCTTCGGGAATCTCGCTAAAACTTCGAGCTCACCGCCGAGGGCTTTTACGATCTTTCGCAGGGTTGAAACCTGCATGTCCGACTGCTTTTCCAGCTTTGACAGACTCGGTTGCTTAATGCCCAGGACGTCCGCAACCTGCCGTTGGCTCTTGCCGGCCGACCGCCGCAGCTCGCTCAACAGCAGCTCGCCGAGCAATTCCTGAGCGCGACGAGCGGCCTTCGCCCGCGTCTTCTTCTTGGTCGTCCGTTTGACCAGGTCGTCGAATGATTTTGCCATATCACTTTCCCTTCGATTTTTGTTTCGCTTTCCGCTTCGCCAGATGGGCATTGAACAACTCGTCCGCTTTGGCGATCAACTTCTTGTAGAATCGCTTTTGCCCGATGCCGGCTTTATTGCCGGCGACCAGCAAGATCGCCACCCGCTCCGGATCAAACGCGAAGGCGACCCGCAGGACTTGCTTCGCCGTGTCGGCGCGAAGCTCCTTCCTGTTCGCGTGGTTCGAGCCATTCAGCGTGTCAGCGGGCGGGCGTCCAAGCGTCGGCCCCAGAAGCTTGAGAAGTTCCACCTTTGCGATGAATTCCGTCTGGGCATCGTCGCTCAGGTCGGCAAACCACTCGTCAAAGTCGTCGGTCGTCGCAACCTGCCACATCAGGCAATGATAGCTTATAGGCTATCGGCAATCAATCGCTTAAAGGCTATCTCACTCCTTGCTACCACCGCGGGCGGCACGAATAAGTTGCCGGGATGAGGTAGAATGACGGGCGCGTTCAAACTTCGGCGGATGCGTCGCTTGCGGGCCGAACGCCCCGGTTGTTTTGAAAAGTTCGTTCTCACTCATCAGGAGCCGTTGCCGTTGTTTGCCGCCCAGATCACGGCGCCCAGCCGCATTGAGATCGTCGACATTCCGGAGCCTTCGCTCGTCCCCGCCGGAAACGGGATGAAGCAGATCCTGTTTCAGCCGGAGCTGACGTGCCTGTGCGGCTCGGACCTTCCGTTTTTTCTCCGCACCGAGGAACAACCCGATCCGAAGCTGGGGCATTCGCTGCACGAAATGATCGGCACGGTGGTCGCGACGGACGGCATGCGGTTCAAGCCGGGCGACCGGGTGCTGTGCGTCCCCCACAATCAGCAGGGTTTCTTCGAGCGGTTTGCGATCAGCGAGGAACGGGCAATCCCTCTCGACACGCGCGTGCCGGAGGAATGCGCCCTGTTGGCCCAGCCGCTGGGGACGGCGATTTACGCCTTGAAAAAGTTGCCGACGGTGCTCGACAAGGACGTGGCGATCGTCGGGCAAGGCCCGATGGGGCAATTGTTTGTCGCGGTGTTGCGCAACTTCGGGCGCGCGAAATCATCGCGGTCGACCCGCTGGAGTCCCGCCTGAAAAACAGCCGGCGGATGGGAGCGACAGCGACCATCTGCAACGAGCGCGAGGATCCGGCCGCGGCCGTCGCCCGGATCACCGAAGGGCAGATGGCGGAAATCGTCATCGAAGCTGTCGGCCATCACGATCAGGCCCTCAACTTGTGCATCGACCTGTGCCAGCGCGGCGGCCGGATCCTCTACTTCGGCGTTCCGCCGGAGCATCTCGATCGCGTCCGCTGGAGGGACCTGTTCTATAAGAACATCACCGTGCACACGAGCGTCGACCCGGATTTCCGGCGCGACTTCCCGCTGGCGATGCGTTGGATCGGCGAGGGACGCATCGACGTGTCGCAGGTGATCACGCATCGCTACCGGCTGGACGAGATCCAGACCGCGTTCGAGACGTTCCGCGACCGCAAAGACGGGGCATTAAAGGTCCTGGTCGAGTTCCCCTCATATCGGCGCGCCGGTAGCCGGGCCTAGTGCTGCGAGCACTTCGAACTGGCAGGTAAGACTGGGGCTTTTGGGCCGCGAAACTCGCTGTTGAGGCTGCCAATTACCGTTGGATGGCGCAATCGTGCTTTGTCAACTTCAGGAATTCGGGTTGGGTGCCATGCCCACGGCTTTGCGTGGGCATGCCTCGGCACGCCAACTGGATTCGCATGCCCACGCAAAGCCGTGGGCATGGCACCCGAAAAGTAAGGTGTGACGGACCACTCGTGCTGCGAGCACTTCGGTGACGCGATGAAAGTCGGATATTTGCGGGAGCCCAGCCCTGCGCCATCACGCTCGCGGCGGGTTTTCTGGCGGCCATGCAGCGGTCCGAGCAGCCGCTGGTGGGCGACTGCTGGGCCAGCGCCGTGCGTTACTACTACGACAAGGAGAAACTGGCCAAACTGGTCCCCAACAACGACTGGCATCCACCGTCGATTTTCTTTCAGGGAATGAAGTTCATGTTCTTCGGCGACCCCACGCTGCCGTTTGCCCATTCGGTGAACAAGCCCGTCGGTAGGCGCGAACGAAAATTGGATCGCCGGCCGCGGGGACGGACAGTCCTGGCCATCGTCTTGTCGAACAAGTCACAGCGTCCACCCTTTGCGGTATTCGACGTGGACGTATGGATTCAGCTCCGGAGCATTTGTCACTTTCAGCTTCGCGCTGTCCCATTCGAGTCGGTTGCCCGGTGCCCGCAGGGCCAACACGCCGGTCAGCGCGATCTCGGTCAGGGGACCGGAATAGTCGAAATTGGACATGGGCCGCGGCCCTCCCTTGCAGGCGGCGATCCACTCTTCGTAGTGGCCCGGCGAGCGCGGCATGGACTTGGGAACTCTCTTCGCTTCCTCCATCAGCCTGACGGGCAACAGCTCGGGCATGCCGCCGTGCGATGAGTGATACATCTTTCCCTTGCTGCCGACATACAACACGCCGTTGCTCGGCAATCGACCGCCGGAAGGCATTTGTGCGGGCGTCGGCGGCATCAGTCCGCCTTCGTACCAGGTCATCGTCACGGCCGGCAGTCGGCCTCGGGCGGGAAACTCGTAGGTGATGGTCGAGGCGATGGGGTACGTCTCGAAATTCGGCTTGCCGTCGATGATCGACCCGTCGAGCGTCGACGTGGCTTCGATGGCCGTCGGCGCGGCCGAATTCGAGCGCCCAGACCGGATGGTCGATAATGTGGCAGCCCATGTCTCC
Source organism: uncultured Planctomycetota bacterium (assembly GCA_963761455.1). Taxonomy (GTDB): domain Bacteria; phylum Planctomycetota; class Planctomycetia; order Planctomycetales; family Planctomycetaceae; genus DASPSM01. The sequence goes on from CAVXHA010000005.1 coordinate 461,831, forward strand.
CATGGCTCCGGTGCCGAAATCGCGCCAGCCGCGCCAATTGTGCGGCGCATAGGCGGGGTGATAGGGACGCTCTTGGATCGGCCCCAACCATAAATTCCAGTCCAGCGTCGAGGGCACCGGCGGGGTTTCCTTGGGCCGGCCGATGCCTTGCTTCCATAACAATCCGGCTCGATCGGTCCAGACATGGACTTCGCGCACCTCGCCAATGAGGCCCGCTTGGATCCACTCGTTGGTGAGCCGGGCGCCTTCGGTGGCGTGCCCCTGATTGCCCATTTGAGTCGCGACGCCCGCCTCGTGGGCGGCCTTGGTCAGCGCGCGGCACTCGTGCAGCGTGTGCGTGAGCGGCTTCTGGCAATACACGTGCTTACCCGCGCGGATCGCGGCCATCGCGGCCACGGCGTGAATGTGGTCGGGCGTGCCGACGGTCACGGCGTCGATGTGGTTCGCCTCCTTGTCGAGCATGACGCGAAAATCCTTGTAGCGCCGCGCCTTGGGAAAGGCCCGATACGAGCCGGCGGCACGCTGGTCGTCGACGTCGCACAGGGCGACGACGTTGGCGCCGTTGCGGGCGTGCGTGGCGATGTCGCCGCCACCCATTCCCCCCGCGCCGATGCCCGCCAGGTTCACGCGCTCGCTGGGGGCCAGAAAACCCGCGCCCCCCAGCACATGCCGCGGCACGATGGTAAGGCCCATCGCGAGAGAACCGGTGGCGGTTAGGAACGATCGGCGCGAACGGGGCGAAACGGAAGGTGGCTTCGGGGGGATTTTGGTCATCTGGGAATCTTTCTCACGGATAGGGAATGAACCGAACCCCACATAGCGTAGCATGCCGCCCTGCGCGGCCGAGCGTGATCGGCGACGCGCCGTTCAGGGATCACGGGTTAGTTTTCCGACGCTTAACCAACCGGCAGCATGGCGATCTTGGTCGGCATTCGCGAAGCGCAGGGGCTTCCCGTTGGACAAAGGATTCACCACGCCGCACCGCGACGACGCGCGCGCTGGCCGCGAGCGTTCCAAGTTCGACGGACGTTTGCCACGTGCGCGGGGGATCGCCGGGCAGCAATCCCACAAGTTTCCAGTCGACCGGCCAGGTGTGGAGCACTTTGCCCTCGATCGAAAGTGCGCCGACCTCGAGAGCCCAGTCGTAGCCCCTAAATCATGTTGATGGTGCCGTTGGTCAGCCCGTTTTTGGGAGTTTTTTGGGGTTTTTTGGGGCATTAAAAAAGGGAGGCGAACCCCAAGAACTCTGAAGCGGCCTCTGCGCAGGTTCGGCGACCAGCAGACCGCGGCGAACGCCACGTCCGCCCCTCTTGCCCCACCACGCGCCGTTGCCGGCGATTTTGGTACAACCGTTGTACCACTGGTCGTGCACGAATCGCGAGGCCCGTGCATAATGGGATTCGCGCATCAGGCGTTGAAACAGGGTCGATCCGAAGGGTGAGCCGGGGCTGTCCTGAGCTGCGATGGTTAACCGTAAGGCGGCACTGGCGGCTTGCTGCCCGTGCAGCTTGCAGGGAGCGCAGGAATACACTCGCGACAAGCCGCCCGTGCCACCCAAACCGCGACGACGAATAGGCGAAGTTGGGACCGCATGACAATTCCCACGTTCGACGTCATCGTGCTGGGAGTCGGCGGCGTCGGGAGCGCGGCCCTCGACCAGCTGGCGCGGCGCGGGCTCCGCGTCCTGGGACTGGACCGGTTTCCACCGGGTCACGACCGGGGCAGCTCGCACGGTCGCACCCGCCTCATTCGCCAGGCCTATTTTGAACATCCCGACTACGTTCCTCTTCTCAAGCGGGCCTACGAGCTGTGGGCCGACCTTTCGGCACGTGCCGGCAAGACGCTCTATCACCCGGTCGGCGTGCTCCAGGCGGGCCGTCCCGACGGCACCGTGGTGCCCGGCGTTTTGGCCAGCGCCCGCCGGCACGGACTTGACGTCGAAGAGCTTTCCGAAGAACAGATCGCGGCACGGTTTTCCGGTTTGCGCGTTCCCCCGCCGCTGGTTGCCGTGTTCGAGCGGCAGGCGGGTTATCTCGACGTGGAAGACTGCGTGCGGGAAGCCGCCCGTCAGGCGGTCGAGCAGGGAGCCGTGGTGCAGATCGGTGAAAGCGTCCGCGCGTGGAAGGCCGATGGCAGCGGCGTGCTCGTCGAGACCGACCGCGGCACGTACCGCGCGACGAGCCTGATCGTCTCTGCCGGCGCGTGGGCGGGGACGCTCCTGGCGGATCTCGGGATCCGGTTTGAAGTCGTCCGCAAATCGCTCTACTGGTATTCCGCGCCGAGCAGCTCTATTCGCCGACCGTCGGCTTTCCGGGCTTTCTGTACGAGACGGACGTGGGGAGTTTTTACGGTTTTCCTTGCATCGACGACTACGGGCTGAAGGCCGCCGAGCACACGGGGGGCTTGCCGGTATCCGATCCGCTGCGGGTCGATGGCAATCCCGATCCGGGCGAGACGATCCGGGTCGAACAGTTCCTCGCCAAGTATCTGCCCGGCGTCACCCGAGACCCGCTGCACTTCGCGACGTGCTTGTATACCCTGAGCCCGGACGGCCATTTCGTGGTCGACCGGCATCCGGAATACCCACAAGTCGCCTTCGCCGCCGGCCTTTCGGGCCACGGCTTCAAGTTCGCGACGGTGCTGGGCGAAGCGTTGGCCGACCTTGCGCAGCACGGTCAAACGCGGCTGCCGATTGGTTTTCTATCGTGCCAACGCCCCGCCTTGCTGGCCTCTCGGACGTTTTGAAGGTCTGCCGCTCGGTCGCCGGTTGCAATCAAAACAGTTCCGAGATCGGCGGTCCGTTGTAGACCTGATGCGGGCGGCCGCTCTGGTCGTTCCACGCAACCGTTTCGGGCAGACCCGAGCGCCTGGTAAATGGTCGCTGCCGAGGTTTTCCGGCGTCTTGGGATTTGAGGCCGGAAATGCACCGATTTTGTCGGACGACCCAACGGCGTTTCCGCCTCGAACGCCTCCGCCGGCAAAAAAGACCGTCTGCACGGCCCCCCAATGATCGCGTCCCGGCAGCTTATAGAACTGCGGCAGATGGCTGATCTTCGGAGTGCGGCCGAACTCGCCGGCCATGACGATCAACGTCGATTCCAACAGGCCCCGTTCGTGCAAATCGTCGAGCAGGGCCGAGACGGCACGATCGGTTGGCGGAAAGAGCTTGTCGCGCAGGTGAGGAAACGCCTCGCCGTGCGTGTCCCACGTCTCGTCGTTGCCGAGATGCACCTGCACAAGACGAGACGCCGGCCTCCACGAGGCGGCGGGCCATCAATAACGACCAGCCGAACGAGTTCTTGCCGTACTGTTCCTGCTCGGCGGCCGGAGCCCGGTGGATGTCGATGGCGTCTCGGATTCGCCGGTCGGTCAGCAGCGAAATCGCCCCCTGCCGATAGCGGTCGAATTGTTCCGATCTCGGCACAGCATTCGAGATCGGACCGCTGCCGGTCGAGAATCTCGCAGAAGACGCGTGCGGCTTGCCAATCGCGACAGAGTCAGCCCGTGCGAGCAGCGAAAGCGACGGAGCCTCGAATCGCGTGCGTCGCTGAAGGTTGGGCCGATCTTGGTGGTCGAATTCATATTCCGGAAAAGCGCCGCAACTGGTCGAGCTGAACGGAGCGGCCTCGATGAACCACGGATCATGCCGCGGCCCCATGATCCCGGCAAACTGCCCCGGAATGATCCGCCGCGAGGAGTGGATCAGTCGATCGGGAAGGACTGCCGCGGGGGGAAGATTGTTCCGCGATGGCAGCACCGCGCCCGCCACCGATGCAATCGAGGGCCAGTCGCCCGGTTGCGGGCCGAGCGGCACGGAATCCTTTGGGAAGATCGGACCGGCCGGTCAGCATGATGTGATGACCGGCCGAGTGATCGTTGGAACTGATGCGTCAACGATCGGCACAAAGCCCACAGATGGCTGCGCTGTGCCAATCGCGGCAGATGTTCGCAGATCTGGATTCCCGGCGTGTTCGTGTCGATCGGCCGGAATTCGCCGCGGATGTTGTCCGGCGCGCGCGGGCTTCATGTCGAAACTGTCGTGCTGCGAGAGCCCGCCCGACAGAAAGATGTAGATGACACGTCTGCGCGGTGGGCGAAGGCGGCGTGCCCGCCGCCGCCAGCCGCAACGGCTCAAGATGGTTCATCCCGAGCCCCAAGAGGCCGATGGAGCCCGCTTGAAGGAGTGTGCGGCGGTCGACGGCGGGATGCTGAGGTCCAAACAACGCGGCGTCCAATCGACAGTCCGGCGGAATGGGACGGTTGGCGTTCGAGGCGGGTCAGATCAAAACCAGCTTATGCAATTCCCTGGTCAGTCTCAATGGCTGCGATCGATGCCACATGAAAGTTTCTCTGTTTTTCCCCTCGTCCCGAAAGCGTTTGCGCTACGCCCTGCACGGGAGATCGGAACCTCGCGTCGCCGAAGTGGATTTAAGCTGCTCTTAATGGTCCGTTTCGTTGTCGCTCTAGAATTCTGCAGAATGATGCGATCGCCGCAAAGGGACGGGTCGACGTTTGGCTTCCAGTTCCGGCGGTCGTTCGACTGATCCGCATTGACGGAGCCAGTTCAACACAACCTTTGAGGAGATTGTCGTGGTCGTAAGAATTGCGGTTCGTTGCGTGCCAATTGCTGCTCTTTTGATCGCAGCGATGAATGTTCCATACTCCCAGGCTCAGGAACACCACCATCGCACGAGAAGCCTGGGGATGGCGCAAGGTGTCGCCCCGGTCTTTGTCCTGGGATACGATGCCGTTCAGAAAGAACTCGCTCTAAAACCGGAGCAGACCGCCAAGGTGAACGCGCTCGTCGCCGAAGCCCGCGAAGAATGGTCGCAGCAAATGCAGGCGGCAGGCGGGGGATCCAGAGGACAGCGAAATCTGTCGTCGGAAGATCGCCAAAATCGGTACACCGAGATGCGATCCAAGTTTGCCGGCATTTCAAAAAACGTGAACGAAAAGTTCCGCTCGAAGCTTGCCGGGATTCTTGACACGCATCAGCAAACCCGGCTGCGCGAGATTGCCATCCAGGTGGCCGGCACTCGGGCCTTCCAGGATGCCGAAGTCGCGCGGGACCTCGGTCTGACGAAGGCCCAACAAGACCAGCTCGCCACGGTGCGACATGCGTATTCGGAAAAATTCGCGCAGCTCAGGTCGGAGGGCGGCCAGCGAAATTCGGGGGAACGCATGACCAAGATGCATGAACTTCGCCAGGAGGAACTTGCAAAATCGACCGACGTTCTGACGAAGACGCAGCAGGAGAAGTTTGCAACGCTGAAAGGTAAGCCGTTCGACGTTGCGCAGCTTCACCAGACCCGCGGCCGACACGGCGCGCACACCCAAGGTGCCAAGTCCGCCTGACGGTTGAATCGAAGCGACGCTACTTGGATCGAATGAAATCGGCGAGCGGATTCACACGCCAAGAGGTCGTGCTGGATTCGCGCGCCGATTTGCTTCGGTCCGTTTTTCTCTCGTGCCAGCGCCCCGCCCTGTTCGCATCGTGCGCGTCCTGACGGTCCGCCGCGCAGTGATCCCTTTGACAACTCTACAAACAGTGCTAATTCTCGCGGAGATCCGCATCTCACAACGACTTATCGCGAGCTCTTCTGAAATCTCGAAAGCCTCAAAAAGCCTCATTTGACGGTGCTTTCGGTTGTCAGTGACAACCGCGATTCGTGAATCGGGCGCGACGCCCCGCGGCGGGAATTCAAATCGCGGCAACCTGCTTCTCAGCTCGTCCCCGCCACGTCCTTTTCCTTCTCGACCGTAAGCTCGCGTGCTAGAGCTGAGCGGCAATCGAATTCGCCCCGGTTTGTGTCAGAAGAAATGATGTTTGCCACTCCCGCAGCAGGCCATTTCCTTCCACGACGGGTGCGACCCGAGACGCTTTCAGCGATTGGCGTCGACCAAGACATGAAGGCGGCCGAGGCGGCCGGCTGACCTCCGACGCCGGACGCCCGGAATCCGCCTTTCGGTCGACGCGTTCTGGGGTCGAAGAGCCGGGGCTCAACTCGATTTTGGCGACCAAGGACGCGTTCTTTGCCTCCTGGACGACCAAACAGTCATCCGGGCCACCCCGACGCGAAAACAGGCCGTCAAAATCCGTGGCTGTGTCGATGGGCGGGGATTTCTCGGCTACAGCTTGCCGCTCAGAAACTGAGCCTCTCCTGAGCCAAAGCTCCAATCCGACCTGCTGTTCGTGACGAGCGAGACCATGATATCTGTGGGATCGATCCCGCACTGCCGCTCCAGTTCCTCGGCCAGGGCCTTGTATAAGGCCTGCTTCTGTGCGTCGGTCCTCTGCACGCTGGTGACCGTGATGAGCACCACATCCCTGCTTCTCTCGATCCCGAGCCCGGTATCCTCGACGATCATTTCGTGGGCGGGATGCTGGTGGACAATCTGATAGCGATCTCTGACGGGCACGCCAAGGGACTTGAGAACCGCCTCGTGCGCGGCATCGAGCAGTTTCCTGATGGACTTCTCATCTCGTCCTTCGATCAAGTCGAACCGAAGTAATGGCATGTCATATCTCCACTCTGAATCACGAGCACCAACCAACGATCCCGGCTCCGCCAAGCCGTTACCCATGCTATCACTTCGCCAGGGCGGTTAGAATTCACCACACAAGGGACGTCGGTATCGTCGCCGGCGCCCCTTGTGTGTAGGAGCGGCTCGGCGTGCCTAGCCGGTGCGACGTCCACGGATCCGGAGTCCGACTTCATTGAATCGCCTTGGCCGCTAACTGCTCCATTTTTCGATCGAGCATGGCGGCGACGTCCGTTACCTTCGCGTTGCCGAACTGCCCGAAGAGCGAAGGCGGCTTGTCGTATTCCACGCAGGACCTTCCGTGTTCGTTCTCGTAGAGCAGCACCCTCAAGGGAGCATAGAGACTGCCCGGATGCGCCAATTGTCGTTTTGACGGTCACTCAGCCTGCGTCAGTTCCGCAGCCGCTTGACCGTCGCCTCCCGGTTCGTCGGGGACACCGTGTCCGCGGCCGCTCGCGATTTGCTGCTGTTTGCCACGGTTTGCAAATTGGGCGTCGGCAAATCCGAGATCGGTGAATCAACGAAAGTCTCACGCTCCCGACTCGTGGCGCCGCTGGGTCTCGCATCTGCTGCTCTGACGGACCGCAGCGCGAACCTCGAACGCGGCAGTCGCAAACGACGAGCCCCGACAAGCGTTCCTCAGACGGCACGATGCGGCAATCGACGAGTTTCTGGAATTCGATCGCTACCCTTCCGATTTCGTGGCCGTTCGGAACCGGACGAAGTGCGCGGGGACCTGTCGGTCGGCTAATCCGAGCCATATGCCGGGTTCACCGGACCTGGATGCCGCGTGCAACGAGTTGTTGCACGTTCCTTTTCCGGCCTGTTTCGACTTTCGCGTTCACGATCTTCACTATTGCGTCATTTTTCAAGGTCCGCCGCGAAAGTCGCGGCCGAACCGACTATCCTGCGGTTCGGCCGTGGACCGTCCCAGTAACAAACGTGAGGCCAGGGGCTGCTCCGAGTCGTTGCGGGAGACGGAGAATCGTTGATTCGCCGATCCGATCGGTGTACTCTGGCGCCGACCATGTGTGCCAGCGTCGAGTCAGAATCCATCTAGGAAGTATCGGTTTATACATTGTCCGGACTTCCTAGATCCGCTTGATCTGGATGCTTGTCGTGGAGAAGACACGGGCCGTGTCGTTTTGCAGGCAGGAAGCCGCCTTGTCTCTTTTCGGGGATTTGCGCAGGCTTCTATGCAGCAGCAGCTTTTGCCATCACTCGACGTTTCGTCGATCTCGCCGCGATGGCTCCGGACCGAGGAGCAGGTGTTCGAGTCTGGTCAGGTTTATGACTCCTATTTCGCAACCGAGGAGGGCTGGAAGCGGTTTCGGGTGAAGGGCCGAGCGGGCCTGATTTCGTATCGGCGGCTTGGCAAATATGTGAAGGTGTTCGGCGGGTTGCTGGCGGACGACGAAGAAAAGCCGCGATTGTTGCGGGGATTCAACGAGTTGGCCGATTCGTTCGGACTGCTCACGTCGTTTTATAACATTCCGGAGAACGAGATCGACCTGTTCCGCGAGCACGGATATCAGGTCACCAAGTGGGGCGAGGAACCGATCGTCGACCTCCAGGAGTGCACGTGGTCCGGCAAGCCCTATGAATGGGTCCGCCGCCAGACCAACTACTGCCGCCGGGCGGGCGTCACGATCGTCGAGCATCGGCGGGAGGAGATGGACGACGAATCGTGGACCTCGTTGATCCGGCGGGTGCGGGCCGTTTCGGATGCGCTGTTGGCGACGAAACCACAAGTCGGCGGGATCCAACTTGTGGAAGGTCAGCTCGCGGTGGCCGGATGGGGGCGCCGGCGGCTGTTTGTCGCCTACTCGCAGGACTCCCCGCCGCGGATCGAGGGCTTTGTGATCGCTCTGCCGATGCAAGGGGGACGCAGCTGGTCGTTCGAGATGTACCGCCATCGCCCGGACGCGGTCCGCGGCGTCGTGCCGCACCTGTTTCATGAAGTCATGCTCCGCATGAAGGCGGAAGGGATTCAGTCTGTATCACTGTGCCTGATTCCCGGGCTGGGCTGCGAACAAGGCCTGCCGGGCGACAGCGCCCTGACTCGCCGCGCCTGTGCTTTGGCAAAAAGCACCTGAATTTCGTGTTCGACCTTGCGGGACTGTATCACTTCAAGAGCCGTTTTCGGCCGCGCTACGAAAGCCGTTACATCTGCGCGCGCCTCGTTCGACCTTGCTCACGATGATCGCGCTGTTCCGCATGAGCGGGCTCATGACCTTCGATCTGCCGAAAGTCAGCCAGCACCTCGTCCGGAACTGTTTCAAGCGGCGTCAGCGCCAGCAGCTTGCCAATCGAAACGGATCGACACCAGACTCGAAATCATGATCACCAAAGGCACTTCTCTCACCCCGGTCAACAAACAGGGCGTCTTAGTGTGCCGAGCGAAGAGATCGCCGCACCAGGAAGGCCCGGTGCAACCGCCTGGCCTCGGCTCTAAGGAGGAACGCCACGGATGACGCGCCACGGACGCAAGCCGCTCCTCGTGAGCGCTCTCAATGGATCTGCGACTTTGTCGAACAACAAGTATTTTACACAGAATGTCGCTCATGAATTCTCTCCCGGCTCTGCACTCACTGCTGGCCACGGTTCCGTGGATTAAGGAATTCCGCGTTGTCAAAACAACTAATTTTCGTTCCACGGTTCATTTTGTCGTCGACGGAAATTACTCCGCTGAAGATATTGGTGCGCTGATTGCGCGAACGCGCACCGCGCTCGCCGCGGGCATTGAGCCGCTTGTCGTGACGGAGCTTGCGCAAACCCCAGGCGGGCCCGATGCCAATCCGGCAGGCGGCCTTGTTGCGATGTGCGGTACAGAAGTGGTACCAGGTCTCTCGGAACTGCCTCGGACGCTTCCTGAAGCTCTTCGACGTGCCGCTCAGAACGGACAAATCGGCGCAATCGCGCACCTCGAAGCAGATGGTCACGCGAAATTCCAGACATTCGCGGGCCTGCTTGCGGAAGCGGAGGCAGTATGCGGCGGTCTTTTACGGTCCGGATTCAAACGCGGTGACCGTGCGATTCTGTTGCCGAATGGCAGCGCGGAGGCGCTCCCCGCTTTTTGGGGCTGCGTGCTCGCGGGAATAACACCTCTGGTCGCGCAAGTCCCGCAGACGTTACAAGGAGTGAACCGCGGATTGGAACAGCTTGCTCATGTGTGGAGGCTTCTTGACAGGCCGATCCTGGTCGGCGGTCATGGGTTGATGGAGTCTGCCAGACTGCTGTCCGCGCAGCTCGGAGTCGAGAGCGTTCGATGCGCTGAGATCGAGTCTCTGAGGTTGGCTCCCCGCGCCGCGGAAGTTTGGTCGGTGGCGCCTGATGAGACGGCCTTCTACAGTCTGACGTCGGGAAGTATGGGTGTGCCCAAGTGCATCGCGCTGACTCACGCCAATATCATTCAACGTGCACACGGAGCCAATCTCGCATGCGATCATTCACCGCGGGACGTGATCCTGAATTGGCTGCCCTTTGAACACATCGGCAGCCTTTCTGACTGGCACCTGCGCTGTGTGCTGTTGGGCTGCCGGATGGTGTATGCCAGCAAAGAGAGCGTGATCGGACGCCCTCTGCGCTGGTTGGACCTGATCGACGAGCATCGCATCACTCACACATGGGCGCCGAATTTCGCCTACACGCTCATTTGCGACCGGTTGGCGACGCTGCGCGGAAGGACAATCCCCGCCGGCGTGGGACCTGTCTTGTGTCGACGGAATGTTGACCGCCGGAGAGTCGGTTTCGCAGAAGGTCGTCGAGCGATTTCTGGCGGCACTGGCTCCGTTTGGGCTTTCCGCGACCGCAATTCGCCCCGCATTCGGCATGGCGGAGTTGGGATCGGGCATCACGTACCAGGTCGCGCGGGCCGATCGGCCGCTGAAGTTCCGCTCGGTGCAGTGCGCCTCGTTGCAAGGACGCGTGATCCCGACAAGTCCGGACGCAGAGGATGCAAGCACTTTCGCTAGCCTCGGTCCACCAATCCCTGGTGTGAGCATTCGGATCGTGAACGACGATCGCCAGGTCGTTTCGGAGGGCACCCTGGGGCATTTGGAGGTTCGGGGGCCGGTGGTCTCACCGGGATACTTCCGCAATCCCGAGGCCAACCGCGTCTTTCACGCCGACGGTTGGTTCGAAACGGGAGACGTGGGTTTTCTCGCCGACGACGAGTTGGTCGTCACCGGGCGGGCGAAGGACAGCATCATCATTCGGGGTATGAACTACAGCTGTGGCGAAATCGAAGAGCTTGTGGACGCCGTGCCAGACGTCGAACAGGGCTTCACTGCGGCCTTTGCCGTTCACCGCCCCGGGGCGGATCGGGAGGAATTTTCCGTCTTTTTCCACACCGAGGTGAAGGATGATCGGCGGCTTGCCGAAGTGTTGCGTCAGATTCAGCAACGTCTGGTTCGCCAGATTGGAGTGCGGCCCGATTTTCTGTTGCCCGTTTCGAAGGAGGCAATCCCGAAGACGGCGATCGGTAAGCTGCAGCGCGGGGAACTCAGTCGGCGGTTCGCCGCAGGTGAGTATCGGACCCTCTTGGAGGACTTTGCCGAACTGCAACGGCGGCACGACTGGACCCGGGCGGACATCGGCGGGGGTCAGACGCCGCGAAGCGACATCGAAAAGCAGATCGCCGAAGTCTGGCAGGACGTCCTCGGCATTGAGCAGATCGGCGTTCACGACAACGTCTTCGACTTGGGCGGCGATTCCCTGCTGCTGGCGGGGCTGCACAGCAAACTGCAGGACCGGTTCGGCCCGCGAATCACGTTGGTCGAAATGTTCAACTATCCTACGATCCATGCCCTCGCGAGGTTCCTGAGCGATGAAGCCGGCCGGAGTTCCGTGTCGTTCGCAGCTCAGCGCGCCGAGCGTCGTAAGCGGCAGGCACGGCCGGCGGGCGTCTCGCCGACCGCGAACGACGTCGCGGTGATCGGCATGGCTTGCCGCTTCCCCGCGCAAGAAATCTTCAGGAGTTTTGGCGCAATCTCTGCGAGGGCGTGGAATCGATCCAATTTTTCTCAGACGAGGAAGTGCTCGCCGCGGGAGTCGACCCGCAGCTCCTGCGAGCGCCCAACTACGTCAAGGCGTCGCCGGTGCTCCCGGACATCGAGCTGTTTGATGCTCGGTTCTTCGGCATCACGCCGCGCGAAGCGACGTTGATGGATCCGCAGCAGCGGGTGCTCCTGGAATGCGCTGGGAGACGTTTGAAGTCGCCGGCTACAACCCACACACGTACTCCGGTTCCGTCGGAGTTTACGCCGGAGCCGTGCTGAACACCTACCTGCTCAACCATCTGTATCCGGCGCGGTCGTTTCAATCACCGGAAGACTCGTCGGAGATTCTCACGCTCGACTCGATGGGCGGCTTTCGCGTAATGGTCGCCAACGACAAGGATTACGTGCCCACGCCGCATTTCCTATAAGCTCAACCTGCGCGGGCCGAGCATCAACGTTCAGACGGCGTGTTCGACGACTCTCGTGGCCATTCACATGGCGGCCCAGGCCGTGCTGCACGGTGAGTGCGACATGGCATTGGCGGGAGGTGCGTCGATCAAGGTCCCGCAAGAGGCCGGTTACCTGCACATTGAGGACATGATCGTTTCGCCGGACGGACATTGCCGGGCCTTCGATGCCCGCGCCCAAGGCACCATCTTCGGCAACGGAGCCGGAATGGTGCTCCTGAAACCGCTCGATCAAGCCATCGCGGACGGCGACCACATTTTTGCGGTCATCAAGGGTTCGGCCGTCAATAACGACGGCTCGAACAAGGTCGGCTATCTGGCTCCGAGCCAGGAGGGCGTGGCGGCCGTCGTGAAGGAAGCGCTGGCCCAATCGGGCGTGGACCCGCGAACAATCGGCTTCGTCGAAGCCCACGGAACGGGCACCGCGCTCGGCGATCCGATCGAACTCGGAGGCGCTGACTCAGGCCTTCCGCGCGCACACGTCCGAAACCGCCTTTTGCGCCGTCGGATCGGTCAAAACGAACGTGGGCCACCTGCAGATCGCATCCGGAGTTGCGGGTTTCATTAAGACGGGTCTGGCGCTCTATTACCGCCAGATCCCTGCGACCTTGCATTTCGAGAATCCGAACCCCCGCATCGACTTCGCGAACGGGCCGTTCTACGTGAACGACCGTTTGCAGGATTGGTCCCCTGCCAAACGGCCCCGGCGGGCTGCTGTCAACTCATTGGGCATTGGCGGCACCAACGCACATGTCGTTCTTGAAGAGGCTCCCCCGCAGCAGCAGCGGACCGGCGTGATGCGGCGGCCGCATCTTCTTCCAATTTCGGCACGAAGCCGCAGCGCGCTGCGAGCGCTCATCGGTCGCTACCGCGGCGCTCTCGAACAATTCGACGACGCCTCTCTGCCTGATATTTGCTTCACCGCGGCGACGGGACGCGTTCACTTTGCAGAGCGGTTCGCCGCCGTCGGCGCCACCATCGCGGACATCAGGAAATCGCTTACGGCGGCGCTGGATCATGAAGAGAACGGCCAGAAGGAGCGTGCCGTTGGCAAGCCCAGACAGATTCGAGCCGGCCTTCTCTTTTCTGGACTGGGATCGCTGTGTCCCGGCATGGCCCGCCAGTTGTACGACGCTCACCCTCGTTTCCGCGAAACATTGCATCGCTGTTCTGAATGGCTCGCCAATGAGCTGCCGCAACCGCTGCTCGATGTCTTGTTCGCAGCAGACGCCGATCCTTCGATGGTTGAGCGAACGGCTTTCGCTCAGCCGGTGTCGTTCGCAGTCGAATATGCTCTGGCGGAAATCTGGCGGGACTGGGGAGTCGCGGCCTCGGCCGTCCTGGGTCACGGTGCTGGAGAATATGCGGCGGCTTGTGTGGCTGGCGTATTCAGCCTCGAAGACGGTTTGCGACTGGTTTCCGCTCGAGCCCGGCTGATGCGCGAATTGCCGCACGTCAGTGGAATGGCGGCCGTCATGGCCGACGAAGCGCGTGTTGGCGGTCTGTTGCAGAAGTTTCCGGGTCTCTCAATCGCCGCGATCAACGGCCCCAGAAGGGTCGTCGTCGTGGGCGAGCGGACTGTTCTCAACCAGGCGCTTCGAGAGTTCAAGAAGCAGCGGGTCGCGACTCGGGAACTACCCGTCTCGCACGGGTTCCATTCACCGATTACGGAGGCAATGTTGGCGGAGTTCCGGCAAACCGTCGACGGACTTCAACTCTCGCGGCCAAGGATCGCCCTGGTGTCGAATGTGACCGGGCGTCTGGCAGGAGCGGAGATCGCAACTGCGGATTATTGGTGCCGACATCTCCTCGAGCCCGTACGCTTCGCCGACGGTATGCGAACACTTGCGGAAGAGTGTGATCGATTCTTGGAAGTTGGACCGCAGCCGACGCTGCTGGCATTGGGTCGCCGGATTCTCTCCGGAGATTCGCGTTTCTCATCCGAGGCGTGTTGGCTCAACGGTCTGCACAAGGAGGCCGACGACTGGAGCCCAATGCTGGTTACTCTGTCTCGGTTGTACGTGGCGGGCCTGGACGTCGACTGGGAGAACTTCCATCGTGACATCCCGCGGCGGCGAGTCGTGCTGCCCACCTATCCGTTCGAACGCAAACGGTTCTGGGTCGATCGGCCGCCCGCACTCTCCGCTGCCGGTCGGTCGAAAACGCTGCACCATGACAGCAACCGGCCTTTACTCCCAAAAGTGACCCGGTCTCCGCTGGTCAAGGAAACGATCTTCGAGACGGAACTGAGCGTCGGGAACTATCCGTACCTCGCCGAACATCGGTTCTTCAATGCGCCGTTGATTCCCGGCGCCAACCATTTGGCGATGGCTTGCGCGGCTGTCCAGCACTTGACCGGTGTGACGGCTTGCGCCTTGCACCGCGTCCAATTCCCGAAGCTGATGCAATTTGTTGGCGCCGACTCCCTCCTGGCCCAGATGGTGCTCACGCCCGAGGGAGCAGACCGTTCGCGGTTCGAACTAATTGCGATCTCGGGTGATGCCTCGTCCGCGGAGGGAAACTTTTCGGTCATCGCCGAAGGGACAGTCACGGGAGGCCACGCGGTGATTCGGCACCGTCGCAACGGGGAATCGGAAGCCGCAACGGCCATCCGCAGTCGGTGCTCCCGTCAAGTGAGCGGCGTAGAGTTTTACCGTCAGATGTGCGATCACCAGGTCCATCTGGGGCCGCGGTTCCGCATCATCGATGCCGCTTATGTGGGTGAAAATGAAGTGATCTGCCGGCTGCAAATTCCGAAAGAGCTCGACGACGCCGCGCGATACCCGCTGCATCCCGCCGTGCTCGACGCCTGCATACAGGTGATGGGGGGGGCCATTCCGTACGACACAGAGACGACGCGGATCCTCTCGGGCGTCGAAACACTGCGGCTCATCGAAGCTCCTCCTCTCGGCTCACTCTGGAGCCATGTGCGGATTCGACCGAAAAGCCGCCGTCTCAACGACAGTCTCACGGTCGATATCGATCTGATCGACGACGGCGGTCGTTGTTTCGTCGAACTGATCGGTGTGTCGTACGAGGAGCCACGACAGACGACGCTACGGGTGATGCTGGCCCCGACAAACGATGTCGAGGACTCTAGGGTGACAGTCACACAGAAGCCAGCGGGCCTGTGGAAAAACGGGATGTGAGGGTAATCAGTCACATTCCGCCAAGTAGTGACGGGGCGGGTTGGTGGCTGAAGTGGGCTCGAGAGCCCGGATCTGGCTCTTCTCATGACACGAAAGAACTAGAGCATGCCGGAGTGGATTGAGATACAGTCCGACGGCATCGACCGGTTGCTCGGCAAACCGAGGATGGTTCAAGACCTTGAAGCCCTTCGTGCGGTGCGGCTGGAGACCTTGGTCCCGCCGGACTTGCTACACCATTGTGTCACGGCATCCCAGAGCCTTCGCCAACGATCGTGTTGACCACTGAGTGGCGTTCGGCGGAATTTCCTGGGTCGTGTTGCGAATGATTTCGGCCTCGAAACACCCACGCTTCACAGGTTTGCGAGAAAGAGAACCTGCTTGTCGAGCAGTTCACGATGACTGAGGTTCGACTGGACCGCCAGAATGAACCGTGTGGACTTCAGTTTTCTCTTCGCGGTCCCCGCAATGTGTGCTTGGGCGCGATCTGGGCGGCAGACCGGAACGTGGTCTACCTGTACGATGCTCGCGGGACGCGCTATGCCAAGCTCCCGCTCAGGAACGGGCTGGCCCTTCAGGAACGTGCACGTGCGGCATAGGCCGCGGTTCACCCTTCCAGGCTTGCCGAAAGGACACGGGCGAACGTCGCCCACCGTCCTCTGGAATCGCGCAAGCTGACGCAAACCGGCCCTGATTTCTGGTAGAGCGATGGCGCCAAGAGGCGCTGTCCGAAGCGCGTCGAGCTAAATCTGCCGCCTCTTCCTCATACGACGGCTTCGGCGAGAGAGAATAATCGATCTTTCATACACAAAAGTTGGAAATTCGCATGCGAACTGACGATAAAACCTAAAGGGCCGTGGTTGCGCGGCTACTGGTAGCGATCCGCCCATTTTCTTGTCCACGACGCGATCGGAATTGCCTAAGTGAACTTGCAGAGATAATTTAGACGCTGCCGGTCATACGGGTGAGGTGGTCCGTCCTAAATTGCTTTCAGAGTCTCTTGCCTTGGTCGGCTGAGAGTTCCTATTGAGTTCTCCCTGGACGTATGGGCTTTGCGTCAAACCACGGCCCTTCGGAGGACCAGCCCCCGAAGGGCTTTTCCCTCTCGAGCGCAAGGAGACGATGGACGTCCGAGGATGAGAAAATGAGTATGGCCCTGAAACGATGGACGCTCTTGGCGCTCGTCGTTTTGGCCGGTTGCCAAGCCACTGCCTCCCGACAGGCTGCCATCCAGACGCAACAATCGCTTCCGAACGCTGGATCAACGGCTGCGGTCGAAGAAGCTCCGCGCACGAACGCTCACATTCCGGCTGGTGTCTCGTCCGCCGCAAGCTTTGAAGCGTCCTGGGTGGTGCATGCCGTGAACGAGAGCGCGGAGAGCGGTCCATACGTCATCCTGCCAGCCGTCGAAGACCCGGCGGCCAACTTGCTCAAGCTGACGTTGCAGGACGCCGTGGCGACGGCACTCCTGCGAAATCCGGATCTGCTGGCAACTCGCGGACAAGAAGGCGTGAGCGTCGCAGCGCTGGGAGTGGCGGAGACATATCCGTGGAATCCGCAGTATCAGAATCAGATGACGCCTTACACGCGCGATCGAGACGGAAACCTCCTTTCCGTCGATAATCAGCACTCGATTGTGCAGACTTTCGAGCTTGCCCACCAGCAGCGATATCGCACTCGGGCCGGTTCCTCCTCATTGAATCAGGTGCGTTGGAACATCCGCCAGGCCGAGCTTCAAACGGCCGTCAACACGGAGCGTCTGTTTTTCACGGCGCTCTACCTGCGTGACGTTCTGCAACTCTCGGGGTCCGTTCTGAATATGAATGTGGAGTTGGAAGGCGTCGTCACGCGTCAGTACGACGCCGGGCAGGCGACCAAGGCGGACGTCGCACAGCTCCGGCTGGACGGTCGTTCATTTCGGAGACAAACTGAACTCGCCGAGGCGAACTACCAGACCGCGCTGTTGGACCTTCGGCGACAGTTGAACCTGCCGGCAGAAACCGTGTTCGAACCTGTCGGCGACCTGGCTTTGCTTCGGTGGCGTGCGATTGACGAAGCCATCGGCACGAATGCGGAGGGCGGCCTGAGCGCGGTTGGTGGCAGAACGTCCGGATATTCTTGCGGCGCACGCCGACGTGGACTCCGCGCCGCACAACCTCGATCTCGCGGATGCCAGCCGCATTCCGAATGTCCAATTCGGCCCCTATTACGAGCACGACGAGGATGGGATCACGTACGTCGGGTTCAAAGGAGCCGTCGACATCCCGATCGTCAATACCGGCATGCCGCTCGTGCGTCAACGTAGCAGCGAGTTGCTTCAGCGTCAAAACGTACTGGAGCAATTGTTGGCCAAGGCGAATGTCGATGCCGAGGCGGCCGTCCGCCGCTACGAGCGTGCGCGTCGCATCGTCGAAGCCGCGCGATCTGATTTTACCGAACCTTTTCCCCGGGAGCTGCGGCAGATCGAAGATCAGTTTCGCGGCGGCCAGGTCGACATTCTGCGGGTCTTCGTGGCGCGGTCCAGCTTGATCCAGGATCGACGCGCTGCTTTGGACGCCTTAAACGAGCTGGCGCAAGCCGCGGTCGGAGTCTCACAAGCGACGGCGCTTCCCCCGACGGCTCTGCTCTTGCCTCTGGCGCCGCAACGGCACGCGGGCGCGCGGGACTCCGAATCGGCCCCTTGAAAGACGGTCGAGAATCCGAATCCATGCCGACTGTCGTTCCCCAAATGGCCGAACGGAGCAAAGCGGCTGCCGTGCTGCGCTACGGCAAACCAATCCTGTTTATCGTCGTCACGCTTTGCGTGGCCGGCGGTTACGCCGGCTTCACCATGCCGTCCTCCGTCTTTCCGCACACGGATTTTCCGCGCGTCGTGATCCTGATCGACAACGGGGTGATGCCCGGCGACGAAATGATGGCCACGATCACGCGTCCCGTTGAAGAGGCGATGAAGTATATCCCCGGATGCACGAACATCCGCTCGACAACGGCGCGAGGCTCGGCGGAGATTAACGTCTTCTTCGACTGGTCGACCGACATGGTCCAGTCCGAACTTTTCGTATTGGGCCGACTGTCGCAAATCCGCAGCACCTTGCCAACGACCGCGGAGGTTCAGGTGCACCGCCTGACGTTCTCGGCGTTTCCGATTATCGGCGTGAGCCTCACCAGCACCAGCAAAACGCGTGGCATTACCAACCTGTGGGAGACGGCACGGTACGAAATCTATCCGCGTTTTCTGCGAATCAAGGGGGTGGGACGGGTCAACCTCGTGGGCGGCAGGGTTCCCGAATGGCACGTGGTCCTCGACCCCGCGAAACTCGACGTGCACCATCTGACACTCGACCAGGTCGACCTGGCCTTGGCGGACGCCAACCAATTCACGCCTGCCGGAATGCACGAAGAGAATTATCAACTGTACCTCACCGTCGTTGACAACCGCCTTCGCGACCCGCGAAATCGAGAACGTGGTCGTTGGCTGGTCGGGGCAAGCTCCGGTTAAGATCCGCGACTTGGGAACCGTGCAGCCCGGCGAAATGCCCCAATTCAACCGGGTCTCCGCGGACGGGAAAGAAGCCGTCTTGCTCAACGTCTATGGGCAGCCCGACTGCAACACCGTCGCGATTGCCGACGACTTGCAGAAAGAATTGCGGCAACTGAGAAAAATCCTGCCTCCCGATATGCGGATGGCGTTCTTTTACGATCAGTCGCAGTTCGTCCGGGAAGGGGTCAAGAGCGTCTGGGAATGCATTTTTATCGGCCTGGGACTGTCGGTTCTCGTGCTGTACCTGTTCCTCCGCAGCACGGCGGTGACGGCCGTCGCCGCGGCGGTCATTCCCGTGACCATCCTCTTAACGCTCATTGGAATGCGGCTATTGGGAATGAGCTTTAACCTGATGACGCTGGGCGGCATCGCCGCCGTTGTCGGGCTCGTCATTGACGATGCCATCGTGGTCGTGGAGGCGATTTCGACCAAGGTCGAAGCCGGACATTCGCCCTCCCAAGCCGTTCAATTGGCCATCCAGGAAGTCGGGCCCGCCCTGGTCGGCAGCACGCTAGCGCCGGTCGTCGTGTTCGTTCCCCTGGCGTTTCTCGACGGCGTGGCTGGCGTGTTCTTTCGGGCACTGGCCATGACGATGGTGATCGCGCTTTTGATCTCACTGGTGCTCGCCGTCACCTGGACGCCCGTCATCGCCGGGCTCGTGATCCGACGGCGCAGCGGGCGGGCACTCGCTGAAATGGAACAAGGCGGACCGATTCTGCGGCGGATCATCGCCCTCTATGCCTGGGTCATGCGGCATGCGCTGCGGATTCCGCTCGTGTCGGCGATCGGCATGCTTCTCATAGGTTTGGGAGGCGTTTGGTTGTATGGATACATGGAGACGGACTTTCTCCCTGCGCAGGACGAAGGGGCGTTCGTCATTGACTATTTTTCGCGTCCCGGCACCAGCCTGACGGAAACGAATCGCATGCTGATGCATGTCGAGCAGATCGTCCGCAGCGTTCCTGAGGTCGAGGGCTTTTCACGGAGGACCGGGGCCCGATTGGCTCTGGCGATCGCCGAGCCGAATACGGGCGATTTTCTGGTCAAACTGAAGCAGCGGCGAACCGCAGCACGGACGATGTCATCAACGAGCTGCGCGAAAAGCTCCATGCCGCCGAGCCGGCCTTGCACCTCGAGTTTCCTGGAGTCCTCAGCGACTTGATCGGGGATCTCACGTGGTCTCCGGAGCCGGTCGAGATCAAGATCTTTTCGACGGATGCCCACGTGATCAAGGAAAAGGCGGCGGAAATCGCCCAGGCGATCGAGACGATTCCCGGCGTCGTCGACGTCAACAACGGACTGATCGTGGCCGGACCCACGCTGCGCATCCGGACCCAGTTGTCGGAAGCCGCCCGCGCCGGTCTCACCCCGCGGAGCCTGGGTTCTACGATTCGGGCCGCCATGCTGGGGACCGTCTCCTCGTACTTGCTCCAAGGAGATCGCACCTACAATATTCGAGTTCTGGCGGTGCCGGAAGCGTACTCGAACGAGAACCAATTGGCCGCCTTCCCCATCCGCTCCTTGACCGGCGCGGAATCTGACGCTGAAGGACGTTGCCCATATCGAGCACGAGCCGGGCATCCTGGAACTGCATCGCGAAGACCTCCGCCAACTGACCGCGGTTTCGGCGCGTTTCGCGGGCATCGACTTGGGGCACGGCATCGCGGCGATCAAAAGCAAACTCGCACAGACGCTGAAGCTGCCTCCGGGAACGACGGTCGAATACGGAGGGCTCTATCAGCAACAGCAGGAATCTTTCCACAACCTGACGCTGGTGCTCGCCATGGCATTTCTGCTGGTGTATGTGGTGCTGGTCCTGGAATTCAAGACGTTGCTGGAGCCCCTGGCCATCTGGCTGGGAGCCCTGCTGGCCTTGTCCGGCGTCGTCGCAGCCCTGTGGCTGACGGGGATCACATTGAACATCGTGTCGTTCTTGGGGGCGATCATCGGGATGGGAGTCGTGCACAAGAACGGCATTTTGATGTTCGATTATGTCGAATACCTGCGCGGCCGCGGTTTGCCGCTCGTGGAGGCGATGGTGCAGTCCGGTCGGCGCGGCTTCGTCCGGTGCTGATGACCTCACTGACTGCGTTCCTGGGTCTCTTGCCATTGGCTTACGGCGTGGGCGCCAGTGCCGACATGCTGCGGCCGATGGCGGTCGCCGTCATTGGCTCGCTATTCATGTCGTTATTGCTGTCGCTTGTGGCGACTCCAGTCTTCTATTATCTGATGGTGCGTTTGCTGCGGATCGATACAGGCCCCCGTGTGTCGGTTCAGCAGCCGACAGGATGATGTCCCATCGCCGACAGGGCGCCCAGGCAACCGTGATGAAGTCTTCCCTCCGCAGTCGTTTTCATTCCTCTTTTCCTGCGGTCGTGCTGATGATGAGCCTCGGGGCCGCGGGCTGCGGCCGAGGCGCAGCTCCCGCTGCACAAGAGGACGAGAGCAACCTTCCTTCCCAGCCGGTTCCCGTTGAAACTGCCAAGGCCAAGCTCGAAACATTGCGTCCGGCCCTGGATCTGGTGGGAACGATCGTCGCGGTCCCGGAGCGGATGGCCGTGGTCTCTCCGCAGTTGGGCGGATGGGTTCAGAAAGTCCACGTCGTTGAAGGTCAAACCGTCGGCGCCGGCGACGTCATCGCCACTTTCGATGCGCGACTCGCTCGGATTGATGTCGAACGCGCGCAGGCGTCGGTGGCGGAGAAGCAGGCCGCCTTGCGCGTCTCAAACGGGGCTACCTTCCGCAAGAACTGGAGGCCGCTCGGCAGGACCGCGAAAAGGCGCGGGCCACGATGGAAGGACTGCAAGCGGAGTTGAATGCCGTTGAGGAACTGTCGGCGCGAAACGAAATGTCCAAAGTCCACCTCGAAACGAAACAGAAAGCCTTCGAGGTTGCCCGGGCCACGCTCGCGTCCGCGCAGGCGCATGTCAAGCTTCTCGAAGCAGGGACTCGGCCGGAGATGATTGCCGAAGGCGAAGCGCAACTCGATAGCTCGAAAGCAAATCTCGAACAAGCCAAACTGGCATGCGGTTCTGTTCGATCACCAGTCCGATCAGCGGAATCGTGGTTCAACTCCTGGCCCGGCAGGGACAGTTTTTCAACCAGGCCAGCCCGCTCGCGACGGTGATCGATTTGTCGGAAGTCTTCGTCCACTTGCGAATACCCGCTGCAAAATTCTCGAAGGTGCGGTCGGGCACGCCGGTCGACGTCGAGGTGACCTCTTTCCCGGGCCGCATCTTCCGCGGAACGGTGACCCGCATCAGGGGCGAGGCCGATCCGCTGAGCGGAGATATCGAGGCCTTCGCTGTCTTGAAGAACAAAGACGCGTTGCTGCATCCGGGAATCGGTTGCAAGGCGGCATGTCTGGTTGCCGGAAATCCCCAACGCGCTGGTTGTCCCCGTGGCGGCTGTCGCGGATCATTCCGGAATTCCCGTGGTGACGATCGTAAAGGACGGGCGGGCGCATGAAGTCAAAGTCGAACGCGGGGCCGAGAACGCGCGACCTCATCCAAATCGTCAAGGGCTTGTCAAACGGCGATCAGGTCGCGACGGCCGGCGGTTACGGTCTGCCGGAAGGTTGCCCGGTCCGGATCGTGGCCGATTTGAAATCGGCGCCGACGGCGAGCGAATGAGCCGCTTCGACCGCGGGTCCACGGCTTCCCACGTGGACCTGGCACGCTAGCTCGTCCAGAATCGGACGGCCCAACAAGTACGCGTGCTGGTCAGTTAGCCCAAGTTCCCCAGTGATGAGGGAAAATTGACGAATTGGAAATTGTTTGGGGGATTGGTGAAGCGGCTGTGTGACGTAAGTCGTTGAACGATGGCGAAGGCTCACCGCGGAATCGGTTGCTGTGATTGGCAGGCGGTGCGTAGTGCAAACTTTTCGACTTGGCGGTCGTGGTTGTGGCGGTAACATCGGGGCATGTTTGTTCGCCCCACCTACGTGTGGAAGAATGGCCAGCGCCACGCCTATTGGCGACTGGTGGAGTCGTATCGCACCGAGCGCGGACCGCGGCAACGAACCGTCGCCTACCTTGGTCAAATGGACGAGGCGGGCCGGCTGGGAGTGCGGGACGCCGTTGAGTCAGGCAGCCCGTCGAGTCAGCGGCGTCTGTTTGCGGAATCGGAGACAGAGCCGCGGTACGTCGAGATCGACCACACGCAGGTGCGGGTCGAGAACTGTCGGCAGTTCGGCGGGCCGTGGCTGGCGCTGGAACTGATCAAGAAGCTGGGGCTGGACGAGTTCCTGAAGCGTGCGCTGCCGGCGGGGCAGGAGCAGGTTCCCTGGTCGCTGACGGCGTTGATTCTGGTGATCGCCCGCTTGTGCGAGCCCTCCAGCGAGCTTTACATCGCCGAGCACTTCTACCGGCAAAGCGCGCTGGGCGACCTGTTGGGCGTGCCGATCGACAAGGTGGACGACAACCGTCTGTATCGCGGCCTCGACGCGCTGCTGCCACACAAACCGGCGCTGGAGGCATTTCTCAAGGAGCACTTCGGCGAGCTGTTTGCCATCGAGTACGACCTGCTCTTGTATGACGTCACCAGCACGTACTTCGAGGGCCAGGCGAACGCGAATCCCCTGGCCAAGCGTGGCTACTCGCGCGACCATCGCCCCGACTGCAAGCAGGTGTGCATCGGCCTGGTGGTGACGCGTTGCGGCCTGCCGCTGGGCTATGAAGTCTTCGCGGGCAATCGGCACGACTCGACCACGCTGGAAGAGATCGTCGAGACGATGGAAGCCCGCTATGGACGGGCGCAGCGGATCTGGGTGCTGGATCGGGGGATGGTCTCGGAAGACAACATCGCCTTCCTGAAAGAGGGGGAACGGCGCGTACATCGTGGGGACGCCGAAGTGCCAACTCAAGCGGTTCGAGCGGCAGTTGCTCTCGCAGGACTGGCGCACGATCCGGGAGGGGTTGGAAGTCAAGCTGTGCCCCTGTCCCGAGGGGAGCGAAGAAACCTTCATCCTGTGCCGCAGCCGCGACCGCCGAGAGAAAGAGCAGGCCATGCACGCCCGCTTCGAGAAGCGGATTGAGGAGGGACTGGTGAAGATCGCCGCCGGTTGCGTCAAACGTCGGCAACAGGCGGCGGTCATCGAACGCCGCGTGGGCCGATTGCTGGGACAAAACACGCGTGCCGCCGGACTGTTCGACGTCCAGGTCCGCGCCAATCGCAACGGCAACGCGCAGATCACGTGGAAAAAGGTCGAGACCTGGCGGCGTGGGCCCAACTCAGCGAAGGTTCGTATGTGCTCCGCAGCAACGTCCGCGATTGGAGCGATCAAGACCTGTGGCGCGCCTACATCCAGTTGACCGAAGCGGAGGCCGCGTTCCGCATTCAAAAAAGCGATTTATCCATCCGGCCCGTGTGGCACCACAAAGAGGATCGCGTGCTGGCCCATATTCTGGTTTGCTTCCTGGCGTATGTGCTCTGGAAGTTCCTGGGCCAACTCTGCCAGAAGGCCGGCCTCGGCGACGAACCGCGGCGCAGTGCTGGCGGAATTGAGCGAACTCCGTGCTGTCGACGTCATCTTGCCGACGAAAGATGGTCGCGAGTTCCGCACGCGCTGCGTTACACAGCCCAGCGACCACCAGAAAATCCTCCTGAATCACCTGGGCCTGGAACTCCCCGGACGCCTCCACTCCACGCAATTGTAGTGCAAAAACTTAGGAACCACCCCTTGCCGCGCAAGCACTTACGTCAATCACTGGGGAAGTTGGGTTAGCGCCGTTTTGAGGTGGGTGAGTGTCAACAGCTCGCGGCTACGGGAGCTGTTGTAGAAGTCGAGCACTGCTTCGACCCTGTGCAACAGCGACTCCAGAACCAAGATCGACTGCGGAAGCGGTTGCTGCGGCGATGAATCGACTTGACCGCTAAGTTCTGTTTCTGCCATGTTACCCGCGGTCCGTCAGCAATGGCTGTTTCGGAAACTGTGGTCAGCGTTTAAGCGGCGCCGTTCGCCCCGAAGAGCCAGCCCCGCACGTGCTCGACCACCGCCCGCAGCCGCTCGTCGCTGATCCGCTCGCCGTACTGGGCACCCATCGACGGGTCGACGTGTCCCATGATGGCATCGACGGCGACTTGATCCTTCGCCTCTCCGGCCACCGTCTCGAAATTGTGCCGCATCGTGTAAAAGTTTCGGTGCCCGTTAATGCCGAGTGACTTCAGCAGTCTGGCGAACCGTTGGGAGATCGCGTCGAGTGCCACGACTGCCCCCATGTCGCCCCGTTTTGCCTGAACGCGGACCCACGGTGCGCCCGCGCGTGTCAGGAACACGAGCCCCTCATCCGCCGATTCCTTGGCGGCGGGACGTGCCGCTCTCGCGGCCTCGAGCGCCCGGCGCAGTCTCGGGCCACAATGGAACGCGACGCGGAATGCCCGTTTTCGGTCTGGGAAAACTAAGCCATGCCCCGGCAAAGTCGAGGGCGGATTTCGGCAGTCCCGCGACGTCCGAGTTGCCGAATCCCGCGTTGATCCCGAGCAACGTCATGGCCCGCAGTTGTACGTCGGCGGCGTCCAGGATGCGCCGAACCTCGTCCGGTTCAAACAGCCGCGGGCCGGCCTTTTGGCGGGCCTTCCGCAACGTCTTGGCCGATGGCCGATCGAACGACTGGCCGAAATGGACGGGCCGGTCAATCAGCCGCTGGTCAAACGCGAACTTGAACACCACGCGAGCCCGGTTGACCTCGTTCCGCAGTCGGACGTGCCCCCACGTCTTTGCCAGATTCGAACGCAGGGCCGCGAAATCCTCTGGCCGCAGTTCGTCGACGCGCTTATCTCGCCCCAGCTTGTCGACCAGTACGCCGCAAATTGCAAAATAGTCTGCGAACGACCGCGGGGACAACTCGTCGTTATCGAGCTTTGCTTTCTTGCTGGTCAGAAACGAGTTGACCAGGTACTTAACGGTGCAGCTGTCCATCGCATCGGGTTGCGGAGGGGTGCGACCATCCAACAGATAGGGCCAATCGTGCTCGAATCGCTCAAGCGCCGCCGTTCCGTTGGGGTCGCCGTTCGTCTTGCCGAAATAGACGAGCTTACCGCGGAGTTTCTTGCACCATCGCCCGGACGGGTGCGGCGTCAACGGGAACTTGGGATACGGCTTGACCGCTTTGACAGGAGCAGGGGATCTGCTAGATTTCGTCATTGCGTCAACCTCCGGGATGAGTTGGTTGACGTATGACAACCGCGGCCATCAAGTGCGGTTGTCACTTTCCCTGGTCCGATTATGCTGGTTGTCAGCAACGGTTGTCAAGCATGTCGAGCGCTGATTCGGAAAAATGGATTTTATACGGTAATTTAAGCATTTTGCCGCTGTAGCTCAGTTGGTAGAGCGACGCATTCGTAATGCGTAGGTCGAGGGTTCAAGTCCCCCCGGCGGCTCTTGTAAGCACAATCAGGAGAGTGATTTACGCCGTCATGTCAGACGGCGTTTTTCGTTCGGAACGGTCACTGTTAGCGAAACCGTTAGCAAACGCATCCCACACGGCGTCTGCGGTCGCTTCAGCGTTTCGGCCGACGTAGTACGTCAACGTGGTCGAGATGTCCTCGTGCCGCATGAGTTGCTGTAGAACCGGCGGCATGACGCGGGCCGACCAGCGGAACCCGAACGCCCGGCGAAGATCATGGGCGGAAGCGTATTTGAGCTTCGGACCGCGTTCGGCTACCTTCACACCGGCCTTTTTACCGATCTCAACGATGATGCTGGAAATGGTGTCACAACGCCGTGGCTTGCCGTGGGAGCGTTGCATCCGAGGATTGAACACGAACCCCTGCCGCTGGTCCTTCGGCATCGCCTGGAGCATTTCGGCGAATTCTGGCGCCATCGGGAAGGTCCGGTCTTTGTACCCCTTCTCAGCATGAGCCCGCACGCGAAACATCGGCCGCTTGGCGGAAAGGTCAACACATAGGCTCCGATCGTCGGTCCAGTCGAGCGCTAAGGCTTCACCCAGTCGCAGGCCGCCCCACCAAAGCCCGCGCAACAGGAACCGCCACGATTCAACGCGGGCTGCGTCGTCGGCCCGTCTGTCGGCGCTCTTTTCCGTCCCCTCTTTCGTTTTCTCGTTCACGACGTCGGGAACGGCGGACAACATCCGCTCGAATTCTTCCGCAACGATCGCGCGGCCCTTCATCCCTGCCGTTCGCGTCGGCATGGCTATTTCGGGGACGGCAACAAGCAAGCCGATCAGCCTTGCCCATTCGAGCGCCGAGTGAAGGTAAGCCAAGTGTCCCTTGATGCTCGGCTCGGCGAGCTTGTCACTCTCTCGCAACGCCTTTTGGAACCGGCTGATTTGATCGGCGTCGAGCGACGCCAAAAGTTTCGGGTTGACGTGTCTTTCGACGGCGTTGAACATCGCCTGAAACTTGTCGGCCGTCTTGGGTGCCTTGGACGGGATCGACTCTCCCTCGAATCGCTCCCGAAACTCTGTCCAGGTCGTGCGCGATGGATCGCGAAAGGTGCCGGCCCGTAATTGTTTTTCGAGAGCGCCTGCTTCCCGTTCGGCGTCGCGCCGGATGTTCGTCCCAAGGCTCCGCGTCTTTTTCTTTCCGGTGACAGGATCGGTCCACTGAGCGTGAAAGAATGGCCGGTTGGCCGGTTTGAATACGATCACGCGAATTTGCTTCATCGGTTTTTTCCTTCGATCGGTGTGAATCGAATACCTGCGATCGCTACCGTGTGCAGGCTGTATTGATGATTTTCACGGGGTTTTGTCAACTTTCGGATCGTGGAGGAATGCCCGCTCTCCGCGCTTCAGGTTACGACCAACGATCGCTTTGACAGAATTATCGTCGAAGGGCAGCCATAGCCGGGTCGATTCTCCCCTGCGTTTGGCTTTGGCGCTCAGTTTCTCGCGATCATAGCCGAGTTTGAACTGGCCCCTCGCATCGCAGATGAACCAAAGACCCCTTCGCGAGTGCCGCTGCCCGCCCGGTGTTCGGAATCTGGCGGAAGGAATTCAACGTTGAAGTCGTGGACGAAAATTTTCTCTCCGGCTTCCACTTTGCGGCCAATCGAGGCTCTTGAGAAATTCTGATCGAAGTGCATTGAGCCGTCGTCGTCTGACCGATTGGATGGCTGCGCGAACGAGAACGCGACTCGCTCATCACTCTTGATTGCGCTGCGACTGAGCCAAAAGCCGTTTGCGATTTTCTCTGTGTGCTGAGTCGGTTGCTGCTCGGCTTTAACGTCTGCCTCTTTGGTCGCGTCTGCCTCTTTGGTCGCGTCTGCCTCTTTGGTCGCGTCTGCCTTAATCGGGGCCAGTCCGGCCAGCTTGCGAAGCTCGTTCAGCCGTTCGTGCATTTCCGGGTTCTGATCGTCCGCCATTGCGGCTGCGCCAAGAGCTACGTTTACGCGTGTGGAGTCGATGTGAACCGGCTCGACGCGATAGTAAGTCTCATACACGTCGTCGCGAACATGGCGTCTTTGCGTTCCGCGAACTGCGAGCAATCCGTAAAAGCTCACTCGCTCGCCGTCGACGTGGTCTTTCGTCGGCACACCGGAAAGCCACACTGCGTTATCCCCAAGAGGGACGTGCGTCCAAGAGTTCTCGCCCTGCGCAGAAGTCCAGACCATTCGAGCAATCCAGCTGGTCCATACAGCCGACAAATCATGTCTTTCTCGCCAATGATCTGCTCAATGCGGTACTCGCCACTGAGGTGGGCGATAAATCCAACGAATAGCGGCTGACCCGCCCAAAATTCCGGCCGGCAGACATCGCGGTGTTGCACAAGCCTTTCCGCCATGTGCTGGATCTTCTCCTGCTCGTCGTGACTCGGCGAGGATTGGCCATCGTGCTCGCGTTTTAATTGCTTTGTCCATGTCTCTATGTTTTGGTCGCGAAGTGACCTCGATTCGCGAACGTATTGCTGTTCATCTTCATTCAAGGGAGTGTTTCCAAGCAGCGGTTCAAGATCGTGCGCTCCCGTTCGCCAAAAGACGAGCCGTGCTGTCCAATACAGCAACAGCAAGCAAATTAGTCCCGCTGCGCAAATGGCGGCATAGCGATGCCAATCGAAGCTCGATTCGGGCCGCCCTAGATCGCTGGTCATGGCCTTGCCTGCTCCCGTAATCGTTGGTCGCGATTCGGCCAGCAGGCCAGCGAGGCGATTCAACGGCGTTTTGATCGGAGTATCTGCAAAGCTGGAGGCATTGGCCACGAGCATATCGAAAAGCTCACGCTCTCTTGTGCGGAGTCGGCTTTGAGTTGACGCAGCTTCGTTTTCGAGTGCTCTAATCTGGCCGGGGATAGCAGTCTCTCCACCGATCTGCGCACACCCGATGGCTTGCGAGAGGGCTGCCTTTGCGCTTTCGAGACGTTCGGCGGCCAAGTCAAGTTCACGCTTGCACTCTGCCCTCTCTGCTTTCGCCGAAGCGATCTGTTGCAAGATCGCTGAGGTTGAGGCAGAACGGACCAGATTTTCTCGTTCAGAATCAATCAATCCTCGACCGATCCGGGCGTCGAGTTTTCCGATCGACAACTGTTCCCGCTTAATCCTCACTGCGATCGCAAGTTGTCGCGCCTTGGCTTTGGCCTTTTCGACAATGCCAGCGTCCGGGCAAGGATTGAGTATCTCCTGCTCCTTCGTCAGAGTGGCGACGTGCTCCTCAAGGCCGATTCGATCGGAAAACTCTTGTTGGCGAAGAATCTCGCCATCTTGAAAGGCAGCGAATGCCGCCGCTCCGAGGGTCTTGTGCAGATTCGCCAAGGCTTTCCGCGATTGTTCGTAATCGGTCTTCGCCGCGTCAAATCGTGCGCGAGCTGGCAAGTAAGCATTGTGAGCAATCCCAACACGAGACAGGCGATCCTTCGCAGCAATGATCTCGGCCCGAAGTCGGGTGTCATCTTTCCTAAATTCCTGGATGAATCGAAGGTCCGGTAAAACCGCCGAGTCGTCGCGCACGTACTTGAGGATCATTTCGCGGACGTCCGTAAACTCGCGCCGAAGTTCCTCTTGAGATGTCATGCTTCGGCCTTTCTCGCAAGCGATCCTCTCGGATGAAACGCCACCAAAATCATTTGGGGGTTCCCCTTAATTCGAATGACGACAAAACCTTGCGCCGTCAGCAATCCTTTCCGTAGGCCAGCAAATTGAATCCAAAAAATCGGTGGCGGAGTCCGCGGCCATTCATCCCGGCGATGGGGGGCCGCCAGCGCAAGAACGCGAACCCACACCCCGGCGACCGTCGTCGTCGATGCCATCGAGTCGGTCTCCAATCAACCTTGGCTCTCCGCCATGCGCCACACGCGAAGCGCTGCTGTCGCACTCCACGGTTTTCCGGATCGTGTCGCGTGGCCGTTGGCATTGAGCGTATCGGCAATCTGTTGGAACGTCTGGCCGTTCGTCCGCGATTCGCGAATCGTCGGCATCAGAAACGCATAGGTGTCGTGTGCGGCCTTTTGGCGGGCCACTGCGGCGGCCTGAGAGGCCTTGCGAGGGTCACGCTTGCTTTCACGGCCGTTCCAGTGTCCCGGTCGTGCGGAGCCGAGTTTGACCCCGCGGCGCTTGGCTGCCGCAAGAGCGGTCTTTGTCCGTTCGGAGCTTGCTTTCGCTTCCGCTTCAGCCACGGCTGCGAGGATATGAATCGTGAGCCTATTGGCGTGCTCATTATCGCACGCAACGAAGTCCACGCCTGATTCCATCAATGCCGAGAGAAACGCCACGTTGCGGGCCAATCTATCGAGTTTGGCGACCACAAGCGTAGCCTTGGCCAAGCGTGCGTGTCCGAGCGCCGTCTTGAGCACGGGACGATCCGAGCGCTTGCCCGATTCAATTTCGGTGTAGCTGCCGACGATCGCTGCGCTGTGCTGTTTGGCGTATGCTTCCACGGCCACTTTCTGCCCTTCCAGGCCAAGCCCGCTTTCTCCCTGCCGCTTTGTACTCACGCGAAAGTAACTGATGATTTTCATGGCTGGTCCCTTGCTTGTAGTGTGCTGGGACCATTATTACATCACCGTTGACGTTCGTCAATGGTAACGTAATTTCCTATCGACCGGATTTCCGAGATTTCATCACACTCCGATAAGCCTTGATTCTCGCCGTGGCAATCGACCGATCCCGCGCCGATAGCTTCGGATTGCTCAACGGTTCGGCCATCGCGTCGAGGATCGCCTCTTGAGTCGTCGTGTCGAGCCCCTTGAATCGCTCCAGTTCGTCCGGGGGGACTGTCGACAGCCGTTTGATCTCGTCATGCTTCATAGGTCGTCTCCGCTGTCGAGGGGGGCCGCGTCGAGGGTGTCAGGCCGCCACTCGGCATAGTCGTGCATCCACCGCGTGTAAGTCCGGGCTCCGGCTGCACATAGGAATGCGATCGTAACGCCGGCGCCCGACTGTCCGTCGACTCATATGTGAGGCGTCTAACACCTAAATCCTTTGGCACAAAGCATTTTCCTTGCGTCGCTAGCATTCAAGCTCATATTCGCCCTTACAGAGTAAGGACTTACGACGATATGATTTCGTAGTGTACAAGCCGGACGCCGCTCGCACACGTTCGCTTCCCTCGATTGCGTTTTCCCACGGAATCTTGCGTTTTTGGCCGGTTTTCCGCACGACTCGGCGTCGAATCGCAGGGCCGGGCGGGCAGATTTGCGCGCTTCCCCATTGATCTTCTTACCCGCGATCACTCGGCAAGAGCCGGACAGCCGTCCGATGGGAACGTTGTAGGTTGACTCGTGACCGGCATCCGTTGGAAAAACGTCTCCGTTTCAATCCGCTTGGCATCGGTGCGCCCAATGCGTAGTCGCCTTTCCAACCCGATCCCTTAGAGCCAAAACCCCCTTGAAGGCAAAACAGGCCACTGCGAGCCGGTTGGAACGTTGGAACGTTTTTTCAGGTTGAACTCCATACGCGTGCGCATAAGAGAATTAACCTAGAAATGCGTTCCATCGTTCGATCGTTCCACGTCGGTCTCTCTCAAGGCAATCCCGCTGTACCATCGGCCGTTGCTGCGGAGTTCGCAGCAGCCTTCCCGTTGCAGCCATTGCCCAACTGCCTTCTTGCTCGGCAAGTCGTCCCCCCCAGCCTCGCACCATTGCTTGAGCGCGTCGTAAAAGTGTGAGAACCGCACTTTGTAGACCGGCGAGCCTGTCAGACACGCATTGGCGACGAATCGCCCTAAAACGTCGCTGTCTGATCGGTAGTCGGCCGTTGCCGCCCGGACCGATTCGGGCTCGCCGAGTCCCTGGCGTTGCCAGTCGAGGCAGCCACGCACTGCCCATGCAAGAATTCCGTCGCGTTCGGCCTGGAGCTTGGCGCCCAATCCCTTATCTTGCTTGTCCCCCTCGAAACGCACATTGAACGGCACAAGGCGCAGGCGTCTCCAGATTCCGTTGTCCGTCCCCTGGACGATGGGCTTGTTATTTGTCGCCAGAACGATTTTGCACGTCGGCCTAAACTCCCAGAAGTCTTCGCGCATGCGCCTTGCCGTCACGGTGTCCCCGCCGGTCAATTCCTTGGCGAGCGTTTCATCCAGCTTTCGCCCTTCGGCCGTCTCAACAGCCGCAACAAATCGCTTGCCTTGCAACGAAGCGCGTTCGGTTGGATGGGTTTCACCGCGCTTGAGAAGCAACAGGTCAGGCGTCGCCTTTGTTGCATAGTCGGCACCAAGAGCCGACATAATCGCTTCGATGAACGTCGTTTTGCCGTTCGCGCCAGTCCCGTAGAAAACTGGCAAGACATGCTCGCGGACGTCGCCAGTGAGCGAATATCCACAAAAGCGCTGCACGAATTCCATCAGCTCCAGATTGCCAGCGAAAATCCCCTCGATGAACTGGTCCCACTGATACGAGCCAGTATCGGGATTGAACCGCGCGGCCGTCACCTTGCTCAGCATGTCTTCGCGCCGATGCTGCCGTAGCTCGCCCGTCCGCAATTCGAGCGTTCCGTTCGGGCAGTTCAACAGCCAAGGGTTTTTGTCGAGGTCTCCCGGCAACACGGGAATGCCCGGTTCACTCGCGGCCAGCGCGATCATTGCCGCCAATCGTTCGCGCCGGCTCCGATCCTGAACCATCTTGATGAACGCAGGCCGCTCGCCTTCCGCGATCGTCGGCACGGCCAGCCATAATGAGTCGATGACACCTTTGCCGTGTCGCTCCACTTCTCCGGTGTCGTCGATCTTCCACCGGCATCCATCCCAGACAAGCCACTTTTTCCAGGGATGACAGTAGCGCAGGTCGCTCCCGTGGGCTGCGACCAGCCGCCGGCCAGCCGAAACGTCAGTCCCAACGGCTGCGCTTGTGATGGCCGAAACCTGCGGCGCCTTTTTGCGTTTCGTGCCGCGCGGCTTGCCATTCGGCGGCACCGTCTGCGGAAGATCGTCGGCCTCGCGCTTTGACGTGCTGATCGGTGGTGCGCTCATATTCCGTCACCGTTCTCGGCCGCAGCCGTGAGATACGCAAGAAAATCGCTCCCAAGAACGAATCCGCGATGCTGAACGTAGACCACTCGCAGTCCGGCGCGTCGGGCCGCCCGCATCGCATGGCGGCCAAAGCCTACGATCCGCATGAAAGTTTCTAGCGCGTACGCAGCGTCAGACCGGATTTCTCCCCCTTTCGTTGCGCTCGCCGTGTGACGTGGCGCAGTTCTTCCCGTGGTAGTGGTCATCGCGCGGGCTCCGAGGAGTGAGCGTTTCGCCGGGCGCGATCACGTGCCGCGATGGATCGGCGAAGTGCTTGGAGTGCACGGCGCTCCGCTTCGATTTCGGCAAGCCGGGTCTCGATTTGCTCACGTGACAGCGTGCGTAGGACTGCCAATGCGTCTGTTGTGGGCTTAGTGCTCATGCAACAAGCATGGCAGTTTGCGGGCGTGCGCATCCACGTACGCGATGCGTACTACTTAGACAGATGCAGCCTGGAGCCGGCGCCGGTTTTAGAGTCGATCAGAAAGCAGATTTCTTCGGGTAGATACTTGCGCAAATGATCGGTCCGAACCTGTAGAAGCTCGGGGTCATAGCGCTCAAGCCCTTTGCTTGACACCCATTCGCCCGGCCGATCCGCAAGCACTTTCAGCCATCGCAGTGCTTGCTCACTCGTCACGTCGTGCGTCTTGCCGTCGAACGTGACGGTCCTCTTTTGAAGGTCCACGGTGATGCGCGGCCCGTGCTTTTGACTACTGGGTTTTCGGCGGCGCCGTCCTCCTTTCGGTCGCTTGTTCGTCGAGGTTTTTGGCGCATGTCCAACGCGGGCCTCCGATTCCCGCAATCTGTCGGTCGCCCAACTGCGAATCGAGTTCAAACACTCACGGAACCGGGCCGGGTCATCGAATTCGCTCGCGGGATGTGCGACCGTGCAAGGCTTCAATCGAAAGCGTTCTGCGATGTAGTCGGCGCGTTCCACCAGCTCGTCAATGATTCGCGCCCCTGAGAAGGAAAGGCCAGGATGCGCGTCATTCCATGCCCGCGTAGCCATCTCAAAATCGCGAGTGATCCCGTAACCGTGGAAGCCCGTCAGCGCGAAGAGTAACGCAAGCGCCGCGCCTTCATGTTCGCTGGTCTCGCCGGATTCGGCTGCAAGTGCGGCCGCGCATTCGGCGTCAATGCCGGGGGGACCGAAAGCACGCAAGAGGTCGGCGCATGTGAACGACTCAGAATGAGCCAAGGCGCGTCGCAGCGCGTCACGGTCCAGGTCGGCAAAATCCTCCGGCACTCTCCTACCCTTTTCACCGGGCCGGCCAGCAAGCGCCGCACAGGGTAGGTGCCGCGTCGCCTGTCGGCCGTTTCAGCCGCGACCGTTGCAATCGGACGCGACAACCCGAGGGCTCAATTTTAGCGGGCGGGGACGGTGCGGAAAGCAAGACTAGATAAACGCGCCGAACGGCTCCGGCTGCTCACCCGCTACAGGCAGCCAGCGGGTAACGAATCGATATGCTTCGGCCTTTCCGCACCACCAAAATCTTTTGGGTTTGCCCCTAATTCAAAGGACGACAAAACTTTCCGTCGTCAGCAATCCCTTCCATCGACTCGGTGGCTCAATTTTCCGCTCGTCGGCTCGGCCGAAAACGTGCCGCGCCATTCCAAATACTCGGCCCACGAATCGAGCACGTGAGGATGCGGGTTGCCCGGTTCGATTTCAAAGCCCGCAGCTCGGCACTCCTTGGGAGTGCGGAATACCCTCGCCGCGGGCGGATTGTCCCGGTTCAGCCCCATCGTTGGCTCGGACCTCGACGAGCCAGACGACCACTCGATAACGTTCTCGTCGTATTCAAACGATGCCACTTTCCGCACCGGCCCGCGGAATCCGTCGTCGCGCGGGTCGCGCTCAGTAGGGACCAAATAGCTACGCTCTTCGTCGCGAACTAGAAACATCTGTGCCTCCCTTGCGCCGGCGCCGCAATATGGCGTGCATTTCCATCATTCGTTTGGATCGTTCACAAAAACGGACACTGGAACATTGAAGAATTTGGAAAGGTGTTGCGCGATATTCAGATTGATAACTCTCTTGCCTTTCAAAACGGCCGACACGGTGGAGCGCGGAACACCTGCGCCATCGGCGACTTCCGCCTGCGTTCGGCCGCTCGATTCAATCAGAAATGCCAAAAGGTCGCGCGGGCTAGATGCCTCAATCTTCCAGTGCTTGTCCTCGTACATCGCGACCAAATCGCTAAGCGCGTCCAGGTATTGTTCGCTGCCTTCGTCGAGACGATCAAGCGCAAGCAGTTCATCAATCATCTCTTGAGCCGCGGAGAGTTCCGCATCGGTGGCAATCGACTTCAATGGGTGCCGTTCAATCAGGTCGAAGTAGGTATCCTTCTTTCCTCGCACACCCTTCGTGGTAGCGCTCACGGCTAGCTCCTTTGATTTCGCAGGTCGGCTTTGACTTTTCGGCGTCGTAATATTGCTGTAGGTGAACAATGGTGGGGCACGTGTGGCCGTTTTACTCCAGTTTTCTTTTTCGGTTGCTGCTGCTTCTCGCATCCGCATTGTTTGGGCCACAAACCCTTGTCGTACTCCTGGTGATTCATAATCCGTTTAATGAAAACGTTGTGCGTCCTGTAATTCACCTGCGCAATTAGCCTAAACTTGTTCCCACCGATGTCAAAAACGACACATTTTCCCACTTGGTCCGCCGTCGGGAACGTCCTCTTCAGGTCCGCAAAGTTCTTCCACGCCAGATCCTTATTGCGCACGATCGTATGCCATGCTCGCAGCGGCTTTTCTGACGATTCGTTACCTGGTTCCGACCAAAACTCCGTCAATCGAGAATGCGAAATCGGACGCACGTCCTCTTCCTCCCTCCCTCTGGCTTTATCGGCTCCCCTTGCCATCTAAGCGCAATAGTAGTTCGCAAAATGCGAATTGACAAGGGTCGGCAAAAAGTTTTGGCCCCGTTAGCGAAACCGTTAGCGAAACCCGCATCCGGACGCCAAGCGGACCCCAGCCGCACCGTCAACAACATTCGCGATTTACCGGCGAAAACCGCCGGACGGACGCGCAACGGTGGCCCACCGAACATCCTGAAAGCATTCGTAATGCGTAGGTCGAGGGTTCAAATCCCCCCGGCGGCTCTTCATAAAGCAGGAAAGCAATTCGCCTTACGCCGTCCCCTGCGACGGCGTTTTTCGTTGCCTGGCACGGGAACCTAAACGAGTTCCACGATTGGCTGGCCAAAGGGAAGAATCGGCATGGGCCGACCCTGCGCGTCGGAGAACGAAACCTGCGGATCGATCCCGAGGTGGCGATACACCGTCGCCCACAGATCGTTGGGCGTGAGATGCCGGGCCTTGGGATGCTCGCCTTTTGCGTCGGTCGCACCGATCACTTGACCGGTGCGCATTCCGCCGCCGGCCACGAGCAGCGACATCCCTTGCGGCCAATGGTTGCGGCCGGGTTGGCGCACGCGGGTCTGCGTTCCGATTTGCGATTCCAGCCGCGGAGTACGGCCGAACTCGCCTGTGACCACCAGCATCACCCGTTTGTCGAGGCCGCGGGCATACAGATCTTCAATCAGTGCCGTCACCGCTTGATCGTAAATCGGCAATCGGACCTTGAGATCGTTGAAGATGTGGCAGTTGACTGCGTGCGAATCCCAGTTGTAGGTTCCGTCCGCGAGCCAAGGGACTCCCGATTGGTACGGGTTTTCCAAAACCATGGTGACAAAGCTGCACCCCGCTTCGACAAGTCGCCGTGCGAGCAACGCCCGCTGTCCCCAGCAATGCCGGCCATAGCGGTCGCGGAGCGGGGACGGTTCGCGAGTCAGATCGAACGCATTCCGTGCTGTTGCGCTGGAGATCAGCTCGATCGCCTGTCGACGGGAGCGGTCGTGGGAATCAATCTTCTGACGATCGACGTCGCGCTGGAGCCGATCGAGCGCCTTGAGAAGCCGGGCGCGGTCATTGAACCGTCCAGCGATTTCGGCAAGCGGGGCGATGTTGGGCACATTGAAACTCGCCGTGCTCGGATCGCCGACGACGGTAAACGGCGTGTACGCCGGTCCGAGGTACGCCGCTCCAAAACTGAAGACGTCGGGGTCGTTCCGACCCGGATCGGTGCCGGAAATGTAGTTTGGCAGGCCGACGTGATGTTGTTCCCTCATTTTTGCCACGATGGAGCCAACCGCCGGATGGTCGTTTACGAAGCCGGTCGGCTCCTTCGGAAGGCGGCCCGTAAGAAACCGCTTGTGTCCTCCGCCATGGTCGGCAAACTGATGCGCGATCGAGCGGATAATGCAGAAACGGTCCGCCGTCTTGGCGTGCCAAGGCATCAACTCACAAACATCAAGGCCGGGCACGACCGTCGGGATCGGCCGGAATTCACCCCGATACTCGCGTGGCGCCTCCGGCTTCATGTCGTACATGTCGAGGTGGGGCGGTCCGCCCGGCAGCCAGATCAGAATGACGGCCCGATCCGAAACGGCGCTGCTTGAAACGACGCCGTCCGAAACGGCGCTGCCCGAAACGGCGCTGTCCGATCGTTCCGTAGCTGCCCGAAGCCGGTCGAGGTCGTGCAGAAAGACGCCTCCCAGCATCAGAGAGACGGCTCGGGAGAATTCTCGGCGGGTCAAGGGGCCTGGGCAGATTCCGGGCACGCTCATCGCGGGACGCCTCGACGACCAAATCAGCGATCCAAGGCCCTACTCTATAGGGGCAGATGGTCTTGGAAAAGACACATCGAGCACGGTGCGGCCTTAAACAGGCACAAACTGTGGATCGCTCGCCGCAAAACCGCGCGGAAACCGAGTGGCGAGTGGAGAGAATGGCGAGCAAAGGCCTCCAAACTGGGAACTGGCCACCCTCCGCGTTGGCATTCCGTGCGGCCGATTTCCATATGGACACCCCCCCGTCGATTGGCTACAAGCTTCCCCTCTCACCTCTCTCTCACAGACAATTCCAACCACAACTCCTCGAAGCGATTTCAGATTCCGAACGCATGACCGGCTCGCGGTCGGCCTGTAGCGCAACATCCTGCGGCGAATAGCCTTCGGACATTGTCGACAGGTCGCAGGGGCGTTTTCCCTCCGCGTCGCGGCCGATCGGCGTCCGTCTTCAAACCGCATCGACACAGAGATTTTGCCGGCGGAGACAGGGATGCCTCCACAAGCCGATGGCGGTATGCGCGGCGCGATGACGCGTTCGCGGGGACTCATTTTCCCCGTGCTGATCGTGTCATCCGTGCTGGTCCTCGTCGCGCCGCTGCCGCCGTTCCTGATGGACTTGCTGCTGTCCTGCAACATCACGCTGGCCGTCATCATCTTGCTGACGACCATCTACGTCAGCCGTCCGTTGGACTTCAGCGTGTTTCCCTCGGTCCTGTTGGGGACCACACTGGCACGCCTGGTTTTGAACGTCGCTTCGACCCGATTGATCCTCGCGCGGGCGCAGAAGACGGGACTGCCGCCGCCGGACACGTGATTCAGGCGTTCGGCGAGTTCGTCGCTGGCGGGCAGCTCTTCATCGGCTTTACGATCTTCGCGATCCTGATCGCGATTCAGTTCCTGGTCATCACGAAGGGTGCGACGCGCATCAGCGAAGTGGCCGCCCGGTTCGCATTGGACGGCATGCCGGGCAAGCAGATGGCGATCGACGCCGACCTCAACGCCGGACTGATCACCCAAGAGCAAGCCCGCCGCCGCCGCGAAGAGGTCACCGAACAGGCCGACTTCTACGGGTCGATGGACGGTGCCAGCAAATTTGTCCGCGGCGATGCGATCGCCGGCATCGTGATTACGGTCGTCAACATTTTGGCGGGTCTCGGCATCGGCATCTTCAAGCACGGCATGGACCTGAGCCGGGCGGCGGAAGTGTATACCACGCTGACGATCGGGGACGGACTGGTCTCACAGGTGCCGGCGTTCTTGATCTCATTAGCGGCCGGCTTGATTGTCACTCGTACATCGACCAAGAGCGACTTGCCAGCGGATATCATCAAGCAGATGTTCCGCTATCCCCAAGCGCTCGGTCTGGCCTCGGTCTTCTTGTTTGCCATGGCCTTCAGCGGCTTGCCGACGCTGCCTCTTTTGACCATGAGCGGCGGCTGCGGGGTATTGGCCTTCTCGATGGGTCGCGGCCTGAAGACGGCGGCCGTCGTGAAAGAGAAAGAGGAAGCTCAAAAAGCCCAGAAAAAGCCCGAGCCGCGTGCGGAGGACAACCTCACTGTCGACCCGCTGGAATTGGAGCTGGGAATCGGCCTGATTCGACTGGCCGATCCGGGATCGGGCGGCGACCTGCTGGAACGCGTAACGCGTGTACGGCACCGAATCGCCCAAGAGCTGGGGATCATCCTGCCCAAGGTGCGCATTCGCGACAACATCCGTCTCGACCAGCGGCAATATCAACTCAAAATCCGCGACGTGCCGGTCGCCGGGGGCGAAGTCTACAGCGACGGGCTCTTGGCCATCGATACGGGGGGCACCAGCGGCGAAATTCCAGGCATCGTGACCAAGGAGCCGGCCTTCGGGCGTCCCGCCCGCTGGATCGACCAATCGCAGAAGGAACGCGCCGAACTCTTGGGCTACAACGTCGTGGAGCCGTCGGCCGTCGTCATTACGCATCTGACGGAAGTCGTGCGGACGCACAGCCACGAACTATTGACGCGGCAGCAAGTCCACCAGCTTCTGGACAACCTGAAACAATCGTCGCCCAAGGTGATCGAGGAGCTGATCCCCGATCTGCTCAAGGTCTCGCAGGTGCACCAAGTTCTCAACAACCTGTTGCGCGAGCAGGTCCCCATTCGCGACCTCGAGACGATCCTGGAGACTTTGGGCCAGTACGCCGATCGCACGAAGGACCTGGGCATTCTCACCGAATATGTGCGGCATTCGCTGGCGCGGACGATCTGCCAGCGGCTCCGCGACAAAAACCGGGTGTTGCACGTCATCACGCTGGACCCCGCGCTCGAGGACGTGCTGGCGGCCGGATTCGACTATTCGGAGCGGGGCCTGGTGATCAAGCTGTCGCCGCAGGTCTCCGAAGCGGTTACCCGCGCCTTGGCCGCCGAGCTCAAGCAGCTCGTTTCGCTGGGGCGCTTGCCGATCGTCCTGTGCAGCCCGCAGGTGCGAGCCGGCCTCAAACAAATCACGACTTCCAACATTCCCAAGCTGGCCGTGTTGAGCCTCAACGAAGTCACCCGGGACACCGATGTCGAATCGGCGGGCCAGGTGAGCGTTGACGCACTGGAAAGTGCGACGGCGATAGCGGCCTGATCCCGTCAATCCACACATCCTTCCGTTTCAGCACACATCCCAAAAAAGAGAACGAGCCGCCGGGTTTATCCCGGCGGTCAGTCCGGCGGGTTAAATCCGCCGGCTCGTTGAAAGCGCGTTTTCTCCAAAAGGAAATCCGTCCATGGCTGACGTGCGGACGTTTCGCGCCGCGACGATGCGTGACGCGCTCGACCTGGTGCGCAGTGAATTGGGTGCCGATGCGGTGATTCTGCACACGCGCCAAGTCGCGCGCCGGCGACTCCTCCCCTGGCGCAAGCCGATTGAAGAGGTCGAGATCACGGCCAGCCTGACCCTCGACGTTGGGTCGTCTGCGGATCGGAAGGGAGCGAAGCGAAGGTCGGCCCCTGTTGCGCCACAATCCGATTCACGAGCGGCTCCCCCCCTCGCGGGACCGCCGGCCGGCCGGCGCGCGGCGGCCTTGCGGCCGACCGGTGCGCGTCTCGATCTTGTCTCGGATCCGCCCGACTCGATCGCCGAGGTGTTGGACCGCGTTCCGGCGACGCCGGGGCTCCGTCCGCCTTCACCCAGCGCGACGCCGCCGGCCGGGCTCGATCTCCCGCGCCCCGCACGCCGAGCATTCTTCGAGAGGTCCGCTCCGCCTTCAAACCGTATCACAGGTCGGCCGCGCGTCGGGGGATCGGCGTTGGTCGAAGCCGATGAATCCGATCCGACGGCCGCGCTGGCCCGCCGGCTCGACGCGATTCAACAGATGCTGCACGACCTGGGACACTCGAATCCCGTGCCGCGGCACGAAGAAATTCCCGGCGAGCTTTTTCATTTGTATACGGAGCTGATTGACGGAGAAGTGGAGGACGACGTCGCCCGCGAGCTCATCTGCCAGCTCAAGCAGTCGGCCAACCCTCGCCAGCTTACCGACGCCGGAGCCGCCAAGGCCCTGCTGACCGCCATGGTCGAATCGGAAATCCGTTGTTGCGAACCGATCACGCCGCGGCCGAGCCGCCGCAAGGTGGTCGCCCTGGTCGGCGCGACGGGCGTCGGCAAGACGACGACGATCGCCAAGCTGGCCGCCAATTTCCGGCTGCGCAGCGGAATCAAGATGGGGCTCGTCACCGTCGACACGTACCGGGTCGCGGCGGTCGAACAGTTGCGAACGTACGCGGAGATCATCGAGCTTCCCATGAAAGTCGTGACGAACCCGCTGGAGATGCGGCGGGCCCTCGACGAGCTGGCCGGGCTTGACCTGGTGCTCGTCGATACGGCCGGACGCAGTCCGAAGGATGATCTGCAAATCCAGGAGTTGAAGTCGCTTCTGGCGGAGGCCCACGTCGATGAAGTCCATCTCGTCTTGAGCCTGACGTCGAATCCCCGCGGCTTGGAAGCCTCGGCCGCAAAATTCTCCGCAGCCGGAACGACG
Source organism: uncultured Planctomycetota bacterium (assembly GCA_963761455.1). Classification (GTDB taxonomy): domain Bacteria; phylum Planctomycetota; class Planctomycetia; order Planctomycetales; family Planctomycetaceae; genus DASPSM01. The sequence continues at coordinate 503,553 of CAVXHA010000005.1, forward strand.
GCCATGATCCTGACCAAGCTGGACGAAGCCTCCGGAATGGGCGCCCTCCTTTCGGTCGCCCGCCGCGTCAAGCTGCCAATCAGCTACCTCACCGCCGGACAGGCCGTTCCGGACGACATCGAGCCGGCCCACCCACGGCGCATTGCGCGGCTCATCCTTGGACAGGAAAGGGTCTCGAAATGACGTTGCAACAGACCCGGGCCGGTGGCGACCAGGCGCAAGCGCTGCGTGGGTTGATGCAGCGGCTGCAATCGGACCGGCCCGAACCGGCTGCCGTCGCACCCCGCCGACGCGCAGTGCGCCATCGGCGTGACGAGCGGCAAGGGAGGCGTCGGTAAGACGAACATCGCATTGAACCTAGCGATCGCATTGGCACGGCTCGGGTCCCGCACGTGCCTGGTCGACGCAAATCTCGGGTTGGGGAACATCGATCTCTTGTGCGGACTCAATGGCTATTGGAACCTGTCGCACGTCGTCAGCGGCGCCCGGAACGTGCGCGAGATCGTCCTGGCGGGTCCGGACGGTGTCGACGTCATTCCCGGGGCCAACGGATTGGCCGAGCTGGCCGATTGCACCGCCGTGGTGCAGGCCGACGTCGTTCGCCAGCTTGCGGAATTCGAAGAAACGCACGATTTCCTCGTGATCGACACGTGTGCCGGCATTCATCGTTCGGTTCGCGAATTTCTCGACGCCTGCGACATCGTGCTGGTCGTTACGACCCCGGAACCGACGTCGATCGCCGACGCGTATGCGCTGATCAAGACTCTCTCGGGCTGCGACATTCCGCGCCTTGAAGTGCTCGTCAATCAGAGCGATTCCGCGCCTCAGGCGCATCTGGTCGCCGAACGCATTCAACAGACCGCCCGGATGTTCCTGCACCTCGACGTGACCGCGGGTGGTTTCGTGCCAAAGGACCCGCGCGTTTCCGCGGCAGTCGTTCGTCGAAGACCCTTCGTGGTTGAAAGCCCAAATTCTCCCGCCTCCTCCGCCATTCACCAGCTCGCCATGCGTCTCAAACGAGTGTTGGAGATGCAGTCCCCGCAGACAGCCGCCCGGCGCGGCTCCTATTTCTCGAGGATGCAGACGGACCGCGTTCAACGGGCCGCGTAGGCCGCGTCGAGATTGCCGAAATTGCCGGTTGCAAAATTTGTAGAAGAAATTCTGAATGATCCGGTCACACCGGCCGATAACTGATCTACGGGAACCTGTCTTCCCGCACGAAGGGGCCCGCGGCACAAACCGCAGGCGATTCCTTTCGTGGATGCCCAGCGGCATCGAGCACTTCGCGCGCGAACGCGCCGCCGGCGCGGCTCGCCCGCGCTTTCTCGGTCATCGGGCGGAACGACACTGTGTCCACTCAATTTGCCGGCCGTCTGTCCTTGATCGCGTTCGCGACCGCGGTGGTGCGCGGGCTTCTGGGCGAAGCGGATTTCTTCGGCACGATTCAAACGGCGCTGGTGTCGCTCGGGGTGTTTTACGTCCTGGGGCTGGTTGTCGGCGAAGCGGCTCGACGGGTGGTCGAGGAGAACGCCAAGGCCGACCTGGTGGAGCGCCTCGCTTCCGCCTCGGTTCCCGGGACGCCCGTCCCGCCGGCCTGAGCGGATGACTTTTCATCACGGAGGATCGTATGGCAACACGGGTCACGGAAGACATTGCGGAGCTCTGGAAGTCCTACAAGAAGGACCAATCCGACCAAGAGCTGCGCAACATCCTGATTGAGCGATTCCTTCCGCTGGTCCGCTACAACGCCGAGCGGCGTGTGGGCGAAGCTCCCCGAGGGGGTCGACCTCAACGATCTTGTCTCGGCGGGCGTCTTCGGCCTGATGGACGCCATCGACGCCTTCGACCTGGGACGCGGCGTCAAGTTCGAGACGTATTGCGTCCCGCGGATCCGCGGTGCGATGCTCGACGAACTGCGGACAATGGACTGGGTTCCGCGTCTGGTGCGAAGCAAGGCCAGCAAGCTCGAATCGGCCCGCAAGGAGGCTGAGGCCGAGTTCGGCCGTCCGCCCGTCCGACAGCGAGATGGCGCTCGCGGCTGCGGCTTCCGCTCCCCGAGTACGAAAAACTCAAATGCGAGGCCAGCGCGGTCAACCTCGTCAGCCTCAACAAGAAGTGGTACGAGACGGATAGCTACAAGGACGTTCGCGAAGTCGATATCCTCGAGGACAGCAAGGGCGAGGACCCCACCCGCGGCATCCAGAAGCGGGACCTGATGAAGCTCGTGACCAAGGGGCTGAACCGCAACGAGCGGCTGATCATCATCCTCTATTATTATGAGGAGCTGACGATGAAGGAGATCGGCAACACGCTCGGCCTTTCCGAGTCGCGTGTGAGCCAGATGCACTCGAGCATCGTCGCCCGCCTCAAGGACCAGCTCCGACGCCGCCGGCCGGAATTCGGCTAAGAGGCGGAGCCAGGTGGCGCGGGCAGCTTGCTGCCAGTGGAGTTGACGTCGGATCGGAGAACACTGGCGGACGAGCCGCCAGCGCCACCCGAGAACGGCGCCAACCAATCCAAAACATAAATGCGTGACCAAGCTCTGCTTGGTCACGCGCGTTTTAGAGACTCCGCTTCGATTCGCGCCGCGAACCCTCGCGTCCTCGATGCTTCGAATCGATGGCTCTGCGGAATAAGGCGCCTTCTCGCGCACCGCTTCGATTCGGAGCGTTCGATGGCCCCGGAGGGGCCGCAGAGGATAGCCCAGCGTGCCAACGCTGGGTTATGCCGTTCCCCTCCGAACTCTTCAAGCCCCGGTAGGGGCGGCAGAGCGGATTGCTCAACCGGGCAGGTATCGCTCGTCGTACGCTAGGTCGTGCCGCTTCAGAAAAGAGACCAGCTCGTCGCGGAAGCTCTTCGTCCGATGATGTTCCGCCTGGTTTCGCACATACGCGGCCACACGCGACATTTGCGACTGGCTCACCGTGAAGGCAGCATAGCCGTCCTGCCAGGCAAACTTCGGGTTTCGCGTTTTGGTCTCATTGAGCCATTTCGACGAGCTCGCTTTCAAGACGCGCATCACATCAGCCAGGGCAACCGTCGGTGGCAATCGCACAAACAGGTGTACGTGGTCCGCGATGGCGTTGATTTCGATAGGATGTCCGTCGTGTGCTTTGACAATCCCGCCGAGATATCGACACAGCTCATTGCGGAATTCCGGCAGCAGCGACGGATGACGATCCTTCGTCCCAAAAATTAGGTGATCGTTCAGATTCGTGTAGGTTTGTGACATGATCAGTCTCTCGGCGGGCCGAGCCGGACTCTGTCGCCCCCTCGCGGGGGCTTGTGCGAACCTTTGTAACTGCGACGGACCGAGGGTTGCCACCCTCGGCTAACAATGTGGCAGCGAATTGAGATTGCGGGCCGACCGGCCGACGTGTTCGAGCCGGCTCCGTCGAGCGCACGGAGAGGCGCGATTCTGTTCCTGCATGACTTCGACGCGCAGACGCTTCGCGAAAGCGACATGTTTACCGCCGAGCTCGAGCGCCGCGGGCTGCGGGCCGTCTGTCCGATCGCCGATCGCTGCTGGTGGACGACCGTGCCATGCCCCGATTTCGATTCGGCAATCAGTCCGCTCCAGTTCGTGCGCGAGTCGGTCGTCCCGTTTGTGAACGAGCGGTGGCAAATCGAGCCGCCGGCGATCGGCCTGTTGGGCATCGGCATGGGCGGGCAAGGCGTGCTGCAACTGGCGTATCGTTGGCCGCGGGAGTTTCCCATCGTGGCGGCGATCGCGCCGGCTGTCGATTTCCACAACTGGCATGGTTACGGTCTCAGCCTGGACCAAATGTTCCCCTCGAAGGAAGCCGCGCGACAGCAGACCGCCACGCTGCACTTCCATCCGCTCAATTGGCCGAAGCACCAATACGTCTGCTGCGATCCGGCGGACGAATACTGGTTCGAGGGGACCGACCGCCTGGCAATGAAGCTCTCCTCGATGGGAATTCCCTACGAGCGCGACCTGGCGACTTCCGCCGGCGGCCATACGTGGACGTATTTCGATCGCATGGCCCAACCAGCCCTGGCTTTCCTAGCGGATCGACTCGCGGTGGCATAACGGCACCAATCGGGAATTCGCGGGAGTCGTCTCATGGGGAGCATGACGATCCCTGGGTGGGCGTTGATCGTCCAACCAGGCAATCCCGGACCTCGGCCACGACCGAATCCCAATCGTCCCAGCGGGGTTGGCGGAAGAGGCGCATCGTCGGGTACCAGGGCGAATCGCTCCGATTCAGGTGCCAGCGCCAGTCGGGCGTGTGGCACAACATCGTCCAGACAGGGCGTCCCAGAGCGCCTGCAAGATGAGCCGTCGCGGTATCGACCGCGATGAGCAAGTCGAGCCGCGCGAGGACGGCGGCCGTCTCCGCGAAGTCTCGCAACGATCCGCCGACGTCAATTAGACGTTCGCCAAGATGATGCTCGGCGATCTGATTCCGTCCCAGCTCGTCAGTTTGCATACTGAAAAAGGTCGCCTTGTCGCTCGTTAGGAGCGGCAGGAGTCTTTGCAACGGGCATGATCGCACGGCGTCGCGCGTCTGCCGAGGGTTTCCCTGCCAAACCAACCCGACACGCAGCGCGTTGGCAGGAACTCGGCGCAACAGGTCGGCGAGGTCAGAACGCATGTCTTCCGGCGGCTGGAGATAGGGAACACCAATTCCCGCTGACTCGATGGTGACGCAGAGCAGACCGGGCAAAGAGGCCACGGGAATCTGGAAATCGCACGCGGCTGCGGCGGCACCCTCCGGAACAAATTCATCGGCGCCGGCCAATCCGGCAAAAAGCGGCGCCAGTGCGGGCTGAAAGCGGAAGACGATTCTCGCCTCCGACTGCGTCCTGCAATGCGGCAGAAACCGCGCAAACTGGATCGCGTCACCGAAGCCCTGGTCCGAGTAGACTAGCAGGCGTTTGCCGCGTATTGGACGCCCATTCCATTCCGGAAGAGCGGGCGCGGATATCACTGGCTCGCCGAGTCGTCCGTGATGCCGATAACCGCTCCAACCGGCCGCGTAATTCTCCGCCAAGAGCAGCGTCGTGCCCAGGTTGAATTCAGCCAGCACGAAATCGGGTTTCAGTTCAAGCGCCTTGCGGAATGCGCGGCACGCCTCATCCAAGCGGTGCATTGACAGCAAGATCATCCCCAGGTTGTTGAACGCATCGGGATAATCGGGCCGCAGTTCGATCGCCCGTTGGGCCGCTGTCAGCGCCTCCTCAAAACGTCCCTGACGTTCCCGCACAAAGGCGAGGTTGCTGTGGACCTCGTGATAATCGGGCCGCTCCGCCAAGACCCGACAATAAATCTCCGCCGCCTCGTCCAGCCCGGCGCGCTGGATCAGCGCGTACGCCAGGTTTACGCGCAGGTCGAGATTCTCCGGGTTTGCGGCTGCCGACTCCCTCAGGACGCGCTCGGCCTCTTCCCACTTGCTTTGCCGGCCGAGCACCCTGGCGAGATTCAGCCGATAACTCGCTTCGGCGGGCCTGAGCGCAGCCGCCCGGCGATACCATGTTTCGGCCTCGGCGAAAAACCCCTGCTGCTCCATCAGCCGTCCGAGATTGTGACAGGCGCGATCGAAATCGCTCCGCAGCTTGATGGCCGCCTGATAATCGCCGGCTGCCCGGTCCCAATCGCCCAACGCCTGATAGGCGACGCCCAGATTATTATGGACGTCCGGCAAATCGGGCCGCAATTGCTCCAGTTGTTGGAAGACGTCGATTGCCTCGGCAAACCGCTCCAACTGCAACAGGGCCGTCCCGAACAGATAAACCGCGTCCCACTGTTCGGGCCGCGCCGCGACGATCTCCCGATATTTCGCCTCGGCCGCCGCGAATTCACCACGGCGTTGATCGTCCATGGCCGATCGCAGCAAGTCTCGCAACTCGTCGACCAAGCTCACTCCTTTGACTAGTCGCGGCCAGGCAATCGGGAATTTTGGCCGGCCGTCAACAAACGGCCTTCGACGGCATTGCCTGTGCGCAAGTGGGGCGGATACAGGAGGCGAGCAGAGTATACAGTTTGCTCTGCGAGCTGTCTTTTTGGCTTACCACAACGGCACGACGAAGAGCAAAACAAGAATTCTGTTTTCACGTCGTGTCCGTCGTGCCGTTGTGGTAAGCAACCTTGATCGGCTCGAATGCCTCTCACCGCCGCAATTTCGACGATCGCTCGGATGTGTGTGCGAATTGGGACTGCGAATTTAGAGAACGCGGCGCGTGATGCCGTCTTTGAGCATTTCGACGTTGAAATTGATCAATAGTCCGAGCCGCTTGCCCGTGAGCCTGAGATAGGTCAACAACTGGGCTTCAAACAAAGAGGTCATTCGCTCGACAGCCTTCAATTCGACGATCACGTCGTCGGCAACGAGGAGGTCAATCCGCAGCCCCGCGTCGAGTCGCACGCCATCGTAGAGGACCGGCAGAGCGAGCTGCCGTTGAAACGCGACACGTCGTTTCGACAACACGTGACACAGGCAAGTCTCGTAGACCGATTCAAGTAGTCCTGGTCCGAGCGCACGATGGACCGCGAACGCCGAGTCCAACACCACGGTCGCAATCTCCTCGACATGCCCGGGAATCGGAGCGTACGATGCTTGATTCATGCCCGTCCGTTTCTAAAGCATAGAGGACCACGACGGCACGACGGACACGACGTAAAATAAATTTCATGTAATGCTCTTCGTCGTGCTCGTTGTGCCGTCGTGGTTAAGCCTCTCCCAGTCGATCGCTCAATCCTGTGGTTCGGTCATGCGGAACGGGTCGAGGGCTTCGTTCAAGGTCGCTTCCGGAAGGATTGCCTTTTCGCGGCACAGCTCGCGGATCGTCTTGCCTGTTTTGAAGGCTTCCTTGGCAAGCTGCGCCGCTTTTTCGTAGCCAATGTGCGGGTTGAGACTCGTCACCATCGACAGGCTCTTCTCGACCGATGCTTCGCAGGCCTCTTCGTTGGCTTCGATGTCCAGCGCGCAGAATTTGACGAAGGCGTTGGTGACGCCGGCTAGCAGTCTCACGCTTTCGAGCGTCGCGTGTCCCATGACGGGCATCATGATGTTGAGCTGGAACTGCCCGCCGGTCGCTCCGCTGATTGCCACGGTTTGATCGTTGCCCATGACGCGCGCGGCCGCCTGCATCATGCTCTCGCACATAACGGGATTCACCTTGCCCGGCATGATCGAGCTGCCGGGCTGACGATCCGGTAGCTTGACCTCGTAGAATCCGCAGCGCGGGCCTGACCCCAGCCAGCGGATGTTGTTGGCGACGTTAAACAGCGTCGAGGCGATCGTCCGCAATTGGCCGTGGCACTCGACAAGTCCGTCGCGCTGCGCGTTGGCCTCGAAGTGGTCGGCCGCCTCCACGAAGGGGATTCCTGTTTCCTGCTCCAAGGCCGCCGCGACACGGCGGCCGAACTCGGGGTGCGTGTTGATCCCCGTGCCGACGGCCGTGCCCCCCGCGGGCAATTCCAGTACGGCCGCCAAAGCCCGCTCGGCCCGTTCCACCGAGAGCACAAGCTGTCGGGCAAAGCCGCCGAATTCTTGCCCCAATCGCAGGGGCGTCGCGTCGGCCAGGTGCGTGCGGCCGATCTTGATGATCTTATCCCACGCGTTCGCTTTCTTCGCCAGCACGTCGGCGAACCGCATCAGCGCGGGGACGAGCTGATTGCGAATGCTGGTTGCGACGGCGACATGAATCGCCGTGGGGAACATGTCGTTGGTGCTTTGCCCCATGTTGACGTGGTCGTTCGGGTGGATCGGCTTTTCGAGGGAGAAGCGGTCACCCCCCAGGATCTCGATCGCCCGGTTGCTGATCACCTCGTTGGCGTTCATGTTGCTCGAGGTGCCGGACCCGGTTTGATAAACGTCGATGGGGAACTGGTCGTCGAATTTCCCCTGAGCAACTTCCTTGGCCGCCGCCAGCAGGGCTTCGACCTGCTTGTCGTTGAGGCGGTTTTTGCCGGAGCGAGACAGCTTTCCCAGGTCGCGATTGACCAATCCGGAGGCCAGCTTGACGAGGCCCAGGGCGTGAATCATTTCGGGGGCCAGACCGTCGCCGGAAATCGGGAAATTGTCGACGGCCCGTTGCGTCTGCGCCGTAATAGGCCCGTGCCGGGACTTGGACGTCCCCCATGGAATCGTGCTCTGTTCGGTATCCGCTCATCGGCAGTTTCCTTCAGGAATGTCTGCCGCCGATGATAGCGTTTTACCGCCGATTCCGCACGAAAACGGCGAAGTCCGGCTTCGCCTTGGAAAAACCGTCCAGGTCGAGCGGCGTCAGACCCAGGCGCGCCATCCGGCGCACGAGATGAGGCAGCAGCCCTTCGCGGAACGAGGCGGGATGAAAGATGGCCAGATCGGGCGGAGAACGGTCAAACCGCTTCTGGTAGAACTCGTCGAACGTGACGACGTCTGGCATTGTCCGAGCCGCGGCATATCCCGGCCGGACCGACGTAAAATCGGCGACCACCGAATGGAACGCGCCCGCCTGCCGATCGATCCACCTTCCCAGGCGAGCCTCGTTGTCGCGACTTCGATGATGGGTCGAAAAGGCCTGCGCCAGACCGGCCAGGAGCAAACAGCCGACAACGACCGCGGAGCCTCGGCTAGGCCGCAGCCAATCGATCCGGCGATCGAGGGCAAACCGCTCGATTGCGCGGATCAGGACCAGGCCGCCCAGCGCGGTGAACGGAGCATCGATGAAGACCAGGATCAGGAAGTACCGGCCGTTCAGGGTTCCGATTTCGCTCACCCGGACCCAAATCGCCAGCAGCACGGCGAGCGTCAACAGGCCCAGGGCTGCCTTGTTCGGATCGAGAAGCTCGCGACGGCCGCGAACGAGCCCGATCAAAGTCAGCACCAGAAAGACGGGGCCCAGCGTTCGCGTCATTTCATGGAAGTATAATTGCGCCGTGGATGAGGGGCTGCCGTCCGACACGCTCGCCGACGATTCCATGTGCGGCACCACAGGAGCCGGCGCGGCGGCCGGGAGCTGTGAGGCGGCATCGTGCAGGGGTGCCTGCACAAACTTTCCCACGAGCAGGAAGGGGCTTAATCGCCCCAGTTCCCACTGGGAATGATTTGCCAGCAGCGTGACGTTCACTAGGAAAACGAAGAGAGGCGTGACGGCAAGGCACAGGAGGCTTCCGACGACGAGCCGCGTTCGGGCCGCCGGCGTTCGCCACCAACAAACGGTGAACCACGCGCTGAGAGCAACGAGCAGGAACCAGGCTTCGATCCGCGTATGCAGTGCCAGCGCCAGCGACGTCCCCGCTGCCGCGAACTGCCACCAGCGGCGCTCCCGAGCCGCTCGCCAGAAGAGATCAAGACAGAGCGCGAAGAAAAACCAAAAGGTGGCCTCGCGGAGAGGCTCCGCCGTCATCTCGATAATCTTCGGATGGACCGCGTACAGGAGGACGGCGAGCGTCGCGATCCGTTCGTCGAACATCCGCCGCAGCCAATCGAACAGCGGAAGCACGAGCGCGGTTCCCATCAGCACGCCCCAAAGCTTGCCGCCCACGATCCAATCAAGGCCCAGCCGGTGCAGAACGATCAGCACGACGGGATAGATGTTGATGTTCAGATATTCGAGGCCGCGAGCGATGTGGCCCCGCTGGAGCGAGTCGGCCACGTGCAGATAATAGTAGGCGTCGTCACAAACGGCCGGTAGCCGCCAGGCCACAATCGCCCGGGAGACGAAGCACAGGATCAGAATCAGACCCAGGCGCATGTCTGTGCGCGACAAGAATCGCGATGCTTTTCCCTGGCTCCCCAGTGCACCGCGCGGGGCTGTCGCCGGAGTGTCTTGGATGGCGAGGGAGGAAATGATCGATTTGCCCTCAGGGGTTTTTGACAATTGCCGGCGTCGAGGAACCACGCTTCTGCGCTGTCGAGGTGTGAGCCGCCGCGCGTGATTGACGGCAGAGGAGCTGCACCGGTCCGTCGACCAGGTGGACGATAAAGCCGTCGACCGGCTTCTTCCCGGCCGGCTCGACGATCCACTTGACGTGCGGCTCCGGACTCGCTTTGAGCCCTTGCAGCCGATAGCACCAATCGAGCTCGAGCCACAATCCCTGGCAGTCCGGCTCCGCCGCATCCGCAATGGCCACATCACCGGGCTGCCGGCGGATTCTCATCGGCAAGGCGGTCCACCATCGACCAGTTCTGGCTCTCCTGATAGGCCCGCGGCGCGTCGATCCAGAGCCAATACACGGTCGACTGTCCGATGTGAGCCAGAATGAGCAGTCCGAAAACCGTCATCGGCCGCCGAACGAAAGGACCAAGTCCGTACCAGACGGACACCATGATGATCGGCAGCATGGGAAGCATGAACCGGCCGCCGGGCTGGTCGCAGACCCAGTGCGCGTAGAGGAAAAGATAGGCAGGAAACGTGAGAGCCAACACGTCGACTTTCCGGCGAACGATCCGTCGCCAGCCCAAGGCGACGAACACAAACAGGACGAGAAACAGAACCATCGGCACGGTCAGCACGGGAGCGGAAGGAACGGCCGATTTCCACAGGCCGGGAACCACGATGCAACCGACGTCGTTGATCCGATAGACCAATCCGTGCGCGAACCGCCAAATTGGCGCGGCGACTGGTTCCGGCACCCAGCGGCCGAACTTTGCGACCATGGCTTGCGCCGTTCCGAACGAGAACGACATCTGCTCGGGAGGTGCGGTCTCGGTGGGCTCGCTGGCCGGGGCCGCGGGTGGCGGACCCACAGCGGCCTCTTCCCAGTAAACGCTCGCCACCTCGCGCCAGTAAATGCCGCCGCCTCCACTGGTTTTGTCGTAGTACAGCCAGCCGGCCAGGCGCGCCTGCTGCCGACATTCCGATGGCGCTCGACATCAAGAGGCGGCGCCCCCAGCCGAACGCCTGTTGTCGGGCGCGCGAAAAGGCCGCCAAGGCAAAGCCAATCGCCACCGTAATTGCGGCATAGCGGATCAAGGTCAAATAGGTCGTCAGCAAGGCCGCCGCGGCGGTGAGCCACACGATACGCGCCCGACGCCGTTCGTCGAGCAGAACGTGCATCAGGTTGACGGTCCACATCAGGAGCGCCATCGTGGCGACTTCCTTGAGAGGCCGGCGGTAATAGGTCCACATGCTGATGTTCACCATCACGACCGCCGTGAAGAGCACGGCCGTGGCCGGGAATTGCCGGCGAGCCCACACATAAAGCCCGCCGATCAGCGCAATCGCCATCAACCACTGCAAGATCGACACGGCCAGGAATGGCCGGTTACCGAACGCAAAGGCCGGCGCGATCAACGGCAGGTATCCCGGCGGCACGTAGCAGTGAAAATCCGAGATCTTGTCGGCCGACAGGAATCCGCGGATCGTCTTCAGATACAGACAGCCGTCGACAGCGGGATACAGCCAGGGACTGACCTGCGCGGCCATCAACAGCGCCAGCGCGGTGAGCCAGAGTTTCGGCCGCCGGTTCGCGCCTTCGATCCAGCGCTCCAAGGGAGGAAACTTCGACACAGCTTCTCCGAATAGGACGCGGCAGCTTTCGGATCGACGAAACCATGACAGAAAGCGGCGGAATATTGACGGAATCCGGAAATTGAGTCAACGGCGTTTGACGGGCGCAGCGCGGCGTGGCCGCGGCAGGCTTCGGATAAAATCCCCCCACGAACTCGATCGCGATGGAAGGCCCCCGCGCCGCAGGCGACCACTTGCAACATCGACTTCGCGCCCAACGCCTTGATAGATACTCGCAACTCGCCGCACAAATCATCGAAGATGCTTCTGCGGATGCTCGATCTCATCGAGCAGGCGCAATGTGCGATCGATGACCTGATGGACATGACGGGCCGGGCCACGATCAAGGCCGTCTTGCAGATGAACGCCGCTGTCTGTCAGGCCGGCCCCATCCGCAGGATGCGCATCTGGCGATCGGCGTTTGCGGTCGCCAGGCGGATTCCGTCCGGATGCAGATCGAGATCGCGGACGACGCTGGGCATGGGCAGCTTGAAGAACTCCTTGTCCGCGTCGCTCTTCCAGAACGCGACGAAGCCGCCGCTGCCGCCTCCGCAACCGCCGATCAGGAATCCAGCAGGATGCGCCGACGACCCGCCAGATGATTCCCTGCACGCCGCCGATGACGTGCGAACGGACCTTCTTTTGATCGGTCCACTGAAACAAAAGGACCAACGGATCGTTCACCGCCCCGAGCGGATTGGTCGCGTTGTAGAGCCCGCCGGCCGCCAAGTGCTTTCCATCCGTGGTCAAGGTCAGGCTGCGGATGCCGCCGTAGTGGACCTGCTGCGACGCCTCATAGGTGTGCAGCGCCTTGCCGTCGAAGGTGCGGACGGTGCGGCCCGTGCGGACGTCCCATTGGCGGATCTCGCCCTGCAGATCGCCGGAGAGGACCCACGCTCCACTCGGATGGAACAGCGTGCTGTAGACGTGGGACCGATGGCCCGATAGTTCGCGCACGAGTGTGCCGTCGGCCGCATTCCAGATTTTCACGAGATGATCGTTGCCCCCCGAGGCGAGCCATTTGCCGTCGGGGCTGACTGCCAGTGCGCGGACCCAACCGGCGTGGGCCGAGATCGAACGGGTTGGCGCCGGCTTCGCGTCGGTCGCCGGCCACCACTTGATGCACCCTTCGAAGCCGCCGGTGATCAGCGTTCGGCCGTCGGGCAGAAAGGCGAGCGCTCCGACCCAGCTCTCGTGAGCGGCCGGGTAGGAGACCTTCTGACCGTCGGAAAGCCGCCAGCGCTGGACGGCGTAGTCCTCGGTACTGGCGAAGACGTAATTGCCGGTGGGATCGAAGCGGCATGCAATCAGCGGGCTGGTGTGCGCCCATTGATGCGTGATGTGGGTCTGCTGCGGATCGGCTTTCACGTGACGAGTTCCTCGATCGGTTTATAAGCCGGGTCTGCCATCGGCAGGTCGCGGCCGCCGACATCAAAGCTGCCTGACGAATCGAGGCCGACGGCGGCCAAGTACGTGTGGAAGAGATGTCCGTGATTGACCTGCCGGTCGACGACAGCCGTCCCGTTGGCGTTCGTTTTCCCGAAGACGGCGCCCCGGTGCAGCCGCGCGCCGCCCATGCAGAGAGACCAGGCGGTGGCCCAATGGTCGCGGCCGTAGAACTGGTTGATCGCGGGCGTGCGTCCGAACTCGGACATCACGACCAAAAGCGTGTGCTCAAACAGCCCGCGCTCGACCAGATCCGTGACGAGAGTCGCGAATGTGCGGTCGAACTCGCCGAGCTGCTCCATGTGGAAATTGAAGTTTTCGTTGTGCGTGTCGTAATTGGTGTGCATCACCTGCACGTAAGTGACGCCGTGCTCGACAAGCCGGCGGGCCAGCAGGCAGTGCCGGCCGAAGTCGTGTTTGCCGTACCGCTGCATCTGCGCGGCCGGCTCCTTGGAGACGTCGAAGATGTCGCGGCGATTCATCAGGTCGATCGCCTGCTCGTAGTTCTGGGTATAGGCGTCGGTCTGGGCGGTGCGTCGGCGGAGGCGCGAATCGATCATTGACCGCCCGGCGGAGGCGCTGGCGCTCTTCGTCGGCCGCGACGGAGAGCCCCTTCGGCCGTTCGGAGTTCGAGGGCGGATTGCCTCCGAGAATGACGCTCGAATACTTCGGTCCCAGGTAGGCCGAATCGGCGCTGCGTCCCCCGGCTCCCCCCGGATAGATTTTGACATGGCCCGGCAAGCCGCTGTCTTCGGGGGCCAGCGCGCGGGCCGCGACGGCGCCCAGCTCCGGATATTCCGAGGCCGGAGTCTGCCGGCGGCCGTGGAGCATGAGGTATTGGCCGAGACCGTGGTCGAACTCGTTGGTGTTGATGCTGCGGACCAAGGTCAGATGGTGCATCACCTGGGCGGTGGCCGGCAACAGCTCGGAAATGTGCAGGCCGGGCACGGAAGTCGGAATGGCGCGGAACGGGCCTCCCGTGTCGGTCTTGGGCTTAGGATCCCAACTTTCAAGCTGGCTCAATCCGCCGTTCATGTAGATGCAGATGACCCGCTTCTGCTGCCGGGTCATTTCGGCCGCCGCCGAGGGGCGGGTCAGGAACCCGAGTCCGGCGGCCGTCCCCATTCCCGCGGCAAGTCCGCCGAGGAACTGGCGGCGCGCCATTGAGTGCTGCGGCGAACTGCAGGCGTAGTCACACAACATGACGGTCTCTCCTTAACCGGGACGCGGGAAGATCAGTGATTGAAACGGAACTCGCTGGAGGTCAGCAATGCCCAGACGGCTTCCTGCACGGCTGCCGACCGGTCGTTCGATCGGGCGGCCAGATAACGGTCGATCTCGGCCGACTCTTCGTCCGAAGGCCGGCGCGTCAAAACGCTCAGATACAGCTCTTCTGCAAGCAGCCGCGCGTCTTTGATTTTCAACAGCCGATCGCTCAAGTTACCGGCCGAGGGCGCCACCCAGCCCCGGACTTGCCCTCCATTGTCGAAGAAGAGCGCCTGGTCGACGGTTGCGAAGAATCCACGCTGTGGCTGGCCCGCCCCTGCGCCGAACAACGCCACGAACTGTTGAATCGGCCCCCTGAGCTTCAGATCGGTTTGCCATTCGATCTGGCCGGCCGGAGGGGCGGACTGTGCGGTGCTCGACGCGTCCGCGGGATGGGCCGGCTTCTTTGACAGCCGCTTCTTTTGGAGCTCGGCAATCAACCGCCGTCCGATTCGCGGCAACAATGCCCAGCGATTGCATCACGTTCCAGCCGAGTTGTTCGGGGGAAAGGGGCCGCAGCGGGGCGACGGCGCTGCGGCTCGACCAGTGCCGCGATACGGCCGCCAGCTCGGCAGCGGACGCGGCACGCTCGGCCTTTGCCCGAGTCTCCGCCGTGCGCAGGTCGGCGTCGGCCTCGGAGATGTCCTGCCGGGCGGCGACCAACTCTGCGACGGCGGTCTTCAGCCCGCGCTTGACGTCGGCTGCCTCCTGTTCGTCTTTCGAAAACGAGAGTCCGACGAGCGCCAATTCGTCTTCGCGGGCCGGCACAAGCGGCTCGCGGATCGCGACAATCTGCTGCGCGGCGTCTTTCCGAGCTTTGGCCCGCCGGACGGCATCCGTGGCGACCGCAGCGGCCGCCGAATGTGCTGCATAGTCTTCGACCGATTTTGCTGCGGAGATCGCCAGCTTCAGCGAGTTGAGCCGTGTGAGATGGTCGTGGTGGCGGGCGATAGCGTCCTGGAGCCTGCGCGCGGCTGGAGCCGCCTGGACGTTGGCCTCCCCGAATCGGGCCGCGACCTGGCATGACTCCTTTTGGGCGGCTTCCAGTGCTCGGGCCGTCGATTTCGCCGTTTCCATTTGCCGGACGACCGTCGCATCGAGCTGTTTGATCTCGCCGGGGATTGCCGTGGCTCGCGCCTGGAGCTTTGCCGCCGCTTCGGCAAGCTCTTTGTCTCCCGGAAGGCGGGCCGCCGCTTCGCGCGTTTTGGCCACGGCTTCGGCGAGTCGCCTTGGCTGCAGCCCGCTTGTCGGCCAGCGCAGCCTCCGTCTTTGCGACGGCTTCACTGGCGGTGTCCGCCGCCTTCTTGGCCTCGGCCGTTTTGGACTCAGCCTTAGTCAGCTCTTCGCCGCGGCGGTCGGCCGTTTGTCGGAGAGGAGCGAGGGCCTGTTCCTCGCGCTTGATTCCGGCTTCGAACACGGTGGTCGCGGCAGAGAGCCGCTTCTGGTCAGCCTCCAACTGCAATCGACGCGAGGCGCGCTTGGGAGGCATTTTCGCCGACGTTCGCGGGCAAGTCGAACGACCGCTGATAGGCCTCGGTGAGGGCGATTTCACGGAGAAGGGCTTTGATGTCGTATCGCATGGCCCGAAAATCGTCCGCCAGCAAGTTGAGCAACGCCGGATTGACGGGCGGATTGTCGGGGTGATCGAGGTCAACCGGTTCCACAAGCCCTTGTCCCATCATCAGTGCCCACAAGCGGTTGGCGATGTTTCTGCGAAAGGCGCGGTTCGCGGTGGCTAGCGTCGCGTCGGCCAACTTTGCACGGCGGCTGTACTTGGGGACCGGATAGGCGGCCCCCGCCGCCATCGCTACTTGATATTCGGCCCCGATGGGGAAATATGGCTCGTCGATTTCCACGTCGCCCGGCAGCCGGGGACGCGTTCCGTGCTTGGTCTTCTTCGGGTCGAAGACCGACTGAAAGGTCGCCGCTCCGTCGGCCTTTCTCGCCGAAATAGGCGGGCTTGTCCTTGTTCTCGGGCTTGGTCTTGTCGACCGTTACGTAACCGCGCTGCAGGAAGGCGAAGAGACCGTAATAGTCGGCCTGATGATAATGGTCGATGAGCGGGATGATCGTGGCACTGGCAGCATTGGAAATCCCGGCCGAAGAAAATCCGGCCGACGTCCCGGGTCAGCAGATTGGGATCGCCCGTTGCGCTCCAGGTAAAACTTCACCGCGGGCCGCAGTCTTGGGATCGGTACCGTCGGCCGCGAGGATTTCGCGGGCCAGTTGGTCGTACGGCTTGTTGGAGGCGAACGACTCGAATAGATACTGCTCCCAGTCTTCCTGCCTGATGACATCAGAGTTCCGCCGTTCCAGAAACATCACGTCGAAAACGTGCGTCATGTGGACGGCATAACGCGGATGATCGAGCAACCGCAGCACAAGGGCGGTCCGCTTGTCTGGTGAACGATCGTCCAGAAATTGCCGTGCTTCGTCGGAGGCCGGAATCGAACCCAAAAGATCGATCGAGAGCCGCCGCAGAAACTCCGCATCGCTGGCGACGGGAGCTGGGTGACCTGGTTCGGCCTGCCGGACCGACTGGTCGATCCGCGCGTGGAGGGGAACCTCGGCAGCCGTGCCCAAGACTGCCAGCAAGGGCAAGATGGCGACCGGACCTAAGCGGCAGGCGGTCCGCCAAGCCCGCGCGAGGCGTTCGGTGCGGAGAAGGAGGCCTTCAGTTCGTTCCTGATGGTTTCCATGGGACATGGCACGAATTCCCTTTCGGCGCGATCCCTTCCCGGAAGCATCCGGGAACCGGACCGTCGGAGGAACCGACGGCCGCAGGCAAAAAATGGTCATCGGCAGACGTCCGGTCGGCGAAGCCATTCATGTATGTTGATACGTTAGCGGTTGGTCGCGCGGTCGTCAACCGCTTCCCTTTTTCAGGCGTTCGTGGTTCCCCGAGTCGATGGCTCTGCGGTCGGAGCTGACCGCAAGCGGTCGACTTGTGTCGTTGACACCACGGCCCGCGTAATTCCTACGACCGTTCAAAAAGCTGAGGCCGTTTCCGGGAACGGATTTGTGAAGAGTAAGCACGGCGTTCGGGATGCAGACGGGAAAGGGAAAACACGATATCGAGACTGTCCCATGGCCGATCCTCTTGCCAGAACGTTCGACGTCCTCGCCACAGCCAAGAGCCTGGCCGCGGTTGACCTGTTGATCACCGCGCTCGACTCGAAGCTGGCGATGATCCAGGACCGCGCGGTTGCCGCCTTGCTCCGCCGCGCCGCGACGCGCTGCCAGACCGAAGTGATTCGCCGGCTTCCGGACCTGTCAACTGCCGGGCGCAAGCTGGTGGAAGAGCAGGGACCCCGGTTGTCGGGGACGCTCCGTCAGTGCCTGCTGCACGGCGACACGGAGCTGCGCACGAACGGACTGACCATCGTCGCGACAATGGAGTGCTTCGACCAGGTTCCAACGCTGCTGTCGATTCTCGAGCAGCGGGACGATCCGTTTCAGGAGGCGGCCTGTCACACTCTCCAGGAACTCGTGAACCGGTTGTTCGAGCAAATTTACTTGGCGGGGGGCCGCAAGGCGAGCGACCGCCAGCCGCGAAACTTGTCCCAGGCACGGCAGACGGTGTTGATGGCCCTCGAGGCCGCCTGCAATCGGTTTGCCGACCTGGCCTATTCGCGGGAAGTCGTCGAATGCATCCTCGTGCTCGGCGACCCCGACAGCAGCGCGGTCCGCAAGGCGTTCTTGCAAAGCTCCCCGGCTTGCCGCGAGACGGCGGCCAACCTCCTGACGACGAGTAAGCATCCGGGAGTGATGCGGCTGTTGATGGAGTTTATGGGGCAGAACTATCCGAACATCAAGGCCTTCGAGGCATTTGAAAACCGGATCGATTTCGAATTCGTGTGCGACGTGCTCCGCACGTTTCCCAAGCGGCTCTCAGAGAACCAGCAAAAGAACTTCAAGCAGCTCACGCGAATTGTCTGGATCGCGAACGAGCTGCTCCCGCTGGAAGCCATTCCGACCGGACTCCACGAATCGCTCAGCGCCTTCGTTCAGGCCACGGGAATGAACCTGGACGACAAAATCGAGATTCAGAAATGGCTCCTGCTTAACGGCAGCATGCCGGGACGGCAGGCCGCCACCGAGATTCTGGAAGCCATCGCGCCGGAGTCGGTTCGCGGAATCCTGTTCGGCAGCCTCGACTCCGAGAAAGAGGACGTGCAGGTCTGGGCGACAGGCCAACTGCGCGCCCAAGGCGTTCCCGAGGCGATCCGGCTGTTGATGGAGCGTCTCGACAGCCCGCTGCCGGCCGTCCGAGAGGCCGCGCGCGACGAGTTGGCAAGCTTCGACCTCCCCCTGGTGCTCAATCTCTTCGAGCACCTGGACCGCAACGTTTGCCTTCGCGTCGGCGCGTCATGCGCAAGATCGATCCAAGCTGCACTCAAAAGCTCTTGGAAGAGCTCAACCAGCCGATCCGGCGGCGGCGCATCCGTGCTGCACGAGCGGCCGAGGCCCTAGGACTTGCCCCCGATGTCGAAAGGGGTCTGTTGGCCATGTTGTCCGATGAGGATTCGATCGTGCGTCGAATCGCGGCCGAACTCCTCGTTTGCGTGCCGAGTCCCGAAGTCATCGTCGGACTGACCGCCCTCTTGCAAGATTCCAGCCCGCGGGTTCGCGACACGGCGGAGCGCTCTTTGGCAGAAATCGGTCGATCCAGGCACAAGACCGGTGAGCGGCCGCAGCCGCAACCGGTTCCCTGACGCGGGAGGCTGTACGTGGACCGACTTTGGGTTCTGCTGGCGGATGCCGAATTTCATCGGTCCCACGGCGGTACGTCGCAATACCTGCTGCTGGCGGCGGCCGTTGCAGCCGTCGTCTTGGCGATCATCGGCTTTTACCTATGGAACAACACTCGCAAGGCGCGAGACGGCCGAGACGAAGAGGCCTCGCCGGAGGACATCCTGGCGGAACTCTGCAGAGCCCATGAGCTGACCCGCGCCGAGCAGTCATTGATTGCCCTCGTTGCACGAAACGCTCATCTTCCGCAGCCCGCATCCCTCTTTGTCGACCCCGGGCCGCTCGATCGAGCGGCAGAAGTGGCCGATCCGGACGCACCCCGCTATCGAGCGATTCGCCAAAAGCTATTCGGCTTCGTCAATTGAGCAGCCTGTGCCGTCAAAGCGGAGTCGGCTGAGCCGCTGAAACGGTAAAGTTGAGGCGACCCAACGACCGAAGTTCAGGAACAGGGGGAGCGCGCGCTCGTTGCCGTGCCCGCTGCTTCGGGTCGGAATCTCTTGGGCTGTCTCGCAATGCCGCTGGGGCCCATCGACTCCGTAGCTCTGGTGGCAGTGGGAGCAACTTCGGCCGCGTCGGCGATCGGAGCGCAGTCATCACAATTTGCCGGCCTCGTGCGGGGCAAGCTGCGTTCGATGCAGACGGGTGCCACGAGCCCGGCCCAGAGCTTCGCCACGCAATTTCGCCTCCCGAACGGAAGTTCGGTCCACGTGGGCCAACTTCGTACTTCCGTCAACGCCGATCTGAGGCAAATCCAGTCACGGTTGACGGCGGACGCCGCGCAAAACGGAATTGACATTAGCACCGGCGTCACGCTGCAGGTTGATTCCAACGGCGTCACGCACGTTCTCGGATCCACTCAGCAGCAAGCGGCGCTCGAGAGCCTGGTCGCGGCCGATTCCCAACTCGACAGCCTTATCTCTTCGGCCGCTCAGAAGGCGCGGGTGCTCCATGCTGCCGAAAGCGTCAACGGTTCGGGCAACGGCGCCCAGCAGTCGTTCGAGACGGCCCTTTCCACCATTTCCGGGCCTCTGGCGAGCGTGACACTCTCGGTCAGTCCGCAGCGGACCTCGATCAGCTTCAGCCAGGGCGAATAGGGCCTCGGTCCGCAAGGGAAAGGGTACAGGTGTACCGAGCCGTGCCGTTTCATCGAAAAATTTCCAAGGTAGGGGATTGTGGTGCAACTTGGGGCGCGTGTAAGCTACCGGGGTGTGCTCACCCTAACTTGAAGATACGCCAGCCAATCGACGCAACCGTGGCCGCTCGGCTGTTTTCTCCATCGCGTTGTACGGCGATGCCCGTTGTACGGCGATGCCCGAGGATTGTGGCGCCTTTGGCTTGCGAAAGGTGTTGCCCTAATGGACGCGAGGCTGAGAGTTCTAAGCGGTCCTCACGCCGGTGAAATGATCGAGATTCAACGCGGCAAACTGTTGATTGGACGGGAAGAAGACTGTCATCTCCGGCCGGAGAGCGAGTTTGTCAGCCGTCATCACTGCGTCCTCTTGCTCGATGACTATACGCTGAGAATCCGCGATCTGGGAAGCAAGAATGGCACCTTCGTCAACGGACGCCGCGTTGGCACCAGTGAGACGATTCTTCTGCACGACGACATGATTTCCATCGGCGAGATGATCGGCCAAATCGATCTCAGCCAGCCCTGCGTCGTCCCGCCGTCCGACTCACTCAGCGATGAGACTCTGGGCCACGCAGCGTTGCACGGCACCGGCTTCTTCGAGGGCGACACGGTTCAGGCCCAGGCCCCCGTGCCCACTTCCGATCCGCCCTCGACCCAGTCAATCTCCACGCCGCTCATGCCGGACGCTCTGCCGGCCGGAATGGACGAGGGGACCACGAAAACCAGCTTCTCACCCCCACCGTAAGGCGTTTCACGCCGCGACGCAGCCGTGGGAGAAAGCGATTGGCCACAGGGGCTGCCTCTACGTTTTCGGGAGACACCGCTTCCCTTGAGTCGCCCGATCGACCCAACCGCCTTTGGCGATCAGTGCGGGGGTTTGGACGGCTTACCTTCCCGATCTGGTTCCGTTTTCGCGCACGCGGGACGGAAAAAATCCCGTTGCAAGGCCCCGCCTTGCTGCTGATCAATCACCAAAGCTTCCTCGACTCGATGCTCGTGGCGGTTCCACTCTCCCGCCCGATCAGCTACCTCGCGCGCGACTCCCTCTTCCGGGTGCCGATCGTCGGATGGATCTTGAGAAACGGCTACACCGTTGCGGTCAACCGCGAAGCGGCCAGTTCGTCGAGCCTGCGGCTGGCCGCCGACCGTTTGAAACGCGGGTTCCTGGTCGGCATATTTCCCGAAGGGACCCGCAGCAGCGACGGGCAAATCGGCCCCTTGAAACCGGGCTTCATCGCGCTGGTCCGGCGGGCGGATGTCCCCGTCATCCCAGTGGGAGTCGCCGGGACGGGAGCCGCCTGGCCTCGCAATGCGTGGTTCCCGCGGCCCAAGTCGTGCCGACTCGTGTTCGGCGATCCAGTCCCGACGGAGATCCTGGCCAAACTGGTCGTGAAAGGAAACGAACAAGCGCTGCTCGACGAAGTCCGACGACGCATGTGCCAGTGTCAGCAGGAAGCCCAGGAATGGCTGGACCGATGACGTCCCGCCTTCCGGGGGGGAGTTTTTTGGGGTTTTTTGGGCGCCAAAAAGGGGGACGAGCACCCCAAAAAACTCTGGAGAGCCCTGAGTGCCGATTCGGCCGGCACCACCCCGCCGCGGTTTTTCGGTACAACCGCTGTACCATGGATCGTGAACGAATCGCGAGGTCTGTGCATAATGAAGGAATCACGCAATTCACCGGGAGCTCTCCACGATGTCTGATCGAATCGCCTTGAACGGCCGAGTCGCCGCGTTCCTTGTTTTGGCGGCCCTCCTCTCGCCTGCCGTTCCATCCTTGCCCGCCGCGGCGCCGACGCCCCTCACGCGGGTGCACGCCCACAACGATTACGAGCACAAGCGTCCGCTGTTCGACGCGCTCGACCAGGGCTTTTGCAGCGTCGAGGCGGATATTTTCCTCGTCGACGGGAAGCTCCTGGTCGGCCACACGCGGTTTTCGCTGCGGCCCGATCGAACGCTTCAGGCGCTTTACCTCGAACCGCTCAAAGCGCCGCGTCGCCGAGAATGGCGGGCGGGTCTACAAAAACGGGCCGCCCGTCACGCTCTTCATCGATCTGAAGACGAACGGCCCCAAAACCTACGCCGCCTTGCGTCCGGTGCTCGAGGAGTACCGCGACATGATCACGGGCCATTCGCCTAAGGGGACAGAGCAGCGGGCGATCGACGTCGTGATTACGGGAGCTTGCCCGCGGAATATCATCGAGGCCCAAAAGGACCGGCTGGCCAGCATCGACGGCAACGCCAGCGACCTCGACTCCGATCAGCCGGCCGACTTGATCCCCGTCATCAGCGAGAACTGGCGGTCGTTCTTCAAATGGCGCGGCAAGGGCCCGCTGCCGGCCGGCGAAAGGGAAAAGCTGCAGTCGTTCGTCAAAAGGGCCCACGCCCACGGGCGCCGCATTCGGTTCTGGGCCGCACCGACAAATTGCCGGCCTGGCAGGAGCTTTACGCCGCCAACGTTGATCTGATCAACACCGACGACCTGTCGGGGGCCGCCGATTTCCTGCGAAGTGTAAAGCCGTAACCCGATCACGAAGACGGCCTTCGACCATTTTCGACTGTTTTTGAGCATTTCCGCGACGCGCGCCCGTTTACTAACCGTTGTTAAACTGGTCTCGCGTGAAAAGCACATCGCCGGGAAAATGAAGGGTGGAGAGGCCCTAAAAACATCAGGTTCCCGCGATGAGTTTCCTTCACCGATGCGGCAAGCTTCATTTCCGTCGCCGATGCGACAAGCTTCATTTCCGTCGCCGATGCGACAAGCATCGTTGCTCGCCCAATGACAACTGTTGCCGATTCGCCCTGTGGGCGGCCGCGATGTTTCTGGCCGCCGGGTTCCCGGTACACGCTGCGGCTGCGGACGAGAACGACGCGCTCCGCGCGACCGCTCCGGCGCCGATTCAGGACGACGCAAACCTGCACGACGTCCAGTTCCTTGACGGCCAGAGCGGTTGGGCCGTCGGAGACCACGGCGTCATCTGGCGCACCGACGACGGCGGCCGCAGCTGGCAGCTTCTGCCCTGTCCGGCGGATTGCGCTCTGCGAAGCGTTTGTTTTCTCAGCGACCGCGTCGGCTGGATCGCCGGCGGGGCCACGATGCCCTTTACCCGGCTGGGCGTCGGCATCGTGATCGGCACCACGGACGGCGGCCGCACCTGGACGGAGCTGGCCCGCGGACGTTTGCCCCAGTTGCATCGCGTCCGTTTCTTCTCTCTCAACGAC
Source organism: uncultured Planctomycetota bacterium (assembly GCA_963761455.1). Lineage (GTDB taxonomy): Bacteria > Planctomycetota > Planctomycetia > Planctomycetales > Planctomycetaceae > DASPSM01. The sequence continues at coordinate 526,831 of CAVXHA010000005.1, forward strand.
GGCGTCCTCGTCGGAGAGGCGACGGCCGAATTCCCGACCGGCGTGATCACGACGCACGACGGCGGGAAAACGTGGCAGCCGGTCGAAGGCGGCCGGCACCCCGGATGGCGCGCGGCGGACTTTCTCAGTCGGGAAGTGGGCGTCGTCGCGGGACTCGACGGCACGGTCGCCCGCGTGGACGGCAAACTGGTCGACGTCCGTGCCGGCGGTTTTGGTCCCCGCGGTCTTTACGGCGTGAAGCTCGCCGGCGACGACACGGGCTGGATCGTCGGCGACGGCGCGATCGTGCTGCGGACGGCCAACCGCGGCGTCGTGTGGCAAAGTCCGCCCAGCCCCCTTCCCGAAGAGGCGGCCGAAATCTTCAATTTCCGCGCGATCGCCGTCCGCGGCGCGAAACTGTGGATCGCCGTGCGCCGGGAAGCGTCGTTTGGCGCTCGCCGGACGGCGGCCAGACTTGGAACGCCCAGCCGACGGGCCAGAACACGCCCATCGAGCGGCTCTTCTTTCATTCCGACCAGACGGGTTGGGCCGTCGGCGCTCTGGGCAGCATTCTTCGCACCGACGACGGCGGCAACTCGTGGCGCGGTGTTGCGCGGGGGGAATCGGCGCGCCGCCCTTCTGTCGCTTCAGCCGCGGGCCGGCGAGATCTCCTTTGCCGTGTTGGCCAAAGAGGCGGGCGAACGGGGATACCGCAGCGTCGTCGTGCTGCCGTTTCACGGCGCTGAAGAGGGAGCCGCCACACTCCCGCAGGAATTCGATCTCCGCTTGCACGATGCGGTGACGTCATCCGGAGGCTCTCAGGGTTCGATTGGCTGGCGGTTCCCGCTCGATATTCCCGGCCTTGACCGGGATGCGGAAAAACTTATTGCCGATTGGATGCGGCGGACGGAAGGGCGCTTCGAGGAGGCCTTTTACGGAAACCTCGTATGCCAGATTCGCACTTGGCGGCCGACGATCATCGTCATCGACCAGCCCGCGCCCGGCGACGCCGCGGGTAACGTCTTGACCAACGCCGTCATCGAAGCGGTGCGACAGGCCGCCGATCCGGCGTGTTTCCCCGCCCACCGCGATCTGGCCGCGCTCGCTCCCTGGAAGACGTCCCGCGTTTTCGCCCGGCTACCGCCGGGAAGCGGGGGCGATTTTGTGCTCCAAACGCACGAGCGTCTGCCCCGGCTCCATTCGACGGTGGCGACCATTGCCACGTCGGCGGCGAGCCGCCTGACGCCCCTCGACGCGGACTCGCCGGAAACCGAGGCGTTCCGGCTTGTGGCTCCCTCGCGAGAATCGGGCCAGGCGGAGCCGGCCGATGTTGGGCTGGCCGATTTTTTCACGGGGATTGCAGTCGGTCCGGATGCTCGGCGGCAACTGCTCGCCGTCGACTCCGAGGTCGACGAGAGATCGTTGCGCCTCGCCGAACGGGACCGCAATTTTGCGGCGATCCTCAAGCAGCGGACCAAGACCGCTTCGCACGGCGCCGAGCTGCTGGCCATGCTGCGGTCCTCGACACGGGGAGCCGACCGCACGACAGCCTCCTTGCAATTGGCGACTCTGGCCGACGCCTATCGCCGGAACGGCCAATGGGAGCTGGCCGAAGCGGCGCTCGTCGAGCTGGTCGAGCGGTATCCCAACCAGGCCGCGACGTTCGAGGCCATGCGCTGGCTGTTGCAATACTGGACCGGCGCCGAGCTCACGTATCAGCGTTTCCGCGTCGGCGCGGCTCAGAAGGACCGGCTCGAATTCAACCCGGCGCCCCTCGGTGAAACGATCCAAAGAGCCGTGGCCCTGGCGCGAATCCGACCCCAAGTCGCGCGATCCGATCGACAATGTCGCTGCCCCGGACACCCACCGGCTCGTCACGCAAACGGGTCATCTGCAAATTGGCGCAAAACAGGATTGGCTCGACGTCGAATTAAAAGACCAGCGGCAGCGGGCCTTGCGCATGGCCCAGTTGATCCGTCGAAAATCTCCCACGCTCTTTCGGTCGCCGGAGATCCAGCTTCCGTTGGCCTCTCTCCTGCGTCAATCGGGCCTGACCGCTTTGCCGGGCGAGAAGTCGGGCCGCGTGCCGTTCGGCTCGAAGAGCGAAGCGCTCGCGGTCGAAGCGCTCCCGATGTTGGACCGGCCGACCCAAAAGACGGTGAACTGCGCGGCCACCGGGGAACGGCCGACGCTCGACGGACTTCTATCCGACGCGTGCTGGCAACAGGCCATCGAGATCCCATTGTCGGCGGAGTCCACGCCGCTTGCGGGAGACGCCCCGCACGCCTTCGTCCTGATGGCGCACGACGCCCAATATCTCTATTTTGCGATCTCTGTCCCGCGAGTCCGCGGCGTGCGGAAGGACGGCGTCGTTGGTTTGGGCCGCAAACACGATCAGGATCTCTCCCCCTTTGACCGCGTCGCGCTCTGCTTCGACGTCGATCGCGATTTCGTCACGTGGTACACGATTGAGATCGATCAGCGCGGCTGCGTGGCCGAGTCGTGCTGGGGCGATTCGTCTTGGAATCCGACCATGTACATCGCCGCCGACGCGGACGAGGACCGTTGGCGAATCGAAGGGGCGATTCCGTTCAGCGAGCTGGTCCCCCGACCGCCGCAGGCCGGAGAAAGCTGGGGCCTGGCAATCCTGCGGCACGGTTCCCGCCGTCCGCTTGGAGAGCTGGTCGCACCCCGCCGCCGTCCGCCCGCGCCCGGAAACGTTCGGTGTGCTGCGATTTCAATGAGCGGCCGGTCGCTTGCGGCAAGTGCGGCGCGCCTTGCGGAGACCTGCTGAGAGTCGTCCGGCACGTTAGGGGCCAGACACGTCGACGTAGGGCAAGCTGCCAGCTTGCCATTCGCATGGCCGGCGCCCTGCGAGCTTGCCATTTGCATCGCCAGTGCCGTGCGGCAAGCTGGCAGCTTGCCCTACGACTTTGCTTGGACCCGGGGCCGTCGACGGTAACGGAATGTATCTCCGGACACCTTCACGCCGGGTGCCATGCCCACGGCTTTGCGTGGGCATGTCCTTGGATCCTTGGCAGAATGTCGTAGCCGGAAATCGTCCTGCCAGCACCTTGCGTGGCCGTGGTCAAGTGCTGCCGAATACGAACGTCCCGGCAGCGGGCTCCTCCGCCTCGGCCAATCCTCTCTGCCACGCACGCCTCAAGGCTGAAGACATGCCCACGCAAAGCCGACTTCGGCGAGCTCAGTCGAGTCGTGGGCATGGCACCCGGCGGCAGAGCTGCGAGGGGAGGAGGGGAGAATCTCTCGCAGAGGCGCAGAGCACGCAGAGAAAGCCAAGACGGGAGAAGGTGAAAAACCACTTCGCTCGATGAAGTCTTCGCAAGCTGACAAGATTTCAAGCGTTTGCAGAGCAACGAAAGGTAAAAGTCGAAGGTCGAACCTTGTCCCCTTGTCTTTCTCTGCGTGCTCTGCGCCTCTGCGAGAGATTCTCTTCGTTTTCGCCGGCGGTTTGACGAAACGGGGCTCGTCTTGCAGCCAAAAGCCCGGGCCGCATGAGCCCTCGTATCCGTTCGCGCCGGGTGCCATGCCCACGACTCGACTGTCTTCGACCCTGAGGCTCAGACCCGAAGGGAGCTCGCCGAAGTCGGCTTTGCGTGGGCATGTCCTTGGATCCTTGGCAGAATGTCGTAGCCGGAAATCGTCCTGCCAGCACCCTGCGATGCATCAAACGCCGACCGCGTGGCCGTGGTCAAGTGCTGCCGAATACGAACGTCCCGGCAGCGGGCTCCTCCGCCTCGGCCAATCCTCTCTGCCACGCACACCTCAAGGCCGAAGACATGCCCACGCAAAGCCGACTTCGGCGAGCTCCCTTCGGGTCTGAGCCTCAGGGTCGAAGACAGTCGAGTCGTGGGCATGGCACCCGACGCGCCCTTCGGAGACCTGCTGAGAGTCGCCCGGCACGTTAGGGGCCAGACACGCCGACGTAGGGCAAGCTGCCAGCTTGCCATTTGCATGGCCAGTGCCGTGGGGCAAGCTGGCAGCTTGCCCTACGACTTTGCTTGGACCCGGGGCCGTCGAGGGTAACGGATTGTATCTCCGGACACCTTCACGCAAAGAAGTGGGCGTGGCGCACGCCCCATTACGTTGACATAGGCGAGCTATTACAGTTTTCGCATTTATCCGAGCTATCGCCGGACTGTCATTTTCCCGGTGCGCGGTTTAATTCTCGCAAAAGAGTCTTTGACATTCCGACCTGCTCGCGCGCACCATGTTGGGTGAGAAACGATGGCCCGTGGCGATGTCATTTCGTAGCGCGTTGAAGGACCCCCTACGTTCGACGGGCCGTTCTTTGCGACCCACAAAACACATCATTGATGCCGAGGAGCCCGAAAATGTTACGCCGTTCCGTCGCGACCTTAATCGTCTTTTTCTTTCTCGTCAGCACCCTGCTGGCCGCGGACAAAGTCGTCAAGGGAACGCTGGTCAAGGTGGAGGTCAAGAAGCACCAGCTGGTCCTCAAGTTCGACGACGGCAAGAGGACCTACACGGTCGATGCAAAAACCAAGTTCATCGGACCGCGAGGGGGCCTCAGCGACGCGGGGATCAAGGATGATCGACTGAAGCCGGGCGTCACAATCGAATTGGTCGTTGCCGGCAACAACAGGACCGTGCGCGAGGTGCATTTGCCCGAAAGAAAAGACATCCGGTAAATCTTTTACTTCTCTCGCCGGGTGCCATGCCCACGGCTTTGCGTGGGCATGTCCTTGGATCCTTGGCAGAATGTCGTAGCCTCGTCGATGCGGTCGATCGAGCCAGGCAAAAGCACGCGTTCGATCTCTGGGCGTATGTCATCATGCCGGAGCACGCGCATTTGCTCATCTGGCCCCGGAAACCTCGCTACTCGATGAGTCAAATGCTGACTTCGATGAAACGGCCAGTCTCCATGAAGGCTTTGCCGCATGTGCGAAGGTCGGCTCCCGGTTTTCTCTCGCGGAGGAAAGACTGACAACCTGGCGGTCAGATTCATGACCGGTTTTGGCAGCGCGGCGGCGGCTACGACCGAAATCTAACCGAGCCAAAAACGGTCTGGGCCGAGATCGATTACATCCACGCAAACCCGGTCGGCGGGGATTCTGTCAAACTCCGACAGCGTGGCCGTGGTCAAGTGCTGCCGAATACGAACGTCCCGGCAGCCGGCTCCTCCGCCTCGACCAATCCTCTCTGCCACGCACGCCTCAAGGCTGAAGACATGCCCACGCAAAGCCGCTCTGTGTTACCCGCATTTTTACAGAATGCTTTGCGCGGGGGATCGTAAGAGCATTGAAACGAATCAACTTCGGGAATTCGCGTCTTGCGGAACGAGGAGTGCTCCCTGAGCGGCGGCTCCCAGGAGATGTCGGGGGTCATGGTTCGATGCGGTCGGAGAGCCGTCTCTGGAGTGTTCAAGCAGGAAACGGATCCCCGATGGAGAGCGTCACGTTGGATGTGGAGCAATGGTCTCGAGAGCAGTTTAGTTCGTGTGAGTTGGGCGATCGGCGGCGCAACGAACGGTTGGTGAAGTTCGCCAGGCAGGTTGCGGCCAGTCCTTCGGCGAGCACCCCCGATCAGACGCGTCGGTGGGCTGACTGCAAAGCGGCCTATCGACTCATGGACTGCGATGACATCCAATTTGGGGCGATTCTCGCACCGCATTGCCAGCGGACGCGGTCTCATTCGTCGAAGTCGGGTCGCGCTCTGCTGATCCATGACAAAACTGAGATCTCTTTCTCGACGCAGCGTGGGCCCATCGAAGGGCTCGGTCTGACGGGCAACAACAAGCGGCAGGGGTTTCACCTTCATACCGCGCTGAAAATCGCCCAGGACGGTGAAGAGATTTTCGGCCTTGCCGGACAGTTGCTCTTCTACCGGCAAGCGGCGCCCAAACGCCGTGATGGCAAGCGCGAGACGGTCTTGCAGGCGAAGCGGCGGCCGCGCAAATCCGAGGTGTGGCGCCGATTGATCGAACAAGTGGGACCCGCCCCCGCCGGCCAGACCTTCGTGCACGTCTGCGATCGGGAAGCCGATAACTACGAAGTTTATGCGCAAGGGCTGGCGTGTGGTACGAGCTGGATCATCCGCGCGGCTCAGCTGCATCGCAAGGTCCGCCCCGTGGGGCAGGCAGAACCGGGCCAGCCACGATCCGAAGCCATGACCACGATCGAAGACCTCCTGGCAGAGAAGTGTTTTGGGGAAGGCTACGAGGTGGAGGTTCCCGCGACGAAGAAAAAGCCTGCTCGCCGGGCCCACGTCCAGCTTCGCTGGACCTCGCTCTGGATGCCGCGTCCCAATCCCTGCAGCGTTTGGGCCAAGACAAACGCCCCGGCCTTCATCCGCATGACGGCCGTGGAAGTCCACGAGGTCAAACCACCCCGCGGAGCGAAGCCGCTGAGGTGGGTGCTCTACACACGCGATGCCGTCTCGGACGCCCAGGCGGCGCGTCAGGTCGCCCAAGATTACTCGCGACGCCCAACGATCGAAGACTATCACAAGGGCCTGAAGACGGGCTGTCGCCTGCAAGAGCGCCAGTACGGCACGGCGGCTCGATTGGAACGCGTGGCCGCCGTGCTGTCGCTCGTGGCAGTCCGTCTGATACAAATCCGAGCCATCGCCCGCGTCGAGCCGGAGCGACCGGCGTACGAAGTGGCTCCGCAAGAATGGGTCAAGACGCTCTATCAATACACAGTCTCCCAATCTCCGAAATACCCACAGCGCTGGACGGAAGCCAATTGGACCGTCTGGGAGTTCATGCGACGCCTGGCAGGGCTGGGCGGATTCCTGGGCCGTAAAGGCGATGGCCTTCCCGGTTGGATCACCCTCTGGCGGGGCGTGTCCAAGCTCCTCCTTCTCATCGAAGGCCGACAACTTGGACACAAACAATGTGGGTAACACAAAGCGCAAAGCCGTGGGCATGGCACCCGGCGCAGTGCAGTGCAGTGCAGTGCAGCCGGGAAGGATGCCCACAAACGGGCCGCCGATTCACTCCTCTCCAGCCAAGTAACCGGTACCTTCGTCCGGCGTAACTCCGACGATGACTTGGACGCGTCGCCGTTCTTCACGGCTCAAGTTCGTCGCGAGAATGTCGCCGATCAGGTTCTGGCGGTCGATGGTTTGCATTTTTGCAAAACTGGTCGATGTGACGACGCCCACGATGCCGTCGTGGTCTTCCAATTCAACCTTGGCCGGCGGAGGGAACCGTTCAGTCAGCAACTTCTCAAGCTTTCGCCGAAGCGGAGTCTTCAGGTGCGCCACAGCATGACTCCCTTGTCAATGAATGTCTGAGCCGAACTCAGGAACCGTCGAGCCTGCTCCTTGAGATAATCACCTTTAATTTTCTGGTAGGAAGTGATTCGCTTCAAGTGCGAACGGAGACGCTCTTCGGAAGCGAACCTGTAATTGTTGGACCAAAGCCTGAAGATTTCATTCGCAGCGACCTGCAACGATCGCAGGTGCTCGTCAATTTGGTCATCCGTCCAGTGCTTCGCCCGCAACTTTTCGGGGTCGACGCGTAACATTCGGCTCGCCGCGAACAACCGCAACAAGTGGTGCTTATCGTCGAATGTCGGATCACGGCGACCTTTGAAGACTCGAAGTAGGCATTCGACGGCCACACCTCCGACATAAATCGCAAGAGCGAAACTGGAACCGTCGTTATAGAGGGACTGCGCCTGCCGCATGCGCTCGGTCGCAGTCTGAAAATAATGTTCCGGCGGGAAATCCATGGACAGAGCCCCCGAGGACAACCTCATCTTGATCCCAGTGAGGGCACTCAAGAGAACGCCTGAATCGTGGGCTTGATGACGATCTCGGAGACGTTGGCCCGAGGGGGAAGGGCGGCGATCATGACGAGGGCGGCGGCGACGTCTTCCGGTTGCAGGATCCGGGCCCGATGCTCGGCCGTGACGGGAACCGGTCGAAGCTCGAGGATCGGCGTGTCGACTTCGCCGGGGTAAATGTTGGTCACGCGGATGCCGATCTCGCGGCACCTCCTGGGCCACGGTGATTCCCAGCGCCGCCATCGCGAACTTGGAGGCACTGTAGGCCACCCCGCCCAAGAGGCCGGCCCGGATGCCCGAGGTCGAATTGATGTTCACGATCAGCCCGTCGCGCCGCTCCTTCATCTGCGGCAGGACTTCCCGGATGCAGTTGTAGGCGCCCGTCGCATTGATGGCCATCAAGCGGTCCCACTCCTCGGGGGCCAGTTCGTGGATCGATCGCTTGAGCGTGTTGACGCCGGCGCAGTTGACGAGGATGTCGATCCGGCCCAGCTCGCGCTCGGCCCAGCGGAAGAGAGCGGCCACGCTCTGACGGTCGGCCACGTCGACGGGATGCGTTTTGATTGCGGGCGTTCCGTCGAAGCGGCGCGCGGCCTGGGCCAGTTTTTCCGATTGCCGCCCGGCAATCGCAACCTGGCATCCTTCACGCGCCAGCGCAATCGCACAGCCGGCCCCAATGCCGCTTCCCCCGCCCGTCACGAGCGCCGTCTTGTTCGCAAGGTTCATGGAAGCCCCACCTATTCAGAACGGAAAACGTTCGTCAACCGTCGCTTCGGCCAGTTGGATGAGGAATCCCGCGATCCGCTCCACCAGGACGTCCATCAGCGCGCGTCCCTTGTCGGCGGAGGCTTGGTGCGGATTTCCCGCTCCGGAGTTGGTCGTCAGCAGGTGCCACGGTCGCGTGATCGAAACCCAGCCCTGGTTCACCGCCTCAAAACGGGTCGGCTTGACCGTTCCGTCATCGGCAGCGAGGCGCCCTGTTTGCGGATCGCGGGCCACCAGGTCGGGAAAGAAGGCCAGGGCCAGCGATGTTTCCACCTCACCCGCATGATCGTCCCGCGCGGTGAAGATCTGCTTCTCGACGTCGGCCGCCATGCGGAACCAGTCGCACAAGAAGAGCTGCACGGGCGTCTTGCCGTAAAGCTCGCGGAGGACCGGTTTGAAATCGTTCCCCCCGTGGCTGTTCAGGATGAGCAGCTTGACGATCCGCTGGGCGGCCAGCGAATCGACGATGTCGCGAATGACCTGCGTGAGCGTCGATGGATTGAGGTTGATCGCCAGGGGAAAGGCGAGCTGGTTCGTGTCGGTGCCATAGGGAACGGCCGGCAGCATGACGACGCGGGCGCCCTGTTTGAAAGCCGCTTCGCACGCTCGGCCGGCGATCGTCTCGGCTTCGTAGATGTCGGTTCCGTAGGGCAGGTGCAGGTTGTGCGGCTCGGTCGCCCCCATCGGCAGCACGGCCACTTCGCAAGGATGGTCCCGCAAGTAGCCGTAATTGATCTCGGAAAGAATCCAGGGACGCACAAATGTACTCAATTGTTTTTCAAAGCCCACCGGCGGCTGTCGGTGGGCTCAGTGCAGCGAACTGTAGAGCTGGGTCACAATGCCGTCGAGAAACGTGGCGAGCCGCCCGGCGGCGAAATGGGCCGATTGGCGCAGCCTCCACATGTCGCGGACGCTGTCGGGCCGCTTCCAGATCGCTCCGAGGGCGGCCCCAAGGCGAGTCGTTCCCGTGGGCCCAAACAGCGACAGGACTTCGGGGGGCAAATCCCGCGAGAGATCGTCGCTGATGGCGCGGACCGACAAGCAGCGGACGCCCCGCTCTCGGCAGACCTGGGCGACCGCCAGGCTCTCCATGTCGACGGCAATTGCCGCGAGCCGCTCGGCAAGCTGGCGCTTCTCGCCGACGAGTCGCACGATCGCATCGCTCGTCAACAGCCGGCCGATATGAAGTCCGCGCTCGGGATCGGCGGGGAACGCCACGTCGATCACCAGCGACTGGCCCTGCACATCGACGATCGAATCGGCCACGACGATGTCGCCGATCTTGATCGACGGGACAAGCGCGCCGGCAAAACCGCAGGAAAGGACCCATTTCGGGGAATGGGCGTCGAGGAGCGCCTGTGTCGCCCGGCGGGCCCGCGCGAAGCCGGTGCCGCTCTCGACGACGACCACGCGAATATTGTCATACTTTCCGCCGCGAAAGACGAAGTTCGATCCGACGTACTTCCGCACGCGCTCGCAGCGCTCGAGAAAGGCCCCCAGCTCGATGGGGAGCGCACACACGATGCCGACGTCCGCGTGCGACGTGTCCGCGTCCGCCGCTTCCGGAGCGGGATTCGCCGACGGGTCGTGGCCGCGGGTCATGCGTGCTGGCTTTCGAATCGTTTCATCGCGTCGACGAGGGCGTCGACTCCTTCCGGGGGAAAGGCATTATACAGGCTGGCGCATGCCGCCGACGCTGCGATGCCCCTTGAGCCCGTCAAGCCCCTGCGATTCGGCGAACTTGACGAACTGCCCGTCGAGGTCGTCCCGGCCGGTGACGAAGGTCACGTTCATCCGCGATCGGCTGTCGCGGTCGGCCGTCGGCTTGAAGAGCCGGCTCGAATCGAGAAACGCGTACAGTTTTTCGGCCTTGGCGCGGTTGCGGGCCTCCAGCGCGGCGACGCCCCCCTGCCCGATGATCCACTTCAAGACCAGTCCCATGACATAAATGCCGAAGGTGGGGCACGTGTTGTACATCGATTCGTTGGCGGCGTGCGTGCGGTATTGCAGCATCGTGGGCAGGTCTTTCGGGCCCCGCTCGACGAGATCCTTGCGGATGATGACGAGCGTCGTTCCCGCCGGTCCCAGGTTCTTCTGGCGCCGGCGTAGATCAACCCGTAACGGGTGACGTCGATCGGCCGGGAGAAAATATCGCTGCTGGCGTCGCAGATGAGCGTGCTTCCCGGGGAGACCGTGGGCTCGTCAAAGAATTCCGTGCCGAAGATGGTGTTGTTCGAAGTGAAATGGACGTATGCCGGCCGGGGGCTGTAAGTCCGCATCTCGGGGATGTAACAAAAATTGCGGTCCTTGCTGGAGCAGGCGACGTGCGTGTTGCCGAACCGCTTGGCTTCGGCGAGTGCTCTTTCCGCCCAGGCGCCGGTGACAAGGTAGTCGGCCGTCTGTTGCGCTGGGGAGCAAGTTCATCGGAATCATGAAGAATTGAGTCGAGGCGCCGCCCTGCAGAAAGAGGATGTCGTAGCCGTCGGGAATGCAGCCGACCTCGCGGCAGAGAGCGACCGTCTCGTGGTAGACATTCAAAAACGCGTTGCCGCGGTGGGAGTGCTCGAGAATTCCGATCCCCGTAGTACCCAGCGATAAGAGCGCGTCCCGCGCCTCTTCCAGAACCGGCAGAGGCAAAACGGCCGGTCCGGATGAAAAGTTGTAAATCCGTTTCGTCATCGGGAATCCTCCGCGTTTTCAGCGTCGCTGGTCGAAGTCAAACGAACCTATAACGGCTCGGCGGAAGCCGCGTCAATGTCGGGAGGAGCGGCGTTCGATGACGGGCCAAACCGAATACGCCGCCGTTTTGACACGCCGGCCGCCGCCGAAGTTCGAGCCGTCGAAAGGAACGTCGCCGGGACATTCTCTCCAGCGGATGGGACGGCACTCAGGTCGGCGCGTGCGGCCGGAACTTACGGGAGCTGACTTGGCCGGCGCGAAAGGCCACGGCCGTGCTCTGCGGGATTTCGATCCATTTTTTTGTCGTATTGCCAATCGGTTCCGAGACGATCAGCCGCGTTTCGCTCTCGGGATATGCTCCCCGGAGGCTCTTGTTGAGGCGATAGAGGTGTCTGGTGTCGTGCGTATGGTAGAGCGTCGGCGCGTCGCCATCGGAGGCGTATCGGACCGCGTAAATGTCGTTTCCGTCGGTGAAGCCGGCGGTCATCCACAACGATTGGCGGGTTCCATTGTCGCGGGCCGTCTGTTCGACGAAGCCCGCCATCCGTTCGACGCCGCCGATTGGATCGTCTTCCAGGCCGAAGGTCAGAGCGAGATAGAACATCAGCTCCGAGTCGGTCGTTCCCTCAATCTGGTTGTACAGATGCGGCGCGACTCCGAGATACAGGTCGCGCCGGAAGGTCGGGAGCCCTTCGATTTCGCCGTTATGCACGAACAACCAACGGCCGTGCCGGAATGGATGGCAGTTCGTCTCCTGCACGGTCGCCAGCGACGTGGCCCGGACATGGGCCAGAAACAGCGGCGCCTCGATGTGCGCGGCCAGCTCGCGGAGGTTGGAATCGTTCCAGGCGGGCCGGATGCTGCGGAAGAGTCCCGGCCGATTGCGGCCGCCGTACCAGCCGACGCCAAAGCCGTCGCCGTTGGTCGGCGTGTCTTTCGACCGCGAGCTCATGCTCTGATCGATGAGCGAATGCTCGGCCTTAAAGAGGACATCCTCCAGCCGGATCGGCGCACCCCGGTAGGCCATCCAACGACACATGACGCTCCTCCCGCAAAGTGAGGCGGACAATCCCGCCCGCCAGCATTTTACTCTCGCCGCTCAATGCTTGAGGACCTTTTGGAGCGTCACCCACGCGATCGGCACCAGGACCGCATTACCCGTCCACATGGCCCAGGCCGGGTTGACCGCGCCGCTCTTCGACTGGTCCATCATCAGCAGGGCGATCGGATAATAGAGGATCAGGATCGGCAGAAAGCACATAAAGAAGCTGGTGAGGACCTGCCGACGGGCCTGCAGCACGGAAAAGGGGGCTCCCAGAAAGGCGAAAAAGAAGCAGCTTGCCGAGAGGGCGAACCGCTTGTGAATGTCGGTATGAATCCGGTCGATGTCTTCCTGGTTGTTCTGCCGATCGACGTCGTATTGCAACAGCTCGGATGCGTGGAGCCGCTCGAAGTCGCCGGTTGCCAGGGCAATGGCCGTCTCCACGTCGCGTTCCGTGCGGCGCGCTTCGAGGTTGGTCTCCATGCCAGCCAGGTTCTTGCGCAGCTCGCGGATGCTGCAGTTCATCGCTCTGAGCCGCGGAGGAACCGACGGCATGGGAAAGGAGAATTGCTGGTGCTCGGAGTTGCGGAAGTGCTGGCGGTTGGGCACCTCGACATTGAATCTCACGAGGTCAACCTGCACGACGCGTTTGTCGAGATCGAAGTGGATGCCGGCTTCGTCGGCAAGAATGGTCATGGTGCTTCCGCCGCGGGGCGTGTATCGGAAGAGGGGGCGGATGAGTTTTTTACCCTCGACGTCGCGGACGGAGATCTGCAGCGACGGATCCCGGTGAATATACACTTTCTGGCTGTGAAGGATGTCGAGGAAAATGGCCTCCCCCATCTGGGCCACGTGGCTGCTCGATGTTCGTGAGCGCCCAGGGGATCACCTGGTCGGTGAGCAAGAGCGAGACGACGCTCAAAACGGCCGCCATGATGAACGAGGGCCACAAGAGCGACAGCGCGCTGATGCCGGCCGCCTTGACCGCCGTGATTTCATGGTCGGCCGCGACCCGCCCGTAAACGACCGTCACCGTGAGCAGCATGGTTGCGGGGATGGTGTATGGCAACAGGCTGGGGACGAGATACGGCAGGATTTCCAAAAGCTGAGCGGGCCCCAGGTTGTTCTCGCTGATCTGGCCGAAGGCCCCCACAAAGACCAGCAGGACCGTCAGCACGCTGACAACGAAGATAAAGACCCGGATTAATTCGCCAAGGACGTAGTTTTGAAGCAGCCGCATTCGAGAGGTAACTGTCTAAATTGGAACGACATACGGCGAAAAAAAACCGGCCATCGTATACGCCAGAACCGGCTCCCAGGTCAAGGTGAAACGAGCGGCTGCCGACACGATCGAGTCGCGCTCCTCTCCCCTTCCGCCCACATTTCCAAGTCGCGCGCGTCAAACAAATCGCATGCAGATTCAACGGTGACGGGCGTCGTCGCAGGTGAACCCCGCACAACTGCCGTTTTCGGCCGCCGATTGATGGCCGGACGATCGCCAAGCCGATCCTGCGTGGAGCATCGGACAAATGCCTTCCGAATAAAGAAGGGGCTTCGTCGGCGGCAATCGTCCTCTGGCAAGTTTGCCCCGGCACGACCGGGCCTCTCGCCGCAATCGTCAATCTAAGGATGGCTGAACATGGAGCTGTTTTCGAAATCTTTCGGACGATCAAATTGCCCTTTTGGGATGTGCGACGGCTCTTGTGTCGACCGGCTCGCTCATGTGTCTCAGCTATTTCATTGGCCGCGGCCGGAGGCAAGGGTCGCGTGCGACATCGCCGGAGCGCTCGGCAACGATCTCCGGGCTCGCGGAAGGGGCTGCGGGGGAAGCGGCCGAACGCTCGAAGCATCGCAGCGCGGCGTGAGTCCCTCGTGGGGAAACCTGACTTCGGCGAGCTCCCTTCGGGTCTGAGCCTCAGGGTCGAAGACAGCCGAGCCGCCAGCTGGCCCTACGCTTTTTCCGGAACGACGATGATCGACTCGCATTTCTTCGCGGTGGGCGCCTCCGTGCGATCCACATTGGCGGATGACAGCGAATTTGCCGAGCTGCTCCGCACGTTTGCGGAAACGATTCCTCAAAAGCGGCAGACGGTGCGCGCTTTGCATCGCGAGGGCTCGCTCGACCAGCTCCGCGCTCGGGCGCATCAGTTAAAGGGAGCGGGGGGAGGATACGGCTTTCCCGGTTTGACGGAAGCGGCGGCAGAGCTGGAACGCGCCTGCGAAGCCCAAAGCGCCGATCGGATCGCGCAAGGCGTCGAATGTCTCGCCGACTACCTGAACCGAATTGAGGTCTAAGAAAGCTCAGTCGGCCTAGACCTCCGGGTTGGCAACGCGCGGCGTCACGATCGCGCGCCTTCCTTCAACGAGCCGACGTTGCAAAGCCCGGCACGGCGGAGAAGAGATAGTAGGCGCGGGGAACGGCCGCCTCGAGCAAAGCGCCGAGATGCGACTGGGGCGGCGCCGACGTGCGGGAGGAGAGCAGCGTCTCCAGCAGGGTCTGCGACGATTCGTATTTGACCACGCCGCACATGGCTCAACTGAAGCTTTGTTTTAAGAGCCTCGATCGCATCGTCGAGATATCCGATCTTGTCGATCAGCTTTTTCTCCTTGGACTGGTTTGATGTGAAAATCTGGCCGGTTGCCAGCTCGCGGATCTGCTTCACGTCGAGCATCTTGCGGCTCCCGGCGATGACCTGCACGAACCGGTCGAGCGAATCGTCGAGGATCGGCTTCCAGAGATCCTTCTCGGCTGGGGAGATCGGTCGGAACAGGCTCAGCGTGTCTTTGAACTTGCCCGTTTTCAGCGAGTCGTCTTTCACCCCAACCCGATCGGCCAATCCCGCAGCGTCATAATGCGGGATGATGACTCCAATCGAGCCAGCCCACGTGGTCGGTTCGGCAAAGAGGACTCCATCGGGTCCGGCTCCCATCGAAACGTAGTAGCCGCCCGAGGCGGCCAACCGCCGCATCGAGACGTAAATCGGCTTGTGCCGCTCCGTGTTCAGCTTTCGAAGCTCGTGATAAATCTCGTGGCTGTCGGCAACCAGTCCGCCGGGCGAATCGACGACGAGCACCACGCCCTTTACGTGGTCGTCCGTTTCCGCCTGTTCGACGGCTTTCAAAATGTGTCCCGTGAAAGGGGGAGTGATCGTCCCCTCCACGTAGACCAACGCGATTTTGTCGGGAGCGGCCAGATCGCCTGAATAAAACCGCTCGACGACCCCCTCTCCCGCCCCCAGGTAGGTGTGGTAGGCGGAATACAAAAGCAGGTTGAATCCGACGGAGATCAACAGGACCAAGAATAGCAGCCAGGTCCTCCATCGCCGCCGGGGGGCTGCTTGCTGCACGACCACCAATGGCCCACGGCCGCTCTCTGTGGGCGGCCCCGTCGCAACTCCTTGCTGAATCGGTACGTTCATTCCTGGTGACCCTGGTAAGCGGAGCAAGCTGCAATCGCTTTTCCGGTCATTCCCAATCTGCCGACCGGCCCCCACAGATCCGATTGCAAAACCCGCAGGCGCGTCAAAACCGCGCTGACCGCGCGTCGATAGATCCTCTGGCAAAAGCGATTGCTCCTGCCGTGCCGATTATCCCTCGCTGCACACGGGAGTGCAATCTACCGAATTTGATGAACGCGCAGGACAGACCCCGACCAACACGCCTCCGCCGATTCTGAGGAGACCCAGGGAAATGATTTCATTCCGCAACCGTCGTGCGACCATCCTGCCGTCGACACTTACCTTCGCGCTTCTATGTCAGGCTGGACTCCTTTCGGCGCAATCGCCGGAAGGCTGGCCCTTCGAAGACAAGGAACTCAATCCTTCCGCACCGGCAAGCCAAGCCGCACCGGCAAGCCAAGCCGCACCGGCAAGCCAAGCCGCACCGGCAAGCCAAGCCGCACCGGCAAGCCAAGCCGCCCCGTTGCCGCCGCCCAAGACGCCCGTCCAAAAGAAGCTCGAAGACCTTTACAAGCGCGACGGCCGACCTTTGCCCAACTACATGCGGACCGATGGCTCGCCAAATGGCGACCAACAGCAAACGCCGCGGCAGCAGCAGCCGGCCCCGTTGACATACCATCCGGCACCGGCACAACCGCCCGCTCCCCTCGTTTCGCCCTGGCCGACCCAAGCAGCGCCTGCGACCGAATCGCAAGGAAGCGTTCGGCAGCAGCTCTCTGATTATTACGCCAGCGAGGGCAAAACCATGCCCGAGGCGCATCAGACGTGGAACTCGGCCGAAAAACCGCGGCAACCCCTCGCCGTTAATGCGGGACAAGGCGCTCAATCCGGCTCGGCGGCCACAACCGCGCCTCAACCGCGATCTGATCGACCGTCTCAACCCGTTCCGCGGCTTCTGGCATAAGGATGACTCGACCAACGCCGCCGCCGGCGACTTATGGGAACGCTACCTCGCAGACAATGTCATCCCAAAACGGCGCCAACTACTGGAGCCAGCCGGCTCCGGCGCCGGTCAAACCGCAAGTCGTCTATGTGCCGGCAAAACCGGCGCCGACCATGATGAGCGTCGAACTGGGCCCCAGCGCGCCCATCAACTCGATCTCGCGGCCTCTGAGCGCCAGCACTAATCCGACAAGCACGGCTCCGAAACCGTTCACCGTCAGTCCGCCGCCGACCGTCGCCAGCCGATCCGCCCAAGCGCCGACCGAGGCGGCCCCGGCAAAGACGGCCGTTAGCCTGCCGCCGGCAGCAGCCGTGGCGGCCAAGACGCCGTCCGAGCCGC
Organism: uncultured Planctomycetota bacterium; assembly: GCA_963761455.1. Lineage (GTDB taxonomy): Bacteria > Planctomycetota > Planctomycetia > Planctomycetales > Planctomycetaceae > DASPSM01. The sequence goes on from CAVXHA010000005.1 coordinate 543,811, forward strand.
CACAACCCGCGGAGCCCGCTCCGCCAAGTGCCTCTCCCAAGATCGCGGCCGCCCGTAATGACCGAGCGCCCGTTGAGGGGAAGTCGGCATCGGAGGCAGATAGAAAATCGGCTCCCTACACCGGCCTGACGCTGCAAGAGACAGACGACGCGGTCACCGCACCCGATCCCAGCAAGGTCACGACGGCCAACGCGAGCGAACCGGCGGACAATCCGCCGGTAACTCCCATGCCCACTGTGGACGTTGAACAGCCGAAGAAACCAAGCCCGCAGCCAAGCGTGGCCGCACAGTCTGCGTCGCCTTCCCGACCCACCGCGCAGCTCCACCACGAGGAGAACCGCGTGGCCGCGGAGCCTCCCGTCAAGCCGCACGCGCCTGCGGAGTCAACTGCGCCAAAGGCCTTCAACGCGCGGCAGCCCGCGAGCGAACTGCTCCACGGGTCCGAGGAGACGACTGCGAAAATGCATAAGATTGGGGAGCGCATCGGCCAACGCGGACTGAAAGGATTCTGTCCCGTGGCGTTGCGTGAACAGCGGCAGCTTGTCGACGCCGTTCCCGTCTACAGCTCGACCTTCGAGTCTAAGCGGTATTACTTCTCGTCGGCCGAGGCCAGAGCCCGCTTCGACCTCAGCCCCCAGATCTATGCACCGATCGCCGGCGGAATCGACGTCATGGTCAAGGCGACCAGCGACCAGACCGTCGAAGGGACGCTCGATTTCGCCGCTTGGTACAAGGATCGACTCTTTCTTTTCAGCAGTCCGGAAAGTCTCGAGGCGTTCTCGCTCAATCCGCTGCCGTACGCCGGCCCTTATTTGAAAGGACACTAGAACACGATTCACGCCACGGAAGGTACGATCGAGGTTCAATTACGCTCGGCTCACTGAAGTGGATTACGCCCCGAACGGACGACCCAGCCGCTCGGGGCGTCTTTTTGCGCGCTCGGGGGCTCCCCACCGTCGAACGAAACAACGTCGTTGCACTCCGCGGCGTCGGCCCGTCGCTCATGTTCGCTTGCTTCCGTCATCCTTTCGACTGGGCGAAGGATCACCTTGCGGATGCGCGTTCCAAGCGTTCCTCGCTCTTCGGCGCTTCTTCGCGCGGCGAGCCCAGGACGACGAGCCGCGACACCGCCAGTAGGCCACGTAGCGAGTTAAATGTTTGCGTGACGGCCGTTGGCTCGTAACCGCAGTGGACCATGCAATCACGGCACTTGACGTTGCCGCTCTGGCGACCGTAGGCGGACCAGTCGGTTGTCTCCAGAAGCTCCCGGTAGGTCGCGCAGTAACCGTCCTGCTGCAGGTAACACGGCCTCTGCCAGCCGAAGATGTTGTAGGTAGGATTTCCCCAGGGCGTGCATTCGAGATCCCAGTTTCCCTTGAGAAATTCGAGGAACAGCGGCGACTGGTTGAAGACCCAGCCTCGCTTTGGGTTCCCCAGCGTCCGGCGGAACAGTTCGACCGTCTGGCTGCGATGGAGAAAATGGTCCTGGTCAGGCGCCTTTTCATAGGCATAACCGGGCGAAATCATCATGCCTTCGACGCCCAGACCCATCAGGATGTCGAACATCTCGCGCATCCGTTGCGGATCGGCCGTATTGAACATCGTCGTGTTCGTCGTCACTCGGAACCCGCCGGCGACGGCGAGCCGGATCGCCCGAACGGCGATGTCAAACACCCCTTCCCTGCAGACCGCCAAATCGTGCTCCTGGCGAGGGCCGTCAATGTGCACCGAGAAGCTGAGAAACTTTGACGGCTTAAAGCGGCAAAGGTTCTTTTCGAGGAGCAGGGCGTTGGTGCACAGGTAGACGTATTTCCTGCGGGCGACCAGACCCTCGACGATCTCGTCGATCTGGGGATGCAGCAGCGGCTCGCCGCCGGGGATCGACACCATCGGCGCGCCGCACTCGTCGACCGCACGGAAGCACTCTTGGGGGCTGAGCTGTCTCCTCAGGATCTCGGAGGGATGCTGGATCTTGCCGCAGCCGGCGCAAGCCAGATTGCAGCGGAACAACGGCTCAAGCATCAGCACGAGCGGATAGCGCTTTTCGCGGCGGAGCGTTTTACCCAGGACATACCGCGCCACCGTCCACATCTGCGATACGGGAACGCCCATCCTTGATGTCTCCCGGCTTGTCGAATCCCTGCTCGAAGCTTGCGGGCGAGACCGCCCACCCTCTCATCGAGAGTTCCTGAACGCACGAGAGGTTCTAGCAATTTTGGGGCCGAGTGTCAGCACCAAAGACGACAACCCCGTCCAAAACCTTCGAATCTGACCGGGGGAGCAGCGCGGCCCATTGGATGTTGGGACTTTTCACAGCTCAGCATCGGCACTGCGCCTCGCCGCAGTGGTTGACCGTACGTGGCCTCTCATACGACGCGCATCGACTTGAAATCGGCCGATTCGTACGCGCGACGGGAGAAGTCGGCCAGGAGTTTGCGGTCTTCGTCGGTGAACCGTAGCTGGCCGGAGACGACGGCGATGTTCGCGTCAACGTCCTCGGGCAGCGAAACGCCAATATTCGAGCAGCGAGACCCGCGGATCCTGCAGCACCCAGCGGATCGCCGCCCTGGGAAGACGGCTGCGGGCCCCGGCGTCGTAATCGGCGACGATGTTCTTCGCGTTGTGGCCGAAAACCGAAGCCCCCATGATCTTCATCGCCACGATGCCCATCCCCAGCTCGTGGGCCTTGGCCAGGCACAGCTCGCGAAGTTCGACATTCTGGTTCGACAACAGCGTGTCCATCCCCTTACGGAAGTAGCCGTACGCCAGCAGGCATTGGTCGAATCCGCCGGTCGAAATCATCCGATGAACCGTCTCGAAGGCGACGTGAGTCGTGAGGCCGATATACCGCAGCATCTTCTCATTGCGAAGCTTGAGCAGTTCCGCGTGGACCTGCATCGCCCCCTTGAAGCCCATCGCCTCGATGACGGGACTGTGGATTTGGGCTGTCTCGACGTGATCAGTGCCCAATGCCTTTAACGAAGTTTCCAGGCACTTGCGGGTGTCGGCCGGCTTGTTCACGTAAATCTTCGTCGCCAGGAAGATGTTCCCGCGGACGTCTTTGAGTGCCTTGCCGATGATCGATTCACTTTCGCCGTAGACGCGGGCCGTGTCGAAATAGCGGATGCCCCGGTCATACGCATGGCGGACCATCGCCACGCGCTCGTCCGTCGAGAGGAGCTTGACGCCGTAGGCGTCGATGAACCGCTTGACCATTGCCGAACCGCCCATGGCGAGTATCGGCAGGTTCCAACCAGTCTTCCCGAAGGGTCGGACGGGGATTGGGCTGGCTGTCTTGTCGGCGGCGGATTGCGGGGCCGCTTCGACAGTCGTTCGCGCATGGGAAAGAACGGCCGCACCCGTGCCGGCCAGGACGCTCGACTTCAAGAACCCGCGACGGTCAAGACACCGTTCCAATCGGCGACCTGATGGTTTCGACATGCTCAATGCTCCGATCTTGTAGACGTTCGACCAGAGGAACGCTGCTGGCGGCCCGCGAATGCGGACACGCCGAAACAAGTCAGGAAAACCAGGACGACGAACACATACCAGAAAGCGGTCAAGATGTCGGCCACTTGCGATGCGCATCATTTCGGAGCTCGACACCTCGACACCGAGATCTTGGAGGTTTGAATCAGAGCCTTGCTGCAGGGCATGGCCGCTGGCGGCCGCGGCTTCGCGAGCCTTTTGTTCGAAGGCAACGTGTGTCTGCCGGACGAAGAAAACGCCGAGCGAAATGATCGCGGCCGCGATGAGACTTGCCCAGACGTACCGCATGACACGAATCCCAGTAGGCGGTTCCTTCGCGTCGGTCATGCTTCAGCATAACAACTGTTCGCGCTCGTTCGAGCGATACGGAAGAATTATGTTTTGAGCATAACCGACCGCCTCGCCGTCACGGCCTTGTGCGGTACGGAATCCCCAGCCGGTCGAAGATGAAGGCGAAGACGTCCGTCGTCTCCGCGATCCGTTCCGACAGGGATGAATCCAGCCCGTGACCCGAGTTGGAGCTCGTGCGGAGCAGGATCGGCTCGTCCGAGGCGTTCGCCGCTTGGAGCCTGGCTGTCATTTTCCGCGACTGCATCGGATCCACCCGCGGATCGTTGGCCCCCGTCAGAAAGAGGACGGCGGGATAGCGCACGCCGTCTTTCACCTGATGATAGGGCGAATACGCGTACAGCGCGCGGAATTGATCGGGATCCTTGACCGTGCCGAATTCGGCAATGTTGAACGTCCCGTTCGCAGAGAGTTCGGAGCGGAGCATGTCGTAAATGCCCACATGCGTGACGACCACCCGCATCAACTGGGGATGCTGTGTGAGGATCGCTCCCATCAGGAGCCCGCCGTTGCTGGCCCCTTCGATGGCCAACCGGGACGGCGAGGTGTAGCCCTGGTCGATCAGGAAGTGGAGTGCCGCGGTGAAATCGTCGAAGACGTTTTGCTTATGCGTCAGATTGCCCTGCCGGTGCCACGCTTCTCCGTACTCGCTTCCCCCACGGAGATTGGCGACCGCGTAGACAAATCCCTGTTCGAGCAAAACGTGCCGCACGGCGCGTAAAGGTCGGCGTCATGCTGATGTCGTAGCCGCCATAGCCCGTTACGAACGCGGGGTTCTTTCCATCGCGCTGGATGCCCTTCGCAAAGAGAATATTGACGGGGATCTTCGTGCCGTCTTTGGAGGTCGCTAACCGGCGGACGACCACCACATCGCTGAAGTCGACCGGCGAGGTCGTCGCCAATTGGGTCTTCTCCGTTCGCCCGCTCTCGGCGAAAAACCGATAGACGGCCGGCGGCGCCACGTACGACGTATTTCCGAAGAGAATATCGTCCCCTTCCAATCGCGTCAGTCCGCCGACCGTGGAAACTGGCAGTTGCGTCGGGTCGGGGAGCCGTTTTCCCGCCAGGTCGAAGACGCGAAGCTCCGACGGCCCTCCCAACTGGTACAAGAGATAGAGCCGGCCCGCCGTCGGCAACAGGCTGGGCGGGTTTTTATAGAAGCTGGTGACGACCGCGTCGGGCCCTTCGGGAATGATCGTTTCGGCCCGCTTGATGTCGGGATGGGACAAAGGGACGCGGACGATTTTTCCCTTGGGCGCCCCGGCGAGAGAGATCAAGTACAGCGAATCGTTGGGGCCGAAAGTCGCCTGGACGATCTGATCGTCGAAGCCGCTGATTCTCGTCCAGTGGCCCGACGGCGACCGCAGAAACAGCGAAAACTCGCCCCCATCCCCTTTTTGTACCGTCGCCAGCAACGTGCCCGAAACGTTATCCATCTCGAATTCGATCTCGGCCACGCGGGGAAAGTCCTTGCCCAGCTCGTACCGGTCGGCGGCCAAGGGGGTGCCGAGTTTGTGAAAATAGATCTGCTGGTAGAAATCGAGATCGGCGGCAGGGCGCTCGCCCGGTTTGGGATAGCGCGTGTAGAAGAACCCTCTGCCGTCCGGCATCCACGCCAGGTCTCCCCCCGCCGTGCCGCCGTTGACGTGGGGAATCACCTCGTGCACGGGCGATCCCGAGGCGGTGTCGAAAAGATGCACGTCCCCGGCCTCGCTGCCGCCGCGCGACAACGAGACGGCGACGAGATTCCCATCCGGCGAAGGGACGTACCAGTCGATGGCCGTCGTCCCCTTGGAGTCGATCTGGTTCGGGTCGACCAGCACCCTCGCTTGGGCGATCGAATCGGCCGAGGGCAGGACGATCAGAAACGGCTGCTGCTTGGGAGGCTCCCGCTTGATGGCAAACAGGCGGCCTTTGCGATGCGCCAATTGGCCATACGAGACGGTCCGGGCCGTCATGATTTGGGTCAGGCGCTCGCGAATCGCCTTTACGTTCGGGAGCCGATTCAACCACTCCCGCGCATAGGCGTTTTGGGCATCGCTCCACTCGCGAACTTTTTTATCGTTCCAATTCTCGAGCCAGCGGTAATCGTCGACGACGGCCACGCCGTGATACACATCCACCACGGGATGTTTTTGAGTGGCCGGCGGCTTCGCCATCACGGCAAGCGTCGTCAGAACGGCGAGGAGAGCTGAAAGGAGAGCGATTTTCACGGATCGATCCTTGGGGGTCAGGGGTCAGGGAAAACAGGGGGCGATTTCGCCTGCCGTTGGATCGGCTCGTTCCTCACCCCTCGCCCCTCCCACGGCTTGCGGGCGTCCAGGATAATCGACGTGTAGTTGAGCCGGCCGTCCCGGTTGCGGTCGTCGAATCTTCGCGAACGGTGGATCGTGCCGGCTGCGGGCTCCCAGTCGGTGGCATGAAAGACACCGGCGGAGTCGAAATACTCCAGCAGCTCGACCTTGAAACCGGCCAATTCGAACAGGTCGCGGAGGGTGTCGCAGTTATAGAGCACCTTGTGGTCGTCCGCACCGGGACCGTTTCCGCCGACGCGCACCCACGCAATGTAGCTTGGATCGGGGTGAAAGCCGTCGGGGACGGCGACGCGCAGATAGCCGCCGGGCTTCAGGAAGCGCAGGCAATGACGGGCCGCGCACAAGCCCTGTTCGGGAGTCAGATGTTCCCACACGTGCTCCGCCAGGATGGCGTCGATTGAATTCTCGGCGAAAGAGCGAGTCCAGTGCCGCTGGTTGAGGATGTCGAGGACGCCGATGTCGGTGGAAATCCAGCCGGCGTCAAAGATTCCCGAAGCGCCCAGGACGATCCGCAGGGGCGTCGCGCCGCGGGCGAGCGTTTTGAGGCGGCGTGCGCCGCGGAAGGCAACAAATCGGTAGCGCGCGGAACGGATCAAACGGCCGATCATAGGAACATCGTCGGCGACATGACAAGCGGACGGCTTGCCCCACGCTGTAGCAAGCTGGCAGCATCCTCCGCGGGTTGGACATGGCGATCAATTCGAGCGGGCCACGTCGGCCGGAGAGGAAACGGCCTTTTCAACTTCGGTCAACAGTTGTTCCAGCCGGAAGGGCTTGTACAAGACCGATTTCAGGCCGTGCTGCCGGGCCTTGACGATCGAATGCGCCGGGTCGTAACCGAAGCCCGTCATGAGGATCACGGCCAGGTGCTCGTTGATCTGCTTGAGCTGGTAGAAGCATTCGAAGCCGGTCATGTCGGGAAGGCGGATGTCGGCTAACACCGCGTCGTAATGAAAGCTGCGGACCATTACGAAGGCTTCTTCGGCGTTGTGGGCCGTCTCGACCTCGCAACCATAGCGGCCCAACAACTCGTGGCGCGGCGCTGCGGACCCCCTCGTCGGCATCGACCACGAGGATGCGCTTTCCCCGCAAGAGGGGCCGTTGCTGCCGCGGCATGAGGGGGACGTGGGCCGCGCGCGGAGCGAACGTCTCCCCGACCTTCTGAATGAGCAGTTTGATGTTGCGCGTGTGCTTCAGGATCCGCTGCAACCGTTCCGAGACGATCGGCTCATGTCCGATATAGCGTTCGAGGATGCAGGCGGCGTCGTTGAGGATTTCATCGACGGGGCTAGCGACTTCACGAAGGATGCGCTCGGTGCTGGCACTGGCCGTGGTCATTTTCTCCACGGCCAAAAGCTCGAAGGTGTTGAGCGCCACGGCGACCTCGCGCGAAAAGAGCTCGAGAAACTGCAGGTCGTTTTCGTTAAAGGCGCCTGGCTTCGGACTTTCGACGTTGAACGTTCCCAGGATTTCGTCGTGAAGGATGAGCGGAACGGTCAGCGAGCTGCGCGCCCCGGCGCCCCCGGCAAATACAGCGGATCGGTCGTGGTGTCTTCGCACAGATAGCTCTTGCCCGTGGCGGCGACGAAACCGGTCACGCCGTTGCCTTGCGGATCGGCCCGCAGCACGCGCGTTGCCGCGCCGGCTTCCATCCCCACCTCCAGGAGCGGTTCCAACTGTTTCGTGGACTTGTCGAGCAGGCGGATCTCGACCGTCTCGAAACGCAGGAGGTCCTGCGTGTAGTGAAGAATCTTCGACTTCAACAGGTCGATCCGCTCGTCCACGCTCATCTGCAGGATGTCGTCGAGCGACAGGTCGCCCAGCTCCAGCCCGGCCTGGTAAATCGCGTTGAGTTTCTGCCGCTGGAGCACTTCGGCCGAGATGTCGCGGACGGTGACAACCAGCAGGTTCGGGCTTTCGACTCCGTCCGGCGCAACGGGCCGGGCCTGAACCTCATAGTAGGTCTTCTCTCCGACCCGGAGACTGCTTTTGGCCAATTCTCCGGAGCCGAGCGCGGTATGCAGGGGACAAAAATCGGGGCCGATAATCTCCGGCGTTCCGAACGCCTCGTAAAAGGTTTTGCCGACCAGCGAGTCGATCGCTCCGGCATTTGGCGCGTGGCCCTCTCCAGGGACTGTTCCGTTCGGGAGCGGGTCGCGGCCCGCGGAGGATCGACCAGCGTCGTTGCGCGAGCAGTCGTTGCGCAAAGTGAACTCATAGAGCAGCCGGTTGCACCAGAGGATCCGCAGCTCGTGATTCAGCACGGCGACGCCGTCAGGAAGCTGATCGAGAATTCCCCCGGCGTGCAAAATACTCGAAACGGGTGGCGTTGTCTTGCCGCGAGTGGAACGGCGCCCGCGCGGTTTCCTGCTGCACGTGCTGCACGCCGGTTTCCGTTTCGGGCGTGCTCACCAGGCGCCTGTCGGCGGCGCCTTCAGCCGGCGGCCCGGGGACTTTCGCGGCGGCCTCCGGAGTTTTTGGGCCGGCGTCCGGGATTTTCGGTATCGTGGGCACCCCTTCCAGAACTCCGCAATGGGCGAAACGTAAGCGTGACCGGATTATAAAACGGAGTGAACAGGTGAGCAACACAGTGTGCAGCGCAGTCACTGCCTCGTCACGTGCAGGTGCGGATTCGTCGACTCGAGATATTCGATTCCCGCCGACGTCGGGCCTGTACGACTCACGTAGACTTTGCGCAGGCTGGTGACGGGGGCCAGTGCGGCCAGGCCGCGATCCGTGACGTTGAGTCCCTCGAGATCCAAGTTCTCCAGTGACGAGAGTCCCACGAGGTGAACGAGGCCCGCATCCGTGACTTTCGTTCCCGCCAGACTCAATGACTTCAAATCGGTCAACGCTGCCAGATGCACCAAGCCGGCGTCGCCGATCGGCGTCCGTTCAAAACTGAGAAACTTGAGATCGTGGAGCTGCTCGAGCGGGGCCAGATCGGCGTCACGGGCGTCCGCTGCCACCAAAATCAGGGAGACGGCATGTCCCTCGGCGTCGGTCGAGACCTGACCGTGAAGCCGCTGCATCGCGGCAATGGCGTCGAGCTCGGCCCGCGTCGGCGGTCCCTCGCTGCACCCGGCAAACACCAGCGCCGGAACCAGCACCAAAACTCGCCCGGTCAACCTCAATCCATTTCGCACGTTCGCGGTCCGCCGAAGTGAAGCTCTCAGGGAGATTCTACCGCGCCGTCGCGCTGGCGGCCTGCTCGTGAGACGGCTTTTCGCTCGGAGCCTCCGGCACGGGCGTCGAATTGGTCGCCGCATTCGTAACGGACTCCAGTCCGGCGGGGGCCGCAACCGCAACCGGTTTGGCCGCCGTCAGCGTTCGCCGGCTGGGGTCTGATTCGGGCCAAACTCGTGTTCGATAGATCGTCAGACTATCGACCGCGTGATACAGAGCGCCGCATTCGCAGGGCGCCAGACGGTTTTGGATCAAGTCGCCGGCCAGCGCGGCAACTGCGCGGCGCGGCCATTCTTCCGACAGCTGCGACTGGGGAAGCGCTGCACACAGGAATTCCAGGATGTGGCCCGTTGTCCCGAGGCGTTTTTCAAATTCGTCCGAGTGCCCGGGGCCCCGAAAGTAATTCGACGAGAACGTGCCGTCCGGGTTCTGGTTCATCCGCGCTTCTTCGACGTAACGGCGGACTTTCTGATCGGCTTCCAACCACGGCCCGTAGAGTTTCCGTCCCGTCGCGCGGAACCCGTTGCGGGCATACGCCAGCGCAAAGAGTCCGTGCGTTCCACCGCAGGCCGACGCTGTCACCGTTTTTCCCGTTTCAATCTGCACGAGTCGTTCCATGCTCCAGGGCTCGCCGTCCTTGTTGGTCCACTGCGCATCGGGTTCGAGATAATGAGCCAAAAACCACAAGACCCACGTCACCTCCTCGCGCTCGTTGACTTCCATCTGCGCTCCATGGAGGAGATCGGTGACGGTGAGGGTCTCGCCGCCGCCCGCCCGGAATTTGAAATCCAGCGGTAGATCACACATCGTCATGCAGGCCAGAAACTGACAAGGATGGCCCTGGAACGCGTAGGGAACTCCGTTATACGGATGCGCGTGCCCGCCGTAGGACGTCTTTTCAAACCAGGGCTGACCTTGATACGTGGGTCCGGAAGCAATCCACTCGAGTGCATTCACCTTCCGGCCGTGCTGTTTGAGCAGGTAATCGCGGCGATAGGCCAAGAGGCCATGGATGATTTGCCAGGGGGTGTGAACGTCCGTATCGAGAAAGCGGCGCGAGGTGACGCGAATCGCTTCTTCGACCTGCGCGGCGAGCGGATCGGCGAGAGAAGTCGAGGGAGTCGATTCGGGAGAGGTGACCGCGAGAGGCGGAGAGGACGCTTTTTGTGATTCGTCGTCTCCTCGGGTCGGTCCGGCCAACCCGAAAACCCCCATTCCAGCCAGCAAGATCGTCCATCTGCGCAAAATCGAGAGGCTCATCGGTCTGTCAATCTCCTGAACGTGATTCGCTCATCTTCGGCAAATTCGGGCGTGCGCTCGCCCGTTTCGAATGACTGCGGCCGCGGCGGACGTCAAACTTCGGAATCGGAACCTGGAGCGGGCCAATTGTACGATCCCTACATTTTTTCTCAATCCACTATCTTTCCGATTCCACCTATTCGTAATAACTCCCCCGCGCTGCACAAACTCAGTGCCCGACAACCGGGCAACTCGGAGGTCCTGGCACGATTGGTTCTAGCGTTGAATCGAGTCTCGATCCGTTTTCCCCTAAGACCAATCGGCTGAGCAAAAAGGGTGAACGCAAAAAAGGCAGTTCGCAACGGTGAATCGGCGAATGTGTTGCGAACACGTCAACGGGCAGATTCCCACTGACGGGAAAACGCAGCAGGAACCTCACAGGCGGAACCGAGCGATGCGTGGACCCATCCGTTGCGAGGAAAAATAACCGGCCGCCGCAGCGACAAAACGTCAACGGTGGAGACTCTTCCACGGTTCTCGGTCGCTGACGTCGACCAACGGCGGTCCTGTGATCGTGGCTGGCGAGAGTATTGCCAGAAACTCCAGGGTCCCGTTCCCGGCGTTATACGTACCGTGGACCACGTTCTTCGGGATGTGGGCAACCTGACCGGCCGTGAGAACTCTTTTCTCGCGATCGACCCACTGTTCGGCCGAGCCCGACAGGACGTAAATGATCTCTTCCATTTCGGGATGTCTGTGGAATTTGTGAGCCTCTCCCGGCGGCATATGAACGCGGACCAAGAGCAGGTTCTGCGCATCGGTCAGCCCCGGCCGGCACAACCAATCATGCGGCCCCCACGCAAGCCGCTCGACCTGCATTTCGGCTTCAGTCACAAACCGCAAGGGCGCGTCGGTCATTGAGGCATCCTTTCTTGAGCATTTGCGAGAGAGTCGTGAAGCTGTTGAACCACCTCTCCGATTGCGCCTCGAATAACCAGGTCGGCAATCCCATCCAGGGGCGTCGGTTCGCGGTTGATGATGACAAGGCGGGCACCGGATTCCTTGGCGAGGGCCGGCAGTTCGGCGGCCGGGGTGACAACCAGCGAGGAGCCGATCGCCAGGAACAGATCCGCGTCGCGGGCCCAGCGCATGGCCGATTGCAACACGGCCGGCGACAGTGACTGGCCAAAGGAGATCGTCGCGTGCTTGGTCAGCCCGCCGCACTGCTGCAGCGGGGGACCGCCTGCGACTCTTGAAATTGGCGCAACATTTGGTCGGCGTCGTAACGCGTTGCGCAGTCGAGGCAGGCGATTTGCCGGGCCGTTCCGTGCAGCTCCAGCACGTTGCGACTGCCGGCCAATTGGTGGAGTCCATCGATATTCTGCGTGATGACGCCGCGAAGCCTGCCGGCCTCTTCCCAGCGTGCAAAGGCGCGATGGGCCACGTTCGGTTGAGCCGCCGAGAACTGCACATGCGTTTCGGCGCGTTGCCGCCAGTACTCAAGTCGCGCCTCCGGATCGCGAAGGTACTCGTCAAACAGGATCGCTCGTCGGCGGGACCAGACTCCGCCCGGAGACCGGAAATCCGGAATGCCGCTTTCCGTACTGACGCCGGCGCCGGTGAAGACCACAGCAGCGCGCGCCTCCGCCAGCCAGTCCGCAACACGGTGAAGTACATCCTTCACGCCCATGTCCTTGCACCGCTGAGCGGCTCGATAGAGATTCTTTTAGAGATCGAGTGGAATTTGACGGGCATTTAGTGTACGTCTGTAGCTAGCGTGGAAAGTCTCGGGATGTGAAAACTCCGGATCTGCGTCCGCGCTAACCTGCAGAGAGGCGATGAGCTCCTCCACCCCGCAGCCGACAGTGTACATCGTCGACGACGACCAGGCGACGCGCAAATCGCTGCGCTGGCTGGTCGAGACGCTTGGCGTGCCGGTGCAGACATTCCACTGCGCCGTCAGCTTTCTCGACGCCTACGACGCAGCAATGCCCGGCTGTGTCGTGCTCGATATGATGATGCCGGGAATGAACGGTCTGGAGCTCCAGCGGTCGCTGGTCGAGCGGGGCATCGACATCCCGGTGATCGTTCTGACCGGATACGCCGACGTCCCCACGGCCGTCCGCGCGCTCGAAAAGCGGCGCCGTCGAGTTTCTCGAAAAACCATTCAACGACGACGTGCTCTTGGAGCAAATCCGCAAAGCGTTGGCTTTGGACGCTCGCCGGCGGAGCGAGCAAGGCACTTTGGGGATCGTCCGCGAACGCATGGCCCGCTTGACGCGCCGTGAAAACGAGATCCTGGCGCTCGTCGTTGAGGGCCTGTCGAGCAAAGAAATCGCCGGCCGGCTCGCCGTTAGCTTCAAGACCGTCGAAGCTCACCGGGCGAAAGTCATGCGGAAGATGGAGGCGGAGAGCGTCGCCCAGCTTGTCCGGATGGTCGTCTCCGCAAACTCGTTGAGCGCCCAGCGAAACGAGTTGCGCCCTGACGATTCGACAAGACCCGGCCTCTGACCTTGCTCTGTCGCCAAATCCCGCGAGGTCACTTGGCGCCAGCACCCCCTCCAACACACCACAGATGCAGCGCCGAGCGAAAATAGAGACGACCGCCGACAAGCGCGGGCGTCGCCAGCACGGGCTCTTCCAAGTCGTTTTCCCCAAGGACCTGAAACGTGTCGCCCGCCTGGAAGATCGTCGAGCGTCCCTCTTCGCTCGTCACGAGGATGCGCCCCTCGGCCTCGATCGGCGACATGGAAAACCGCCCCCGCAGCCGGTGTTGCCAAATCGTCCGGCCATCTGCGGCGTCCATGCAGGTGGCAATCCCCGTATCGTTGACGATATAAATTCGGCCGTCGTGATAGAGAGGCGACGGGACATGGGGGCCGCCGCGCAGATTCCGCCAGACGACGTGCGTCTCCGTGACGTCTCCCCGCCCTCCCGGCCGGATGCCCATCGTCGGCCCGTTGCGTCCCGAGGCGGAAAACAACAGTCCGCCCCCCACGACAACCGTCGGGATCGCCTCGTGCGACGTGCCCGTCACGCGCCACAGCTCTTTGCCCGTCTCCGGTTCGTAGCCGGCGATATAATTCGAGCCGTTATACACCAACTGGTCGCGATCGCCGACACGGACCACGACGGGCGTCGACCAGCACGTCGCGTTTTCGCGGTCGTGCTGCCAGAGTTTTTGCGCGGTCCGTTTGTCAAAGGCGGCAAACAGACTTTTGCCGCGGCTTTGATACTGAATGCAGATCACCTCGTCCTTGTAGAGCACGGGGCTCGTCCCCGGACCGTGCATCGTAGGAAAAAGCCCCAAGTCGACATGCCACTGGCGGCGGCCCTCGAGGTCGACGCACAGCAGGCCGCCGTTGCCGAAAAACGCGATCACCCGCCGGCCATCCGTCACCGGCGTCGACGAGGCGAAGGTGTTCTTGGTGTAAAGCGTCTCCCGGGCCGCGGCGGTTGGGGCGGCGTGTTCCCAGAGCAGCCGTCCGTCGGTGCGCGAATAACACACGATTTTTCGCTCTCCGCCGTCGGCCGTCGAGGCCGTAATAAAAATTCGGTCATCCCAGATGACGGGCGAACTGTTTCCGCGGCCCGGAATGTCCGCCTTCCAGACGACGTTTTCGCGCGGCCCCCAGTGCAACGGCAGCTCCGTGTCGAATGTCGTCCCCTGGCCGTCGGGACCTCTCAATCGCGGCCATTGCCGCTCGGCTCCGGCCACCGGCATGAGTGCGCGGACGGTGATCGCGTTTGCGGCGCCTTCGCGTCCGGAGCGCCGTCCCGCTCGCAGTGCCGTTGCCAGCTTCGCCGAATCGTCAAAGGGAGGCCGGCGACGACGTTTCGCATACGCCTCGCGGATCATCGCTAGAAAGGTGTCGGCGATGTGCCGTCGGCGGTCGTACGCCGCCCGCAGGGCCGGATCGGCGGCAATTCCTGCCTGACCCCCATGCTGCTCTGAAAACGCCAGATAGTTATCGGACGTCGCGACTCGCTGCCATTCGGCCTCGAGATCAGTCGGAATCATCGTTGCCAGCACGGACCGATAGTCGCCGCTTGTCAGGTCCCGCTCCAGGACCGTGAGCTCGGTGGAAAGCGGATAGGGATCGCTCCCATTCGGCTTCGTCCCCTCCCCTCCGATCGCAGCCGCCGCCAGCGTCCAAAAAGTCAACGCGGCGCCCAAGGCCCAAAACGCCGGCGGCGCCGGCATTCTGCTTTTGGGCTTCGTGCTGGTGCTTCCTTCATCATTGATGCTTCGTGCTTCCGCATGGACTCGCTAAACTAGCTGAACGTCAAAACAGCCACAAGTTGCGTTGCCGCGGCGGGCGGAGCTTTGGACGGACTGAACGGACCTTTCGAGATCAACGGCGTCCGCATCGCCGACACGTTTGCGGAAGCGTTTCCCATTACGGCCGCACGGCTCATCGTCACGGCCGAAAAGTTCCATTGGGCGAAGACGGCCGCCTCGGTCTTCTGCGGCAACGCGACCAGCGTGATCGCTTGCGACATCGAGTCGGCCATCGAGCGAACGCTTCCGCCCGCCGAAACGCCCGACTCGCGCCCGGCGTCAGCCTGCTGGCTTTCGCCTTCAGCCGCGAGGCTCTCGGCAAGGCGGTGGCGGCCCGCGTCGGCCAGTGCATTCTCACCTGTCCGACCACGGCCTGCTACAACGGGCTGCCCGGTTGTCCCAAGGAAAAACAAATCGCGATCGGAGGCCAGTTGCGCTACTTCGGCGACGGATTTCAATCCTCCAAGAAGCTCTTGGGCCGCCGGCTCTGGCGATCCCCGTGATGGATGGGGAATTCACGTGCGAGGACCGCTTCGGCACGGTCAAGGGAGTGGCGGGGGGAAACCTGCTCTTTTGCGGCACGACGCAGGCCGCCGCGCTGCGGGCGGCAGAAAAGGCTGTCGCCGCGATTCGCAAACTCCCGGACGTCATCTTGCCCTTTCCAGGCGGCGTCGTCCGCAGCGGCAGCAAGGTCGGCTCGCGGTACAAAAAGCTGAAAGCGAGCACCAATGACGCCTATTGCCCGACCGTGTTGCCACTGACGGCGACTGATTTGCCTCCGGGGACCGCCGCCATTTACGAGATCGTGATCGACGGCCTTTCATCCGACAGTGTTCAAGCGGCAATGCGGGCTGGACTCCGTGCCGCCACGGCGTGCAACGGCCTGACCCTGATCACGGCCGGCAATTACGGCGGCAAGCTCGGTCCGCACCAATTCCGATTGCGTGATCTCGTCTGACCGGCCGGTCAAGCCGCCAGCGGGACACGGAACCCAAGACTTATGAGTCAATCTGATCCCGACGCCGCCGTTAACGCCCCAGCCCGTTGGGCGGCGTATGCGGTCATCCTGGCAATCACGTTCGGCGTGCTGACGGCAGCCGTCTGTCGAGTCAAGCCGCTGTTGAGCGCGAACGATCGTTCCCGCTGGTGCACCGTCTGGTCCCTGGTCGAGCGCGGGACGTTTCAAATCGACGAGATCGACGCCGTGCCGGGCTGGGGAACGATCGACAAGGTCCGGCACCAGGAGCACTTTTATTCGAGCAAACCGCCCCTGTTGCCGACGATGGTCGCCGGCGTCTACTGGCTCGTCAGGGCCGTTACCGGTTGGACGCTCGACGATCAGACCGACGAGACCGCGCGGTCAATTCTTTTGATCGTGAACGTCATTCCACTACTCGTCGGCGTCGCCGTGATGATCCGTCTGGCGGAGCGATATGCGCGGACCGATTTCGCGCGCCTGTTCATCGTCGCCACATTCGCGCTGGCGACGTTCCTGACGACGTTTTCCGTGACGCTCAACAACCACACGGTCGCCGCCCTGGCACTTCTTTTTTCGACATATGCCGCGTGCCGCATCCTGGCCGATGGGTCGACCCGTCCGGGACATTTTCTGTTGGCCGGTTTTTTCGCGGCGTTTGCGGCCGCGAACGAATTGCCCGCTGCCGCGTTCGCCGCCGCGGTCTTTGCGTGGCTGCTCCTTCGATCGCCGGGTCGGACGCTGAAGTGGTTCGTTCCCGCCGCTTGCCTGCCGCTGGCTGCGTTTTTTCTAACGACCTACGCGGCCACCGGCGACTGGAAGACGTTCTACTTCTACTACGGGACGGAGAAATACAAATATGTCGTCGATGGCGTGCCGAGCTATTGGACGCATCCGGCCGGCCTGGACGTCAACGTCGAATCGCCGCTCTTCTATCTGCTGCATTGCACGTTCGGCCATCACGGAATCTTCTCGCTCTCGCCGGTCTTTCTCCTTTCGCTTGCCGCCTGGATCGTTCCGCCGCTGTCCCGGCACTTTCGCCTTCGAGGCTGGCTGTGGTTTTCGGCCGGGCTGACCGTCGTCGTGCTGGGTTTCTATCTGACGCGGACGCAGAACTACAACTACGGCGGTAACACGGCCGGCTTGCGCTGGACTTTTTGGTTGATCCCGCTGTGGATCGTGTCGCTTGTCCCCGCGCTCGATGCCTGCGCGGGACGACGGCCGCTGAGAATCCTCGCCGCCGCCCTCTTGGCCGTCACGACGTTTTCAAGCTGGTATCCGATCGAGAATCCGTGGCAGCACCCCTGGCTCTTTCGGCTGATGGAGCGCTGGGGCTGGATCGATTACCGCCACCGCCCCGAGGAATTCAATCGGCCCGTGACGACCTTCTTTCCGCTGTTGCCGCCGAACGAGTCGGGCCGCGAGTGGATCGAATTTGGGTCGGCAGAGCCAACCGGTCAAACGGCCCGACTTCGCCTCGCCGACCAAGGAACGGTCGAGCAAGGGGGGCGGCGGCTGCGCAAAATCACGGCCGTCTGGAACCCCGGCACCCACGCCGAGCGGACAGACATTTTCACAATCGATCCCGCAGCGTTTCGCGCAGGCGAACTGCCTGCAAAATTTCTCGTTTGGTCAAACCCGCCACCCGACGCGGCGGCGCGGAAGCAGGCGGAGGCGTTTCTTCAGGGGCTGCCGTCAGGCCGAGCCTACCGCCGCGGCAATCTCCGCTATCTGAAAACACCTCTGCGTCATGACGCCTTCGAGTGCCGCCTGGCGGCCGCCCAAGTCTCGCAGGACGAAGATTCGCAGCCCGACGCGGCAACAGATCACAGCGATCTTTACCGCGTCGACGTCTGGCTGACCGCTGCCGTCCCTTTCGGCGTTTTGCAATTCGACCAAACGGTGCGCGACGGCGACACGGGAGAAGTGCTGGCCAGCCGCCGCTTCACGGCCATCGCGAGCAGCCGATTGTTCAAGCCCCACTCAGCACATGCAAACCCACCAGCCAAGCCCACCTCAACTTTGAACATCCCGGACTGACAGAAGCCGCCCGCGCGGCGAGGAGCCGACCCCTACGAATCTTCGCCAATTTGTTGCGGAATCGCACCGTTATTTCGTCGAAGCGTGCTGCTTCATCGCCAACGTGCGGGCAAGCTCGTCGCGCGCGATTGGATCGTTGGGCGTAAGCTCCATGACATGCTGGAACCGGCGGATCGCGGCGTCCAGGTGCCCTTGTCCTCGCAGGGCCATCGCAATGCACATTTGAGAAGCCGGCAAATCGGGTTGGAGCCGGAGCACGCGCTCGCTGTCATTGATCGCCCCGGCGTAGTCCTCGGTCGTCAAACACAACGCCGCCAGGTTCACGCGAGCCGGTACGAAGTCGGGATCGATTTCGAGTGCTTGGCGATAGTGCCGCTGCGCATCCTCATACTGGCGGCGCTTGAACAGGACGAGGCCCAATTCCGTGTGCGCCTGCGGGGATTGCGGGTCGAGCGCCAGCGCCTCCCGGTACTGCGGCCGCCGCCTCGTCGAGCCGTCCGAACTGTTGCAAGGCGGCCGCCCAAATCGAGATGCAGCGGAGCATACGCCGGCACCAGGCGGATCGCCTTTTCCAGCTCTTCGGCCCCCTCGCTGATTGGCCCCTTCCGAAAGGTACGCGCTTCCCAGAAACTCATGCGCGACCGAGTTGTCGGGCGTGCATTCCATCGAGTGCCGCAAGCAGGGTGACGCTGTCGTGCCAATAGCTGATCTGGCTGTACGTCGTGGCCGCCAGCAGGACCAGGCCCGCCAACACAGCCGCCGGAAGGAGCCGCGTCGCGGAGCAAGCCTGCCGGCACCAATGCGGGAACCAGCCACGTGACGCCCAGGAAGAGTCCAACGAGCGGAAAATACGTGTACCGGTCGGCCATCTGCTGCGAACCGATCTGCACCAACCCAATCATGGGGACCAGCGTGCCGAGATACCAAAACCAGCCGACGAAAACGAAACGGATAGCGGCGAACGAAGACGATCGCCGCCGCAGTGATCGCCAGCAGCAGGTCGCCGCCAGACCAACGACAGTCCAAGTCGAGTTGTTCGTGCGGATGCGGATAGTAGACCGCGAGATTCTGCGGAAAGAGGGTTTTTCCGAGGTAGGCCACATAGACGATGATCGGCGTTTGTGCAGCGCGACGGCGAACGGAAAACCTCTGAGCGACATCACCGCGCCGCTGTGCGATTGGGCCAACAGGGCGACCGCCGCAAAACAGCGGCCGAAACGACGAAAAAGGGAATCTTTTCAGCACCAACCGCAGCGTCGGACGGCGCCGCTCGGGAATCGAGCCCAATCGACGCGGGCCGTCGCTCTCGACTCGGCCTCGACGTTCGCGGCCGCTGCGGACGCCGCGGCCTTCGCCGGGCGTCGCTGACACGCTTCTGCCCAGAGCCTCAAACGGCCCGAGCGGCCAATAATCCAGGAGCAATAACACGAACGGGAGCGTGACCAGCGTCTGTTTCGAGAGCAGGCTGCCGACCAAAAACCCGAGCGATGCCGCCAGCCTCCACGCCCGCCCCGCGTCGCGTACCGCACATACGCCAGCGAGCGACAGAAAACCAAAGAGCGTGCTGAGCACGTCCTTCCGCTCGGCGACCCACGCGACCGATTCGACGTGCAGCGGATGCAGCGCGAAGAGGGCGGCCACCACCGCGCTCTTCGCGCGGGCCCCCGTCGCCATGAGCAGCGCCAGGAAACAGCAGCACCGCGTTGGCGGCATGCAGCAGGGCGTTCGTCAGGTGATACCCGCCGGGACGGCCGTGATACAGATTGGTGTCGAGCATCAACGACAGCCACGTGAGCGGGATCCAGTTGGAGTCGTGGACGGCCGTCCAACTCCATTTCACGCTCTGCGGCGTGAGTCCCCTCGAGAACGTAGCGGATTTCCCGGCACATAGGCCGAGTCATCGACGGTGACAAACCCGAATCCCCACACCTGCGCATAGACGAGCAGCGTGGCTGAAAACAGCAACACAGACAGGATCAGGTCGCGGCGGCTGCCGGAGTCTGGCCGCGTCGCCGACCCAGGCGCCGGCGAATCTTTTAGGCGGTTCATCAGATTCCAGCATTCTCGAAAGCGAGCAGAGGGTCAAGAGATGTCGAAATCGGTATCGGCGAATTCGCGAACCCAAGCTGAGCGATTGCAGTCCGATGGGTCGCCGGGCACATCCCGCCAACGATGAGCTTCGTCGTTCGGAGCAATTGCGGCATTCTGGCCGGCTCCGCTACGATGAAGAACCACGGATCACGCAGCGCGGCCTCGCTCCACGTCGCCGCAACCGATTGCTGCACAACCGTCGTCTGGAATCGCGGCACATTCCGCATGAAGGCCTCGAACATCGCGGAAACAATTGCTGGGGCGACCGGAATCACACTGCCAGACGCGGGCGGCTTCCCGTCGCGTCGCCGACGTCTCTTTTGGACCGGGTGGACGTCGTTTTTATCCCTTGTCGTGTTGCTGCTGACTGTCTTGGGAACAACGGCAATTCGCACTCGGCTGCTGTCGATGCCGCTGGAACGAGACGAGGGGGAATACGCTCTAGCGGGGAGGCTCATTCTACTGGGGCATCCACCGTACGAGCGGCTCTACAACATGAAGTGGCCGGGCACATATTACAGCTACGCGATCATCGAGTGGGTGTTTGGCCAAAATATCGAGGGGATTCGCCTCGGCATCCTGTTCGTCAACATTGCAGCGGTTGTCTTGGTCTTCCTGATTGCCCGACGCATGCTGGACGCCTACGCCGCAGTCGCCGCGGCTGTTGCCTATGCGATCTTGTCGCTCAGTCCTGCGACGCTCGGCCTGGCCGGCCATGCCGCTCATTTTGTCGTTCTGTCTGCTCTGACGGCCATTCTCTTGCTGCAGAACGCCTTTACGAGCCAGCGGCTGGGGCTGTATTTGCTCGCGGGATTTTTTGCCGGTCTACGCGCCGGTCATGAAGCAGCCGGGCATTGTTTTCACAGGTTTTGTTCTGACCTATTGGGTCTACCAGGAGTTTCGCACCGGTGAAAATTGGCGCCGCGGGCTGGGCAGGGGGGCCGCGCATCCGCGGGCGCCGCCATCCCCTTTGCGATCATGCTGGGGTCTGTTGTCGCGACCCACACCTTCGACACGTTCTGGCTCTGGACGATCTCTTACGCCAGGCATTACGGCGGTGCAAGCACTCTGGCCGAAGCCTTTCAACATTTCCTTGACGGTCTTGTCCTCAGCATGGGGGAGGGGTTCTTATTTTGGATCCTTGCAGGTCTTGGCGTTCTGGTGCTGCCACTGCACTCGCGCACGCAGCCCGCGCACCCTTCCTGCTCGGCCTGCTTCTCTTTTCGTTGATCGGAGTCTGTCCCAGCCTGATCTTCCGAACGCATTATTTCATCCTGA
This sequence comes from uncultured Planctomycetota bacterium, assembly GCA_963761455.1. Lineage (GTDB taxonomy): Bacteria > Planctomycetota > Planctomycetia > Planctomycetales > Planctomycetaceae > DASPSM01. The sequence continues at coordinate 565,055 of CAVXHA010000005.1, forward strand.
TGCTTCCCGCCATCAGCTTCCTCGTCGGCGCCGCTGTATTTGTCGTGCGCCGGCGATTGTGGTCGCGGTCTCCAAGAATCGCGTTGGTTTGGGTTGCGGGGATGCTTTTGGTCCCGCTGTCGGTCGCTCTTCTGACGCAGCGAGCGGTTTACTTTTGGGCGTCGCCCGCGGCGGTCTCCAGGCAGATGTACGGGGCGGCATGCCCGTTCGTCGAGTCGGTGAAAATTGCGAACTACATCCGGGAACATACTCGGCCGGACGACAGTGTCGCCGTCCTGGGATCGGAGCCGGAGATTTATTTTTACTGTCGACGTCCCGCGGCCACTGGGCACATCTATACGTACGCCATGATGGAAGAACAGCCCTATGCCCACGAGTTTCAGGAACAGATGATTCGGGAGATCGAGGCTGCGCGTCCCAAGTTCGTCGTGCATGTGAAAATGAAATTCTCGTGGCTCGAGTCGCCTGCTTCTGACAAAACCCTCATGCGCTGGTTCGACCGTTACAGCGCGCAGAACCTCAAACTCGTCGGCATCGTCGAGAGGGACCGCGCCCGGCGGACGAAGTTCCGATGGGACGAGCCGGATATGCAGGAACACAAAAACGCCCGGACCTTGATCGCGGTCTACCGGCGGGTTTCACCTGGTTGAGCCGGCGTTTCAACAGTCGGCGTCGCAGTCTGGCCCGGCAGCTTCGTGCACACGAAGCGTGAAATGCCTCGACCGCCGGCGGTCACGCTCAGAAATGACAGCTCTCCGGTTCGGTCCTCGCCGAAGGATACGTTGCAGATTGACGCGTGTCGTTGAGTTGCTTCTCGTTGGGTCGGGTGCATGGGTTGGCCCGTTTCTCGCCCGCTACCGCGATGCGCGCAAGCTCTTGAGGAGCACTGCGGTCGTTTCGCGAACGGTCGGGTCTTGATCTCGGAGTGATCGCGACAGCCTGGGGATTGTGTCCGGGCTGGGGCCGATTTTCTTGAGGGATTGGATGGCGTAGCGGCGCACTTGCACGTCGGCGTCTGCGAGCGCGAGGATCAGGGCCGGGACGGCCAAGCAGGCTTCCGAAGCCATTTCACCCAGCGACGTCGCGGCCCAACGTCGGACGGGAACGTTCTCGTCCTTGAGCGCGGCGGCGAGGGCCGGGACGGCCTCTTTCGCCGCCGGACCGAGATTGCCCAGCGCGGCCGCGGCCGCGCTGCGGCTGTTGGCGGTGCGCTTCCGATCGACGTTGCCCGTTTGCGGCTCGGCCGTCGGACTTCTGAGAATGGCGATGAGCGTCGGCACGGCGGTCGCCGCGGCGCGGTCCGATATCCCCCAAGGCACTGACGGCGTACTGCCGAACCTTGTCGTCGGGGTCTTTTGTCGCCTGGATAAAGACGGGAATGAGCTCCGGCTTATGGTCGAGTCCGAGCTTCCTGGCGGCGGCGCGGCGGCGCAACGACGTCGCCCGAGCGGAGCCGATCGGCCAGAGTCGCCTCAGAAGGCGAGGCGGTCGTGACGATGATGAAGTGCTCGGCCGTCACCAGGGCGGCCACGCCCGTTGCGACCGTCGCCGCCGCAAAGATCAGCGAGCGGCGGCCCGGACCAAGCCATCGCAGACCCAGGCCGCCCCCGGCCAGAAGTATCGCGCTGGCCAGCCAGCAAAAATAGCCCGCCGAGAACGACTGCGGAGAAAGCAAGCTGTGATCGGCAAGAGGACCAGGTACATCGACCCCAGCCCGAGCGCGAGCACGCCCGCGATGGCCGCCGCGAGCGGCCTCCTTCTGGCCAACAGGATTATGCCGATCCAAATGGCGACGTTTGCGAACCAGCCGATCCGTTGCACGAACCAGCCGACCAGAAACGCCTGCCACCCGTAGACCGCCCCTTTGGGCCGCACGCCCAGATGATTCGCCAGGATGCCCGTGTCGTCGAAAACCGGCAGAGCGAAAGCGAATAGATAGACGAACAGGACCGCAGCGCAGAAATTTCTCTCCCACCCTCGCGAAACAGCGGTGGGATTGCCGCCGGCAAGCGGTCCCCTCGCCGGCGGAATCGGGAGGGGCGACGTGGTTCCGTCGAGGCGTGTCATCGTGCAGCGTCGCAGTCCAATGGGGCATTCATCGATGCCATGCTACGCCGTCAATCTCAGTCGGGTCAAACCTCGATCCTCGCCGAGAATCGCCGCCGCACGCGGGGTGGCCCGCGTCGTTCTCGGCATTTCGCACGCCCGTGACCGAACGTAGAATGATGGTGAGCGGTCAACTGGCCGCCGTGGTTTCCGCAGCGAACGTGAGAGGAAGATCCCGTGCGACAACCGAACGTTTGTTTTATCTGGATCGCCGTTCTCGGCGCCGTCACGTTTCTGCCGGCGCCGCCGGGCGCGGCCGATCCGGGCGGCAAACCGGCGGCCGCCGGCTCGCTGCCGGCAAACCGGCTGACGAGATTGTCGTCGCTCAATCCGAACCGGACGGTCCTTTTGGACCGCGAGGGAAAGCGGCTCTTGGTCAAGACGCACGTCGTCCTGCGTGAGGGGGTGTTGGAAATGCTGTGCTGCCCCGCGCAGACCAAGGAGCACGAGTCGATTCTCGCGGTCGACTCGCGGGCCTACGTGATCCACGCCGGCCTGCTGGCCCTGGGGGCGAAGCCCGGGCTTCCCGTGCAATATCGGCCTCAGTTCAAGCCTCCGACGGGACAGCCGATCGACATTTTCCTGCAGTGGGCCGACGCGCAGGGAAAGCAGCATCGCGTGCGGGCCCAGGAATGGATTCGTTATGCGACGCACCGTATGTATGTCGCCCCCTTCGAGAAGCTTCCGCCCGGCCTGGTTCTTCCCGAGCGGGACGACGCGCTGCCGATCCGCTATTTCGCCAAGTTCAAAGAGCTGACCTGGTTCGGCCCGATGGCGGCCGCCCAACGCGACAAGCTGCTGTCGCTGAGCCGTGACGACGCCTATCAAAAGGCGATTCGCATGTTCTTCGCACAGGGCCAATCCCGGCAGCTCGATGCCGGCTGGGTGTTTGTCGGTAGCGGCTATTACGTCGACGAGAAGACGGGCGAAAAATCGTATCTGGCCGAGGGGGGCGACCTGATCTGCGTCTCCAACTTTCCGACGGCCATGCTCGACCTGTCGATCAAGAGCACCGACAAGCAGGACGAAGGGCTGCTCTTCGAGCCTTGGACCGAGCGCGTCCCGCCGAAGGGGACCGAGGTCACCATGGAGTTGGTCCCGGTTTTCGAGAAGCCCGCAGCGAAGTGAATGGCGACCGTTCGTTTTCGCGCCGCCCGCCGGGTTCCGCGTGCAGCAAGACGCCTGCACCTCGCCAATCGGCCAATGCCACGCTGCCGCACGCTGACTTTTCCGGTGAAGTAGACGTTCCGGCGTGCGGCTGTCGCACTCAAGAGGACGGATCGGGCGAATCGGCCTGATTGCGTTTGCGCGCCGGATGTCCCGCACACTGCGGATTGTTTCAGACCGCTTTCCCAGGGCGGCCGATGCTAAAAGGCTGCCGATTGCCCCCCGGCATTGGCGCCCCTCCAGGTTTTTTCGACTGGGCGGACAAGACAGCCGTATGAGGATTTCGCGTATGACGTGGCTGAGGCACAGGGATTCCGGCAGGCCTTTTCAAAAGCATTCGATCCTTCTTGCCGGCGTGACGACTTTGGTCGCGACCGGTTCTCTTTATCTCATCTTCGGACCGGCATTCGCCGGCGCCGACCGCAAGCCCAAAACGGCCAACGGGACGCGACTGGCCGTCGCCACCCGGGACATTTTCAAGCCGTCGGCTCTGCTCGCGGTTCCCAATCCCACCGCGGCCCTCAATCGCGCGTCGGAACCGGCGGTGGCCGCAACCACCGAAGCCGACCGCATTGCCATGCTGATGAGCATGGCGCTCTTGGAGCAGGGGCGACGCCGCCTGGCGGAGTCGCCCGACTATACATGCACCTTCTACAAGCAGGAGCGGATCGGCTCGGAGCTGTCGCGACGGCCAGATCATCGAGCTGAAGGTGCGGCACAAGCCCTTCAGCGTCTACATGAAATGGCTCAGCGGCGACAAGGGGCGAGAGGTGCTCTACGTCGACGGCATGGACGACAACCGGATGACCGTCCATCCGGGCGGCTGGAAAGGGCGGCTGGTCCGCCGGCATCAAGATCGATCCGGAAGGGGTCGCTCGCCATGAGCGAAGCGCGGCACCCCGTGACGATGGTCGGCCTCGTCAAGCTCTGCGACGAGATCATCAGCCGCCGCAAGAGCGAGCTGGAGCATCGGCATCCCGTCCGCTGCCGGCTCATCGAAAACGAAATCGCCAACGATCGCCCCTGCTATTGCTTCGTGTCGACCTACCTCAACCGCAAAAGCTCCGAGGAATACCGCAAGTCGATCCAGTACATCGACAAGGAATCGGCTGCTTCCCGTCTGCGTGAAGAACTACGGCTGGCCCGAGGACGAAGCAGACTTTCGCCGACGACAAGGCCCTCGACGAGGCCACGCTCGTCGAGCACTACGCCTACTCCGAGCTGCAATTCAACCAGCAACTGGCGAGCAAGGATTTCGACCGCGCGAACGAGGCGTACGGGTTCCGAGCGCTGACTGGCGCCGTTTGCTCGGTGGATTTGAAGCACGAAATCCGAATGAGTAAGGAAATCCGAAGCACGAAGCACGAACAGGCCCACCTTTTGGATTTCGTGCTTCGTGCTTCCTTCGGCATTCGTGCTTCGACGTTTGCGGTTCGCCGGTCAGACCCGCAGATGCGTTAGCGCCTCTTCCGGCGAGACGACGTAGCTGATGTAAAACGGGCCGAACTCGGCGTAGCGGGCCGAGGCGCGGTCGAAACGCATCGTGTAGACGATCGCCTTGATGTCCTCCGGCGTACGGCCCCAGAGCGTGACGCCCCATTCCCAGTCGTCGAAGCCGGTCGAAGCCGTGATGAGCTGGCTCACGCGGCCGGCGAACTTGATGCCCGACGTCGCGTGCTCGGCCATGAGCGTGCTCCGCTCGCTGAACGGGGCCTGGTACCAGTTGGCCAGCGGATGGCGGATCTTGTTCATCGGGTAAAAGCACGTCACGGGCAGCGGCGGAAAATCGGGATACAGCCGCTGCTTGTTCATCGCCGGCAACCGCTGCGCGTAGGCGTTGATCTTCGCCTGGTAGGCCGGATCGGAATCGGCACGTCCCATCCTGCTTCAGCCTCTCGCCGTATTGCTCGACCGTGGGCACGTACTCGGAGACCTCGGTGATCGAGACAAACGAGTAGCTCGGAACCAGCGCCGGCCCCAACACGCTCGAGCGGATCGCTTGCCGCACCGAATCGATGGCGAGCGGATCGGCATCCAGGATCATCAGACCGAGATCGGCCTTGTGCCCGGAGACGAGCGACGTCTGCAACCGCTGGGGCGCTCCCTCACGCTCCGGATCGAGCAGCCGCGCAAGCTCGGCTCGCGGCCCCGGGCCCGGGCCGCCTCATCGAGCCGGTTCAGCTCCTTCTGATCGACGCGGTAATAGAGGTGCAGGCAGTGCCAGCCCTCGGTCATGCGGATCGTCGGTTCCGGCAGCGGCCGGGGGGCGGATTGCGGCGGATGGCTCACGGCGGAGGAGTCCGTGGCTTGAACAGAGCGTCTCGGTGGGCGGGTCCTGGATTGCTTCAAGTTCGACACGCCGTGGCAGCGAAAGCAAGGACGTTCAATTGGGCGCCAGGAGCGGCTTAACGGGTTTTCGTTCCAAGAACGATTGCAGCGCGTCCGGCAGAGCGTCGCCGGCATCTCTAGGGCTTGGACTGGACCCAGAACTGGCGGTAGATCGTCGATGTCGTTCCCGTGGTCCAACAGGATCGTATTGTAACGTTGGACTCCCTGGACGCTGAAACCGGGGTAGACGTCCATCAAGGGCAGCCGATAGGCGGAGCGGCTTTCCGGGATCGGGATAACGCGCCTGCACCTCCGGCGGCAAAACATGGCTGAAGTAGGACCGGCGGAACATCCAGCCCTCGTCGTCGGCCAACGCTGGAGGGACGGACAAACGCACTCAAACCGGCTGCCACCAAGAGAGTGACGCAGAGACGGGCCGGGCAAACGCGATTTTCCGGTCCTGACGGTCATGAGAACTTCCGGCGAAACGACGTTCCATTAAAGCCACATCCTGGTAGCCGTTTGTTGCCGTTCGGCAACATTTTTCCGTCAAAACGGGCCTAAATGGAAGTAATGCATCCGCCGTGCCAGCCAGTGGCCAGGTCGACAGGATAAGGGAATTGTACGAGCCGCCGGGTTTATCCCGGCGGGCCGGCGGCGTAAACCTCCGGCTTGTTTCGCAATCTTTTCTGCCGAAGTCACCGCCGGAGGTCGAGGCATTTGAGCGTGTGGTCGTCGCGGACGTAGAGGCGGCCGGCGGAGAGGGCCGGCAGGGCGAACGTTTTCGTCGTGAAGACTTGGGCCGAGGCCAGCTCGACGTACCGCGTCGGGTCGCAGCGCAGCAGCACCAGCATGCCGTCGGTCTTTTGGGCCAGGATTTTTCCGTCGGCTTTTAACAGCGTCGCGTAGCCGAAGTCTTCCTTTTGCCAGACGCACCTTTTGTTTCTCGGGATCGATTGAGCGGAGGCTCGCCCGGCCGACGTCGTCGCGGCCGTGGATGCCGTAGAGCAGGCCGCGATCGGCGATGCACGTCGCGTATTGGGTCGACAGGATGATCGTCGGAGGCCCACAGCGTCTCGAGCGCCGCGTCATGGATGCGGGCGTAAACACGCGCCGACGCCGTAGCTGGCCGTCAGGAACAGATGGTCGCCCATCACCGTCGGATTGGCGCCGTTGACGGTCGGTCCGCGTTCGTCCGAACGCGATTTGAAATCGGATGTTGCCGTTTTCGGGATCGAGCGAATAGGTCGTCAACCGCGTCTCCACGATCAAGTGCCGCGTCTTGCCGACGGTGACGGCGAATCGGCGAGGAATAGCTGGCGTCGTCGTGGCCGACCTTCCACAGCACTTTGCCCGAGGCGAGCGAAAAGGCCACGACGCCGGCGCCGGCCTTCGCCCCGCCGACGTTGACGATGACTTTATCGCCCTCGACGATCGGCGAGCTTCCCGCGCCGAAATAGCCTTCCGGCGTTCGGAACTCGGCGTGCGTGTCGTGGGACCATTCCTTCTTCCCGTCGGCCAGCCGCAGGCAGGCCAGCGTCCCCTGCACGCCGAAGACGATCACCTTGTCGCCGTGGACCAGCGGCACGCAGCGCGGGCCGTCGTCGGGCGAGATGCCCGAGACGTACGAGGTGGGAATCGCGAAGTGCCAGCGCTCCTTGCCGCTCGCCGCGTCGATCGCCTCGACGCGCTCTTCATTTTCGACGCGATGGAAGAGGACTGCCCGTCTGCCCGACAACGGCCAGCCCGGCATATCCGCGGCCAACAGGCCGCTGCCAGAGGGTCTTGGGCCCGTCGGACGGCCACTTGTCGGACAGGGTTTCATTCTCGGCCTCTCCGTTTCGGTGGGGCCCGAGAATCTGCGGCCAATCTCCGGCGGCGAGAGGACGCGGGACGCTCGGCAAGCCGACCAAGGCACGAAGGCGATCCAGAGAAGAGCGCCCGGCAGCAGAGCCAGCCGGCGTTGATTTCGAGCGGACGAGCATGACGATCGGAGCCTTTCAGCGAGAACGGTTCAGGAATAAGCCGACGGCGGAAAGACCTCGCGGCCGCGTCCCTGTTGAATGAGGGGGACATAGCTCTCGAGCTCCGCCGCCGTGTGCGGATCGGTCAGGTCGACCGTGGCGCTGCCGCTCCGCCGAGAGGTAGGCGGCCATCGTCAGGCGGACGATTTCCAGGCCGTAATGCCAATCGAGCAGCGGAGGCCGCCCGGTCAGGATCGCGTCGCGGGCATCGATGTTCTCGTCGGTGTACCCGTAAAGATCGGCCTCGTTCGGCTGGACGGCGAGCAGGCCCCGGCTGGCGGTCGACTTCTCCAGGGCCGACTCGGAGTCGGCGACACCTTGGGCCGCCTCGTCGCCGATGAACAGTTCCAGCGGCGAACGCAGCGTGTTCATCTCGAAGGCATAACCGGCCCCCAGACCGTCGAGCGACAGCCGCAGCCCCTGTTTGTCGTACATCCACGAGACGGAGAACTGGGCCTTGGCGAGACGGCCGCTTTCCGGGATTCTTGTAGGTCACCATGCCGGTGGCGAAGTCCTCGGCCGGCGTTTGGGCGTAATCGACGCCGAACCGTTCCACGAGCCGTTTGCGCCAGCGAGGCTGTCCCCATTTGAGCAGCGACAGATCGGCCGAAACGGACTGCGGCTCCAGGAACGCGGGCGGCTTGCCCGGCGGGGTCAACCCGTACCAGCCGACGGCCAGGCAATGGCAGCCCATGTCGCTCATCACGCCGCCCCCTGCCGCACCGGATCCCAAAACCAGGCGTTGTGCGGTCCGGAATGTTCTTCGCCCGAGCGGACCAAGAGCGGCGGACCCATCGCGCCCATGACGGCCCCCATCTGGCCGCGGACCGACTGCAGCGTCTTCATGTGAAGCTGATTTTCAAAATAAATGTGCCTGCAGACCGGCCTCTTCGACGAGCCGGATCATGCGGCGGGCCTCGGGCATGTTCCGCGCGAGCGGCTTTTCGCAGATGATCCCCTTCAGGCGGTTGCCGGCCTTCACCGCCTCGACGACTTCTTCCACGTGGCCGACGCGTGCAAAGTTCGGCGCAAACAGGGCGATCACATCGACGAAGGGCCGCCATCTCGCGAATCGAGCCGAAGACCCGCCCCTCGCCGAGACCTTGCTGGCGGACGAGACTCCGACGAACTGCGTCGGCGGCCGCCGCGAAACGAGTCCGGCGACTTCGATGCCGCGCACCGCGCCCAGCGCGCGTAATTGAAACGCCGTGATGAAGCCCCCTCCGACGATTCCGTAACGAAGCGTGGACATCGCAACAACCTTAGACCGATTCAAACCACAGTGTAGCCGTCCCGCGGCGGAAATCGTCGAGAAAAGAGTCACTTTCAACGCGACAAGGGAAGCGCGACCAGCACGAGTGGTCCGTCACACTTTACTTTTCGGGTGCCATGCCCACGGCTTTGCGTGGGCATGCGAATCCAATTGGCGTGCCGAGGCATGCCCACGCAAAGCCGTGGGCATGGCACCCACCGCGCCCAGCGCGCGCAATTGAAACGCCGTGATGAAGCCCCCTCCGACGATTCCATAACGAAGCGTGGACATCGCAACAACCTTAAAAGCCGACAACGCCGCTCCACACAACCGGCGACCGATCGTCCATGTCACCCGCGCACGCCGTGGCTGTCAATCGGCCTGGGTGAATTCTGCCGTGAACGTCGTTGAACGGTCTGCCTTCCGAAGACACAATACACGACGCCAGCGCGATGCCCTGATCGAGCACGAACGGCAAGAATCGACTTCATCCAGACGGCACTCCGAAGGGAACGTATGACGCGGCGCTTGTTCCCGGTGTTGTTCTGCGGTTTGGCTGGTTGGCTGTGGCTGGACGCGTCCGCGGCGGCTCAAGGCGATTCGAGCCGTTTCCAACCGCTGCGGGGGCAGAAGATCCTGCTGAAAGGGGACAGCATCACGCGCGGGTACGGATTCGGGAATTACACCGATCCCTCGCCCTGCGGACGATCCCCGGCATCGGCTCGATTCTGTTGCGCGAAATCTCAGCCACCCCCCCGCTTTCGAGACAGTCCCGAATATCTGGCAGGGCCTGACGTCCGGACGGCACCGCCAAGACCGTGGATACGTTGGCCGCGGAGCTCAACGGCAACATCAAGCAGGGACGTGTCACGACCGGCGACTGGCTGATCTACGAGGATGCGGGCGAAGTCAATCAGGGAATTCATCCCGCTCCCTCGCCGTGGAAAAAGGATATTTATCTCAACTATCGACAGTCGCTCAGGGACATGGTGCACGCGATCGAAGACGTGGTGGACCGCTCTCAGATCGTCTTCATGACCATGTTCGATTACGACCCGCAGATCTCCCCGTTGCCGATGGGATGCGCCGCTCGACATGGCGGGCCGCACCGGAAACGACGCGATCCGCGACGAAGCCGCCGAGCTGGGAATTCGCGTGATCGACATGAACCGCATCATGGATGCCGCAAACGAATACCTGGGTAAGAAAGGTTGGGGGCGGCCCGTGGGGCCGGACGGCATTCATCCCAACGTCTACGGCAACTTCGTCATGGCCCTGGCGATTCTCGGCGAGCTCGGGGCCCCCATCGCGAATTGGAAGCTGGACCCCCTCTACCGCCATTTTTCGCATCCGAACAGCGGCGGCGACGTGGCGACCGTCTGGGGTTTCAGCCGTGATCCGGATGACCGGCAACGTGTTGAGATCCTGAACGATTTGCGGGGGATCGTGGTGCGCGAGATCGTCCGGTCCCCGTCGACCGTCACGCCATCCGCCGTCACGCCATCCGCCGCCACGCCGTCCGCCATCGCGCCGTCCGCCATCACGCCGTCCACCGTCACGCCGGCCCTCGTCACGCCGGCCGCCGCTTGCGGAGTTCCACGCATTCTCCGGCACGGGCGCCTGCTCGGGCGGGTGACCCGTCAGCCGGAGGGAACCAGCCGGCCGGTCATTTATGAAGTCGGCAAGCTGTTCCCGCTCGATCGAGAGCACGGCCTGCTCGTGGCCAGCATGCGCGAGGAAGGGGGCCACGACTTCGAGGTCGGCAACGACGCGTTCGTCTTCAAGAACTTGCAAGAGCTTGCGCCGGAGAACGCGATTCCGATCAACCGGTTGGTTCCGAATTACCATTTGAAATCGAACGGTGCTGCGGCCGATTCAAGGTCGATTTCCGGTCTCCGGGGGGTTCGTTCCTCTCGGATCGAAATTGCCCGACGGACGGCCGCATCCCGCCGCCGGAACCGGAGTTTTGTTCTCCGGCACGTTGACCTTCTTGCCGGACCGCACCCAAGGACACCCGCAGGCCGGGAAAGACGATCGGGAGATCGAGGTCGTTCAGCTTCGATGGGACGGCTCATCGTTGCGCGTGACCGGCCGCGAATCTGTCAAACAATTCGCGGGCGTGGATGTGGGGCGCGTCGGTCTTTCCAACGCCGTCGTGGACGGAGCCGGCCTCTTGTGCCCGTTCGCGGCCGACGACGGTTCCTACGTCGTCGTGGTCCGGTTTGAATTCGACGGTCACGCCTGGAAGGCCGTGCGGGCCGGTCGGCCGTTCCACCAGGCGGCGATTCCACGCAAGTCGGCCGCCTCCCATCCGGCTCCGCCCCGCGTCTACCGCTGGCTCGAAACCGAGGCTTCGATTCTGCGGGACGGGTCGCGGTATCTCGTCTACACGCGCGGCTACGACATGAAAGGCCGCGTCTATGCGTCAACCGACGGGCTGAACTACACATTCTTGTTCGATCACTACAACTACAACGCTCCCCAAACGTTGAACCAGGGCCTCGATGGTTCGATCTACCTGATGACCAATCGAGGGCCGGGCCTGTTGCGCAATCCCTTGCTGGCGTTTCCGCTCTGCGGCCAGACGTTCCGGGAACCCTGGGTGATCCACGACGAGAGGCGGGTGCATGCCTACGATCCGAAGGAACGAGAGATTCCCTTCGTCGATCATGCGGTCGGGACCAACTTGTTTCTCGAGGGCCGCCGGCGGCATTTCGTGACCTATCGCGTCACCGGACTGCACGAGACCGACGGAGAAGGGGCGCCGCAGGGGCCGCACACCGGATTGTATCTCGACGAACTGGTCTACGAGGTGCCCTGAGATTTCTCGACACGAACAAGATGTCAGCGCTGCCGCCAGGCGAGGACGTGCGCGTCCGGTTCGATCGGCGCCACGGGCCGCGTCAAGAGCCGCCTGGCTTCGGAGAGCAAAAACCCGGCGTTCAGGAATGGCTCGAAGCTCACGTCGTGCCAGCGAACGAACGTTCGGCTTCGCCGAACCAAAAGCCGTGGAGCTGGCCGACCCCCTGCTCGATGAACTTCCGGACGAGGGGGTCCGTCGACGACACGGGAAAGTGGACGTTCCCCGTCCCGCCCATGAGGTAGGCGCTTTGCCGCAGTCCCCGGTCAAACGCCTCGCCGTAATGCGAATGACCGGGAAGTAAGCCCTCATCGCACGAGGCCGGGCGGGCAGCGGCCAGAATGCCGGCGAGAATGAACGACCCGATCGCAGCTTGCCGCATCGGAAACGCCCCTCGCCTCTCAGCTCCTCGACTTAGCCGAAGCGGCAAATCGGGGAACAATCCGCCCGCGGCGTCTCTCTGTCGGGTATCGCGGAAGGCTTCCGCCAGTGTCAAACGGCGATCCTCCCGTGGGGCAAGCTGCCAGCTTGCTTCACGCCCGCAGGATACGAAGCGCTTCTATCTGCAAGCGGCGGTCGCTATCGTCAAGTGATGGCGGAGATCACACTCATTCGGCGGTCGGCCCAGCTCGCGGCGCCGGCGGCGATCGTGGTTGCCCTCGTTCTTGCAGGCTGCAACGCGCACGAGCCGCAGGCCGCCGCCCCGCTCGCCCCGGCCGAGTCGAATGCCCCGCCTGCCGATCCCCCGCCACCGGCGCCCTACGTCCCGCGGCCGAAAGGCTCGCTGGTCTTCACGAAGGACGTGGCGCCGATCGTCTTTCAGAAATGTGCAAGCTGTCATCATGCGGGGGCAGTCGGCCCTTTTCCCTTGGTGAGCTACGCCGACTTCCGCAAGCGGTCCAAACAGATCGTCCAGATCATCGAGCGGCGCATCATGCCTCCTTGGTCCGCGGCGCCGGGCTATTGCACGTTTGAAGGGGACCGCAGCCTCAGCGTCGACCAGATTGGCCTGATCGCCCAATGGGCCGCCGAAGGCTGCCGCGAAGGGAACCCGTCCGACCTGCCGGCGCTGCCCGACTTTCCGCAGGGCTGGAAGCTCGGCCAGCCCGACCTGGTGTTGACGATGTCCGAACCCTATCTCCTCGCCGCCGACGCGAAGGACGTTTACCGTAAGTTCGTGGTGCATGCCCCCATCAACGAGCGGCACTACGTGCGGGCCTACGAGTTTGATCCGGGGAACCGCAAGGTGGTGCATCACGCGATGATCCGCATCGATCCCACCGGCTGGTCGCGCTATCTCGACCAGCAGGATCCGCTTCCCGGGTTCGAGGGGACAATGATGGGGGGCGACCGATCGCCTGACGGCGTGCTCATGGGCTGGTCCCCCGGAAGTACGCCTCCACGCACAAGCGGCGCCTTCGCATGGGCCCTCGATCCAGGGACCGATTTCGTGCTGGAACTCCACCTGAACGGGACCGGCAAGCCGGAGACGATCCAATCGTCGCTCGCGCTCTACTTCACGTCGACCCCGCCCGACACCCATCCCTGTCTCGTGCAATTGCAGAACGGTTCGATCGACATTCCGGCCGGCAAGAAGGACTACGTCGTCGAAGATCAGTACGTCCTGCCGATTGACGCCAACGCCATCGAATGCTGGCCCCACGCCCATTACCTCTGCCGCGACATGCAGTGCTATGCCATCCTGCCGGATGGAACGAAGACGTGGCTGTTGCGGATCAAAGATTGGGATTTCAATTGGCAGAATTCGTACACCTATGCAAAACCGGTCTACCTGCCCCGCGGAACGAAGCTGCGGCTGCGTCTCGAATACGACAACTCGGCCGACAATCCCCGTAATCCGCACGTTCCGCCCCGGCGGGTCCACTTCGGCCGCAAGTCCGAGGACGAAATGGGCGAGGTGACGCTCCAGCTCTTGCGCGCAGCGACCTCGACGCGACGATCCTGCGCGACGACTTCGGCCTCAAGGACAATCAGGCCTGGATTGTCATCTACGAGAACCAGTTGAAGTGGCGGCCCGACGACTGGGAATCGCATTACAATCTCGGACTCCTGTACCGCGACCGGGACGACCTGCAACAGGCCGTCCACCATTACCAGGAGGCAATCCGCCTCAAGCCGAACAGCGTGTGGGCGCACAACAACTTGGGGACGATCTACCTGGGACTGGGCCGGCTGGACGACGCGGCGGCCCAATACACGCAAGTCTTGCGCGTCGATCCGGCCGACGGCAAGGCCCACAACAATCTAGGGCTGGTCCTGCTGAAACAGGGGAAACTCGAGCCGGCCGCCATCCAGTTCGAGCACGCGCTGCGAGCGAACCCGAAATTCCCCGAGGCCGAAACCAACCTGGGGATGGTCTTCGCCCAGCGGGGCGATCTGCGCCAGGCCGCGGCCCATTTCGAGCGGGCGCTGAAGTTCAATCCCGAGTACGAGGATGCCCGCACCAACCTCGAGAGGATCCGCGGATCGCTGACGCCAAACCCCTGACAAGGTGCAAATGACCACATCGCCTGCAATCAAACCCCGGCTGGCCTCGCTCGATCAGTTCCGCGGTTACACCGTGGCCGGCATGTTTCTGGTGAACTTCCTGGGCGGATACGACGCCTGGATGCCGCCGGTCCTCTTGCACCATCACACCTATTGCAGCTACGCCGACACCATCATGCCGCAATTCCTCTTCGCGGTCGGCTTCGCGATGCGGCTGAGCTTCGGCCGCCGCGTGCAGGCGCAGGGACTGCTCGCCGGGTATTGGCGGATGGTACGGCGGATCCTGGGGCTGCTCCTGGTTTCGTTCGCGATTTACACGGCGGGCCATGTCGCGGGAAATTGGCACGAGCTTGTCGCGCGCGGCGCCTGGGATGCCGCCTTCCCCTATTTGAAGCGGCACTGGCTGCAGACGCTGGGCCAAATTGCCCTTACGTCATTGTGGATCTTGCCCGTGATCCGCGCCCGGGCCGGAGTGCGGATTGCCTTTGCGATCTTTTCGGCGCCGCCCACGTCGCCTTGTCGCACCTCTTCCACTACCACTGGGTCAACACGGATCCCAACGGCATCGACGGCGGGCCGCTGGGCTTTTTGACCTGGTCGATTCCGGCCATCGTGGGAACGCTGACCTGCGACGCGATCATCGACGCGCCGAAACGTCCGCCCCTGGCACGCCTGACGTTCGTTGCCTTGCTGATCATGGGACTGGGTTACGTCTTTTCCTGCGGGACGCGGCTGTACGACCTCTCCCCGGCCGAACTCACACGGCTCAAAGAGGACCGCAAGACGCAGGACGAACAGAAGCGAAACCTCACCGCTGAGATCGACGCGCTCGAGAAACGAATCGCGACGCATGGGGAGGCGATCAAGAAGGTCAAAGACCAGATCGCCGAAGCCCGGCGAACGCAATTGCGGGCGGCGGTCGACGAATTGATGGCGAACCCCGCAAACGCCGGCCGACCGCGGCACGAGCTGATCGACGAAGCGGAAGGGCGATGGAAGCCGGACGCCGCTGTCGGCAAGCTCGAGGCGGAGCTCCAGAGAGGGAAACAGGAGGACGCAAAAACCGCCGCGCTGGAGAGCCAGGCGGCCGCCCTCCGCGAGAAGCTGCGGAGCTTCCGCGACGTCAAGCTGGCGCCCAGTCCCGTGATCCCGCCCCACGAAGCGTGGCGCGGCAGGACCTGGAAAACGCTTCTGGCCGAACCGCCCTTCTTCCCGCCTCCGGCCGACGACCCGCGCGTCGACGAGCCTCCCTACGACCTGCATCGCTACTGGAACTACTGGATGATGACGCAGCGGGGCGGCTCGCTCTCCTACCTCACCTTTGGGGCGGGGTTTTCGCTGTTGGTTTACGTCTTGTTCTACGTTCTGTCGGACATTCTGCGGTTTCGCGTCGGTCTCTTCCGGACCTTCGGAACCAACGCGCTGGCCGCCTACGTGCTGGCCGGAATCATCGGCACGTCCGTCCAGGCGTTCATTCCCCACGACGCGCCCCCTGGTACGCGCTCACCGCTTTCTGCGTCGATTTCTTCCTGATTTGGCTCTTCGTGCGAACGCTGGAGAAGAACAACATTTTCCTGCGGGTGTGACTATTTCTTGCGGGTGTGACTATTCCGCGTGGCGGGCTCACCCGGCTCGATTGGTTGGCTCGGCCGTGTCCCCGTTTTGTGCAAGCTGCAGACAGGACGACGCCCTCAAGGAGATCATCCGACGGCGGGGAGCCAGAAGGCGTCGAATTTCTTTCCTCGCCCATCGGGTGGATCGGGAGTGGATCATAGTTATTATAGGACCTATAGGAAGTGTGGTATAGTGGGGTACTTTGGAAAAAATGTGTGGCCCCGGTTTCGTTTCGGCACCGCCACAGCCTAGCGCTGAAATGCCAGAGGGGAGCCCCTTTTCAGGGACTTCAGGTTTCCTTTTTTCACGCCCCAAAAAACCCCAAAAAAATGTCCGCTTTTGATACAACTGTTCTATCAGCGCGCACATTTTCAAATCGGAGCGAACGGCGCGTTTTCTGACGCACGGTCTCGATTTACTCAACCGTGCGGAAACGCATGCTGCCGGCGATGAAGAAGACCACCGCGAAGGCGCATGGCATCGCGCAGCTCTCGAAGATGACCCGCGGATCGGGGACGGCCTTGGTCAGGAGCTCGTCGTAGGCGATCAGAGACCAGGCATGGGGAGTCGTCAGGCTGAACTCGCGCATCGCGTCGGGGAGCCATTGCCGCGGCGTGAAGCAGCCGCTGATTCCCCCCATCGTGATCACGAGGATCGTCGCATACGCGGAGACCTGCGACTCGCTGCGGACGAGCGTTGCCACGAGCAGCCCGAGGGCCGTCGCGGCTAACGAGGTGCTGACGATCACCGGGATCAGCATCAGCGGCTCGGTCCCCCAGGAGAAGGCGAAGATCAGCCGGCCGCAAAGGAACAGGATGGCCGTCTGGATGAGCGAAATAAAGAGGAAGGGCAACGTCTTGCCGGCCAAAAGCGAAATCGGCTTGATCGGCGCGATCCGCAGCCGCCGCAGCGTTCCCAGCTCGCGCTCGTGCAGGACGGAGCGGGCCATGAAATTGACCAGGAAGAAGACGAAAAACACCGTGTACGAGGGGACGATGGCTTTGTAGACATCGCCGTCGCGAACGATGGGCCGCGGCTTGGCCGTTTCGATCTTCAGGCTGGGGGCATCGGCCTCGGCGTCGAAGGCAGCGCACGTGTTCGACATGAACCGCCGGTGCAGCGTGTAACGGCACATGACGGCCGGCACGATGGTCTTGAAGACCTCCGAATAGGCGAGCTGCTGAATCAGCGAGGACGTGCTCGAATCGGGATCGACGGCTAGAAGCGAGACGTCGAGCGATTCCAGCCCCTCCTTCAATTGGCCGTCGAGAATGTCGGACGGCGTCAGATGGCTGACCCGGCGATAGAAGTTCGGCCCGAAGACGATGGCCGCCTGGATCGCCGCGTTCTTGACGTCCGTTTGGCCCTGCTCGCGCGTGAGGATCTCCGTCACCTCGAAGCCGCTGCGTTTTTGAAGCTGGTTGATCACCTTGACGACGATGTTGTGGGCGATCTCTTTCTGGCGGATCTTTTCCTCGGCGTCGAGCACGGGCTCGCCGCCGGCTTTGGGGGCGGCCGCCGTCTTGGAAGCCGACTCGCTCGGCTTGGCTTCGGCCGGCGCTGCAGTCTTTGCGTCCTCGTCGTCATCGTCCCAGCCGGGCCCGCCGATCTGGTCATAGGCGATGGAATTCACGACGCCGATGCGAAGGATCTGGTTGGTGTTCCGCCAGCCAAAAAGCTTGCCCATCGTCAACCCGATGATGGTGATGAAGATCAGGGGCAGGACGAGCAGCACGAACAGCGCTCGGACATCGCGGGTCAGGAGGCGGATGTCTTTCTTGGTGATTTCCCACGATTTCATAATCAATCCCGCAGGCGGCTGCCGGTCAACTGGAGGAACAGCCGCTCCAGGTTGGCGTCGTTTGTCTCGACCGATTTGAGATCGACGTGGGACCGGTTTAAGAGGTCGATAATGCGCGAGAGCGTTTCATTGAGGGGATGTCCGTCGTCGACCCGTTCCCGGGTGACGACGATGGTGGCCGATCCATTGCTCTCGGGTTGCAGCCTGCCCAAGCCGTCCAGTTTTTCGGCAAACCCGTCGGACGGTTTCGAGACATGCAGGCACAAGTCGGCGCTCATGCGACCCAAGAGCGTCTGCAAGTGATCGCACGCCAACACGCGGCCGCGATCGATGATGGCCACCCGCTGGCAAATCGCTTCGACCTCCTCCATGTAATGGCTGGCATAGACCGCCGCCACCCCCTCGCCGCTCAATGAGCGAACGCAGTCGAGAAGATGGGCCCGCGACTGGGGATCGACTCCCACGGTCGGCTCGTCAAGGATCAAGAGCCGCGGCCGATGCAACAGCGCCACCCCGAAGTTGAGACGCCTTTTCATTCCACCGGAGAAGTTGGCGGCCCGATCGTCGGCACGGGAAGCGAGCCCCGTCCGCTCGAGCGCCTCGGAGATGCGAGACTTGAGCTCACGTCCCCGAATGCCGTAAAGGCGGCCGAAAAAATGCAGGTTTTCCCGAGCCGTCAGGTCGGGGTAGATGGCCAAATCCTGCGGGACGACGCCCAGGGCCATTCGGAGCTCGCGGTTTTCGGGATCGAGCTCTTGTCCGTCGAGCCGGACGGTCCCCCCGTTGGGCGCCAACAGCCCCACGATCATGTTCATCGTGGTCGACTTCCCGGCCCCATTCGGTCCCAGCAAGCCGAACATTTCACCGACGGCCACGTTGAAGCTGACATCTTCCACAGCGACGAAATGGCCGAACGTCTTGCGAAGATGCGAGACTTCGAGAAGGTTCATCGACGAGGTTTCCCGTGCGGCCAGGACCGACGACTCGTGCTGATAGCACTCTCGTGCCGCGGCGGATGCCGCTCCTTTTCCGGCGACTGTCGCCGCGAGCCCGCTACACTTTATTGGAACGCGCTCTAAGTCCAGGACAACCAGTCCGAACCGTGTCCCTTCCCGCGAAGCGGCACACCGTTATGTGATCGACATTTCCGGCGTTTCGGATCAACCGCACGTTCTGCGCAGTCTCCTTTTAACACGCTCAGCGAGTCAGTTCGCATGCGAAACATCGCGGCTCAAAACTTAAGCGGACCGATTTGAGCAGAGAGAGAGGCGCCAACCGGACCACGTTGCAATTCCAGGTCGCGCGGCTAGGATACGATCAGTCCGATCGCGGCCGCACGATTTCTGCGGAATCGGCACCATAAAGGATTTCGCTCATGTCGACTTCTGGACAGGCCGGGAACTCTCGATCAGCCGGAACACCGTTTCCGCTGCCGCCGCTCGGCGGCGATCCCTCTTCTGTGCGGGCCGGAACGACTCCGGCGAGTTTCGCGGCCCCCGGCAGGATCGCTCCGGGCGTTGCCGGCCGGTACACGTTTTCATCGCCCGACACGCCGGGCATGCCCGATCCATCGACGAAAACTGCCTGGGACTTCATGCCGCCGGATTGGACGCTCCGCCCCGGGTGTGAGCAGAATTACGAATCGCACGCGGCCTGGACGCCGCCGGCCGGCTTCTGTCCGGTCACGCAGTTGGAACATGCCCGTCTGGGAACGATTACGCCCGAGATGCGCCGCGTCGCCGAGCGTGAGCCGCACCTGACTCCCGAGCAGATCCGCGAGGAAGTGGCTGCCGGGCGCTTGATCATTCCGGCCAACCGCATTCATCGCGGATACAACTTGGACCCGATGGCTATCGGCCGCGCGTCGCGGACCAAGATCAACGCCAACATGGGCGCCTCTCCGGTCTCCTCCGGCACTGACGAGGAGGTTCTGAAGCTCCGCTGGGCCGAACGGTGGGGGGCCGACACCGTGATGGACCTCTCGACGGGGGGCGACCTCGACGAATGCCGCGAGGCGATCCTCCAAAACAGCACGGTTCCCGTGGGAACGGTGCCGATCTACTCCATGATCATCGGCCGCCGGCTCGAGGAGCTCGACGACGACGCCATCATGAAGATGGTCGCCCATCAAGCGGAGCAAGGGGTCGATTACTTCACGATCCACGCCGGCGTTCTGCGCGAACATCTCCCTTATGTTAAGAACCGGTTGATCGGAATCGTCAGCCGCGGCGGATCGCTTCTCGCGAAGTGGATGCTCGTGCAGGGCAAGCAAAACCCGATGTACGTCCTGTGGGACGATATCTGCGGGGTCATGCGGCGATACGACGTCTCGTTCTCGATTGGCGACGGCCTGCGTCCGGGCGGACTCGCCGACGCGACCGACCGTGCCCAACTCGCGGAGCTTTCCACGCTGGGCGAGCTGACGGAGCGGGCCTGGCGCAAGGGCGTGCAGGTGATGATCGAGGGGCCGGGACACGTTCCGTTCGATCAGATCGAATACAACATGAAGCTCGAGCGCCACGTCTGCCACGGCGCCCCGTTTTACGTTCTGGGGCCGCTGGTGACCGACATGTTCCCCGGCTACGACCACATCACGAGCTGCATCGGCGCGACGGCTGCCGCGTACCATGGCGCCAGCATGCTCTGCTACGTGACGCCCAAGGAGCACCTCGGCCTGCCGAAAAAGGACGATGTCAAGCAGGGCTGCATCGCCTACAAGATTGCGGCCCATGCGGCCGACGTCGCACTGGGTATCCCAGGCACGCGCGACCGCGACGACGAGTTGACCAAGGCGCGGGCCGCCCTTAATTGGGAAAAGCATTTCGAGCTGAGCTTCGATCCCGACACGGCCCGCGCCTATCACGACGAAGACCTCGACGTCGACACCGATTTCTGCGCGATGTGCGGCCACGACTGGTGCAGCGTCCGCATCTCGAAAGAGATCGTCGAATTCGCCTCTGGCAAGGAGTCGTCCTACGCCTGGGACAAGGCCAAGGTTTCGGGAGCGCTTTCAACCGAGCAGCAGGCCATCCTCGAAAAGCGGGCCGTCCTCAGTCCGGACGACATTCACCGCTTGGCCTCCAAGACGCGCAAATCGCTTCGCGCCGACCAGGAAAAGGCCTCCTGCCACAGCGATTTCGTCGACGCCGAGCAGGCCCGCGAAATTCAACGCGAGGCGATTCCGGCCCAGGACTGAATCGGCGTGCGCAATGGTGCGACGTCCAATCGGCCAGATTCCGGTTCGCGGCGCCGTAACCGTCAGGCCGCGTCGAACTCCGAGATGCGGTTGGTCGTCGAGAACGGCAGCAGCCAAGCTTCGTCGGCGCCCGTCAGCCGGTACTGCATGACGTACGCATCTTCATACGTGTCGTCGTAATGGCTGCGGAGGACGCAAACGGCCTTAAATCCCTGGCTGCGGAAGAAGAACTGAGCATCCAGGTTGGTCTCGCGGACTTCAACCATGATTTCGCTGCGGCGCTGTTGAGAGAGCTTGTCGACCAGGCGGCGGATCATTTGGCCCCCCACTCCCTGGCGCTGCACGTCGGGCGCGGTCGCAAAATTCAGGACGCGGAGCTTCGATTTGTGCAGCTCGTAGATCATGAAGCCGACGATGCGGTGGTCGTTTTCCGCCACCATGCCGATGCAGTTCCGCTGGCGGAGGCAGCTTAGAAAGTCCTCTTCCGTCCACGGATGATCGCAGCATGCCCGTTCGATGGTCAAAACGTCGTGCATGTCCCGCCGGATCAACCAGCGGATCTGGATCTTCAGCTCGGAATCGGTGTTTTTTTTATAGCTCATAGGAGGCCTCCTTGCCGTCTGAGCCGCGTGATCGGCCACGCGTCGGATGCTTCGAATTGGCTGTTCCCTGCCATTCGGAATGGATGCGAGGAAGATAACAAAGGCCGCCATCGGCGTGAAGGGAAAAAACGTCCGCGAGGATCGTTGGCGCAGGCGAACAATTTGCGGAAGAATCTTGCGCGGGAAACCTCACGCGGAAATGCAGAGATCACGGAGAAGTGGTGCTGAAGAAGCGATCGATTTCTTGATCTTTCTGCCCATCTCCGCGCCTCCACGAGCGAATCGCATCCCTGTTCTGCTGTTCTTGCCAAAACCAACACCAGAAGCGCAGTGAACTGATGATCGCATCTGGTCTTGCGGCCTCCGCTCATCGCGGCGAGGTCTCGTCGCGATCGCAGTCATTTTCTTAAAAAAAAGCAAAAGTCCTCTTGAACGAAGGGCCGTCCGAACATATACAATAGTACAAATGTTCAAAAGTCCATTATTCAACGCCTTTGCGGGCTTTTCACGAAAACCACAAGAGTTCTTTCGCGAGCGCCTCCAAGCTACGAGTTGTTTCCACGGGCGCTCAATGCCGCAGGGACAAAATGCTAGAGATCTCGGCCCGATCGAAATCGGGCAACACGGTGAGGTGAGACGAACCCGCAAGACCGAACGCGGAAAACAGAACCCCAAAACCGAAATCGCAGGGAGGGTGATCGCATGCTGGTCCTAACTCGCAAGGTGGGTGAAGAGCTAATGATCAACGGCGACATACGGGTCTCTGTGGTTCGAGTTTGCGGAAACCGCGTGCGGCTTGGAATTCAATGCGCCCTCGGACGTATGCATCCGGCGGCTCGACTCGACGTCGACCGCGAAAACACCCGGCTCCAAACCGCAGGCTCCGCTCTGCTCCTCGACCGGTTGTCTGGGTTGAGCGCACACTTGCAAAGCGAGTCTTGATAGATGGCAGGGTTATCACCGTTCGCGATGCCCCTGCAAACCGCTCGGGACCCGCTTTCGTCTCTCATCCGTCGCGCGAACCGGGCGACCCGCAGTTCGTAGTCCCGTCTTCAGGCGGAGTTTTGACTCCGCAACGGTTGCGATCGCCGGCGGGGGACGGTCGAATGCCCCCCTGCCTTGCATTCGAACGTCGTGCTTCGGCTTTCCTTCGTCATGCTCATTTTTTTGAGCAATGGGGCTCGAAGATTCGACCCGCCTGTTTAGGCGACGATCTTGTCGTTAATGGTGCGGCTCGCGAAGCGAAGTTGGGCGGAGCGGACACAGAGCAACGCCGAACCGCTCCCCTTTTCGCTGGCGAACGAACCCCACTCGAGAGTCCCGTCCGAAGTCTTCTCGACCTCGATCGCCACGCCCAGGCCGCGGCCAATACTGAAATTCTGGCCGGGTCCCGCGCTGTCGAGCAATTGGCTCAACTCGAACCCGGCCCACGACGGTTGATCGCCGACGATCGCCGGCAGTTGGATCGTCAGCGAGCCCAGCTCGTGCCGCTTCAGGGGACTTTTGTCGGCGTCGGCGAAGCGATAGAGCACGAGCCGACACGTGAAATGCTTCGCGAAGAGCTCGCACAGCTCCTTGGAAGAGCCGCACAGACTCGCCTCGACGGTGAAGGTGAACCGGCCGGCCCGTGGATTGCGCATCTCTTGACCAAGGATCGCGCGTTCACCTTTTTGAACGCGGATCGTCGTTTTGCATTCGCCCAGTCCCATGCAGACACGCCCTGGGGCCTGCGGAGTACCGAGTCCGTCGACTTTGGAGGCCGGACGCCGGACGCGGCTCGACTGAGCTCGCCGAAGTCCGAACGCCGCACGGTCTACCAGCCGCACGCCGAACCCGTGATCGTTGGTGGAGAGGATCGGCGAGGCGCGCCAGCCTTTCGGCGCGAGCCGCGGTCGACCGGGTACAAGGGGACCGGATCCCGAAAGTCGGTGTTCAAAAGAAGACGTGCGTCGAATCCGCCGGCACGAACCGTCCCCTCCGCGTCGACTCGTTCGTAGGTCGCAACGCCTCCGCCGAGCAGCGGGCGGATCGGCGAGCCGAGCGTCAGCTTGTGGTCGCGGCCTTCGGGATCGCGGAAGGTCGATTCGGGATCGACGCCTAACGCGTGAAACAGCGTGGCGGTCAGGTCACCAGCCATTACGGCATCGCGGGCCGGGAAGGCGCCGTCCCGGTCGCTGGAGCCGTAGACCTGGCCCGTGCAGATTCCGGCCCCCGCCAGCGCGAAGCTGAAGACATGCCCCCAGTGATCGCGGCCGGCGGCCGCATTGATCTTCGGCGTGCGGCCGAACTCGCCAATCGCCACCACCAGCGTCTCGTGCAGCAGGCCGCGCTGTTCGAGATCCTCGATCAGGGCCGTGAAGCCGATGTCGAACATCGGGCAGAGG
Organism: uncultured Planctomycetota bacterium; assembly: GCA_963761455.1. Taxonomy (GTDB): domain Bacteria; phylum Planctomycetota; class Planctomycetia; order Planctomycetales; family Planctomycetaceae; genus DASPSM01. The sequence goes on from CAVXHA010000005.1 coordinate 588,897, forward strand.
ACGTCTTCCAGGCGGTCGGCGTTCTGAGCGTGAGTGTCCCACATCGGGTTGTCGACGGCCGAATCGCCCGGTTCGCGGCACCAGTTGACGTGCACCAGGCGGACACCCGCCTCGATCAGTCGGCGGGCCAACAGGAGGCACTGGCCCCACTGCGTCCGCGTGTAGCGGTCGCGAACGTTGTCCGGCTCCTCCTGAACGGCGAACGCCCGCTGCACCCGGCCCGACGTCAAGAGGTCGAAGGCCTGCTCCTGAAACGTGTCGTAGATTCCGACCGGCCGGGTCTTTGCGACGGTCTGGAAATGCCTTTCAATCTGCCCCAAGAGCGAGATCCGCCGGTTGAGCCGCATGGGCGCGATGTCGGTGACGCGCAAGCCCTCGACCTTGTAGTCGGGGCGCGACGGATCACCGACAAAGCGGTCGGGGTCCCATTGCCGGCCGAGGAAGCCTCCCGTTTGTCCCGCCGGCGTGACGTTCTCGTTGAGCCGCATGATGTCGGGGATCCACACGGAAGTCAGCGGCGGCAGTTTTTGGCTCGGCTTGATCAGTTTGAGCACCGAGCCCAAATAGGGCCAATCGGTCGGTGAGATCTGCCGCGAGTTGGTTCCCGTGTAGCGGTAACCGGTCAGCACTTCATAACCGCTGGCGTCGTGGAGGTCGGTGTCGGTGTGCAGCGAGCGGACGACGGCCAGCTTGTCGGCCATGCGGGCGATCCGCGGCAAGAGCTCGCAGAACTGGATGCCGGGGATATTGGTTTGAATCGGCTTAAACGGTCCGCGGATCTCGGCCGGCGCCTCCGGCTTGGGGTCGAACGTCTCGTGTTGAGGCGGCCCGCCTTGCAGCCAGACGTATATGATGTTTTTGGCGCGGCCGAAGGTCGGATCGTTGATGATCCCCCGCGGAGGGGCTCCCGTCTGCGCAGCCTGCAGCAACCGGGGGAGCGACAGTCCAAGAGCGCTCAAGCTGCCGACGCGGAGCAGTTCGCGGCGGCTGATTCCATCACAGAGCCGAGCGTTTTGACCCAAGATTGAGAACACGGGCACCCTCCAATCAACCTCGGCAGTATAGCGGATGGCGGCAACAGACGGAAACTCCGGCCGCAGCCGGCAGTGCCGTTGCGAAGCAGAGCTTCGCGGCAGAGCGTTCCCGAGGAGACCTTGGGAACGAGGTGAAAGGTCGGCTGTCTATCCGCAGATCACGCCGATTATTATTTACCACGTTGAGAATCGCGCGTGTGGACGGTTTTGTAATCTGCGTTCTCGGCGTAATCTGCGGATTGCTCGGCGGCTTGTCGGATTGCGACCTACGCCTGAAAGAGTTGACATGAACGACGCACGACCGTGGTGGGACGAGTTTCGGCGCAGATGCCCGTGGTGGCGAAATGGGCCTACTTCGACCACGCCGGCGTTGCGCCTCTCCCATTGCCGACTGCTGACGTGTTGATCGAATTTGCCCATGACAACGCGGCCAACGGAGTGGCCGACTGGAACCGCTGGCGGACGACGGTTGAGACGGCGCGGCAGCTCGGCGCGCGCCTTTTGGGAGCCGACGGCGACGAAATCGCTCTCGTCCACAACACGACAGAAGGGATCAACGCCGTGGCCGAGGGCTTCCCCTGGCGGCCGGGCGACAACCTCGTGACGCTCTCCAGCGAGTTCCCCTCGAATTTGTATCCCTGGCTGAATCTCGCCGACAGGGGCGTCGAGACGCGGCAAGTTGCGGTGCAAAACGAACGAGTCGATCTTGCCGCTGTCGAGAGAGCCTGCGATTCGCGGACGCGGGTTCTCGCCGTGAGCTGGGTGGGTTATATGACCGGCTGGAGGAATGATCTGGTCCAACTCTCCGCGATCGCGCAGCGGAAAGGGGCGTTCTTCTTCGTCGACGCCATCCAGGCGCTGGGCATGTTTCCGCTCGACGTCCGCGACGTTCCCGTCGACGCCTTGGCGGCCGACGGACACAAATGGCTGCTCGGCCCGGAGGGAGCGGGACTGTTTTATCTGCGCAAGAAGCATTTTGGACTGCTGCGCCCGACCGGCGTGGGGTGGAACAGTGTCCGCCATTCGGGCGATTTCACGAACACGGCCCTTGACCTGAAGTCCGACGCCAGCCGGTATGAAGGGGGCTCGCATTGCCTGGCGGCGATCGCCGGCTTCGCGCGAAGTCTCCGCATGATCGTCGACGTCGGCCCGGACAAAATGTCACAGCGGTTGCTGGACGTCACGGACCGGCTGTGCGAGAGACTGGCGCACGCCGGCCTGCCGGTCGCCAGTTGCCGCGAGGGGGAACGTCGCTCCGGAATCGTGGCCTTCGACGTGCCGGGGCGAAATCCGGTCGAGCTCAAAAAAGAGTGCAAGGCCCGCGGCGTGATCGTCAACGCGCGGGCCGGCCGGATGCGCGCCAGCCCGCACGTCTATTGCAACGACGCTGATCTGGATCGGTTGGTCGAGGCGGTCACGGCCTGACTCGATCTCGCACGATTTCGACGGCCGACTCAAGTAAACGGACGATTGCTGCGCCGACGAGTGCCAGGTTCACTCAAAACGGCGACGTCTTGTCTGAGAACGTGACGAACCCGAAGTCGCGCGGCGCGTGAAACTGCGGCTTTTTTTCCGTTCCCGGCGCCGACTGGCTGAATTGCTCGTTCGTCTTGCCTCCGCACCGGTTCAAGTTCAGCCGCCAAACGTCGCCCCGCTTGGGCGAAGTGTTCGGCAGGGCGCGGCGGTAGGCCTTGAACGGAATGGCGACCTCCAACGTCCACGAATTGTCCTGATCGGCGTCGTTGTTGAGCGTCCCGTTGACGCGCGTCGCGATGCGCAGCCCCTCGGCGTCCCAGCTCGGTCGCAGTTCGCTGCCCGGACCGTGCGGGTGAAAGTCGTCGTACACGGCCCCGTTGACGTTCATCTCGATATTAAAATAGGCGTCCGGACGATGCGGATCGGGGGCCGCGAAGACCTCGACACAGTCGTCGTACCAGACTGAGGAATCGTGCTTGGTCCGTTCGGCAGAGATGTGGGCGTCTTGGCAGAGGTACGCCACGTAGAGATGGTCGTCATCCCAAAGCATCTTGGCGACGGTTTGCTCCTGCTTCCCCTTCTTCCACCAGGCGAAACGGAACGGCCCGACGCTGGGGGCGGCAAACCACGCCGGCTCGTCAAGCCGACCGTCAATCGTGATCGGCGTTCCCGCGCGGTAAATGGTGTATGACGGACGGTCGTCCGCCGATGCCGTGACGGGAACGATCGCGAGGAAGAGAAGGAAACAAAGAACGCAGCTCCGTCCGATCATGGAAGAGTCCCCCGCGTGGCTGGCCGATCGAGATTTCGATCCGTCCGACAGTTCGGAGGCCGCCAAAACTCTCCGTCATGGTGCCGATCGTTAACCAGGGTGTGGCCTCGTTACCATCCGTCTTTTGTCGATTAACCAGCGACGATGAAACCGGAGAGTCAAAACAGATCGCCATTTGCTCGTCTCTGCTCAATACGCCGCTGGTCGTCTGCTTCGCACTGGCGGGCACATCCTCACCGCCGGGGCTCGGAGACACGCTCAGTGCGCCGATTTGTTTTGTTTAAGATTCATTTCATCTGCGGCGTTTTACCATCACACTTGCGTGCCGTCGAGTCCGCGCGAGGCCCACGCAAATGAGCGTTTAATCTCCCTCAAATGGAACGTGCCAGCGGCCAGCATGACGTGGACGAGGGTCTCGGGAGCGATCCCCACCAGATAGTAGACGGTCCCGCCAAGGTCCGCGGGATCATGCAGTCTCTTGACCCGCAATTATGTCAACGGATGCCGCGGCGTGACGTCCGGATTGACGATGTGCCGCGGCCAGCGGCCCCGTAGCACCTCAGCCGCTTGGCGTGCGCCGCGGGTTTTCGAATCGACAGTCGATTCGACTGAACTGCCGGCGCAATGCGGCGTGAGCAACACATTATCCAGCTCCAACAGCGGGTGCCGTGGAGGATCCCCGGCAGGGCAAAGACGTCGATTCCGTCAAAGACGTCGAGGGCGGCGCCGCCGATCCGCCGCTGCCTGAGCGCCGCGAAATGAGAGCGGCTTCATCCACAATGGCTCCGCGGGCTGTGTTGATGAGGACGGCCGCGGGCTTCATCAAGTCGATCCGTGCGGCATCGATCAGGCCGCGCGTCTCGGACGTGAGGGGCAGATGGATCGAAATAAAGTCGGACTCCGCCAGCGTTTGCTCCAGCGTCGCCAGGGTGACTCCACCGCGTTGGGCGACCGCGGCGTATTTCGCTGGGTTCCTCGTCCAGGCGAGCACCCGCAGCCCGAACGCCGCACCTCGGGCTGCGACCGCCTGGGCGCTCGCGCCGAAGCCGATCAGTCCCAGCGTCTGCCCCGCGACGCGGTGCACCCCCGGGTGGTTCGCGCCGACCACTGGCCACGGCGCATTGCGTCGAACATGAAAGGCAAGCGGCGCGCCCAGGCGAGCAACAGGGAAAACGTGTGCTCCGCCTGCTCGTTCGTGCAGAAGTCCGGAATGTTGGCCACGACGATCCCTTGCCGCGTGGCTGCCCGCAATGTCGATCTTATCCGTCCCCGCGCCCAGCCTTGAAATGACGCGGCAACGCGTCAGTCGCTGGATCACACTGGCCGGCACGCTCGACGAGACGACCAGCAACGCATCGCATTCCTCGGCGGACGCGATGATCTCATCCGGTCCCTGGCCTTCGATTGCGATCAATCTTCGCGTCGGCCTGCTCGAGCTCGCGTGACTCGGCGGTCTCCACCGGATAGCTGACGGCATTTAAACGAACGGCGACGAAACTCATCGTCCGCAGACCTCAGTCGTTCTTCCAGGTGAAATCCTTGAGCCAACGGCTATCCCACAGAGACGGAAAGGGGTTCTTCTGCGGCGGGTGGGCGGCGATTGCGGCCAGATCGATTTCGATGCCCAGCCCCGGCGCCGTCGGCAGTTTGAACTCGCCGCGTTCGCAAAGCTCGCAGCCGCGGACGAAATCCTTTCGCCAGGAGACGTCGTACTCGGCGAAATTCTCCTGGATGAGCACGTTCGGCGTCGACCATCCGAAATGGACGGCCGCGCACAGGGCGACCGGGCCGATGGAGCAGTGCGGGAGCACCTGCAGTATCGTGCGCCTCTGCCATCGCCGCGATCTTCTTGCCCATCCCCAGCCCTCCGCAGTGGGCCAAATCCATCTGTACGACGTCGCACGCCCGCAGTGAGGTGAGCCTTGCGAATTCCTCGATCATGTAAAGTCGCTCGCCGGCAGCGATCGGAAACGGGAGCGCCTGCTTAACTTCTTTCAGCAGATCGAGATCGTACGGCGTGACCGGTTCTTCGTACCAAGCCGGTCGGTAAGGGGCCAGCCGCCGGCCCATCGCAATCGCACAGCGGGCCGACAGGCGGCCGTGCACTTCGATCATCAGCTCGACGTCGCCGCCGACGGCTCTGCGACTGCGGCGACAATCCGCTTCGGCTTCGCCCATTTCATCGTGTGAAAGGCTCTTCCAGGCGACTGCCGAACGGGATCGAACTTCATCGCGGCGTAGCCGCGGCCGATCACCTCACGGGACTTCGTCGGCATAGTCGTCTGGCGTGCGTGCTCCGCCGTACCAGCCGTTGGCGTACGCCGGCAACCGATCACGAGTGCGGCCGCCCAACAGCTTGTAGACCGGCTGGCCGCACGCTTTGCCGATCAGATCCCAGCACGCGATCTCGACGCCACTGATGGCCGTCAAAACGGTCGGCCCGCCTTGATACTGATCCCGAATCAGACTCCCAACGAGAGACTCGATGTTGAAGGGGTCGGCGCCCAGGACGCGTTCCTCGGCCCAGTCGTGAAGCAGACACTCGACGGCCCGCTCCTGCCATTCGAGCGATGCTTCGCCGACCCCCGTCAGTCCCGAGTCGGTCGTCAGCCGCACGAACAGATAGTTCCGGAGGCCGGCGTGAGTCAGGAACGTTTCAAGTCGGACGACTTTCATCACGCCACCGCTACCGCACAAAACGCGCCGATCGCGCTCAAAACAGGGGCGGCAGGCAGATCAACCGTCCCGAGGAGAAGAGTATACACTCGTTGAAGGAGCGGCCAATGCCGGTGTATTCTTTTCGTTTCGCGGACTCTTGCGTTTGGCTGTTTGTCGCGGGCGCCGCCTGGGCGGGGCTTCCAGCCTGTCTGTTGGCTTGGTCTGGCGACGGGCGTCCCGCGGCGCCTGGGGGGTGGACGCTTCGCATTGCTTGCGGGCTTGGCGGGGCCTACCTGGCGTGGCGTCTGTACGCTCGCTTCCCAGTTGTCTTCTTGCCCAGGTACGGCAGCATCGAGGCGAAATACTACGACTTTCAGGCGAACCCCAGCCTCGCTCGACTTTATCGCGACAGCGGCGCAGCAGTCCGACATGCGGGCTACTGTCTCGGGTTTCTGTTTTTTGAGATGGCTCGCAGAGACTGGAAGAATGTCATACTGATTTCCACCGTGGGCCTCGTGAACGGACTGGGATGGGCATTGTTTCAGAATTGCAAGTGGGCAGCGCAGGTGTGGCCTGGCGCGCAGCTTCAACTTTTGGCGCTGCCGGGAATGCAGTGGCGGAATCAGCATCGGCATTGCCTTGGGCGTCGCCAATTACTTCGTGAACCGCAAAGAAACCGGAGAAGACAAGGCCGCACGGGAGCGGCGGCTCGACACCTACGTGTGTCAGGGGTCGTTGCTGGCTGCCGGCCTGCTTTTGCTCGTCGGATGGACGGAGTTCTGGCCTGCGGCGAGAGATTTGAGACAGGATCTTCTGGGCGTCACGTCGAGCGCGAGTGATGTCTGGGGAAGGATTCAGCTTTCTGCGCGGGATTGGTTTAAATGCTCGCCGCCTTGGGGCATCGTTTACTGACCGGCCATGTGTCCGAAGAATATCGGCGACGCCTACAAACAATTGAGACATTGGAGTACTGGGCGGGAATTGGATTGATGCTGGTCCTGGGCTGGTTCATCCGCAACGAAGTGATAGCCGGGTTTGGGGATGGAATTAGGGAGACGTCGCGAGCGCATTTGATCGGGCCGGGAAATATCTACTTTTGCATCGTTGTCGCTTATTGTTTCGCTAGCTTTCTAAACTTTGTCTGGCGGCACGGCGCAAGCCGGCCGCCAGGGTGAAGATCACAATCTCTTCGCCGGTTGTCGTGCTGATGTCGTGATGCAAGCTCACGACTTTGACGCCGGTGGCTTTCTGGACCATTGCTTCCATCACGGGGCGCGCCGTTTCGATCAGGTGGCTGCGGACTTGTTTCAGAAGGTCTCTTCCCTTCTCCGCCGCGAGCGCCTTAACCAGATGCTGTTCGGCCGCGGTCAAGACCCCCTGAAGGCGGACGATAAGAAGATCACCGATCAGGTGTGTGTAGATGTCCTTGGGCCCGCGTCCCCGTATAATCCTGCTCGAAATAAGTCATTCCTTCGCAGACGGCAGCTTCGATCTCTCCTTGCGCTTTCATAAAATCCTCGAAAGAGTCCCAATCTTCGACTCGAAGGCCCGCATAGGCAATTTGCCGCCGTGGCGACTGTGAAAAAAAGCCGTCAGTTCTCATGCGACCTGAGGGACATGATACCAAGCGCAAAGATCAAATCCGAAGCGTTGACGTTTGCTTTCCTCGTGGCAAACGATACAATAGAGATGTCTGCGGAGTCAGAATAAACGTTTGGCCTCGAAAGACATCGTCGGACGACTAGATAAGGGGCAACCCGGCCGTGCCGGGGAGCCCGTTGACGAGTAAACCGACGTGGTGGAATACCTGAGGGTGTTCCGCCACGTCGGTTTTTTTTTTGCCGTGCGGCTGGTTGGCGGTCGCAAGCAGGAGGGACGGACCCAATGAACAAGTCCAAATCAACCATGGCACAGCAGATCGCTCAGGCGGCAATCGCTTTCGAGCAGCGACGAACGGGCAACCACGTGCCCAAGTCGGTGACCGTTGTCCTGAGTGAGGGCACGCTGGTGATCACGCTGCACGAGGCCTTGTCGCCGGCCGAGAAGGCCATGGCCAAAAGTTCGACCGGCGCTGCTCAGGTGCAGGAGTTTCATCGGCAGCTGTTCGCCAACTCCTCCGACTCGTTGCGACAGGAGATCAAAAGAATCACGGGGATGGAAGTGCGCGAGGCGACTGCGGAAATCGAGCCGGTTAGCGGCGCAGTGGTACAGGCGTTCACGAGCGGGACCTTGGTGCAAGTGTTCTTGCTCGCCGGCAGCGCTCCTACGGAAGCGTGGAGCGGAAGTGCACCAGGCAATTCGTCATGATCCTGCCCACGTGGGGCCAGTCGTGGATCGTCGGTGCGCTCGAAGGCGCCGTCGTGAGGGGAGGGCTCACTGCACTCGGCGCCGGACTGTACAGCATCGGGATTCCGAAGAACAGTGTCGTGCAATACGAGACTGAGGCGACGAACGGCTAACTCATCCTGGTTGCCCACGGGACGCCCGCGGAAGTCGAACGTGCCAAGGATACCCTGCATCAGACTCAAGCGAAGACAACAACGATTCATGCCGAACAGGCCGCCGTTGACGTATAGCGTGACCGGATCGACGTCACGACAGGCCGGCCGAGGGCGCTCCACATCGATCAGGCGCTGGCTTGCATTGATTTCGCGGAAGGCGCGGTCAGCCCCCCGGGTGCCGGTGGTGGAGGAGACAACGCCCGTGTTGCGCGAGCGGCTCTTTGATTGTGAGCATTTCCGGTTGTGGAGGCTCCGCGGAGAAGGGCCGTTCACGTTCGGTGCTGCCGGTGCGCCGCGAGTTCTGGTGTGTATCGACGGCGCTGGACAACTGGAACACGAAGCCACCATGTATGCCGTCGGCAAAGGCGACGTGTTGCTCGTGCCGGCGGTGGTCGGGGCGTGTGCTTTTCGGCCGCGCGGTGCGGTAAGCCTGTTAGACGTCGCGTTGCCGGAGTCACCATGAAAAAGCTGATTGTTTTCGACTTGGACGGTACACTTGCCGGAAGCAAAGCGGCGCTTGATGACGAAATGGCAGCCCGTCTGCGTGACCTGCTCCGCATCCTCCGAGTGGCCGTCATTTCCGGAGGCAATTGGCCGCAATTCGAAACACAACTGCTCGCCAATCTCCCCCATGACGACCGCCTGAAGAATCTCTCTCTTCTTCCGACCTGTGGAACAAAGTTCTTCCAATATGAAGGTGCTTGGAAAGAGATCTATTCCGAGGATTTCACCGACCGCGAAAAAGAGAAAATCATCAGCTCTCTCAAGCAGTCGTTGGAATCAGCAGGCTTCAAGCCGGGACATCTCTGGGGAGAAATGATTGAAGACCGGGGAAGTCAGATTACGTTCTCCGCATTAGGACAGCAGGCTCCCCTTGAGGAGAAGAAAAGTGGGACCCGGATTTCGCCAAGCGGACAAAGATCAAAGCAATCCTTGACACTTTGGTTCCTGAGTTTTCCGTCCGCATGGGCGGCGCGACATCGATTGATATCACCAAGCCCGGCATTGACAAAGCGTACGGTATCCGAAAGCTCCGGGATATCCTGGGCATTTCAATTAACGAGATGATTTTTATAGGGGATGCCTTGTTCCCTGGCGGTAATGACCATCCGGCCAGAGAACGGGAGTTGTTTGTATCCAAGTCAGAGATCCCAATGAGACGAAGCGCGTGTGCGAAGGGATCCTGGCTTGTATGCATTGTGTTCAGCAAGCATGAGCGGAGTGAGGTGAATCGATGCCTGGATTTCAGATGCAGCGACTCGGGCTGGTGATGGAGCCGGAGCCGCGGCAATCCATTGGAGGCCGAAGGTGTCCTGAACCCAGCCGCCGTTCGTGGCCCTGATGGTCAGCTTTACCTCTTCCCTCGGCTGGTCGCACAGGGGAATTATTCTCGCATCGGCATCGCACGCGTGCAGTTTAATGGGGCCGGCGACCCGACGGGCGTCGAACGGCTCGGCATCGCGCTGGAGCCCGAAGCGGAATACGAGCGGCTGCCGAACGGCGGCGGCTGTGAGGACCCGCGTATCTCCTTTGTCGTACCGCTCCAGCGTTACGTGATGACTTACACGGCGCTTTCGGTTAAAGGCCCGCGGATCGCTCTGGCAATATCGGAAGACCTGTTCCACTGGCAGCGTCTGGGGCTTGCCACGTTCCGTCCGTATAAAGGCATCGAATTCGACGGCGTCGACAACAAAGACGCGGCGGTATTCCCCGTCGCTATTCCCGACCCATCCGGGCAACCGGCACTGGCCATCCTGCACCGGCCGCTCTTTCCCGGGACTCGTCCGGAGGAAACGGCGTGCCATCCGGCGTCCCGCGCGGTGGATCTGCACCGGGAAAGCATCTGGATTTCCTACTGCCCAATGGCCATGCAGGACGGTGAGCCGTATCACCTCTGCCACTTCACTTCGCATCACCGGCTGGCCGGTCCGGTGGCGTCCTGGGAGCGGCTCAAAATCGGTGTCGGCACTCCCCCGATTTTGACCCGGCATGGTTGGCTGATCGTCTACCACGGCGTCAGCGGAACCGCGGAGGCGACCACAGAGCCGACCACGGAAGGACGCGATCTGCGCTACTCGGCTGGGGTGATGGTGCTCTCGGAGAAGCAGCCGCGCGTCATCTGCTACCGTTCGCCGCAGCCGGTGCTGACGGCGAATTTGCCGCAGGAACGCCAGGGAATCGTCGCCAATGTCGTGTTTCCCACCGGCATCGACCGGCGCGACGATCTCGGCTTGCCGGACCGCTTCGACGTTTACTATGGGATGGCCGACGACCGAATCGGCGTGGCACGCCTTAATGTGCCGGAATTGCTTCCGCCAGGCGCACCCGCCGACCCGCTCGGAGCCAATGGCTCACTTCAGTTCGACGGCCAATCTCAAACAGAGAGTCGTCAGGGGACCCCAATCACGACCAGAGAAGGTTGATCGCCAACATGACACACTCAGCCACCATCGCTCCGCCCGAGCTCGACGAACTCTGTGTAAATACCCTCCGTTTCCTGGCCGTGGACATGGTGCAGAAGGCCAACTCGGGCCATCCTGGACTGCCCCTGGGCTCGGCGTCTATGGCCTACGCACTCTGGGATCGCTTGCTTAAGTTCAACCCGCGGGATCCCCTCTGGCCCGACCGTGACCGCTTCGTTCTCTCGGCCGGTCATGGCTGTGCGCTGTTGTACGCGCTGCTGCATGTCACGGGCTTCGACTTGCCGTTGGAGGAACTCGAGAGGTTCCGCCAATGGGGCAGTCGTACGCCAGGCCATCCGGAATACGGCAAGACGCCCGGCGTCGAGGCCACCACCGGCCCGTTGGGGCAAGGCCTGGCCAACGCGGTCGGCATGGCCATCGCCGAGGTGGCCCTTGCAGCCCGCTTCAATCGACCGGGTCACACGATCGTGGACCACTTCACCTACGTCTTGGCCAGCGATGGCGACCTGGAAGAAGGGATCTCTTCCGAGGCCGGATCAGAGGCCGGTCACCTGCGGCTGGGCAAGCTGATCGTCCTCTATGCCGACAACCACATCACGATTGAAGGCAGCACGGAGCTGGCGTTTACCGAAGAGCGTATGGCCCGTTTCGCCGCTTTCGGCTGGCACGTGCAACGGATCGAACGGAGCAACGACATCGACGCGGTCTCCGCCGCGCTGAAAGCTGCCCGGGAAGAAAGGCGCCGGCCCTCCTTGATTCAAGTTCGCACCCACATCGGCTTCGGCAGTCCCCACAAGCAGGACACCGCGGCGGCCCACGGGGAGCCGCTCGGTTTGGAGGAGGTCCGTCTGACGAAAGAGGGGCTGGGCTGGCCGGTGGAACCTCCCTTCCATATTCCCGAGGAGGCCCTGGAGCATTTCCGGAAAGCCGTCGCGCGGGGAAGTGCCGCGCAGGCGGAATGGAAGTTGCGTCTTGAGGCTTATGCGAAGGAATTCCCTGACCTGGCCGCGGAGCTCCAGCGGGTCATGCACCGGCATCTTCCGAAGGGTTGGGACACCGACCTCCCGACATTCACCTCGGGCGAAGGCCCCATGGCAACCCGCATCGCTTCGGGAAAGACGATCGCCGTTCTGGGCTCTCGTCTGCCCGAAATGATGGGAGGCTCGGCCGATCTGGATCCCAGCACCCACACGAGCATGGACGGGGCAGGAAACTTCGAGCCGGAGAACTGGGCGGGACGCAACATGCACTTCGGCATCCGGGAGCATGCCATGGGCGCCATCCTGAACGGCATGGCGTTGCATCGCGGCCTCATCCCCTATGGAGGGACTTTCCTGATCTTCAGCGACTATATGCGTCCTCCGATGCGTCTGGCGGCCATGAACGGCCTGCCGGTGATCTATGTCTTTACCCACGACAGCATCGCCATGGGAGAGGACGGCCCGACCCATCAGCCTGTCGAACAACTGTTGGGATTGCGATCGATCCCCGGCATGGTTGTCATCCGGCCTGCGGATGCGAACGAGACGGTTGTCGCCTGGCGGATCGCCATTGGGCGGAGGGAAGGTCCCGTTGCCCTGGTGTTAACACGCCAGGGACTCCCCGTGCTCGACCTGGCCCGCTTTCCAGGCATACCCGCGGGAGTGCCGCTGGGTGGCTATGTCCTCGCGGACTCTCCGTCGAGTGCGCGACCCGACATCATTCTGATTGCGACCGGCTCCGAAGTGCATCTAGCACTAGAGGCCCGTGATCGGTTGGCGACTGAGGGCGTCCAGGCCAGGGTGGTGAGTCTGCCGAGTACAAACATCTTCTCGATGCAGTCGGACACGTATCGGGACAGCGTCTTGCCCGCGGGTGTGCCCCAGTTGGCCATCGAGGCCGGAGCGTCACTCGGCTGGAGATCCTATGTCGGTCCCCAAATCGCCGTCATCGGGGTCGACACTTTCGGGGCATCAGCCCCAGGGCCAACCGTGATGCAGCACTATGGCTTCACCGTGGAGAATGTCTGCGAGCAATCACATAACTTCCTCAAGAGGGTCAAGGAGAAACCATGATGCGAGTGAAAATCGCCGCGGACCAGGCAGGGTTTTCCTTGAAAGGGAAGAGGGTCGAGTCGTTGCGTGGCTCGGGATACGACGACGTGGACCTCGGCGCACACGATTTGAACTCCGGAGCTCACTCTCCCGACTTCAACATCCCTCTGCCCGTGGCCCTCGCCCCAGGGCAGGTGCGAATTGCTGCCGAATCGCTAAACACCAACGGTGTCACGTTTGAATTATGGAATTGTGCAACCCGTGCCTACGGTTCGGCCTTCAAGGCACAGAGACACCTACCGTACGCAAGGACAAAACACCCACGATTGGTCGCCTCACCGCGCCATTATTCTTTTATTAACGCGGTCCTGACCTTCTTCCACCGTACCTTGAGGACGCGACCTTAGGACTGTGCCTCTCCCGGCTTCCGCGCCGGTGCCTGGCCATTACCCTTAACGCATTGGCGTTCGCAAACACTCGCCGGAGCCTAACCAATGAGCAAACCAATCGTTCCACAACCTTTGATCGCCTCGGCCCCAGTCAGACAAATACATACTCTTCCCTCGGAAGCTCACGGCTTCGCCGAAAAGCAGCGTCACCCCTGGCGACGGAAGCTGATTCATTGGGCGATTCCGGTTGCATTCGTGCTCATTGTCATATTGCAGGTGATCCCGACGTTGCTGCAGAAGTGGTTGTGGATGCGGCAACTCAACTACCCGGGCATCTTCTGGACGCTCCTTTCGGTCAAGTGGGGAATGACTTGCGTTGCGTTCATCGGCGCCTTTCTCTTCCTTTGGATCAATATCCGTTTGGCAGTGAGAAACAGCTTCGAGCTAATTGAATACGATCCGGCGAAGACAGCCGGCTCTCTCCGGAATACGCATGTCGTCGAGATCGGCGGCATCCCTATCTCGCGCCGTGCGCTTACGCGATCCATGGCACTTATCACGGCTGCAGTCGCGCTGCTCTTTGCGCTTGTCTTCTATGGACAATGGGACACTTATCTCCGCTTTCGCTACGGCGAGTCCTTCGGATTCGCGGACCCCATCTTTGAACGCGATATCGGGTTCTATGTCTTTCGTCTTCCGTTTTATCAGCTCCTGCAGAGCAGTCTCATCTTCCTGACAGTGCTCGCGCTCGTCGCCGTCGTCACCGAATACGCGTACGTCGGCCTAAAGAGGTTGAGCGGAGGGCCACAAAACGCGAGCCAGGGGTCCGCCGGTCGACATCTTTCCGTCCTGCTCTTCATTCTCGCCGCTACCTTCGGATGGGGTTATTACCTGGACCGATACGAACTTGTGTACTCCACGATGGGCGTGGTTTATGGAGTTGGATATACGGCCGATCATGTGACCATGCTTGCCCTTTGGGTCATGATCGGCGTCTCGGCCGCGGCTTGCGCATTCCTCGTGCTCAACTTCTTGCGTCCGCGGGGAAAAGCCCTGGCGATCGGACTGGCCGCCTATGTGGGGCTGTACATCGTGTCCATCGAGCTAGTGCCCGCTCTCTTCCAAAAGTTCGTGGTGCAGCCAAGTGAGCTCAGTCTGGAAACTCCCTATCTGAAGAATTACATCGAGTTCACTCGCAAAGCCTACAAGCTCGACGCAATCCAGGAAACGGCCTACCCGGCACTCGAGGACCTGACGCCCGAAACGATCGCGAGAAATCAAGGCACGATTCAAAACATTCGCCTCTGGGATGCCCGTCCACTCCTGCAGACTTATCAGCAGACCCAAGCCCTCCGTCTTTACTACCAGTTCTCCAACGTCGACACGGATCGCTATCACTTGGCAGATGGCTATCACCAGGTGATGCTTGCGACCCGCGAGCTCTCGCCCGAGCTCCCTGCCAAAGCGCAAACGTGGGTGAACGAAAACCTGCAATTCACGCATGGCTATGGCCTCGTGATGAACTTCGTCTCCAAAATCACACCCGGAGGATTTCCACAGTTTCTGATTGACAACGTTCCACCGGAATCCTCATACGGCCTGACCACGACTCAGCCAGGCATTTACTTTGGGGAAGCGATGCCTGGTTCCAGGATCGTCGGAACAGGTGTGAAGGAATTCGATTACCCCAAGGGCAATCAGAATGTTTACACCAGCTACGATGGCAAGGGTGGAATGCCGCTCGATAGCCTGGGCAAACGGCTGTTGTTCGCCTGGACGCAGGCCGACATTAATATCCTGCTCACTTCCTACCTCAGGCCTGAGAGTCGGCTTCAGATCTGGCGGAACGTGCAGGAACGCGTGTCGCAGATTGCTCCGTTTTTGAAACTTGATGCCGACCCTTACGCGGTCTTGAGTGAGGGAAAACAATATTGGATCCAGGATGCGTACACCATTTCGGATTGCTTTCCCTACTCGAGTCCTTACAGGCCCGGCCACGTCAACGAACTGAACTATATCCGCAATTCCGTGAAGGTTGTCGTGGACATGTACGACGGCACGGTGTCGTTTTACGTCATGGATCCCGACGATCCCGTCTTGGCGGTTTATCGTCGCGCATTTCCCGGCGTTTTCAAGGACCTGAATCAACTGTCCGCCGATCTAAAGCTCCACCTGCGTTATCCGCAGGATCTGTTCGGAATCCAAACAGCCCAATACGAGAGCTTCCACATGACGGATCCTCAAGTCTTCTACAACCGTGAGGATCTGTGGGTCGCACCGCTGGAGAAATACGACGGCAACCTGAGTCCGATGGAACCCTATTACATTTTGATGAAACTGCCCGGAAGCGAGAAGTTGGAGTACCTCATCATGAGTCCGTTCACGCCACAAAAGAGGGACAACATGATCGCCTGGCTGGCCGCGAGGTGCGATTTCCCAGATTACGGGAGGATGCTGTTTTATGAGCTTCCTAAAGAGAAGCTGATCTACGGACCCAACCAGGTTGGAGCCATGATCGACCAGAATACGACGATTTCGCAACAACTGACCCTGTGGGATCAAAAAGGGTCAAATGTCGTTCGTGGCAAACTTGTTGTGATTCCGATTGAGAATGCTTTCCTCTACGTCGTTCCGCTCTATCTCAAAGCCGAAGGGACGAATTTGCCCCAACTCAAGCGCGTGATTGTCGCGACAGATAACAAGGTCGTGATGGAGCCTACGCTCGACGGAGCACTAAGTGCTCTGTTCGGGTCGCCAGGAGTCCAACAGGCCGAAACCATGGCGCCGGTCCGCAATTCAGAGTTGGAACAAGCCAGGATTCAGCTGACGGAGGTGCAGAAGGCGATCGATTCACTCAAGCGCCTGCTGAATGAGACTGCAGAAAGCAAACCGGTGAGTGCGGCTCCGCACAAGTGATAACGGGGATTGAGTCCGAGCAGCAAGTAGATGGGGGGGGTGTCCAGGACGGCATCCATTTCCGCGCGTTCTAGCTGATGCAACACTATGGAAATGGTCTGCAAGGAGGCCCGCAGTGTCGTCCGGCAGGTTAAGGAGAAACGATGATTCGCGTGGGAATTGCCGCTGACCATGGGGGGTTTGCTCTGAAAGTACAGGTGGCCGAGTCGTTGCGTGGCTCGGGGTACGAGGTCGTGGACTTCGGCGCCCATTATCTGGACCCCGACGATGACTACCCCGACTTCGTCATTCCCCTGGCCAGGGCCGTCGCCGCGGGGAAGGTGCAACGCGGAGTGGCGCTCTGCGGCAGCGGTGTCGGAGCGTCGATCGCCGCGAACAAAGTTCCCGGCGTGCGTGCCGGGCTTATCCATGATGTTTTCTCCGCGCATCAGGGGGTCGAAGATGACGACATGAATATCTTTTGTTTGGGTGGAAAAGTGATCGGATCCGAGCTCGCCTGGGAACTGATTGAGACCTTTCTGGCCGCTCACTTCAGTGGCGCCCGCGCCACCAACGCCGCCTGGCTAAAGTACAGGCGCTGGAGAACCAGAGAATTGGGCCATGAAGGGTTCATACGGCGCACGGGATGAAGAGCACAACGAGGTGCGAGTTCTCAAAAGGATCTTCAAATCTTGCAAGCGATGATGTCAGTGCAGGGATCGCTTGGTTCGTCATGAGCTCTCCGCAAAGCCCCGTTTTTCAGGGGGGGAGGGATGGAAACACGCTGTCTTATCAGGAGCCGTACCATGGCCATTCCGCGTGCGCAATCGGGTGAAGTAATCGATATTTGCCCGCTTGGAGCCGAACTGGCACAAGCCAGGACAACCACGTTGGTGAAGACCAAGACGTTGGAAGTTATTCGTCTGATCATTCCATCGGGAAAAGAGATCCCTGGACACCAGGCCCATGGGGAAATCACTGTCCAGTGCCTGGAAGGTCGAGTCGCCTTCACGGCAGGCGATACCAAGCGAGATCTGGAAGCAGGCCAATTGCTCTACCTCTCCAGTGAACAGCCCCACTCACTTCACGGCATTGAACACGCCTCGGTCCTGTTGACGATCTTGCTCCGCTAGGTGAGTGATCATCATGCACATCAGGCTCAAGACGCTCCTGTTGCTCGTCATACCGCTGCTGATGGTGATTGGCGCGGCTTACATTCAGTGGGGCACGGCCGGTCTCCCGGCGCTGCCGACCAACCCAGCGAGGACCCTCGAAACGCCCGCGGAGCCTAATGGGTTCCCGGCCTGGCTCCGCATCACGCACTACGTCAATTTCCTATTCGTGATCTTGCTTATCCGCAGCGGCCTGCAAATCCTCGCGGACCACCCGCGGCTGTACTGGAATGTTCACTGCACCCCCGGCACCGAGTGGCTCCGGCTCACGCCGGTCGAAGTGCCCAAGGATCGCGTCTGGACAGCAAAGGACGACTCACGCCACCTCGCCCCCTGGATCGGCCTGCCAGGCTATCGGCACACCGTTGGCATGGCCCGGCACTGGCACTTCCTCAGTGTGCTGTTCTGGGTGGGCAACGGCTTGGTTTTCGTGGCTCTGCTGTTTAGCACCGAGCAGTGGCGGCGCCTGGTGCCGACGTCCTGGCAGATCGTGCCGGCCGCTTGGGCCGTCTTCGTCCATTACGCCACCTTCCACCTGCCGCCGGAGCCAAACGGCTTCTACCACTACAACGCGCTCCAGCAGTTGGCATACTTCGGGGTCGTGTTTGTCCTGGCCCCCCTCGCGATGTTCACCGGCCCGTCGATGTCGCCGGCCTTCACGGCCCGGTTCACGTGGTACCCGAGACTGCCAGGAAATCGCCAAGTCGGCCGGTCGATTCACTTCCTCATTATGTGCGCCTTCGCGGTATTCATCATTGGGCACGTGACGATGGTGATGCTCACCGGGTTCGTCGGAAACATGAACCACATCGTGGTCGGGACCGACAACACCAACCCGACCGGCCTGTACCTCGGCCTAGCGGGGGTCGGCGTGGTCGTCCTGCTGAATGTGTTCGCCAACTGGATGGCGTGGAGACACCCCCGAGCCATCCAGCACGCCGCTAAGGCGATCGTCAGCCCGGTCATGGGGTTGCTTCTCGACCGTCCTGCGCCCCGAGCCGAGTTCGGCCGCAAAGACATCTCGCCCTTCTTCTGGGTCAACGGAAACATGCCAACCTGCGACGAGTGGAAAACTCTGGCCGCCAGCGATTTCAAGGGCTACCGGCTCAAGGTCTACGGCCAGGTGGAGAACCCGGTCGAGCTGTCACTGGACGACCTCCGGGTACTGGGCCAGAAGACCCAGATCACGCTGCACCACTGTATTCAGGGCTGGTCGGGCATTGCCGAGTGGGGAGGACTTCCGCTGACGGAACTGATGAAGTTGGTCCGGCCGGGACCCAATGTCAAGGCGGTCGTCTTTTACTCGTTTAGCGAAGGAGTCGTGTTCAGTACGGGTGTCGCGGGCGGCCAATATTACGACAGCCTCTCGATCGAGAACGCTCTGGACCCTCAAACATTGCTGGCTTACGAAATGAACTACCAGCCGCTCAATCATCTGCACGGGGGGCCGTTGCGGCTGCGTGTCGAGAATCAGCTCGGCTTCAAGATGGTCAAGTGGATCCAGGCACTCGAGTTCGTCGAGGACCTCCATTCGATCAACAAAGGCGAAGGCGGCTACGCCGAGGACCACGAGTACTTCGGCGAACTGGCAAACATCTGACGTGTGCGAGGAGCGGGCTTCACGGTTTTTAAGAGAATCAAAAACCACTTGGAATTGGACATGATCGGACTTGACCAGATGGGAACCAACGGGATGCTGCGCCTTCTGCGGGCCGGTCACATGTGCCAGGCGTACGACGCTTGCGACCGCAACACTCTGGCCACGTACCCAATTGCGAACATTACGTTCGAGCCCATCGGTGACGTGCCTTGGTGCAACCGGCCCGCCCTGCTTCCGTCCGAGCCGACCGGAAGTGCCACAACCGCATCCAAACTTACTGCGGGAGGGAAATGATGAAAGCGACCCAAAGACTTCACGAAATGGGCCAGAGCCTCTGGCTCGACAACATCACTCGCGGTCTGCTGACCAGCGGCACGCTCCGCCGCTATATCCAGGAGTTCTCGGTCACCGGGCTTACCTCGAACCCCACGATCTTTGACCACGCCATCAAGAACAGTCACGACTACGACGACGCCATCCACCAGAAATTGAAGGAAGGCAAGTCGGGCGAGGCGCTGTTCTTCGAGCTGGCGCTGGAGGATTCTCAGGCAGGCCGCCGATCTGTTTCGGCCGATCCACGACCAGACGAACGGCGTGGACGGCTGGGTGTCGCTGGAGGTCTCACCCCTGCTGGCCCATGATACGGCCGCCACCCTTGCCGCGGCCAAGGAACTTCACGCCCGTGCGGGACGGCCCAACTTCTTCATCAAGATACCGGGTACCCAAGAGGGCGTTCCTGCCATCGAGGAGGCGATCTTCGCGGGTGTGCCGATCAACGTGACACTCCTGTTCTCCCGCGCGAGTATGTCGCGGCAGCCGAGGCGTACTTGCGCGGCGTCGAGCGGCGCATTACCGCTGGCCTGAATCCCGATGTCGGCTCTGTGGCTTCGCTGTTCGTCAGCCGCTGGGACGTTGCGGTGATCGGCAAAGCACCTGAGACGCTGCGCGACCAGCTCGGCATTGCCGTTGCGGGACAGACCTACGAGACGTACCGCTCTTTGCTCGACTCGCCGCGCTGGCAGCGGATCTTCAATGCCGGCGCCCGCCGCCAGCGCCTCCTCTGGGCAAGTACCGGAACCAAGGACCCCAAAGCCTCGGACATCCTGTACATCCACGCGCTCGCCGCACCCTTCACCGTGAACACGATGCCCGAGGCTACGTTGAAAGCCCTCGCCGATCATGGAGAGCTCGGCCAAACCTTGCCCGTGCATGCCCGCTACTGCGACGAGGTGCTGACTAAGTTCGCCGGGGACGGCATTGACATCGACGCCTTGGCCGCCCAACTCCTGGACGAGGGGGCGAAATCGTTCGTCAAATCCTGGAAGGACCTGATGGTCTGCATCGCATCCAAAAGCGAGGCCCTAAAATGATTCGTTCGACGATGTCAGCTCAAGGAAACGAACACTCGAATTACGGCGTTGTCACGTCGGTGCGTGGAAGCGTGGTCGATGTGCGGTTCGAAGACAGCTCGATGGACATCATGTCCGCTGGATTGCGATCCATCCCACGCAGGGTCTCGCTCGCGGCATGGCTGTGGAGGACACCGGCGGGCCATTGAAGGTGCCGGTCGGCAAAGGACGTCTTTCGCGAATGTTCGACGTTTTCGGAAACGCCCTCGACCGCCAGCCGGCGCCGACCGATGTGGAATGGCGCACCATTGATCGAGACCCGCCGTCATTGGCCAGTCGTTCCACAAAGTCCGAGATCTTTGAAACGGGCATCAAGGTCAGTGACGTGCTGGTGCCGTTGGAGCGCGGCGGCAAAGCGGGACTGTTCGGGGGCGCGGGCGTTGGCAAGACGGTGTTGCTCACCGAAATGATCCACAACATGGTTGGGCGTCAACAGGGAGTGAGCATGTTTTGCGGCATCGGCGAGCGCCGCCGCGAAGGGCAAGAACTCTACCATGATATGAAAGAAGCCGGTGTGCTCCCGCACATGGTCCTGATGTTCGGCCAGATGAATGAGCCTCCAGGCGCCCGGTTCCGCGTGGGCCTGGCGGCGCTCACGATGGCCGAGTATTTCCGAGATGACGAGCATCGCGACGTGCTGCGGACGGGCTTGGCGTTGATGGGCTTTGGCTTCGTCGTCGCCAGGTTCGGCTTGTTCCTCCAGGAATTGGCCGAGGCAAGGCAGACGTTTCCAACGCGGCACAGCGGGCTATCCCTGTGGAGCGGAATGACTCTTGTCGTCTTCGGAGTCGTCTTGAACCTCCTTGCCGCGGCCCGATACCTACAGTTCCTACGACGTTTGGAGCGGGGTGAATCTGTTCCCGGGTCACGCTGGCCGCTCGGGTTCGTCGTATCGTTGCTAATGGCCGTCCTAGGCATCGGCATGGCTGTGTATCTGTTCGTAGTGAGCTTGTGATCGTCGCTCATGCTCTGCGCGGGAGACCACTTGCTGGAGCGGCCGGTCTGAACTCGGCAATAAGGCATTACAAGGATCTTGGAAGGAGGAACTAGACAATTCCGTATGGATTTGACGAGAATCGCGAGCGGCGATCATTGGCTTTTTAAAGGGATTGCCCGAGCCATGCGCGTTGCACCTTCCGTGCTGCTTGCAGTCGTGTTGGCGTCGAACAGTGCCGCAATCGCCGCCGACAATTCAGATGAATCGCAGGCGATCGCAAAACTCGAACGCTTGGGCGGCGTCGTCAATCCGCACGACAGGACGCCGGGCCGCCCTGTCACAATGGTCGGCTTCCGATGGGGAAGTGACTTTGGGGACGAAAATGTTCCGCTGCTCAAGGCCTTCCCGGACCTGAAATCGCTCGACTTCAGCCGCAGCAAGATCAGCGGTACTCACATCGTGGGTGCGGGTTTGAAGGAGCTGAGAGGACTCAAGCACCTGACGACGCTCAACTTCACCAATACCCAGATTGGGGACGGCGCCTTGAAGGAAATCAGGGGACTTACGAACCTGACGATGCTCATCCTCGGGAATACGCAGATTACCGACGCCGGCTTGAAGGAGGTTAAGGAGCTGACGAACCTGACGACACTGGTCCTCTCCGACGCTCACCGCGTCGGGGACAACGGCGTGAGGGAACTCAGAGCGCTTAAAAGCCTGACGCTCCTCAACCTCTGCGGCACGCAAATCACGGACGCCGGTTTGAAGGAGCTGAATGACCTCACGAACCTGACATACCTCAACCTCAGCTATGCGCCGATCACGGGCTTCGGTTTGAGGGAGTTACGGAATCTCAAGAAGCTGATCATGCTCAGCGTCTACCGTACCCGTATCACCGACGCCGACTTGATGGGGATCAGCGAGCTTAACAACCTGAGAATGATTTACCTCGGCCGTAACCAGATCACGGACGGCGCCTTGAAAGAGCTCGGCACATCTTTGCCTCATCTTAAGATCTCTGTCGCCGATATTTACTGACAACTCCGATCGGCACGCGAATGGGCACGCCGACTGCACGCCCAATTATTGGACCACTGAGCGAAGGAACGGCTCGACGTCGGTGACCAGGCAGATTGTTTGGAACGTGCCGCGATCGCTGAGTTTGATCACCGTGGCGGCGTTGATTTCGACGCAGGCCGCGAGGTACGTGCCCCGCGGCCTTTACTCACCACTCACCACTCAAAAACCGCCGTTGACACGATGGGCGCTCGGGCATAAAGTCCCGCCTCCCCTCTTTCTCGTCTCACTTCTGATTTCACCTCTCTGTTCTGCCGGGAGCCGCACCATGGCTGTCGCCGTGTCGCAGTCCGCGCATTCCCCGAGCCCTTCCGCCGTCCCGTTCATCGATCTTGTCGCCCAGCATCAGACGATCGCTGCGGAGATTCGAGAGGCCGTCGAACGGGTTTTTGCTTCGCAATCCTTCATTCTCGGCGACGAAGTGGCCCAGTTTGAGGCCGAAGCCGCCTGCTATTGCGACAGCCGGGATGCGATCGGCTGCGCATCGGGAACGGATGCCCTGCTCTTGGCGCTGATGGCACTCGACATCGGGCCGGGCGACGAAGTGGTGACGAGCCCCTTCACCTTCTTCGCCACGGCCGGGGCCATTCACCGCGCGGGCGCTCGGCCGGTCTTTGTCGACATCGATCCGGTCAGCATGAACCTGGATCCGGACCAGATCGAACGGTCCATCACATCGAAGACGCGCGCCATCCTCCCCGTTCATCTCTTCGGACAGTGTGCCGACATGGAACCGCTGTGGCGGATCGCCGTGCGGCACGGACTCTCCATCATCGAAGACGCCGCCCAGTCAATTGGCGCCGAGTATCATGGACGCCGCAGCGGCGTGCTGGGAGAGATTGGCTGTTTCAGCTTCTTTCCGACGAAGAACCTGGGAGGAGCCGGCGACGGCGGGATGTTAACGACGGACGATCACGATTTGAGCCGGCGTTTGCGCCGGCTGCGCGTCCACGGCGACCAGGGCGGCTATCGTCATGCGGAGATCGGACTCAACAGCCGCCTCGACGCGCTGCAGGCCGCCGTTCTGCAAGTCAAGCTGGCTCATCTCGACCGTTGGACCGACGCGCGGCGCTCCAACGCCAAGCGCTACGAGGCCCTCTTTGCGCAGCACGGACTTCTCGATCTCGTGATGCTCCCCTCCGAGCTTCCCGGTTGCCGCCACGTCTATAACCAATTCACGATTCGCGTTAAAGAGGGCCGGCGCGATTCTCTGTTGGCGGCACTGCGCCACGAGCAGATCGGCGCGGCGATCTATTATCCCATTCCGCTTCACCTTCAGGATTGCTTCCGATCGCTCGGCTACAAGCAAGGCGACCTGCCGGCGGCGGAGGCGGCGGCGGCCGAAGTCCTGTCGCTGCCGATCTTTGCCGAGCTGGGCGCCGAACGGCAGGAAACCGTCGTCCGAGCAATCGCCCGCGCTCTGGGCCGGTTGGCGGCCGACGGAAACGCGGAGGCGTCCCGCCTCCGGCGTGTCGCCTAGCGGACTCGGCGGACGCCGGCCCCGTCAACATTCTTTTCAACCATGCACCATTCGTTACAATTCGTCACGTGGACTCAACCCTCGATGCCGAGTTGCGATCTTCCTCCTGGCAGCACGAGCTGGCCGCCGCGATTCGCGATCCGGACCTGTTGATCGACGCGATGGGCCTGCCGGAGGAGTTGCGGGTCGGAGCGCGGCAAACGGCGGGGCTGTTTCCGCTCTTGGTGACGCGCAGTTTTCTACGGCGCATGCGGCGGGGCGATCCGCGCGATCCGCTCCTTTTGCAGGTCCTTCCACTGGGAGCCGAGGCGGAGTCTGTTCCGGGCTTTGAAGCCGACGCGCTTGACGAACAAAGTGCCCACGCGGCGCCGGGCCTGTTGCAGAAATATGCCGGCCGGGCACTTCTGATCGCCACGGGGGCTTGCGCCATCCATTGCCGCTACTGTTTCCGCAGGGAGTTTCCCTACGGCGAAGAGCCGCGGCGAATGTCCGATTGGGAGCCGGCCTTCGAACGGCTCCGGCAGGATGCGTCGATTCGGGAAATCATCCTCAGCGGCGGCGATCCGTTGATGCTGACCGATGCGCGGCTGGCCGAAATGATCCGCCGACTGGATGCGATTCCACACCTCGAACGGCTGCGGATCCACACGCGGCTGCCGATCGTTCTCCCCTCGCGCGTGACGCGTCCTCTGCTCAATCTGCTGCGTTCGACGCGGATGACGCCGATCGTCGTGGTGCATGCGAACCATCCGGCCGAGCTTGTCGACGACTGTGCTGCGGCCCTGCGGAAATTGGTGCGCTCGGGTCTGACCGTCCTCAACCAGGCGGTCCTGCTGCGGGGCATCAATGATTCGGTCGAGGCGCTCTCCGGCCTGAGCGAGCGGCTGATCAACCTGGGAGTGATCCCGTATTACTTGCATCAGCTTGACCGCGTCTCCGGCACGGCCCACTTCGAGGTGCCGGCGGGCCGCGGCGTCGAGTTGGTGAACGCGCTGCGCCGCCGCTTGCCGGGATACGCCGTTCCTCAATACGTCCGCGAAATTCCGGGCCAGCCGCATAAAGTGCCGTTGGGATAGTGCTGCGAGCACCTCGGTGACGCGGTGAAAGCTCGGTCTTTCCCGATGGTTTCCGCCACGGGACCGCTACATCTGGATGGGATGCGCTCTAAGAATCCCGCGTCGTGCGACGAATCACGCGCATAACAACGGATCAACGGCGTTTGCGTCCGCGGTTCCGCCAAACGCGTTTGAGGAACTGCCACCAACGCGGCGTCGGCCGACGGCGGAAGATGATCGAGCGCGTCACCGTCGAGCGGTCCGGATCGAACCCCTCGAAACTCATGTCGCTCGACGATTCGACGAAGAGGGCGCCGCTGTGAGGAAGAGCAACGCCCGGGGTCACGGGGAAGAGCGCCGGGCTGTTGTTCGCAGGGCCGGGGCCCGTCAGAACGGCCGGGTTTTTTCGGATCCATTGCCGGTCGGCGTGACGCACGAGCCATTGACGCAACAGTTCGGCGAGCTCGTCGGCCGTCTGCATGCGGTCCACTGGCTTCTTGGCGAGCATCCGCTCGAGAATCGCCTCCAGATCCGCCGGTACGTCCGCCCGCTGCTGGACAATCGGGACCGGCTGCTGGGATAAGTGGCTCACCAGACGCTGGGTGAGCGTTCCCTCCGGAAACGGAGCATGGCCGGCCAGCAGAAAATAGAAAGAGCATCCCAGGCTGTAAATGTCGGACCGCCCATCGACGGCATGGCTGTCGAGCGCTTGCTCGGGTGAGAGGAAATCGACCGTTCCGAAGATCATCTGACCGCCGGCACCGCCGGGGGCCGACTCTTCGCCGAAGAACTTTGCCAGGCCCAGATCAAGGATTTTGACGACGCCGTCGCGGTCGATCAGCAGATTGGCCGGCTTGATGTCGCGGTGCACGATCCCTGCGCAATGGGCGTGTGCCAGCCCCTCAGCCGCCTGGCGGATGAAGTTGGCCGCCTCGACCGGGGGCAGCCGGCCTTCCCGTGAGACGCGCTCCTCCAGGCTCTCTCCCTCGACAAGCTCCATCGCGAAGAAGTAAATCGCGGTGTTGCCGTCCATCACCTTGCCGACATCGTAAGCCCGCACGATGTTTGTATGATCCAAGAGGGCCACGGCCCGCGCTTCCCGGTGGAACCGATCCACGGACGACTGGTCGCTGAGATGCTTTGAGGGCAGGATCTTGATGGCACAGCGGCGGCGCATGAGCGAATGCTCGGCCAGGTAAACGGCACTCATTCCGCCGCGGCCCAAAGGTGAGAGCAGCCGGTATTTGTCCAGGACAAACCCGCGGCGTTTGCCGCGCAACAAGTTTTCAGCCTGCCAGGGGGTCAGCGTCTGCTCGCGGACGAGAGCCTCCGCGATCGCCCGTGGATCGCCGGCCTCGGCCCCTGGCTTGTTCAGATCCCTCCGGAGGGCCTCGACGCGATCTTCCTCGACAAGCCCGCTTTGCCGCAGACACGTCAAAAAGGACTCGACGGTCAGGGTGAACGGCATCGGGGTCTCGTCCGGCTTCGAGCGTAGGTTATGCTTCAGCATAACAACTTCGCGTCGTGCCGTGCCGGAACGCAGAGTTACGCTGAAGCATCACCCACGGCCTGAAAGAGCCCGCCTGTCTTTGGGGGCTATAATTCGCTCTTTGGAGGAAAGCAGTCGATTGATGAGCAGTCCGATCGCACCTCTGGAGTCGCAATCCGCGGACGACGATCACTGCCAGGAGGAGTCGTCGCGGGACCGTTTCCGCCCGGCCCTGGGATCGGTGCTTCTCTTTTTGGGGATCGGAATCCTCGGGCTGCTGGCGGCGGACCGTGACGCCGGCCTGCCGGTGCACATGCCCCGTTCGTGGTATATCGACCGCGGCCTGTGGGTCGCGATCGGACTGCTTGCCGTCGGAGCCGGCTGGCACTTGCTCGGCGACCGACAATCGGCCGAGGAAGAATCGCATACGGACGGCTCGGGGAGCCGCGGCTACGGCAGGCAGCCGTCGGGCGTCCGCTTTGAACGAGTGGTGCTTTACACGCGTCCGGGCTGTCATCTGTGCGATTTGGCGCGGGCAACGCTCGATAAGCACCGGGACAGCCTTCCGCCGCCGATCGAGATCGATATCGACCTTGACCCTGCGCTGCGAGCCCGATTTTCAACGTGCATTCCTGTCGTGGAGATCGACGGAAAAATTCGGTTCCGGGGCCGCGTCAACGAGGTGCTGCTCCGCCGCCTGATTGAAGCGACGCCGCCGAGAGGAGCGGAATCAAGTCAGACATAAAAGGGGAAGTGGTCCGCGGAGATTACGCTGCGATGAACGCTTCTTCATCCGCTGACGAACCAATCGCCAGCGATCCTTGCGTGTCGGCCGACCAATTCGTAGAAGTGGCGCGATGCCTCTTGTGATGCGCTCGAAAACCATGACCTCGATCCCGCTGGAGGTCGACACGGTCCAGCTCGAAACGGTGCGCGAACAATCGCTCGGCGACGTGGCGCGAACGCCAATCCAGTACGGCAATACGCAGGTCCCGCTGGCCGAGTTTTTTGACGTCTCCGGCTCGGCCGACGACAACGAAATGGTCTGGGAAGGGGATTGTGCCAAGGTCAAGCTGATTGGCACGCATCTGAAGGAGGGCCGCATCCGCGTCGAAGGCAACGCGGGGATGCACCTCGGGGCCGAGATGCGGGGCGGGGAGATCCTCGTCAACGGCAACGCGACCGACTGGGTGGGGGCTGAAATGCACGGCGGCCGCATTCACGTGCGGGGCAACGCGGGACACCTGGTCGGGGCCGTTTATCGCGGCGGACGCCGCGGAATGACGGCCGGCGAGATCCTCATTGACGGCGACGCCGGCAACGAAATCGGACACACGATGCGCCGCGGCCTGATTGCCATCGGGGGCACGGCGGGAGACGCCGTCGGCTTCAACCTGATCGCCGGATCCATCCTCTTGTTCGGGGAGATCGGCATTCGCCCAGGCGCGGGGATGCGGCGTGGCACGATCGGCCTTCTCGGGACGGCGGCTCCGCCCCCCCTGCTGCCCACCTTTCGGCTCGCCTGCGTCTATCGGCCTGTCTTTCTCCGGTTCTATCTCGCGCACTTGCGGGAAATGGGGTTTTCCGTTGCGGACGAGTGCCTCTCCGCCGATTATCATCGTTATTGCGGCGACTTCCTCGAACTGGGCAAGGGAGAAATCCTCGTGCGGAAGGTGAAAGGATGAAGGCGGAAGGCTGAATCAATCCATTCCTCCTTCTGCCTTCATCCTTCTCTTTTTGATTGACTCCATCGCGTGACCAATTCGCAAAACATTGCGCGGCGGCTGAACGAGACCGCAGAGCGTTTTCCCCATCAGCGGGCCGTCGTCTTCCCGGCGGGCCGCGATGCGGCGGGACGGCTCGCCTATTCGCATTTGACGTTTCAGCAACTCGACCGCGAAAGCGATTGCCTGGCGGCCGGCCTGCGCTCGATCGGTGTCGTGCCATTCACGCGGCTGGTGCTGATGGTTCGGTTTGGCATCGAGTTCGTGTCGCTCGTCTTTGCCGCGTTCAAGGCCGGGGCCGTCGTCGTGCTGATCGATCCGGGGATGGGACTTTCGCAGGTCTTGAGCTGCCTCGAAGAGGCTGAACCGGAAGGCTTTCTCGCGATTCCGCCTGTGCACGCGGTGCGGCTCTGGAACCGGCGACGCTTTCGCCAGGCCCGCCACAACCTCACCGTCGGACGCCGTTGGTTTTGGGGCGGGCCCACCTACCGCTCTCTGACGAGCGCGGCCTGGCAGCCGTTTGAAGCGGCGGCAATGCGGGAGACCGATCCGGCCGCCGTGATCTTCACCAGCGGCAGCACGGGTCCGGCCAAGGGCGTCATCTATGAGCACGGGATGTTCAACGCGCAGGTCGACCTGATCCGTGACCGATACGCGATCGAGCCAGGGGGCGTCGACCTTTCGAGTTTTCCGCTTTTCGGGTTGTTCAACGCGGCGATGGGGACGACGACGGTCATCCCGCCGATGAATCCCTCCAAACCGGCGAAAGCGAACCCGGCGCGAATTGTCGAGGTGATTGAGGATCAGACGGTGACGCAATCGTTCGGCTCGCCGGCCCTGTGGGAGCGGGTGACGAGCCACTGCGACGAGCGCCAGATCCGCCTCACGTCGTTGCGGCGCGTCCTTTCGGCCGGCGCACCGGTTCCCGTGAGCCTGGTCGAACGGCTGCAAAAGACGCTCGCTTCCATGCCACGTTGTCCGTCCGCAGATTGTCCGCCGGCCTCGGCAGACGAGCGGAGGGAGGCCGGCGGAAGCCAGCCGAGACAGGAACCGGACCCGCCGCACCAGGCCGCGGCCGCCGAAATTCATACACCGTACGGTGCGACGGAAGCGCTGCCGGTGAGCACGATTTCCGCGCGGGAGATCGTCGAGCAAACCGCCGAACGGACGCGCACCGGCGCGGGAACGTGCGTGGGACAGCCTTTTCCGGCAGTGCGGATCAAGATCATCGAGATCACCGACGCCCCGATTCCCACAATTTCGGCGGCCCGCGAACTGCCCGCCGGCCAGATCGGCGAGATCATTGTGCAGGGGCCGAGCGTCACGCGCCATTATCTTCGCCGTCCCGACGCGGACGCGGCTGCAAAGATCGCCGAGCCGCCGGAAGGGGGCGGTCCCGGGGCCGCGGCACCGTTCTGGCACCGCATGGGTGACGTCGGCTATCTCGATGACCAGGGGCGGCTTTGGTACTGCGGGCGAAAATCGCACATCGTCACCACGCCGAAAGGCCCTCTTTTCACCGAGCCTTGCGAGGCGATTTTCAACGAGCACCCGCGCGTTTTCCGCAGTGCGCTGGTGGGCCTCGGCCGGCGGGGTGAACAAATTCCCGTGATCGTCGTCGAGCCGCGGAAGGGCCAATTCCCTCTCTTGTCGGCCGACCGACAGAAGTTCAGCGCCGACCTCCGCGATCTGGCAGCGGCCAATCCGCTCACGCTCGAAGTCCACACAGTCCTCTTTCATCGCTCCCTCCCGGTCGACGTGCGCCATAACTCCAAAATCAATCGAGAGCGCCTCGCTCTCTGGGCGGCCAACGCGCTTCACGGGCCGGTGCGGGTCGGCAGTGGCTAAACAATCTCAATCCTCATCGTGGGTTTTTACCGGCCGCTGACGGCTGACCCCTTCCATGAACGTTCTTGTCACTGGCGGAGCGGGCTTCCTCGGCCTGTATCTCACGGAGCAGCTCGCCGCGCGGGGCGACACGGTGCGCGTGATGTCGCGGCGGCCGCATCCGCGCCTCGCGGAGTTGGGCGTCGATTGGCAAGAAGGCGACGTTCGCGACCCGGATGCCGTCAATCGCGCGTGTCAGGGAATTGACACCGTTTTTCACGCGGCCGCAATCCCCGGAATCTGGGGCTCGTGGAAGTTGTTTTACGAGACCAACACGCTCGGTACGCTCAACATGCTTGACGCGTGCCGCAAAGAGCGCGTTGCCAAGTTCGTTTACACGAGTTCCCCGAGCGTCATCTACGACGGCGGCGATCATCTGGGCATCGACGAAAGCCATCCCTATCCCAGCCGCTATCTGTGCCACTATCCGCACACGAAAGCGCTCGCCGAAAAAGCCGTTTTGGCAGCCAACGGCCGGGCCGGCCTGTCGACCGTCGCGCTGCGGCCCCACTTGATTTGGGGTCCACGGGACAGTCAGCTCGTTCCGCGATTAATTCAACGCGCGCAGCTTCGGGCGATTAAGACGAGTCGGCAACGGAACGAATTTGATCTCGATGACGTACGTGGAAAACGCCGCGGCCGCCCACCTGCAGGCCGCCGACGCTCTCTCGCCCGCCTCGCCCGCCGCCGGGCGCGCCTATTTCATCAACGAGATCGAACCGGTCAATCTCTGGGGCTGGATCGACGAGCTCCTTTCACGCGCCGGCCTGCCCCCCGTTCGCAAGGGGATCTCTGCCGGCGCCGCGTACGCCATCGGTGCGACCTGCGAAGCGGCTTATCGCTTGCTGCGATTCCGCGACGAACCTCCAATGACGCGGTTCCTGGCGAAACAGCTCAGCGGTTCGCATTACTATGACGTCGGCCGGGCGCAACGCGACTTCGGCTACAGCCCGATCGTGCCGGTCGACGAGGGAATGCGCCGCCTGGAACCGGAGCTGAAACGGCTGGCTGCGACGACTTCCGCATAACTTACAGGACGTTGTTGTAGACCAGGTCGATCAGCACGTCGATGGTGAACGGCTCGATCAGGCCTCGCTCCATGACGGCGAACGCCTCGATCAGCGCCCGCTGCTTGACGGCATCGACGGAGAGAGATTCGTTCTCGTCCAGGTAGTCGTTTTCGGCGAGATACTGCTGCAATTTCTCGCGGTTGCGCTGCAGGAAGCGGGGGACTCTCCCGTCAGCCAGCACCGCCAAGAGCTGGCGGGCGTCACTTCCGACTTCCTTGGCCAGTTGCGCGACTTCGGGAAGAAACCGTTCGCCGACCGCGCCGGAGGCTTCCAGGACGGCCCGGTCGACCGGTTTTCCGCGGCCGATCCGCCAGTAGCGAAAGACGGTCTCCAACAAGTCGGCGCGGGCCTCGGCGCAGGAGGAGCGCGGCGGAACCGGACTTGAAATCGACGCAATCCGCAGGCAGTGAGTTGAGCGAGACCAACTCGCGGAGCTGGCCCCAAAGATTGATGCCCTGCTTGAGTAGCCGATAGAGCAACTGCACCTCGTCCACCATGTACCAGAGGTGAAGCTCTTCGGGCTTGCTGTAGGCGTTCGGCATTGGGACTCGCAGCCGCTTCCCATAGCCAAGCCAATCGTCGCCGTCGGGCCGCACGACTTCGACCGGCGGCAGCGCGTCATAGTCGACGACCGGGACACGCTCGAGCGCGCTAAAGTTTCGCACCTCAGCCAGGTCCACGTGTTTCCAGTGAATGTCCGAGCAGCCCTTCAACCGCCGACGCCACTTGCTCACCTCGTCATGCTGGGCGGTCAGGTAGAAGACCTGGCGGCCTTGGCGGCAAATCTCGATGGCCGCATCGATGATTTGTTCGGCCCGCGCCTCGTCGCTGTTTCCCAGCGTTTCGTCGAGGACCAGGGGAAGCTTCCATTGCGACTCCTGCATCTCCAAAAACGCCAGGCGCACGGCGAACAGAAGCTGGAGCCGCGTCCCGCCGGAAAGCTGGTCCAAAGGCAGGACGCGGGAGCGCGCCGTCTCGACCGCGCGAAACGCCGGCTCCCCCTCGCCCGCTCGGGAAATGTCCAACCGATAGCGGCCATGCGTGATGCGTCCGAACAGGTGGCGTGCCCGTTCCAGGACGGCCGGCTGCTGCAAGTCGCGCTGCTCTTCATCCAGAAGCTCGCACAAAAGGTCCCCGGCGATCGCGTCGCAGTCCGCCTCCCGCTGGGCGCCCAGATCGCCTTGTGCCTTTGCCTGGCCGGCAAGCGCCTCTTCCAGGTCGCTCTTCTGTTTCGCCTTTTGGACGAGCGTTTGAATCTCAATGATTTGCTTGTGAACGCCTTCCGCCTGGTCGGCCCGCTCGCGACATTCCGCAAGTTGGGCTGCGACGGCCTCGGCATCGATTCCCTCAAAGGGCGTCGCGTCGCCCAGGTCCCGCGCCTTAAGTTCCAGGTCCCGCCGCGCCCGCTTGAGGGTCTCGTCCGTTTCTTGGTACCGCGGCAACTGATCGAGGCGGCGATAAAGCTCGGTGTCGTCGTCGCGGGCGATTCCTGCCGACTCGAAGAACGAGGCGATCTGCGCCTGCGCCGCGGTCTCCTCGCTCGTCAGCCGCTGGCTCTCCTTCTCGCAAATCTTCAACTCGCAGATCGCGGCGTCCCGCTGGGCGAGGCGCCGGCCGAGATCCTCGATCTGGGTTGCCGCCGTTTCAACGTCCGCCGTTAAATAACCGTACGGAGCCAGCGTCCGCGCAATCTCGGCAAGCTGGTCCCGACATTGTTGTTGAAGATGAGCGACCTCTGCCTGCAACGCCTCCCAACTCGCGTAGGCCTCCTGACAGCGAAGGATATTCGTGGCCAGAAGGACCATCCCTCCCTCGCCGGAGCCAAGAACGTCGTCGGCAAAGCCCAAGTCGCGAAGGTGTCGCGTCAGGTCGGCCAGGTAGGCTTCCAAATGCTGGCGGCATTCGAGCACTCGCGGTTTGAAGTCGCTCCAACGGGCCGCTCGGACCTCTTCGAAAGCGGCCTCGCGCGCTTCCTTTTGCAACTCGCGCAACCGCGTGCCGATCGTCTCCGCCGACCAGGTCGCCGGAGGTTGAACGCCCAGTTTCGCGAACTCGCTCTCGAGCGACGGACGCAGGTCGATCGCGGAGTTCGCAGGCCGCGGCCATAGCGCCCACAGCACCAGCCCGCCGCTCACGATCAGACCCAACAGCCACGAAGGATGCACGGCCAGAGCCAGGATCAAGGCGAGCACTCCCCAGGCGATTGCGGCGCCGAGGACCGCCGGGCGTTGTCGAGAGACGGCATCGGCATGGGAGAGTGTCTTTGCCGCGTCGTCCGCGGCCAGCCAGCGGCCAAGGAATTGTGTCGCCCGATCCAGCTCGTCCAGGCCGGCCGCCGATCGTCCCTTCTCAAGTCCGGCAAGCCATCGGTCGAGTTCGTGCGCCGCGTCCATTTTGCTTCGCAGCGGTTCCCCCTGATGGGCGAACGCCAGCAATCGATCGACCTTTTCGGCCTCCAGCAACGGGTCTTTCGGGTCGGGGGCGCGGCTCCCCAAGGCGTTTCGCGTTTGCTGGACCATTTTTGCAGCAGCCGCAAACTTGGTTTTTCGCTCCTCGACCGTTGCCGCGAGTGTCCGCAGGCGCTGGCACTTCTGGCGAAGCACGCCAATCAACTGTTCATCCGGCACGCTCGGACCGAATGCCGCTGCTTCCAGCCGCTCTCCGGCCGCGTGTTGCGCACTTGCGTTCCGCTGTCTCTCGCCGAGGATCGCCGTGAGCTTGGCGCGGAGTTGACGCAGCAGCTCCGCCTCGTTGCCGCGGAGCTTGTCCATGTCGGCGGGGAAGAGGGCCAAGTCCTCGACAAGATCGCTGACTCTGCGGCGAGCCTCGATCCAGGCGACGGCCTTCTCGAGCAGCTTGGCCCGATCGGTCGCTTCGCGCGTCCGGCTGTATTCGCTTTGAAGGTCCGCCAGCCGTCGCTCGTCTTCGACGAGCCGCTCCTGCTCGGCGCGGATCGTCTCCACGCGTTTTCGCGCGGCGAGCAGATTCTGGTACTCGCTGATCCGGCGGTTGGAGACCTGGTTGCGAAATGCCAGTTCGTCCCGCGCGGCCCGCAGGTCGAACCCTCCGGCCGATTGCCGGAGCAGTTCGCCCGCCAAATCCGACGCATCGCCTTGCAACAGGTCGTGCAGGGCAAAGATGTAGCGGTCGCGGATTCCCTCCGGCACGAGTGGGGGCATCGGTTGGCCGTTCGTCCCCCTCTGCACGCGGACGTCGCCCATGTCGAAATCGAGCAGAACCGCTTCGGCATCAAGCTGCAGCGACGCGCGAAGAACGGCCCGCCGGAACCGCTCCGCCCGCTCGTCGGGCGCAAGAAGCTGTCGAATCGCGCCGCTCAACGACGTCTTCCCCGAGGCGTTGGGCCCGTAGACGATGTTGATCCCAGGCTCCAGGTCCTCGAGCGCAAAGCCCGACGGCTCCAAACCGTCCAGCCGGTCGATGACAATCCGCGTAAAGTGAAGAGTCGGTGCGCTCACGCGGACGCCTCTTGCTCGACCAGCTTCCGCATGAGCTTCCAGGCCTGCCGGCCGACGCGGAGTCGGCTCGCCTCGAGATCCGCAGGCGCCTCTCCAGCGAGCAGGGCGTACGTCGGCGACTGGTACGCCTGCCGCACCGAGGCGTGGACCCGCACAAGCAGTTTCTGCACCGCTGGATCAGGGGTCTCGGCCCCAGGAGATTCCAACTCCAAGAGCAGACGCGCCAGAAGGCCGGTCAAATCCTTGCGGCGGCTTCTCGACCGAAGATCGATTTCCGGCCGGGTGTCGTCGATCACCAGGTCGATGGTGGCCAAGGCGTCGCCTTCCGGCATCTTGAGGTCGTCGAGACGCTCCCTCCAATCGGTGACAGTTTCTGTGGTGCCTGTTTCTCCGACCAGCCGCAGCCGCAGCACGAGGCGCGCGAGATCGGCACACTCCTCGACGGCCTTGCGGAGCGAGGCGCGCACGCCTTCGAACAGGCGTTGGTCCAGTTCGGCCTGTGTCTTCGCGCCGGAAAGATCGACTTCGCACCATTCGTAACGGACCGGCGACAGCGCAAGTTGCTTCACCGTGACCCTGCGCGGGCCGTGCACCTCCATCAGCCAGGGACCGTGCGTGCCGACTTCGCCGGGATCCATCGCCTGGGGCGAACCCGGATAAAGCAGCGACGGGCCGGGAAGGGCCGCATCGATCATGAAGCCGTGGATGTGGCCCAGCAACCAAAACGAAACCGGCTGGCGCTTCAGCTCCGCCCGCGTCACAGGGACATAGGCGCTGCCGGCCTGATCCAGGTCGCAATGGAGCAAGCCGATCGTCGGCAATCCGTCGTCAGGGGGCGGGGCGTAAGCGGCCAGTGGACTGGTCCTGACGTGTTCCTGCGGAAACGACCAGCCTTGAAACCGGGCCACAGGCGATCCATTGCGCCGCAGCACTTTCTCTTCCCACGCACCGTCTCGTCCGAGCAGGGTCAACGCATCTCCCCCGACCGACTGCTGAATGCGGGGCAATACGTCCCAGTCGTGATTGCCGGCGACGGCAAAAGTGGGGATGGATGCTCCGGCCAACCGCCGCAGTCCGCGCTCCAGAGGCCCGGCAGCCTCGAAGAACCTGTTGTGATGATCGACCACGTCCCCTGCCAAAAGGACGGCCGCGACTTCCTCTTGAATCGCGCGTTCGACGATCCGCTCCCACATCTTGGCCGCGGAAAAGCGTCCTGCCTCCTCGTCCCCTAGTCGCGTGGGACGCCGGCCGATATGAAGATCAGCGGTCGCAAGCAGCTTGAGCGACACGGCGGAACATCCTTGAGGCGGCCATCTGGCAGCGGAACTGAAAATTCGCCTGTCCGGGCCGGAAATGAGTCTCGTGCGAACTGACGGCGTTGCGCTTCAACCATAGCCACGCCTTGCGACAAGCACAATCGGCGACCCCGTTACCACACCTCCACCCGGTCTTGTGGTGCCCGGTACATGGCATCGCCCGGCTTAACGTCGAACGCCGCGTAAAACGCCTGGACGTTCGACAAGGGCACCGTCGCGCGGAACTGCATGGGCGAATGGGGGTCGGTCCGCAGCCGCAACCGCTGATCGGCGTCGCGGATCGAGCCTCGCCACACTTGCGCAAAACCGATAAAGAACCGCTGAGGCCCGGTGAAACCCTCGATCACCGGGGCCGGCCGCCCTTCCAGCGATCTCTGATACGCCGCGTAGGCGATGGTCACGCCTCCCAGGTCGGCAAGGTTCTCTCCCAGCGTCAGCCGGCCGTTGACGTGCAGATCGTCGACCGCCACGCAGGCGTCATATTCCTTCACCAGCTTGTCCGTCTTGGCCGTGAACCGCGCGCGGTCCTCCGACGTCCACCAGTTCTTCAGGTTCCCCTCGGCATCCGACCGGCTCCCCTGGTCGTCAAAGCCGTGAGTGATCTCATGCCCAATCACCGCACCGATGGCCCCATAGTTCACCGCGTCATCGGCGGCGGGGTCGAAGAAGGGGGGCTGCAGGATGCCGGCCGGGAAGACGATCTCGTTCATCGTCGGGTTGTAATAGGCGTTCACCGTCGGCGGAGTCATGTGCCATTCGGTCCGATCGACCGGCTTTCCCAGCTTCGACAGCCGATAGCGCGCCTCGAACGCCTCGGCCCGCATCACGTTCTCCGCGTACGAATCGGGCGTGATCTCCAGGCGCCGAGTAATCCCGCCACTTGTCGGGATAGCCGATCTTCGGCATAACCGTGGCGAGCTTGGCCAGGGCCTGTTTTTTGGTTTCCGGTCCCATCCAGTCGCGCGATTGGATGCGTTCCCGATAGGCGGCGATCAGGTTCTTCACGAGTTCGTCCATGCGCTCCTTGGCGGCGGGCGTGAAATGCTTCTCCACGTACAGACGCCCCAGCGCCTCGCCCATCTGCTGGTCGATCGTGGTGACGGCCCGCTTCCAGCGCGGCTGCATCTCCTTCACGCCGCGCAGCACTCCGCTGTAAAACCGAAAGTTTTCCTCCTCGAAGGCCCGGCTCAAATAGGGTGCCAGCGAATGGACCAGGTGCCAACGCAAATACGTCCGCCACTCGTCGATCGGAACCGATTCGATCATCTGGTCGACCCGCTGGAAGAACTCCGGCTGGCCGACGACGACGTCCGACAGGCCGCTGGCGTCGATCGTCCTCAGGTAAACGTCCCAATCGAAATGGGGCGTGAGAATCGCCAGTTTGTGCAGCGTTTTTTTGTTGTACTGGGCCTCGCGGTCCCGAAGCTGAACCGGCGTGCGGGACGCCTCGGCCAGCCGAGTCTCGATGCGGAGCACCGCGTCGGCCCCCTGCGCCGCCACCGCCGGCGAATCCCCCAAGAGCCGCAGCATCGTCGCGACGTGCTCGCGGTACTGCGCCCGGATCCGCTGCGAATCCTTCGTGCTCCCCAGGTAATAGTCCCGCTCCGGCAATCCCAACCCCCCCTGCACCAGGTACACGGCATACCGGCTGCTCTGCTTCTCATCCTGCTCGACCGCAAATCCAAACAGGGCCGAGTTTCCCGCCAGGTGCAGGCGGGCCAGCTCGGCGATCAGCTCGTTGTGCCCCTTGATCTTGGCGATTTTCTCGAGCGCCCCGGCCAGCGGCGACGCCCCCGCCGCCTCCAGCCTGGCCTCGTCCATGGCCGTCCTGTAAAAATCCCGCAACTTCCGGCGATCGGCATCCAACGGAACCGCGACCGTCTGCTCGCCCAACCCGTCCAGGATCTCGCGCAGGGCGATCAGGTTGTCATCCCGCAGCTTGGGAAACGCCCCCCAGCGGCTGTATTCGGGCGGAATCGGATTGTGCTTGATCCAGTTGCCGTTGACGTACAGGAAGAAATTATTCCCCGGCTTCACCGCCGTCTCGAACGTCGAGCGGTCGATCCCGCTCTTGAGCACACGCTCCGCCGCCGCACAGGGCACGCCCGTTCGCAGCGCCCAGCAGACACACAGTCCCAGCACCAAGCCCAGTCGCAGATATCGCATCGATTCCTCGCCCTGATTCACCTTGAAAAAACGGAATGCCGCCCTTCCTGCCTCCCGTCATTGTAGAGAACGCCTCGTCCATTATCAGCCACCCCAGGCAGCCGGACTGCCGTCGAGGCCTCTGGTTTCAGACCTTTTTTTGGGGTATTTTGGGGCGCTAAAAAAGGGCCAAATCCCCCAAAAAACTCGGGGCCGCCCATTCTCTCCAATTTGCCAGACACCGCACTCCGCAGCTCCACTGACGACTGTTTCGGACGTCCGTGCCTTCACCACAGGGAGGCCTTCGGCCGCGAAAATTGATCTAGAACGAAAACGCGCGTCCGCGCATAATGGAGTTAGCGGCACCTGCTCGTCCGCAATCTCTTACCGGCAAGCCGACGCGTCTGGACGAGTCGTCGATCTTCGCCGTGGGCCCCGCGACCAAAAGACCCGCCCGCTTTGATCGCTCCACTGCCTCTTGATCGCTCCACTGCCTCTTGATCGGTCCACTGCCTCAAGTAGAATGCCGGCTCAAGTAGAATGCCTGCCGCAGAGATCATTGCCGGAAGGCAAGCAGGATCATTGCCGGAAGGCAAAACGTCGAGTCGGCCCCTCGCCGGGCCCAATCCTCCGCACCCGCACTGACGGGGCCGGTCCGTTGCCGGCCTGTCCTGTCACACTCCGTTCGAGCTAAAGAACCAAAATGGAGACCCTGATGCGTTCTCGCCGCCAGTTTATCTTCCTGTCGGTTTTCACCTTGGCTTTCGCCGCGTCTTTCGTGCCGGCAGCCGAAAAGCGCGTGCTTCCCAAATGCTTTTTGGACATCACCGCCGACGGCCGACCGCTCGGCCGGATCGTGGTGCTATTGCGAGCCGACGTGGTGCCCAAAACGGCCGAGAACTTTCGCGCGCTGTGCACGGGCGAAAAA
Organism: uncultured Planctomycetota bacterium; assembly: GCA_963761455.1. GTDB lineage: Bacteria > Planctomycetota > Planctomycetia > Planctomycetales > Planctomycetaceae > DASPSM01. The sequence continues at coordinate 627,843 of CAVXHA010000005.1, forward strand.
GGCTTCGGCTACAAGGGCTCGAGTTCCATCGCGTGATCCCCGGTTTCATGTGCCAGGGAGGCGACTTCACGAATGGCGACGGCACGGGCGGCCAATCCATCTACGGCCGGACGTTCGAGGACGAGAATTTCACCCTCAAACACACCGGCGCGGGCATTCTCAGCATGGCCAACGCGGGCCCGGGCACCAACGGCTCGCAGTTCTTTCTGTGCACGGCCAAGACGCCCTGGCTCGACGGCCATCACGTCGTTTTCGGCCAGGTAATCAAAGGCATGGACGTCGTGAAGAAGATCGAATCGCTGGGCACCGAATCGGGCGAAACAAAGGCCAAGATCGTCATCGCCAATTGCGGCCAACTGTAGGTCACGCCTGCCGGGCGGGATACTTTTTTTGGCTTTTGAGACGCGAATTTGTGATATCGCATTTGCAAACAGCGTTGCCGAGCCAATCCGAGCACAACGCGCTCCGAATTGACGCAACTCGGTCGATTTGATCGCCTCGCGCCAGCTCTCCCCCAAATCGGTTCGCACATATTCGGCTAGGCTCGATGGTGTAGAGTGGAAGTTCTGGACAAAATAATTGATGCAACATTTCAAACGATATGCGGACTTGCTCGGAAACTGAAGAGCAAATGAGCAGCGACCCAGTTGACGATCTGAAATGCGACGTCTTACTTTTCTTCACCACGCAAACTGAACGTGAGCAGATTGAAGCGGGCGCAGGCGAGTTTGGGCTTCCATTCGAGGAGCGGAGCGACACGCGCGTAGGCACGTATTACAGCCTTGGGACGATCGGTCCAAATCGCGTTCGAGCGGTTAAGACTCGCATGGGATCCTTCTTTCATCAGGGATCGGCATCGCAGGCGATCGTTCTTCGGGCAGCAACTTCAGCAACTGCTATTATCCAGATCGGAATGGCTTTCGGGATTGACCGAAACGCCCAACGACACGGCGATGTGCTGATTTCGCGATGGCTGTTTCCGTACGATTATCGCATCGTCGAACATCTCGCCGCAGATGAGGATAATCCGGAACGGTACTTCATTGACTACCACGAAACCAAGCCATTTCAGGCCAAAGGCTCGCTCCTAAACTTGTTTGAGGAACAATCGTCGAAGGGCACTCGCGACTTCGGCGTCCATTTTGGCGGCCTCTTATCTGGCGGATCGCGCATCCGCAGTCAGCTATATTTGAGGGAGCTCTTGCGTGCAGTCACCGGGAGCGATGGACTCGGCGGTTATGTCGGCGGCGAGATGGAAGGCGTCGGCCTGCTCGCGGCAAGTGAGAAAACAGAGCCGGTTTGGGCCATCGTGAAGGGAATTTCGGATTTTGCAGATGATAGAAGGCACGGAGAGGTCGCACGCAGCGGGCCGCGGCGTGTCTGAACGCCGTGCGCTTCGTTCTTGCCGCCCTAAAAAGGGCGGAGACTTTACTCGTTGATTGACAGGAGTTGGAAGTGCCTGACTTAGACAAGTATTTCAAAGACGACAATACGGCTTCTGCCAGCCATCCGCTCATTCGGCTGCTCCACGCCCACAAAGAAAATCCCGATTTCAACTCGGCGAAAGTCGAGATCATTCGGAAGCGTGCCGCGCTAGGTTTCGAGCCTGCCCAATTGTCACTACTGTTTTTCAACAAGCAAGATAAGGTGTTTGACTATAAAACCGAGCCGTGGGACGCAGACTTAAACCACGCCCTTGTGGAATTTGAGAATCCGGGCGATCGATGACTCCAACGAGATTCAACGATTCGGCTTGGCTTTAGGAGCAGCCTTTCAAAGTCCCGAAAGCCGCTACGGTGAAGGCTTCTCTTCAGCGCAGTCTTGGTCGTTTTGGTCGACAATAGCCCTTTTGCAAAAATGGACCCCGTGCGGGAGGTTAGGCCTTACATCCATGTAAACAGGCCTTATCAACAGGGCCATGCGGCCGAAGATTGCAGTGCAATGGTCCAAGCAATACTACAAGATCGCTGGTTCGAGCTTCTCAGAAAACTCTTTTATGACGAACCGCATGCCGAGCATATCTTGGGGGCGGCGTTGGCGTCCTATCTTGATGAGCGTTTTAGCATTACGGTCGGTCGAAGGCTCGGTTGGCTGGAGGCACAATGACGGTCGGCTCGCGAACGACCGCTGTGGTAATTGTTCGCCGTACCGCGATTTGGGCGAAGCAGGCATCGGCCCGGGGAGCGAAATGTAGAGAGCGGTGAAAAGAGCCGTGCCGGATGCCACGGGCGGGCGACCGCGCCGTCCGTGCTCTTGGGTTTGAATCCATGATGCAATGCCCCGACGACAAAATCGATCAACCCGTGGGTGGACCGCCGACCGATGACAACCACTGGAAATGCGTGCTGGAGCACAACAACTCATGCGTGAACTGCCTTAGCAACGCAAGATGAGCATTCTTTGGGTAGATCATTATGCCCTGCGGAAATGGAGGCGGTTGTCTGCCGTATTCCAAGTTGCCGGTAATGCCAAGCATGTACTGACCAGCGGCAAGCACCTTGTAGTAGTCGTCCAGCTTGGCATCGACATGGGCTCCTCCGTCCTTATTTGCAGCACTGAGGCAGATCAGCCGCCTCGAATATTTCACCGTCTGATGAACGAATACCGACTCGTTGCTCCACCAGTCGAAGAAAGACGCTTCTCGGAACCGGTTGCCGAGAAGAGGGCGCATTTTGACTGGTTCAGATGAGTTCAGGTTGATCTCCTCAGAAAGATAGTCATGCCAGTCCGCATGGCCGCGCGAGGATGACAGCATTTTCGTCTTGACCAGGCCGACGTGTTTAAAGAGCGATGTACTCGACGCTGTGTCGTGTAGGAGAACCCGCAAGGCGGTCGCCAATCGCAGGGCTTCATCCTCGGCTCCTTGGTCATAAAGGCTCGCTGAGCGCTGCAGAAAGCGAAGCTGCTCACACAGTTTCTCGGCGAATCGAGTATCACGTATCGACATGGTGCCTCACCGAATGAGGAATGGCAGACGTTTGCCGATCGGGCGGCCTAAAGTGACGTTAGTTCGTGGCAGGAACCGATAGTCGATTATCGTTCAAGTCCCCGCACCGAATTGATGTAGTCGATCCCGGGCTTAATCTGGTTCAGGTATCGGCGGCCCATTTCGTCTCGGAGGTGCGGTACAAAACGGTCCCTCAAGAAAACCGCAAGTTCGTTCGCCAAATTGCACGCATGAAGGCATGCCGTCGGAAGTCCCTTCGGAGTCCGAATAGCCTCCATTCGCGGCGGGCATTCGGGCGAATCGAACATCCGGTTTAGGGCACTCTCACCGTGGGCGTGGCCCGACCAATAGCGATACAGCATTTCGTAGCGACTTTGTCGATCCAGAGCCTTTGCCAGGCGCTCGAGATTTGTCGGCCCATTCCACATCCCGTACCAGTGACGCGGTTGATTCAGCTCATAGTCGGCCTTGACGGCGGCGTATCGCGGATGGTCGATGATTTGCTGAAGGGAGTCGATTTCCAGCTGTATGTCCCTCTCCGGATGGTCGAAGCCGTCAGCAAGCAACTCGCCCCGGATCTGGGCCCGAACCTGCTTTCCAGCCTCCGACTTCGGGTCGCATTTCATGGCGACCTTCAACTGCTTGCAATAGTGGAAAAACTCATATGCCAGGTATCGCTTTTCACAATCCTCATTCCGCTCTAACATAAACATGACCCCTAGCTGCAGCTCGAATCCGGTCCGGATAAGCGGCACGCAATTCTTGGCGGCTCCCTTGCGCGAGGAGGGAGACACCATCGATCGGCTCCGCGTATTCCATCAGGAGCAGCGTCGGCACGATGTAGGTCTCCTTCCCGGTGGACCGAAACACCTGGTCGACGCGATCGACCGTCCAGAGATAATATCGCAAGCTCTCGCAGACCGTGTCCGCCATCCGGTCAAACATCTCATGGAATGATCGTCTGTTTTCGGGCGACAATCCCTGATCGTGGAACATCGGGGCCATCTCTTTCCGCTGTTTTCTCAATCCTATAGGACGCGCACAGACGGAGCCGGGGTTCGCGGAGACGACGGCCCAGCGCGTACGCAGGGACCGTCGTTAAAAAGATTATAGCACTGGGGGCCTACCATTTTCCTCGCGCTCAAGCTCTGCCTGGGCACGCACTGTCTCGAAGCTCCGCTTCGCGTTGTGCATCCCGCTCGACGTGCCGTCGAGATGAAGCCGAGCTTCGCGGAGTTGCGGGCCCAAGCGGAGCTTGGGTCCGAGGGTAGGCGCTCGGCTCGGCGGAGGGAGTCGCTGGGCGAGCGGGAGAGTCCGTGCCGGGCGATTTCGATTTACCCGTGTCCTGCGCGTGGCGGCGTGCCATTCGATGTGGCAGGGGAAGGTGTTTTTGTGGTCCGTTCAGCCGTAAATGGCCGTTGATCCCCTTGGGCGGCCGAAAATAGCCCCATGATTTATCATGGGGACCTCGCGGCCGGCTCCGAAAAGTCCCGGCAGGGACGAAAGAGCTTTGGTCTGCCGGTTGCCGAATGTTCTTTCGCCGCTTGCCAGGGCTTCAAGGTCGAAATCGAGACCGGCGACCCCACGATGAATCGTGAGGCTATTTTCTTTCGCCCAGAGGGCTTGATTGGATGGCGCGTTCACACTGGAACTGAGACCGATGGAAATGCGAGCGGCAGGCACCGCGCCGGGTGCCACTGCTGAGTGGCCGCCGCTCAGCAGTGCTCTTGCGAACGTCGCTTGATTCGGGAACGAAATCGGTATCGTGGATCAAACCGTCCCGCTCGCGGTCGATCGTGATGGTTTCCCTTCACATTGCCGTAAAGCGGGTCGGACGTGCGATCCTCATCAAGTGCTCAACGATCTCGCCGAAGCAATCGGTAAGAGCACTGCTGACCCGAAGGGGGGTCAGCAGTGGCACCAGGCGTTGTCTTCAGCCCCGGCAGGGGCGGCGGTCTTCTTGCCACCGGACTTCGGCGAGCTCAGTCGAGCCGTGCGAACCGGTGGGATTGTGCCCGCGCGGTCGCGGAAGCCCCGGAGGGGCGACACTCTTCGCGCAAATCTGTCTCCCCCTACCGGGGCTTGAAAGGCGCAGGGGAGGGATCGCATCCCACCGGTTGACACCGGTGGCAAGAGGACTGCCACTCCTTCGGAGTTAAAAGAAAGCGCCCGAAAAATTGCACATTGCCCCACAAAGGAGGCCGAAAATAGCCCCATGATTTATCATGGGGACCTCGCGGCCGGCTCCGAAAAGTCCCGTCAGGGACGAAAGAGCTTTGGTCTGCCGGTTGCCGAATGTTCTTTCGCCGCTTGCCAGGGCTTGAAGGTCGAAATCGAGACCGGTAACCCCACGATGAATCGTGGGGCTATTGTCTTTCGCCCAGAGGGCTTGATTGGAAGGCGCGTTCACACTGGAACTGAGACCGATGGAAATTCGAGCGGCAGGCACAGCGCCGGGTGCCACTGCTGAGTGGCCGCCGCTCAGCAGTGCTAGTTCTTGATGCCCGTGGTCGTCCGCGGGCCCGGCTTCGGATTTGCTTCTCGGCCTGCGAGCTGCAGCTCGAACTGGTAATCGGTCTTGCCGGGGCGCGTCACGTCGACTTTGAATTCCGATTTGTCGAGATCGTTGTAGAGGTTCTTCAAACCGTCCGGACCGCGGAAGGCGGGACCTTTGTATTTCCAAACGGCGAACAGAACGACGTAGGAACCGACCGGCACTCCGTCGTCGCGCGTGTACGTGCCGAACTCGAAATGGCCCGTCTCGTCGCAGAAGGTGTGCCGCAGCGGGTTCCGGTCGCTGGGAGGGTGTTGTGCGTCATAAAGCATAATGACGAGCACATGTTGATTGTCGGTTGCCAGCGGCTGGCCGTCGACGGTGACAGTCCCCGCAAAGCGGGCGATCTGCAGTTTCGTCCCGCCACACTCACGAATCGCCCGATCGAGCGCCTCTTCGGACGACTTCCTGCCGCTGCAGCCTCCGATCACCAACCCCAGGAGCGTCAGGCCGATTGGGACGAGCCGTGAACGAGTGGTCCCACGTCCGGCCTGAAGCAGGGTCCGACGGGATCGGGATATCGCGATCACGATTTCGATGTGAACCTACCCGGTCTGGGCGCACTGAAAAACTCGAGTCGACAACGGGCGAGCCCCCGCGGTACGAAATGAGGCGCAGAAACACGATGACACTCAAGTTCTCGCTCACCATGCGAGCGGAGCCGTCGCACATCGCCATGCCGCACGAGCCGGGATGGAAACTATAGAGCCCCACCTTCGGCTGGTTCGTGCAGTTGATGACGCACGGGGGCCCCGTTCCCGGGTACAGCTGCGTGCCGTCGAAGGTCGAACCGTTGAGATAGTTCCAGCCGTTGTCGACGCAACCCCAGCAGCCGCCCCAATTGTTCTGGGGAAAATTCGGCCTGAACTTGGCGAGGTTCGAGAGGGGCTGTTTGACCCCGCGCTGCCAGAGGTCGGGACGTCCAGCCAGCTCGGCACAAAACATGGTCGTGGAGGTGCCGTCGGTGATCTGATCGATCGACGTGTACGTCATCGTGCGATTACTCATCACGCCAAAGTTACAGTTTTCCCTGCGGCCCACGATGCTGGCATAGTACTGTGGCAACCCTCCGGCATACCAATTGACGGCCGTGTAATCGCTTGCACCTCCCCAGTAGGCGGGGAACTTGCAGGGGAAAAGGGGCTGCAGCGTGCAATAGGCGCTCCCCTTTTCCAAAAACGGATTCGACGTGCGCGGTGAAGACGGACAGGCGTAAGTTGGGACGACGGCCGCGGCATACGCGGGACAGTCCAGGGGGACACACGGCGGAGCAACCGCCCGAATTCTTCTGACAATATCTGGCCAGGCCCAGCGGAGTTAAGTCGACCGGCGCGAAAACCGGACCGTTCATGCAGATTCGACTGTAGACGGTGTTCGCCTCCATAAATGGCAAGAGCTTTTCGCCCCATACATGGACGTTCGGATCGTCGTGGGGCTGGATGCAAGAACAGCAAACCGCGGGGAACAGCGGCTCGAGGATCGGACCGATAACCAGGGAGATGCCCCCGGGAAATGCCTGGTTTACGTCGTGATAATTGAGCGCGGCCAGCGCCATTTGCTTCAGATTGTTGCGACATTGAGTGCGCCGGGCAGCCTCTCGGGCCGCCTGCACGGCCGGCAAGAGCAGTGCGATCAAGACCGCAATGATCGCGATCACCACCAGCAATTCGATGAGAGTGAATCCTCGTTTTCGCGACATCGTTCGGCCCCTCGCGCAAAAGGAGACGTCTTAGCCGGGATTTCGCAGATGGATTCTCTGTGGTTTGTCGCATGTCGACAAATCCAAAAATACGCTCAACGGACGACCGAGTCAACCAATTTCCCTCACCCTCAATGACCTCCAACCCGCCCCCGAACGTCAAATCTGCTGCTCCGACCGTCCGCTGCGCAGACGTCGGCCGCCCGAAGTGCTGAAGTCAATTCGCGCCATGCAAATGATTGCCCTAATCACGTCAGCCAACGCACTCGATCACATCGACCAGGCCGTCGGAGCGCGGCACGTTGGGCAAGATCAATTGCCCAACAGGAATTTCAACAACCGCGGCGATTTGTAGAGTTCCGGCCCGTCGTGACCACGTGAGTTGGCACGCTGAGAACCCAGGTTTCGCAGCAGGACGATTTCTGCTTCGCCTCCAAGTGCATGGTAGCGGCGTGCGAGCTCCGTCGAGTTCGCGCGCGTCGGCACGAGGGTATCCGGCTCGCCATGCAGGTGCAGGATTTTCAGCCCTGTGCTCTACCAACTGAGCGACCTGTCCGTTGAAGCGTGCGGCATCTGGCGTTCGATTTCCGGCGTCAAAATGCTTGAGGCGCCGGGTGCCACTGCCGAGTGGCCGCCGCTCAGCAGTGCTCTTGCGAACGTCGCTTGATTCGGGAACGAAGTCGGTATCGTGGATCAAACCGTGCCGCTCGCGGTCGATCGTGATGGTTTCCCTTCACATTGCCGTAAAGCCGGTCGGACGTGGGACCCTCATCAAGTGGTCAACGATCTCGCCGAAGCAATCGGTAAGAGCACTGCTGACCCGAAGCGGGGTCAGCAGTGGCACCAGGCGCGAGCGCCGTCGGCAAATGGTGCCAGCAGAACCTCGGCCCGACCCTGCAGTCCCAGCGAATCTTCGCGCTTACCGGGAACAAAAATGGCACCCAAAACGCCGTCCGCGCCGCATAATTATTGAGCACGTCAGGCGGGACCTACTTCGCGAGCGATCCGGATTCGATCGGCAGGCACAGCCGTGCCCTACGGGATTTTTCGGATCGCTGCGGCCGGCTCTTTCCAGCCCCAAGCGGGGCGAGATCCGACAGCCCAGGTCGTAGCGGAGCGAAGGCCTGGGATCCGAGGTCGCCGTTTGATTCGTCCAAAAGGCCCAAGCGGGCCGAGATAAATTTTGCGTTGCAAGTTCAACGTCGCCATCGGCACGCAACGCGCGACAACTGTCACGAACTTTCAGGCCTTCGTTCTTTTTTTGTGGCCTTCAAACCCGGGCCTGCACTTCGCTTCGACCCGGGCTGCAGAATCCGGCCCCTTCAGGGCCGTGAAGGCGGCCCGCCGTCCGTTTGGGACGTACTTCGCGACCGATCCGGATTCGATCGGCTTTGTAGGGTGGGACCAGATCGCGAAGCGAGCCACGGCCGCCACCCGTGAAGCACGGGTGTCCGGGCTTGTCCCACCCTGCGGCTGAACTCAGAATAATGACCGTGCCTGTGCCTCCAATCGAGGCTGAAGCGGCGCAAGAGAGGGGAGAACGACGATGAAGCATTTCGGCCAATACCAGGATGAGATTTACTTAGCCGGATTGCACGGCGTTGTTCCCAAACTGCCCATCGATATGGCGACGCTCGAAAAGAGGGCCAGCGAGGCCTGGCCCGAGACGGTCGTCTCCTATGTCCAGGGGGGCTGCGGCGACGAGCGCACGCAGGACCTCAACGTGGCGGCGTTCAGAAAGTGGGGCCTTGTCCCGCGGATGATGGTCGATAGTTCAAAGCGGGACTTGTCGATCGAGCTGTTCGGCATGAAGCTGCCGACCCCGATCTTCATGGCCCCGATCGGGGTCATCGGCATCTGCGCCCAGGATGGACATGGGGATCTCGCCACGGCGAAGGCTGCTGCCAGGACAGGGGTGCCGATGGTGGCCTCGACGCTGATGGTCGATCCGCTGGAGGCCGTCGCTTCCCAATTCGGCGACACACCCGGCTTTTTCCAACTCTATACGCCGACCGACCGGGAACTCGCCGAAAGTTTCGTCCATCGCGCGGAGGCGGCCGGCTTCAAAGGGATCGTCGTCACACTCGATACGTGGGTTCCTGGCTGGCGGCCTCGCGACTTGGCGCGCTCCAGCTTCCCACAGCTGCGCGGTCACTGCCTCGCAAATTATTTCTCCGACCCCATCTTCCGCTCGCGATTGGCCAAACCGCCCGAACAGGATCCCGCTTCGGCGGTGATGCTCTGGACTCAGGTCTTCGGGAAGATGCTGACGTGGTCGGATTTGCCCTGGCTGCGGTCTCTCACAAAACTGCCTCTGCTGCTGAAAGGGATTTGTCACCCCGACGACGTCCGCCGGGCCATCGACGGGGGCGTCGATGGCATCTATTGCTCCAACCACGGAGGCCGACAGGCCAATGGCGGCATCGGCTGCCTCGACATGCTGCCCGCCGTCGTGGAGGCGGCTGGGAAAACGCCGGTGCTGTTCGACTCCGGAGTTCGGACTGGTTCCGACGTCGTGAAGGCGATTGCACTCGGTGCCACGGCCGTCGGGATTGGACGGCCTTATGCCTGGGGCCTGGCCCTCGATGGGACCGATGGAATCGTCCACGTCCTGCGATGCTTGCTCGCCGAGGCCGATCTGCTGATGGCGATCGACGGATATCCGACAATGGCCGATCTTCGATCCGCGGCGCTGCTGAAGAACTGAAAGACGGAATGTCGTACCTTGCCCGTCGGACGGGGCAGCTGCTGGGATTACTGCTCGTGCCCAAGCTCTGCGCTTGGGCACGAGGGAACGCTTCCATCGGGACCGAGCCGCGGGGTTGACCCCCGCGGACGTCCGGCGGGATCAACCCGCCGGCTCAGGGGAGGGAGCCGCTGGGCGATCGGCAGGCACAGCCGTGAGTGTCAGCGCCGGGCTCAGGGCTCGTCCAACGTCTCCGTGAGCGCGGCGAGAAGGGCTCCCGTTGGGCTTCGTCGTTTCCCCGTTTGCCGCCGGCCGCCACCCGTGAAGCACGGGTACCCGCGGCCTGATCCCACCCTACGCTGGGATTTCGCGCCGCTCTCGGTTAGGGTGAGTCGCAAATCCGAGCCGCGTCCAGATGGGATTACGGAGACTCAGCATGTCAACGACCCAAGTACCGGCGGCCTCTGTGTACTCCGATCGAAGCACAACGCTGATCGTCGCCGGGGTTTTTCAGATCTTGCTCGGCTGCCTCTGCGGCCTGCTGGTCGCGATGACGGTGGCCCTCATCTGGCTGGGGCCAATGGCTCAGGTGGCGCAGGGCCAGGCGGTGAAGACGCCGATGACGGTTCAGCCCGTCATTATTTATGGGCTCGCGGCCGTGGCGTTTTTCTGGCTGGGCATCGGTTTGGTCCGCGCCCGGCGCTGGGCCTGGACTTTGACCGTTGTGTGGTCGTGGACGTGGCTCGTGATCGGCGTGGTCGCGTTTGTCATGGTGATGTGCATGATGGGGCAGCGGACATGGGCCGCCATCGCACAGCAGGGCAAAATGCCGGCGGAAATGATTCCGGCAATGCGGATCATGACGAGCGGCGTCCTGGCGTGCATCTATATTCTTCTGCCGGGGTTGTTTCTGCTTCTCTTGCACCACGCGTCCGTCCGGGCGACTTGCCGGGCGCGAGATCCGAAGATCCCGTGGACCGACCGCTGTCCCATGCCGGTGCTCGCCCTGAGTCTCATGCTGGCTTTCTCGCTCGTCTCGATGTCTTCGTTCTTAAGCTACCGGTGCGTGATGCCGCTGTTCGGGGTCTTGATCACCGGGCCGGCCGGCGCGGCCGTGGTCCTGTTGGTCGCCTTGGTGCTGGCCTATCTTGCCTGGGGCACCTATCGATTGCAGAGGGCCGCCTGGTGGGGGACGTTGCTCTTGGGGATCGTGGGAACTGCGAACATGATGGTCACTTTTTCGCGGACGGATCTGACGGCGATGTACGAGAAGATGGGATTGCCAGCGGACCAGATCGAAATGATCCGAAAGATGGGCATGATCGAAATGATGTCCCGCTGGGGCCCGTGGATGGGCTTGGTGGGCGGGGTCGTATGGCTGGGCTATCTGCTGTTTGTGTGCCGCTACTTTGTCCGCGGCGGTGAGGCTCCCATCACGACACCGTGACTTAAACGTGGTTGCCACGTCCCTTCGGACTTGCGGCCCCCCGCTTTAAGCCCGGGCACTCGCCACTGGCCTGGAACTGTTGCTAACGCTGGCGGCGCAGGATTCATCAGGCCGTCCGACCTGTGAATCCCCACGCACTCAGCGCGGCATCAAACCCAGGATCAGGGATCGAACCGACGTTTCGTTATTGCGCACGTCGTCGCTGACGGAGCTGCGCCACGTCGAAAGTTTTCCCCTTCATTTTAGTGAATTGTTCCTTCTGGTCCGTCGTCAGGACTTCGGTGGCCTTCGTGGTTTGCTCTTCGCGCAGCCCTCTCATCTTTGCGAACCGCTCCGCCTGATCGCCCCCGGCGGCGAAGATTTCGCGTTGCCTGGCCGCAAAGTCTTTACGGATCGAGGCGAGCTTGTCCTGTTGCTGCTGCGTCAGACCGAGCTTCTTCACCACACCGGCGTCCTGCAGTGCACCCGCGCCGGCAACTTGGATTGCGATCTCGTGCAAACGAGTTTTTTGAGTCTTATCGAGGATCTCGTTGAGCTTCGGCAGAAACTTGTCGCTGACTTTCTTTGAGATTTCGGCGATTTGGGCCATCGTCTTTTCACGCTCGGCCGCGGGGGCGTCCCGCAGAGCCTGGAAATCAATGCCCGCGCCCTGAATCTCCTGGCCCATTTCCTCGCGGTAACCGTCGATAACGTCTTTGACCTTGTCGGCTTGGTCCGCGTTCAGACCGAGCTCTTTCTGGACCGGTTCAAACCCGGCAACAGTCAGCGGATTGATGCCCTGCTGCATCCCGAAACCCCGCCCCTGCGCAGGCCTCGCGGACACCCGACAGCGCAAACACGAACGCCGCGGCAAAGACACAACGAAGCACATTCTTTCCTAACATGAAGCTCTCCTCAGGCAATGTGATTTGGAAAAACGCCGTAAGTGCGGATCGAACGACGCTCGCGTGCGGCCGAACAGGCAACCGAGCCCGACGGCCGAGCGACCATCGACCCTTTGCGGCGATCACGGCACTCACCACTATGGTCGTATTGCATCGGACCCGCAACGACGATGGCCAAGGAATGCACCTCAACCCTGCCGAATGCAGTTGCCGGGCCGATTCCGTTCGGCGGATGAGGAAGCCGCCTCCGGATGGATGCGTCCCCCTGTTGTCGCAGAATTGCAGACGGAACTGATCTTACTGCTAACTGCGACATTCGAACAGGCTGGCATCTTGATGATTTTTCAGCCGATCTCTGCCGATCAGGGCGCGGAGCCCGATCATGGCGCCGAGCAGAGTGGCGGGCAGCCCGGGGGCGAAAGGGAACTCACGTTCGGCTTGGGAATCTTGCGCTACGATAGGCCAAAGTTTCAGCTTCCTGAAGCTTGGCACGATCTTCATGGCGAACTTCGCGGCTTCGCGGTCGCCTCATCCCTCCGGCCCGGCGGTAGAAAGCGAAATCTTCGGGAAATTGTTGACTTGAGCGGCCTGCCTTGTAAATTGGGGCTTGCTATTCAGCCACGCATGGACGTCCCAAGCAGTCTTGGCAGGAAGCGCGGCATTCGTGATGTTGCAATTTTAGCGCGGTTTTCACCACGCGCATTCTGAAAAGGGATTGACCATGGAAAACAAACGACCGATCCAGCGTCGCGATTTTCTGAAATCAGCCACCGCAGCCTCGGTGCTTGCCGGAGCGGCCACGCTCGTGGCGCGCGCCAACGAACCCGCCAAGCCGTCGGACGGCACGCAAAGCCAGAGCTCCGCCGGGGGCTCGATGGTGGGACAGGAAGCGATCGATTGTCTGGCGACTTTGCTCCGTGGGATGGAAAACGTTCGATCCATTTATGTGTTCGAGGCGCCTCTGAGCGCGAAGCCGAAGAAGCGGTCGATCGAAAACGGCTCTTATTACGACTTCAATCCGAAGCGTCCCATCGCCGTATCGGCGGAGGATGAGAAGATTATCTCAAAGGCGGCTCCAGCTGTGCGCCGCTTCGCACATGCCGTTCTGGGATGCGGTGTTGCTTGTCTGCCAGGAGCAGGAAAACGTTCCGCAAGGGCTGTTGCAGGCGGCACAGCACCATGCCTGCGCGGCCAGCACCGCAAAGGGCCAGACCGTCACTCGCCAGCAGGTGCTCGGCGGAGCGTTGAAGCAAATGTGCCAGAACAAGGGCCGTTCGAATTGGATCGGCATGACCTCGGAAGTGGTCCTCGACGACGGCAGCACCGCGCACATTCCCATGCTCGATTTTCGCTGCCGAATTTCTCCACTCAATCGCAAGCTCGTCGGCGAAGTCACCAAGCGATTGCTGCCCGGCGGGGCGTTTCTCCTCGAGGCCGGCACGGTCTACCAGGCGTATGGCAAAAAGACCATCCCGCCGAAGGCCTTTGCGCCTTTGCTGGGACAGGCGCTGTTGTTTGGCAACGTCGTCAATCATCGGTACATCGCTCACCAGTTGATCGACGGAAAATGCAGCGTTCGCCTCTCGGCCGGCAGCACGAAGAAGAGCGTGCCCGTGTGCGTGGATGTTGTGTAAGCGGGCGTTGTCGCGGTCCGTTCTGCCGCGCTGCATGCGAGGTGCGCGTTCGTCGCAGCGTGCCGGGTTGCGCCGGATCGGGTTGCGACGGCTGGCGATTAGCCTCGATATTGGTCGATTCGCGCAGAGATAGTCACCATGAGTACGTCATGCGAACGTGTTGAGATCGCGCCCTCCCCTCGACGCCAAAAAATCTTGCGACATCTCCAGGCCCTCTATCCGCCCGGCACGCCCGGCGAACTTTTGGCTTACGTCAAGACGCCATTCAAACGGATCTTCGGCCGCCCCGACGATCTGGAATCGTTCGCTGATCAGATCGTCGCCCTGGACCAGGCGGGCTGCGACACGTATCTGACGATCAACACACTCGACGGTGCCGCCGTGCGCGGCCGGGGACTCCGGGCTCGCGGATGTGAAGCGGAGGTGGTGGCCGTCGTGGCGATCGTGGCCGACATCGATGCGGTGCCCAAGCCGGGCCACGACTATCCCACGCAGTTCGAAATTCACAAAGCGCTGCTGGAAATGCCGCGCTATCCGTCGATCGTCGTCGTCTCAGGACGAAAAAATGGCGGCCTGCACGTCTATTGGCTTCTCGACAAGCCCTACCTGATCCGCGACCAGGCCGATCAGCACCGGCTCAAAAACGTCTCGCGCCGCTTGCAGGAATTGCTCCGCAGCAAGCTCGACGGCCGCGAAATGGATAGCACATACGATCTTGTGCGCGTGCTGCGGCCAATCGGTTCCACCAACTATAAGTATGGAACCGTCGTGGTCGAGGCTCACGAGCTTGACCCGGCGATGAAGGCCCAAGCGGAAGCCGGTCTCGGGGCAAGTCTCGATGACCTGCCGTACGACCGCGACAGCATCGACGAAATCGAGGCGGCTTTGCCACCGCTTCCGCCGTTGCCAGATTTGAGCCTGCCTCCGATCGTAATCGTCGACGAGTGCCAGGCGGAAGCGGTCGCCCGCGCCGAGAATTGGCTCAGCCAGCGAGCGCCGGCCATTGCAGCCAGCCACGGCGGCGGTGGTGGCGATGCGCACACTTACAACACAGCCGTCTGTCTGGTGCACGGGTTCGGCCTGCCAATCGATGCTGCGTTGCCGCTGATGTGGCGCTGGAATCGGCGCTGCGCCCCTCCATGGACGCAGGATGGACTTCGGCGCAAGCTCCAATGTGCCGACGCTTGGGAGGGGAACAGACCGCGGGGATGGCTGTGCAGCGCGGCGATGTCGCCGAATGGCCAACCGAACGATCTTGAGACTCATCACTGCGACATTCCGACTCGGCTCGTTTATTGTCCCACGCCCAAGATTTACAAAATGCGGGCCCTCGACACGCTGGAACCGATTCGCATGGCGATGCCTTGCGGAAATCGCCGCTGCTGCGAGGCCTGCCGCTCCAATTGGGTCGTGCGGAACTATCGAGCGATCGAGCGTGCGCTGGCCGACGCTTCTTTGCCCGGCCCTCAGCCGGATGGCATCCCGGACCCGTCTCTGCGCCTCTATACCGGAGAAGTCGACGCCGCCGGCCTCCGCGCCGCCTGCAAGTATCTGGAGCGCGGCAAAAAGCGGCACGGCACATCCCCGCATTACGTGGCAATCCTCCGTCCCGGCGGGACGCGGCTTTTGATCAGCTTAGCGCCCTACGCCCCGCGCTGCCTCCTGCTTGCCGACCCGTCGCAACTGCGCAAAGAAATCGACCAGGCGCTCAAAGAAGTCCCCATGAACGGCAATCGCGGCGTCACCCATTCCCAAGGC
This sequence comes from uncultured Planctomycetota bacterium, assembly GCA_963761455.1. Taxonomy (GTDB): domain Bacteria; phylum Planctomycetota; class Planctomycetia; order Planctomycetales; family Planctomycetaceae; genus DASPSM01. Next base: position 643,452 of record CAVXHA010000005.1, read on the forward strand.
TGGTTGGCCAAAGAAAAGCGACCACGGCGCTATGCACTGCTGACCTCGCTCAGCGCGCCATGACAACTTGAGCGGGATTGATCGCCCGATACATCGCCTTATTGGCGGTGATCTCGAAGGCCTTGGGGACCGACTCAATTCCGGACAAAATGTGGGTGATTGTGGGCTTCACGCGGACACGCGCCGAGGCCATCAGCCGGACCGTGTGCTCCAGGTGCGCCTGTGTACTGATGTCCGGAAAGACGTAGCGCAGGCTCCGTTCGCGCAGCCGATCAATGTCGAGGTTCAGCGGGCCGCCGAACCAGGACACGCCCACAATTCTTCCTCCGGAGCGGACCGCGTCGAGGGCTTGCAACAGCGTCTGATGACCGGCCAACCCTTGTTTCGCGCTTCCACCGGCGCACTCGAAGACGACGTCCGCACCGTTTCCGCCCGTCAGTTCGCGGATTGCAGAGACCACGTCACATGTGCGCGCGTCGAGGGCATAGTCTGCTCCCAGTTCGCGGGACATGCAGCACGACTCGTCGCGCACGTCGATCGTGATGACCAATCCCGCACCGCTCAGGCGGGCGATCTGCAGGCACTCGAGCCCCATGCTCCCTTGGCCAAAAATCGCGACGGCGTCTCCGATTCGCAGTTGGGCCGTTTCGACGGCTGCCACGCTGTCGCTGAGCGACTGAAGACAGGCGGCCTCGCTGTCGGAGATGCGATCGTCGACTTTGACCAGCGCGATCTCGGGAAGCAAGGCCCGTTCGGAAAAACAGCCGGGGAGGTCGAACCCGATCACGGGGCCTTGTCTGCAAAGGTCGCTCCGTTCCGAGCGGCAGAGAGCCGCACTGGCCGCACGGGAGCTTGGCCCGGGCTGCGACCCGGTCACCGGGTTTAAACCGCGCTGTGTCGGGGCCCACTTCAACGACACGTGCGCAGAACTCGTGGCCGAAAAGCTGGATGGGGGCCTCGATTTCGAGTCGGCGTTTCACGCGGTCATAGGCGAGCGTCGGGATTCCCTGCGCCAACTGGGCCTCCGTGACGCTGGGCTGGACGCAAAGCGGCTGAACCACGACGTGGCCGGGTCGCCAGGCTGGCTCCGGAATCTCCTCGAGCCGCATGTCACCGAATGCGTGGAAGCGCCAGGCTTTCATCGTTCAACTCTCCGGACAAACTTCTGCAAAGTGTGGCAGTCGGGCGGTACGAGGCCGCGGTTTCCTCCGGCAGACATCACGACTTCGGCAACATAAATGTCGCCGCGCGAATCAACGCAGATTCCATGGGGAGCGAAGAAATCCCCTGGTGCACAGGGATTGCGGCCTCCCCCCCAGCGAGCCAAGAGTTCGCCGCGTTGGGAAAAGATGCTGACCCGGCCCCCCGTGGCATCGGGCGCCGCGGCGGGTGCCGGGCCAGATCCCCGCGCGAAACCCCAATTCGGCCACATAAACGTTCCCGCCATCCTCGATGTAAATTTGACACGGTCGCGCGACGTCGGTCCACTCGGCGAGGTAAGCGCCGGCGGAATTGAAGAGCTGGATGCGGCTGTTCTCGCGGTCCGCCACATACACCGTCCCGTCAGGACCCACCGCAATTCCGTGAGGAATCTGGAACTGGCCGGGTCCGCTGCCCGGCGCACCCCAAGAGAAGAGAAGCCTGCCGTCCGGGTCGAACTTGTGGACACGCGCATTCCCGTAGCCGTCGCTGACGTACATTTCGCCGTCGGAAGAAAGAGCCAGGTTGGTCGGGTAATGGAACGGCGGGCCGGCGTGATGGATTGTCCGGAAGTCGATGCTTGTCGCACCGGTGTCTGACGCCTCGCCGCTGTTGCCCAGCGTCAAGAGCAGGCTGCCGTCCAGGGTGAACTTGCGGACGGTGTGGTCGAGATCATCGGTGCAGTAGACCGTCTCACCGGGTCCGACGAAGATGCCGTGCGGCCGAACGAACAAACGCTCACCCCATGATCCCAGGAACGTGCCATCGCAGCCGAAGACCATGACGGGGTGCTCGCCCCGGTTGAAGACAAAGACGCGATCGTGTCCGTCCGCCGCGACGGCGGCCACTTCCGACCAGTTCCAGCCTGCAGGCAGTTTGGCCCAGTTGGCGTCGGCCTCGTAACCAAAATCTTGGCACTTTCCGTTCGCAGTATCAGCACGGGCGCGAGACCGTTCCATGCTCATTTCTGGTTTTCCGCAGCGATCATTCCCGTGATTTCGCGAGAGGGACCGACCTGAGTTGGACCGGAACGACGTTCACTCTGAAGCGCCCAATAGAAAACGGGCCAGGCAGCCATTCTGGATCGTCACGTTTACTTGGGTTTCGACAGGCGGTGGTTCGCGAACTGGATCGTTCGGACTGAAAGGCCTGCCTTCGAGGCGATGGTGACGATGAGCGACGCCGGCAGGTCGAAACGGCCGACGCGGGTCCATCGGTTTGAGAACGATTCGCTCCGATCGAGCGTGCCGTCCTGCGAGTTCCAATACTGCACGGTGTAAGACTGGGGAAGCTGTTTGCCGTCCGCATTTTTTGTGTTGTCCAAGACGGTGATCGTCATGTTCCGATCGCCGACATTCCGGTTCACGACCGAGATTTGATCGCCGGCGATGCGGTAACTGGAGGCAAACTGCCCTCCGTCGAAGACGACCAGCCTTCCCAACGGATGCGATAGGTCGCGATCGGCGAAGCGAAGGATCGGGGGTTTCGCGTCGGGTTGTCCCGGCGGCAGCCGGTGCATGACCAGCGACTGGATCTGCTCTTCGACCCAATCCTTCACGACCCCTTCGTCGAGCTGAAGCGTGACGTCGCCAGTCGCGTCGACGTGCGCGTGGCCGGAGAACTCTCGGCCATCGACGCTTCCCGATACGTCTGCTGAAAAACCTGGAAACTGATCCCATGTCGCACGAGCGGCCAGCGCCTTCTGAAACAGGGCAACCGCTTCGGGATCGGCGTCGGTCCGATGGAGCGGCCAGCGGAACGCGATCGTGGCGAACTCGCGAATCTCGGAGTAAGCCACACCCTTAAACGCGCCCGGAGACTTCACGATGGACTTTGCATACACGCAATAAAAGCCCGGAGACGGAGGCTTCCAGACCGCCTTGCCGAAACGATCCGCCTTGAGCTCTTCGTTGACGAGATCGTCATCGACGGTCGTGAAAACGGCTTCCGGAACGGGTTTCCCCCGGCGCAGCAAGGTCAGCGTGACCCGATTCGACTCGAGCGACGCGTCGATTTCGAGCGGCGCGTCACGGCGCGCTTGGAACCCGGCCAACTGACGGGGATCCCCGGCGATCGCCTTCGGATAGTAGCGCAGCAGAAACGGCACTTCGCGTTTCACGACTCCATACTCGAGGAAACCTGTCACGCTGACCGCTCCCTGCGCGGGGAGATAGGCGCGGAGCCGGTCGGCGCCCTTCGCGCACCGTCAGCGGCTGGAACTTTTCCGGCGCAGCTTGAAGTGTGAGCGTGGTTCCCGCCGTCTTCTCGATGAAGCGCGGATCGCCGGCCTGCGCTCGCTCGCTGAAAAAGACCTCGACCGTGCGACCGGCCTCGGCGGGCTCTCCGATGCGGATGAAGAGAAAGTGCGCGTGTGCCGGCTGGCAGAACAAAGTCAAAACGAATAGAGACGACAGGCACAGTGCTCGATGGTGCATGAGCTGTCCAGTTTTCCAGAGGGCGAATCAGGTCCGAACAGGACCCGAGTATATCCCGGTTGCTGCACGGGAAGCGATCCGGACGTCCGTGAGCGCTTTAGCCGGCGTGCGGAGCGGTCGCGTGGCTGCTGGCTAAGAGTCGGTGGGCCGGGACACGGACCTGTGTCGTCGACCACCGCTCGCCGGACACTCGCGGCGTTCGGCCGGCTTGCAAGTCGTCTCTTTGGTCGAGATACTTTTGAATCGCGGCATCCGGATCATTCCAGGGGCCGGAATCGTGGAGCTTGCCGCGAATCTTTTTCGTCCAGCGCCCCGTCGCATGCGGAAACAACGGAAAGTCGGGATACCGTTTCTTTGGCTTGACGAAGGTCACCCTTGGTGATGTTCACCCCTGCGGCAGCACCGGTGTCATTTCGGGTGTCTTGAGGAGACAAGCTCAGGGTTGATTAGCGCAATATGTGCAAATGAAAGTGTGGCACCCGTAGCTCAATGGATAGAGCATCGGTCTTCGGAACCGAGGGTTGGGGGTTCGAATCCCTCCGGGTGCACTTGACAGATAAGGACTTGCGGCGAGACGTCCAATCGCCGAAATTCATCCGCCGGAGAAATGTCACAGAATTTCGGCGTGAAATCCAGGAAGACATCAGAGCGGGCCGCAAGGCTCGCGGCCCCCGCATGGACACGGGGCAGAGGGGTTGAACAGCAGCCTCGAGGTGACGGCCGTGGTGGTCTCCCTTCGTCGGTGCCGTTTGCTCAAAAGCCCAGCCTATTGAAATCTGGCAGCGCGTTCGTCAGGCACCGACACCTCAGGCCTTCCGCTGGTCGACGATGGCGACCGAGAACCCGTCGATCCGGTTGTCGGCCAGCGTGACGGGGCCGACGTGTTTGCCGATGCGGATGCCCGTGCGGTTCAACGGTTGGCGCGACTCGCGGATTTCATTCTTCACGATTGTGACGTTCCGCGTCTTGCCCTGAATGTCGATCGCGACTCCGTCCGCCGGACCGCTGTTGAGAATGCGGTTATTCTCGATCGTGTTGCGGTGGGGCCAGAAGTCCTTGCCCCCACTCTCGTCCCTGAAGAGCACGCCGACTTTCCCGCTCCCCTGAATGAGATTGTTGCGGACGACGTTGTCGGTGTCGTTGTGGCCGATCGAGACGCCGAAGTCGCGGTTGTCGACGGCCGTGTTATTTTCCGCCAGGCCGTATTTCACGCCCCAGCAAAAGAAGATGCCGATCATGTTTCGCTCAACGCGATTGTTGCGAATCAGCGGACGTTGCGAGCCGGAGCCGGCATGCAATCCAAGCCAGGTGTTGTCGTGGCTGTGGCAGTTCTCGACGACGACGTCGTGGCAAACTTGCCAACTGATTCCGTCGCCGTTGTAATTCCGGGACTCGACATTGCGAATCGTGTAACGATTACAGTCCTGCAGAAAGATACCGCCGGCGTAATTTCCGTCGAACAGGGCGTTGTTCTTCGCGTTGCCGTCGAGCGCGAGATCTTCGATGACCACGTCCTCCGTGAATTCGCTGGTGAGCAGGGGAAACAGGGTGGAAATCTTCGCGCCGCCCGCCAGCCAGAAATTCTGCCGCAACGGCTTGCTGAGTTTGAAGCGACTTCCCGACCGGGCGACGAGGGTCGCTTTGACGACGTCACGCCCCCCGTTGTGCGGATTTCTCGTTTCGAGGCAGATCCCGTCGCCGACTTGGAACCCGGACGCGTCTGCCAGAGTGACTTCCTGGTCGTACCAATCCGAATCTTCGACGAGCTTACTGGTGATCGACGGGCACTTAAACAGGACCGTCGCCGGCCCGCTCCCGACAAGCCGGACGCCAGAGCTGAGCCAAATCGTATTCCGCATCTGATACGTGCCCGGTGCGATCTTCACCGTTCCGCCCCCGAGGCGTGCGACCGTGTCGACGGCGGCCTGGATGGCCTTTTCGGTCTTCCCAACGATATCTCCTTTCTCCTGGCCGACGGTCATCGTCAGCCGCTCGTCCCATTTCGGCTCGGACTGACGATCGCCGGACGTCGCCCGAGGAGTCCGGACCAGAGGGCGCCCCTGGGCGAACAGTCGTCGGCCAAGGATGTCGGCCCCCAGCACGCCTGTCGTGGTGCACACAAACGCGCGTCGACTGATTCGTGGTAAAGACACCGCCTTCTCCTTTCTGTGAGACCAATCTGCACGTTCAGCAGATCCCGTTGGAGGTGCAGTATACGGCTCTCTTTTCGTCCGGGGCAAATCCCTGCGTGCCGGCGGCTGATTCCCGGATTCAGCAGGGCTCCGGGCGGTGGTGGAGTTTACAATCCTCCCGAGGGTAAATTGGCGGGACCACTGACCGCGTGCGACATAGCCGGCCAGGATTTTTGAATGAAGCTCACGCAGCAGTCAATCTTAGAAGCGGTTCTGGCGAGCATGGGCGAAGGACTCATCGTCGCCGATGCGCAGGGCCGGTTCCAGGTCTTCAATCCCATGGCGCAGGAGTTGTTGGGAGTCGGATCGAGCGACATCCCTCCCGAACAGTGGTCATCTTACTACTCCGTATTTCTACCGGATGCGGTGACTCCCTTTCCGACCGACGATCTGCCCCTCGTGCGGGCACTCAGGGGCGAGTCGGTGGACAATGTCGAGATGTTTGTGCGCCGTCCGGACCGGCCCTCGGGCGCGTTCATCAATGTCACGGGACGCCCGATCATGGACGAAGAGGGACGAGTTTACGGCGGCGTCGTCGTGTTCCATGACATCACCGAGCGGAAGCGAGCGGAAGAGGCGATCCGCGCCAGCGAACAACGCTTCCGGACGATGGCCGAAACGATGCCCACGACGGTCGCCATTTACCAGGGAACCGGTCACGCATACGTCAACGCGGCCGCTGAAGTGATGCTGGGCTACACCCGCGATGAACTGCTGCACCGGGGCTTTCTCGATTACGTTCACCCCGATTTCCGTGAAACGGTCAAGGAACGCAGCCTCGCCCGCCAGCGTGGCGAGACGGTCCCTTCACGATACGAGATCAAGCTCGTCCACAGGGACGGCCGTGAGCTGTGGGTCGATTTTGCGGGAACGACGATCGACTACGAAGGAAAGCCGGCCGTCCTTGGGATTGCGATCGATATCACCCAGCGCAAAGAAATGGACGACGCACAACGAAAAGCGAAAGAGGCGGCCGAAGCGGCCAGTCGCGCAAAGAGCACCTTCCTGGCGAATATGAGCCACGAGATCCGCACACCCATGAACGCGGTGATCGGCTTGACGGAGCTCGTACTGGGGACTGAACTGACTTCCGTGCAGCGGGAGTACCTGGCAATCGTTAAAGACTCGGCCGACTCTTTGCTCGCGCTCATCAACGATATCCTCGACTTCTCCAAGATCGACGCCGGCAAACTCCAGTTGGACTGCACCCGCTTCCCGGTGCGGGAAGTGCTCGGTGACACGATGAAGGGGCTCGCTCTGCGCGCGAGCGGCAAGCCGGTCGAAGTCGCCTGCCATGTCCATTCGAACGTCCCCGAGTTCATCGCGGGTGACGCGCTGCGGCTGCGGCAAGTGGTGTCGAACCTCGTCGGTAACGCGATCAAGTTCACTCAACGAGGGGAAGTCGTGCTCGACGTCGTGGAAGAATCCTCCGCGGACGAGCAAACGTGCTTGCACTTCTGCGTGCGAGACACGGGCATCGGCATTCCGGTCGAACAGCAACAGACGATCTTCGATGCATTTTCGCAGGCCGACGCTTCCACGACCCGCCGTTTCGGCGGTACCGGACTCGGTCTGGCGATCGCGTCGCGACTGGTGTCGCTCATGGACGGACGTCTTTGGGTCGAAAGCGAAGTCGGACGGGGTAGCGAATTCCACTTCACCGTGCGGTTTCTACGACCGACGAGCGCACCCGCCGCGTCCACCAGCACAATCGAGTCGCTGGTCGACCTACGGGTGCTGGTCGTCGACGACAACGAGACAAACCGGCTCATCCTGCATGAAATGCTCGCAAATTGGCAGATGCGCCCCACCGTGGTGCCCGATGCCGAGGCCTCTCTCCAGGAACTTCGTCGAGCTCAACAGTCCGGGATGCCGTACCGCCTCGTGCTGACCGATGTTCACATGCCGGGGATGGATGGATTCCAACTCGTGGAAAGCATCAAGGCCTCATCGAAACTTGACAGCACCGTGATCCTGATGCTGACTTCCGGGGACGGTCCAGGAGACATCGACCGCTGTCGGAAAGTCGGCGGTGCAGCCCATTTGATCAAGCCGATCAAGCAGTCGGAATTGTTCGACGCAATCGTCACCTCTCTGGGAGTCGTCGAGGAGACGAAGCCGGCGGCAAGCGGTCCGTCGCCAATACCGGCCGAGATGCGCCCTTTGCGAATCTTGCTGGCAGAGGACAGTTTGACCAATCAGCGATTGGCAGTCGGCATTCTCTCAAAGTGGGGCCACCAGGTGGCGGTCGCCAATAACGGCCGCGAGGCCGTCGCCGCGGTTGAAAAAGAATCGTTCGATCTTGTGCTGATGGACGTCCAGATGCCGGAAATGGACGGCTACCAGGCGACAGCCGTCATTCGTGAGCGGGAAGCCGGAAAGAACAGCCGCATCCCGATTGTTGCCATGACCGCACACGCGATGAAAGGAGACCGGGAAGACTGTCTGGCCGCCGGAATGGATGGCTATGTCTCCAAGCCAATCCGCAGAGCGGAGCTCGAACAGGTCATCGACGAAGTCGTCAGACGCAAGTCAACGGAGAGCTGAATCAGGTGACCGACTCGCCTCGCTTACCCAATTGGCTCCTTGTCCGACGTTCGTGCGGCGCCGTAATCCGCGACAGAGTTTCCAGATCCGACTGAATCGACTGGTATAGCCAGAGGATCGGCAACAGTGCGACCAGGCAGACGGCGCTGAAGAAGCCCATCGCCAGCTCGGCATCGGAGTGAATGAGATCGGGATCGATCAGCTTGTCGATGATCAATGCACCGGTGCTCAAGAGGGGCGCCAAGACGGCGACGACGAGGGCGATCGAATTCCAACGGCCCAGCTGTTTGAGCAGGGGCTCGTCGTGCACAGCTCCCTCCAGGTCGCTTAACAAAAATGCCGGATACAGCGACCGCAGAGCGAAGGCCGTGATCCCGAAAAACGGATACGCTGCCGCCACGCATGCGCACATGAGCGACCAAAGAAAGAAGCGGAGCATGGCCGACGTCGACAGGTCGAGATGCATCATCCGCAAGCTGATCGCGTCGGCGCCGGCTGCAATCGACCATTCGACAAGACTGACGACCGCGACCAGGAGGCCCAACCGCAGGCCGCGCCGGCGCAATGTGCGCGTTTGGTCCGCCATCGGTTCCCGCGTCTGGCATCGTTTGAGACCCCGATAGACCGAAGAACCGAGATAGTAAAAAACGATCGCGCCAATTGCATAGGCAATGCCGCTGATGGCCGCTTGGGTTCGCTCGAAAAGCAGGTGGAGATGGTGCGGTAGCCCCGCCGTCAGTTGGGACACGTTGAGCTCGTAATTGAACGCGCTCGCCAAAACGTTCGGAAGTCCGGCCAAAAGCAAGACGATGAGGACCGTGAATTTCCGCAGCCAGGCGCGAGCACAGCCTTTCGGCGGAAAAAGGAGCCCGCATGCCTTGGGGTTGGTGCACAGCTCCAGGCGTCGGGCGATTTCCAGCCCGCGCGACCAGCGTCGCTCGCGGTCCGGCTCGAGGGCGACCTCGAGCACCGAGAGCAATCCGCCAGGGCAGCCTTCGACGTGGTTCAGACTGCCAACATCGACCCCTTTCTCCGCCTGCGCCACCATCGTTTCCAGAAGTGCCGACCACCGGCCACCGACTTTGTCGTCGGAGAACGGCCGATGCCCGGTCAAAAGTTCCCAGAGCAGAACGCCGAGCGAGTAGATATCGCTTCGTCCGTCGAGGTCGTCGGCCGAGCGCTCGTGCGCCGGGTTACATGCCTCGAGCTGCTCAGGCGACATGTAGGCCAGACTTCCGCCAAAATACGCGGCCGGCGTCGCGCCGGCGACCTTGGCGCTGAAACTGATGTTGAAATCGGCCAGCTTCGGGGAGGGCTCGGCGGTGAGCAACACGTTGGCGGGCTTGACGTCGCGGTGGAGCACGCCGCGCTTGTGAGAATAATCGAGGGCCCGCGCCAATTTTGAGCCAATCCAGCAGACGGCTTCGGGCCAGGTCGCGGTCCCCAACCAATGGCGGGCGGGAGACAGTGTGGGCCGCGTGTCACCCCGCTTTTCCAGACCCGCGTCGACGACATCCAAGATGAGTCCTCCCGTCCGCTCTTTGGGCGGGGTCTGACGCACGCGTTGGATGACCTGCTGCAGCGTCCCTCCCGCAATGTACTGCATGTACAAAAGACGCAGCTTCCGCTCCGGCAGCAGCCGCTGGTCGTAGACACGCACGATGTGATCGTGATCGAGCTGTGCCAGCGTCTGCGGCTCGGTCCCCTGATCGGCCGAGATCTTGACGGCGACCGTCCGCTGCATCGATTTCTGGCGGGCGAGGAAAACCTTTGCAAAGGCGCCGGCCCCCAATTCGGCGAGCAGCTCGAAGTCGTCGATGGTATCGCCTGCTGCGACCCCCTCGATCCGTTGCTGTTTCGTCCGACGGTGGAACGAGGAAGTCTGGTACGCCTGCTCGCCGTTGAGAATCGTAGCGATTTCGGTCGACTGGCCGGGAAACGCTTGCAAATACTCGTCGGCGCTGACCTCATGGCCGCTCTGCTTGCGAATGCGAAACTCTTCGTAAATCAGGTCAGCAGGAATCGGGGCTTGGGCAAGCTCCGGAAACTCGGCGAGGTATTCGCGGATCCGCTTGGGACAATCGCGAGAGAGCCAGCGGTATTCGAGATCGACCTTGATCAGCTCGACCAGCGTCAATCGCCGAATCTCGCCTGCCTCCGGTAGAAACGCATTGAGGTCCGGTGGCGCGGCGGCCGACTCCCACGCTTCGACGAAAGCATCTAACTGGCGCACCAGGACGTCCGTCGACTGGGGGGCGGCGTCGAACGATGGGGATCCACTCGAGGTCGACACAGCGGAGTTTCCGTCGAAGTTGACGTGACCCGCCACAACGACGGATCGCGCGAAGCGTCCATCATATCGGACACCCCCCTGCGGCTTAAACGTCGCGACAAATTGTCCGAACCCTTACCGGAATTCACCGACGCCGAGCGCGAGGCCCGAGAGAAACGCCGCGGCTGCTGGGCCGACACGAATCCGGTCCCGCCTTGGGAATACCGGCGCGAGAAACGAGCCGCGGCCGGATCCCGATCCCGGTCGATGCGAGAGCGGCCGAATTGCAACGGGTGCGCTTTGACCGTTATGTTGCATCCTGCAGCGTGCACTTCGGAATCACAAGGACATCCGACGGCGGTCTCATGATGCGATCCCGGTACTGGTCATGCATTTGTGGACTTCTCTTGCTCTCCTTGTTGGCAGTCGCATCCGACCGCCTGTCGGCCGGCACGAAGAAGATTGTCCTCATCGCCGGGAAGAAGAGTCACGGGCCGGTCGGAAATGGGATTCACGACTACCCCTGGTCGGTCAAGCTGATCAAAGTGATGCTCGATAACTCGAACGTCGCCGAGCGGGTGCGCGTGGAATACCACTTGGAGGGTTGGCCACACGATGAAAGAACGCTCGAGGATGCCGACGCAATCATGGTCATCTCTGATGGTCGTGACGGCGACCTGTTCGAGGAGGCGCCTCATTTTTCGTCACCCGCCCACACGCAACGGATTGCCCGCCAGATGCGGCGCGGCTGCGGGTTTCTCACGTTTCATTTTTCAACGTTCGCGCCGGATGCATTCGCGACGGAGATCTTAGATTGGAGCGGCGGATATTTCGACTGGGAGACCGACGGCAAGCGCAAGTGGTACTCGGCCATCACGACGAAGGCGGCAGACGTGGTGCCGGCAACTCCCGGACATCCGATCCTCCGCGGCGTCGGCCGGTTCTCCATGCGGGAGGAGTTCTATTACAACATCCGCTTTGAGCCGAGCGACCGGGCACTCGTGCCGATTTGGGCGGTTCCCGCCCTGAACGGTCGGATCGAAAAAGGGAATGTTGTCGCATGGGCCCGGGAGAGGGTGGACGGCGGCCGCGGCTTCGGTACGACATGCGGCCACTTTTACGACAACTGGAAGTACGACAACTTCCGCCGCATGATCCTGAACGCCATCGTGTGGGCCGCGAAAGTCGACGTCCCTTCCTCCGGTGTCACGGCTCGATTCTACACGCACGCAGAAATCACTGCGGCACTTGCCGGCGTCGAGGGAACCGAGCGGGCTGTCGTCGACGATCGGCGCGCTGCTCTTCGCAGGAAATGAAGCACACAAATGGCACAACGGGGAGCGAACGGCTCCCCTATCAAAGCGGCGCTTGACCTGCTGAGCCGTCGCTTATCGGTCCTTTCTCGACGTTCCCAAAAAAGGCATGAGTTTCTGAAACACCGGCCGTGAAGGACTGCCCGAGGTCAGCCGCCGGATCGCTCGAGCGAAGCAAGCGTTTTTTGTCGAGCTGCCGGCGAAGAACGATGTCGGCTCAAATTAGTTGGCATCGTCCTTCAGAAGAGGTTCGTTGGTCCCTCCTTTGCCTTCAAACAAAACCTCGATATTGAGGATTTGATTTTTCTCGACCGTCGCATTGCTGATGTAATCGGACACGAACAGGTTCCGCGGATCCTGACGGAACCGAATCAGCTCGCGCATTGCCTGTCGCGCCCGCTTGAGTTTTGTCGGCTCAGTCGGGGCCGATCCTCTCTCTGCGGAAGGGCCTGCGAAGTCCAGGAATTCCTGCAGACGCGTGGATAACAGAGCGTGCTTCAAACCCGCCTGCAAGAATTCCACTCGTTGGGCAAACTCGGGCAGAGGATCCTTTCGCGCCTTTTCGTGGGCCTTCGCCAGAATTGCCCGGGCGGGACGGTAAACCTCCGGGGGATAAGCCAGGTAATGCCCTCGAATTCGTTTCAGTTTTTCCAAAGCACCTCTGGGATCGGTGCTGATATCTCTGATTTGAGGTCGCGTGCGGGCATAGGTCTCCCAATAGTCGAAGTATTGCTCGACCTCAGCAGCGGCAGGACCGAAAGCGGCAAAATACTCCTGCCGAATCTTTTCAATGTCCAGCTCAGGACTCCAGAGCAGACGATGATGCATGTAGGCCATCGGACCATGCGCCGCCCAACTGAAGGTATAGCTGCGGAAATTGACGCCGACCATGCCGTGCTCATATGCGAATCGGAAAAGCTCTCCCGTCTGTCGAGTGGTAATGTTGGGTGTTGCATAATTGGTGAACAGGTAGTTTGGCCCGTAGACGAGAGACATCCCCGTTTTTTCCCAGCCAAGCCATTGGTCACGATACCACCGGTCTTCCTCCTGGCTCATGGGAAACCAGCCATCCCGAGACCCATAGATGACGAACTCGCCGTAAATGTTCTTATTTAACTTGATCTCGTTGACCGGGGCGGGCAAGGTGTTGTGATACAAATAGACGCCCACCTTGACATTCGGGTTTCGTTTGACGGCAAGGTCATAGACGGTTTTCCAGTAACGGGCGTAGCGATCACCCATTGCCCGTGGCGTGTATTTCAGAAGGCGTAAATCCTCCGGGACATCCTGTTGCTGTGGACCGTCCCAAGCGAGGCATCGGGGGCAGTGGCACATGCTTTCGCCCGCGGCGTCGGTTTCGCCCAACGTCAAGATGCCGCCGCCGTCCCAGGCCTCGTCCACAAGATAGCGGTGCAGTTCGGGATTGGAGATACAAAAAGGAGTCCAGGCGCCCGCACGGGGTATTTTGAGTCCGCGTTTCCCATCGGCGCGCAAGGTAAACCATTCGGGATGTTCTTTGCCGTACTTCGCCCACCAGTCCGTGGTGCCCGCGATCACATGCGAGCCCAGGACACAGCGCGGGTCTTCGAGCTGAGTCACCCGGCGGTGTCGGCGCTGGTAGACTTCCACCGCTTTGCCGTAGGTATATCCCGCCTCTTTCGTGGGAAATACAAGATTGCGAACAACAACTTCAGACAGTCCTCCCACGCGATAATTCGGCGGCACCTTCCTTCCAAAATAGGATCCCGTGAGGAAGATTTGCGGCAAGTCCCAACCGCCAAGATTTCGATAGAGCAGCCGCGGCTTGACGGTTTTATTTGTTGCAGGGATGACGATGGTGTTCCGTCGGGGCACGTACGTCCCCAGGTCGCCCGGCCAAAGCCAGCGCACTTCGAGGCAGTCCTCAAGGATTTCGTAGACCCCCAACAGCGTTCCGCTGTGCACGCATTCCATGCTCAGCGGATTCCACGGCTCCGAATAACGTGGACGCGTGCCGTGGTATTGCTCGGGAAGCAACTCTTTTCCCAGGATATACAAATCCTTGCCGACGGTGCGGAGGATGTACTCCTCGACCTGCAGCTTGTCTGGGTCGATGCCCTGCTTCCGTGCGGCAGCGGTCACGCCCACAAAAACGCGGCTTTCGTACCCTCCGGGGATCGCGGTTTCGACGGCAACGGGCAGTTGCTTCCCCGTCGCTTTCCGCACGTGGTTGACCAGTTCCTCGACCGCATACGCGGCGACCGGAGATGGCTTGACCGCGGTGATCACCACCGCGCGGACCTTACCGTCGCGCACGAGGCTGACTTGCGAGAAGGCCGGCTCGGCGCCCCTGGCAAGCAAGAAAGTGCTTAGCACCGCCAGAAGTCGCACACGGCCGATTCGGTTTGTCATGCGTGGTTCCTGGTTTAAGCCAACGAGGCGAAGTCCAATCAAATTGCGGCGATTCCGGCAGGCGCCGCGTGGCAATGCGGCACTAATTCAACTCAAGCGGTCCGAATGCCGGGACGGGCATGTCGTTGTCATCCACGATATTCACATAGGGCGCAGCACCGGCCGCGTAATACAAAACAACCTCGCGATTTTGCTGCCGTGCGACTCTCAGAATGACGACGTTCGGCCGCGCGGCGTCAAAATCGACTTTGTAAATCCAGTCCAGGGATTCTCCCGTCGCCCTGTCCTTCAGGCAGAAACCGGTTGGCCGTCCCGTTGCGCGAAGCCTCCCCGTCACGCCGGAGAACGCGACGACGATCGTCGGCTTCAACGTCGTGCCGAGTTGCACCGAAACCAACTTGATCTCGCTCCGCGGCCCGACATCCTTTTTGACGTAGGGAAGAGCCAGAAAGGCCATCCGCTCCCCCACTCGCTTCAGGGAATCGTAGTCGAGGTGGAGTCCGTCCATGACATCAAGGTCAACTGTGGGCACACAGTGCGCGCGCGGCAGACTTTCCGGAATCCGTCGTTGCGCCTCGCGGACGATTTCCCAACCTGCCGCACTGTTCTTCCTGTTGCTATTGTGATGGCGGCAAATCTGAGCGAATAGCACCGGCAAACCGTCGTCGTTGCAATCCTTGCGGAAAGCCTCCACGAACGTCTTGAATTGCCGCCCATAGGTACGGATGGGGTAAATGAGTGACGGGCTGGTGACGGTTTTTTCGGCGTCACCGAAAATGGCATCTTGCTCCCCCTGAAAGAAGAGCAGCCCTCTCACACGACCCCCGGCACTGCGGACGTGATGCAGCATGAACCCGTAACGATTCCGATCCTGCTGCCCGGGATCCCAAATGGCCAAGGCTCCCCCCGTGGCACAGGGAATCAGGCCGATCGGCACGCCGCTGTCGGCGTAGAGCTTGCGTGCGAAGAAGTACGAACAATCGATGCCGCCGATCGGAATCCCGCTGGCAATCATGCGTTTGATTCGCTCGTCGGACCAGTCGGCGTGCTGGCTTTTGAGCGTGAAGGCCGCGAACGGCTCGGGAATTCGATGGATCGGCGGGACGCCGGCGCACCAATGGGCGTCGTGAAGAATGTGCCGCGCATCGAGGATGTTCAGGTAGGGCAAGGCGGGCAGTTTTTCCTTGATCAGGTCGATGCCGAACATGTTGGATTGACCGCCGAGGACCCAGATGTCGCCGACCAAGACATTCCGAAAAGAATACTTTCGACCGCCCTCCGAACTCTTTGAGGAAACCGTGACGGTGTACGGCCCTCCCACCGGGAGCGATTCGAGCAGCACCGTTCGACCCAGCCCGGCGCGATCGCGCGGTCGCACGTGTCCGGATCGAATCACGCGTTTTCCGTCATCGACAGTGAACTCGCAATCAGCCGGCTCGACGAGCTCGGGAGACACCGCGACAAGGCATGTCCCCCTGTCGTCCGGGTTGCGCTGAATCACCTGAAAGTCTTCTTTGAGAAGCGTGAGTCGCTCTGCAGGGGGAAGAATGCCAGCCTGAACATCTCCAGCCATGAGGACGCAACAGATGGCGACGATTCGGTTCATAGTCCTCTGGCTTCTCCAGTTCCTTTTCAAGAGCGCGAATTGCCGGACAATTCGTTCTCTCCGGACCTCGCCCGGCATGATTAGGGTTGCTCGTCCGGCGCCACCGAGTGGGTTGGATCGAGCAGGAGCCAACTCACCGTGGCAACGACCATCGCCGCGGCGGCGAGAACGAACACGGTGTTCCATTCATTGTGGTCCGCCAGGCGGCCGCTGAACCAGGTGAAGGCCGCCGAGCCGAAGCTGGCACACATGTTGCCTAAGCCAAGCACCGAGGCCACGTGACGGCCGCCGATGTCCTGGTAGGTGGCCCACATCGCGCCTAAGCAAAAATCGATGGACAGCGAAATCGCAGCCATCGCCCCGACGAACCACCACACGTTCGGCAAGTGAGGGGCCACGAGATAGAGCGTGGCGACAAGCACGCCGGCAATCACGCCGGGAAGACGGCGGCCCCAGATTGGGCCGAAGCGGACGACCAATCGGTCAGTCGCCAGCCCGCCCAAAACAGTCCCTGTCATTCCGGCCAGTCCGGTCAGGGCCGTCATCAGGCCGGAGACGACTTGCTGATCGCCAACGTTGTGCTGCAGGTAGTCGCCGTAGGTTTCCACCAGGTACAGGGGGAGCCAAGAGACGAGAAACACCCAGCCCACGTCGACGCAGAAGCCGATCACGCACATCAGGCCGACTTCTTTGCTCATAAATATCGCACGCGGTGGAAGACTGTACTTCGGGAGAGCGGGCCGGTGCGGCGACGCGGCCGTCCCCCCGGGGGCAATCAGCTCGACCTCTTGCTCGTTGCACCAGGGATGTTCGCGAGGAGAGTCGCGATAGAGCCAGACAAAAACGACCACCCACCCCAGGCCCAGTGCTCCATAGAGTGCGAACACCACGCGCCAACGGCCCGTCTCCCATCCGAGCCAGCGCCCCACGAGCAGCATGAGCGCAGGAGTGACCGCAAAGGCCAGCAAGCCGCCGGCGCGTCCCCCCATCGAGACGCTGCTGTTGGCCCGGCCGCGAGAGCCGTAGGGAAACCAGCGTTTGAGCAGACTGGCCGCCGTCGGATAGGCTCCCGCTTGGGAAATGCCCAGCAGGAATCGCACGAAAAAGATCGCCGCCAGGCCGTTGACGAGGCCCATACTCATGGTCGCGAGGGACCAAAGGGCGACGTACAGCGCCAGCATCCGACGAGCGCCAAACGCGTCGCTCAACCAGCCGGCGGGAACCTGCATCAGGGCGTAGGCGAAGAAGAACGCAAAAAAGATTGTGCGTCCCAATTCCTCCTTGTTCACTTTCAGTTCGGCAAGCAGCGTGCCGGTCACCGGGCTGAGCGCGTAACGGTCCAGGTACAAGAGCATCGCCATCGCGATGCACAGGCCCAAAGTGAGAAACCGCACGCGGGTCGGAGGAGCATCGGCGGCGATTGGACGGACCTCATCGTAAGCGAAAATGGTTCGACCCTCTGGCGTTTGGACTTCGCATGCACGAGGACACTGGCGGGCCAAAGTCCCCACCTTTTGACTGTCTGGCGCCCGGAGTCCGGCGTGGCTGAATTGGACCCATCCTATCGGACGCGAGCGCTCCGTCAATTCCCGTGCGTCCGGTTCTTGCGGAGTTATGAGTGGCGAGTGGCGAGTGACGAGTGGCGAGTGACGAGTGGCGAGTGACGAGTGGCGAGTGACGAGTGGCGAGTGACGAGTGGCGAGTGACGAGTGACGAGTGGTGAGTGGCGAGTGGCGAGTGAAGATCAGACACGCTTCGCGTGCCGCGGGCGGAGCCACGCGGCGCAGTTGCACCAAAGCCTGCCGAGCAACAAAAGGCAGATGGCGCTCCCTTCGGGACCGACAGAGCCTCCGTGAGCCACTCCGGAGTGGCGAAGCGCGCGTTCAAGTGCTGGGCTGTTCTCGATGGCCCGGATGGAGCCCAAACCTGATGGCGCCCAAAGATGGCCCTGCTGGGGCCAAAAGCTGGGGCCAAAAGCGGTCAGACGCTCGCGGCCGCCTGTTGCTCTTCGTGCAGCGGAATCCGGTCGTGGACGTCGCTCGCCAGTCCGACGGCTTGCAGCCCGCGGATGACCCACCAGGTCATGTCGATCTCCCACCACTGATGGCCCGCGCGGGCAGCGCTTGGGTGGGCGTGATGGTTGTTGTGCCAACCTTCGCCGAAGGCCAACAGCGCGACCCACCAGAGGTTGCGGGATTCGTCACGCGTGTCGTAATTGCGATAGCCCCACAGATGGGTCGCCGAGTTGACGAACCACGTGCTGTGGTAAGCGACCACCATCCGGACACACATGGCCCACAACAGGGCCGGCAGGCCGCCGATCGCCAGGAGGGAGACGCCGATGGCCAGTAGCCACACGCCATAGGTCTTCTCAAAGAACTTCAACAAGGGTCGATCGACCAGGTCGGGGACGTAGCGGCGATAGAGAAGGGCCCGCTGTTCGGCCGAGTGGTTGACGAACAGCCACGCCATGTGCGACCACCACTTACCCTCGAGCGGCGAATGCGGATCCCCTTCTTGGTCCGATCTCTGATGGTGCAGTCGATGCGTTGCCGTCCACATCAGCGGCGAGCCTTCCCCGGACGCCACGGAGCAGAGCAGGACGCCGAACTCCGCCGGTTTGGTCAGCTTGAACGACTTGTGCGTCAAGTATCGATGGTATCCCAGGCAGACGCCGACGCTCGAAGTCAGCCAGTACATGACAAACGCCAGGCCGAGCGCGTTCCAAGTGAAGAAGAACGGCGCCGCCAGGCACCCCAGATGGATCGCCGCCATCCAGACGACCACGATCCAATCGACGTTCTTCCAATTGAGCTGATTGGGATTGAACCAATCATAGATTTCTTGTGATTCGACCGCGCGGTCGACGGCAGGCCGATTCTCCTGGGGCTGATTTCGAGACCGCCGTCTTTTGGCTCGCCGATGTTTCGCAGGAGCGATCAATTCAGTAGTTGCCATCCGGCTCTCCAAGTTCGTTGCATCTATCGGCCACAGAGGCGGCCCTTCTATGCCGAACTTTATCGGAAGAGCAACGGCAACGTGTCAGCAAGCGGTCACGGTATTGTCATCTTTGTGTCACGGACACAAGACGCTGCGAAATAATGAGTTAGGGAACGCAGTGGCATCGTCTGCACATCGCCAACGTGGGGAGCTCGAAAGAGACGCGGGCGGTCTGTTAGGGACCGACGAACGTCACTTTGTTCTTGAGCGTCTCCTGCGGCAGCTTCTGCGCGTTTGAAATGGCGTTAAGCGGAAGGTAGCGGCCAGCGGCCCACACGGCGATCTGGTCGTCATAGTGTGGATTTTGAGAATCCCCCGATTGGCCCCCGGGATAAACTCCCAGGCTGTGATGCGGATCAGCCAGATCGACGATCATCCGCCACGATGCCCCCCCTCGCACGGTCCCGACATCGCTGCCGGGATTGAGCGTGAAAGGGGTCCCAGGCACGGGCGTCCCGGAACGCCCCAGCGCGCCGATCCCGCTGAGCGAGTCAATCTTGAGCCGGTTTATTCTGCCCCACCGCCAACCGGACGGGTCCTCGCCGAATTCTTTTTTGACCGAGGCCACCATCTGCTGGAACGACCGGCGGATGATGTCGTCCCGCGTCTCGCGCTGGGGCGTCGTGCGGTCGTCGAACCAGGGCGAGTTGGGGAACTCCCGCGTAAGATACTCCAGCACTTCGAGCATCGGCTCGCGTCCGTTGGTATCCGAAAAGCCCCACGACCCGCCTGGCTGCTTGATGCCGCGAGTGGTCCATTCGTCCTGCCACACCCCGTCGCGATAAAAGTGGAGCCACCGCAGCCAAAGAACCGGCGCCGCCGAGGCGGTGTCGGCCACGTATTTCCAAGCTTCCAACTCCTTGAATGCGTGCCGTGCGGCTGGATCGTTGAATTGGTCGGCGTGAACGGCGGACAGAAAGACGGGCAAGAACCGTTCGGCCGCCTTGTCGTACGTGTCGTTCTGCAGGACTTTCATCGAGTCGGCCGTCAGCCGGTCGGCGTGCGCCAAGAGCTCGTTGATCCGCCGGGTGCGATAACTGACGTCCCACATCCAGCCGAGGTAGTGCGGGAAGCCCAGGGGGGATGGCCGGCCATTGGCCGAGGCGACATAGTGCTCGGGGGGATTCACAGCCAGCGGAAGCTCGCGGCGCGGGATCATGCCGGCCCAGTCGTTGTCGCCGGAGGCCCCGTCCATCGGAATTCGCCCCTGCCCCCGCAAACGCAGCGGAAGCGAGCCGCACGGATTGATGGCGATATTTCCGTCGATATCGGCGTAGGCGAGGTTCAGGCAGGGACAGATCAAGAGGTCGCAGGCGGACAAAAACTCCTTCAAATTGCGGGAGTGCGAAATCCGCCACAGGGCGACCGGGTCGGTCGTCGGGCCCAAACCGGTCCAGGCCATCGAGATTGTCCGGCCTTCGCGGTTCACGATTGGGCCATGCACGGTCCGATCGATGTGCACTTGGCGCGGCGACTGTCCGCGCACTTTTACCTCTTCCGTCGTGCGGTCCAGCGATTTCCACGTCCCGCGATGTAGGTATTTATACTCATCGTGCGGGTCGATCGTCTCCACGTAGAAATCGACCGCGTCGGCCTGCATGTTGGTGATGCCCCACGCGATGCGATCGTTATGGCCGATGACGATGCCCGGTCCGACCGGGAAAGTTACGCCGGCAAGGTTTTCCCCTTTGACCGACAGGTGGCACGTGTACCAAATCGCCGGGAGATGGAATCCGAGGTGCGGGTCGCTGCACAGGATCGGCTTGCCGGAGACCGTCTTCGTTCCATCGACGACCCAGTTGTTGCTGCCGAAACTGATCCCCCGACCCAGCCACCCTGCCCCGCTCAGCCGCTCGAAGGCGGCCAGATAGATGGCCCCCTCTCCCGGCCGGGGAACAAGCGCGGCCGCCGCCGGCAGCCTGCCGCGGTTGGCCTGCCGCTTCACCGTGGGCACTTCGTACGGTCGCTCGAGCGGCCACAACTCCTCGACGGCCGAAATGCCCAGCTTCTCCACAATTGCACCGAACCACAAATCGTCCATTGTCCCAGCCTGATCCCACCCCATGTACTTGGAGAAGGCGAGCGTATCGACGGGGGACCAGGGCTCCGGTTTGTAGTCCAACAATTTGAAAAAGGCGGGCAGACCCTTGTCGCCCACCTGGCTTCGATAGGCGTTGACGCCTTCGGCGTAGGCGACCAGCTCGGCCCGCATCTCGTCGGGGATGGACTTAGAGTTCCACAGCGCCTCGCAGCCGGCTCGGACGCCGAGTTGACGCATCAGGATGTCCGATTCGACTTGCCCCGGCCCCAAGACCTCGGCCAGTTCTCCCAAAGCCTGCCGGCGGAAGAGGTCCATTTGCCACAGGCGGTCCCGCGCATGAAGGTAACCCAAGGCACGGGCGGCGTCCGGCCAGCTCTGAGCGTAGATGTGCGGAATGCCGTGGTCGTCGAAAAAGACATCGACCGGCTGTCCGAGGCCCTTCAGATGGATGGGATCCGCGGCCAACGCGCCGGTGACCCAAAGGACACCCACCATCAACAGCGCCGTTCGTCGTCGCCGGCCCATCCGATTGACCCCCGTGTTCGCTCGACGATCCGCAGCCGGAAAGCTGCGTCCCAAAAGAAGCACGCCCGACACGGCATGATACTCGGAGGTGCCTCCGGAGGTAGGGCCAGCAGCGACTTCGCTTGTCAACCGGCTGGCAGCAATGTCTGCAAAAATCCGAAAAATGTAAATATAGAACAAATGGGAGTTGTGGCTAGAATGGCCCGAAATTTACGCCCTGTGGCGCTTGTGTGGGCGCTTGCGGATTCCAACACCATGGGAACCTTGCGAAGGGGGTCGTCGGCAAGGGCCAGGTCGAAACTTGGTAGTTCTCCTGCGACCCAATTTTTGAACGGATGAAGAAAGGAAGAGTCATGTCCGTTGGATTCGCCCTCTTGTTATTTGCTGGCGCTGCTGTGAATGAGAACATGGCTGCGGCGACGAACGCCGCGCCCACGGAGGCGCAAACCGCTCCGGCAACCTACCACAGTTACACTCAGGCTTATCACGCCGCCCAAAGGATGCGGCGTCCTATGCTGGTCATCCTCAATCCCGGAAAGAGCTCCAAGACATCGTTGATCTCGATGCAGACGTCGAGAAGACCCGCGAACGACGCGAATCTGCTCCAGAATTACGTCGTCGCCGTCATCGACACCACGACCCCCCACGGGCAGAAAGTTTACGCCCTTTTCGGCTCCCCCCAGCTTCCCATGGTGAGCATCATCGACAACCAGCAGGCGACGCAGGTCTACCAGACCAGCGCCGCGCTGTACGGTCAAATGTGGGACCAGGTCCTCACGGCCTTCGTAAATGCCAGCCCCGGCACCACCCAGATGCCAGGCGCCGCAATTACTGCCCGTACTGCCAGCAGCACCGGCAGCAGTAAGATCTTCCCGGCAGCCAACACTGGCCTGCCTAACCGCCGATGGCGAGCACGTCTGACGTGCTCGCCATCGGCTTTTTCATTTATCAGATCCTGTGCAGTCTCCCCATTTTTCAGACAGAGCTGCGTCTGCAGCAGGGAGAGCGATCGCCACAACTCGGGTTCGGGCGGAATGGAAAACTGTTTTCAGGGCCGCGTCTTGCGTGGACGATAACGAATCGTGCGATTCTGTCATGCCCCCGGTGCGTTCCCCAGGTGCTCCATGCCGGCCGATCCTCAAATCACGGTCATTCTTCAGGACGCGGCCCATGAAGTTCTGATGTGGGTCGGGTTCGGAACGCTCGTCGGCCTGGCGGCAAAGGCGATCATGCCCGGGCGCGATCCCGGCGGTGCCTTGGGAACAATGCTGATGGGGATCGTCGGCTCCGTGCTCGGCTGTGGCGTGCATTGCCTTTCTTCTGCCACGGATATCGCATTATGCCGATCAGCACGGCCGGCTTTGGAGCGGGAACGGGTGGCTCGTTCTTGATCCTCTTCTTTTACCGCCTGCTGGCCGGCACTTTCTTCGTCGAGGCCGAGGACGGCGAACGCGTCCTTTACCGTTCGGAACGTGCTCGCCGCCGGCGTCTGCTGCGGCACGGATAGGGCATCCCATCCACGTGCAGCGGTCCCGTGGCGGAAACCATCGGCAAATACGAGGCGTTCATCGCGTGACCGAAGTGCTCGCAGCACTAAGCCCGGTCGCCTGCACCGCCGGAGTTCCGTTCCGCTTCGAGTCCTGCGAGCCGCCGGATTCTTGATCGGGGACCCTTGCGCAGCCCCGTCGGCCGGAGTATCCTGCAAGAAAACCAATTCTCGGCGCGCGATTTGCCGCCCGTCCCGGCAATTCGCCCTCGCGTCGATTGGCAGGTCGCATGGCCAGCACGATCAAAGTCGGCCCCTCGAAAGAGACCCTTCTGCGTCTCTATCGCACGATGCAGACCATCCGACAGTGCGAGGAGGAGCTGGCCCGCTGCCATCAGCGGGGCCTGATTCACGGGGCCTGCCACACCTACGTCGGCCAAGAGGCGGTCGCGACCGGGGTTTGCGGCCATCTGCACGCCGACGACGTCGTCTTCAGCACCCACCGCGGTCACGGGCACGCCTTGGCCAAGGGTCTGGCCCCCCGCGAGCTTGCCGCCGAGCTTTTCGGACGGGCGACCGGCTGCTCCCGCGGCCGCGGCGGGAAGCATGCACCTGTTCGCCCCCGAAATCGGCCTGATGGGGACCAGCGGAATCGTCGGCCCCTCTATCCTGCAGGCCGCCGGCGGCGGTTACGGCTTCAAAATCCTCAAAAGCGACCGCGTGGCCGTCGCCTTTTTCGGCGACGGGGCGGTCAACAACGGGGCCTTCCACGAGGGGCTCAACATGGCCGCCATCTGGAACCTGCCCGTCTTGTTCGTTTGCGAAAACAATCAGTACGCCACCGAGGTCCCCTTCAGCTATTCCAGCGGAAACCCCAGCGTCGCCGGCCGCGCGGCAAGCTACGGCATGCCGGGGTCGAGGTCGACGGCAACGACGTCTCGGCCGTCTTTGAAACGGCTCGGGAAGCGGTCGAACGGGCCCGCTCGGGCTTCGGGCCGACGCTGATCGAGTGCAAAACCTATCGGACGCGGCCGCATGCCGAGGGAATGGGCGACTTCGGCTACCGCACGCGGGACGAAGTCGACGGCTGGAAGGCCCGTTGCCCGATCGCCCAGTTTCGCTCGACACTTTTGAACGAAGGCGCTGGCCAGCGGCCGCCGAGCTCGATGCCATCGACGGCGAAGTGGCCGACATCGTGCGCGAAGCGATCGCCTTTGCCGACTCGAGCCCCTGGCCGAACGCCAGCACGGCCGTCAGCCCACGTCTATCAGCGAGGAGCCGGCGAGTCCGAACGCTCGCGCGTCACGCACCGGCTCGCGCCGCCCGCAGCGAACCGGCAGACCGGTCGACGGCCGGAAAACCGGCCCGCGAAGCGACTTGGATGCAGGCGACCCTCGAAGCCCTCACCTTCGAGATGGAGACAGAACCCGGCGATCTTCGTGATGGGCGAAGGGATCGGCAAACGGGGGGGCAACTTCCGCACGACGTTCGGCCTGTTACGACCGCTTCGGGGCCGACCGGCTGTGCGACACGCCGATCTGCGAACGCGGCTTCGTCGGCTTGGGGGGCGGCGCGGCAATGGTCGGCGCCCGCCCCGTCATCGACTTCATGTTTGCCGACTTCATCCTCGATTCGCTCGGCGAGATCCTGAACCAGATCGCCAAGATGCAGTACATGAGCAGCGGGCGGATCAAAATGCCCATCCTGCTGCGCGGCTGCGTCGGCATCGGCCATTCGGCGGCGACGCACCATTCGGGCAACTATTATCCCCTGTTTGCCCATTTCCCCGGTTTGCGGGTCGTGGTTCCCTCGACGCCGTACGACGCCAAGGGCCTGCTCCACCGGGCCCTGCGATCGAACGACCCGGTCATGTTCCTCGAGCATCGCGAGTTGTTGACGACGAAGGAGCACGTCCCCGAGGACGATTACGAGATCGAATTCGGCAAGGCGGCCGTCGTCCGACCCGGAAGCGACGTGACCGTCGTCGCCCTGGCCTTGATGGCACGGCGAACGCTCAAGGTCGCGGAGGAGCTGGCGGCCGAGGGGATCTCCGTCGAGTTGATCGACCCGCGGACGGTCGCCCCGCTCGACGTCGAAACGATCCGCCAATCGGTGGCCAAAACGGGCCGTCTCCTGATCGTCGACGAGGCCTTCGGGCCGTTCGGGATCGGCGCCGAGATCGCCGCTCAAATCGCCGATAGCGGATTCGACGATCTGGACGCGCCGATCCGGCGGCTCAACGGCGTCCACACGCCGACCCCCTACAGCCCGCCGCTGGAGGCCGCCGTCGTTCCGGACGCGGAGCAGATCGCCCGCGCCATCTCGCGATCTCGTCGACGAGTGAGGGGACCGCCATGGCGATCGAAATCAAAGTGCCGCGGCTCGGTTGGAGCATGGAGGAGGGGACCTTCATCGAATGGCTCAAGCGCGAGGGCCAAACCGTCCAGGCCGGCGAGCCGCTGTTTGCGATCGAAGGTGACAAGGCGATTCAAGAGGTCGAAGCGATCGGCTCGGGCATTCTCCGCATCGCGCCCAAGGCCCCGGAGAACGGCGAGACGGTCAAGGTGGGAACCACGCTCGCCTTTCTGGTCGAACCGGAAGAGGCCGAGACGTTTAATACGACGCCCGCCACGGCGCCCGACACGACAATGCCCGACACGACAATGATTGACACGACGGCCGTCTGGCCGGCGGTTTCCGACGAGGTGCGGGGGCTGGAAACCGAGGCTGCCAAGTCTGGATCAGTCGGGCTGCCTGGGGAACAGGATTGTCCCGTTCCGATTGGCAGAGAGCGGCGCGGGGAGTCGTCAGAACCTGTAACGGCGGCGGCGGCGGCGGCCAGTCACCCACGGGCGAAACGGCCGCGCGTGTCGCCGCGTGCCGCCCGCGTGGCGGCGGAGCTTGGCGTCGACTGGAAAACGATCCCGGGAACGGGCCGCAGCGGCCGCATCCGCGAACGCGACGTTCGGACCGAGGCGGCCCGGCAGCAGAGGACAGGCCGTCGTGGCCGAAGGGTTGCCGAGCCGGTCGACGCGTCCGCGGGAGGCCCCGCCCAGCCGTCAATCCGCCGCACGATTGCCGCCCGCATGTTCGAGGGCGCGCAGGCGACGGCCCCCGTCACCCTGACGACCACCGCCGACGCAACCAATCTCGCCAGCCTCCGTGCCCAGTTCAAGGCGACCGCCCAATCGCCCGGCGAGCTTGTCCCCGGCTACACCGATATCATGGTCAAGCTGGCCGCCCGGGCTTTGCAGGAACACGCGGCGCTCAATCGGCAGTGGATCGACGGCCAAATCGTTTCGCCGGAGGGCATCCACATTGCCGTTGCCGTCGACACGCCGGCTGGTCTTCTCGGCGCCGGTGGTCTGCGACGTGCCGAGCTTGGGGCTTCGCGAAATCGCCGCCCGGACGCACGACTTGCAGCTCCGCGCCCACGCCTCGCAGTTGAAGCCGCAGGAACTCACCGGGGGAACGTTCACGATCAGCAATCTGGCGCTTTCGGCATCGACGCCTTCACGCCAATCATCAACGTCCCGCAATGCGCGATCCTCGGCCTGGGGCGCATCGATCGTCGTCCGGTGGTCGTTGGCGACCAGATCGTCCCGCGTGACACGATCACCCTCAGCCTGACCTTCGACCACCGCATCGTCGACGGCGCCCCCGCCGCCCGCTTCCTGGCCGCGTTGCGGAACGCAATCGAGAACCCCGGCCCCTGGCTCGTGTTCTGAACGGCAAGCCGCATCTCGGCAACTTGGCGTTTGCTCCGCCCTGACAGGGCGCGACAATGTCAACGCGTCGGTTGCGCCCGGGTCGTCGGATTCCGGACGCCCATTGTCTCGCCCGCCCATTGTCACGCCCCGTTGGGGCTGCGGATAAATCGACGGTGTGGGCCATTGCGGGCCCCGGATCCCAGGCCTGCGCTGCGCTGCGACCTGGGCTATAGGATCGCGCCCCGTTGGGGCTGGGGAGATGGGGAGATGACGGTCGGACGTGGGCACGGATCGATTCCCAGACCGACGCGCCGTGGCAACCGCGGCCCTCTCAGGGCGCGACGTGGCCGACACGCGAGGTTCTCGGCCCTGTCGGGGCCTGATTCTAAAGCCCGGGGCGGAGGCTTTGCGCAGCCCCGGGTTGTCGAACGCGCGAACCCACAAAAGCCCTGACAGGGCGCGACAATGCCAACGCGTCGGTTGCGGCCGGGTTGTCAAATTCCGCCCGCACATTGTCACGCCCCGTTGGGGCTTCGGACAAATCGACGGTGTGGGCCATTGGCGGCCCCGGATCCCAGGCCTGCGCTGCGCTGCGACCTGGGCTATAGGATCGCGCCCCCTTGGGGCTGGGGAGATGACGGTCGGAGGCGGGCACGGATCGATTCCCAGACCGACGCGCCGTGGAAATCGGGGCCTTCTCAGGACGCGACGTGGCGGACACGCGACGTTCTCGGCCCTGTAGGGGCCTGATTCTAAAGCCCAGGGGCGAAGCGGAGCGCAGCCCCGGGTTGTCGAAGGCGCGAATCGACAAAGCCCTGACAGGCAACGCCGTGAAGGATTTTCAAATTGCGCGCCGTCCGAGGTAGGGTGGGACAAGGCCGGCTCTGCGGCCGCCGGCCCACCGTTGCAGCTCGCTGACCGCGCGGTTGTGGTGGGCCGGCATCGCTTTGCGAGCTTGTCCCCCCCTACAAAACGCGTCTTTTCGCGAACAAAAATCCTTCACTGCGTTGCCTGACAGGGCGCGACAATGCCAACGCGTCGGTTGCGCCCGGGTTGTCGGATTCCGGACGCCCATTTTCTCGCCCGCCCATTGTCACGCCCCGTTGGGGCTTCGGACAAATCGACGGTGTGGGCCATTGGCGGCCCCGGATTCCCAGGCCTCGCTGCGCTGCGACCTGGGCTATAGGATCGCGCCCCCTTGGGGCTGGGCAAATGACGGTCGGACGCGGGCACGGATCGATTCCCAGACCGACGCGCCGTGGAAATCGGGGCCTTCTCAGGACGCGACGTGGCCGACACGCGAGGTTCTCGGCCCTGTAGGGGCCTGATTCTATAGCCCGGGGCGGAGGCTTTGCGCAGCCCCGGGTTGTCGAAAGGCGCGAATCGACAAAGGCCCTGACAGGGCGCGACAATGCCAACGCGTAGGTTGCGCCCTGGTTGTCGAATTCCGGACTTGGGGAGGCTCTGACCTCAGCGGCCGCGGGGTCGGCCGCGGTCAGGAGTTTCTTGAACTCCGGCAGGTCGCGGAGTGCGGCCAGGTCGGGGTCTTGCTGGATCCAGGAAAAGTTCTTGTAGCCGGCCTTCACCGCGGCCTGGAGCAGGTCGAGCGCAGCGTGGATATATTTCTGTTCGCTCTTCGGATCCGGGGCCTTTGGGCCGCGCGCTGTCGGGTTGGGGGCGCCCTTTGGAGGAGGAAACGGCCCCTGGCCGGGCCAGCCGGCCGCCAGCTTGCGCATAGCCCGTAACCGCAGGCGGCGTTGTAAAGATTTGCCGGCGTCTTGGGTTCGAGGTTGCCGAGCGCCTCCGCCGCCTGTGCGACCCGATCGATCTCTCGTCGCGCGGCCGCCAGCTTGATGCATGAGACCCAAAGATCGCTCTGCGCCTGGAAATCGGCGGGGTCGGTGGCCGCCAGCTTCTTCCGGATGTCGAGGCTCTGCTGGTAGAGAGCGCGCGCCGCGTCCAACTGGCCGGCCTGCTGGCTCACGTCCCCCAGCTTGTTATACGAGATCGACAGATCGCGCTGCGCCTGGGCATCGGCGGGGTCGGCGGCCGCCAGCTTCTTCCGGATGTCGAGGCCCTGCTGGTAGAACTCGTGCGCCGCGTCCAACCGGCCGGCCTGCCGGCTCACGTTCCCCAGATTGTTGTACGAGATCGACAGATCGCGCTGCGCCTGGGCATCGGCGGGGTCGGCGGCCGCCAGCTTCTTGAAGATGTCGAGGCCCTGCTGGTAGAACTCGCGCGCCGCGTCCAACCGGCCGGTCTGCTGACTCACGTCCCCCAGCTTGTTGTACGAGACCGAGAGATCGCGCTGCGCCTGGGCATTGGCGGGGTCGGCGGCCGCCAGCTTCTTCCGGATGTCGAGGCCCTGCTGGTAGAGCGCGCGCGCCGCGTCCAACCGGCCGGCCTGCTGGCTCACGTCACCCAGATTGTTGTATGAGATCGACAGATCGCGCTGCGCCTGGGCATTGGCGGGGTCGGCGGCCGCCAGCCTCTTCCGGATGTCGAGGCCCTGCTGGTAAAACTCGCGCGCCGCGTCCAACCGGCCGGCCTGCTGGCTCACGTCCCCCAGCTTGTTGCATGAGACCGACAGATCGCGCTGCGCCTGGGCATTGGCGGGGTCGGCGGCCGCCAGCTTCTTCCGGATGTCGAGGCCCTGCTGGTAGAACTCGCGCGCCGCGTCCAACCGGCCGGCCTGCTGGCTCACGTCCCCCAGCCTCTCGTACGAGACCGACAGATCGCGCTGCGCCTGGGCATTGGCGGGGTCGGCGGCCGCCAGCTTCTTGGCGATGTCGAGGCCCTGCTGGTAGAACTCGCGCGCTGCGTCCAACCGGCCGGCCTGCTGGCTCACGTCCCCCAGCCTCTCGTACGAGACCGACAGATCGCCTGCGCCTGGGCATTGGCGGGGTCGGCAGCCGCCAGCTTCTTGGCGATGTCGAGATATTGCTGGTAGAACTCGCGCGCCGCGTCCAACCGGCCGGCCTGCTGGCTCACGTCACCCAGCTTCTCGTACGAGATCGACAGATCGCGCTGCGCCTGGGCATTGGCGGAGTCGGCGGCCGCCAGCTTCTTCGGCGATGTCGAGGCCCTGCTGGTGGAACCCGCGCGCCGCGTCCAACCGGCCGGCCTGCTGGCTCACGTCCCCCAGCCTCTCGTACGAGACCGACAGATCGCGTTGCGCCTCGGCATTGGCGGGGTCGGCGGCCGCCAGCTTCTTGGCGATGTCGAGATCCTGCTGGTAGAACTCGCGCGCCGCCTCCAGCCGGCCGGCCTGCCGGCTCACGTCACCCAGCTTCTCGTACGAGATCGACAGATCGCGCTGCCAGGCGGGGTTGACCGGCTCGAGCTGCACCAGGCGCTCGGCCGAGGTCCGCGCCGATTCGAACCGCTGCCGCGCGACCGTCAGACTTTCGTAGCGGAGCGCGCGGTCGCCGCGCGCTATCATCGTCCAGACGTGCTCGTCGCGGGCCTTGGGCCAGTCGGGATCGACCTTGAGCACCTCCTCGCACATCCGCTCGGCCACCGCCAGATCGCCCCGGTTCCGGTGCATGCGCGCCCCTTCCAAAAGCGGGGCCAGCTTGCGGCGGACTTGCTGTTGGTGCATCGCCGTCAATTGGTTTGCCTGCTCGAGCAAGCGTGATTCCTGGTTCGACAAATAGTCCAGGGCCGCATTGACCCCCTGTTCCTGCAGAATCCGCGACAGTTCCAGAAACTCGGGCGAGGCCTGCCCCGACGCGATCGTCCGCGTGATCGACCCGAGGAACTCGTCGAGCTGGGCCAGCTTTTGATCGCGGGCCTGCTCGGCCTCCTTGAGGGCTTTCTGCCGCTCTTTCCAATCGTGAAGCTTGCCCGCCTCCGCCGCGTCCCGGTCGTAGGCCCCCCGGATCGACTTTTCGAGCTGCGCGCGGATCAGCTCGGGGCTGAATGCGGCCAGCGCCTTGGCGACCGGGTCGTCCTTGTGCAGCCGGATGAGCATCCACGAGACACCCCCGCCCACGACCGCCAGCAAGAGAATCGCCGCGACAAGATATCGCGTCACCGATCGCTGCCAGGAACGAAACGCCTTGCGGAGCGCCGCCAGCTCGTCCTTCAGCCGCTCGACGTTGAGCGCCAATTCGGTTTTGTCGGCCGCGTCGTACCAGACGTCGCTCCCCTTTTGCAGCCGCTCGCGATAGTGCGCCTGCAAGGCCCGGCGTTCGGCCCGGTAGCCCTCGGGATCGGGATGGTCCGGCTGGGAGGGCAGGTCGAGCCGGTCCGCAGCCGATTCGCCCGCAAAGCCGGGCCGCGTCAGGATCAGCCAGGTCTTTTTGCCCTTCTGCCGCGCGTAGAGATACTCGAACTGCGTGTAGGAGACCCGGCCGAACTCTTCATCGGGCAAGGGCGGCTCAAAGCCGTAGGCCTGTCCCACGATTTGGATCAATCCGTCGCAGGCGTCGATTTTTTCGCGCAGCATCTGCCGCAGGTCGCCGGGTTCGGTGCCGAAGACGTCTTGCAGCACCGGCTCGAAACCGAGCCGCGTGAGGATGTTGGCCACGTCCTGCCGCGTCTGCCCGAACTCGGACGAGACGGCCGAAACAAAGACGCGCGGCTTGTCGCTCATGGCCCCCCCTGCCGGCTTGCGCCCGCGGACTGGCGGACGCGCCAATCGCCCCCGCCTCCGCGAGCCGCCTCGGGAATTCACTATCTCACGGCCAGGCCGGCGAAACAAGCGGTTTGTTTCCAGATCGCCGCCGGGTGTCGGACGCGGTCAGGAGTTTCTTGAACTCCGGCAGGTCGCGGAGTGCGGCCAGGTCGGGGTCTTCCCGCATCCAAGCAACGTCCTTGAAGCCGGCCTGCACCGCGGCCTGAAGCAGGTTGATCGCGGTGCGGAGATCGTTCTGCTCGCGCGTCACATCCGGGGCTTTCGCGTCGGCGGTGCCTTTGGGAGGCGGAAACGGCCCCTGGCCGGGCCAGCCGGCCGCCAGCTTGGCGCACACCCCGTAGCCGCAGGCGGCGGCGTAAAGATTCTCCGGCGTCTTTGGTTCGAGGTTGCGCAGCTCCTCGGCCGCGTGCGCAACCATATCGACGTCTCGACGCACGGCCCCCACTCTGCAGGATACGGACCAAAGATTGCTCTTCGTGTCGAAGTCGGCGGAGTCGCCAGCCGGCGGAATCCTTGGCGATGTCGACGCCCCGCTGATAGAACTCGCGCGCCGCGTCCAACCGGCCGCCCTTCCAACTGACGTTCCCCAGTCCGTTGTACGCGGCCGACGAATCTCGCTGCCAACGGTTCGTGTACTCGTTGTCTTGTTCGATTTGTCGGAGGTGCTCGGCACAGGACCGCGCCGATTCGAACCGCTGCCGCGCGGTATCCAGTTCTTCGTTGCGAAGCGCCCGATGGCCGCTGGCGATCATTGTCCAGACGCGCTCGTCAAGAGCTGCGGACGAGTCGGGGTCGGCGGCCAGCAGCTTGTCGCACAAGCGCTCTGCCTCCGCCAGATCGCCCCGGTCGCGGTACAGGCGGACTCCTTCCAACAGCAGGCCGAGCGTGGAGTCGACCTGTCCTTGGTGCATTGCGCCAATTGGCTTGTCTGGTCGAGTAGCCGCGATTCCTGGCTCGACAAATAGTCCAGGGCCGCCTTGACCCCCTGTTCCTCGAGGATGCGCGCCAATTCGAGAAGCTCGGGGGAGGCCTGGCCCCTGACGATCGTCAACGTGATCGAGCGGATGAAATCATCACCCTCGGCAAGCCTTTGATCGCGGGCCTGCGCGGCGTCGCGCAAGGCTTTCTGCCGCTCCTTCCCGTCGCGCAGCTTGCCTGCCTCCGCCGTCTCCCGGTCGTAGGCCTCCCGGATCGACTCTTCGAGCTGCGTGCGGATCAGCCTGGCGTTGGGGCTGTACTCGGCCCGGTGGATGTCGGTGATCGTCCACGAGACGCCGGCGGCCACGACCGCCAAGAGCAGCCCCGCCGCGATCAGGTACCGCATGACCGGCCGTTGCCTGGAACGGAACGTCTTGCGGAGCGCCGTCCGCTCATCCTTCATGGACCACCTGCCGGCTTCCGCATGACGGAATGGCACAAGAACGGTCGAACGCAAACTCATCGCCCTGGTCGCGAGCCTGGCGGGACGCGTCGAGGCCGTGTCGAGGCCGTGTCCGAAGCCGTGTCCGAAGCTTGGGCGGGGTGATTCATACCACGCGCGTTTGGGGTTGGAAGCGCGCCGATCAACTCTGTTTTAAATATTGTAGGAAGGGCGTCAAGTCGTGAATCCGGCGGCCTGATTTTGGGCCTCCCGTTCCGCTTTTTTTGCGCCCAAAAAACCCCAAAAAACTGTCCGAAATTGAGCGATTTGTAACGTGCCGAACGAGCCCGACAATTGGGTGCGTTTTGCGTGTGGATCACACGTCCTGACGGACAAACGGCTCCTAGAACGGATGGTCCAACCCAAACCAGAATTGCATCGGCGTGTCGTCGTTGACGGTTTTTGCCACGTCGAAGCGCAAGATCGTCCGCTCGATCAAGCTGAACCAGGCGACGTCGATGCGAAGGCCCACGCCGACGGCGTGGGCCACGGGGCCTGTCTCTTTGCCGCTGATATAGGCGTCGCCCACGTCGTAGAAGGGCGCGCCGTAGACGTTTCGCAATCCCACCACGTGATCGAGCACGTCCCAATCGACCCGCTGGATCAAGGGGACTCGCCATTCCACGCTTCCGATCCAAACCATGCTGCCTTGCCGCTGGTTCGCGTCGTAGCCGCGAAACAGTTCGCCCCCGCCGAGCGTGAAGATCTGGGCATCATCCTGGATCGCCTCCGCGGCATACAGCCGGGCCGCCAGCCGCGAATCGCCCAGCCAGCGGAGGAACGGCGTCTTCTCACTGACGCCCAACACGTCTCGCAAGGTTTTCACGAACGACATCTGGGCATAAGCCTCTTGAAAGGACCGGTGTTCGCCCAAGAGCGGCAAACCCTCCGCATAGGTGGTGTCCAGAGCCATGCCCGCCTCCGGATTCCAGTACGGCGTCAAGAGGTCCATGTGGTAATGCAGTCCGGCGAGGGTCTGCTGATGAAACGGGATCGCGCCCGGTGAAGGCGTGCTCGGCTCCGGCAGCGGATTGCTCTGGACGGCCTCGAACGTCTCGACATACTCGAACGGCGGCAGATAAAAACTGCTTCCCGGCAGCATGACGTAGCGTTCGAAAAGGACGGCTCGGCTGGCCCGCTCGTCTCCCTCGCCTACCCACGTGGTCAGGCTCCGCTCGATATTCAGTCCGACCTGCGCGTTCGGGCCAGAGGACGTGGTCCCACAAGGCATCGACACCGGCCACCACATTGCGATCGTTGCTGCGGTAGGCCACGTAGGCGCCGCCACTGAAATCCTGTGTCCGATAGGCTCCCGCCCGCAGTCCCGCCATCGGAGACCGCGTGTACCACGGATCGGTGTAGGTCGAATCAAACACCCACGGGCCGAAGATGATGTTCCAGCGGTCGTAGGCGTTCGTGAGGTCGACCTCTTCGAGTTGGGTGTACAGGGGCGTCGGCCGCCAGCGGACGCGCGCCTTCCAGTTGTTGTTCGTCGGGTTGCGATCGAGCAGGACCTCGTCGGGATCGACAGTCACCTGCGTCGGCTCGCACGGCAGCTCGACCTCCACGCGGACGCGGTTGCCGGGCAGCATTTCAACCCGGGCCGGCGGGTCCTCGAGCTGCAACACGGGGACTTGGGGCAGCACAGGGACGCGTACCTGATAGTTTTGACTGCCATCCAGGGAGAAGCCGACGACCGTCTGCTCCATGTACTCTCCCTTCTGGTGCAACAGGACGGTCACGCGGCAGCGTGGCGGGCTGGCGGCCGGCTCGCCCTTCACGGCGGCGAGCAAGTTGCGATCGAAATGGAAAGGAAGCCAACTCTGTGCCTGCCATCGGCCGCTGGTCTGCGACCATTCTTCCACGTTCACTTTCTCGACACTCCAGTCGGTCATCCCCTTGCCGTAGAGCCAGTTATCGAAGAACGCCTGCCAGGATCGGCCCGTATAGGCCTCCAATTCCCGTTGGAAGTCGGCAACGCGCAGGATGCGGTACTGATACTTCGCATAAACCAGGCTCATGAAATCGAAAAAGCCGTCCTCGCCGAGACGGTCCTCGATCATGCCGACGATCTTGCCCCCGCGATCGTAAGTCATCGCCATCAGCCGGACGAGGTTTTTGAAGCGCGGCAGGTCTTGGACGGTGGGGCTGGCCTCGCCGCGGGCGAGCGATCCGACCATGGTCGTGTATCGGTAGTCCTCCCGATGGATGTTGGGCAGCCATTCCAGTCCGCCCGGCAAAGCCACCAGGGTGTTGTTCTTGCCGTACTTGGAATCCATCAGTCGGTGGGAGAAATAGACCGCCAGGCCTTCGTCCATCCACGTCTCGGCGTAGCCATTGGTCCCGACGACGTTGTACCACCACTGGTGGCACAGTTCGTGGGAGACGAGTTCGTCCACAAACTTGTAGGCCCGGTGCGGCATTCCGAAAATGCGCGCGTCGATCATGACGAGGCCGCCGCACTCGTTTCCGTTCCAGCCGAAGTACGACTCGACGACGCTGAAATTGGGATAGGCGTAGGGACCGAACCACCGCTGATACACGGGCAG
This sequence comes from uncultured Planctomycetota bacterium, assembly GCA_963761455.1. Taxonomy (GTDB): domain Bacteria; phylum Planctomycetota; class Planctomycetia; order Planctomycetales; family Planctomycetaceae; genus DASPSM01. The sequence goes on from CAVXHA010000005.1 coordinate 678,778, forward strand.
CGCTTCCGCCACGATGCGGAGCATTCGCCGGGCGTAGAATTCGTGCTCGGGAAACGCAAAGCAGTGGATGCAGACGGAGCCGACTTGGCCGGTGAATTCCTGGAACCGGGCGCTCGAAAGGACCGCAAAGTCTCTCACTCCCGCCGCAGAGACCTCCACCTCTCGCCAACCGTTGCCAAGGTCCTTCTCACCGACGACCGAGCCGGAGCAGGCCAGCTTTTCGACGGCCGGCAGGACAATGTGGGCGGTGTAGATGCCCGCCTCGTTGAAGAAAGGTTGGTGCCACGGGATGAACGGCGTCGGTTGCCAGCCTTGATCGTCGTAGAAGGCCAACACGGGGAGCCACTGCGCCAGGAACGTGACCCCTTCCCACTGGCCCCAGCGCCCCTGCCGTTGCGGCAGTCGCAGCGTGAACGTCAGCTCGACCGTCACGTGCTCATCCTGGTGGACGTCGCTGGGAAGGCTGATCTCGAGCGCCGTGGCGTTGTCAGGACGGAAGAGGAAAGGCAGCGCGACCCGGGACGCCGCCTCGCTCGCCCCGCCTTCGCTCACCAGGCAAACCTTCTGGACCTGCAGGGGTGGGCCGTTCAAATCGATCGCGTCGCTGGGCGCAAGGCGGAGGATCTCGAGCGTTTTGGCGTTCAGTCCGAGCTGATCGCTGGGGATCGCATAATGAGAATGTGCGTTGAAGACGAGATTGGCTGCCGGCCGCGCGTCGTGGTTGGTCCAGGTGACCCGCTCACAGACGACGACGCGGTGTTCGGCCACCTTGAGGCGCATGCTCAGATCGTAGTGGGGCAGCCACGACGGTATGTCCGCGAAGGCCAGGGACGGCCCGAGTAGTGCCAGCAGCAGGCCAGCCGGAGCGCACCGCCACCCATGCCTGCGGCAGCCACGCACCGCTAGACGCCAGACGACCGACCAGGCCGCTGCGACTACGAAGACCATCGGTGTGAAGAGTCTCCATGCTCCTTCGACGGATGATTGGATCGCCGATTGACTCGGGAATCAATCGTTCGCCGACGTGTCGTCGGCGGACGTCGCGGCGTTGCTCCAAATTTCGCCGATTGCCCTGCTTGTGTTTGACGGTTTCATGTCGTCAAGCCGCTCAACGAGCAGTTGAGCGACGGGCGGCGGGAGTTGTTCTTCGTAATGGAAGATTCGCTCGGCGAGCGGGCTTAAGGGAACCGGCTGGCCGTCGCATACGGCCTCCGGGACGAAAGGCGGCAGGTCGGGGAAAAATGGAAACTATGATGCGACCTCACGGCTCCTGACCAATCGAAGGTAGCCGGGAACTCTGGCTCGATAATCCCGGTAAGTGTTGCCCAGGTAATGGCTCATCCGCAGATCCTTTAGATAGCTGCCGAGAAAGATGTAAATCGTCCAGATGGCGACAAGTAGAGCGCGATCAACCGTCATGTCGGGCGTGAACCACACAAGGCCGAGAAAGCTCATGTAGCCGGGATGTCGAATCAGTGAAAAAGCACCGCGCGGCTTGAAGGGGCGGCGTGGAATCGGCTTTTGCTGAACCCAGTACCACCAGGGAAGCCAGCCCGTGTGAAACCCGAAGCCCGAGCAGCACAGGCTGTAAAACAGAGTTCCCCAACAAGCCAGATACAACGTCTGCACAGCAAGTCGTGGCCAACCGGTCAGTTGCCAGATCGCCCAGTCGCCGACTTGCCACTGCGTCATGGTGAGCAGAAGCGTCAAACACGCCGCCGTAGAGAAAAACAATCCGTAAAAAGCCGGCGAAATGAATCGTTGCAGCTTCTTTCTCACGGCTGGCAACAGCAGGAGGCTGTGAACAACGCCGAATTGTAGTGCCAGCAGCGCATCCCATGCCAACGCCCAATGGCCGACGCGCGGCAAAGATCCCTGTAGAAAAATGTAGTTGTAATACGAGGTCACCACAAAAAGAACTTGCACCGCGATGCCTGCGGATATGCCTAGGAGTCTAAGCATCGTGAGGCGCCTTCGATGGCTGATATTGTTGCTTGTAAATTCACTGTCAAATCTCCGCAGATGGCTGGCGGCAAATGGGCTTTTCCGAATGCCGCGCCCCCTGCGGCCCGTGTCGTCCCTGTTTCCAGGGAACGTGTTGCTCGGTGATAGGATCCCAGAGCTTCAGCCGCAAGCAGGCGACGATGTCGCGCGGACGCAGCGAGGTCATCACTGGGGCCTGCAATTCTTTGATCGCAAGCATCGCCTCTGGCAGCCGATAGAACGGAATCTTTGGATTCAGGTGATGCACGTGGTGGTAGCCGATATTTCCCGTGAACCAGCGCATCAACGGGCTCATGTGGATGTAACTCGATGAATGCAGAGCCGCATAGACATAATCCCACTCACGACCCGGTCGAAGGCTTGCGCCTGGAAAATTATGCTGTGCAAAGAACAGGTAGGCGCCGACCGCCGAGCTGATCGTGAACGGAATGATCCCGGCGAGCCAGAGGTCTTCGATTCTACCGGACGCCAGCCACAGGAGAATTCCCGCATGGCAGGCGATCGAGAAAGCCGCGTCGAGATGCCGCTTCGGGTTGGCCGCGAGCGGCATCACGCACATCCCGAAAAGGAAGATCGTGACGTATCCCAGCACAATCGTCAGCGGATGGCGTGCGGCGGCATAGCGAAACCGTTGCCAGACGGAAGCGTTCTCGTAGGCCTCGACGGTCACCAAAGGATACGAGCCGATATTGGCGCCGAAAGTCTTGCAATTGTTGCCATGGTGATGGTCATGCGAGCGCTTCCACACACTCGGCGGATTCAGCGTGGCTAGGCCGAACGCCAGCATGACGACGTCGGCAAGCTTCGATCCTTTCAAAATGGCGCCGTGCTGGTGGTCATGATAGAGGACGAAGAATCGGACGATGGTCAGCCCCGCCATGATGCTGAAGGGGAGCCGGATCAGCCACGGGATCTCGGCTACGACAGGACAACCATGAGCCCAGCCGAGCACGGCGATGGTCGACCACAAATTCCACCAACTGCGCCACCGCTGCTCACGGGCAAACGGACGAACCGCGAGCACGACTTGCTGCGAATTGCACGTCCGAAATGGCGTCGCGTCCCTGGGAAGGCAGACGATCGTCGGCGGAACCGGAACAGCAGTCGGATGAACGGTCATTCGTTTTTTCGGAGAGAGAGAGTTGGCGTAGATGTCGGGTGAGACCCAACGGATCCACTTACGCGGCAGCGCGATGTGAGAATCGAGAGAGTTGAGAGATGAGCCCGATCAAAGTAAGGCAAGTGGCCGCGAATCGTCCGTTAATTTGCGATTGCCGTCAATTGCCGTTTCTCGGGGCTTACTGCCGTCGACGACGGGGAAAGCATCCCTGCGCATGGACCGTGGCCACGACGGCATAATGGGTTGCGACGATCCGCGGCTCTTCAATCCGTCCGAAGCATAAATCGCTTTTCATGTCGCCGCCACTGGCCGCGTCGGGTGATTCCTGAAGGAATGCTTAATGTGACAAACAAATCGACGGTCGAGCGAACGTCGCGCGGGCAACGGAATCGCCATGCGTCGGATCGCACAGGACTCAATTTTGGCGGCGATGGCGATTTCCGGCCTAAATCAGCGTGCGCGAATCTTGAACATTTTGGATTGGAGCCGCATTTTGCGGAGCCGCGACCGTTAGGGAGCGGTGCTTTCGTGCTCACGCAGCAAAGGACGTAGCCGGACGCTCTCTGATGGTCGCGGTTATGAGAACTGGTTGGTCCACGAATCAGACGACGTTGATTTAGGCCAGCATATCAATGCTGGAGCCGCTGTCGGAATCGCCGTCTTGGTTCGGGTCGTACGCTGCGCTTTGAGCTTGTCGGCTCGGACTTGCTTGTTGGCTCGGACTTGCTTGTTGGCTCGGACTTGCTTGTTGGCTCGGACTTGCTTGTCGGCTCGGCCCCGAAGCGGCTGCCTTCCCGCCCTGTTTGGCCCGGGCGGCTTGCAGCATTTGGTATATCAGCGCAGCCGAGCTGTTCAAACTTGAGATACTGGACATGGAATGCCTTTTCTCGCCGGGCGGGTCGTGAACTGTCGGAAGCCCGAGCGCAGTTTCCTTACGAACATTCATTGTTGATCGACCCGAAGTCTGCACACACATTCGGAAATAAGGCCGACTAATCGAATCTTGAGTCTAAACAATTCCTTATCCTGAAAAGTCCTTCATCGTTGCGAACACGGTTTTCGCGCCTTGGCGGTCTTGGGATTTGGCGTCGAAGGAGTGGGACAATCCGAAAAAGTAAGACATTCGTGGTGAATTCGAGAACGGACTTCCTGGGTAAAAACAGAAGACACAGAGACATTTGCGCATTTGCCGGACCTGACGGAAGACAGGACTCGTGGAGCCCGCCAGCAGGCAGCAATTGGCGGATCACCGCTGCCTCCGTTCAACGACTTCACACGACCGGGGCCTAGAAAGCGGAGGGGATCCGGCTTCGCGGCTCGTTCACGTTGTTGCAGACGGACTACAACATCACGCCGTTTTCCAAAGCGCTCGGCACCGTTGGTGTCACCGACAAACTTAGAATCTACGGCGACATTCTGATCGTCTCTACTGAAAACTGAGCCGGTGCCGATCGGTCATGACCCAGTGCGGAATTCGCGGAACGAGTCAGCATCGCGAGGACAGAATGTAGCAGAGTCACGCATCGTGACTTAGCGTTTGCCGATGCAATACAGGCACTCGTCCGTACGCAACAGCAAGCGGCCGTCGGCGACCGCCACCGAAGCGTTGGCTCGGCTTGAGTCGTCCTCGAAGACATTGTGCGCCAGCAGCTTGAATTGGGTCCCGCCGCCACCACATAGGTGCCGTGGTGCTGCGAGACGTAGTAGAGTTTTCCGTCGGCAAGGACGGGGAGGCATAGATCAAGTCGGAAGACGGGATTGAGCCGTTGGGTGTAGATGAACGCGCCGGTTTTCGCGTCCTGGCAGTGCACGAGGCCCCCTTTTTCGCTGGCCCAATAGAGGCGGCCGTCGTCGTAGATCGGGCGAAGAAACGTTCGATCCCTTTTTCACCCGCCAGACGGTTCGTCTTGGTCACGTCGCCGCGGCCGCCGGCCCGGACGGCCAACGCCGTGTGACCGCCGCCGATGGCGTAGATCACTCCGTCGTGCGCACGGCGCTGGGACAGACGTAACGGTGAATTCCTTCTGCATTCCACAGCTCTTTGCCAGTCTCGGGATTGAAGGCCAGCATGCGGTCCTGCACGTTGACGACCAGCTCCGGCTCTTTCGAGGGGTCCGTCGTCAACAGGGGCGTGTTCCATGCGCTGTGGATGCCCGGAGCACGCCAAACTTCTTTGCCGGTCAATTTGTCGAGAGCCACGATCGAACTGCTTTCGACGCTGGCATTCACGATCAGCAGGTTCTTGTACAGCACCGGCGACGTCGCCGAGCCCCAGCGGTCGATCTGCGTGCCGACGCTGGTGTGCCAAAGCTCCTTGCCGTCCAGGTCGAAACAGAAAACGCCCGACTTGCCGAAAAAGACGTACAGGCGGTCTCCGTCGGACGTGGGCGTGCTCGAACTGTAGCCGTGGTAAGAGCCTTCCCCCACGTACTTGTGCTCGGGCAACACCGGATCAAATTGCTTCGTCCACAGGATTTTGCCGTTCGCTCCGATCGACGCAGACCAGGTGCCGCTTGAGATCGGCCATGTTGCCGGGCGCGTCGGCGTCGACGGCGTAGTCCGTGTAACAGGTCAGGAAAATGCGGTCGCCGACGATCACCGGGCTGGAAGTCCCGGGGCCGGGAAGCCGCGTCGTCCAGACGATGTTTTTGTGCGAGGACCATTCGACCGGCAAGCCGGTCTCAGCACTCGTCCCCAGTCCGCCCGGACCGCGGAACTGTCTCCAGTCCGGCCGCCGCCGCGAGGGCCGGCTTCGGGCAGAGGAACTCCGCACACGAGAGCTCCGCTCAGAAGGGAAACGAAGCAGAGGATTCGCCAATCGCGTCGCATGGAAAAAAGTCCCCGGCAAAGGGCGGTAAACGAGAAAAGTGCCTTCAGGCTCAGATTACAGCGTCCGGCTCGTCGGCGAAAGTCGCCCATCCAGTTTCATCCGACCAACCCAGTTTCATCCGGCCAACGAAGTGCCGCGCTATCGGACTTGATGGGGCTTGAGGCGGACCGAGAAGAGCACGCAATGGGCCCAGACCAGCTCCGACGCGGGGAACCGTTGGGGCGAAAACGCTTCGTTGACCGGAATCAGCACCACGTCCGCTCCGACTCGCTTGAAGATCTTGCAGTTGACGCCGATCTGTCCGCGCTGGTGGGCGATGCAGGGAGTTCCCTCGGCGGCTGGTTGATCGGGACTGACGAGCACGAAATCTCCGTCGCGATACCGGGGTATCATGCTGTCCCCGTCGATGCGCCAGGCGATGAGCCGCGTCGGGTGTTGATCGAGGCCGGGACAGGAGAGGAATTCGATGAGTCCCAATTCATCGGGCCGCGAATACTGGATCAAGGCGGCTGTTGAATCAGGGTCCGGATCCGACGCGTCCCTCAGCAGGCGGGCGTCCGTCGACCGGGCGCAGTTGGGAGCATTCTTCCAAGAGCCGCTCGAGACGGACGTTCGCTTCGTCCTCCCAAGGCTCTCCGCGCTGCTGGTCGTCCAGCAACTCGCGCCAGAACGCGCGCGGGCCCGGCCGCCGTGCTTCCCACAACCGGCACCATTTCGTTCGTTGGACGGGTCAGCAGCGTTTCCGCCTTTTCCGGCGACTCGGCGACGGCAGGTTCCGTCGATGGTGGACCGGGCGGGTCGATCAGGGTGAGGAAGGCCGAAAGACTCTGAGCGGTTTCCGGGCGTCGATCGAGAAGTTCACGAACTCGTGCGATCACCGGCTGCTCGCCGCTGGTCTCTCTGTCGAACGTAGGCTTGCCGGCCGCGTCGCCGATCAGAAGCCAAAGCAGATCACAGTGGCCAATGGCGGCTGCTCGAATCAGTAAGTCGACGGGCGGAATCCGCGTCGATTCATATTGCTGGTAGGTGCTGGCCCGGATCCCGAGCCGTTTGGCAAACTGGGCCTTGCCCCGCGGACCAAACGCTCGGAGACGCAGAATCCGCAGTCGGTCGCAAATGGCTTGGTCGTCAAAATTCATTTTTGCGTAAACTTACTTGCCGTCGTGTTCGCAATTGCGTATATTTGGCCGCGGCTTCCCGCGAGTCCCCTACTTGGCGGCTCCCGCGACTTAGATTCTTGAAGGAGCCGTGTCCATCATGAGCAAGTCCGAGGAACGCCGCAGCAAGGGGCAGGCGAAGGGCCGGATGCGCAGGCGCAGAAGCGACCGGACGAACAACCAAGCTGGGACGACCTCGAGACCAGCTTGCGTGGCCTTCGTAACTTGAACGCGATGCAACTTGAGCTGATTGCGAACGTGGAACAGATCGGCAAGCAGCTCCGCCGCAAAAGAGTCTAAGGTCGCGTGCGCGACTGTGCGACAGCCGTCGGTCCTTCCTCGCCGTGGCTCCTTGTTGACGCAGGCGACAATGCTTCACGGGCCTGGTGCTTCGCGTTGTTGGGAGGAAGCCTAACCGACGAGTCGGAATTGCCACGGAGAGTGCACCGCCTTCAATGGAGTCGGGCTTCGTGGCATCCTCGTCGTTTGATGCCCCGCAGTCAACAACCTTGACCGCTCATTGGAGGAGGTTCATAATGGTTTGCTTTGCGCCGCGGAGATTAGTGCGCCAATCGGAATTCAAGGCCATGCTGAAAAAGTCGGAATTGACCGAATTCAGGTACGCCTTCTGGGGCTGCAGTCGAGGATTCGCGGCGATGTTCAGCAGTTGACAAAGGAGGCTCTCGACCGCAACGACGGAGGGGGCGACTCCAAAAGTCCCACGCACATCGCCGAACTCGGAACCCAGACGTTTGAGCAGGATTTCTCCCTCCGCGTCGCGGAAAGCGACCAGGACGTCCTGTCCGAAATTGAGGCGGCCCTCCGGCGGATCGACGACAGGCACGTTTGGCGCCTGTCTGGCGTGCTTGGAAGAGGGCAAAACGCCCGCCAAGGCGCTGATTCCCAAAGCCCGACTCAAGGCGATCCCTTACGCCAAAAACTGCGTCGAGTGCGAACGGAAGCGCGAAAACCTCTCGCCATGAGCATGAGCCGGATCCCCGCGAATCGATTGCTCATTTTCCTGTTTGTGACGGCCGTCGCTCTCACGGTCGATCTCTACACCAAATCTGTCGTCTTCAACGACCTCGGCTATCCCGGAGCCGAGCCGCAGGCATCCTTCGTGGGACAGCACGACCGCTTTGCCTTTCCGGCGACTCGGGAGGGGGAGAGCGTCCCGTATCTCGACGGCTGGATGACGTTTCGGCTTTTGACCAGTTTCAATCGGGGCGCGCTTTGGGGATTGGGACAAGAATATACCTGGCTGTTCGCCGGGTTGAGTCTGGCGGCCGTCATGGGGATTCCCGTGTGGCTGTTCGGTTTCTCCGCCGCGCGCAGCCTCTGGCTGACGATCGCTTTGGCCCTGATTCTGGGCGGAACACTCGGAAACCTTTACGATCGCATCGGTCTGCACGGCTGCCGCGACAGTCACGGAGCCCCCATTGCGGCCGTCCGCGACTTCCTGCTCTTCACGTTCGGCGCGTTCCATTGGCCCGTTTTCAACTTTGCCGACGTGTTTCTGGTGACCGGCGCGTCCATGCTCGTCGCCCATTCGCTCTTGCCCGTGCAATCGCACGCCGCGGACAGTTCCGAACGGCCAAATGCGGCTGAGACAGTCGTGAACCGCGGACACCGTCGCTGCATCCCTCCCTTCGCCGCCCCCGTCTCGATGAAACTCACCTTTCTAGGGGCCGCAGGGGAAGTCACCGGCAGCCAGCATCTGCTCGAAACCGACACGCTGCGGATCCTGCTGGATTGCGGACTCTTCCAGGGACATCGGGCGGAAGCCTACGCCAAGAACCGGCAGTTCCGCTGCGGACCGCCTCAGCTTGACGCGGTGATCCTCTCCCATGCCCACATCGACCATTGCGGCAATCTGCCGCGGCTTTTTCGGGCCGGATTCCGCGGTCCCATCTACTGCACGCCCGCGACGGCCGACCTGACTGCGATCATGCTCCGCGACAGCCTGCACATTCAGCAGGAAGACGCGCGCTACCTGAACCGGCACGCGTCCGCGCGCGGACCGGCCCCCGATCGAGCCCCTGTACGGCGACGAAGACGTCCGGGGCGTCGTGAAATTGCTGGAGCCGCTGGACGCCGCCGCCTGGCACGAGCTGTCGCCCGCGCTGCGACTGCGGTTCACCGGCGCGGGGCACATCCTGGGCTCCGCGGTGATCCAGCTCGACATCGAAGATCGAGGAGACGTACACCGCGTCGTTTTCACCGGCGATCTCGGCCGCCGCGGCCTGCCCCTGCTTTGCGATCCGCGACTGGTGGAGGGTTGCGACGTATTGATCACCGAGTCGACCTACGCCGACGCCGTTCACGCCCCGCCCGAGGACCTCAAGGCCCGTCTATTGAAAATCATTCAGCGGGCCGACGAGACGAGTGGAAAAGTCATCATCCCCGCGTTCAGTCTTGGCCGGACGCAGCAGGTCGTCTATTACCTGCACGAGCTGGCCCAAGCGGGAAAGCTGCCGCGGATGCCGATCTTCGTCGACAGCCCCTTGGCCAACCGCGTGACGGAAGTCTTTTCTCGATATCGCGAGCTCTTCGACGCCGCCGCACTGCGAGTCCTGCGGCAGGATCGGGGATCTGTTCGATTTCCCCATGCTGACCTACATCGAGTCGCCGCAGCAAAGCATGGAGCTGAACCAACGCGAAGGGCCGTTCGTGGTGATTGCCGCCAGCGGCATGTGCGAAAACGGCCGGGTGCGGCATCACCTGAAACACGCGGTCGAAGACGAGCGGAACACGATCGTGCTGATCGGATTTCAGGCCGCCCACACGCTGGGGCGTCGGCTCGCCGAACGCCGGCCGACCGTCAAGATTCTCGATCGCCTCTTGACGTTGCGGGCACGCGTGGAATCGCTGGGCGGGCTTCTCCGCGCACGCGGACGCGGAGGATTTCAAATGGTTTTTCTCGCACATGTCGGCCGATTCGCACATCGGCCGGGCGTTCATCGTCCACGGAGAGCCGCCGGCCGCCCACGCGCTGGCCGGAATTCTTCACGACTTGTGCGACGAAGATCCGACGATTCCGCGGCTGTACGAGACACACGAAATCTGACAAGCGATCGGATCGCTGATGGCCGAGGACGGCAGCGCTATGGTAGAATGGAAGAATGATGCTACGCGGCCATGTTCAAAACGGGGTTATCGTGCCAGAGCAGCCGTGCGAGCTTCCGGAGGGTGCGGCCGTACGGATTGAGCTGATCGCCTCACCGGAGCCGGCTGAGACTTGCGAGCCGAAGCGCCGTCAAGGCGGACAGTGGAAGGGGCAAGTCGTCATCTCGCCGGATTTCGATGAGTTGCCTGATGACCTCGCGGAAGCGTTCGGCGTCCAGGGGCCATGAAACTGTTGCTGGATACCCATGTCCTGCTCTGGTGGTTGGACGACCCTGCGCTCCTGACCGACAACGCTCGTGCTGCGATTGCCGACCCGATTAACGATGTGCTCGTGAGCGCCGCGGTCGCGTGGGAAATCGCCATCAAGCGCGGCCTGGGAAAGTTGACCGCGCCGCCAGACCTGGAATTGGCAATTCGGGGCTGCGGATTTTCATTGCTTTCAATAACTGTTGCCCATGCCTTGGCTACGGAATCGTTGCCTCCGTTTCATAGGGATCCATTCGATCGCTTACTCGTCGCCCAAGCGATCATCGAGCATCTCACCATCGTTTCTCGTGATCCCAAGATCGTTCGCTACGGAGCAGCGGCCATCGTTGCTTAGCCACCTGCTGCGCGGTCCACGGGGTTCTCTTAACAGGGCGACGAAACCCGCCCTTACGGACTGCCCACTTGCTTGTTCAAGCTAATGTGGGTCTCCGAGAATTTCCGCGATCGAGAACACGCGGGAGGCGCCGTCCCGCCATCCGTCTTTGTAACCGTCGATTCGATATCCCAAAAGGACACTTCCAGCCGTTGACGGATTTGGAGCATCCCAATGGCGAAGGAACTCTCCGCTCTCGCGCACCACAACGCCCTCGTCCATCAGCTGCACGCGGATGGAATGGTAGCTTTCAAAGTGTTTTGCGCACTCATTCTGCGCCATCTTGCGCCCTTGAGCACTGTCATTTGCCTGCTATCCGGACAAAAGCGTGCCCTCGCGTACGCATCTTTATTTATCACCGAGAACGAGAACAAATCGCTCAGCGTCAGGAACCTGAGCGGCCTTCAGCGCGAGATAGTCATCCTCCAGCATCACGTAATGGGAGATACCGGCGATGTTCCGGACCGGTTGGGGTTCCAAACCGAAGTGTAGGTCGGCATCACTCCAGTGGAGTAACGTGCGATAGTCCCCAATTGGAAGGATCACGAGCGGCGGCGTCGATCCGTCTACGACCTGTGCAACACGGCCTTCATCAACTTCGTTCGTAATTAGACTCCTCAACGGGACGACGTCTTCGGGACAATCCAGCGATCAAGGAACGGGTGTTTTGCTCAGTGCACCCGCTGCCCAGGCACCGCTCCCTCGTCCGGGCGCAGGACGAAGATCTCCTTGCCGCCGGCGCCGGCCGCCAGCACCATGCCTTCGCTCACGCCGAACCGCATCTTCCGCGGGGCGAGATTGGCGCAGCAGATCACGAGTTTTCCGAGCAGATCCTCCGGCTTGTAGACCCCCTTGATCCCGGCAAAGACATTGCGCCGCACGTCGCCCCCCAGGCTCAGCGTCAGCCGCAGGAGCTTGTCGGATTCTTTGACTTCTTCGGCCTCGACGACGCGGGCCACCCGCATGTCGACTTTCACGAAGTCGTCGAACGTGCACAATTCGGCCGTCAGCGGCTCCTTTTCGAGCGCCTCTGGGCCGTCGGCCGGGCGCCGGCATCGCCGACTTCGGGGACGCTCTCTTTGCTGTCTTCGATCATGGCATCCACCTGCTGTTGTTCGACCCGTTTCATCATGTGCTGGAATATGCCGACCGTCGTTCCGACTTGCGGCTGGGCCGCCTGTTTCCAGTCGCCCGGCCCGATCGACGTGTGCAGAAGCTCCTCCGTCTGGCGAGCCAGCCGCGGCAACACCGGCGCCAGATAAATCGCCAACTGGCGGAACAAGTTGAGGGCAATCGTACAAACGTCCCGCAGCTCGCCTGACCGCGACGGGTCCTTTCGCAAGTTCCACGGCTGGCGGTCGTCGACGAACTTGTTGGCCCGGTCGGCACACGCCATCACGAGCCGCATCGGCCAGATTGTAATCGCACGCTTCGTAGGCGGCCGCGATCTGCTCGCCCGCCTCGGCCGCCTTCGCGAAGAGGCCGCCGTCGTCGGGATAGGTCGCCGGAGAGCGAATCGTTCTGCAGGAATTTCGCCGTGCGGCTGGCCAGGTTGACCACCTTGCCGACCAGGTCGGAATTCACTTTCGTGACGAATTCCTCGGTGTTGAGATCGAGATCGTCGAGACCCGACCCGAGTTTCGAGGCGAAGTAATACCGCAAATAGGCCGGATCGAGGTGCTTAAGGTACGTGGCCGCTTTGACGAAGGTCCCCTTGGACTTCGACATCTTCTCGCCGCCGACCGTCAGAAAGCCGTGGATGTGCACCTTTGTCGGCAGGCTGAACCCGGCCGTCTTGAGCATGGCCGGCCAGAACAGCGTGTGAAAATACGTGATGTCCTTGCCGATGAAGTGATGGACCTCGGTCTCGGGGCTTCGCCACCAACTGTCGAACGATTCCCCCTTCTCGTCGCACCATTCTCTTGGTCGAGGCCAGATAGCCGATCGGCGCATCGAACCAGACGTACCAGTAGTTGCCCGGACTGTCGGGAATCTCGAAGCCGAAGTACGGGGCCGGCCGCGAGACGTCCCAATCCCGCAGCGGTTCGCCGAGAAAGTGCCCTTTGAGGTAATTGGCCACCTCGGGCTGCAGGTGCTTTCCCGATTGCGTCCAGTCTTCGAGAAAGTCGTGCAGTTTCTCGATGTTGACGAACAGGTGCGTTTGCGCTGCGGATGCTCGGGCGTCGCCCCGGAGAGCGTGCTTTTCGGATCGATCAGATCGGTCGGGCTGTAGGTCGAGCCGCACTTCGTCGCAACTGTCGCCGTATTGATCCGGTGTCTTGCACACGGGACAGGTCCCCTTGACGAACCGGTCCGCCAGAAACGTCTTGGCCTCGGGGTCGTAGAGCTGCGTCACGTCGCGCTCGAGAATCAGATCGGCCTTGCGCAAGCGCGGCCCAAAACTCGTGGCACAACGCGCGGTTGGCGGGGCTGTGCGTGCTGCCGTAATTGATCGAAAGCGATGTCGAAACTGGACAAAGTCGCGGATGTGCTGCTCGCCGCATGTCGTCGATGAGGCGCGATCTTCGCTCCGCTTCTCCTGCCGAGCCCGGATCATGATGGCCGTGCCGTGCGTGTCGTCGGCACAGATGAAAATGCAGCGGCGGCCGCGGAGCTTTTGAAAGCGGACCCAGATGTCGGTCTGGATGTATTCGACGAGGTGGCCCAGATGGATCGGCCCATTGGCGTATGGAAGTGCTGCCGTGACAAGGATTTTCGATTCGCTCATTCCTGCTCCTGCGGCGCGTTGGGTCGCGGGCATTTTAGTCGAGCCGCACGCCTGGGCCGCAAATGCCGGCGGATGCCTCACGCGAGATCTCTTGCGACAGATAGCTGCGACAAGGGGT
>CAVXHA010000005.1:695000-933403 GCA_963761455.1 uncultured Planctomycetota bacterium
CTCGCCTCCGGCTCCCCGCGCGGCGGATATTCCTGCAAACGAGTTCTCCGCCGCTCGCGCCCGTGTGATCCTCAAGGACTTGGTGGGCGAGGGAATCCCCCATCCGACGGGAAGCCGGCAGAACACGGTCGTGCGCGAGCGCATTCTTCGGTACTTTCGAGCGTTCGGATACGAGCCCGAGGTGCAGGTGACGCACACCATGCCGCCGCGGTGGGTCATCGTCAATCGCCCGATCGTTTGGAACATTGTTGTTCGGCGGCGCGGCCGGCAGCCGGGCCCGGCCATTATGCTGGCCGGGCATTACGATTCGGTGGCACGCGGGCCGGGCGCATCGGACGACGGGGTGGCCGTCGCGGCGATCCTCGAAATCGCGCGCATGTTTCAGGCTCTCCCTCCCACCCGCAACGACGTCATCTTTCTCATCACCGACGGAGAGGAAGACGGCCTGGTTGGAGCGCAGGGTTTCGTTCGCGAGCACCCCTGGGCCAAGGACGTCAAGGTCGCGATCAATCTCGAGGCCCGCGGCACCTCGGGGCCGAGCCTGATGTTTGAAACCAGCGACGACGACGCCTGGCTGATCTCCCTTTTCGCTCGCCACGTGAGCCGCCCGACGACAAGCTCTCTTTTCGCAGAATTCTACAAAAGGCTCCCCAACGATACGGATTTCACCGTCTTCAAGGCACACGGAATCGAGGGCTACAACTTTGCCTTCGTCCGCTACGTGGAGAATTATCACTCCAAGAACGACGACTTTGCACACGCCGACCCCGGCAGCCTGCAGCATCACGGCGACAATGCCTGGCAACTCTTGACGGCACTGGCCGATTTCGACCTCGACCGGCGGACGGCCGGGAAGGCGATCTATACCGACGTGCTGGGACGGTTCGTCGTCTGGTGGCCGGCGTCGATCAATCTCGTGCTGGCCGGGGCCATTCTGGCGGCCACGATGGCGGCCGGCGGAATCGCTCGCCGGCGGGGACTGTTTCTCCGGTTCAAATGGCGGATCTTCGTCGCCGTGCTGCTTCCTCTTTTCGCCGGGGCTTTGCTCGTTGGTTACGTGGGGCTTCGCGGAGCCTGGATCGCCAATCCGCTGCCGGCGTTGGCGGCGTATTGGGCCTTGGCGCTCCTGGTCGTGGTCGGCACTTGCCGCTACACGCCCCTGGGAAGGACCGACATGTGGAGCGCATGGTCAGGCGTTTGGCTTTACTGGAATGCGATCGGACTGGCGACGGCGTGGTTCGTGCCTGGCGCCAGCTACCTGTTCCTTTTGCCGGGCGCGATCGCGGCCGTAACGGGACTTGTCGCCGCTGTCTTGCCGAAACGCATCAGTCCGCGCGCCCTTCTGGCCGCCTGCTGCCTCGGACCGATCGCTGCCGGCGTTCTTTGGCTGCCGATGCAGGTGCTGCTTTACGACGGTATCGGGTTCATGCTCACCCCGGTGTACCCGCTCTGCGCCGGACTCGTCACGATGACGGCGCTGCCGCTGCTCACACGAGTATCAACGTCTCGCGAGGCGCCGTTGCCAGAGGGCAATTGATCGTGAATTCTTCGGACTCCTGCTCGCAGCACCAGTGCTTTGTCAACTTCAGGAATTCGGGTTGGGTGCCATGCCCACGGCTCTGCGTGGGCATGCCTCGGGACGCCAATTGGATTCGCATGCCCACGCAAAGCCGTGGGCATGGCACCCGAAAAGTAAGGTGTGACGGACCACTAGGTCCGCTCGCTGCGTGATTCGTCCAAGATGAGCTGCAAGAGATGGACGTCCAACAGTCGGCCGAACTTGCGGCCGACCTCCTTCAGGGTTCCGACATGCACGAAGCCGAAACTCGCGTTGAGATGCAGGCTTTCCTCGCTCCCCTCGGCCACGCGGGCCAGCAGCGTGTGGAACCGCAGGCGGCGCGCTTCCTCGATGGTTGCCGCCTTGAGTTTACGGCCGACGCCCCTGCCTCGGAAATCGGATTTGACGTAGAACGATGTCTCCGCCGTGTCCTCGTAGGCGCTGCGGTCGGAATAGGGGCTTAGCGACGCCCAGCCGACAACCTGCCCGCCGACGAGCGCGACGAGGATCGGGTGCCGCTCGCCGTGAGACTGGAACCATTCGAGCCGCTCGGCCTTGGTCTTTGGCTCGACGTCGAACGTCGCCGTCGTGGTCAGGATCGCCTCGTTGTAGATCTCCGTGATCGCGTCGAAATCCGGGAGTGCGGCGATCCGGATTTCCACGTTTGGAATCATCTTGTCGATCAGCGCACCCGAATCTGGAACGGCATCAGCGTCAGCCGCGGCTCGCGGGCCAGCAGGTTGATGATCCACGCGCTGCGAAGCTGTTCGGCCAGCTCGGGCGAAAGCTGTCCCAGCGTCTGGGCGAGCGCTTTCGTGATCTGCATCGACGAATCGGCGTCCGAATCGTTGGAGCCGAAAATCGATTCCAAGCGGGCTGACCGCGGGCGGCAGGATCCAGCGTTCGATCTTTTCGTCTTTGCGGCAGGCCGGCGACCTTGTGCGGCGTATTTGACCGCGTCGTCGAGCGTGCCCAGCTCGTCCACGAGGCCCAGCTTGGTCGCCATCGCGCCGGTGTAGACGCGGCCGCGGGCGAGCTTTTCGAGCTTGTCGTAATCCATCTTGCGGCCCTGGGCCGCCTTGTGGGTGAACTGGCTGTAGATATCGTCGAGCGTCCGCTGCATCGCCTTGCCGCTCGCTGTCGGTAAAGCCGGAGATCATGCTCATCGACGCCGCTGTTCTTGCCGCGGCTGATCACGCTGGTCGTGATGCCGACCTTTTCCAGCAGGCCGCCGATGGCGACCTTTCCGCCGACGACGCCGATCGAGCCGGTCAGCGTTCCCGGCTCGGCGAAGATGCGGCTGGCCCCCATCGAGATGTAGTAACCGCCGCTGGCGGCCACGTCGCCCATGCTGACGATCACCGGTTTGCCGGCCTTCTGCAGCGCCCGCCACATCAGGTCGCTGGCCAGCGCGCTGCCGCCGGGGCTGTCGACGCGAAGCACGATGGCCTTGACGGTCTTTTCCGTCGGCCGCCTGGCGGACCGCCTTGATGAACGTCTCGGAACCGAGCGTCTCGCTGCCGAAGAAACTGGTCGTGCTCTTGCCCGACATGATCGCGCCGACCGCGTGCATCACGGCGACCTTGGGCTTGGAGTTGAGGCGTTTTTGCTGCTCGCCTCCCATGATCAGGCTCATCATCTTCATCATGCCGGCGAAGCCGCTGAAATCGTTGTCGGTTTTCTTCTTGGCGTAGCTCTTGGTGATCTCGACTTCGCGCTTGGGCTCGGACCGCTTGAGAAATCCCTCGATCTCGTCTTCGTAGGCGACCTTGTCGATCAGGCCGAGATCGCACGCCGCTGCGGGCCGTGTAGGGGCCGCCGTCGATGGCCGCGAGCACCTTTTGCCGGTCGATCTTCCGCGACTTGCTGATGCCGTCGACGATCTGGCGCAGGTAGTCGTCGAGGATCTCCTCCATCTCGTGGCGGAATTCCTTGCTCATTTCGGTCCGGACGAACGGCTCGGCGGCCGACTTGTATTCGCCGACGCGGAGCATGTCGGCCTTGAGGTGCAGCCAGTCGAAGAGGTTCTTGAAGAAGGTCACCTCGGCCCGCAGGCCGAGGATCGCCAGTTCGCCCGATTCGGGCATGACGATCTGGTCGCAGGACGGCCGCCACGAGGTAATCGTGCGTCGTCGCCGAATCGAGGTAGGCGATGACCGTTTTCCCTTGTTGCGGAGGTGCTGGATCGCGTGCTGCAGCTCGTTGACCTTGGCCCATCCGAGCGTCGGATCGTTGATCCGCAGAATGACGCCGCTGAGCTTCTCGTCGTCGGCCGCCTTATCGAGCCGCCCCACAATCTCGGAGAGCGTTTCGACCGGGTTGCCGAACAGGCCGGTCGGTTCGGCCCCTTCCGGATACGCAGCCTTTCAGCTCGATTTGACCGAAGCGGATACGGCTCCGCCTTCGACCTGGGGCCTTTATCGCTCCGGGTGGCCGCGTTCGACGCGGGGGACGAAACGAGCCAGAGTGCCGACAACGAGAGCGACCGACCATGATGGCGCGCATGAACAAAATCTCCCCGGCCAGGAAAGCGAAACCGAAACCAGGACCTTCACACGGCAGACGGCGTCGAGACGATTCCACTTATGCCCGCCGCACGCTGTTTTCCACAATCTCCGTTCAGGATAGGCCGCGCCGTTCGGCGACGGTCAAGAAGAGGGGGTGCGGCGTCTTGCGTCCGGCGTCTCAGAAGCCGTGGCGGCAAAGACATTTGTGGCGCAGGCGCCTCGCCCGCGCCCGAACATCCCGCGGCACATGTCTTTGCTTCCCTGACCTCTCGGGCCGCCCCTTATCCCTCGTCGTCGGCCCTTGCCTTGGGTTGTGTGCTGTGACAGACTGGATCTGGTTGCCGGAAGAGAGGCGATCCGGAGCGGGCTACGCGCCTGCACGACAAAGGGGGCGGGAGCTTTCGCATGTTTCGATGGTGGCTGATCGTGCTGGCGTGTGCCGGTCTGTTCGCCGGGAGCCTGGACAGGGCGGCGGAGGCGCAAGGCCTGATTGTGCGGCTGCCGAAGGACGGAGCGTGGGTCCGCTTCGAGGGGACGGTGAAACAAGTCGAGTTCCGGCCGGACGCTCCGGAAGGCGACATTTCCATGGAGTGGATCGAGCATCTGACGATCAAATCGGTCGGGCGCGAACAGGCGGTTTTCCATGGAAAGCAGGTCCCCTGCCGCTGGATCGAGATCAAAGTGGTGACCGGCAAGCCCAGCGAGTCGGGCGTCGAAGCCGGCCCTGTGGGCGAGCGCATCTACAAGATTCTTGTCCCCGAAGAGCGTGTCACGGGCGCGGTGGCGGACGGGGACAAGATTCCCGTTTTCCTTCCTCGACATCGTGAAGGGCTTCCGCAAGATCGGGGGGAACGGTGACGCCGATCCCGCTGGCGCGGCTCGGAAGCGGCCTTCCAGGCGTACCCCTTGGTTGGACCCCTCATGCACTACGACACGATTGAAGCGGCGGGTCCCTCCGCCGAAGAGGTCCAGGTTCCAGGAGGCAACGTCACGGGCCAGGAAATTCAAGGCGCGGCGCGTGATTGAAAGTCCGATTTCCGCACGACCAACGAGGCCGAGATTTGGCGGTGCGACGGCGACACCGTTCCGTTCGGACTCGCGCGGTGGTCCACGAAGACGACGATTGACAAGAAGGACAGCACCGCATCGCGGTCGACCGCCTTTAAGCCCGCCACTCAGGTGAGTGTCGAAATGTCCGCACACGAGTGGGGAACGGGGGCCAAGAGCGAGTTGACGGCCGGCCCCTAAAAGCGCCGGGTGCCATGCCCACGGCTTTGCGTGGGCATGTCTTCAGCCTCGAGGCGTGCGTGGCAGGGAGGATTGGTCGAGGCGGAGGAGCCCGCTGCCGGGACGTTCGTATTCGGCAGCGGTTGACCACGGCCACGCTGTCGGAGTTTGATGCATCGCAGGGTGCTGGCAGGACGATTTCCGGCTACGACATTCTGCCAAGGATCCAAGGACATGCCCACGCAAAGCCGTGGGCATGGCACCCGACGCGAACGGATACGAGGGCTCATGCGACCCGGGCTTTTCTCTGCAAGGCGAGCCCGTTTCGTCAAACCGCCGGCAAAAACGAAGAGGATCTCTCGCAGAGGCGCAGAGCACGCAGAGAAAGACAAGGGGATAAGGTTTGACCTTCGACTTTTACCTTTCGTTGCTCCGCAAACGTTTGAAATCGTGTCAGCTTGCGAAGACTTCATCGAGCGAAGTGGTTTTTCACCTTCCCCCGTCTTGGCTTTCTCTGCGTGCTCTGCGCCTCTGCGAGAGATTCTCCCCTCCCCCCTCGCCGGGTGCCATGCTACGCCGTTCGCGCGGGGGGCGAATGTCGACGCAAGAGATTGGTATTTGAGATGTTCGAGCTTCCGCTACGATTTGAGTGTGGTTTTTCGAAACCGTAGCAAGGAAGCTCGAACAATGAACAGATCGTATCGAAGTTCGCTTTTGCTGGCGATGGATGAATTCCTGCCACCGGGCTTTTTTCGCAGTGGCCCGTCCGCGAGGGGACTCGCTGGACGCCCCAGCGGCTGACGTGGGTCAGCCTTTTGATGGCTTGGGGGGAAGGTCAGACCTTGTTCACACGATTCCAACAGGCATCTGAAACCGCGCACGCACTGCACAAGCACTGGAAGCTGGGCTGTTCCTATTCCGGCTTCACCCAAGCGACAGTCCATACCTCGCACGAGGTCATCGAGGGATTGAAGAATCGCTTCCGGAGACAGATCGAGTCGCTCCCACGCGGGTTCCGTGATCGCGAGGGATTCTGCATCCTGGCCGTGGATGGTTCCCGCATCGAATGTCCACACACGGCGGTCAACGAAGAGGGGCTGGGCTGTGCCGGCCGGGAGAAGACTGGACCGCAAGTGTTCATGACGACGCTGTGGCACGCCCAATTGGGATCGCCGTGGGATTTCCGCACAGGTCCCGGGATCGACAGCGAGCGCCGTCACCTGGATCAGATGCTCGCCGATCTGCCGGACAAAACGCTGCTGCTGGCCGACGCGGGGTTCGTGAGCTTCGATCTTTGTCGGTGGTTGCTGGAGAAAGGGCACGCATTCCTGTTGCGGGTCGGCAGCAATGTCCGGCTCCTCACGGGGCTGGAGTATGACTATGAGCAGCAGGGCGACGTCGTGTCCCTCTGGCCGAAAAAACGACGCCACCTTGCTCCGCTGAAATTGAGACGGATTCGCCTGCGAGATGAGACAGGACAAACGGTCTATCTGTTGAGCAACATCTTGGACAAGAAACAACTGTCGGACAAAAAGGCCAAGCGGTTGTATCGGATGCGTTGGGGGATCGAAGTCTACCAGCCGGAAGACGCATCAAGCGGCACGCTTGTATCAACTTGCCGGTTGAGGTTAGGGTTTCGGCCACGGCCCTGCTGCAGCTAGCGTGCTGGTGTCGACGGCCGACGGCTGAAAGCGGGATTTCTGCACGTCCAGACGAGCATGGAGGCTCATCATGGCCCACTCCGTCCCCCCCCGCGCCAAACGATCCTGTCGCCCAAGTCGGAAACCAGTGTGCCGCTGGAGGAGCTGTGGAGTCGGCTTCCTTCGATCAGGCGGCAGGAGATCCTCCTCCAACTGACGCGGATTCTGGCTCAACGGTTGGCTCCTCCCGACGACAAGGAGGGAGCCGATGAGTAACGCCACGGTTCATTGCGCGAGGCGAACTGAGGCTGAGCCCACAGATTTGACCCAAGCGAGGCCGCCGGCCGCGCGACGCGATCCGCCTGCGGCCCGGCTTGGTTCCGAGAAGATCACCGACAAGCATCTCGAACGGTCCGCGATTGTGTACGTGCGGCAATCGACGCCCCAGCAGGTGCTCGAACACCGAGAGTCGACGCTGCGGCAGTACGCCTTGGCGGATCGTGCGGTGGCGCTCGGCTGGCCCGCCGCGGCGGTGGAGGTGATCGACGAAGACCAAGGGCACAGCGGCAGTTCGGCCGAGGGGCGCAGCGGCTTCCAACGCATGTTGGCGGAAATCAGTTCGGATCGGGTCGGTCTGGTTCTGGGCTTGGAGATGAGCCGGTTGGCGCACTCCTGCAAGGATTGGCATGCGTTGTTGGAGCTGTGCGCCATCTACCGCACGCTGCTGGCGGATGCAGACGGCCTTTACGACCCGAGCCAATACAACGACCGGTTGCTGCTCGGCTTGAAGGGAACGATGAACGAGGCGGAGCTGCACATTCTCAAGAGCCGCCTGGTGCAAGGGATGTGGAACAAAGCCCAGCGTGGGGAAGTGCTCAACCATGCACCGATCGGTTACGTGCGGACCTTGGGCAGCGACTTCGCGATCGATCCGGACGAACAAGTTCAAACGGTCGTGCGATTGATCTTCGAACAGTTCGAGCGTCGCGGTAGCGTGAACGGCCTGTTGCGGTGGCTCGTTCGCCACGAGATCATGCTGCCGGTTCGACCGCACGGCGGCGCCAACCGTGGCCAACTCGAGTGGCGGCGACCAAATCACGTGACGCTGTTGAACGTGCTCCGTCACCCAATCTACGCCGGCGCATATCGCTGGGGACACCGGGAAATCGATCCGCGCAAGAAGGTTCCGGGAAGGCCCGGCAGCGGCCGCACGTTCAAGGCCCACGACCAGTGTCGGGTACTCATTCGCGACCGCTTCCCGGCCTATGTGCCATGGGAACAGTTCGAGAGAAACCAGGCAAAACTGGCCCAAAACTGCACGTTGGGCAAAATGCTCTCTGCGCCGCGGCATGGCCCGAGCATCCTGGCCGGATTGGTGGTCTGCGGCCGTTGCGGGCATCGCATGCTCGTCGGTTACACCAACGCGTCCGGAAAAAAGACCCTGCGTTACAGTTGCCTGCGTGAGGCGATCGACTACGGCGGCGCCGCCTGTCAAAGCTTGTCAGGCCGAGCGTTGGAATCGCTGGTCGTCGAGCGGCTGCTGCAAGCCGTCTCGCCCGCGTCGCTGGAACTGAGCCTGGCGGCGCGAAGCGATGTGGAACGGGAGCGAAAACAACTCGACGATCACTGGCGGCAGCGGCTGGCGCGTTCGCATCACGAAGTCGAACAAGCACGGCGCGCCTACGCGGCAGTCGATCCCGATCACCGCCTGGTGGCGCGCGAACTCGAGCGCCGTTGGGACGAAGCGCTCGCGCGGATGAACGGCTACAAGCCGATTACGCCCGCTTCCAACGCGATTGTCCAACGCAACTGTCATCCTCTGAGCGCCACCAGATTCACTCGCTGTCGCAAGACTTGCCGGCGCTGTCGCGCACCGTGACGACCGCACCTCAAGACCGCCAAACGATCGCCCGGCTGTTGCTGGAGCAAGTCAGTGTGACCGTGGAAGGCCAGACCGATCGTGTCGAGGTCGAGCTGCGCTGGGCCGGCGGATTTGTCAGCCGGCACGCGCTGTCTCGTCCGGTGCAGACGTACCAGCAGTTGTCGAACTACGAGGAACTCGTGGCGCGTATCGACGCCTTGCGTGCCCAGCGCAAGACGCTGTCCGAAATTGCCGAGACGTTGAATGCAGAAGACTTCCACCCCCCGAAGCGATCGCCGCGCTTTACGAAAGGGATTTTGAGCAACCTCCTCCGTGAAGGGCGTGCTCGCAACGGCTCGTCGCCGCAATGCGTCACCAACGTGCACTGCCTGCGGACCAACGAATGGTGGCTAGCCGACCTGGCGGCTGAACTGGCGATGCCGATCGCCACATTGCACCGTTGGCAACGTGTCGGCTGGGTCCGGTCACGCAAGGCCGCGGAGGCGGCCGGCCGCTGGGCAATTTATGCCGATGCCGACGAACTCGACCGCCTCCGCCGCCTCCGCGACACACCCCGCAGCTGGCCGCAGCCTTACCCGACGCCGTTGATCACCCCGAAGACCGCACCCGCGGCATCGTTGCACTAAGAGCCCGATAAAAGTGTTATCTTGGGAGGTCCTATGAATGGCACACTGAAGTGTTTTATCGATCGTTCAAGCAAACGCTGCAACGCCGCCGGCTGCTCAGCCGCACCCCGGAGACGTGCATCGCCGAAGCCCAATGGACGCTCCTGGGGCTGTGGCTCTTGGGGTTGATGACCGTGCGCCGAACAACTGCCGCGCGGCCTGGATCCGCTGAGGTGCTCGGTCGCCAAAGTCGCGAGACGCGGTTCGTCGTGCGACGCGGGAGCCAGGCCACTCTGCTCGTCGCGAGCGGCCCTCTCTGTCGGCAGGGTTGGCTTTAGCCGTGCAAGATGCCTACACGCGGCACCGTCCGAAGAAAGCGCGAAACTACCCCCGCAAGAAGCGAGAAAAACCACCGGGACCTCCAAAAATCAAACCGGCGACGCCGCAGGAACGAAAACTGGTGAAAGAACTTCGATCACGAATGACCGCCGTATCGTGAACGGCGTAGCATGGCACCCGGCGGTCACAGCGCCCAGCAACAGGACCGCGAAGGAATATTTCATCGCATTGACTCCCAGCGAATTCTATTGAGCCGTTGCTGCCCCGCCGCAACCGGTCCCGTGACGGAAACCATCGGTCAATACGAGACTTTCATCGCGTCACCGAAGTGCTCGCAGCTCTAATCGGTGGTTGAGGCCTCCCGTGGCCGAACGTTCCAGGGCGCCATCCGCTTGAACAGTCCGTCCCTCACGATCAGCGTGTGAAACAGAATAGCCCCAAAGTGAGCAATGAACGTCAGGAAAAAAAGGTAGGCGAGGATGGTGTGCGTCTTCCGCAGCACCGAATACAGCGTCAAATTGTGCGGAAGGATAAAAGGCAGATGCAGCGATCCATACAGCACGATCGGAGAGCGGGCCGCCGACAGCATTCCCCAGCCGACCAGCGGCAGAACGAACATCAAACCGTACATCGTGAATTCGGACGCCTTTGCCGCCAGGCGCTCCGCGCGCGACATCGTGGCCGGAAAAGGCGGGAGCGAACTCAGTTGCCGGTTCACGAAGCGAACGACGACCAGGATCAGAATGGCAATGCCCAGCGGGCGATGGATCGACACGAGCACGTGGTAGTTTGCCAACGAGGCGACCATGGCAACGCCGATGCAAAGCATGGTCAAGACCATCGCGAGCCATCGTCCAGTGCAGCAGCCCGCGAGAAGGCGGTGAATTGGCGGCGTTGGGTGGACATGCTCAGTTTCCTTTAGGAATATCGGCCGGCGTGATCGCGCTGCGTTGCCGCAGCTCGCCGGCACGCCTGGTAAAGGACTGCGAGTAAACCGCCGAGCGAGCGCTCAGCAACGGATCATCCGACGGGGCAATGCCCGCGGGCAGCATCAACGGGTCGAAGTTGAGATCCGTCGCGGCACTGGTTTCCTCACTCTCCACGCGGTCGAGCGTCAGGGTTCCCACATCCACCTGTTCCCGCGTCGCCGGCCAGGCGATCGTGGCGTCGTTCGTGGGATCGCCCGGTTGGCCAATGATGACGATGAGATGCCATTGCAACGATTCGTGCCAGAGCTGTGCGATCAGTGCATCAAACAGATAATTCTTGTCGTCGCGTGTCGCAGCGGTGCTTACCGCCCCGAACGGTTGCATCGGCGTCAGGAGCCAGCGTACGGGGATGGAATCGCCGGCCGAATTGATGAAGCGAAACGCATTCAGGCTGTGGAACGTGCTGTTGGCAAATCCGGATGAGAACGGCTCGCCCTTGATGACCGTCAGCGCCCGCACGGTTTCGGGATGGCGTGCGAGAAACTCCTTCATTTTGGCCGGATCCGGCTTGCCCGTTTTGGGGTCGGGGATCGACGCCACGAGCCGCTCGTAAAAGGCCTCGGGGGTAGCGACCGGAAATACCGGCAGGTTGATCATCGCCGTTCGCCACAGTTCGCCGTCAGGCAGTGAAAACTCAAGACCCAGGCCGCGCACGGCATCTGGCTTGTCGGCGGCATAAGGCTGTCCGCCCGACAAGGAGAAGCGGCCGATCACGGGCACGCGGCCGGGTCGAAAGACGGCCGCTTTCGAGAGACGGACGCCATTCCCATTGCTCTCGAAGAACCCGGAAACGCCCATCCCCTTGGCATGATTGCGCCGGAAGCCGGAGTGAACTCCGTCGACCTGCTCGAAAGCATCGGTGAACCGCGCGGGCGTCAGCTCGTTCGGAGTGAGCCATCCGCCGAAATAGGCGAACGTTGCTACGACCGCCAGGAGAGCGACACCGATCAGTACGAATCTTGCCAGCGCCCGGGCCTTGCCAAGGCGCGGCCGCTCGGCTTCCGCTGGCGCGTTGGGGTCGCTCGCCGTGGTGCCGGCAATTTGTCCGAGTGACTTCATGAGTCGAACTCCAGAAATGGGGTCTCCGTCCGCATCAGGCCAGGCACAGCCCGCATCAGGCCAGGCACAGATAGATCGCCATGGCCACGCCGACCAACGCCAGAAACAAAGCGAGAATGACAGCCTGGTGGGAGGGACCATGTTCCGGGGATTGCCCACGGTTCAATTCCCCAACCACGCGCAGATGGCGTCGTATCGACAAGAGATTCACGGCCACGCCGGCAGCGATAAACGCGGTTCCGATCAAGGTTGAGAGCCCGTGGGGCTGCGGTGGTAATCCGCCGCGAGTGATCTGCATCACTTCCAGGAACAGGCCAAAACGCGCAACCACAAAACCGAATCCCATCAACGTCAGGCCGGTGCGAATCCATGCCAGAAACGTTCTCTCTTCGGCGAGATAATCCCGCAAATCCGCGACGCGCTTTTCGCCGGACGGCGCATCCATTCGTGGATCCTTATTTCGGAGTCCGGTAGGCCCTGTGTCCTGTTTTCAAACAGCCGCTGTGGACAGAGACGGTTTCAAAGGGCGTGCATGGCTCGCGGGGTCCGCTGCTCGCTTGCCCTGGAAGACCCATTTTAGACTGGAACCGGCAAGCTGGTAGCTCGCTCGACGGTTTTGAAACCGCCGCCGCTCACGAAATGCCATCGAATTTGCCTTTCTTGGTGCATTCATGCCGTTGTGGCGCATGCCCCGGGCTCGCGCTTCGGAGCTGACTTTGCGTTTGGGCCGAGGGATAATCAGCCGATGATTCAGATCCGCTCGCTCGATCATCTCGTCCTGACCGTTGCCGACGTCGAAGCGACCTGCGCGTTCTACACCCGCGTCCTGGGGATGCGTGAAGTCTTCTTCGGCGAGGGACGCCACGCGCTGGCCTTCGGCGACCAGAAGATCAACCTGCATCAACACAAAGCCGAGTTCGAGCCGAAGGCGCTGCGGCCCACCCCCGGTTCGGCCGACTTCTGTCTGCTGACCGAAACGCCGCTGGACGAAGTCGTCCGGCATTTGAGCGACTGCGGCGTGGCGGTGCTCGAAGGTCCGGTCGAGCGGACGGGGGCAACCGGCCCGATCCGATCCATTTACCTTCGGGACCCCGACGGCAACCTGGTCGAAGTGGCCAACCGCACGGGCCGGGCTTGATACGCTTGGAAGTCCGCCGGGCTTCTCGAACAGCCGCCGTCTCCCGACGTGCCAGTTCAGTCTCCCGACGTGCCAGTTCAAGACCTGTCCCGCGTTCGCTGATTTGGGGAGGCGTCGCTCCGGCGTCCAAGGGAGTTGGAATTGACAATCGGCGTCGGTTATCCTGGGGAGCCTGGGGAAATCCCTTTCCCGAAAACCGCTGGCCAGCATACCTTGCGATCAAGCACGAAAAAGCCGGATGAGCCAAAAAATCCTCGCGCCGTGGGCCGATTTAGTAAGTTCGTGCGAAGGCACGCAGGAAGAACGAGCTTACGATTCCAGGCGGCGACGAAAGGGGGCTTTGCTTTTGCGCTTGCCGTTTTCATTTGCTGTCCGGTCACGCCGTCGCCTGTCCGGGCGCAAGGTTATGCGCCCGAGGTCGCGGCCGCGAAGATGACCTTGGCCGACGGGTTTGCCGTCGATCTGGTGGCTGCCGAGCCTCATGTCCGCCAGCCGGTCTGCATCGAATTCGACGATCGGGGCCGGCTGTGGGTCGTGCAGTATTTGCAGTACCCCAATCCGGCCGGATTGAAACGGGTGAAAGTCGACCGCTACTCGCGCACCGTCTACGACCGGGTACCCGAGCCTCCCCCGCGGGGCCCGAAAGGGGCCGACCGCATTACCATCTTGGAAGACACGGACGGCGACGGCCGCATCGACCGGTCAAAAGACTTCGTGAGCGGACTGAACCTGGCGACGGGGATCGCCTTCGGTTACGGCGGCGTCTTCGTCCTCAACGTTCCCTATCTGCTCTTCTATGCCGACCGCAATCACGACGACGTTCCCGACGGCGATCCCGAAGTGCTTCTCTCCGGCTTCGGCATGGAGGACACCAGCTCGCTGGCGAATTCTCTCACCTGGGGCCCGGACGGCTGGCTGTACGGCACGCAGGGGACCAACATCACGGCCCACATCCGGGGCATCGACTTCGAGCAAGGCGTGTGGCGGTATCATCCCCTCACGCATGAGTTCGAACTTTTCTGCGAAGGGGGCGGCAACTCCTGGGGCCTCGACTTTGATGAGATGGGCAACCTCTTCTACAGCACGAATTACGGCGGATACGTGATGGTGCACGGGCTTCAGGGGGCCTACTACACGAAGCAGTTTCAAAAGCACGGCGATCTGCACAATCCGTTCGCGTTCGGATATTTCGAGCATGTCCCGCACGCAAACTTTCAAGGAGGCCACGTTACGGTTGGCGGCATCGTCTACCAGGAAAGCCTGTTCCCCCCTTCATTTCGCGGCAAGTTCATTGCCGCCGACCTGCTGGGACACGGCGTCAACTGGCACACGATTACCCGCGACGGCTCGACCGTTCGCACGGCCCACGGAGGTTCGCTGCTGAAGGCGAACGACACGTGGTTCGCGCCGAGCGACCTCACCACCGGTCCCGATGGAGCGGTCTACGTGGCCGATTGGTGCGACAAGCGGACCGCCCACCCCGACCCCGATGCCGATTGGGACCGCACCAACGGCCGCATCTACCGCATCCGCCCCGCGAAAGCCGACCTCCGAAAGTCCTCTCCCGCATCGCTCAAAACCAGTCAGCCAGCCGATCCGACAAGGGGCGTGCTGGTCGACCGGCTTTTTTCTTCGGACGGCTGGCACGCGCGGCGGGCGCTCCGCATGTTGGCCGAGCGCCGCGACTCCGCGCGCCGTTCCCCTGCTTTTATCCCAGCTTCATGCGACGCGCGATCCGATCGTCGCCCTGCGATGTTTGTGGGGTATTCACGCGAGCGGCGGCTTCGACGAACGGCTTGCCGCCGAGCTTTTGGGCCACCGGGACGAGGCGGTCCGCGCGTGGACGATCCGCTTTCTTGGCGACGAACATAACGTCACGGCCGCGATGGAAGAGCGACTGCGGCAGATCGGCGCGTCCGATCCCAGTCCCATGGTGCTGGCTCAGCTCGCCTGTTCGGCGAAGCGGTTGCCGGCCCTCAGCGGATTGCGGATCGCCTCGCGGGTTGCGGAAAACCCCGTCAGCGCCAAGGACCGCTACATCCCCCTGCTCACCTGGTGGGCCGTCGAGAGCCACGCGACGGCCGATCGGCCGTTCACCGTGGAAACGTTCGCCTCGAAAGCGGCCTGGCAAACACCGCTGGTTCGAGATGTCATTGTCGGCCGCCTGCTCAAACGTTACGCGGCCGAGGGAACGCCCGCGGGTTTCGCCGCCGCCGCGCAGATTTTCCAGTCGGCCCCGTCGAAGGCCGAAAAGAGGCGTCTGCTGGCCGATCTGGACGAGGGCCTGCGGATGATCGGAGCGCGGCGTGCCAAGGAGCTGCCCTTGGGAAGCAGCTTCGCGCGGTTTGCCGCCGCCCAATCAGAAACGCCGGCCGCACGCGGCCGCTTGCCGACGGTGCCGCCGGAGTTACGCCCCCTCCTCGAAGAAATCTGGAGCGACCGCGTGGCTGACCCGCTCGTCCTGCGAGTCGGCTGCCGGCTGGGAAGCCGCGACGCTTACCGTCGCGTGATTCGGCTCGTCGCCGACGGCCGACTGCCGCAGCCGACGCGGATCGAGCTCTTGCGAATCCTGGACGAGATGGGAGACGGCGATTGTGTTGCGCCGGTTCTGGCGATGCTGCGCGAATCGCATGACGACGTCCTCAAAGCGGCGGCCCTGTCGACCTTGGGCCGTTTCGATCAACTGCAAATCGCACAGGCCGTGCTGTCGGAATATCCGCAGATGGGCGTCCCCTGTGCGCGGCGGCGCGGGGCCTGCTGTTCGGCCGCCCCGATTGGGTCGCGCAGGCTGCTGTCAAGTATTGACCTCGGTGAGATCCCGGCCGCCGATGTGCAGACCGACGAGCTGCGCCGCGTCGCGCTCTACAACGATCCCGATCTCGACGCGCGGGTCCGCAAACGCTGGGGCAACATTCGCGCGGGCACTCCCGAGGAAAAGCTGGCTGACATCCGCCGGATCTCGAACGATCTGCGGGCCGCGGCCGGCCGGCCGAGCCACGGCCGCGAGTTGTTCAAGAAGAGCTGCGCGACGTGCCACACGCTCTTCGGCGTGGGGAACCGCATCGGCCCCGACCTGACGACGGCCAACCGCAAGGACCGCGATTTTCTCTTGGTGAGCATCGTCGACCCCAGCGTGCAAATCCGCAAGGAGTTCCTGGCGTACGTCGTGACGACGAACGACGGCCGCGTCGTCACCGGCTTGATCGCGGACCAGACCGCGTCGAGCATCACGCTCGTGGGCCCTAAGAACGAGCGCACGTCGATTCGCCGCAGCGAGGTCGAAGAAATCAAGGAATCGCCGCAGTCTTTGATGCCCGAGCGCCTCTTGGATCCGCTCAAGCCGCAGGAGCTGCGCGATCTTTTCAGCTACCTCCAGGAGTAGGATGGGTCTCGACGACTCGACCCAGCGTACACGCTCGACGCCTTTAGCAAGGAGACGATCATGGCCGAGCCTCTCTCGCAGGATCGCTTACGCCGGATGGATGCCTACTGGCGGGCGGCCAATTACGTTGCCGTCGGGCAAATCTATTTGCACGACAATCCCCTGCTTAAGGAGCCGCTGGCGCTCCAGCACGTGAAGCCGCGGCTCTTGGGGCACTGGGGGACCACTCCGGGGCAGAACTTCATCTATGTGCACCTGAATCGGATTATCAACGACTACGATCTCAACATGATCTACATCGCCGGCCCGGGACACGGCGGACCGGCCATCGTGGGGAACACGTACCTGGAGGGGACGTACAGCGAGTTTTATCCGAACATTACCCAAGACGAAGCGGGGCTCAAGCGGCTCTTTACCCAGTTCTCGTTCCCCGGGGGAATCCCCAGCCACGTCGCGCCGGAAACACCGGGATCGATTCACGAAGGGGGAGAACTCGGTTACAGCCTGAGCCACGCCTTCGGCGCCGCTTTCGACAACCCCGACCTGCTTGTCGCCTGCGTGATCGGAGACGGCGAGGCCGAGACGGGGCCGCTGGCCACCGGCTGGCACAGCAATAAGTTCCTCAATCCGGCGCTCGACGGGGCCGTTTTGCCGATCCTGCACCTGAACGGCTACAAGATCGCCAATCCGACCATCCTGGCCCGCATCAGCCGCGAGGAACTGGAGCAGCTTTTGCGCGGCTACGGCTACGTCCCGTACTTTGTCGAGGGGGACGACCCGCCCCGAATGCACCAGCTCATGGCCGAGACGCTCGACACGGTCGTGGCCGAGATCAAGCGGAT
Organism: uncultured Planctomycetota bacterium; assembly: GCA_963761455.1. Classification (GTDB taxonomy): domain Bacteria; phylum Planctomycetota; class Planctomycetia; order Planctomycetales; family Planctomycetaceae; genus DASPSM01. The sequence continues at coordinate 712,169 of CAVXHA010000005.1, forward strand.
TCAGACCGAGGCGCGGGAAGGCCGTTCCAGCGGGCGGCCCCGCTGGCCGATGATCGTCCTCAATTCGCCGAAGGGGTGGACCGGTCCCAAATTCGTCGACGGGCAGAAGATCGAGGGGACGTATCGCTCCCACCAGGTTCCGTTGTCGGCCCCTGGCCAAGAATCCCGAGCACCTCCGCATCCTCGAAAGCTGGATGCTCAGCTACAAGCCCCATGAGCTGTTCGACAACGACGGCCGGCTGGTCCCCGACTTGGCACAGCTTGCTCCCAAGGGGGACCGGCGGATGGGAGCCAATCCCCACGCCAACGGCGGAATCCTGCTGCGCGACCTGCGGCTGCCCCGCTTCGCCGGACTACGCGGTCAACGTCCCCGCTCCCGGAGCCGTTTTGGCGGAGGACACCGGCGTGCTTGGGAAATTCCTTCGCGACGTGATCAAGCTCACCCAAGACCAGCGGAATTTCCGCGTCTTCGGCCCCGACGAGACGGCATCCAATCGGCTGACCGCGATCCTGGACGCGACCGACAAGCAGTGGGAGGCCCAAATCGTCGACTACCGACGATCATCTCGCCCCGGCCGGCCGCCTGATCGAAGTGCTGAGCGAGCACCAGTGCGAGGGTTGGCTGGAAGGCTATCTCCTCACCGGCCGTCACGGGTTGTTCAACTGCTACGAGGCCTTCATCCACATCATCGATTCGATGTTCAACCAGCACGCCAAGTGGTTAAAGGTGACGCGCAAAATCCCGTGGAGACGGCCGATCGCTTCGCTGAACTTCTTGCTGTCCTCCCACGTCTGGCGGCAGGACCACAACGGATTCACGCATCAGGACCCGGGCTTTATCGACCACGTCTGCAACAAGAAGGCGGAAGTCATCCGCGTCTATCTGCCTCCGGACGCCAATTGCCTGCTGTCGGTCATGGACCACTGCCTGCGCAGCCGGCACTACGTGAACGTCGTCGTCGCCGGGAAGCATCCCGCGCCGCAGTGGCTGAACATGGACCAGGCGATCAAGCACTGCACGGCGGGCATCGGCATGTGGGAATGGGCCAGCAACGACGCCGGAGGCGATCCCGACCTCGTCATGGCCGCCGCTGGCGATGTCCCCACGCTCGAAATCCTGGCGGCGATCAGCATCCTGCGGAAGGCGCTCCCCGAGCTGAAGATCCGGATGGTCAACGTGGTCGACCTGATGCGGCTGCAGCCCTCCACGGAGCACCCCCACGGGCTGACCGACAAGGAATTCGACATGCTCTTCACCCGCGACAAGCCGATCATTTTCGCCTATCACGGCTATCCATGGCTGATTCACCGCCTCACGTACCGGCGGACCAACCACGACAACCTGCACGTCCGGGGGTACAAGGAGGAAGGGACCATCACCACCCCCTTCGACATGACGGTCCTGAACGAGATGGACCGGTTCCACCTGGCGATGGACGCCGTCGACCGCCTGCCGCAGCTCGGAGGCAAGGCCGCCTACGTCATGCAAGCCTGCCGCGACAGATTGATCGAGCACGGCGAGTACATCCGCGCGCACGGCGACGACATGCCGGAAATCCGCAATTGGACTTGGGACAAATGATCATCCATCGAAGAGGCCATTGGTACGCAATTGAACTGCCCGTGCCAATACTCGCCGTGCTTCTGCCGATTGTCTTGGTGCTGGTATTCGCTTCGCTGTCCTGGTTGCGCGGTTTGCTCGGCTGAGCATCCGGGAAATGCGGGTGATCCACAGGTTTCACCGATGACCCAGATGGAAAGAGGATCAATTGAAGGCTCTTTTCAATCGGTGAAATCTGGGTAATGTGTGGATCAACCCTCTTCCGGCTTGAATCAGTAGAGCCGGATCGCGACATCGCCCAGTTCGAGGGCCGGTTGCGTTCGCACTTGATGCCGGCCGAAAAGGCGGCGTTCGGAGGGGGCGGCGAGGCGCAAGCGAACGACGTCCGCCAGCGAGAGCCGGTGATTCTGCGTTGCGGCCCCAAACGACGGCCAGCCCGAGAAGATCGTTTGCCAAGCGCGGGCGCGGCGGCTGCGGCGGATGTGGAGCGGGTCGAACCCGTACCATTCCAACGGCTGGTCGATCAGCCGGGCCGAGAACCGGGCTCCCAGCTCCGCCAATGACTGGTCCAGCTCGCGGGCCTTACTGCCGCATTTCGGGCCATTGGACCGCGCGTACGCGGGAAGAAGACCGCCTTCGTGGCGTGATACCGCAGGGCCGAAAGCCGTTCGACGCTGGCCAGCGGCAAATGCGTGATGACAAGCTCCGCTCGATGGACGAGCCAGGGCCGCCAGGCACGTTTCGACCCGTCGCGCGATGACGTCCGGAGCGGAGCCATAGATCAGATCATTTCCCACGTCGGTCACGAGGGCCAGCGTCCGCGACGAGCGCGCATCGGCCGCCCGATCGAGATCCGTCCACAAACCGCAGCGGTCGATTCCGGGCAAAGCGCGAAAGAGGACGCGGCTCCAGTTGCAAAACGAACGCCCGTGCCCGCAAGCGGCGAAGATTTCCAGCGGCCGCGGCAACCCCGAGAAAAGCTGCCGCACGATCACGGGAAAACCAATCGCCAGATTGCTGGCACCGAGCAGAACGACGCGGGTCATGGCGAGAGAAGCCCGAAGCACGAAATCCGAATGACGAAGGAAGCACGAAATCCGAAGCCCGACGGCTGGCGTTCGTGCTGGATGCTTCGTGCTTCCTTCGTCATTCGTGCTTCGAGCTTTAGCTTTTCGACCGGTACTTGCGCTTGCGGTCGGCCTCCGTCAGTCCGATTTTCCGCAGGCGGACGACCTTGGGCGTGACTTCGACGTACTCGTCGTCCTCGATGTATTCGAGGGCCGCTTCCAGCGTCAGCTCGCGCGGGGGCTTCAAGAGGATGTTTTCGTCAGAGCCGGAGGCCCGCATGTTGGTCAGCTTCTTCTCGCGGACGGGGTTGACCACCATGTCCCCTTCCCGTGCGTTTTCGCCGACGATCATCCCCTCGTAGACTTCGTCGCCGGGCGGCACGAACATTTCGGCTCGGTCCTGCAGCTTCCACAACGCAAACGGCAACTGCCTTGCCCGCTTCCTGCGAGATGAGCACTCCGTTGGGACGCCGTGGCACGTCCCCCTGCATCGGTTTGTAGCATTCGTAGCGGTGATGGATCACCGCCTCGCCGCGGGTGGCATTGAGCAGCCTGGTGCGCAGGCCGATCAGTCCCCGGGCGGGAATCGAGAATTCGAGGTGCGTCATGCCCGTCTCGCCGCCCACCATTTCCAGGATTTGGCCGCGGCGAACGCCGACCTGCTCCATCACGCGGCCCGACGTCGGCGGTCGGCACGTCGACCACCAGAAGTTCAAATGGTTCGTGCCAGTGCCCGTCGATCTTCTTGCGGATGACCTGCGGCTTGCCGACCGACAATTCGTACCCTTCCCGCCGCATCGTCTCGATCAGGATCGACAAGGTGCAGAATGCCGCGGCCGGAAACGGTGAACGAGTCCTTTTCCCCCGTCTCTTCGACTTGCAGGCGCGACGTTCGATTCCAGCTCGCGGAAAAGCCGCGACGCGCAGGTGCCGGCTGGTGACGTATTTGCCGTCCTGTCCGGCCAGGGGCGAATTGTTGATCGTGAAGAGCATCGAGAGCGTCGGCTCGTCGACGCTGATCCGCTTGAGGGCCGCCGGCCGCTCGCGGCAGGCGACCGTGTCGCCGATTTCCGGATCGGGAAGGCCGACCAGGGCCACAATGTCGCCGGCGTCGGCCGACACGACCTCGTTCCGCCCTAGCTTTTCGAACAGCTCGACGGCGATGATTTCGGCCGGCTCGTGCGATCCGTCTTCGCGGATCAGGACGACCTTCTGATTCTTGCGGACGGTGCCGCTCTGAATGCGGCCGATCGCGACGCGGCCCACGATACTCCGACCATTCGAGCGACGTGACCATCATCTGCAAGGGGGCATCGCGGCTCGACGTCCGGTCCGGGAATCTTCTGCAGCACGAGGTCCAACAGCGGCTCGATCGTTCCCGAGCGGCGCGACGGATCGTCGGAGGCGTATCCCTCCCGACCGCTGGCGTAGACATACGGGAAATCGAGCGCCAGGTCTTCGGCCCCCAGCTCGACGAAGAGATCGAACATTTCGGACAGGACCTCGCCGGGGCGGCTGTCGGGCCGGTCGACCTTGTTGATCACGACGATCGGTTTGAGGCCGCATTCGAGGGCCTTCTTGACCACGTACCGGGTCTGCGGACGCGGCCCTTCAAACGCGTCGACGAGGATCAAGGCCCCGTCGGCCATCGAGAGGACTCGCTCGACTTCGCCGCCGAAATCCGCGTGGCCGGGCGTGTCGATGATGTTGACCTTCACCCCCCTGTAGATGAGGGCGATGTTTTTGGCGAGGATCGTGATGCCCCGCTCCCGTTCGAGGTCGTTGGAATCGAGGATACAATCGCCGGACAACTGCGATTCGCGGAACTGCCCACTCTGCCGTAGCAGGGCATCGACGAGGGTCGTCTTGCCGTGGTCAACGTGGGCGATGATGGCAATATTTCGGATGTCGTTGCGTCGCATGGAGATTCCAAACCGAGATCGGGGGAATTGCGGAACGGCGGGATGCTTCGGCGTTCAGGCTCTTTGATTCTAGGGGGTCGAGGCGAGGAAGTGTAGCAGCCCCTCCCCAAATGGCAAAGAGATCCCCGGTGAAGATGGCGTTAAGGGCATTAGCGAGGCCCCTTTGCAAAGACACGCGGCGAGGGGCCAAACGCCGAAGATGCCGTCAAATGAGTTCCCGGATCGGCATCGCTTCGGGGGTGAGGATCGGCAAGGCGACGGCCGGAGATGTCGGTCACCCCGCCGGAAGGATCGATTCCCATCGAGGCGTAAACGGTCGCCAGGACGTCCCGATAGGGAACGGGCCGGTCGATCGCCGAGTCGGCCAGCTTGTCGGTCGCACCGATCACCTGGCCCATCCGCATTCCGCCGCCGGCGACCAGGGCCGAGTTCACGCGGGCCCAATGGTCGCGGCCGGCGTCCTTGTTGATGCGGGGCGTTCGTCCGAACTCGCCCCAGACGACGACCGTCACGTCGCGGTCGAGGCCGCGGGCGTGGAGATCCTCAATCAGGGCCGAGATGCCCCGATCGAAGAGGGGCAGCCGATCGCGGAGCCAGCCGAAATTGTTGCCGTGCGTGTCCCAGAACCCGTAGGCGACCGTGACGCAGCGCACGCCGGCCTCCACGAGCCGCCGCGCGGCCAGAAGCTGATCGTTCCACATCGGAGCGCCGTCGCCCAAATGGCTGGGTGAACCGCGCCCGTAGCGTTCGCGGACCGGTTTCGGCTCTTTTTCCACGTCGAGCGCCGTGACCAGCTTGCTGGACGAAAGGACGTCAAACGCCTTTTGGTAGTCCGCATCCATTCCGCTGGCGGCGGCCGAGTCGACACCACGGCGAAAGCCGTCGAAGGCCTGTAACAGCCTGCGGCGGTCCGAGAGCTGGGCCGACGTCACGTAGCGCAGCTTCATGCTGGCCAACTGCTCGCCGTCGGCCTTCACTTGCGCGTAACGCGGGCCAAGGGCGCCCGGCCCCGGGCTGTTGTACGGCCGGTGCTGCATGGTCGGAAAGAGGTCGACAAACGCCGGCGTGACGGCGTCGGCAGGTCCGTTGAGCTTGGCGATCACCGAACCGAAGCTGGGATATCCCTGCCGAAGCGTCTCGTCCATCAGATGGCCGGTGAGGCCCTGGAAGCTGCTGTGTTCATCGCGCTGGCCGACGACCGAACGGATGATGGCCATGCGATCGGCGACGCGGGCCAGCATCGGCAAGTGCTCGCTGATTTGGACGCCGGGGATCGCCGTGTCGATCGGCTTGAATTCGCCGCGGATTCCGTCGGGCGCGTCGGGCTTCAGATCGAAGGTGTCCTGGTGCGACAGTCCGCCGGCCAGGTAGACCATGATGACCGACTTCTTCGACGACCGGATGCCGGCCCGCTCTTCGGCCTTGAGGAGGCCCGAAAGGCTCAAGCCGCCGACCGCCAAACCGCCAATCGTCAAGAACGACCGTCGCGAGACGCCGTCGCAATAGCGAGACGGTTCTCCTAGGATCGTGGCCATGGGCCCCGCGTTTGCGGTCACATTCGCTGCAAAGACATTCGTCATTCACGCTTATTCTTATAGATCGACCGGTTTGGGGCAAGTTGAGTCGCCCCGCGGCGGTCCCCATGTTGAGTCAGAAATGTTGCGGACCACGCCGGAGAACGACTTCGGCGAGGGGCGCGACCTCCAAAGTCCGAAGTCCTGTGCACGGTCGGACGATGTTCTTATCGGCACGCGCCGGCTGGAGTTGGAGAAACAGAATATGGCAATTCCGATCAAACCGAATCCGCAGGCGCAAGAGACCGGCGAGACGCGATTGCGCCTTGCTTTGCCGCTTCATTTGAACCGCTGGATGTGGTTCGCAATTGCCGGCATTTTCGCGGTGCAGACGGGCGTGCTGCGTCTGGAAGGCCGCCGTTGGTGGTGCGCTTGCGGAGGCTGAATCCCTGGGCCGGCGATACACACAGCATGCATAACTCACAGCACGTATTTGATCCGTATTCCTTCTGCCATGTCTCGCATGGCCTCCTGTTTTGCGGACTCTTTGCCTGGCTGCTACCGTCGTTTGCCGCTGGCTGGCGATTGGTTGCGGCAATTGGACTCGAAGTGCTTTGGGAAATGGTTGAAAACTCCAGCTTCGTCATCGACCGCTATCGGGCGGCAACCGTTTCGCTTGATTATTACGGCGACACCGTCGCCAACTCCCTGGGGGACGTACTTTCGTGCGTCATCGGATTTGTTCGCGGCCCGCTATCTGGGGTTTTGGGCGCTCGATTGCCCTGCTCTGCCTGCTGGAGGTGCTGCTGTTGTTTTGGATCAGGGACAACTTGATTCTGAACGTCATCATGCTGATCCACCCGATCGATGCGATCAGGGCCTGGCAGAACGCGCAGTGAGGCTGGGTTTATCCGGTCCCGCGATTATTTCAGTAAATAGGCGTTGGCGATCGAGATGCCCGACATGAGCGTGCCCACGATCCCCAGCAGTCCCTGATCGTTGCCGCACAAAAACAGGTTTTCGAGGTGGGTGCGGCCCGAGGCGACCTTGTCGGCCGAACCGTAGACGCAGCCGTTGAGGTGGCCGGTGAATTTCTGGATCGTGCGCGGGGTGAAGATATCCTCGTCGACGATGGCGGCGCGGAAGTCGGGCATGAACCGCAAGGCCGACTCGAGCAGCCGCTCGGCTCCACGCCGGCTTTTGGCGATCGTACTCGGGCTGGGAAAGTCCGAGCCAGTAGGCCGGATTGGCCAGCGCCGTGATGCGGATGCGCCCTTCGCGCCAAGGGGCGCCCGTATTCGAAGTTGTTGGGCGAGCAGATGATGCCGCTGTGCAGGTCGAGCGGTTCGGACGGCATTTCGTAGGTGAACGTGGGCGAGTCGTTGAAGAAGACGATCGCCTCGTCGTGTCCCAGGTCGGCCGGCTGGCGATCGAGCGAGTAGATGCGTCTCGGCGTAGGTGATGTTCCCGGGCGAATCCCGGCGGGCGCTTCGCCCGTGAGGCCGCACAGTTGCAGACGTCTCGAGCGCGCCGGCCGACGACACGATGTCGGCCGCCTCGATGGTCTGGCCGTCGTCGAGCACGACGGCGACGCGCGGTTTCCGCGGTGGACGGATGGAGCGGACGCCGGCCCGCAGCCGCAGCTCGCCCCCGAGCTCCTTGAACCGCCGCACGAGGACTTTGAGCACCCGCCGGATGCCCTCGAACGGCCGGCCGAACCCTTCCTGGAAAATGCTGCGGAACATGATCACGAACTGGGTGAAGTCCATGTCGTGGGCCGAAGCGCTTCCGTAAAACAGGAGCGGGCAGAACAGCATTTCGATCAACAACGGATCGCGGAGGTATTCCCCGACGACGGCGCGGGCCGACAGGCCGCTGGCGGCCAGGCCGGTGACTTCGTGCTCGTCGACACGTGCGCCGCAGCTTGCGGAAACCCGTCCGTCTCGGCGGGAAAACGCTCGTGGATCTGCTGCGTCAGGTCGTCGATGTCGTTGGCGAATCGCAGCGTGCAGTCGGGAAAGACGACCGTCGAAGACCGCTGCGGCGACAGGTCCAAATCTTCCCATCGCAGGCGAAGCTGCCGCAGGACCTTGCTCAGCGGGCCGGTCTTGGTGCCGGGGCGGACGTAATTGGTGAAGGCGTGCAGCCCGACGTCGTAATTGCGGCCGCGGAGCCGATAGAACGAATTGAGCCCGCCGATGGTCGTGTGCCGCTCGAGAATGCAGACCGATTTCTGGTAGTAGGCCAGGCGGATTCCGGCGGCCAGACCCGACATGCCGGCGCCGATGATGACCGCGTCGTAAGCCACGGCAGTCTCTAATGACGAATGACGAACGACGAATGACCCTTGAATGCACGAATGACGATGCACGAGTGAGGTCGCCAATTTCGTCATTCGTGGTCCGTCATTCATTCGTCATTGGTCATTCACCATTGAGCCAATCGCGGCTTGAGGGACTGCGGCGATCGAGGCCTGCTTCGTCTCAAGCCGACGCCTGCGCGCCCTTGAGGATCGGCGACAGGTAATCGACGGTGCTGGCCATGGTGGTGAGGCGGGGATAGTCGTCTTCCGGAATCTGAACCCGGTACTGCTTGCGGAGCTCCATCACGATGTCGAGGAAGTCCATGCTGTCCAGCTCCATCTGCTCGCGGAACGGGACGTCGTCCTTCAAACGGCTCAGGTCTTCGTCGGGCGCAATGCGTTCCAGGATGCCGAGAACGACCTGTCGGATATCCGAATTCATTCTCACCGCTTCCTCACGATGACGACCGAGTTGATCCCCAACATGCCGAACGAATTGTTCAAAATACAGCCCACTTTGCCCAAATCGCGCGGCTGTATTGGCGACAATTTGAGGCAAGTCGCATTCGGGATCGACTGTTTGGAGGTTGATTGTAGCGTGTGCGATTCCATCGTCAAACGATGGGAGATTGCCGAATAATTCGAGCGCCCCGGCCGCTCCCATCGCGTGGCCGATAAAGCTTTTCGTGTTGTTGATCGCCACGCGCGGACAATCGCCGAAGACTTGCCGCAGGGCGCCGGCCTCCTCGATGTCCCCCTGATGGGTGGCCGTCGCATGGCTGCTGACAATATCGACGTCGGCCGGTTTGAGGCCCGCCCGCTGACAGGGCCAGGAACATGCACTCCGCCTGGCGGCGACGGTCGGGCAGCACGAAATCGCCCGCGTCGGAGTTCATCGCATAGCCGACGATCTCTCCGTAAATCTTTGCTCCGCGGGCCAGCGCGTCGGGAAGCCGTTCGAGCAGGCACAGCCCGCCCCCCTCCGCCACGACGATTCCGTTGCGGTCCTTGTCGAACGGCCGGCAGGCCTTTGCCGGATCATCGTGGTGGGCCAGCGCCCCTTCCGCCTTGAAGCTGGCGAAGATGCCGAACGTGTGAATGCTTTCCGAAACGCCCCCGGCGATCGCCAGGTCAACGTCGCCCAGCCGGAGGAGTCTGCACGCCGTGGATCAGGCCGGCGTTGCCGGCGGCGCACGCCGCGCCCACGGTCAGGTGCGGGCCGGTGATCCCCAGGCTGATCGTCACCTCGCCGGCCGGATTGTTGGCCACCGTCCGCGGATTGTGGTGGTGGGACCAGACGGACGTGTCGTAGTCGAACCGCGAGATTTCGTAGATCTCGTTTTCGGTCTCGACGTTGCCGTGCTCCGTGATGCCGATGAAGACGCCCACCCGCTCCTTGGCGACGCGGCTCCAATCGAGGCCCCCGTCGAGCACGGCCTCGTTCGCACAGTAGATGGCCAGCGAACCGGCCCGAGTTCCCCGCCGCAGATCCTTCTTTTTTTGGTAGCGGAGGACGTCGCAACGGCAGACGCCGGCCAGCACCTCTCCCATATAGCGGGTTTCGTACCGCACGACGCCCGAGCGCCCTTCGAGGAGGCTTTGGCGGAATTCCTGCAGGTTGTTGCCGTTCGGGGCCGCCAGCCCAACGCCCGTGATGACGATGCGGTTTCGATCGGACAACGGTTCGGCCATGGGGGAGATTCAGACTAACGCATGACGGCGAAAGGCGATAAGTGCTCGCGCCAGCGAATCGCCGAGGTTACCGCAGTCGCCGGCGACCTCGCAAGCGGGTGGTTAAACCGTGAGCGGATCGTCGTCTGACGAGCCGGCGGGTCGGCCAGGCGGGGCTGGGATAAACGCGGCGGCCCCTACAACTTCCGTTGCCGGCTTGTCCGCGCCCCGGTTGCACGGTAAATTCTCAAACCTCCTCCGGAGAGAGGGACCGGTCGATGGCTTGCCCTGTTCCAATCGTGGATGGATGATGCGGACAAGGGAGCGACGTTTTTCTTTACGCTCGAGGAAGGATCCCTCCAATGACCGATAATGACGTCGAAATCCTGCTGGTCGAAGACAATCCAAACGATGTGAAGCTGGCGATGCACGCGTTCAAGACGCACAAAATTGCCAACCGCGTCCACGTCGTCCGCGACGGAGCCGAGGCGCTGGAGTTCATCTTCTGCACCGACCGTTATGCGGACCGCAAGATCGAGAACGGCCCGAAGATGATCCTTCTGGACCTCAAGCTGCCCCTGGTCGACGGGATCGAAGTCCTCCGGCGGACCAAGGCCGACTCCCGGACGCGCTCGATTCCGATCGTCGTGATGACCTCGTCGAGGGAGGACCGGGACATCGTGGAAAGCTACAAGCTCGGCGTCAACAGCTATATCGTGAAGCCGGTCGACTTCGGGCAGTTCACCGAGACGGTGAAGCAGCTTGGGTATTATTGGCTGCTGCTCAATCAGGCTCCCGTTCCCATCGCGTGACCTGAATCTCTTTTGACCTTGGAATCCCGGCGGCTCGGGGAAGCGTGGTCTCCACATGGCTACACCGCTTCGCGTCCTGATGCTGGAAGACCAGGAGGCCGACGCCCGCCTGGTCCTGAGAGAGCTGCACACCGCGGGCTTTCAACCAACCTGGACGCGGGTCCAGACCGAGCAGGACTTCCTCGCGTCTCTTGCGACCAGCCTCGACATCATTCTCGCGGATTTTTCCATGCCGCAGTTTGACGCGCTGCGCGCCTTGGAGTTGTTGCGGGAGCGCGACGTGGACGTTCCCGTCATCATCGTCTCCGGCAGCATCGGCGAGGATTTGGCCGTGAGGGCGTTGCAGCAAGGCGCAACGACTATCTTCTCAAAGATCGGCTGGGACGGCTGGGGCCGGCCATCCGGCAGGCGCTGGAATCCAAACGGCTGCGCGGAGAACGGCGGCAGGCCGAAGAGCAGCTCCGCATCCAGTCGCAGGCGTTGGCGGCCGCCGCCAACGGCATCCTGATCACCGAAAAGAACGGGAACATCGTGTGGGCGAACCCGGCCTTCACCGACATCACGGGCTATGCGTTGAACGAAGTCCGCGGCAAAAACCCACGGTTCCTCAAATCGGGGCAGCACGGACAGCCGTTCTATCAAGAACTTTGGCGGACGATCCTGTCCGGACAAGTCTGGAAGGGAGAGGTCGTCAATCGGCGCAAGGACGGAAGCCTGTACTTCGCGGAGCAAACCATCACGCCGGTTCGAGACGCCGCCGGCGAAGTCTCGCGTTTTATCGCCATCGAGCAGGACATCGGGGCACGCAAACGGACCGAGGAATCGCTTCGCGAGACCAACGAAAAGCTTCAGTCGCTGGTGCGTGCCGCTCCCTTGGCCGTCATTATCCTGGACCGCGAGGCGCGCGTCCTCCAATGGAACACGGCCGCCGAGCGGATTTTTGGCTGGAAGGAATCGGACGTCGTGGGAAAACCCCTCCCGATTGTTCCCGACGAAGAAAAAGAAAAGTTTGAAATGACCCTCGAGAGCGACTGGAGGGGCGAACCGCAGTCCGATTTCAAAGTTCGGCGGATGCAAAAAGATGGATCGCTGATTGACGTCAGCTTGTGGACGGCGCCGCTGCGCGACCGGCAGGGTCAAATCGTCGCCAGCCTGCGACTCTTGGCCGATATCACGGAGCGCATCCGCCTGGAAGAGCAGTTCCGGCAGGCACAGAAGATGGAAGCCGTCGGCCGGCTGGCCGGCGGGGTCGCCCATGACTTCAACAACATTTTGACGGTCATCGGCGGGTTCTGCGACGTCGCGCTGGACGGGATTGCTCCCCAGGACCCGATCGTCAGCGACCTCGTCGAAATCAAGAAGGCGGCCGACCGCGCCGCATCGCTGACGCGGCAACTCTTGGCGTTCAGCCGCCGGCAGATCCTGTCGCCCAAAGTGCTCGACCTCAATTCGCTCATCCGCGACATGGAAAAAATGCTCGGGCGGATTCTTGGGGAAGACGTGGACCTGCGGCTGGCGCTGGCGGAGCGGCTGGGGCCGATCGAAGCTGACCCGGGGCAGATCGAACAGGTCCTGCTCAACCTGGCCGTCAACGCCCGCGACGCCATGCCCAAGGGAGGCCAGCTCGTCATCGAGACGACAGACACCACGCTCGGCGCCGCGTACCTCGGTCTGCATCTCGACGCCAAGGAGGGAAACTACGTGCTCTTGGCCGTCAGCGACACGGGCATCGGCATGGATGCGCAGACCCAGTCGCACCTCTTTGAACCGTTTTTTACGACGAAAGCTGAGGGAAAAGGGACGGGATTGGGGCTGGCGACGATCTACGGCATCGTGAAGCAGAGCCACGGCAACATCGCCGTTTACAGCGAGCCGGGACAGGGAACGGCGTTTAAGATTTATTTTCCGCGCTTCGACAAGTCGTTCGCGTCGAAGAAGAGCGAGACCGTCAAACCCGTTGTCGTCGGCGGGTCGGAGACCGTCCTTCTGGCCGAAGACGAGGAGACGCTCCGCGGGCTGGCTGAACGGGTCCTGGCCAAAAACGGCTACCACGTGTTGTCGGCCCGGGACGGTGCCGAGGCCATCAAACTGCTCGAGACCTACGACGGGCCGATCCATCTGCTTTTGACGGACGTCGTGATGCCCAAGGCCGGCGGACGCCAGGTCGCCGAACATGCGGCAGGCAAATTCCCGGAAATGAAGATCTTGTACATTTCCGGATACACCGACGACGCCATCGTGCTCAGCGGCGTTCTCGATGCCGAAGTCGCTTTTTTGCAGAAACCTTTTTCCCCCGACGCGCTGGTGCGGAAGGTCCGCCAGGTCCTCGACGGGCCAGCCAGTGGCGACTCGTGAGTGGCGAGTGGCGAGTCGTGAGTCGCGCGCGTCATGAGGGAAGGCACGCGAAGCGTGCCCGCGTCTTTTTCCTCGCCACGCGCCGCTTAAACAGCGCCCGCCTGTTCCAACTGCGCGACGACGTTCGCGTAGCAATCGGGACAGACGCCGTGGCTGAACTGGACGCCCGTGTGGGCGGAGAGATAGCCTTCGACCTGCTGCCAATAATTCCCGTCGTCGCGAATTTTTTTGCAGTAGCTGCAGATGGGAAGCAGGTCCCGGAGCTGGTGGATTCTCGCCAGGGCCTCCTGCAGCTCGCGGACCCGTTCGGCCAGGTCGTGCTGCAGCGCGACCATCCGCTCGGCGACCCGCAGGCGCGCCTGTAATTCGCGGCGCTCGAACGGCTTGACAAGATAATCGTTGGCGCCGCTGTCCAGCCCTTCGACGACGTCTTCGGTGCGGTCCTTGGCGGTCAATAGGATGAGATAGGTCGGTTCCGGCCGCCCCAGGTCGCGGACGCGTCGGCAGACCTCCGCGCCGTCCACTTCCGGCATCATCCAGTCCAGGATCGCCAGCTTCGGAGCGTCGTCACGCTGGAGGACGTCCCACGCGGACTGGCCGTCGACCGTGACCACGACTTCGTGGCCCGAAGTCGTCAGCAGCCGCGACAACATCGTGCGAGACACCAGATCGTCTTCAGCGATCAGGATCTTCATGGGAATTCATTCGCAATCCGCGCACGATCGGGCGGCAGACGTCGGGTGGGACCAGCTCGCGCCAGCCGGCGCCGGCCCCCCATGACGTTCATGAGGAGCGTCAACGAAGCGACCGTCCGTCAAGAAACAGCCTCCGGAGTCATGGACCGTTCCAAAATCACGTTATTCAAAAGGGCTAATTCTCTCTCCAAATCGGCGAACGCTTGAGTTGCAAGCGAAAGCTCGCCTGTCGCGCCGATCTGCTCGACCCGCGACGCGGCGGCTGCGGCACGCCGGCCTCCGATGCAGCCAGTCAGCGCCCTTCAGCGAATGGGCGGCGCATTGCACGCCGCCGGGGGTTGCCCTGCTCGATGGCGTTGCGTATCTCGTCCATCCGGCCTGGCGAGTCGGCCAGGAACAGGCCGATGAGCTCCGTAAGAAACTCCTCGTCCCCGTCGGCACGCTCGAGCGCCGCCCGGATGTCGAAGATCTCGTCCTTCTCGTACCCGGGCATCGCCGGTTCGGCGGCCGGCCCGGTGACCGCGAGGACCGACTGAATCACGCGGAAGAGTTCGGCCTTCTGAACCGGTTTCGAGAGATAATCGTCCATCCCCGCGTCGAGACACCGCTCGCGGTCGCCTTTCATGGCGTGTGCCGTCATGGCAACGATCGGGAGATGGCGTCCGGTCTTTTCCTCTTGGGCACGGATCGCGCGCGTCGCCTCGAGACCGTCCATTTGGGGCATCTGGACGTCCATCAGGACCAGGTCGAAGCTCTCCCGCGCCAGGGCGGCGAGCGCCTCCTGGCCGTTGGCGACGGCCACGGTCGAATGCCCCGCTTTGTTGAGCAGGTGCAGGGCCACGCGCTGGTTCACCAGGTTATCTTCGGCCAGAAGAATGCGCCGTCGCGGCGCTGACGCCGCGACGTTCGGCGCGGATGCGGGTGCGGGCGCGGGCGCTATTGAGGCCGGCGGCCGATTGCTGAACGATGTCCCGCTGAGGGCGGCGAGGATCGCGATTTGGAGCTCGTCCGCTTTGACCGGCTTGACGAGGTATCCGGACAAGCCCAGTCGCCGGCATCGCGCCGCGTCGGTCTGGCGATCGGCCGAGGTGAGCATCATGATCGTGGGCGGAGCGATCGCCGGCTCGTTCCGAAGCTGTTCGACAAGCGTGAATCCATCCATGTCGGGCATCATCGCGTCGACCAGCAGCAGGGGGTACGTCTGGCCGGCGGCGGCCGCGCGGCTCACCTCGGCCAGGGCGGCCGGCCCGCTTTCCACGGCCGTCGGACGCGCCGTCCACAATCGGAGCAGGCCCGACAGAACGCGTCGGTTGGTCGCGTTGTCATCGACGACCAGGACGTTCAGCCCCCGCAGATGCGGCGGGTTCCGCGCCGGAGCCTCGACGCTGGGCGCCGCCGCTTTTCCGAAATGGCCGTTGAAACGAAACGTGCTGCCCTGCCCGACTTTACTTTCGATGGCAATTTTGCCCCCCATCAAGGCCACGATCCGCGACGAGATCGTCAGTCCCAGGCCGGTCCCGCCGTAGCGGCGCGTCGTCGAGCCGTCCGCCTGGGCAAAAGGCTCGAAGATCAACCGTTGATTTTCGGCCGCGATGCCGATCCCGGTGTCCGCGACGGCAAATTCCAGGTCGTACTCGTTAATGGATTGACCGCGCAGGCGGGCATTGACCACGATTTCACCGCGTTCGGTGAACTTGACGGCATTGCCGACCAGGTTGGTGAGGACTTGCCGCAATCGGCCGGGGTCGCCGATGACCCGGTTGGGAACGTTGGGGTCGATGTCGCAGGCCAATTCCAGGCCCTTCTGGTGTGCGCGGAACGCCAGGACCTTGAGCGTATCCTCCACGAGATCACGAATCCCGAATTCGAGGGGATCGAGATCAAACTTTCCGGCCTCGATCTTTGAATAATCGAGGATGTCGTTGATCACCCGCATCAGCGACTCGGTCGACGACTTGACGAGCTCCGCCGATTCTCGCTGTTCGGTCGTGAGCTCGGATTCCAGCAGCAGTTCCGTCATGCCGAGGATGCCGTTCATCGGCGTGCGGATTTCGTGGCTCATGTTGGCCAGGAATTCGCTCTTGGCAAGATTAGCCGACTCGGCTGCCTCTTTGGCAATCTCCAGACGTTCTTCGTTTCGATGCCGCTCGATCCCCAAGGCGATGGTGTCGGCGACGGAGGCAAGGGCGATTTGGCCGGCTCGTGAAAGGGGCTCCCGGGAATAAACCGCCACGATTCCCATCAATCGTTCGGCCACCATCAGCGGATAACCCGCAGAGGCCGCCGTTGTGTCCGAGTTAGGCGGCTGGTTGCCCTCGAACAGCAGGCTGGTCGTCTCCGGGGAAAACGAGGGCTTGCGATCCCGGACGATGGGCTCGAG
Source organism: uncultured Planctomycetota bacterium (assembly GCA_963761455.1). Lineage (GTDB taxonomy): Bacteria > Planctomycetota > Planctomycetia > Planctomycetales > Planctomycetaceae > DASPSM01. Next base: position 728,448 of record CAVXHA010000005.1, read on the forward strand.
GCCGGGCTGGGCCGCCGAGAGTCGGCGAGGCGCGCCGTCCGGGCCCGTGCACAGACCGGCCCCGGCCTTGACCTCGAATTCGTCGGCCGCGGCGTCAAAAGTCCAGATGCGCGCCGCCGCCACGCCGACGCGGGAGACGACCGACGCCGCACATTCCTTCAGGCTTGCTTCGAGCTTCGCACGGCGAGTCAGCGCGACGGCCACATCGCCCGTCAGCGCCAGAAGCTGCGCGCGCTCCTGCGAGCGCCTTCTCGGATTCCTTGCGCGCGGTGATATCGGTCAGGCTGCCGAGATATCCTGTCACCGTTCCGTCCGGGTCGCGGAGCGGCACGGCCCGCGCCCAAACCCAGGTGACCTTTCCGGACGGGTCGCAGAGACGATGCTCCATGGCAAACTCGGTCCCTGACCCGATCGCCCGCTTGTAGTCTTCGACGACCCATTGGCGGTCGTCGGCGTGCAACCGCTCGACCCAGCCAAAACCGTCTCCCGCTTTGGGGGACATTCCAGTGATGGTGCGATACCACTCGTTGATGTAGACGGCCTCTCCCTTCGCGTTCGTCTGGAAGATGCCGACCGGCGAGCATGCCATCAACATGCGGAGCCGCTGTTCGCTCTCGCGAGCTCCGCCGTTCGTTCGAGAACCGTCTGCTCGACGGTCTGATTCGTCATTTCGAGCTGCGCCTGGCGTTCCGCAATCGCCCACATCTCCTGTCTGCTCTTCAAGCAGCAGTAGACCAGGAAAAAGTCCGTGAAGAAGACCCAGCCCAGGTGTTCGAGCCAGCGCCACCCGGCCCCGGACGCCAGTCCATACACCGACTGCGGCCAGTACACTCCGCGGAAGTAGTGGTCGGCCGCGACGACGGCCGACGCGGTCGCCAGGACGCGCCAGTCGCGATAGAAGCTCAAAAAAGCCAGCGACCCGAAGACATGAAAGTGCGTTTCGAGCCGGCCGCCCGTCAAGTGAATGAGCAGCGCGGAAGCCAGGATCTGCGCGACGGCAATCACGTGCCGCGTGGCGACGGAACCCGGACGCGTGAACACGAACCAAATCGGCAGCGCAATGATCAGTCCGCCGAGGAACACGGCCGCCCAAAGATGGACATGCGTGCTGCTCTCTGATCCGGCCCATGTCAGCGGAGAAAGCCAATTCGCAACGGCAATTCCCGCCACCCACTGGCACGCCAACAGGCCGGCAAACATCCGGTCTGTTCTCTGGTAGACGTGCGTCTCCGCTTCACGGGCGAGACTTTGCACCCGCAACTGGAATGGACTCATGTCAATGGACCGTGGGGTTTGACCGAACATAGCGGCTCATTCCGGCGGGACGTCGCAATCGGTGGGATTGTGCCGTTCAAACCTAGTTCCGATTCGGGTCAACGCAAACGCGGTCACCAGCAGGGGGCAGGCCAGAGTTCCGCGCAAAACGGCACGAAGCGCACAAGCGGTCCGAAGACCGCTCTCGACGGGGCATCCCCTCCAGGTGTCGCGGTCCCGTGGCGGAAACCATCGGTCAATACAAGACTTTCATCGCGTCACCGAAGTGGTCGCGGCACGAACGGTCGCGGCTTCGTTAAAGCCGGCTTCCTGGCCGCTTATCGCTTGCTGAGCGTGCCACGCGGCCGGCTGGATTGCCGCGGCAGGCGACCCAGTGGGCCGTCTCGGCGATCGGCGTCAGGGATTCGCGGATCGCCCCCTCCAGCTCTTGCCACTCTCTTCGGCGGAAGACGAAGACCTCGCGGTCCGACGCGTGCACTTTGTCGACCAGCAGCTTGAGTCCCTTGTGCGGATCGCGCTCGAGCCGGCGGCCGAGCCAGGCTTCCTGATAAAAACCGGCCGAGTATTCGTCGCCGAACGGAAGAAAGACCGCGCATTGCTCGTATTGCGGCAGCCGGGCGACCGCAGCGAGGATCGTCTTGGTCGAAAACGCCTCCCCGACCCACGGTGCCGCGGCGACAATCCCAATGGAAATCAAGAGGACCGTCCCCTGCCCCATCGCTGCAAGTAGAACCGTCGCATCGGCATGTTTGTGTCCGTGCCATACGATCGCGAAAAAGGTCAGCGCAGCCAGCAGGGTGCCGGCGACTGCCCACGGTGCGACGGCCAGTGCCAATTCGGCCGTCAAGCCGGCCGTCACCAGGACCCCCAAGCCAAGGCACGTTCCGCGGAGACCTTTGAGCAGCGACCCGGCCTCTTCCGAGTCGAGCCAGCGATCCACGAGCACGGCCGCCGCCAACGCCAGTCCCGGAAAGCCCGGCAGCACGTAGGTGACCAGAATCTGCCGGCAAAATGTGAAGAACAGGGCCGGCGTCAATCCCCAGATGAGCGCGAACAACAACCAGGCGTCGCGCAGGCCTTCGCGGCGTGGAGTTCCGCCGTCGCCAGCGATCGATTCCATAACGCAGCAGCAACGGGGACCAGGGCAGAAAAGTGACGAGCAGCATCAGCCAACTTGCGCCGTAAGGTTGCGTCCGCCCGGCGCCGTACAAATCACCATACTCGGCACGGATGTACCGCAGGACGTGTTCGTTGAGCAGAAAGTAGTGCAGGAAACCGGGCGTCGCCCGCTCGGCCAGCAGATACCAGGGACAGGCGACGACCGTCAGGATCAATCCGCCGGACACCCACGGCAGCCGCCGCAACAGCCGCCATTGACCACTTGCCGCAATCCACGCGCCCAGCGCCAACCCGACGAGCACGAGGGCGACCGGCCCTTTGGCGAGGCCGCCCAATCCCAGCGACAAAAAGAATAATCGCCCCCACCAGGCCCCCTTGGCATCGCAGGCGGCGAATAGGGCGAAGCTCATCAGGGCCAGGCAGACGCTGGCCGCAAGCGACATATCCAGGATGCAAGAGCCGGCCAGCACAAAAAACAGGCCCGATGAGGCCAGGATCAGGCCGGCCAGCGCGCCGACCCGTGGACCCCAGAATCGGCGCCCGAACGCGATCGTCATCCACACGACGGCCAGGGCGATTAGGAAATTGGGCAGCCGGGCGGCCCATTCGCTGGCTCCCCAGGTCTCAAACGACAAAGTCGTCATCCAAAAGAAGAGGGGGGGCTTGGCCCAGAACGGCACCAGCTTTCCCGCGAGATAAACCTGCGGCGTCACCCAATCGCCCGAGCGGAACATGTGCCAACTGATGCCGGCGTAGCGGGCCTCCGTGTTATCGGTCAGCGCCAGCGTTCCCAGCGTCCCCAGTCGCAACAGGCCGATCACGAGCACGGCTGCCAACACGATCGCCGTCGGCGTTGCCAGCCGGCACGCTCTCAAACGCTCGGTGATCGCGGCTCGATCCATTACTCTCGCTTTCGGGGTACGCCGAGTCTTCGAGACCCGCCGGATGTGCGTTGTGATGAAAACGTCGTGATGAAAACTTCGCCCTAAGCGGCCCTGACCGCGGCGGTCGTCGCCGAACGGGCGAGGCGGCCCAACGACATCCCGTGGGACTGGAGCAATTCGATCAATGTTGGGCTCGTCAACATCTCCAGCTCCTTCGGGCGGTACTTTGCCAATGGGTCATCCCAACCGGCGGCTCGTTCGTCTCCGTTCGCACTTGCGAGCGCAGGATGTAAACCGATCTCGGTCAGCCGCCGGCGATTTCCAGAGGCGAGAAACTGGCCAACCAGCGACAGATCGACCCGGCCGGCGTGGCTCGTTCCGAAGAACGCGTCGGGAAACCCGACTTCCCAACGCCGGGCTTCCCGCAGCAGACGGCCGGCATAAAAGCGTTTGACGTGGGCCAGGAACCAGTTCCCCGCTTGCAGGCCGTTCAACAACGTGGTCTGGAACAGCCGCCCTTCGCGGGCGACGCGCAGTGTCTCGATGCGGTAACGCGCAACCAGTGGCCGAGTGTGCCGCGCAAGCCCGGGAGCAGCTCGACGTACTGGTGGCCGTTGAGGTGCGTCGGGTGAAATCCGTGGTCCAGTAAGAATTCGATCTGCGCCGACAATTCCGATCGGAGAGCCCCCTCGAAAGACGAGCGACGGCGATACAGGTGGCGAAACAATCGCCCAATGCCGCGGAAACAACCCGTCTCGTCGACCAATTGAGGCGGATAGCCCCCCGTGAGCGGGCGGCCCTGGGTCAGGTTCAAATGGATGCCAAGCTCAAAAGGAAGGGCCGCTTCGCCGAGCCTCGCGCGGGCATCGGCCGAAGGTAAGCGGCCGGCCGCCCGTTGTCCTTCCAGTTTCCGCCACGCTGCCAGCGCCCCCGGAGCATCGGGCGCGTTGGCCAGGAGGGACGTGCTGGTCAACAAACCGTGCGCGAAGCCGCGGATGATTCCCTCCGTGACGGACCGATTCATCCCGAAATCGTCCGCATGAAAGACCACGGCGCACCCCGGAGCGACGCACCGCGGGCCCCGCGCGCTTGTCAATCGGCCAGTCAACGTTTCACGTCCCTGTCAACGATGCGAACATTCAGAAAAAATCGATTCCGTGGGCTGTCGGGCTCACGGGGGGTCGGGAGTGTAGCGTAACTTGCGGATTTGGGGGATAGCACTCAGAGACGGCGGTGGCGCCGGGTTCGCACCTAACTTTCATTATGCGCGGGTCTCGCGTTTCGTTCCACCGCGTGATCGACTGCGGCAAAGGGTCGCCGGTACCGGCGGTTTGTATCAGCGGCGTTGATCTGGTACGTTCGCAATCGTTTCGGTCCGTCTGTCCGGGGGCGATGCCGGTCCGCCGGTATTGGCTTGCTCGTCGCTTTCAGGAGCGAATCGACGATGGCGGCTGTCAAAACGATCTTCAAACGGATTCTCGACAAGGAAATTCCGGCGGACATCGTTTACGAAGATGATCGCTGCATCGCCATCCGCGACATCAATCCGCAGGCGCCCACGCACGTTTTGGTGATTCCGCGAAACGAGATCGTGTCGTTGGTCGATGCACAGGACGCGGACGCTCCCCTGTTGGGACACCTGCTCGTCGTCGCGGCCCGGCTGGCTGCCCAATTGGATCTGACCGGTGGATACCGCACTGTCATCAACTGCGGACGCGACGGCGGACAGTCGGTCGATCATCTGCACGTGCACTTGCTCGGCGGTCGCCCTCTGAAGTGGCCGCCGGGCTGACAACCGAATTGCGACTCCTCGACGATTGCCATCGGAGATCCGGAATGAAGAAGGCACACAAGCTGGCGGCGGCGGGTCTGGTCGGCGCAATGATGCTCGGGCGCTTTTGGCGGCCAAAACGAGCGACCAACGCTCTTCCGGCCTCCGCATGAGCGAGGCGGCCCGCGCGTTTCTGAAAGCCCTCAATGACGACCAACGCGCCCAGGCGACCTTTCGCTATGACGATCCCGAGCGTCTCAACTGGCACTACATTCCCCGAGCCCGAAAAGGGCTGCCGCTCAAATCGCTGAGCCCGGCGGCTCGGGCGGCGGCGCAGGGTTTGATCGCCAGCGGCCTCTCCGAACGCGGCTACCAGCAGGCCGTCAACGTCATGAGCCTGGAAGACGTCCTCTTTCTGCTGGAAAAAGACGATTGGTCGGCCCGCCGCCTGCGACGCGATCCGCTCAACTATTCCCTCACCGTCTTCGGCACGCCGTCGGACCAGGGCGTTTGGGGCTGGCGGCTGGAAGGACACCATCTCTCGTTAAACTATACCGTGAAGGACGGCCACGTCGTGGCGAGCACTCCCGAGTTCTTCGGCGCCAATCCCGCGTTGGTCGACGCCGGGCCGGGCCGATCGATCCGCGTCTTGGCGCCCGAGGAAGACCTCGCCCGCGAGATTGTGCGGACCTGCACGCCCGATAAGATGAAGACCGTCATCGAAAGCTCTCAAGCGCTCAACGACATTTGGAACGCCAACCGGCACCAGCCTGTGCTTTCACCGGCGGTCGGCCTGGCCGCGGCGGACATGACGCGCGACCAGCGGACGCTGCTGAAGCAGCTTCTGGGCGAATATCTCAAAAACATGCCGGCCGACGTCCGCGCCCAGCGAGAAGCCAGGATTGAAGCCGGCGGCTTCGACAAGATCCGGCTGGCCTGGTGGGGCAGTCTGGAGCGCAACGAAAAGCACGCCTACCGTCTTCAGGGGCCGACGTTCCTCATCGAGTACAACAACACGCAGAACAACGCCAATCACGTCCACTCCGTGTGGCGAAACACCGACGGCGACTTCGATCAGCCGATGAACCGGGGATGAGCGGTCATCCCGCGGCGGCGCGTTGCTGATAAAAGAAATACGCGGCGAGGCTGAATCCGATTCCAATCACGATCCAGCGCACCTGCCGCGGACGGATCCGCAGCGCGGCCCGCGCGCCGACATAACCCCCGATGATGGCGAAGACGGCCATCGGCAGCGCATAGGACCACTCGATTTTGTCGTCCACGACAAAGACGACGACCGAAATGCCGTTGATACAGGCGGTCAGCACCGTCTTGACCGCGTTCATCCGGTTAATGTCGCCGATCCTCATCAGGGCCAGGGCGCTCGAGCATCAGAATGCCGATCCCGGCACCAAAATAGCCGCCGTAGATCGCCACGACGAGCTGGAACAGAGCCAGCCCTGCGATCGCACGGCCGGAATGCGTATCGCGCTCGAGGGCCCGCGGCGTCCTGCGGGGAATCACCGAGTCGGCCAGAAGGAGCATGGCGGCCGTCAGGATGAGCCACGGCACCAGGACGGCAAAGTATTTGGCGGGGAGCCGCGTGACCAGCAACGATCCGACCGTTCCCCCCAGCAGGCTCGGCCCGATCAAGAGCAGCAGCCAGCGGCGGGCTTCCCGCACCTTGTGGCGATAACCCCAGGCTCCGGCCATCGAGCCGGGGACGAGCGCGGCCGTGCTCGTGGCATTGGCCATCACGGCGGCAAGCGCAGCGCCTCTGAGCGGAGTCAGTGCCGCCATGAGGGCGGGAAACGTGAGGAGCGTTCCACCACCGGCGATCGAGTTAACGGCCCCGGCCACCAACGCCGTGAGACACAGCCAGACAAGGGTCAGGTCATGCATCATTCACGGAGTGGCGATGGCGTGGTCTTTCAGCCTCATGGCGTCCGGAAAGTCGCCCGCGAGATGCGTCATCAGCACGATCGGCTCGTTCTGCATGGCGTAGAGCTTCATTCGCCATTGACGTTCCAGCAGGGGCTTATCGGCCGGCAACCAGGTCGCCACGTGGTGCAGACAGGTGTGCCACGCCTGCGCGATGTAGCGGGGCGAATCGCTGGCCAGTGCGATCAGGAACCGGCCGTCGTTCGACGTCGCTCCGATCATGGGGACAACGTACCGCGTGCGGCTGGTGTTGACGGGCAATTGTTCTCCGGTAATCCGTTGCCAGACCCCCACATAGTGCTGGGTCCACACCGGGTTGTTCCGCGGATCGGCGGACGGCATTTCGTCGGTCTTTTGGCGCTGAGTCTTGTCGAGGAAGGTCTGACCGTTTTCAGTGAAGATGAAGCAGCGTTCGATCCAACGAGGATAATCCTTCGGGATCTCGCCGTACGGGGGGGCGGCGATTCCGCCGGCCACGAAGTTCGGACTCTTCTGAAAGCCCCAGCACATGTTCGGCGTAGGCAGAGCGTCGGGAATCTTCACGTCCCCGACCTTCGCGTTTTTGTCGACGACCAGGCGTCCCACCGCCTCCACGCTGCCGTGCGCAGCGGTGAGCGTCGTGACATGGATCAACCAGGGATATTTTCTCACCCGGTGACTGAGAACGATCTGGTTGTCCTCGGGGACCGCCATGCCAAGCAGGTCCAGCCGCAGAAAGCCCTGGCCCGGCTCATAGGTGCATGCGTCGAGCCGGAGACCGGCGATGTCGGGGAAGATTGCCGAGACGAAAGCGATTTGCCGGTTGTGAAGCCGGCCGTAGAGAGTCGGGATGCGATCGGGATCGGAGTTGATCGACTTAGCGATCACGTTGTCATCGCGGTGCAAAGGGGGTGCGATGGCCAGACAACGCGCGCTTTTCGCGGGAAAGACGCCGGCGCCGCTGAGGAAGGCCGCGGCCACGCCACCTGATTTCAACATGGTCCGTCGAGAAATCATCTTCTTTTTCATGTGTTCCAAACGCCCTTGGGGAAGAGGATCGCCAGTTTGGTCAGCCGGTTCCGGTGGAATGAGGAGGCAATGCGACTCGCCACCGCGCGTCCCTGGACGCGGCACGTTTGCCCGGCTCGGGGGCGGAGTGATAAATCAAACTGGCGATTTCCGTCAAGACCGGATGTGTGAGCGTGAGGAGTCTGGCGTCCGGAATCGCAGGCATTTTGACTCCGGACGCCCCACGCCCCACGCCCTAGAACCCCCAGTCGAACTGGTCGATGTTCTGCTTTGTGAACTTGAGCGGCTCGGTCATCATGATGACGGTCGTGGGTTCAGTTCGGCTGAACGTGAGGGGGGGCGAGCCGTTGATCGATGCGCCCGGCTTGAGGGGCTGGCCTTCGGCCAGCGCGACCGCCAGCCGCACGGTCAAATCGCCCAATTTTCGCGGGTCCCAGAGAAAGAAGCTCTCGAGCACCCCCTCCTTGATATATGTCTTCATCGGGCCGGGGGTCGTGTTGCCGCAAAGGGCCACTTTGCCGGCCTTTCCCGTCCGTTTGAGTGCTTCGGCCGCACCGGGAACCGAATTGGAGTCGAAGGCGATCATCCCCTTGAGATGGGGATGGACATTGAGCAGCGTTTCGACCAGCTTGCGGGACTTGTCGACGTCCTCTTCCGTCACGATGGTGTCGACTTTCGTGAGCTTGGGATATTTTTCGGCGGCCCGCGCTTCCGCATAGCGGCGCCACGTGTTGAGATTGTCGGCGTTGAGGCTGGCGATCACGACGGCCCATTCCCCCTCTTCGTGCATCTGCCGGGCGATTTCGTCCATCAGGGCCTCGCCCAGCCGCTTGTCGTCGACCTGGTTGACCATGAGCTCGCGGCCGCTGTCGGGCGCGTCGCTATCCCACGTGAGGACTTTGATTCCGCGGCGCTCGGCCTCCTGCACGAATCGCTTGATCGCCTTGGGCTCGTTGGGGGCAATGCAGATCGCGTCGACCCCCTGGCGGATCCACGTCTCGATGAACTTGTTCTGATCGCTGGCATTCGGGTCCGAAGGCCCGTCGTAGATCAACTTCACGCCCAGTTCGTCGGCCGCCTTTTTCGCCCCGTCCTCGCACGCCCGGAAATAGGCGATGTTCGTCAGCTTGGGCAGCATGGCGACCACGATCTGATCGCGCGGCTTGGCCTTGCCGCCGGCTGCCCCGCTTCTGGCCGCCGGTGCGGGCGAATCGTTCGTGCAGCCTGCCGCCAACGTGGCAAGACAGGCCGCGCCGACGGCCACCCACAGCGAGCGGAAACTCAACCTGGTGGGGCGAAGTTTTTTCGATCGCATGGGGACAGAGCTCCAGTCGGGTTCGTGCCGAGATTCTGCGACGCCGCGATTGTGTCGGTTATGCTTCAGCATAACACGGTTGCCGCAACGTGCGGCGTGTGCAGAAAAGTTATGCGGAAGCATAACCTCGGGAGGACAACGCTCAGTCGAGCGAGCCTTCAGCCGACCGGCCCAGGCGGGTATTGATCCAGACGCCGATCAGGAGGAGGGCGCCCAGCAGCACGAACCGAAGGTTATTGAAGTTGAACGGCAGCTTCTCCTGGATCCAGAAGACGGAGCCGCCGGCGCGAAGCCCTTCGGCAAGGACGGCGACGAGAAACACGCCCACGATTGATCCCAGGACCGAACCGCGTCCGCCGTTGACCGACGTTCCCCCGAGCACGACCGCGACGATGACCTGCAGCTCCAAACCGCTGTAAGAGGCCGCGCTGGCCGATCCGTCGTGAGCCGTAAAGCAGACTGCCGCGACGAAGGCGAGAATTCCGCTCAACGTGTAAAGCTCGACGAGCCGGCGGTTGACGGGGATGGCCGCGTAGCGGGCGGCCACACGGTTGCCGCCGATCATCAGAATCTCGCTCCGCCAACGGGACCAGCGAAACCATCCGCCGCCCACAACGAGGACGACCCCGACCAGGACGAGCACACCGGCCAATTCTCCGAGCCGTCCGTAGCCCGGAACGTCGATGAAGGGGCTGGGCTTGGTCCCCTTCAAGACGGCGTCGCACAGTCCGCGGTAAAAAAAGAGCGACCCCAAAGTGGCGATGATCGGTGGCACATCGAAGGCGGCCACGAGTAGGCCGTTGAAGAGTCCCAAGCCCGCGCCGACCGCCAATCCGACCGGAATGGCCGTGAGCCAGAATTGCCGCCCCGGCTCGAACGTCGCCATCACGCACGCGACGAGCGCCGTCATCGAGCCGACGGACAGGTCGATGCCACCCGACATCAGGACGGCCGTCATTCCAAACGACAGGACCAAAATCGGCGCCGCGTCGACGACCAGATCGCTGAGATACCAGCCGAATGTCTCCGAGAAGGTGCCCCAGGAACCAAACCGCACGCCGCTCATCGGTGCCAGCGCGGCCATTTCTGCCAGAAGCAACAAAGGTAATAGAGACCGTCTCAATCCAGTTCTCGCTTTGGGCAAAGGCTCGAGGTCGGGGGCCGGAGGCCAGCCTGACCTCTAACCTCTCCTCTCACCGCAGTTCCTCGAGCAGCTTTCGTTTCCGGCTCAGTGGCGCAATCGATGCTGATGACGGCCAGGATCGCTCCCCCCTGCACGGCCGTCCGCCAATACTCGTTCACGCCGGCGTAGAGCATCGCCGGCCCAATGAGGTACAGAAACAGTCCGCCCAGAGCGGTGCCGAAATAGCTTCCCTCTCCGCCGAAGATGCTCGTTCCGCCCAGCACGACGGCGGCAATCACGTTGAGCTCGAACCCGAGCCCCAGCCGGGCCGGCTCGATCGTGATGTGGTTCGTCACGTCCAGCAAGGCCGCCAGGCCGAGAAACAGTCCGCCGACCACAAATGCCTGAAACACGATCCGTTCGGGACGCAGCCCGCTCAGCCGGCACGCCATCTCGGAGCTTCCCACGGCCAGCCATCGCCGCGGCGATTTGCCGAAGCATTCCCACCCGAAGGCGATCGCCAGCACGATAAGCAGGATCGTTCCCGCATGGTCCTTCCCCGGCGTGTGATAGCCACTCCCTTGCAGCGTGAACTGCTCGCTAAAACCCGTGGCGCCGACGTCCGCCAGAATGAGAGCCGCGCCGCGGTAAAACGCCAGGCCGGCCAACGTGACAATGATCGCCGGCATCCGCAGCCAACGCACCATCAGGCCGTTGTAGGCGGAAACGCCGAACGCCGTCGCAAAGCAGGCGGCAAAACAGAGTGCCGGACCGAAGCCCCGCGCGTGCAGGATGCCGAAGACCGTACCCGCGAGCCCCAGGATCGAGCCGATCGACAGGTCGATCGCTCCGCAACAGATGATCCCGGTCAGACCCAGGCCGGCCAGCACGATGGGCGCCACGTTCGGCACCATGCGGGACACTTCATCCGCGAACGAGGTTCCGCTCGCCGGCCGTGCGCCAACCGATAAAGCCGAGAATTGCCAGGTCCGCGGCGACGAGAAAGCCGATCCGCCGCTGGACCGATTTCGGCATCCGACGCCAGAAGCGAACGCCCTCGAAAGGAATCCGGCTCATGACGGGGCCGTACCCCCGTCGGCGGAGGTCGTCGAGGACCGGCTGAAAGAGGCCGGATGCCGCGAGGATCACGTTGTGCGCCGTCATCGCCGCCCTGCAATTCGGTCTCGATCGTTCCGCGGTTCATGACGAGAATCCGGTCGCTCATCCCCACGATTTCGCCCAGATCGCTCGAGATGAACAGGATGCCTTCCCTTGCGCGGCCAAGCCGTCGACGAGTGCATGGATTTGCGACTTGGCGCCGACGTCGACGCCGCGCGTGGGCTCGTCGAGGATGATGACCTGAGGTTCGCGTTCGAGCCAGCGGGCCAGCAAGGCCTTTTGCTGATTTCCGCCGCTCAGCGTGGCGACGGCCTGCTCGGCGTTCGGCCGCGGATGTCGTAGCGCGATCGCTTCCAAAACGCGTCGGCGCTGGCCCGCGTGCGGATCAGTCCGAACCGCGTCAGCCGATCGGAGAAACCGATGCCGATCGCTTCGGCCAGCGAGTGTTCGAGGACGAGGCCCTGGCGTTTGCGTTCTTCCGGCACATAAACAAGGCCCGCCCGGAGAGACTCCCGTGGGTGGGCTGGCCGCCAGGCCCGGCCGCACAGACGCATCGTGCCCTCCTCGACCGGTAAAGCCCGTAAATCGCGCGGGCCAATTCCGATCGGCCTGCCCCGACGAGTCCAGCCAGTCCGACAATCTCGCCGGCATGAACGGCGAGGCGGACGTTCCGAAACATGCCGGCCCGTGAAACGCCGTCTAACTCCAGAAGAGGAAGGAGGCGCCGACGGCCGACCGCGTACGTGGATAAACTTGCTCCAACGGGCGGCCCACCATGTCGTGGACCAGCCGCCTCGCGTCGACTTCCCCCGTGCGGTGGGTGGCGACGAGCGAACCGTCGCGCAGCACGGCGATCCGGTCGGTCAGCTCGAAGATCTCATCCAGCCGATGCGAGACGTACAGGATGGTCACGCCCTGACCGCGGAGCCGCCGCAGGTGCGAAAAGAGCCGCTTGACCTCCGGCTCGGTGAGACTGGCCGTCGGCTCGTCAAGAATCACGAGGCGCGCCGGCGGGCCAGCGCCCCGGCGATTGCGATTTCCTGCTTTTCAGCGGCCGTCATCTCGCCGAGCGTGCGATGCGTTTCCAAGGAAAGCCCGAAGTCCGTCAATCGGCGGCCCGCCTCGGCGTAGCGCGGGCCAGTCGACTCCGCCCCATTTCCGCCGAGGCCATGCTTCGCCCATCAACAGGTTTTCCGCGATCGACAGATGAGCGAAGCACGTCAGCTCCTGCTGGATCGTCGTGACGCCCGCTTCCAACGCATCCCGCGGCGAAGCGAAGCGCATGTCGCGGTCGGCGATCTTGATCGTGCCCCGGTCCGGCGGATACACGCCGCTTAGCAGCTTGATGACCGTTGATTTGCCGGCCCCATTCTCGCCGACGAGCCCCACGATCTGTCCGGCGTCGATCGCCAGGTCGATCCCTTTGACCGCCTGGACGCCGCCGAAGGATTTGGCGACGTTGTGGAGCTCAACGAGTGGCTGAGGCATAAGCGTGCGTATCGTGTCGCGGCCATTGCCACGGCTCCGTGGACGACGACCTCTTCGCCGAGTTCCGCCGGGAGATCTCGTACGAGCCTCGCAGCGGCGGAAAGACGTAGCGGCGGACGTGGCGGCGGAGAGGGGTCAAGAAAACTTTCTCGTCGGCAAGCGACACGCCTCCACCGACGATCACGACCTCGACTGCCAAAAGTGTGATGACCTGGGCGATTCCCCAACCAAGTGCCTGGCACGCACGGTTCATCACGCGCTGTGCCAGCAGGTTGCCGGTCACGGCCGCGTCGGCAACCATTTTGGCCGTGAGCTGACGCGGATCGTATTGACAGAGTTTGAGTAATTGGGCCGGTTCGCGGTAGGCGGCGGCTTCGGGCGAGCCTCACGGATCGCCGTCTCGATCCCTTGGCCGCTGGAAATTGACTCGATCGTTTGGGTGGGCTCCATCGCATCGATCCCCGGCCGCAAATGGCCGATTTCCGCGACCGCCGGACGATGCGAGCCGTAAAGCGCGCCGTCGAAGACCAGGCCCCCCCGACGCCCGTTCCCACCGTCACGTAAAAAACGCTGCGTTTCCGCGGCCAGCCCCGAACCGCGCTTCGGCCAGGGCGGCCATGTCGCAGTCGTTGCCCAGGAACGTCGGCACGCCGAAGGTCTTCGAGCACCAATCGGCCAGCGGGAAATTGTCCCATCCGGCCACCTGGTGGCTCGTGGTCACAATCCCCGCCGGGCCGTTGATCGGACCGCCGAAGCCGAAGCCGATCGCCTGGAAGCGACACTCGGTCATTAGCTCGCGGCCCGTCCGTTCGACCTGTTCCAAGATGCCCGCGGCGCCGCGGGTCGGGTCGACGTCGAGCCGCCGAAACGCGGCAAACGGCGGACCGTCGCCGGTGCCGACGCCGAGCTGGAGTTTCGTTCCGCCGATTTCAATTCCGAGAAACATCGCCACCGCTCAAGTCTCATCCGCGTAATGCAGGAGCGAAAAAACCTCATGCGGAGCGAGCCGGTGGCGCCCTTCAGATAGTCCAGCTCGATGAGAAAGGCCGTCCCGACGACGACGGCCCCGGCCTTTTCCACCATGCCGATGCACGCCCTCGTTGTGCCGCCCGTGGCGAGGAGATCATCCACCAGCAGGACGCGGTCCGCCTGCGAGACGGCGTCCGTGTGCATCTCCAGCGAATCGGTGCCGTATTCCAGCTCGTAATGGAACGAGTGCGTATTGAAGGGGAGCTTGCCCGGTTTGCGGACCGGAATGAACCGCGCCTGAAGCGCAAGAGCCAGGGGCGTTGCGAAGATGAAGCCCCGCGCCTCGGCCGCCACGACTGTGTCGACCCGTGTCTCGCGGTAGTGATCGGCCAGCGAGTCAATGACGTACTGAAACGCGGAGGCGCGGCCAACAGCGGCGTGATATCGCGGAACACGATCCCGGGCTTGGGAAAATCGGGGATGGAGCGAATGTAACGCTTGAGCTCCAACGGCTCTTTCATGGGGAGACCTTGCGGGGCGGCTTGGGCGGAGCGCGATGTCGTTGGCCGGGGGGTGCGGCCCCGAGTTTCCGCTGCGCCCGCTCGACGAGGGGTGCGCCCGCGGATCATTTTTGTAGAGGTCGATAATTCCCTGCCAGATGTGGACGGCCTCTTCGTGTTTCCCTTCCTTCGCCAGGCGGTCGGCTCGGTCGAGCGGCGGTATCGACAAAGGAGCGGTCGGCCGGTTTCCATCCCTCGGCTACGGAAATCCTCGAGGGATTCTTGCACGAGCTTATGCTCCGTTTCGTATTGCGGATTGTCGGCCAACAGGGTCGCCAAGTCGGAAAGAGTTCGTTCCGCCCCCGCCCTGTCGCCGTCTTCTTGCTGGTGCCGGGACAGGGAGAATTCGCTCGATCTCCGAGGCCGGCTCGCGTTTCGCCGGCCCTCGCAGCAACGACTTCTTGTTGAGCGCCGCCTTCAGCTCATCGATGCGAATGCGGCTTGTGTATGGCTTGAGTCTCGTATCCCATTCGGGCGACTTGAGCGCGGACAGCGGCGCGAAATACTCATCCCGCACTGTTCGCCAGTTGGTTTCCTCATCGTCGTCAAGGAGCGCGACGCCTCTTCCGAATCGTTGCTCCGGGGTCATGACCTTGCTTCGCGTCCAATAGATCACGCCGCCAATGACAATCACCAACGCCCCGACAAGAAGCCAGGTGTTTTCCAGGATGGCTCGCAGCCGTGACGGAGTCTTTCCGCCTCGATCTCCGCGCGGAAAAGATCGCGCATCAGCGTGCCGGAACCCGGGCCGACGCTCATTCCGCGGACCGAAGCGGATCGCGGGCCGGAGGCGACGTCGATCGTCGATGCGTCGGCGCCCGTCGAGTCGAGCGTCAGGTCGTTGGTCGAGAGCTCGATTTTCCGCAACAGCTCCTCCAGCCTGCGGTAAACGACGTAGGCGTCGGCGAACCGCTTTTCGGGGTCTTTTTCCATCAATTGGCAGACGATTTCGTCGAGCCAATGGGGAATTTCCGGCACCCTGAGCCGCGGCCGATCGAATTGGCTGTACGTGTGCTTGTGAATGACGTCGAGCGTCGTCTTGCCCGAGAAGGGCGGGCGTCCCGTCAACATGACGTACATCACGGCCCCCAGCGAATACAAGTCGCTGCGCTTGGTGATGCGGCGTCCCTGTCCCTGTTCGGGGGACATATACTCGGCCGTGCCAATGATGCCGCCCGTCACCGTCAGTTTTGAACCGGCGAAGACCTGGGCGACGCCGAAATCGGTGAGCTTGATTCGTCCGTCAGGGGCCAGGAGGAGGTTCGAGGGCTTCAAATCACGGTGGATAATGCCCGCGTCGTGCGCGGCCTTGAGGGCGATGCAGATCTGGATCGACAGCTCCACCACCTCGCGCCAGGGAAGCCGCTTTTCCCGACGGAGCCGGGCGGTGAGTGTCTCCCCGTCGACATATTCCATCGCGTAGTAGTACATGTCGCCGTCGACGCCGTGGTCATACAGCTCGACGACATGGGGGTTCTTGAGTTTTTGGAGGGCGTCGATCTCGCGCATGAAGCGCGCGACCAGCCCCTCTTCGCGGGCCAGCGACGGCGCGAGCACCTTGATCGCGACCTGCTGTCCCGTCTGTTCGTGGCGGCCCAGATAGACGGTCCCCATCCCGCCGGCGCCCAGCCTCCGGTCGATGAGATACGGTCCGACTCGTGGGGGGTCGGTTTCAACAGGAGTTTGACGAGACACAGGCAATTGAGTTCTCGCGCGCCGCTGGCTGATTGCCGTCAATCATGCCACAATCGAGGGCGAAAGTCAGGTCGTGCGCGACAAGGGGCGTCGAATGCCCGCCGAAAAAACAGCGAACGGGAAGAGAGCCGCCCTGTTGATTGCGCACGGCAGCCGCCGGGATGCAGCCAACCTCGATCTGGTCGGCCTGGCCGACGCCCTCCGTGCCCGTGCGATTTACCCGATCGTCGAAATCGCCTACCTGGAGTTGGCCGAACCGACGATCCTCGATGGCGGGCGCGCCTGCGTCCAACAAGGGGCCGACCGCGTCTTCCTGCTCCCCTACTTCCTTTCCGCCGGCGCCCATGTCACCGACGATCTGGAGCGATTTCGACGCGAGCTGTCCGAACAGTTTCCACACGTGTCCTTCATTTTGTGCAAAGCCCTCTCCCTGCACCCGCTGTTGATCGACATTGTCGTCGATCGCCTGGCGGAAGCAGAGCACCCGCAATCTGATTGAATGGGTCGGCTGGGCAAAAAGGGAAAATCCAGCGTCGCGCTCGGTTTCGAGAATTTCCCTTGCTCGGACGAAATTCTGCTTCAGGCGCGAACCGTTGTGAGCCGAAGGATACCGGTAGGTTCCTCATTTCCGGCTCTTTCGGATGTCTGAACAATGAACGTGCATTTGGCAGAAGCGGACTCAACTTCGTGGCGGACTGAGGCCGTCCACGCGAAACCGGCGGACATTGTGGCGGACGTCCTGCGTTCGGCTCATCGCATTCGCGGCGTGCTGGCCGCACATTTCGCGGAATTCGGATTGAGCGACGCGCGCTTCACCGTGCTTCAGATCGTCCGCGACGCGTTGCCCCGCGGCTGCACCCAAACGGAGTTGGCCGAGCGGCTGCAACAATCCGAATCCAGCGTGAGCACGCTGGTCGACCGGATGCGGGGAGCCGATTTGTTGTACCGGCTCCGCTCGAAGTCCGACCGCCGAAAATGCCTGCTGGTCCTCACCGACCATGCGAGGGACGTCCTCGACAAGTTGGAGCGCTGCCATCACGAACGAATGGCCGGGCTCCTGAGTTGTTATCGGGGTGACCAGCTCCATGAACTGGCCGTGTTGTTGAGAATTCTCGACACCGAGCTGACGCGGCGGGAGATGGCAGGGACCGACCCGCCCACGCCGGTCGGATCGGCCGTGATCCCCCATCCGCGGCTTGACCGCCGAGGTCAGTGAGACGGCTCTCCGCCCGGCTGGTTAACGGCAAGCGGACAGCTTGCCCCGGGAAGCGCTGATGCCGAGCTGGTCGCTTGGCCCACGAAGCGGCGGCCGCTCGCTTATTGTCCGCCTTGTGATTCCGCTATGATGGAATCATGAAGATGGCCGGACAAGTCATCGATCTGCACAAGTACTACGATCTGGGCTCGGTCGTCGTAAAGGCGCTGCGGGGCGTGTCGCTCGACTTTCCCGAGGGGGACTTCGTGGCGATCATGGGCTCCTCGGGAAGCGGCAAGAGCACGTTGTTGAATCTGCTCGGCGCCCTCGACCGGCCGACGCACGGGAACTACATCCTCGGCGGACGCGACGTCTCCACGATGAGTGACGACGACCTGTCGCAGGCCCGCAACGAGATGATCGGTTTTATTTTTCAGTCGTACAACCTGATCACGCAGTACACAGTCCTGGAAAACATCGAAGTCCCGCTGTACTACCGGCGCGGCTATCCGGCGCTCAACGCGCACGATCACAACCGCTGCATCGAATTGGCCACCGAGGTCGGCCTGGCCGACCGGCTCGACCACCGGCCGTTCCAGCTCTCCGGCGGCCAGCAGCAGCGCATCGCCATCGCCCGCGCCCTCATCAACGATCCGGAAATCGTTCTGGCCGACGAGCCGACCGGCAATCTCGATTCCAAAACGGGAGACGAGATCATCCAGATCTTGGATCGACTCAATCGCCAGGGCCGCACCATCATCATGGTGACGCACGAACCCGACGTCGCCCGCCGGGCCAAGCGGCAAATCCACATGAAGGACGGCCTGATCGCCGGCACGGGCATTCTCCAAGGCTGACGCCGCTTTTTCCGCGGCTAGCGCAGCCCGTGTCATTCCTGCCCGCGCCGATCCGAAGAATGGACCGTGCGCAGGTTCGCCGCTCCCAGAAGACGTCCGTCCTGGGACCGCAACTCCAACGGCTTGACCGGCTGGCCGCTTTCCCGATCCACCAGCAGCAGGTCCAGCTCCCCAGCTTCGAACAGGTTGTTTTCCCCCCATTGCCGCAGGGCCACGAGGACCATGTAGAGATCGCGGCCCTTTTCCGTCAGTCGGTACTCCTGGTAGGCGCTGCCATCCGAGGCGGGAGCGGTCGTCAAGACCCCATGGGAAACGAGCTTCTGCAGCCGGACGCAAAGGATGTTCTTTGCCAGCCCCAGGCTCTTTTGAAACTCATTGAACCGCCGCTTGCCCAGAAATGCGTCTCGCACGATCAACAACGACCACCAGTCGCCGATCACGTCGAGAGTGCGCACGATGGGACATTTTGAAGTGTCTAAGGAATTACGCTTCATGCAGTTACGACCTTCCCACCGCGGAAGGGGAAGAAATCAGCGGAAAACCGGTTGTCTTTTGAAAACACCCCTCCTATCGTCCTATTGTAGGTCAAGTTTCATTATGAAACCAGTTTTCCCGACCCGGGGAATGTCATTTGGAGAAAGAAGTCATGGCTACGAAGAAACTCGCAGGCAAGGTCGCCGTCGTCACGGGGGCATCGAAGGGCATCGGGGCGGCAATCGCCAAGCAGTTGGCCGACGAGGGGGCCGCGGTGGTCGTCAATTATGCCTCCAGCAAGGAGGGGGCGGAGCGCGTCGTGGCCGAAATCACGGGCAAGGGGGGAAAGGCCATGGCCGTGCAGGCCAACGTCTCCAAAAAGCCCGACATCCAGCGACTGTTCGCCGAGACCAAGAAAGCGTTCGGACGGCTGGACGTGCTCGTCAACAACGCTGGAATCTACGAGTTCGCGCCGCTGGCCGAGGTGACGGCGGAGCACTTTCACAAAATGTTCGACTTGAATGTGCTGGGCCTCATTCTCGCGACACAGGAAGCCGCCAAGCACTTTGGCCCGGACGGAGGCAGCATCGTCAACACCAGCTCGATCGTCAGCACCTATGGGTTTCCAAATGCCTCTGTCTACAGCGCCACCAAGGCAGCGGTGGACGCCGTGACGCGGTCGCTGGCCAAAGAACTGGCCCCGCGGAAGATCCGCGTCAATTCCATCAATCCAGGGATGGTCGAGACGGAGGGTCTGCATTCGACCGGCATCATCCAGTCGAGCGAGAGCACATTGGCGTCCACTCCGCTGGGCCGGATCGGCCAGCCTCAAGACATCGCTCCCGCCGCGGTCTATTTCGCCTCCTCCGATTCGGCGTGGGTGACGGGAGAGACGTTGTACATCACGGGCGGCCTCCGCTGAGCCGACCGCTGACCTCCGACCACTGGAAGACGAGGAGGCAATTCTGTGAACAACTCGCACTTCACGGCGAATTGTTGCGCCGGAGTGCATTTGTCCCGCGGCGGTCCGATGCGAGGTTGAAGTGTCACCGCTTGCGGCCATGTCTTGATCCGGTGGCGGCGTCGATAGGCCTTCTATTCATTACTCTTTGAAACGTGGGATCGGAGCCAAAACGATGAGCACCATCACGACCAAAGACGGCACGCAGATTTATTACAAGGACTGGGGGAGCGGGCAGCCCGTGGTTTTCAGCCATGGCTGGCCGCTGAGCGCCGACGCCTGGGAAGACCAGATGGCTTTTCTGGCCGCCCATGGATACCGCTGCATCGCGCATGACCGCCGCGGCCATGGCCGATCGGATCAGCCCTGGAACGGCAACGAAATGGACACATACGCCGACGACCTCGCGGCGCTCGTCGAAGCGCTCGACCTGAAAAAAGCGAACCATGTCGGCCATTCAACGGGCGGCGGCGAAGTCGCCCGCTATATCGGCCGCCACGGCACGAAACGGGTGGCGAAAGCCGTCCTGATCAGCTCCGTGCCGCCGCTGATGCTCAAGACGCCTGCGAATCCCGGTGGATTGCCGATGGAGGCGTTCGACCAAATCCGTGCCGGCGTCCTGCGCCGACCGCTCGCAATTTTTCAAGGATCTCAGCGCGCCCTTCTACGGCGCCAACCGGTCAGGCGCGAAGGTGTCGCAAGGCCTGCGCGACTCCTTCTGGCTCCAAGGGATGCAGGCCGGCTTCAAAGGCGTCTTCGACTGCATCAAAGCCTTTTCGGAGACGGATTTCACCGAAGACCTCAAGAAATTCGACGTGCCGACCCTGATCCTCCAAGGCGACGACGATCAGATCGTGCCGATCGGCGCCTCGGCGATGCTTTCCTCGAAGATCGTCAAGGGCGCCACGCTGAAAGTCTATCCCGGCGCGCCACACGGTATGTGCTCGACCCTGAAGGACAAGGTCAACGCCGATCTGCTCGCATTCCTCAAGACATAGCACAAATCCTGGGTTTCTCGCGGAAAGGAGGGGCACGCCATGATCTTGGGCATGACGACGCTCACTTTTCTGCACGTCGTAATCAGCCTGGTGGGGATCGGATCAGGATTCGTCGTTCTTGGGGGGTTCTTCGCGGCCAGACGGCTTGAAGCGTGGAATGCGATCTTTCTCGTGAGCACCGAACCCGCACGATATCGGAGACTCGCGGATTTGCCAAAGCGTTGGTCGGCGACGATGATCGAATCCTTGGTTTCACCGCGTTCGGCGCGGAGGCGAGCGAAATGATGGCTGCGGTTCAAACCGCGATCCTGGGCGGGATGCCGTACACGGCGCTCCGCGACGCGATTTTTGCCCACCCGACGACTGCGGCAGGTTTGACGGTCCTCTTTACGAAATGCGCCGAGTAAAATCGTGAGTGGCAATTGACGCGAGGCGGCCGACGGACAAGGCGAGACGGCCACGCAGCGGAATTGAATGGAGTTATCGCGGCGTTTTCACCAAGCAGCTCAACCTCTTCATGGAGAACCAAACGATGGGAAAGAATGCATCAACTCCGGTCAAGGATAGGGACGTTTTAGAAACGCCAACCGATCTCAATCGAGAGGGCGTGCAGGAAATTTGCGGGGAGCTGCAAAAGCTGCTTGCCGACGTGTTCGCGCTCTATGTGAAGACGAAGAACTTTCACTGGCACATGAGCGGGCGGCACTTCCGTGATTATCACCTGCTCCTGGACGAGCAGTCCGACCAGATCTTCGCCATGACCGACGACGTCGCCGAACGGGCTCGCAAAATCGGCGGAACCACGCTGCATTCGATCAGCGATATTTCACGCCACCAACGCCTGGAAGACAACAACGAAGAATTCGTCACTCCGGCGGACATGCTCGCCGAGCTGTCGGACGACAACCAAAAACTGACGCAATTCTTGCGTGCCACGCATGAAGTCTGCGATCGGCACAACGACGTCGCGACGGCCAGCATGATCGAAAACTGGATTGATGAGACCGAGCGTCGGACGTGGTTTCTGTCGCAGATCGCGCGAGACCTTTAGGACGGCCTTGCAGCGTGCCATGAAGGAATCCGCGGGGACACTCCTCTATCGACGGCAGGAGGGCCGGCTCGAGGTCCTGCTCGTCCATCCGTCCGGAAACTACAACCGCCGGGCGCCCTGGGGTATTCCCAAGGGCGTACCCGAAGAAGGCGAAGAGCTCGAAACCGCGGCCCGCCGGGAGACGATCGAGGAGGCGGCCGTGACGCCCGGCAAACTCGTTTCCCTCTCGTCGATCACGTATCAAAAGAGCCGCAAGCGGGTCCACTGCTTCGCCGGCGAAGCACCGCTCGGCGCCGCCCCGCTGCGCCTCGTGGGAAATCGATCAGGCGGCCTTTTTTCCCCTCGATGAGGCAAAAAGCCGCATCCATCCCGACCAGGCGCCGTTTTTGGACCGCCTGATCGAACTCGTCGGCTCCGACCCGTAGCAGCGCAGGCACGGAGAGATGATCTTATCCCTCTTTGCGGGTCGCGCCGTTTTCTGGGGGCGGCCGGCTTCGTTCTCGCGGTTTTAGCCGCGTTCAACTCCGCTTCGATTTCCTCCGCCGGGATGAGGACCGTTTTGCCATCTCTCCAGACGACCATCGGCTGTCCGGCTTGTTTATGCAGGCGAATGGCGTCCAGGCACGCCTCGTCGAACGCTTCGTCGATTGGCGTTCCGGTCTCGAAGGCGCGTTCGACCCGCTCATTGACATCAATCTTGCGCCGGATTCGACGCCCCGGTAAATCGGTTCCACGTTTCCGCATCGCAAACAGACCTCACGATCTTTCGCCGTCCAATGGCAATCAGCCTCGTTTGGTGGCCGATTGAATTGTCGTAAACCCGCCACGAATCCGCCAGTGGCCGATAGAGCTCCAGGAAGTTACGACCGCCGGCTGTGTAGCGACGGCGAATCGTCTCTTCCGGGACGTCGTGCCCGCCCAAACGGACGCGATCTCTCACTCGTTGCAACGCCATTTCGACGTCCGGCAGCCAGACAAACACCAGGCGGAATCGATAACCTGTCTCGATCAATTGAGCGAGCAAAGGCGCAAATGAGCGGCTGGCGAGCGTTGTTTCAAAGGCGAACGTCTCGCGTCGCTCGGCCAATTCCTTCAATCGCCCCAGCATGATGCGGCCGGCCTGGATTGCGACGCGGTCCGGATCGAAGGCCGACAGGCCACGAGCGATGACGTCGGCGTTGACGAATTCGGTAACGCCCCACGGGCCGCGCAACAGGGCCGGCGCCAGCGTCGATTTGCCGGCCCCATTCGGACCGGCCAGGACGATGACGCTCGGCTTGGCGCTCATTCGTGCCGCAAGGCTTCAATCGGGTCCATCGCCGCGGTGCGCTGGGCGGGATAGAGGCCGAAGATCACGCCGACCAGGATCGAAATGCCGGCGGCGGCCACGATCGACCAGGGGGCGATCCGCGGGTCGAGGTTCTGAATGGTGGCCGGCAGCGATTTCCAGACGTCGGGAAAGCGCTTCAAGGAGTAGCGGACGAGGGAGACTCCCGGCAGGCACGCGAAGCCGAAGGAGATCCCCAACAGCCCGCCGGTCCCGGTCAGCACGATCGTTTCCGCCAGGAATTGATAGATGATGTCGCGGCGCTTGGCGCCCATCGCGCGGCGAATGCCAATCTCGCGCGGTCCGCTCCGTGACGGTGGCCAACATGATGTTCATGATGCCGATGCCGCCGACCACCAGCGAGATGCCGGCAATCAGCACCAGCAGCACATTGAACATCAGCCGCAGCATCTCCGCCTGGCGCAAAAGCTCTTTCGGGACCGTGATCGAGTAGTCGGCATTCTTGTGATACTTTTCCAAAAGGATACCGATGATGGAGGCGGCTTCCTCGACCTGGGAGACGTCCCCCACGGTGACCGTAATCTGGCTGAGCTGGACGATCTCGCCTTCGCGGCTTCCCGAGCGCGCGGTGATGACAAGGTCGCCGATCCGCGCGCGGAGGGTCGACAGGGGGATGTAGACGTCGTAGTTATAGTCGCGCCCTTCGAGCGAGCCGCCGATCGACGCGGAGGGTGTCCGGCTGGCCGTCTGCCCGATGATGACGTAGAACATGTCGTCCACCTGGAGCGATTTGCCGATCGGATCTTCGAAGGGGAAAAGTTGCCGCGCGATCCCGTCGGCAATGATGCACACGTTGTCGACGCGGTTCAGGTCGCGGTCGGTGAGGAACCGGCCGCGGCTCATGGCGAGATGGTTGATGTCGGCATAATCGGGGGTGCAGCCGATGAAGCGGGCGTCGGTCGCGTGGGTCTGGTAACGGACCTCCTTGCGGATTTCGCGGAGGGGAACGGCCCGCTTGACGGTGGGGATGGTGGAAACGATGCGGTCGTAGTCGTCGCGCGTCAGGCCGTAATCGACGACGAAGCTTGCCGGTGCCGGGCTTGGACGACTGCATCGGCGGCTTGACGCTGCGGACGATGATGTTGGTGGCGCCCAGATCTTTGATCTGCTGCTGGGCCTGGTAGCTGACCCCTTCGCCCAGCGCGACGAGCCAGATGACGGCCGTGACGCCGATCAGAATGCCCAATGTCGCCAGGCCCGAGCGCAGTTTGTGCAGCAGCAGGCTTTTGAAACCGGAGCGCAGAGTGCGCAGCAGCCGTGAATCCACGAGGACGATTCCAACTGGTCTGTTAGTCGGGTGGATCGAGTCTTCGACACCCGCCACCTAAAAATGCCGAACGCCGAAGCAAGAATGACGAATGAAATCCGAAGCACGAAGCACGAAATAGAGCAGGGCCGCCGATGGTCTTTCCATTTTAGTCAGTCAAGCTTCGTGCTTCCTTCGTCATTCGGATTTCGTGCTTCGTCATTCCTGGGGTGCGCCCTGGGCGCCTGGGGAGGCTTCTCCCTGTTGGCGGCGTCGGGCCCCGAATTTCTTGCGGGCGTCGTCCAGCTCTTTCCTGGAGATGGCACCGTCGTGGTCGGCATCGAGCCGATCGAAAAATCCCCGCATCTGCTCCGGGAGCTCGTCGAGCGTGATCTTGCCGTCTTTGTTCTTGTCGAGCTGGTTGAAGTCGAGCGCGGGCCGGTTTCGGCCGCCGCGCCGCCTTTCGCCGGTTTTTCGTGAGCCGTCCGATTTTGCGTCGCCCCGCGCCTGCGTTCCACGTTCGGGCCGGCGGCCAGTCGGGTCCGCGACGGCGCCGGTTTTGCGCGCCGACCGAGGCGGCGGGGACGGAACTCTTACCGGCAGCGGCCCCTTTCGCATCAGCCGGATCGACCGCTTTGCCAAACCGGTCGACCTTTTCTGCCTCGACGGAGACGGGTGTGCCTTCCTGCGCTTCGGCGACCACGGCCCGCGGATTCAAGATGACTTCGTCCTTTTCCTTCAGCCCGTCGGCGACTTGAATCAGTTTGTCGTTCGTCTGGCCCAAAAGGAGGGGTCGACGGTGGAGGCCGGTCTTGTCTTTCACCCAGGCAAAGAATTTCCCGTCCTTTTCAACGACGGCCGACACGGGCACGGTCAAAACATTGCGCAGGTCGGAGACCAGGATTTCGACTTCCGCCGTCATGCCGGGTTTCAGGCCGGCCGTGTCGCCTTCGATCGAAACGGTCGTCGCATATTCCTTGATGCTCGCGGCAAAAAAGCTGCTTGGTTCGGGCTGGTTGGCCACAGACATGACCTTCCCCACCCATTGGCGATCCTGCACGGTGATGCGGGCTGGCATACCCGGCCGGATCAGGTCGACCTTGGATTCGTGGACGGTCACTTTCACCTGCATCTTGGTCAGGTCCGGCAGCCGGATCAGCGTCTGCCGCTCGCGGACGATCGCCCCTTCCTCGATGTTGGAGCTTTGGCTTGAGAAGAGGCCGCGGCGGCCCGAATTCTCATTGGCGTAAATCACCATGCCGCGCTGCGGTGCCTTGATCACGCTGAATTTGAGCTGGTTCTGCAACCGGTCGAGCTTGGCCTTCTCCAGGTTGAGGGCGGCCTGTTCCGAGCGGGTGCGGGCCTCGGCCGCATCGCGCGTGGCCTGGAGCCCCTTCAGCGTCTTGGGCCGGGTGAATTCCTGCAGGACTTTTTTCGAGATCTGCGCCGCATCGAGGTCGAGCTTGGCCCGTTCGACGGCGAACTTGTCGGCATCGAGCTGCAACGCCGTGACGAACCCCTTGCGGAACATCCGCTCGGTGTGGCTGAGCGTGTTCTCCGCCGAGCGGAGGTTTTCCATCGCGATCTTGATCTGCGACTCGGCCGATTGCACATCCTTCAAATACGTTCCCAGGTCATATTCTTTGACGGCGATCGAGGCCGCCGCATAATCTTCGTCGGCCTGGATCTTCGTTTCCACGGCCTTTTCGTAGTTGATCTTCTGGGTGTTGAGCTGGTCTTCGATGACCGACTGGTCGAGCCGGACAAGTTCCTGGCCCTCTTCGACCATCGAGCCGTCCGGGATGATCCAGATGATCGTTCCGCCGCCGGCGACCTGGCAGCGGACTTCGACATTGCTGGCGCTCTCCAGGTTGCCGTCTTCCGTCACCGTGACGAGCAGCCGCCCGCGCGAACACGCGCTGGGTCGTCGCGTCCGAGGAATCGCTGCGCGCTGCCGTATCCCACCATTCCCGGGAAGAACACGATGGTGCCGCCTACCAAGAGGATCGCCAACAAGGCCAGCCCCAGCGCGGTGAACTTTCGACAGACCGGCTGCGAAGTTCGGGCGGTTGACTGGAAGGCTTGGGATTGGGGGCGACGTCGGCAGGGGGAGAGGCCGGTTCGGCATTCAAATCTCGCTCCATACTGCTGACCATCGTCATGTCCTTTTCGGTGGGCGCATACCAGAAGGGTGGCTCGACGGCAGGTTGCGGGCGTGGTCCAACCACGAACCCGCGGTTTCGTCCCGAGCTCGGGAAAGCTCGGGCGTCGCTCGGCTCAGGTCTCTCGCCGATGCACACAGCAGGTCACGTTATTGTACCCGCGGAGGCTGCGTCCAGCGACAATTTTTTTCAGAATGCCGGCCCGCTTCCGATCCTATTTGTTTTAGCAGCCAGCCGAGCGGCCCGCGAGGGATCGCTGCCGATTTCCGGGAAATCTTGGCCCGGTGCTCCGAAATCTGAAGAGAGGCTGAACGGTGAAGCCCCCGGGTGAACCCTTCCGGATCGGCCGTGTTCCAGCGCGTGATACCCTAATCCCATTATCCACGGACTCGCGACTCGTGGGAGACTCGCTTTACAGACACTGTAAAAACAAAGCAGGGGCGGCGCTGTGGCAGGAACGGGGGGACTTGGCGTCCGACGCGGCGGGGTCCGTTCCTGCCAAACATGCGGAGGGAGTGCGTCAGACTTTGTTGGGCGCTCCGCTCTCCGCCCCTTTTTTTAAGCCCCAAAAAACCCCAAAAAACTCCCCAAAGCCGGCCGAGGTCACGCGGCCGGCGGAGCCGGCGGCGGGATGGCCGGACCTTGTCCAGCCGGACCTGGCACCCGGGTCGGCGTCGGGACCGGGCTCGGGGTAGGCGCCGGAGGGAGTGCTGCGGGCGGCGACGTCGCGTCCTGCAGCCATTTCGCGGGAACTTCGGGAGGGACCGGCTCCTCTTGCTGCCCGGACCGGCGGAGCGCGTCCTCGATCGATTCTTCGATCCAGACGCCGGTGTCGTCAGTCTGCATCAGTCCCAGCTCGCGCAAGATACGCATCCGGTCGGCCCAGAAGTTGATCCAGATGCTGATGAAATTGTTCTCTGTGTTCCGCAGGTCCGAAAGGGCCGTCAACAGGTTCAGTGCGGCGGTCGGCCCCAATTGGGTCGGCGTCTGTCCGGCGGGAGTCGGGGGGGCGGGTTTGTTCAAGATTTCGCGAGTCTGGTCGACGCGGCGGATGGCAATTGCGACGGCCCGCCTCTGGATCTCCAGGTTGATGCGCAACTGTCTTTGATCGCGCAACAGTTGCCGAAGGTTTTTGCTGACCCCGTCTTCAAACGTCAGCATCGCCCGCCGGTTCTGTTGATAGTCGATGAGCTGCTGCCGCCAGCTGTTTCGCTGCGAGAGGCGGGTCAGCGGAGGACTATAAGCGATCGCGGCGCTGGCTTGTCCCAGGTCGCCCTTAAAGTCAAAGGGGTTATGATTTCCGGGCGTCTGGATCGATCCGTTGAGGGCGACGGTCAGCCCCGCCTGCAGCGCGTTGGCGTTGTATTCGATCAGGCGCCAGGTATCGACCATCGACGCGCGTGCGTTTTGCCAGTCGAGGCGGTTGGCGCGGGCAATCTCCAGGGCCGGCTTCGGTTCGAGGTTGATGATTTCGACGGAGATCTGTTCGAGGCGGGCTCGGGCTTGAACCAGCGCCACCTCGCCGGCGATGTTGGAAAGGTCGACCAACAGGGCCACGAACCGGTCCGCACTGGCCTGCCGAGTCCGCTCGTTCAGCCCTTCGCGGACCGCCGCAGTCGATTCGGCATAGGCTTTAAGCCGCACCTCGAGATCCGAAAGGGAACCCGCCAGCTTCGTCCGATCGACCGCAAACTGCTTTTTCTCCGTGTCGGTCATGCCCTTTTCGCGGTCCGGCACGGCCGTCTCCAGTTTCTTCAAGTCGTCGCGGACCACCGGGAAGTGGGCGGCGAGCCGGTTTTGAAAGACCAGGGCTTCGGCCATCGCCTGCCGGACATCCTCAAGGGGAGGATTCTTCGGGAGCAGGCCGAACGTATTGACCGCGTCGGCGATGCGGTTCTCCAGGTCGCTCAAGCGCGGATCCGTGAACTCGAAGGGATGGATGAGCGATTCGTCGAGACTGATCTCCAGGCTCGGCGGCAGTCCCATTTGGGAAGCCTTGAATGCGTCCAACGACAGTTCCAGGTTCTCCCGCGCCTGGAGCAAGTTGGCCCGTTCGGTCTCGATGTTCTGGCGGAACTGGTCGACCTGGGCGATGTCGATGAAGCCGGCCTCGAGATTGGCCTCCAGGAGCGCCAGGGTCCGCGTTTCCGAGTTGAGCGTTTCCTGGCTGTTGCGGATTTGCGTGATCTGTTGCAACAGACCGGCGAATCCGCCGACCGTTCCGGCGCCGCCGCCGGCAAACCCGGAGGCACTGCCGGTCCCGCCGCCGCTGGCGCTGACCGTGCTCGTGCGGGCAAAGCCGGTAATGTCCCCCACGCCGCCGAATCCGCTGGCTCCCGATCCGGTGAACCCCGTCAGACCGGTACCGCCGAAGAACCCCCCCGCGCGACTCAAGGTGCTGACCGCCAGTTCGCCGAATGCCACGTTGGTGTAATTCCCCTGGCGGTAGCGGATGAGGCTTTTCACGTTGTAGAGCAAATTCCGTTCGGCGATGTTGAGCGTTTCCAGGGCGATGACGCGGCCGCCCCCCTGCAGAAGCGGCTGAACGAGGCTGAAGTTCAACAGCGACGTGGTAAAGCCCGAGTTTGGTCCGGAGAAATTCCAGACCGTCGAGTTGGCAAAGCCGACCATCAACTGAGCGGCGGTTGCGAACTCCTTCTGCACCGTGAGTCCCGAGGCGAGCGTCACGTTGTTGCTGGGCCCGCGTGGGTTGGTCGCTCCGCCGGGCAGCTCGGAGCCGACGGTTTGGAACGTGGACGCGGTGCTTCCATTGAACTGCACGTCGAACTGGAACCGCTGCGTGCTGACGTCGAGCGCGGAAAGATAAAGCGTCTCCAACTGCGTCTGGTAATCCGGATCGTGGATGATTGAGAGATGGACGCAGTCGTTGAGCCCCAGCCGGATGGTCCCGTCCGGCGCCCGCTCGGTATATTGTGGGAGATACGTCATCCAGTACGGGTTTTCGAGTTGTTCGATGTCGCCGTACTCGTGCCAGCGCTCGTCGCCGTGCATGCCGTTGACGCAGTGCATATAACGGTGCGAGGCCGGATCATCGGGCGGCATCGGCGGAAAATCGCGGTTCCAGGGATCGTAGTGCCGGCTCCGCGGGTCCTCTTCAATCGTGTAGTTCTGAAGGCGCCATCGCGGATCCTCCGCGTTTTGGTGGACGAGGCAGGCCACCTCGTCGTCGGCCGCCAAGCGGTAGCGCGTGCGGGTGCACCCCGTCAGGGGCAGCGTTGCGACCCACAGCAGCCCCAAACCCGCGAGAAATCTTCGCCGCCCCCGTGTCATGAAGTCGGTCCCTGTCCGTTAAGGACACGGCTCCCTCGCCGCCCCGTGAATCTGGCGGCCAGTTCCGCGTCCATACCCAATCACCGGTTGGCCCCAATCGCCGGGCGATCCGCCGTCTGTCGAAGGAGAATCAAATCGGGTCCGGCTCCGCGGCAGCACTGTGAGAGCGCGGAGCCGGGACCGGACCGCCATCTCTTCATTCGACCAGGGGAGTTGGCTGACTTTAGCGGTTCTGACGGTTCTGACGGGTTTGACGGGTTTGAGGATGGCTGCCATACACATGCGTGGGCATGTCGTCGCCGCGGCACGCCCAGCCAGGGCGGTGGGTCTGGATACGATCGGGAGGGCGACGCTCCCGCCGTGCCTCTTTTTGTCACCTTACGTTTTGAGCGCTCGCGGTTTGAAGCCGCTCATGATCATCGACTCAGGCCCGCTCGCGGAGTTGCCAGTCGAGATAGAGCGATGCGGCGACATAGAAGGCAGGATAGACGGCCGAGAGCCAAAGCAGGCCGTGCGGGATCGGCGAGCTCGGGTAATACCAGAGGATGGCCCCGATGACCGCCAGCCAGGCGATGCCGCCGCCGACGAAAACGGCCGCCACCGCGGCGCGCGGTTCGGATAAACGAACCGCACCGGCAGCACGCTCAGACCGCTCAGGACCAGCGCGAGCGCAAGAACGGTTCCGTGGCCCCATTCTGCTCAGCCAAACAGCCGTGTAAAAGGCGAACACGTTCCAATACGACGGAAAGCCCCGGAAGAATCCGTTGATCTCTTCTTTGGCTCCCGTGTGGACAAAGGCGAAAACGCTGGCGATCAAGGGGACGCTGGTCCAGAGCCAGACGGGCTGCGGCAGCCAGCCGGCAGTCTCGATCATCAACAGCGGCAAAAACGTGTAGTTGAGATAGTCGACGATGTCGTCGAGCTTGCGGCCGTCGATGTGCGGGACCACCTCCTTGACGCGGAGATTTCCGGGCGAACGTGCCGTCGGTCGCGTCGATCAGCACGGCCACGATCATCCAGACGAACGCCCGGCGATAATTGCCGCTGGACGATGTCCGCCGCGATCGAGCGCTCCGCATAACAGGCCCGTCGCCGTGTAGGCGTGGACGGCGTAGGCCAACAGCTTTTGCCGGCGCGAATAGAGTCGATTGATTCGTCCGTTCATTTCGGCCATTCGGGTGCTGGGCGATCTCGGCCTGTGATCGTTTCTCCAACGCTTGACCCCGAACGGTCGGCGGCGATCAAACGATGGCCATGGCGGTCGGTTCGCTCGCCGGAAAGCGAGGCGCGGTATTGCATCAGCAGAGCGTCCAGCATGTGCTTTGTCGAGCAGACCCATCGTGGTCAGCGTCCGGGCCAGAAGGTTTGGCGGCTCGGCTTGGATCGCCAGGAGGGTGGCCAGTTGGTCTTCGGTCAAATGGCCCAAGGAGATGGCGCAACGGCCGAAGCGAGCCCCCGTCGAGTGCTGCCGGCGTGCGGATTTCGTCGATCTGCGCGGAGGTGAGGAGCCCGAGCAGTTGGGCCAACGAATCCCGTCGCGCAGCCGCTCGGACGGCGTTTCCAGCAAGGCCCGCGAAATGATCTGGATATCGAACACCTTGTTCTGCACGAGCCAGCGGCTGAACCGTTTTTGGGCGACCAATTGACTCAATTGGCGGTCGTCCGCCTCGATCAGCGACCGGACGCGGGTCTGATTGCGGCCATTCTGTTTCGATTCGTACATCGCTTCGTCAGCAGCCGCCACAAGGCGCAGACGCGAGATCCCCGGGATCGCGTTCCGGCAGGACGATGGCGGCCCCGATGCTGATCGTGACGATGATGCGCTTTCCCTCGAACCAGAACGCTCCGGACTCGACCGCCTGGCGCAACCGCTCCGGACAGCTTTTCAAGCCCTTTCTCAGTCGGCTGGTGAACCAGGACGACGAATTCCTCCCCGCCGTAGCGGGCGACGACGTCGGACTTCCGCACGACCTCGTTGTAGATCTGGCCGACCGACCGCAGCACCTCGTCGCCGAATTGGTGTCCGTACGTGTCATTCAGTTTCTTGAAGTGGTCGATGTCGCTGAAGACCAATCCAATCGGCCCAGCCGTGCGGCTGGCCGCGTGGATCGCCGCGTTAAGGGCGTCCGCAAAAAACGTGCGGTTGTACAAGCCCGTCGAGCGCATCGCGGGTCGCGCGCTCCTCTAATTCGTGGTTTTTCGACTCGAGCTCGTGGTTTGCCTCTTCGGCGGCTTCTCTCTGAAGTTCCATTTGCGTGCTGGCCATATGCTCGCGGCACGGCGACGCGAGCCAACTGCTCGCCGGCCTCGGCCATCAAGTCGGCGGAAGTCCCCAGCCCTTCGAAATTGACGCAAAACAGATTGCCGGCTTTGTCGATGCGTTCGCGGGTGCGCTCGAGGTAATCCTCCAGCGCGGTCGGAGCCATCTGGAAGAAGGTCGAAGTCAGCACCTCCATTCGTTCCAAGGAGGCGCCTTTGCCGCCCGTGCAGAAGTAGTCGCCCACCGTCGCTGCCACGGCGACGATCGCGGTCGGTCACGGTCGTTTCATCCTTGAGTTCGGCTATGAGCTTGCCGACTGTTGCATGATGCAGGGAAACCGCTGCGATCAGCCGCGCCGGCAGCTTCCAATCCCGCATCAATTGGGCTCCCACCCGCACGTGGTCGATGCCCAACCGGGCCGCTTCACGCTCTTTGAGCGAACCCCCCTGCTCCTCCCATTCCGCAAGCACCGGGAGATATTCGTTGGGCACCGTCTTCAGCATGGCGAGCCGGCCCAGGTCCAGCAGCAGGCCGGTCAAAAAGCAATCACTGGCCAAACGTTGGGCGCAGTGCTCGGCCAGAACCTCCGCGGCGACGGCTTGGACAATCGAGTGCTTCCAATACGCCGTGTAGTGTTGGGCCAGCGGACCGGAGGACATCGCCGCGTCGACCAGCGAGAAGCTGAGGGCCAGGGTCGTCACAACCGTCGTGCCCAAGAGCGGAACGGCCCGTTCGATCGAGGTGACCGGCGACTTGAAGCCGAAGAACGACGAGTTGGCCGCCTTGAGGATCTTGGCCGTGATGGCCGGGTCCGTTTTGACGACGCCGATCACGTCCTCGAATTCCGTTTCCGGATCGCGGGCCATCTCCAAGAGCCGCATGGCGACCGTGGGGAGCGTCGGAAGCTGCGCCGAAGACCAGATTCTTTTGGGGTCGATCAAGTTCCCTCTCCCAACACCCGCCCGTCCGACCGAAGACCGCACATCGAGCAAAATGCCGTGCGAATATACATCACGCCGGGGCGGGCGCGAAGTGGGTAGAAAACGAGTGTCCGAATGGGCCGGTGGAGACGTGCCGGATCTGCGGAGGATGGCGAGTTTTCCGGCTGGACGAGCCGCTGAGCGAATCCCGGCGTTCCGGCGGGATGAACCCGCCGGCTCGTTGCACACCTGCGCGCCTCACCGGCGACCAGATCGCCGGCCACGAAACAATGCCCGACGTCAGCCGTCAGGGTCGGCCACTTTCTTCATCGACGCGGCCAATTCCATTTCGAGGCGCAAAAGCCGTTGCCAGTCCTGCCAGCCGACCCGCATGGCGCGTCCGTTGCCCGTCTCTTCCGCCGCGGTCTGGAGCACGCGGCGGATTCTGCTCGTGGCAGTAACCGAGAAAGTCGGAAACCTGTGCCCGCTGCAGCGGACGGAGTCCGCGCGGCGGCTCGGGCGCCCCGTCCGGGAAAGAGCTCGCTCGGCTGTTCCTCGTCGGACTCGCGAAAGGGAACGGCACCCGCGTTTGCTCCGGTGAAGGAAGTTCTCCCGTCGTAGGGATCGGCGCCGAATTGCGTGTGTGAGGCCGTTTCCGACGCCGCGGCCGCCGCTATTGAGCGAGTGCTTCCACCTTTGCCGTGATTTCTTCGGGGCTGCCGAAGAGCAGGAGGCAGCGTCCGATCGCGATCTGGTCGCCGATCTGCAGCATCCGCATCTGGATCGGATGTCCGTTGATCCGCGTGCCGTTGGTGCTCTCCAGATCGGTGAGGATGATCTGGCCGCCATCTTCCTGAATCTTGGCGTGGAAGCGGCTGACGCGCTCGTCGTTCAGGCGGACCGTGTTGTCGTCCTCGCGGCCGATGGTGACCGGAGTCGGAAGATCGCGGAACATCAGACCGCGCTCGAGCCCCTCGAGCAACTGTAGCGTGACCTTCGCCATGAACGACCTTCCCCGCGGCCCCGTGGAGTGAGATGAAGGGCACTCCCGGCCTGTTCTCGCCCGTCACTTCTTTGTAACTGCCGCCGTTCGTCGACGTCAAGGAGTTTCCGTGCGCAGCCGAGCGGAGGCAACAACCCAATGCTCGACCCGCCCGATATAACGGCGTAGAATTCGGCGGACATGGCCACCGTCAACTCGCTCCCGCGACGACCTTGCCGCCAAATATCTCGATCAGCTTCCGTACGTTCCCTATCCCGTGCAGGAGGAAGCCCTGCTCGCCTGGTTCACCAGCGACGAGGGGCTGATGGTCTGCGCTCCGACCGGGACGGGCAAAACGGTGATCGCCGAGGCCGCCCTGTTTGAGGCGCTGCACACCGGCAAGACGGCCTATTACACCACGCCGCTGATCGCGCTCACCGAACAGAAATTCCGCGAGATGCAGGAGGCCGCCGTCCGTTGGGGTTTCCCCGAGGAGGCCGTCGGCCTGGTGACGGGGAACCGTTGCGTCAACGGCGACGCGCAGGATTCTCGTCGTCGTGGCCGAGATCCTCTTGAATCGCTTGCTCCATCCCGAGGCGTTCGATTTCACCGGCGTCGCGAACCGTGGTGATGGACGAGTTCCATAGCTTCGCCGATCCGGAGCGCGGGCGTCGTCTGGGAACTCTCGCTGGCCATGCTGCCGCACGCATGTGCGCGTGCTGCTGCTGTCGGCCACCGTGGGAAACGCGGCCGAGTTCATCGTCTGGCTCAATCGGAGCCTGGATCGAAAAGTCCAGCTCATTCAAAGCACCGAACGGAAGGTGCCGCTGACCTACGAGTGGGTGGGCGATCAGCTCCTCAACGAAGAGCTGGAGAGTCATGGCGGACGGGGACGACGACGACACGGCGCACGCCGGCCCTCGTCTTCTGTTTCAATCGCGACGAATGCTGGTCGGTCGCCGAGCAGCTCAAGGGCAAAAGCCTGCTGGCCGACGGGCAGCAGAAGCGGCTCGCCGAACAGCTCGCCAAGCACGACTGGTCGAAGGGGGCCGGCCCGAAACTCAAGCAGATTCTGCAGCGCGGCGTCGGCATCCATCACGCCGGCATTCTGCCGAAATACCGCCGCGTGGTCGAGGAGCTGTTCCAGCGCAAGCTGCTTTCGGTCTGCGTCTGCACGGAAACGCTGGCCGCCGGGATCAACCTGCCGGCACGATCGGTCGTGCTGACCACGCTGATGAAAGGGCCGCCGGGCGAAAAAAAGCTGATCGACCCCAGCAGTGCCCATCAGATGTTCGGCCGCGCCGGCCGCCCGCAGTTCGACACGCACGGCTACGTCTACGCGCTGGCGCACGAAGACGACGTGAAAATCCTGCGGTTCAAGGAGCGGCTCAACCAGATTCCCGAGAACACGAAAGACCCGCTGCTCATCAGGGCCCGCAAAAAGCTCGAAAAGCAGATGCCCACGCGGCGAAAGACCGAGCAGTATTGGGAGGCCGATTCACTTCGAAAAGCTGAAGGCGGCGCCGCCCGGCAAGCTCTACAGCAAGGGGCAGCTTCCCTGGCGGCTCTTGGCTTACCTGCTGGAAATCTCGCCCGATGTCGAACATTTGCGGGCCGTCGTCCGCAAACGCCTGATGGACGCACCGCGCATCGAGGCGGGACAAAAAGCACTCACGCGGATGCTCGTCACGCTTTGGGCCGGCGGCTTCGTCCGTCTGGACCCCCCTCCTCCCAAGCCGAGACGACGACAAGCCGGACGCCGCGGCCGGCACTCCCAAGACGGATGCTCCAGGCGGCCCGCAAAAGTCGCTCGGATCGTTCGGCTCGCTTTTGATGGAGGCCCGCGGAGGCGCTCAGCCGAATTCGTCTCGTTCGACCGGACGCAAGCTGGCCGACGGCGTTCAAGCCGGCAATAAGAGAGACGACGACGACGATGGTCCGCGACGTCTATCAGCCCCGTTTCGCGCATCCGACGCCGGAGCTGGAAAAGCTCCTCGTGTTTCGCAGCGTGAATCCGCTTTACGGGGCGTTTCTGGTGAAGCACCTGGGAATCGCCGACCGGGACGAGCGGGTGCAGGCGCTGGAAAGCGTGCTGGAGGTGCCGACGTCGATCTTGCGGGACGTCCGCGTCCCCCGCATGAGGGACCTTCCCCCCGGACTGCTGGCGACGACGCGTTTGGACGCCCTGCTCATGGGCCGCGGACTCGTGACGGCCGAGCAGCTCCGCGACAAATCGGACGACGAAGGGCTGAGCTGGGAAGAGCGCTGGACCCCGACGCTGGCCGATAAACTGCGGATGCTTTTCGACTCCGAATTCCCCGCCGTCCACGATCTGGTGACGCGGCCCGTTTGGATCGCCGGCGAGGCGCTGCGGTTACGCCGGGGATTTCAACAAGCTGATCACGTCGAAGGGGATCGTCCGCCAGGAAGGGATCATCTTTCGCCACCTTTTGCGTTTCATCCTGTTGTGCGGCGAGTTCTCACAGATTACACCACCGGACGTCGAACCGGACGCCTGGCGTGCCGACCTCGCGCGATCTGGCCGATTCGATCACGAATTGCTGCCGGGCCATCGATCCCGAAAGCACCGATAAAGCCATCGAGGCGGCGCAGGAAAGCCCCCGACGTCGTCCGTGGCGAAAAAGAAGCGAGTCCCGAGCCTCCCCCAGCGATCGAGGAAGACCCGGAGGACTTCGGAGTCGGCCTGGAAGTCTAGCCTCGCCTCCATAAGGGCCGGTGCTTGACCTTGGACCTTGGACCCTGGAGATTGGACTGTCCTCGGCAATTGATGTGCAGCCCCGATTTGCCCTCCTTCCGCCGTCGTTCCCGTGAGGTGTCTTGGTGCGTCGTGAAGACTTGGCGTCGAGTTTGTCGGTGGACCGCCCTGGCCCCTCATACAAGTGGTGGGTCGTCGGCATGCTCTGGTTCATCTGCTTCTTCAACTACGCCGACCGCATGGCGATCAACGCCGTCTCGACGGTCCTCAAGACGGAGTACCACTTCAACAACGAGCAGTTCGGCCTGATCGCCTCGGCGTTCATGTACGTCTACGCGCTCAGCGCGCCTTTGGCCGGACAGGTGGGGGACAAGTTTCCGCGTAAGGTGCTGATCCTCGGCGGACTATTCGTGTGGAGCGCGGTCACGGGAGCGACGGGGTTTTGCCGCCGCCTTTGGGAGTTCATCTTCGTGCGGGCCACCGAGGGGTTGGGAGAGACGTTCTACTTTCCCGCGACCATGTCGCTCATCAGCGATTACCACACCAAAAGAACGCGGTCGCTGGCAATGGGCCTGCACCAGACGAGCGTTTACGCCGGAACGATCGGCGGCACGACGCTGGCCGGCCTTTTGGCCGAAACGTACGGGTGGCAGTCTCCGTTCATGGTCTTCGGAATCGCCGGCGTCACGCTGGGCGTGGTCCTCGCGATTTTTCTCCGCGAGCCGAGCCGCAACGAGGCGGAGCGGCTCGAGTTCGGGCGCGATCGCCGACGTGCCCGAGCCGCCCACCATTCCCATCTGGCAATTCCTCAAAGAACTGACAGCCACGCCGAGCGCTTTGCTCCTGGTGGCCGCGTTCTTCGGCGCCAATTCCGTCGGCTTGGTTTTCATCACCTGGATGCCGAACTACCTGAAAGAGCATTTCCACATGTCGTTGGCGATGGCCGGCTTCAGCGCGACGTTTTATCTGCAGGTCGCAAGCGTCATCGGCTCGATCATGGGAGGGGCGCTCGCCGACCAGGCCCGCAAGTACGTCGCCGGCGGCCGGATCTTGACGCAAGCCTTGGGTGCGATTCTCGGCGTCCCGTTCATCTATCTGGCCGGGTCGACGACCGATGCGACCAATCTCGTCCTGTTTCTGACGTTTTTTGGGCTCGCCAAGGGGATTTACGACGCGAACATCTGGGCGTCGATGTACGACGTGGTCGACCCATCCCGCCGCGCCACGATGCTGGGATTAGCCAACATGATCGGCTGGTTCGGCGCGGGCTGCGGAACGACGGCGATCGGCGTGGCGACGACGCGATGGGGCGTGACGATGGGCCAGGCCCTGGCTTCAACGGCCGGCATCTACGCGGTCGTTGCCGTGCTCTTGATCCTCGCCGGGGCGGTGTTCGCCCCCCGCGACATCCGGCACGCGGAAGCCGTGGGGGCATCCTCCGAGTGACCTGTTGACGATGTTGCGCGGTTCAGCGTTGCGCGGTTCAGCGATCCGGCGGAATCGACAAGTTGCGTCCGCCGCACTCGACGACCGGCACGCACTGTCTCACTGCCAGCCGAATCGGCACGGGCCGCAAAGAGACACGCAATTGCCTAAAACTTGTCACTTTTCGACAATTCGATCCTTCCGAATCTTCTCCCTCTGAGCGTCTCGGTCCTTTTTCAACTGTTCTCTCTCAGCTTTCGCCTGCTTCTTTTGTTCCTTCTGTTGGTCGTTCATTCCATCGTCGTCGTGCTGATATACCATCGGTTACATTTTCTCCTCTTCGTCTTGCCAAGGGACAGGACACCACGTATCCGCGCGTTCTTCGATTATAGCGAAAGAGAGGATCGCCCATGATCGCCAAAATGAAAATCGACGTTTTCCCTCGGCCAAATCATTGCCACAGTAGGGCTCGGGTAGGCCATTACGGCCGCGCTTGTGAGTTCGAGGCACGCGGCATCTGGCCCTCGGTCTCTGAAGAGGGGTGGTAATAGTCTCCCGTCAACCAGCGGACGAGCAAGTCGAGCTCGCGCTCGCTGATTTGCGTTTTGAACGCCGGCATGTGGTTGTGCTCGCCGTAGTTCGTCGGAAGACCCGGATCGGCAATGAATCGCCTCAGCCAGTCGGCCCCGCCGTATCCCGTGAGCAGCGGAGCGGAGCCTTCCTTTCCCAGGGGTTTGTTGGCACCGGGAAGCTTGAGCGCGTGGCAATCGACGCAGTTCGCGGAGAGCTTGTCCTTGGCCAGCTTGCCCGTCTCGAAGACGGTCCGGCCTTTGGCGGCCAATGCCTGGTCGGGGGGCGGCTGGTCCGTTCTTCCCGATTGGGCCGCGAGGAACTCGACCAGCGCGGCGAGGCTCTCTTTGTTGGCCGGATCGGTCAGCAGGGCCTTGTTGGTTTCCGACCAGTCGGCCATCTCGCTGTTTTCGAGCAGGTCTTGGGCGACTTTCGGATCGCGAGCGTTCTTGAAAGGAGCGAAATGGGCCTTGAAGTCGGTGAGGACGGCGCGGATCCAATCCCGCGATCCGAAATCTCCCAGGTCAGCCGCCGTCGCGGGCGCTTCGACGCGGACGTCACCCCCACCCCCAGCGCCCCGCCCTGCCTGCGGGCCCGTTCCCTTTGGCTTCTCGACGTGGACGATGACGGGCCGGCCTGTGCCGTCGTGCCCGTGATAGCGGTGGCAGCTTGAGCAATTGGCCGCGAAGATCTTCGGGCCCTGCGTGAGCGGATCGCTGCGAAGCAGCGTGACGGCCCCGGCCACGGGAATCATTTCCGGACGGCGGGCCAAGACGACGGCCCGTTCGGCCGAGCGGTCCGCTTCCGCGATGGCCGCCTGGTAGTCGCCGTTCTGCCGGTCTTCGTGCAGCGCCAATCCTGTCAGCCCGGCAATTCCCGCCATCAAGAGCAGCGTGAAGGCGATGTTGAAGACATGGCCGGCCTTCCAGCGGCCCACGATCGGCATCAACAGGAAAACGAGCAGGATGGCGCCGGGAATGTAGATCGCCCCGAACGCCAGGCCATAATGCTCGATCGCCTGGAATTTGAGAAATCGGAACAGGAACAAGAAGTACCACTCGGGGCGGGCCGCCGAATACGGCTCCGATGGATCGGCCGGCGCGCTCAGCTCGGCCCGCTTGAAAATGACGCACAAGAGCACCACGGCCAAGACGCCCAGGCAGGCGACGGCGTCGCGCAGCACCTGGTCGGGCCAGAAGGTGGTTTCCGGCCTGCGGTGTACGTTGCGGACGGTGATGCCGTGCCGTCGGAACATGTAAACGTGCAGAAACAAAAACAGCATCAAGAGGCCCGGCAGAATACCCGCGTGCATCGCGAAAAATCGCGTCAGCGTGTGGTGCCCGTAACGCGCCCCGCCCTGCACGAGTTGCTGCACGGTCGGGCCGAGGACCGGTGCGGCTCCCATGATCTCGGTCGAGACCTGCGTGGCGTAATAGCCTTTTTGATCCCAGGGAAGCAGATACCCTGTCAACGACAATCCGAACACGACCTGCATCAGGATGAGGCCGAGCCAGAAGTTGATCTCGCGCGGCGCCCGATAGGCGCCGTCGACCACGACCTGCATCAGGTGCAGGGCCATCAACACGACCATCGCCTGCGAGGAGTAGTGATGGATGCCGCGCACCAGCCAGCCCCAGGCCGTCATGTACTGGATGAAGTACACGCTTTCCCACGCGGTTTGCGCGCTGGGGCTGTAGGCCGTCCACAAGAACAAGCCGGTGATCACCTGCACCGAAAAGACGAAGACAAGCGTGCTGCCCCACACGTAGCGCCAGCGGGCGCCGCCGGGGATCGGCTCGAAGAGCATGTCGTTGAGCAGATTGCGATAGCCGGTGCGATCGTCCAGCCAGTCGAGCAGGCGCTTCATGATTGGTCAATTTCCCTCAGGCCGAGTGCTGCGAGCACTTCGCTGACGCGATGAAAGTTCCGTATTGACCGATGGTTCTCGCCACGGCATCGCCGCCTGTTGATCGGGATCGCACTAGACGGCGATTTTGTCCGGCGTGCCCGCCTTGAAGACCTGGTAGCGCACCCAAACCTCCGTGCCGTTCTTGACCTTCACGGCCAAGGCGTCCATCCCCCGCGGGGGGATCTCGTTTTCCCTTTGGCCATCGAGATTGAAGGCGCTCATGTGGCAGGGACAGAAGTAGTCGTTGTGGGACGCGCGAAAGTCGACGGCGCAGCCCAAATGCGGACAGCGGACGTTGAACGCCGTGACGCTGCCGTCCGGCAGCTTGCGGAGAAAGACGCGGCCGATCGGCTGATTGCTAAACTTGTTCCAGGCGTCGACTAGGTCGTCGTACACGGTGAAGATTTGCGGGAGGCCGTTGTCGGGGAGCGATGACAGCGAGGCGACGTGGAGAAATCCCTCCGCGTCGCGTCGCGCATCCTGGCCGCTGGACGCGCGTCGGTTCCGGCGAAAGAGCGGATCAAGGAAGAGTGCCAACCCGCTCACCAGGGGGACGGCGAGAATCAGCCCGCCGATGCAAAATGCCAGGATCTCGGTGAAGAAACCGCGGCGCGAGGCGTCTTGGGATGAGACGCTCCCCGGCGCGTCGGAATCGCGCGAGGAGCCCGATGCGGTGTCCAACGCAGGTTTGTCGGCCGGCGTCATCCGGTTTCCTCCTCGGCGGTCAGGGGGCGACGCCCGACTTCGCCTGGATCATGCGAAAGATTGAACCACATTGAGACAAAAAGGCAAAAAGAAAACGGCTTGCGGCAGGCGTGGGACGGTGGTTGGCGGGTTTGATGACTGCGGACGTTCGACTTTCGATGCTTCAGGGCTTCAGGCGGGCGGACTGGAGCCGACGCCCAGCGCCTCGCATGGCTGCCAGCGCACGCTGAGTCGCTTCGGTCAACGAGCCCGACAGGGTGGCTCCGGCGGCCTGCTTGTGGCCTCCCCCGCCGAACTGCTCAGCCACGGCAGCGACATCGATACCGGTGCGGCTGCGGAAACTGATTTTGACACTCTTGTTCAGTTGCTCGACCGCGATAAAGGCACACTGGGTGCCGCCGATCTTGAGACACTCGTTCACCAGGTCTTCCGTATCGACGGGCCGTGCTCCGGAGAGGCCGAAGTCGGCCGCCTCAACCCAGGTGTAGGCCAACCGCCCTTCGCAATCGAGAGTGACGCGGCTCAGAACGATGCCCGCCAGCCGGAGGCGTCCCAGCGAATACTGCTCGTAAAG
Source organism: uncultured Planctomycetota bacterium (assembly GCA_963761455.1). Classification (GTDB taxonomy): domain Bacteria; phylum Planctomycetota; class Planctomycetia; order Planctomycetales; family Planctomycetaceae; genus DASPSM01. Next base: position 770,359 of record CAVXHA010000005.1, read on the forward strand.
CTGCCGATATATTACGTCGGGCCGCGCGCCGAGGTCAATTAACCGCGCGGCCACGCGCATCGTCGATTCGCGCGTCGAGGCGAACCGAAACCAACCCGTGTCGGTGGCCACGGCGGCAAAACAGCGGCATCGCGACAGCCGGCGGAATCGTCAGGTCGAGCGCGTCGGCCATTTCGAGGATCAAGACGCCGGTGGCCTCGGCCTGAATGTCCTTGAACTCGAGCGCGCCGAAGTCGTCGCTGCTGGCATGATGGTCGATGACGACCTTCCGCGCGGCGGACCTGCCGAAAAACGTGTCCCACGTCCTGAAGCTGGGTCCACGAGCTGGTGTCGACGACGATGTGCACGTCGGTGTCCGACACGGCCTCGGGCTTGATCGCCTCGCCGATCTTCAGAATCCGGCCCGTCGGATCGAGGAATTGCAGCGTCTGCGGAATCGCCGACGGATTGACGATGCGTACCTCTTTTCCCAGCGATTCCAGGATGGCGGCCAGACCCAAGCTCGGAACCGAGCGCGTCGGCGTCGGGACGCACATGGCTCGACAGGACGAATCGCCGGTTCGAGTGCAGGATCTCGCGCAGCGGCTCCCAGTGAATGATCATGTCGGTTTCTAACAAGACTGAGATTTAGGCACGGCAAGACAGCCGTGCCGGCATTTTAGGCGTCGATTGCGGCCGATTGCAAAGCCGTGATCGAGCCTCGCGGGGCGAGCTGCCAGCTTGCCCGTCAATTCTGGGGGGATGTCCAGAACCGGAGCGTTCCGTAAGTGACGGAGGGGCAAGCTGGCAGCTCGCCCCGCGACGAATTTCCGCGTATCACCGCTGCCCTTCCCGGCCTGCGGGGAATGCCGCGTTCGGTGCCGCCGCCGATGCATCGCCGGCTCCCTCGGGGCGATCCGGGCCGCGGAGGTGGATGAGCCGCGCCGCCTGCTCCAACGCCTGCGCATGCTCTGCGAGGCGCGCGAACTCTTCGAGTTCTTGCTTCACGTCGACATTCGATTCCTCGAGGTAGCCTTGGTGGAGAAGTCCGTGGCCGCTGCGCCGGGAGATTCCAAAGAGGGCGCGATGCGCGTGCGCCGGGACGAAGAAAGTTCCCTCAATGGCCACGAGCGCGTCGGCCGATGGGAAGCAGGCCGTCCAAATGCTGCCAAACGAGCGGAACACATGGCTGGCCGCATCGCATCCGCGAACTTGTCCGTCCGCGGCCACTTCGATCTCCGCTGTCCCCGCGGGAATCGTGATCTCGGGGTTCAGAATCCATTCATCGTCACCGGCCCGCAGAACGAGTTGGCCGGCGATATTGGTCGTAAAGCGGCCGCGGCGCGTGTAGGCGTCTCGTTTTTTCAGCGGGTGTGCGACATGAAAAAACCCTTGCCCCTCGATCGCCAGGTCGAGGCTGCGGTTTGTTCGGACGAGTCGTCCAGCGGTCATATCAAGAACCACGGAACTCACTTGCGCTCCGTCGTCCACCGGTCCGCCAAACGCGATCTGAAAGGGAGCTTCCGTCAAAGAGGGAATTATCCGCCGAATGGTCGCGCTTTCAAACGAAAACAGCCGCCGTTTGTAACCGTTGGTCTGAGCGTTCGCGAGATTATTCAGGATGACATGGCGCGCCTTTTGGAGGGCGGCCAGGCTTTCGGAAAGGACGCGGCTCGGGGTCTGGCTCTCCCGCGGGGGAGGCAGCCCCGTCGTTCGGCACCGGCTGCCGCGGTCCGGCGTCGATTGCTTGCGTGCCCGGCAGCAGGAGAGGCGGCCGAATTGGCGTTCGGCGGCTCTCCAAAAAGGGGGCCGATAGCCGGCCCAGCTGCGCACGCAGCCGCAGCAGTTCGCGCAGATCGTTCGGGGGAAGGTCCTTCATGGTCTCGTGCCACAAGTCGCGCTCTTCCGCGGTCGAATCGGGCAGTTCTTTGTCGATGATCCGCCGCCCGGTGGAAGCCGGCTGTCGAGAGTCAGATGGCGCCGGCTCGCGGGCCGGAAGATCCCGTTGCGGAGGATCGGCGGGCAACGGCCAATCGCCGCCCGCTGCGGGCAATGGGACCGCGTTCGTCGAAGGTGGCAAAGGCATGAGGCGTGGCGGAGACCCGCGGCCCGCCGGCCCGACTCCGCCGGTTTGCCGGAAGGCGTGCGGAGCCTCCTCGCTTTCGACGCTCGAGAAGGAAGCGCCGCTCAGAACAGACCCGATTGGATCGGAAGGTTCGGTGAGCCACCAGGACTGCGAGTTCCACGTGCTGTCGCCCGAGCGCTTTTCGGTCCCCGTCTCAGAAATCAAAAGCGGAAGCTTGGACCCCGCGACAGCAGTCGCTGCCTCTCGACGGTGAACGGCGTGAACCAATCCATGCACGCCGGCCAGGATGCCCGCAACCAACACCACGGCCAGGGCCGGTGCGGCCGCCCGTTTCATCAATGCCATCGCCGCCTCCCTGCGGGACCGGTGCTGCCGGCCAAAACTTCATCTTGCATCGAGCGAGCCGCTCGACCGTTTGGAATCAGCCGCGTTGCAACGCAGAACGCCTAAATCCATTATGCGCGGTTCTCGCGATTCGTTCACGATCAATGGTACAACGGTTGTACAAAACTCGCGGCACCTCCTTGCAGGCATTTCTGATTTCGGACGCCGCGGGCTTTTCGGAGTTTTTGGGGGTCCTGGCTGCCTTTTTTTATGCCCCAAAAAACCCAAAAAACTCCGCCTTGCAAGAGGCCCCACGCGGAGTTGGCCAAACCCTATCGGAAACCCCTTATTGCGACAAGAGCGGAGTAACGGGGGCTTATTCGCGCGGCTCGCCCCCGCCCCTCATCACCGGCGGCCCGAGCTGAGGTCGCGCAGATGGCCGGCAGACGACTCGAAAAACCGGCGGCGGCGATCTGTCGTTTCCGGGCTGGATTTCATCGATCGCTCCAAGTCGTGAAGATTGGCCGCACAGAGACGGCAGCCGATCGAACGCAGATGAAACTCGATGTAATCCGCCATTGTCGGGCTGAGCGTTCCCAGCAGAAAGCTGCCCAACTGGTTGCGCGTGGGGCAACTCAGCCGCAGACGCCGCCAGATTTCGCCCACCGAATGGGCGCCCTGATCGCGGCGGCGGGCCACCGCCGCGACGCGAAGACGCAACGCCTCGTCCGCACGGAGATCGGCCTCGACGGCCGTCATGCGATCGGCCGGAAGCATCTCATCCAGATAGGCCAGAAGATCGTCGTCGGAATAAGCCTTGGGTGCGGCCATTTGCGCGATGATAACCTCAAAATGGGCTGCTTGCCACACGCGTGCCTGCTCGTTAGCATAGAGCCGCTTTCGCCCCGGTTCCTGGCAGCGGATTTGCGTCCAGCCGAAGTTCTGGCACGTGCCGCCGACACAGAGGATAAGTCTTGGCTGTTTCTGCCCCCAAGCGGCCGATGGCCGAATTGAAAGAGACCGCCAAGGCCCTGCGGCGGGACATCATCCGCATGACAACCGCCGCCGCCAGCGGCCACCCCACGAGCAGCCTGTCGGCGGTGGAAATGGTCACGGCGCTGTTTTTCGGCGGATTCATGCGTTATGACCCGTCCGCTCCGAAGGACCCGCATCGCGACCGCTTCATTCTAAGCAAGGGGCACGCGGTCCCCGTGCTCTATGCGGCGCTGGCCGAGGCAGGCTATTTTCCGATCGATGAGATCCTGACCCTGCGGAGGCTGGGCAGCCCGCTCGAAGGGCACCCGGTCATGGGGCGCGTTCCCGGCATCGAAGCCTCCACCGGCTCGCTCGGCCAGGGTTTGTCGCTGGGCATCGGGCACGCGCTGGCTTGCCGGCTCGATGGGCTTGACTCGCATATCTACGTCATGATGGGAGACGGCGAATCGGAAGAAGGGCAGGTCTGGGAGGCGTATGCGGCGGCCCACAAATACAAGCTGGCCAATTTGACGGCCATCGTCGATCTGAACGGCTATCAGCAGACCGGCGCGACGCATGACGTAATGGACCTGACGCCCATGGCCGACAAGATCGCGGCCTTCGGTTGGCACACGCAGACGGTCGAAGGAAACGAGATGGAGGCCGTCGTCAAAGTGTTGGAACAGGTCCGCCAAGTCAAGGATCGGCCGACAGCCATCGTGTCGAAAACGAGAAAGGGCTTCGGCATCCTTCCGCTTTTGGAGCAGGAAGGGGACGTCAACTATCACGGAAAGGCGCTTTCCAAGCCGCTTGCCGAAAAGGCGCTGCAACTGATCGGCTGACGGCGTCGTCCTTCCGGGCGGATGGCCCCTGGCATCCCCAACAGAAGATTCACTGGCCGAGGCGAGGATCGAGATGGCGATCGGTGAAAAGAGCGGTCTGAAACTGGGTCAGGCGACGCGCGACGCGTTCGGTGAGGCGCTGAAGGAGCTGGGCGCCACGCATCCGGAAATCGTGACGGTCGACGGGGACGTCGGCAACTCGACGCGCACCGAGGTCTTCGCCCACGCTTTTCCGGATCGGGCTTTCCAAGTCGGCATCGCCGAGAGCAACCTGGTCGAGCGTCGCGGGTGGGCTGGCCGCCAACGGCAAGACTCCGGTCGTCGCCAGCTTTGCCTGCTTTCTCATGTGCAACGCGTACGAGCAGATCCGGATGTCGGTCGCCTTTCCGGCCATGAACGTGAAGCTGGTCGGCTCGCACGCGGGCATCTCGATCGGCGAGGACGGGCCATCGCAAATGGGTATCGAAGACGTCGCGCTGGCGCGTTCGTTTCCGGGGATGACGGTGATCGTGCCCAGCGACGCCCCCTCGGCCAAGAAGGCGACGGCGGCCATGATCGAGCACCGTGGGCCGACCTATCTGCGTTTGGGACGCCCCAAGGTGCCGGTTATCTACACCGACGGCTGCAATTTCGAGATCGGCAAGGCGAATTACCGTCCGCGAGGGAAGCGACGTCACGGTGATTGCCAACGGCCTCATGGTGGCGATGGCTTTGGACGCGGCCGCCGAACTGGCTGAAACGGGCCTTTCGGCCCGGGTTCTCGACATGCACACGGCCAAGCCGCTCGACGAGGAAGCGATCGTCAAGGCGGCCCGCGAGACCGGCGCCCTGGTCGTGGCGGAAGAGCATTTGGCAGCCGGCGGCCTGGGTTCGGCCGTGGCCATGGTCGTCGGCCAAACCATTCCGGTCCCGATGGCGTATGTCAACCTGGGCGACCGTTACGCGGAAAGCGGTGATGCGGACGGCCTGCTCGAAAAGTATGGATTGACTTCGTCCGCCATCGTCGAGGCCGTACGACGGGTCGTTCGTCGATAGTTCAATCGCAATCAAACAGGTGGAGCGGGCTCGGCAGCGATTGCCGGGCTCCGCCGCAGCACGAGTCTCAGCAGCGGTGTCGAGTGATCGAATACCGGACCTTTCGCAATTCGGATCCGGCTCGGATTGTCGCCCTGTGGAATGGATGCCCCCTCGGCCGCGGCGCGGCGACGGGCGTCTCCGTCGATGCGTTTGAGACGCTCAACTTCGCACAGCCCTATTTCGACCGCGAAGGGCTCATCCTGGCCTGTGACGGGAGCCGAAATCGTCGGCTTCGTCCACGCCGGTTTCGGTGCCAACGCCGACGAGACGGCCCTGACGCACGACTCGGGCGTCATCTGTGCCGTGCTGGTCCATCCCTCGTCCCGTCGGCACGGCATCGCGCAGGGAGCTGATCGGCGCGCGGAGGCGTACCTTCGCGACCGGGGGGCCCAAGAGCGTCTACGCCGGCCCCAGCGAGCCGCGCGATCCGTTTTTCTTCGGGCTCTACGGGGGGAGCTGCCCGTCGGGCTTTCTCGAGTCCGATCCCGATGCGGCCCCGTTTCTCTTGGCGATGGGCTACGAGCCGGTCGAGCGGCACGCCATCGTTCAATGTGACCTGGCAAAGCAGCGTTCGCCGATGAGTTTCCGCTTCGTCAACGTCCGCCGAAAGATCGAGTTGACGATCACGCCGGAGCCGCCGAACGTCAGTTGGTGGTGGGCGACGCGGTATGGTCGGCTCGATAGCGTAGAGTTCGCTCTGCGCTCGAAAGAGAGTCCGGCCGAGCTGGCCGAGATGACCGTCGTGGGATTGGACCTCTACATGACCTCCTGGCAGCAGCGGGCCGTTGGCTTGACGCACCTGCGCACGCAGGAGACTGGAGCTGCGCAAAGGCTATGCCCAAGCCCTTGTGATCGAAGGGTGCCGCCGCCTGAAGGACGAGCTGGTCACGCTGGCGGAGGCGCACGCCTTGGAATCGAACACCCCGGTGCTCAAGCTCCTGGAGACGTGCGGTTTCAGCCGCGTCGACACGGGAGTCGTCTATCGCCGCAACGCGCCGTGACCGTTGCGGCAAAAAGCGAGCCCACCCAACGAGGCTCGTCGGGTGAGACGAGGCCGCCTTTGCGGCCGCCGACCACCTTTCGGGCTTTATGCCCAATCAAGCGTTGATCGTGAAGCCCTTTGTGGGTTGACGCGAGACGGTCGCTCCCGACGTCTGCGGCGCTATTTCGGCTTATCGAGAACGACTTTCAGCCGTAGCGTTTTGCCGTTGCGGAGGATGACCACCGGAACTTCGTCGCCGGGGACGAACTTGCGCAGCGCGAAGTCGAAATCGTCCAGCCCGGTGATCTTGCGGTCGCCGAATTGGATGATGCGGTCGCCCCCCTTCAGTCCCGCCTGGTCCGCCGGACCGCCGGCAGCGACTCCCGAGATCGAATAGCCCGCTTCCTCGCTGCTGAAATCGGGGATGCTGCCGAAATAGGGCCGGCTTCCGCCGCGGGCGATGACGCCCTGCTCTTTCACTTCAACGTACGCCGGCCGCTGGGGCGCTTCGGCGATCGTCGCCACGACGTCCTCGACGACGTCGATCACCCGGTCCTCCCCCGGAATGTTGATCTTTTGCCAGTCGTCCGTCGGCCGGTGGTAGTCGCTGTGGCTGCCTGTAAAGAAGAAGAGGACGGGAATCTTCTTGGCATAGAACGACGAATGATCGCTCGGACCAAAGCCTTCGGGCTTCGGAATGAGATGGAGATGATGGGCCTTCACGGCGCGTTCGAGCAGCTCCTTCCAGTGGTCGCTGGTGGCGACGCCGAAGACGGTGAGCTTGTCGTCTCGCAGGCGGCCGACCATGTCGAGGTTGATCATGGCGACCGTCTTTTCGAGTGGAAACAGCGGGTCCTTCACGTAGTGCGCCGACCCGATCAGCCCCTCTTCTTCGCCCGTGAAGGCAATGAAGACGAGCCGCCGGGGCAGCTTCTTCGTTTGGTGGGCGAAATGGCGCGCCAGCTCGATGAGAGCAGCGGAGCCTGACGCGTTGTCGTCGGCCCCGTTGTGGATCTCATGGGAGTTCTCCAACAGCGAACCGGAGCCGGGGCCGCCGCGGCCCAGGTGGTCGTAGTGCGGCACCCAGCACAACGGTTTCATCCGCATGCGATCCTTCGCCTTCCAGGACGCCGATCACGTTCTTGACTTCGACCGGGACGCGGCGGATTGTCGTCACGCCGATCGGCCTTCCATCCCGCCAGGACCGCGGATTGCGGCTTGAGCTCTCGATCGATCGCGGCTTCCAGTTCCTCGAGCGTCTTGCCCAGCGCGGCTTTGAGCAGCCGATCGCAGGCGGCGACCGTCAACTGCACCACAGGGATGTTCCCGTCTTTCCCGTTTCCCCCATAGCCGAAAGCCATCAAGGGATCGTTCTCTCCTCGGGCAGCTTCGGTGCGGGCCCGCTTCAGGCGGGAGACGGCCTCGGAAAGATCCTTGCGGGCCTGCGTCGCGGCAGGGTTGTCGGCCGCGGCCGCCTCCAGGGCCTCCGCGGCCTCGACCACGCGATCCTCCGCTTTGCGAACCATCGTCTCGCTTTCCTTCGCATTTTTTCGCACGGTCAGCGGGATCATTGACGATCACGAGCGCGCTGGCGCCGGCCGCGGTCGCATTGCTCAGTTTGCCGCGGAGGTCGCCGTCGCGGGAGATATCTCCGTGCGGACCGTTGAAAGGTCCGTGCGGATCTTCCTGCCGCGGGACTCGCCGCATGACGATGACGACCTTTCCCTTCACGTCGACGCCTTTGAAGTCGCGGTAGTGGTTCGCCGCACGAATCGATTGCGTAGCCGGCAAAGACCAACTCCCCTTCGATCTTGCCGCTGCCGCCGAACGCGCACGGCCGAAAGTCGACGTTCTGTTTGAGATCGGTCGCCTTTCCGTCAGGGCTGAGAAATCGCATCGAGTTGGGCGAAGCCAGTTTTGCCTTGACCGACATGGAGAAGCTCTGGAAGGCGCCGCCGTGGACGCGGGTAACGTCGAGACCGGCGGCCTGAAACTCGCGGCGCATGTAATCGGCCGCCTTGTCAAGCCCCTCCGTCCCGATGCCGCGTCCTTCCAACTCGTCGGACGCGAGATATTTGATCTCATCGAGCAGCCGCGCTTCCGTTCTGCGCGCGCGTTGACCGCGGGAACGCACGTCGGCCTGCGTTCGCGTGCCGGCGGGGGAACGGACGGCCGCCCCCGCAGCGACCAAAAGACAGGCGATTGCCGCAGCCGTGATTGAAGAACGAAAACGAATCCGCCGCATTCCGCATGGTCCCTTCCAGAAAAGTCCAATCATCGCCTTCACCTATTCTATCCCGCCACCAATCGACACGACCAGCAGTTGACCGGCGAAAAACACCGATGCGCGCACAGCCCGGAAACGCCGCGGTGGCTTCACTTCGCGCCATGCGCCGAGTATGGTTGGGAGAGCCGTCTTTTTTCTGCGCTCAATTGTCAAAACTCATTTTCCGGTGAACAGCTCGATGGTTCCTTGTCGAAATCGGCCGTGCCGTCGTTTCCTCCACGTGAATGACCCGCAGGATCGGGCCGGACGGGGGCCTTCAATGCGCGGATGCTGTTCGTGGTCGCGATCCTGGCCGGCTTCCTGGCGTGGTACGTATGGGCGACGGTCTCGGTCGACACCGAGCCGACCATCACGATCGAGAAGAATATGAAGGACGCTTTCGAAAAGAAAAAGTACGCCGAGACTGAAACCTACGCTCGCCGCGTCCTCGCCAAGGATCCGAAATCGACGACGGCGACGCTTTACGCGGCCCAGGCACTCATGCGGCAGGAAAGGCCGCTGGAGGCGCTTGACTACCTTCAGCAGGTGGTCGATAGCGAGACGCCGGAAGCCGCCTTCTGCCATCTTCTGGCCGGCCAGATCCTTTGCAATCAATTGTCCCAGTTCCGCGAGGCGGAAAAGCAGTTCCGCCGTGCCCTCCATCTGCAACCGCACTTGGCGCAGGCTTACCAGCTCTTGGAATATGTTCTGAGAGTGGGAACCCGCGATTGGGAGCTGATTCCCTTCGAGCTGCGGGAGATTGAACAGAAGCAAATGACAATCGAGTCGATGGAGGTGCTCTCGCGGAATGAGCGGTTGCCGCCCGAGCTATCGGTGGTCCTCAAGGGAATCCAAGAGAATCCGGACGATCCGAACGTGCTGCTGGGCCATGCCCATCTATTGCGGGCCCAGCAGAAATATGCCGAGGCCGAAGCCCTGCTGCGCAAGGCCGTCAAGATCGCCCCGGAGATGGACGAAGCCGCACGTCCGGCTGGGGCAAGTCTTGCTGGAGCGCGGCGAGGATGCGGAATTCGTGCGTTGGCAGGCTGACAGATCAAGGATTCGGTCAAGCAATACCCGATGTATTGGATGCTTCTGGGCCGCCGGGCGCAGGGAACCGGTGAAACGCAAGTCGCCGCACGGTGCTATTGGGAAGCGGTGAAGCGGGACCCGAACCTGCTGGAGGCGAACTACCAATTGGGGCAGATCCTCATGGAGATGGGCCGGAAGGAGGACGCCAAACCATTCCTCGACCGGGCAGCCAAGCTGGTCGGGCTACATCGATCTGGTGCGGAAGAACAAAGTCCGCGCCATTGAGCTGGGCGGCAAGGGGGACGTCGACCTGGCCACGCAAGCCATCAAGGCAAGCGACGACCTCGGCAACCTGTGGGAGGTCTATGGATGGATTCTGATGACGCTCGACCTCGACAAGACGAACATGGCGCTCCAGCAGGAGGGATCGCAGATGGAACCGCTCCTGAAGAACCTGGAGCACAAGCGGACGCTCGCCCCCTACTACCCGACAAGCAAGGTCGATCTGACGAAGTTTCCATTGCCGCAATGGAAAGCCGGTGCGGCGGCTCCGAGCCAGCGGCCCGCGGCGCCTCCTGGCCGGGTCGCCTTCGAGGATCAGGCCGCCGCCGCGGGACTTGTTTTCCAGTATGTTGACGGGAGCGATCCGCACGTCCACGGGCTCAACAAGATGTTCCAGATCAATGGAGGGGGCGTCGGAGTTTTGGACTTCGATCGTGACGGCTGGCCCGACCTTTATTTCACACAGGGCTCCAAGGACCCGCAGGATCGCGAGCAAACGGAGCACCTCGACCGGCTGTTTCGCAATCTCGGCGACGGGCGCTTCGCCGATGTCACCGCGCAGGCCGGTCTCGTCGAGAACGCATTCAGCCAGGGGGTCTCGATCGGCGACATCGACAACGACGGCTTCCCCGATATCTACGTCGGCAACATCGGCTCCAATCGCCTGTTCCTCAACAACGGGGACGGCACGTTCAGCGACGCCACCGAGGAATCGGGCGCCGGAGAGTCGACCTGGACCTCGAGCTGTGTCATCGCCGATCTCAACGGGGATTCGCTACCCGACATTTACACCGTCGGCTTCGTGCAAGGGGATGCGCTCGACGCGAATCTGCAGCAACCAAAAAAAACGGCTCGACGCGTGCCTGCCGCTCGGAGTTCCCGCAGGCAAAAAGCCATCTGTGGCTGAACCGCGGCGACGGCCGTTTTGAGGACGCGTCGGCCTCGTCCGGCATCGACCTGCCCAACGGCAAGGGGACCGCGGTCGTGGCGGCCGATGTCGACGGCTCGGGCAAGCTCGATCTGCTTGTCGGCAACGACGGCAATCCCAACTTCTTCTTCAAAAACGGGGCCGCCAAGCGCGGGCGACCGGCCGCGATTCTCCGATCAGGCCCTGTTTTCCGGGTCTGGCGCTCGGAGCCGACGGGGCACCCGCGGCTGCCTGGGGCTGGCGGCCGGCGATTTCAACGGCGACGGCCTGCTCGATTTCCACGGCACGAGCCTGACCGAAGAACCGGACACGCTCTACCTGCAGAAGCCAGGCGGCCTGTTTGTCGACGCGGCCCGGGCCGCGGGGCTGTTCGAACCCACCTATCTCAAGGCCAGCTTCGGGACGCAAACCATCGACGGCGATCTCGACGGGAACCTCGACCTGTTCATCGCCAACGGCAACATCGATGACCTCAACAGCGAGTATCTGCCGTACGAACTGCCGCCCGAGCTATCTGAAAAACGACGGCACCGGCCACTTCACTCCGGTCCCCGAGGAAACGCTCGGACCGTATTTCAAAGACAAATACCTGGGACGATCGGTCGCCCGCCTCGACTGGAACCGGGACGGCCGGGAAGATGTCGCGATCTCGAATGTCCGCTCGCCCGCGGCCTTGTTGACCAACACGACGCCGCACGTCGGCCACCATCTGACGGTCCGGCTCGTCGAGCACCGCTTCGGCGCGCGACTCGATCGGCACCACGGTCGAAGTGACGGCCGGCGGAAAAAAGCTCGTCCGCCAACTCACCGCCGGGCGACGGCTTCCAGGCCAGCAACGAGCGGATCCTCGTCTTTGGCCTGGGAGAAAAAACCTCGGCCGACTCGATCGCCATCAATTGGGTGTCCGGGCGCCGCCAGCGGCTGACATCGGTCCCCGCGGACGAAGAGATTCTGGTCGTCGAAGGCCGGACCGAGCCGGTCGTCCTCCGCCGGCATTGACCGGTATTCTTACACTTTTTTTCAGCGTTTCTCCGGCGGACGACGTATTTCCGGGGGAAGGGCGGCTTTCGATGCGGCATCCTGCAATTCAGGCGGTAATCCTGGCCTGCATTCTTTCCTTCGCTCGCGATGCCTCTTGCGACGAGCACTATCCAGCCGGGCCATTCGCACCACGGCGAGGAATTTGACAGCGGGCCCCGGCAGGATGCTTATCTCATGGGGGGAACGGGCAAGGTCCACTTCCCCGTGTCGTCGAAGGTCCCCTTGGTCCAGGAGTTCATCGACCAGGGGATTGGTCAACTCCACGGCTTCTGGTTCGTCGAGGCGGAGCGGTCCTTTCGAAAGGCGCCAGCCTCGATCCGAATTGCGGCATCGCCTATTGGGGCATGTCGATGGCCAACCAGGAGCTGCACCCGGACCAAGGCCGTGCAGTTCGCCGCCGACGCGGCCAAGCACAAAGCGGGTCTGACCGAGCGCGAGCGGATGTACATCGACGCGTTGGGGACCGAGACGGGTTACCAGGCGATCATCGCCAAATATCCCGAGCGACCTGGAAGCCAAAGCCTTCGAAGTCGTGGCGCATTTTCCATAAGTCCGAGGAGACGAAGATCACCAAGGCCGAATTCGACACGGCCGTCGATTTGGCCCGCCAAGTCCTGAACGTCGAGCCGATGCATCCGATCCACCATGCGCTGATCCACATCGCGGCTGCTCTCCATACGGAAGCCCAGGCCCTGGATTCGGCGGCGAAATGCGGCGAAACGTCTCCGTCGATCGGCCACATGTGGCACATGCCGACGCACATTTATTTCGCCCTGCTGCGATTTCCGGAAGCCGCCTGGCAGTTGGAGGCCTCCATCCGCACCGAGCATGCCCGGATGATCCACGACCGCGTCCTGCCCGACCAAGTCCACCTTTACGCCCACAACAACGAGTGGCTGGTGCGCACGCTGCTGCACCTGGGCCGCGCCCACGATGCGCGCCGCACCGCCATGCAGATGATCGATCTGCCCCGGCATCCCCTGTACAACCTGATCGAACGGCCGCAAGCCAGGAACGAGGCGGAGAAACAAGCCAATATCGATAACGACGAGGACGGACTGAAGTCCCAAGAAAGGGTCGTGGAAGTCCACGGGACGAGCGCCTATTACGGTCGCGACCGGCTGCTGCAGACCCTGCGGCAATACGAGTATTGGGACGAACTCATCGACGCCTGCCGGTCGGGCTACATCGAGCCCACGGCCATCCCGGCCGAACAGGGGAAGGTCCATCTGAATCTGGGCGTGGCCTATTACTGTCGCGGCCAGGCGGGCGATCTGGCGGCGGGCGACAAGGAGCTGGCCGAGGTCCGCAGGCTTCGCGACGAACAGACCGGCCGCGCGGCAGGCCGCGATCGAGGAAGCGAAGCATCGTCCCGAACGGGAACGTCGGCGCGCGATCGCGACCGCCGATGCGCGGTACCTCCTCGCCACGGCGGAATTGAACCGCGCACTGGCGGAATTGGAGTCCTATCAAAGGATCGTCGAGGGCTTCTTCATCAGCCGCAAGATGCTGTTTATCTCCCTGGCGGTGCTCTTCGTCGGCGAGGTCGTCCTGTTCTGGTTGTTGCGCCGCCGGCTGGTGCTTGCCATTCTCACCCTCGTCGTCGCCGGCGTCGCGGGCGGCGTCTGGCTTTTCGAGCGACACCTGGCGCTGTGGGACTTGCCATACGATTCGAAGAACGTCGAGTTCGCTTTCATGTCGAGGAAGCAGCTCGAGGCGGGCGATCCGGACGTGGCCGAATGGTGTGCCCGGCAGTACGCGGAAAACCGGGAGCGGCAAGTGCGGCCGCAGGCTAATCTCGTGGAGATCCTGTATCGCGTCGGCAAGAAGGACGATGCCCGCGCCGAGTTCGAGATGCTTCGCGAGATGGCCGGAACGGCCGACCTCGATTCCCCGCCCTTTGCGCGTCTGGCCCCGATCGCCCGCGAGTTCGGTTTTCCGACCGACTGGCGGCTGACCCGAGAAAATCAACAAGTCCCTGGCCGGCCGCCGGCCCGCTTCCGTCTCTGGGACCGCTGTTGTGGCGGCCCTGGCTGGCCCCGGACTGGAAGCTCAAAGACGCCCAGGGACACGTGCACACCCTGGCCGAATTTCATGGCAAGCCGCTCCTCATGATCTTTTTTCTGGGCAGGACTGTCCGCACTGCATCAAGCAGCTCGAAGCGTTCGCCAAAAAAGCCAAACAGGTCGCAGGAGGCCGGCCTGACCGTCGTCGCCGTCAGCACCGACGACGAGGCGGGGATCAAGAAGGTCTCTTGCCGCCTATGGTTCGGCCAAGTATCCCTTCCTGATGGTGGCCGATCCCAGGTTGGATGCCTTTCAGTCCTACCGGGCTTACGACAATTTCGAGCAGATCGCGCTGCACGGCACGTTCGTGATCGATCCGAACGGATTTGTCCGCTGGCACGACGAGAGCTCCGAGCCGTTCATGGACGTCGATTTCGTGCTCGCCGAATCGAAACGGCTCCTGCGGCGGCCGGTGGCTCCGGTGGAACCGGGCGCACGCGTCATCGTGGACACGTCCAGCCCCCTTCCGTTGGCCGCTGCTCCCCGGCGCTGAGCGGGGCACAGCTTTCCTCAGCCTCGTGACCAAGGTTCTGCTTGGTCACGCACTTCTTGAAGCTCCGCTTCGAGATGTCGGGCCGAGTCGAGTTGTCGGATGGATCGAGTCTTCGAGCCCACCGTCCGTGCGAATGCTGCAGCGAGTTGCCCACGAGACCAAATCCGGCACACCTTGTGGTGCAAGCGTCTTGCCTGCATCAAAAACGAAAAGTCTTGTCGCGGAAAGCGGCTCAGCGAGAGGCCGCCGGCTCGGACGATTCGGAGAGGACCAGCACCGACTCTTCGCGCGTGAGGGGCTTGTCGATCTGGTCGGCCCGCAGACTGACGTGGATGCGGCTGTCGCCCCGTCTCTTGGCTTGGAGCACCAGTTCGCACGTGGCCGCCGTTCGACCTTCGAGCGTGGGCGATCGGCCCGAACTTCACTTGGTTTCCCTCTTGCGTGTGTTTCCCCGGGCCGCGGATCGAGAGGATCGCCATCTGATCGGGGATGTCGACCGTGACGACGACGTTCGTCGCCGCAATGGTTCCCTTGTTCCGTGCGTTGATGCGCAGCGTGACTTTTTCGCCCACGTCGACCGGGCCGTCGGCGCCTGCAACGTCAACGCCCAGAGCGGCGAAGCCCTCGACGATCGTTTCGGACGTCGCCTCCGCCGGTTCGCCGTTGGGGACCGAGACGCGCACCGTGCTGGTCTGTGTGCCGGTCGCCTTGGGAATCAAGCTTCGACTTCACGACGCAGGTCTCGCCGGGCGCCATCCGCTCGATGCGCCAGGCGATCGTTCGGGTCCCCTCGTTGAATTGGCCGCCATGCGAAGCGCCGGCAAACTCCATTCCCGCGGGGACCGATTCGACAGCGACGACGCCGTCCACGTCGTACTTCGATTCGTTCATGAGCGTATTGGAATAGACCGCCGGACGGCCGAGATAACGTCGCGGCGGCCCGCTCCGCGACAGGACGATTTTCGACCCGCTGACTTCGATGGCCGCCTCGGCTTTCACCGAGAGTCCCCCCTCGCCGACGACCACCGCCCGGTTGACCATCGGACCGATCTTGGTCGCCTTCAGGTCGAGCGTCAAATTCTCTCCACTTTCCCGGCCGGCAACCGTCCGATCTCGTACTCCAGGTCGTTGCCCGCGCCGTGCGAGAGTCCCTCGGGAATCAGGTCGCGAATCACGACGCTCCGCGCTTCGCCTGTGCCGACGTTCTTTACTTTGAAGTGAAACGGCACCGTCTGGCCGAGCCTCACGTCCTTGGGAGCCGACAACTCGAATTCAAGACGCGGGGCCGTCACGACCGTTTCCGCGGCGGCTTCGGACACGAAATTCACCGTCGCGACACTGCCGATCTCGCCCGCCTCGAGCGGGATGACACGGATCGAGATTTTCCGCTGTTCGTTCGGGCCGAGGTTGCCGATCCGCCAGACCAATCTCTTGCCCGTTAGCTCGGCCCGCGGAATGGTCCCGGAGAGCTTGGTCCCTTTGGGAATGCGATCTTCCACCACGACATCGTGCGCCTCGCTGGTGCCGACATTTTTCACGAGAATGGAATAGATCAACGGCTGTCCGATCAGCGCGTTCTGTCGGTGCGACTTTTTCGATGTTGAGTTGCGGCCGCTGCGGCCCCAGCGGCGACTGCTCGCCGACCGTCCCGTCTCCTTGAAAGTCCGCACCCGGCTCCGAATGCAGATCGGCCGCGGGGCGCGGGCCTGCCTGTGATCCGGTCGATGCGGACGAATCGGCCGATTTCGGTCCCGGTGCTGGCGTCTCGATTGTCGGCGCGGCTGGCCTGGTGTCTAACGGAGCGGCAGCGGCTGTTGATTCAGGCTTCTTCGTCAGGGGGACTTCCTTGGCCTGGTCGACGGGGAACGGATCGGGGTGTGCGACGGGAGTGGGTTGGGCCGCCGCAGGCGTCTTCGGGCCGTTTCTTCCCGAAGCCGCGGCACCGGGCGATGGGCCGGGTTCGTCGTCCAATGCGGGGAACGGAGTGGGTTCGGAATTCCCGTTGGCCGGCCCGGCGGCGTTGGGTTGCTTCTTCGCGTCGTCAGCACTCAGCGTTGGCGATCCGGAGTTTGTACCCGGATCGGACGTCTTGGACTGCGGTTGCGATCCGCCGCTTGGAGCCGCCGGTGGATCCTGGCCGGTTCCAGGCGCCAATAACTGGGGACCGGCGGCGTTATTCTGGTCCGGAGGCCGTTCCGACGGCCTAGAATCGCCTGGTTCGGATTGTCCGGCCGGCGCCTTGGGGTCCATCAATGCGGGTGGCCCGGCAGGGACAGGCGAGGCGGCCGCAGACGACGGAGCGTTGCCTGTCGGCGTCTTGGCGGCAGCAGGATCCGGTTTAGCAGTGTTTTCTTCGGCCGACGCACTGGCTTGTTTCACGTCACCGGCTTGCTTGCCGCCAGGGGGGGACGTCGCGGCAGTTTTACTGGAATTGCCCGCGGGTGCGGGGCGCTTGGCGTCATTCAAGTCGCCAAACGGGTCATTGGCCGATGGCGAGCCGCTACTGCCGGGGGATCCCGCCGGGAACTCCGCCGTTTTGATCGGTTTCGGGCCGGCATCCGGCTTCGGGTTGCTAGGTGCCGGCAACGTGGACGCCGTCGCGGGGGCGGGCTCCAACTTGGATGCGGGCGTCGATTGCGGCTCCGATTGAGGCGGAGCTTCCGACACAGCGTCCGGTTTGCTCGACTCGGCCGCCTTCTTCGTTGCAAGAGCCGGTTCAGCACCCGGCGAAGCCGCCGGTCCTGGCGCCATCGTTTGGGACTCGGCCTGCTTGCTTACAAGCGCCTGGTTCATGCCCCGCTGGGCCTGCAGCAGCACCAGAAATCCGATGCCCATCACGGCCGCCAAAGTTGCGAGCTTCCAGGCCAGACTCTTCACGGGAATCCTTTCCCAATCCTTCCGAAGACGGTCCCCCCCATCCCCTTTGGAAGGCCGACAAGCGGGGTTTTGGCCGCGAAGCAATACCAGATTTCGGCAAACTGGGAAAGACGACTTCGATGTAGAATGGGCTGGCTGGACCGTCCAGGTGGGAGCAAATCCGGTCCCAAAAAGTGCCGGCCAGGGCCGATTGCCGGCCATTTTGGATCCCGCAGGACCCGGGCCGAGCAGCGATCGGGCAAAATGCGCGGTGGTGAGGCCCCTTTTCCTGGAGTTTTTTGGGTTAAATTGGGGCTATAAAAAAGGGCCTATTACCCCAAAAAACCACTGCCGAGTTCCGTGTAGAGATGCGACAGATACGAAGACAAGTACAAATGGGAATAAAGGGTCGACAGCCAATTTTGTCTGCAACGAGGCTATTCCCGGGAGAACGCCTGTCGAAGCAGGGGAGCGTCGAATGCGGCGGGACCGTCCCCTCGGCGGCATAGAGGTATAGGGCCGCCAGCAGAATGGAATGCACCGTCGTGGAAACAAGAGATACGAGCAGCAAAAGGGCAATGCCCAAACCGATCAGGGTCGCCCCGAGGGCCGTCGCTCCCGAGCCGATCGCCAGAGTTCCCGGGACCAGGAAAACAGCCGCCAGCAAAGCGAACAAGAACGTAATTGCGCCAATGCCGAAATTGGCGCTCAAGGCTTCCCCCCACGTTCTTCGCAGGATTTTCAGCGAGCGTTGCACTGCCGTGAGGGGGCCGACGTTCTCGACAACCAGCACCGGCACGACGAAATAAGTCGTCATCGACCAGGCCATGCCCAGCAGGCCGGAGACGAGTTCCCCGACCTTCTCCGACCGCGATTCAATCAATTTCAGGATGACGCCCACCGTCGCGCTCACAAGGGACCATCCGACAATCTGCGGCAAGCGCATCGTCGCCGCCCGCAGGCCGTCCCCGAGCGTCGGCGCCCCGCCTTTGAACCGGATGACGGCACACGCGATCAGGGCGGAATTGAAGAACGTGATCACAAAGTAGTTCACGAAATAGAACGCAAACAGGATGCTGAACGCGATTGGATCATTGGGCAAACGCCGCTCGTCCATCACGATCGGCAGGTAGCTGCTGTGCCAAAGCGGAAGCGCAAAGCTGGCCAAGACCAGCAGACAGGCCGCGCCGCTGATCACAGGAAATAATAAAAGTCCTTTGTCCTGTTTCAGCACGTCCATGCTTTGTTTGGCGAGTTCCCACCCGTTGGCCATGTGCTCGAACATGTCCCATCTCCCGTTTGCGTGCCGCGTCGATTTCTTTGGATAGATAATGTTTCTTTGGAGAGACCATGTCGGACACCATGAACCGACATTTCCGCGTTGGATTCGTACTCGACGCTGGTACACGCGGTCGATGCCCAGAGTATATCGATTGGATCGGTGGATCAACGATTTTCCCGTGCCCGGAGTCAGTTCGGATTCGCGATCGTTCGCGACATTCGTTGATGGGCCGATCCAATCGGTGTACTCTGGACATGCACGGGGGGCGAACCTGTGCATCGTCGTGCCAGTCCAAGTTGAAGGGAGAATTCGATGACTTCTACGAACCGTCGCGTGTTTCTGTCGGATGTCGGGCGTGGCATGCTGGCCGCCGGAGTGGGCGCGTCGCTCGCGAACGACCTCGGGTTCTCGACGGCCTTTGCCGAGCAGGGGCCCGATTCGATCCCATTGGGTGAACACACGGGCCTCGTCGAGTTGATGCGGAACACGCCCGCCCAAAAGCTTCAACCGCTGCTCGCCGAAAAGATCCGGAAAGGCCAAACCGACGTCAAGAAACTCACCGCGGCCGGTGCCCTTGCCAATGCCGTGACGTTCGGCGGCTGCGACTATGTCGGGTTCCACACGGCAATGGCCATGCTGCCCGGTCTGGCGATGAGTGGCCTGCTCGCCGGCAACCGGCGGCCGCTGCCCGTGCTGAAGGTGCTGTACCGCAACGCGCAACAAATCCAGTCGGTCGGCGGCGCCTCGAAGACGAAGCTGCATGCGCTGCATGCCGCCGAGCACGCCGCTGTCGGGGACGTCGGAGTGCAGATCCGCGACGCGTGCCGCAAGGTCGACGTCGACCGGGGCGAGAAGCTGCTGGCCGCGGTGGGCGATGCGCCGCTGGACCTGTTCAATGCGCTGCAACCCGCCGTGCAGGACGATCTCAACGTTCACCGCTTTGTCTTTGCCCACCGCACGTACGGGCTGGTCGGCCTGCTGGGTCGGGACTATTCCTATTCGCTGCTGCGGCAATGCGTGCGGCTGTGTGCCGATCACGAGCGGATGCGCATCGAGCACAAGCAGGCCGAGTCGCCGATTCGCGTGTTGGTGCCGAAACTGCTCGACCGATACAAGCTCGTCGGCAAGCCGCTCGGCAAGCGGGATCCGGGCGACGCGGCGGTCGATGCACTCAGCAAGACGATCTACTTCGGTCCGCGCGACCGTGCCGCCGACGCGGTCGCCGCTGCGCTGGCGGACGGCATCGATCCCGAGGTCGTGGGCGAGGCGATCTCGCTGGCCTCCAACCTCTACGTTCTTCGACAAGGGACCGACAAATGGCGGACCCACGGCGATGCGGCCGGCGTCCATTCGTCCGACGCGACCAACGCCTGGCGGAACATGGTCCGCGTGGCCAATTCCCGGTTTGTGTCGTCGGGGCTGATCGTCGCAGCCTACCACGCCGGCATCCTGTCCCCTCCGTTCAAGACGCCCGCCTACCCGACCGGCGAGCACCGCGCCCTCGTCAAGGTTCGGGACGCGAAGGGGCTGCTGGCAGAAACGGAAGACGCCATCCGCCACAATAATCAGGGCCGCGCCGCCGCTGCGATCCAGATTTACGGTGAACGCGGCTATGCGGTCCGCCCGGTCTTCAATTTGATGCTGAAGTACGCCGTGAGCGAGGATGGCCGCTTGCACGGTGAAAAATTCTATCAGACGGTGTCCGAAGAATACCGCACGATACGCCCGGCATTCCGGTGGCGGCAAGTGGTGGCTCTCGCACGCGTGACGGCCAGCGCCTACGGCTACAACCGCGAAGACCGACACGGCTTCCGTGCGGCCGGCTACGAAGACGCCTGCAAACTGCTCGGCGTCGACGCCTGAGCGAACGCTCCCAACCTTTCTCTCCGCGATTTCTGACAAATCGGGATCTGTGCCGCCGGACTCGGAATAGCCGGACCGTCAGCCTGTCTTGGGAAGATCGAGAGCGACGCCAAACCGGTCGAGAACTCTGATCTTCAACATGGCGAATTCCGGACGATCGAATTCGCCGGAGCCGACCAGCTCGAACGCGCAGCTCCGCGCCTCGCGCAGGACCGATGCATCGCGCACGAGATCGGCGACTTTCAGCGGCAACTCGCCGTGCTGCCGCGTTCCCAGAACGTCCCCCGGCCCGCGGATTTCAAAATCGGCCTCGGCGATTCGGAAACCGTCCGCGATCGTCTCGAGCGCCGTCAGCCGCCGCAACGCCTCGGGCGAATCGGAATCGGAAAACAAAAAGCAATAACCCTGGAACTTCCCGCGGCTGATTCGCCCGCGCAACTGGTGAAGCTGCGACAGCCCAAAGCGGTGGGCTTCGTCGATAATCATGATCGTCGCGTTCGGAACGTCCACGCCCACTTCGACCACCGTCGTCGACACGAGCACGTTGATCCGGCCTTGCCGGAATGCCTCCATCACGGCTCGCCTTGCGGTCCGATTCGATCTGTCCGTGAATCGAGGCCCACTTCAAAGTCGCGAAGCTCGCCCGCGCTCAGCAGCTTGAAGACCTCTTCCGCACTGGCGGCCGGGCCTTTGGACAGGTCCTCCGCTGTCGCTTCGATCCGCGGACAGATCACGAAGGCCTGGCGGCCCTTCTTCAACTGCTGCTTGACGAAGTCCCATGCCCGCCGTCGCGTTTCCGAGTTGTTGACGCGGCTGGTGACGACTCTCTGCCGTCCCGGCGGCATGTCCGAGATCGCGGTGAGATCCAAATCGCCGAACTGCGTGAGGCACAGGCTTCGGGGGATGGGCGTGGCCGTCATCACCAGCACGTGGGGCGACAGTTCGCCTTTCGAAAACATGGCCCGCTGCATCACGCCGAACTTGTGCTGTTCGTCGATCACGACCAGGCCGAGTTTGCGCGAACGCGACGTCCTTCTGGATGACCGCCTGCGTGCCCACGACGAGTTGCGACGTTCCCGTCCGCAATGTCGGCCAGCGCCTGCCGGCGTTCGCGGGAGGCAAGCCGCCCGGTCAGCAGGAGCCGGCGGACGCGGCTGTGCGCCAGGGCCGCGTCGATCGTGGCCCAATGCTGGCTTGGCGAGAACTTCCGTGGGAGCCATGAAGACGGCCTGATGATCCGGCCGCGACGGTGACCAGAATCGCGTAGACGGCGACGGCCGTTTTGCCCGCCCCGACGTCGGCCTGCAACAGGCGGTGCATGGCGTGGCCGGAGGCCAGGTCTTCGCTGATTTCGCGGACCGCTCGGTTTTGTCCCTCGGTGAAGGCGAAGGGAAAGAGCCGTCGAATCCGCGCGTCGATCTTCGCGGTCGTCGGCAGGACGGGGGCCGCGCCGCGTGTTTTCCAGCTCCGCCGCCGCAATGCCAGCCCGAGCTGGAACTCGAACAGGTCGTCGAAGATCAGCCGGCGGCGGCCCGTTTCGAACTCGTCGAGCGTCTTCGGCAGGTGCAGCCCGCGCACCGCCTGTCGCAAGACGGGGAGCTTGAGCCGCTCGCGGAACGGGGCCGGCATCGGATCGGCGATCAAATCGGCGAACGCTTCGACCGCCGCCCGGACGATGCGGCCCATCTGGTCCATCGACAGCCCTTCGGTCAAGCCGTACCGCGGCAAAAGCCCGCCGTGGACGCCGGCGCTGGCGTCGGCCTCGCCGATCCATTGCACGCGGGGATTGGCGAATTCCCAGCGGCCCGCATTCCGCTTCGGCTTGCCGGAGAAGAGGACCGATTCGCCGCCGTGGAACTTATGGATCATCCAGGGCTGATTGAACCAGACGCCCGCGGACATAGAGTCCGTCGCTCTCCAACAGCACGGCGACCAGGCTGCGGCCGTTTCCCGTCGTGCGGCCGTCGAGATCGACGACCGTGCCCCGCACGGTTTGCAGCTCGCCCGCGCGGAGCTCGGGCCGCGGGGCAGACATTGGTCAAATCGAGCACGTCGCGGGGCAGGTTCCAGAGCAAGTCCTCGACCGTGACGATTCCCAGGTTGGCCAGCAGCCGCGCCCGCTCTGGCCCGACGCCGCGGAGGAACTGCACCGATGTTTTAAGCGGATCGTCGTTCATGGATCGATGAGTTGGCAGAATTGAAACGCGTTTGCCGCCGTGCCGTGACCGACAATAAGGCTTGTCCAAAGACCGGCAAGAGGCCGTTCGGCGTCTGCATGATCGGATTCGGCACGCGACTGCGTTAACGGGCCAAGGCTCCGCAGCATCGCCGAATGCGCTCGTGTTTTCCTCGCAGTCTTTCAGCTGGCGGCATTCTCGCTCGCGCGAGAATCGTTATGCTGAATTGAAGAATCAACCGTACTTGCGCACGGCCATTTGGGAGACGCCCCGCGATGCACTGCCGCCGAGTTTCAACTGGTCTCGTTCTGCTTCTGATCGTCATCCTCGCCGCCGGCGGCCCGCGGCGACGGTCCGGCCGCCAAGCGGACCGTGACGATCTATCGCGACACCTGGGGCGTGCCGCACATTTACGCCAAGACGGCGGCGGACGGAGCGTACGGGCTCGGTTACGCCCAGGCCCAGGACCGGCTCGACGACATCTACATCGCCTTTCGCACCGGCCTGGGGCGGATGTGCGAGGCGTTCGGCAAAGACAAGGACCGCCTCGAGCAGGACTACATCATGCGGGTCTGCCGCAACGAGGAGCTGGCCAAGGAGTATTGGAAGACAGGCGCCCAAGCACATCAAAGAGGTGTCCGAGAGCTTCGCGGCGGGCATCCAGCGGTATGTCGACGAGCATCCCGAAAAGGTGCCGACAGTTCGCCCTCAAGATCGAGCCGTGGTACGTGCTCACCGTCGGCCGGGCGATGATCCTTCGCTGGCCGCTGGGGACGATCATGGACGATCTCAAGCATGGGCGCGAAAAGGAGCGGGCCGGCGAAGAACCTGCCCATGCGCTCCAACGAATGGTGCGTCGCTCCCTCGCGATCGGCCGAGAAAGTGCCGATCCTCCTCTCCGATCCGCATCTCACCTGGGAGGGGTTGGCCGTCATGTACGAGGCCCGCGTCCACGCCGGCGACTTGCACATGAACGGCTTCTTCCTGGCCGGATCGCCGATCTTGGGAATCGGGCATAACCAGCACGTCGGCTGGGCGCTGACCACGGGCGGCCCCGACACGTCCGACGTCTACAAGATGAAGTTCAAGATGGGTCTTCCGCCCAAGTACGAGTACGACGGCAAATGGCGCGTCGCCAAGATGAAATTCATCACCGTCGACATCAAGGACGCTCCCTCCGTTCGTCCGTCCGGCGCTCTACACGCATCTGGGCCCGCTGCTCACGCGAGCCCGACCGAAAGACGGGCGAAGCCTACGTCGGGGCCTCTCCCTATTTCGACGCAGATGGGGCTCTCGGAAGAGTTCTTCCGGATGGCGATGGCCCGCGACGTCCACGGCGTTTACAACGCCCTCGGCATGAACCAGTACAACGAGCAGAACGTGATGTTCGCCGACGACAGCGGCTCGATCGCCTACGTCCGCAACGGGGCCACGCCGATCCGGCCCGACGGGCTACGATTGGAGCGCCCCGGTGCCGGGCACCACGTCGGCCACGGCCTGGAAGGGGATCCATCCGATCGACGACCTGGTGCACATCTTCAATCCGCCGCAGGGCTACATGGAGAACTGCAACATCAGCCCCGCCAACATGATGGTCGGCTCGACGCTGACGCCGGACAAGTATCCGAAGTACATCTACAACGTCTCGTGGGACGACAACAACCCGCGGAGCAAGCGGGCCATCCAGCTGCTCGACGCCGACCATTCCGTCACCGAGGACGAAGGCCAAGGCGATCGCGATGGACGTGCACGACATCCTGGCCGACACCTGGAAGCAGGCCCTGCGAGACGCCGTGAAACGTCGGCCGGCGACCGAGCACATGAAAAACGCCGATTTCGCCGCCGCCGTGCAGGCGATCCTCGATTGGGACGGGCAGTACCTGCCCGAATCGACGGCGACGTGCGTCTACAAGTTCTGGCGGCTCAAGTGCGGCGACAAGCTGAACCTCGCCCCGCTGGGCAAGAAACAACCGCTCGACGCGGCGACGAACGCGAAAATGCTCGACCTGCTGGCGGAGACCATCGCCGAGATGCAAAAGCGTTACGGCAAATGGGACGTCGCCTGGGGCGACATCCACAAGGTGGGCCGCGGCGGCGTCTATTTCCCGGTCGGCGGCTGCGACTTCAAATCGGGCGACAAGCGAGGCGAACTTTTCCGAAACGCTGTTCGACGTCAACTCGAAAGAGGACCCGGCCCATCCGGGCCATTTCATCGCCAACAACGGCTCGATGGCGACGATCCTCATGTTCTTTTACAAGGACGGCGTCCGCTCGTTCACCTGCACGCCGTGGGGCGAAAGCGCCGACCCGCATTCGCCCCACTACATGGACCAGGGCGAAAAGCTCTATTCCAAGCGGCAGATGAAACCGACCTGGTGGAGCGAAGCCGAACTGCTCAAGCACGTCGAATCGAAGACCGTGCTCGAGATTCGCTGACATTCACGGGGAAGAGAAGCATCCGCGCACAAAAGCGGCCGGGGCGGCCAAGTCCGCGCTGAGCATCATTAACCAGCACCACCTGCCAATCGGACGAGCGGACGTTCGCTTCGAGCGTGATGGGGAGCGGCAGTAGGGCGTATGGCACGGTTGAGAGACCGCGCCACCCCGAGTGACCGTCGCAACAAGCGAACAGTTTGCACCACGTAGACCGGCAAGCAGGCAGCTTGCCCTACGTAGACCGGCAAGCTGCCAGCTTGCCCCACGTTGCTGCCGGCGGCCCAATCAGGTGACTTGCGCGACGACGAGCGTTTGATCGTCGCGGGGGGCGGCCCCTTCGGTGTGGGCGTTGAGGTGATTGCGCACCGACTCGATGATCTCCGCCGGCTCGGAGGAACACTCCGAGAGCACGTCGTCGAGCCGCTTCGTACCGAACATCTCTCCCTCGGGACTCGGCGCTTCCGTGATCCCGTCGGTGTAGAAGATGATTTGGTCGCCGGGCCGAAGTTGCTCGGCATGGTCGACGAAATCGACCTCGGCCAAGACGCCCAGCGGCACTTGCTGGGCTCCGTCGAGCCGGAAGACCTCCTGCCGGCTGCAGCGCCGCATGAGGGGCGGGTTATGACCGGCGCAGGAATAGGTCAAAAGCCGGGTCGCCGGGTCGAAAATTCCGTAAAACGCGGTCACGAACGTCCCGTTCTCGCCGACGTAATGCCGCACCAGCTTCTGATTGAGGAAGGCCAAGAGCTGGCTCGGCGGCAGCCGGTTCGCCGGGATAATTGTGGACGATGCTGTGCATCACGGCCATCATCACGGCCGCCGGCGTTCCGTGTCCGCTGACGTCGGCGATCAGGATACCCAACAGTCCTCCCGGCAGCGGAATAAAATCGTAGTAGTCGCCGCCGGCCCGGCGGGCCGTTTCGTAATGGGCGGCAAGCTTCAGCGACGACAGCTCGGGCAATTTCGCCGGCAAGAGCGACCGCTGGATAGCGGCCACCGCCTTCAGTTCCCGGTCGATCTCTTCATAGGCGGTCTTCACGGTGCCGGCCAACACGAGGCTGTTGGTCGCCCGGCCGAACAGGTTGGCCGTCCAGACGTGCTCCGGCAGCATCTCCGGGTCGAAGGCGGCCGGCTCGCGGCGAAGATGCACGACCATGTTCAACGCCACGCCCTGGTCGAGCAACGGGATCGCCACGAGCGAGCCGTGCCCCGCCAGGAACTCGGCCGCCGGATCGTCGGGCGCGACCTCGAAATCGTTGATCACCCGCGGCTCGTCGGCGTAGATCAGCTCGCTCAGAATGCCCCCCTTGAGGATCGGCAGCTTCTCCGGCTGCTTCCAGGGATTGACTTCACTGTTCCAACCGCTGTAGCGCGTGACTGCGCACCTGCGGAGATTTCAGTCCCGGCGGCTGAGCGAGATCGACCGGTCGACATGGCGGAAACGGCGCATCCGGGCGCCATATTGCTGGACCATCTGCTGCGGATCGGTCTGCAGGCTCATCTCCCGCATCATGTCCATGACGGCAATGAGCCGTTCCTCCCAGGGGAGATTGTGGATCGCCAGGTTTTCTTCTCGCATTATCCGGCTCTCGGTTCGGTTTTACACAGAAAAGACTTCCGTGGCCCGCTCGTCAAGACTCACTGGCCCGCCAGGCGGGGCATGACGGGGAATTTGATGATACGGTCGTCGCGGATCACCGAGATCTCCAATTCGCCCCGATTGGCCTCAGCGGCTGACGGGGATGCTCCGGAGGCAGCCAGCCGTCCCGAGAGCAACCGGTGCAGGTCATCCACGTTGGCGATGATGCGGTCGCTGGCGGCCACGATGACGTCGTGTGGACGAATCCCGGCCGTGGCAGCCGGTCCCTGCGGAACGACCTCCATCACCTCGACGGCCGTGTCGGAGAGCAGGTCGAGCTCC
This sequence comes from uncultured Planctomycetota bacterium, assembly GCA_963761455.1. Lineage (GTDB taxonomy): Bacteria > Planctomycetota > Planctomycetia > Planctomycetales > Planctomycetaceae > DASPSM01. The sequence continues at coordinate 797,267 of CAVXHA010000005.1, forward strand.
CGGACCAGCCGGCGGGCCAGGCGTGTCACGGTCACGGTGATTCCCAGCGACGGCCGCCGCACCTTTCCGTGCGACACCAGCTCGCCGGCAATCCAGGCTGCCGTGTTGGACGGAATCGAAAAACCGATTCCCTGTGCCATCGCGATGACCGCCGTGTTGATTCCGACCACGCGGCCGCGCGAGTCGACCAGCGGCCCGCCCGAGTTCCCCGGGTTAAGGGGGGCCGTGTGCTGCACGATATTCTCGATCAGCCGGCCGTCCTCGCTCCGCATCGCGCGATCCCACCGCGCTGACGACGCCGGTCGAAACGGTCGAGCGGAATCCAAGCGGGTTTCCCATCGCGATCACCAACTGCCCGACGCACAGCGCCTCGGAATCGCCCAGCGTCGCGTACGGCAGGTCGCGGGCCACGAGCCGCAAGAGCGCCAGGTCGGTCGACGGATCGTCCCCCACGAGTTCGGCCCCAATACGGTCCCCCTCCTCGGTGGTCGCCGTGAACGAGCGCCGGCCGTGAACGACATGGCTGTTCGTGAGCGCGTAACCGTCCGGCGTGAGCAGGAAACCGGATCCCATCCCGCCGGCCGAGCCGCTTTGCCCGGACGAATCGCCCCGCGACGCGACCGCAATCACCGCCGGTCCAACGGTGCGAGCCACGTTGATCACCGCTTGAGAATATGCGTCGAGCAGGTCGGCATCGGTCGGACGAGGTCCTTGCGTTCCCGGTTCGCCTGGTCGGGACGCGGCATGTGCCTCCTGATCGCCGGCGGACGGTTCGTCCGTTGATGCCAGCCGTGAGAAGATCGTATGTGAATATGCCATCGGCCAACTCTCCCTTGTCGATTGCAATTGTTCCGCAATTCTAGGCGCGAAGCTGTAGTTCCAGTTAAGTCAGGGCGACGCCGGTGCGGTTTGATGCCTGCCGATTGGCACAACCTTTGCTGTGACAGCGACTTGCACCGCCCGATGCTGGGCAAAGATTCTTCACGTCTCCCCCACTTTCGATTGGACGCTGCGGCAATGCCGATCAGGGAGTTTCTGCCCGCTTTTGACGCTCCTCATCCTGCTCCCGCGTTCCTACGATGCCTCTTGCCGACAGACCCTCCTCGTTGACCGTCCACCGCCGGTGTTGAATAATCGACATTGGACGTTATCACGGAGTTCCGATGGTCAGTTGGCTGGCCAAAACAACGCAGCTTTTGCGGCGGCGTCACCCCCCGGAGCCGCCCCCGCCGTTCGAGCTGGGTTGCGGCTGCGGCCACCATGTCTCCGGCATCCGGCAGCCGACGTTTCAGGCGGTCACGTGCCATCGGTGCGGAAATCTTCTCTTCGTTCTTCCGATCGACGTCTATCCGAAGCCGAAAGCCAAGAAATCCGCCGCGAAGAAAGCTCCGCGAGAGCCGATTCCGGACCCGCTGCGCCGGATGAAAGCCGTACAGCCTGTGCCGGTCCCCTCGACGCGGTCCAACGGGCCCAACCCGGCGCAAGCCGCCGGCAGCACGGCCCCTCACGTCGGCTCGCCGGCCCCAGCGCTTCACGAAGAGCCGAAGCCGGCAGGTGCGGCGACCGTCCTGGTGCGGCGACCGCTCTTGTCTCGGTTCCGGCTGATTGTTCTGGCGATTGGCGTCGTCGTCATGGGGACCGGTTATTTTGTCTGGCAATCTCGCTTGAATGATCGAGCGCTCGTTTCGCTTCCTGGCCACCTCGAGGCGGGATCCGCGGCACTGCGCGCGGCAACCTGCCGGTGGCGGCCGATGAATATCGCCAGGCCGCCTGGGCCGTCAACCGGCTTGGTCGCGAGGACGCCGAATCGGCGGGCATTCGTCAGAAGGCCAAGGAGCTCGACGCGATCGTCAATTTGTCGGCCGTCCCGCTGTATGACATTTGCGAACAGGCCCACCGCGACGCGCCGGCCGGCGCCGCGAAATGGACCGAAAAGTTCAATCAGCTCTACCGCGATTCGTGGATCGTCGTCGAGGGCGACGTCATCCAGGATTCCGGTCCTGACGGCGTCGGGCAGGCGATGGTGCGGTTTCCGTTTCCGATCGACAACGCGCCGGTCGTTTTTGACGCGCGGCTGACGGCGTTGGCGGCCCTTTCCGGCAAAGGCGGTCCTCGACACGTCATTTTTGCCGGCCAGCTCGCTTCATTGAACAAGGAGGGGACCAAGAACCCCCTTTGGATGATTCGACTCAAGGATGCATCGGCCTTCCTCTGGGCCGATTTCGACACCTACCAAGCGCTGGGCCTGGGTCCTGACGCCCCCGGCGACGTGAACGATGCGCATCGCATTCTCAGCCAGCAAGCGGCGGCCCTTGGAATCAAACCATGACGGGTGTCCTTGGCCATCGGATCGCGGCAGCGGCACAAGCCCGCCGAGGAATCGGCCTGCCGCGGCGCGAGACGCGCCCAAGCAAAGCCGTGGGGCGCAGCACCCGCCGTAAACGTTGGCTCGGCGAGGGTCGCGATGATTCTCCTCTGCGGGACGGCCGTCTGGCTCGCCGGCGGGGGCGCCGCCAGGGCGGCGGATGCGATCTCAATCGACAAACTCGTGGAGCAAAAATCGCAGTGGCCGAGCTTCGCCGCGAGCGGGCTTCCGATGAAAATCGAAGGTCGATACTTGATCTTTTCGTCGAAGCTGCTGCGGTTCATGAAGTGCGAGGATCTCAATTTTGTCTGGCATGACGACGAGCAGCCGTTCCCGGTCGATCTGTCGGCGCTGCACAGCCGGACGATCGAGGTCTACGGCCGGTTCTCCCTCCAGTCGGAAAAGCCGGTGTTCCGCGTCGAGCGGGTCCGCGAGCTCCCCTCGGACGCGGAGACGCTTCGGGTGCGGAAGTTTACGCTCATCGATGCGCCTGCCGCCGCGTGGTACGCCCTGGGCGACTGGGCGCTTGCCCGTGGAACTCAGTACTCCGACTTTGAGCTGGAGACGGAGGCGCGGCGATTGTATGCCGAGGGCATCCAGCGTGAACTGACAACGCTGTCTGACGACGCCCTGGACACGAAGATTGCCCTGTCGCAGAAGTTCCGGAAGTACGGATTGAGCGATCAGGACCGCATCGCATTCCTTCACGAGGCCTTCGTCCGCCGCTGGCTTGCAATCAAGCCGGCGCACGTTCCTGCCGCGGACCTCGAGCAACTGTCGGACCGAATCAGCGAGAGCCTCCGCGGATGCCGGACGCCGCTCGATCCGCGCCCGCCGCGGCGTTGCCGGACCGCTACCGCCACGATCCGATCGGGCTTTACCGCGAATCGGCGTCGGCCGCCCGGCTGCGGCTCAATCGAATCCTCTACAGCGAAATCCGGTTTGCCTTCCTGCAGGCGTGGGCCCGGCAGAAGAATCAGGACGGGCTGCAGCTTGCCGACGCAATCGATCGCGAGGTTCCCGAGCTCCACGCCCAGGCCGAAAAGCTGCGTGCTCAGACGCTCGACGAACGGCTGGCGGCAGCCGCAACGCTGAGCCGAAGCGACGTTCTCAAACTGGCCGAACGATTCACGCAAAGGGGCCAACTCGAGAAGGCGTTGCAGGCGAAAAAAGCATGGGTCTTGGCCGGAGACGAACGCCTGCGGAAGGAGGGCCGCCCCGACGACCTCATTCAAGCGGCCCACGAACATCAATCGATGCTCGACGACGACGAAGGAGCGGCAAAGCTGCTGATCGACGCCTACGAACTATCGCCCGGAATGAAGGAGATCAGCGAGCAGCTCGATCGCCTGGGCTGGACGCGCGTCAACGGCAAATGGATGACCCGCGCGCAAGCGGCCGCCCTCCCTCCGGATCCCTCCAAACAGGCCGCCGATGAGGGCCGCCTCGTGGGCATGTCGCGCGACCAGGTCCGCAAAGTGCTCGTCAGCCAACCCGATTCGGTGACGCGCGTGATCTCCGCTGGCCGGCTCAACGAAGTCTGGATCTACAACGAAAACGCCGGCTCGCGGCTCGCCATCCATTTTCTCGGCAGCGCCGACGGTCACGACCTGAAAGTGGTCAAGCTGGTTCAATAGTGCCGAGAGCATTTTCGTGCCGCGGCAGAGGCCGCCCGGTTTGCGGCGATTTCCGCCGCGAGCCCGCGACACCTTGTTGGAATGCGCCTCGGCCAAACGCGTCACGGGCATGGCCCCGGCCAGTTGCAAGCCTGTCGCGAAGTTGCTTGAATCACCGTTGCCGCATGTTCTTGCGGACGACCAGATGCACGAATGCGCGCCGGAGTGACAAGGGGACGCGATGGACGAGTCGGGCCAACTCGATCCTTCCGTTGATCCGCGACTGCAGCAGGTGCTATCGGATTACTCTCGGCGACTCGCCGCCGGTGAGCCGATCACCCCCTCCGACCTCATTTCTCAGAACCCGGCCGTCGCCGACGCCCTGCGCTCCTATTTCGCGATCGTCGGCGGAGGAGCAAGAAACGGCCCTCGGTCAGGCCGATGGCATTTCGGAGACGCACTACGTTCGTCTCTCGCGCCAGTCGACGATTCCGCCGCGGAAGGCGGCCGTGGCCGCGGCGCTTCCCGAGCGGTTCGGGCGCTACCAGATCGTGCGATGTTTGGGCCGCGGGGCCATGGGCGACGTGTATCTGGCGGAGGACACCCAACTCGACCGGCCAGTGGCCCTGAAATCCCCCGGTTCACGGACGATTGCGACGGAGAACTGATCGAACGCTTCTATCGGGAGGCCCGTGCGGCCGCGACGGTGCGCCATCCGAACTTGTGTCCCGTGCATGACGCGGGGGAGATCGACGGCATCCATTATCTGTCGATGGCGTTCATCGAGGGCCGGCCCCTTTATGACGTGCTGGCCGAGAAAGGACGTCCCTCCCAACGCGACGCGGCGACGATCGTGCTCAAGCTGGCCAAGGCGCTCGACGCGGCCCACACCAGCGGAGTCATCCATCGCGACCTCAAGCCGGCCAACATCATGATCGACGCGCCACCAGGAGCCGATCCTCATGGATTTCGGCCTGGCGCGGCGGACCAACAAAGACGACTCGCGGCTCACGCAAAGCGGGCTGGTGATGGGCAGCCCGGCCTATATGTCTCCTGAGCAGGTCGAAGGGGACATCGAGAAAGTAGGCCCCGCTTGCGACATTTACAGCCTGGGGATCGTCTTCTACGAGCTTCTCACGGGCGAAGTGCCGTTCCGAGGTTCGCTCGCTTCCGTGCTGGGCCAGATCGTCACCGTCGCTCCCCGAAAGCCGTCCGTCGCCGTGCGAAATGTCGAGCCGGAACTGGAGGCGATCTGCCTGAAGATGATCGCCAAGCGGCCCGAGGACCGATTCGCATCGATGCGGGAGGTGGCCGCTGCGCTCGAAGCGCACCTGGCGGGCCGCCCGACGGGCGTCGTCATTCCCGAACACGATCGAGCCGCGGTGGAATCCCATTCTGCGAGAATCGAGCGGCACTCGGGCCGCGGAATCGTGATCGCGCCCTGGATGCTTTGGACGGCGTTGGCGATTGTCATTTCGGGCTTCGGCGTGACGTGGCACCTGATCGCCCTGATGATGAAGCAACAAGCGGGATCGGGCGAGATCGCGATCGATGCGCCGACCAAGGAGGCCTTTTCCCGCGGCGAGGCGCACCTTTGGCTCAACGGCAAGCAATTGACGCGCGACAACTTCAAAAGCCGATCGAGCTGCCGGCCGGCAGCAACAGCGTCCAGATCCGGAAAGGGGCCGAAAGCACTCCTTCCCAAGTGATCCCCAGCGACAAGGACGATCCGACGTTTCTGGAACGAACCCCGGACGGCAATTTCGCTTACAAGCCGCTCCAGCGGCGAGTGGCCGAATCGGTTCTCTCGCAGGGGGGCAAAATCAAGTTGGTCGGCTCGGATGCGACGATTGCCCGCCTGCCGGATCTCCCCAAGGGCAGCATTCGAATTGAGGAGATCGACCTGGGCGGCGTCGCGTCGATCCCTGCGGAAGAAATCGAGCTGATCACAAAGCTGACCGCGTCGCTCAAACGGCTCGTCCTGCCGAAGATCGGGGTTTCCAGGCGCCAGCTTGACGAAATTCGCGAGTGCGCGTGCCGGACCGCGAGATCAAACGCGCGTCGGAAACTCCTTGATGCGACGTGCCGGCCCGACTATTCTGGCGGATTGGCGGCTTTTGGCCCACTTTCGGGCCGCGTCAGCAAGATGAGGCGGGCATGGCGTTCCAATTGACTTTCTGCGGCGGCTCCGAAAAGGGCGCACGGTCGATCTCACGTCGGGACAGACCGTCGTCCTGGGCCGAGGCGAGGATTGCGATGTGCAGGTGGCCGACCCGCGCACCTCGCCGCGTTCATTGCCGCCTCGAAGTGGCCGACGATTCGGTCGTTCTCATCGACGCGGGAAGCACGTGGGGAACCAAAGTCAACGGAAATCCCGTCAAGCAGCAACGTTTGAAACCGGGCGACATCATCGAGCTGGGGAAACGCAAATCCGGCTCGTTTCCGGGACCGAGGCGAAAAAAACGCTTCCGCCCCACCACGGCCAAGCCGGCAAAAAGTGGCGGGCCGAAGGACAAGCGCTCGATAAGCTGGTCGGCACGACCTTGGTTCGCTACACCGTCGGCTCGACGATCGACAGCGGCCGCTCGGGCGTGGTTTTCCGCGCCGTCGACACGAAATACGACCGCCCCGTCGCGCTCAAAGTCCTCTTGCCCGAGCTTACGCAGGACGAGCGCGAGGTCGAACGGTTCGTCCGCGCGATCAAGACGATGCTTCCCCTCCAGCACGAAAATATCGTCCGGCTTTACGGCGCCGGCGTCACCGACGGTTACTGCTGGATGGCCATGGAACTCGTCGAAGGGGAGAGCCTGGCCGACGTCATCAAGCGGATCGGCGTGGGCGGAATGCTCGAATGGGAACCGGTCCTGCGGGCGGCCGCCCAAATCGCGCAGGCCCTCGAGGTGGCTTTCGAGCACAAGATCGTCCATCGCAACATCACGCCCAGCAACGTCCTGGTCCGCTCGAAGGACCGCGTCGCCAAGTTGGCCGACCTGATGCTCGCCAAGGCGCTCGAGGGGCCGATGGCCCAGTCGATCACCCGCGCCGGCGAAATTGTGGGCGAGCTCCCCTACATGTCGCCGGAACAGACGACGGGCCAGACCGACCTCGATTGCCGTAGCGACATCTACAACCTCGGGGCGACGTGCTACCGGCTACTGACTGGCCACACGCCGGCCGAAGGCAAAAACGCCGCCGACACGATCCGCAAAATCCAGAACGAAGCGCCGGCCAATCCCACGAAGTTCCAGCTCTCGATTCCTCCGTTGTTCGAGGGGGTCGTGCTGAAGATGTTGGCCAAAAACCGCGAAGACCGCTTCGCAAACCCGACTTTACTGCTGAAGGATCTCAAGCGCGTCGCCAAATACCAGGGCTTGTCGGACGTCTAATTGACCGTGCGCGATCCGGCGGCGTCGCAATTGGCCGGTGATGCTTCCGCAGAACACTCTTCCCGCAATGCGCGTCGCGTGCGGACGAGTGATGCGAAAGCGAACCGACGAATTTGTGCGGTCGTGCACGCTGATTTGGGAATACTGTGATTAAAGTCCCTGCAAGACCGCTTATTTACGAGTTCTCGCGCCACCTCGAGCCGCGGCGCGGATCGACCCGGGGGAGACCTTGTGCGTCGAGTCGGAGGACGCGCTGTCGGGCCAGATCCGTAAACCCGGAGACGTGCGCGACAAGTCGAAGATGCCTTACAGCAACCCGATCGCCGGGCCGATCTTTGTGCACGGCGCCCAGCCGGGCGACTCGCTGGCCGTCCGCATCAGCGACATCCGGCCGACCCGTGTCCAGTGTGCGACCTACACCGGCGCACCGAAACAGCTCTGCGAATGGCTCGGCACCGACGTTCCGCCCGGCGCGCACGTCTGCCCCATCCGCGACGGTTTCATCCATTGGAGCGACAAACTCAAGATCCCCTACGCGCCGATGCTCGGCTGCATCGGAACCGCGCCCGAAGTGGAGCGTGCCCAGCACGTTGCCCGCCGGCATTTACGGCGGCAACATGGATCTGATCGAGACGTGCCCCGGAAACACCCTGTTTCTGCCGGTCTTCGTTGAAGGGGGTTACCTTTATCTCGGTGACGCGCACGCGGCGATGGGCCACGGCGAGCTTTCCGCGACGGGCCTGGAAATGCCGGCCGAATCCACGATTACCGTCGACCTCGTGAAGGGAAAAAAGATCCCCGGCCCGCGGATCGAGTCGCCGACCGAGATCATGACGGTCGCCGGCGGCTGCCCGATGGAGCGCTCGATCGCCCAGGCGATGGCCTGGCTCATCCTTTGGCTGGAAGAAGAGTACGGTTGGAACCGCTGGCGAGCGTACGATATCCTCACCCACGTTGCGGCTATCTCCGTCGGCTATTACGGCATCGGCACCGTCGGCGTGAAGATCGCCAAGCAGTACGCCGCATCGGCAAGCTGACAGTCCTGATGGATGGTATGGATCTCCTCACGAAAGACACTCTTCGCCGGCTCGGTGCCGGCGAGACGATCGACGCCGTTTGTCGCGTCGCCGGAATGAGCCGCGAGGAGTTTCTGGCCCGCTGGACTGCGCAGCACGGCTGCGCGCGTGCCGGCGGCTTCCGGAAGCGTCAAGGCCGCCGTCGGCCGTCGCGTGGAAATCGAACGGGACAAGCTCGGTATTCCGCACGTCTACGCCGCCAGCGACGCCGATCTCTTTGTGGGCTTCGGCTACGCGATGGCGCAAGATCGGCTCTTCCAGCTCGATTGGCTCCGCCGAAAGGGGGCCGGGCGGCTGGCCGAGATCCTCGGCAATGACGGGGTGGAGCCAGACGTCTCGCGCGGACGGTCGGCTTGAACCGCATTGCGCGGGCTGAATGCGACCGCCTGCCGGACGAGACGCAGCGGCTGCTGGCGGCCTTCAGCGCGGGGATCAACGCCCTCATCGAGGAGAGCCGCGACAACCTGCCGATCGAATTCGATCTGCTCGATTATCGGCCCGAGCCGTGGCAGCCCGTCGATTGCCTGCTGATCGAAAACGAATTCCGCTGGTATCTGACGGGCCGCTTCCCCGTGATCGCCATTCCCGAACTGGCCCGCCGGCACTTGGGCGACGGACCGCTCGATCGCGCCTTTCTGACCGGCGAGTCGGACAGCGAGAGCATTTTGTGGCCGGGCGATTACGACGCAAAGCGGCAGGGCGTCCAGCCGGTCGGAGAAGCCGTCGGCGAACCCGATTCGGCCGTCGGCAGCAACAACTGGGTCGTCAGCGGCCGGCGCACGGCCAGCGGAAAGCCGACCGTCGCCAGCGATCCGCACATCGCGTTCGAGGCGGTTTCCTGTTGGTACGAGGTCCATCTGCAGGGCGGCGCGTTCGACGTCGCCGGCTGTGCCTACGTCGGAATGCCCGCCGTCTTGATCGGCCGCAATCGCCGGATGACGTGGGGCATCACCAACAACATCTGTTCGCAGCGCGACCTGTACCAGGAAAAGACGAGCCCCGACCAACCCGGCTGCTTTTTGAATGACGGCCAGTGGCAGCCCGGCCGCGAGCTGACCGAGTTGATCCACGTTCGGGGCTTTGGCCCGATCACGAAACGGATTGTGTTCTCGCACAACGGCCCGATCGTGCACGAAATCCTCCCGCCGCCCGCGAACAAAACCGGCCCCGTGTCGCTCAAATGGCTCGGCGCCTATCACGGCGGCTGGCTGACGGCCCTGCTGGGGATGAATCGTGCGGGGGACTGCCGAACGTTCCGCGAAGCGCTGCGCCCTGGCACGTCCCGACGTTTTCCGTCGTGTTCGCCGACGTCGACGGAAACATCGGCTACCAGGCGACGGGCCGCATCCCTGTTCGCAAGCAGTGGGAGGCGCGGATACCGGCCCGGCTGGGATCCGGAGCATCAATGGCAGGGACTGATCCCCTTCGAGGGAATGCCCCGAGTGGAGAATCCGTCGCGCGGATTCGTCGTGACGGCCAACAACCGGGTGGCCGGCAACAACTTTCCGTACCCGTTGGCCGGGACCTGGACCAGCGGGCACCGCGCCAGGCGCATCCGCGAATTGATCGAGCCCCAAACCGCGCTGGGCCGCACAAACCACCGCGACCTGCAGCAGGACGCCGTCTCGTTGCGAGCGGTCGAGTCTCTGCCGGCCCTGTGCGCCATCCTGGAAAGCGATCCCGAGGAGCAGGTGCGACGCGTCGTCGCCCTTCTCAGGGACTGGAACGGCGACTGCGACCCCAACCTGGTTGCCCCGGCCGTGTTCAACGTCTTTTTTGTCGATTGGTGCAAACGGGTCGCCGCCGAACGCTTTTCAGAAGACGCGGCCCCCTTGCTCGCCGGCGGCATCGAAGGCCTGGCCGCCGACTTGCTCCAGGCCGACCCCTGCGGTTGGTTCGCGCCCGCGTAGGGCAAGCTGACTTCGGCGAGCTCAGCCGAGCCGCCAGCTTGCCACGGGAAACGCAGATCCGCGATGCCTTCCGCGGCACGCTCAGGCGGCTCGCGGAACGTCTCGGCGACGATGCGTCCCAATGGACCTGGGGCCGCCTGCATCGGCTCGATCTCAAGCACGTCCTCGCAGGTCGAGGAGACTTCGGCGAGTTGCTTAACCACGGCGGCGCCGGCGTGCGGGGCGACGCGACGACCATCTGCAACACGGGCCGCGGCCCGGATTTCGAGGCCACCATCGGAGCCGGCTACCGCATGATCTGCGACCTGGGCGAATCGCCGGCCGGCCTCTGGGCGGTCGACTGCCAAAGCCAATCGGGCCACCCCGGCAGCCCCCATTACCGCGATCAGTTCCAAGACTGGCTGGCCGGCCAATACCACTTCCTGCCTCTCGACCGCAGCGAGGCCTCCCGCGTCGCCGTTGCGAGCCTCAACTTGGAACCGCGTTAACGAGATGCTGAGAAATGTAGGGTGGGAAATGTAGGGTGGGACAAGCTCGCGGAGCGAGCGACGGCCCACCACTGTCACGTAACCACGAATGACGCCGAAAACACTGATAAGAAACGACGGGAGTTTCTTTATCCGTGGTATCAGTGAAATCCGTGGTTGATCGTCATTCGGGTTTGAACACGGGATTTCGCGGACGCCACGCATGGAGCGAAGCGATGTTCGCGGGGCCAAGGCAAGCTGAAACAGGAGGCAACTGAGATAACGGAGAAATCTCTCTGTTGCCTCTGTTTCCTCCTTGTTCATCTTCCCGAAGCTCTCGTCCTGATCCGTGGTTCAGCTTCACGAGCACGGCCCGGCTCGCTGTCACGTCGACACGTTTTGCGGTGGCCAATCATCGAGACGGATGCGTCGCAGGGTGCTGGCAGGACGATTTCCGGCTACGACATTCTGCCACGAATTCAAGGACATGTCCACGCAAAGTCGTGGGCATGGCACCCAACGCGAATTCCTGAAGTTGACAAAGCACTCAATGACGGTGCGCGATTCTGCAACACGAGCCGCCGGGTTTATCCCGGACTTCGGCGAGCTCAGTCGAGCCGCGGTCCGGCGGGATAAACCCGCCGGCTCGTTGCACAATTGCGCACGCTGATTCAGGCCTCGACCAGTTGGCCTTCGGCCTGGTCGCTGGCGGGAGTGTCTTCGTAGGCCCGCAGCCGGTCGCCGAGCCAGCGGATGACGTAGAAGAAGACGGGCGTCAGGAAGATGCCGAACAGCGTGACGCCCAACATGCCGGCGAACACGGCCGTGCCGAGCGTGCGGCGCATTTCCGAGCCGGCGCCTTGCGCGATGACCAGCGGAACGACGCCCACCACGAAAGCGAACGACGTCATCACGATGGGGCGCAGCCGCAGTTTGCAGGCTTCCAGCGTCGCCACGTCGGGGGGCGCCCGTTTTCGCTCTCCGACTTGGCGAACTCCACAATCAGAATGGCGTTCTTGCACGCCAGGCCGATGAGCACCACGAAGCCGACCTGCGTGAAGATGTTGATGTCGAGATGGGCCGCCAGGACGCCGGCAACCGAGCACAACAGGCACATCGGCACCACGAGGATGACCGCCAAGGGCAGCGACCAGCTTTCATACTGGGCCGCCAGCACCAAGAAGACGAGGACCACCGCCAGCAGGAAGACCAGCATGGCCGTGTTGCCGGTCTCGAGCTGCAACAAGGCCAGCTCGGTCCATTCGGTCCGCATCGAGCGGGGCAGGGCGGCCTGCGCGGCCGCCTCGGCGTCTTCGATGGCCTGTCCCGAGCTGACGCCCTCGGCGGGCGTGACGTTGACGGCGGCGGAGGGATACATGTTGTACCGCATGATGAGGACGGGCCCGCTGATATTGCGGATGCCGGCCATCGCCGCCAAGGGGACCATGTTGCCCTGGGCGTTGCGGATTTTGATTTGCTTGATGTCCTCAATCTGGCTGCGGAAATTGGACGCCGCCTGCACGTTGACCTGCCAGGTCCGCCCAAAACGGTTGAAGTCGTTGACATACAGCGAGCCGAGATAGACCTGCAGCGTGTTGAAGACCTCGCCAATCGAGACGCCCATCGTCTTGGCGGCCGCCCGGTCGATGTCCAGGTAGAGCCAGGGCGTATTGGCCCGAAAGCTGGTGAAAACGTCCCGCAGGCCCTTGCTCTTGCGCCCGTTCTCGACGACCTTGTCGGCCGTTTCCTGGAGCGCTTTCATGCCGCTGTCGCCGCGGTCCTCGACCACGATTTTGAATCCGCCCGCGGTCCCCAGTCCGTCGATGGGGGGCGCGCTGAAGACATTCACGAGGCCGTCGTCGATTTTGTCCTGCAGGGCCGTTTGCAGCCGCGCGGCAATCACGTCGCCCGACAGGCCCCGCGAGACGCGGTCGTGAAAGTCGTCCAGCATCACGTACATCGCGCCGAAGTTCGGCGCGTTGGCGTTGAGCAGGATGGATTGCCCGGCGATGGCCACCGTGTGCCGGACGCCCGGCGTCTTGTGCGCAATCTTCTCGATGTGCGCCATGACGCGCTGCGTGCGCTCGACGGAGGCCGAGTCGGGCAACTGCACGTTCACCAGAAGGTAGCCCTTGTCCTGCGACGGAATAAAACCCTTGGGGGCGGCCTGGAAGCTGCCGTACGTCAGGAAGAGCAAACCGCCGTAAACCAACAGGGCCACGGCGCTGACACGCAAGAGGCCGGCCACCATCCGCATATAGATGTTGGCCGTCCATTCAAAACCGCGGTTGAACGACCGGAAGAGGGGCGGCCCCACCAGCCAGGCAAAAAGGGCCCCTGCGATGGCGGGAAGCCACTCCTCCACCATGGCCAACGGGGCCGCGGCGTGCGGGCCCAGCAACTCGTGGAGGCTGCCGACGGCCACGGAGGTCCAGGGCGTCAACAGCCGCCAGCCCAGCCAAGCGCCGACCAGCGGGAAGAGGAACCACGGGAGTGTCGGCGTTTTCTCTTTGTCCTGGTGACGCAGCAAGAGGGCGGTGAGCGCGGGGCTGAGCGTGAGCGAGTTAAAGGCCGAAATGGCCGTCGAAACCGCGATGGTGAGCGCGAACTGGCGGAAGAACTGTCCGGTGATGCCCGTGATGAACGCGCAGGGGACGAAGACGGCGCTCAGCACGAGGCCGACGGCGATGACCGGGCCGGAGACGAGCTCCATGGCGCGAACGGTCGCGTCGCGCGGCGAGAGTCCGTTTTCCATCTGCCGCTCGACCGCCTCGACGACGACGATGGCGTCGTCGACCACGATGCCGATGGCCAGCACAAGCCCGAAGAGCGTCAGGTTGTTCAGGCTGAAGCCCATGGCCGCCATGACGGCAAACGTCCCCACGATGGCGACGGGCACGGCGACCAGCGGAATAATCGCGGACCGCCAATTCTGCAGGAACAAGAGGACGACCACGGCGACCAACACGACCGCATCGATGAGCGTGAGGACCACCTCCCGAATCGACTCGCTGACGAAGGGCGTCGTGTCGTAGACGATGCGATAATCGAGCCCCTCGGGAAAGCGGGCTTTCAGCTCCTCCATTTTGTTCTTCACGTCGCGGGCGACGTGCAGCGCGTTGGAGCCGGGCAACTGGTAGACCGACAGGGCGACCGACGATTGGCCGTCGAGCGTGCAGGTCTGGTCATAGGCCAGGGCGCCCAGCTCGATTTTGGCGACGTCGCGCACGCGGACCAGCGCACCGTTGGCGTCGGTCTTGAGAATCATTTCGGCAAACTGGTCGACGTCCACGAGCCGGCCCATCGTGCTCATCGTGAGCTGGAAGACCTGCCCGGGGCCGACGGGGGCCTGGCCGATTTGCCCGGCGGCGACCTGCGTGTTCTGCTGCTGGATGGTCTGGATGACGTCGTTGGCCGTCAGGTTGCGGTAGGCCATCTTCTTCGGGTCCAGCCACAGCCGCATGCTGTAATCGCGCTGGCCGATGTAGGTGATGTCGCCGACGCCCGGCAGTCGCGACAGCTCGTCCTTGAGCTGGATGGTGGCGTAGTTGCTGAGGTAGAGGTTGTCGCGGCGGTTGTCGGGCGAGAAGAGGTTGACAATCATCAGCACGCTGGGCGATTTCTTCTTGACCGACACGCCGCGGCGTTTGACCAGGTCGGGAAGAATCGGGTCGGCCAGCGAGACGCGGTTCTCGACGAGGACCTGGGCCATGTTCAGGTCGACGCCGTTTTTGAAGGTCACGGTGAGCGTGTAGGTGCCGTCGTTGGTGCACTGCGACGACATATACAGCATGTTCTCGACGCCGTTGACCTGCTGCTCGATGGGGGCGGCGACCGTGTCGGCCACGACCTGGGCGTTGGCGCCGGGATAGACCGCGGAGACCTCGACCGTGGGGGGCGTGATGTCCGGATACTGCGCAACGGGCAGACCAAAGACGGCGATACAGCCGGCCAGCGTGATGATGATGGACAGCACGGAGGCGAAAATCGGCCGGTTGATGAAAAACTTGGAGAACACGAAGGCTCACCTTTTAGGTGTTAAAGCGATTCCAACGAACGCCCAAAGTCCGAAGCACCCAGGACGAAGGAAGTGAATTAGGGTTCCTCATATTCCGCCTGGACGTCGGCCGGCTCCAGGCGTTTCCGCATCGAAGGCGTCTTCAGGTGTATCGGCCCGTTCCCGATGACGGGGCCGATGACGGGGCCGATGACGGCGGCCGAAGGCGGCGGGGACGGGGCGTCGGCTCTCCCGACAGGCACTTTGCCCCTTGGAACGCGGGAGTTCCGTCGTGCCGCGGCCAATTGGTGCCAGGCGGCTCGCACGCTCCAGCGGACGGGCTTCAGCGTGATGACCGCAAGCGACACGCGGTTGAGCCGGTGCATGAAGGGCGAGGCGAACAGCCGCGACTCGCCCAGCCAGTCGATGCTGAAAAAGAAGACGGGCGTCAGCAGAATGCCGAAGAGCGTCACCCCCAGCATGCCGCTGAAAACGGCCGTCCCCAGGGTGTGCCGCATCTCGGCCCCGGCCCCGCGGGAAATGATGAGGGGCAGCACGCCCAAGATGAAGGCCAGCGACGTCATCACGATGGGCCGCAGACGCAGCTTGCACGCCTCCAGCGTGGCGTCCCGCCGCGACTTGCCGGAGACGCGCTGCAGCTTGGCGAACTCGACAATCAGGATGGCGTTCTTGCTGGCAAGGCCCACCAGCACGACGAAGCCGATGCGCGTGAAAATGTTCACGTCCATCTGCGCGACGTTGACGCCGATAATCGCGCTCAACAGGCACATCGGCACCACGAGGATGACGGCCAACGGAAGCGACCAGCTCTCGTACTGCGCCGCCAGCACCAGGAAGACCATCACCACGGCAAACCCGAAGATAATCATCGCCGTGTCGCCCGCGATGATTTCCAGGTACGACATATCGGTCCATTCGAAGGCCATGTTCTGCGGCAGCTCGCGCGCGGCCAGGCGCTGCAGGACGTCAATCACCTGGCCGGAGCTCAGCCCGCCCGTGGCCGTTCCGTTGATGGAAGCGGCCGGGTACATGTTGTACCGCGTCAGCACGAGCGGACCGTTCACCGCCTTGATGTTGGCCAGCGAGCCGATGGGGACCATTCCCCCCTGGCTGTTGCGGACCGCCAGCGGAATCAGGTCCTCGACCTGGTCGCGGAACTGAGAGTCGGCCTGCACGTTGACCTGCCACGTGCGGCCAAACAGGTTGAAGTCGTTGACGTACAGCGACCCCTCGAAGATGGCCAGCGTGTCGGCGAAGTCCTGCAGCGACACTCCCTTGGCCATGCAGGCCCGCATGTCCGGCTCGATATGAATCTGCGGCACGTTGGCGCGGAACATCGTGAACAGGCCGACCAGGCCGGGCGTCTCGTTCCCGGCGCGGACGAGGTTCTCCGTCTCGGTCTGCAGGACTTTCGGTCCGACGTCGCCCCGGTCCTCAACCATCAGCGTAAAGCCGCCGGCCCGGCCGACGCCGCGCACGGGGGGCGGCCCGAAGACTGCCACCTGCGCCTCCTCGATTTTGCCGAACTCCTGCCGCAGGTGGTTGGCAATCATGTTCGCCGAGCGAGACTCGTCGCGGCGGTCCGCGTAATCGCTCAAGTTCACGAACATCGAGCCGAAGCTGGAGCCGAACGCGTTCAGCACGAACGACTGGCCGGTCACTCCCGTCACGTGCTTGACCCCCGGCGTTTTGCAGGCAATGTCGACCAGCCGCTGCATGACGGCTTCGGTCCGCTCCTTGGAGGAGGCGTCGGGAAGCTGCACGCTGCACATCAGGTATCCCATGTCCTGCTGCGGGATAAAGCCCTTGGGAGTCGTGACGAGGCCCCAATACGTGAGTCCCATCAGCCCGCCGTACACGACCAGCACGATGGCACTCATCCGCAGCAAGCCGCCGACAACCCGCGTGTACTGCCGCGTCATGCGGGAAAATAAGGCGTTAAACCCGCGGAAAAAGGCCCGCAGCGCGAGGTTCAACACGCCTCCCGCCAGCCAGCCGACGGCCGCGCACGCAATCGCGGCCGAGACTTTGGCCGTCCACGGCACGCCCACCGGCAGATGCCTGGCGATGGCCGAGGGCACCCACTGTCCGCCGGAAACGGAGGCCGGCAGCCAGTGCAGCATCTGGGCGAACCAGGGAGCCGCCCACGACCCTAAAAACATCCAACCGATGATTCCGCCAATCACGAGGAACGCGACGCGCGGCAAGGGAGGGGCGGTCCCCTTCTCCACCGGCCGCAAGAGGAGGGCGGTGAGCGCCGGGCTCAGAGTCAACGAATTAAAGGCCGAGATGACGGTCGAGACGGCAATGGTCACGGCAAACTGACGGAAGAACTGTCCCGTAATTCCCGAGATGAAGGCGCACGGGACGAAAACGGCGCTCAGCACCAGGCCGACGGCAATCACCGGTCCGGAGACCTGCTCCATCGCCCGCAGGGTCGCGTCGCGGGGCGACAGTCCCTGCTCAATGTGATGCTCGACCGCCTCCACGACCACGATGGCGTCGTCGACGACGATGCCAATCGCCAGCACGAGACCGAAGAGCGTCAGGTTGTTGAGGCTGAACCCGAACAGCAGCATCGCCGCGAAGGTGCCGATGATGGCCACGGGGACGGCCACGAGCGGGATAATCGCCGACCGCCAGTTCTGGAGAAACAAAAGGACCACGACCGCCACGAGGATAATGGCGTCGCGCAGCGTCTTTTGCACCTCGATAATCGATTCACGCGTGTAGGGAGTCGTGTCGAAGCCGATTTCGTAGGTGAGCCCTTCCGGAAAACTCTTTTTGAGCTCGTCCATCTTGGCGATGACCCGGTCGTGCGTGTCGAGCGCATTGGCGTCGGGCATTTGGAAAACCGCCAGGAAGATGGTCTCGTTCCCGTCCAGCCGAACGCTCACGTCCTCGTTCTTGGCGCCCAGCACCACGCGGCCGACGTCCTTGAGCCGCGTCATGCGGCCGTCGGGCGTCGTCTTGACGATGATGTCCTCGAACTCTTCGACGGTGGTGAGGCGGCCGAGGGTGGTCAGCGTGATTTGCGTCTCTTGTCCGGGCTCGGACGGCTGCTGGCCGATTGCGCCGGTGGCGACGGGGTTGTTCTGCTCGCGGACGGCCGCCACCACGTCCGAAGAGGTCAGGCTGCGCGACGCCAGTTTGTGCGGGTCGAGCCAGATTCGCATGCTGTAATCGCGCTGGCCGAACAGAAAGATGTCGCCGACACCATCGACCCGCGACAGCTCGTCCTTCACCTGCAAAACGGCGTAATTGCTGAGGAAGAGCTGGTTGAAGCGGCCGGTGGGGGACATCAGGGCAATGCCGCACAAGATGTCGGGCGAGCGTTTGAGCGTGGTCACGCCCGTTTGCTTGATGACGTCGGGCAGCGAGGGAAGCGCCAGGCTGACGCGGTTCTGCACCAGCACCTGCGCCATGTTCAAGTCGATGCCGTGCTTGAACGTGACCATCAGGTTGTACGAGCCGTCGTTGGCGCACTGCGAGGACATGTACATCATGCCCTCGACGCCGTTGACCTGCTGCTCGATGGGGGCGGCGACCGCCTCGGCCACGTCCTTGGCGCTGGCGCCGGGGTAGGTGCACGTGACTTGCACGGTGGGGGGCGTGACCGGCGGGAACTGCGCCAGGCCCAAGTTGAAGACGGAGATGAACCCCGCCAGCGTGATGACAATCGACAGCACCGCGGCGAAAATCGGTCGATTGATGAAGAACCGCGATATCACGCGTGTCTCTCTCGAGGCCGTTTCAAAGGGGCCGTTTCAAAACTGCGGGGCAAGCTGGCGGCTCGACTGAGCTCGCCGAAGTCAGCTTACCCTACTGTGTTCCGCTAAGGGGCCGTTTCAAAACCGTAGGGCGAGCTGCCAGCTTGCCCGTTCCACTTGACCGACCAGTCTTCCCGGGCAAGCTGGCAGCTTACCCTACTGTGTTCCGCTAAGAGGCCGTTTCAAAACCGTAGGGCGAGCTGCCAGCTTGCCCCTTTTGATTCACGAAAGGCCAA
Source organism: uncultured Planctomycetota bacterium (assembly GCA_963761455.1). Classification (GTDB taxonomy): domain Bacteria; phylum Planctomycetota; class Planctomycetia; order Planctomycetales; family Planctomycetaceae; genus DASPSM01. Next base: position 816,111 of record CAVXHA010000005.1, read on the forward strand.
GCTGGCAGCTTGCCCCGCGAGCGGTGCTCGCCTTTTGAAGCCAACTCTACTTTTTCACGGGCGAACGCGCAGGCTTTTGCCGCTTTGGCCAGCGAGGAGCGGGTCGGCATGGGCTCCAGTTCGGCTTCGACCTTGGCGCCCGGCCGAACGCGCTGCAGCCCCTTGACGACCACCTTTTCCCTCTTGGTAATTCCCCCCTCGATGACTCGCATGCCGTCATACAGCCGGCCCGTCTCCACCGGCCGGTAACTCACCTCGTTGGCGTCGTTGACGACGTAGACGTACTTCTGCTCCTGGTCGCTGGCCAGAGCCTGCTCGGCCACGAGGAGCCTGCGGCGGGGCTCGCCCAACGGCAAATGGCAGCGGCAGAACAGGCCGGGACTCAACAGCCCGTCGTGATTCGGAAAGACGGCCCGCACGCGCAACGTGCCGGTCCCCGGGTCGACCCGGTTGTCCAGGAAGTTGACGAGCCCCGGGTGGGGAAAACCTTCTTCGTCCGCCAGCCCCACGGCAATCGGAAAGGCCGACTCTTGCACGTTCTTCATCGACCCGCTGCGGATGAGCCGGCGAACCTGCAGCAGCGTCCGCTCATCGACGTCGAAATAAACGTACATCGGGTCGACCGAGACGATGGTCGTCAGCAGGGTCCCCCCGTTCTGGCCCGACTGCACCACGTTCCCCTCGGTGACTTCAAACCGGCTGACGCGGCCCGTGATGGGCGAGCGAATCGTCGTGTAACCGAGGTCCAACTGCTTCGCTTCGAGGTCGGCCGTGTCGGTCGCCAGGGTGGCTTTCATGGCGTCCCGGTCGGCCAGCACGCGGTCGAGGTCCTCTTGCGTGGCCGCACCGTTGGCCCGCAGTTTCGAGTAACGGCGGTAGGTCGCCTCGTTGTGCTTGAGCTGTGCGTTGTCCTGGCCGATTTTTCCGTTTGCCTGGTCGACCAGCGCCTTGTAGGGCCGCGGGTCAATCTGAAACAGCAGGTCCCCCTGCTGGACCAGCGCCCCTTCGGTGAAGTGCAGACTTTCGAGATAGCCCCAGACCCGCGCCCGCACTTCGACCGTTTTGACGGCCGCCGTCTGACCCGTGAATTCGACGTAATCGGCCACGTATTGTTCCAGCGGATAACTGACCGTCACCCGGTTCGGCGGAAGAGGGGGGGCCTGTGCCGGAGCGCGGGCGCAACCCGCCGCGGCAAGGCAGCAGCAAAAGGCAATCGCGAAGGCGGCCAATAATCGCATGGTCGAACTCATCCAACGCTGGTTAAGTGTGTATTCACCAACAGGCGCGTCACGGCTCAATCAATTCCAGGGCTTGCGGATTGTAGTGGCGGCGGATGGCCTCTTCCTTGATTCCCATGCCGCGCAAGCCGAACCACACCGCCTGCTCCACGAGCGTCCTGCGGGAGACGCCGTAATCGACGGCCGGGTTCGCGGGCAGCAACTCAATCATCGCCATCGTGGCCAGATGGTGAGCGAACCAGGCCGCCAGATTCGGACAGACCGGCCCCTCGTAAGCGTCCCCCGCCGCGATTGCGGTGCGGACACACTCGACGACTTTCGGCACCCACTCGCCGCTGACCCGCCGCAGCGACAACCGCGCAAATTCCCCATCTTGTGCGAGACTGCGCAGCAAAAGGCGGGTTTGAATCGCCGGTTCGTCCTCGCACGAAGTCCAGCCCTCAATGACCCGGGAAGCCAGAAAATGGACCATCAACACCAACGTCGAGACCGAAGCTTCCAAGCCCGTGATTCGCTCGAACTTCCCCAGGTCCTGGTCGTTGAGCGAGAGCTTCATTGCCGAGAAGAGCGCCTCCTTGTTCGGAAAATGCTTGAACAGCAGCGCCTCGGAGACGCCGGCGGCGTCGGCCAGTCCCCGCGTGGTCGTGCCGTCGAAGCCCTTCTCGGCGAAGACTCGCCGCACCGCCCGCAGGATGGCGGCCCTTCGCTCTTCGCTGGATAACTTCAAATTCGGTTTTGCGGGTCGCAGCGCATTTGTGCCCATCGCGGTAAGTTTATACTTACTTACCATCTCGTGCAACCAAATTTTCACCGTCGCGACCAGCCGGCGGGTTTAGACCGCAGGACCGTCCCGACAAACCCGGCGGCTCGTCACAACCGATTTTGCAGGTTCGCCCAAAGCGGCGTGATGGAGGACCGGGACGGCCGCCCGTGGCATTGAGCGCCGCTTCTCCCAAAGGCGGGCTCGCCCGTCCCCGCCGTGCGTTCGGTTTGGGAGGCGCTCTTCGCTTCCGAGCCTCGTTCGAGGGACGATTTTGCGAGGGTTTTGGCGCGTCGCTTGCACGCTTGTCGCAGGTCTGTCAACGCAAGAAAGGGAGCTGGCCATGATTCGCAAACTCAGTTCTGGAAAATACCGGTTGTACTCGCGCAAGGCCGACCCACGGACCGGCAAGCGAAGAAACTTGGGAACGTTCAATAACCGCCCAGCCGCCGAAAAGCACGAACGCGCCGTGCAATACTTCAAGCACCACTAGCGGCCTGTCACACCGTATTTTTCGGGTGCCATGATTTTTCGGGTGCCATGCCCACGGCTTTGCGTGGGCATGCGAATCCAATTGGCCTGCCGAGGCATGCCCACGCAGAGCCGTGGGCATGGCACCCAACCCGAACGAAACCCATCCGTCCGAAAACGTGTTTGCCTCCTCATAAAACCGGTGCGATTGCCGCGACCCAAACAGGCGTGAGCGACCGCAGCGTCGGCACGGCCGGCAGGGGCCGTGGCACCGTTGCCGGGAACGAGTCTGAGTCGTAACCCTCGCTTGGTCCACGCAATCCAGTCGTGCGGACTGAGCTAGGTTTTCGGAGCCTGCGAAGACCCACCGCTTTCGTTATCTCCGGAACTTCGTCGCTGCCGACGCGGAGTCGTCACCCAGCGACCGATAACTACGAGCATGAATCCGATGTCCAAAGGTCCAAGGTCCGAAGTCGAAGGTCCAAGCTCGACGAGCAAGCGCGCCCGCTGCTCCGACTTTGGACCTTGGAGCTTGGACCTTGGACCTTTCTGCTGGACGCTGGCCGTCTTGCTGTTCGTCACGTTGGCCGGGCCTCGCGCGGAGCGCAGGACTTCGCCGGGCCGCGCCTGAATCCGGTCGATACCCAAACTGTTCCCTCCGGGCCGGCCCCGCCCTCGCCCTCGCCCGCGCCCTCAATCGAGTATGAGCCGCTGCCGCCGCAGGCTCCCGGCCCGATGGTCCCCGCGGGACCGGGTCCGGCCTATTGTCCCGACGGCTATTGGATTGCCAGCAGTTGGAAGTGCCGGCAGACCGCGCCCCATGGCTGCTCGTGCGGGGACCTCGAGTTTTACTATCGCGACGGTGGCGGCGCGACGCAGCAGCTCAACCGGGAGGCTTTCCACGCGTCGCTGGCCCCCGGAACGCCGGTGTGCATTGTCGTCCATGGCAGCTTTACCAATTGGAAGGGCCTCTGCGAGGATTGCGGGCCGGTGTTTCACTGGATTCGCAGTGCGGCTCCGTCGCGGCCGCTTGCCGTCGTCTTTTTCACCTGGCCCAGCTCGGGGCCCATCACGTACGAACCCCATCTGGACGTGGCCATCCTGGGCATGCGTGCCAGCTTTAACAGCGTCTACCTGGGCGACCTGGTGGCACGCCTTCCGCCCGGCCATCCGGTCTGCATCATCGGGCACAGTCACGGTGCGCGGATGACAGCCGCCGCCCTGCACCTTTTGGCGGGCGGCGACGTCGACGACACGCGGCTGAGCTACCTTCCTCCGGCCGACCAGCGTATCCGCAGCGTGCTCGTTGCCGGGGCCCTCGACCATCACTGGCTCGACCCGGGACAACGGTACGGGCTGGCGTTATGCCGGACGGAATGCCTGCTTTACATGCGCAACGACCACGACATCGTGCTGACGTTCTATCCGCTGCGCCGAATCTTTTCGCGTCGCGCCTTGGGTGAAAAGGGGCTCAGCCGGGGCGACCGTGACCGGCTTGGATATTTGAACGCAAAAATCGTCCAACTGGACGTGACCCGCGTCATCCAGTCGGGGCACATGTGGAACCACTACTACACGCACCCCGAACTGGCCGCGGCAATTGAGCCTTATGTCTACTTCGACGACGGTCAACCAGGCTACGGCCCCGCCCCGGCGCCCGCATCGCTCGACACGCCTGCCGAGCCCGGAAATCGGTCGGCCGAGAGAGAGCCGCGCCGCGGTCTCTTGACGGGTCTTCGCTCCCAGTTCGTGAAGGCGACGCCCGCCGGTTCCGAGCGCGCAAGTGCGACAGCAATTCGGGCCGCTTGCCGACGAAGACGGCCGGTCTGTGGACACGCTCCCGCGCATTTGCGACAGTAGAGGTGTTGAGTGCCCGCCGACCCGCCTCGCCGCCCGCCGCTCGGAATCCTGCCATGCCGTCACAACCTGCCGAAGACCGCTGCGTCTTTGGGGTGACACTCGCGGCGGCTTTATCCGTGCTCGTTTTTCTGCCGGCGGACGCCCGTGCGAAGGGAAACCCGCCGTCGGACGCCGCGAAGAGTGCCAGGCGTCCGGCCGCCAAAAAAAGCAGCCGCGTCGCTGCCGAACGTCGAGCTCCGCCGGCCGCGGCTGCCCGCCGCGGTGCCCGGTTCGGGCCTGTCGAATCCGATTGACCTCTTGTTGCAAGCGCATCTGAAAAGGTCGGGCGTCGACCTTGCGCACCCCGTCCCGGATGCCGTCTTTGCTCGCCGCGTCTATCTCGACCTGGTCGGCCTGCTCCCGCCGCCAGCGGAGCTGGATGCGTTCCGTGCGGATTCCCGGCCCGACAAGCGAACGCTTCTCGTTCGGCAGTTGCTGGGACGGCGCGAGGATTACGCCGTTCATTGGCTCGCGTTCTGGAACGACCTGTTGCGGAACGAATATCGCGGGACTGGCTTCATCGACGACGGCCGCCGGCAAATCACCCGCTGGCTGTTCCGCGCCCTTTACGAAAATCAGCCCTACGACCGCTTCGTCCACGAGTTGGTGAGTCCCGTTTCCGGCTCGGAAGGATTCGTCAAGGGGATTGAATGGCGGGGCGTGGTCAATGCGAGCCAGCGGAAGGAAATGCAGGCCGCACAGACGACGGCCCAGGTCTTTCTCGGCACGAACCTGAAATGTGCAAGCTGCCACGACAGCTTCGTCAGCCAGTGGACGCTGGCCGACTCGCACGGACTGGCCGCGGTCTTCGCCAACGGGTCGTTCGATATCTATCGCTGCGACAAGGCGACCGGCGAGCACGCCCGGGCCAGGTTCCTGTTTCCCGAACTGGGAACCATCGACGCCGACGCCCCGCGGCCCGTGCGGCATGAAACAGTTGGCCGACCGCATGACCGACCGCAGGAACGGCCGGCTCCCCAAGACGGTGGTCAACCGCTATTGGGCCCGCCTCATGGGCCGCGGATTGGTCGAGCCGCTGGACAATATGGAACAGGAAGCCTGGAATCCCGAGCTGCTCGATTGGCTGGCTGCGGATTTCGTCGACCACGGCTACGACCTCAAACACACTTTGGAAGTCATCTGCACGTCGCGCACCTATCAGCTTCCGTCGGTCGGCGAACCGCGGCCGGACCAGACCTCGCTGACCTTCCGCGGTCCCAGCGTGCGGCGAATGACGGCCGAACAGTTCATCGACTGCGGTGTCGGACCTGACCGGCATTTGGCAGACGCCGACCGACGCGACTTGTGAAGATGGACGGCCGCGGCCAAGGAGGCCAGCTCGGAGCGGTCCGCGACGTGCTGGCGGCCGAGAAATCGCCCCTTGCCGCCAAACCGGTGGCGAGTGAAGCCCAAAGGCACCCAAAGGGTGCCGAACCACACTCACCACTCGCCACTCACCACTCGCCACTCCCCCCTCGCGTGCGGGCCGCGCTGGCCATGGACGATGCCCTTTCGCGAGCGCTGGGGCGGCCGAACCGGGAACAGGTCGTCACGCGCCGCGATTCGCTGGCCACGATGCTGCAAGCCCTCGAGTTGGTCAACGGAACCACGCTCGACGACATCCTCAATCGGGGCGCGCGGCAATGGATGAAGCAGGGTGAAAACGATTCGCGGAAAATCGTCGAGCGGGCGTACCGCACGGCCCTGGGGCGCCGCCCGACCGACAGCGAGCGAAACACGGCGGCCGCCGTCGTCGGCACGCCGCCGTCGGCCGAGGGCGTTCACGATTTACTGTGGATGGTGGTGATGCTGCCGGAGTTCCAGTTGATTGAGTAAAGGGAATTTCCCTCGTGGCGCAAAGTGACCACCGGGGCGAAGGCGAACAACGATGAAGACACCCAATCGCCGCGACTTTCTGGCGACGGCGAGTGCCGCCCTGTTGGGGACGCTTGCCGCCGGACGGCCGCGAGTCCTCTCCGCGGCTGCCGATGCCGAGGGCAAAGAGGAAAAGCTCACGGCCACGGCCGACACCGTCGTGGTCCTCTGGATGGCCGGAGGGATGGCCCACACGGAGACTTTCGACCCGAAGCGTTACACGCCGTTTGAAAAGGGCCTCGAATCCAACAGGGTGCTGAGCACGTTCCCGTCGATTCCGACGGCCGTCGACACTATCCACATCTCGCAAGGACTCGAACAAATCGCCTCGGTGCTCGACCGGGGGACGCTCATCCGCACCCACGTCGCCGGCGACATGGGAAAGATTCTGCACTCGCGGCACCAGTACCATTGGCACACCGGCTACGAGCCGCCGCAGACGGTGGCCGCTCCGCATTCGGCGCCTGGATCGCGCACGCCAAGGGCCCGCGGAACCCGGCCCTGCCGGCCTTCATCGACATCGGCCAGCGCTACGACGGCAACGGCGAGGCGGAGGAGCTCAAGGCGTTTCAAACGGGCGGCTGCTCTGGGCAGCCAGTACGGCCCCTTCCGAGTTCCCGACCCGGAGCAGGCCGTCCTCTCCGTGCGTCCGCCGGCCGGCATGAGCGAGAAACGCTTTCGCCGGCGTTTCGAGACGTACAAGAAGCTGCTGAGCGAAAGCCCGATTGCGAAGCACGGCAGCGACTACCAGCGCGAGTCGCTGTTGCAGTCGCTCGAGAACGCCCACCGCCTGATGAACTGCGCCGGCCGCCAAGGCGTTCGACCTCTCGCTCGAGCCGCGAAAGAGCTACGACATCTACAACACCGGGCGTTTCGGCCTGGGCTGCCTGCTCGCCCGGCGGCTTGTCGAGGACGGGGCGCGGTTCATCGAGGTCTCGACCGAGTACGTCCCGTTCCTCGGCTGGGACACGCACGACAACGGCCACACGCGGACGATTGCCCTCAAGCGGATGATCGACGCCCCGATTGCCCAGTTCATCCTCGACCTTGAAGACCGCGGGCTGCTCGACCGCACGCTGGTCGTTCTGGCCAGCGAGTTCAGCCGCGACGTGATGGTCGAAGGCAAGCCGGACAAACCGGTCCCCGACCAGGTCGCCCAGCCCGACAAGATGACGGAGCTGAAGCACTACGGCATGCACCGCCACTTCACCGGCGCCGGCTCGGTGCTGCTGTTCGGCGGCGGTGCGAAGCGCGGGTTCCTCTTCGGCAAAACGGCCGACGAGCGGCCCTGCACGTCGGTCACGCGCAAGGTCACCGTGAGCGACCTGCACGCCACGATTTATCGCACGCTGGGATTTCTCCCAAATACGGCATCGAAGTCGAGCAGCGGCCGTTCTACGTCACGAAAGACGGCCTGGGCCAGCCCGTGCTGGACGTGCTCCGAGGCTGACGGCCGCCTCTGACCCAAGCCGCCAGCTGTTCCTTCTGAGAGCTGCCTTTTTGTTCTGAGAGAGGCCCAGGTGCGAGCGCTTCGCTCGTACCTGGGTATTGAGTGTCTTTCTATCGAGATTCTCCTTCTATGGGGATTCTCCTTCTATTGGGTATCTTTCTAGGGATTCGTGTGCCACTTTTTCCTGGTCCAGTGCGCCAGTTTTTCTCCAGGAAGGTGCGCCACTTTTTCAGAGTTACGTGCGCCACTTTTTCAGAGCAGGTGCGCCACTGTGTTCCGCAAAGGTCGTCCAAAGGTCGTCTCAAAACCGTAGGGCGAGCTGCCAGCTTGCCCCTTTTGATTCACGAATGGGCAAGCTGGCAGCTTACCCTACGAATCATGCCGCCCTTTTGAAACCGCCTTTTAAGGTCGTCCAAAGGTCGGCTCACCGCGAGAGGCGGACGGTTTGCAGCTCGAATTCGAACATCGCGTCGGGCTGCGAGAACGCATCCGTTTGGATGAGCCCGAACGCGCTCAGCACTTCAAGAGCGACCGACACCGACCGTCGCGTAAGGCCGGTGGTTTGGGCAATCTCCTGCCGCGTGACGTACATTCGGTCCGAGAGGCACCCGCGCCCCTCTTCCAGCCTCTCCACCAGGCAGGACCGCGACAGGAGCCAGGCGTAGGTTGCCGTCGTCGACCAACCTTGCAGTTCCTCACGCAAGCAAGTCCACCACTTGGGCATCGCCACGAACCGCGTGCGCAGCGTTCCAGACGATTTCGTCGATTCGGTACCGCGAAGCGCCCTGCGTCTGCCTGGATTCAATGGCTCCGAAATCATCTTCGAGCCGCTGCAGATGACGCTGGACCGTCCGCCGCGGAAGCCCGCAAGAGCGCCCCGATGCGGGCAATCGAGACCCGCATGCCGCGCGTGCGGCGGTCGGCCAGCTCGTAAAGAGCCGCCAAGGTGCGGGCCGACGGACCGGCGGCCTGCATCGCGTACACACCCAACCGGAGGTAACCCCGCGCGAGCAGGCCGGTCGACGGTTCCAGTTCCAGAACGTTGTGGTCTCTCATTGGCCATTCTCCTTTCCTGCGCAATAAAAAACGCCCAAACCGGAAGAATCCCGATTCGGGCGCCGCCAACAAAAGACAATGGCCGCGCCCGACTCAGGCGCGGCCCCGCGTACGCGTGATTTACAGCTTGACGCTGTACCGCTTTCTTTTGTCCAGGTGCAGTATGCGCCCTGGCCGGCTGTGGTACAACGTCTGTCTCCGGAAAGTGGCGGCTGTCTCCGGAAAATGGCGGGCGGGGGTCAGCGGCTCGCTTGCCGTCAGCACCCGTTTTTGAGACGAATGGCCAAGCTGGCAGCTTGCCCTACTGTGTTCCGCTAAGAGGGCGTTTCAAAACCGTAGGGCGAGCTGCCAGCTTGCCTCTTTTGATTCACGAATGGGCAAGCTGGCAGCTTACCCTACGATGCGGGAAACGTTCGGCATGAGCGTCCTCAAGAAACTTCCGACGCCCCCCGATTTGGCGGGCCCGGTCTTTTACGGCCGGGCCGCGCTGGGCTACCCGCACATTCAGGCGCCGGACCGCGTCAGCGGCAGTTATGCGTTGGGATGCCTGCACGCGATTGACCGGCCCGTGCAGGTCCATCTGTCGCTCTTGGCCGCCGAGGGCCGGCTGATGGAGTTCCTGGGCGACGAGCCGGTGGCCCGGGCCATCGACCGCTCCATTCGGTTCTTCAATTTCCGCGCCGACGCCGAAGAGCAGGCCGCGGCTCTCCATCCGGAATCGGCCGCGCTCATCGACGGCTATTGCCGCGGCTTCAACGACACATTGGCCCGACGCAGCAGGCCTGTGCTCTTGCGGCTGCTGGGCGTCCCGCCGACGCGGCTGAGTGCCGTATCGACCATCCTCCTGTTTCGGCTGCTGGCCTATTTCGGCCTGACGTCGCTGCAACACACGGCGGAAATGGTGGTGGCCGAGCTCGTCGCCCGCGGGTCGCCCAGGCCGTTGTTTGACTTCCTGTTGGGAGACGCGGCGGCCGGACTCGACCTCGACTCGCTGCGGGGCCTGCAGTTTCCGCCGGAACTGTCGTTCCTGCGGCTGCCGCACGCCGCCGGCTCGAATGCGTTTGCCGTCTCCGGCAAGAAGTCGGCAACGGGCGGCGCACTGCTCATGGGCGAGTTTCACATGCAGAGCGGCCGCTTTCCGCCCGTGTTGTATGCCGCCCACATCGAGTATCCGGACGGCGAATACTATCAGGGCGTCGGCATGCCGGGACTTTGCTTTCTGGCCGCGGGCCGCACGTCGCGTGTCGCCTGGTCGTACACCTACGGCCATGCCGACAATGTCGATGTCCTTGTCGAAGAGTGCCAGGGCGGCCAATACCGGGCGGGAGACGCATGGAAGCCGCTGTCCAGGCGGGTCGAACGCATGCCGATTCGCGGACGACGGGCGTCGGAGGAATGGGTCTACTTCGAGAATGCGTACGGCACGACGACGGGCGGCGTGGACGGAAGCGGCGGCGATGCGATGCGCGACGGGCTATTCCCCTTTGTCCGCTGGGCGGGTCTGCGCGAGTCGGCCTCCGACCTGAATGGAGTGCTCGGCGGAACGCTGCCCGCCTCTGCCGAGGAAATGGCCGAACGCCACCGTTCGGCCAAGACGCTTTCTCTCGGCGCCGTCATTGCCGATTCGGGCGGGCGGATTGCCTATGTGCAAACGGGGCGAATTGACGAGCGCCCCGCAGGTTGGACGGGCGCTTATCCCCGTCGCGGCGGGGACCTGCCGTCGCGGCAGCCCGCAGCGCTCGCCGAGGCCGCGAGACCCTTCATCATGGAGCCTGAAGAGGGATTCGTCGTCTCCGCCAACGAGTTCAAGCGCGGCCGGCAGGGCGAGTGGTGGAGCACGCTGCCGGAGCCGATTTACCGCTGGGAACGGCTGCGGCAAATCCTGGGTGCTTCGGAAAAGCCCGATGTGAACGCACTCGTGCAGGCCTCGTACGACCCGGTCGACTTATGCGCCCAGCGGTTGATGGCGGCCTGGAAGCCCCTCTTGCCCCAGGACGCTGCCACGCGGGAGTTGGCCGATTGGGCCGCGCGTCCGCCGAGGAAGCCGAGCGAGAGTCATCGGCGGATGATGGGGCTCTTCCATGCACTGCATTACGAAGTGGTGCTGGCCCTCTTGTTGCGATGGCTGCCGCCGGAAACGGTCGAGGAAGTTGTCAATTCGGCTTCGGGCATCCTCTTGTTCCAGTACCACATGGACCAGGCGTTGGCGCTCGGCCGGCCCGATTTGCTCGACGAGGGGACATTGCGGAACGTTCTCTCGGCCGCGTGGCCCGCCGCTAGGAAACGGGCCGCCTTTCCCGGCTGGAGGGTGCCGGCGCGGTTCGCGTTCGTGAATGAATACTTTCGCGGCAAGCTTCCGCTGCGGCTGGGATTCGATACGGCAGTCGTCGAGCCGCCGGGGGGCCCCACGGTGCCGTTCCAACTCCGCGAGGTGGCCTTTGCCGGCATGAAGCTGTATTTCGCGCCGGCGTTTCATATGGTGTTCGATATGAGCCGGCCGGGCGGCTGGTTCCATGTGCCCGGCGGAGCCTCCGAGCGGCGATTCGGGCCAGGCTACGGCCAAGGCGTCCAAGAATGGCTCACCGGCCAGTTTTTCCCGCTAGGCCCCGCAACAGGCCCGCCCCCGGTCCTGCTTTGATTCCTTCGTGTCCTTTGTGGCTCCATTTTTGGCCACAAAGGACACGAAGGACACGAAGGACACAAAGGAAAGAGGGAGAAAGATAAAGATGGGCCATGCACCTATTCCGTCCGAGGATGAGGAGCTGGCAAAACGAATCATTGGGGCGGCCATCGAGGTTCATCGGACTTTGGGACCAGGGTTCTTGGAACGCGTGTATGAAGAAGCTCTCTGTTATGAGTTGACGGAAGCGTTGGTCCCTTTTGAGCGTCAAAAAAGATTGGTCATACCGTACAAAAAGATACTCATTGACGGCCACCGGGTCGATTTGCTGGTCGGCAATCGCATTATCGTCGAGCTGAAATGCGCGGACGATTTCAGCCCGATTCATCAAGCGCAATTGATTTCCTATTTGAAAGCCGCCGGTTTGCGTCTTGGTCTGCTGGTCAATTTCAAGGTCGTCCTGCTCAAAGACGGCATCAAGCGCATTGTCCTTTGATTCCTTTGTGTCCTTCGTGTCCTTTGTGGTTCCATTTTTGGCCACAAAGGACACAAAGGACACAAAGGAAAGAGGGAGAAAGATAAAGATGGGGCAGGCACCGATTCCGCCTGCAGATGAGGAGCTGGCAAAACGAACCATTGGGGCGGCAAACGAGTCGGCAAGCCCATTGTTCTTTGATTCCTTTGTGTCCTTCGTGTCCTTCGTGGTTTCATTTTTGGCCACAAAGGACACGAAGGACACAAAGGAAAGACGCAGAAAGATAAAGATGGGACAGGCACCGATTCCACCTGAGGATGAGGAGCAAGCCGCCGGTTTGCGTCTCGGTCTGCTGCTCAAAGACGAAATCGAGCGCATTGTCCTTTGATTTCTTTGTGTCCTTTGTGTCCTTCGTGGCTCCATTTTTGACCACAAAGGACACGAAGGACACAAAGAGAGGAGACGGAAAAGATGAACCGCCGTGCGATTCTGGTTCTGGGGCTGGTGTTTTGTCTGACAGGACGCAACGCGCTGCGCGGTGGCGAGCCGGCGCATTTTCATCATGTGCGGCTCAACGTCCGCGACGTCGCCAAGTCGATGCGGTTCTATCAGCGGTTCTTTGGGGCGGTGCCGGTCAAGTATCGGGGGAACCCTGACGCGCTCTTCGTCGAACGCTCGTTTTTGCTGTTCAACGCCGTCGCGTCGCCGCCCGATGACGCGCTCAACACGGGCATTTGGCATATCGGTTGGGGAGGCGTCGACATGCGCGCGGAATATGAATGGTATCGCAAGCACGGCGCACAGATTCACACGCCCCTCAGCCCGCTGCCCGGGCCCGACAACTACTATTTCTACCAACAGGGCCCCGACAAGGAATTGATTGAAATCAACACGATGGGGCACCACCGGTTCGCCCACGTGCATCTCTTCGCGGCTGACGTCAACGCGACGTGCCGCTGGTATCGCGACCACCTGGGCCTTAAACCCCGATTGGCCGAGCGGCCCAAGCCGGCCGGCAACATGGAGACGTTGGGAAAAATCTGGATGAACTTCATGCAGTGCGACAACGTTCTCATCATCGTTTTCGGCAAGCCCGACGTGACGCCGCCTCCCCCCTGGTGGCCCGACCGGCCGCTCAAGACGCTGCAGCCGACAAAGGGACGGCCCATCGACCATCTCGCTTTCTCGTATCGCAAAATCGAGCCGGTCTACGAGGCAATGCAACGCTCGGGGGTCAAAATTGCTGAAACCATCAAGGCGGACCCGAAGTATCATCACAAGAGCTTTTTCGTGGAAGGCCCTGACGGCGTGCTGATTGAAATCGTCGAAGAAAAGCCGGTGCCGGAGGGAATTTGGGAGTGACTCGCCGCTTTCGCGAGCCGGCGGGTTCATCCCAGCGGTCTTACACGAGCCGCCGGGTTCATCCCGGCGGTCTTAGCGGTCCGGCGGGATAAACCCGCCGGCACGTTGCAGTCCGGCGGGATAAACCCGCCGGCTCGTTGAAAGATTGCTCGAGGCCGCCCGGATTTCAGACAACTGGCTTTTGTTGCGGCGCCGCATGCGATAGGGTGAATGAATCGGCGTTTTGGAATTCCTGAGTTTTTCGAGGTGTGGCATGCGCAGGTTGGAATCGGTTTGTCATCCCGCTGCAAAGTGTGCGGCGCTTGCTGTGGCCGTCTTGTGCTGGGTCAACCTGCTTCCGGCCGGTGAGACGGCGCTTGACCGTTACGTCGCCAAGCCCGATGCGACCTATTCCTGGAAGGTCGTCCGCAAGACGCAGGGCGGCGGCGCGACGCAGTTCGTCGTCGACCTGAAATCGCAGACCTGGCGGAGCGCCAAAGAGGTCGACCGGCCCGTCTGGGAGCACTGGCTGACCGTCGTCAAGCCGGCCAAGCCCGCCTCCCACATCGCGTTCCTGTTCATTACCGGCGGCAGCAACGGCGACGGTCCGCCGAAGAAGGCGGAGCTTGGCGTGATTGCCACGCTCACGAACTCGGTCGTCGCTGAGTTGAAAATGGTCCCCAATGAGCCGCTCGTCTTCGACAACGACGGCGTGAAGCGCAAGGAAGACGACCTCATCGCCTACACCTGGGACAAGTTCCTGAAGGGGGGCGACGACAATTGGCCGGCCCGCTTGCCGATGGTCAAAAGCGCCGTCCGGGCCATGGACTGCGTGCAGGAGCTGCTGGCGAGCGAGCAGGGGGGAAAGTTCAAAGTTGATAAGTTCGTGGTCGCGGGAGGCTCGAAGCGCGGCTGGACCACATGGTGCACGGCCGCCGTCGACAAGCGCGTGGCGGCCATCATCCCGCTCTCGATTGACTGCCTGAACAGTGCCGCCTCGATGCGGCACCACGTCGCCGTCTACGGCTTTTACACCGAGGCCGTCGGCGATTACTTCCGCCACAAGATTACCGCCCGCGCCCGCGACCCGCGGATGAAGCTGCTCAACGACATCGAAGACCCCTATTCGTACCGCGAGCGGTTCACCATGCCCAAGTTCATCGTGAGCGGGTCGGGCGACCAGTATTTCTGTCCCGATTCCTCGCAGTTCTATTACGCCGACCTGCCCGAGGAGAAGCTGATTCGCTACATCCCGAATGCCGACCACAGCCTCAAAGGCTCCGACGCCCGCGACAGCGTGGTCGCCTACTTCTGGACGGTCGTCACGGGGACGCCGCGACCCAAGTATTCGTGGACGTTCGACCGGGACGGCTCCATCCACGTGCGGACCAGCGACCGCCCGCGGTCGGTGACTCTGTGGCAGGCGACCAATCCCAAGGCCCGCGACTTCCGCCTCATGACCATCGGCCCGGCGTTCAAAAGCCGCCTGCTCAAGGACCAGGGGGGTGGGAATTATGTCGCGACGATTGACACGCCAAAGCAGGGCTGGACCGCCTCGTTCGTCGAGCTGACCTTCGACGTCGGAGCACCGTTCCCGCTCAAAGTGACGACGGCCGTTCGCATCACGCCCGACACGCTGCCCCACCGCGACATCGACCCGACCAAGGCTCCCAACGAGCTGCGTACGCACGACAAGCGAAAGCGACGCGAAGCTTCCCGCGCGCAGAGCGCGAAATCCATCGCGCGGAGCGCCAAATCCGTCGAGCGGAGCGCCAACCCAGTCGAGCAGACCGCCAAATCCGAAGCGGGCCGCTAGAGGGCATCGTGATAACCCTTCGCAGAACGGCGGCGGTCGTCGGAATGTTCGCCGCCCTTTTGCTTGCGGCCTCGACGGCCTTGTCGGCCGAGTTTCGTGCGGCCTCGGCCAAGACCGACATTACTCCGTCCGAAAGCCTCGAACTGTGGGGCTACTCGGACAGGGCCGGGCCGGCCACGGGTAAACGCGACCCGCTCTTCGCCAAAGTCCTTCTGCTGGACGACGGCCGGCATCGCCTCGCGCTGGTGACGCTCGATTTGGGTCGGACGTTCGGCGTCGACTCGATGAACGTCGTCCGCGACCATGTGCGGAAGTCGGCCAAGGTCGAGCAGGTCTTTTTCTTCGCGTCGCACACGCACTCCGGCCCCGTGATTGACGAGTCCTATCCGGCCGGGAAGCGGCCCGAATGGGAGAGCACGGCCTTGGAGCGGATTGCCGCCGCCATCGAACGAGCGGCGAGCGGGCTTCAACCCGCGACCATTGGCACGGGCGAGGGGGAGGTCTTCATCGGCCATAACCGCCGCTTTGTGCAGCCCGACGGCACCGTCAAGATGCTGTGGCGGAACGCGACCAAGACGCCCACGCATCCCCTCGACCCGCGCGTTGGGGTCATCCGCGTCGACGGCCGCGACGGCCGCGTCCTGGCCGTCGTGATTAATTACGCCTGCCATCCGGTCATTTTCGGCCCCGACAATTTGAAATACTCGGCCGACTACCCGAGCGCGACGGCGGACGTTGTCGAGCACGCGTTCGGCCAGGGCGCCGTTTCGCTCTTCCTGCAAGGAGCCGCCGGCGACATCAACCCGTACTTCGACAAGATGCGGCTCGATGAAGACGCCGAAAAGCTGATGCAGGAGACGGGCCGCCAGCTCGGCGAAGAGGCGCTCCGCGTCGCCAGGTCGATTGCGACCCGGACACCCGCGCATCCCGAGCTGCAGTTCGCTCTCGACGTCCGGCATTTCAAGCCGCGGTACGACGCCGAGCGGCTGCTGGCACCGCTGAAATCGCAAGTGAAACCGGAGGTCTTCGAGCGCTACCGGAAGTACCTGTCGACGCCGCTCGACTGCCCGGTGACCACGCTGGTCATCAACCGCGAGATTGCCTTGGCGGGAATGCCGGGGGAGCCGTTCGTCGACTTCGGCCTCAGTTTCCGCGACCGGTCTCCGCTGCGACGCTCATTTTTCGCCGGTTACGCCAACGGATACTACGGCTATTTCCCGACAATCCGCGCAGCGGTCGAAGGGGGCTACGGTGCCGAAGGAATTGTCGCGAGAACCGAAGTCGGCGCGGGCGAAGCCATGCTCGATACGGCCCTCATTCGCCTCTACACGATGCTCGGCCAGCTCAAGCCGCTGCCGAAACGGGCGGGGAATTAACCCCACCCGGCGGGATAAACCCGCCGGCTCGTTGGGGCCGGGGAACCCCGCTCCGGCGGGATAAACCCGCCGGCTCGTTTTTTCACGTTTCACGCCGATTCTTTCGGCGCGAGACGCCGCTCGATGGCCTCGACGTCGTAGACACAGCCGGCCCAGGTTCCGCCGCTGGCTTGCTGCAAGAGGGCCCACAGGCGCGTGTCGGCCGGTAGGTCCGGGTCGGCGTGAAGCGGTTCTTGGTTGGTGCGTTCGGCGAGCAGGGCGCTGCCTTCCTCGGGTGTCAGGCGGGCTGCCTGCGTGCCGACGAAGTGAATGGAGCCGGACAGGCGGTTGCGGTCGATGACGATTTCAATCAGGTCGCCGTCCCGCAGCTTGCCGATTGGTCCGCCGGCCAGGGCTTCCGGGCCCACGTGGCCGATGCACGCGCCGGTCGAGACGCCGGAGAACCGCGCGTCGGTGATGACGGCCACGTCTTTGCCCCATTTCAAATAACGCAGGGCCGACGTGATTTGATAAATCTCCTCCATCCCGGCCCCCAGCGGTCCACGGCAGATGAGCACGATGACGTCGCCGGGCTGAATCTTCCGCTCCGAGCGTCCCTTGATGGCGGCGACCGCGTCGCGCTCGCTGGTGAAGACGCGGGCCGGCCCGAGCTTCCGATAGACGCCGTCGGCATCCACCACGCTCGGGTCGATGGAGGTGCTCTTGATGACCGAACCCTCCGGCGCAATGTTTCCTTGCGGGAACGTGACGGTGCTCGTCAGCCCGCGGCTGCGGGCCTGGGAGGGAGCCATAATCACGTCGTCGGCGTCGACGCCGTCGCGCTCTTGCAACAAGTCCCGCAGCCGCCGGCGGCGGTCGCAGCGCTCCCACCATTCGAGCACGTCGCCCAGCCGCTGGCCGCTGACTGTTCTCGCCTCGAGCCGCAGAAGATTGAGCGCGCGCAGATGCAGCATCACCTCCGGCACGCCGCCGGCGAGGAACAGGCGAATCGTCGGATGGCCGACCGGCCCGTTGGGCAGCACGTCGACCAGCCGCGGCACGCTGCGGTTGACGCGGCTCCAGTCTTCGACCGTCGGACGCCGCAAGCCGGCCTCGAAGGCGATGGCGGGCACGTGCAACAGCAGGTTCGTCGACCCGCCGCACGCCGCGTGGACGGCCATCGCGTTCTCGAGTGCATCGGCGGTGAGAATGTCCCGCGTGGCGATTCGGTCACGCTGGAGCGCCACGACGGCCCGGGCCGCCTGACGGGCCGCCGCCAGCCAGATGGCCTGTCCCGAGGGGGCCAGCGCCGTGTGCGGCAGGGCCATGCCGAGCGCTTCGGCCACGACCTGCGAAGTGGCCGCCGTTCCGAAAAACTGACAGCCTCCGCCGGCCGAGCCGCAGGCGCGGCAGCCCATGTCGGCGGCGTATTCGCGCGTGATGTCGCCTTCGGCGAAGCGGGCCCCGATGGACTGCACCTTGCCGGCATCTTCCGCGTCGACGGCCGGCAGCGTCACACCGCCGGGAACGATGACGGTGGGCAAGTCGTGCTGGGCGGCCAAAGCCATCATCATGGCGGGCAGCCCCTTGTCGCACGTGGCGACGCCGATGACTCCGCGCCGCAAGGGAAGCGAGCGAATCAACCGCTTGAGGACGACGGCGGCGTCGTTGCGGTAGGGAAGGCTGTCCATCATGGCGGTCGTCCCCTGCGAGCGGCCGTCGCACGGGTCGCTCACCGCGGCGGCAAACGGCAGACGTTGGAGCCGATTCAACTCTTCGGCCGCCGCTCTCACCAAGAGACCGACTTCCCAATGGCCCGTGTGATAACCCAGGGCGACCGGCCGCCCGTTCTCCGCGCGCAGCCCTCCCTGCGTGCTGAGAATCAGGACCTGCTCCCGCAGAAGCTGCTGCGGGTCCCAGCCCATGCCGGCGTTCTGCGTCATGCCGAACAGGTCGCCGCTGGGGCTGTTGAGAAGCATCTCATCGGTCAGCGGCAGGCTTCCGGAGGGACCGGCGGCGCGGGTTGCCACGTCGAACAAGGACGAGTCGGCCGCGTCCAGAAGCTCGTCGAGCGCGTGTTTCATGTGGGACTTTCAACCACAAAGGACACGAAGGACACAAAGAAATCAAAGCACAGATATCAAAGCACGATGAGTTAATGCCGTCTGCCCCGACGGCCCGTTTTGCCAGCTCCTCGGCGGCCTTCTCTTTCACCCTCTTTCCTTTGTGTCCTTTGTGTCCTTTGTGGCCAAAAATGGAACCACAAAGGACACAAAGGACACAAAGGAATCAAAGAACAATGCGCTTGATGCCGTCTTTGAGCAGCAGACCAAGACGCAAACCGGCGGCTTGCTCCTCATCCTCGGGCGGAATCGGTGCATGGCCCACCTTTATCTTTCTCCCTCTTTCCTTTGTGTCCTTCGTGTCCTTTGTGGTGCATTGAACTGCCGATTATAGACGTGCTCGCGAGATTCCCGCGATGCTGGCGTCGGCACTGTATAATTGGATGAGACATCCCCAGGCCGCGGCGCAGCGTACCGCCCGGCACGACAAATCAAGAGGTCGACCGATGGAAACAGAGCTGCCCTTGCTCGACCGCGCCCCCGAGCGGTACGAAGACCCGCTCGACCTGATGGACGAGATTGAAGCGCTCAAAAAGGAGAAGGACGCGACGATTCTGGCCCATTACTATGTCGACGGGGAAATTCAGGACGTGGCCGACTTCGTGGGCGACAGCCTCAAGCTGCGCGCGACGCGGCAGCGGTGCAGTCCTCGACGATTGTCTTTAGCGGCGTCCATTTCATGGCCGAGTCGGCCAAGATGCTCAATCCGCGGAAAAAAGTCCTTATCCCCGACCTCTTGGCCGGCTGTTCGCTTGCCGAAAGCTGCCCCTACGACAAGCTGTTGGCCCGTCAACAACAGCTTCGTGCCGAAGGCCGCGATTTCGTCACGGTCGCCTATATCAACACGACGGCCGCCGTGAAGAGCCTGTGCGACTGGATTGTCACGAGCGGCAATGCCCGCGACATCATCGAGAGAGTGCCCCGGGAAAAGGAAATCCTTTTCGTCCCCGACCAACACCTGGGCCGCTATTTGGAGGAAGTGACCGGCCGCAAAATGATTCTCTGGCCCGGCTCGTGCATGGTGCACGAGATTTTCAGCCTGCAGGACCTGCTGCGGGCGAAGAAGAACAACCCGGGAAGCGTCGTTTTGGCCCATCCGGAGTGCCCGCAGAACATCCTGGAGGTCAGCGACGTGATTGGCGGGACCGAAAAAATGCGGAAGTACGTCGCGTCCATCGCCACGCCGACCAAGTTCCTTGTCGCGACCGAAGCGAACATGATTTACCCGTTGCAAAAGGCCGCTCCACAGCACGAGTACATTCCCGTGCCGGGAATCATGACCTCCTCCGGCCAAACGTGCGCCTGCAACCGCTGTCCTCACATGGCCCGCAACACGCTGGCCAAGGTGCGCGACTGTCTCAAACTGGGCCGGCCGGAAATCCCCTGGCAGCCCTATTTCGAGCAAGCGGCCGAAGTCGTCCGCCGCAGCCTGCTGAATTGAACGCCACGGCGGCGCGGCCGGTCACGGCGGCATTCTGGACGCGCTGGCCTCGCTCTTGGGCTTGTCGACCGGCAAGGGAACCTGCTGCGGCGACATCAGGTAGGCAATCAAGTCGCGGACTTCTTTTTCGGGAAGGACGTCGAGCTGCCCTTCGGGCATGAGCGAGAGCTCCGACCTTCGGACCTCCTCGATGTCGGAGCGGTTGACGATTAAACGTTCCGTCGGGGTCTGGACCGTCACGGTGGGCCCGGCCTGGTCGCTGAGGATGCCGTTGAGGACGCGACCGTCGGCCAGCGCCACCGTCGACATCCGGTAGGCGGGGGCGACCAAGGCGGAGGGGTCGACAATGTTTTCCAGGAGATAGTCGAGGTTCGCCCGCTGAGCGCCGGTGAGGTCGGGCCCAATCTTGGCCCCTTGGCCAAACAGCGTATGGCACGCGGCGCAGGTCTGCACGAACCGCCGGCGACCGTTGGGGCGGTCGGCCGCCGCGAGTGACTGTGACGTGAGCACGTTCTTCAGAGAGGCAATCCGCTTCCGCTTCGTCGCGGAGATGGTTTTCAACTCGGGCCACAAGGCGGCCACCTGCCGCCGCAAATCGTCGCCGGGAAAGGTCGACATCTGCCGAACCTGGAAAGCGGGAACCTGGCGGCGGTCGATTTTTCCCGATTCGATGTCGGCCAGCAGCAATCGGGCCCAGCTCGGCGCGAGCTGAGTGTGACCAGCGCCGCGTCGCGCACGGACTCCCGCAGTTTGGGGAACCGCGTCAAGAGCAGCGCCGGCAGAGCGGGGTTGTCGAAAGCGGCCATGCCGCGGGCCGCGTCGGGCCCAACGTCCCGGTCGTCCAGCAACCGGCACAGAAGCGGCACTGTTCCCTTCCCGCGCGCCTCGACGAGCACGCGCACGGCGTCGTGCCGGGCCGCTGGGTCGGCACTCTTCGACGCGGCAATCCGCATCAAATCCGCGAGCGCCCGCCCGTCGCCGAACACGACCGACAGCTCGCGGGCGAGGCGGCGAACCTCGCTGTCGGGGCTCGACTCAAAAACACTCTGCACAGACTTCCACGATGCCGGCATCGGAGCTTTCCGCCAGCCTCGCAGGGCCTCCGCCATGCCGGTCAAGAGGGCGCGGCTTCGCCCCCTTGTGCCCGGTTCGCCGGCGAGAGTGACGAGCCGGTCGACCGGCTGCGGCACGAGTTTCAAGTTCTCGGTCAGCCGCCGGGCGATACAGCGGACGAGCGTGAGCATCGGGCTGGACTCGGCCAGGCGAACGGCGCGAGCCGGGTCTTCCGGGACGGCCGGTTCGATGCCGTACCAGACCATCAGCGGCAGCACCGGGTCGGCGGCAAAGTCGTTGCGAGCGGCCAGTCCTTCCGCCAGGGCCCAACGGTCCGCCGGCGGAAACTCCTGAAGGGCGGAAGCCAGATAAAGGAGGACCAGCCCCGAAGGCTCGCGCGGGACCAGGGCACAGAACGCGGCGCAGCGCTAAAGCCGACGGCGTTTTGCCGTCTCCCAGAAACCGCACGGCCCACACGCGAACGTGCTCGTCGGGGTGGCGAAGCTGCGTCAAGAGCCAGGCGTCCGGCGACGCCGCCGGTGACATACAGGCACCACAGGGCGCGGAGCTTGTGCACAGGGTCGGGGTCGCTTGCAAAGAGGCTCCGCAAGCTCGCGTGGACTTTCTGCATCGGCCGGCCCGCGGCGGCGCGCTCCTGCAGGATGCGGCGGGACTGGCGGACAAACCAATCGTTCTTTTCGCGCTGGAGGCCGACCAACTTCGCGTCGCTCAACTGGGCGACGTCGGCAATCTTTGGACGCGGAGGTTGACCGTAAACGACTTTGAAGATGCGGCCCGAGTCGCGGTCGACGCCGTCGGCGTCGTGGCACTCTCCGATATCGGACCAGTCGGCAATGTAAACGCCGCCGTCCGAACCGGAAATCAATTCGAGGCCGCGGAACCAGGGGTCGTGCGACTTGAGGAAATCCGGCGCGTGCCGTCCCACGTAACCGGAACCCCGGCGTTCGAGCGTGTCGTTGTTGAGCCGGCGGCCGTGCAGATTGATGGTAAACAGGCTGCCCCGGTAGCGGTCGGGCCAGTTGTCCCCCTGGTAAATCATCAAGCCGGCGTGCGCGTGGCCGCCGCCGGCCTGGTCGGTCGTCGGCGAGACGCCGATTTTCCGGATGGCGTCTCCAGTGCTCGGCCGTGTCCCAGTGGAAATGGTCGGCGGTCTGGCCCAAAAGCTCGTAGACGTGGGGATTGTCGTCCTCGCCGTACATCCGCTGAAAGTGGGCGCCGGGAACGGCGTGCCACAGGTGGCCGATGACCGTGTTGATGAAAAACAGCTCTCCCTCTGCGTTCCAATCCATGCCCCAGGGATTGGTCGTTCCGCGGCAGACGACCTCGAAAATCTTCCGCGTCGGATGGTACGCGCCAGATGCAGCAGTTGAGCGGCGTGCGCTGCGAGGGGAGCGTCCCCGGAACGCCCACATAGGACGTGGCCTGGATGCCGTGCCGGCCGTAAAGCCAGCCATCGGGTCCCCAGCGCAATCCGTTGGCGATGTTGTGACGCACGACGCCGTCGTCAAAACCGTCGAGCACGACCTGAGGCGGGCCGTCCGGGATGTCGTCCCCGTTTCGGTCGGGGATAAAGAGGAGCCGCGGCGGACACAGCGCCCAGACGCCGCCGAAGCCAATTTCGACGCTGGTCAGTTTCTGCGCCTGGTCCCAGAAGACGGTGTGCCGGTCGGCACGGCCGTCGTGGTCGGTGTCTTCGAGGATGATGATGCGGTCATGCCGCGAGAGGTCGAAGTTCACGCGGGCGTCGGAGTAGGTATTGTTCTCGGCCACCCAGAGCCGGCCGCGGGAGTCGGTCGCCAGTCCAATCGGTTGGCGAATGACGGGTTCGGACGCGAAGAGCGAGACATGGAACCCCGCAGGGGCCGTCATGCCGGCCGCGGCTTCGGCCGGGGGCGTCAACTTGACCGTTTCGCCTGCACCGTGCCTCGCTGACGCAGGAGCAGGAGCAGGAGCAGGAGCAGGGGGTCCAGCGGCCGGGCAGTCCGTCGCCGCGGCGAAAATGGCAAAGACAAGAATTGCGCGACAGCGTAACGACGGACAGGGTATCATGGAGAGGATATTCTTGCCCATTTCTTGGAAAGCCACGACGAAGCGCTGTCCGTTTCAAGGCGAAGAATAAAATTTATCTGTAAACGGCCGTCGTGTACATGCACCGCGCCAGCCGGAGAAGCGACGCAAGCGTGCCAGGGCTTCCGGACCCGTCAGCCGCGAGCCGCCAGCCGTCAGGCACGGGCCAATCGGTGCGAACAAGGGGACAATCATGCAGACCGTCAAAACGGTCTCCCGCTACATTTTTGCGATTTTCTTTATCGGCGCAGGGGTGTTGCATTTCGTCAAGCCGGGCTTTTATTTGAAGATAATGCCCCCTTACCTGCCGCTGCACCTCGAGCTGGTCTATCTGAGCGGCGTCTGCGAGATTGGGCTGGGAGCGATGCTGCTCGTGAGAAGGTTGGCACCGCTTGCCGGATGGGGGCTGATTCTTCTGCTGGTCGCCATCTTTCCTGCCAACATTTACGCGTACCAGCATCAAGATTTGGTCCCGGCCACGCCGATGCTGCATTTGTTGCGCTTGCCGCTGCAGGCCGTTCTGATTTTGTGGGCCTATTGGTACACCCGCCCCGACCGGCAAGGTTCGGAAGTCGCCTCGTAGGGGGAACTCGTAGGGGAAACTGTCCGCTTGTCCTTTAAGGCGCGCTGCTGCACCCGAAAGGGCAAGCTGGCAGCTCGCCCTACGATACGGCCCGGGTGGTCAGCAAGCCGGTGTGGTCGGCAAGCCGGTGTGGTCGGCAAGAAAGGGCGTTGATTCGCCGAGTGGGACTGATTTCGTTAGGATGTTCGCGGATAGACGACGGAACGTCGAGGGCCGACGATGTTCTCTCGCTTCTACAAAACAAAACTCCAGTGGCGCCGGGTCGCCGTTTATCAGCCGGTGACCGTCGCCGGCACCACACTTGCGAACGAGGACGGGTCCGAGCGGCAGCGAATCCTGCAAACGTGCCACGCGGGAATGCGCGTGATTGTGTGCCGTGAGCCGACCAAGGGCCACGAGCCGACCAAGAGCCACGAGCCGAACACCGTCGCTCTGTTCGTCGACGAGGGGAGACGCATCGGCCACTTGCCCGCGGAGGTCGCGGAGTGGGTCGCGCCGTTGCTCGATTCCGGTCGAGCGGCGTTCGATTCCGAAATCTGGTCGCTGGAAAAAGTCGCGGGCGACAACGGTCAGCCGGTGCTCATTTGCCGGCTGATGCTGACGCAGCATGAACTCGTGCCCGTCAGGCGCTTCTCCTGGACCGCCTGGCTGAAAGGCGACGGCCGTTCACAGGCCAGCCCAACCTCGGAACCTGTCAGAACGCTGCGACACCGTAATCTCGGGGCGCGTTCCCACCACGGGGCTGGCCCCCGCTCCCGAATTGAACTCGTCCGGCTCGGCCATCGCTGACCGGGCCGGCATTCCCGTCGGCGAATTACCGTCGGCCCTCGGCTCATTCGCGGGAGGCAGATTGGGCGCCGGGAGAGCCTCGTTCGTCCGCTGCTGCAAATCGTGCGGCGGAGTGGCTTTGGGCGGGACGGCCCGGGGAGGAGTCGCCTCGACCGGAGTGCGGTTCGGCGCCGGGGTGGAACCGGGTGCCGCGGCCGCAGGCCGTTGCGCCGGCGCCGGCAGCTTCGGCGGAGGCATCGGAACCGGGGGCGTTCGCGTCCACGGCGGAGTGCCGCAGACAGAAATGACCCGCCACCTCGTTTCATAGAAGCCGAAGCTGGGACGCGTATAAGCGGGAACGACGGGATAACGAGTCTGCGGCCAGACTTTCGGCGGCCTCCAGGGGTCGTCGACGCCCGTGCCGCGCGGATTGTTCAGCCACAAGCCCCGGTTAAAGGGGGGCAAAGGCTCGCAACGGCCGCAGCCGGCCGTGCGCGGGTCCACGACCGCGTTGTTGTACAGGCGATAAGCGGCCGGGCTGTTTGGCAGGGTGACGTCCGCCCGGCAAGCCAAAGCCGCACCGGCAAACGCGAGTCCGCCCAACGCCAGGGTGCGTGTCATCGAGCTCATCCATGACTCCAATCTGTCTTCCATGACATTCGATGACGGTTCGCGGCCCGTCTCCCGCCGTCAACACCCGCCGTCAACACCCGCCGTCAACACCCGGGCGCGTCATCGCCCAACCGGTATGGAGGGGTTCGTGCTTGTACTCGAGGGGAAGACCCTCTCTGCGCCCCTCCGGACGAGTTTCTCTGGAGGTTCGTGCCGAAATATATCGTATGCGACATATAGCCCACGCTGTGGCCCGTGGGACCGATTCCCAACCCGGCCGCCTGTTGCTGCATGAGCAATTGCTGGTCTGTCGACAGGCTTGTGAGGCCTCCGGCAGACATCGATTGGGCCTGAAGGCGGTTCACCGATTTCCCCAAAGACCCAATCGCACGGCTCGCCTGGAGCTGGGGCTGGACGCGCGTGAAATACTGATAGCCAATGGCGCTGATTGGCCCCGACGCCGGAACCGAGGAGACCGGCGTACGGACTGACGACGGGCCGGTTACTGCGCTTGAGCGAGGGACCGCCCGTTCCCGTCGAGGGCCCCGCTGAGTATTGCGGGATTTGGGCCCAAGCGGCGTCGCCGAACGCGACCGCAACGATGAGGAACGGTCCCGTGATGGCAAGAATCCTTCTCATGTCGGTGCTCCTCCGGCCCGACAGACCCACATTCCACCTGACATCATACGAGACACAAAGGACGTGGACAACGGATGGGAAGAGGAACGTCAGTCAACGTCGTAAACGGCCGTCGTTCCTGGTTGAAAGAAGGAACCACGCAGGACACGCAGGACACAAAGGAAAGAGAAAATGTCCAAGATTCGCGCACGCTGTTCACACTCAACCAAGTTGACACTCACCTAAAAGGTCGTCCCCGACGAGCTGCTGCTGGTGACGACGCCCGCGTTAATCACGCGGTTGTAGGTTCCCGCTCCCAGCAGGACGCCGCCAAAGACACGTTCAACCGGCGTCGTGACCTTGACGAGCCAGTTGTCCAGCGCGATCAGGTCGTCGGCCTTGATGTAGACCCGGTCGCCCGGAAGGATTTGGTAGTTCGTGGCGGTGAGGCCGTCCTGCGTAATGCCGCGCCAGTCGACCATCATCACCTGCGAACCGGCACATCCCGGCGGCGATGGACGCGCGACCCAGACGCGTTTTGACGAAATGTCCGAGAGACCCTGAATCTGGGCGACGGCGTCGAGGACCGTTTCGTTTCCGGTGAAGGGGATGCGGTCGACCCGTTCCCCGTTGCCGCCGCCGTCGGTCACGACGTAGAAGACCTTGCTGTTGTAGCCCGAGCACGTCGACCCGCACCTCGGGCTCGCTCAGGTAGTTCCGCAAACTGCGCCGTGACGACGTCGGCAATCTGGTCCAACGTCATTCCGGCGACGCGGAGGTTGCCGTAGATTCCCAGAGAAATCTGGCCGTCCGGCCGGACCAGGTGTTCGCCGGCAATGACCTGGCGGCCGCTGACGTCGGCATACGAGACGGAAGCTTTCACGTCGGCAATGCCGCTGCGTCGTCCGCAGATGCTCGGCGAGCACTTGCCGTGCCGGCGTCGGGGACCAGTCCGCCGACCTTGACCGAGCCGTAAATCGGTCCCAAGTCGACCGTGCCGTCCGCCTGCACCCGGTAATAACCGTTGATGAGGTGATAATCGGTCAAGCCGATGACCCCGAGGTTCGCCGTATTTTGGGCCGATTGGGTGGCGTTCTCCCCCGGAAGGTCGGCCCGAACGGTGAGGTCGTCGCCCGTCTTGATTGGTGTCGTATGGGCTGCGGACGTTGTGGGCCACTTCAATCAGCAGGACGTCGGGAGGCTCAACGCGATAAGCGGGAAGCGATGCCTTCTGCAATTCCCGCGGGCACGTCGTAGCACGCCGCATGTGCGAAGGGGTCGAAATCGTGCTTGATTGGGCTCGTGCATCCAGCCGTCGCGGCACGCGCAGAATCCGAGCGCCCAACTAATCCGGCGACCGAAAAGGAGCGAAGGTATTCATTTGGACCCGATTCACAAGCCCGAATGCGAAACGCTTGACGCGAGGCTCCCTTCAAATCGGTTGGCAAGATAGGAAAACTTTAACGATTGTCACGAATGTACCGCGTCGAGCCGCGACGGTCACAGAAAATTGCTTTTGCGACGTAAGTTGTTGTGATTGAGAGCGTCGGGCTGATTGAGAGCGTCGGGCGATTCAGGGCGTCGGGCACCCGGCAATCAGAATATCTCCGGGCACCACGGCAAGGGGTCCCAGGTAAAAAGGGCGTCGGCCCGTCGGAGCGCGTCCGGGGAGCCGGTAATTAAACCGCTCCGTCCCAGCGTGCCGAATCGATGGCCGCCGAGATAGACCATTCCCAAGACGTCGGGGGTCAGCTCCAAGTCCGGCTCGGCGTTCGCCGGGCGACAGTGCCCGATTCCCTCCCCGTCGACGACGAGCTCCCAAACGCCGTCGTTCCAGGGACAGAGCCGGTCGCACATCCGGAGCCGGAGCGAACCCGCGCAGGAATACCTTCGTCCCGCCAGATGCCGCGGCGACGTCGACGGGCCGCAGCCACAGTCCGTCCTCGACTTTCCGCTCCAGTCGCCGCGGCTGCTCCAGCCACCATCGCAAGGGGTCGTCAACCGGCTGGTTCCAATAATCGAGCGACGTCGCCAAATCGATTCCGAAAAGATACTGCCAAAGCGCCTTTTCGGCCTGGCGGGTCGATGCCGACCAGTTCGATCACTCGGACCTCCGTGGTTCCCCGCTCCCAATCGGCTGCGCGTGCGATAGATGACGTAGCCGGCCGGCCGGCCGTCGCGGACGTGGAGCACGCGGCGGTGCGACGTCCCGCCGCGGCGCATGTACTCCGGGTCGCCCAGGAGGCGATGCTTCCACCATTTCTCGCTCCGCGCAAGCATCCCGGGCCGGCGAGGAGCGACGCGTTCGTATATCGCGGGGAAAAGCTCCTGTGCCTCGGCTCGTTCCACGAGCCGCATCGTCCCCCCGATGTCGACCGGCTCCCGCATCCGCGCGAAGGGCTTTTCCAGCCTGGCGCACTGCGCGCTCGCAGGCAGGCCCGTAGCCGAAGCGGCCGTAAATCGAACTTTCCGACGCCCAGAGCGCGGCCAGCGGCTCTCCGTTTTGGTGGAGTTCGGCGAAATGGTCCGTCATCAGCGTGCGAAGGACGCCTTGGCGGCGATGAGTCGGAAGGACCGTGACGACGCTGGTGGCGGCCAGCGGCAAGACGTTGCCCGGCACCGCCATCCGGGTGGTGAGCGCACCGAATGTGGCGACGATTTGGTCGCCGTCGAACGCCGCTCGCAGCCGCTCGAGCTCGAAGACGTTGCGGAAACGTTGGGACGTCTCGGGCGTCGGGTCGAATCCAAGAAGGGACGGTGAGTGCCCGCTCGAAGGCGTCGATCTTCGTCGGCCGAAATGGGCCGGATGTTCACGCTCATGGAACATTCTTTCCGGGTCGATAGGGGTTTTATCACCCGCGAGTATACGGTCTCGCCGGCCGATTTCCCCCGAGGCGGGCGCCAGTGACGACGCCGTGACGACGCCGTGACGACGCCGCGACGACATCGTCACGGCCGAAATGCCGGCATGACACGCGGCGAGCGACGAAGGTTCGCATGCCCGCCTGACGTCCAATTCGCTGCCGGAACGGCACCGTTTGCGGTTATACTCTTTGCGCTTTGAGCGGATTCCCTCCCCACTCCTTTCGAGCAAGAGCAATCGTGGCGAACAACAGCCGGCTTGATTTGACGCACAATCTCGTTCTGCCGACGCTCCTCTTTACCGCACTGGGGGGCATGACCTGGGCGGTGCGCGGCTGCTCCGGGTTCGGTGCTGCGGCAGGATGCGTCTTCGCGGGGGTGACCTGGGGGGCCGCCTGGTGGTACATCGCGCATGACCCGTCGCGGGAGCAGTCGCGGCGCTATGCGTCGGGCTGGATTGTCCTGGCGATGACGCTGGGAGTCGGACTGGCCGGGGCTCAGGGCTGGATGCAGTGGCCCAGCTTCTTCCGTGGCGAGCTGATGACCGACGCGCCGCGCGACGAGTTTGTCCCCATCTCGAGGGCCTATGGCTTTCTGTGGCTCTTCATCGCGGGCATGCCGTGGGCCGGCATCGGCGCGTGCCTGTTGGCCTGGACGGGCTCGCTGCGAGTCACCCGCTGGTGGCACTGGATTATCCGCATCGCCTGCGGCATCGGAATGGCCCATCTTGCGCGGGCTCTCTTCGATAGCCATCATGAGTGGTTCCTCCCGCTCTATAAGTCGCTCGAATCTCGATACGAGGCAGCCAGCATCGACGGCGTGGACCCCAACCTGGCACGGCTGGTCGGCGATTGCGGGTCGGCCCTTGTCCATCTCGGTCTCTATCTTGGTTTCTTGCTCTACGAGGTGGGATGCGCCGTTTATCGAGTCGCCAAAGGCGGACTGCCGGATTGGAAGAACCCGCTGTTGATTCTGACGGTCGGCGTCGTCAACGGCGCGGGGTGGGCTCTTTGTCAGAATTGGAAATGGGCCACCCACGTCTTCGGAAAGGACGCTCGTTTCAATTTTTGGCGCTGCTGGGAATCGTCGGGAGGACTCAGCATCGGCATCGCCTACGGAATCGCCTATTTCCTCGTCAATCGCAGGATGTCGGACAAGGAACGGACCGTCGTGGCGTCGCAGCAGTCAATTGAAGGGCCGAGCTTTCGAATGGTTGCTGGTGTTTCTCGGCCTGGCCTACTACGCCTACATCGCCCCCTTGGCCGTCTCGGTGACCCGCGGCCAAATGGGGGGCCAGATTCCGCCCTTCTTCTCGAAACTGGCGGCCAGTATCCCTGGTCAATGGGCAACCCTGTATTTCGCCGTCGTGCTCCTGTTTGCGGGCATCTATTACCTCGTGTACCGCCCTTTGACAACGGAGCCCTTGTCCAAGAAGGGCGGGTCCCGGAAATTGGTCGATACGGTCGTCGCGGTGCTTCTGACGCTCCTGTTGACCGCCAGCCTCTTTGTCCCGGAGTACCGATTTGTCCAAGCGGCCCAAACGATTCGGCTGGCCGATGCTGCGCTGTCGTACAACCGATTGGCCAGGCATTTAGAGCACGTGCCTTACATCGGTCCGTTCTTCGAGTCCATTCAAATCGCGGAATTTGCTCCGGTGTATATCGAGATTTTCGCGGGGACCGTGCTCGCTCTCGGTTTGGTCTGGTATCTCGTTAGCTACAAAAGGCTCGCGGAAGAAATCAAAACCGGCATTCCGGCCGACGGCGACCCCAATCTCGAACGGTTTGGCCTGTACCTGGGCTTACTGGCGGGTCTAGGCCTTTCCATCCGCAATGGATTGAAAGGCTGGTTCAACATCTACTGCGTGAGGAAAGACCAGTATTGGACAGGATTCTTCTTGCAGCATTTCGGCGCCAAGGGGAACGAGAACTACTGGAGCCGGATACTTTGGTATTATCTGGGTCCCCTTTTCCTGCTGTTGCTAATCGTCCTTGTGGCGTGGGTTCTGTTCCGGCCGCTGCCGCGCCGCTACCGCGGCAATCTCTATCCCCACGCCTACGGACTGATATGGCTTGTGCTGATTGTGCAGAACGCGATTGCTCAATTGGTGACGGGCCCGCCCAGCAGTTGGTACGAAATGGCCTTCAGCATCTACTACGCGTTGCTGTTCGCCATCACGGCCGTTATCGTCTTTCATTTCCATTGGCTCAAGAGGGCTCAATCCATCAACGCGACCGTCGCTGGACATTCATCAGCAGACCGTCTTTCGGGCGAAGGGTGACGCGCGCTTGGGGAATGACCGGGGCGCCTGGGACCAGGTTGAGTCTCCAATGGGACGCGACGGCGGCCAGGATGAGGACCGCCTCCATCATTGCGAAATGGTTGCCGATGCAGATTCGCGGGCCGGCGCCGAACGGAAAGTACGCGTAGGGATGCCGTTTCTCGACGTGTTCCGGCAGAAAGCGTTCGGGGTCGAAGCCCTCGGGATTGTCCCAGAAGTCGCGGTGGCGGTGCGTGACGTATTGGACCAGCAAGACGGGCGAGCGGGCGGGGATGGCCACGTCGCCGATTTGGTCGTCTTCGGCCGCCAGGCGGGCTATCGTCCATACGGGCGGGTAGAGCCGCATCGATTCCTGGATGACCAGCTTCGTGTAAGCGAGCTTCGGCACGTCGTCAATCGACGGCGAGCGGCCCGCCAGCACCCGGTCGACCTCTCTTCGATGCGCCGCCGGACTTCGACATGTTTTGACAAGAGATACCACGTCCAGGTCAAGGTGACGGCCGTCGTCTCGTGGCCGGCCAGGAAAAACGTCATCACTTCATCGCGCAACTGCTGGTCGGTCATGCGCGAGCCCGTTTCGTCGTCCTGGGCCGCCATCAGCATCCAGAGCAGGTCCTCCGCCGCGACCGACCGCTGGCGGCGCTCGTTAATGATGCGGTGGACGGCCTGGTTGAGCCGTTCGAGCGCCTGTTCGTACCGCCGATTTTTCGACGTCGGCATCCGCTCCTGGAAGTCCCACGGAGTGTGGATGCGCCGGCTCGTCTCCTCGAGCACGAGCGTGAGTGCCGCGCCGACGTCGTTGGCCTCGGCGGTGACGTCGGCTCCCAAGAGCGTCTCGCCCACAATCCGCAGCGTGAGCCGCATCATGTCGGCGGCGACGTTGACCGGCCCGTTCAAGCGGGCCGGCTCGCTCCAGGCGCGGGTCATGTCCTCGGCGGCCGTCACCATCGCGGCGGCAAAGCCCGCCAATCGCTGCGGGGCAAACGCGGGCTGTGCCAGTCGCCGCTGCCTGAGCCAGAAATCGCCTTCGCTGGTGAGCAGGCCGTTTCCCAGAACCTTCCGCAACTTCTGGTAACCGCGGGCCTGCTTGGTGAAGTTCTCCCGGCGTTTGACCAGGACGTGATAGACGTGCTCGGGATGGAAAAGGGCAAAGGCGGTCCGCGGACCCATCCGCAGCCGGACCACGTCGCCATAGGTGCGGTGCGATTCCAACAGGAACTCCGTCGCATGGCGAAGCATGTGACCGGCGTGTCCCACCAGAAAGTTGCCCGGCGGCGTCGGCGGTTCGCGCCGTCCGTTCGCACCGCTCTTCGAAACGAAACCGCCGGCTTGGTTCGTCGACTGCAACATGAGGGCGGCCCTTCCAAAAATGAGATTATTCACCGTGGGACTGACGAAGGGTAGGGTGCGGCCAAGTCGTCGAGACCCACCGGCGCAAAATGACCAATCATCTCGGTGACTGTCATTCGCATTTCCGGCTTCATTCTTGGCCGGCCGGTGCGTCCCGCGGAGGATTTTCTTCAGAGGAACGTGGGGCAGGCGGACCGCTTGCCCCACGAAGTTACGGCCGCGGTTGCATCCTTCGGCGGCCTCGGTACTATTCGAGAACTCAAACATGGCTGGTGAACTCGAAAACACGGCTGCGGTCCCGGCGGCTCCCTCTGCGGTGCGCACGTCGCACCCGATTGGTTTTGGTTCTTCTTCTGGGGGGAATTCGCCGAACGCTGCTCGTATTACGGGATGAAGACCATCCTGCCCGTCTATCTGACCGAGGTGCTGCACTTCGCCGATACGCAGGGCGGCGAAATCATGAATTGGTTCAAGATGGGCTGTTACCTGCTGCCCCTCTTGGGCGGCTATCTGGCCGACCGTTTCTTCGGCAAATATTGGACAATCGTCGGCTTCTCGGTCCCTTACGTCCTCGGCCATTTCATTTTGGGAATTCCCAACGACGCGGCCCTGGTCCTGGCGTTGGTGCTGCTGGCCGGTGGCAGCGGTGTCATCAAGCCCAATATTTCGACGCTGATGGGGCTGACCTACGACCAGAAACGGCCGGGCCAAGAGCAGCTCCGCGCCTCGGCTTTTCTGTGGTTCTACTTCGCCATCAATATCGGCGCCCTGATTTCGACGTTTGCCCTCCCCTTGGTCACAAAACATTACGGCGGCACCCAGCATGGCTACGCAATTGCGTTTCAAGTGCCCGCCTGGTTGATGGTGGCAGCGCTCCTCGTCTTTGCGGCGGGAAAGCCGTACTACGCCACCGAAACGATGGTCTACCAGAAGCCGACGCCCGAACAGCGCCGAGAACGCTGGCGCACGTTGGCCCGGTTGGGGGGCGTTTTCGGGCTCATTTTCTTCTTCTGGATTGGTTACGAGTTCAACGACAACATCTGGATTTATTTCATCCGCGATTACGTCAACCTCAACGTCGACTTGACGGCGTTCGGTCTCTCGAAGGGCATTCAGCCCGAGCAACTGCAGACGCTCAATCCGCTGTGCGTGATGATTTTCGCCCCGCTCTTCGCGTGGCTTTTTGGGAGACTCGACCCGCAGGCCCGCATCTTCACTGCGGGAAACAAGATGCTTGTGGGCTTTGCCATGTGTGTCGCGGCCTCGGCGACGATGGCGGCCGCCGGTTTCCTGGCGACGGGAACGCACACGACCGTCACCCTCGATGCTCAATCCAAGGTGTCAATCGGTTGGCCGGCTGCCGCCTATGTGTTTTTGACGCTGGGCGAAATCCTCATCTACGGGACGGGGCTGGAATACGCCTACGCGGCGGCCCCCAAGACCATGAAAGGCTTTGTGACCGGCTGCTTTCTGGCACTCGACGCCGGCGCCAATTTCGTCAACGCGTGGCTGGTCCGACTTTACGGCGGCTCCATTCGCCTCGAACAGCGCGGGCCCCTGTCTCCCGGCGCCTTCTTCAGCATGGCCGCGCTGATTGTTTTGGCCGCGACGGTCGCGTTCTTTTTCGTCGCGCGACGAATGAACCGCCAGGGAAATTTGACAAGTGAGTCATGAGGGGCGAGGGGTGAGCATTGAGGGGCAACGGGTGAGCGTTGACGAGCCGCCGGGTTTGTCCCGGACTTCGGCGAGCACGGTCGGGCCGCGGTCCGGCGGCCGGGTTAATTGCCCGGCCCCAATGGCCGGAACCCGCCGGCTCGTTGTTCGCCACTCGCCACTCGCCACTCGCCACTCGCCACTCGCCACTCGCCACTCGCCACTCGCCACTCGCCACTCTTCCTCCGACGGAGTTATCCATGAACCTGCATCCGAGCGCGTTTTCCTCATCTCGCTGTCTCTGGCACTCCTGACGGCCGCTGCGGCGGACGCCGTTGCCGATGAAGGCATGTGGCTTTTCAATCGCCCACCGCGGAAGGAGCTCCAACAGCGGTACGGTTTCGACCCGACGCCCCAATGGCTGGCGCACGTGCAGAAGTCGTCCGTCCGCTTCAATAACGGCGGCTCCGGCTCGTTCATCTCGGCCAATGGGCTGGTCATGACCAATCACCATGTCGGGGCCGACTGCCTGCAGAAGCTCAGCGACTCCAGCCACAACTACTATCGCGACGGCTTCTACGCCAAGACGCGGGCCGACGAAAAGCGGTGCCTCGACCTGGAGTTGAACGTCCTGGAGAGCATCGAGGACGTCACGCAGCGCGTCAGCGCCGCGGTGAAGCCGGGCCTGTCGTCGGACCAGGCCTTTGCCGCCCGGCGGGCCGTGATGAACGAAATCGAGAACGAATCGACCAAGAAAACCGGCCTGCGGAGCGACGTCGTCACGCTGTACCAGGGGGGTGAATACGACCTCTATCGCTACAACCGCTACACCGACGTCCGGCTTGTCTTCGCTCCCGAACAGCAAGCCGCCTTCTTCGGCGGCGACCCGGATAACTTCGAATACCCGCGCTACGACCTCGACGTCTGTTTCTTCCGCGTCTACGAGGGGGGCCAACCGGTCCATGTCGACCACTTCAATTGGAGCCGGTCCGGCGCGGCCCAAAATGAGCTGGTGTTCGTCTCCGGCAATCCGGGACGCACCGAGCGGCTCGACACGGTCGCCGCCCTGAGCTATCTCCGCGACGTCAGCTTTCCCTACCTGCTCCAGCGGCTCTACCGCTGGGAGGTGTTGTTGACGGTCTGGAGCGCGCGGTCCGACGAGAACGCGCGCCGAGCGAAGGAGTTCCTGTTCGGCGTGCAGAACAGCCGCAAGGCCCGCGACGGCGGCCTCGCCGGTCTGCTCGACCCGACGCTCATGGCCAAGAAAAAGGCGGATGAAGAACAGCTCTTGGCCGCCGTCGCCAAGAACCCGGCTCTGCGGGATTCGGCCTCGGCCTGGAAAAAGGTTGCCGAGGCGCAGAAGGTGCGGGCCGCCCTTCTGCACCGCTATACCGTGCTGGAACGCGGCGCGGGCTTCAACAGCACGCTCTTCGACATCGCGCGGACCCTGGTGCGGGCGGCCGAGGAAAAAGCCAAGCCGGAGCGCGACCGTCTCCGCGAATTTACCGAGGCCAAGGGTCCGTCACTGGAACTGGCGCTCTTCTCGACCGAGCCAATTTACAACGACTACGAAACGCTCAAGCTGGCCGATTCGCTCACCTGGCTCGCGTCCCAGTTGCACAATGAGCCGCAGTTCCTGCATCAGATTCTGGCCGGCAAATCGCCCCAGGAGCGGGCTTACGAGCTGGTGCACGGGACGCAGCTCGAAAAAGTGGACCTCCGCAAAAAGCTTTACGAGGAGGGAGCAGCAGCCGTCGCCGCCTCGCGCGACCCGATGCTTCAGCTCGCGCGGCTCGTGGACCCGCAGGCGCGGGCGGTCCGCAAGCTCATGGAGAGCAAGGTCGAAGAGGTCGAGCGCCAAGCCTACGCCCAGATTGCCAAGGACAAATATGCCGTTGGCGGCAGCGACGTTTATCCCGATGCCACGTTCACGCTGCGGCTCGCGTTTGGCACGGTGCGCGGCTATGAAGAAGAGGGAAAACAAATCCCCTTCGAGACGACATTCGCCGGCCTCTACGAGCGAAGCCGGGAGCACCACGACCGGCCCCCCTTCGACCTCCCGCGGCGGTGGGTCGAGCGAAAGGACAAGCTCGACCTCAAGACGCCGTTCAATTTCGTCCTCACGGCCGACATCATCGGCGGCAACTCGGGCAGCCCGGTCATCAACAAGAACGCGGAAATCGTGGGCCTCATCTTCGACGGCAACATCCAGTCGCTCGTGCTCGACTTCGTCTACAGCGAAAAGCAGGCCCGCGCCGTCGCCGTCAACTCGCAGGCGATTGTCGAGGCACTCCGCAAGGTCTATGACGCCGAGCCGCTGGCGGAGGAGCTGACCGGCAAGTGAAAAGACCTCTTGCGGTGCGGCACGCAGCCGCCCGGTCAAATGGGCGTGGCCGCGACGGAGGAGATGTCTTTGAAGACTCCGAACGACGTGCTGAACGGCACGACTCCGTAGATGCCCTTCGTGAAGAGGAGCTGGATATAGTCGTCCAGGACCTGCAGCGGGCACTTGGGCACAATCACGATGTCGGAGTCGCGGAGCCAGATGTCGTCGGCTGCAAAGCAATCGTGAATTGTAGAGGGCGGGCCGGATGTTGACGCGGGTCGCCATCAGCCGCCATTCGTCGTCCCGGCGAAAGACAATCACCTGTTTGAGATTGGCGCCGATGTTCCAGCTGCCGGCCATCGCCAGTGCCTGAATCACGGTCGTCGGCGCATCGAGGGTGAATTTGCCCGGTTTCTGCACTTCTCCCAGGACATAGACCGAACGCGGTGCCCGGTCGGTCAGCACGGGCGTGATTTCGAATCCCTGGACCACTTCCGCGTAACGGGTTTCGATTTCGACTGCGCAACTCGCCCAGCGTGAGCCCCTGCGCGGGAACGGAGCCGATTGCCGGGAGCTGGACCGTCCCGTCCGGCGAGACCTTGGCGTGGAACGCCTGGCCGGCAAAGATGCCGTTGCGGTTTGTGACAGCGGTGCGCAGCTCCTCGAGCGTCTTGTTGATCGTCACCGGGATGACCGTAATGGACGGCTCCTTGAGGAACTGGCGGAAGCGTTCATCCAACTCGATGCGCAGCGTTTCCATGCTTTTGCCCGCCGCCATGACGGGGCCGACCTGTGGCAGGATGATTTTCCCGTCGGGCTCGATGGGAGTGTCGAACTGGATATTCGGCATTGTCAACGAGCTGACGCGAATCACGTCGCCCACGTTGAGCCGATACGTCGTCGTCGTCGGTTTGCCGTTTACGCGGAAGACGAAGCCGATTTGGTCGTCGACGCGAAGGTAGTATTCCGGCACGTGCTGCAGCCGGGCCGGCCCGATGTATTCGCCCTGAGCGAAGATTTCCCAGGCAAGGGGCTGCACAAGCTCGGACGGCCCGATAACCGGGGTTCCGGCCTGAATTGCACGCGACTCTGTCGGCCGTCTTCGGCGCCGGAGGGGAAGTCGGGTCGGGCGGAGCGGCCGTGGCGGTCTCGCCCTCGAACGTCTTATGGTCGACGAGGTAGATCAACGGGCGCGTCCCCGCATCGGCCGGCCCTTCGGCCGGATGGTGTTCTCCTTCTTTCGCGAGGGCCGATATCGAGGCCGCCCCCGGTTGGTCTCCCAGCCGCTTATAAACAATCGCCAGGTTCCGAAGGATTTCCGGGCGGCGGCGAAGCGACGCGCTATAGGCGAGCGCCTTGCGGGCGTGCTCGAGTTGTCCGCAGCGAACCAGCAGCACGCCCAACTCGTTGGCCG
This sequence comes from uncultured Planctomycetota bacterium, assembly GCA_963761455.1. Lineage (GTDB taxonomy): Bacteria > Planctomycetota > Planctomycetia > Planctomycetales > Planctomycetaceae > DASPSM01. The sequence goes on from CAVXHA010000005.1 coordinate 853,639, forward strand.
CGCGATAGTTTTGCGGGTCGGCCAGAACGGCGGCTTGCTGCAGGGCCATGGACTTCGGCTCCGCCAGGACGGCCGTCCGGTCGATGCTTTCGCCCAGAAAGGGCTGAAGCCGGCCCAGGTAATACAGGGCCATCGATGCCTCGGGGACGCCCCCCACCGCCGCGGAGAGCTGGGACGTGGCGTACGAGTAGTAAAGCTGCAGCGCCTGCAATCGGGTGACGGCGTTCGGCTTGGCGTTTTTGATAAGAGGAGTCGGAGTGCCCGGCGGCCAGCGTGACGGGGTCGCATCCGGCGGCGGTCGCCCCGTCCGGGCGGCTGAAGTCGTCGGCTTCGCGCAGGGCGACAAGGCCGGCCGTCAAGGCCCGGCTGTGGAACTGCGTCTGGTGCTTGGGCGTCCCGGGCGTCGGCAATCAGCTCCAGTGCCCCGATGAGCTTGACGCGTGCCGAGAAGACGGCCCCTTTGGCCGCCAGTTTGAGTCCGTCGTTCATCAATTGAGCCGGCCTCGAGCGCGACGCTGCGAATGGTGGCCGAGACGTTGTCGTCCGAGACGAAGTCGCCCACACCCGAGACCGTGGCGGGCAAAGCCTCTGTTGGGAAACGGGGCCAGCCCCACCCCGTATCGGCCGCGTGCTCCTCGCACGCGGGATTGGCCGCCTGGATCCCGGGCGGTTCCGACCAGCCCGATCATCGGATCGGACGCCACTGCCGAATCCAGGTCTTGGACTGCGAAGTGTTGCGGCGCAGCGGACGGCTGACTCGTCTGCGGAGTGCTCGACTCGGGCTCCTGCCCGAAACAGGCTCCACCGCTGACAGGCAACAGGAACGTCGCCAGGCAGAGAACGAGTGGGCAAACGGCCATTTTTCATCGTTAGCGACTCGCGTGCTAAGTGGGCCGACGGAATCGTCTGTGCAGCCAGGAAGCGCAATAACGGAATCTCCAGCCGGTGTTTGTTACATCGTCCCCCTACCCGAGAACGGATAAGCAAAACGGTTACAACCGATTCGACCCGCAGGTTGCGCAGCCGCACAACCGAACTATCCGAAACATCCGGATCCTTTTCAGGCGGAGGCCGCCGCTGCGGCCCTCCCCGTCCGGAGATCCGTTACAACCGGAAGAGTTCCCCGGGTCCCGGTCAAGGGCCGCTCAATCGAGGCGTCCCCGGTCGAATGCAGGGGCCAGGTGGTTTGTCACCACCCGTCCCTCCAGATTGCCACTCAATCGTCACCGACTCACCGCTTGTGGGCTATTTCCGGCCGCGCGAAGATGGGTCTGCCGAAGTTGGCCCAAAACTTATCGGCCGAGCCTGGAAAACGAGCTAAGAAATAAGGGCCTCTGCAGATTCCGATGACGGGCGATTCCGACGACGGGCGATTCCGATGACGGGCCGGTCGCACCGTCCTGGGGCCTCAGCGGAGACAGTAGCACAAATGTCCAGTCATCTTCGCACAAACGGGGACGAGCCGAAACGAAACGGCGATGACTCGGTCGCAGCCCGAGGCAGGACTGAACCCCACAAATGGCCTTTTGGCCGAGGCATCGCTGGGCGACATCCTGCGAATTTTCTTTCGGCATCGACGGGCGGTTCTGTCTTTCTTCGCCGGGTCGTGAGCGTCGCCACGGGGCTTTACGTACTCTTTGTCCCGCGGCAATACCGGTCCGAGGCGAAGCTGTTCGTGAGGCTCGGCCGAGAGAACGTCGGCCTGGATGCGACGACGACACTTGGTCAGGCTCCTCCGATGACGTCGATTCCCGCTGTCGCGGGAAGAAGAGATCAACACGGTCGTCGTTATCTTGGAAAGCCGCGGCACTCCTCGAGAAGGTGGTCGACACGATTGGGGCCGAGACGATCCTTGACCCAATCTCCCATCCGCTTCGCGAGTCGGCCGGGTCCGACACAAAACTCGGAGACGAGCACCGCAGGGGTCGCCGCAGCGGCGGAGCCTGATGAGGGCTCCGGTCGCATCCTGGCCACGCTGTCGAGCGTTTGGAACATCTGGGCCTGAAGAGTCCGCTCAGCCTGCGGGAGCGGGCCGTCGTCCAGCTTCGTAAGCATTTGAGCATCGAAGCGGTCAAGAAGTCGAACGTGATTGTGTTGGCGCACGAAGGGCCGAGTCCCAAGGTTTCGCAGCAAATCGTCGCAAAGCTCATCGACTTTTACCTGGACGAGCATGTGCGGATGAACCGCACCCCGCACGCCCACCAGTTCCTGAAGGAACAGGCCTCCGACGCTCAAGACGCAGCTCGAACGGGACAGGAGGACCAGTTACGGGCCCTGAAGAACTCGACCGGCCTGGCCTCCCCACCCGAGCAGCGCCAAAACCTCGTTCTGCAGATTGGCCGGCTCGAGGACGATCTGAAAACCTCGGAAGCGACGGCGGCGGCCGACTCGGCCGAGGTCAAGCAACTCGCCCAGCGTCTGAAGCCGCATGAGCCCGACCCAGGTGCTCGGTGCGGCGGCCGGTTTTCCCAACATTGCCGCCGACGGCATGCGGCAGCAGCTCTATGGCCTGCAATTGAAAGAAAAGGACCTAGCGTCTCGCGTGACCGACGAACACGTCGAGCTGAAGTTCGTCCGCGAGCAGATTGCGTCCTCCAAGAAGGTTCTGGATTCCCTCGAACCGTCCCGGACGCAGACGACCGTCGGTCCCAATCGGACCTACGAAGAACTCCGGCTGGCACAACTCCGGCAGCGAGGCGGCAGCTCGCTTCGCTTCGGGCCAAGTCCGCGACCCTTCAGACGCAGCTCGCCGACGCGCGGCGGGAAATGCAGACGCTGAATGACAACGAGATGCGGATCGCGCAGATCCAGCGGGATATCCAGATTCTGGAAGGCAGCTACCGCAAGTACGCCGACAGCCTGGAGCAAGCCGCGAATCGACGAGTCGCTGGAACGCCAGCGGATTTCCAACATCAATGTCGCGGAGACGCCGACGTTAAATCATGAGCCGACCCGCCCCAAGGCTCTGCTGACCCTGGTCCTCGGCTTCGCGGTCGGATTGTTTGGCGGGCTCTGCCTCGCCCTGGCGGTCGAGTACTTCGACCATTCGCTGAAGACGTCCGAGGAGATCGAACGCCGGCTGAGCCTGCCGGTGCTGGCCTCGATTCCCCAGATGAACGGGCGACACCTCGTCGCCCGCATGTGAGCATCGCCATGACGACGACGATCGTCCCTGTCAGCGCATCGTCCGGCCAGGAAACCGGTCGCCAGACGCCCTTTGCGGAATCGTTTGCGGAAGAATGTCTCGTGCTTCTGGACCGGCTGGGCCTGGGCGCGCACCGAACCTGCCCCCGTGGCCTGCGCCCTGGGGATGACGAGCTGTCTTCCGGCAGAAGGTGTCACGACGGTCGCTGCAGAGACGGCGGCCGCCGCTGCGAAGCACCTGCGACTGCGGACGGTCCTCGTCGACTGCCATTTCGCGCGTCCGGCCGTGCATCGAGTATTCGGCGTCGGGCTTTGCCCGGGATTGCGAGACGCGTTGGAGGACGACGCCCCGCTGGCCGAGGTGGTGCGGCCCAGCGGAATCGAGTCGCTTTGGCTCGTGACGGCCGGCACCGTCCAGAAAGATGAGCGGCGGCTGCGTGGCTCTCGCCGCAGCATGGCCCGACTCGTCGAAGAGCTGCGGGCGGAATTCGATCTGCTCCTCTTCGATCTCCCGCCGCTCACTCACGGCCGGCCAATCCGCATCGGAACGCTTTTGGACGGCGTGGTTCTGGTCGTCGAAGCCGAACGAGTTCAGTGGCAAGTCGCGCAGCGGGCGACGACATCCCTCAAATCGGCAGGCGTGAGCCTGCTGGGTGCCGTCATGAACAAGCGCCGCCAGCATCTTCCCGGCTGGCTGGGCCGGACGATGGAAAGCTGAGCACCGCCCCCCGTCGATGAGCCGACGGGGAAGGATGAATCGACAAGGACGGACTCGAACCTTTTTTCCACAGGATCCACGAAGAAATTGCCTATGTTCCGCCGCATGTCCTCTTTTTTCTCCAAACTTTTCAGGTCGACCGCGCGTGGTCCGCTCTACGGATTCCGATCCAGCGAAGAGTTTGCCCTGATCCTGCAGATTGAGCGGCAGCGAGCCGACCGGGCCGACACCGTTTTCTCTCTGCTGGCGTTTGCGCCGGAAAACGAGAACGTTCGCGCGGCGACGTATGAATGTTTGGGTGACATTCTCGGCCGGCGCCTGCGGAATACGGACCTGACCGGTTGGTTGGACGAGCAACGGATTGCCGCCTCCCTTCCCGGGACTCCGGCCGCGGGGGCGTGGAGGCTTGCCGAAGACGTGTGCCGCCAATTTCCCGAGAGTGTGCCGGCTCCGGTGTGCACGATCCTCACGTATCCGACGGAGGGCGGCGCTCAAAAAGAGTTGCGTCGCGATTCGGCCCGAGCCCCGCGGCCCACCCACTGGTCCGTGCAGCCGATGGAAACGCTGTTCATGGTCGAGACGCCGAGATGGAAGCGGGCCTTGGACATTTTCGCCGCCGGTTTTGGGCTCGTGGTCTTATCGCCGCTGTTGTTGCTGGTTGCCGTGGCCGTCAAGTGCACGTCGCCCGGACCCGTCTTCTACACGCAATCGCGCAGCGGCCAGGGCGGCAAGCCCTTTCGCATCTACAAGTTCCGCTCGATGGTCGTCGACGCCGACCACCGGAAGGCGTGCCTGATGGCGCTCAACGAGCAGGATGGTCCGGCCTTCAAGGTCCGGAATGATCCGCGGGTGACGAAGGTGGGGCGTTTCATTCGGAAAACGAGCATTGACGAGCTGCCGCAACTCTGGAACGTCCTTCGCGGGGAGATGACGCTGGTCGGTCCGCGGGCGATGTACTGTCCCGAGATGGAGGCCTGCAGCCGCTGGCAGAGGCGGCGGCTCGATGTGCGGCAGGGAATCACCTGCATCTGGCAGGTCCGCGGTCGATCGTCGGTCCCGTTCGACGAATGGATGCGGATGGACATCCAATATATCGGCAAGCGTTCGCTGTTGCGGGACGTCAAGCTGCTCGTGGATACGGTCCCGGCGGTCCTCTTCCGACGAGGCGCCTGCTAGCCGTCGCCGGCCGAGGCTCTCCATCCCCGTCATCGCGAGGAACAATGACCAGCGCTCCGCAAGTGACTCGAGTCCCCGTCGAGGAGACACCGAAAGCCGCGCTGGCCTCCATTGCCATGCTGCGCGGCTCGCTGGTTTCGCGGATCCGCGCGGCGGCGACGAAAAACGCCGACGTCATTGCGACCGTGGCGACCTCCTTCGGCGTCTTTGGGACCTTCGCGGTCCAGGGCATCTTCATGGCGCGGCTGCTCGGTCCCGAGAAGCGCGCGGAGTACGGGACCGCCGTCCTTTACACGCAGACGTTCACGTATATCGGGCTTTTGGGCACGCTGCTTGCCATTGCCGGGCACGCCGCCCGAAACCGCGACGGGCTGCGAAACCTTCGCCGTTCGGCCATCCGCCTCGGCACAATCACCGGCATCGGCACGGCTCTGGTCGTCGTTGTCCTCGCGTTGACGGCCTTGCCCGCGGCGAAAGCCTTTCTCGCGCCGCTTTGCATTATCTGTGCGCTGATGCTTCCCTTCGACCACATTCGCCTTGCGCTCTTGGCGGTCGATCATGGAACCGGCGCCTTTCCGAAATACAACCGGAACCTGCTCGTCAACGCTGCCGTCCTGCCTCTCCTGCTTTGCATCTTCTGGATGGCGGGAATTCGGTCGATCGAAACGGTGGTCGCAGCGACTCTGCTGATCCCGCTGATCGCCCTGGCGTATCGCTTCGGATCCGAGGGGTTCGGCATCATCGGCAAAAAAGTCGATCCGCCGATCCGCAGCCTGCTTGTCGAAGGCATCCCCTACGCGGCGGCCCAGACCTCGCACGACCTGTTCAACCGGCTGGACGCGGTCCTCATCTTGTGGTTGGCGAGCCTCACGGAGCAGGGATACTACACCGCGGCGGTCTCGACGGCTGCCTTGATGGTCGTCGCTCCCAATGCGCTGGCCCTGTTTTCGTTTCGGTCCAGCGCCGCGAACGGCCAGCCCCCGACGCTTGGGCGCACCGTCGCCGCCGGAATCGCCGTCCTGGCCATCCAATTGGTCACGCTCGCGGCATTTTTGGCCGTCCTCGAGCCGTTGATCATTCTCATCTTCGGCGACCAGCTATCGCGGGGCGGTGCCCTACGCGAAGCTGTTGCTGCCGGCGCATGCGATCAGCGGGCTGACTTACGTTGCCGGAGGCTATCTGCGCGGTCGACGAAAACCGCTCGTGGAAGTTTGGTCGCGTGTCCTCGGGACGGCGGTCATGGTGACGGCCGCATTTGCGCTGCGCGCAAGCTGGCATGACCTGGGCGTTCCCCTCGCTGCGATCTGCGGACACACGACGTGCGCGGTGATCCTTTGCTGGGCCGTCCTCGCCGACACGCATCGGCGGCGCAAGCTCGCGCGCGATTCCGTGGAGGCGCTGATCCCATGATTACGGCCGCTGCCTCGTCGCCCGCTTTCATCGCCCTTCCAGGCGACCGCGCGGCCGCCGCGTCGCGAGCGCGGACGTCGGCTCGCATCGGCTCGGTCTTGCTGATTCTGATCACCTTCATCAATAGCGCGACTTTTCGCAGAGGGGACGCGGAGGAGTATCACTTTGACTGGCATATCGCCCTCAGGCTCGCCCTGTGCACCGCCTGCGGCCTCTACGGGCTCGCCCATCTTCGCAATTCGGGACAAACGATCCTGAGAGGCGCCGGGCTGCTCGTGGCCGCGTTCGGATGCTGGGTGGTCCTGATCGTGCCGTTTGCGATGGAACCGACGAATGCGGCCGGCGCCAGCTTCTGCTTGTGGTGCGTGATTTTGTTCGCCGCCGCGCTCAAGAACAATCTCGAACCGAGGCGGATCATCCAAAGCGTCGTCGTATCGCTCGTCGCATTCCTCGTCGCTTCCTGGATGGCGTATTTGTTCTGGCCGAGCCTGGGCCGCGAAGAACTGCAGTTCGTCGACGGCAGCGTTGTCGAGCGCTTCGGCGGTCTGGGCAGCTCGCAAAGCGTGGGATTGATGTCCGCGGTGACGATCGCGTTGCTGCTGGTCCTCGGGACGCAACGCGTGGCACGGTGGAGAGTGCTCGCTTTTCCGCTCGCGCTCGCGGCGTTGACGATCTACGTGACGGACAGTCGGACCTCGGCGATTGCGGCGGCGGCCGCCGTCCTGATGGTCGTTGTGAGGTCGATGCGGTTCACGCGGGCAGCCCTCGCCGGATTCCTGCTGCTGCCCTTGATCGCGGCGATCGGTGTGGCCGTGATTTTGTCCGGCGTCGTCCACCTGAAGGAGGAAGAAATCCTCGCGAGAATTTCGCGCAGCGGTGAATCCGTAGAGGTCTACAACGTCAGCGGACGGATCGAGATCTGGAGGTTCTTCCTGGAAAAGTACCGCGAGGCGCCGCTGGTGGGTTATGGCTTGGGTTGTTCCCGGTTCGTCCCGAGAGAGGCTTACCTGCACGCGCATAACCAAGTGCTCAACGTGTTCGTGGAGACGGGATTTATCGGCGGCGGATTGGTGCTTCTGCAATTCCTCGTTCTGGGGCGTCGATTGTTCTTCGCGCCGAATCCGTATTTCGACCTGTTCTTCGTAGTGATTCTTATCGGGGGCATGACGGAACGCGTCCTTCTGTCGCCCATTCCGGATTCCTTGACCATCCTGTGGTTTCTGGCCCTGTTTTCGCCGGCCCGCAGGTTATTGCCGTCAGTGCCAGGCAGGGCCCGTGCGGAGGAGGTTGCATGACCGCCCAATTGACGACTCCGATCCGAATGGGCGGCGATCATCTCGACAAAGCGTCGGGAGCGCACGTCGTCGTCTTGATGAACTTCATCGCGCCGTACCAACTCCCCGTTCTCACGGAGCTTGGCAAGCGCGTCCGAAAGCTGACCGTGCTGATTTCGACGCCGATGGAGCCGAACCGCTCCTGGGCCGCCGACTGGGGCGGGCTCGACGTCCAGGTCCAGCGCACATTCAGTTGGCGGCGGCCCTGGCATCATCCGACGGGCTTCACGGAGGAGAACTACGTGCATGTGCCGTGGGACACGATGTCGCGTCTCCGCGCGTTGTCGCCGGACGTCATCCTCTCCGCGGAGCTCGGGATGCGATCCGTGTTTTCGGCTTGTTACACGCGCTTTGCGAAGAAGACGCGACTCGTCTTGATGGCCTCGATGTCCGAACACACCGAGCGCGGCCGCGGCCGTGCTCGGACCCTCCTGCGAAAGCTCCTGCTGCGCCAGTGTCAATGTCTCGTCGTCAACGGCCAAAGCGGCTCGCGCTACGTCCAAGCTCTGGGACTTCCCTCCTCGCGGATCTTTCGCTGCTCTTACGCCAGCAACACGCGCTTCTTCGAGCGGGGAACGGCCTTTCGTCCCGCCGAGATCGCACACCGGCTGCTTTACCTGGGCCAGTTCGTCGAGCGCAAGGGCCTGCTTCCCTTCCTCACCGCGTTGCGGGAGTGGGCCGAAGCGCATCGCGACCGCCACGTCGAGCTGGACTTGGTCGGGCAGCGGACCATTGGAAGGAGCCATCACGAATTTCGCGATGCCCGGAAATGTTCACCTTCAAATCCGCGGCGCGATGCCTTTCGAAAAACTTCCCGACGTTTACCGGAACGGCGGGATCCTGGCCTTCCCCACGCTGGCCGATGAGTGGGGCTTGGTCGTCAACGAGGCGTTGGCCGCCGGCATGCCCGTGCTGGGCAGCCGCTACAGCCAGGCGGTGGAGGACCTTTGCGTGGAAGGGGTCAGTGGGTGGCTTTACCGGCCGGACGTGGGAAACGAGATGCGGCAGGCTCTCGAAACCGCCCTGGGAACGTCCTGGGAAGACTTGAACACGATGCGCCGCGCCGCACGGGAGGCGGTATCGAGCGTGACTCCGGAATGGGCGGCGGACGTCCTGTGCGAGGCCGTCGCGAGGGCGCTTAGTGAGGATTAGGATCAGGAGATCGACCCGTTCCCGTCGAATTTTAGCAGTCGGGCCGTAACCCGGCCGTATCGAACATCCAAGCATGATATTCGGTGGTATCGTCAAGATGATGACTAGCCAGTCCGAACAATCAGGCATCGTTCTTCTGCGTTGGGCTCCCGAACAACCAGCGTGGAAGTCGCTGCCCGTGAATTGTGGCATGCGGGCGGCCGGCCGGCTGGCCGTGGGTCTGAACGCCGCGTTCGGCAGCCGAGCCAACGGTCGAGTTGGGATTCTTACCTACCACCGGATCACCTCCCGCGTGCCCGGTTTTCGGCTCCGCTGCACAATGTCGAGCCAGAACGTTTCTCCGACCAGCTCACCGGGCTCTTGAAACAAAAATTTCAATTTTTGCCGCTCAGCCGGGTCCTGGCCGCCGCCGCTCAGGGAGAGACGCTGCCGGCCCGGACTGTCGTTGTCACGTTCGACGACGGCTTTTCCAGCGTCTACACGCAGGCGTGGCCCGTGTTGCAGCGTTTGGGGATCCCGGCAACGGTGTTTGTGAACACCGCGTACCTTGATTCGGACGATCCCTTTCCCTTTGACTCGTGGGGCGTCGCGTACCAGGGACAGGTCCCGGCGGAGACTCTTCGCCCGCTGCGAACGGCCGAATGCCACCAGATGTTGGAGAGCGGCCTGATCGAGATCGGCGCCCACACCCACACGCACGAGGATTTTCGGGGCCGCCCCAACTCCTTTCACGACGACCTGGTGCAGTCGATGGAGATTGTGCGGGAGCGATTCGATCTGCAGGACGTGATGTTCGCCTTCCCCTACGGCGGCGTTCACACCGGCTTCGCGGGGGACGAGTTCGTGCGCATGGCTCGCGCGGCCGGAGTCAAATGCGGGCTGACGACCATGGCCGAGCTGGTCGAACTTTCCGTTTCGCCCTTTAAGTGGGGACGATTCAACGTTTTCGCCTGGGACACGAGTGCCACGCTCTCTGCAAAACTCGCCGGATGGTATAGCTGGGCGCCCTGCGCGCGGCGGGCGGCCGGGCGAATGCTGCGGGTTGCCAACCGATCGCAGGGTGGTGCGCTCGTCATGACTCCCAACCGGGAAAACGTGCTGTGAAAATCCTGCAGTGCCATAACTTCTATCAGCAGCCCGGAGGGGAAGACCAGGTCTTCCACGACGAGGCGCGCCTCTTGAGGTCGCACGGGCACGAAGTGATTCAATTCACGCGCCACAATGACGCCATCCGTCAAATGCCTTCCTGGCAGCTCGCCGTGCGCACCGTGTGGAATCGCCAGACGAGCGCCGAGAACTGCGGCGCACGATCCGCCGCGAGCGGCCCGTCTCGTGCACTTCACGAATACCTTCCCGCTGCTTTCGCCCTCCGCCTATTACGCGGCCAGAAAGGAGGGCGTGAAGGTCGTCCAATCGCTCCACAATTACCGGCTGTCTGTGTCCCAACGCCCTGTTTCTGCGAGACGGCAGCGCCTGCGAAGCCTGTCTCGGCAAGGCGGTCCCGTGGCCGGCCGTGCGGTACTGCGTGCTACCGGAACGATCGTCGCTCCACCGCCGTGGTCGCCGGGAATGCTGGCCGTTTCATCGCGCCCTGGGGACTTGGAGCCGGGCCGTCGATCTGTTCTTGGCGCTCACGGAATTCGGCAGGGGCAAGTTCATTCAGGGCGGGCTTCCCGCCGAGAAGATTGCCGTCAAACCGAACTTCGCACCGGCCGATCCCGGACCGGCCAAGGGAGCAGGCGGATATGCCGTTTTTGTCGGCCGGCTCTCGCGGAAAAGGGGATCGACACCCTGCTGGCCGCGTGGACGCACTAGGGCGACTTGCAGGTGCCGTTGATCATTGTGGGAGACGGTCCCCTCGCGGGGCGCGTCCGTCAAGCGGCCGCGTTAAATCCACGAATTCAATGGCTCGGCCAGCAGCCGTCCGAGCGCGTCATCGAGATCATCGGAGCGGCGACGTTGCCTGGTCCTTCCGTCGATCATGGTACGAGGGATTCCCGAAGATCGATCGTCGAGGCATTCTCCAAAGGAACGCCCGTCGTCGCCTCAAATTTCGGCGCCATGGCCGAGTTGATCGACGACGGGCGAACGGGCCTTCTGTTCGCTCCCGGCGACTCGGCGAGCCTGATCGGGAATCGGTTCAAGCGTCTGTTCGCAACACGGGACGTCCTGGGCAGATGCGATCGGCCGCCCGGAAGGAATTTGAGCAAAAGTTCACTTCCGAAGCCAACTACCAAATCCTCATGGCGGCTTACGTCCGCGCCTTGGGCGACCGTTCCGATTGCCAAGGCGGACACTCCTGAGGAGGACGAGACTTCTCTCAATCCGTCCGCTGGCCAAACGCTCTCGAACCGGCCTTGTGACGGCTTCGCGGTGACGATCGACGGGTTGCGAGCCGCCGGACATCACCTGCGCGGGGTGAAGGCAGGTAGGCGAGCCGAGTGGCACTCGATTTGCATTGCCCGGCTTGCGGAAATGGGCCGCCGTCGTCAAAACCGGACTTCCCGCGATAACCCGCCCGTCGGAACGATCAAGATGAACTTTTGGGGAAGTTGCGAAGGCTGGGTGTTGATTAGGGGGGAGTCTGCCGGTAAGGTAGGTGCGTCAACGTTGTGATTTCGGGTCCGGATGACCACACCATGAGTCCCCCTTGGATGGCGTGGTGATCGCGGAGATGACCGAGCGAATCGCAGGTTCGACGTGCCGCCGTCTAATCCGCCTTCTTTGCAAGAACGGCGTCTGTCCCATTGCCGCGAAGAAGGGCAATTGTGCCGCGTGCTCATTTGCGGACGATCTACGGATTCAAGGGGGAGATTCAGGGAGATGAAGATGGAGCACGTTTCCGCTCCGGTTTTGGCGTCGCCAAGGACTTTGGAAGCGACGGCCGACGAATCGACGGAACACCGTGCCAGTTCATGTCAGCCCAAGCACCGTTGCGCGCGTTCACTCCGCCGATCCATTCGGCGCTGTCGCTGCTCATGGATGCGGCGACCTGTGCCCAGGATGTGGGAGCCGAACTGTGGCAATTCTCGGTCGAAATCTCGGCACTGCTGCGAACGGGCCTGACGACCAACGAATGCCGCTGGCTGGTCGCCAAGGGACTGGCCAAGCATGCCTGCGAGATGACGACCCACGAAGCCGATCGCAGGGTCTTTCAGCCTTGCACGAACCTCGCCCTTCCCAAGCGCACTTGCTTTGTCATCACCGAGCGGGGAATGGCCTGCACGACGGAGCTGTTACGCGCGGCCGCCAAGCGGCAGTCCGGCGATCACCATCACTTCGGCCGCAAGCGTCCGCCCGGCGTTCGGCAACGGCGAGCCGCACGCTGCGACTCCCGACGTGGGACTCGGATCGGCAGCAACTGCGCGTCGGCCGGGTCATCGTGAAAGAGTTCAAAGTGCCGGCGGCGAACCAGGAAGCGATCCTGGCCGCGTTTCAGGAGGAGGGTTGGTGCCCGCGGATCGACGATCCGCTGGCTCCCAAGTTGAACCAGGATTCCAAGCGGCGCCTGCACGACACGATCAATTCGCTCAATCGCAACCAGAAGCACGCTCTCATCCGCTTTCTCGGAGACGGCAAAGGCGAAGGCGTACGCTGGGGTTTCGTCGAGCGAACTCGGCCGAGCACGCGGGCGAAAGCTCTGTTCCGCGCGAGCGATGACGGACCGGTTCCGCCCTGTCCGGTCGCAGCTGGCCAGGCCGCCGGCCGACGACCGGCAGATCCGGTCGCGCCATAACCGCCGCGGCGCCGGCGATGTCTCCTCGATCGTCACCCAAGCTTCACCACATCGCGTGATACCTACGGCCGGGCTGCCGGTAGACTCAAGACCAGGACGCAAGTTTGTGGGAGGCAGTTTATCCAACCGGCAGGAAGCTGGACTAACCCGGCATTTCGAGGCACTCGATGCAGAGCGTCGGCACGACTCACGAGACGTACACGGATACCAACGAACAAGTGTTGCAGCGCGGTCGCCGCGCGATTGCCGGCGGCGACAGCAGCACCATGCGGGTGTTGCCGTACCACCTTCCCCTGGTGGCCTCCCATGGCCGTGGATCGCGCGTGTGGGACGTCGACGGCAACGAATACGTCGACCTCAACATGGCGTTCGGGCCGCTGCTGTTCGGCCACTGTCCCGAGCACGTGATTGCCGCCGTCACCGATCAGATCACCAATCGCGGCAGCCAGCTCGGCTTTCCGACCGAAATCACGATCAGCGTCGCCGAGAAAATCCAGAAGCTCTTCCCGAACATGGAACTGATGCGGTTCGCCAACTCGGGGACCGAGGCCGACGTCTCGGCCGTGCGGTTGGCCCGCGCCTTCACGGGCCGTCCCAAAATCGTCCAATTCGAGGGGCATTATCACGGTTGGAGCGACACGCTCTTCAACCGCTATCACGCGCCGCTCGAAGAACTGTCGAGCGGAGCCTTACGGTCCCGCCCTTCCCGGGACGCAGGGTTTGAACGGGGCGCCCCACGAAAATCTCGTCGTCCGCTGGAACGACATCGACTCGCTCGAGCAGTGCCTCGAAGACCATCCGGGCCAAATCGCCGCGGTCATCATGGAGCCGGTCATGGGCAATGCGGGCGTGATCGCTCCGCAGCCGGACTATCTCGAAACGTGCGGGCCCTGACCAAGGACCACGGCACTCTCTTGATCTTCGATGAAGTGATCTCCGGGCTGCGAGTCGCGGCCGGCGGTGCCCAGGAGCTCTACGGCGTTCGTCCCGACATCACCGTCATTTCCAAGGCGGTGGGCGGCGGATATCCCGGTCGCCGCGTTCGGCGCGTCGCGGGAAATCATGGAGCTCGTCGTCAACGGGACGATGTTCCACGGCGGCGTCTTCTCGGGAAATGCCGTCGTCATGGCGGCCGCGAACGCGGTCCTCGAGGAAATGCTTGCCAACGGCGAAACGATCTACAGCCACATGCACGCCGTCTCGCGAGCGAGTTGGCTCGCGGCATGCCGGCGAGATCTTCGAGCGGGCCGGCGTGCCGCACGTGATCCAGTACGTCGGACCGATGATCTCCTTCTTCCTGATGGCCGACAAGGTCGAGACGATCCGCGAATACCGCGACGTCCGACGTCACTGCGACTTTGTGAAGTACATCCGCCTGCAGCATCTGATGCAGAAGTCGGGCGTGTACTATCATCCCGAACCAGTTTGAGCCGATGTTCCTGTCGGCCGTGCACACGAGCGAAGACATCGGAGTCGCCCTGGACCGGCTGGAGCAGGCCGTCGCATGTCTCAATGCGTGACAGGTGACTTGAGTCCGGCCCCGATCCTCGACGCGTTCGAGAACTACTCCGGCTCGTTCTTCGATTTGGACCGGGGCGTAGCGCTCGACGGCGGCGGGCTTCGCATATTTCGCGACCGTCTGGCCGCGGCACTTCGCGAAGCGGCCTCTCGGCGGGCGACCGCGTCATTTTCTGCGTGGGGAACGGACCGGCGTTCCTCGCGGGGCTGGCTGCCGTTTTGCAAGCGGGCGGTTCGCCCTTGCTGCTGCATCCCAAGAGTCCGCCGGCCGAGATCGAAGCGGACGGCGCTCCGGTCGCGGCGCGCGGCTGGTGATTGCCGACGACGTGAGTTCACCGGATTGGCAGAGCGAATTGCGGAACCGTTGGCGCGGCTGGCGGCGCATGGCCCGTTTCGAGCTCTTCGCGCGCCCGGATCGACGACGGGACGGCGGTTTCGACGGCGATCGGGCCGCTCTCTGTTTGCCCGGCGTGCCGCTGCATCCCACGTCGGGCACGACCGGAGTGCCGAAAGTGGCCGTGCGGCCGGCCCGGGCCGCGGAGGCCGAAGCCCGACACTATATCGACACAATCGGCGTGACCGGCGACGACGCGATTCTCGCTGTGGCGCCGATGTGCCATGCCTACGCGTATGGCCTGTGCCGTCATGGTCCCCCTGCTTCAGCGGGGCCCACGTCGTTTCGATGCGGAACTTTCAAGCGACGTTGGCGGTGGAGGCGTTGGCCAGCGGCCGCGATGACGATTTTTCCGGCCGTCCCGGCCATGCTCGACGTGCTCTTGCTCGATGAGGCGCTAGGAACTGGGACTCGGTTGCGAGTGCGTGCTGACCGCGGGATCGCCCTTGCCGGAACGGACCGCCAACGCGTTTTCGCGAAAAGACCGGCATCACGGTGCGGCCTTTTACGGAACGACGGAAACGGGCGGAATCGCGGTCGCCGCGGCGGGCGGGCCGCGCCTGTTGACCGGCCAGGTCGGGCCGGCCATGCGCGGCGTCGACGACGCAAATCGCGCGCCGACTGCCGAGCCCAGCGGTGCGCCCGCCGGCGTGGGACGCTTGCTTGATCCGTTCTTCCTCCATGATGGCCGGTTATCTCGGGACAAGGCGCGATCGACGAATCGATGCTGACCGACGGCTGGTTCGACACGGGGGACCTGGCTTCGATCGACTCCGACGGCACATCCAGCTGATGGGGCGGGAATCCGACGTGATCAACGTGGAGGGTTCAAAGGTCATTCCGTGCGAGGTCGAGGAGGTGATCGCCTCGTTGCCGGGCGTTCGCGAAGTGAAGGTCTACGCCGGTCGTCGGCGAAATGGCGGGCCAGTTCGTCAAGGCGGCAGTCGTGAGCGACCCGCAAGTGGAGCGCGTCCGCCATCCAGGCGCACTGCGAGCGGAATTTGGTTTACTACAAGTGCCCCGAGCGAATCATTCCGGTCGATTCGCTGCCGCGATCGCCGGCAGGCAAGATCCTGCGAGATCAGTTGCCTTAGCATCGGGGGGCGGAGTTCGGAGGCGACCACCGCGGAAAATGGGACGCCATCCACGTCGCGACCCGGTTGATCAGCCGATCGCGGTCGGCCAGCAACAGGTAGGTGTGGTCCGCGTCGCGGAAGTACTCGACGTCGACCTGCGCGTCGTGGCGGGCGTTCGGGAAAATCATCAAAAAACTGACTGGTATAGTTGTACCACTTGTAGCCGCCCGAATAGATGTAGAGCGATTGGACGCCGCGCTCGAGCAGGGCTTCGATCTCGGCCGCGACCTGCTCCTGGGGAGGGAAGTCCCGCTGGAAGGCCTGGAATCGCTCTTCGCTCTTGCTGTCCGCTTGAGGCCCAGTGCGGAGGGCCCAGGACCGTCCGGCAAATCCGGGAGACGACCGCAGGGCGCCGATGGCTTTCTGATACACATGACGCGGCTGTCCGGCGAGGCGGGCGAATTGGCGGAGCGACAGGCGGAGCACGCTCGGATAGGCAAATGCATCCAGAGCGACGATCCCGGCCACGCGGTCGTCGCGGACGGCAATTTGATGCGAGTCGTCGGCGCCCGAACAGAGGCCGAACAGGACGAACTGACTTCGATTCCAGTCTGCGATTGCAGAAAATCCATCGCCCATCGCGCGTCGGCCAGAGTCCCTTCCTGCTCCGACACGTCATCGCCGCGACCGGCGCTATCGCCAATTCCGGCCAGGTCCAAACGCAAGCACGGATATCCGCGTGAGGCCAGCCGGCGGGCAACCTCGACGTGCAGGCGAAAGGGCCCCGATCGATGCGTGATGCCGGCGTTCAGACAGGAGCACGGCGGGCGCATCGCCGCCCGATCGCACCGCGCCGGTTCGGTGTAGACGCCGACAAGGCTGCCGTTTGGACCAAGACAGACTGTCGTCTCGTTCATACAAATCCGTTTGCAATCTTTGACGCTGATGGCCGCAACCGTCCGATTGGCGGTCAGAGCCGACTCGACCTGGCGATAGTCGTCCCAGCCGGCCGGTTCCGCCACGAATTCGCGGGTAAACCGCCCCTTCGTGTTGCGGTTGAGGCTGTGCGTGAACGCTTCGTACTCAGGTCCTTGACTCGACGTGACCAGAACGCAATTTTCGTAGGGAAAGGGCCTATTCAGCAGGTTCAACGTGACGATCGACTCCTGCAGTCGTGCCGGCCATCGGAAGCCGAGCAGCTCGCCCTCGGACGTGCGATGCGGCTGCGGTTTGCGGAAACGAAGCGTGTCGACCAGGCACGTTCGATGGAGTTGTCGCAGCTCGGCCACGTAAGCGGCTCCATCGACGATCGGGTCCCACAGCACCAGGCTCCGAGCAATCGCCCCCTCAAGCCGGATTCCCGCGGCCAACGCGGCGCCCAAACGCAAGCCGATAACCGTGATCTCCGTTTGCCCCGACTTTCGACAAAGCTCCGAAGCGGCAGCACGAATGTTGTCGCGCCACTCCCCAACGTGGACTTCGGAGCCGTCGCCGTAGGAATCGCCCAACCCGCAGTAGTCGAACTTCAGAACGGCAAAACCGCTCTCCGACAGCCGGACGCAGAGCTTGCGGATCGCGTTGTACGACCGGACATATTCATGGCCGATCGGCGGGCAAATCAGAACGGGCGACCCGGCACATCGGTCCCCGCGGGCTCGTAATAGACGCCAAAGAGGCGTTGCGGCTCGCCATTGAAAAAAAGGGGGCGAACGCGGGTTTGCATCAAGGATGGCATCGCGCTCTCCGAAAGCGGTGCCTTCACCTGACTTCTGGCAAAAGGCGTCTCCGGTGTGAGGGCTGTGCCGGGCTTTGGCCAGCTCATTCAGCACGGGTTCCCCCGTCTTGAAATCGGTCGCCGTTCCGCGTGTTCTTGAACCAACTCGACGAGGCGCCCGACGTTGGGATTTTCACTCTTGGGCGACGCATCCGGCCCGTATCGTTCCCCTGGTCGGCAGCGAGGCGGTCGGCGGCGAGGCGGTCGATCTCCGAAGCCACCTGGCTAAGCGAGCTGACCATCAGGGTTTTCAACGGCAAGCGGGCTCCGAACGTTCGATCGATCTCGCTGACGGCACGTGCGGCCAATAGCGAATGTCCGCCCAGGTCGAAGAAGTTATCGCTGAGATCGACTTCCGGCACGTCGAGAAGCTTTTCCCACAACACGGCCATTTTTTTCTGCGTCTCGGTGCGACCAGGTCCGAGCGGCGGCTTTGCGACTGGCATGGGCAGCGTTGAGGATCGAGCGTGCGGTGCTTGCCGCGGTGTCGTCGCCGCTTGTGTCGGTTCCGGCTATTTTACGCGGATTCGAGGCCAGTCGCAGGTTGTTGAGAGCGGGCAGATGTTCGAAGCGTGGCGGACGCCGGCCATCCGAAGTCGATCAGACAGCCGATCTCGTCGACGCCGATTTGTTTCAACCGCTCGACCAGTGCCAAACAGCGGAATTGGCCGCCGAAGAGTCCGCTCGTCGCGACATATCGTTCCGCACTGAAATGCAGCAGCGCCTCAAGTTGCTCGCCGGAACGGGTCGAGAGAAATTCGTCGAGCGTGGCCCCTTGTTCGTCCGACGCCTTCGCGAAGTCCGGGAAGTCCCACGCGGCTTCGCGCAGGAGGGAGACATCCTCCCGCAGGCGGGCTTTCATCGCCTCGCGGGCCGCTTGTTTGATGACGGCCTCGTTGTCGCCCACCAGCGTCGGCGCCACCACAGTGACATATCCCTCTCCGGCATGGCCCGATTCGGCCCATGTTCGGCGGTAAAGCGCAATGTCTTTTGCGAGGGATTCGATCGAACGGCCCAGTAGGTGCGACAAGACCCTCGCCCCAAACCGGCCGGCCGCTTTGAAATCGTCCGAGTCGTTGCCCACCGCGACCCAAACGGGCGATCCAGGTTCGACCGGTGCGGACAGCGGGAGGACGCCGCTTGCCGCACGGATGGCAATGCGGTTCGTGGCCGCGCCGAGATGCTTATCGCTCCTGGGCGAATGTACAGTGAGACTGTCGGAGCCGCCGATGGCTTGCTCGGGAAGCCAGACCGCACAGAAATCATGCTCGCCGGCGAAGCGCACGGCCTCCAGCAGCAGCCGGTGCGGCTCATTGTCGCCGATTCCGTCCCTGGTGCCGACGTTTTCGAAGATGAGGCTAAAATCCACTCTCAAGTCCCGGGGCGGACCGCTGGAACGAGGCTGATCCTTTTGGTCGAGGCGGTCCTTTTGGTCGAGGCGGACCATGCCGGCTGCATCCACACCCTTTTCTCGTGGCTCATAACTCGCGAGCACGCCCTGTTCGAGTCTAACCGGCGGCTAGAGAGCCGGAATCATGCGATTTGGTGAAAGTTGGGTGACGACCGACGCCCTCAACTTCACGGTGTCGTGATCCAACGCGTGATGCCCAACCCCATTATGCACGAACGTCGCCATCCTTTCAGGACCAATGGTACAGCGGTTGTATCGAAACTCGCGGCGAGCGGCAAAGTGGGGCGGACCTGGAACTCGCCGGGCGCGGTCCGGTTCCTGCCAAACTTGCTGCCCAGGGCGTGCTCCGGAGTTTTTTGGGGTCTTTGCCCCCTTTTTTTACGCCCCCAAAAACCCCAAAAAACTCCCAAAACGGTCTCGAATGGCCGGGAAGATCAACCGGGGTTGAGGCGGAGAGTGCCACCCGCTCACCACTCGACCGTCTCTATTGCTCAGGGGATCTCGCACCTACACTGAGAACCTATCAGTGCCGGGACACGCCGGAATGCATGTCCCGAATTCGGTCTTCCGGTTCTCGTGAAGAGCCGCCAGGGTCCTTCCGTTTCCGTCTGGCGTGTTTTGATCCGTTTCGACTCAAGCTGCTCGTCTCAAGGTGAACGCTCTTTAGCGAGGCGTGCAGATCGCGCGAGGTCAGCGAAGTCAGGCCACCCCGAGTGTGATCAATGGTTGTCGCCGAACTCTTGGATTATGGGTGGTATCGCGACCTTCCTGACCATCGGGATTTCACACCGCAACATTCCGTCGCGCGGCGGCTGCTTGCGACCCTCCAGCCCCCGAAGGACAAACAGGCTCGTCCCGAGCGCGTGGACTGGCGCGAGTATTGCCTGCCCGTGCAAGATCAGCAGGAGCTTGCCACGAGCTCCGCCCACGCCTGCATCGGGCTGATCCAATATTTTCAGCGCCGGTCAAGCGGCGAGGTGATCACCCCCTCCCGGCTGTTCCTCCATGGAAACTCGCGACGTCTCGCGGGGGGCAACGGCGGACGGGCCGCGGGAAGTCTGCGAACGACCCTCAAAGCGGCGGTGAAATTCGGCCTGCCTCCCGAACGGCACTGGCCGTACGATCCGGCTGCGATCGACCAAATTCCCGATCCATTTGTCTACGGATTTGAGTCGCAATTTCGCTATCTCCGGTATGTGCGGCTCGACGGGGCAAGGCAATCCGGCCCCGAAAACCTGGAAACGCTCAAAACGTTCCTGGCCGCCGGATTTGTCTGCGCGCTGGGTTTTGGAGTGCCGAGCTCGCTGACCAATGAGCCCGAAATCCCGTTTCCCACGCAATTCGATTCGATTCGGACCGGCCAGGCCGTCGTCGCCGTCGGCTACGACGATGAGACACGGATCCGGTCGGAGAAAGGGGCGCTGCTGGTCCGCAACTCGTGGGGACCGACCTGGGGCATGGACGGTTATGGATGGCTTCCCTACCGGTACGTGACGGACAAGCTGGCGGCCGACATCTGGACCCTGCTGCGGGCGAAATGGCTGCGATCGGGCGAATTCCAGTTACCGTCGTAGCCTCGCCGCAGAGCGCTTTGCAGTCCTCGAGGGGCGGTTGCCTCACCCTATCCCCACCTGAGCATCGCCACAACGTCTGTATCTCTCGCTCGGCGTCGGCGGGAAGATGGAACCTCGAAAGCGGAGTCGCGGACGCCGCTGAGCCTCCTTCGGGAGGATGGGCCCTCACAAAGTAGACGAGTCTGCAATCGTGCTTGACCAGCTTCAATTGTCGCCGAGACGATCCGACGCCCCCTTCGACACCCCCCCAAACGCCTGGCCACGAAGATGCGATCTGTTTGGCGTCCGGGTGAGCGCGACGACTTATGACGAAGTCTGCGACTCAATCGTCGCCGCAGTCCGCGCTGAGCAGCCGGCCGTCGTCTCGCTTCACGCCGTCCACGCCATCGTCACGTCCAGCAGGGACCGCGAGTTGCTCCGCAAGGTCAACGACTTCGATGTCATCGCCCCCGACGGCCAGCCCGTTCGCTGGGCGCTCAACCGCCTGTACGATGCCCGACTGCCGGACCGCGTCTGCGGACCCGAGTTGATGTTGCGGCTGTGTGAGCGTGCCGCGACGGAAGGCATACCGATCTACCTTTACGGCAGCTCACCGGAGGTCATCGACGACCTGTGCGCGAACCTCACGCGGCGCTATGACGGTTTGATCATCGCCGGGGCCGAATCGCCGCCGTTTCGCAAGCTGTCGGCCAATGAGGACGAGGAGATGGTGCGCCGGATCAACGACAGCGACGCCGGGATCGTCTTCATCGGATTGGGCTGTCCGAAACAAGACCACTTCGCCGCAGACCATCGCGACCGCATCCGCGGCGTGCAGGTGTGCGTGGGGGCCGCGTTTGATTTCCACGCCGGCCGTAAGAAGGTCGCTCCGGTCTGGATGCAGCGGCGAGGGCTCGAATGGGTCTACCGTCTCATTCAGGAGCCGCGCCGCCTCTGGCGGCGCTACCTCGTGACCAACACCCTGTTCATTCAGAAATTCCTGTTCCAGTGGGGACGCATGTGGCTCCGAGGGATTCCCTCGACAAACCAGAATTGAGAAGAGAGCAAACTATGAATGATGATCTGATTGTCGTCGCCGGAGGTGGTGGATTCATCGGAGGCCACCTGATTGCCGAGTTGCGGCGTCAAAACTACTGGAGAATCCGGTCCGTCGACATCAAGCCCTTGGACGACTGGTATCAGGTCTTCGACGAGACGGACAACGTCGTCGCCGACTTGAAGGACTTGGACGCTTGCCGCGCGGCCTGCGAAGGGGCCACGACCGTCTATAACCTGGCGGCCGACATGGGTGGCATGGGCTTCATCGAGAACAACAAGGCCCTGTGCATGCTGTCGGTCTTGATCAATACGCACCTGTTGATGGCGGCCCGCGAAGCCGAAGTCGAGCGATACTTCTACGCCAGTTCGGCCTGCGTCTATAACGCCGACAAGCAGCGCAGCCCCGACGTCATTCCGCTGAAGGAAGAGGACGCCTATCCGGCGATGCCCGAAGACGGCTACGGTTGGGAAAAACTCTTCTCGGAGCGGATGTGCCGGCATTTCCGCGAGGACTTTGGCCTGCTGCACGCGGGTCGCGCGGTTCCACAACGTGTACGGTCCGCACGGCACCTGGGACGGGGGTCGAGAAAAGGCACCGGCCGCCGTTTGCCGCAAGGTCATCCACGCGATCGAGACCGGCCGGTCACGAGATCGAGATTTGGGGCGACGGCAACCAGACGCGGAGCTTCATGTACATCGATGACTGCATCTCGGGGATCAACCGCATCCTGCACAGCGACATCGAAGAGCCGATGAACCTCGGTTCGAGCGAGCTGGTGACGATCAACGGGCTCGTCGACATCGTCGAGGACATCGCCGGCATCAAGCTCGAACGCAAGTATCTCCTCAGCGCTCCGAAGGGGGTCAACGGCCGCAACAGCGACAACACGCGGATTCAGGCGCTCCTCGGCTGGGAACCGAGCATCCGGCTCCGGGACGGAATGGAGAAGACGTTCCGCTGGATCCAGCACGAGTACCGCGCCCGCCCTCTGCTCACCGAAGTGAAAAGCTAGCCGACCCAGCAAAAGGCTCTGTACGAGCCGCCGGGTTATTCCGGCGGCTCGGTCGTAAGCCTGCCGGCTTGTTGCACGACAGTTTCTGCACGACCTCGTGGTGGCGGAACGATTTCAACGCAATCCTTTAGAAGCGGACCGACGGGGTGGCCGAGTCTTGTTCAACACAATCGAGGCGAACGCCGCGAAGGGAAGACGACGCTTCGACCCCCTCGCCCAAGATGGTTCGGGCCGTCCTGAACCTGGCGTCCGACATCGTCCTTTTCTTCAAAGCCGATGTTCTGCGATTCGTCGATGTCAACGAGGCGGCCTGCACGGCGCTGGGCTATTCCAGGCGGGAGCTCTTGACGATGGAGCTCCCCGAGGTCATTGCGCTGGATGGGCGCGACGCGCTCGCGTCGGCCATTCGCCAGTCGGAGGCCGAGCCAGCCGCGGTGGTCGCCGAACTCACCGCGTTGTGCCGGCGGGACGGTTCTGAATTTCCGATCGAGGCGACGGTTCGGCAGTTCCAGGGAAAGCGCCGAAGCCTGATCGTGCTCGTCGGACGCGATGCGACCGAACGAAAATGCCTTGAACGTCTTTGGGCCTTCCCCACGCATCTGGACCCGTTGACCGGTCTGCCGAACCGCGCCGTGTTGGAAAGCCGGCTGCAAGTGGCCGCTTCTCGATCGGGACCGTACAACGGGCGGCTCGCCCTGTTCCTCATCGACCTCAATCGTTTCAAACAAATCAACGATGAACGAGGCCACTTGGCTGGCGATGCCGTTCTTAAGATCGTCGCCGAGCGCCTGGCCAAATGCCTCCGCGCAGGCGACGTCGTCGTTCGCTACGGCGGGGACGAGTTCGTAGTTCTCGCGGACGGCCTTGTCGACGCGCAGGAGGCGGCCGGATTGGCCGACCGGATTGTGGCGACCGTCAATACACCAATCGCCCTCGGCGAGGACGAGATCCGCGTTTCGGCAAGCATCGGCATTGCAATTGCCCAACGGAGCGAGAATTCGCTTCCCGGATTGCTCCCTGTGTCGCTTTCGGGCTTGCTTGCTCGGGCCGACCGGGGGATGTACCAAGCGAAGGCGACTGCAAGTGACGGCCACTACGTGATCCAGGAAGAACGTGGCCTCTAGGTTGACATCCGATTGGGGCACCGGGCCGGCTGGCGACAAATCGCCGAACTCGTCTTGGCACGACCGGGCAGGTCCGCTATAACCTGCCGACCTTCGCTCCCTGCCGATCGCCTTGAGCCCTTTCGCGGCTCACTTCGGCAAGAGCTCCGAACCTCTCTCTCCCTCTCTGCTGCCAACAACTCGAATCCCCTCGAAGTCGACCGCCTTTAACTCGAATTCCCCGTTCGAATTCCCTGTTACGCGATCCGCGCGCCGCGGTGATCGCGCCCTGTTCGTTGCGGCAGCAATCCGCACAAGGAGCCATTTCATGCCGGCCCCGGCTGGGATTTTGAAATTGGGCGCGCTCGTCGCGTTCGTGCTTGGCCTTCCCGGCTGCTGCTGTTGCCTGTGCGAGCAAATGCGCGCCTCACAGATGCAGGCCTGCCAGCTCTACCAGCAAAACCAGATGCTCGCCGCGGCGAACTCCCAGTCCATGATG
Source organism: uncultured Planctomycetota bacterium (assembly GCA_963761455.1). GTDB lineage: Bacteria > Planctomycetota > Planctomycetia > Planctomycetales > Planctomycetaceae > DASPSM01. The sequence continues at coordinate 877,709 of CAVXHA010000005.1, forward strand.
TCGTCGCGGCAGCTCCAACAAGCGTTGACCGCCGCCAATCAGCGCCTCGACAATTTGAATGCCGAGCGCGGCCAGCTCCAGCAGCGCTATATCGCCCTCTTGGACCGTCAGCGGAGTCAGCCCAGCCCGCTCTCGCCGGAGGCGACGGAACGGTTCAAGAGACTCCAACAGAAATATCCACAGTTTGAATTCGATCCGCATACCGGAGTCAGCAAGTTCAACAACGACATCCTCTTTGCGTCGGGTAGCTCCGATCTGCGGGACGATGGCCGGAAGTTGTTGCGTGAGTTTGCCGCGATCATGAACGACGGCGACGCCCGGCGGCTGAACGTCCTCATCGTCGGGCACACCGATGACAAGCCGATCAGCAAGGAGAACACGCGCTCCCATCATCCGACGAATTGGAATCTGTCGACCGACCGCGCCGACGCGGTCGTGCTCGAGCTGGCCCACGATGGACTTAAGGAACCGCGCCTGGGCGCGGCGGGCTACAGCATGTTCCAACCGGTGGCCGACAACAAGGACGAATCTTCTCGCCGCAAAAATCGCCGCGTCGAGGTCTTCGTATTAGCGCCGGACGCCGTCGTCGCCGGCTGGGACCCGAATTGGGTCAGGCAGTGAGCTGAAGAGGGAATAGGGGCAAGAGGCTAGGGGCCACGCTCACCCTGATCCCTACTCCGTTTCAAGGGCGCGGCGCCGGCAACGTGCCTGTGGCTTCCGTTGCGATCGCGTGGCGGTAGCGCTACCATTATGCGGATCCGCGCCGCCGGAAAGGACTCTGCGACGCGACAGCAAAGGCAGGCCGGGATTAACTGCGAGATGCGTTTTTTCAGCCGACGGCCGAACGAATAGGCACCGCATCCACGGATACGATGTCGAACGAGCTGCGGCCGCACTCGGGCGAGTGGTATCAATTTCATCGCCGGACTCTCGGCGAGGCCGGGTGCCGGCAGCTTGGGTACGGGATCTAGTCGGGCGCGTCTCCGCGGTGCCGATCCGCAAGGAATTGATCCTGGTCGACGATTGCAGCCAGGATGGAACCCGCGGCATCCTGCAAGATTTGGCGGTCAACGGGGACGACGATCCGCTCAACAGGTTTTCGATTCACCTCTGCGATGTCAACCAGGGGAAGGGAAGCGCACTGAAGACGGGGTGCAAGCACACGCGCGGAGACATCGTCATCATTCAGGACGCCGATCTCGAATAGAATCCGTCGGAATATCCGAGACTGTTGCAGCCGATCATTATCGCGTCACTAGTCGTCGTTGCGGTCGGTACGAAAGGTATCTGGGAAGTCCCAGGTTATGACGGCACGGTCGGCAATCAGCGGCGATATCGGATTGGCGCGATTCGTGCGTTTCAACGAGAATCAGCGATTGCTCATTGCCGTCGGCGGCTTCCTGCTGCTCGTACTGCCTTTCTGGTGGTGGCCGCTCGTTGCCTCGCAAGACGGCCCGTCTCACGTGTACAACGCTTCCGTCGTGAACGAGTCTCTGGCGGGCCACGGTTCCAGCGTCGCCGTCTACGAAGTCGCCTGGAGGCCGCTGCCAAATTGGGCCGGCCCGCTCCTGGTGATGGGCCTCTTAAAGGTTCTTTCGCTTTCGCTTGTCCCGCGCGTCATTCTGACCATTACGGGCGTTGCGCCGATTTTGGCCATCCTGTGGCTCCGACGTCAGGTTGGCAGGTCGGGCGGGGTACTCTGGACCGCGGCGCTCGTAAGCTGTCTGTCGACCGGCCGCGCTTGGGCAATGGGGTTCGAGAGTTTCTCCCTTGGCACCGCGGCCGCGATCGGAGTGATCGCTCTCTATGAGCGCTATCGCGAGCGACTTGATCCGCTCAATTCGCTGGCGATTGCCGGCCTCTTGACGTTTACCTTTTTCTGCCACCTGGTCCCGTGGGCGTTTGCTGTGGGAGCGGTGGGCGCACTGTCGCTGATGGGAACGGTGCAGGGAGCGCGCACCGTCTCTCGTGGACCGCAGCAATTCTGTTTGCGGCTGCGCCCTGCTTGCTGATTTACTTGAGCTTGAGCACCGCGCACGGGGGCCGATTCGAAGTCGATTGGAATCATCTACGGGGATTTCATCCAACCGGAGTGAGGTCCTGGTTGAAGTTGCTGGCACGGGCTGATTGCATCGGCCTGATGAGGCGCTCGGTCCCATTCACTGGGATCGGATCGGCAGACACCGAGCCGGCCAGTGCTCTCTCGGCACCTGATGTCGCCTACATCGCGCTCGCCCGAATCCCGTTTGTGCTGATGTCTTCGGCCGCCGTTATGCAGGCGCTCGGAACTGTGGCCGTCGAGGTTCGATCGAGGGACTATCGGCGCCTCGGTTGGTTCGTCCTGGGATTTGGCGGCGTGATCATGGCCATGTTCATCCCCGACGGCACACCTCGCAACGGCACCTTCCTACCTTTCCGCGTCATGCTGCTCTCGCTCACAATGCTCATTGTCTACGTCCGCTTTGACGTGGGACGCGTGTTGACCGTCGGGACCAGTCTTCTCGTCGCCGCGGGTTTCGCCTTGCACACGGCCGCGATTTGGGACTACGCCGCGACCGCCAATCGCGAATTGCGCGAAGTGCACGATGCAGCCGCGACCATTCCTCCGAACCAGCGCATTTTCCAGATGGGCACGAGCCGGAACATACGCTTCCAGGCTGATCCTCTGCTCCACAGCGACGCTTACGTTGCCTTGTGGAGTGGCGGCATTTTAATCAGCAACTACGAGGCGGCCCATTACTACTTCCCTGTTAAACTGCAGCCCGCCTATCCGCAGACGTTGCTTTCGCTCGTTCCGGAACTTCAATCTCTCGATCTGACGCGCAACGATGATCGCGTCCACGTCCGGGAGTTTCTTTCCGACCATGAGCAATATATCGACGTCTTGCTGATCCGGACGCTCGACAAGCAGTTTGTCTCGCTCGCACAACGCTGGTTTAGCGAGGTTCTATGGCATAGCGATGATCTGTGGGTGTTGACTCGGAATGGAACCGCGATGAAGACTCAGCCGAGGCCAAGTGGACGAGGCCGTTAACAATCGTGCTCGTTGTGGATTTCCCTGTATGTGTTCTGTCCAAAATGACTTCTCGCAGAGCACGGCTGAGCCGAAGCGCTCAGCGGTACGACCAGCGAGGGCCGGTCGAGGGACTTGGGGTCAGGCTGACCTTTGGCCTGTGCGCCTGACCCTACTCCAATTCCGCATTTGCCCCGAGCCCGTGGTCGAGCGTCTCGCGGCCGAGGGGGGTGAGCTGGTACTGCATGCCGGACTTGCCTGAAATCTCGAATTTCAAGAAGCCCAGGGCGATGAGCTTGCCGTGCAATCCTGAAAGATGGGCCGAATCGACGCCTTGGAGTCCCGCCACTCGGGGCAGCCACCGGTCGTCCGGCAGATCTCCCTGATCCGGCTGTCTTTGAGGACTCTGGTAGGCCTCGAGCACGCGTCGCCACTCGTCGCTGCCGATAAGCTCTTGAGTGACAAAGTCGAGCATGTTCAGGGTATCGGCTGCACCCCGCGAGGACGTCAGCTGTGCCCGGTTCGCCCCGAACGACCGGAAAATCCCGCACCCCGCTTGAGCTGCGCGGAACGGGCCCTGGAGCCGGCGATGCCGTTCCCGTCGGCAGAACCGCTACAACCGGATCGAGAGAGAAGGCAACAGGCAAGCACACTCGCGTGACAGTCCTCACCCCTCGTCTCACAGCTTGATGTAGATATTCCTCTTTTCCAGGCTGCGGATGAAAAGCCAGGAGATGAAGAAGAAAAAGGCGAAGGAAATCCACATCACAACTGCCGGAACGTCGTTGGGCACGAACTTTTTGACGGCGTCGCCCACGAAGTCGTGCAGCACATAGCCGAACAGCGCGTTGGTCCCCAGCGTGCGAAAGACGCCCACTTTGAAACCGATCATGTCGGCCAGAATATAAAACAAGCCGTAAACGGCCAGCGAAAAGCCGGCGCCGAACGTGAGATACGAAATCGTCCCGGCCCGCTGGCTCATCATCCAATAGTTCAATTTACGGGAGAGGTCGCTCTTGTCGTCGGTTTTGCGCAGGCCTTCCTGGTTCACTTTTCCCGTGTCCGCATCGTGACTGTGAGGGGGAGGAACGAAGGGCGGCTCAGCCAGAGCGTCGGCCCATTTTCCTTTCTTCACGTTGTTCCACCAGGGGTCGAATTGCTCGTGTGACGGGATCACCGGATTTTTCGCCAGTTTTTCCGACTTCAACTGGGCGACCTGGTCCGCCGGCACGTCGTACATGTGCGTTCCGCAAGAGAGGACCCATCCGAACGCCATCAAGACAGCACCCAGATGAAGAGATGGCTGAGCAAAGCGGCGCGGCTGCGGGGATTCATCACGGCATCACAGGCGAGCGTCCCGACCATCGTGGGGATCGTCCACGTCAAGAATCCCAGCGGTCCGCCATCAATGCCGGAGGGTTGTGTCGGATGAGCGTTCAACCCGCCGTTGACCCAATAAAAGTAAAAGTACGAAGACAACCCGACATGAATCGCCGCCGACACGATCATGTACAGAATCCGCCAGAGGGGCCCAAGCCGCAGCACGGGTAAGATCCAAAGCGAAGTCACCGCGATGTGCATCAGCGTCTGGAACCATTCCCGTTTCAAGGAATCGTGAAGCGCACCCACACGCCGATCTGCTTCATGCTGTGCCAATCGAAGGGCAACTTGCCGAGCTCCGGGCTTCCCTGGTACGAGATGAAAATTGCGACAAGCGCCAGCCCGAGCAGGCGTTTGACCATGTGCCAATACGCCGTCGGCAGGCCCTGCTGCATCTCCCGGCGGCCGAAACTCAGCCGCATCGCGAACCCGACCGCGAAGAAAAACCCCGGCATGATGGTGTCGGCGTAGCTGCAGTAGGTGTTGTGATGACGTAAGACAAACGGGCACGCCCAGAATCCGCCCAAATAATTGACCAAAAACATTCCGGCGACCGTGTAGCCGCGGAACTGGTCCAGGGAGGAGATGCGGTTTTGCAGAGGGGCCATTGCGGATCTCGTCGGGGGAGCGGCAGGCTTTCAACAGAACCCAGGCTAACCGAGCCGCCGTTGACCATCAAGACGACTGACCTGCCGGAACAGCCATGCTCTGCGGCTTCTGCACGTCGTTTCCGATAAACTGGGTTTCCAGTGAACTGGATTTCCGGTGAACTGGCTGCTGCTTCGTTCGGCATCAAAGAGGCGATGTGAAAGCCCGGCGTTTCACTTGCTGCCAATACGGCAGAGCGAATTTCGGTAGCGCTCGCTCGCTCGCCCGAATTGGCAGGTGGCATTCTTGCAGGGTCATCCACAAATCGTGTGCATATATTGATTTACGATTTGCCCTGGGTTAGGCACGCTGTTCGCAAAGCGGGGGATAGGGAGCGTTCTACCCGCTGCATTCTTGCCAAATGAGCTGGGCGACGAAGTGAGTTCGGGTCGCCGGTTGCCACCGAAGGAGAAGTTGATGACGACAACGACGAAAAAAGCCGCCAAAGAAAAGACCGCCGTCCGAATCGTTCCCCTGGGCGATCGGGTCGTGCTCAAGCGAGCGGACGCGCTGGCCAAGACCAAGGGGGGAATCGTTCTGCCCGACACGGCCAAGGACAAGCCTCAAAAAGGCGAGGTGATTGCCGTGGGTGATGGTTACGTGCGCGACGACGGGACGCGGGTTGCTTTGACCGTTAAGGAGGGGGACGATGTGATCTTCAACTCCTACGGCGGCGACGAGATCAAGATCGGCGAAGAGGAATATCTGCTGCTCCGCGAGAGCGACATCCTGGCAACGTTCTAACGAACGAGCCGGCGGGTTTATCCCACCGGACCGCCGGGATCAACCCGGCGGCTCGTAACACTTATTGTTGCCGGCCCGCTTCGAAAGCGGCATCTCGAAAAAGCGGCATTCAGTCACGAACGAACTCGAGGAGAGGGAATCCAATGGCGAAGATGATTGCCTTTGATCAAGAGGCCCAAGAAGCGATGCGTCGCGGGGTCAGCAAGCTGGCCCGCGCCGTGCGCGTCACTCTGGGGCCTCGGGGGCGCAACGTGATTTTGGAGAAGAGTTTCGGCTCCCCGACCGTCACGAAGGACGGCGTGACCGTCGCCCGCGAAATCGAGCTGCCCGACAAGTTTGAAGACATGGGCGCCCGCATGGTGCGCGAAGTCGCCAGCAAGACGTCCGACATCGCCGGCGACGGAACGACCACCGCCACCATTCTCGCCGAAGCGATCTATAACGAGGGCCAGCGGGCCGTCGTTGCCGGCGTCAACCCCGTCGAGTTGAAGCGCGGCATGGATAAGGCCGTCGAAGATATCGTGGCCGAGCTGAAGAAAATGTCCATCGAGTGCAAAACGAAGAAAGCAATTGCACAGGTGGGCACCGTCGCGGCCAACGGCGACGTCGAGATCGGCAACATCCTGGCCGACGCCATGGACAAGGTCGGCAAGGACGGCGTGATCACCGTCGAGGAAGGCAAGAGCCTCAAGACCGACTTCGAGGTTGTCGAGGGGATGCAGTTTGATCGCGGTTATCTCTCCCCCTACTTCGTCACCGATCCGCAGGCGATGGAGTGCGTCCTCGAGGACGCCTATGTTCTCGTTCACGAGAAGAAAATCAGCAGCGTCAAGGACCTGGTCCCGGTCCTCGAGCGGGTCGTCAACGCCGGCAAGCCCCTGCTCCTGATTGCCGAGGAAGTCGAAGGCGAGGCGCTCGCCACGCTGGTGATCAACAAGCTCCGCGGCACGTTCAAGGTGTGTGCGGTCAAGGCTCCCGGCTACGGCGACCGCCGCAAAGCCATGTTGCAGGACATTGCCATCATGGTGGGAGGCCAGGCGATCTTCGAGGACTTAGGCATCCAGCTTGAAAACGTCCAGCTCTCCGACCTGGGGCGCGCCAAGAAGATCGTCGTCGACAAGGACAACACCACGATCATCGAAGGGGCGGGCAAGACGGCCGACCTCAAGGCCCGCATCGACCAGATCCGCAAGGAGCTGGAAGGCTCGACCAGCGATTATGACCGCGAGAAGCTCGAAGAGCGGATCGCCAAGCTCTCCGGCGGCGTGGCCCAGATCAACGTCGGGGCAGCCACCGAGAGTGAAATGAAGGAGAAGAAAGCTCGCGTCGAGGACGCGCTGCACGCGACCCGTGCGGCGGTCGAAGAGGGGATCCTCCCCGGCGGCGGCGTCGCCCTTTTGCGGGCGGCGACGGCGCTCAAGCCCAAGCACGCCACGGATGACGCCGAGACCGGCTACAACATCATCCTGCGGGCGTCCCGCGCCCCCTGACCCAGATCGCCGACAACGCCGGCGTCGACGGCGGCGTAATCTGCGAAAAGGTCTCGGAGCTGAAGGGGAACATGGGCTACAACGCGGCCACCGGCGAATTCGAGGATCTCGTCAAGACGGGGATCATCGATCCGACCAAGGTGACGCGGAGTGCCCTCCAGAACGCCGCCAGCGTCTCCACGCTGCTTCTCACCAGCGACGCACTCATCGCCGAGAAGCCCAAGAAGAAGATAAGAAGGGCGGAGGCGGCGAGGCCGAGGACATGTACTAACCGGCCCGCTCATCAGAGCCGACAGGGCCAAGCAAGGAATTAAAACCACGGCGACACGACGGACACGACGAAGGAGGGCGCTGGGAGCCCGTTCTGCGTCGTGCTCGTCGTGTCGTCGTATGTTCCCCTGGGTTGTGTGTTCCCCTGGCCTGATGCGAGTGAAGTGATCCCGCGGCGGGACCGTCAGTACTCGTGCTGCTCGCCTTGCCCCTCGTCGACGCCTTGGAAAGTCGACTTGGCGACTTGGCGGATTCTTGCGCGACGTGACTTCTTCCCGCAGCCGATCGATGGCGGCGGTCGTCGGCATCGTTCCCAGGTCGCCGTCGATGCGGTCGCGGAGGGCGACGGCGTCTTGTTCGGCCTCTTTGGGGCCGACGACCAGCATGTAGGGGACCAGCTCGAGCTGTGCGTCGCGGATTTTGGCCTGGACCTTCGAGTTTCGCGTGTCGATTCGCACGCGGAAACCGGCTTCGCGGAAGCGGCGCTCGACCTCTTGCGCGTAGTCGAGCGATTTGTCCGAAAGGGGCAGAACGCGCACCTGCTCCGGAGCCAGCCAGAGCGGGAACGCGCCGGCAAAGTGCTCGATCAAGCACGCCGACGAAGCGCTCCATCGAGCCAAACGGGGCCCGATGGATCATGACAGGCCGATGGGCATGGTTGTCGGCCCCGATGTATTCAAGCTGGAACCGCTCGGGAAGGTTGTAGTCGAGCTGCACGGTGCCGAGCTGCCATTCGCGGCCCAGGCAGTCGCGGACCATGAAGTCGGCCTTCGGTCCGTAGAAGGCGGCCTCGCCCAATGGCAGTCGACAAAGGACTGCCCGGAATTGTCCAGCACGTGCCGCAGAGCCGCCTCGGCCTTCTGCCAGTTCTCTTCGCTGCCGACGTACTTGTCGCTCTTGGGATCGCGGAGCGAAAGCTGCACGCGGTAGTCCTCCAGGCCGACCGACTTTGAGCACGAACTGCACCAGATCGAGCGTGGCCTGAAACTCGTCCTCGACCTGCTCGGGCGTGCAGAAGAGATGCGCGTCGTCCTGCGTGAGGCCGCGGACGCGGAGCATGCCGTTCAGCTCGCCCGATTGCTCGTGCCGATAGACCGTGCCGAACTCGGCCAGCCGCACGGGCAGGTCGCGGTAACTCCGCGGCTCGGCTTTGTAGATCTGGATGTGATGCGGGACAGTTCATCGGCTTGAGCAGATAACGCTCTTGGCTGTGCTCCCAGCGGCGGAGGATCTCGATCTTCTCGGTCGCACCGGCGGCGGCCGTGATAGCCGTCGAAATCTGGCCCCCAGGACGACGGCCGCGGCAACGAGCTTCTTTTCTTCCTCAGGACTCAAGCGTGCCGGCGGTCAAGCGGCGCACCCAGACGTCGACAAGCTGGCCGGCGTCGTGTCCGAACATCGGCGTGAACTGGGACTCGCGGTAATAGGGGAAATGGCCGCTCGTCTCGTACATCTCGACGCGGCCGATGTGGGGCGAGTAGACGGGCTGGTAGCCGCGGTTCAAAAGCTCCTTCTTGATGAACTCTTCCAAAAGCGACCGGACGGTCGCCCCCTTGGGCATCCACGAGACAGAGCCCCTGGCCCACGTCGTTGGTGATCGTGAAGAGGCCCAGCTTCTTCCCCAGCACGCGGTGGTCGCGGCGTTTGGCCTCTTCGACTTGCTGAAGATACGCCTCCAGCTCTTCCTTCTTGAAGAAGGCCGTGCCGTAGAGCCGCTGCAACTGCGCGTTGGCGGCATTCCCCTTCCAGTACGAGCCGGCGACCGAGAGCAGCTTGAACGCCTTGATGCGGCCGGCGTCGGGGATGTGCGGCCCGCGGCACAGGTCGACGAACTCGCCTTGCCGATAAAAGCTGACCGTCGGATGCTCGGCCAGCCCGGTGTCGATGTGCTCGACCTTGAGTTTCTGGCGTAGTCCTTCGCAGAACTCGCGGGCCTCCCGGCGGTCGAGGACGAATCGCTCGAAGGGCTCGGCGTCCTTGACGATCCTCCGCATCTCCTCTTCGATCCGGGCGAAATCCTCCTCGCTGAGCTTGTGCGGGCAATCGAAGTCGTAATAGAAGCCGTTGGCGAGCGTCGGACCGAAGGCCAGGTTCACCTCCGGGAAAGAGCCGCATGACGGCCCGTGCCATCACATGGGCACACGAATGCCGCAGCACGCCGAGGGCTTCGGGGTCGCGATCGGTCAACAGCCGCAAATCGACCGGCTGATTGACGTCGGCCACTTCCTTGAGAGGCCGCGTCGAATCGACGATCGTGCCGTTCGCCTTGGCCGCCAGGACGGCCTGGGCCAGCCGCGGTCCGATGTTTTGCGCGACGTCGAGACTGGAGCTGTCGTCGGGAAATTCTTTGAGCGAACCGTCCGGCAGACGCACGGAGATCATGCAGAGGACCATTCCGGTTGGAATCGGACCGCGCGATCCGCCGCCACGAATGGCGAACCGCTTGGATCCCGGGAATTCCGGTATATAGCCCAGCAGCAGACGCACCGTCAAGAAACGTCAACGCAGTGGCGATTTGGCGAGCCGGACAAGACGGCCCTCGGCCGCGTTTCTCTGCGTGTTCTGCGCCTCTTTGGAAACGTTTCAAATCTTGTCAGAAAACGAGGATTTTGAGCACGGGTTTTCGCGAAGGCCACGGATACAAGGAGGCGATGTTCGCGGGACCAAAGGCAAGCTGGAACAGGAGGCAACTGAGTTCACGGAGAAAAACCTCTGTTGGCTCCGTTTCCTCCTTGTTCAATTTCCGTGAGCTCGCATGATCTGCGATCTCGGCGTCATCTGCGGATCAACTGGCAATTGCCCCACGACGTCCGGTTGGTCGCCTCTTATCGCCAGGAGGCGCGCGAGCTCGGAGCGGGCCTCCTCGTCGGCAGGGGAAACGACCAAAACGCTTTGCAATCGATCGATCGCCTCGTCCAATCGGCCTTGATCGCGGAGGTTGAATGCGATCAGCCGCTGGCAGTCGACTAAGCTGTCGTCGACCTCGAGGGCGCGTTGGCAGTACGCGATCGATTGCCGATAATTGCCCATCGCCCGCGCGAGGCCTGCGAGATTGACGTAGGCTTCCACATTGTTTTGATCAAGCTCCAGTGCCCGGTCAAACTCTCGTACGGCCGCGGCATATTGGTGCTGCGCCCAGAGGATCCAGCCGAGACGGTTGTGCGTCGCGGCGATGCTCTCGTCGACCGCCAGCGAGGCTCGATATTGCTCGGCGGCCTCGTCGTACTGCTTCATGCCTTGATACACCCAGCCGAGACGGAAATAGCCCTCCGGATCGTCGGGCGCAAGGCGCACGGCGTGTCGAAATTCTTCGAGAGCCTCATCGATCTGAGATTCTGCATAGAGCGCAGTCCCCGAGTGAAAAGCGGGCAAACGGATTGTCACGAGTGACCGCAAGCGTGCGACGCATGAGAGTGACGCCGTCGCGCCAATAACCGACTTGAACAAACGCGATCGCCGCATAAACGCCGACGACTCCGCCGGCGATTAGGGGCAACAAGCGCCTGCGAGCGACGGTGTTTCCCAGGAGCGCGGGGACCAGCCAGGCGGAGGCGGCGTAAAGACCGAGCATTGGGAAGTAAGTGTACCGGTCAGCCATTTGTTGGATACCGACTTGGACGACGCCGATCATCGGAACCAGCGCGCCCAAGTACCACAGCCAGCCGACCAAAAGGAAGGGCCAGCGCCGCGCGTTGGCGATCGCAAACCAGGTCACCGTTGCCAGGCAGACAAAGGCCACGCCGACGGCAGCCACGCTAAGGCCGGTACCGGGGTGTGGGTAGAACGCGGCCAAGTCGAACGGCAGCAGCGCCTTCTTCAGGTAAAGAACATAAACCAAAACAGCGTTCAGGCACCGGCTCCAGAGCGGTATCTCCGTGAGCGAGCGGGTGGAATGGCCACGCATCTGCGCCAGCAGCTCGACGGCACAAAAGGCGGCGCTGAGAGCGAAGAAGGGGAGCTTCTCGACAAGCAGGAGCGCAACGTCCTGTGGACAACGCGCAGTCTGGCGTTCTCTGGGATCTTCGGCTGCCGATTCAATCGGGACGCAGTCGTCCCGCCAGGAATCTCTTCGCGGCAGCCGGAACGGGCACTCTTCCGGCGTAAGGGCCAATAGTCGAGCAAAAGGAGGACAAAGGGCAAAGTCACCAACGTCTGCTTCGAGAGTAGGCTACACAGGAAGAAGGCGAGCGCCATTCCAAGCAGCGCGATCCGCTGTCTTTGCACGTACCTGACATAGGCGTACAAAGCGAGCAGGCCGAAGAACAGGCTGAGCACGTCCTTGCGCTCGGCAATCCAGGCGACGGATTCCACGTGCAGCGGGTGGACGGCAAACACGGCGGCGACAAAGGCGGCTCCGCCACGAATTTCCCGTCGCTCTCGCAAAGAGTGCGAAGACCAAGAGCACGTTGGCCACGTGCAACACAACGTTTGCGAGGTGGTGTCCGCCCGGCCAACTTCCGTAGAGCGTGGCGTCAACCATCAGCGACAACCAGGTCAGCGGGATCCAATTGCAGTCATAGAAAGTCCCGAAGGCCCACGCGATGCCGCTTGTGCTCAGGCCATTACGGATGTGGAAGTCCTCAGTCACATAGAGGCGGTCATCAATGGGGATGAAACCAAAACGGCCGACCTGCAGGTAGACGGCCAGCGTCAGCGCGACGAGCAGCGCGCCCAGGCCGAGCTCTCGGCCGGGCACGCGGCGGTGCGCGAGAGACCACCACAGAGAGACGTGTTCCGGAGTGTGCGGCAAGGAAATCTGCGTCTTCCGATTTGCTGACCGGGATGCCACGAAGAGGCGTCGGACACGTGCCTCGTGGATTCCTTGGACAATTCGGCGATGTGTCCGATCTTGGGATGTGAAGGGACCATGCGGAGCAGCGAAGCGTCCGCCCGATTTCGGGGCGGTATTTTGCCACGGAGGCGAAATTTGTGCAATTCGGGTTGGCGGGCGGCCCCCCAAGCCGAAAGCTTGCCGTTGGACCGGCCGCGGGCGGTCGGCTTGGGTCCGCGAGGGCCGCGGCTTTCTTACGCGATAATGTCGCGAACGACGGTGCCGGAGACGTCGGTCAGGCGGTAGTCGCGGCCGGCATAGCGGTAGGTCAATCGCTCGTGGTCGAAGCCGAGAAGGGCCAGCATCGTGGCGTGCAGGTCGTGGACATGCACCCGGTTCTCGACGGCCCGGTAGCCGAACTCGTCCGTCGCGCCGTAAGCCATGCCCCCCTTCACGCCTCCGCCGGCCAGCCAGACGCTGAAACCCCAATGGTTGTGGTCGCGACCGAACTTGGGATTCCCGGTTCCCGGCTGGCGCAGCTCGACCGAGGGGGTGCGGCCGAACTCGCCGCCGCACAGGACGAGCGTCTCTTCGAGCAGGCCGCGCTGCTTCAGATCGGTCAAGCAGGGCGGCGATCGCCTGGTCGCATTGCCGGGCGAGCGAGCGGTGGTTTTGCTTCAAGGTGAGAGTGCGCGTCCCACGGCTGCACGTCGCCGTGGTAAAGCTGGACGAACCGCACGCCGCGCTCGACAAGGCGGCGGGCGATCAAAAGCTGCCGCGCCTGCACGCCGGGGCCGTACATCTCCTGAATGTGCTTCGGCTCGCGGGTGACGTCGAACGCCTCGGTCGCGGCCGTCTGCATGCGGAAGGCCAGCTCGAACGATTCGATCCGGGCCTCGAGCGCGGCGTCCTCGGCCCGCGTCTGCTGGTGCCGGCGGTTGAGGGCGGCCAACAGGTCGAGCTGCCGCCGCTGGGCGGCTTGCGAGAGCGAACGGTTGCGGATGTGGTCGATCAGCTCGTCGACTTCGTGTCTGCCGCGTGTCGATGTACGTCCCCTGAAAGACGCCCGGGAGAAAGGCCGATCGCCAATTCGAGACGTCGGAGACCGGCAGCCCCGGGCACATCGCGATAAAGCCGGGCAGGTTCTGGTTGTCCGTCCCCATGCCGTACAACAGCCACGAGCCGAAGCTCGGCCGCGAGAGCCGCTCGTCCCCCGTGTTCATCAGCCGCATCGACTGCTCGTGATTGGGCGTGTTGCAATACATCGAGCGGATGACGCAGATGTCGTCGGCGTGCTGGGCCGTCTTGTCGAAGATCTCGGCGAACTCGAGGCCGCTCTGCCCGTAATGACTTGAACTGAAACGGAGAGCCGAGGGCCGCGCCGGTGGGACGCTCGGTGCTCAGGTTGCCGGCGGGGAGCTTGCGGCCGGAGTATTTCGTCAGGAGGGGCTTCGGATCAAACGTGTCGACCTGCGACGGACCGCCGTTGAGATAGATGTGAATGACGTGTTTGGCCTTGGCGGCGAAAGTGCGGCATCTTCGCCGCCTGCGGATTGCCGCTCCCTCCGTCCCTTGGGGCGGCAGCACGGTGGAAGCGCCGAAGGCGGCCGAGCCCAGCGCACCGGCATCGCCCAACACACCGACCAGGCCGAGCATTCCCAGCCCGGTGCCCGCGCGGGACAAAAGTGCGCGGCGCGACAGCGGCTGGCTGAGATCGATGGCAGAGAGAGTCATGGCAGCCTCGTCTCGTTCAGTCGACGAACAGAAACTCGTTCGACAAGAGCAGCACTTGCGCGTATTGTTCCCAGGGGTCGAGCGTCGATTCGTCTTTGTGGGTGCTGGCCTCGTCGAGAAAACGCTCGGCCAGCTCGGTTTCCGCCTCGTCCGGCCGGCGGGCAAAAACGGTCTGGTACAGAGACTCGATCCGGTCGACGGGCGACAGTTTGCCGGCGACTTCCCGGCGATGGGCCAACGAGCGGGCTTGCTCGATGACGAACGGCGAGTTCATCGCGAACAGGGCCTGCTGCGGCACCGTCGTCTGCGGACGCCGTTCGGCCGACTGATCGGGATTCGCAAAGTCGAACGACCGGAAAAAGCCGGGCAAGTGGGCCCGATCGACCAGTCCGTAGATCGTCCGCCGCCGGCACTGTGGGTCGCCCACGATGTCGACCGGCCGGCCGAAGAGCTTCGGATCGAGGCGTTGCGAGACGGCCAGCATCGAGTCGCGCATCGCCTCCATGTCGAGCCGCTGGCGGTTGACACGCCACAGCAGGCGGTTTTCCGGATCGGCCTGCCGGCACGCGGGCCGATCGGCACTCGCCTGCTGATACGCGTTCGACAGCAAGATGCGGCGGTGCAGCCGCTTGATCGACCAGCCGTCGTCCATGAACGTCGAGGCCAGGTAATCGAGCAGGCCGGGATGCGACGGCGGCGTCGCCCGCACTCCGAAGTCGCTCGGCGATTGGACGAGCGGCTCGCCGAAGTGGTGCATCCAGACGCGGTTGACGAAGACCCGGCTTGTGAGCGGGTTGTCGCGCGAGGCGATGGCCCGCGCCAGATCGAGCCGGCCGCTCCCGTGCGCAAAGGGCCGCTGGTGATCGCCGGCCAGCACGCGCAGGAACTGTCGCGGCACGTGCTCTCCCGGCTGGGACGGATTGCCGCGCACAAAGATCCGCGGGTCGCAAAGCTGGGCCGAGTCGGTCAGGATCATGGCCCGCGGCGGTCGCCGCAGGCGAATTGACCGCGATCCGGTCGAGCCCCAATTGCATCTGATGATATTTATCCCGCTCGACGCGCGACATGTAGAGATAGGCGTATTTTTCGCGAACCAGACGGGGCCCTCCGGCGCGGTCAACACGTCGAGCAGCTGTTGCCGCGCGGCAGTCGAGCGGCCTTTGCCAGGCTTTGCGATTCCTCGTTGACGCGAGCCGAAACCGTCGCCGTAGAGCCTGGCGACGTCGGCCTTGCTGTGCGATTCGGTCGCGAGGCGAGCGCTTGGCGACAAGCGGGTTGAGCTGTCCCGGCGAAGTCCCCTGCGACACTTTTTGCCATCGTTTGACGATCGGGCCGGCCAACTCGGCAAAGTCGAGCGTCGGGAAGCCGCAGGAGTTCGCCCCAAGGTCCGAAGACGGGGTCGTTGGCGTGCGAGTGAGCGGCCAGATAGCGCCGCCATCGCGAAATGATCTGCGGACGAAGCTGGTCGGGCGAGAGCGACATGAAAAAGACCGCATCCTCGATCGGGATCGGGCTTCGTCGTCGCCGCCACGAGCAGGTAATCGCCGACGCGGCGGCGGGCCGTCTCGGTGATCTGTCGGAACTGCTCGTCGACGTGGTGCTGAAACTCCCGTTCCTTGGCGGCAAACTGTTTTTCAAACGTGGGCCGAGCCGGGGATCGTCGCCGGCTGCCGCCAAGAGCGGAAGCTTCGCCGGCTCTTCGCTGCTGGCGAAGACGCCGTAGAGTGCGTAATAGTCCTCCTGCGCGATCGCGTCGTACTTGTGGTCGTGGCAGCGGGCACAGGCGACCGTCAGGCCCAGAGAGGCCGCGGCTCACCGTGTCGATGCGGTCGTCGTACATGTCGTTGAGGTTGTAGTCGAACAGGCGGCCCAGCGTGAGGAATCCCATCGCCGCCAGCCGCCAGTCGTTCTTGAGTCGAACCGGTCTTGGCCGGCGCGTCGACCTGGTCGGCGGCCAACTGGTCCACGATGAAGCGGTCGTAAGGGACGTCGGCGTTCAACGCCCGGATCACGTAATCGCGATACGTGTACGCGTACGGGCGGATCGCATCGTTGCCGAAAACGAGCACCAGGTCCTTCGTGTCGGCGTACCGTGCGACGTCGAGCCAGTGCCGGCCCCACCGCTCGCCGTAGTGCGGAGACGCCAGCAGCCGGTCGACGACTTTCTCGAAGGCGCGGTCCGAATCGTCGTTCACGAACGCCTCGACCTCGCTGAAAGGTGGGCGGCACGCCGACCAGGTCGAAGTAGGCGCGGCGGATCAGCGTGCGGCGATCGGCAGGCGGGCGACGGCGACAAGCCCGGCCGCTTCCAGACGCGCGAGCACGAACCGGTCGATCTCGGTCTTGGCCCAGCCTGTGTTCTTCACGGCAGGCAACGCGCGGCGTGCGGACCGGCTGATAGGCCCAGTGCTTGCGCGCCGCGTCAAAATCGATCTTGCGTCCCTTCTTCCGCGCGGCCGGCTGGGTTCGGCCGGCTGAGGCGGATCGGAATCGGGCCGATCGCGGGGATCCGGGGCTCCCATCCGCACCCACTGCGCAAAGTCGGCAATCGCCGACGGCGGAAGTTTGCCCTTCGGGGGCATCTCGTGGTCTTCGTAGCGGAGCGCCCGGATCAAGCAGGCTGCCATCGACGTTGCCGGGCGTGACGGCCGGCCCCGACTCGCCCCCTTTGCGGATCGCCTCGCGGCTGTCGAGCCGAAGTCCACCCTGCAAGTCTCTGGCCCGTGCCGAGTGGCACTCGTAACAGTTCTGGACCAGCAGCGGCCGGATCCGCGACTCGAAGAAATCGACCGCCAGCGGGACTCAACGGTCGGGCGGAGTCCGGCGGACGCGGCCAGCGTGTGGCCGAGAAAGCACGTGCGACAAGGACATCCGACGGCACACGCGCCGGCGAAGGCTTGGCCAAACGCTGAGAACGAGCCTCGTGTCGGTGGGATTCGGCCGTGCTGCATACGGTGGGCCGTCGTGGCAGGTCGGGGAGGATCGAGGCGGGCTGGCTTTAGTATAACGACTCCGATCAGCCGTTCACAGAGCGTGCTTGGCTTCGGCGGCTGGCGGTTTGCCGGCCGCATCGGCCGGCGGCGGCGACGTCCGGTGCGATTTCGCGAGCCAAGCAGGCCCAGCAAAAATCCGCGGTACGCCGAGACAGACTCGGTCGGGATGAAGCTGGCGGCGTGCAGAGATCTCTTTCGTCTGGCGCGTGAAGTTGAGCCGGCAGGCCAGCGCGGCCGTCCACTGCAGGGCCTCTTCCTTCAGCAGCGAGTCGTCGAACATCCGCACGAACATGAAACGCGTCGCCAACTTTGCCGGCGTGGAGAAGATAGCTCGAGCCGGCCAACGTCGCCCGCTCGCGGTCGGCCCGTTCGCCGCCGGAAAACGACTGCATCTGCCGGGCCAGGGCATTGACGTCGGTCTCGGCGGCCTTTCTGGGCCAGCAAATCGAGCACGGCGGCGGGCGGCGGGACATTGCTGCCGGCCGCCTCGTTGATCTTGTCGGCCTCGTCCTTGTCACCGGCGCGTCGCAGGTCGACGGCAGAGCTGCCAAGGGAAAGCGTATTGAAATACGGCTCTTTTTGATCCGGAATCCGCCGCCGTCGCCCGCGGGGCGATCTCTTTCCAAAGATGGGCCGGGTCGTCCCAGGCCAGGCGCGGTCTCGAGAATCTCCGTTTGCAGGGCGAACCGGGCGTTCGGCGGCCGCCAGCAGGATCTTGCTCATCTTCTGGACTTTTCGCAGCGCGATGTCGGGCCTGCTGATAACGGCGGTTCAAGTTGGCGCGGACCGCTTTCGATGCTCCTTGGCCGGGATCGGCTTTTCCAACTCGCGACGCCTGCAGCCGGGCGGCCTCTTCGACCTTTCGCCGTGCCGCGATTGATGTTCGGAGCCGAGGCCCGCAAGACGCCGATCGCCTGGCTCAAATGAGTGTCGTGCGCTCGTCCCGCTTCCCAAGGCCGCCTTCGAGACGCGCGATCTCGGCCAAGGCCAGCGCTTGGAGCCGCGCCGGGGCCGGATCGGGAAACTCGAGCGTGGCAGAGTTCCTTCATCGACGGAATGACAAATTCATTCTTGACGGCGACATTTCCGAGTGAGGCGATCGCCGACTGCGAGCAGTTTTTCGGCCTCGGCGCGGTCGTTGGCGCGAAGCCGCACGATGCCCACCCGCGCCTGCACCGGGCTCGCGCGGCGGGTTTCAACTTTTCGAGAACAGGATCAATCGCGACCGGAGCCGCTTGCTTTCGCTTGTTGGCGCGCCGCGCGTTCGGCGGCTTCGCCCCAGGCGATCGCGGCATTCGGTCCGTTCGGCCGGGTGCGGAAGACTGTTCGGCAAACCGCAGTGCTTCGTTCGGAAAGCCTCGGCGACACGGCGATTTCCACGACGATGGGGCATTGCAGCGAAGCGAGTTCGAGCAGGGCCGTCTCGCGCTCGCCCG
Organism: uncultured Planctomycetota bacterium; assembly: GCA_963761455.1. Taxonomy (GTDB): domain Bacteria; phylum Planctomycetota; class Planctomycetia; order Planctomycetales; family Planctomycetaceae; genus DASPSM01. The sequence goes on from CAVXHA010000005.1 coordinate 896,188, forward strand.
CGACCGTGTCCCAATTGTTCCAGGCGGCCGCCGTGCTCATCGCCGCCACCAGGCGGCCGGTCGAATCCTTTGGCGGGAAAACGTGCGACGAGATCCTATGCCTCTTTGTCGCGGCCGGCCGGCCACCAACGCAGCCGCCAGCCATGCGGCCGAATCGACCGAATACCGCCCGACCGTGGGCAGATTGGCCGCCGCGGCCAGCGCGTCGTCCAATGTTTTGCCGGCGCCCGTCTTTTTCGCCCTTTGCCAGTTGCTGCCAGGCGATCGACGGTCAAGGGGCCGACGCGATAGAAAGCCAATTCGCGCTTCCCCTGCGGCAACAGGTCGAGAAACGTTTTCGCCCGCTTCAGGTCGCCGCAGTCGGCCGCCGTTTGCGCGGTCACCCGCTGGCAATAGGGGGGCCGCAGGTTGCGCTCCTTGTTCTGCGCAGTCTTTCTCCATTTGGTCGAGAACGGCATCGCGCTCCTCGGCCAGCGTCAGCGGCTTTTCGGCGACCGGCTGGATCGGCGGGCTCGGGACGGCTGCGCGATCGGTCGGTTGCTTCGGGTCTTCCCGTTCGGTCGCGGCGGGATCGGCGTCGTCGGCGCCGGTGGCCGACGGTCCCTTTGTTAATTCGTCCGTGCCGGCTGGTTGTAGAAATACCAGCCGCCAGATCCGCCCAAGAGAGAAGCACGACGAGCAAGCCAAGCAGGATCGGGGGCACGCCGGATTTCGCCGGTGAGGCCGCCTCGACGGCCTTCTTTTCGATCCGCGGGGCGACGAAGACCGGCACCAGGCACTTGGGGTTCGCGCAGCGAACCTCTTTGCCTGCCGCCGACTGGGGAATGTAACCCACGGTTTCGCACATCGGACAGGTGATTTTGTGCGGCCTGGATTTGGTCCTTTGCTTCGACGCGGGGATCGCGTCTTCGGCCCGAGGTCGTTTTGACGTCGAGGGGATCGACGTTGGGTCGAACGGCGGGGCCGCGCCAGCCGGCGGCGGACCGGCCGGCTTGGCGTCGAGCGGATGATCGATTGTCGCACGGCCGGCAACCGATTTGCCCTGAGGCGGACTTGGCTGGCACTGGCTCGCGGCGGGCCGCTTGGCGGCATTGCGTTGCCCTTCGCCGATTTGCGGTCGGTGCGGCGACCGCCGGCGGCGGCGATGGCTTCGAGCCGACGCTCGCAGGTTCCTTGGCTCCGGTCGCGTGGAGGGACGCGGTGCGCCGCGTCGCCGGCCGCGCTGCGCGGACGGCCGGCCGGCGCGGCGGCCCCCCCTTCATCGGCGCACCGCAGAAGGGGCAGACTTCGGCGTCATCGTCGAGGACCGACTGCCGGCATGACGGACAAGAAGGGAGATCCATTCAGGTGCCCCACCCTCGAATCGACCTCAAGAAGGGACGAGGGTTTTGAGGAATCGTATCGAGGCGATCGACGAGTGCGCTACGACCTAATTCTACCGGTTGCGACGCAGTTTTCACAGACCCTGCCGCCGATTTCGACGACGGCGTGCCAGCGTGCTTCGAGAGGCAATTGCCACGTCCAACAGCCAGTGATAAAATACCTCGTAATCGTGCGGTCGCCCGCGATTTTTTTGCCGCAGACGACCGGTGCCGCCTCTTAAATGGCGTCGCACAAGGGTGCCCTGGCCCATGGACAGCCGCGACAATCCCGTTTACTTGTCGTTTTCGTGCGGCAATTGGTTCATGACGCACGTGCGGGTGAGCGTGCTGGTCCCGCTCATCGTCGTGGGATTGTGTTTCCAGCTGCACGACGCGAAGCTCGGCCTTCTCTTCGGCGCGATTCTCATCGTGTCGCTCTTGATCCACGAGTTCTGCCACATCCTCGCCGTGCGGATGACGGGGGGAGTCGGCAACGAGATTCTGATCTGGCCGCTGGGTGGATTGGCCCTCGTTCAGCCGGCCGGCAACTTTCGCTCGCAGTTTCTCACCCCGGCCGCCGGACCGCTGGCGAATCTCGCCCTGTGTGCCATCGTGGCGACTCCCGTGTGGCGTGCCGGCGCGTTCCCGAAGCTGCTCAATCCCATTCGTCTTCCCCGCCGTGGGACTGCACGAGCCCATTGCCGACGGCGTCTTCGCCCTCATTTTCTGGGGCAACTGGATCCTGCTGTTGGCGAACCTGCTGCCCGTGTTTCCGCTGGACGGAATCCGCATGGTGCTGGCGGTGCTGAAAAACCGCACCGACGTCGAATCGGCGGCCGAAACGGCGATTCGCATCAGCTTTGTCGTCGCCGGCCTGATCATGCTGGTCGGCCTGTTCGTGCTCGACAGCGCCTGGATCGTCTTCTTCGGTGCGCTGGCGATGTTCTTGAGCCTCGTCGAGTGGTTCCAGATGCGGACGGCCGACACGCTGGACGATTCGTTCATGGGATACGACTTTTCGCAGGGCTACACCAGCCTGGAGCGGTCGAACAAGCCGAATCAGCCGGCGCCGCCGCCGCCGGGGATGGCTGGAGAGCTGGCGCGAGCGCCGCCGCATCGCCAAGGAACAGCGGGCCCGCCTCGACGCGGAGCAGGCGCAGCAACAGCTCGACGCGATCCTGGCCAAAGTTCACCAGAACGGCATCAGCTCCCTGACGGATGCCGAACGCCGCCAACTGATCCGCGCCAGCGCCCGCTTGCGCAGACCGCGACAAGCACCCCGAGCAATAACGACGCGCGGATCCGTCGAAGGACTGCCCAAGCGGCTTCGCGCCAGAGCGGCTGTCGAACTCGCCGGCTATTGATGCGCGGTCATGTGCCTGGAACTGCTTCCAGTTCGTGAGCGTGATGCCGAGCCGATCGAGGTCGGCCTTCACTTCCGGATCGGTGACGAAGCGTCGGTCGCTGTCGCGAAGCGTGGCCGAGCGGCGTGATGGCGGTCAGCTCGGCATTGTCGATGCCGCAGTGGACGATGACTTCGTTGACGCCCTTGGGAAGTTGCTCGAACGCTTTGAGATAGCGATTTTTGCGGGCCGTCGTGCTCTCCGCCTTGATACATCATCAACACGCTCGTCAGCACGGGAAGATGATGGCGATCGAGCGCATCGAGCAGTTGCTCGTCCCCGTCCGCGCAAGGCCGGATACTCGAGCTGCATGCGCGGGTCGGTCGCCTGCCGCGTGAACATGATGGGCAGGTTGTACTCGATCCCCAGATTGACATAGAGCTCCAGCAAGTCGGGCCGCGATAGCAGGGTTCCCATGTGCGTGTCGAGATGCCCCAGCGGAACGCCGAATTGCCGGGCCCGTTCGATCTGTGCCCGCAGTTCGATTTCCGCCTCGTTCAATTTGGCATTGGAAGTCACCGGCGTGTTGTCGCGCCACAAGTAGCCCTTCGGGTCGACCAGGCTCGGAACCTGGTCGCGCGATGCCACGGGCCCCCAGCGATACAGTTCCCATTCCGAAGTCAGCGTGAGGTGCACGCCGTAATCGCGATCGGGATGCTTCCGCGCATATGCGGCGAATTCGCCGAACCAGGGACACGGAACGAGAATACTGGCCGAGGTGACAATCCCCTTCTCCATCGCCTCGATCGTCGCCAGATTGACCGAATGCGACATGCCGGCGTCGTCGGCGTGCACGATCAGGAATCGCTCGGAGTTTGGGCGAGCTCGGCCGCGGAAAGCAAAGCCGTCGATAGCCGGACGGCTGCACGAACGTGCCGACAAACAGAATCACCGTTCGGAGCGAGAGGGGACTGTTGCGTTCATGGTCGAAACTCTGTGAAGTTCCGTGCATCGTCGACAGCGAAATCGACGTTAGTCACCAGCGGACTCTGCGAGCGCTCCTTGATCTCCTCGTACATTTTCTTGAGCTTTGGCGAACGCGTCGATCCAGCTCCCAGCAAGCGAATCAGAAGCTTCTGCATCTGCAACGTGGGCTTCATGGCCCCCGATTCCAAGAGCTTGATCGCCTCCCGATCCTTACACTCGATCCGGTCAGCAAACTCCCCTTCGCTCATCTTGAGCACTTTGCGGAGGATTTTGATTTCCTCCGCGGTTCATCTTCATGATCGCCATGTGATTCTCGCTCCGGAGTGGTCCTGCTCCGGCTGCCGGCGACGTTTCCGCTTCCCGAGCGACACGACGCTTGCATCCTTCCGGCAGCCGCCCGTCGGTGCCCGCCAGCTTACTCGTGCGCACTCGATCCTGTCAAAACCCCGGTCGCGTGCCATAAACGCCTGACCGCCGAGACTCGCAGACGCCGCCGCCTGACGCGGATCGAACGAGGTCTTTCCCGATATTCTCGGCGAGGCACGAAACATCGCTGCTTGCGAAATCGCAGGCACGCCGTAAGATGGACAATTGCTTATGCATGCCGGCTATTGATGGGTTTGAGCCGGCACTCGCCTGATTGATTGATCCACCCTCCTGCCTCGCGCAGTCGACCGAAAGGACGGCAACGTCAATGTTGCGCGCGACCTGCCTGTGTTGGCTTCCGTCACTCCTGCGCCCCGCACGCTTCGGCGCACGTGGCCTCCGATCGCCGCTCCGCGGCCTGCTCTTCCTGTTCTTTGCGGCGCTTGGTTGGGATTCGGAGAGTTCCGTTCGTGCGTTCCGCGGGCGCAATGCGAGGCACGGCCGACGCCGAGTTCCCGCTCGCGACGTTGCCTCGCGATTTCAGCGTCGATCCCGGCCGACTTTCGCTGCAGGGCCCGAATTGCCGGTACTCGTTGCTCGTCAGCGGCCCGTCCACCGATGGACGGACCGTCGATCTGACACGGGCCGCCCTCTATCGCTCAAAGAATGCCGGCGATCGTCGAAATCGGCCCCGACGGCGTGGCGCAAAGCGTCGCGGATGGCGAGACGGAAATCGAGGTGACCGATCGGCACGCGAGAAGCGGATCGTTCCCGTGCGGGTCGCCGGGTCGCACGAGCCGCGGTCTTTGCACTTCGAGAACGACATTTTGCCCATTCTTGAGCCGCTTCGGCTGCAATTCGTCCGGCTGTCACGGGAAGGCCGAGGGACAAAACGGGTTCAAGCTGTCGATCTTCGGTTTCGATCCCCACGCCGATCGGCTGGCCCTGTTGGAAGAAGGACGCGGGCGGCGGATCTTCCCGGCCGCTCCGGAAGAAAGCCTCATCCTGAAAAAGGCGTCGGCGAGCATTCCACACGGCGGCGGACTGCGGATTCAGAAGGCCTCGCCCGAATATCGCCTGCTTCGCGATTGGATCGCGGCGGGAGCACCCGAAGGCGACCCGGCCGCTCCGCACATTGTTTCCATTCAGGTCGACGCCGCGCGAACGGCAGATGCGTACGCACGAGGCCCAGCAGCTTCGCGTCGTTGCCCGCTATAGCGATGGGCACGAAGTCGACGTGACCCGCCATGCCAAGTTCCAATCCAACCACGACGAACTGGTGCAAGTGGACAATTTCGGGCTCGTAACGGCCGGCGAACATCCCGGTGAAGCGGCCGTGATGGCGGCCTACATGGGTGCCGTCGACGTTTTTCGGGCACTCGTTCCGCTCGACGCTGTCCCCCTCGAACCGGCAAGCTCGACGCACGCGCAAAAGCTGCCTCAATACAATTTCATCGATCCCCTGGTCGACGCGAAGCTCGAGCGACTGAATATCGTCCCCTCGCCGCTTTGCAGCGATGAAGAATATCTGCGACGGGTCTATCTCGACGTGATCGGAACCCTGCCGACGCCCGACGAGGTTCGCAGTTTTCTGGCCGACGGGCGAGCCGACCGGCGGCAGCAGGTCGTCGAATCGCTGCTGCGGCGGCCCGAATACTCCGAATACTGGGCCCTGCGGTGGTCCGATCTGCTCCGCGTCGATCGCCGCACGCTCGGCTTGAAACAGACCTACGACTATTACTCCTGGATTCGCGACAGCTTTGCCGAGAACAAACCGTACGACAAATTCGTGCGGGAACTCGTCTGTGCGGAGGGGTTGCTGACCGAATCGCCGGCCGGGCTGCTTTACAAAACCGATGCCGACCCCGGAAAAATTGGCAGCACGATCTCGCAAGTCTTTTTGGGCGTCCGCATCGCCTGCGCCCAGTGCCACCATCATCCCTACGACCGCTGGAGCCAGACCGACTACTACGGCATGCAGGCCTTCTTCACGCAGGTTGCCTTTAAGCCGACCGCCCGCGGCGAGTTGTTGGCGCCGCTGCTCCACGCGGGCGACGCGGCATCCGCGCACGGGTGAGGAGGTCTTCGCGCACGTGCTGGGAGCGCCGGCCCCGAGCCAGTCGCCGGCGGGGGACCGCCGCACGATCCTGGCCGACTGGATGACGTCGCGGACAATCCCTGGCTGGCCCGCTGCCTGGTGAACCGGATGTGGGGCCATTTTCTCGGTCGCGGGATTGTCGAGCCGGTCGACGATTTCCGCCTCGACCAATCCCCCCTCCAACCCCGAATTGCTCGACGCGCTGGCCGCCTCGTTTGTCGAACATCAATACGACCTGCACTGGCTGATCGGCACGATCACCGCGTCGCGAACCTATCAACTCTCCTCGGAACCGAATGCCACGAACGAGCGCGACGAGCAGAACGACTCGCGGGCCCTGCTCCGCCGGCTCGATGCGGAGGTGCTGCTCGACGCTATCTGCCAGACGACCGGCGTCGGCGAGAAATTCCGCGGCATCCCGCGGGGCGGCCGGGCCATCGATTTGTGGGACAACGAATCGCCGCATTATTTCCTCAAGCTGTTCGGCCGGCCGGTGCGGGTCACCGCGTGCGAGTGCGAGCGCAGCGTCGAGCCGAGCGTCTCCCAAGTTCTCCACGTGCTGAATTCGCCCAATATCCACGGCAAGCTGTCCGACGCCGGCGGGAAGGATCGCGAAGCTCGTCCAGTCGATTCCACGACGACGGAGTCTTAGCCTCGGAAATTTATCTGACGTTCTACGGACGCTACCCTCGGACGACGAACGGCGGGCCGCGGTCGATTACCTCAAACCGACGACGACGGGAAGAATCACGGCTCCAACCGCCGCAAGGCGGCCGAAGACCTGGCCTGGAGCCTGATGAACACGCGTCGAGTTTTTGTTCAACCATTGAGTGAAACTTGTGGACGGAGATCGATGATGACTGCCCCTGTTCCCCAGCTGCGACGGGATTCGGCGCCGGGACGTGCTCAAGATCGGGTTTGCCGGCACGCTCGGGTTTTCGCTGTCGCTTCCCGATTTGCTTGAAAGGCAAGCAGCGGCCGAGACGGCGCTCCGCGACCAGCCGTCGGAGCAACCACCGGGACGTCTCGCTGATCATCGTCTATCTGCAAGGCGGCATGAGCACGATCGACGTCTTCGATCTCAAGCCCGAAGCGCCGCCCGAATTCCGCGGTGATTTCCGGCCGATCGACACCACGGCTCGCGGGCTGCAAATCTGCGAGCATCTGCCCACTTTGGCCCGGCAGGGAGACAAGTTCTCGCTCCTCCGCTCGTTCACGCACAACAATTCCGGGCACGGACTGGCCGACCACTACATGCTCACGGGCTATGCCGCCCTCGGCCGGCTTCAATCCGAACTCTGAAGCCGAACAACGAGCGGCCCTCGCACGGATCGATCATCGCCCGCAAGCGCGGACCGATCGGGGCCGTGCCGCCTTATGTCTCCGTCCTCAAGATGCACAACTCGGCCGGCCCGGCTTATCTCGGTTCGTCGGCCGCTCCCTTCGTGGCCGAGGGAGACCCGAGCACGCCCGGCTTTACCGTTCCCGATTTGCTGCCGCCGCTGGCGGTCGACGCCCGCCGCCTGAACCATCGCCGGGCCCTGCTCGACCGGGTCGACCGCTATCGCAAGCGGGCCGCGCTTCGGGCCAACGCCGGCGCGAAAACCATGAGCTCGCGTTCCAGCAAAAGGCGTTCGACCTGATGACGTCGGCGGCGACGCGGACCGCCTTCGACATCTCGGCCGAGCCCGAGTGCGATCCGCGACGAGTACGGCCGACACACGCTCGGCCAATCGTGCCTGATGGCCCGGCGGCTGATCGAGGCGGGGACCCGCTGCGTGATGGTGACGCACAACAACTGGGACACGCACTTCAATAACTTCCACATCCTCAAGACGCTGTTGCTTGCCGCAACTCAACTCGGGCTTGGGCACGCTCGTCCGCGACCTGGCCGACCGGGGCCTGCTCGAACCACGCTGATCGTCGCGATGGGCGAATTCGGGCGCACGCCGCGGATTAACTCGAACGCGGGACGTGACCACTGGGGCCCGGCCAACACGCTCTTTCTGGCGGGCGGCGGCATTCGCGGCGGCCGGGTCGTCGGCAAGACGAACGAGCACGGCGAGCGTCCGGTCAGCGAAGCCACCGGCCCCGAGGATCTCGCCGCCACGATCTATCACTGCCTCGGCATTGATCCGAACGAAGAGTTCCACACGGCCGAAGGCCGGCCGGTGAAGATCGTCAACAACGGCCGCACGATTTCCGAATTGGTGTGACACGATGATCGAGGCCTCACGATGCGTCAGCCGGCATTCGCTTCTTGGCGTGCGGCCGTTTTTCGTCGCGACGATCGTGCTGGCCGGCACCGTCACGGCGTTGGCCGAGCCTCCGCGTTGCGTCGTACATTTTTCCCGCCGGCGGGCAGCGCGGCACGACCGCGGCTTTCAAGGTCGGCGGATGTATTTGAACGACGCCTGCGCGCTTCGACCTGCAGGGTCCGGGCGTCGCGGCGTCCAAGCGGCATCGCGCGCACGAACACGGTCTGGTTCGAGGGGCCGCCGATGGCGCGGCCCGCCTCGCAGCAGGGCGAACGTACCCGCAGGACTTCGCGGGAACCGTCCGCATCGACGCCGACGGCGCCGCTGGGGACTCGCTATTGGCGCGTCTCGACGTCCCAGGGGACGACGCCGCTCAAAAAGTTTGTCGTCGGCGAACTGCCCGAAGTGGTCGAAGACGAAATTGACGGCGATCCGATTCCGACGGCCGTCACGCCTGCCCGTCACGATCAACGGCCGCATCTTTCCCCGCGAGGATGTCGACTTGTGGACGTTCGCGGCCGCCGCCGGTGACGTGGTGAGTTGCGACGTGTGTGCCGCCCGCATCGGCTCGCCTCTCGACGCACATTTGGAAGTTCACGGACCCGACGGCCAGTTGATCGCGGAAAACGCGACGATCGCCCGGCCCCGACGCCGGCCTGCGCTTCAAGGCGCCCGCCGACGGCCGCTACGAGCTGCGCATTTGCGATACGGCATTCCGCGGGAACCAGGATTTCGTGTATCGGCTCACCCTCACGCGGGGGCCGGTCATTGACGGGGCTTATCCTCTCGGCGGCCGGCGGAACAGGCCGGTCGACCTGCACCTGATCGGAGCGAATCTGTCGACCGACAATCTCTGCACGTCACTCTGCCCGATCACGACTCGTCTCCCTTCGTCGTGCATCCGCAAATTGGACGGGGCACCTGGGGTGAACGTGTGGCTCGAGACAAACGACCTGCCCGAATACGTCGAGGAGACGGCCCAGCCGGCGGCCGGCGGAGCGCACCTGGCGACGCTTCCCGCCGTGCTCAATGGCCGCATCCTGCGTCCGGGCGAGGCCGATCTGTGGCAAGTGACCGCGCATAAGGGAGAGCAGTTCCTGCTCGACCTCCGCGCCGGCCGTTTGGGCTCGCTCTTGGATTCGGTCCTGACGATTCTCGATGCGTCCGGCAAGCGTCTGGCAAGCTGCGACGACATGGCGCCGGGCGAAACCGACTCGCGACTGACCTGGAACGTGCCGGCGGACGGGATGTATCGCATCCGCGTCGAAGACCGGCTCCCGACCCGCGGGCGGTCCGCAATACGCCTATCGCCTGGACGTCGAGCGCGCGGCGGCTGTGCCCGATTTCCGCCTGCGGCTGGCGGCCGATGCCGTCAATGTCGAACGGGGTCAGGAGGCCCGTTTGACCGTGACGGCCGACCGCAGCGGCGGATTCAGCGGCCCCATCGCGCTGGCGATCGCGGGGCTACCGGCCGGGGTGCAGGCGACGGTCCCGACCATCGCCGAGCCGGGCTTCAAGAGCCGAGATCGTGCTCAAGGCGGACGCGAAGGCCCGCGTCGCGACGACCGAGGTAACACATTCGCGGCGAGGCCACGATCGCGCGGAAAGAACGGTGAACCGCACGGCCGCGCTGCCCACCGATCTGCGCGATCCGCCGATCGAACAGTCGCCGTCGCGGTCGCCGTTCCCACGCCCTTCAAATTCACCGCCAGTTATGACCAGGCCTACACGCCGCGCGGATCGGTCCAGGTGCAGGCATTACCGGCTGCAGCGCAACGGCTATACGCAGGTCCGCTCGAAGTCCGTTTGGCCGACAAGCAAGTTCCGGTACAAGCAGGGGGTCAGCGGACCGACGTCGTCGTTCCGGCGGGCGCCGATCGTTTCGATTACCCACTGACGTTTGCCCCCTTCATGGAAATCCTGCGGACAAGCCGCACCAACCTGATGGCGACCGGCATCATCACCGATCCGGACGGCACGGCACACCCGGTGACTTCACACACCGAACATCAGGACGAACAAATCGTCGCCATCGTCGCGCCGGGACGATCTGACCGTCAGCCTGGACCCTGCCTCCGTGGAGGCCGAACCGGGCAAGTCGGCGGCCATTGGCATTCAAATGAATCGGGACAAGGGACTTGCGGGCGACGTCGCGGCTCGAATTGGTCTGCCCGCCGCACATTGCCGGCGTCTCCGCCTCGCCCGCTCGACGATCGCGGCCGGCCAGAACAGCCGGTATGCTGCGGCTCACCTTCGCCGACGGAGCGATCGGTCCCTTCAACATGCCGCTGACGGTCCGGGCCACGACCATCGACAGCCGCGGCTACCCGGTCGTGGCCGAGTCGCCGCTCTCCGTCGCCCTGCCGCGTTGACCCTGGACGTGGGGCAGGCTGCCAGATTGCCGCCTAATGAACGGAAGCCCCCGCTTCGGCCGGCGCGGTGATCACGGCGGTGGCTGTGCGCGGCGGCGTGGGCTTCTTCGGCCGGCTTAAACAGCATCACCATTGCCGCCCCCACGACCGCCAGACCGATCCCCAGGAAGAACTTCCAGTCGGGGAACGTTTTCACCGGGTGGAAATAGTAGATCGTCGCGAACGTATTGATGATCGGCGCTCCGGCAAACACGAGCGGCGCAACATAGATCGCGCCGCCCGGTCCCGCATTCGTCGCCGCGAAAATGACGAACAACGCGCCCACCGCGCCGGCAACGCCGCGAGGCGATGCCCCAGAAGATCGGAACGGCTGGAAGTTGGGGGCCGCCCTGGCCGTCGGGATCCCAGTTCATCACAAAGATCATCACCACGGGGACCAGCACCGCGACCAGAAAGTAGGCGACGCCGACGAACAAAAACGCCCGCAGATTGCTCTGGAGCTGCATGGCCGCCCGATGCACCAACGGAACATAAACGCCCCACGACACGGCCGCGCCGGCCACGAACAGCAAGACAACCAACCACTTCGGCATCGCATTCGCCTCTGAAACAGAGTTCGCACAATTCAAAAACCGTCGGTTCATCTTAGCTGGCGTCGCAACAAGGCCGCATCTATTCCGACCGAAGTCCGTCCAGGATGCGGGTGCGGGCCGCTTGGATCGACGCGACCAAGGCCGCCAACATGCCGACAACAAACACAATCGCCAATATCAACGCCAGCGAGCCCCAGGGAACGTCGGCCCCGATACTCGAAAGATGGGGAACCATCGCCACGAGTGCGGCGACGGTCCCGATCAGCCAGTCCACAGACGCAAAAGCACGGCCGTCTCGACCAGGACGAGCCACGCCAGGCCCGACCGCCGAAATCCCAGCGCACTCGAACAGGGCCAGCTCGCCTCGGCGCTCCAGGACGTTGCGGACCATGACGGTCGCCAAGCCCCAGCGTCCCCAAGAGCAACCCCAGCCCGCCCAAGGTCTGAAACGTCGAGAGATACGTGTTCTGCACGGCGAGGAAGTTCGCCAGCCGGTCGGAGACGCGTTCGGCCTCGAAGCCGTAGGGCGTCAATTGCGTTTCGAGCAGCGCAGAGAGGCGATCGGCGTTGTCAGCCGTCCCGGCACGTCCGACCAGAAAATAGCGATAACCGGCGACGTTCGGAAACAGTCGGCGAAAGTTGTCCTCCGACATCAACAGCACGCCCTGAAAGACGCTGCCGTCGAGCATGCCGGCAATTTTCAGCGTCCGCTTGGCATCCGGGCCGCCGGGAAGGTCGATCGTTTCGCCGACCTCCTTGTGCAGGCTGTACTGAAGCGTGTTGGCGTCGCCGAAGACGGGAATCGTGCCGTCGGACGCCGTTTGTTCCAGCAGCGTCCACGGGTTGGCCTCGCGGGCACCGATGAAGCGGAAACCGCCCCGGTCGATGAGCGACTTGGGCACGCCGAGGATCGTCGGCAACCGCGTCTGGTAGACATTCAGACAGCTTGCGTCTTCGCCCGGCCGGACGCGGAAGGCGAAGAATTTCGATTCGGCCAGCAGGGCCGCGTCCGGTGAACCTGCCGGAACGCTCACCTGGAGCTTATCGCGGCCGGACGCCGTGTTGAGATCGGGGAGGATCGGCTGGGTGCTCTCGGCGACGAGGCGGAATCCGCCGTTGCCCGAGTTCAAATCGGGCGTCTCGACTGCCGGGTTACGACGGCCGGCCGCGACGGCCACGATCACGAAGGTCGCGGCCGCGATCAGCGACACCGAGGCTGTGCTCCGCTGGCGATTGCGGGCCGTGTTCCGCACGCCCAGGCGGGCAATGCCGGCGGCTCCCCGTCCGCGGACGGCGGCCGAATGCTCCCCGTCGAGCGTGCCGGCAATCAGCATCACGCCGGCAACCAGCAGCGTCACGCCGTCGAGAAAGAACAGGACGACGTTCCAGCTCATGCCCTCAAACGCCTCGCCCTGCGAGACCCGACCGGTCAAAACGGCCGCCAGGATCAGAACAGCCACCGCGAAGAAGCGCCACGCCGATCGCCAGCGACCGCCTGCTGCGGCGGCGCTGTTTGGCCACGGTGATGGCCGGCTCGGTCGCGCCGCTTGAGCAGCTCGCGCGGGCTGAGCAGCTTGAGTTGGCGAAGGCCCCAGAGGACGGCCAATCGCGGCAACCACGACCGACGAGATAAATCCGATCGCCAGCGTCGAGGGGACGATGTAAACGGAGAGGAACTGGGTGCCGACGGCCCGATTCCACCACAGTTTGAGGCCCAGGATCATCAGCTCCGCGTATCCGACGGCGGCCGCGGTCCCCAACAGACCGCCCAGGACGACCAACACCAAGCCCCTCTTCCAGAAAGAGCCGCCGCAACCGGCCGGGCGTGAAGCCGATCGCGGAGAGGAGCCCAATCGACGTCCCGCGGCGCTCGATCCCCAGCCGAAAGATCAGCCCGACCAAAAGGGCCGCCGCGAGAATCAAAAAGAAGCTGAAACCGAGAAAGAGCTGGCTGAAGTCATTGGAGCCGACGGCCGCGCTCACCCCAATGTACTTCACCGGTTGGAATTCCATCCGCGTCTGTCCGGGCGTGAGGGTTTTGAGGATCTCCGTTTGCAGTTCGGCGGCGGCCTGCTCGGGCGTCTGTCCGCTCTTGGGGGCGACGCGGACCGAGGTGAGCGATCCGAACCGGCTTCCCCACAGTTTTTGGGCCGTCTCCAGCGAGACGAACGACTTGGGCGTCGCGCGGTATTTGTCCCAATAGTCCTCATCTCGCTTGGTGACGAGGTTGAGCTTCATCGGGAAGGGCTGGTGCCAATCGGCGATCGTCTTGGCGTCGGTGATGCCTTTCACCTGCGGGACGAGCCCCGGATCGGCGGCGGGAGTTCCCTCGAGCTTCAAGATGCCCGCCACGCGGAAGGTGCGTTCTTCCTCCGGCAGCTCGCCGTGCGAACCAACGAGGTGATACCGCATGCGGACCTGGTCGTGCGGCTTCACGCCGAGGTCGGCCGCTATCCAATCGTTGAGCACGATCTCATCGGCGAGCCAACGGATGATCGGGGGCCGGCGAGGCCCAGACGAACGGTCCGAAGGGAGGCGTTTTGGCCGTCACCGGATCGAGTCCCGCCACGATCGAGTACATCGAGAACTTTTTCGGCTCTTTGACGTTGATCAGCTCGTTGGCAAGATAAGCCAGCACAGGTGACGTCGGCATTCCGAGGCGTTTGGCGCCGTTGAGTGCCGCCGTGGCAAGGGGGTCGTCGAGAATCTGTTGCTCCGACTCGACCGAGACGTAACCGCGTCGGGAATTGACGACGAGCCGCAGGCCGATGTCGGCCGGGGTCAAGATGGCGGCCAGATCCGTGTCGAGCGCGCGGGCGGCTTCCGGGGCCGTCGGGCCGGTTTGATCGGCGGCCGAGCGAGCGGCAGCGAACAGCGTGTTCACGCGGGCCAGGGCGCCGGCGGGATTCCGCCGCGACCGCTCGATGTTCGCCAGCCCCATCCCCTCTTGCAGCACGGCGAGAGGCATGAAGGCATTGAGCGGCAACTGCTGCGTCGGGTTCAATGTCAGGCGGCCCGCGCCGGAGTTTTCGTCCAGGATCGCGCGGACCGTCAGCGGGATTTCGTGGAAATCGCCCTCTCGTTTTCCGAGCAGCGATTCGCGGGGAATGGTCGAAGGGACCGGCACCAACAGGCTCACGCTGTCGCCCGGATGGACTCCGAGATGCCGCGCGAGACGCTCGTTGAGCACGGCGTCCTGTTCGTGGGGGACCGGAACGTCGCCATGTTCCAAGAGCGTCCACAGACGTTCGTCGATTCCAAAGACCTGCACTCCTCCGGCACGGCGCGAGGTCTCGCCATGCGTGGCCAAAAACGTACCCCCCACCATGAGGGCCGGCGCGACGGAGGAAAACCGCTCTTGGAACTTGGGACGGGCTGAAAGTCTCTTGGGCCAGGTCTTCGCGAAAGAAGCGGGGGCCGGTCAAGCACGTCGTCGATGCGGCCGAGCCGATCAAGGCTCATCTGCCGCAGACTGCCGCGGACGGAGTCTCCGACGACCAGCGCCCCGCTGATCACCGCCGTGCCGGCAATCACGCCGACCATCACGGCCAGGTTCGTGCGCCAGTAATAACGAAGGTTCCGCAGAACGAGGCGAAACGGGGTGAGGGATGAGGGGAGAGGGGCGGGGGCCGAGCCAATGGCACGTTCCGCGTGCGGAGATTTCCCTTGCCCTTCGTCCTTCATCGCTCGCCCCTCGCATGTTCGACCAGGCGGCCATCGACGAGTTCCGCACGGCGCGGAAAACGTGCGGCCAATTCGGCGCTGTGGGTGACGCAGATCAAGACGGTTCGCTGCACGCGATTCAGCTCCAGCAGCAGATCGCCGACGGCCTCGGCGTTGGTACGGTCGAGATTGCCGGTCGGTTCGTCGGCCAAGAGCAGGACCGGTTGGTTGATGAGGGCGCGGCAGACGGCGACTCGCTGTCGCTCGCCGCCGGAAAGCTGTCCCGGCCGGTGGCTGATCCGGTTCTTCAGGCCGACGCGCTCCAAAAGCTCCGTCGCCCGCCGCGACTCGGCCGCACCGGCCCCGCCACCGGCAAGGGCGGGGATCAGCACGTTCTCCACGACGTTGCACTGCGGCAGCAAGTGATGGTCCTGAAAAATGAAGCCGATCTTCTGATTGCGATAACGCGCCAGCTCGGCATCGGAGCGGGCAAACGCATCTTCGCCCAAGAGCCGCACAGTGCCGGCCGTGGGCCGTTCGAGCGTCCCCAGAATGTACAAGAGCGTGCTCTTGCCGGAGCCGGACGGCCCGGTGACGGCGAGCGCCTCGCCCCGCTGCATTCGCAGCCCGGCCCCCTTAAGGACGAACAGCCGTCCCGCCTCGCTGGCGAACTCCTTGGTCAACCCTTCGACTCTCAGGTCACCGTCCACGAGGCTCATGGTTGAATCGTCCATTTTGGTTGAGAGCGCAGAAACGAAGGAATGAAGGATGCATCAGAGGCAGGCAACCGATGGCTGTCCGTTTCAGGCATCCTTCCGCCTTCCTCCTTATTGCTTAATCTCAATTCTCCAATTCCGACGGCGGCGGCTCCTTGTCCGCTGTCGGGTCGTACGGGCCGAGCAGGGGGTCGAATTCCGGGGGGATCTCCAGCGATTGAATCGGCTGGCCGGGACGGAAGCGGCAATAGGCCGTCTTGATGTGCCCAGTGGCGACGAGCGTCTCGCCGCGGCGGAATTCGAACTGCAAAGTCAGCGATTTGAACCCGCGGCGGCGGACGAAAATGCGGACTTCGAGCACGTCGTTGTGATAAGCCGGCGCCTTGAACGAGGCGGAAGCCGCGACGCGCGGCCAGCCGACGCCCGTTCCGTCCGTCGTCGAGGCGAGCGAGTGGCCCTGGCTACGAAAAAACTCCGCCTCCGCCTGCTCCATGTAGCGAAAGAAATTCGTGAAATGCACGATCCCCGCCATGTCGGTGTCGACAAACTCGACGCGGCGGGTCGTCACGAAGCGGGGTTTGGTCTCCGGGTCCATCGGCCTTAGCCCCGTTCGGTTTGGATCGTGGCTTTCAAGGCGAAGCGGAGCCGGGATCTCCAACAGGTCGACGGCGGCGTGACGATTGCAAAAGATCGTGGCCAGCCGGCCGTAGGTGATCGCGCCGGCCGGCATTTGCAGAAACCCGGGCGAGCGACGGACCGGCCGTCAGCCGCAGCACGGCTCCCAAATCGATGTGCCGGAGCACGTTGTGATCGATGAGCACGCGGCCGAGCGGTTTTTGGCCGCCCAGGAATCTCGTCGCGGACGGTCGGAGTCACGTAGCTCAGGTCGAAACGGACGATGCCGAATTGAACGACGGTTTCGGTCCCCGATTTCAAGAGAACGATCTTGCGGTTGTAAAAGTCGCCGTCGAGCCGCCGGTCCAGAATGCGGACGTCGACCGGGCAGCCGTGATACGACTCCATCGTCACCGTCATATGGTGGTTATGGGCCAGCATGCGGCGATACGGTTCTGGCAGCGTTTCCGACGGCAACGTGCTCGGCGTCGGCGAGCAGCGGCTCGCGATCGGGAAAAAGATCGATGAGAGACTGGAGTTCGTCGTGAGGATTCACGGGCTATTAGTGAGCAAGGGGACAAATGACGATGAGCTTCAGGTGTAGCGGATCGCCCGGTGTTCCTCCTCGAAATACTCGGGCAACAACGTGTCGACCTGCAGCAGGCCGCGGCGGGTGAGGCGGATTTCGTCCTCCTCGACGGCGAGATAACCGGCCGCCTGCTGGTTTCGCAGCGGCGCGGCGAATTCCTGCCGGATATCGACTCCGAATTTGGCGCGGAACGGGCGGACCGAGATTCGCCCCTCCTTTAGCTGCAGGCACATCTCGCGGATCAGCTTCTGGTGCGGGGTGGGAACCAGCGCGCGGTGGATGGGCAACTCTCCGGAGGCGACTCCGGTCATGTATTGTTCGATCTGGTCGAAATTCTGGTAATGCACGCCCTGGAAGTGGCCGAACGACGAGACGCCCGTCGCCAGGATGTCGCTACCGCGGAAGAGATGGTCCCGGTAGACGAAGTGGTCGGTGTCGAGGCTCCGCACCAGCTCGTTGCCGCTCGAAATGTGGTAGCCCGCCGCGAAGAGGGAATCCATCGCTTCGCTGACCCAGCGGCGTTTCGTGGCCCAGCCGGCAATGGGCGACGTGATCCCCAGCTCCTTGCATTTCGCGGGCGATCAGCGTGTTATACGGGAGCTCCATCTGGTAGATGGTGATGTTGTCCGGCTCCATCTGTTTGACGCGCTCGATGCACTGGGCCCAGTTCTCGTCGGTCTCGCCGATCATGCCGGCGATCAAGTCGACATTGATTTGCGGGAATCCGACCTGCTGCAGCCACTCGTAGGCCCGGAAGATTTCAGGCGACAGGTGGGCCCGGCCGTTGACTTCCAGGATTTCGTCGTTGAAGTTCTCGACGCCCAGCGAGACGCGGGTGACGCCGATCTCCTTGAGCGTCTTCACCTTTTCGAGGCTCATGCGTCCCCGGCTCGCACTCGAAGGTGACTTCCTCGGCCGTCTGCCACGACAGGTATTCGCTCAAGCGGTCATGCAGCGAGCGGAGCTGCTTGGAACTCAAATAAGACGGCGTGCCCCCGCCAAAATAGGCGAAGCGGAGCGTCCGTCCCTGCACGCCCGGCTGCTGTGCTCAGCAGTGTGAAACTCGCGCTCGAGCGCTTGGACGTAGTTCTCGATCGCCTGGGCGTTCTGGTTGGTGTAGACGCGGAAGTAGCAGAACCGGCACCGCTTCCGGCAGAAAGGAATGTGAATGTACAGACCCATCGGGACCGAGCGATCGGCCGGCGAGGCCAGCGCCCGGCGGATTTCCGGAACGTGGCGGCTGTCCCAGACGGAAAACGGGGGGTAGTTGGCGATGAAGTAGCTGCCGACCTCGGTCGTCGACTCTGCGATCATGGCGGCTTCTCGCGTAACGGGAGGGCCGTCCCCTTCTGCGGAGCCGGGAAGGCCCGATTTTCTGCGCTCTGTGCAATTCTAGGCGAATCGTCGAGGAAGGGCTATTGAACGGCTAAAGACCCGGGTTTGGAGGTGCGGCGAGGAAGGGATTTGTCTCGATCGAACGGAGCTGTCTTCCCAGGCCGGCCGCTGGCGGTCGGACGGACGCCGGGGCCGCCGGCTTGGGTCTGCGCGAGGCGTTGAGAATCGGCCCAAAACTCTCTAAAATTCCCTGCTTCACGGACGTTTAGGATTCGGGAGAAATTCTCTTGTCGGACGGTCATATTCCGGATGACGTGCCAGTCGCGGCGTCTGAGCGGGCGGATCAAGCCGCTCGATATCGAAGACGAGCTGCGTTCGAGCTATCTCACCTACGCGATGAGCGTGATCATCAGCCGGGCTCTGCCCGACGCCCGCGACGGGCTCAAGCCCTCGCAGCGGCGAATCCTCGTCGCGATGAACGACTTGCACCTGGGGCCCGACCGGCCAACGGGTCAAGTGCGCAAAGATCTCCGGCGACACCAGCGGCAACTATCACCCGCACGGCGAAGCGTCATCTATCCGACGCTCGTCCGCATGGCCCAGTCCTGGGTGATGCGGGACGTGCTGATCGACAAGCAGGGGAATTTCGGCTCGCTGGCCGGCCTGCCCCCCGCGGCCATGCGGTATACGGAAGCCCGGCTGTCGGCCGTCGCCGTCCGAGATGCTCGACGATCTCGACAGCGACACGGTCGATTTCGTCGACAACTACGACCAGCGCGGTCGCGAGCCGGTCGTGCTGCCGTCGCGGTTTCCCAACCTGCTCGTCAACGGCTCGAGCGGAATCGCCGTCGGCATGGCGACGAGCATCCCGCCGCACAATCTCAACGAAGTCGCCGACGCGGTGATCAAGATCATCGACGACCCCGACTGCACGATCGACGACATCCTGGAAGTGATGCCGGGCCCCGACTTTCCGACCGGCGGCATCATTTGCGGCCGCGAGGGAATCCGCCAGGGCTACCTGACTGGCCGTTCGACGATCACGCTGCGGGCCGCGACGCATTTCGAGACCGAGAAAAATGCCGACGTGATCGTCGTCACCGAGATTCCGTATCTCGAAACGCGCGACCGGCTGAAGGAAAAGCTGGAAGACCTGATTCGCGACGAGCGGATCAAGGGAATCGCCCGCGATCGTCGACTTCACCGACCGCAAGACGCCCGAATGGCAGGTGCGGCTGCACATCGTGCTCAAGCGCGACGCCGACCGCGACGTGGTCTTGAACCAGCTCTTCCAGTATTCGACGCTGCAGGTGACCTTCAGCGTGATCCTGCTGGCGCTGGTCGGCAACCGGCCGCAGACGCATGCCGATCCAGGAACTGCTGCAGGAATTCCTGCGGCACCGCGTGACCGTCATCCGCCGCCGGACGGAGTTCCTGCTGGCCGAGGCCCGGAAACGCAAGCACACGGTCGAAGGGCTGTTGATCGCGCAAAGCGAGATCGACCGGGTCATCGCCACGATCCGCAACGCGGCCAGCCGGGCCGACGCCGCAAGTCGCCCTGCAAGCGATCGAAGTTCCGGCCGAGCTGGTCGCCCGGCGCCCTGGGCGAGAGCCGGCTTCCGCGACTTTCAGAGGAAGAGAAGGGGACCGCCGAGGTCTACCACCTCTCGGCCAACCAGTCGGAAGCCATCGTTTCGATGCAGTTGGGCTCCTTGGCCAACCTGGAACGCGAAACGCTCCGCGGCGAGCATCAGAAGCTGCTGGAAAGCATCATCGAATATTTGCGGCTCCTCTCCGACGAGGCCAATATCCGGTGCCGTCGTGCGGCAAGACATGCTCGAATTCAAGGAGAAGTACGGGACCAAGCGCCGCACCGCACTTCTCCGAAGACGAGATGGCGGACATCAACCGCGACGACCTGATCGCCGAAGAGCCGATGGTCGTCACCCTCTCGCAGCGGGGCTACGTCAAGCGGACGCCGCTCAGCACCTACCAGGCGCAGAATCGGGGCGGCAAAGGGATCACGGGGGTCAAGTCGGACGAAGAGGACGACATCAAGCATCTCTTCGTCGCCAGCACGCACGCCTATCTGCTTGTTCTTTACCGATCGGGGCCGCGTGCACTGGCAAAAGGTGTACGATCTGCCGCTGCAAAGCCGCACGAGTCGCGGGCGGGCGATCGTCAATCTGCTGTCGCTGAAGGACGCGGAAGAACGCGTGACGAGCTGCCTGGCGGTCCGCGAATTCACCGACGAGCAGTTCTTGATCATGGCGACCAAGAACGGCACGGTGAAGAAGACGGCCCTCTCGGCCTTCAGCCGGCCGATGAAGGGGGGCATTATCGCCATCAAGCTCGACGAGGGGGACGAGCTGATCGACGTGCGGATCGTCTCGGGCGACGACGACGTCGTGCTGGCGACGCAAAACGGCATGTCGATCCGGTTTTCGCATCACGACGCCCGGCCAATGGGCCGGGCGACGCGCGGCGTCCGCGGCATCAGCCTCTCCGCGGGCGACGCGGTCGTCGGCCTGGTCGTGGCCGATCCGCAGATGACGCTGCTTGACCGTTTGCGAGAATGGCTACGGCAAGCGGACTCCCTTCGGTCCGGGCATCGTCGACGAGACGGAAGAGGCCGCCATCGAAACCGGCGGCGCCCAGGAAAGCGAACTGCCGAGGAGGCCGAGGAAGAATCGGCCGAGCCGCCGATCGCCGAAGCCCCCGCGGAAGACGAACTTCCGGAAGGCGAGGAGGGCGACGACGCGGCCGCCGGCTACACGCGGCAACCAGCGCTATCGCCGCCAACGGCGCGGTGGAAAGGGCCTGCGCGACATCCGCACGACCGAACGCAACGGCAAAGTGATCGACGTCATCGCCGTCGCCGACGACGACGAGGTCATCATGATCACGGCCCGCGGCAAGATTCAACGCGTCCACGCCAGCGACATCAGTCAGATCGGCCGCAATACGCAGGGCGTGCGCATCATCCGCCTCGACGAGGAGGATACGCTCGTCTCGCTGGCCCGCATTCCCGCCGACGTCACGAAGTCAGACACGAGCGTCCCATGAAATGCCTGGTCGTCACGGGCGGCTGCGGGTTCATCGGCTCGAATTTCATTCGCGACCAGCTCGCCCGCTATCCCGAGCAGTCGGTGGTCAACATCGACAAGCTGACGTACGCCGGCAATCCCGAGAACCTGGCGGACGTCGAGCGCGATCCGCGGTACAGGTTCGAGAAGGGCGACATCTGCGATCGCGAATTCGTGCGGAGCGTGCTGAGTTCGGCCAAGGCCGCGACGCGGTCGTGAATTTTGCCGCCGAAAGCCACGTCGATCGCAGCATTCTCGATTCGGGCCCGTTTATCCAAACGAACGTGATCGGCACGCAGGTGCTCCTCGACGCGTGCCGCCAGGCGAACGTGCCGCGGTTCGTGCAGGTTTCGACCGACGAAGTTTACGGCAGCCTGGGTGCCGAAGGCTTCTTCACCGAAGAGACGCCGATTGGCTCCCAACAGCCCCTACTCGGCGTCGAAGGCGTCCGCCGACCTGTCTGGTCCGCGCGTATTGTCACACGTTCGGCTTTCCGGCCGTCATCACGCGCTGCTCGAACAACTACGGTCCCTACCAGTTTCCGGAAAAGATCATTCCCCTGTTCATTTCGCGGGCCTTGCGACGACAAGCCGCTCCCCGTTTATGGAAAGGGCGAGAACGTCCGCGATTGGATTCACGTGCTCGATCATTGCCGCGGGATCGACGCCGCCTTGCGGCAGGGGCCGGCTGGGCGAGGTTTACAACTTCGGCGGCCACCAGGAGATCCGGAACATCGATCTCACCCGCATGCTGCTGGAGCTGCTCGGCAAGCCGCAGACGCTGATCGAATTCGTCAAGGATCGGCCGGGGCACGACCTGCGTTACGCCATCGATTGCAGCAAGGCCGAACGGGAGCTCGGCTGGAAGCCGCAAGTCGCTTTTCGACAAGGGATTCGCGAGACGATCGACTGGTACAAGGCCAACGCGGCATGGGTAAATCGCATCAAGACGGGCGATTATCTCAAGTACTACGAACAGCAATACGGGCAACGGCATCGGAAACCCGGAGCGGATTGACGCCCGGTTCGATCTTGCCAGCCTCGGCCCGCGCTGTCAGCCTAGTAGAGCGATTCAAGTCACATGTAGCGGTCGCGGCGGCAATCGTCGAAGAGTCGCTTTCAACGCGGCAAGGACGTGCGACCAGCACTCGTCGGCCGCGTTGAAGTCGTCGTTCGACGTCCTGCGACGGCTTAGTGCGGCCGCGTCGCAGAGCACGCTGCCAACGACGACGCGCCCATCGGGAGAGATTGACGTTGAAGATCGCCATGATTGGGACCGGTTACGTCGGGCTCGTCACCGGAACCTGTTTCGCCGAGACCGGCAACGACGTCGTCTGCGTCGACATCGACGCCGACAAAATCGCCCGCCTCCGCCAGGGCGAGATGCCGATCTACGAGCCGGGACTTTCGGAGCTGGTCGTCCGCAACGCCAAGGCGGGCCGGCTGCAAGTTCACGACCGATTGCAAGCGAGGCCGTCGCCTCGGCGCAGTGCGTGTTCATCGCCGTCGGCACGCCGCAGGGGGACGACGGGTCGGCCAACCTGACCGGCCTGTGGAAGGTGGTCGAAACGCTGGCTCCGCTCTTGGACCCGGCGCCGATCGTCGTCATCAAAAGCACCGTGCCCGTCGGGACCAATCGCGCTCGTCGCGGAACGATTGCAGCAAGCTGTGCGGCCGCGAGGTCGACGTCGCCTCGAACCCCGAGTTCCTGAAGGAGGGGGCGGCGATCGACGACTTCACCAAGCCCGATCGCGTCGTCGTCGGCGTCGCCCGGCCCGAGGTCGCCGAGACTCTGCGCGAGCTGTATAAGCCCTATCTGCGGACGGAAAATCCGTTCCTGGTGATGGGGCTGGAAAGCGCCGAAATGACCAAGTACGTCGCCAATTGCATGCTGGCGACCAAGATCAGCTTCATCAACGAGATGGCCAACCTCTGCGACCGGGTCGGGGCCGACATCAACGAAGTCCGCCGCGGCATCGGCCACGATCACCGCATCGGCTTCGCGTTCTTGTTCCCGGGCGTCGGCTACGGCGGGTCGTGCTTTCCCGAAGGACGTGCGGGCCCTGGTTTCCGTCGCCGAGTCGCGGGAGGTCGAGCCGAGCGTGCTGCGGGCCGTCGACCGCGTGAACACGGCGCAGAAAGAGGTCCTGTACCACAAGATGCACCGCCACTTCGAGGGGCAGCTGGCCGACAAGGTGATCGCCATCTGGGGCCTCTCCTTCAAGCCGCGGACCGACGACATTCGCGAGGCCCCGTCACTGGTGCTGATCGATCGCCTGTTGGCCGCCAAGGCCCGCGTCCGCGTCCACGATCCGGTCGCCCAGGAGAACGTGCGGGCCATTTACGGCGACCGGCTCACCTATTGCGCCCACCATTACGACACGCTCGACGGCGCCGACGCCCTGGCGATCGTCACGGAGTGGAACGAATTCCGAAACCCCGACTTCGCCTACATGCAGCACAAGATGAAGCAACCGGTCATCTTCGACGGCCGCAATCTGTACGACCCCCGGCGCATGCGCGAGCTGGGCTTCCTCTATTCCGGCATCGGCCTGCACTCGTAGCCACCCCCCCGCAAACGCGCCGGCCCTCGCTGCGGCACGCATTCTTGGCTTGGTCCCTGCGAAAGCCCCGGTATTCTGCCAAGGATCCAAGGACATGCCCACGCAAAGCCGACTTCGGCGAGCTCAGTCGAGTCGTGGGCATGGCACCCGGCGGCAGAGCCGCGAGGGGGGAGGGGAGAACCTCTCGCAGAGGCGCAGAGCACGCAGAGAAAGCCAAGAGGAGGGAAGGTGAAAAACCACTTCGCTCGATGAAGTCTTCGCAAGCTGACACGATTTCAAACGTTTGCGGAGCAACGAAAGGTAAAAGTCGAAGGTCAAACCTTGTCCCCTTGCCTTTCTCTGCGTGCTCTGCGCCTCTGCGAGAGATTCTCTTCGTTTTTGCAGGCGGTTTGACGAAACGGCGCTCGCCTTGCAGAGAAAAGCCCGGGCCGCATGAGCCCTCGTATCCGTTCGCGCTTCCGACTCCCAGAAGTGCGCCAGACCCAGAAGAGTGCCGCCCCCGCTGGGTGCCATGCCCACGGCTTTGCGTGGGCATGTCTTCAGCCTTGAGGCGTGCGATCGACCGCTTCGACGAGCCACAGGCGGCCTCGGTCTTTCGAAAGAAACGGACGCCGAGAAAAACAGGAAGACGTCAGCGAATGGGCCTGGCCCGGCTCGCTGTCACGTCGACACGTTTTGCGGTGCCCATTCATCGAGAAAAATGCATCGCAGGGTGCTGACACGACGATTTCCGGCTACGACATTCTGCCAAGGATCCAAGGACATGCCCACGCAACAAAGCCGTGGGCATGGCACCCGGCGGCAGAGCCGCGAGGGGGGAGGGGAGAACCTCTCGCAGAGGCGCAGAGCACGCAGAGAAAGCCAAGACGGGGGAAGGTGAAAAACCACTTCGCTCGATGAAGTCTTCGCAAGCTGACAAGATTTCAAACGTTTGCAGAGCAACGAAAGGTAAAAGTCGAAGGTCAAACCTTGTCCCCTTGTCTTTCTCTGCGTGCTCTGCGCCTCTGCGAGAGATTCTCTTCGTTTTTGCAGGCGGTGTGACGAAACGGGGCTCGCAGGGTGCCATGCCCACGGCTCGGCGTGGGCATGCCTCGGCACGTCCAATTGGACTCGCATGCCCACGCAAAGCCGTGGGCATGGCACCCATCAGCGATCAACTGTGTGCGACGCTCTCGTAGCCACCCCCCCGCAAACGTGCCGGCCCTCGGTGAGGCACGCATTCTTGGCACGTACAGATTCTTGGTTCCTATCCCGCGAACCAGAAAGCGGGGCACCCGCCCCGTGGCGTCCGCAAAGTGGGTCGTGCCGCCAACGCGGAGCGAGCCGCGATCACATGTGGTCGATGACGGCTTTGGCCGACTGCGAATCGCCCGTCAAAGCGATCAATTCCTTCGCCGCTCGGATAATCGCCAGGATTCGATCCTCGATGGCGACGACGCCGCTTCCGACACCCTTGCGACCGCGCCCACCACGGACTTGATGTCCCCGCGTCTTCCGCAGGGCCACCCGTCTGGACTTCGACCGTTTCGCAAAGCCGAGTTTTTTGCGTGCCAGGCTAAATGCCTGCTGACAACTGTTCTCGTTGAACTCATGGCCTTTGTGCTCGGCCTGAAGCTGCTCGAAAACGTCCTTAAACTTCGCGTCCTTCCCGAGTCTCTCGGCAATCGAACGGATCTCGGCAGATTGGTTGATCTCTGCTTTCTTCGCCATTGGTCATTTCACTTTCTTTGTCTCTGAGCGGGGTCGTGTCCCCGTTTTGTGTTGATGAATCACTTGCGGTCAGCCCTTCCGCAAGAGGGCTTCGACTACGGCCCTGATCTCGTCTGCCTTCCTGGAAATCCGTTTGCGAGCCAGCCATTGTCCGACAATTTGACAAAGCGCCTCGGAGCCCATTCGGACGGGTAATTGTGGTCGATCAGTCCGCGTGACGCTGACGGTCTCTCCATCGAGACGGATGGTATAGCCGCCACGCTCCAGGTCGGCGACGAATTGCGCGGCGAGTTCAACAGGATCGGTCCTTGGCGAGCCGGCGAAAGTCGTGTCGATTGTGAAGGGCCCAACGTTGTTCAGGCTCTGATCTTGAGCATGTTCGTCACAGAGCGAGAACTCTTTCACTTCTCCAGTGCCTTGGTACACTTCGGTCACATGAGTCGTGGATTCTTTATCGCACTTGTCGCACTTCGTCATCTGACAGTCTCGCCCAGCAGCCGCTCTAGATTCCACGCCTCTATCGCCAGTCCAGCCGCTACCGCCGCTATCGTCTTGAGCGTCATGTGCGGCCGGCAGAAATTGTACCATGCCACGAACAGCGCGAAAATCAGCTCGTGATTCTCCCATTTCTTGCTGAAGGCGTTGGTCAACCGAGCGAAGCGGCGGTTCTGCATTCTCACGGTTGGGTTGTGGGTGCGGGTTGTGTTGATGATTAGAATACCAGGTGGTGCGATCGATCACCTGGCCAGTGTTTATCGATGTACTGCAGGAAGGTCACGAACGCGGTCCCAGCAAGGACGGCCGCCACGATCAAAGTGATTGCCAGAGTTTGCCTGTGCTTCTGGCGTGCCGCCTCTTCCGTTGGTCTATTTCTGAGCCAGGCGATCAGGCCACCCATGATTAAACACGGCCCCAAGAGGGCAAAGATTCCAGGACCGAATTCAGAATCACCTGGATATTCCCAGCGTTGATAGGCGGTTGCTGCTAAGTTTAGCATCCCAGCAAATTCAACGAACATGAATGCAACGATCTTCCACATGGCATACCTACGCGATCATTGCCTTCGCCGATTCGCTCAACAGTCGGTCCACGTCCC
This sequence comes from uncultured Planctomycetota bacterium, assembly GCA_963761455.1. Classification (GTDB taxonomy): domain Bacteria; phylum Planctomycetota; class Planctomycetia; order Planctomycetales; family Planctomycetaceae; genus DASPSM01. The sequence continues at coordinate 922,939 of CAVXHA010000005.1, forward strand.
GCTCGCCAGCCCCGCCGCAACCGTAGGGCGAGCTGACTTCGGCGAGCTCAGTCGAGCCGCCAGCTTGCCCGTTTGATTCACGAAACGGCACTAAAGGGCAAGCTGGCAGCTTACCCTACGAGTCATGCTGGCAGCTTACCCTACGAGTCATGCCGCCCTTTTGAAACCGCCTCTAAGGGAGAGTCGGTCGCCAGTTAACAAAATAGACAGCCGCTGGCAAATTGGTCAGCCTCCGAGGCTTCCCGCCGCCGGCACTCACGATAAAAAGTTGCGGGTACCGGCCTTCAAATGAGACGAAAGCCAATTGCCTTCCGTCCGGACTCCATTTGACGCGCCCACACGCAGCAGCGCGAAATGTGATTTGACGTCGATCCGAACCCTCCAGGTTCATTGTAAACACCTGTGGCACTCCCTCCCGGCGGGCAATGAAAGCCACGTGCTTGTTGTCCGGCGAAAAGCTCGGTGGATCCGAAGATCCGTGCTCGTCGGTCGAACTCAGGTAGAACGTGTTGTATCGGTCGCCGTGGGTGAGTTGCTTCAACCGCGACCCGTCCGCGCCGATCGAATAGACGTCTCCATCGGTCTTGAGATAGAGAATGCGATTTCCGTCCGACGTAAATTGCGGGACCATGCAGCGGACCTTAGGCGATCCCTTGTCGAGAAGGCGCGCTTTGCCGCCGGCCAACTCCGCAAGCATCAACGAATAATCTGTCGCAACATTCGCGAAGACGATGCGCCTCTTTGTCCGGGCTCAGCGCACCCATGTAGAAATACTTCACACCCGGTACGTCGATGGGATGTCGATCCGATCCGTCGGCATTCATGATTGCGATCTTCGCGACCTTGCCGTTGTGAATGGTATATAGAACCTTACTTCCGTCCGTGGAGATCGAGAAACCGTAGGAGGCGAATTCGCGTTTGGCGTTCTGCGGCCCGGTCAAATTCTGCACTTCGCTGCCATCGGGTTTGCAGCGATAGATCTCGTAGGTGCCCGTGCCGTTGGATTGGAAATACAACCAACGGCCATCGCGGCTAAAAATAGGATTGGCGGTCATGCCGCCGACATCAACGAGCTTCCGCACCTTGCCCGACCGGAGATCTGCGGTCCAAATGCCGCCGCTGCAAGGTGTGTTTTTCGACACATCCCTGTCCGATGTGACGTAGTCCCCATGCCATTGCTTGATGGAAAATGCAATCTCGCCCGACGGATCATTCTGAGCGTCAGCGGCGCTCGCGCCGCACGCGTTCAGCACAATCGCGATGGCCGCCAACTGTAGAAAGCGCCTGATCATCGGCAATACCCGGAGTTTATAAATCACTGTGACATAATGATGCATAAAGTATTTGCCCTCGCAAACATTCACCGACATTCGCTGCGTTCACACGCCCGAATCGAGGTGCTGAGGAGGGTTGTAGGTGCGATCTGTGTCGATGATTCAGGTCTGTCGCGATTGGCCGAGACGGGAGGCCTCAATCTCGCGAATGATCGCGGTCGCCTGATTGGCGTCCGTCTCGGCAACTAATAGCTTAGGACAGGCCCACCACAAATTGGGCTCCATTGACGCCACGGATTCCTCTGTGATTTGTGCGGCGATTCCAGCATCTTCGAGCGCATTCTTGAGAAGATGTGCGTCGACTGAATTCTTCGCTCGATACACTTCGACAAAATCTGTACCAGCCATTGCGGTCCCCCTCGTTGTTAGCCAGCGATCTTTGTTTGGCCTCGTTGAGAATTTCTCCGAAACTCGACGACCGTTGCTCCCCTGCCGCGTTCCACAAGACATCGCCGGCGGGACGCAATACCTTGGCGACAGAAACCAGCATGTCGACCAGCCAAAACTCGAAACCTGTTACGTGGCAACGGAATTCAGTTCAATCCGCAAAAAGCGCAACGTTCGTCGTGCACCCGGCGCGGCGTGGCTGGCTGCGGTCGGCTTCCAAAACCTCGGCCAGGAACTGGAACGTGGCTTGCGCAGAGGGTCCATGAGAAGCGCCGGGCGCGGTCGTGTGCCTCGGTCGCGAGGCGGCCGCGGAGCACGGCGTCCGCGGCGAGCTGCCGCAGGGCGGCCGCAATCTCCTCCGGCCGGAGCGGGTCGAAGTACAGGCCGCCGGCACCCAGGATCTCGGGCATCGGTCTGCGGCGGGAGCAGGCGATCGGCAGGCCTGCGGCCATCGCTTCCAGCAGAATGTTGGGCAGGTTCTCGCAGCTCGAGGCGAAGACGAAGGCATCGGCCGCGTGATAGAGGTCCGGCAAGGCCGCGTGGTCGACGGGGCCCGCCAGGGTGAGGAATGTTCCCGGCGGATCGAGACGGCGCACGGTACGCAGAAGTCGCCGGGCGGCCTGCGGATAGGAATCGCCCACGAATTCGATCGCGATCGGAAATCCCTCGCGCCGCAATCGGGCCGCGGCGTCGGCGACGTGTCCTTGGTGCTTGTAGACGTCGACAATTGAGGTGTACAGGATCCGCATCGGCCGGGCGGCGGAATAGTCGCGTAGCGCGCGTTGCGGGCGGGGCGTCTGGAAAAACCGCTCGGCGACGCCGTGCGGGATGACGGCCGTTTTCCCCGGCAGGGGACCGGTCGCGCGGCGGACGGTCTCCTCTGCGAATTGAGAGAGAAAAATCACGCCGTCCGCCGTGCGAAAGCTCCTTTGCTGCAGAAAACGCAAAATCGCGAGCCGTCCCAGCATGGCGGAGGGCCCGTAGCGGGCCGCCTCCCGAAACTGAAACGGAAGCATGTTCCGCGACATGGTAACGACGGGATGAAACCGGTCGGTGCACAGTCCGCCCGGCGCGAGCAACAGATCGCATTCCGCCCGCGCCACGTTCGGGAAGGGAGCGGCGTCTCCAGGAAATCCGCGCGGCGGCCGATCCGTCCAGCTCCGGACAGTGCGACTTCACCAGCCACGGCCGGGGGTCCAGTCGCTGCAGCGTGGCCCGCGGACCCCAGACGACGACGCGCTCGAGACCGGCTTCCAACGCGTCGGCGTTCGCCAAGAGGGCGGCCAGATGTGTCAGCCCGCCCCCCCGTCTCAGGTTCGACGCATCGATACCGATTCGCATTTTCGCACTCACCATCGCGTGGCACTGGCGGCTCAGGTTGTCTCCCAAATCTAATTATGCACGGATTCGCCGCTCGTGCGAGACGAGTTTACTAACGGTTAGTAAAAGGCGCGGTGACCGTGTCTCAGAGTTTTTTGGGGTCGTCGCCCTCCTTTTTTCAGCGCCCAAAAAACCCCAAACAACTCCCCAAATGACCCGGCGAAGACAACGCCGACTTCGCGTCTTGCCGGATTTGGGGGTTTGTGTTACCAAACGCCCCTTCGCGCGACAGAGTGGGGGGGGACGATGTGTGGAATTGCCGGGCTTGCGGGTGACTTCGTTCCCGGCCTGATGGAACGCATGAATGCCGCGCAAGTGCACCGCGGGCCTGACGGCAGCGGCCTCTTCGAGCGTCCCGAGTTGCAGGTGGCCCTGGGTCATGTTCGGCTGGCCATCTTGGACCTGTCGGATTCCGCCGCTCAGCCCATGACGTCGCCCGACGGGCGGTACGTTCTCGTCTACAACGGCGAGCTGTACAACTTCGCCGAGCTGCAAAAAGAACTGGCCGCCAGCGGCCCCAGGCCGGTTTCCTCGGGCGATACGGAAGTGCTGCTTCGGGGCCTGATGCGGTGGGGCGGCCAATTCGTCGAGCGGCTCAATGGAATGTTCGCGTTTGCCCTGTGGGACAACCGCGAACGCGAGCTTCTTTTGGCCCGGGATCCGCTGGGAATCAAGCCCCTTTATTACGCGGAGCCGATTCCCGGCTCGATCCTCTTTGCCAGCGAGATCAAGGCGCTCTGCGCCCATCCGCGCGTCGCCCGCGAGCCTGATTTCCAGACGATCCAACAGCATTTGACGTTCGGTCACTCTTGTTCGGACCGGACGGCGATCCGCGGCATCCGGCGTCTGGCGCCGGGCACGATGCTCCGCTGGAAGGCGGCGACGAGAAAGCCGCAGACGACGCTCTATTGGCAGCCTCGATTTGGACAGGGAGATGGAACGCCGCGGCGTTCCGACGTCGAGCGGCTGCGGGCCGCCGTCAAGGCCGCGACCGAGCGGCAGCTTGTTTCCGACGTGCCGGTCGGCTCGTTTTTGAGCGGTGGCCTCGACAGCAGTCTGATCACGGCCATCGCCGCGCCGCGACTCGCCGCGATCGCAGCCGTTTCGCAGTTACACGATCAGTATCCCGCAGGCGCTCCAACCGCATCGACCAGGCGCATCGACGACGCACCTTATGCCCGCAGGCTGGCGACCCGACTTGGCCTGGCGTTTCATGAAGTCGAGATCGCGCCCGAGGTGGCCTCGCTTTTGCCGTCGCTGATCCGTCACCTCGATGAGCCGCTGGCCGATCCGGCGGTCATCAATTGCTTTCTTATCAGCCAGCTCGCGCGGAAGAACGGCACAAAGGTGCTGCTCTCGGGCCAGGGGGCCGACGAACTCTTCGGCGGTTATCCGCGTTACGGCGTCCTCCGCGCGCTTCGCTGGGTCGAGGGGGTGCCGACAGCCCTGAGAACAGGCTTGTCGCGACTGCGCAGTTTCCTTCCCGGGCGCGATGGGCGGCCGAGGGGGAGCGGCGATGCGGCGGGTGCGCCGAGTCCTGTGCGACATTCATCGGCCGCCCGACGAGCGTTTTCTGGCCTACTGCATGTCGACGCCTCCCGAGGTGGCCCGCTCCGTTTTCCGTGCGGACGTCCAGGCGGAGCTCGAGCACGCCCGACCCGACGATGATTGCCGACTGCGGATGCGAGCCGCCGGTCTGATGGGCGAGGATCGTTTCCTCGAACGGGATCTGGGGGTCTACCTGCCGAACCACAACCTGCTCTACACCGACAAAATGGGGATGGCAGCGGGCGTCGAGGCCCGCGTCCCGCTGCTCGACTTGGAGCTAGTCGAGCTGGCCTGCTCGGTGCCGACCGCCCACAAGCTCGCTCCGCGGCCCAAGGCCGTCCTCCGCGAAGCGGCACGGGGGTTGATTCCCGATGAAATCATCGACCGGCCGAAAGCGGGTTTCGGCGCGCCGTATCGCCACTGGCTCCGGCACGACCTGGGACCGCTGTGGGACGACCTGACAAGCCCCGCGACGGTGCGGAGCCGGGGCTGGTTTTCGGCGGACGGCCTGCGGCAAATCCGCGACCAGAGTCAATCGGGCCGCGCGGACTATTACATGCTCCAATGGGCGGTCCTCACTCTGGAGTTGTGGGCCCGGGAGTTTTTGGATCGGAACCCGGCCGATCAGGTCCGCGCGCCCCAGCGTCAACAGGGAGTTGACCGTAGAGACCTCGTCTGCAAGGCGGCGTGAGTCGAAGCAGCGAACAATTCGGCCGTGCCAGGCACCGTAATGCATATTCTTTTCCTTTCGCATTACTTTCCGCCGGAAGTGAATGCACCGGCCACGCGGACCTACGAGCATTGCCGCCGCTGGGTCGCGGCCGGGCATCGCGTCACCGTGATCACGTGCGCCCCGAATTGTCCGTCGGGCGTGGTCTTTGACGGCTATCGAAACGCATGGCTGCGAACAGAGACGATCAACGGCATCCACGTGCTGCGCGTCTGGACTTACCTCTCTCCCAACAAGGGTTTTCTCAGGCGGATCGCCAACTACTTGAGTTACCTGATTTCCGCCACGCTGTGCGCGATGAACGTCCGCGGCGTCGATGTGATCGTCGCCACGTCGCCCCAGTTCTTTTGCGGATGGGCGGGCGTGTTGTGCGGTTGGCTGCGGCGGCGTCCGTTCCTTCTGGAAGTACGAGACATTTGGCCCGAATCAATCGTCACGGTCGGCGCCATCAAGGCCCGGCCTGCGCGGCACATGCTGGAATGTCTGGAACGCCGGATGTACGCCGCGGCCCGGCGGATTGTCACAGTGGGAGACGGTTACCGAGCCCGCCTTCTCGATCGCGGCGTCCCGCCGGACAAGATCGCCCTCATTCCCAACGGCGTCGACACAACGCAGTTCGTTCCCCGCACGTCCTTGGCCTGCAGTCGGCATCGCGGGCCAAGGGCGAGGGAAAATTCGTTTGCGCGTACGTCGGCACGGTCGGCATGGCCCACGGCCTCGACGTGGTCCTCCGGGCGGCGCAGAAGCTGAAGAATGCGGGACGTTCCGACGTCGTGTTCTGGATCGTGGGCGACGGAGCCGAGCGCAGCCGCCTTCAAGAGCGAGGCACGCTCGCGTCGGACTCGATAACGTCCTTTTCACCGGTTTAGTTCCCAAGACACGCATGCCGGAGATGATTGCCGCGTGCGATGCCTGCCTGGTCCACCTGAGAAAGGCGGAGCTCTTCGAGACGGTGATTCCCTCCAAAATCTTCGAGATCATGGCGATGAGCGTGCCGATCATCATGGGCGTCCGCGGTCAGGCCCGGGAGATCGTGCTGGCGGCCGGCGGCAGGGCTGGCGATGACGCCGGAAGACGAAGACTCGCTGATCGCCGGGATTGACGCGATTGAATCGAACCGCGAAGCCTATTGCCGAGGCCGCCGCTACGTGGCTGAGCATTTTGACCGCGACGTCCTGGCCCGCCGGATGCTCGATGAGCTCACCGCGCTTGTAGACGATTCGGTCGAAATTAACCGGGCGAGGCCGAGGAAGCCCGCCTCGCCAACCCTTCCAGTGGGCCTTGGTACTACCGCACCGGAAACGGAGCGATCGCCGCCTGAGGGACGCAGACAGTTGCACGGCAGCCACGGGCTTTTGGATCTCGCCCGCCGGTTTGATGCAGGGAGCCCGTTCGCCTCGACCAAATTCGCTCTGTTCACTATAAATCGCCGCCCCTGGCAGGCCGGACGTAACCGAAGGAAATTCCACCGCTTTTCGCACGAGAAAGGAATCTTGAGTGATGAACGTTTTGGTCGAAACGATTCTCCGATCCGATGTCGGGCCGACGGCGGAAACTTTTCGCCGCCCCGCTCACCCGCGGTCTTCAAGCGTTGGGTTTGGCGGCCGCTGGCCTTGCTGCTGCTTTGGACCATCACACGGCCGCCCAAGACGACCCGCGCGACATGGAGGAGCTGCGACAGCGGGACGTCCGCCGCGAAAGCCGAATCGAGATCCGCGACATCAACCGCGAGCGACGCGCGGAAGCCGGCGACCTCGAAAGCCGGCGGCCTGACCCCCGGCCGATCGAGCGGCGCAATCACCTGTACCAAGACCTCACCCGCGATTTTCACGCTTTTGACAAGGACAACTTCGACGTCGGGCCGGACGTTCGCCGGCTTCGTCAATGGCACCGCCGACGGGCATTGTCGAATCGAGCGAGTCGCTGCGAAGCGGTGCGCCGGATTATTGACCGGTTCGCCCAGGAGGCCGACGCGCTGCAGCTTGCGCTCAATCAGAACGGCGAATACATCCGAGGCGTGCGCGGCATTTTGCCGGACGCGATTCAATTCAGCGCCAACGCCCAGGTGTTGCGCGACCGTTGCCAGCGAGAGGGACGGCTCGCCAACCTGTGCGGCGATTACGAGGCATTTGACCGCGATTGGCAGGCCATCTCGTACAAGTTGCACCAGATCCCGGAAATGGCCCGCACCGCCGAGGTGAAGCGCGTCGACGTGATGGACGATCTCGATCGGCAGCTCAGTGCAATCCTCAAAATCAGGCCGCAGTTCGACCAGCACGACCTGCTCCGCCATATCGTCGGCCCTGACCGATCAGTTGCAGACGCCTGGTCGGAAGACATCAGCGTGGAATTCGTCGACCCCGAGCAGCGCCGCGTCTTGGGCGGAGCCGCCCGGCGGGCGGAGTCGGAGGCGCAGATGGTTTGCGACACGATCGACGCCGGGAATGATCCGAGCGCCGATCGCTCGGCGAATTCAAAGAGTTCCAGGCGCTGTGGTATCCCCTGGCACGGCAGATCCGGCAGGTCGACGCCAACCGTGCCCTCGAGCGGACGGTGATGCGAATCAATCGCACGAACCGCGAAATCAACCAATTGCTGCGAACGCCGCAGCAGGCCGACACGTCGAACCTGAGCTACATCGTCGAAGGGCTGAAGCACGACATCGACGAATACTTCACCCGCGCCCCGCTCAAGCTGGTGATGGAGCTTGCCCGACGTCGCGCTCGGCGCTGCCGACGGCGGGAGCGTTTTACGGTACATGCGAACAGTTCCTGCAGGACGCGGCCGTCGCAAATGTCTCGCAGGCCGACCTGGCCGACTCCTTCCATAACATGGCCGAGGCCTGGCGGGCGTTTCGAACACATCTTCCGCCCGATGAACAGCGAGCCGGCCCGGCGCGTGCTCAACCGCGTCGAAGAGGGAATCAACGCGATCGCCGACGCCTGCAGATCAACGATCAGCAGTTCGATCGCCGCAGGATCAGCGAGTACTGCGTATGCCCTCCTGGCGGCCGCCGACAACATCAATCGCGACACGCAGATCTGGGTCGACCGCGATCAGAACGCCCCGGACGCGGCGGCGGACGAAGACAGCGAAGTTCCTGGCCCATTGCCAGCGCTTCAGCGACTGCGGTCGCCGGCAACACGACGATCGACCAGCTCCGCCAGGGAATCGTGGACCTTTACGAGCACTACAAACGGGTCTACGCCTACATTTCGCAGTGCCAAGGCCGGGAACGTCCGAGCCTGGGCGAGAATGCCAATCGTGCCAAGAACGCCTTGGTCGAACTGCGGACGATGCTGGAGATTTGAATCGACTCCACGAGAGTCTTCGTGACGCGAGAAGCCCACCGACGGCCGTCGGTGGGCTTTCTTTTCGGCTGCTTCCGAGCGATCGCTCGCCTGGATAGGGATCGCCTCGGTCCGCCGGTGCCAGCGCGGGCGATTCCGGGACGTCCGGGAACTTCTTGGGAGCCGCGGGCTCCGCCGGCGTCAGAACATTGGCCGGCACGACCGCCGCCGGGTCCGAGTCCAGCGGATCGGCATCCAAAGAGGCGGCATCGGCCGTCGGCGACGGATCGGTCGCGATCGGATGCGCGCTCATCGGGTCGACCACAAATTCGCTGCGGGCTTCCTGCGGCGTCACCAGTTGCGACCTCAGCGTGTGTTTGAGCTCGGAGGTTTCCGTTTGCGCTCCGCCGAGCATCAGACGCGGTCGACCAGCAGCGTGTCCCTCTCGCGGACCAACTCGATTTTGGCGCCGTAACGCTCGTCGCCCAATACGACGATTTCGCCCGTCGAGCGTGTCGGTAATCGTCGAGAGGGCCATGTCGAGACGAGGCAGGGCCGCAAAGGCCGGTTCGGGAACCTGACTGATCTGGCTCCAGACGACGCGGTTGAAGTCGTTTGACGTGACGGCGCGCAGCAGCTCGAGCTGCCTTTCGCTCGTTTGCGAGGCCGAGGCCGCGTCGCGAGCGCCGCGGCGAGCAGCCGGATGGGGAGCATGGCCTGCATCGTCTCCTTCATGGAAGTCGGACGGTCCATGACGGGCATCAGGATGTCGTCCACGGTGACGTCGCCGGAATAGTCGCGCATCAAGTAGGTCAGTTCGCGGATCCCCTGATGTACGTAAATATGCGTGACGGCCCCGTGGTAATCGGCAGCCGCTGATGACCGGAGGCGCCAGCTCGATTTCCGGCCGGAAGAATCTCGGCCAGGGTCACGGATCCGAGCCGGCTCCAAATCTTGTAGTTGAGGTCCTTGGTCGAGTTCTCGCGGACGAGCAGCAGATTGCCCTTTGATCAGCGCCTTCACGAAAAGCTGCATTTTCGCCTGCGCCGTGAAGACGGCCGAAAGGCGGCGTTCCTCCTTGGAGTCGTAGAAGGTCACGTCGTCGACCGTGAAGGGTGCGCGTGTTGCGTGTCGTCCATGTCCGCGGAGGGCGACACGAGGGAGATCTTGATCGTCGTCTTGCCCTCGCTGGATCACGTATTCGCCGCCGCACACTTCGACATTGTCAAGCTCGCGTCATCGTGCGTCTTGACGACGTCTTTGTCCCCCAGGCTGTCGGGGGCTGGAAGCGGAACCGTCTTCAGATCGGCCAATTTCAAACAATTGTCGTAGAAGCCGGTTCGCCGTGACCTTCTGCAGCAATTTCTTGTCGTCGGCCTGATAGGCCTTGAGAAATTTGACCACCGTGTGAATCGACCGTCGCCGTGCGGCGGGCCGACGTCATCTGGTCCTTGTCTCCGGAAGGCCTCGCCGCCCAAAGGATAATTCTTCAGCCCCGCCACAAAACAAGCCTCGTAACCAAGCTGCGCCGCGATGTAATGGTCCGGATGCCGCCCCTCCCAGTAGGGAAGTATCACCGTCCGTGGCTGCAATTCGCGGATCACTTCCGCAATCGCCATCTTATATTCCTCGCGCAGCTCCAATCGCGCGTCCGGCAAACTCAAATTCCGCCGCACCGCCACACGCAACATTTTGCCCGCCCGCTCCGCCTCCCGCAAACGAGTCTCCGGAGTCCCCCGCGACCCCGTCTCCCCGCGCGTCAAATCCAAAATTCCCGTCCGGTGTCCCGCCTCCGT
>CAVXHA010000006.1:0-202685 GCA_963761455.1 uncultured Planctomycetota bacterium
CATGAACGGGTTGGCGTCGATGATTTTCAAGGTGTTGGCATCGAGGATGAGGATGCCGTCTTTGGCGGTCTGGAACAACCGCCGATAACGCACCTCGGAAGTTTGCACGGCGACTTCCGCCTGCTTGCGTTCGGTGATGTCCTCGATGGCGAGCAGAATCAGGTCCGGTTGGCTGTCCACCGACTCGAAGCGACGGGCGTTGAGCAGCATGCTCTTCTTGCCAATCACCGGGAAGTCGTGTTCCACGTCGCAGTCATGAATGGGATGGCTATTCGACAGGACTCCCTCCAGCAGGGTCCGCAGGCGAGGAATGTTCCACTGGCCGTTGCCCAAGTCGTAGAGGAAGCGGCCTTCCGTCTTCTCCTTCTCGGCGTGGAACGTCTGGTAGAAAGCCCGGTTCGCCGTCTGGACTCGCAGGGTCTTGTCGAGAACGAGGAACGGCTCTCGCATGGTCGCAATGATGTTGTCGGCGTAGGTGAGGGCATCTTGTAGATGCTGCTGTTGCCGCCTGCGTTCGCTGATGTCTCGGAACACCAGCACGACCCCGGCGACTTTCCCTTTGTCGTTGCGGATCGGGGCGGCACTGTCGTCAATGGGTCGTTCCGTGCCGTCTTTGCTGATGAGCAGGCTGTGGTTCGCCAGCCCGACGACCACGCCCTCCCGCAACGCTCGGACGGTGGGACTCTCGACCGGCTGGCGGCTGTCTTCGTTAATGATGCGGAACACGCTGTCGAGGGGTTTGCCTGCCGCTTCTTCCAGTGTCCAGCCGGTCAACGACTGAGCCACCGGGTTCAGAAAGGTAATCCCGCCGTTGATGTCAGCGGTAATCACGGCATCACCAATGCTGGCGAGCGTGACATGACACCACTCCGGTTGGAGGTGCAACGCATCCTTGCTTGCCGGTGAAGGGTCGATCATACCCCTCCGTCTGATCCGATGTTCGCCACTGTTTGCCGCTCTTACTGAGTCGGAAAGCCGTTTCGCGAGCGGCAACCTGGCGAGCAGCCAGTTTGCGGGCGGCGCGGAAAGCCGTCGTTACTGCATGGATGATCCATTGCCCTGCGGCCCTCACTCCTGACGTCCGGAACGATGACTACTCGGGGTTTCTCGTTCTGTCTGCGAGCGCACAATAACGTCTTTCCTACAGGCAGCTTGCAAAGTCGTCTGTACGCTTTCCGACAGACAGGGAACGTCTTGGAGGAACTTCGTTATCGGTCGTAATCCTTCCCTTCGTGTTCAACCGAGCCATCGCACGTATTCCTCGTTGATCCTGCGGTAGCACTCGCAAGTGCCAGCCATCAGACGCCCCCGGTCGAGGATTGTGAATTTCCCTCGGCTGTAACGGATCAAACCTTTCTCCTGGAAGGGTTTGAGAACCTCAGAGACGGTGGAACGCCGCACGCCGAGCATCTCGGCAAGGAACTCGTGCGTCATCGGAAACACGTTCAAGTGCGCCCGATCCTGGGTCATCAACAGCCATCGGCAACAGCGCTGATGAACCGAATGAAGGCCGTTGCAAGCCACGGCCTGCGAAACCTCGGCAAGAAAGACGGTGTGGTAAAGGATCAGCAACCGGCGCAAGGCGCTGTCCCGGCCGACCTCTTCCCGCAGCACGTCCTCTGCCATCCGAAGCGCCTCGCCTGGAACCTGCACGATCAGCCGATTGGCCGTTGTTTTGGCGCCGATGAGGAGCGGCAGGCCCACCATACCCTCGTCCCCTACCGTCGCAACCTCGATGGCTCTCCCGTCTTTCATCACGGTCAGAGCCGAGACGACGCCCCGGTTCGGGAAGTAGGCGTAGTCGATGGGCGACTGAGCCTCGTAGAGGACGTGCTTAAACTCAAGTGGGACCAGTTTCAGGTGGGGAAGGAGGCGCTTGAATTCCTCCGGGGGCAAACGATCCAGGAGCCGGTTCCCGTTCGCGCCGCAGGCAGTTTGGTTTTCGGCACGGCTCACCACCCTCCCAGTGCCGCTGCCATTGTCCGCAGGGCGCGGGAAATGTCGCACAGCGGCGGCACGAACTGGACTCGTGTGGCCTGGGACACCGTTGCATCAGGCCTAACGAGCAGGTGGCGGTCGGGGACAGGAGTGAAGAGGGTCGCCGAGCGAAACACGTCCCAGTCCACGGTCTGCTTGACCATCTGCGCTGCGTGGCAGCTTAGGATGGCGGCCGGGAGGCTCGGCCGGTCAGGGCAACGACGCTGGACGACGAGAACCGAGGCGGGGAAGTCGGTCGGCAGTCCGTCCAGCATGTCATTCAGGGCCTTCGGGCCACCGGGAGACACCGCCATCGCCTCGAACGTGACGTTCGCGCGGTGCGGGGAACTGCACCCTTGTTGCTCGATTGCCGTCACGCTTGGCCCCGCAGCGAAAGTCCGTGGGATGGTCCGTCTGTCTGCCAGCAGACAATTGTATCCTTTTGTCCGTTTTCAGGAAGAAGGCGTCTGTACGGTTTCCGACATGACCGGAAGAATTTTTTTTGTGATAATGGATCGAAAATGACAAGGACAGGGTCCGGGCGCGGCGGACCGTTCCCCGTTCCGACCGCGGCGAGGAGGCGTACATTGGCAAAACGCCGCGGAATCCACGTTACGGGCCAGAACCGGCTGTTGGCGAGTTTGCCGAGGGGCGATTTCGACCGGCTGCTTCCCCATTTGGAGAAGGTGTCCCTACCCTTGAGGGACATCCTCTACGAGGCGAACGGGCCGATTGCGCACGTCTTTTTCCCGGTCGACGGCGTGGTTTCCCTGGTCATCACGGATAGCGACTACATCCACGAAGTGGGCATCATCGGCAACGAAGGCTTGGTGGGCACTCCGGTCTTCCTGGGTTCCGACCGCAGCCCGACCAGGGCGATTGCGCAGATTCCGGGCGCGGCCCTGCGGATGGAGTCCAAGGCTTTTCAGAAGGAGCTGAGGCGGCTTGGCCCGTTGCACGGCCTGGTCCAGCGGTACACCCAGACGATGATCAACCAGATTTCGCAGTCGATCGTCTGCAACCATCGGCACTCCGTCGAGAAACGCATGTGCCGCTGGTTACTGATGAGCCACGACCGGGTGGGGGCCGACGGGTTCCCGCTCACCCATGAGTTTCTGGCCCAGATGCTCGGAGTGCGCCGCCCCACCGTAACCGCCGTGGCGGGCACCCTCCAGAAGGCCGGGCTGATTAAGTACCACCGGGGCAACATCACCGTCCTCGAACGAAAGGCGCTGGAAGCCGCGTCCTGCGGATGCTACGAAGTGGTCGCCAAGGAGTTGGATCGCTTGCTCGGCTGACGCCGGTAGCCTGCCGACGAGCCTTCGAGCCCGTAGAGCGCAGACATTTCTTCCTGTCAAGCCGGGCTTGAGAGGTCTCGTTTTCTTCAGAATTCTTCCCTTCCGTACGGTTTCAGACGGTCAACTGTCCGCCGGCAAATTGTCCGTGCGACGATTCGGCCTTTGACCGAAAAGCCGTACATCAATGGTCCAGCCCGCATCGGTGGGTCGGACGGACGCTATCGGGCATGAGATACCCTGTAAAGAAAACCGATCGGATACTCGGCCTTGGGTCGTGTTAACTTGGGTCGTGTTAAACTGTGATCGCAGATCCGAGCGGTTTCCCGGAGCGGAACGAATGAAGGGCATGCTCGCAGATGTCGCGGTGGCGGCGTTGATCGTTTCGCTCCAAGGGGGCGCCCGATCAGCGGAACCGCAGCGGACAGGCAAAGCGCCGGCGTGGGACAACATGGCGGTCGTGGAGATTGCGGTCCCGGCGGGGGCGCAGATCATCTTTGACGGCCAGGACAAGAAGAACAGGCGGGAGGTTACGTTCGGGCCGCTAAAAACTGGGCAGCTCGTCAGGCACGAATTGACGGTGCAGTTTTCCTCGGGTGAAACTGTCTCCAAGACTCTCCTGCTGAGGGGCGGATTGCGCTATCACGTTCCGGTGCGCGATCCGGGGGCCACGGTCCCCGAGCTGGTGCTGCAAACGGGGCATTTCGGCGGAGTTTGGTCGGTCGCGTTCTCTCCGGACGGGAAGAGGGTTCTCACCGGCGGCACCGACAACGCAGCTATTCTCTGGGACAGTGCCACGGCGAGAGTGATCCGCCGGTTCGAGGGTCATCAGCGCGGCATCAAGGGCGTCGCTTTCTCTCGGGACGGAAAATCGATTCTGACCGGCTCGATTGACGAGACCGCAATCCTGTGGAACGCGGCGACCGGGGCGAAGCTGCGAGTCTTTGAGGGCGGGCAAGGAAGCGTCGCATCGTCGCCAGACAGGCGCTTCGTGCTCATGGGCTCATTGGACAAGACCGCCACGCTGCGGGACGCCGCCACGGGCAAAGTTGTCCGTCGTTTCGAGGGAGATCCCGCTGCCAGAAGACGTCGCATTGCGGTTGCCGAGAAGCAGCATCCCCGGCAGCAAGCTGAGGTCGATGCTGTCGCGTTTTCAGCGGATGGAAAACGAGTGCTGACCGGCGAAGCGGGCGAACAAGCCATCTTGTGGGATGCAACGACGGGCCAACAACTCCGCACCTTCAAAGGACATTGGGGCCCAATTAGCTCCGTGGCCTTCTCTCCCGACGGGAAAGCGATCCTGACCGGTGCCTGGGATAACACAGCGATGCTGTGGGATGCAGACACGGGCGCCAAGCTTCGCACGATCGACGTGCATGCACGAGGACTCAATTTCTTCTTTCCGGATAACCATTACGTCACGTCCGTGGCTTTTTCTCCGGACGGTAAATCGGTCCTGACCGGCTCGTGGGACCGCACCGCCGTTCTGACAAACCTAGCCGCCGGGAAGGAGCTCACCTTCAAGGGCCACACGGACTTCGTGACCTCCGTGGCTTTCTCTCCCGACGGTAGAAGCGTGCTGACCGGTTCACGCACGGGCGGGGCGATTCTCTGGGATACCGCAACCGGGAAGCAACTGCGGACATTCGAAGGGAGGGAGCGGGAGGCCACAGCCATCGCGTTCTCTGCAGACGAAAAGTTGCTGGCCACCGGTTACGAGGACGGAACGGCAATCACGTGGGACACGATGACCGGCAGCCGGGCGGCCACCTTGGAGACGCAGCACCGCAGGATCGACTCCGTCGCGTTTACTCCCGACGGGCAGCGCTTGCTGACTGGGTCGATCGACGGTGCAATCCTGTGGGACGTCGCCAAGAGAACCGAGCTCCGCACCTTCGAAGGATCCGTCCGATCTGCGGCGCTCGCGCCTGATGGAATGTCAGTGGTGACCTGGCCATACGTGTGGAGCGTCACACCCGCTGGTGAACAGGCTGTGCTGTGGGACGCCACAACGGGCAAGAATCTCCGCTCATTCCAAGGAGATCATTTCGGCAATATCAAAGTCGCGTTCTCTCCGAACTCGAAGCAGGTGCTCATCGGCGATTGGAGCGGCTGGGTCCGCGGCTACGCGATGGAGACGGGAATCGAGATCTTTCGGGTTAAAGTGAACACTGATCCCACGATCACACCCTACTCGCAGGCACGATCCCAGGCACTGTCGGTCGCCTTTTCTCGGGATGGCAAACGAATCCTGACAGGGCTCAACGATGGGACAGCCATCCTGTGCGACGCTTCGACGCAGAAGCAGCTCCGCGTATTCGCAGGTCACGACAGTTGGGTCGAATCGGTCTCATTCTCTGCTGACGGAACGCAAATACTGACTGGCTCTGACGACCAAACTGTCGCCTTGTGGGACGCAGACACGGGAGGCAAACTTCGTGTTTTCAGGAGCGCCCGACCGAGGCCGATCGGCATCGCTCTCTTCTCTCCGAACGAACGATTCGTCGTCGCCTCAGACGATGGTGGGGGGATCCACGTCTGGGACGTCGCCACGGGAGACGAACTCTGTCGAATCATCGCGCTGGCAGGCGGCGACTGGCTGACCGTCACCCCAGAGGGTTTGTTTGATGGAAGCCCTGCTGGCATTCGCCGCGTGCGTTTCCGCATTCACGATGGAGGCGGAGTGTCCGTCGTTTCGCCTGAAAAGCTGAAAACGGACTTTCACCATCCCGGCCTGCTGGCACATCTCCTGAAAGGCGAGAGGCCGCAGCCGTCGGAAGGGCGCGCCATTCAAGGCCTGATCGAGGGTCCGGAAAAACGCGACCCGTAGAAAGCACCTGCTGACCTCAACACGAGCCGCCGCGTTTATCCGCTACGAGCCGCCGGGTTTATCCCGGCGGTCTGCGGTCTGCGGTCCGGCGGGATAAACCCGCCGGCTCGTTGCACAATTGCGCACGATGATTTAGCCCCGCTTCGAAACGTATGCAGGCCGAGGACGAGGGGCGAATACGCGCCAACCGGGGCGGCAGAGTTTATGCGGGGGGCCGACTGAAAACGAATCCTGTCGCCCCCTTCCGGGGCTTGGGTCTAAAAAGGCGGCCGTACAACCCAGCGTTGAAAACGCTGGGCGACCATCGGTGGCCCCTACCGGGGCCCAACACGGCGGGCAGCACAGGCGGTGACATTCCGGCGGTCCGGCGGGATCAACCCGCCGGCTCGTTGCATAACTCTTTCCGCCGGTCTACCGAGGCACTTTCACCCGCCGATGAATTGAACAGCACGGGCGGCCGCAGCGCCCGCCCGTGGCACCCATCCCGGTTCCCACGGGGCACCGGATCCAAAGGCGTTCAACCACTAACAGGGCAGGTTCGATGTGCAATAATATCGAAGGAAAAGTTGTCGTCATCACCGGGGCAGGTAGTGGGCTGGGCGAGGCGACCGCGCGGCTGCTCTCCGCGCAGGGTGCGACCGTTGTGCCCGTCGGCATTCTCGCTCAGCCGTCTGCTCAATGCGGCGCATGTTGGGCACATTCGTTGAGGATTCCCAATCGCCGGAAGAGAAGCTTCGCGAGGCCGCGGTGGCCTGCGGCTTTCGGATGGAAGCCGGCGGCTGAGAGCCAGCCGTTGATCAATAACAAAGAGCCAATGAGCCGGTCGGGCCAATCAGCGGCAGTCGATTGAATGGCTGGCGAGGGCGCGGCGTGGAAAGACGGCTCATCCCTCGGATAGAATCCAATCTCGAAGTGGTCGCAATCCGCGCAAAAGGCCGCAAGAACTGTCGCAGCCACCGTCACAAAAAGGACCGAAATGATGAAGTCCGCACTGTTTGCCGTCTGTCTGATTGGCGTCACGCTTCTTGGTAGCGCGGAGCGCAAGCGCAGGTGATCGGCGTCGGCGTGCCCCTCTATGGGGCACCCGTCTATGCGGCGCCGGTCTACCCGACGACCGTTTATTCCGTGCCGGCGTACGCAACGACCGGGCCGGTCTATTACCCAGCGCCGGGTCCCGTCTACGCGATGCCGGCTCCGTATGCATTGACCGCCCCTGTCGTCGTCGGAGCACCCGTTCGCGTGTACGGTCATTGGGGTCGTCACCACGTCCACTTGCATTATCGGTGGTAAGTCGCGTCCGCTGTGGCACCCTACGACGTGAGGCACGCCGTCTTACTTCTCCTTGTTCGGCGCGACGGACAGTTCGTCGGTCGTTTCATTGACTCCGACGGTCGACTGGGCCAACTCGACGGCACGGCGCTTCGCGTCGCGGCTGGGGACACTTCCCTTCAAAACGACGACCCCTCCGTCTTTCGTCTCGATCGTGAGGGTCGCGTCGGTGAGCGACTTGTCCCAATACAACCGAGCGTAAACGCGGCCTTGGACCGTCATGCGGTGTGTGCCGCGTTTGATGTCACCCCACGTCTCGCGCAGCCTCGATTCAACCGCCCGAACTCCGCGGTCGACTTTGTCGCCGAGCGAGTCGGGATCCTTTTGTTGGCCGACGGCTCTCAGCGCCTCCGCAGACGACAAGGACGCAGACGGCCCCTCGTAGAAGAGTTCGTGACATGCTCGTTCCCTTTCTCGTTCGTGCTGCGAGCACTCCGGTGACGCGATGAAAATCTCGCTTTTACCGACGATTTTCGCCACGGAACCGCTCCCTTTGGATGGAAAGTGCTCTAGGAAATCCGCCAGACGATCAGCCGGCGCGGCGTTCTTGTTGGGGGAGGTTGTGGCCGGGCAGCCAGGTCGGCTCGATGCCGCGCGCCTCGAACAGGTGGGCCAGGTGCAGGTGGCACGTGAAGAACAGGATCTGCCGGTGCTCCTCGGCGAATTCGCAAAGCGCGTCGACGGCCGCCTCGGTGCGAAGCTGATCGAAGTTCGCCAGCACGTCATCGAAGACCATCGGCAGCTCGATCCCTTTCTGTCCCAGCTCGTGGACCGTCGCCATGCGGACGGCCAGGAAGAGTTGCTCCCGCGTCCCGCCGCTGAGCTGCTCGACCGTGAACGATTGCCCACGGTCGTCGTCGATCCGCAGCTCCCGCTGGCCGAGCGGCGTCCAAACGTTGCCGTACCGGCCGCGAGTCAATCGCTCCAGATACTTCGAGGCCAGCGCCAGAGTCGCCGGCTGGCACGACCGTTCGAACTTCGAGCGAACGCGGTCCACGGCCTGCCGCGCCAGCTCGATTCCAAACCATTCCTCGGCCGTGCGCGCGCAGCTCGTGCCGCGTTTGCGATTCTTCAAACCGCAGCCGTGACGCTTCGCAATCCGCCTCCAGCAATTTGAGAGACTGTTTGACGCCCCCCAGCTCCTCGAACGCCTCGTGGCGGTCGCGCTCGATTTGCTCCAGCTCGGCCGAGAGCGCGTCGATCCGCTTTTGATTGTGCTCGGCGTCAAAACGCTCCAGGTCTTCCTCGACGATGGCCAATTGGGGTTCGACGTCCGCCGCTTTGCGGAGATCCTCGTTGGCCATTTCCAGAAGCGCTTTGCACTCCTGGCGACGTTCCACCCAGCCGGCCCGCTCGACAAACTCTTTGCGGTCGGAGGCTCCGCCTTGTGCCAACAGGGCCGCCATGCGCGAGCGCAGGCCGCGCAATCGCCGCTGTGCGTGGACGGCCTTGCGCCGATGGTCCTTGAGCTCGCGCCGGGTGCGACGGTACTCGTCGCGGACGACGCCCAACGATTTGAGCTCGGCGTCCCAGGATGCCAGGACATCGAGCGGCGGTTTGCCCTCGAATTCCGCCGCGCCCGCGCGACGGCCGGCATCGGCCATCCGCGCGAGGAACGATTCGATCGAGCGTTCGAGTTGGCGCCGCTCGTCGCCGGCGGCCTTCCAGGCCCGCAGGTGGTCGCGGGCCTCCGCGGCGCGGTCCCACGCGTCGAGCGCTTCGTCGATCTTGACCGTCTCGGAATGCCCGAGATCTTTCAGGAGCAGCGCACCAGTTCTGCCGCTCCGCGCTCAAATCGCGCTGCACGCCCTGAAATCGCGACCGCAGCTCGGAGAGCCGGCGACGCCGCGATCGGATTGAGCGGCGGGCGCGGTTCCAGCGTTCGAGCTCGGCCATCCGAGCCATTGCCTGCCGCTGTCGCTGTGCGTCGTCCTCGGGGCCGTGAGCAGGCTCTGGCGGTCCCTCGGTTGCGGTCTCCGGGACTGCCGTTGGAGCCGAGACGAGCTGAGGAGCCGCACTGAGCCGGCCAATCGCCGCGCGCGTTTCCTGCAACTGTGCGTCGATTCGCTCCGGTTCCTCGTCCGGCGCCGCGGCGGGAGCGCGCGAATTGAGATCCAGATGGCGTTTGAAGCCCCAGGCGACACCCAGCCCGCAAAAGCCGATGCAGGCCATGCCGAGCCCCGCCAAGACGTCCATCGCGGCCGCCTGGTAAAGGCCGACCAGGGTGACGGCCAGCCCCGCCGCGAGCAGCAAGCCAAGGAACTTGGGGATGAAGGTGGGCAGAGGCTCCGATTCGGGCGGCGATTGCGGGCTGAGCCTTTCCAGGCGCGTCGCCAGCTCGGCCTCTTGCAGCCGCAGACCGGGGAGCTCTTCCAGGCCTTTTAGTCGCGCGGTCTGCTCGGCAATCGCCTTCTCGAGCGAACATTCTCCAAGGCCCTTGAGTTTCTCATCGAGCGCCGCGGTCCGTTTCCCCACGGCGCGATTGAGTCGTTTGCGAAGCCGCATCATCCGGTTGCGCCGCCGGAGGGCGGCCCGATACCGGGTGGCCGCCGACAGGATCCGGCGACGCGCTCCCAGTCCCGTGTCGACCGATTCGAGGCGGGTCGGCGTCCAGTCCGGGCCCAGCGTCTCGAACGATCGATCCAGCTTCGCCTGGACTTCGTCCGCCCGGCTCTGCGCGGCTGCGGCCTGCTGGGTGACGTCGCGGTACCAGCCGGCCTGCTCGACGAAGCCGACGAGCGCCGAGGCGTGCGTGTGCAATTCCCGATGGCCGGCGAAGCAATGCAATTTCGCGCGGAGCATGCCTTGACCGACTCAACGAGCGTGCGTCGCGATTCGGTCGCCGAGCCAATTTGGGCGTCCAGTTTCTCGAGGCGTTCAAGCCCGTCGGCCGGAAATCCGGAGATTTCGGGAATCGCCTCCAGCTCGCGCCGGATCTCTCGTGCCTCGCTCCAATGCGGCCAGACCCGCACCAGAATTCGATGCCCGGAAAGCTGCCGGGCGACGTCCGCTTGGCTCTGTTGCAGGGTCTCGATCCGCTCCTGGATCCGGCCGCGCTCTCGGCAGAGCTCGGCGTGCTCCTCGCGGAGAGAATGCCTGGCGCCGATCTCCTCGCGTAGCGACTGCTCGCGTTCCAGGAGGTCGGCCAACCGGCCGGAGCGCGACGCCGGGTCCAAGAGGTGGCGTCGCTCCTGTTCGACCACGGCGGTCGCCTCGAGCAGCTTGCGGCCGGTCGGGCCGAGGGTCAGCCCGTAAATGTGACGGGCCACTTCGTCCCCTTGAAGCGTCGCCAGCTCCTGCAATTCGTTGAGTCCCACGGCGAACACGTTCTCGAACAGGCCTTCGTCGGTCCGATGCAGCAGCTCGGACAGGAGTGATTCGGCCGGCTGCTCTCGATCCATGCCGACGACCGAGACCAGCCCACGCGTTCCCCGGTCGGAGATGCGGCGGATCTCGTACTCGTGCCCCTGCGATTCGACCCGCAGCAGCCCCTCCCAGCCGACCGGGCGCGACGACCCGTCGCAAAGCTCGACGGCGAACGGCTCGAATCCATAGAGCACGCTGCGAATGAATCGCGACAGGGTTGTCTTGCCGGCCTCGTTGGGGCCGTAGAAGAGAGCCAGTCCGCGGCCGGGCACGGCGAGCGAAAGCTGCTGCCAGACGCCGAACCGCGCGATCTGAATCGCCCTGATTTTCATGCCGAAGGTCCTTCGCCCGGCGCTGTCCGAAAGAGTTTCCTTCCGAACCGTTGTGCGTGGGCGCCAATCGCGCCGGGCTCCGCTTCCGAAGCGAGCGTTTGCAGACGGGCGGCCCATTCCTGAGCCCACTTCTGATCGGGGGCTGCCAGTTCGGCCAGGGAGGGAGCGAAAACGGATGGGAGGCCGCGATGGCAAGCGGCCAGGGCCTCGGAAAAATCGGCGTGAAGCGGATCGTCGCCGGGACGGACACCGGCCGCCTCCGGCTCGGCATGAATGACGAGATTGTGTACGACGGCCTCGTGCGCCACGAGAGCAGCGACGCCTCGTTCAGATCGTGACCGAACTGCCGGCAAGACGCTGCATCAAACGGCTCCAGGGCCGCCGCGCTCCCGCGCAAAACCCACTCGACGATCCACGCATTCTCACTCGTTTCCCCGCGTTTCTCTTCCAATAACGCGCGGCAGCGCCGCAGCAGATCGTTGCGGCTCGTCGCGGCATCGACCGGGATCGAAAACCGCTCCCAGCGCACGGAGGCCGTCGGAACGAAATCGCAGCGGACCGTTCCGTCCGACTCGACGCCGACGAACGTCGCGCCGCGAGGTCCGGTCTCGCGCGGATGGCATCCCTGAACGGGTCCCGGATCGTGTGCGATTCCCTTCCGCTTGGCGAACGTCCGCCGGGCCCGCCCCGCGCCGAAGGCCAGGTAGTCGACGGGCGAGTCGAGGACTTCGTCGCTCGGCCGGCCGGAGGCAGCCACATTCTCCGCCGAGGCACCCTGGCTTCCCTCTTGACCGGCCGACCACGCTTCCAAGAGACGCGCATCCTCCGCATCTCCGCTCGTCGCCAAAACGCCGACGGCAAACGGCACGGGGCGCTGGCTCTCGGACCGCAGCTCGCGCTGGGCCGCTCGCGCCCCTTTGCGATGGGGAAGACGCGGCGAGGTGGCGATGCGTGCGATCGGCTTGCCCTCGCGTTTGAACGCCACGGATCCCTTCGTCGTGGCGTCGAGGAGCGTCACGTTCTTGGGCAAATCGGGAATCTGCTGCCAGGCCTCCGCCGGGTCGAGGGGCCCGGGAAGGACGAAGACGCGAATGGACTCCTGGGCAAGCTGCTCCAGGCCGTCGACGAGCGCGAGCCGTGCCGCCAGGCTGTGCTCCGCCTCGACGAAGGTGTTTCCCGCCAAAAGCAGGAAATCGACGCGGCGATCCAAGGCGACGCCGATCAGCCGCTCGAAGGCGGCCCGCGTCGCATCCTGCACGATCGACGCGACGCGCGGCGGCAGCGGAAAGGTCTCTCCAATCGCCTGATCAAGGCGGACGTTCGCGGCGTGCGAGAAACCGCAGCGGTTCAAATGGCATGGGCGGAGCCTCCCTTCTCCCGGCAAGTGCGGTGCGAAAGTGTAGCCCGCAAGCGACTTTGGGAGAAGAGCAGCTCCGATTCGCGCCGGACCGCTCCTTTCAAACCCGAGCTGACCGCCCGAGGTCGGACCCGGCGGAGTGCTGTGTCACGCAGGAATTTTCGCGTGCTGCGAGGAAAGACACGCCCACGCAGAGCCGTGGGCGTGGCACCCAAAACGAGAGCGTGACGGACCAAGAGAGCATTCGTTCCGGCTTGAGCCGGATTGGACCGTCGAGGGAGGGCCCCGCCATAATGGAGGAGATGCAAAAGTCAAAGACGACCGTGAGCCGACCGCTCGTCGGCTTCCTAGCCATCGGTCTTTTGAGTATTGCGTTCTTCCTATCGCTATGGCCGGGCGCGCTTTCGGGGGCCGCGGGAGCGACCGTGGGCGGGGCCGCCGCGCGCGTGGGGATCGTGATGGCCGCGCTGTGGCTGGCGCTTCCCTCGCGGAATCGGCCGGCCGCGTGGGCGAACGTAAGCATCACTTCGGCCGCGCCGGTGGTCTTAGCCGCTTTGGCCCTTTTCCGCATCCCCTTCCGGATTCTGATTCCGCTGGCGGGAATCGTGATGGTGGCCGGCCTCGTGCTTCGTCCGCGGCCCCTTCGCCGGCCCGAGCGCCGCGCCGATTGACGAGGAGGAACCGATCGAGTTTCCAACGGCGCCGGCCGGCCTCGCCCCGTAACAGAACGCGTTTTCTCCGTCGGCAGTTCCACCACTCGATCGACCAGCCCGTCGAGATCCAGGCCGTCGATTTTCTACCGGAAGGCGAGCAGGCCGCCGAGCGTCATCAGCAGCCCCAGGACGGTCAGGCCGAATCCCATCCGTCGCGTGAAGTGATCTGCAAACGGATGAAAGGTGTTGCGAACCGCGCCCGGAAACAGCGTACAGAACAGCCCGACGAGAAACCAATTCGCGCCGGCGACCCCGATCAATCCGAAGATTATCCCGACCGACGTCAGAGGCGTGCCCCACAGTGTTGGACCTGCGGGGTTTCTCTCCAATTTTTCCCAATCGGCTATCCTTGGGGAAGGTCGTACGGCGCGATCGTTTTTGTTTTCGTCGACGGATCGCGAACTCGCTTTCCCAAGCGTTTTCTCCGGAGGCAAGTCGTTTAAGTCTTTCTTGGTCCGTCTGTGGGCAGAGACAACGTCGTAATTCCATTGTTGTCGTTGTCTCTGGTTGAATTCGCTGACGCTTTTGAATGCAGCCGAGCCGGCAATCGTGACCGGCGCAATCAATAGTAGTGCGGCCACCGGGAGGTAAATGGCCACCAAGCTCGGATAGAGCAACCATTTCTGACCGCCCGTCAGCCGTGCAGCGCCGAACAGGGCCAAGGACGCCCGCGCAAAGATGAAACTGATGAACATGAAAACGAGCGGCAAAATCCCGAGTCCGCGGTGAATATCGGCGGACGGGAAAATCCACAGGGCCGCCGCGAATAGAAACAGCGACAAATAGGCGAGCCGATAACGTTCCGGACCGCCGGCAAGTCGTCGACCAACCTCGAGAATCGCCTCGTTGAAGGGGGACAACAACTCCGCCGGAGACTTGCGAAACCGCGCGGGCTCGCCGTCCGGCAGCCATTGGGCCGGCGACCCGAGTTTCCGCAGCACTTCATCGAGCGCAGAGGCTTCCACGGTGGCGGAATGCCCGACCAATGCGGCGTCAATATGATCCCGGATATCCCGTTCGACGTCGGCGGCGTCAACCGATGGAGATTGCGACAGAACGCGGCGCAATTCCTGGAAATAATCGTCCAACCGGCTCTGGGCGGCTGGTGTCAGCTCGATCATGTCTTTTCCCTCCGCAAGGCGCGCATCCCCTGATCGATCTTGTCCCAAACCTCGTTCATTTGCGTGACCGCCTTGCGTCCTTGCGGCGTCAGCCGGTAATACTTCCTCGCCGGCCCGTCGGGCGATTCCTCGATCGTGGTTTCGACCAGCCCCTGTTTCCGGAAGCGGCTGAGGATCGGATAGATCGTCCCTTCACCGATGACCAGCCCATCCAGCGTGCGAAGCTGTTTCACGATGTCGTAGCCGTACTGCCGCCCCTCGCGCAGCGCATTGAGCACGCACAGCTCCAGCAACCCTTTGCGGACCTGCACTTGCCAGTTATCCAGGACGTCGTCAGTCATGGCCTGACTATATAGCTATAAATACTACCTGTCAATGCATCATAGCGCCGACGAAAATCGGCCGCCGACATTCAAACTCGCGTTCGTTCGCCGATTGATGGCGCGCGAACGAGTCGGGTCGCGCGTAAAGTTTTCCAGCCGCGGCCCTGCGGTTGGAGCGGCGGTTTCTTGTGAGCGAGAGTTTTCCGTTCTCGCCGTGATTGAGGGGGAGCCGCTGGAAGTGTCGGCCCGGCAATCATTAATCGAAATCGTCCGGCGTGGCGGCGGCAGACTCGACGCGGCCAGAGCGGTTTTCCCGACCGTTGGAATGCGCCTTGCGTCTCATTTGCCGGCGTCGAAAGCGCTGTCCGCGGCTACCGCTGCGCCCTGGCGGGACATAAGATGGCTGTCTGGCTTGATAAGACGCGCCCTGCAGTCCGCGAGCGAATCAGCGAGCGGTCGACGGCTGCAAGGCCCTCCGAGAGCGGGGCGCTGGACATTGAGCAAGCCGCTTCTCAATTCGGGAGACGCAGATGCCACATTCGATCCTGCAGGCGGCCCGTCGCAATCCAAGGCCGCTGGCCGCTTCATTCCGCGCGGCGCTGGCCGGCGCGGTGCTCGTCGGACTGACCGGAGCGGCCGCATCGCCGTCACGCGACGACGAAGCCGTCCGCCGATCGACCGCGGTGACGCTCAACTACTGCCGCGCCTCCTTTTACCGTATTCAAAAGTCTCCGACGCTTCACGTCCTGGTCGAGGAGCAGGAAAAAATCCTCAACAACCTCGATCTCAATGGGATTGCCGATCAGGAAGTCGTGAAGCTCTACACCGGCGTTCTCGTCGAGATCAGCGAGGTCCGCATGGCGGACCGCGAGCGGCACGTCCTCCAGGAGAAATATCGGACGGGTCTGGGGACCGTGCTGACGGGCGACGCCTTCGACTTCGGGACGCAATTGGCCTCGGCCCAGTACCTGGCGGCGATCCGCACCGGGGCGCGCAGTTGGTGGGACTATCGCAACACGGCGACCGTCCGTGACACGGACGTGTTCCACGCCGACCAGAAACGCCTGATGGCGTTCACCGAAAAATCGGCCCAGTTCCTCGACACGTTTTGGAAGCTGGCCCGCGACCGGAAAATCCCGGACCGCTGGCTGATCCGCAACCAGGATCTGAGCAAGCTCGACGCCGCGATGCAGGAGCGCGACTTGCCGGTCCGTTTGCGCGTGCTGAGGCGGATGCAAGATTTCATGGCGTGGTACCCGCCGTATTGGTACTACCTGGCGCGAACGCAACAGGCGCTCGGGCAGCTATCAACGGCCGCCGCGACATACGAAAAACTCGTCACGCTGGGGCAGGGCCACTTCCGGAAGGACGACATGCTCGCCGCCGGACTGGCCAATCGGGCCGTGATCCAGGATTACCTGCATCAACCGGGCGCCGCGGAGACGGCCCTCAAGGCGTTGGGTTATTCGACCGACGTGTGGGAGGCCAACTTGATGTGCGCGCACGTGCTGGGCGCGCACGGCCGCACGGCCGAGGCCGAAGACGCCGTGCTGCGAAATCTCGACGTCGACCTGGAGCGCGTGCAAAGCGCGGCCGCGCTTTTGTCGCTTTACACGCGGCAGGGGAAGATCGCGAAGCTTCGTTCGCGGCTGAGCGACCCCGCGCTGGTCCGCGCGGTGCCGATGCCCTTGCTGATTCGCGCCGCCGCCGTCCTGGGTCCCAAGAGACTGCCGGAAGCGATTGTCGCACATTGGGCGTCCTCACTGGCGGCCCATTATGAGCTCAACTATGGTCCGGATGACTTCGTCCTCGTGACGACACCTCTCTGGAACTTGCAGACTTCGGAGATGTCGCTCATCGTGGGAGACGAATCGTTTCGCCAATCGACGATCGCGCTCTCGCCGGGTCAATCGGAAGTGCGATTCGCCCGGATCGGCGAAGTGGGGCATCCGCTGTACGCCTCGTCAAACCCGCCGCCCGCCCTGTTGATTGTCAAATACCCGGATGCGCCGCTGGTCCGCCTGCGACTCGATTCGCGGTTCGAAGCCGGCGGGACGGCTCCCACCGTCGCGAGCTTTCCGGTGGTCGACATGCTGGCCTCCGCGTCGTTGACGGGCCGGCATCAAAAGCTGTTTCTTGTTTCCATTCGGATCGGTGAAACAGAGTTCCCCGTCTCCGCCCGGTTGGCCGGCGGGATCGCAGCACCCAGCGAGGACGTTGACGAGCCGTCCACTTCGCCGGTTGAAGTCGATTCGCCGCCCGGGGCCAAGCCGGCGGCCGCGTTTGGCTCTGCGTCGGCCGGACCGGCGATGCCGGTCGCCCCCGCGACGGAGCCGCCGCCACATCCAACGACTCAGCCGTCCGCCGTCGTGGAGCTTCCCATCCCGCGTCTCTCGCCGCCGAAGCTGCCCGTTGTCCCGCCAATGGACGGCCCGAAACTCTTTCCTTAGAGCGCTTCAAGCCCCTGCGATCGCTTTAAGCCAGAGTGTAGCGGTCCCGCGGCGGAAATCGTCGGGAAGAGAGTCACTTTCAACGCGACAAGGAAGTGCTACCAGCACTCGCCAAAATGGGAAGGCTTACGACTTCATCGCCGCAGCCAGAATGCGCGAGGTGGTGGGGCGCATGATTCGCGGATCAACCAGCTCGCCGCGCATCAGAGTCGCGCGGACCTCTTTGCCGGAGATCGACACGGGCTTCTCGTTGGGGTGCCGCTCCGTGAGATCGACGCGGCCGAGCGATTCGTAGAACGCGGCGAAACCGACCTTGATCGGCTTGATCTTCAGGTCGCCCTTGAGTTTGGAGAAGATTTCTTGGGCGTCGAAGTCTCCCCAGATCGGCGTGGCGTCGTGATAGGGGGCGTCCGCATGCTTTCGGCCGATCACGATGTTCGTGAAGCCCATGTTCTGCCGATAGATCGCATGCATGACGGCCTCTTTCGGGCCGCCGTAGAACATCTTGATGTCCACGCCCAGCAAGACCACGCGATCGGGAACGCTTTCCCCTCGCGGCTTCCACAGCGCGGCGTCGCTGTCGCCGTCGCCCAAGGCGCGGTCGCTAATCAGGGCACGGTATGTCTGCATGCGGATCGCGGCGTTGACGTCATCCCCCTTGGTCTCGCCGATCAGCGGGTTCAAAACGGCCCCCGCATTCTTTCCCTCGCGGATCAAAACCTCCAGCGCGTAGACGAGCGCAGTACTCGTGCGCCCGGTGCAGGGGATTGCGCGTCTGGAAAGCGACGACCGCATTCCAACCCTTCTTGGCGACCAGCGCCCGCGCTTCGCGCGGCGTCAACACCGTGTCGCCAAAGCTCGCATTCTTCGGCTGGGGAAGGCGCGGATCTCGCCGCCGACGAGGTGCGTCTTCTCGGCGTCCCCCTTCAAGATCATGTCCGCACCGGGATGATCGGTGCGCTCGGTCCCATAAACGCTTTTGACGTAACGCGGCTTGTCCCATTCAAAGATGTCGCTGACGTCCAGCGTCGCCACCACCTGGCCGCCAGGCGCCGTGATCGCCACCTTTTTTCCGGGCGAAAGATTTGCCGCGGTTTCCTTGGGGACCGGAAAGGCCAGCGGAATCGTCCAGGCATAAAGCTTGCCGCCGTTTTCAAGGACCGCTTCGTCCAGCACGCGATTGTAGACCTGGTGGTTCATCGGCCCGGTCAGAGGGCTCAGCGTGCCGTCGGCGATGCGGTAGACGGTCGAGAGATCGGCCTGCGAGACCGGCACCTTGGGCAGCCGGGCCGCCTGGGACTGAAACGATTCCACTTCGTTGGGGGGAACGGTCCGGCAAACGGGTTCCGTCAGACCGCCATGGGGAGGGATGAGATCAGCCATCGTCAGATTCTTTCTCGAGTTCTTCTGTGTTGCCCGTGAAGTGCATCTGCGGCGGCAGGACGCCAGTGGCGGTCCCATGCCGCCCTGTCACAAGCCCGGCTCTCAAGCCGCGCCCTACCCTTTGGGAGACATTAGGGGAGATGGGAAAAAACGTCAAGCGGCGTCTGTGGCGACGCTCCTTCTCGGAACGGCCTTGGCGGCTGCCGCCGTCACGTTTTAGTGCTGGTAGCACTTCCTTGTCGCGTTGAAAGTGACTCTTCCCCCGACGATTTCCGCCGCGGGACCGCTACACTGTGGCTTGAAGCGCTCTAGAACCGCAGGGTCGCGTCCGCTCCGACGATCCAACAGCCCATCTTTGTTCCGTCGTCGAAGGCCGGCTGGTTGTAGCCACGGTAGTAACCGACCTCGGGACGGACCTGGAACAGGTCGTTGAAGTTGTGGCTCAGCCCGATCGCATGGCTGGAGTAGAGGTTCGCAAAACCGCTGCGTTCCCCCTGTTGGTCCTCCCAGACTTCGTTGCGGACCGAGATGTAATCTTTCTTCGAGAGCTGGAATTCCGTGTAGTTGAGCACGCCGTAGGTCGACGACGTGCCGGGGATGAAGCGCCGAGACCTCCGCCGCCGAATTGATCCGCCGGAGCGACGCTCGGCGTTCCGCCGACGTACGCGTCGAATTGCCACATGTAATAGGCCTCGGTGTTGGTGTGGATGCTGCCGCTGTCGGTGAACTTGTGGGTCCACGTGCTCACGACGTAGTTGAAGTTATCGTGCCCCACGAGTTCGCCGTATTCCTCAAACGTGCGGAACTTGCCGCTGTTGATGTTGTTGAGGCACGTGTAGATCGAATCGCGGTTGTCCTTGGAGACCCAGCGCAGGCCGAGGAAGCCCGTCGGCGTCGCGCCCGGATACCACGGGGCCATGTCGGTACCGGCCGTCAGGCCAACTTGGAACATCCATTGGTTATTGATGCAGAAGGTCAGCATGATGCCGCTCTGAGTGTAGGTGTCGTAGGTGAACAACAGCGAGTGGCTTCCCATGTAGTTGTCGGGCGCGAACTGGGTCTCGATATCGGGACAGGCAATCCAGCGGCCCATTCGAACCACCATCCCGTTCATGACCCAGGGGATGTACAACTCGCCATAGATTTCCGTTGGATCGTATCCGTACAACAGATTCTCCAAGAGCAGTTGCTGGCTGACATAGCCGCCGGCCACGAGGTAGCGATAATCCATACCGTATAAGTTCGTGAAGCGGAAACCCCAGTCGATATGGTCCGTTTGGACCGTGTCCTCCTGACGCTCGAAGCGGAGAACGGCTTGATCCATCTCGATTCTGTTGGGAGCGATCCAATAGGAGTCGGGCTGGTTGCTTTGTTTGGCCGTGCTGATGTTCCCCTCGGCGGTGACCCAGCCATAGATGTCGATTTTGTTGTCGTGGAGCCAGTCTCCCAGCCAGGTCCCCTGCAGGGCCTTCATCAAGGGATAATTGCTGGCACTGCCGGGGGGGACGCCCACTAACGGATACCCCTGGAACTCGTGACCGGGGAACGGCGGTGACGGCCACGATTCCGGCAAAGCGCGCCGAGCCGCCGGAGGAGAGTCGGGTTCGTCGGCGCCGCTTGGATTGAACGCATCGTAATAGGCCTTGATGAAGCGGCTGCAACAGTTGTCGGCGTCCAACCAGCAGGCGCCGCAGCCGCCGGGTTGCAGCCAATCGGATCGCACGCTCTCAGGGGCGGGAGCCGCCGGAGGAGCACCAAGCGGCGCCGCCATCGAAGGACCCGCTGCTGGCGGGCTGGCCGGCGGCGCGGGGAGCGGCGGTACAGCGGGCAGGCCGGGCGGCACAGCGGGCGGGGCCGGCGCAGGCGCCGTGGGCTGGAATGTTCCGAAGCTAGCCACCGTCGGCGCTCCGCTGGCAGCGTCGCTCGGGACATTCTGCATTTGATTCAGGCCCGGCTGAACCTGTCCCGTGACAGCCAGCGCCAAGCCGAGAAGAAGCGAGTTCATCATGCCCATGCATCCTTGCGTGCAGAATCTTGAGCCATTTCCACGAGCGAGCTCTGGGGAATCCTTCGCGGAGCTCACCGGTTTGCGACAGCGTTTTGTCTATTGGCACCGGCGCGAAAACTTGGCTTGCCGTCGTGGTAGTTCTATCGGCTCACGTCTGACGCAGGTTTGATCGCGACACGCTCCGCAGCTCGGCGCGGCGATTTTGACGGATGTCGAACGGCAACTAGCAGTTGCAATTTGCAATCGCGTCGTGCAAATCCCCGGATGCGCGACCCTTGCCGTCGCGACGGATTGTATCGCCCTCAACGATTGAAAGTCGTTTCTCGGTAGGAGGTTTTGTGCGGAATCGAATGATTGTGGCGGTGGGGCATAAGGATTGCCAAGGGAGGTAGTCCGGACGAATTGTGACAGTTGCGCCGGAAAAATGGCCACCCTGAGCGAATTTCAGTCAGAGTTCAGTCGAACGGTCAACGAGCGATGCCCGCGGGAATTGGTTTCTGGAGCGCAGGCGTGTGACAAGCCGAATGGACGCTGCACTTCATTCTGCGCGCGAACCGTTCGCGACGCGAACTTTCCTTCGCCGTGCGGGGCGTCAACCACCGAAGTGCTTAACGACGGCCACCCCAACTGTGACCGCTGTGGGAGGAGGGGTAAGCGTAAGCGCCAGGAGCGTACGAGTCATTCGCGCTGGCACCGGTGGCGGGCGAAAAGGAGCGATAGGTGCCGGAATTGGCGATGGCCGCCGTCGCAGCGGGTGCGGTCGCATTTGACGCCGGACTCCGCGCCACAGCGGGAGTCGGTCTGGGGACATAGCAATAGCAGCTACAAGGCCCGGGAGAGTAGTAATAGGAACCCGAGCTGGAACCAGGGTCAGGCGAGTAGGAGCGATAGGTAACAGCGTTCGAGTTGGTCGCACCGGCGGTCGGCGCAGCCAAGCTCGGCGCAACGGAAGTGGAAGCGGCGTTGTTGTAATAGTAGGCCGTTTTGAATTCGGACGGCTTGGATGAGCGACTGCTGGACGGGAGGC
Organism: uncultured Planctomycetota bacterium; assembly: GCA_963761455.1. GTDB lineage: Bacteria > Planctomycetota > Planctomycetia > Planctomycetales > Planctomycetaceae > DASPSM01. The sequence continues at coordinate 21,512 of CAVXHA010000006.1, forward strand.
GTCCCCAAGTCGGATCACCCGCCCTCGTGGCCGGACTCTCTCCGACCAGCACTGACAGACCGACGACCCCCGCAATCACCAGGCTGCGAAAGGCACCTGACATGATGAGAATCCTTAGAAATCGGTTGACCTCGAATGAGGCGTCTCTGCGCATTGCGCCCACATTGGCACGTAATTTGAGTCTAAACCACGGATTAGCCCTGCTCAAGCACGAAGTGGAAAGCCCACACCCTTAAAGCCTGTACCATTTCCTCTCCCTAACACCTCGGACAGCCCGCTGCCGGGCTTCTTGATCCCGCTTTGTTGACGAGCTTGGAGGAGAAAGACCGTGAGATTTCTTGGAGCAATCTTGCTGGCGGCCATCGGCACGTTGGTTCGTGGTGCCGACGCCGACACTTCGGGCGCATCGCCGCGAAACACAGTACTGTCCCCGGCACCGTCGGTCACGCTTCTCCCCACTTCCGCGCGGTGCGGTCATCGTTGGGTCGCCGTGACGCCAAACTTTCGCATCTTCTGGTGTGGAGCGGAGGGAGAACTGCGCGCGCTGGCGGAGCGTTGCGAACAGTTGGCGGCGGCCTCGAAAGAGACTTGGCTCGGGAAGGCTCGCTCCACGGTTTGGATGCCGCAATGTGACGTGGTTGTTCATTCCGACGTGGCCGAGTATGTCGAGTGCTTAGGCTCCGGAAGCGAACAGACGTCGGGCTGCGCGACGATTCGGCTTGAGGAAGGGCGAGTCGTCGTGCGCCGGATCGACCTGCGCGCCGACGGGCTCGATTGGAAGTCGGAAACGCTCCCTCACGAGTTGACGCACGTGGTGCTGGCGGACCGCTTTTGCCGCGCTCAAATTCCGCCCTGGGCTGACGAAGGGATCGCCATGCTGGCCGAGTCAGCCGCAGAAGTTGAAACAGCGATTGACCGACCTGCGGCAGGTCGCAAGCGGTGGATTGGTCTACACGCCCCGCGAGCTGGTCAGTGTGAAATCGAGCCCGGAGCCGGCATTTCGCGCTGCCTTCTATGGACAAAGCCTGGCAATGGTGAGCTTGCTTCTTGATTGTGGCTCTCGCGAGCAACTTTTGGAATTCGTCGACGCCAGCCAGACGAAAGGATTCGATGCCGCACTCCGCGAGGTTTATGGCAACCAGCGATCGCGTGAGTTCAATCGGCAATATCGCGAATGCCTTTTGACCGATCGAGCCCTGGCGTGGGCCCGTCAAGACACGGTTGCTGCCGCAATTGGGCCGTGTCGAGCGCAATGAGACGGGCCGGTCGGACTACCAGCGGAGAATGACATCCGTGGCCGCCGTAAAGAGATCGTGCTTGTTTTCGAATGGCCGGGATTCGTCGTTGACGTCGTAACGCAGCTCGGGGCGCACGATGATCGCCGGGCAGGGCTTGAACTCCAATCCGGTCGTCAACGCGGTGTAGAGTCCCGGAGAGCCGGTCCGCTGGCCCTGGATGTCGTCGAAGAACTCAAGGCGCGTGGTGGTATCCAGCTTTGGCGTCAACTGGTAGGTCAGATAGTTCAGGATTCCAAACCACTCGGCCGTGCCGATGGCCGGGACGTTCGTCGTAAAGCCGAACAGGGTTTCAAAGTTGTAGTTCAGCCGGTCGCTGAATTTGTGGTTGTAAATGAGGTCGAAAACCTCGGGGTTGTTGAAGTCCCTGGCCTGGTTGTACCGGCCGCTTCCCACGATCACGTTAAAAAGAACGCTGTCCTTCTGATCCCCAGCGGTCCATTTCACGCTCCCGATGAAGGTCGGCGTATCGACGGGGTCAATGAAATCGTCGCTGCCCAGCACGAGGCCGGCCTGCACCGTCCACGCGTCGGAAAGCTTCGTCGTCGTGACGACGCCCGTGTGGGTGAACGGATCATAAACGAACGTGTAGGCGTGCGAAAACAGGGCATTGCTGACGGCGTCATTCGTCTCGACTCCGTACAACGCAAAGAAACGGCCAACCTTGACGTCCATTCCCTGACCGATGGTGGGATAATAGGCCTCGCCATAGAACTGGATTGGATCGATGCCGTACAAGTTCGGTTGTCCGTGATCCGCTGTGAGTTGATCGCTGAAAAGCTCCCGCGCGAGCGTAAAGCGATAGTCCGAGCCAGGCAGTATGGTGTCGAATCGAAATCCGAAGCTGGCGTCGGTGGTGCTCGTCGTGTCGACGGGCCGGTCGATCCGCAGCCAGTTCTGCTGGAGCAGAAAGTCATTGGCCTTATAGTTAAATCCCAACGGCAAGTTGCTGATGCGGTCGGAGCTGGCGGTGTAAGACAGGTCGGTCCAGCCAGACACTTCGATGCGATTCTCCTTTAGAACCGCGCCCAGCCAGGTTCCTTGCAGCGACTTCATCAACAGCCACTCTTCGGAAGGAGTGTCTGGGGCGGCAGTCGTTGGAGCCGATTCAGCGCCGGCGGTGGTGGGGGTCGGCTGCCCGCCGACGGTCGTTGGAGTCGCGTCGCCGCCGGCCGTCGGAATCACCGCGAAGGGGCTGAAACTGGCCAACATGGGAGCGGCGTCCTGCCCGTCGATCAACGCCGCGCCTGACGGCAAAGGGGACGAATCGAGCTGTCCCGCAACGATGATCGCGATCCCGAGCGCCAAAGAACTCATCATGAATGGCATCCCTGCCAAGCAGTGTGCTGTTTGCAAGGGTAGTGGGCAAACTGCACGAGACTCTTATTTCGTATCGACCGGGCGGCCATTCGACGCGGTATTGAACCCATTGATCCGCAATGATTTCTGCGCAGAAGCCGTCCAGATCGTATGCCGGTATAAAGATTGCGTCTTGGCGGGAGAGCGCATTTCGTGACGATTGTTCGGGATAGCGGGGCAACGGCCGCCAGAAGAAATTTGCCATCCGGAGAGAGACTCAGTGCGGATTGTGCGGATCGCGCAACAAGGGGGGGTGTGGTGGACATTGCTGCGGGGGGACGCGGATCGGTCGCAGGCAAGGAGAGTTTCTACCTGGCTTTCTCCCTCCCTTAACGTCCTTAACGACGCGAACCCCAACTGTGACCGCTGTTGGAGTAGGAGTAGTTGGAGTAGGAGTCGTTGTAAACCGCAGGATTCGGAGACGGGTAAGTCGCGTTGGCACTCCGGTCGGGCGAATAGGAACGGTAGATACCGGAATTGGCGTTGCTTGCCGTCGCACTCGGCGGGGTCGCCGCAGTGCGTGTGGCCGCAATCGGTGACGGTTGGCTGCTTACCATGGCGGGGCTGGGCGCCGTGGCAGCGTAGCAACAGCAGTTCTCGTATCCGGGATAGTAAATGAACGTCGAGGGGCCAATGTAAAAACCACGAACGGCACCAGGGGCAGTCGAGAAAGATGGATAGGTGTCGGAATTGGCGTTGGTTGCATTGGCCATTGGCGGAGCCGCATTTGGCACCGCGGCAGCGGGCGCAGGCGTGCTGGATTGATGAACGCCAACCGAACCGCCGTCCGCTCCCTTGGCAGCGGAAATTCCCCACGTCATCAACGAAAGACCGAGCAGATGTGCAATGACCAAGCTGGGAAACGGACGCGACATGATCAATCCCCCTAGGAGATGGGTTACTTCGACCACGATGGTCTGGCTTCATTGGACTGCGCGACCGGCACCAAGCCGATCTCGGCCGCGAAAGCCGAATCTCAGGGGTGAATTGCGAGCGCCTGCCAAGTATCCGACGCTGCTGCCTTGTCCGGAAGCATCATACCGTGGCAGGCCGCCTTGCCATCCTGCCCGGGAAGCGTACCTTCGCGAGTCGTCGCTTAGAACGCTGGTCAAATGAGGTGCGTTCGCCCAACGCGCCGACCACGATGACCGCACTTAACTATAGGCGACGCTTGGCCCACGCTCAAGCGCCTCAATGAAATCGGATGGCCTGATGACGGTGCGGCCAGGAGCTTCGCAATCACGGTGCCCTCGGCCGTGGCCGCTCTGAACTTTTGACGTACGAAAGCCTCTGATGCACGCCGGAAAATGACCTGGGCGAGCTTGCCGAGACATTGCGAATTGCAAGATTCTCGTGCGAATCGCATTGCGAATCATTGGAATCTCAGCAGGCCAGCCAGGACGGTCGCACCGTCCCAAGTGCTTGATCCACTGCTACTTTCGTGCGGGATGTTGTGGGCTCCTTTCGGCGGTATAAAGAATGCATAATCGCACAACCTTGCGCTTCATCAGTTGGTGACCATTGCCGTCGTAAGACGGTCAGTCGGGGCCTGCGCGCGTGAATATTCTGCTGATCGACGACGAGCAGAGCCTGCGGAAGTCGCTGCGGCTGGCTTTGGAGACGATGGGCCATCGCGTGACTGAAGCCGGCGACAGCGCCCAGGCTCAGGAGTTCGTGGCCCACACGCTGTTTGACGTCGTCTTTCTCGATTTGCGGCTGGGACAGGAAAACGGGCTGGACGTCTTGCCCGCGCTGCTGCGGTTGGCTCCCGGCCTGGCCGATCGTCGCGATCACCGCCTACGCGACCATCGAGTCGGCGGTCGAGGCCATGCGCCGCGGTGCAATCGATTTCTTGCCGAAGCCGTTCACGCCGGCCCAAATCCGGCTCGTGCTCGATCGCGTCGCGAAGCTGCGTCGATTGCAGACGCACGTCGAGGAACTCGAAGAGCAAGTCCGCTCGATCGTTCCGGAAGCCGACCTGCAAACACGCGTGCCAGGCCATGCAGCAAGCTCTCGCCTTGGCGTTCAAGGCGGCTCCCACCGAGGCGACGATCCTTCTGCGCGGCGAGAGCGGCACCGGAAAGGGGGTGCTGGCGCGAGCCATCCACGCCCGCAGTCCGCGGGCCTTCGGACCGTTCGTCACCGTCAACTGTCCCAGCCTTGTCCGCCGAGTTGCTCGAGACCGAACTCTTCGGGCACGTGCGCGGCGCGTTCACGGGAGCCGTCCAGGATACCGTCGGCAAGGCGGCCGCCGCCGAAGGGGGGACGCTCTTTCTCGACGAGATCGGCGATCTGCCGGTCGCACTGCAGCCCAAGCTGCTGCGGCTCCTTCAGGAGAAGCGTTACGAGCGCGTCGGAGAGGCCGGCACCCGATCGTGCGACGTGCGGATCATCGCGGCCACGAACCACGATCTCCAAGCGGCCGTGGCCCGCGGCGCGTTTCCGCGAGGATCTCCTGTATCGTCTGAACGTGATCGAACTGGCCCTGCCCCGCCTTGCGCGAACGCCGCGAGGACATTCTGCCGCTCGCCGAGCACCTGCTGCACTTTCTTCGCGCGCCAAGCCGGCAAAACGGTCTCCGGTTTCACGGAGGAGGCGCGGACGGCCTTGCTGCGGCACCCCTGGCCCGGCAACGTGCGCGAGCTGCGGAACGCCGTCGAGCGGGGCTTGATTCTGTCGGCCGGCCCGGAAGTCGGGCTGTCGGATCTGCCGGCCCAGGTGGGCGCGTCGGTACCGCGAAGCACGATGGAGGTCGGCAACGCGGTGACGCTCGAACAGCTCGAAGCCGAGCACATCCGCCGGCTACTCGCCGTCGCCCCGACCATGGAGGAGGCGGCCGCCCTGCTCGGGATCGATCCCAGCACGCTCTACCGCAAACGCAAACGATATGGGCTTGTAGGGTAGTGCGTGCGAGGTGTGTTAAGGATTCAACGCTTCTGTTGCACGGCTCCGCTGAACGAATTGCGCGCCGCCATCCAGCCGTCATCAGCCTGGAAGCAGACAACTCATCCGTCCGCCTTCATCCGTCAGTCAGGTGGCCGCGAACCGCAGACGAACGTAGTCCGCCTGCCAGCGGCCGCCGGCGTCGCAGAGCTGCGGTCGCAGCGTTTCCTGCACCTCGCGGCAAAAGCCCGAGCGGTCCCCCGTCGGCAACGCGGAAGTGTACGGCTCGGCGAAGGTCTCGAGCCAGGCGGTCAGCTCCCCCGGCAGCTCCGTGGGCCGGTCGAAGAGCGACAGAAAATCGATCGCGAAGCCGTGGCGTCTGAGCTTGGCGCCGTACTCCTCGGCCGACGGAAAATACCACGGATTCCGTGCCGCCGCGTCGATGCCGCGGCGGGCCAAGGCCTCTTCCACGGCCAGGCGGATCCGCTGAACGCATCCGGCGCCGCCCATCTCGGCGACGAATCGCCCGCCGGGACGCAGCGCGCGTTTCACCCCTTCCAGCACGGCGTCGGGCCGCTTCATCCAATGCAGGGCCGCGTTGCTGAAGACGGCGTCGAATTCGCCGTTGGAAATCGAGCGCCTGGCAGTCCTTGACGTGGGCGTCGAGTCCGCTGCGTGCAGGCGGCTTCAATCTGTTCGTCGCTCGAATCGACGCCGACGACCTCGCAGCCCAATTCGACCAGTTTTCGCGTCAGCGCACCGTCGCCGCAGCCGAGATCCAAAATCCGCTCGCCCGGCTGAGCGATTCAGGAGTTCGACGACCCCCAGCCGAGATCGGCGACAAAACGGGCGTTGCGAGCGTAGCGGTTTGGATTCCAGGTTTGTTCGGTCATAATACAATCAGTATAGCGTACATCGCAAGTTCTCAGTTTGCCAGACGAGCCCCGACGTAGGAGAACCCATGGGCTGGTTACCGAAGAAATGCGTTGTCGTCCCGTTCGATTTTTCCGAGCAGTCCGACCAGTCGTTGGAATCGGCCCAGGTCTTTGTCGAGAGCCTCGCCGGCCTGCACGTCGTTCACGTGCTGCCGACGATCGAGCTGGCCGAGCCGGGCAGTGATCTGGGAGACGATCGACGACGAGGCCCGCCGCCGTCATGCGGAGGGGGCCTTCCGGGAGCGATTCGCCAAGACGCCGTTCGAGAAGGTTGATTTCCAGGTGCGGTTCGGAGATCCCGGCCGCGAGATCGCCGCGCTTCGCCGAGCAGCTTCACGCGGAATTGATCGTCATGCCGTCCCACGGCCGCACCGGCCTGAGCCGTCTCTTCATCGGCTCCGTGGCGGAGCGCGTCGTCCGCCTGGCGCACTGCCCGGTGCTGATTCTCAAGTGAAGCGTTCGACGAACGACGTGGTGACCCCACGCAAATAAAACCTGCGGCGAGGTGGTCAAGCGCTCGCTTTTTTCCAACCAGGTAGTAGATTAACGCCCCCAAGAAATGGAGGAAGATGATCACCAACAACCAGACGATCTTGTCCGTTCCCGGCAGCGCGTCGGTTTGTTGCGCAATCCACGATCATCCAGATCCAGAACGCCGTTGATGACAGCGCCAGGAAAAGCCAGGCCGATCAGTCCACAGCCGCGGAATGAAAATAGACATCAGTAGGCCCCTCCCACGTGAGACGACGGTCGATGGCAGACGTTGTGTTCGGATTTCTCAAAGAGTTTCGAGCAACGCTTCGATCGCCGGCAAGCCGGCGACGGGCGCCTGGCACGTGCCGCGCTGGCAGACATAGAGCGTCGTTTGCCCGTCGAGGGTCTGCTTTCCTTCCAAGAGCGGACGCAGGCACGCCGGCAGGGTGGAATCATCGGCGTCGCCCGGACGGCGGGCGACGACTTTGGCCGGCAGGAAGCGGTCATGGAGCACTCGCAGGACCTGGTCCGACTCCTGACGCGACGGCCCCTCGACGATGACGATCTCGTACGCCGGTCCCAGCAGATCGTTCAAGGCCAAGAGCGCCTGTCCCACGGCCATCGAGACGCGCGCCATCTCTCCCGACAGCAACACCAACGTGCGCTGTGCCCAATTCTCCATGTCCGTGCGTCCGCAGAGCTGCGACAGCCTCAAAAGGGCGCCGGCCGCCGTCCCGTTTCCCGAAGGGGTCGCGTTGTCGTGCAGATCCTTGTTGCGGGCAATGAGCGGCTCGTGATCGTGGGGCGTGTAGAAGAATCCGCCGTCTTGCTCGTCGCCGAACCGGCCGATCATGTCTTCGGCCAGGCCGAGTGCCGCCTCCAGAAACCTCGCCTCAAATGTCGCCTGATACACGTCGACGAGCGCCTCGATCACGGAGGCGTAATCGTCGAGGTACGCGTTCAACCGCGCGGCGCCGTCCTTGAAGGTGTGCAGCAGCCGCCCGTCGGCGCCCGCGCATCCGGGTCAGCACAAAGTCGGCCGCGCGGGCCGCGGCGGCCGTGAACCGCGGGTCTCCCAGAACGCTTCCCGCCTGGGCCATGGCGGAAATCATCAGGCCGTTCCAACCGGCGAGGATCTTGTCGTCGCGGCCGGGGTGGACTCGTTTTTCGCGAACGGCGAAGAGTTGCCGGCGGCAGTCCGCCAAGACTTCGGCCAGTTGGGCTTCCGGAAGGCCCAACATCCGCGCCGCCTGCGCGTGCGTCTTCACCCGGTTGAGGATGTTCTTCCCTTCCCAATTCCCTTGCGGAGTCACGTCGTAGCAGTAACAGAAGAGCCGGCTTTTTTCGGCCCCGAGGACCGAAAGAACCTCCTCTTCGCTCCACACGAAGAACTTTCCCTCTTCGCCTTCGCTGTCGGCGTCCTGCGTGCTGTAGAAGCCTCCCTCCGCATCCGTCATTTCGCGGAGCACATAATCGAGCGTTTCGCGCACGACTTCGGCATACCGCGGCTCGTGCGTCGCCTGAAACGCTTCGAGATAGGCCGTTGCCAACAAGGCGTTGTCGTACAACATCTTCTCGAAATGCGGCACGAGCCAGCGGGCGTCGGTCGAATACCGGTGGAATCCGCCCCCCAGGTGGTCGTAGATTCCGCCTGCCGCCATCTTGTCGAGCGTGAGTCGCACGACTTCCAGCGCCTCGGCCGTGCCGAACCGCTTTCCTGTCCGCAGCAAAAGCCGCAGATCCATCGGATGCGGGAACTTGGGCGCGCCGCCGAAGCCGCCGTGAACGCGGTCGGCCGCCCGCAGACGAGCCTCCTGGCCCGACCTGAGCAGCGACTCGTCCAGCGGCTGCGGTCCGGAATTCGATCGGCTCATCTCCACGATGGCGTCGGTCAGCTCGCGGGCGCCGCGTTCGACGTCCTCCCGCCGGTTCATCCAGGCTGCATGGATTTGCCTGCAGAATGTCGCGGAAGCCCGGCATGCCCATCCGCGAATCGGGAGGCCAGTACGTTCCGCCATAAAACGGTTCGAGCTTCGGCGTCAGAAAGACCGACATCGGCCATCCGCCGCGACCCGTCAGGGCGGTGACGGCCGACATGTAAATCTGATCGAGGTCGGGCCGCTCTTCGCGGTCGACCTTCACATTGATGAAGTGGCGATTCATCAATTCGGCGATCGCCGCGATCCTCGAAGCTCTCGTGCTCCATCACGTGGCACCAGTGGCACGCACTGTAGCCAATCGACAGGAAAATCGGCCGATCGAGCTTCTGCCGCCGCCTCGAGCGCTTCGGAGCCCCACGGATACCAATCGACCGGGTTGTGGGCGTGCTGCTGGAGATAGGGGCTCGTTTCATGAACCAATCGGTTTGGCCGCCGACTCGCCTCGAGGGCACCGGTGGAGCTATCGGGCATGGTTCGTCCCCGCTGGAAAAATGGCCGTCGTCCCCGTTCCGTCGCGTTCCAATATCGCCGTGAATGACCCCCGCCGCAACGCTCGAAGCGTCGACAGCGACCCGCCCTGGCACAAGCCCCTCGCCCAGGCTGCTACAATCGTTGTATGCCCGCAAACAAAATGGCATTTACCGTCCGTCGCCCGCGTGGCCCCTTTCGTGCCCTGCTGGGCGGTTGCCTCGCCGCGGCGCTGTTCCTTCTCGCCTCCCGGCTGCCCGCGGCTGACGCCGAGCCGCTCGTCCGCATGACCTTTGTGGACGATTCGGCCCAAACGATCACGGTGGAGGGAAAAGTCGTGGTGGAGGCGGCCGACGGCGGCGTCCTGCTCTTGGGACGCGACGGGCGTCTGTGGTCGGTCACGCCGAGACAAAAACGGAGCCTGGAATCAACCGGCCGGCCGTTCTCTCTCCTCACGGCGGAGGAATTGGGACGCGCCTTGGTTGGCGAACTCGGCCCGAACTTTGAAATCGTCAAGACCCGGCACTACGTCATAGCGACCGGAGCCGGCCCGCAATACGCCGAGTGGTGTGGAGATCTTTTCGAGCGGTTGCTGGACGCTTTTCTGGCACACTGGAAGGCCCTGGGGCTCGGCGTTTCAGAGCCCGCGGGCCCCTTGCCGGCCATCGTCTTCGCCGATGAGCACGAGTTCAAAGCTTACGCCGCCGCCGACGCCGGAGCGTTCGGCGAGGAGTCCAAAGGTTATTATTCGATCCGCACCAACCGCATCGTCCTGTACGACCTGACGGCCGGCAAAGGGAAGAAACGCGCGGCGAGCGCGGCCGAAATCAAGCGCCGGACGGCCGCGGCCGCCTTCAACGTGGCCACCATCGTCCACGAAGCCACCCATCAGATCGCGTTCAATTCGGGGCTGCACGTCCGCTTCGCCGACAATCCCCTTTGGCTCACGGAGGGAATGGCGATGTATTTCGAGACGCCCGATCTGGACGGTTCTCACGATTGGAAGACGATCGGCCAAATCAACCGCCCGCGATACGATCGGTTTCTCGCGTTCGCCCGCCGGCGCCGGAATCGAAACTCGCTGGTCACGCTCGTCTCGCAGACCGACCGGTTCACCGATTCCCACAAAGCGGCCGACGCCTACGCCGAGGCCTGGGCGCTGACCTACTTTCTCAACGAAAAGCATCCGGAAGAGTACGTGGCGTACCTCAAGCGGCTCGCAAAGAAGCCCCCGCTCATCTGGGACGAGCCCGCCGCCCGGGTGTCCGATTTCAAATCCGCCTTCGGCGAGAAGCTGCCGGCACTCGACGCGGAGTTCGTCCGGTTCATGAAGTCATTGCCGAAGCGCTGAGTGTCGCCACCGGCGGAGCGCCGCTCATTCTTTGCAGAAAACCGTCTGTTCGCGGTCCGGACCGACAGAAATGATTTCCACCGGTGCGCCCACGAGATCGGCGATCGCTTCGATGTACCGTTTTGTCGCGGCGGGGAAATCTTCGTAGCGGCGAACGCGGGAGATGTCGCACATCCAGCCCGGCAGCGTGCGGTAGACGGGAACGGCACGGGCCAAATCGTCGACGTGGCTGGGAAACTCGGTCGTCCGGTTGCCGGCGATTTCGTAGGCGACGCACATCTTGAGCTCTTTCAACCCGCTCAGGACGTCCAAAAGGGCAATGGCGATGGAGTCGACGCCGCTCAACCGGGCTCCGTAACCGGCGGCGACGCCGTCGAACCAGCCGCAGCGGCGGGGGCGGCCGGTGATCGTGCCGTACTCGCGGCCCACGTCGCGAATTTGCTGACCGATCTCGTCGTGCAGCTCGGTGACGAACGGTCCGCCGCCGACGCGCGTCGAGTACGCTTTGACCACGCCAATCATCTTCGTAATGACGCGCTCCGAGACGCCGCTTCCGTTGTGCACTCCGCAACCGGAGCTGTTGGAGCTCGTCACGAAGGGAAACGTGCCGTGGTCGACGTCGAGCAGGCTGCCTTGCGCGCCCTCGAAGAGCAGCTTTTTCCCGTCACGCAGCGCCCGGTGCAAGTAGGCGGTGGTGTCCGTGACGAACGGGCGCAGCCGCTCGGCATACCCGATGTATTCCTTGTAGATCTTCTCCGCGTCCAGCGGCTGGAACTCCGGATCGAGTGCCCGCAGGATCAGGTTCTTGTGGGCGACGATTTCGGTGATGCGACGCCGGAAAGAATCCGGATGATACAGGTCTCCCACCCGGATGGCGTGCGTGCGGCCCGCTTTGTCGCAGTAGCACGGGCCGATCCCGCGCATGGTCGTTCCGATCGGATCGCCCTTGCGGCTCTTTTCCAGCACCACTTCTTCGAGACTGTGATAGGGGAAGATCACGTGGGCCCGGTCGCTGATCAGCAGGTTGCCGTCAAGCGGCGGCCCGTTGCGCGCGCTGAGCGAGTCCATCTCCCTCAAGAGGGCGCCTCGAGGTTGATCACCACGCCCGTGGCGATGACGGAAACGACGCGCGGGTGCAGGATTCCGGCCGGAAGGAGCGAGAGCTTGTAGGTCTGGCCATTGAAGACGACGGTGTGGCCCGCGTTGTTTCCGCCTTGATAGCGGACGACGACGTCATGTTCTTCCGTGAGCAGATCGACGATTTTTCCCTTGGCCTCGTCGCCCCATTGCAGGCCGACAACCGACGTGGCAGACACGGTCAAAGACTCCCGAATGGTTGCAACTTCTGACCCGCGGCCCGAAAAACTGCCGCGGCGAGCAGGCACCGAAAGGGCCATTCCAAAGTGCAGTTCCCAGCCAGTCTATACGATTCCGGGACGGTGCGGGAGCAGGTTTTGCCGTGTTTCCGGCCGGACTTCGGTCCGACCACAGGGATTGTGCTAATTATTGAGCGGATTTATACAACGCCCGGTGCCGGCCCGACGTATAATAAGACTAGAGAATAAGGGAAAGCTAGGCGAACCTTCAGGCTTAGCCGATGAATCAACGACTTGGGCATTTCTCATGGCGACGATCGCCAAAAAACGGGTCCTTTTGGTCGACGACGACCCTGAGCTCGTCGAGAGCGTGCGGATCGCGCTGATGTCGCGGGGCTACGAAGTGTTGGTCGCCTGCGACGGGGCCGAGGCCCTGGCCCGGGTTGAGCGAGACCGTCCTGACCTGATGGTGTTGGACCTGGTGATGCCCCGGCGCAGCGGCTTGACCGTGCTTGACCGCATGCACGCGCACGGCCTTGCGGTCAACGCCGATCATCATGATGACAGGCACGGATCAGCAAAGACATCGGGACGCGGCACGGCTGCGTGGCGTTTCCGTCTTCCTCTGTAAGCCGTTTGCGATCGAACAGCTTCTGCTGGAAGTGGACACGATCCTCAATGCCTGATTGGGCCTGATCGGCCGCCGCTGACGGAGCCCTTCATCGGGCCGGTTTTCGGCGGCGGGGGCGATCGTAGCGGATCAGACAACCGCTGGCGATCGTTTCGCCGGGACTTGGCTTTTCTCCTTTGAGCACGGCTTGAACCGCCGGCTCGAGAAACCGCCGCTTCACCTTGGTCGCCTCGCTGTTGTCGTCGAAGCCCCCCATGTAGGCGATCTTCCGGTCTTTGTCGAGCACGAAGAACTCAGGCGTGAAAACGGCGCCATACATCTTGGCGATCTTCTGCGTCTGATCGAACAGATACGGGTAGGGGAAGCCTTTTGACTCGGCCCGCTCCTTCATCTTCGGAAGGCGATCCTCCTCGACGGTGTTCACATTAATGGCCACGACCGCCGTCGGTTTGTCCGGCCCGGCATAGGTCTTGGCGAAGGCGATGATCCGGTCTTCGTAGTCGCTGGCGATCGGGCAGCTATTGCAGGTGAAGACGACGACCACGATCGGTTTGTCCTTCAGATCCGCAAGCGAATGTTTTTTGCCGTCGACCCCGGGCAAGTTGGTCCATGCCGGGGCTGGATCGCCCAGATTGAGGGCCGAATTGAACTCTCCGGCCGGCAACCGGACTGCGACACCGATGATCAGCAGGGCGAAAAGCCCGATTGTCCTACGAGGCATGGTTCCAAGGTTCTCCCTTTTCGTCTCCGGCTTCGTTCGACGCCTTCTTCGAGCCGGTCCACGATAATGGACCCTACCGGGCAACGTCAAACTGTCTCCCGACTCCTGAAGGGCCGCTTTCCGGAAGGATCTCGCGCAGAGGGGCAGAGCCCCGGGAGAAAAGACGGTCGAGCTTTGCGACGGGCCGGCGACATTGCCGAGCGGTCGAGCCGGCGGCTTTGGCGCCAAGTGAACCGGCATAAGGGCCAGTTGGTCGAACGTCGAAGAAACTTGCAGGTTCTTGGGTTTTTGCCCTCTACCGACGCGCGGCGACATCTGGTAGGCTGATTGCATTCGACCGTCTGTCCGGATTTCTCTTCGACGGCGACTCTGTGAGAAGCAGTGCCTGGCCAGTGTTGTTTGCCGGCGGCTCATTGCCTGAGCACTTGTCGCAACGACCTCTTGATTCAGAAACCGGATGAATGGCCGCAGCCGGATTTCGAACGGGCCGTGATGAAATCATTCTTCATTTCTCCGACAGGGGGAGCGCATGACGAGAACTCGCCGGGGATTCACGCTCATCGAGTTGCTGGTGGCGATCACGATCATCACCGTGCTGATCGCCCTCTTGTTGCCGGCCGTGCAGGCGGCGCGGGAATCCGCGCGGCGCACGCAGTGCCGCAACAACCTCAAGCAGATCGGCCTGGCCGAACAGAACTACGCCGGCATCTTCGGTCAGTTCACCGAGGCAAGTACGAACACGGCGGGATATAACTCGGGCTCGTGTTCGATTTTGCTGTGCGATCCGGGGGGCGAAAGCACCGTCTTACCGTACGGCGATCCGAACTCGCACGTCTGGGCCGAGCTGCTGTTGCCCTACATCGAGGGACAGACCACTCAGCAGAAGATCGACTTCAACAACGCGCATTTTTCGCCGTGGACCTTTGGCCCTTACCACCCGGCCTACACCGCCAAGAATGCAGGCTGCCCGAACGACTCCACCGCGCGGAATTACGATCCGTGTGCCGCGACGCGGCCGGCCGCTCAAATCATCCCGACGTTCATTTGCCCCTCGTCCGTCCACACGTCCAACCCGTTCGTCGAGGATCAATCGCTCGAAATGAACTGGGGAAAAGGGCTTCCGTGCGTGACCTCCCAGTGCCAAACGGAAAGCTCCGCCGTCTTGGGGCACGTGCGGTTCCTCGCCGCCGCCAACGACTACCGGGCGATCGGCGATATGTGTGGCCCTTACCAAGCCTACTACACGTGTGTGAATCATATCGTTCTGAAATGTCGGCGGCCGATCGCGGGCGTCTTGAGCGCCGAGTTTCCCACGCTGCCGCTCGTCAAAATTCAAGACGGCCTCGGCACGACCCTCCTCCTGGGGGAATGGGCCGGCAGCCCCGACATTTGGCAGCGAGGGCCCAATCGCGTCCCGCTGGGGTCGTCGAATCCCATGACAATTCATCACGGCAAAACAGCCTGGATCAACGGGACGAGCAACCCGGGCGGTTGCTGGATGTGTTTCAACAACGGCGTGAACTATATTCAAGGGTCCGCGTATGACGGGTCGACGGCTGTCTATACTGCGATGTCGCTGATCTCTCCCTGTATCATCAATTGCACGAACGAAGAGTACGGCGGCCTGTTCTCGTTCCATCCCGGGGTGGTCGGCGTCGTGATGTGCGACGGGACGGCCCGCATGATCAACCAGAGTATCAGCACGAACGTGTTCGGGCATCTCCTGACGCCGAACGGCCTTGATCCGGTGTCAGACAACTTCTAACCGTTTCGGACCGATTGGCCGACGACCGATGATGGCCGCGTTTGAATGGCGGGGTCATCGCCTCCGGCAATGACCCTGATTCGATCGTGCAGAACGGGGACCATCCGCCGAGGTGGACGACCGCCGCTCCCAAACGTTGAAGAGGATCGAACGCATGTGGTCTCCGCGCGTATCGACGGTCTCAAAAGTCGGCATCGCCATGGCGTTGGCGGCCCTGGCGATTGGATGCGGCAGCGGCGGCCAGACCGCCGAGCAAGCCCTGCAGGCGCAACTCAAGCAAGCCAAAATCGAAAGGCACGCCGTCTCCCCCCTGGCCGGTCGTGTGACGATTGATGGAAAGCCGCCCGGCAGCGATACGAACGTCGTGGTCGTCATGCTGAACGACCTCACAAAAGCCGATGTGCCGGTCGCAAGTCGTCCGCACACGACGTGCGAACCGAGCGGAGACTTCTCGTTCTCGACGTACTTGGGTGGCGACGGCTTTGCGCCGGGCCAATATGTCGTGACCTTCGCGATGCTTCGCGAAAGCAAGAGCGGGCTGCTCGGTCCCGATCAGTTGAAAAACCTGTACAACGACCCGGAAAACAACAAAAACATTCCCGAATTCCACATCGACCACAAAGAGCCGGGTCGCAAGGACTACGCCTTCGACCTCAAAGTGAACGGGAAAGACGCCGTCCGAACGCCGGGAAAGTTTGCCCTGATCGACCTCGCCGACCCGCTGCGAAACAAGAACAGAAATCGCTGACTGTCGTGCGCGATTCCGCGACGGGCAGGACCGATCTCCGGAAGGATCTCACGCAGAGCGCAGAGAAAGACAGGCGGCGATCGCGCTGCCCAGCCGGCCCGCAACATCCGCCGAGTGCCAAAATGCGTCAGGCCCTTAAATGTCGCGCGAACCAGGCTTTCGTCCGATGCCACATTTCGTCGGAGAGAACGTGGCCGACGCCCAGTTCGATGAAGTGCGAAAAGTCTGCGTCGGCCCCTTTGGCGGCGTAGGCCTTTGCGATTCTCTCGACGCCGCGGCGGACTTCGTCAATCGGGCTGCCCTTGTCGTGTTCGCCGAAGTTGAGGTGCAGAGGCCGCGGAGCGATCAGGGCGGCGATGTCCGGCGTGTCGCCGTATTGATAAATGCCGGGGATGAAATTCGGAAAGCAGTGCAGCAGGTGCTGACGTTGAATGCCGGCGTACGTCGGCAGGCAACAGTTCCCGACCAGGCACTTGAGCCGCGGCTCCCAAGGACCGACGAGCCAGGTGTGCGTCGAGCCCATCGAATGGCCGTAGCAACCGATCCGGTCGGCTTGGACTTCGGGCCGGCTTGAGAGCAAGTCGATGGCCCGTTTCATATCGAGGATATTCTTCCAGGCCAGGCACTTTCCGGCGACGACATAACGCAGGAACTCAAAGCGTTCAAAATCGCCCCGTTTCAACTTGCCGATCGGATCCTGACGCTCTCCGAAGCAGAGTGCGTCGGGGCACAACACGACGTACCCTTCGCGGGCCAGTGCGACGCCGGTGTGATGCATCGGATTGCCCGCCAGCCCGGCCGGCTCCGATTTTCCCAGATCGAATCGGCCAGCGTGTTGATGCCAGACGGCAATGGCCGGCGCCGGCTTGGCCTTGCTGGCTCGATCGGGAACCAAAAGGAGCGCGGGAATTGGATCGTTCGGCTCGGCATCGTAGGACAGCGACTGAATCCGGTACCCGTCACCCTGTTTTTCGTCGCGGATGCGGACATTCAACGGACACGGCTCGGGCCACGGCCCCCCCAAACCCGCCAAGAGTCGTTCGCGAAAACGATCAGGGTCCATCGGATGCGAATCCCTCAGTTTGGTCACTTTGGAGGTTGGAGCGGCGCTGGCATTCGCGCCCGCCAACACAGTCGACGCTCCGACAATCGTCTGTTGCAGGAAGTCTCGTCGCGTGCCAGACATCGCTCTTCCTTTCGCTGTCGTCCTCAGTCAAACGACGTTGCAGGCCGTCCGTTCCCAGGCTACTCGCGCACAGCCAGATTCGAGGTCGATTTTTGCAGGAATCAGCGCACGAACAACGATTGCTGCGAGCCGCGGCAGCAGTCTACGATCAGGCTGCCGGCACTCATTGCGCACACGAGTCGCGGAGTTTATCCTGGCGGTTGGGTTGGCAGTGGTCCGTCAAGGGCGGAAGGACCGGGTCGTCGCCCGGCGATGGGCCTTGGTCGAAGAAAGGTTCCAGCCAAAGGTTTAGGCCTTAACCGGCCGGCCGCTCGACGTCTTCGAGACGATTTCTCCCCAGTTTCACGCCGAAGAGGGCTGGAATGGCCCGATCTGGATGGTACAGTAGATTTTGCGCGAGTGCGCGGAACGGAGTGCGAGTGCGCGGAACGGAGTCGGTCTGCCCCCTTGGGGTTGCTTTTGCGTTGTCAGCGAGCCCTCGACGGATTCCGCCTCAGGCCCGTTGCGGCTGCCGTAAGGACCAAGAAACGTGCGTAAGTCCCGTCTGTCATGTCTGCTTGCCGTATCCTTCCTGATGTCGGCGGCGGGCGCTGATGCGGCGGATGCGGGTCGCGCGGGTTTCGTCCCCCTCTACGACGGTAAAGACCTCCGCGGTTGGGAGGTTCAAAACGGCACGATCAGCGCTTGGCAGGCCAATGGGGAGATCTTGAGCTGTATCAAACGCGGCGGAGGCTGGCTCCGCACGACGACGATGTACAGCGATTTCGTGGTGCGGGTTGATTACCGAATTCCCCCCGGCGGGAACAGCGGCATCGGCCTCCGGTTTCCGCCAAAGGGCGACCCGGCGCACATGGGAATGGAAATCCAAATCCTCGACGATAACGCCGAAGTCTACAAGCAAATGCACCTGGTCCCCGCACAACACACGGGAAGCATCTATTACCAGTCTCCGGCAAAACAGGGGGCCGCAAAGCCCCCCGGCGAGTGGAACCACTATGAAATCACCTGCCTGGGACCGCATGTGAAGGTCGTGTTGAATGGGCAGGTGGTCAGCGACGTGATGGTCGACCAGTTCACAAAAGGAGCGGGAGGGCACAAACCGCTGGCCGACCGTCCGAAGATCGGGTACGTCGGTCTTCAGAGTCACGAGACACGCGTCGATTTCCGCAACATCGAGTTGAAGGACCTCACAACCCTGACCGCGTCGGGCTTACGGTACGTCGATCTTGTCCACGGAACGGGCGCAACCGTTCCCCCCGGAGCCACCGTCGAAGGCCATTTCACCGGATACCTGGTCGACGGAACAAAGTTTGAAGACAGCCGCAATGGCTCGGCTCCGGTGAAGATTCCGCTCACCGGCCTGATCGCCGGTTTGCGGGAAGGAATTGCCGGCATGAACGTGGGAGGCCGGCGCAAGCTGATCATTCCGCCGGACCTCGGCTACGGCTCCAAGGGACGACCGGGCAAGATTCCTCCCGACGCCATTCTGGTCTTCGACATCGAAGTCACGAAGCTCTTGACCAAATGAGAATACAAGGTAGACGTGGGATATGACGGTTAACATCCTCGCTTGTCCGTCGTGCAAGTCGCTGGTTCTTCCCGACACGGCCCAGTGTCCGAACTGCCATTACGTCTTCGACGAGAAGCGCATCCCCGCGGAATTTCCGACCGCGGAGCGCGTGGAATCGGCCGAAGAGGAGGTGCCGTGCCCCGGCTGCAACGAGCTCGTTCGCAAAGGGCTGGTTCGCTGTTGGAACTGCGGAACGTTCATGCAGCAGGATATTGCCGAGAGCTATCGGCGGATGCAGGTCTCGCCTCCGAAGGTGATTTACAGCGACATCAACCAGGCCCCGCCGGACGCGGGAGCGTTTACCGGAAAGGTGACGGACTCCGGCCGATTGATCGACGAGCCCGCTTCCGTCGACGCGCCTGACGACGAGGACGAAGCCGATTTCGAAGTGTCGGGCGAGTTCGTCGACGACCTCGACGAGGGGGACTTCGACTTGGGGGCGGCCGAGTCGCCCGCCGCCCAAAACGAGATCGTCCAATCCGCTCCCACCTTCACCCTGAAGAGCGAGCCGGAAGAGCCGCCGGCGAAGCCGGCGGAACGCTCGTCCCCGGGACCGGGCGGCGCCGCCAAACCGGCAAAGGACCCCAAATCGGCGGCGAAAGAGGGCGTGCCGACCGCGGAGGTGAAGACGTCCAAGCCCGACTCGCGGCCCGACTTCTCCAATGAATTCGACAACCGTTTTGGAGTCGAAGACGCGGCCAGCGGCGGAGACGTGCTGCTGCGAGTGGCCTTGG
Organism: uncultured Planctomycetota bacterium; assembly: GCA_963761455.1. Lineage (GTDB taxonomy): Bacteria > Planctomycetota > Planctomycetia > Planctomycetales > Planctomycetaceae > DASPSM01. Next base: position 40,888 of record CAVXHA010000006.1, read on the forward strand.
CCGAAGAGGCTGAGACCGGCAACCGCCGTCGTGGACAAAAATACCAGGAAGGAAAAGTCCGCTCCGGTTTTCGGATTTATTGCCCGAACGGACATTGCATCGAGGTGCAAGAACGCCACCGGGGGCAGACCGGCCGGTGTCCGCGCTGCGGCGAGGTTTTTCACGTCCCCGCCGGCAGCTGGGACGAGGTAAAAGCCCAGCAGGAGGACAAAGCGCAGAAGGCGGCGGCAATCGTGGCCGCCGTGAACGCCGAGGGAGCCGCCGACCAGCCGATCGAGATCTCCGCCGGAGAATACACGCGCTGGATGTTGGACAGCCATTTCCACTCGCTCGATTTGACGAAGCTCAAACTGAAGCCCGGCAGCTTGCTCAAGGACTTCCAGGAAACCGACGTCGGTTTCGCGCCGGACGGAATGCTCATCGTCGTGTTGGCGAAAAAAGGGGGGCTTTTCAGCGGGGGCGAAAAGAAAAAGCTCTCCACGCGCGACGCGGTCCTCGACCACCTCAGCAAGGGGAAAGCCCGCGAGGATCTTCCCGCCGGCGGCCACTATTTCTTCGTCGCGGCCGCCATACCGCAGCTTCGCATCGTCCAACCGATCGTCGCGACCGAACAGTCGATGTTTGCCGGAGTCCCGATCTTCGGCCAGGGCCGGATCGCGGTGCGGCTGCCGAAGAAAGATGAGACGTCCAATCCGCAGTTCCTTTCCTTCACCTTGTCGACGTTTCGACGGTTCTCCAAAATCCTGGAAGAATTTTACGGCCTCCCGGCTTTTGGGGCCGAAAGCGGCGTTCCGCTGGAGGACGTTTTCACCGAGCGGCACTGCCATTACAGCGACGAACCGTTGCGGATCCTGGAGAATCTCGATTACTACAAGGACGACCCCGGTGTCACCCTCAAGGTGATCGGCTACAAATGCGCAAGCTGCGGACTGGTCGTCAGCGAGGAATCGCGCGCAAAAGAGAACATCGGTGGCAAGGACGGAAAGAAGATCGCCAAGGCGAAATGCCCCAAATGCCAAAAACTCTTCGGCGACCTGCCCCTCCATTCGCTCGCCGTTCCCGCCACCGGCTCCTAGAGGGCATTTCAAAACCGTAGGGCGAGCTGCCAGCTTGCCCCTTTTGATTCACGGAGCGGCACGAAAGGGCAAGCTGGCAGCTTACCCTACGAGTCATGCCGCCCTTTTGAAACCGCCTCTAGTATCCTGCTTCAAGCAGATGACACCTGTCAGGGGCTGCTCTCGGCCGTCTTCAAGACCGTCCGCGTTACGACCTGCGTCGGCTTGGGGAGCGCGATAATCGACGTCGGTGTCGCAGGCGCCGGCTCCAGGGGAGGCGCGTCCTGCTGGCAGAGATCGGGCTTCTGCTCGAAGATCGGACTCCACTGGACATCGATCCGCGTGTGGAGGCGGCGGGCCAGTTGTCGGAAGACGTCGAGGCCGCCGATCATTTCGGTGGCGAACCGGTTCAACGGCACGTCTCTGTGAATCGTGCACAGGGCGACATCGCAGGTACGGCCGCTGACGATCGCGACATTCCCCGCGGCGGAATCCGAGCCGTTCGCGCAGGGCCGCCGCATCAACGTCGGCCGGGACGATCAGGATGCGTCCCACCGCGCCCGACTCGGGAGCCGCTTCGGTCGAGGCCAGCCCCTGCAGGATGACGTCGACGAGATCCTCGCCGCCCACGGCGCCGGGGGTCGCCTGCGGGCCCTGCATCAGCCGACACACGGTCTCCTTCAGGCAATCCAGTACGGTCCGTCGCGACGCATCGGTCAACGGGCCGCTGAGCGTCTTCCAAAGCTCGGAATCGGGTTCCAGGAACCGCCGCAGGCCGTGACCGCCGCGGACGAGCTGCTGGTCAATCGCCTGCTCGACCTTGCGGGCGATATCGTCCCGGCGATGGGCGAGTTGTTCGACAATCATCTGCTGGTAGCGGGCCGCCGCGGTCTCGACCGGCGAGCGCGATTCCTCTTCGCCGTCGGCAGCGGGCTCGTCGGTCTCCTGCAGGCGCTCTTTCAGCAGTCCCAGGCTGCGAGACAGGTTGTCGAGCTGGTAAATCAACGTGGCGATTTCGGCTTCCATCAGCCGGAGCTGCTTCGCGATCGCCAGGTACAGCGCCTCTTTCAAGCGGATGCCCGCGTACGTGTTCAAGACGTCGCGCAGCCGTTCCAGTGGACCATTCTTTCTTGCGGGCCATGCGCCGCCGCCGCCCGCGCTCGCCCTGCGGGCCCGACGAGCCGCGGGCCTCGACCCCCAACGCGACCGCGGCCTGGTGATTCTCCGTGGCCTGCATCACCAGCCGTTCGTGGATCTCCTGCAAGAGCAGCTTGGCGGACGCGGCGTGCTGCCGCGCGCCTTCGACCCGCACCGCGGGCGTATCGACCATTTCCCGGATCCATTCCAGAAGCAAGGTCGGCGCGGCCGCTTCCCCGTACGGCGAGGCGGGCCACGATCCGGTCAAACAGCGAGCCCAAGGAGGCCTCCGTCCGATCGTCGCTGGCATTGCAACGCAGGATCTGGTCGATCGCGGTGACAATCGCGTCGATGCGGTCGGTTTCCTGTTTCCAGCCGTCGGACTGCATCGCGAGCGCCTCGTCGACGAGGCGGCGGACATACTCCCTTGCGTCGCACCCCGCTTCGAGCTTGACGACCTCCGTCGCTTCCTTGAGGAAATGCTCCACGACCAGATTGCACTCGCGAGCTTCTGCTTCACGGTCGCCTCAACCTTCGCGGACCGTGAGGAGGGGCGCGCGGCGAAGACCGTCATCAACGCGGTCGGGCCGGCGGTCCCTTCCCCCTCGGGCGTCACGTGAAGACCTTCGCGCCAAAGACGCACGACGTCGACGCAGGTGCGGCGGGCGATCTGCGAAACGAGCCGCGTCGTGCCGGCCCCGAACGCGAGGACATCCCAACACCACAACGAAAGGGGCGACGTGCCCGTCCCCCTCGGACGGCCCGTCGGACTTCTGCCCGCAGTCGAGCATCTCGCGAGCGGACGTGAACCCGGAGGCGAACAGGAACTCCACCGCCTTCTCCACCGCCAGGTCCCACTCCCGTCCTCCAAGGCCGCGCCCCAAATCGAGCACGTGGGTCCGGCGGAAAGTGGCGTTGTCCCCATGAAAGGGGGGTATCCCCAGAGCGGCCTCTCCCGGAAAGTGGCTTCCGGGGCGGCTGTAATGATTGAGCTCGCTCAACAGGGCGTAGGCATTGGCCAGCGACTTGTCGCGCTCGGCGTTCCCGCGGGGCGTCGAGTGCAAAAGGACGCCGTGCACGTCGTCGTCGGACAAGCCCTGTCGCTTTAATTCACCCCGGACGGCGTAGGCCACGTCGAGGATCGCCCCTCCTCCCGTCCCGCCGCAGATCGAGCCGAGCACGATCACCCGCGGGGCGGCGGCAGGACGAGCGTTCCCCTCGGGCCCGGCGGCCGCGGGCAGGCGTGCGGCCGCCGCCGAGACGGCCGCGCAGATCACTTCCCGGACGCGCGCGGCGTGCGTGATGCAGCGCCAGCCGCCCCAGCGGCCGGTAGCTGGACGTGGTCAGATCGCGCGGAATTCCATAGAACCAGCGGCGATTCAGCCAACGCAGAATCTCGTTCGTGCGGGAGCCGAACGTTTCCGGCACTGCGCAGCCGGAGGGGAACAAGCTGCAGGTAGCGGCCCTCGCTGTCCGAACGGGCCGTCAGTGCCCGCGCGTCGCTGTCCAACAGGACAATTTGCAGCGCGGGCCATTGGCTTTCGTCTCCAATGCGGTCGTGGAGTCGATCGACGAGCGTGCCGCACGCATCTGCACGGCGCCGTTCCCCCGATCCCCACGATAATGAGGGGCTGAACGTCGGCAGCGGGACACGTCCGTCCGTCTCCGGTTTGCGCCTCGAGAGGCCGGCCTTCAGGCCGTTGGCCGCCGGTCTCTTCGCCGAAGGGCAGATCGCGCTGAAGCGGGGAAGTTCCTCCTGCGACGCCGTTGTCCGTGCAGCCGCTCGCGATGAGTCGGCCGGCCAACGGCCGACGCTTTCGCCGGAAGGCTCGGCAACGGAGGTCGGAGTCGCCGGCGCGACGGGCGATTCGTTCACGCTCGCTTTGATCGCCTCCATCATCGCGACGCAGTTGTCAAAACGGTGCGCGGGATCTTTGGACAGGGCGCGGGCGATCACGGGCGCTGCCGCCGGGGAAGCGCCGACAGCTCGGGCACGCCGCGCAGGTGTTGGGAGGCCAGTTGCGCCGGGTTGCCGCCGTTGAACGGCAAAACGCCTGTCAGCATCTGCATGTAGACGATGGCCAGGCTGTATTGATCGCTATGTCGCGTGGGCTTGCCGTCGAACACTTCCGGCGGGGAATAGGTTGGCGTCAGCCCGCCCACGATCGAATTCGACCGCTCGTAAAGGTTTTTCACGAGGCCGAAATCGCCGAGCTTGGCCCGCCCCGACAACAGGAGGATATTTTCCGGTTTCACGTCCAAGTGCTGAAGCGAATACTGGCCGTAAAGGAAGTCGAGCGCCTCGGCCGCATCATTCAGGAATCGCAAGAGTTCGTCCTGCGGCACGCCGGCGGATTTCGCCTTCCTCTTCTCGGACGAAGTACTCCTTCAGGCTGCAGTCGGCCAACTCGGTGACGATGACGAGATTGGGGCCCGCGATTTCGATTCGCTCGATCGATAGCAACAGCGGGATGCCGCACGTCCTTGATGCGGGCCAGCGCCTTCAGCTCGACCTTGGTTCGGTCGGCGTCGGCGTCGCCGTAGACGATCTTGACCGCCTTGGCAAGGCCGCCGGGGGCCACCGCCCGCCACACCTCTCCCGAGCCGCCGCGGCCGATCAGCTCCGTCGTCCGTGTAGCCGGGGATCGGCTCTTTGGGATTGAATTCCAAAAGCTCGCTTGTCGCGTGTGACATCGTCCGGGCCCTTGTCAGTCGGCGGTTACGTGAGGTCCGCCCTCGAGATCATGGCGAAATAGTTCTCGACGGCGAGATCGAAGTACTCCGGCAAAAGCTCAAGGGGAACGCCGTTGTAGCGGCAATGGTTCCGCACCTGGGCCAGCAAATCCCGTGCGTGACACCGTCGTTTCGCCCGTCTGCACGGCCGGTAATACGTGTCGAGCAGATAGGTCACCACGTCCTTGCGGTACTCGCAGCCGAACTTGTTGCAGTACAGTTGAAACAGGAAATAAAACTCGTCGTCGGTCGGATCGGCGGTGTGGATCTTGTAGGGAATGCGGCGGAGAAATGCCTCGTCGACCAGGTCCTCCGGATCGAGGTTGGTCGAGAAGATCACGATCTGCTGAAACGGCACCTGCAATTTTTTTCCGGTGGGAAGCGTGAGGTAGTCGTAATGCGAGTCCAGCGGAACGATCCAGCGGTTCAGCAAGATCGGCCGGTGCGATCCGCTGGCGGCCGAAATCGTCGATCAGCAGGCATCCGCAATTGCTCTTCATTTGCAGCGGCGCTTCGCAGATTTTCGTCTCGGGGTGATGCCGCAGCTCCAGGCTGTCGAGAGTCAGCTCTCCTCCCACGGCGACGGTCGGCCGGTGGATCTGGATCCAGCGGCGGTCCACGCAGGTCGAGCGGAGCAGGGTGCCGTCGACGTCCTCGACGGCCTTGTGGAACTGCGTGTCGTAGAACTTGATGACGTGACCGCCGTCGATGATCGCGTGCGGCACCCAGATCCGCTGTCCGAAGCACATCGTGATTCGACGGGCCAGCGTCGATTTTCCGTTTCCGGGCGCCCCGTAAAGGAAGATCGCGCCGCCGGAGTTGATCGCCGGGCCCAGGCTGCGAAAGAGTTTCGGATCGACGGAGATCCCCTTGCACGCCTCGACGAGGCGTTCGCGTCCGGGCGCCTCGTGCGCGATCGATTGGGCCGCGACGGACATCACGTACTCGGAAAGCCGCACGGGAGCCGGCCCGACATACGCGCATTCCCGCAGCATCTGGTGGGACCGCGCCGCTCCCAGCTCCGTCAGCATGTACGAATAATCATTGAACTGCGCGCCGCTGGCATGCGCGATGAGCTTGCGCGTGCTCAGCGACTCGAGCAGCCGCGTGATGATGTTGAACGGCAGGCCGACGTTGTCGGCGAGCGTCCGGCCCCGTGCCGTGCCGTTGACCGACAAGTCCTTGCAGATCAGCGCCTCGACGAACGCATCGGTGAGACCCGCCTGGTCGAGCGTCGCCGGCTCGACCGGTTCGAACACGTCGTCCGTGAGCAGCGAACGGACCAGCTCCGGATCGACCTCGAAGACCGGCGGTGGAAGCAAACATCTCAATCCCCAGCTCTCTCTTGCCGCCGCCGATCCGCGCCCGATCGCTTAACTTCCCTCGCTGCATCGAGTAATGAGTCGCCGGCATGGGCTTGCCGTAGAAGTAGCCCTGCGCGAGCACGAAGCCCAGATCGACGCAGGCCGCGGCTTCGGCCTCCGTCTCGATCCCTTCCGCCAGCGGGATAATGCCGATCTCGCGGACCGTCGCGACCAGCCCGCGGATCATCGCGCGTCCGCGAAACGTCCGCCGTGTTCAACCGGCGGACAAGGCTCCGATCGAACTTCAGGTAATGCGGGTTGCACTTCGGAAAGCTCCGCGAGACGGTGCTGCCCGACGCCGAAGTCGTCGAAAGCCAGCGAGATGTCGACCGCTTCCAGCCCGTGCCGTAAAGCGGCCATCTCCCCGACTTGCGTCATGGCCGCTTCGTGCAGCTCGATCGTGATCCGCTGCAGCGGCGAGAGGCGGCGGAGCTGTGACGCAGCTCTCCAGAAAGGCCGCCGTCGCTCCCTCGGAAGGATGCGTGTTCAAAAACAGGTGGGGCGGCGTCCGGGAACAGGCCGCTCGTCTCGACGGCCTTGCGGCGCATGAGTTGGGTCAGCTCGTTCACCCGTCCCAACTGGGCTGCCGCCGCGAACATGAACTCGGGCGTCTCCAGGCCGACAAAGCGGCTGCGGGCCAGCGCCTCGAACGCCACCGCCTGGTTCGTCGTCAGATCGACGATCGGCTGGAAATAGGGAGCCAGCGCCCCGTGTTCGACCAGACGGTCGAATTGGACCAAAGCCAGGGCCTGATCGCTGGCGTTGGCACACCGCGTATGGGATTTCGTGTCGGGCAGGCGGCGCGCGACTCGAAACGCGACGTCCGCGAACTGCAGCAGATCGTTTTCAAAAATCTCCTGTTCGCCGAACAATTGCGTCCCGTTGATGAACGTGCCGTTGGTGCTGTGCAGGTCGCGGACAAACAGCTGCTGATCGCGCAGGTCGATCTCGGCATGCAGGCCCGAAACGGTTTGATGCGACAAGCTCAGCGACAAGCCGGATCGCCGCCCGATCCGAAACGGCAGAGGCGTCAGCGGAATCGTCCGCGACTCGCCGTCTTCGTTCAGGCGGCCGTAAAGACACCATTCGTCGAGCGCGGCCGGGTGTTCGAGGCCGGGATGTTCTGGCGATTCGTCATTCGATGCGTCGGAACGTCGGTGGGCCGTGCGGCATCGGTCGGAATTAACGGACAAATCGACGTCTCGCGAGCGTTCCGCTACGCCTCTGAAGCGCGGTGATTCATCCCACCGGGACATTCAAGGGCGATCAGCGCGAAGCATGGGACGGGATCCGGGCCAAGTCAAATCAGCCGTTTGCGGAGGCTTCGATGAGAAAAGGCCCCTTGCGGCGGACGTGGCGAGGCTGCCGCCTCTAGCGGGTGCGGGTCCGCGTTCGGGACGTGGTTTGCCCTGACCGGTCGGTCTGCCACAAGGAGACGACCGTTACGCCCGGCATTTTCACGAAAGTCGTCGTAATCGCGAGGGCGCGCTTCGCCGTTCCCGCCGCCTCAATCACCGCCCACGATGGGCCAACAGGAACCCCAGGGCGGACCCATTTCGTTTGATTGCTTTTTCGCGCGTTTTCCTCCGCCAGGGGGCGCTTATCGAATGATGTTCGCAGTCGGCAGAGCTTGCTGGAGCTGTTTCAAACCGGCGTCTGTGACCTAGAGGGCGTTTCAAAACCGTAGGGCGAGCTGCCAGCTTGCCCCTTTTGATTCACGAAACGGCACGAAAGGGCAAGCTGGCAGCTTACCCTACGAGTCATTCCGCCGGGTGCCATGCCCACGGCTTTGCGTGGGCATGTCTTCAGCCTTGAGGCGGGGCCAGATGATCAAATGCACGTGCTGTCACGTCGGCAGGTTTTGCGGTGACCATTCATCGAGAAGGATGGATCGCAGGGTGCCCGCAGAACGATTTCCGGCTACGACATTCTGCCAAGGATCCAAGGACATGCCCACGCAATGCCGTGGGCATGTCAGCCGGCGGCAGAGCTCTGAGGGGGGAGGGGAGAACCTCTCGCAGAGGCGCAGAGCACGCAGAGAAAGCCAAGACGGGGGAAGGTGAAAAACCACTTCGCTCGATGAAGTCTTCGCAAGCCGACAAGATTTCAAACGCTTGCAGAACAACGAAAGGTAAAAGTCGAAGGTCGAACCTCGTCCCCTTGTCTTTCTCTGCGTGCTCTGCACTCCGCGAGAGGTTCTCTTCGTTTTTGCAGGCGGTTTGACGAAACGGGGCTCGCCTTGCAGAGAAAAGCCCGGGCCGCATGACCCCTCTTATCCGTTCGCGCTTCCGGCTCCGAGAAGTGCGACAGACGCAGAAGAGTGCCGCCCCCGCTGGGGGCTTTGCACATCGCGAGAGACCACGATTCCACCGGCTCGCGCCGAGTGCCATGCCCACGCAAAGCCGTGGGCATGGCACCCAACCCGAATTTCTGAAGTTGACAAAGCACTGACGGCACTGATCGAATGATGTTCACATTCGGCAAAGATTCTCTGATTTCCTCTTTAAACCGGCATCCGTGGTCTCGGTACCCAGAAGGTAGAGCGTCGCCAGGTTTCGCCGGCTTCCCTTTCACGGACGGTTTGTGCCGCGGGATTAATCAACAACAAGCCGCCCGCCACCCATCCGGCAAACCGAATGCCGGTCCTCTCGTCTCAGCGAGGCCGAAACACAGCCAGAAATCGTCTCCAGGCCGCACTCCACGTGCGCTTCCGCTGAGGAGCCTTGCGAGCCTTTGTGGCATGTTTCAGACCGGCAAGGATGGTGCGAAGGATGGCGACGTCGGGGTGCTCCGGTCCGTATGACGCCTCGGCGATGGCCAGCGCACGACGCACGAGCGGCTCACCTTCCGCTGGGCGGTTCATAAACTGAAGCAACAGCGCCAGATTGCCGAGCTGGCTGGTGACCCGGGGATGCTCCGGCCCGTAGGACACGTCGAAGATCGCCAGCGCAGACGCATGAGCGGCTCGGCCTCCGCCAGGCGGTTCGTGGCCTTGAGCAACAGCGCCAGATTGTTGAGGGCAGTCCCGACGTTGGGATGCTCCGGTCCGTACGACGCCTCGAAGATCGCCAGCGCACGGCGCATGAGCGGCTCGGCCTCCGCCAGGCGGTTCGTGTCCTTGAGCAACAGCGCCAGATTGTTGAGGGCAGTCCCGACGTTGGGATGCTCCGGTCCGTACGACGCCTCGAAGATCGCCAGCGCACGGCGCATGAGCGGCTCGGCCTCCGCCAGGCGGTTCGTGTCCTTGAGCAACAGCGCCAGATTGTTGAGGGCAGTCCCGACGTTGGGATGCTCCGGTCCGTACGACGCTTCGTCGATGGCCAGCGCGCGACGCATGAGCGGCTCGGCCTCCGCCAGGCGGTTCGTGGCCTTGAGCAACTGCGCCAGGCTGTTGAGGTCTCCGGCGACGTTCGGGTTCTCCGGTCCGTACGACGCTTCGTCGATGGCCAGCGCACGGCGGCATGAGCGGCTCGGCTTCCGCCAGTCGGTTCGTGTCCTGGAGCAACGTCGCCAGGTTGTTGAGCCGGATGGCGACGTTGGGATGCTCCGGTCCGTACGACGCCTCAGCGATGGCCAGCGCGCGACGCATGAGCGGCTCGGCCTCCGCCAGACGGTTCGTGGCCTTGAGCAACTGCGCCAGGTTGTTGAGGCGGATGGCGACGTCTGGGTGCTCCGGTCCGTACGACGCCTCGTCGATGGCGAGCGCACGACGCATGAGCGGCTCGGCCTCCGACAGACGGTTCGTGGCCTGGAGCAACGTCGCCAGGTTGCTGAGGGCCGTCGCGACGTCGGGATGCTCCGGCCCGTATGACGCCTCGTTGACGGCCAGCGCACGACGCATGAGCGGCTCGGCCTCCGCCAGCCGGTTCGTGGCCTGGAGCAACAGCGCCAGGTTGCTGACCACCCGTGCGACGTTGGGATGCTCCGGTCCGTATGACGCTTCGTCGATGGCCAGCGCGCGACGCATGAGCGGCTCGGCCTCCGACAGACGGTTCGTGGCCTTGAGCAAGAGCGCCAGGTTGCTGAGGGCCGTCGCGACGTCGGGATGCTCCGGCCCGTATGACGCCTCGCCGATGGCGAGGGCGCGGCGATAGAGTGGCTCGGCCTCCGCCAGGCGGTTCGTGTCCTTGAGCAACTGGGCCAGGTTGCTGAGGTCCCGTGCGACGCTGGGATGCTCCGGTCCGTACGACGCCTCGTCGATGGCCAGCGCGCGACGCATGAGCGGCTCGGCCTCCGCCAGACGGTTCGTGTCCTGGAGCAACAGCGCCAGGTTGCTGAGGTCCCGTGCGACGTTGGGATGCTCCGGTCCGTATGACGCTTCGTCGATGGCCAGCGCACGACGCATGAGCGGCTCGGCCTCCGCCAGGCGGTTCGTGTCCTTGAGCAACAGCGCCAGATTGTTGAGGGCAGTCCCGACGTTGGGATGCTCCGGCCCGTACGACGCCTCGTCGATAGCCAGCGCGCGGCGATAAAGCGGCTCGGCCTCTGCCAGGCGATTCGTGGCCTGGAGCAAAATCGCCAGGTTGTTGAGGGCAGTCGCGACGGCCGGGTGGTCCTGTCCGTACGACGCCGCGTCGATGGCCAGCGCGCGCCGCATGAGCGGCTCGGCCTCCGCCAGACGGTTCCTGGCCTTGAGCAACAGCGCCAGGTTGCCGAGGTCCCGTGCGACTTCGGGGTGCTCCGGTCCATGCGACGCCTCGTCGATGGCCAGCGCACGGCGTATGAGCGGCTCGGCCTCCGCCAGGCGGTTCGTGGCCTTGAGCAACAGCGCCAGGTTGTTCAGTTTGGTGGCGACGTTCGGGTGCTCCGGTCCGTACGACGCCTCGCTGATGGCCAGCGCCGCCGCATGAGCGGCTCGGCCTCCGACAGGCGATTCGTGGCATGGAGCAACAGCGCCAGGTTGTTGAGCTTGATTGCGACGTCAGGGTGCTCCGGTCCGTACGACGCCTCGCTGATGGCCAGCGCACGACGCATGAGCGGCTCGGCCTCCGCCAGACGGTTCGTGTCCTGGAGCAACGCCGCCAAGTTGTTGAGGCGGATGGCAACGTTGGTGTGCTCCGGCCCGTACGACGCCTCGTCGATGGCCAGGGCGCGGCGATAAAGCGGCTCGGCCTCCACCGGTTGGTTGGCGGCCCGGAGCAACTGCGCCAGGTTGTTGAGTACCGTCGCGACGTTGGGGTGCTCCGATCCGTATGACCCTTCGAAGATGGCCAGCGCACGGCGATAGAGGGGCTCGGCCTCCGCCAGGCGGTTCGTGCGCTCGAGCAACTGCGCCAGGTTGTTGACGTCGATTGCGACGCCAGGGTGCTCCGGTCCGTACGACGCCTCGTCGATGGCCAGCGCGCGACGATAAAGCGGCTCACTGCGGGCCCATTCGGCAATCTTGTACCAACGCATCCCGGCCTGATTGAGCAGCCACGCAGCGCGCGGGAGCTTTCCACCCGCCCACAGATTCGCCAGCGCATCGAACGGTTCAAGTTCCCACCGGGCCTCCTCCCAACGAACGATCTTTTCCAAGGCGCCGGCTCGTTCCGACACAAGCGCCTCTACGGCAGTTTGTCGCCGGCTCAACTCGGCTGGCGGCAATTGCCGACGCACAAGATCTTGCAGCAGGCGATGGACGCGGACGATGCGCGAATCGGCCGCATCTCCCTCCGATCGGCTGAATAACGCCAGGCGTGTGAGCCGGGCGCACACGTCGCTCCACGCCTCCGAGAGTCCCGTCGCTTCCCCAAAGTCCGGGAAATCACGGTCGACGAGCGTTTTCAGCCACGGCAGCGGAACCTGGTCGGGGGCAAGAAGGGCCGCATACTCCAGCGCGCGGCGCTCAGGCGGGCTGAGATCTTGCAAAACGGGACCAAGGACCGCACTAAGTCGCCGTTCCTGGTGCCGACGCAGCTCGACCTCGTTCGCTTCGGCCATCTGGTCAAGCGCGTCGAGTCCCAGCCGGTCAGCCATTCCAGCGTAAGTGGCCCCCGGATGTACGAGAAACCACGCGCCGACAAGCTCAACGGCCAGCGCAAAGCCGCCCAGCCGTTGGACCATCCGCCGGGCCGCTTCGCGTTCTGGGTCGCTGTCGAATGGCCGGTGCTTCTCCAGCAATTCGAGCGCGGCGGCCTCCGGCAGCTCTCCCAGCGTCAGCCAGCGGCTCGCCGGCGGCGCCGGTAGCCGCGTCGTCGCCAGCAAGTGCAGCTTGGGCCCGAGGGCCGTGAGATGGTCTGTCTGCTGAGGGCTGACAAGCGCCGCGCTCGTCACGTTGTCGAGCACGAGCAAAATGTGCCCCATCTCGTCGAGCCGACGACGAAGGCAGGCGGCAATCGCCGCAAAGTATCCGTCGGGCGTCTTACGCTCCTCGTCGCCAATCTGGTCGCGGAACAGGTCGCCCAAGTGCAGGGCGGCCTCGCGCAGCGTTTTTTTGCCTTCGCACGGGACCAGGAACCGGCCGCCGGCGTAGGCGCTGGCAAAGGCGTGGGCATACGTGAACGCCAGCTCGGTCTTGCCCACACCACCCAAGCCCTGCACGCCGCAGACCACGCCGGCTCTGTCGTCTTTCAACCGTTCTCGAAGCTCCAGCAATTCGTCCAACCTTCCGCAGAACCGTTTGTTGTACGGCGGGACGGTGGAGCGGCTCAGCTCGGCCCGGCGGACAAGCTCTGCCCGCCCGTCAAGGTCTTTGGCCAGCTCCGCCAGCACACGCCGCAGATCCTCGCGGCGGAGGCGCATCGGTCCCTTGCATGTAGAATGGCTGCACGGCGTTGAACTGCCGCCGGCGCAGCTCTTTCACCACCTCCGCGGCCGAGTCAACGAAGCCGTTTCCCGGCAGTTTAACCGCACACAGCTCGGCGACCCGCTTGGCCACCTCGTGCTCGGCCAGTTGTTCTTTGCCAACCAATCCCGGCACCTCGACGATGTAAATCGGCGCGGCCCCGCCGGAGAGAATGTGCTTCGCGATCTCGGTGTCGATCCATGCCCGCCATTCACGGCGGCACCATTCGCTGGCGAAATAATTTGGGGAGATGAACGCGACAAACAGCCGCGATCTGGCCAACGCCGAGTAGATCCGGTACCGCCAGTCGTCGAGACCGCGGATTTCGCTCCGATCGAAGAATCGCGTCAGCGCCCGGCCGCCGCTGAACCGCTGATGCTCGACGAGCAGCTCCTCGACGAACCCGGCGACCCAGCCGCTGGCATCGTCGGCCCGGGCGTACGAGACGAAGAAGTCAAACTCGTCCGATTCGATCGACATTTCCTGGAGACAGACGGAAGGGCAAACAATTCGTCGGGAAGCGATTCGCGCGTCGCTGGCTTCCGATGCCGCCTCTGTAGAACGTGTGCCACACGTGCATTACGGCACACTGCGGCACACGGTGTACGACGGGGACCGTCTAAGCCGCACGGACGTTCGTCGTCACCGCTAATTTTAGTGTACATAAGTATAAAACGGTTGTCAATATTGGTTGGGCCCTCGGACCCCGTTTCCCCCTTTTTTTATGGCCCAAAAAACCCCAAATAACTCCCAAAAAAAGGGGCCGCAGGGGAGGGGGGCGGGAGGCGGCTGATTTCGTTCTGTCTTGTCTCCGAATCAAAAACAAAAAAACGGCCGAGGAAATCCTCGGCCGCTCTGTTGTCGAGCCAGCTCTGTTTGACAACGTCCGGCGGACGCGGGCGCATTCAACCCGGAGCGACCGGGCATCCGCTCGGCCGGACCTGTACGGCACACGAGTCAATCAACGGTCGTAATTCACGACCACGACTCCATGTCTTGACGTAATGTTGACAGCGTATTTGCCGTAATCGTACCGCACCTTGGCGCCGTCGTGCTTGCAGGTGATCTTCGGACATCCACAGGGAGGAACGCAGATTTCAACCATCACGCACTTGGGCGGCCCACACGAACACCGCTCGTGCCGCTCGCAGGGGTCGCGGACGGCCACGCACATCGGCACCGCACAAGGCGCAATATGGTGCCGGTCCCTGTATTTCACACACGGGTACAGGGGGACCGCCGGGGCCAAGGGGAGAGGCGGACCTCCGGCCGCGACAGGTCCCGCCGCATAGGGCAGCGGCATGGCTGAGGGAGGCGCGGGTCCCGCCATGGCGGGCGCAGGCCCTGGCGGTATTGCGCCGTCGATGGCCGGTGCCGGAGGCGGGATTGCATAATCGGCGACGGCCAGCAGTTGCGGCCCGGCCGTCAAAACGATTTGCGGCGTTGGGCCGTCCTTCGTTCCGACTCGGTCGAGCCGCCTTTCCGCGGCCTCCAGGTCCGCCGCCGTGACCAGGAAGCCGGCGATGATCACCATCCACATCGTTCGCTTCATCGTGAATTGCTCCTTGCGTGTCGCTTGTCTGCCCGCCGGTCGACCGCCGTCGTTGAATCGCGGCCGGCCGGCTCTCGCAGGGCGTGTCGTATTTCGCGGCGCCTCAACCGGTGCCGCGGTGGCAGCGAAAAGATACACCGGCGTCAAGACGGTGCCGGCGATTTTTGATCGAGACGCAAAAAAAACGCAGCCGTCCGAAAGGGATTTTTCGCAGGCGGGAAATGGGAAAACTTCCCGCCCGCGGCCCGCCGGCCGCACGATTCCCATTCGAGTGCGAGTCACCGGAATCGGAAAAGTCGATGACGGGAGAGGTGCATCGATTCCCGCTGGACGGCCAGTCGCATCGCAAGCGGACGGCTTGCCCAGGACGCCGCTTCATTTCACCGGACGATACGGCTAGACTCAGAAGAGGACAGCCCCCTTCCTTTTCACCCTCAGCGCCGATCGCGCCGAAGGTCTCTTATGACAGCCGGATTCTGACGAGGACTCAACGCTCGAGACGGAACGCGAGCCGCACGGCGTTCGACTGCAGCGGTTTCTCGCGTCGACGGGGCTTGGCTCCCGCCGGCAGTGTGAGGAAATACATCGTCGCGGGGCGCGTCAGCATCGACGGCGAAGTCAAACGCGATCTGGGGACGCGGGTCGATCCGCGGCGGCAGCGGGTCTCGGTGGACGGGCACGGTCCGTCCGCCAGGAGCCGCACCGCTACTTCTTGCTGAACAAGCCGGCGCGGCTTTCTGTGCACGAACTCCGACCCGGCCGGTCGGCCGCGGGCGATCGACCTGGTTCCGGCAGGCAGGCTGCGGCTGTTCACGGTCGGCCGGCTGGATGAGAGCAGCGAAGGGTTAATCCTCATCACCAACGACGGCGAGATGGCTCACCGTTTGGCCCATCCGCGGTTTCAAGTCCCGCGGACTTACTCCGTCCAGGTGGCCGGCCGGCCGACGCCGGAGACGTTCGCCGCCCTCAAAGAGGGAATGTTTTTTCACGAAGGCCGATTTCATCTCAAGTGGATTCGCCGCATCGGCACGAAGGGGAACAGTCGTATCTTGGAAGTCGGCCTGGATCATGGGCAGAACCGCGAAATTCGCCGCCTGTTTGCCCGCGTGGGGCACAAGGTGATGCGGCTGAAGCGGAGTTGCCTTCGGGCCGCTTTCGCTGGGTCGGCTGGCGGAGGGCCGGTTCCGGCCGCTGACCGCTGTCGAGTTGGCGAGCTGCGGGAACTGTCGTCGACACCCCGCCGCCGGCGTCCAAAGCCGGCCCCGAAGCCGCAGTGCGGCCGCGACTCAGCCCGCGGCGGCCGCCGGTCGTCCGCGGAAAAGTCCGGCAGGAAGACTCCCGGCCGCGGGAAACGTCCCGCCGCGGGAACCTCTCGACCGCGGCGAGCGACAGAGCAGGGGCCCGCGGGCACGGGCGTCGCCGACGAAAACATGAATAATCCCGAGTTGCTCCGACCGCTCAACCGGCCTTGAACCCGGCGGCCTCTGCAACAGACAGTCCGCGTGGTGTCGCAGCGGCAGATGGCCCGCGACACGTATTGCCTGCGGCTGGAAACGCCGGAGATCGCGTCAAGAATTGTTCCCGGCCAGTTCTTCATGGTGCGGCCGGCGAGGCGGCGTGAATCCCCTGTCTGGGCCGCCCCTTCGCGCTCTTCGACGTTTACGGACAGCGACGGACGAGCCGGAGGGGGTGGAGTTCGGCTACGTCGTCGTCGGCAAGTTGACGTCGCTCATGCCGCAATGGAAACCGGGCGACCTGGTTTCCCTGTGGGGGCCGCTGGGCAACGGTTTTCCGGTGCCGACGGGCGGACCATTTGATGCTCGTGGCCGGCGGCATCGGGCAGACGCCGTTTCTGGCCGTCGCCCGGGAGGCGCTCGGCCTGCGGACTTACGGAACGCCGCCACGCGTCGTCAGCAGCGTCCGCGGCGGGTCTCTCTTTTTTACGGCGTGCGATCGGCCGAATATCTCGCGCGGCTTGGAGGATTTCGCTCTGCCCGGACTCGAGAGTCCGCCTGGCGACGGACGACGGAACCCGCGGGCACCACGGCTTTGTGACCGAATTGCTGAATGAGGCCCTCGACAGCGACGATCGGCCTGACTGCGTTTATTGCTGCGGTCCGGAGCCGATGATGCACGCGGCCGCCCGGCTATGCGAGCGGGCCGGCGTCGAATGCTGGCTCTCGCTGGAAAGTCCGATGGCCTGCGGCTTCGGGGCCTGCTTCAGTTGCGTGACGGCCGTCAAGGTCGACGACGGCCAATGGGACTACCGCCGCACCTGCGTCGAGGGGCCCGTATTCCCCGCGAAGCGATTATTCTTTTGACGCGCTCAGCCCTCGCCGATCACGCAGGCGAATTCACGCAGGGCCGCCGAGACGACCGGCTGAGGGCACGACCAGACAAGGAAGAACATGGCTTCGCGAACCGCCCGCTCGGCCGGATGTCCCGTGACGAAGCCGGCCCCTTTCGAGGCGGCCAGATAGGCCTGGGCGGTCCGCAGCACGAGCGAGTTGGCCTTTTGCCGCACCGATTCCGAGGTCGGGGCGGCGGACGCCGTTTTCGTTTCCGTTGCCGCCGCGACTAAGTCGGCGGCCGTCTCGGTGCACTCGGCTTGGAGAGCCTTGATGGATGGGGACCAGGTCCGGCCGCCGCTCGGCTTCGTGGGACAGTCGGCCGAGAATGCCGCGGGTTAAACCGACTGGCCAGCGCCGAGGTCGTCAAGCGAGCCGGCGCCTCCGCCTTCTGTCTCATCACATTTCCACGGGGCCGGGCAGAAGGAACCGCCGCGGCACGTGCACTTCGTCGAACACGACTGTCGCCGTCTGCGAGGCGGAGAGGGCCAGAAGCCGCATGGGCGGCTTGACCTCGACGCCGGCGCAGCGAAGTGGGGACGGCCATGAGGACCTGGCGTCCGTCGGCCAGCGTGCCGCCGCTGACGAGATGCTCGGCCGACCGGCGCACCGGTCACCCAGGGGACAGTCCCATTCAGCACAAAGCCGGTCTGGCGTCTCGACGGCACTCACGGCCGGCTTGGCCAGGTGCTGCCGCGAGGTCGTCAGATGCGAAATGCCGACGGTGGCAAACGACTCGCCGGCGCAGAAGGCGCGGCAAAGCTCGGCCCGAATTTCGTCGTTGTCGCTGTTGGCGATCCGCTGGCAGGCGGCGTTTCGCTGCGTGAGCACGAATGTCGTCGTCAGACAGGCGGCAGCCAGTCATTTCGTAGGCGGCCAGCATTTCCGTTGTCACTCGACCGCGGGTGCCGCCAAATTCGACCGGAAGTCCCCAGGCAAGCAGTCCGGCCTCGGACAGCAGCCGTAACTGGTGGCCGGGCCAGTCGTCGACGTCTGACAGGCCGGGTGCCAATTCCTCGAGCTGAGCGCACAGCGCGCGAAGCTCATCCGGCAACGTCATTCGAAGCGGCGGAAACGGCTGAGAGTTCATCCGTTTGAATTCTCTTCCTGTCGACGCAGCCCATCGGTCGAAGCAATCTCGGACACTACGACTCGGAGCCGAGCGCCTCGAGAAACTCGGTCATTTCAGATTCCGCGTGGCGGTCGCCCGCTTGGGCCGCGGCTTCGATCCCTTGCGTCAGGACGTCTCGCGCTTCGTCCGTGCGGCCCTGCTCGGCCAGAGCTTGCCCCTTTTGAAAGTAGGCAGGGACGTATTCGGGATGGCCGGTCGATCACGGCCTGAAACTGCGCAGAGTCCTGGTTTCGACGTCCCCTTCGGAGACGCAGGCCTTCGCCAGCGCGTATTGTAAAAACACGTCGTCTGGATCGGACTCGAGCAGTTGTTCCAGTTGTTTCCGGCTTGGCAAGCTTTGCGTCCTGGGAGAGCTTTTCGGAACAGGCAGAGCGCGGCCCGCTGTCGGAGTCATTTCTTGTGTTGCGGCAACTGCGAAAACATGCCGACGGGCAGATTCTAGCAGGTTTGGCAGGTCTCCCCAAACTCCTCGGCCGAGCGGCTCGGAATACTCGGCGCAGTGCGCTACCACGTCGCCGGCGATCGGGGCCGGCTCAAAAACTGAAGCACAACCGCGGAAAAAGAGCCGGCGGCAGCGGCGGCCGGCTGCCGGGGGCCGTCAGATTCCGCAGAGTCGTAACCCGGTTCCAGCTAGGCAATTTATGCATGTCGTCTCTCGTGGTTTCAAGCGGCGGAAATGGATTTGTCGATTCAGGCGTGTGCGGAGGCACGATGGAGCGCGCTCCGTTCGGCGGACGGATTCTCACCCACCTGTTGTTCACTCGATAAAGCGTCCACCCGCATGCAGAAACGTGCCCCTGCAGCCGCCCTTGTTCCTGGCCCTGTTCCTGCTGACTTCCACCGGCACAGTGCACGCGCGGACAACTCCCGCGAGAAACCCCGCTGGTGAAGGCCATCCGCCGCGCGCGGCCCGCTGTGGTCAACATCCACAGCGAAAAGACCGCCCCCTATACGCCCGGCGACCCGGCGTTCGCCAGCCGGCCGCACAGCGGCCGCAAGATCAACGGCATGGGCACCGGCATCATCATCGACGAGCGGGGCTACATCGTCACCAATCACCACGTGGTCAACGGTGTCGACTCGCTACAGGTGACTCTCGGATAACGGCAGCCATTATGAGGCCACGGTTGTCTCGGAAGACCCGGTCCGCGATCTGGCCCTGCTCAAGATTCAAGCGCGCGGAGCCCTCGACCGTGATGCCGCTGGGCACGTCGTCGGACCTGATGCTGGGCGAAACGGTCTTTGCCGTCGGCAATGCCTTCGGCTACGAAAACACGATCACGCTGGGCATCGTCAGCGCCCTGCACCGCGACGTCGAAGTGAACGATACGCAGTCGTACAAGAACCTGATCCAGACCGACGCCGCCATCAATCCGGGCAACAGCGGCGGCCCGCTGATCAACGTCAACGGCGAGATCGTCGGCATCAATGTCGCCATCCGGGCCGGTGCGCAGAAGATCGGCTTCGCGATCCCGATCGACGACGCCCGCAGGGTCATTGCCGACCTGATGAAAATCGAGTACTTCGACGGCACCTATCACGGTCTGGTCGGCCGCGACGTGAAGAATGCGAACGAGCGGCAAGCTGGTCGTCGAGTCGGCCCGTCCGGGCAGCCCGGCGGAATTGGCCGGACTCAAGCCCGCCGACGTCATCGTGCGCGCCGGCGATTACGCCGTCAACGACGAGGCCGACTTCGAACGGGCCCTCTTGGGTCACAGCGGCGGGCGATGAAGTCTCGAGTGATCGATCAAACGCGACGGTAAGATGGAGACGATTTCGCTCAAGCTCGCCGCCGCGACGGGCGAGCTGGCCGCGGTCGGGGGAACGGGCAACGTGATTGTGCATGCGATTGCCCGGTGCCAACAATGTGGCCGCCGCCTCATCGCAAGTCGCACCGAGGTCGACGCCGATTCGCAACGGATTTGGGACGTGATCGGCATCCGCGCGTTGAAAATCGCCCGCACGAACCCCAGTCTCCTCAACTCGAAGTACGAGGGAGGGCTGCAGGTCCTCTCCGATTCGACCGGACAGTCCGGCGGCTCGCAGCGGCATTCAGCAAAGAGACGTCCTCGTCGGCCTGGACCGCTATCAGACCGTGAAATCGACCGACGTCTCCTGGGTGCTCGACCATCACGAGTCCGAATACGTGCGGTTCCACGTCTACCGATCGAACGACACGCTCTACGGCGACATGGCGCTCGGCACGCACTTCGCTGAGCGGCCTCGGAAGCGAACCGGCGGCCCGATAGAATGAGGCGGAATCTACTTCCGACCTGTTTTCCGGTTCCGAGCTGCTTGTGGCCGACGCCCATTCCGAATTCGCCTTCATCGATTGGATCCGTTCACGAACGGCTCCTCATCCGGCCGTTGCGCTGGGAATCGGCGATGACGCGGCACTGATTCGCTTCGACCCTCCGGCGAAAGCCTGGTGACGGTCGACATGCTGATGGACGGGGTCGATTTCCGCTTTCCGGAACCGATCCGCGTGCCGTCGGCCGCAAGGGGCTCGCGGTCAATTTCAGCGACATGGCGGCCATGGCGGGCCGGCCGCTGGCCGCCGTTGGTGAGCGTCGCCTTGCCCAAGCAGGGCGGCCGCGAACTGGCCGAAGGCGTCTACGCAGGGATCGAATCGCTCGCCGGCGCAGTTCAACGTCGCCATTGCCGGAGGAGACACCAATTCGTGGGACGGCCCGCTCGTCCTCAGCGTCACGCTTATGGGCCAGCCGACCGGCAGCGGACCGGTCCGCCGCAACGGTGCGCAAGCGGGGGATTGGATCCTGGTCACGGGCGACTTTCGGCGGCAGCATCGCGGCAAGCACCTCTCGTTTCAGCCGCGCGATTGATGAAGCGACTCGCGCTGCACGCAGGCCGGTGCATTTGCACGCGATGATCGACGTCAGCGACGGACTGGCGGCCGACCTCTATCACATTCTGGACGAAAGCGGCGCCGGTGCCGTCGTGCGGGCCGACCAACGTGCCGACGAGCGAAGCCGCGCGACGACTGGCGGGAGACAAAGTCCGCCCTCGAGCACGCTCTCGGCGACGGTGAGGACTTCGAGCTGCTCTTCACTGTTTCCGCGGAGGACGGCCGGCGCTTGCTGGCAAGCGGCCGCCGTTCGACACGCCGCTGTCACACATCGGCGAGATCACCGCCGAGCGAACGTGCCGACTCATCGATCCCACCGGTCGGTCTTCGCCACTCGAGCGCGTCGGCTGGGTCCATCGAATCTAACCGCGATCGCGGCTGGTTGCGAAAAACTTACAGAATTGTCATCCGCATCAAATAGGTGTGACACACGCCTGTCACACCAGTTGCTAGATTGAGGGACGGGTACGCGTCACGGGGCGGCAATTCCAATCCGGCGCCGCTTGGTTAGAGATGGGCCGGCGGCGAACTCACCGGAAAACGAATTGCCGCCCTTTTTTTGTCATGCTGGGAAAGCGTGTGTCTCACGGGTCATCCCCGTCTGATGCACGACCCGGCCGCCTGACGGCTCTTCCGCGCTCCGGCAAGAAGTCTGCTCGTTCGGCCGATGCTTGGCTCACGGCGCGGCTCTTCCGGTAACTCCCCGTGCGGCAGCGCGGGTCGCCGACCTAGGGAAGATGCCCAAAACGACGACGGCCAACGCCGCCAGCAGCCCGACCGCGACCGCCGCCCTTTCCGACGCATTGCCCCGCGCGCTTCGATCATCCTGCAGGACTTCGACCCGCGGTGCGTCCATATCATCCAGCAGCACTTTCTTGACGAGGCCGAGCGCAATCGCCGCCATCAGGATCAACCCCCCCGCCGCGGCGATCGCGACAACCACATAATCGACATTTTGATGGGGCAAGAAGCCGTTTTCGGCCGGAACGCTGATGGAAAGCGTCGACTGCAGAATGGCGACACGTGGCCAAAAACCGGCAAACGGGGGGACGCCGGCCAGACTCGCCACCAGGACGCACAGGGCCGCCGCCGTCACGCGGTCGCCACGCACCGCGTCGACAACTTGCTCCGCCTCGTCCAGTGGCCTACCGGTTCGCTCTCGCGAAGCGACCAGCGCCAGCAGTCCAACCAGAGCCAGCGAGTCGAGCGCAAAACACAGGCACGCCGACGCGACGCCGCCGGGCGTCTCCGTGCCGAACCACGGCGTCGCCGTGGGGCGGGCCCTCTCGGAACAACCGGCGGCAAGCGCGGCCAAGATCAGGCCGCTCTGAAAAACGACCATGAAAGCCAGCAGTCGGCGGAGGCGGGTCTGCGATACGGCAAGGAGGCTGCCAATCAAAATCGTCAGGAATCCGACGGCCGTGAAGAGTGTCTGCACGGTCCCCTGGAGCCGGGGCGGCCCGTGCACCAGAATGCGGATCATCAACAACAGCGCAGGCTCCCCGCGGGAACAACGCCGTCAGCCCGAGGCCCCAGGACTTCGCGCCATCGAAGATTTCGGCAGCCGCGAGCTGAAAGGGGGCCGCCAGGAAATGGACCCCCAGCCCGGCCAAAAGGAAGACGCAGCCAATCTCCCCCGCGATGGGAGACGCGACCGTCAGTGTCCGGACGTGTCGGGGCACCGCGGCGTGCGGAATCGCGGTGCCGCAAATCCTCGAGGTTGGTCGTGCCGGACAAGAGTGCGATCAAGGCCGCGCCCGCGACGAGCATCCCCAAAGCGAAGATGTTCAATGCCAAGGATCGCACGGCCGCGGCCCGTGCGTTCGGAGCGTTCCGCTCGACAAAAAGCAGGACGGTGGCCGGCAGGGAGGCGAGCTCCATCGCGATCACAGCCAGGACGATGTCATTGGCGATCGCAGCTAACAGAACGCCGCTCAGGGAAAGCAACAGGATTGCGAACCGGCGGCAGGCGCGCGGACTGCCGTCGCTGGCGGTCGCCGCCGCCAACAAGCCGAGCCCCAGCGCCAGCCACGTGGCGCTCCGAGAGAGACGGTCTTCGATCAAGAACTGCCGGGTTGCGGCCGGGCTTGATTGGGCGATCGCCTCTGGGCCGACGACTGTCTGATTTCCGGGCAATTCAGTGGTCAGGCCGTCTCTTGCCCCAAGCTCTCCGAAACCGAGCATCCCCCCGGCCAGGACTAGGGCGGCGCCACAGAGCACGCCGGACAGAACGTCCGATTTCCATGCTCGACCCGCGAGCAGGGTCACGAGCCCCATCGCCGCCAAGATTCCAGCCGGAAAAGCTGCGACCGCGTGAGCCACGAGTTGTCCCGTCGTCAAGGAGAGAAAGAGCCGATGTGCAACGAGGCGTTTATCAAGTCGACGACGGCCTGCGGCCGAAGCCCCATGAGAATGATGCCGGTAATCAGCGGCGCGATCATCAGGATCTCCGCGGGGCGCAGGTCGTCCGGCCGGTCGCGGGCCGCCAATTCGACGGAGGCGGCGTCCCATTCCGCGTCCGCCGCAGGGGGGACGCCTGCACCAAACGGCGGCGGACTGAAGACGATGCGGTCGAGCATCCAGAACAAGGCCCAGGCGACAATCAATCCGGCGCTCATTGCCAAGAGGGCGCTGAGCCACTCGAACGCGAACAGAGCTCCCAGGATGGGATACAGTCCCGTGAATCCGCACAACCCGGGAATTCCGACCAGTGAAAGAACGGCCACGAGCAGGACGCACGAGACCTGCGGCAGGCGCCGCCAGATCCCTCCAAAGGCGGACAGATCGCGCGTGTCATACCGCATCTCGAGAAAGCCGAACGAAAACAAGAGGAGCGTCGAGGCAAGTCCTCCGGCAACCGCCAGCAGCACGGCCCCGATCACGCCTGCCGTTTGCTGCGAAAAAAAGCCGGCGACCGCCAGCGAGACTTGAGACAGGCTCGCAGAGGCCGTCATTCTTTTCAGGTCGCCGTGAGCCAGCGCGAGCAGGCTCTCGTGCACTGCGCCCAACACGACCAGCGCGACCAGCAAGTCGCCCCATGCTCCCAGGTCGCCGCACAGCGGTCCCACGAATCGGACAAAGACATATGTGCTCACACCCAAGCCTGCACCCAACATTGCCAGGCCGGCGCAAAGCGGGCCTTCGGCGACGACCGGTGCGAACCAGGTATGAAAGGGGACCAGCGGCGTTTTGATCGCCAGGCCGAGAACCAGAGCCGCCAACAACCATCGCCGGGCATGTCTCCAGTATTCCTGGCCGGCAATGTCGTCGGACGCGAACCGCGGAACGTTTTGCGTCAGCGCGCTCAAGGAATACGAGAGTTCGTGCCTGGAACCGGGCACCAACTCCGCCGACATTCGCCCCGCCGCGATCACGACTCCCAGGAGGGCGATCAGCACGAGCATGTCGGCGGCAAGATTATAGAGGAGGAACTTGCGCGCGATCGGTTCGCTTTCGCGTCCGCCCCAACCGCCAATCAGCAGGTAGAGGACAAGCGTGCTCGATTCGAGAGACAGGCAGAACAAGAGGGCGTCATTGGCGAAATACACTCCCAGAAACGCCGCCTCGAGGAGCAAGAGAAGTCCGTACAACAAGCCCGGACGTTTGCGATCGCACTGCCGCCCGACAAACACCACGGGCAGCCAGACCGCAGCGGTCAGGAGGGCGAACACGCCGCCAACTCCCTCCGGGCCGCGAGGTCCCAGCACCAAATCGACGACTGTCGAACAAAGCACCACGCCGAACGTCAGCACGGAGGCAGTCAATGCGATGCGTCGGAACGTTCTGGGCCCCGTTCGGATCGCTTTCCCTGCGAGCAGATCGAACGCGAAGCATGACGCCAGGGCGATCGCTCCCGCCCCAAACAGGGGGATTGCGACGGCAATGGCGGCGAAATGACCCAACGTGAGTTCCCTAATATCGCAACCAAACGACGACCGCCGCCAACAGCGCCGTTCCGACGGCGGCCGACCCGAGGTAGAAGCTCACGCTCCGTCCCTGGACCGGCTCCAACATGACTCCCGCCGACTCGACCGCACTGACTGGCGCTCCGGAAACAAAACCATCAATGAAAAACCAATCGACGAACCGCGCCAACTGGGCCAGTCCACGGACCGGCAACACGATGAGCACGAACAACAAGGCGTCGCAATAGAAACGATTGCGGCCCAACCGCATCAGCACGCCATCGGTCGTGCCCCACGGTCGATTGGCCGGTTCCCGTCGCGGCCGCCGCCAGCCGGCGACGAACCCGGCCAAGGCGGGCAAACAACCGGCGAGAGTCGCCACGACGCTCTCCCCGGCGAGAGTCAGCGCGCTTGTTCCTGCCCCAGTGCTCGGACGTCCGGCAAACGTCAAGGCAGGGGCCGCCGAGACCGACCACGACACCGCAGCCGGCCAGAACAACCATTGGCCAGCTCGAGCGCGACGGTGGCAGGCATGGGACGCGCTTCAAAGAGGTTCGCGTCGAAGGCTGTGGACGAGACAGGAACGCCGACTGCGTGTGCCGTGCGGCCGGCAAGCAACGCGCGCGTCATGGCAAGTGCCGCGAAGAACTGTGCGGCACAGTGCGAGAACCAACGCGAGAGCGAGAGACGCACTCGCCTCGGCGGCCCCCCCTGCGACCCCGTTCAGACCCGCGGCCAGGATGCCTCCTTGGCCGCAAATCCCTGAAAACAACACGGCAATCGAAACGGCGACTGCCCCCGGGGCCAGCCCGGCCAATTTCCCGGGGACGCCCTGCGACCGACTGTCGGCCGGTGGCCGCGGCCATTCGGCAAACCATCCCAGGACGGCGGCCGACGTCGGAAGGAATGTCGCCGTCAAAACGACTCCCCACATGCCGGCTGCTGGCACGGGCAGCGAGAGTCCCAGAACGACAATGCCAAACACGCTGGCACACGCGAATCCCGCTTGCCGCCGGAGGTCCGTCTCCGACCAAGCGCAGATCGCGGCAAAGAAAGCCGAGGCACCCCCCAAGAAGACGGCAAAGGCGGAGGCGGCCGCCGCGGCGTGCAGCACGGGGAGAAAGCGGATCAAGAGGAGAACTCCGGCCGGCATCAGGCAGATCCCTTCCACGAGGACCGACGCCAATGCGGGCCCGGCGGCAAGCCCCTCAATCCAACCCAGAAAGGGAATCAGGCGCAGCGTCCGACGCAGGCTCCTAACAGGCAAAGCCCGATAAAATGCACGAGCGCGAAGCGTTGCGCCGCCCCGTGACCCCACAGGCGTTCAAATAAGTCGCCAAAGTCGAGCGTCTGATAACCGATCGCCAACGCGAAGACTGCGCACAACAGCCAGAATTCGGCGACCCGCTGCGTCAGGATGAATTTCTTCACGGCGGCGGCCTGCGGGGCCGTGTTCGCAGAGGCGGACGACATTAGATAGGCCGATACCGCGGCGATTTGCCAGAAAACGAACAGCTCTCCCACGTTCGTCGACATTGCGATTCCCAGCGACGAAGAGAGCAGCAGCGAGGCGGCGATGGACAGCAGGCGCTCGGAGGCACCCTCCGACAGCCCCGCCCGGTTCCAACCGAACGCACAGAGCGTGCAGAGCGACATGACGGCCGCCAGACCGGCGGCCGGAAGGTCCATCGTGATCGCAAACGCGATACGTAATGGGTCACGCGGACCGATGTTCAGCCAGACCCCCAGGCTCAACGGGGCCTTCGCGTCGAGGCCGCCGCCGCTCAACCGTACGAGCGCCGCAGCGGCAGCACAGAAGGAGACCGCCGCGCCTAGCATCGCCAACCGTCGGCCAAGCCGCCGGCCCCCGGTAAGCCCCGTCGCGGCAATCCCCGCGGCCGCGACCAGCGGGGCCAGCAGCGTCACGAGTGCCAGGAGCGACTGCAAGGAGTCCATCAAGGAGAATGCCTAAGGATGAATCGCCACGAGCCTGCCACGCGATGAGTGACGGACGCAAAATGTAAGCGGATAGAATACCGCGGGCCGGTCGAGAGGGACAACCAGCGGTCGCCCGTGCGTTGCGTTTGCGTCCCGACGGATCTACAACGGCCTGCGTCAGGACGGGAGACCGCCGAGACTCGCCGTATGGAGCCAATCGCCATTCTCAAGGATCTGATCGCTCTGCCGAGCGTCAATCCGATGGGCCGAACCGTCGCCGGCCCCGAATTCTTTGAAGGGCGGATGACCGACTACCTGGTCGACTATTTCGCACGGCTCGCGTGCCGTATCAGCGGATCGAGATTGTGCCCGGGCGCGCGAACGTCGTGGCGCGGCTCGACCGACCGGGAAGCAAGACAACGGTCCTGTTCGACGCCCATCAGGACACGGTTCCCGTCGATGGAATGACAATCGCGCCGTTTGAGCCGGTTGAACGCGACGGCCGCATCTACGGCCGCGGAGCCTGCGACGTCAAGGGGGGCATGGCCGCCATGCTCGCGGCCTTCGCGCGGCTGGTCCGAGAGCGGCCGCCGGACGCCGCCAACGTGGTGATGTCGTGCACCTGCGATGAGGAATCGAGCGTGCTGGGCATCCTCGACCTTGTCAAACTCTGGAGCGATCCTGCACGGAGAGGATCGCTGCTGGACAGTCGTCCGGACGCGGCCGTCGTCGCCGAGCCGACGGAGCTTGACGTCGTGGTGGCACACAAGGGGGCGACGCGCTGGAAGCTCCGCACGCGCGGCCGGGCCTGCCACAGCTCCAACCCGGCGGAAGGGGTCAACGCGATCTATCGCATGGCGCGGGTTCTCGAATGCCTGGAAGAATTCGCACGACGAGCTGCCGTCGCGAGTCCCGCCGCATCCGTTGTGCGGTCCGCCGACTTTCAGCGTCGGCCGAATCGAGGGAGGAATCAGCGTCAATACGGTCCCCGACGAATGCACGATCGAAATCGACCGCCGCACGATTCCCGGTGAAGAGAACATCGACGCCGTCGCCGAAGTGATCGACTTCCTACGGCGCGCGGCTCGATTTTGAAGTCGAGATGGTCCCGCCGTGGACCCGCGCTCCAGCCCTTCCCGACGGCGAAAACTCCCGTTGGCCGATCGGCTGCTGCGGCATGTGCGCACCGTGCGGGGATGCGGCGAAAAAGTCGGCGTGCCCTATGGCACCCACGCCTCGCGCCTGGCGGCGGCCGGACTTCCCTCCGTCGTCTTCGGCCCCGGCTCCATCGCCGCAGGCCCACACCAAGGACGAATGGATTGCCATCGAGCAGCTCAATGCGGCCGCGAGATTTATTACCGCTTCGCTGCCGCCGGCTGACGAAGCGGTCGCGAGCGGCCGCTTGACCGGCTTTGGCGGCAGGGAGTAGATTGGCCGGTGCTCCACGAGATTTCGTGGGCGCGCCCGTGGTGAAATGGTATCACGGCAGCTTCCCAAGCTGCGAGTGCGGGTTCGATTCCCGTCGGGCGCTGATCGCTCAACCAAGCCCACCGGACTGCCGTCGGTGGGCTTTCTCCGCGCTCGGCGATTCTACGACTCACGCCGGGCGGCGGCGAGATTCTCGAGCCCCAAGCGAAAAATGATCCACAGGGCCGTCGGCCGACTCGCGCCAGTTGATCTTCGAGGTGCCGTAGCGCCGGTCGCGGAACACGATCGGCGTCTCCTCAAAGCGGCAGCCGACGCGGCGGCAGCGATAGAGGATCTCTTCCTGGAAGGCGTAACCGCGGGCGCCGCACGCGATCGAGTTCGATCTGGGCGAGCTTCGCCACCCGATAGCAGCGATAAGGCGCCGCTGTTGTCGCGCGTCGAAAGCCCCAGCAACAGCCGCGCGTACCAATTGATTCCCCGGCTCATGAAGTGCCGGCTGACGCCCCAACCGTCGATCGCCTCCGCCGGGGACATACCGCGAGCCAATGGCGACGTCGGCCCGCTGCATGCATTCGACCATCGCGGGGAGATGCCGGGGATCGTGGCTGAAGTCGGCATCCATATTGAGGACGAAATCGTAGCCGTGCGCGATGGCGTCTCGAAAGCCGGCCAGAGCTGGCCGACCCGAGCCCCTCTTTGCCGGCGCGATGCAGGACGCGAATGCGGCCGTCGGCCGCCGCCAGCTCGTCCGCCACGCGCCCCGTGCCGTCGGGCGAATTATCGTCGATGACGAGGACGTCCGCTTCCGGCAGGACGCGGCGAATCTCCGGGACCAAGAGGCCGAGGTTTTCCCGCTCGTTGTAGGTGCAGAGCGTGACCAGAATCGCGGGTCGGCATGATGGAAGCGATGAGATCGAGGTGCGCAGAGTGGGACACCGAGGTATCAGTCGAAAAAAACCCCGACCGGTCGCGGCGGTCGGGGTTCGTTTGACGTAAATGCAATTCGGCGGTCCCGGCCGCCGGGTTGATCAGGATCAATAGCGGTCGCCGTAACCACCACCGCGTCCGCCGCGGCCTCCACCGCCTCCGCCTCCTCCACCTCCCCGACGATCCTCGCGAGGACGCGCCTCGTTGACTGTCAGGGGACGCCCCTGGAACTCCTGGCCGTTGAGGGCGTCGATTGCGGCTTGGGATCCGTCCGCCATTTCCACGAAGCCAAAACCGCGCGGCTTGCCGGTTTCGCGATCCATAATGACCTGCGCCGAGGTGACGGTTCCGTGCGCGCTGAAAAGCTCGCGGAGGTCATCGGCCGTTGCTTTGAATGAGAGGTTTCCCACGTACAGATTCTTACCCATTGTCATCCCTTGTGAGCCTTGAAGGCTCTCTGCAATAAACCAACTCGAATTGTCCAGGAACAGTGCTGAAGGAAGCGCAGAAGAATTCAGGCCGGACCGTGCCAGCGGCACCCATGTCCTCAAATCACGACGCGGCGCGGCGGGCTCGCGACAAGGCCACCGCCGCGCACTCGTGCCTCGGCTTTTGCAAAAAAGCAACCTGACGGTCTGTTTACCTGTGAGACGGGATGACTCAAAGAGCAAGACCAGACAGTGATTCTCGAGGTGAGCAACTGAACGACTCTGTTCTTCCTTTCGGTCGGAACCCGATCCGACCAGCGGCCACATTATAGCCGGAGGGCCTGAACAAAAACAGCCTAATGCCGACCTGCCATTGACCCGCCCCAATTGCCTTTGCAATGGTACTTGACCGTTAGGAAATTGGTCTCGCGTAAAATGCACAGCATGGCAGAATGGGAAGAGCGTAGCCGTGGGCCAGGAAACCTTCCGCAGTGTGACTGGACCGGTCAAAACCCGGGTTGGGGAGGGTGTTCGGGCATTCGAGAAGGCTGGTCGGATGAATGTGCCGTTTGCCGAGGAGCTGAAAGTCTGGGGCCCGCAATCCGCTTCCCGGGGCGTTTCCCGGACTGAGGCGGAGGCCTATTGCCGCGCGTTGGCCCGCACGCATTATGAGAATTTTCCGCTCGTTTCCTGGCTGCTTCCCCGTGACCTGCATCAGCACTTCTACAACGTCTACGCCTACTGCCGCTGGGCGGACGATCTGGGCGACGAGGTGCCAGACGCCGGCCGGGCCAGCGAGCTTCTGACCTGGTGGCGCGAGGAACTGCGGTCGTGCTACCGAGGGTCGGCGACCCATCCGGTCTTCATCGCGCTTGGGCCGACGATTGAGCGGTTCGCCATTCCTCCGCAGCCCTTCGAGGATCTCCTCTCGGCCTTTGAGCAGGACCAGTGCGTCCGGGAATACGAATCGTTTGACGAGCTGCAAGACTATTGCCGACGGAGCGCGGACCCGGTCGGCCGGCTCGTCCTTTTTCTATGCGGGTGCTTCTCGGACCGGAACGCCGCCTGGTCCGACTCGATTTGCACGGGACTGCAACTGGCTAATTTTTGGCAAGACGTCTCCCGTGACTTCGACATGGGCCGCGTCTACCTTCCCCGCGAAACGCGCCGGCGCTTCGGCTATTCGGACGGCGACTTGTCCGATCGCGTGGCGAACGAGCCGTTCGTCGAACTGATGCGGTTCGAAGTCGATCGGGCGCGGCGGTTCCTTCTGGGCGGGTTGCCGCTCGTCGAGGTTCTTCCCTGGCGGCTGCGGATCGACATCGATCTTTTTGCACGCGGCGGTCTGCGGCTCTTGGACCGGATTGAGGCGATCGGTTATCGTGTCTGGCAGACGCGGCCGGTCGTCACGAAGGTCGATTTTGCCCGCCTGTTTTTTGGTTCCCTGGGACGGGCCCTCGTCCGCCGTCGATGACTTCGCCCCTTTTTTGCCCGCAGGCCCGCCCAGAGCCCTCCCATGTTTGGTCTTCCATTTGGATCGTCCCGTGCGTCGGGCGGACTGGCGCTCGTTGCCGGCACGATCAGCGATGCCGGCGCCGGAGAGTCCGACAACCGGGAAAAGGAACGCCAAGCCTGGCGGAATCGTACGCCTGGTGCCGCCGCTGCACGCGGCGCAGCCGCAGCAATTTTTACGTGTCGTTCCTCACGCTGCCGCGCAGCCTGTTCTGCGATCTGTGCGTTTTGTACGCATTCATGCGGGTCTCGGATGACCTGGGAGATGACGCGACAATCCCCGTTCGGGAGCGTTCCGCGTCAATCGATCGATGGCGGAGCGAGGTCGCGCAAACGCTCGACGGCGGACGGTTTGAGCATCCGGTCTTGCCCGCGCTGGCCGACGTCGTCCGGCGGCACGGGATTCCCCGTGACTATTTCTTCGACGTGATCGACGGCGTGCAAAGCGATCTCGATCCCCGCACTTTCGAGACGTTTGCGGAGCTCTCCGACTACTGTTATCACGTGGCGGGCGCGGTGGGTCTGTGTTGCCTGCACATCTGGGGGTTCACCGACCCGCGGGCAAAAAGCCTGGCGATCGACTGCGGGCTCGCTTTCCAGTTGACCAATATCCTGAGGGACGTCGCGGAAGACGCCCGCATGGGGCGCTATTACCTACCGCAGGAAGATTTGCGGCGGTTCGGCTTGACGACCGAAGACCTGCGCACGGGAAGGCCTTCTGCGCCGTTTCGCGATTTGATGGCGTGGGAATCGGGCCGGGCACGAGCGTATTTCACCCGCGCGGAGGAGCTTGTGCCCTTGTGCAGCCCGGCGGGGCGGCCGATTCTCGACGCGATGCTGCGCACCTATGCCGCGCTCTTGGCTGCGATCGAGGCGTCCGACTACGACGTCCACGCCCGGCGGATCGCGGTGGGGCGCTGGCGGAAAATGCGGATCGCGCTGGGCTCGCTTTGGCGATACGGCCGGTCGCGAAAATAAACGCAACGTGGTTTCCTCCTTCGTTTGCATTCCGCCTGGACCGCCATTACGATCCACGGCAATTCTCGAATTTCGCATGGAAATCAGCGGCGCCGCGATCCCAGAGAAAGCGAGTTGACGATGCGCGGAACCCTTTCGCGAATGGGGCAATTGGTCGCGGCGGCCCTGTCTGATTTGTACGCCGTTGGTCGCGGAGGGTCGGGACGCGGCGGAAGACAAGAGGAAACCGGAGACGGTCCTCGTCAATTTGTTGAATCCGTGCGGCGTCGCGATCCAGCCGCAAACCGGATACGTCTTCGTTTCCAGCCGTTTCGGCGTCTACTGCTACGATCCCAGCTACAAAAAGCCCAAGGAGCATCGGGCCGGCGATCGAAATCGACGGTTATCCCGATCACGCCGGCGTTCTTGGGTAGCGGCCCCAAATACGATATCGGCCCGCTCGGCCTGGCGTTTTTGGACAAGGATCATCTCGTCGTCGGGGACGGCAGCCGCAAGGAGGGGGAGGATTTCGTGCGGGTCTACAAGATTCCCGGCGAAGCTCCCAGGCCCGAACGACTGGATCAAGGAAGAGCGCCGCGGTCGTGACACGCTGGGGCCGATCAAGGCGGGCAAGGATTCGGCAAAGGGCGAAGGCACGTTCTACGGAGTGGCCGTCGGCGCGGGAGCCATTTGGGTCAACCTCCCAGGGGGACGAATCAAAGGGCTGGGTGGCGAAGGCCGAAATCAAGGACGCCAAGGCGAGCGAATTGAAGATCGGCGAACTTAAAGCCGCTGATCGCCACCAAGTCGGCGACAGAGTCCGCCGGACCGGGGCCGATCACGTTCACGCCGGACGGCAAGGAGCTCGTCGTCGGACAGATGGGAGCGACCGATTCCGATTCAGCCGACAGCGTGCTGGCCTTTTACGATCCAACGAACGGCAGCCTGAAGCGGAAACTGAAAACGGGCCTGCGAGACGTCAGCGGACTGGCTTACAGCCCGAAGACGCACACGCTCTACGCGACCGATTTCGCCTGGAAAACGCCGCACGAGGGGGGATTGTTCGCCCTCGACGATCGAAGGCGACACCGTCACGGCGACCAAGATTGTCCCGCTCGACAAGCCGACGGCATTGGCGTTCGACCCGGCCGGCCATCTTTACTGTCCGATCATCGGCACGGCCGAGAAGGCGAAAGAGCACCGATCCCGGCGCACTTGCTCTACTTCCGCCCCGGGCTTTAAGTCTCGCAGCGGTGCTCGCGTCGATCCGCCGGCGTCGATCCGCCACTGGCCGCTCTTTTCGGGCCGTGATAGCATTCATGGATGAGCGTCTTCGTTCTCGATAACTACGATTCGTTCACCTACAATCTGGTGCAACGGTTGGGGGAGATCGATCGGACGCTCGATATCCGCGTCGCCCGCAACGATCAGATCACGCGGGACGAGATCGAGCGGATGAAGCCCGAACGAATCATCATCTCGCCCGGGCCCTGCACGCCCAACGAGGCGGGGATCTCCAAGCAGGTCATCGAGTATTTCGGTCCCGCGGATTCCCATTCTGGGCGTTTGTCTCGGTCATCAATGTATCGGCGAGACGTATCACGCGCCGGTGCATCGGGCCGACCGGTTGATGCACGGCAAAGTGTCGTTGATCCATCATGACGGTCAGCGGGCTTTTCGCCGGGCTGAAGAATCCCTTTACGGCCACGCGGTATCACAGCCTGGCGATTCCGATCGATTCCCTGCCCGCCGGAATTGGAATTGTGCGCTTGGACAGAGGATGCCGATTTCCCGCAAGGAAGTTATGGGCGTGCGGCACCGGCGGTTCCCGGTGCACGGAGTGCAGTTTCACCCCGAAAGTTTTCTGACGGATGGCGGGATCGACCTTCTGCGGAATTTTTTGAATTGACTGCAGGTTGACGGATGCTGACCGTCGAGCAGGCTCTTGCTGCCGTCCTGAAGGAGACGCAGCCGCTGGCGCCGGTCTGCGTCGAGCTGGCCGATGCTCTGGGACTGGTCACGGCCGAAGAGCCGATCGCCGACATCGATTCTCCGCCATTCGACAAGGCGCTGATGGACGGCTTCGCCGTGCGGTCGGCCGACCTGGCTTCCGGAGCAGGACGGCTGCGAATCGTGGAAGAGATCACGGCCGGAATGACGCCGTCGAAGCCGGTGACGGCAGGCAGTGCGACCGGATCATGACCGGGGCTCCGCTCCCCGAAGGGGCCGACGCGGTCATCAAAATCGAAGACGTCGCAAATCGAGCGCCGATGCCGGCTTCGTCGACGATCCGCACGGCTCCCGTTGCAAGCGGGACAGCACATCTTAAAGCGGGGGGCCTCGCTCAAACGGGGCGAACGGGTGTTGGTCGCCGGCCGTTTGCTTGCGGCCGCAGGAGCTGGGCGCTTTGGCGGAGGTCGGCAAGCACCGGTTGTCTGGTCCGGCCGCGTCCCACCGTCGCCATTCTGGCCACCGGCGACGAACTGGTTCCCATCGACGCGAAAGCCCGGTCCCGGGCAGATCCGGAACTCCAATGAAACAATGCTCGCGGCCCAGACAGATGCGGGCCGGCGGAGTGGCCGTGCCGCTTGGGCATCGCGCAGGGACAACCGGGCCGAGTTGCGGGAACGGATTCAGGCGGGGCTTCGCTCTGACGTCCTGCTGCTTTCCGGCGGAGTCTCGGAGGGAACGCACGACCTGGTCCCGTCCGAGCTGGCGTCGCTCGGCGTCCGCAATGTCTTTCACAAGATCAACATCCGTCCGGGCAAGCCGCTTTGGTTTGGCGTGTGGAATCGGACCGGGAGCGTGTCCGATCCGGCGGAAGGCTCCGCCGTCACCTACGTCTTCGGTTTGCCGGGCAATCCGGTGAGCAGCCTTGATCTGTTTTGAGCTCTTCGTGCGGTCGTGTCTGCGTCGCTTGAGGGGGTTCGAACCGGCCGAACCGCAGGCCGATTCCGGCCCGATTGACGGCAGATCACGTTGCTCGCGGGGACCGTCCTACGTACAATCCGGCCCGCGTGACATGGGACGGGAGCGGACTGAGGTCGACACCGGTCCGATGGCACGGGTCGTCGGACTTGCAAGCAACGGTAGACGCCAATGCCATGGCTGTCTTTCCGGGCGGAGACAGGACGTATTCCGCCGGCGAGCCCGTCGACGTCATTCTGTGGGATGGATGGCCCCAAGGACGGGAGAGCCGACCGTGGTGACGATGACGACTCGCAGCACGGAAGTGAACGAACCGACCGTGTCGCGCGATTATTTCAGCGGCCCGCGCCGTTCCCATTCGGTCGCACGCTCGCGGGGCCTGGATTTGCGCGGGGCTCTCCGGCTTGCTCTTGTGGGCGAGTTTCCCGCCCCTCGACTGGGGTCCGCTCGGCTGGATCGCGCTGGTTCCCCTGTTGTTATTGATTCGCCCGGCACAGCAGCCTCGGGCGAACGCTCGCGTCGACGCTCGTTTGCGGTCTCCTCTCGCAGCTCTGTTCGCTGCAGTGGCTGCGGTACGGCGATCCCGCGATGTATTTCGCCTGGCTGGCTCTGGCCGTTTACACCGTCGCTTTACTTCCCGGTGTTCGTCCTTCTGTGCCGCTCGGCCGTGCACCGATTTCGGCGTTCCCTTCACGCTGGCTGTGCCGACGATCTGGGTGGGCCTCGAGTTCTTGCGGGCCCATCTGATGACCGGCTTCTCTTGGTATTACCTGGGTCATACGCAGTATCGCTTTATCGAATTGATCCAGATGAGCGACCTGGTCGGAGCCTACGGCGTGAGTTTTATCGTGGCGACGTCTGCAGCGGCGCTTGCCGGAATTTTGCCCGAATCGCTCCTGACGCGGCTCGGAATCGTTCCCGCGGCAG
The DNA here is from genome assembly GCA_963761455.1 of uncultured Planctomycetota bacterium. Lineage (GTDB taxonomy): Bacteria > Planctomycetota > Planctomycetia > Planctomycetales > Planctomycetaceae > DASPSM01. Next base: position 76,791 of record CAVXHA010000006.1, read on the forward strand.
GACCTGGGCTTTTTGTCGAAGGCAACCACGGTCGATCAATCGGCGGAGCTGGCTGGCGGTTGGAGTTCTCCCTGAGTCTTGTCGCGGCCGCGCTGGTTTACGGGTACGTGCGCCGGTCGCAGGCCGCGTTTACCACGGGGCCCGCGCATCGCGCTCATTCAGGGCAACTTCACCGAGCAAGTGAAGCACGATCACAGCGAAGCCATTTCGATTTTCAACAAGCACTACCTCATGACCGGCGCGGCTGTGAAGTATCAGCCGGACGTCATCGTCTGGCCGGAGACGATGTACCGCAATCCGCTCTTGCTCAAGTCGCCCGAACGTTTCCGACAACGAATTGCTCCGTCTGTTCGCCGGCGATTCCCGCCGCGGCGTGGAAGTCGTCACAGGTTCCCGAAGCGCTCCGCGATTTGAGCCGGCAGGCGGGGGCCGATCTTGGTGATTCGGCATCGATACGCTGGTGGCGGATCCCGGCTCGGTCAAACACTTCAATTCGGCGGTGCTGGCGGTCAACCCGGAACGGGGGCGTCGATCTCCCGGTACGACAAGATGCATCGCGGTCATCTTCGGCGAGTACATCCCGCTCAAGGAGGCGCTCCCCTTTCTGCGGAGCTTTGGTTCCCTATGGATGGGAATTTCGGGATCGAAGCCGGACAGCGAGGCCAAAGTCTTCCGCTGCAAGAATTGGCACCTGGTGCCGTTGATCTGCTTCGAAGATACCGTGCCGCATCTCGTCCGCGGCATCATCGCCAAATTGAACCATTCCGCCTCGGCGCCGCCCGTCGATTGCCTGGTCAATCTGACGAACGACGGCTGGTTTCACGGCTCGAGCGGACTCGACCAGCACCTGATCACGCGCTGTTTCGCTGCGTCGAATGCCGCAAGCCGATGGTGCGTGCCGTCAACACGGGGATCTCCGCCGTCATCGACGGCGACGGAGATCGTTGTCGAGCCGGACGTCTATCTCGACGTCGACAACAAAGGACGCACGACGATGCGCGATCCCAAGACGGGCCGCTGGAACCGGCAACTCAACGCCGTCCTCGTCGATTCGGTTCCGCTCGATAACCGGACGAGCCTGTATCTGCGTTACGGAGACTGGTTTGCCGGAGCTTGCGGCTTCGCGGCCTTGCTGGTGTTGCTTGCCAGTCTTGTGCCGCGGCGGTGGCTCGGCCGCGCACCGCCGCAGCCGACCATCTGGCGGTATAAGGTGCCACTGCTGAACCGCATCGGTTCTGCAGTGTTCGACAAGCGCGGCTGAGGCACTGCTGGAGGGAAGCATCACGTCCGCGCACTCCGCTGGCGGTAGTACTTCAGGCCCGGCACGAAAAAGCAGGCCGCGGAGACGATTCCGAAGATGGAAATGCTGATGTTCGGCAAGCCGGTCGCCGGCCAGACCGCCATCACGCCGGCCGTGGCGAACAGGACGGCCGCCTGCACGTAAAACGCGCCGCTCAAGATGCCCGCCTTGACCAGGAAAACCATTCCGCTTACGAGGCCCAGGACCGGCGAGAACGTGAGGACGGGCAGATTGCAGCAGCGCCTCGATGCCGAACAAGAGCGTGCTGCAAATAACGCTTCCGGCCCAGACATGGGCGATCTGCCGTTCGACGAAGGTAATCGGCCCGCTGCGCCGCCGCAGGTTCCAGAAGATCACCGCCCAGATGCCCTAAGTCCGATCGTCCACAACGCGACGTAAGGCAGCCGCGATGCGATCCCCCGCCATTGAAAGAAATTTGTGATCACGCACAACACGACCAGCACAAGGCTGTGCCACATCCACAGCACGCCCCAATTCTCCAAGACACCGGCATGATGCGTCTCGCGGAAGGCCCGCGTCAGCACCTGGGCGAACCGCGAGGAGCGGGCCGAGATTGGCTCGTTGGCCAAGATACGCCTCCAGGTCGTCGGCGAGATCGTCGGCCGTCTGATAGCGGAGATCCGCCGGTTTTTGCAGACACTTGAGCGCGATCATCTCCAGATCGACGTCGGCCTGCGGATTGAGCATGCGCGGAGGCAACGGATCCTGCTCCAGCACCTGCAGCACGGTGTCGACCGGCGAAGCCGATTGGAACGGTGCGCCGGCCCGTCAACATGGCGTACAAGCAGCGCGCCCAAACCGTAAACGTCGGTGGCCCGGCTGACTTCCCCCCGATTGCCGGCCGCCTGTTCGGGGGCCATGTAGCCGGGAGTTCCGACAATGGCACCGCTATGAGTCAGCAATGAAGCCGCCGGCTCATCGACCGCTTCCCCTGTGAGGGATCGGCCGTCACCCGCTTCGCCAGCCCGAAGTCGCTCACATACGGGCGTCCCGTCCGATCGATGAGGATGTTCGAGGGCTTGAAATCCCGATGCAAGAGGCCGCCACGGTGCGCCTCGGCGATTGCCCGGCACACCGGCAGCAGCGTGCGGGCGGCTTCGCGCGGCGGCAGAGGTCCGTCGGCGATCCGCCGGGCGAGCGTCGTTCCCTCGATGTACTGCATGCTGAAGTAGGGCTGGCCCGTCTTGTTCGCCGACTTCGTAGACCGGCGTGATGTGGGGATGGTGCAGCCGCGCGGCCGATTCGGCTTCCGCTCGAAACCGCGTCCGGTCGGAGGGTGACGCCAAGTCGCCTCGCAGCACCATCTTGAGCGCGACCGATGCGGCCCAGGCTGATCTGCCGCGCCCGATAGACCACGCCCATTCCGCCGCGGCCGATCTCCTCGAAAATCTCGTAATCGCCGACGCGCTGCCGCCGGCGGAGGGAACTTCTGGAGATGTGCCGCCGTCATCGAGTCCGCCGCGTCGCTTGTCCGACCGGTGGGCCCTCCGGTTTGGCCGCGGCGCCGTCGAGCACGTGCGAAAGCGTGGCCAAGTCCTCGGCCACCATCGCGGTCGCCCAAAGTTCGCGAAGTTCATCGACGATCTCGGGATGGCTTCTGCCGACCGAATCAAAATCGGGCGTCGTTCCGGCACGCGACTGGGCGGCGAATTCGTCGAGAAGCCGGATGAGGAGCGCTTCGCGCTCGAGCGACCGCCGGATCGGCATTCCCCTCGATCGGCTGCGAGCTGGCGGAGCGGTCATTCATGGAATGAATGCCTCAAAATGGCAACGTCCCAACGGCGACGAGAGAGGTGATCGCAAGACCGATTAAACAGGCAGAGCGGACGTGTCGCATGCGCACGGGACCCCGCAACGGTTTGGCCCAATTTCGCTTTCGATCGCCGAACAAAACGGAACGCAGGCGGGGGCGGGCCTCCCTCCGCCCCGGTCGTCCGAGTCGCTTTTGTCGGGCTTTTAATTTACTCGTGATCCCACGGATTCGCACCTTACGCCGGTTCCGACAACGGGCCATCGGCTTGGAAGACCCGACCGGGTTTGGACGGTCAGGTGTGGGTTGTCGCCGCACGTGGGCAGGACTATAGTGCTGTAGCCGCAAGGGGAAAACCCGTGCGGCGACCACTGCGATGTCACAACTCTCCCATTTCGACGAGACCGGCGCGAGCCGAATGGTGGACGTCGGCCGAAAAGAGGTGACGGCGCGGTGCGCGCGGGCGGTGGCGTACATCACCCTGTCGCCGCAAACCCTCGAACTCGATCCGCGATAATCGGGTCGCAAAGGGAGACGTGCTGGAAGTGGCGCGGCTGGCCGGGATTATGGCGTCCAAGCGGACCGCCGAGTTGATTCCGTTGTGTCATCCGCTGCCGATTGACAGCGTGGAGCTGACTTTCGAGGTGATCGACGAGCGAACGTTGAAAGTGGAAGCGCAGGTCGGTGTTCAGGCCCGGACCGGCGCGGAAATGGAGGCCCTTACCGCAGTCAGCGTTGCCGCGCTGACTGTTTACGATATGTGCAAATCGTCGGACCGGGCGATCACGATCGGTCCGATCGGACTTTTGGAGAAATCGGGCGGCAAAAGCGGAGACATTCCGGCGGACAGTTCCGCCTTACTCCCACCCAAGCGGAGCAGGCCCTTTTTAAGGTTGACCGAATATGGGCGGTCGGGATTTGGCAGGTTTGCCGTCTCGAGTCGAGCGGTTCATCGGCAGCGACCTGCTGGAAGTCGAGCAGATCTTCCGCAAAGAGCTCGTCCAGCCGTAACCCGTACGTCGCCGACATCTTCGCGCACGTCGCCCACTTTCGAGGGAAGCGACTGCGGCCGATGTTGTTGCTCCTGTCCGCGTCGGCGACCGGCCCGATCGTCGAGTCTCATCGCGTGCTGGCCGCCGTCGTCGAGATGATCCACACGGCGACCTTGGTGCACGACGATGTCCTCGACGAGGCGGAGACGCGGCGGCACGTCGCCACGGTGAACACACGCTGGAATAACGAGACGAGCGTCCTGTTTGGCGATTATCTCTTCACTCACGCGTTCCATCTGGCCAGCAGCCTCGACACGACGCTTGCCTGCCGGCTCATCGGCCGGGCCACCAACATCGTCTGCGAAGGCGAGCTGACGCAGATTCGCGAACGGGGCAACCTCGAACTTTCGGAGGAGGCCTACCTGCGGATCATCGACGGAAAAACGGCCGAGTTGTGCGCCGTCTCCTGCTTCCTCGGCGCGCACTTCGCCGACGCGGACGAGTCGATCGCCAAATCGCTCGAGCAGTACGGCCGTTCCCTCGGCGTCGCCTTTCAGATCTCCGACGACCTGCTCGACATCCTGGGATCGGAGAACGAAACGGGTAAATCGCTCGGCACGGATTTCAAGAAGCAGAAGTTGACGCTCCGCTGATCCGCCTCTTGAGCCAGACCGAAGAGCCGGAGGCGGTGCGGCTGCGCGAGCTGATCTCTCAGGCCGACGACGAGGCGTGGACTGAGGTCGTCCGCTGGCTGCACCGCGGCGACGCGGTGGAATACTCGCGCGCGCGGGCGCTCGAATTCGCGGCTGCCGCGCGGTCGCATCTCCAGGACTTGAACGATTCGTCCGCCAAGCGAATCCTGCTGGAGATCACGGAATTCGCGACGCACCGCACGTATTAGTGCTGGTAGCACTTCCTTGTCGCGTCGAAAGTCTCTCTTTTCCCGACGATTTCCGCCGCGGGATCGCTACACTCTGGCTTGAAACGATCTAGAGGAAGCTTCGTCGGGAATGCGAGGCTCCTGCCGAGCCGTTTTTTGGCGTGTTGCGTCCGAAGCGGTTCGGCAGCAGCCTCGCCCTCCCCGTTTTGAAACCGCATTTGTCCTTCGGATATTCAACATTCAATCGTTATTCCTCATTTTTCGTTACCCGTCTCTCGCAGCCCCTCGCGGAGGGCGTGCAGCTTTTCGAGGGCGGCCAGCGGGCGTCATCTGGTCCAGGTCGAGCCTCGAATCTCGTCGAGTAGCGGATGCGGCGGCGGCTGAAACAGCGTGAGCTGCTTGCGGGCGCTCGGCCGCGTCGACCGGGCCGGAACTTTGGGCCGGCCTTTTTCGTCGACGTGATCCGATTCGAGCGATTCCAGGATCACGCGGGCCCGCTCGACGACTTCCCGCGGAACGCCGGCCAGCCGTGCGACGTGGATGCCGTAACTCTTGTCGGCGGCCCCGGCGACGATCTGGTGCAGAAAGATCACGTCGTCCGCATCCTCGCGAACGGCCACGTTCCAATTCGAAGCGGCCGGCAGCGTTTGCGTCAATTCGGTCAGTTCGTGGTAATGCGTGGCGAACAGCGTGCGGCAGCCGACCACGTCGTGCAGATGTTCGGTGACCGCCCAGGCGAGCGAGATGCCGTCGTAGGTGCTCGTGCCCCGTCCGATTTCGTCGAGAATGACCAGGCTCCGCGCGGTGGCGGCGTTCAGGATGCGGGCCGTCTCCGCCATCTCGACCATAAACGTGCTTTGCCCTCTTGCCCAACTCGTCGCTGGCGCCGACGCGGGCGAAGATCCGGTCGGCGACGCCGATCCGAGCGTCGCTTGCCGGCACGAACGACCCCATCTGGGCCAGGATCGTGATCAGGGCGGCCTGCCGAATGTACGTGCTTTTGCCCGCCATGTTGGGCCCGGTGATGATCTGCACGCGGCCGGCCACGCCCGTCGCGCCTGCGTCGGCTCGCAAGAGGGACACGCCAGCCGAATGTCGTTGGGCACGAATTCGCCCGACGGCTTCAGCCGATCGAGGACGGGATGCCGTCCTTCGCGGACGTCGAGGATCGGCTCCGCGCACAAGTTCCGGTCGGCAGTAGTTGCGCCGCACGGCCACAGACGGCGAGCGTCGGCCAGCACGTCGAGCTCGGCCAGGATCGAGGCGGTCGCCTGCAAGCCGCGGCGACTGGACGGCGACCCGTTCGCGCAGAGCCGGCAAAGAGCTCGCAGCTCGAGCGAGATCGGCCTGCTCCTCGGCCCGCAGCACTTTGTCCTCGTGCTCCTTGAGCGGCGGCGTGATGTAGCGTTCCTGGTTTTTGAGCGTCTGCTTGCGGATGTAGTCGGCGGGAACCTTTTGCGCCTGGGCGGCGGTGACTTCGAGGTAATAGCCGAAGACGCGGTTGAAGCCGACTTTCAGATTGGGGATGCCCGTGCGGGCTGATCTCCTCGGCCTGATATTTGGCGATCCATTCTTTGCCGCCGCGAGCCAGTCCGCGCAGCTCGTCGAGCTGCGGCGTGATACCCGCTTTGAAAAATGCCCCCTTCCGCCGTCGTCAGCGGGAAGCTCCTCGGCGAGGGCCTTTTCGATCTCCGCCCGCACGTCGGCGCACAGGTCGAGCTGTTCTTCGAGCTGGACTGAGCCGGTCGCGAGCGCCGGGCGGCGATCTTCGCCTTGATCTTTGGGAAGCAGTGCGAGCGTTCGAGCCAGGCAGCCAAGGTCTCGCGGACCGGCCCGTCCCGTCGCCACGCGCGCCGTCAGCCGTTCGAGGTCGTAGGCCTGCTCAAGCTGTTCGCGGAGATCCCGGCACAAGACGGCGTCGCCGGTCAGTTCCTCGACCGCATCGAGCCGAGCGTTGATCGCGGCCACGTCGGTCAGCGGATTCGATAACCGGTCGGCCAGGACGCGGGCCCCCATCGGCGTGACCGTCTCATCGAGCACCTCCAGCAGGCTGCCCTCCCGCGTCCCGTGCCGCAGCGTTTCGGTCAGCTCGAGGCTGCGGCGCGTCGTTTCGTCGATGAGGAGATGCGTTCCGCGGCGATATTGCTCCAACCGGACGATGTGGCGCCAGCGCACTTTTTTGCGTCTCCTGCACGTACTGCAGAAGCACGCCGGCGGCCGTGACGCCGGGCGAGTTCTCGTCGAGGTCAAAGCCGTCGAGCGTCGCCGTGCCGAAGTGGGTCAACAGGAGCCGCCGGCATTCCTGCCGCGCGTAGTTCCAGGGGGGCCGGCGGGAGAGGAGCATGCCGTCGCGCTCGACGAGCGCGCTCCAGGATTCGGTCGGGAAGCGCTTGATCGGGAACGAGACACTCGGCCGGTTGGATGCGGGCCAATTCGTCGGGCAGGTTTTGCGGCTCGACGTGCGCGGCGATGAAACGGCCGGTCGAAAGCTCCAGCCACGCCAGGCCGATGCCGCTTTTCTCCGGAAAGACGCTGGCCAGGAAGTTGTTCCGCCGCGGGTCGAGCAGGCCTTCGTCGACCAGCGTGCCGGGGGTGACGATGCGGGTGACTTCCCGGCGGACAAGCCCCGGGCCAGCTTCGGATCCTCGACCTGGTCGCAAATCGCGACGCGCAGCCCGGCGTGAATCAGCTTTTGAAGGTAGTTCTCCAGTGCGTGATACGGAAAGCCCGGCCATCGGCACGGGGTTGGGCGATCCCTTGTCGCGGCTGGTGAGCGTGAGGCCCAGAACCCGGGCGGCCAATTGCGCGTCGTCATAGAAAAGCTCGTAAAAGTCGCCCATCCGAAACAAGAGCAGCGAACCCGGATTCTGGCCTTTGACCTCCAGATACCGCTCCATCATCGGGGTCTGCTTCTTGGCCTCCTCGATCGACACGTGGTCCCCTTGGGCCGAAAATGAGTTCATGGCGCATGCATCTCTACGAGAGCATTTACGCTTCCGGCCGCATTCCCTCTGGATGGACGCCAATCCGCGGCGGTACGATTAAATACCCGGCTCGTCCGGCAATCCAGCATTATCTCCGAACGCTCTTAGCGGGACGATGGAGAAAGGTCGTTAAGCAAGGCACCACGGGAGAGGTTCATTTTTTCGAGCATGAATCGGGTCGGGTCGCCGGCGTCAAGTATTACTGATTGGCTGAAAATGTCATGAAACATCCCTTGCGATTGCATTCGTTATTCTCGGGGTCGAAGAGCAAGTCCGCCGACGATTTGCGAACCTTTGCGACAATTGCCTTGGGAGTCATTGATTCACTGGCGGCGGGCGTCACAACGCCTACTGACGCGGTTCGTTACTTCTTCAATGCGGAGAATTGTCAGTTTGTCAAAACACGGCTGAAAAACAGGCTTGCCTCGCAGATCATGAGCGGCGGCGTTCAATTACCTGACCTTTCTGAGGCGCTTGCTCCCGAGGTGGCATTTCAGGAATACCAGCGGGAGCTGGTAGGGATCCGTTCGTTAAGCCTGAAGCTGCTCACGGCAAAGCAGTCGGCGCGGGTGCGTTGACCGCTGGCAGACCCTGACGGGCCAGCCGCCAGCGCCCGATCGAACAAATTGGGGCTTTTTCAACGACTGCCAACCCATTGACGGTCGCCGCGCGTTGGAAAACTTTCGGAACGGGCCGTCCTCTTACCACCGATCCGTGCGGAAGGCGGAGGCTGGCAAGCCCTCGACGTTGGCGAGGTTCGGTTCGGCCACCTGGTCCCAGGCGAAGCGCACCGCAACGGGCTTTTCGACCTTGGTTGAGGAGACGACGATCGAGTCGCCATCAAACTTCGCGACTGCATCGACGAATTTGTGATCCTCGCCCGCGACGGTGAACCATGTGAGTGGTTTGCCGTCGCGCGCGGCAAGCCCGCCGCCCACGTGGTCGAACTTCACGCGGATGCTGGAGCCGTCAACGCTCATCGACTTGTAGAGAGGTCCCGAGTAAACGATTTGCTTGCCGTAGTTCTTCGCCAAGGCCCATAGCGCCAGCCGCTTGCCGACGTCCTGCTTGTCCTGGGGATGGATGTTCGTCACATTGCCGATGTCATTGATGACGGCCATGCCCGTGTCGGGGACGGAAAGGGCGGCGGTCTGCGCCTCCCAAATCCGGGGAAGTGCCGTCGGGTCGGCCTTGCCGTAACGGAAAGGAGCCAACTGGACGTAATAGAAGGGGAAATCGCCTTCATTCCAAACGGAGCGCCAGCCCATAATGAGGGCCTTCATCTTGTCGAAGTAGAGCATCCCCTCTCCCACGTTGGACTCGCCCTGATACCAGATCGCCCCGCGGATGGCGAAGGGAACAAGGGGATGGATCATGCCGTTGTACAGCCGCGTCGGAATCTGCTGCGACGGCATGCCCTTTTTCTCTTTCCGCGATTTGGCGGCCCGCTTGACCGCCTGGCCGTGATCCATGTCGGTGAGGATCGAGGCGACAGCGGGGACGGATCGGAAGCCGACCGGCGGCGTCCAAGGCTCAATCCGCGTCCCGCCCCATGACGTGTCGATCAAACCGATCGGAACGCCGAGCTGCTCGTGCAGGGAGCGGCCGAAAAAATACGCAACGGCGGAGAACGAGGGAACGCTGTAGGGCGTGCACTCCTTCCAATACGCGTCGACGTCGTCCACCGGCTGGGTCGCCGCCAGCATGGGGACCGTGAAGAGTCGGATTTGCAGATGCGTTGCGGCCGCAATTTCGTGCTTGGCATTGGTTACGGAGTGAACATCAAACTGCATGTTCGACTGTCCAGAGCAGACCCAGACTTCGCCGATGAGGACATCGTGGAGCGTGATGGTGTTCTTGCCGCTGACTTTCACCTCGACCGGTTTTCCCGCGGCCATCGCGGGAAGCTCGACATGCCATTTGCCGTGCTCGCCGGCTGTGGCGCTCGACTCGGTTCTTGCCAATCGAAACGGTGACCTTCTCGCCCGGATCGGCCGTTCCCCAGACGCGAACCGGCAGGTCGCGCTGCAGGACCATCTGGTTTCCGAAGATGCGCGGCAAACGCACGTCCGCCACGCTCGGGCGGGCAGCGGCCAGCGACAGGCTCAATGCAAAAACGACAACTCGGATCACTCGATGAAAATGCAGCATGGTGAATCCTCGTAGCGGTGGGATAGGGGACCAAGCGGGTTTTTATGCTACTGGAAACGAACCGAAATTTCTCTCGTCAATCGCACCGTTCTCTAAGCCGACGGCCCTGTCGGCGAATCACTGCATTTTCAGGCCGGCGGACTCGTCGGAACGGGTGCCCCACCGTCGAACGGGCCGCAGGCCGTCGGCCTGGGTTTGGAACTCTCGACGTCGCCGACAATTGTCGTCGCAGCCGCTTGGGTCGGCCAGTCGGGCTGACTTTCCGCCGTCTGCCAATTCGATTACATATCACCTGCAGTTGTTGCAGCCGGCCGAAGGGCGTCGCCCGCGGCTTTTCGCGGCGCCGGTGTGAGATTTTTGTCCCATGGATAACCTCGTCCGCCGAGAGATCATTGCCGACGCCCGGACGCTGGTGATCAAGATCGGCACCAATGTCCTCTCGCGGGAGGATGACACGCTCGACGTCGAGCGCATCGCCCAGATCGCCGAGCAGATCCATCGCGTCCGACAGACGGGGCGGCAAGTCGTCGTCGTCTCCAGCGGGGCCATCGGCGCCGGGGATCGGCCTGTTGGGGCTGCGCCAGCGTCCGAGCGATCTGCCACACCTGCAGGCTGCCGCGGCAACCGGGCAGGCCTATCTCATTCGGCTTTACGACGATTGCCTCCGCAAGCACGGTTATCACGCGGCACAGCTCCTGCTGACGGCTAACGACTTCAAGAGCCGCACGCGCTATCTCAACGTCCGCAACACGCTGCACACGCTGTTTGAATACAAGGCGATCCCCGTCGTCAACGAGAACGACACGGTGAGCGTCGCCGAGATCAAGTTCGGCGACAACGACCAATTGGCCGCGATGGTGACGGGGCTGTTGCCGGAGCCGCTGTTAATCGTCCTCTCGGTCGTCGACGGCCTTTATGACGGCGATCCCAAATCTCCCCAGAGCAAGCTGATCCCGCTCGTCGACGAATGGAACGATTCGCTCTTGGGATTGGCCGGACCCGGCCGCAGCCTGCGGGGAATCGGCGGGATGCAATCCAAGCTCGAGGCGGTCCGCACCGCCACGAGCGTGGGAGAAAGCGTGATCATCGCCAACGGCACACGTCCCGGCGATCATCGACGACATCCTGGCCGGCCAAGGAGGTGGGAACGCTGTTCCTGGCGAAAGGGAAAGACCTGCCGGCTTGGAAGCGGTGGATCGGCTTCACGGTGCGGCCGAAGGGCCGCTTCGTCCTCGACGAGGGAGCTCGCCAGGCGATCGAAAAGCAGGGGAAATCGCTGTTGGCGATCGGCATCACGGCCGTGGAGGGGGACTTCGCCAAGGGTGAGGTCGTTTCCCTCGTCGATCGCAGCGGCGATGAGTTCGCCCGCGGCCTGTCCAACTACAACGCCAACGACGCCCGCTCCATCGCCGGCAAGCGGTCCGAAGAAATCGTCCAGGCGCTCGGCAGCCTGCCCTACGCAGAAGTCATCAACCGAGACAATCTCGTCGTGACGACGTGAGTATGTCCAAGCTCCACGAAGACCAGCAAACGGGCGTCGAGTCCAAGTTCCACACTGATTCGAGGCATCCCGTGTTGGCCATTCGCCAATTGCTCTCGGATGAAGAAATCGCGGCCACCTTCCCCCTTGTCGTCCAGTTGCGTCCGCATCTCGCGCGAAGACGAATTCGTCGCGACCGTCAGGAAGCAACAGGCGTCTGGCTACCGTCTCGTTGGCGGATTTGAACAGGACCGACTCGTCACGGTCGCAGGCGTCCGCAACGCGCAGACCTTATCCAGAGGCTCGCACCTCTTTGTGGACGATCTTGTGACACTGGACACGGAACGGGAGAAAGGACACGCAAGCGCAATGCTCCGCTGGCTGGCCGCTGAAGCGATGTCGCGCGGTCTGCGACGGATTTTTCTCGACAGTCGCGAATCGGCGATCGGCTTCTACAAGCAACTCGGCTTCGAGTTCTTGAAGGCCGTGCCGTGCTGGATCGACGCCGATCGCTTCGCGACCTGAGCATCACAGACGATGGGTCGATCGTTTTGCCGCCCATTTCAGCGCGATTTGGCCGCTCTCTGACGCGCGGCGTGCGGGTGGGCCTTCTCGTAGGTCTCCCGCAGGCGGCGGGTGCTGACGTGGGTGTAAATCTGCGTCGTCGTCAGGCTCTTGTGACCCAAGCAGCTCCTGAACGCTTCGCAGGTCGGCCCCGCCGTCGAGCAGATGCGTGGCGAAGCTGTGCCGCAACGTGTGGGGCGTCGTCAGCGTGCTCAAGTCGGCCAGCTTTGAGATGTCCCAGGAGCAGTCGGCCCACGCTGCGCGTGGTGAGGCGGCGGCCGAACTTGTTGAGGAACATCGGAGAGAGATTGCTGGAATGCGGCTTGCGGACCTGCATCCAGCGGTTCAAGGCGCGGACCGCGTAGCTGCCCAGCGGCGCGACGCGCTCCTTGCGGCCCTTGCCTCTTACCCGCAGCACGTTCGCATCGCGGTCCCAGTCCTCGATGTTCACACCGACGACCTCGGCGACTCGCAGGCCGGCCGAATAAATCGTCTCCAGGATGGCCCGGTCGCGCAGCCCCATCGGCTTGTTGGCCGGCGGTGTTTCCAGGAGCTGGGCGACCTGAACCGTCGTCAGGAAGTGCGGCAGCTTCCGCCCGGTCCGCGGCGTGCGGAGCGCCTTGGCCGGATTGCTCGGCGCGAGCCTTTCGCGGCAGCAGAAGCGAAAGAACGTGCGGAGACTGGCGAGCCGCCGGGCGATGGTCGTTTTGGCGTACTGGCACTCGTGCAGGTAGCTGACGTATCCGCGAAGGATGCCGACGGTGATTTCGGCCGCGTCGGGAACCTGTCCCAGGCGGTCCTGGAAGTAGGCGGCCAGGACTCTCGAAATCTTCCGCGTACGACTTGAGCGTGAGCGGGGCGACGTTTTTTTCGATCCGCAGATGGCGCAGGAACGAATCGATCGCGCGTTGCATCGGAGAGCTCGTATTCGAACACTGGTGGCGAGGCACGTGGCAGAAATGGCCGGACTGCGAGAGTTGCCTCGCAGCCGCGGCTGGCGAGAGTGCTATCAGCACTTGGCTCAGGTCGTCTCCGGAAAGCGCTCGGTCGAGAAGTGCTGCTGCCGGCGTTCGTCGCGGATCCGCCGCACTTTCTGGCTCAAGATGGCCGCGTCGTACCAGGTGAAGCTGAGATCGGGATCGGCGGCATAACGGCCCAACGTCTGCAGCAGAGAGCGGAGGCTCTCGTCGTCGTACAGAAAAACGTAGCGTTCCGAGCCCTTGACGAGGGCCAAGACATTCATGCCGCGTTCCACGCTGGTCAGCCTCCCAGAACGACCCGGAACCGATTCGACTGTTTCAGATATCGGCCGGTTCGGGGTGAGCGGCTATCTGTATTTTCGGAACTTGAAGATCATTCGGTGCTTTCCCTCGCCGCCGTGCAGCGAAAGCATTTCCAGGATCATGCGGTAGGAGGTGAAGCGGATGAAATCGTCGCTGCGGTGCAGGTATCCCTCCCAGCCGCCGCTGCGGAGATCACCGTTCAACTCAACGTAATCGCGCAAGGCCGCCACCAGGTCGCCATCGGCCCCGTCGAAGACGCGGGTGTACGACATCAGGGGCAGACGGGGATTCGACTGCCAGGGCTGAATGGGCTGCGGCACATTGAACGGATTGGGCTGCGGCGGACAGCGGCGCGAGGGCGGGATCGCGGATCGGCGGCTTTGGCCTTCCGTTTCGGCCGGCGGCTGATCGAGGTCCGGACTGGCCGGAGAGAGCGGAACAGGTCTTAAGTCGCGGGAGGCTCCGGTCCGAACGGGAGTTCGTCCATGGGCAACCCCATCGGCGTTTTCTCGGGTGCCACCGGGGGGGACGGCGACTCGCCCGGAAAGGGAGCCGGCGCACCGACTTCCGGCGGAGTGGGAACGCCGAGGCGGAGCTCCGTTCGGAGGCTCCTGGACTCGGCGAGGACCGGTTGGAGGCCTGCGGGGGCTGGCGGCGGCAAGAGTCGATATGGCGAATCGCCCCGTCTGAAAGCCGCGAATCGCGGTCGTCGGGCGTCATCACGACGCGGATGACCTCAGGCGTGCCCTGCGGTTCCTGGTAGTGGGGAATCTTCACCAGCGTCTGAATTTCGTCGCCGGAAAGGGGCTGATTCGGCCGTCGGTTTGAGAAGCGAATGGCGGGCTCCCCGCCGGGGACGGGGGCCGGCGATTGGGCCCGGTAAACGATGCCGGAAGCGTTCTCGGATCGGGCGAGGGAGGGCTCGCCATAGAAGTTGCGGACTGACGGGCCAACGCTGGAAACAGTGGTAAGTCCGCAGCCAGACCAGGCGTTTCCGGAGCACATTGTTCGTCGAGCTGCTTTTGGTAGTCCCGCCAATCCTGCAGCCGTTGCTTGTCCCACGCTATTGAATTGCTGGCCGGGCTGGCCGGCTCCGTCTGGATTCCCGGATAGAACGACCACGACCGGGGCGAATACCAGTTCACGGTCATGCCGATCCGGGGCGGATAATACGGTGAATACTCCGTGACGGCCCCGACGACAACGGCGTCGACCCGCAGAATCTTGGCGAGCTTCAGCACTTCATCCACGTCATTGAGATCGATTTTCCCGTCGACCATCGCCACTTCCGTGACGCCGACGGGAATCACCTCAAAGCCGGGGACTTTCTGCAGTTCGCTGGCGTAAGCCAGGGCGAATCGCCGTCCGTCGACGGCCCGTTCTCGGCACTCAGGTTGAGAAAGGGCGCCACCGCGACCGTCGAGAGGCCGGGGATCGGGTTGGTCACCCCGAGCTGCACCATCACGCAGCCCGGCGCGAGTAGAACGGCAAAAAGTGCCGGAAAAAGACGCAGCTTCACCATCGCATCCTTGCGGACTCCGCGCGCGAATACGAGCGCGTTGTCCTCAATATCGACACAATCGGAGAAGCCGCTTCAGTTAAAAAAGTCGACGCAGAGGCCCCAGGTTCACGAACCGCCGTCCGGGCGTTCGTTCCGGAATGACGGGGCGATACTCGAGCCGATCACGCCTGCGGCGTCACGACGCCCTTTTTCAGGATGATATTGGCGTAGAGGGCCGATTCGCTGGTGGCGACGATCGCGTAGGCCGCCTCGGCCTTCTCGTAGAACTCGAACCGCTCGATCGGCGTCAGCTCGATTCGCCGCCCCTCGTTCATTTCGAGCAGGCGGCGAAAGTTCTTCCAGATCGGGGGTTCCGGATCCTTGGCGTTGACAGGTTTCATCACCGTGACGGGATCATCGACAAACTTGTCGATCGGCAGGAACTTCAGCACGGCTTCGAGGACTTCGAGCACCCCCAGCCCGTCGGTCCGCACAATTTGCTGCGCCTTCGAATCGCCCGGAAAGTTCCCGTCGGCGATCACGATCTCGTCGCCATGCCCCATCTTCATCAAGCAGATGCATCAAATCGGGCGAAACCAGCGGGGGAATGCCTTTGAGCATGTCTCCGTCTCCAATGTCCTCGAGTGGCGGGTTGCCGGAGCCTCTTTCTTACCGGCCAGACGAGCGGATTGGCAACGATTGGGCCATTATCCGGGCGACGGGCCCGACCAGAGGCCGAACCAGTTATAGGCGCTGGCGAAGGCGGGAGAATTCAAATCGAGTTCGGAGACCGTGATGAACAAGATGATGCTCGCCAGGATGAGGAGCCCCGGGCCAATCGCTTTTCATTCGGGCCAGCACCCGGTCAAGGCCGTGAACGTACAAGATGACGAACGGAATCAGTGCGCCGGTAATCAAGCGCCCGGAGGTGAAGAACGGGTGCGCACGCGACGGATAAAAACAGGCGCCGAAGTCGAACGCCATCGACGTGATTGCCAGAAATGCGACCGACGCCGCGAAACTGGCCAGCGCAAAGCCAAGCGCCTGGCGCTCCGACGGCGTCACGCCTCTTCGTCCGGGAATCAGACTCGCCAAGGCGAATACCGAGTAGCACGAGCGATGAAACCCAGTAGAAGGTGTCCATGACCGGGGAAGCCAGCCGGTGACCGAACCACACGAATTCGCCTCGCCAGAAACTGGCCATCAGCTCCGACCAGAACTCACCAAAGGCCCCTGCGGCGTGAAGATCGGATGACGCCACCAATCGCCGAGCGGCTTCCGTGTCCAGCCCAGCGAATGCGTCTTTTCCGCGGTCCCCGTGATGTCGCCCACAACGTACGCGTTCCGCACGAGCCAAGCACCAAGAGGCAACGCGACGCAAGTTGCCAGCAAGGCCGTCGCCGGCAACGTGTCGGCCAGTTTGCCAATCCTGGCCAGACGCACGGCATGAAACAGCAGGAACGCTGCGACCGCCACAGCCACCAGCGGCCAGTTGGCTCCCTTGATGAGTCCGGCCGCCGCGAGCGATCCGCCGGTAAGCAACAGCCAGACCGCATCCCCGGCGAGTCGCTGCGCAGCCATTTCACCACGCCAAAAAACGCCAGCCCAAACAGCGACCGGCGACAGCACGTCGCTTTGAATCGAATAGAAAATGTCCTGCGGGAAAAACGCCAAGAGCGCCGGAACTCCCAAACGAAGCAACAATCGCTCGGGAAAAACGAGCCGGGCGGCAAGAAAACCGATCCAAACGAGCGTCCCAGCAAGGAACGGATTCAGAAATCGGATCCAGTAGAGCAGAAATCCGCCGTCCATCCCGCACGCTTGCCCCAATCGCAGCCAAAGCGCCGCCAGCGCATAGTAGAGCGGCGGCTCCGTGGCCTCGTGGTTGATGTCGGATCGCCAATTGCGAAGAGCAAGAGGCAACTGCGGCGCGAATCTGCTTCGGGGGATAGGTCCACGTCGGCGGCGGAATCCGTCCATCAGGAAATTTCTGCGGTCCGGAAAGGTATTCCGGCGTGCCATACAGAATGATGTACCGTGCCGATTCTTGCGAAATCGGAACCAGGCGTCGCGGCACCTCCCCGTGCGAATATTTGACGACCAGATCAAAGTGGTACAGCTCATCGACGTTATTGAAAAAGGGAAAGCTCGCGCAAAGACACAAATACGCGAATCGCGGCGAGACCGGCCAGCAGCCAGATGATCGTCCGCTCTCTTCGCTCGCGTTCTGCTGCCAGGCCCGCATCCGAGAGACCGGTCCTGGAAAATCCGAGAGACGGGCTGCGGCTTACGGCCGGAAACGAAAGGAGGCCTGTGTTTCACTCGATGACCATGCCTGATTCTGCGACGACCCGATCTCGAGGGCAGCCTTTAGCCTAACGCGGCCACGCTCGACAGCAACTAACGGGCCAACGGATTCACGGCATCGATTGGCACGTGGCGCCGAAGCATAGCCAGGCGCGAGCCCCGCGAGACGACGCCGCAACGCCGGCACGGGGACTTAACGGCCGTAGCTCGCCGTGCCGCTCTTTTGCTTCTTATTGAGGCGGTTGTGGCAATACAGGCCGTCGAGAATGAACTCGGCGACGCTGGCTTCCAATTGCGGCCGCAACGGCGTTGCGGCGATCTCCGGATCGAGTTCGCCCGCCGATTTGCCGACCTGTTTGCGGAACTCACGCACCGCGTCGATCCGCTTGAGGATCTCCGCGGCCGGCACCCGGTCGCCGACTTCCAGCGTGTTGCCCGATTCGAAATACTCGACGATGTTGCGGAACTGCTTCGGGTCGAAGTGCTGGTCGAAGATGCTTTTGACGGCCTCCTCGACGATTCGGCCCAGCAGCTTGTCCTCCTCGCCCGTCTCTTCGGTCATGTTGAGCTCGATCTTGCCGCGCGAGCTGCCGACCAGGGCGACGAGGTCGCTGACCCGTGCGACGGCCCGCTGCTTCGCCGAGCGACGAGGGCCCGCCGCTCGGCGTTGGAAATCAGGTTCTCGTAGTTCGCGATCGACATCCGCACGCTGACGCCGGAGGCCTGGTTCACATGCGGACTGGTGCGGGCCAGCCGCGATGTCTCTTCGACGATTTCCTTGAGGAACTTAGGCACGGCGACCTGCGGCCCGTTCGTCCCGGTCTCTCCAGGCGTTGGCATCGGTGATCTGCATTCCCAGCTCCCGCGATAGCGGGTAGTGCGTGCGGACGACCGAGCCGATGCGGTCCTTGAGCGGCGTGACGATCCGGCCGCGGTTCGTGTAGTCCTCGGGGTTGGCGCTGAAGACCATGCACACATCGAGGGCCAGCCGCACGGTGAAACCGCGGATTTGCACGTCCCGCTCTTCGAGCACGTTGAACAGGCCGACCTGAATCTTCGGGCTCAGGTCGGGGAGCTCGTTCATGCAGAAGATGCCGCGGTGGGTGCGGGGGATCAGCCCGAAGTGCATCACGTCTTCGCTCGAGAGGTGGCGTCCCTCGGCATGCTTGATCAGGTCGACCTCGCCGATCAGGTCGGCAATCGTCACGTCGGGGTGGCAAGTTTTCGTGATAGCGGCGGTCGCGGCCGATCCATTCGATCGGGCAGGCGTCCCCTTTGTCGGCGACCAGGTCGCGGGCATATTTCGAGAGGGGGGCAAAGGGATCGTCGTTGATCTCGGAACCTGCGACGATGGGCACCGCGTCGTCGAGCAGGTCGACGAGCATTCGCAGCATGCGGGTCTTTCCCTGGCCGCGCAGTCCCAAAAAGAGCAGGTCGTGGCCCGAGAGAACCGCGTTGACGACCTGGGGAATGACGGTCTCGTCGTAGCCGATAATTCCGGGAAACAGCGTTTCGCCGCGTCGGAGCTTGGCCAGCAGGTTCCGCCGCATCTCGTGTTTGACGCCGACGGATTGCCATCCGCTGGCGCGCAACTGCCCAAGGGTTTGTGGTCGGTCGCTCAATTGTCCATCAGCCCCAGAATCGTTCGCCGTGCAGGTTCATGATGTCCGGCTTGGTCTCGATTTCGATGTCGCCCAGCACCCGCGTCAGGCAGGCCAGCCGAAGCTCGTCCTCGTGCCCCTTGCGGGCGGCCGAGGTGAACATGCCGAGAATCATACGCAGGCGTTCGCGGAATGTCTGCGGGCTGACGTTCTCTTTTCCCTTTTTGATTTTGACGCAGCAACTGGCGCACAGACCCAATCCGTGGCAGTTGAAAACTCTGTGAATGCCCGGATACAGCTCGATGCCCGCCTTGAGGGCCTCCCGCCGCAGGTTGGCCCCCGGCGGAACTTCGATGGTTTTCTTCTCGTTGACGAACTTGACGCTTGGCATTGTTGGTTCGAATCCCGCTTTCGATTTTTTCGCTGCAAGGACGGCCGGTCGAGGGTGGAGAACTTGTCGAATGGTGCGCCTCGTGGAATCATAAGTCGAGTTGAGCGAAATTCCAGGATTGCCGCACGCGGCCGGTGCCCGCGCCGCGCGATTGAGCCGGGCAGAAGGAGACGCCGATGAACATCCGAGTTGTCACAACACCTTGGCAGTCGAGCGAGGCCGATTGGCTGATCGTCGGCGTCCCCGAGGAGGCGGAATCTTCCGGACCGTCTATCGAGCTCGACACGCCTCGGGCGGCCGCCTCACCCGCCTGCGCGAAGCGGGCGACCTGACCGGCAAGCAGGCCGAGCTCGTTGCCGATCCGCGATGCGGGCCCGCTGGCCGCAAAGCGGCTGCTGCTCGTGGGGCTGGGAAAGCCGGCGGATTTCACGGTCCCGCGCTTTGAGAAGGGCGTGCCTGACGGCCGTGCGGAACATCTCCGAAAAGAAGTGCGGCGACCGTCGCCATTGCCGTGCCGCCGATCGACGGGACGCCTGAGTCGGCCAAACGCCGGTCGGCGTGTCCGAACTCGTCCAGACGATCGCCGTGGCCGCGGCCGTCGGAAGCATGGGCCAGGGGATTTACAAGGCCGAGCCGTCGCGGTTTCCGATCGAGAATCTGGCGATCGTTGTCGCCCGCGCGGCCAATGGCGCACAAGTCGAGGCGGCCGCACGACGCGGCCAGATCCTGGGCGAAGCGATGAACGTCGTCCGCGAGCTGGTCAACCGTCCGGCCAGGACATTTATCCGGAAAGCTTCGCCCAGCGGGCCAAAGAGCTCGCACAGGACTTCGGACTCGACTGCGGCGTCTTCGACGAAGCTGGCTGAAGCAGGAGCAAATGGGCGCCCTGCTGGCCGTCGGCCAGGGGAGCGAGCGGCCGCCGCGGCTGGTCGTCCTGGAATACGACGGCGGCCGGCGAACGACAGTCCGCGGCTCGCCTTCGTCGGCAAAGGGGTCACCTTCGATAGCGGCGGGCTGTCGATCAAGCCCACCGACGGCATGCTGACCATGAAGTGCGACATGGCGGGCGCCGCCACGGTGTTGGGGGCGATGATCGCCATCGCCCGGCTCAAGCTGCCCGTCAACGTCATGGGCTACATGGGCCTGGTGGAAAACATGATCAGCGGCAATTCGTACAAGCTGGGCGACGTGTTGACGGCCCGCGAGCGGAACGACGATCGAGGTCAACAACACAGACGCCGAGGGGCGGCTCGTCCTGGCCGACGTCTTGAGCTACGCGGTCGACGAGGGGGCCGACTGCCTCATCGACCTGGCGACGCTCACCGGCGCGTGCGTCGTGGCGCTGGGCGACGAGGTCGCCGGCGTCTTCACCAACGACCAGCCTTGGTGCGACCAGGTCCTGGCGGCGGCCAAGCGTGCCGGCGAAGACGTCTGGCAGCTGCCGATGTTCGATTACTTCTCCGAGCAGCTCAAAAGCGACGTCGCCGACATGAAGAACACTGGGAGCCGTGCGGGAGGGGCGATCACCGCCGCCAAGTTCCTGGAGAAGTTCGTCGACAAAGAAGCCGTGGGTGCACCTCGACATCGCCGGCCCGGCCTTCGCCGCCTCTTCGAAGCCGTATCGCGAAGGGGGCGGGACCGGCTGTATGGTCCGCACGCTGGTGGAAGTGGCGGCAAGTTTCGGCAAATGAGGAATCGCCTTCTCGCGTCTGCCACTTCTGGCGGCGCGTGCGCCAATCTCGGGCTGCGGCTTTCCAGCGGCAAGCCGCCATTTGAGGGAAACCGTCTTGCTTGTTAACCATTCCCGCTTCTTTGTGGTCGACATTCGGACGTGCGCGAGCGTTGTCCGGCCGGTCATTACCTTCGACGAGCGTTGACGGAGTAGAATGGCGCCTGGTGGTTGGATGCTGAGGGAATTGATGTCCGGACCGGACCAAAAACGTCTCCTGACCGATTTGGAGCGCGGCGAATTGGCCGAATGGTGCCGCCTTCGCGGGGAGGCTCCGTTCCGGGCCGACCAGATCCGGCGGTGGATTTTCGGAAAGCGCGTCGGTGATTTCGAGCGGATGCACGATCTCCCGAAGCCGCTGCGCGCTGCCTTGGCAGAGGATTTTCGGCTCTTCGCGTCGGAGATTGTGCGGCACCAGGTCGCCAGCGACCGCACGGAAAAGCTGCTGTTGCGGCTCCAAGACGGCAGCCATATCGAATGCGTCCTGATGCGCGAGCCGGACCGGCGGACCGTCTGCCTCAGCACGCAAGTCGGCTGCGCCATGGGATGCGTGTTTTGCGCGAGCGGCCTGCTCGGCTTAAAACGCAACTTGTCTCACGGAGAGATCCTCGAACAGGTCTTGCGGCTGGATCGCCTGATGGGGCCTGACGAACGCATCACGAACGTCGTGGTGATGGGCATCGGAGAGCCGCTGGCCAACCTCAAGGCGCTCCTGCCCGCGATGGAAACGCTCAACGAAAAAGGCACTCTCGGCCTGGGCGCCCGCCGCATCACGATCTCCACGGTCGGACTGCCGGAGAAAATCCGCGAGCTGGCCCGGTACGGGAAGCCGTTCAACCTGGCCGTGTCGCTGCACGCTCCGAACGACGAGCTGCGCAACCGGCTCGTGCCGGTCAACGTGCGGATCGGCATCGAGGCGATCCTCGAGGCGGCCGACGACTATCTTCGTCAAACGGGGCGCCGCGTGACGTTCGAGTACGTGCTGCTGGGGGGCCTCAACGACGGAATGGAACAGGCGCGCGAATTGGCCAAGCGGCTCGCAGGACGCGGCGCGCACGTCAACCTGATCCCGATGAACGCGATCAGCGAACTCCCCTTCGCCGACCCCTCGCCCGCCCGGACGACGGCCTTTGTCGACATCCTGACGGAGGCCGGCATCGCCGCAACGGTCCGCAAGCGCAAGGGCGCCGACATCGACGCCGCCTGCGGCCAATTGCGCCTGGCCGAGGAGCAGATCGCACCGGTTTCTCACGCGACTCAAAAGGTCACCGACGCCTTCGTGTCCAATGTCTAGTGCTGCGAGCACTTCCGTGACGCCCTGAAAGTCTTGTATTTACCGGCAGTTTCCCACGGGACCGCTCCGTCTGGAGGGGAATCGCTCTAAGCCATTCCGTTCAGCGAGCTGACGACAGCCGAGAGGGCGTGCAACGTCGGAACCGTCGCATCCGGTTCCGGCCCGACCGGCACGGCCGAAAACAGCGGAATGCGGTCGCACGAGTCGAGAAACGCCTGCGCCAGACGGATCTTCGGGGTTCCAGCCCTTGCTGCGGCAATTGGGCCACTGGATGAGGACCGCCCGCATCGACTCGCTCTTGGCCGGCGCGATGTCGTTGTCGCGCCGGTCGCCGATCATCACGGTCGCGCGACGGGTCGCAGCCGGATTGGGCGATGGCCCATTGATAGAGCCGCGGGTCGGGCTTGTGCAGCTCCAATTCGTCGCTGATGGCGACGACGTCGAAATACGGGAGCAGCCCGCGGCGTACGAGGCACTGCCGGCATTCCGGGGGCTGGTTGGCGATGATCCCCAAGCCGCCAGCGCGACCGCAGCTCCTTGAGAACTTCGACCGCGCCGTCGTTGAGCAGGTTGTTCCGATCGTAGGTCTCGATGAGGTGTTCACGGAGCGGCGTGAAAATCGCCTTCCCTTCGGCCGGCGGAAGGAGCGGACGCACGATCTTCGAGAGGATGAAGTCGGCGCCGGTTTTGGCCCACGCTTCGCGCTCGGCCAGCATCGCATCGAACGAATAGTCGGGATGGCGGCCGCGAATCGCCTCATACACAAAGCGATAGGCCTGATAATTCTGCGGATCGTCGTTGAAGAGGACGTTGCCGACGTCGAGGAAGACCCAGTCAATCATGCCAGCCTGACGCGCTCGATCCGGTTTTCGATCATCCACCGCAGCCACCCCTCTTGCTCTTCCGTGATTTCCAGTTCCGAGGTGCTGGCGCTGTCGAGCGGCGAGACGATGCGGATCGTCCCGCCGTCGTAGATATCACGGGCATCCTCGAGCCGCACCCACCACTCTCCCTCCGCCAGGCTGGCCGGCGCGCCGCTGCTCACCGGGAGACGTGACAAAATACGTGATATCATGCCGGAACCGGTCGGGCATTCCGAACGGCGGCAAATCGGGCTGCTCGACGGCATAGACGCGGACAACCATGAAACGACCGTACAACCGATTTCTCGGCGATGCAAGCAACCGCAGCCCATTGCCGGGGGACGGCTGATGTCCGATTCAACCGTCGAAAAACTGAGCGTCGGCTGCTGCATCGCCGGGGGCGGGCCGGCGGGCATGACGCTCGGCTACCTGCTGGCCCGCGCGGGAGTCGAGGTGGCCGTGCTCGAAAAGCACGCCGATTTTCTTCGCGACTTTCGCGGGGACACGATCCATCCCTCGACGCTCGAAGTGCTGTATGAGCTGGGCCTGCTCGAAGAGTTCCTCAAACGGCCGCACCAGGTGGTCAAGGAGATCGGCGGATACGTCGGCAGCGAGAAGATCACGGTCGCCGACTTTACGCATCTGCCGACGCACTGTCGCTACATCGCCTTGATGCCGCAGTGGGACTTTCTGAATTTCCTATCGGACCACGCCCGGCAGTACCCGACGTTCCATTTGAGAATGGAATGCGAGGTGGTCGGAATCCTCGAAGACGAAGGACGCGTGGTCGGTGTGCGGGCCAACAGCGGCGGACGCTCGCTCGAGGTGCTTGCCCGGGTTACGATCGGAGCCGACGGCCGCCGCTCGACCGTGCGTGCGCTGGCCAAGCTCGAAGTCGACGACTTCGGCTCGCCGATCGACGTGCTGTGGATGCGGCTCTCCCGCCGTCCCGACGACCCCGAGCAGACGTTGGGTTACTTCCATCGCGGCCGGATTCTGATCATGCTGAACCGCGAGGACTACTGGCAGTGCGGTTTCGTGATTCACAAAGGGGGGAGCGACGAGATTCGTCAACGAGGATTGGAATCCTTCCGCGAGGCCATCGTCGAAATCGTGCCCTTTATGCGCGACCGCGTCGCCGAGTTGCACGATTGGGATGACATCAAGTTGTTGACGGTCTGCATCGATCGCCTCCGCCGCTGGTACCGAGAAGGGTTGCTGTGCATTGGCGACGCGGCCCATGCGATGTCGCCCGTGGGGGGCGTCGGCATCAACCTCGCCATCCAGGACGCCGTCGCGGCAGCCAACCTGCTGGCGGGTCCCCTGCGAAACGGTGCTGTGACAACCAACGACTTTCGCAAAGTTCAACGGCGACGCCAGTTCCCGACGCGCATGACGCAACGGTTACAGGTCTTTGTGCAAAACCGTGTCATCCGCCGCGTCCTGGCCGGCGGAGAGCAACTGAGGCTCCCCTTGCCGCTGCGCCTGCTGCGACGCTTTCCTGTCCTGCGGCGCATCCCGGCCCGTGTGGTCGGCATGGGATTTCGTCCGGAACACGTTCAGACGCCGGCTGTGTCCAAAACGGATTGAGTCTCTAATGGTCGATGGGATGAGGGGGTCGATGCAGCATGTTCGCACGTAGACGATCTGGTCGCACGATTGTCGCTCTGACGGCGCTCTCGCGCTGGCAATTGTCTCCGGCTCAAGAGCGCGGGCCGAAGCCCCGACGAGCAGGCCCGCTGCGCGCAGTGGCCGACTATTCTTTACCTCGCAGGGCAAGACCGGCCCTCGTCAACGCCGACGGCACGGGCCTCAAGTACTTCGATTTCAAGGTTCCGAAGCAGGCGACGTGGCAGCCGGGGCCGAGTTTCGCGGACGGGCGGCGCGTCGTCTTTCTGAGCATGGAGCCACGACGCGACGGGCCGGGGCGACCGTTTTCGCAATACTACTCGCAAACGCCCACGCACATCTGGGTGTATGATCTCAAGAGCGGTTCGCTCACGGGAGATTTGTGCGAAGAATCGGCTGGCACCTTTCGAGACGCCGGCGGCCTTGGTCGGAGAGGATCGCATCCTGGTGCAGGTCGTCCGCAACATGGTGGGCCAGATGTACAGCATGCACCTCGATGGGACCGACGCCCGCGAATTCACCCGCGCAGCGGAAGGAATGCCTTACGGGTTCAGCCTGAGCCCCGACGGTCGCCGCGTGGCCTTCCACCTCTCCAGCTCCCAGGGATACCAGGTCTGGACCTGCGATCTGGACGGGAAACACCGCGTCCTCGTCGCGGCAAAGCCCGGACATCTCTACTTCGGCACCAGCTGGTCGCCGGACGGAAAGTGGATCCTCTATGTCGATTGCGTGCCTCAAAAGAACCCTGGCCACGATTGGGCCGACGTGTGCGTCGGGCGGGCTGACGGCACCGAGCACCGCGTCCTGACGACCGGCGGGGCGATGTGGTTCGCCGCGACTTATGGCGATCCGAAGACCCGCGGCGGCGGCTCGAATGTGCCCGCCTGGACTCCCGACGGCAAGATCCTCTTCCCGCGCGCATTGCCGAATTCGAGAGTCGCCTGGGAGTTCCAGCCAAACCGGCCCGACGTCGACCACTTCAACCGCGACTTCAAACCGGAGACTGGCCCGTGGTGGGACCGAAATCTGCCGCCTCGATCCCTCCAACGGCCACGTGACCCGCCTGACGCACAACGAGCCGCCGGTCTGGGACTTCCGCTCGAGCGAATCGCCCGATGGTCGACAGATCGTGTTCTGCAGAGCGGCGACCGGCAGCCCGCCCGCGATCTGGGTGATGGATGCCGACGGTGCGAATCAGCGTCTGCTCACGCGCGGCCTGGAAAACCGCGGCGCCGACCATCCGCGATGGTTACAGCAATAAAGCGGATCGGCGCCCGGCTCCAATCAGCGGATCCAGCCGCCGCCCGAGAACGCGGTCGCCGTCGTACAGGACCACCGCCTGGCCGGGGGTGACGCCGTATTGGGGTTCCGCAAACTCGAGACGCGAATCTGATCACCGTCGACAAAAACCTCGGCCGCAGCGGCGGCGTGGCGGTAGCGGATTTTCGCGCGGCAGGTGAACTGCGCCGGGACGAGAGGCACCAGCCAATTCAGACCATCCGCTTCGAGGTCCCGGCGTGCCAGATCCTCCTGCGTTCCGATGACGACCCGCTTTGTGTCCGGCTCGAATGGCGACGACAAACCGAGGCGAACCGAAGGTGACGCCCAGGCCGCGCCGCTGGCCGATCGTGAAGTGGTGATATCCGTCGTGCCGGCCCAGAACGTTCCCGGCCGTGTCGACAAGCTCGCCGGAGGTCTCCTCCGCTTGACGGTAGCGGCGAATGAAGGCGGCGTAATCGTTGTCGGGGATGAAGCAGAATCTCCTGGCTGTCGGGTTTGTCGGCGACGCGCAGACCGGCCTCGCGGGCCAGCTCGCGGATTGCCGGCTTTTCGTATCCGCCCACGGGAAAAATGACCCGGTCGAGCAGGTTCCGCGCGATCCCGAAGAGGACGTACGACTGGTCCTTCGACCGGTCGGCCCCCTGCACGAGGGCAGGCCGGTCTTCGTCCGGCGACGGGCCGCACCTGGGCGTAATGTCCCGTGGCGATGGCGTCGGCTTCGACCTGCTGGGCGAATTCCCACAACTTGCCGAACTTCAGCCAATTATTGCACATCACGCACGGGTTGGGCGTGCGGCCGGCCAGGTATTCGTCGGCGAAGTAGTCCTTGATCCGTCCAAAAGCCTCCTTGAAATTGAGCGCGTAAAACGGAATGTCGAGCAGGTCGGCCACGCGGCGAGCATCGGCGGCGTCGGACGGCGCTGCAGCATCCCTGCTTGTGTGCCGCCGACCGGCGGCTCGCCATTTCCCCTCCGCCGCGGCATTTCCGGGGGCGGACGCGAGAATCGGCAGGCGAGCGAGCTGCCGCTGGTGGCACAGACGGTCTCTTCCGTCGCGCCGGACCGCATGAAGAGGCCGATGACCTCGTAGCCCTGCCGCTTGAGCAAGCACGGCGGAGGCCGAGCTGTCGACACCTCCGCTCATCGCCAAAACCACGCGACGGACCATGCCCATCAATTTCCTTCAAACGCCCGCCCCGCCCGCGCGGATCACAGATCGCCCATCGGGGCCGGCGTGTCGGGGAGAATGTTCCAACTGTTCCAGATCTGCCAATACTCGGGCAGGTTCTCGCCGTAGATCGCGACCGCCAGATCGTAGGCGTCGCCCAACCGCATCTGGTCCATCTCTTCCGGCCGCCGTCCGCTGCGTTCGGCCAGCTCCTGCATCGCCTGGATCAACGCGGGCGCGGCACTCTTGCGATTGAACTAGATGCTCGGCGGCTTCGCCCATCGGATGGCTCCTGCTGATTTCGCTGGGGGCGTCTGGTGGTGAGTCGTCTTGGCCGGCGCCCAACCGCGTTCATCGAGTAGCTTATCAAATCAGCCGAAGCGTCGGCGACTGACAGTCGATGTCGCCGTGCGAACTATTCCCGCATGGTAATGCGCGCCGGCTCCAGCACGCCGTCGGCCAGAAAGGCTTCGACGAGCTGGCGGGCGACAGGGCCGGCGGCTTTGCCGCCGGAGCCGGCGTGTTCCAGCACGACGGCGAAAGCGATCCGCGGCTTGTCGGCCGGGAGCGTAGCCGGCAAACCAGGCGTGATCGGCCTGGCCGCGCGCTCACTTGGGCCGTGCCCGTTTTGCCCGCGATCGCGATCTTCTGTGAGCGGACCGTCTTGTAGCCCGTGCCTGTCGGATGTGCCACGGCGTTTACCAGCGCGGCCCGAATTCGCGCCAAGCGTCCCTTCGGACAGGCCGGGGATCGGCTGCCGGCGCGAGAACGCGGGGCCGGCATCGTCGTCGGCAAGCTGCGGGCCGGCTTTGCGCGCGACGAACGGGCGTGACCAGATAGCCGCCGTTGGCGATGGCCGCCATCACTCGGGCGATCTGCAGCGGCGTGACGGTCAGGCTCGACTGGCCGATCGCCAGCGAGCGAGTGTCGGCGATGTGCCAGCCGCTTCCGGCTCGATTTGTGTCCCTCGACCCGTCGCGGCGGAATCCGGCTCTGGCAGGTTGCCGCCGTGTTCGAAGGGAAGGTCGACGCCCGTCGGCCGACCGATGCCGAATCGGCGGGCCCATTCGACAATCGGCTGCGGGCCCATCACGCCGGCCGCATGGAAGAAATAGACGTTGCACGACCGGCTGAGAGCGTCGCTGAGGTCGACCGGACCGTGTCCGACGCCCCGTTGCGTGTAGATGAGACACCGAAAGCGGTCGGGCCGGTCGAGATACCCGCGGCAGTCATAACGCACGTCGGGGTCGATCCGCCGGCTCTCGAGGAGGGCGACGGCGGAGAGGACCTTGAAGACCGATCCGGGCGGAAGGGCCATCTGGATGGCCCGATGAAACAGCGGATGCCGCGGATCGTCGGTGAGCCGCTTCCAGGTCTGCGCGTCGGGGACGGCCGAGGAGCCGAAATCGAACCGCGGTGCGCCGGCGGCCACGAGCACGGCGCCGCTCTGCACATCCAGGGCCACGACGCAGCCGCCCGTCGGGCGAGAGCGTCGTCGTTGCCTCGGACGTCGCTCGGGCCTTTGCCCGCAAGAATCGCGTCGAGGAGCTGCTCCATCTTCCGTTGGACGGTCGCATTCAAGCGTCAGCTCGACATTGCCGCCCGGACGCGGCGAGCGAATCATCTCCTCGCGGACGATTTCGCCGTAGCGGTTGCGGACGAGCTTGCGGAGGCCGCGCAGTCCACGGAGACACGAATCGTACGACGCTTCGACCCCGTGCGGCCGATCCGATCGCCCGGCCGATAGTCAAGCGGGTCGTCGTTGCCAGAGCGGGCTTGCCGGCTGGCGAGACACGATGGGCCAAGTCGTCGTCCGTGACGGGCACGCCGTGCGCCGATGACGTGCGGGGCCAGGCCGCTGTCGTAGTAGACGCGGCGGGACGTGCTGCCGACGCGAACGCCGGGAAACCAGCGCGGATGGGCCTCGATCTCGGCCCGCACGGCCAGCGGCACGTCGTCCACGACGGCGTGATAGTCCAGCTCTTCGCGGACGATGATCGGTTCGCGTTCCTCGCGCCGCGGAGGCGTGGTCAAGCGCGGCGATAACAGTCTCCCAGACGCGTTGCGCCAGCGGACGGGCCGCCTTGGCTCCGTGTCGAATCGGCAGCCGCTTCTCCGTCCGGCCCGTCGTGCCGGCGGGCGACGATGTTCCGCGATGTGCTCGACGCGTTTCTGAATGGCCGACTCTTCGCGGCCAATTCGGCCGGCGAGATGCCCGACGAGTTCGGACGAGCCGCTTCCACATCGCGTCGCGCCGAGCCGAGGACGCGGCGTTTCTCGGCTTCGACGCGCGCGCGGTTGCGGCGCTCGATCCGCGGCAACTTCGAGAGGGCCTGCTGCTGGAGCCAACGTGCGGTCGGGAGGATCCTCGAGCCAGCGGTAATGAACGCGGATGTTGTCCCGCTCGACGTCCTCGGCGAGGACGCGGCCGTCGCTCGCCATAAATGCGGCCGTCCAGGCTGGGAACGGATTCGTAGACTCTCCGTGGTCGTCTCGAACGACGCGACGTAATCGTCGAGGAGCCAACACTCCAACTGCACGAGGCGGGCCGCCACGAGCCGCAAGCGGCAACGCGATCGCCACGAACAGCCATACGAGCCGGCCGGCCGGATGCTCGTCCACGTGCCAGGCCGAGTCGAGGCCCGCCCGGCCGCGTGCCTTCGGAGAAGACGTTGATGGCGCGATTTCGCATGGCAATCAATCCGCGGTTCGCTGCCAGCCAATGGAAACGATTCGTTCGGCGGCGTCGACCCGGCGTCGCGCGAGCGGCCTGGTCAATCGTCGAGCCACAAGCCACGTGCCGCTGATCAAAAGTCGCCGTGGTCAAAGACGTGCCGGCAACCTGGGCTGCGGCCGGGACGGCAACAAGCGGGCGGCCATCGAGCGCGAGACGAATTGCCGACGAAAGCCGTCTCCGCGGCAGCCGTGCAGCCAAATGAGAGCAGGAAAATTCCAACCATCGACTTCGGCCGTGGCGCAGCGAGGCTGACAATCGCCGCCACGAGCGAGAAGGCGGCCATTTGCGGTCCCAGGGACGGCCCCGTCAGACAGTCGCAAACAAGTCCGATAAAACCGCCCCAAACCACAGCCGACCGACCCCGGCCAGGCGACGACGGCCACAACCAACGGGATCAGCAGCACATCGGGGCGGATCGTCGCGCTGGCGACCTCCGAGCTCACGATCGGCTCGAGCAGGAAGGCCACTGCCGTCAGCAGCGATAAAAAGACCAATCTCATCATCGTTCGGTTCATTCGGCCAACAGTCCTGGCAAAGCTCGGCGGCAGCTTGAGCACGGCGACCGACTTCAATTCGCCGGCCTTCACGGCCGGCTCGACGGTAATGTCCCAGTGGCGGCCGGCTTCTTCGACGCTCCGGACTCCGCCCGTAATACAAGGGAACGCGGGTGCGCCCGTCACGGTCGCTCGTGTAGACTTCATCCCCCACGCGGCACCGTCTCCGTCGTGGGCACATCGGTCAACTTGCACAGTCCATTCCCCTGGCCGACGAGGATTCCCTCCGTGCCGAACGATCCGCCTTGATCGGTCGGCCGAACGATCTGCACCAAGGCGCGATAATGAGGATCGGTGATCGATTCCAGCGTGCTCGTCCAGCGTCCGACGGAGGCGATCCGTCCTACCACGCAGCGTCCGATGAAGACATCGAGCTCCGGCTCGACGCCCGCGTCGCTTCCCTGATCGAGGTGCGGCAGGTCCTCCTCCAGAACCAGCGACGAATCGGCAATCCCCGCCTTCCGGCCCTGGTTGAGGGGACGGACCGAGTGCCACTGCGAAAGCGTTTGCCGGCTGACCAGGGCCGCCCGCACGACCGTCGGGACAGCGGCCGTATGCGCGGGGAGACGGGGATTGGCGAAACGCCGTATTTCTCGGCAAGCTGCAACTCCTCGCGGAGCCGGGCGATTCTCGATCCGTAGACGGCGGCATGTTTGCTTCAAGTTGCACAGGGGTTCGTCCACGGGAGTCGCAGCGGACTTGGCGTCGCCGCGCTGGCGATCGTGTCGGCAACAGCGCCGACGGCGCACGCCAGGCGTCATAGCGGCTCATGCGCAAATGCCTGGCCTGAGACGACGACGTCGAGAACGACCGCGCGGAGCGGCTGATCCAGCCACGACGGCGCAACGAACAGGCCAGCCGCCGCGGCGACGAAGGCGGCGGCCGTCAGCAGGGTCGACCGTCGTGTCTTCGGCCGGCCCATGGATTCGACTCACACGTCCTTGTCGATCGGTCTCAAGGCTGTCGCGCCAGTGCGACAGATGCTCGAGGCAGATCGCCGTTCCGCGGGCCACGGTCGTCAGCGGATCGTCGGCGACGCGCACGGGGATTCCGAGCTGCTCGTTCATGTACGTCGAGAGTCCGCGCAAGAGCGGCTCCGCCACCGGTCAGCACCAGGCCCGTGTCGGCGAGATCGGCGACCAGCTCCGGCTTGCAGTGCTCAATCACCGCCTTGATGCAATTCAGGATCGCTTCGATGGGCGGACGCAGCGCCTCGCGGATCTCTTCACTGGTGACGACGGCCTTCCGCGGGACGCCGCTGATCGTGTCGAGTCCGCTGACTTCCGTCGTCAGCTCCTGCTCGAGCGGAAATGCGCTGCCCACTTCGATCTTGACGTGCTCGGCGCTCGGCTCGCCGATCCGCAGCGAGAAGTGCCGCTTCAGGTAGTCGACGATCGCCTCGTCCATTTCGTCGCCGGCGATGCGGATCGAGCGGCTGACGACGACGTCGGCCAGGCTGAGAATGGCGACGTCGGTCGTGCCGCCGCCGATGTCGCAGACCATGCTGGCCATCGGCTCGGAAATCGGCAGCCCCGCGCCGATGCCCGCCGCCTTCGACTCTTCCAGCAGGTAAACGCGTCCGGCTCCCGGCCCGTTCGGCGCTATTGAAGACGGCCCGTTTTTCGACCGGCGTGATTCCCCCGGGGACGGCGATCACGACGCGCGGACGCAGGCCCCCCGATTGGCGGCTCGCCTTGCGGATGAAATACCGCAGCATCGCCTCGCACAGCTCGAAGTCGGTGATGACGCCGTCCTTGAGCGGCCGGACCGCGGTGATCGAATCGGGCGTGCGGCCGATCATCTGCTTGGCCAGCTTGCCGACGGCGGTCCCCTTGCCCAAGACCCGCCGCGTCCCTTTTCGCAGCGCGACCACGGAGGGCTCGTCGACGATCACGCCCCGCCCTTGAACGGCAATCAACGTGTTTGCAGTCCCAAGGTCGATTGCCAGATCGGGGCAGAGCCAGTTGCGCAGACGACTCAGCATCCGTGCCGTCCGTGTATGAGCCAACGTCCGTGCGAAGAGACGCCCAAGCCGAGCCGAGGACGTCGCGCGCTGAACGCCCCATTACCAAGATGAAAAGCGCGGGGCGAACTTAAGCCCTTATAGACCGCGACGTTGTATCGCTAGAGGCCGAATTCGTGCAAGACGGCCTCGGAGCGGCCTGACACCAGCGGCTCCGGCCGGCCAGAACAGCCCGACCGACCGCCCTGCATCGCAAGTGGCAGCGACCGCTTAGAGATAGGCGTCCAACTGGAACTTGAGACAGAGGATGCCGGCAATCAGCGCGCCGACGGAAACCAGGAGAAGGCCGACGTACACATCCAGGGCGGGGGCGGTCCCTCCGCACGGGCCGATTTTCTTAGAGCTTCGTGGTGACATTGTCCCCTCGCTGGATTTCGCCGTTTTTGGTCGAATCTGAATCACCACGCCGACGGCCGTGCGGTAATCCACCATGTCGAGGCGGATCATGCCGAGATATTTCCCTTTGCCGCCCGCCCGCGGTACACGAACAGCTTGTGCCCCTTGGCCAGACCGACGTCGCTGCCCAGCGCCGATCTCGACCAGCTCACTGCCGTTGCGGCCCCCCTTTTTCGTGTTGAGCACGACAGCTTCAACGCACCGGGGGTGGTTCCGCCAGCCCGGCCAGCTCCTTGGGATCGGCATCGAATCCCTTGATGCGGATGAACTTCTGCAGGATCGCGTACTTGTTCGAGCAGCTTGTTGTGCTTCTCGACCATTGTCTTGGCGGCCTGGTCGAGATTGACGATTTTGTCGGCTTGTTCGCGATTGTGCGTGATCAGTTCGTCGCGGCTCTGGTGAAGCTGCGCGTTGATTTCCCGCATGCTGACGGCTTCATCGCGGCGGGCCCGCGCCTCCTGTCCGGCGATTTCCGCTTCGGCCCGCATGTTATTCTAGTTCCGCTCCGCGACTGCGTCAACTGCGCCTGGAGCTGCTTGTTTCGTGTCGTCGGCTCGCGTCCGCCTCGCCGCGCGCCTTGTCGGCCGCGTCCTTGAGGGTCTTCTCCGACGCCGCCTGCGCGGTGCGGACCTTCTGAATTTCCTGTTGGGCGGTCTCGAGGTCCGTTTTCGTCTTGGTGAGCTCCTTCCTCGCCGTTTGCTCCCGCTGCTTCCAGTTGGTTTGGACGGAGCTAACCCCGGCGGCAAACGCCATCAGCAAAACGCTGAAGGCGATCTGCGCGACGACCAGGACCTTCCCGACAGTCGACATCGCTTGCTCCCTAAAACCTACTCAAAAGACGCAATGGCAGGGCGCCTTACCGGGGTTCCGAAACTCCCTGAACGTCGCTGCGGAGCTGTTTGTTTCGGCTCTCCAAGGCGAGCTCGACTCCATCCAATTGGACGAGTTGATCGCGCAGCCGCTTCTGCAGGTCGTCCGCGCGGAAGTGGTCGGCACGGATCTCCCGAAGCTCGCGCGTGAGGCGGAAGACGTCCTCGCGGCGCTTGGTCAGCCTCGGTTCGGATGGCCTGCGCCTCTTGCGACCGCTTCACGACGTCGTTGGACAGGTCCAGGATCTTGGTATTGAGACCCGCAAGCTGTTGGTTGAGTTCCGTGACGCGGGCTTCGAGGGCCTTGAGGTCGGCCGCGTTGAATTTTCGGATCTCGGCCGTCGCAGCCTGGAACTTCTTCGTGTCCTGCCTCAGGCGGTCTGATCTCGGCCTGTTGTTTCTTCTCGCAGATCCTCCCGCGCGGCGATGATCGCGGCGGCTTCGACGGTCGATCGCTGCACGCTCACGGACGCTCCGCCGACCCGTTCGTTCACGGTCCATTTGTCGCCCGTTTTTTGGATCGTGTAATCGGGGAGAGCGGCCGCCTCGGCGTCCCAGTTCGGGCCGCCCATCATGGAGACCCAGGCAAAGCCCAAAAAGGCGAACGAGGCGCCGACCGCGAAGACGACCAGGCACTTACCGAACTTTGTCATGACCGCTGTTTCCGGCCCGGAGAGACGCGTCCACCGAAGGCTGACTGCGCGGCGACCTCGGTCGATATCCTCCCTGAGCCTTTCGCCGCGGCCCGCCGCCTTCTGAAAAGCAGATCAGCCGAGTGAATCTCGGCTTGATCGACGTCGCCTGCGGAGATTTCCGGGTTGCAGACTTGATTATAGGCGGCGCAAAAACGCAGTGTCAAACAAAAAGCGATCGCCGACGTTCCGTCAGGAAGGAAGGATTTGCGCCCAATCGCCTCACCCGCATAAACGAGTCGGGCGGACCGAACAGACCTGCGCCGGCATGTCCGGCTTAGGCACTTCAATCCGACCTCCCGCCGGACCGGAAAGAAGTCGAAGAGTCGGGCTCCCGAGAGATTTTCGGATTTTGAGAGTCGGTCTGGGATCGAGTGTTGCATCGCCGAAGCCGTCGATACATGATAGAGGCCGTTTTTCGACTTAATTCCGTTCGCCGTCTCTTCTTCCCGCTTCGGGGCCAGCCGATTCAGGCGGAACCGAGGTGCGGACCGATTCGCGCGAGGGCCCGTGAATCTTCTGGAGATCGACTTGTGTCATCAGGCGAAAGCTACTACCGGTTCGAAACGGCGGACGGCTGCTTGATCATCACGCTGCTCCCCGAGCTCAACGACAAGCAGTGGGCCGACATCGAGAAGGTCGGCACGGAGATCGTGGACCGGCTGAGCAACGCGCAGTCTCCCCGGTTCATCGTCGACTTGACCCCGCTCAGTTACATGGGAAGCGCGATGGTCGCCCTCATCGTGCGTCTTTACAAGACGGTCAACGGGCGCAACGGTCAAATGGTCGTGGTCAACCAGCACGAACTGGTCTTCGAGGTCCTCAAGCTCGCCGGACTGACGAAACTGTGGACGATCGTCGACAGCCGCGAAAAGGCCTTTGCCGCCCTGGGCGTCAAGCGCCGCGCAGCCTCGGCCGAGGGTTCCGTCCCGCAACGGCGGCAATGCGCATCCTCCTGGCCGGCATCATCGGAACGGTCGGAGCCATCCTTGGATTGGCGCTGCAGTTTTCCTCGCAGGCCCTCGTGTCGCGCAAGGTTGCTCTTCTCATCGAAGTCGCGTTCGCCGCGCTCGGCATGGTCGTGGGGACGATGATCCTGGTCAACCAGACCGGCGCTCGCCGGAACATTGGAATTGCCCTGCTTGCCATCTGCCTGATTGTCGTTCTCGGTGGAATCGTTGCCGGTCCTGAACGAGTGCAGTACCCCTCCCGGCGCCAGCGGCAAACGGCACGTCTTCGACTGCGCCCGCGAATACGGTCTCTGCCACAGCCGACATTGCCGCAACGAATCCGTCGAATGCCAAAACTCCCGGGACTGCGCCAGCCGCGACGCAAAGTGCGGCCAACCGGGCAGCCAAACCTTTCAAAACGCAAGGACAAGTGATTCCGCGGGCGAGCATGAGATCGGACCCGCCGGCCGCTCAAGTGGTATTCCGATCCGGGGCTGCCCGGCAAACGCCCAACGGAGACGCACGAAACTTCACGATTGTGACCCCTCGATCGAGACGCCTTACCCGCGAAATTGTGAAAGGACTCAAATGAGCAGTACGAGTGAACGATCCGGCATTCGGCAAAAAGCCCTGCAGGAAGAACTCCGTGAGCTCGTCGATGTCGTCGGACCGGGACCCCTCGTCGATCTGCTGCTCGAGCGGGCCTTTCAACTTCAGGCGACCGACATCCATCTCGACCCGTCCGAGTCGGGACTTCGCGTCCGCCTGCGGGTCGACGGCCTCTTGCATGACGTGGCCAAGCTTCCCGGCGAGATGACCTCGCACGTCATCTCCCGCGTCAAGCTGATGGCCAATATGGACATCACCGAGCGCCGCCTCGCGCAGGACGGCCACATCGCGAATGCCGTGCTCAAGCAGCAGCGCGACATCCGCGTCGGCAGCGGGCCGACCATCTATGGGGAGCGGCTCGTGCTCCGCTTGATGCCCGACGCCAACCAGCTCACGCGGATCGAAGACCTCGGCTTCGACGAGGCACAGGTCGCCCAGATCCGCAAATGCATTTCCGCCCCGTACGGCATGATCCTGAGCGTCGGACCGGTGGGATCGGGAAAGAGCACGACGATGTACGCCTGCCTGGACGTGCTCAACGACAAGACCAAGAGCTTGTGCACGATCGAAGACCCCGTCGAGAGACGCGTCGATGGGGTCAATCAGATCCAGGTCGACAGCCGAATCGAATTCGGGTTCGTCGAGGCGCTGCGCGGCGTCTTGCGGCAGGATCCCAACGTGATGATGGTTGGTGAAATTCGCGACCCGGAGACGGCGCCACATCGCCTGCCGGGCCGGCCTGACCGGGGTCACCGTCCTCAGCACGCTCCACGCCAATGACGCCGCATCCACCATCGACGTCTTCCGCGAGTTCGGCATTCCCCCGATGTTCATCGCCGACAGTCTCGTCGGCATCATCTCCCAGCGGCTGCTCCGCAAGGTTTGCCCCCGCTGCCGCCAGACGTATCATCCCGACGCCGCGATGGCCCAGTTCCTCGGGCTGGAGCCGGACCAGGCGTCCACGACCGATCTGCTCCGCGGCACCGGCTGCGACTATTGCTTCCATACCGGTTACATGGGACGCACCGGCGTCTTTGAGATCATGGTCCTCGACGACGACCTGCGTGATGCCATCCTCAAAGGGAAGTCGCACGCACAGGTCCTCGACATCGCCAGGTCCAAGGGAATGCAAACGCTGGAAGCCTCCGCCAAAAAGAAAGTCCTCGGCCATGTCACCACGGTCGAGGAAGTCCATCGCGTGCTGACCGCCTTCAGCTCCTAGAGCGCTTCAAGCCACAGTGTCGCGGTCCCGCGGCGGAAATCGTCGGGACAAGAGGCAGTTTCAACGCGACAAGGAAGTGCGACCAGCACTCAACGTCTGGCGTGCGAGGTCCGACGTCCGGCCGCGGAAATCTAAATCACGATTAATCCACCGCCTCTGGCGGTGAGAATTGAAAAGGCTCTGCCGTTTCCAGAAAAATTCGAAGAGACAACCACGGATCACACGGATAGCACGGATGGAAGGATCGAATAAAAACCCAGATCACTCCGATCGATTTTTCCCGCACGCAACCGTTTCTCATCCGTGTCATCCGTGAAATCCGTGGTTGCAATTCGGCCCCTTTTAGGGGCCTTCCTCATACCACCGGCTCTGCCGGTGGTCCTGATTTTTGCGAGGGGAGCCGTGGCTGCTTTTAAGAGATTTGAGGAAATCAAAGGCTGGCAGCGTGCGCGGGAGCTTGTGCGCGGAGTTTGTGCGGAAAGCGCGTGCCCTAGAACCGATTCGGAGTCCGGGAACTTCGGACTCCGAACGTCGCACGTAAAAAGCAGCATGCCCGGCCGGTGGAAGAAGCGGCATCCGTGCCGAACAAGCCATCCTTGGTGCCTGAACGCTTGAAGGCGACGGTGCTAAGGACGATAAGTGAGTGGGCACTTCTCCACTTGGGAAAACCCGGCCGGGCATGTCTGCTATTTGACAAGCGATTATTTGACAAGCGATGTCACGCGGGAACGGCAATTATTGTGAAAGGTCTCGAAACAGCGCGCCGAATTCCGGCATTTCCTCACGGAGGACTTCGAGCCAGGCGGCTGGACTCCAGATCTCCACGCAGATGACCGCGCCGACCAACATCACGTCCTGGTTTGGCCCGACGCCTAAGAACTCGCGGAATCCTTCGGGAACCAACAGCCGCGATCGATTGGCCAACCGCACATGAGTGTGCCGCGTTGACAGGAGCCGTCCGAAGCGCTGCACGTCGGTCCAGCGCTGTTCCATCCGCCCGGACAGGATCTTGCGGCGGATCAGCTCGACCCCGTCGTCCAGCCGCTTTTGCCAATCGGCCGGGCGCCACAAGCTCAAACATCCGGCCCGCTCCTTTGCCAGGATGCAATCGCCTTCTTCGTCGGCAATGGCGGCGGCAAACTCGGCTGTGAGCGTCAATCGAGAACGGTCATCAAGCGTGCGCTTGGATTCGCCAGTGATGAAGGCATCGGTCGCCACGGGAAGCCGCCGACTTGAAGGTCACGAACCAGAAGACCACGAGCCAGAGCATCCCGGGCATCCGAGCCTGTTGCCCGCCCCTGCGTTTCATCGTAATGGGAACGAATCCCACATTCAACAGTTTTCAAAGAGCATTTTGGGCGTGTTTCCCACGTCCAGCGAAAACCAGCATAACCGGGCCGTTCGCTTTCCGCAAACGTCGAATCGTGAATTCCGGCGAAAAGAAAAAGAAACGCCGAGAGCCGCCCCGACACGACGGCGGCCTTATTGAAAGATCTGCTTGAGCTGCTTGCGGACCTCGGCTGAGGAGACGCGGGTCGAGGCAGCTTCGATGATCTTTTGCACCAGCTCGTCGCGCTCGATCGCCAAGCGCTCCTGGAACAGGTCCAGCACGCCGTCGGGAAGAAACCGTGTCCGCTGGGCGAAGCCGTATTCGTCGCCGCGGCGGCGGTTGGCGAAATAGTACCGCTGCGGATAGCAGACGAAGAGCCGGCTGCGCGCGCGGGTCGAGCGCGACGTAAAACAGCCGCCGCTCCTCCTCGATCTCCGCCTCCGAACTGGTCGCCATATCCGAGGGGATGCAGCCGTCGGCGGCGTGCAGCACGTAGACGGCGTCCCACTCGAGCCCCTTGGCCGAGTGGATCGTGCTCAAGATCAAATAATCCTCGTCGAGCGTCGGGTCGGCCGGAAAATCCTGAGTGGACGTGGGCGGATCGAGCGTGAGGTCGGCCAGAAAAGTCGTCCGGTCCTCGAAGCGGCCGGCAACGATCTCGAGCTGCTCCAGGTCGCGCAGCCGGGCCTGTGGACGGTCATGCCGCCGCTCCAAGAGCGGCGCGTAGAATTGGCGAACGCGGTGCACCTGTGCGGAGATCGTTCCAGCCCGGCCGTCCGGCGCGGAAAGGGCGGACATCATCTCGACGAACGGCGCCCAAATCTCCGTCCCCTGCGCGGGGGCGCATAGTCTTTCCAAACACGAAAAACGCTCCGGGCCGCGGCCAACTTCTGCATGAGCTGGGCCGCTTTCTTCGGGCCGATGCCGGGAATCAGCGTCAGGGCCCGGCGCCGGCCAGCGCATCGCGTGGGTTTTCCGCAAGCCGCAGAAACGCGAGCAAATCCTTCACGTGCGCCGTTTCGATGAACTTCAGTCCGCCATACTTGTGAAAGGGGATGTTCCGCCGCGCCAGCTCCAGCTCCAAATCGAGGCTGTGGTACGCGGCGCGGAACAGAACGGCCTGCTGCCGCAGCGGCGTTCCCGCCTCGCGGCACTGGAGGATTTGATCGACGATGAACTGCGTCTGCTCCGGTTCGTCCTGGCAATGGACGAGTTCCGGAAGCAGGCCCTCCTTCCGCGTCGTCCACAAGTTCTTGCGGAAACCCTCGCTGGCCTGCGCCAAGACGCTGTTGGCGGCGTCGAGGATTGGCTGCGTGCTGCGGTAATTTTGTTGCAGGGTGACGACCGTCGTGCCGGGAAACTCGGTCGGGAAATCGAGGATGTTCCGCACCGTCGCGGCACGGAACGAGTAGATCGACTGGGCGTCGTCCCCCACGACCGTCAGCCCCTGCCCCTCGGGCGAGAGTCCGCGGAGGATATCGGCCTGCAGCGCGTTGGTGTCCTGGTATTCGTCCACAAGGATCGCGTCGAAGCGGGAGCGGATGGGATCGGCGGCCCCCGGCGTCGACAGCAGGGCATGCCAGAAAAGAAGCAGATCGTCGTAATCC
Organism: uncultured Planctomycetota bacterium; assembly: GCA_963761455.1. GTDB lineage: Bacteria > Planctomycetota > Planctomycetia > Planctomycetales > Planctomycetaceae > DASPSM01. The sequence continues at coordinate 116,948 of CAVXHA010000006.1, forward strand.
AGCACGGCCTGGGCCTCTTTGCGATCGACGTAGCCCGCGAAGAGCCGCTTGAGGGCGTCGACGTGCTCGCCGCACCAGGGGAAGGCGTCGCCGACGACCTGGGCCAGGGGCTGCCGGCAGTTGACGCAGCGGCTGTAGAGGTCAAGGCACGTTCCCTTCAGCGGAAACCGCGTCTTGGATTCGGGAAGATTCTGCTCCGCGCGGACGGCGTGCATCAAATCCTCGGAATCCCCGCGGTCGAGAATCGTGAATTCCTGGGGGAGACCGACCGATCGTCCGTGGAGACGCAACAGCCGCGTGGCCACGGCATGGAACGTTCCACCCCAAATGCGTCTGGCCGCGGGCCCCAGGCGGCCGGAGGTGCTCGCCGCCCCATTGCCGCCGAGGATCTGGTCGACGCGGCGGAGCATTTCGGCCGAAGCCCGCCGGGTGAACGTCAAGAGGAGAATGCGGCCCGGATCAACCCCCGTGGCGATGAGCGCGGCCACGCGATGCGCCAGCGTCGCCGTTTTGCCGGTCCCCGCCCCGGCCACGATCAACAGCGGCCCTCGCCCATGTCCGGCGGCAGTCCGCTGCTCGTCATTCAGATCCGCCAGAATGGCGTCGATGGCTTTCTGGGTCTGCATCCGTGCGAAATTTCCAACCTCCTCGAGATCGCGGCACGTTCGGCCCGCCCGCGCGAACCTGAGTGTATCATGACGGTCCCTGGATGAACTGAAAAGGCCGACGCGACCGCTGCCCCTTCGCAATCACCACGCGCGATTTTGGGGTGCCGCAATTGCTTAGAAGCATGACCAATTCGACGTCTCTGCATCGCGCCTCAGTTCAGAAGCGGCGACTGGCAAAGCGGCCCGGTTTTTGGTAGACCCTTCATGGATCTTTCATCAAGGACCGCCGCAATGTATGCCTTGGATCAGAGCTTCATCCAATTACTCACCGCCCTGGCGGGCTTGGCCGTCGCTCTGGGACGGGTGCTGGTTCCATTGATTCCGCTGGTCGCCTGGATTGCGTTCTGGACGTTGGCCGTCAATTGGACGAAGTTGCGGTTGGTGCTGTTGCAAGGCGGCTGGATCGGCCTGGCGTTGATCGCGGCCGTGGCCGTCCTCGTGTGGGGAACCGTGGCCCCGCCGCCCACCGGCGCGCACCATCTCCTCGGCCTCACCCTCGGCAATTTCGTCGGCAAGACGGTCTTCGTGACGACATTGGTGTGCATCATGTTCCTTTGCGGCTCGGTCCAGCTCTCCGGAGCGTGCGGCACGCTCTGCCAATTCGACGAGCCCGCGTCCAAGCCGGATTCTCATGGCGGTGCTCACGGGGAGGACGACTCACACGGCCACGCCGACACGCACGACCACGGTCAGCCTGCCGTCTCGGCACACCACTGAGCAACCGGCACGTCAGACCATCGTTGAGCCGAAGTGGTTCAACAAGGACACGCCGCGCGGGCGTTTTGTGCGAACTTCGTGCTTTCCGGTCAGGCCACCTTGCGGCATTCCGTCGCGACGGAGACGCGATTGAGGGCCGACCGGTCGATCTGGATTCCCAAGCCCGGGCCGGGCAGGGCGGGGGCCCAGCCGCCGCGGCGAAACGTCAGGTCGTCGACGGTCAACCGCTCGGCGACGAGGAACCGGTCGAAGCTCCCTTCGAGATAGCGGATGCCGGCGACCGAGGTGGCGAAATGGCGGCCGGCCGCCGACAGAATGCCCGTCTCGCCGACCTGGCACCCAAGCTGGTAACCCAGACCCGCCCGATGCGCCATCGCCGCGATCCGCAGCGACGGGACGAACCCGCCGCATTTGGAGAGACGGATATTGAACAGATCGCACGTTCCCTTCTCGATCGCCCGTTCCGCGTCCGACAGGCTGCACAGCGATTCGTCGAGCATCAACGGCACACCCAGCCGCCCGCGAAGCCGCGCCAGACCGTCGACTTCCGCGTGCGGCACCGGCTGCTCGAGCGAGGAGATCCCCAGCGGCAAGAGAGGCGCGAGGCGCGCTTCGAGATCGCGGCACCGCCACGCCTCGTTCGCGTCGATCCGCAGGTCGAACCGCGTTCCCAGGATTCGGCGAATACGGCGGACCGCCGCCCGGTCGTCCACGCCGCCGACGCCGACTTTCATTTTGCCCTGGCAAAAAGCATACAGCCGCACCTTGAGCGCGCGGATCATCTCGCCGAGCGCGCCGAACGACGTGATGACCGCGCTGTATTGGACGCGACTGGCCCCTCCACGAACGCCGGTCGATTCGGCGACGAGCGACGTCACGTCTGAAAGTGGCCGCTGGCAGGCCCGCGTGGCCGCGTCCAAGACGGCAATCTCGACCGCGCAGCGCAGCGAGTTGCCGAACGAGTCGCGTTTCCCAGCGGAGGGGCCATCGGCCAGTCGGATTCGATCGCACAGAGCCAGCGCGCCGGGCACGTCCGCGAACGCTTCGCCAAGCTGGCGGCGCCAGTCGGCCGACCGGAACTGCTCGACGACCGTTTCGATGGTCTCGCCCGTCACGTATTCGCGGGGCAGCCCTTCGCCCCAGCCCTCGGTGCCGTCGTTCAGCCGGCAGCAAACGAGGATCGAATCGGTGTCGATCCGCGTGTGCGACGCATGTTTCACTTTGCCTCGCAGCGGAATTCGGACGTGATACGCCACGAGCTCCTGGATTCGCATGGCCTCAACCGATCTGCAGACGTCCGGCGTCACAAAAGCAACCGTACGAGCCGCCGGGTTTAACTCGCCGGCTCGTTGGTGGTGCAAGAATCTAGCCGACGGTGTCCGAATTGGCCAGTTCAGTATTGGCCAGTTCAGTTCGCCCGCGGGTTGCCGTCCCTGGACGTCGTGACCCCGCGGTTCGACGCCGTCGCCGAGGAAGCTTCGATGCGATAGAGATGCGTGTCGGTCCGCAGAATGAGCGCCCGATCGGCGACGGCCGGCGTGGCGAAGATCCTTCCGTCCAACTCGTTCGTGGCCACAACGTGGAACGCGTCCCCCGGCCGGATGACGGTGACTTTCCCCTGTTCGCTGGCGAAATAGATGTGTTCGCCCAGCGCGACGAGCGAAGCCGAGAACGTCCCGCCGATGCGGTGCTGCCAAATCACCTTGCCCGAATCGGCCGCGACGCAGGTCGCCACGCCATGATCGCTGACCAGGTAGAGCCGTCCCTGAAACAGCACCGGGGAGGGGCTCGATCCGACCTGGCGGGTCAATTTCCAGACGACGTGCGTGTTGGTGACGTCGCCGCGGCCGTCGGTCCGGATGGCCCAAAGCTGCGGGCGGCTAAAGTCGGTCACCACGTAAACCCGGTCGCGGTCGATCACGGGGACGGGGACATTGGAAAACCCGGAATATTGCACCCGCCAAATCTCCCGGCCGGTCCGCGGATCGAGGACGTTCACCTGATTGGCGCCCGTGCTGACGAGCTCTGGCTTACCGCCGACTTCGATCAGGGCGGGGGTCGAAAACGCCTTGCGGAAATCGGGAACGACCTGAAACGGCACCGAGCCGCGTCGTCTGCCAAACGGGCTTGCCAGTCATTTTGTCGAGGCCAACGACGAATTGCCGGTCCTGGCCGTCACAGTTCACAATCAGCAGGTTTTCGAAGAGGATGGGAGAGCTTCCCGGTCCCTCTTTGTGGTCGACGACCAGATCCTCGTTCCGCCACAGGATCCGGCCTGTGTCCGCCGCCAAACAGGCCGTCCCCATGGCGCCGAAATGGACGTAAACGCGGCCCGCCTCGACGACGGGGCTGGGGGACGCATGCGTGTTCTTGGGATTGACCCGCAGGGGATTGGCAGGGGCGAAGACCTCCAGGTCGCGCTCGATCTTTCCCGTGTCGAGCCGGGCGCAGACCGCCCGAAGCGAATGTCCCTTCTGCGTCGCCGTGGTGAACCAGATCCGGTTGTCGGAAATGACGGGCGAGGACCAGCCGAGCCCTTCGACGGCGACTTTCCAGACGACGCCCGTCTCTTCGCTCCATTTGACGGGCAGCCCGGTTTGAGCCGATCGGCCCTGGCCGTTGGGTCCGCGGAACTGGGGCCACTCCCCGCCGGACGCGGCGCCCCGGAAGAAGCCGGCCAGCGTTACCACGGCAAGAGAGGTTACCACGGCAAGAGATACGAAGAATCGTCGGGAAGATCGCATCAACACACGTTACCCCTTCCTGGGCAATCGTAAGTTGGCCCTCTCGCAACCGCCAGCCTGTCCGTTGCAAAATGTCGCGTGCAACTCGAGCGTGAGAGGACTAAGAATCAGCGACCAGGGATTCCACGGAAGCCACGGAGGAACGGCGTTTATTCCCCGTGTCCTCCGTGGTTAGACGCCTTTTGCCAGCGTGCCGATCGCACCCCTGGTTTGACAGCAGGGACCGGCATCATTACCAAGGACAAGGGAATGGCCGTTCTGCGTGAACCCGTCAAAGGCCCCCGTCAAAGGCCCATATCGGATTGCCGAATGTCGAATCCGGACTTCGAGAATGAGGACTCGGGCCGCTTCCCGGCCGAACGGTCTGGCGACCGGTACGTCGTGCGGTACGGCCTGATGCGGCTCGTGGCCGAATTCTCGGCGAAAGGGCCGCAAAAACTCGTCCGAAACGCGGCGGTGATTGCCCGCACCAGCCGGGGGGTCGAATGGGGCGAGGTCCTTTGTCCGGCCACCGAGCGGACGGCCGACTTATCTGGAAAGCCAGGAGAGCATCGGCAAGATCATGCGGCTGGCCAACGACGACGACGCCCGCCAGCGGGACGAGTTGTGGCGGCGGAGAGCGGGCCGAGTTCGACGGCTGCCGCGAAATGATCGCGGAACGCAAGCTGTTGATGCAGCTTGTCGATGTCGAGCACCTTTTCGGCGGCGAGCGGCTGATTTTCTATTATCTGGCCGAGCAGCGCGTCGATTTCCGGGAGCTGGTCAAGGGCCTGGCGAAGCGCTACAAGACGCGGATCGAAATGCGTCAAATCGGGGTCCGCGACGAGGCCAAGCTGCTGGCAGACTACGGCGACTGCGGCAAACCGGTCTGCTGCAACACGCATCTGCGGGAGATGCCCCCCGTCTCGATGAAGATGGCCAAGATCCAGAAGGCAACTCTCGATCCGGCAAAGATTTCCGGACGGTGCGGCCGGCTCAAATGCTGCCTGCGGTACGAATACGACACGTACGAGGAATACCGGCGGGATCTCCCCAAAGTCGGCGTGAGCGTCATGACGCGGCTCGGGCAGGGGCGCGTCGTCGCCCAGGAGATCCTTGCCCGCAAGGTCCTCGTTCGTTATGAAGGGTCGCGAGACGTCCTCACGGAAGAGCGCGAGATTTTGACCGTCATCAAGTCCGGGCCAAAGCAGGGAGGCAACCCACCGGACCAGCCGCCGCCGAAACGAACGCCGCCTGGTCGCCCGGCTCCCGACCTCAATTGAAGCCGGTTTCGGATTGTGCTCCCCGCTCACAAATTGCTATTGTGAGAGGGTTCTAGTTTGTTGAGGGGCATTTTGTCCGTTCCCGTTTGAAGCGCCGCGTGGGCGGCTTGGAAGGCAGCCAGACGCAGCGATCACACGCCGCGGGTCGTCGGAACGACACGCGGCCGGGGACACTGAGAGAGCGAGGCATGAATCCATGAGCACGACGAGCCGGGCCATCGAACGGGATGTTCGATACCACCCCAATGCCTATCAGTTTGTCTACGCGGCCTTGCGATTCACTCAGGAGTGTCTCAAGCGTTCGGTCAGTCCGGGAATGGAGAATGACGAGGCGCACATCTCGGGCGTCGAGTTGCTCAACGGGATCCGCGCATTCGCGCTCGATCAGTTCGGACTGATGACGCGGACCGTTTTCCAGTGCTGGGGAATTCGCTCGACGGAGGACTTCGGCCAGATCGTGTTTGAGCTGATCGACCGGGGCGAAATGAGCAAAACAGACCGCGACCAGCTCAGCGACTTTTTAGACGTGTACGACTTTGCGGACGTCTTCGATCGCACGTATCGCGTCGAGGTCAAACGAGCTTTCAGCAAGTGACGGCCCGCGCGGCCGTCCGATCCGACTCGTCCCAGACGCCGCCGCGCCGATCCCGTTTGTTTCTCATCGCCGCCTCGGTGCTCGCTGCCGCGTGGGGGCTGACCCTCGCTCTTTTGGCTCTCTTCACGGCCAATCCCGTGGTGCTCAATCGCGAGCAGATCCTCGGATCGCAGTATGTCGTGACCGGGACCGTCGCGGGCGATCCGTCGAAGGGTCAAGTCTCGGTCGAACGGGAATGGAGGAAGAACGCGCTTTCCGGCACGATTACCGTGGAGAACCTGGCGGCAGCCGGCGCACGGCCGGGAATCGCTTACGTGATTCCCCTCTCCCGGCCGGAGGACGCGTTTCGCGTGACCGAAACGCCGTTTTCCAACGGAGCCTCGCTCATCTATCCGGCGACCACCGACGCCCTCGAGCAGTTGCAGGCGATCCTGGGGCATCCCGCAACCGCACACCGCTGAGACCACGAATTGCGTCATCGAAGTGGTCGCACCACTAGGCTGTCGAGGCGTCAACCACGAGTTCCTGCCCGGTGATGCCCGCGGCGCCGTCGGAGGCCAGAAACAAGGCCGCTTCCGCCACCTGCTCCGACGAAGGATCGCTTTGCACAGGCGCAACGCAGTTGACGCGAATGCCGCGCGGCGACAGCTCGACGGCCAGCGTCCGCGCCAGCGATGCCAAGGCGGCCTTGCTGGCGGCGAAGGGACCCAACCCGGCGTGTGACGCCGTCGCAGGCGACGTCGTCACAAAGACGATCGACGCACCCGGATTCAAGTGCCGCTCAAATGCCCGGACCGTCTGGAGCGCTCCCTGCAGGTTGACGGCGAAGATCTCGGAAACGAGTTCCGGCGTGCTCTTCTCGAGCGAGGCCTGTCGAAAAATCTCCGCCGCCGGAACGAGGACGTCGACAGTGCCGAAACGGCGCACGGTTGTCTCAACGAGGCCGTCCAGGTCGTGGACCTTCGTCACGTCGCCCTCGACAACGAGCACGCGCACAGACGTCACCGCGGCCAATTCATCGAGCCGGCCGCGGTTTCTGCCAAATACGACGACCTTCGCCCCTTCCCCGAGAAACCTCTGAACGATGGTCCGCCCGAACACCCCGCTGCGCCCGTCACCACCGCCACCTTGTTCAACAGACGCTGAGCCATCCCGGCATAATAGAGTGGTGAGTGGCGAGGGGCGAGTGGTGAGTGGTGAGGGGCGAGTGGTGAGTGGTGAGTGGTGAGTGGTGAGTCGTGAGTGGCGAGTGGCGAGTGGCGAGGGGCGAGTCGGAGGGGAGGCACGCGAAGGCGTGCTTTTTTTCTCTCGCCACTCGCCACTCTACCCTTTGAGCATGATCCGCCGCGTCTGCGTCTTTTGTGGCTCGAAGATGGGCGTTGCGCCTGCGTTCCGCGAGAGCGCCGCGGCCTTGGGCGCATGAACTTGTCCGGCGAGGCTTGGGGCTCGTGTTCGGCGGCGGAAGCGTCGGTTTGATGGGCGTTTTGGCGGATGCCGTCCTCGACGCGGGAGGCGAAGTCATCGGCGTCATCCCCGAGGCCCTGGCGACCAAGGAGCTGCTTCACGTCCGCGTTCCCGACATGCGCCGCGTGCGCGACATGCACGAACGCAAGGCGCTGATGGCCGATCTCGCCGATGCGTTCATCGCGATTCCCGGCGGATTCGGCACATTCGAAGAACTGTTCGAGGTCGTAACGTGGGCGCAGCTCGGCTTTCACCGCAAGAACGTCGGCCTGCTCAACGTCGACGGCTATTTCGACCCGCTGGTGACGCTCATCGACCATGCGATCCAAGCCGGCTTCATCAAGGCGGCCCACCGCGATCTTGTCGTGGTGGAACGCGAGCCGGCCGTCCTGCTGGAACGACTGGCGGTCCATCAGTTGCCGCACGTGCGCCGCTGGCTGGGGCCGGACGCGATCTAGGCCGGTTCCAACAACAATCGCCGGAATAATTCCCGCCAAGCCGAAGGAATAAATTGGCGGCTCGGTGTGTCCCAATCGGCAGAGCCGCTTTCGAGCGGATGATTGACCACCAGGCACCAAGAGAGAAGAAGGTCCACTTCGGGCTTTCGGATCGGCGCGTGTCCGTCGTGGTTCAATTCTCAGATTCGTAGGGTGGGACAAGGCCCGCTTTGCGGCCGCGCTCGCTGACGCGAGCTGGTCCCACCCTACAGCCGTCGCACAACGACCGCCGTCGCACAACTGCGCACGGTCATTTAGCAGGGAGATCCCCATGTCCTCATACGGAAGCGGGAACCGGCTGGCCGGCGGGGCCGGTGCGGCGATTTGCTTGTTGCTGGCGATCGGCTGCGACGCGGTCCAGGAAGATCGCCACGTCGAATTCTCGCAGAGCGGCGACCACGTGGCGTTTCAGCACGGCAGCGAGGGGATCTTCGTCGCCGATCCGCAAACGGGCGCGCTGCGAAAGGTCTTCGATCCCGATCCGTCGATCGTCGCCGTCAGCACGCCCCTCTGGTCCGACGACGAAACGCGGGCCCTCTTCACCACGGCCCGCGACGCCAATCAGCCCGCAACCTCGAAAAGTGCCGCATCTCCGAATAACGCCGCATCTCCCAATAACACGGCGCCGCAGACAGCCGGCACTCCGTCCCCAACGATTTCCGCGCCGGCGGAGCGGGACGCCGCGCCTCAGGGACGTCTCTTCTTTTCGCAGCCGATCGCCTACACCTGCTGGCTGTTCGAACGGGCCGCGAACGGAGCCTTTACCAAGCCCGTGCGCTTGTTCGAGGCGCACTGCAACCATTCCGGCTACGTGGCGGCCAATCTCGCTGTCCGCTGGCATCCGAAACAGAAGAAGATCCTCTTTGTGGACCGCGACTCCAATACCAGTCATGCCGTCTGGTCGTTCGATCTCAAGACAAAACGCAAGGCCCGCCTCTTTCCGCCGGCCGGCCAAACGGCGCCCGCCCAGGTCGTCGCCGACTTTTTGCCGGACGGCAGCCACCTCGTCTGCGTCGCGACGGGAGCCAGTTGGGCCGAGGCCCAGCCGCTCGGGACCGGCGCCTCCAAACACCCGCAGCAAAGCGTGTCGGGCATCTGGATCGGCTCGATCGACGGTTCGAACTGGTGGCACGTCGCCGAATCGGCAAACCCGGAGCATGGCAACGTTCCCCAAGGTCTTTCGGGCCTGATCTTGCAACGACCCGCATGCACCAGGGACGGCCGCCTTTTCGCTTTTGTCCGCGATGAGACGGCCCCAAAAGATGCCAAACTGCACAGCACGCTCTTTCGCGCACGAATCGCCGACCAGAAAGTGGAACCGGTCTTCAAAACGACGGGCGACGTTCGGGATCTGCACTGGTCGCCGGACGGCTCGCAGCTTGGTTTCATCGCCGCCGATCCGCTGCCCGCGTTGAAGATCATCGACGGAGACGGCCGCGTGCATCAATCGCTCACCGACCGCTTCGTGCGGGATTTCGCCGGCTGGAACTCGGCCGGCGACAAGCTCGCCTGCGTCGTCACAGAGAAAGCGCCCCCGAAATCGCCTCCGAAATCGCCCCCTCCATCAACTCAGAGCTGGGCGTTCCTTCTGCTGCCGGACCCGCTCGCGCGCGACGCGGTCCTCGTCGTCGACGGGCACGGCACGGTGTTGGACGGTCACGGCACGGTGTTCGACGGAAGCGGCACCGGCCGGACCGTCGCGTCGGGACTGCGTTTCACGTTTCCCCAATGGTCTCCGAAGCGCGACCAACTCTCGATGTGGGGGACCTTCTCGCCGTCGCATCGCTCCTTGGCCGAGATCGGCGGCGGTCTCGGCCTGCGCCGCGGCGACCCCGCGGCCATCGTGGACGTCTCGACCGGCGCGATCCGTTGGCTGGCGATCAACGGCGACGAGCTGGCCCAGGTCGGCCATTATTTCCTGCTGAAACAGGATGTTGCCCAAGCCCGCGCATGGTATCGCAAGGCCGACAAAGAGCTTCCCAAGCTGGAACCTCTGCGCCCGGCCGACGTGCTGCGCGGCCTGTCGGGCGCGGCGGCCAGGCGGCGAACGTTTGAATTCTTTTACTGGTATTGCCTGACGAAGCTCGGCGAACCGAAGGAAGCGGCCGCACGGCTGGTCCTCTTCGACAACGCGCATCGCATCGAATGGCCCCCTCTCGCGAGTCCTCCGACCCGCGTCTCCCGACCGGAGCCGAAGACGCCCGAACCGGCCGCAAGCGACCCGGCGCTGGCCTGGTCCTCGGCCGAGTCACGGCACGACGCGGAGACTTTCGTCTCGATCTCGAAGGCGCTGTCGATCGCCCAGGTCTTTCTGAGCGTTGATGACGCCGACGCAGCGCACGCCTGGTTCAGCCGTCGCCTCGAATCGGCCGACGCAACCGAGCGGCTAGGCGACTTGATGGCGCTGTCACAATTGTGCCTCTTACGGAACAACAACCGAGACTATGCGAACCTCGTCACGGACCGGCTCGCGCCGCTTCTCGCGGAGACGCTCGCGGATCCTCCCTCAAACAGAAGTAACCCCACGGCTGCAGGCCCCGCGGCGGTCCGCACCACCCTTGCCGTCCTGGCCGTCCACGCGATGGGCCCGCTGTTTTGCGACGGCTTTCTGAAGGATCTGCCCACCGAACTCGTCAGCCAACTCGTTCCCAAGTGGGAAGCGCTTCGCGGCCCATCGCGGAGCCAGGCCGCCACGTTGTGCGCCGACCTGTTTTTGCGTGCGGCGGCCGCGCGACTGGGTCACGAAAAGGAACGCGCCGCCGCAACCGACCGCATCCTGCAGAACCCGGTTCGTTACCGATTGATGTTGCCCGACAAGCTCGAGCCCTATTTCGCAGGCCTCCGCGGCTCCAGCACTCTCATGGAAGGCGGGCGGCTTTAACCCGGCAATTGGCTTTGCAAGACAGTTGCGCTTTGCCGGGAAACCGCGCGGTTGTCCGGAAAACCTGTTGCGTCGACAGCGTTCGAGCGCTGGCATCCCACCAAGCCAGCGTGAGTGGGCGCGGCTCATTTGTCATCACCGGAAAAAGTGACGTTTCCCGGTTTGATGTCGTTCAATATAGATTCCGTTGCCTTTGAAGAACGACATGGCTGAGCGGACGATCGGCCAGCGGTCCTCGAACTGCTCAATTTTCTGCTCTTCCCATTCCTGCATTTGCGCCTCGTCAAACGGCGGTTTTTATCGAGGTAGGCACCGGCGAAATCGAGAATGAACGGCGGGGACACAATGGTCATCGCGATGACGAAGAACTCGTCATTCCAGGCGATCAACCGCGGAACGGCGAAATTATGTGCCGCTTTCACATGGTGATCACGGAGCCTGAAATAGACGCTCCTCTCGTTTTCGTAGAGCTCCTTGTGCCGGAAAGCTTTGATTGCGGACTTTGAAATCGTCGAATAAACTAAGCCCTCGTAGCCCCAGCCCAAGTGTGCAGCGAGTTCGGTCCCACTCGCGGAACAGTGGCTTGAAAGTCGATCCCATGAGTCAAAATGAAGCTCGGGAAGATTGGCCGGGCGCGGGATATTCATCGGATGTCCGCTTGTTTCTGCTGGCGAACGGGCAGTCCCATAAGCTTGCCCAGATTGGACCAAATTTCGTCAGGCTCCGCGCCGCGGCGTTCGTCCCTCCGGGTGAAGCGGAAGTCCTCATGGTGGTCGACGGGATCGAACGCCGATGGCCCGTGACGCTCGAGATCGGAGCCGTCCCGTTTGATCTCGATTTAGACATGGCCACTGCGGACCGGTAATGCACTCCGGCATCGAGCGGTTCACCCTGAAGCGGCGGAATCTGAAGCGTATCTCTGCGCTTGGCAATGAGCGATCCACCACTCGCAGAAGATCTTGCCACGTATCGACCGCGGCATGAATCCCAACACCGCACGCATTTGCTGGGCGAGCGCGGAGTCTCCGATCTCTTCCGTAAAAAGCTGTCGTCGGGTGTCATGCAACGCCGTGAAGGATTTTCTTTGGTGGCCGCCGAGGCGGCCGTAGGGTGGGACCAGGCCGGCTCGGCGGCCGCGGCTCGACTGAGCTCGCCGAAGTCCGGCCCACCTTTTGAAGGTTGCCAAGCGCGTGGCCGTGGTGGGCCGTCGCTCGCTCCGCGAGCTTGTCCCACCCTACGTTTCGAAAAGCACGTATTTTCCCGAGCGAAAATCGTTCACGGCGTTGGGTGTCATGCCCACGGCTTTGCGTGGGCATGACCGGGCACGCCAAGTGAATTCGCATCGCCACGCAAAGCCGTGGCCATGGCACCCAACCAGAATTCTTGGCGTTAACAGAGCTCGAGCGCTGCGACCACTTCTGTGATGCAATGAAAGTCTCGTCATTATCGACCTTCTAGGAGCAGGTTCGCACTGCCCACAATACATGGTGGTTTTGGGGAGTCGTGCCACAAAATCTCGGAATTATTTGACAGCCATATTGACGGAAATTAATTTCCGCTCTCCGAAGCGGACCGATGGATCGGTTCCGTGCTCAATCCGAAGGGCAGTTTTAAGGGAGGGATCCCGCATGTCGTTCAAACCCGTCATCGGAATCAACGGCGAATTTCGGGCTGCGAAAAAAGACGTCGTTCCGCTGAGCTGGTACAACACCGGCTATTACGACTCCGTGGTGACGGCCGGCGGCCTCCCCGCCTTGCTTCCCCCCCTGGCCGAAGACCGCGATCTCAAGCAGTTCCTCAAGATGCTGGACGGCCTCGTGGTCTGCGGCTGTCCGCTCGATCTGGACCCCGTGCGATTGGGGATGGAACGCCATCCGGCCACGCGGTCGATGCCCCTGCGACGCGAGGATTTTGACCGCCGGCTGTGCAAGCTGGCCGTCGAGATGCGGCTGCCAATCCTGGCCATTGGCATCGGCATGCAGGAGCTCAACGTCGTCTGCGGCGGGACGCTCCACCAGCACATTCCGGAATCGTTCGCAAAGCCGCTGCACCATCGCGATCCGGTCGAGTCGACGCTGCGGCACATCATCGAGATCGTGCCGGGAACGCGGATGGACGCCGTCTACGGACCGGGAGAAATTCGCGTCAACAGTCAGCACCACATGTGCATCGATCAGCCGGCCGACTTGTTCCGCGTCTCGGCGACGTCGCCGGACGGCGTGATCGAGGCCTACGAGTCGGTCGACGACAACTGGTGGTGCGTCGGCGTGCAATGGCACCCGGAGAACGACTCAGCCTCGGCCCTCGACATGCAGGTGTTCGAGCAGTTCGTCGACAATTGTCGGAGCAAAGCGCCGGCCCTGCTCGAACTGCCGAAGGCGGCTTGACCTCAGCGGCCAACTCAACGGTGCAGGGTGGCACGGACGGCTTGGGCCCCGTGAACCGACTGGCGCTGGTAAAAACACCGGCGCTGGGAAGAACACGGGCAGCACGCCGCCAGTGCCGCCTTTCGCCGTTGCCATGGCAGCTCAGGCGAGCCCCGGATGAGCCGCTTGAGACCGGCGAATACCTCAGGGGGCTTACGCCCCCCGCTCCAGACCCCCTTTCTAACGTCCTGACCTCTTACACGTCCATTAGCGCTCGGTACGCGCGATTTCGTTCAAGATCAATTTGACAGCGGCTAGTAAAAAAACTCGCGGTGCAGGGCACCGGAGTTTTTTGGGGTTTTTTGGGGTGGGCGTTTTCCTTTTTTTAAGCCCCAGAAAAACCCCAAAAAACTCCTCGCGACCTGAGCGGAAAGGGGGCGGACCCTGCCCGATTTTCACGCGTTTTTTGGCTACGGAACCGCCACCGGCGCAGTCATCGCGTGCCGCATGCGATTTGTGGCATAATGAACCACGACGGCACAACGGATACGACGAAGAGGGGCCTAACGGCCTGTTTCCCTTATTTAAGAAGCGTGGACACCGATCGACTTCATGGCGACGAATCCTTTCTCCCCTCCCACCGTCCGTCCGGCCCGTGCCGGCGACGCCGAGGCCATCGCGGCATTGATCGGTCCGTTCGTGCAGGCGGGCAAGCTGTTGCCGCGGACCGCCACGGAAATCCGCGACTTGATTCCGACCGGATTTGTCGCGGAATCCGGGGGAAAGATCGTCGGCTTTACCGCGCTCTGGAGATCTACTCGTCCAAAGCTGGCCGAGATCCGCAGTCTCGCCGTGACGGGGGACAGCAGGGGCATTGGACTGGGCTCGCAGCTCGTCGACGGCCTGCGTCGAACTGGCGCGGAAGCGGAACATCCTCGAGGTGATGGTCGTCACGTCGTCCGAGGAGTTCTTTCGCGGCTGCGGCTTCGATTTCACGCTGCCGGGGGAGAAGAAGGCGCTTTTCATCCAGCCGGCGGCTTCGGCGGCTCGGGCTTCTTCGACAAAAGGGTCGCCTTCTTGATCGAATCGAGCTTGGGAAACGCCGCGTCCAAATAAGCGTTCCCCTCCGACTCCATCCGCGGAGTGCTCTTGTAGCGGTTCTTCCCCGTACCCGCCGTAAAACGAATCGACCACCGCCATGCCGCTGAGCACTTTGCCGAACGGCGTAAATCCCATGCCGTCCAGCCGCGAGTTGTTGCCGGCGTTGATGAAAAACTGCGTCGTGCGCGAGTTGGGCGTGCCCGTCTTGGCGAAGGTCACGTAACCGCGCGTGTTCGACTGGCGATTGGGATCCCCGCGCTGGAAGTGGTCGTCGGGAATGTTTTTGTCCTTCCACTTGGCGTTGACGGCCGGGTTCGGCGGCGATGCCGGTTTGCACGACGAAGCCCTCGACGACGCGGAACAGGCGGCAGTCGTTGTAAAAACCGTTCTGCACCAGTTCGTAGAAACGGTCGGCGCCGTAGGGCGACCAGTTCCGCGTGACCTCGATCAGCACGTCGCCTTTCGTGGTCTCAAGCTTGACCCAGTACACGTCCGGAGCGTGCTTGGCAGGAGCCGCCGCACTTCCCGGCGCATCCACCGCTTCGACCGGACGGGTCTTGCGAGTTCGACGCCCCCGCGACGCAGCCGGCCGCCGCCAACGACAAGGCAGCCACGCAACTCAGGAATAAGCACCGCTCGACGATCATGCGCATAACCTTCGCTGACGAGGCTGTCGGTTTCCCCTCCTTTTTATAGAATGCGGTTTCCTCCGCTGCCAGTCTATTGGTGGAGAGGCCGACGGCGATGGCGACCTGGTTTGTCTACATCACGGCGAAAGAGAAGACCCAAGCCCTGGCGATCGGCCGCGCCCTGGTCGAGGAACGCCTGGCCGCCTGCATCAACGTGTTGGACGGCATGACGTCGGTTTACCGGTGGGAAGGAGCGGTCGAAGAGGCGTCCGAGGCGGTCCTGATCGCCAAGACCACCGAGCCGCTCCTGCCGGCGCTGATCGTGGCGCGTGAAGGAGCTCGCACACGTATACGTGTCCCTGCGTCGTGGCGTGGCCGATCGGGACCGGAAATCGCGCCTTATCTCGATTGGATCGAAAGGGAGACGGGCTGACCCATGCCGGCGATTTACTTGCCATCCGCACGTCGTCGGTCCGGACGAGATCGACGATTTGGGGCACGTCAACAACCTGCACTATCTCAAGTGGATGCAGACGGCCGCGGTGGCTCATTCCGCCGCCCAGGGGTGGCCTCCGGAGCGTTACCGCGCCATCGCCGCCGGCTGGGTCGTTCGATCGCACCGCATCGAATACCGGCGCCCCGCGTTTGTCGGCGAGGAGATCGAGATCCGCACCTGGGTCTCCGACTTCCGCAAGGTCACGTCGCTCCGCAAGTATCAGGTCTTTCGACCGAAGGATGGGGCGGTGCTGGCCGTCGCGGAGACCGACTGGGCCTTTCTCGGGCTGGAGCCCTACGTTCCGCGCCGCATCCCGGCAGATTTGGCGGAGGCGTTCCAGCTCGTCCCGCCCGCGGACGAGCCGTAAGGCAAGACGAAGTCTGTCGGCTCGCTTCAGCGGCTGCAAATTCCGGCGCCTGTGGGGAGAGTCGGCAGACAGGGGGACATAGCGCGCGGAGACGGGGGCCGGCGTCGAAATCTCGGCCAGTTCGCTGTCACGGCTCTGCATCTCGCTCAGGACGATCGGATGCCACGTTGCGGACCGCTGCTCGGGCGGCACATAGTTCGCCCGCGCCGAGCGGCGGAGGCCAAGCTCTCGAGCCAATTCCAAATGGGACATTTGCACCGTCCTGGCGGCCTTCAGCCGGTCCTGCCGACCCCGATTAATGGCGAGGGTGTGGGGCCGAGCTTCCCCGCTTGTGAATCGACACGCCCCCCGGCACTCGCGGACGCAAAACGCCGGCCCAGCCCGATTTTCGAATGGTTTTTGCGCCGGCCGTGATTCTTGTGCAACGTCGGCAGTCCAAATGAAAACGTCCCCTTTAGCGACGGTGGAATCGATGCACGGCCGCCAGTCATGCTTATCGGATGCGCGAAGCGAACGTCGAGCCGGGCCGGCGGGCGCGTCCGGCGCTGGGACAAGGGGCTCATTCGGGTATGATGGATGAGCACGGTCCTGATTGCCGGCTCAACCCCACTGACCGACCCGCCCGGTGGTCCCCTCCCGCAAGTCTGAATTCACGTAGTTTGGCTGAGAATTTATGAACATTCGGCCAATAGCGACGGCCTTTGTGTTGATGTCTTCTCTGTGGCTCACGGCGGCCACGGCCCGTTCCGCTCTTGCCGGGGGGCCGCCTTTCAAGCTGCCAAAAACCATCGAATTCAATCGCGACGTCCGCCCAATCCTGGCGGACAACTGCTTCGCCTGCCACGGCCCCGACAAGAACAAGCGCAAAGCCGATCTGCGGCTCGACACCCGAGAGGGGCTCCTGGGCAAGGCGGGGCACACGGGGGTCGTCGTTCCCAGCAAGCCGGACGACAGCGAGCTTTGGCGGCGGATCTGCTCCGAAGGACGCGGACGAGCGGATGCCGCCGGCCCAATTCGGAAAGGTGCTTTCCGATTCGGATCGGCAGCTCTTTCGCCGCTGGATCGAGCAGGGGGCGAAATGGGAGGGGCATTGGGCCTTTCTGCCGATCAGCCGGCCCCAGCCGCCGGCCGTGAAACCGGGCCGCGTGGCGAAGAACGACGTCGACCGCTTCATTCTGCAAGCGCTCGACGAGCACGGGCTGCAGCCATCGCCCGAGGCGGATCCCGTCACGCTGTTGCGTCGGCTGCGGTTCGATTTGACCGGATTGCCGCCGTCGACCGAGGAGGTGGATGCGTTCGTCGCCGATCCGAGCGAAAAGGCCTACGAAAAGGTTGTCGACCGTCTGCTCGGCTCGCCGCAATTCGGCGAGCGGATGGCGATGTGGTGGCTCGACCTCGTCCGTTATGCCGACAGCGTCGGTTATCACGGCGACCAGCCGATCAGCGTCTTTCCCTTCCGCGATTACGTCATCAAGTCGTTCAACGAGAACAAGCCGTTCGACCGTTTCACGCTCGAGCAACTGGCCGGCGACCTGCTTCCCGAGCCGACGGTCGAAGACAAGGTCGCCTCCGGCTACAACCGCTTGGGCATGATGAGCGCCGAGGGGGGCGTGCAGCCGAAGGAGTATCTCTCCAAGTACATCGCCGAACGCGTCCGCAACGTGAGTGGCACCTGGCTGGGGGCGACGTTCGGCTGTTGCGAATGCCACAACCACAAGTTCGACCCGTTCCTGGCGAAGGACTTTTATTCGCTTGGAGGCGTTTTTTGCCGACATCGAGGAACGGGGACTCTATTCGGGGCGCCGACCGCGACGGCAGTTGGGGTCCGAGCGTCCAGCTTCCCACGCCGGCGCAGGAAGCCGAGCGGGACCGCCTCGCCCGCGAAATGGCGGCTGTCCGAAAATCGCTCGACACGCCGTCGCCGGCCCTCGCCGCTGCCCAGCGAGCGTGGGAGCACGAAAAGCACGCGAAGCTTCCGCCGCGAATCTCAGAAATCCTGGCGATGGCCGGGGACAAGCGATCGGACGCCCAGCGGTCGGAATTGGCCGCCTATTACCGCTCGATCGCGCCGTCGCTCGATGCGGCGCGCAAAAAGCTGGCGGACCTCGAGCGCGCCGCAGCCGGCCTGCGGCGGCAAATTCCGACGACGTTGATCACCGTCTCGGTCACGCCCCGCACGGTGCGGCTCCTGCATCGGGGAAATTGGATGGACGACAGCGGCCCCGTGCTCGAGCCGGCCTTTCCGGAAGTCCTGTCGCACGCCAGGCCGCATGAGGGCCGACTGACGCGGGCCGATCTGGCCCGCTGGCTGACCTCGCCCGAGAACCCACTGACGGCTCGCACGCTTCGTCAATCGTCATGTGGAAGCTGGCGTTTGGCGCCGGGCTGTCGCGCAAGCTCGACGACCTCGGCGCGCAGGGGGAATGGCCCAGCCACCCGCAGCTGCTTGGACTGGCTGGCCGGCCAGTTCATCGACTCCGGCTGGAACGTCAAGCACGTCGTCAAGCTGATCGTCATGTCGGGGACGTACCGGCAATCGTCGCAGCCGACTCCCGAGACTGCGCGAGCTCGATCCCGGAGAACCGCTGGCTCGCCCGGCAGGGACGTTTCCGGCTCGATGCCGAAATGGTGCGCGACAACGCCCTGAAGATCAGCGGTCTGCTCGTCGGACAAGATCGGCGGGCCGAGCGTCAAGCCGTATCAGCCGCCCGGGTACTGGGCCTATCTGAATTTTCCGCCCCGCGAATGGCAGAACGGCAGCGGCGACGACCTTTATCGCCGTTCGCTCTACACGCATTGGCAGCGCCAATACCTGCATCCCGCCATGCTGGCGTTCGACGCGCCCGGCACGCGAAGAATGCACGGCCGACCGGCCGCGGTCGAACACGCCGTTGCAATCGCTGGTGTTGATGAACGATCCGGAGTTCGTCGAGGCGGCCCGCGTCTTCGGCGAGCAGATCCTCCAGCACGGCGGCGCGACGACCGGCGAACGACTCGACCTGGGCCTTCCGCCGCGCCGTTGTCGCGGCCTCCGAGGGACTCGGAGCGTGCCGTGCTGGCCAAACTGCTGGCGGCCCACCGGGCGGAGTACCGCCAGGATCGGCAAGCGGCCGATGAACTGCTCGGCAATCGGGGCGCATCCGGTTCCCGGTCAGATCGATCACGTCGAGCTGGCGGCGTGGACCAGCGTCTGCCGCACGATCCTCAACCTGCACGAGACGATCACCCGCAATTGAGACAAGTCATGATGCTGCCTACCCCGATCGGCCGCCGCACGTTTGTGTGCAATGCCGGCGTGAGCCTCGGCTCGATGGCGCTGGCCAGCCTGCCTGCCGCGACTGAAATCGGCACAGGCCGCCGCAACGGCCAAGACGGCGCGCTGGAGCGGCGCCTCGACAAACCGCAGCTCGTCCCGCGGGCCAAGCGGATTATCTGGCTCTACATGGCCGGCGGAATGAGCCACCTCGACACGTTCGATCACAAGCCCACTCCTGGAAAAGCTCGACGGCCAGCCGATGCCCGAGTCGATCACGAAGGGCCAGCAGATCGCCCAGCTGCAGGGAGCCAAACTGCGCGTCTTTGCTCCGCAGCATCCGTTCAGCAAGTGGGGCGAGTCGGGCCAGTCGATCAGCGTGATCTGGCCGCAGCTGGCCTCGAAGTGTGCCGACGAGCATGTGCATCGTCCGCTCGCTCCACACCGACGCGATCAATCACGATCCGGCTCACACGTTCATGAACACCGGCTCGATGATCGCCGGCCGCCCGGCCATGGGCTCGTGGCTCTGGTACGGCCTGGGGAACGACGCCCAGTCGCTTCCCGGTTTCGTCGTCATGGTGTCGACCGGCCATTTCGGCCAGAAACAGCCGATCGCCGCGCGGCAGTGGCACTCGGGCTTCCTGCCCAGCCGGTTTCAAGGGGTCGAGTTCCGCAGCGTGGGCGATCCCGTGCTCTATCTCAAAAGTCCGGCCGGCGTCACGGCGCAGCGGCAGCGCGAGTTCGTCGACGCCGTGCAGTCGCTCAACCGGATCGAGAACAACGCCTCGCCCGACCCCGAAATCGCCACCCGCATCAGCCAATATGAGATGGCCTTCCAGATGCAGACCAGCGTGCCGGAGCTGATGGACGTCCGCAACGAACCCAAGCACATCCTCGACTTATACGGCACCGAGGGGGGCGACGGGACGTTCGCCGTCCAACTGCCTCTTGGCGCGGACGGCTGGCCGAGCGGGGCGTCCGCTTCATTCAGCTCTATCACCGCGACTGGGACCATCACGGCGTGCTCAAACGAGACATCAAGGGGACGGCGGCCGAAGTCGATCGTGGGGCGGCGGCCCTGCTCATCGATCTGAAGCAGCGCGGCATGCTGGACGACACGATCGTCGTTTTCGGCTCGGAGTTCGGCCGCACGCCGATGGCCCAGGGGAACGGCCGCGACCACCATCTGGCCGGCTTCACGATGTGGTTTGCCGGCGGCGGATTCAAACGCGGCTTCGCACTACGGGGCGACCGACGAATTCGGCTACCACGCGGCGGAGAACCGTACGTTCCGTCCACGACGTTCACGCGACTTTGCTCTCCCTCATGGGGATCGACCACATGCGGTTCTCCTTCAAGAACCAGGGCCTCGACACGCGCCTCACAGGGGTCGAGCCGTGCCGCGTGGTCAATGAGATTCTCGGCGTAGGCCTCGAGTCAGGATCACCCGCCGGCTGTCGTTTCACTCAACGGCGGCGCAGCGTCGCGGCAGCGCGCATCTCCCGGGCATCTTCTTTTCTGCGGAGCACTCGCGTTTGTCGTGGAGCTTGCGGCCCTTGGCGACGGCGAGGCGAAGCTTGACGAAACCGCGCGAGAAATAGACCGACAGGGGAACCAGCGTCAGCCCCTTATGGGTGGCCGCCTCGGCCACCTTTTCGAGCTCGCGCTTGCGCAGCAGTAGCTTCCGCGTGCGTTTCGCCAGGTGGTTCATGAGGTTGGCTTGCGGGTACTCGGCGATGTCGCAGTCGATCAGCCACAATTCGCCGTTGTGGATGCGGGCGTAGGCCTCCTCGATCGAAATCTTGCCGTTGCGGATGCTCTTCACCTCGCTGCCGACGAGGACGATGCCGCATTCGATTTCCTCGAGGATCTCGTATTCGTGCCGCGCCCGCCGATTGCGGCAGACGGTCGTCGAATGGGCGTCCTGGTTGTCGGGCTTCTTGTTCGCCATGCGGCGATTATACGGCAAGGGCCGCCTGGGAGAGCCTGCCAGGGAAAACCTCGCGAGAAAATCGGCATTCGGATGCGCGGATCGGGCCTGCGGGGATTACAATTCGCAGTCCCCCATTTGCGCGTGATCGGCCGCGGCAGGAGGCTTCGGCAACGAGGTGAAAGGCGCCGGAACATGACGAATGTGTTGCTGCTGCCCGAGCTGCGGTCGATGCTGGCCGAGGAGGACCATGAAGGGCTGACCGCCCTCATGACCGAGCTGCATCCGGCGACCGTGGCCGACTGGACCGAAGGGCTGTCGGTCGAGGAGACGTGGAAGGTCTTCAATCACGCCGGGATCGACCGGCAAGCGGAAGTTTTCGAGTTCTTCCCGATCCAGAAACAGGTCGACATGGCCACCGGGGCCGGACGCGAACGGATGTCCCGCCTGATCGAGGCGATGGCCCACGACGAGCGGGTCGACCTCCTCAAACGGCTCGATCCGGAAGTGGTCGAAAGCCTGCTCCCCTTGGTCGCCAAGGCCGACCGGCAGGACATCCGCACGCTGCTCTCCTACCCCGAGCACAGCGCCGGCTCGGTCATGACGACCGAATACGCCACGCTGACGACCGACCTGACGGTGAGCGAAGCCATCTCGCGCCTCCGGCTGCAGGCGACGTCGGCGGAAACGATCTATTACGTCTACGTCGTCGACGCCGAACGGCACCTGGTCGGCTTCGTCTCGCTGCACGATTTGATCCTGGCCCGGCCGGCGGCCCGCATCGACTCGATCATGCAGCGCGAGGTGATTTCGGTCCCCGTCGATGCCGACCAGGAGGACGTCGCCCAGACGATGGCCCGCTACGACTTCCTGGCGTTGCCCGTCGTCGATTCGGAAAATCGGATCGTCGGCATCGTCACGCACGACGACGTGATCGACGTCGTGGTCCAGGAGGCGACCGAGGATGCGCTGCGGATGGGTGGCGTCGGGTCGATGGTCGAGCATTACCTCGACGCCCCGTTTCTCACCCTCTGGCGGAAGCGCTCGCGGCTGGCTGGCGTGCCTGTTCGTCGCGGAGCTGTTCACCTTCTCGGCCCTGGCCTATTTCGAGGGAGCGATCGAAAAGATCATCGCGCTCAGCCTGTTCGTCCCTCTGTGCATTTCGACCGGAGGAAACTCGGGCTCGCAGGCCGCCACGCTGATCACGCGGGCGATGGCGCTGCGGCAGGTGCGGCCGGCCGACTGGTTGCGCGTGATCCGGCACGAGCTGATTATGGGGCTGGCTCTGGGACTCACGCTGGGGGCGATCGGGTTTGTCCGCGCGTCTGCTCACGCCGAGCCGGCGATCCTGGGCAGCGCGGATCGTTGGATGCTGGCCTTGGCCATCTCCCAGGCGGTCGCCACCATCTGCCTGTGGGGAACGCTCGTGGGGGCGACACTGCCCCTGATCTTTGCCCGCCTCGGTTTCGACCCCGGATACGCCTCGAGCCCCTTCGTGGCCACGTTCGTCGACGTGACCGGGATCGTCATCTATTTCTCGATCGCGACCATCTGGCTCCTATGAAGCGCCTCCTGCCATTCAACCGGTGCAACATGACCTATGAGGGATCGCCGCGAAGTACGCTCCCGGCCGCAGTGTGCCTGATCGTATCTGCTTTCCTGGCGGCCCTCGTCGCGGCTGGCTGCGGCGAGGACGACTCGGCCCGCAGGGCCGATCCGCCGGTTCCCGTCGCCGCGCCAGATCGGTGCCGGAAACAGGGCCGCAAATCGGGCCGCAAATCGGGCCGCAAATCGGGCCGCAAATCGGGCCGCAAATCGGGCCGCAAATCGGGCCGGCACAAAATGCCGGCGGCTCACCGGCGGCGGCGAAAGTCGTGAAGACCGGTCCATTCGAAAAAACATTCGACGGCATCCGGTTCTCGGTCCCGGCCGGATGGAACGAAGTCGAAAATCCGACCCCCGAGTTCGTCGACGCCCGCTTCCAGATTCCGACGCCGCATGGCGTGGTCAAGCTGACCTTCTCATCCAATTCCGGCGGTGCCGACGTCAACATCGAGCGTTGGATCGGCCAGTTCCAGCTCGCTCCCGGCAAAAGGCCGATCGTCGAAGATCTGAACGTGGACAAAGCGACCGCCAAATGGGTCGATCTCCGCGGAGAGTTTGTTGGGGGCGCGATGGCGGGCGGCTCCGCGTCGGCGGGTCCGATTGAACGCATGCTCGGCGTCGCCATTCCGCTGGGCCCGCGCGACTTTTACCTCAAGCTGACCGGGACCGACGCCGCCGTCTCGGACGTTCGCGACGCGTTTCGCGAATTCGTCCGCACAGGCCGGATCAGTTCCGGCGGCTCGACCGGCAGATGACAAACAGGGCGGCCCCGACCAGAACGACCACGATCGCCCAGTCAACGATCGCATAGCCCCCCTCGCCGGACGATTCCTGGGCGAGGATCGGCAAGAGGCCCGCAGGCCCGGCCGCGAGGGCCGCCCGACCGGAAAAAATCGTCCCGCACGAACGCGCCGAGAGTTTTGGCGGCCTTCGACAGCCGGCTCGTCCGCCAAAACGCAGGCCAAACGGATGCGGCCCTCAGCATTCCAGGAGCTCCGAAATGGGGATCCGCAGGTCGCGATAGTTGCGGCTGGGGAGCGAGACCGTCTCCCAGCTCGCCGACCGCGGATGCATGGCGAGGTGATACTGGTCGGCCCAAACTCCGAAGAACGAATAGAGACGGCCCTGATGCGCAAAGGGCCGCCCCAGCTCGCGGGCAAACCGCAGGTCGACGATTTCATAGGCGAAAAGCAGCATCGACCGAAAGCCGTTGCCGAAGACCTGCTGCCAGCGCAACAGGCTGTCGATATCGTCTTCAGTCGCCCAGTTCTCCCATTTATGACCGGCCCCGGCCCCCGGCCCCTCGCCGCCCGACGGAAACCGCCGTCCCTTGACGTCGACCAGCAGGTTCTGAAACCGCCGCGACGTGACGATGAAATCCATCGACTTGAGCGAGGCGTCGACGAGCCGTGCCCGCCGTTGCTCGTCGACGGCCACATACGGTGTGCAGGTCCCCCGCAGGTATTCCTCGAAAGCCACGTCGTAATGGTTGGACCGCTTCACCATCGCGTCGGTTTTCCCTCTTCGAGCGCAAGCGCCTGCCTGCCGATTTTAGTCACCGACGCCCATTTTACGACAGTCCTGAACAAAAGGAACACGGTCGAGTGTTTCAGAATGGGCCGTCAGGCGACAGGACGAGCGACGCCATCGAATCAGAGCGGATCCTCCACGGATTTCGCAGATTTTTGAAGACAGTCGAGACCGGAATTTTCCTCGGCCTCTCATCGGTGAAATCGGTGCAATCTGTGGATCGCTCCTCCCTCATTTTTTCTGGAGGGATGGATGTCTCGACAACTATTGTTTGAACGACTATAGTGAGGCCATGTCGCCGTCCCCCGTTTTTGCCGGCCGCGCCCTGCCGGCAAAGCTCCGACGCTTCGATTCGCTCGAGCAGGAGGCGTTTCTCCATCTCTGGCGGACGTACGATCGCCTCCGCATCGAGGAAGATCGCCTTTTCGAGTCCGTCGGCCTGACTCCCCAGCAATACAACGCGCTGCGCCTCTTCGCGGCCGGCACCCCGGCAGCCTGCCGACGCTGGCCCTGGCCGAACGGCTCGTGTCCCGCGCGCCGGACATCACGCGCCTGCTCGACAAGCTCGAAGGGCGCAAGCTGATCCGCCGGGACCGGCCGGCCGCGAACCGCCGCGTCGTCGAGTTGCGCGTCACCGGCGCCGGACTCAAACTTCTCCAGACGCTCGACGAGCCGGTCCGCCGCTGCCATGCCCGCCAGCTCGGCCATGTGCCCCAGGCCCGCCTGCGGCAGCTCATCGCGCTGCTCGAGGAGGCGCGCCGGCCGCACGAGGCGCCTGATGGCTCCTGGGCTGAAATATCCTGAGGATCCGCCCCACGCCCTTTCCGAAAGGATCTCCGCATGACGAAGCAGACGGCATTTCCGCACGAAGTTCCGGTCGTCGTGATCGGCGGCGGCCCAGCCGGCTCGACCGTCTCCACCTTGCTCGCCCAGCAGGGCGTCCGCGTCGCCCTGTTCGAGCGCGACCATTTTCCGCGATTCCACATCGGCGAATCGCTCATCCCCGAGACGTACTGGGTGCTCAAGCGGCTGGGCATGCTCGACAAGATGAAACACAGTCCCTTCGTCAAAAAGCACAGCGTCCAGTTCGTCGGCCAGAGCGGCCGGCTCTCGGAGCCCTTCTACTTCCTGGATCACAAGCCGCACGAATGCTCGCAAACCTGGCAGGTGCTGCGGAGCGAGTTCGACAAAATGCTGCTCGACAACGCCCGCGAGCAGGGCGTCGACGTTCACGAGGGGGTCCGCGTGCTCGAGGTCCTGTTTGACGGTCCGCGGGCCGTCGGGGTGAAAGTCGCGGCCGAGGACGGCTCCTCCCAGGAAGTCCGCGCGCAAGTCGTCGTCGACGCGAGCGGTCAGGGGACGATGATCAGCGGCCGCCTGGGCCTGCGCGACTGGGACCCGATCCTCCGCAAGACGGCTCTCTGGACCTACTGGAAGGGAGCCTATCGCGACCCAGGCCGAGACGAAGGAGCGACCATCGTTCTGCAGACGCAGGGAAAAACCGGCTGGTTCTGGTACATCCCCCTGCACAACGACGTCGTCAGCGTCGGGGTCGTCGCCGGCTTCGACTACCTTTTCAAGAACCGCAAAGGCAAGGACCACGAGGCGATCTACTTTGAAGAATGCGACCGCTGCCCCGAAGTCAAGCGGCGGATCGCGAGCGGCACCCGCTGCGACGAGTTCCACGTCCAGAAGGAATACTCGTATCATTCCAAGCAGGCCGCCGGCGACGGCTGGGTCTTGGTCGGCGACGCGTTCGGGTTTCTCGATCCGCTCTACTCCTCCGGCGTGCTCCTGGCACTCAAGTCGGGCCAATTGGCCGCCGACGCCATTGCCGAGGGGCTGGCAAAGGGACGACACGTCGGCCGCGCAGCTCGGCAAGTGGGGCCCGGAGTTCATGGAGGGGATGGATCGCATGCGGCGGCTCGTGGTCGAGTACTATGAAGGTTTCAGCTTCGGCCGCTTCGTCAAGAAGAACCCAAGTCACAAGGGTCCTCTGACCGACCTCTTGATCGGCGACCTCTTCAAGAAAGACTTCTTTGACGAGACCTTCCGCCTGGTTGACGAGATGAAGAGCGAACCGGCCAACCGGCCGGTTTAAGCGATTCGATGGATCGAAGACTCTAAGACATCGCGTCGTAAACAGTTGCGGCGATTGGCCCACCGCGTCGCCTGAAGGAACATCCAAGAATCTTACGGTTGACGCCGTGCGACTGGCCGATAGGATTGAAACTGCGTCAACCGTCCGTAGTTTCATATTTGAAGGGGGGCGATTGGATTCGACTGGGTCACTGCAGGTGCCGGTGGCGTGCCGTGGTTGATCAGTAGGCCACGTAAAAAGCTGATCAAAAGACATCTGCCGAAACGCATGTGTCAATGGCTGCCTAAATAACGGGTTAGCCCCGGCTGAGGAATCCCCGCCTGAGGAGTCCGGAGGCCGGTTGCAAAATCAGGCTGGCGTCGGCTCACGCCACTTATGCCGACGCGAGACTTGTCGTGGATGGCTTGATCCGGGCCTTGTTCGCCGAGACCGGCTTGAGCGACATTAATCGACGAACTACGCACGTAGAGGCCGACTCCAAAGGATCACAGGACGCGGGTTCGATTCCCGCCGCCTCCACTAAAGCCGACTTGCGACAAATCGCAAGTCGGCTTTTTTCATTGAATTGCGTGATTTGCAGCCTTATTTTTGGTGCTCTTGCCTGTCCAAAGGGTAGCACAGGGGGTGCTATAAGGGGTGCCACAGCGTTGCGATCGGGGTGCCACAAGGCTATGATCGGCCCCTCGTACCGATTGCCAAAACCACCCCGGAATGGTTCCAGTGGCCGCTCCGACCCGCACCTCAAGAGTTCCAAAACGGGACAGCCGAAACCGCACCACGGTCAAGGTCGGAGGCAGGGACGATTATCGGGTCTTCCGGTTTTCGGACTCTGTCTCCCCGAAAGAGGTCGAAGCACGAGTCGTTCGGCTGAAAGAGATTCTACTCGGTTTGCGGTGGCTGGAATGAACTGTCGAATGCCGTCGCCGATCCCGTCCGAAAGGGAGTCGTTCCGGTGCCGCTACCAGCGAGGAACCTCTGCGGAATCCTTGGCGTCGAGTATGGCGGATTGGTCCGTTGGCGTGCCTTGCTCGTCTCAAAGCTGCCGTCGATTCCCTGGGCTACACTGGGCGAGTCGTCAATAAATGAAGGAATCTTGGGGGCGATCAAACACCTCAAGACCGTTGAACTCAACGAGGCAGCCGCCGTCATCGCCGGAATCGACGGCAGGCCGACTACGGTGGCGAAACCCATCCCTGGCTCCCTACATGAAGCGCTCGATGCATACGCCACTTACGTCCTTACGAGCGATGCGAAGAATTTTGACCGTCACGGAAAGATCGGACAACTCAGGCAGCGACATGCTGACCAGCCGCTTGCGACGTTAGGGCTTGATGCATGTCGGACCCTGATCGATTACTGGCGGCAGCGCCCTCCTCGGCACGACGGTCGTGGGCAATATTCTGAGAAAAGAAGTCGGGAGCAGCTTGCTGAACTTGTTCGCTTTTTTGAATGGCTGCACCTCAGTGAGCAGTTCCATTGGCGTGAACCGGAAGATTTCGCACGGCTCGATCGCACAATCATCAATGATGGGTCGGCACGGAAGAGCATCCTGGAAAGCAAGTTGCCGGTCTTCGGCCTGACCGACTTGGCCTCTCTCGTTCGCAACGCCGACATGCCCGAGAAGCTTTGGATCGTTTGGTGCCTCAACAACTCACACGGGGCGGCTGAAGTCGGTCGAGTTCAGTGGGAGGACATCTACCTCAATCAGGATCATCCTTGGCGAAAAGAAGGGTTGAAGATTTGGGAAGGAGGAGACTGGGTCGGCTTCCTTCGTCCAAAGACGGATGTGCTTGGATGGTGGATGCTTTGGCCCGAAACAGTGGAGTTGCTGTTGCGGTGGAAGATAACGTGTGGAGACCTTCTCGGACGTGAAGTCCGAGACAAAGACCCGGTCATTCTTCGGGAAAGCGGACAGCCTCTTTACAACGACGATGCGAAAAACGGTCAAAGCGGCTTCTACAATCATTTCTCTCGCCTCAAGGAGAAGTGCAAGCGGCTAGGGTTCCCAGTTGCGGACCTGCCACCGGGGACATTGCGAAACCAGTTCTCGGATTGGTGTGGTGGTGAGGAAGCGGACGCCACTGTGGCGAGCGTGGCGTTGGCGCACGGACTTCCCCACCGGGGCGACAAGCTGCTGTACAAGCACTATGCGAACAGACCGTGGCGACGGCTCTTTGAAAAGCAAAAAGAATTCGGGGATTATTGCCGTCCGGTGCTCGACGCCATCAAGCAGAAGCCTCCGTTACCGCCGAAGGTAGAAGAGTTGAAGAGGCTCTGGCCGTCATTGACCGGAAGCAAGCTGCAGAAAGTGCGAGCAGCCGCAACGTCGTTGAACACTTCGGGGACGACCATCTACCGCTATCTTGAGAAGATCGATCAAGAGGACGGTGATCATCTCGTCTAAATGATGATAGCGATGATCGTATCGAAGCAACCTCGACGTGTTTCGCCTTTATTCAGAACTGAGAGGCGATCCACCTCGTTTCAGCGTCCACGATGCCGAGACTGAGAAGTAACAATCGCAATGGCGAAGCAACGACGGAGCGTGAAGCCGACGAAAACGAAGTCGCCCACCGGTGGGACACCCGTTGCGAAGACGACCGGGCTGCAGAAAGCGAACTCTCCCGACTCCGCCAAGCGGCTTCGGGCGAGCCAACTGCTCACGGCTGCTGCAAAGCGGGACTTGACCGACGAGGAACTGAAAGTCCTGTCAGTCGTTCAGTTGTCCGAATATGCGAAGATTCGTCACAAACGGCAGAAGGGGAAGAAGGGCGCTCCGTGAAACCGGGCTCTCTGATCAATCGCTGAGTCGCTTGTCCCGGAAATGCGTGGTGTTCATCACGGAGATTCGCCACTCGGTTCGTAACAACTCGAAGACTTTGCGACGGGTGGTAACTCGTGGTCGTTGGTCGGTTCAGAAATCCGTAGGATCTCTGTCAAATCAGCTTCAATACGGTCGTGGATTACGGTGCCGGTCGCTCGTGCGATGAGTCGGTCGGCGTCCCGCTGAAGTTCGGATTTCAACTGTTCCCACTCTTCAGCGATTGACATCGGCGTGCCCCTCATCTCAATTCTAGCACGCTTTCTGCCCGCCTCGGCCCACCCGCTTTTTGGCTCACACTCGGCGAGCCAAACGTAAGGTGCTGGATCAAGGCGATCCGCCTTTTCGTAGCCATGATCACCCTTCTGGTCGGGTCTGTTCATTCGGCCCGAGAGGGCATCCCCCATTCGACTCCGGCGTCGGTCCATGCGGCTCGGAATTCACTGCCAGCACCGAAGTCAGAGGACACCGTAGCGCAGCCCGAAGCCCAGGGGTCATCCAATTTCCGATCCCCTCGCTCTCGACTGGGCCACACTGAAGGAGATTGAAAGTGAGCCGAACCAGAATGTGGATTGGGGTAACGGTCGTCATGGGTTTTGTCGCAATGGCGCTCGGTGCCGACGAAACCAAGAGAGCAAAGAGCGTTTTTTCTGCGCTCAAAGTCGGCCAGTCCGTGTCTCTGAAGGAGATGGGCTCGGCCTTCTCGATCACCGTTTTCGAGCCCGAACTGCAGCAGTCGCACAAGGTCATTGAGATCGGCGACAACTTCATCGTGCTGCGGGACGTTGCTGAGGTCACCGAGACGACGGTCCCGATTTATGCGGTCAAATCGATCGTAAAAGTGAAGGCGAGTAGGCCGTGATTGCGGAGCAAATCGACATCAAGGCCGAGGTCGCCAAAGTCCAGGGTGAACTGCGTTCCTTTCGAGAGAGAGTTCTGCCTGCCTTGTTTGAGACGCCGCTCGATCCGGTCTTCGGAGAGGACTATTGCGACTGGGTCCGTCAAAAACGCAATGGTCGGCTGTCGGAATGGCAAGGGGCAACTCGCCGATTGGTTGACCTTCTGCCGCTCGGGCCGCTGACCTCCTCGAAGATCAGCCGTGACGATTTCGAGGAATTCCTCTTCCAGGGCGCAACGCCATCCTTTTGCTTCGAGGAGGGGCGGATCGTCTGGAAAATCGGCCTGTTCGTGGACCCGTCGTTGTGCTCGGCATACTGCCCAGCCTTTCCTTCATCCGCCTTGGAAGACCCCGTCTCTCTCCCCGTGGTCCGGCAATGGTTGATGAACCTCCCGGTCGACTCCCCCGAATTGGCGAACGCCTTGTGCATGGCGCTGCCCTTCATCGCCGATGCCGATCCTGCTTTCGCCAAACTGGCGCTGGACCCCGAGAAATGGCGGAATGTCGTCCTCGGCGATCGAGACATTTCCGAGGAGCAGCGGACAAAGCGGCTCAAAATGGTTGACGGGTTGTGGTTCGGCCACATCTTGAACAACGCCTTGCTCCATGTCCTGGGGGCGCTCGCCAATAACAACTTCCTGACGATCGACGATTTTCTCGACCACCCGTTTCTTATCGGCGGCTACTCACATTTGACGTCGAGCTACTTACTCGCCGTGCTGCTCGAAAAAGTGGCGATCCTACGTCAGCTTTCCGAAGAGCGACAGGAATTGTGGTGAAGCCCATGTCCACGCATCTTTCTCGGTTCTTCCGGCAGCGCCGTGAAGTCAGGAAGCTGTCCTTCGGCGACGTTGCTCGCCTCCTGGGCTACAAAAATGTGGCGAAAGGGTCGAACAAAGTCATCAAGTTCGAGCGTGATGGAAACATCCGACCCGACCTCTTCAGCAAGCTGGCTGCCGTCCTCGAAATCTCGGCCGAGGACATTCGACGCTGCATCCAGGAGGACAAGGCGGACTGGCAGCGTTGGTCCGATGAACCGATCGAGCCTCACCTTGTCGCTCGAATTATGTGCGCCGTTTATTCGACGAAGCGAATCCCAACCGAGCTTCAAGAATCCCAAGAGGCGATGGAGGAGTTCGCTTCGGCGTTTGCCAAGGAGCGGCAAATGGCGGGTGTGGCTCGTCCTCTCGAAGCGGACACGAGTTTGGTTCAACGAGAAGGGCGAACGAACGGGCGTGACCGAGGACACATTCGAGGAGTCCTTCGGGCCGTACATGCGAATTGGCGGGAAAAAGTTCATGCTCAATCTGCTGAACGGAATCGACGGGTAATCCAGGCGGGACAACGTAACAGATCGGTCACTTTGATTTGTACCACGTGTACTGGCGACTTCCCCACCATCAAAATCCTCAAGTAGTCTTTCTCGATCTCGATGATCTCGAACCACTTCTCGTTTGTCGGCGGCTCGGTCGAGTCGTCAGACTCTTGGCGGAAATAAACTCGCTTGCCTTCGATTCGCCACGTCCCCTTGGACGTTTTATGCAACTTCGGGGCAGAAACGATCAGCGTGCCATCTTTCCGAAAAGTCCTCACTATCTTGCCAGCCGGTGTGCCCGGCCGCTTCTCCACCCAAGTGCCGACGGGTGAGAGCCGGTTCTTCGGCGTCACTACGATCTTCAGCACAACCTCCAACTTGTCGTGATACGAGAGACCGACCTGCTGGCCTGGCTTGAGCGAATCCAGCGATGCGTCTTTTTCATCGACGCTGATCTTCGCCTTGCTGCTCACATCGAGCGTGAGCGTCTTTGAGCCTGTATCGATGGTGATTGTGCGCTTCTTGGCGTCCACCGACTTGATCGTGCCATCGATGGTTACGACCTCGGCGTGGGCCAAGCTGACGAATAAACCGAAGACAATCGCAACACCCATTAGCGGAGTCATTCGCAACATGTCATGTTCCTGATTCTTGATGCTCACCATCCTTCAATCCATATCCCTTTTGCACGTCAACCCCATGAAGTTGCCGCCGAGACCTTTTTGCGAGGTCGTTCGGAAGGTCTTGGGCCGTCTGGTCTCCGACTCCTTCACATACCGGTAGTACAGCTTGAGTGTCTTGTCGTTGACCTCGTAGATGCCCTTGAATTCGACGTTGTGGCCTGCTGGTCCTTTCCCAACGAAATTGAACTCTTTGGGCTTTTTGGCCGGGTTGATGTCGATCCTTCCCTCGTAAGTCCCAAAGTTGCCACCCTCGACTCGGCTCAGCCGAAACCAGTTGCCCTTGATTTCAATCCGTCGATTCAAACTCTTGACTTCGCTTGTCGGGAGGAACTGGCCGTTTCTCTCCTCGACGATTGTGAGCCAGTCACCTGTCAGAAGCTTCATGTCACGTTCAACGGCATCGGAACTGCGTGAAGCTCCCGGCGCTTCGGCTTCAATCTTCAACACGACCTCCAACTTGTCGTGATACGACAGGCTCACCTTCTGCCCGGCCTTGAGTAATTCCAGCCCGGCATCCTTGCCATCAACGCTGATCTTTGCCTTGCTGCTTACGTCGAGCGTGAGCGACTTGGAGCCAGTCTCCACGCTGATCGTGCGTTTCTTGGCGTCGACGGATTTGACCATGCCGTCGATAGTGATAACGTCGGCACGAGAGGCACTTGCCATAAGCAAAACGAGCGTGACGCACGTCAAAACCCAGACACGAAACATTGGTCGCACCTTTAAGGTCATTTCTGCGGCTCCTTCGATGCGCCTGTGGAGGTGACTTCGACCTTCACCACGACATCGGCTTGGGTGTTGATGGTGATGGTGGCGTTTTGACCCGGCTTCAGAGCATCAAGGGTCGCTGCTTTCGCCTCCACGATGATCTCGGCCTTACGGCTTACGTCGAATGCTGTTGTCTTCGACTTGCGGGTGATCGAAATCGAGCGCTTGGACGCATCGACAGAAGCGATCGTGGCCCCAATTGTCGTCGTTTCGTCAGATGGAGCGGATTCAGATTTGTTGGAGGTTGGCGGTGGACCGGGAGAGCCACTAGCCTGTTTCGCAACTTCGACTCGGACGATAACCTCGTTCTCGGGGTCGAACGTGATCGTTGCCTTTTGACTGGGCCGCAAGGAATCCAACGTCGCCGACTTCTCACCAACCACGATCGCCGCTTTGCGGCTCACGTCAAACGCCGTGGTCTTTGAGTGGCGAGTGACCGTTAGTCTTCGCCCGTCCACATCAATTTGTTGAAGGGTCGCTTCGACGGTCGCCAGAGCGGCGTCGTTTTCCCTGGGAGTCCCAGGGACCGTTGGACTCGCTTTGGGCTCGGCCGGTTGGCTCGTAACGCCTGCCGATGTCACCTCGATCTTCGTCGCCACATCGAGTTTCGGGTCGAACTCGATTGTGGCGGTCTGTCCAGGACGAAGGGCGTCGAGTGCGGTCTCGACTCCATCGGCTGTGATTTTGGCAATTCGGCTGACATCCAAGGCAACGGTTTTTGACTTGTGCGTGACGCTGATCGAGTGTCCCGTTGCGTCGACGGCCGAAATGGTGGCATCGATTGTCGCCGATTCGGCCTCGTCCAGATCCCGGTCGGGCTCTTGTGCGACTCCTTGCTTGGGCGGAGCTTTGACAGCGGCCAGTGGTGCGACTCGGGCTTGCTGCAGTTTTCCAGCATTAGGAGCCTGAGCGATGGCCGCTTGAATGAACGGTTGGTTCTGCGCCTCCTCTCGCTCCGGGTGATTGGATAGAAACTTTCGCCAAGGCAACATGAACGAGACCAGGGCCATGATGATGAAGCCGCCCAGAATGATGCTCATCACGCCGAAGTAGGTGCGGACGATTTCGTTTCCTTCTCCGACCGGTTGAGATGGCGTGTACGGCGGGAACGGTTCTGGAATCGAGCGCTGCTTTTGAGACGGTTTGGACTGTTCGAGAAAGGCGTCGTACTGTTTGCGGCGATAGGGATCGAGGATGACCATCCCCGCTTCTTGGATTTCGTACAACAACCGAGTGGCAATGGATTCCTGTTCGGGCTGCTTCTGGTTCCTCACCAGTGTCGTCTGGTGCTCGACGGCTCCCTTGATGACCTCGTGGTCCTCTTCGGTGGGCGAAATCCCAAGCAGCCGATAATGACTCGGCGGTCGCTGACCCTTTGGGATTCCGAGCCAGCGATAGTAGGGATCAAAATCGGATGGCTGTGGTTTGTCGAGCTTCATCTGTGGTCTGCCCGTCGCCCGTCACGTCCAGCGCAAATCAATCGTCTTCCCGGAATGTGGATGGCGACGATCGAGCGTGTGCACCTTCATCCTCATTCCGTGGTCGAGCAAGTCACACTCCAACCACCCCACGGCATCCTTCGGATTGAACGAAAAGCCAACGGCGGGAAGGTACACGAAGTAAATGCCTCGCCACTTGCGAATCTGAAACTGGTGTTGATGGCCGCAAAAGACCACCTTTACATGCTTGCGAGCGAAGATGATTTTGAGAAAGGCGTCCGTGTCCTCCACGCCCTTCATGTGCGTCCGCCCTCCGATGGGATTGACGATGTCATCCACTTTCTCGCCGATCGAGCGCATGAATTCCTTGCTCGGCTCGACATTGTGATGAGCCACGATCAAAGCAGGCTTTTGGTGATCCCGATCGAGCGCACCCGATAGCCACTCCAACTGCTCCCTTCCCAGAAAACCTGGGCCTTGGATGTGGCTCCAAGGCTCCGGCTGATCGGAAGCTTCGGCCTCTCGCATTTTGAGCGAGTCGAGCAAAACCCAATTGGCTTTCCCCGCTTCTAGGAACGAAACATATCGCTCATGGACGAGCGAGGACTGTGCGGATTTGATTTGCGACTTGATGAAGTTTGTGCGGTGATCGTGGTTCCCGAGCGTGAAGTGAATCGGCACCTCCGCTCGAAGCAACTTGCCGAAGTGCTTTAGAAGCAGGCTGTAATCGGCCGGAGTGCCGAGTTCCGCACAGTCACCATTAAGAATTACGCCAGCGGCCGGTTGCTTGAGCAGGTCGATTTCGTCAAGGAAGTGAGCCAGCCGCTTGCGGATCAGTGGTCCCTTTTCTTTCCCATTCGATTGCAATGCTGGCGGGAGCTTTAGGACGCTGGTTGGATCAACCAGATGCACGTCGGCCAACAGCGTCCACTTTTCCGCCGTCCCTTCTGCGCCTGAGCAGGACCGCCCGAACCGAGCACCGGCGAGTAAAGCCGCAGATCCGGTGAGAAAGCGACGGCGTGAGATCGGAATCGCATGGATCGGCATTTCGTCACTCCATCGGGCAAAGGAACTCGAATAGCGGCATTCGACCACCGGGCACGAAGAACGAACCGGTTCCTCGGCAGACACCACTCTGAATGAGACAAACGTCGGTGTCAATACTGCGTATTGTACGTGTTGCCGCCTCTTCCGCTTGGCCGAACCAAGAAGCGGGAGAGTCTCGAAATGGCGAAGCGCAAGCCCAGAGTCCGACAAGCCGAGATCGTCGATCTATTCGCTTCTCGGCTGCGAGAACTGCGGCAATCTCGTGGCATGACCCAGGCCGAACTTGCCCGCCAAGCCCACGTCACGGTGTCCTACATTTGGCGGTTGGAGAGCGGTGGTGCCGCTCCGGGGATCGACCTCGTGGATCGGCTGGCACGGGCGTTGGGCACCACGTTGACCGAACTGCTTCCCACAACCGCCCCATCGGACCCGATGCCCGTCCTTCGTGAGCAGGCAAGCAAACTCTTCGAGACGGTCCTTCAGGCGGCAAATCAGGAGACTCTCTTGATGCTCAATCCGCTGCTCGCCGGTGTGGCCGAGTCGCTGGCTCGTCGGCGCTGAAAATTGGACGTGGCCGAGCGACCCTCCCTCGCTCGGCTCGGGGCGAAAACCCTGCCATCCAGAATTTTTCAGCGGCGGGGATTTTGGAAAATCGCTTTTGCGAATTCGCTTCAGCTATTCACAGACAAATCGACGAGTTGAAAGAAGAAGAAACTGTCACGTAGTCCCGCTGGAGCGGGTTCTGCCTGTCCGGGCGGCTGAGGTTTTTCTCAAATTGTTGCATTGTTTGATCTGCAGCACCGGTCGCCCTTTCGAGAGGATTATGTGTCGATCGAGAACCCGGGTCGTTTGGTGTCTCGGGGCTCGATTCGAGTTCACGCCGGAATGGCGGCATCAATCCCCATGCCCATGACGATCAAGGCTGCTTCGATGGACTTGTGCTGCCGATACGCCGAAGCATCGTCGGCTTGCCGTGCCGCTTCAGCAATCTCTCCGTGCAGATCGGCGAGCAGATGGAGAACGCTGCCCGAGGTGAATGACCGGCGCATTCTGGCAAGCTGACGCTTGGCCTGGCTCTCGTTCATTCGATCTCCTCGATGCTGCGAATCGACGGAATCACGTCACGGCGGACCGTCCGCAACTCATCGGCCAAGTCCCGGTTCTCATCGACCGGAAGTCCGGTGTCCTCGGGGGTCTCCATGTATTCAATGCTGTCATCGAGCGGCTCATTTTCCCCCGTCAAACAATTTTTGGATCGCCTCAGCCTCGCACTCGGCTCCGCAAAAAGGCGAGGCCAACACGGCGAAACAAGGCTTGATCATCCGGGAGTTCTCTTGGCACAATACTTGCTTATCGCTTGGCGCAGCGGGGGGGCGAGTCATGAAAACGGACCTTCAAGGGCAACCGCCACAGCCGAATCTTTCCGACAAAGCATTGCACGAGCAGCAGGACTGGCTGCGGGTCACGCTTTCGAGCATTGGCGATGCGGTGATCACCACCGATGCCAGCCGCAACGTGACGTTCTTGAATCCCGTGGCCCAATCACTGACCGGCTGGTCGTTGGATGAGGCATCGGGTGCTCCTCTCGACGCCGTCTTCAAGATCATCAA
Source organism: uncultured Planctomycetota bacterium (assembly GCA_963761455.1). GTDB lineage: Bacteria > Planctomycetota > Planctomycetia > Planctomycetales > Planctomycetaceae > DASPSM01. The sequence goes on from CAVXHA010000006.1 coordinate 153,738, forward strand.
CGAGGAGACTCGGCAGGCCGTTGAGAATCCGGCAACCAGAGCCTTGCGAGAAGGCTTGGTCGTCGGTCTAGCGAACCACACGCTGCTAGTCGCCAAGGATGGGACCGAGCGACTCATTGAGGACAGTGCCGCTCCGATCCGCAACCGTCAGGGCAAGACGGACGGTGTTGTGCTGGTCTTCCGAGACATCACGGAACGCCGACGAGCCGAGCGGACAGTTCAGGACGCCCTCACCTATGCCCAGAATATCCTTGCGACCTTGCGTCACCCCTTCCTGGTCGTGCTGGACAAGGATCTGCGAGTTGTCACGGCGAACCGCTCCTTTTACCGGACTTTCCATGTCTCAACGGAAGAAACGGAGAACCGTTTGGTTTATGAGTTGGGCAATCGCCAGTGGGACATTCCAGCCCTACGGAGACTCTTGGAGGATGTCCTTCCCAAAAGCCAGATTTTCCAAGACTTCGAGGTAGAACATGAATTCCCGTCGATCGGCCGAAAAATCATGGTGCTCAACGCTCGGCGAATCGAGCGGTTCAACGATGGCAACGATCCTACTGATTTGATCCTGCTCGCCATTGAGGATGTCACCGAACACCGGACGATGGAAGCGAAGCTTCAGGAGAGTGAGGTTCGCTATCGGCGGTTGTTCGAGACTGCCAGAGACGGTGTTCTCCTCCTTGATTTCAAGACGGGTACGATTACCGACGCCAATCCATTCATGTGCGAATTGCTCGGCTATTCGCAAGAAGAACTAATAGGTAAAGAATTGTGGGAAATCGGCCTGTTCGAAGATGCCGAAGCGAGTCGAGAGGCGTATCGGAAACTCCAGGAGCAGGGCTACATTCGTTACAGCCACCTGCCGCTCGAAACAAGACGGGGCAAACATGCCGAAGTCGAGTTCGTCAGCAATGTCTACCCGGAGGACCATAAACCTGTCGTCCAGTGCAACATCCGGGACAACACCGAACACCGCAAGTTGGAACTGGCAATGATGCAGGCCGAGGCAATGGCAGATCTCAACCGTCGTAAGGATGAGTTTTTGGCGATGCTGTCCCACGAGCTTCGCAATCCATTAGCTCCGATCATGAACGCCGTTCACCTCCTTCGATTAGAGCATGGAACTGAGAACCCGATCCAACAGCAGGCCAGGACCATCATCGAACGCCAAGTGGCACAATTGTCGCATCTGGTCGATGACCTCCTGGAGGTCTCCCGCATCATGAGCGGACGGATCAGACTCCAAGAGGAAAACCTGGATCTGAGGAGCATCGTCGAGCGTGCCATCGACTCGGTTCGCCCGCTGATCGATCAACGGAGGCACGAACTGATCGTGTCGCAAGCCTCCGACCCGATTTGGTTGAATGCCGACTCGACCCGCATCGAACAGGTGGTGGTGAACTTGCTCAACAATGCCGCCAAATACACCGAGGAAGGCGGTCGCATTTCGTTGAGCGTCCAGCGAGAAGACAATGAGGCTGTGTTACGAGTGCGGGATACGGGCGTCGGTATTTCGCCGGAACTTCTCCCCCACATTTTTGATCTTTTCACGCAGGCACAGCGCTCTCTGGATCGCTCACAAGGGGGTCTGGGTGTTGGCCTAACACTGGCGCAAAAACTGATCGAAATCCATGGTGGAAGGATCGAGGTCCAAAGCGTACCGGGACAAGGCAGCGAGTTCATCGTGCGTCTGCCAGTGTTGCAATCTCCAGTGGGTCTGTCCCATTCGATGCCTGCGGAAACGATCAAACCGGCTGAAACCTCATCACGGGTACTGGTCGTCGATGACAATGTAGATGCGGCGGACAGTGCCGCCATGCTTTTGAGGCGATCCGGTCACGACGTGCGGGTGGCATATTCCAGCCAAGCGGCACTGGAAGCCGCCGTCGTTTTCAAGCCCCAATTGATCCTGCTCGACATTGGCTTGCCGAAGATGGACGGATACGAGGTCGCACGGCGTCTGCGTGAGCACCCCGAACTCAAGGACGTGCGGTTGGTCGCCGTGACAGGTTACGGGCAAGATACCGACCGGCAGCGGTCTCATGCGGCTGGCTTCGATGCTCATCTGGTCAAGCCGTTCACTCTGGAACAAATCCAGCAAGTCTTACCCACATCCTCGGCTCAATCGAACTGATCCCTCCCACGTCGGCTTCGTCGCCCAACGTCATCGCACGGAGTCGTGGCTCTTCTCGTTTCCTTCACCACAGACAGGTGCCCGGAAGGCAGGCCGACACGACAACACCACGTCGGCCCCGGACCTTGATCGAGCTACTCGGGCTGGAAGTTGAAGTAGAAGCGGGGATTGTGCTGGAACATCAGCGAGCCTTTCACCTCCATCTTGCCGCCGAACGACGACGAATGGGGCCAAGAAGCCGAGTACCTCAAACTCGTTTCGGACTTGGTCGGTGTCCCAGACCCGCCCATGCTTCGCTTCGAGATGCGTCCGGCTCCCTGGTGCGGCGTTGATCTCGGCAACCATCTCACGGCGGATGCCTTCAGTCGGGTCTGACATGCGTGATCCTTTCTTGGTTTGGTTGGCTCACGTCGTCCTCTCCGGTGTCCTAACTCGCACTCCTCGACCGAGACGGTCTCGATCCACTCCTCGTCGCCCTCTTCGATGATCTTGTCGTCGTAGGCGACTTCACCCGCCTTGCACAGCGCCTCGGCCTCTTCTTCATCAGCCGCTTCAACGTCGTTGTAGAACGTGCGGACGATGAACTTCTCCAGTGCTTCGACTCGGTAACGTGGCACTGCCTCTTTCCTTGAATGACTCGGTGACTTTTCTTTTTGTTTTGGTGTCCAGGTTCTACGGGTCTCCCACCCGGAAGTCGGAGACCCGTGGCGAAGGACTATGCCGCTTGCTCTTCCTCTCCGTTCACTGGACATGTCAACCCCACCGCTTCGAGCGTCCCGATGAACTCCCGCTCGTTGGCCTGGCGTTCCCGAGCTTCGTACTCTCGGATGGCGTCGGCCCGGCGGTGCACTCATCGTTCATTCGGACAATCGTGTTGAGATCCCACATCACTCGTCTCTCCGTTTGGGGCTTTCGTTCGTGTCATCGCCACGTCGGGTCAGTGCGGTGTCCTTTGCGCTGCGAAGCGACTTCGCCTCTTCTCCGCTTGCCGCTGGTGATAACGGCGAACCGTCGCACGCCATTCGGGATGCCCACCAAACTTCTCGAAGGGGACGAGGTCGAGGTACTTGAGCGGGCACGAATAGAAGTACGGGTGCATGGACTCGTCGAGGTCTTTGTACCCCCAGCCGAAACCCTTCTGGCTTCGTAGCAGATCGCATCCGATCCACCGCTCGTTCGCTTGGACTTCAGCGCCGTTTTTCATGAAGGATCGTCCCCACACGGTCCAAAGCACGCCTGAGAACGATCCGCCTCGGTAACAGTGGGCCAAGCATGTCGTCTTGAGGACCACGCCCTCTGGCGTCGTCCGCTGCCAATCTTCGGTTCGTTCAGCGATGAGGTCTCGGCGTGAGCAACCGCACTTGAAGAGCCATCCCATTTTTCTCTCCTCGACGAAGTTGTGAGTGCCGAACAGTTCGGCACATCGTCGAATGAGAGTGCGGTGTCGTTCGTCTCTTTCACTTGTGAACTAGGCGCAGTGCGGCTTGACCATTGCCAGATTCATGGCTAGATTGCCATTTAGCCATGAATAACGTGAGCAAATACGAGGCACAGGCACGGATCGCAAAGGCTCTTGGACATCCGAGTCGCTTGATGATCCTCGACCTCATCCTGCATGAGGAAAAGTGCGTTGCGGATTTGACGGAAGCGGTTGGAGCGGACCAATCCACCGTTTCCAAACATCTGGCAATGCTTCGCAACGTCGGCCTGGTCGAGTCTCGCAAAGACGGCACGACCCAGAATTATCGGGCGTCGTGCGAATGTATCAGTGAGTTCTTTTCCTGCCTTGAGTCGGCGCTTCGATCCGACATTAAAAAACGTCAGTCCGCATTGAAGAGGTAGAGTGGAGTCGTGAGGTGATAGGTCGCAGGGATTGGGGCTTTCGCCCAGATGATCGTCGAACTGGCGTTATCAACGAAGTGCCCCACGGAGCGAATCCATGACGCTTGAACAGCCGAAAGCGGAGAAGCCGCCCCAGGCCTCTCTGGAAGAGTTGCTTGAGACCGGCCTGCTGAAAGCCGAGATTCTCCATCCCGGTGGGCTGGAAATCACGAAGGAATTGGCTGAGTTGTGTCGGATTGGCTCTGGCCGACGAGTTTTGGATGTGGCATCAGGGAGCGGCGAAGCGGCCTGTTTCATCGCCGAAAACTTCCAGGCCGCAGTTGTCGGCGTCGATGGATCGGAGTTCATGGTCGAACGGGCCAGAGAAAAGGCTCGACAACGTAAGCTGACAGTCGAGTTCCAACAAAGCGATGCCCACAACCTGGGGTTTGACGACAACACGTTTGATGCCGTGATCTCGGAATGTACGACGTGCATCCTCGACAAGTTACGGGCCATTCGAGAAATGGTCAGGGTCACGAAGCCGGGCGGATACGTCGGTATCCATGACCTCTGCTGGAAATCGAGCACATCCGATCAACTGAAGCAGCGTCTTGCGGAACTCGAAGGCGAACGACCCGAAACGCTGGAGGGTTGGAAGAATCTGTTCCAGGAGGCTGGCCTTGCGAACGTTGTGGCTGTCGACAAATCTCCCCTGATCGCCAGTTGGACCAAGCACGTGAAGAAGCAGTTGGGGATCAGCGGGCAGTTGAGACTGTTTCTGAAGGTGATCCGGCGTTGGGGATTTCGAGGACTGCTGAGGGTCAGAGAGTCCGAGAGCATCTTCGGCAGTGCCTCTATGGGCTACGGCATCATTGTTGGGAAAAAGCCCTGACGAGGCGTAAGGCGGCATCAACATTTCAGCAATCGACTCGTTCGGGGAATCGGCCAGTTAGCGGACCTGTTACGTCGGTACGATGTGAACGAGCACGCAGCCAGCGTCAAGGTCTTCGCCGTGAAGCCCTGATGGCCCTCAATACTCGCTCGGCAACAGAATCGTCGTAGCCGTTCGACTGCCCGAGTCATCGGCTGCTTCGGTGATGATCCACAGTTTCTCGCCGTTCGACGTGCGATAGGCGGAGAGAATGCGGGAGCCGTCGATCAAGGCTTGATCGTTCGCTTGACGGTCTTCGTCGCACAACTGGCCCCAGTCGCCCCGGATGTGCCGTTGAAGAAACTCGGTGGCCGACTGTCCGGCCTTTTGGAGAGCTTCGAGAGCACCGGGCGTAGCAACGATTTGGCCGAGCAAAAGCTTCGGCTGGAGTTTGGCGATCATCGGCGTTTCCTTTCGGTGGTTGAGTTGGGCAACGGCGGTCGGTGCGGTGTCCGCCCTTCCAGGGACGGCAACTTGCTGCCTATTGGCTCGAACCCGACAATGTGTGGCGGAGTACCGGCGAGTCATCCGATGCGTGAAGTGATTCCCAAAGTCCTTTGGATCGGCAATGCGCACGACGCCCGAGACGTGAAGGGCGTGCTTGGGTTTGGGATAACTGCGGTCGTCGATTTGGCGATGGAAGAGGCACCGATCTTGTTTCCGAGGGACGTGGCGTACTGCCGGTTTCCTCTCATCGACGGCGCTGGAAACACGCCAGCCTTGATTAAGGCCGCAATCTTCACGATCAGCAGCTTCATTCGAGGTGAAGTACCGACCCTGGTAACGTGCAGCGGCGGAATGAGTCGCTCCCCGACGATCGCCGCCGCCGCCCTCGCAGCGATCGATGAAACGACCATTGAGGAGGCGCTGAAACGAATTGCGGCAGCCGGGCCGCATGACGTTTCAACGACGTTCTGGACAGAGGTCCAAGCGATACGAGAATGATGGATCGTCGATGACGATCATGGAGACGTTGTCGTGCGTAACGGACTCCGAAGGGGTGGCGCTTATTGGCTTGGTCGGCGGTTTGTTGACCGGCCCTGCGATGTTCCTGTGGCTGCTAATCTATTCGGCCACAAGCCGTCACGATTTGGGATCGACAGCGGTTCTCGGTCCGCTTGTTGGCGGAATCAGTGGTACGGGCCTCGGCGTTACGCTCGGTGCGGTTGCTGGAGCGATCTGCGGCTTTTTCGGAATCCCATTTCGAGATCGGCGACGGTGTCTCTTGTTCGCCGTGGCGCTGATGGGGTTCGTCGGGTTTCTAACGGCTCTCGGCGATTACCTTCAAAACCCGTACCGGTTTGGAACTTGGCCGTTGATGATCCTGGGCATGGACATGATAAGTCCGGTCCTGGCTGGTTTAGCGGCGGGATCGTTGGTTGGAACGTTCAGTAGATCGCCGAGTGTCCAAAAAGAAACGAGCAATTCGAGAGGAATGATAACTGCGGTCCCCGGCGAAATGGCTCAGTCAACAGTAAGTGAGTCATCCCTCCGAGGCTCCTTTTTTCTTCTGTGTGTAGTGGTTGGCTTCGGACTGATTGCAATTGGTAGCTGGTGGAAACTGCGAAGTTCCAGTTCGGAGGATCCCTTATCTCGGGCCGTGCAGATGAGCCACGGTGACTTGCTAGCAGCGATTAGAACCGTCGCTGTGCGAATCGAAGTCGACGATCGCAATGAGGTGATTTCCCTGGACCTAAATCGGAAGAACATTGCGGACGACGGCGTGCAGCTACTCGCCCGACTCACAAGCCTTGAATGGCTTGATCTAAGTGGAAACCGGATTTCTGACGACGGAATCGTGTCCCTGAGACGCTTGTCCAAACTGCGGCATCTCAACGTTGGCTTCTGCGATCGGTCGCCTCACGACGAGTTTTTTCAGGAACGAATCAGTGATGCGGGGATCGCCGAATTACGAGGACTAACTGAGCTTCGGGAATTGAACCTCACCCTCAGTTCAATCACCGATGCTGGACTGCGGACCATCGGCCGTTTTGACCGACTCGAATCCCTTGTGCTCCAACAGAATCGTGGCATCACGGATGCAAGTCTGAAGCACTTGGCAAATCTGCGGCGACTCAAACGTCTCGATCTCGCCCAATGCTACGATTTCGGCGACGACGGAGTCGCTAATCTTGCGGGACTCTCCAACCTGGAATGGATGGATTTAAGCGGAAGCCAAATCAGCGATTCTGGCCTGAAGAATCTTGTCGCAATGCGGCATCTTCGTCATCTGAATCTCGCCTTCTGCAAGCGAATCAACGTCGACGGTTTGCGGCATCTGAAGTATCTGCCCGATCTTGAAGAATTGGTCTTGGAAAGCACGAATGTCCATGATGCGGGGCTTGTGAATCTCCAGGGGATGCGCAGCCTTATGTCGCTCAATCTTGATGGCACTCCGATCACTGACGCTGGCCTCGCCGATCTCAAGCAATTGCCTGCCTTGAAGAAGCTTGGCTTGTACGGCAACGTTTTTACCCACGGGATTCCGAATGGGCATCACCGATGCCGGTTTGGCTCATTTACAGGCGCTCCGGCGCTTGAAGAGTTGAATCTTGGGCTGAAGCCGCTCACCGATTCGGGATTGATCCAACTTGGACGCCTGACCGGCCTCAGTAAATTGGGACTTGCTGAGACGAAGATTACCGATGGCGGATTGTCACGTCTTGGTGGGCTCGCACATCTTCGTGACTTGGATCTCGGGAGCACGTCCGTCACCGGCAAAGGGCTGGACGCATTGGCTCATCTTGGCAAGCTTGAACACTTGGGCTTGAATTTCTGTAAAGGGGTTACGGACGATTCCCTCACAAGCATCGCCCGACTTCGTGGACTCAAATGGCTCGACCTCAGCGGCACCAACGTCACCGATGCCGGTTTGGATCGGCTCGCAGTTCTGACGAACCTCGAAACCCTTTATCTTCCGACCAGCCCAGCCGTCACTCCGCAGGAAGTGGAAACGCTCAGAAGAGCCTTGCCCAAGTGCAAAATCGACAACTGACTTCGCTGTCACGAAAGAGCGATTAGGCTGAGCGAGGCCGTCCGAGTTCCAGAACGACGGGCTACGACCAGCCCCATCTTGCGTTACTTCGCCGTGGCGTTCTTGTCATTGAAGTGCTTCGGTTGCGGCCCTCTTGTCTGCCGGAGTGCCTCCAGCAAAAACGGAACCTCGATCCTGTACGATCCATAGTACGGGCCGACCGGCTTGATAGCCGTGAAATCCTCCTCCGTCTGCTTTGCCAATCGATCGGGATTGGCCCCGAAGTCAACCGAAACGAAGTTATCGATGTTTCCAGAGCCTTGCGTCCAGTCGTACACGTCTTTGATTTTTGTGCTTGATTGCTCAAGCTCCTTCCACGATCGAGGCCACGCCCCATCGTGCTTCTTGACGTATTCCTCGACGGCTTGAATGGTCAGTCGAGTGGCGTGTAGACCGCTTTCGGCGTGGAGCGAGGCGGAGATTCCGTCATAAGCGCACCAGAGTCCCCCGGCGAGCCCTACGACAATTAGAAAGAGGAGGGATCGAAACACCCATCGCCACGAAGTAGGGCGACGAGGTGTCGGAGGTTCGCCACCGTTAGACATCGAAGATTGCACGTCGGATAGTTCGCAATCGGTTATAGCCTCGGATCAACCGGCTCGCTCTCCAGGGCGAGAACGCCGAAGACGCACTCGTGGACCCGCCGCAGTGGTTCTCGCCGAACGAATCGCTCCAAGCCTTCGACCCCCAAAGCGAATTCTCGGACGGCCAATGACCGTTTGCCGCCCAGGCTTCGATTTCGCAGTCTGAGCAAATGCTCGTCGGCGGTGTAGTCAGGGCCGTAAATGATGCGGAGATACTCCGGTCCTCGGCATTTCACGGCAGGCTGCACCAGCCCTTTCTTACCCCGCACGACAAACTCCAACGGCTTGACTACCATCCCTTCGCCGCCACGCCCGGTGAGACAATCCCACCATGCGAGTCCTTCTTGCTCGCTGGTGGGGACAGTCACATCGACGATTTTGAACTCGGTCGCAAGGAGCACTTTCGGATCGTGACCGCAAATCCTAGCCAGCGTCTCCATGTGCCAGACGTGGTTTTGATGGACGTGAACCGTCCCCTCGGTCGCCAGCAAGTGGAATGGGGCCAGTTTGAGATCCTCCAATGATCCGACCGGCCAGCAGTAGTGCCGATAAGCGGCCACAAACCGTTCGATGTCTTCCTTGCGAGTGGCAAACCTGTCTCTCATTTGCTCGACCTGGTGGCGAACCTCACCGTTCAGTCGACGTGATGCCTGTTCCAGTGAGGCCACAGCCTGTGGAAGCGAGGCGTTTCCGGCTGCGCCAACGGCGGCGTACTGCGAGCGCAAGAGGTCTTGCGCCCTTGGCCGACCAAGGCATCAATTCGCAGTCGAGGCAAGCCCAGGTCGTCTGGAATTCATCCCAGAAACCCGAGGCCGACAATGAGTCCCGCAATCTCTCTAGGAGGTCTCGTTCGAGATCTAGCGAGCTAAAGAATCGCCTGCCGGTGCGAGTGTAGATGATTCCCGCCTCTGGCTCCGTGACGCCGAATCGTTCACGGGCTGCATCCTGATCCTGGCTGACGATGACCACCGCTCTCGATCCCATGTGCTTTTCTTCGCACACGACCTGCGGCACGCCCTGGCTCCGATAGTAGGCAAATGCCTCAGCGGGATGCTCCAGCAGTCCCGCTGCCGTCGTCGTTTCGCACGGTGACATCGTGGGAGGCAGGTAGATCAGCCACTTGGGATTGGCGGCGAACCGGCTCATTACCTCCAAGGCTGCCGTGGCGTTCTCCTCTCGAATCGTGACATTGTGGTTGAGCCGGGTGGAAACAATCCGCTTTCCCAGCACGTCCTCGGCGTCGAGGATGTCGTCATGGAGTTGCTGAGCCGTGAGAATCGGAGCCTGTTGCTCTGCCGCAAGAAACGGTCGGGCCGGTTCGCAGTAGGTTTGCTTGGCGGGAATCGAGACGAATTCTCGCTCTGGATACCGAAGAGCGGTGAGCTTGCCTCCGAAGACGCAACCGGTGTCGATGTTCACCGTTCGATTCAGCCACTCAGGCTCCGGGACCGGCGTGTGGCCGTACACGACCACCGCTGACCCTCTGTACTCCGCAGCCCAGTTATAGCGCACCGGCAGGCCGAACTCATCCGTTTCGCCCGTGGTCTCGCCATAGAGGGCGAAGTCTCGAACTCGGCCGGAGCCACGCCCCTGCATTTCCTCCTTCATTCCAGCGTGGGCAACAACGAGCCTGCGGTCGTCGAAGACGTAATGGCTGACGAGGCTATCGAGGAACTCAGCCAACGATCTGCGGAATTGATCTTTGACATCGGCAGGAAGAGAGTCAATCTCGGCGAGCGATTTTGCAAGTCCGTGTGTGATCTGGACGTTCTTTCCGCTCAATTTGCGCATCAACTTCATGTCATGATTGCCTGGGACGCACAGACCCGATCCGTCGACGACCATATTCCGAGCGATGCGAACAGCGTCGAGAATGCGTGGTCCTCGATCGACGAGGTCACCGACGAAGACTGCCTTTCGTCCTTCAGGATGCCGATAGATGACGTTGCCCCACACCGGATCATGCTCGGTAGAATGGCCTCGCCGATAACCCAATTGTGCCAGCAACTCCTCAAGCTCGTCGCAACAGCCATGTACGTCGCCGATGATGTCGAATGGCCCGTGTTCATGGCTGCGGTCGTTCCACAGCGGCACCCGTTCAATTGTGGCGACCTCAACTTCTTCGACGCTTTCCAGGACGAAGATGTGCCTGAAGCCTTCTCGTTTCAGACCCCTCAATGATCGCCGAAGCTGTGAACGCTGCTGGGCAATGACGTGCGGGCCGAACTGACGGTTGCCCCTCCCCTCGTTGCGTTGGCGGCAGACACTTTCTGGCAGGTCCAGCACGATAGCAACCGGCAGGCAGTGAAATCTCCTCGCAAGCTCAACAAGCGGCTTGCGGGCTTCGGGCTGCACGTTGGTCGCATCGATAACGGTCAAATTCCCCCGAGCCAGACGCTTGGCCGCAATGAAGTGCAGCACCTCGAAGGCGTCATCCGTAGCGGACTGATTGTTTTCATCGTCGCTGACGAGCGCCCGGCATTCGTCTGACGTGATGACCTCGGTCGGCAAGAAATGCCTCTGCGCAAACGTACTTTTCCCTGAGCCGCTGGGGCCGATGAGGACGATTAGGGAGAGTTTTGGAATCTTGATTTGCATTCGACACTCACGGCTCAGGAGATTCCCGTTGCAGGGCGAACACAGCGGAATCCCAGACAGCGTCCCCGAGCCAACGGCGGGCGTCCTCGTCGGAATGAACTTCGGCAAAGTTCCGCAGGTCCGACCCAACTGCCACCCCGCTCGCTTCGTATTCCCGTGACCGCTCGATTGATCGGATTCCGCATTCTCGACTGCGGCTTTTCATAGAACGACTCGTCGTACCAGTCACGGCACCATTGCCAGACATTCCCGGCAACGTGATGGAGACCAAACGGCGACATCCCCATCTGCTCGTTCACGTCCGCCAGAGGCAAGGTCTGGACCTGATATGTCGCCGATTTGCAGTGCTGCCCGTATCGCATACTTTGCGGCAGAGGGGGAGTGTCACCCCAAGGGTAAGACTGAATCCGAGCCCCTCTGGCCGAATATTCCCATTGCGCTTCCGATGGGAGGCAACTGGCCGGTCCCTCCAATCCTCCGGAGTCCTGGTAATTCGTCCAATCCAAACCATTCGCCCACAGTGAATACGAATTTGCGCCGTACCAGGACACGAGCATCATCGGCCATCTCTCGGCTCCCGGCAGCGGATACCATTCAGTCTCCCTGTGGTGAATCAGCAGGTGCTCCTTGCGGTCGTCTCTGGGATCGAGAATGAACCAATCAGCCAGGGTTTCTGGAGAGACTTCGCCGATTGAGTTCAGGAAGCGGCAGTAGGCCGTGGTGGAAACCGGCTCTGCGTCGATCACAAACGCATCGATCTCAACAATGTGTTTGGGCCTTTCGTCGGCGGGAGACTCGGGTGAATCGCTTCCGATCTCCACCTCCCCTGAAGGAATGCGAATACAGCGCATTCCATCGGAGCGCCTCCGAAACTGAGAGAGCGATCCCTTAACTTGCAACGGCTCAAGAAGCCGCTGGTTGCCGGACAAACGCATTTCCCACCGTCCGTCAAGCTGGGTGAACGGAACCGAATCGGTTGAATCCAATTCGATGGCGGCCTGACGCCACCGCCGTTCCGGCTTTCCAGTTCCCTGTTGGAGGTACACGAGTTCCGCAAGGTCGGCGAGGCGAAATGGTTGCCGTGTGAAGACGGCCTTGAACACGGGATTTGGAGCTTTGTCCGATAACGTAACGCAAAAAGCTTCCTCCAATTCCATAAACAGTTCGAGCAAATCGAGGCTGTCGCAATGCAAGTCCTCAATCAGGCGGTTCGACGGAGAAATCTCGCTTCGAGGAATTTGCAATTGTTCCGAGGCGATGTCGCAGACACGCTCTTCAACTTCAACGAATCGCAATCGTGCTTCCGCTGTCATCGACCTACCTCACTTGGCCCGAAGGGCCTTAGTCACGCTCGAAAACGCCCATCTGCGTCGGCGCACCGAGTTTTTCATCTTCCGGCCCGACCGGCAGAAACCGCACCTTGTAGCCGTGTTGCTCGGCGATTCGGAGTCCCCAGGCATGAAACTCCTGCCGGGTCCACTCGAACCGGTGGTCGGGATGCCGGAACTGTCCAGCAGGGAGTGTCTCCCACATCACGTTGTACTCCCGATTTGGCGTCGTCAGCACGACGGTCTTCGGGCGGGAGAACTCGAACAGCACACGTTCCAGCGCCGACAACCTCGGAGGATCGAGATGCTCGATGACCTCGACCACTGCAGCGGCATCGAAACCCGACAGTCGTTTGTCCCTGTAAATCAGCGAACCGTGAATCAATTCGATTCGTTCCTTCTGTCTCGGGGGAAGCCGGTCGTAACCGAGCCTACGGACAGCCCGTTGAAGAGACTGTACGGACACGTCCATGCCGAGAATCCGCTCGAACTGCCGGTCACTAAGGAGTTCACTTAAAAGCTTTCCTTCACCGCAGCCGAGGTCAAGGACGCTGCGGGCACCGCTGCCTCGCAGCGCCGCCAAAACGACGCCGTGCCGCTGCTCGTTGAGGCTCAACGTCTGTTCGAGGACAGCTTCCGCCTTCTCCCTTGGGCCTTCGTCGTCCGAGTCGATCGGCGTCTCTTCCACTTCAGCAAGCCGGGCCAGCGCCTCCCGATACAAGCCGGATCGATGCTTCAAGTAGCGGCGAGTGATCTGCTCCTTTTCTGGATGAGAGGCGAGCCATCCGGTCCCTTTGACCAAGAGCTTTTCCAGTTCATCCTGTCCCACAAAATAATGCTTTTCGTTGTCGAAGACGGGGATCAGGACATACAGATGTGTCAGTAAATCAGACAGCGTCTTCGTTCCCCGGAGGGTTACCGAGAAATACGGGCTCTCCCCCCACTCGGGAAACTTGGTGTCAAGCGGATGTCGAGTGGCCTCGACCGAGTAGCAGAGCGGCTCGAACAGGCGATGGAGAAATCCTTCTCCGCCTCGCACGGGCAGAATCTCGATTCGAGCGGCAAGAGGAATGGGCGTAGTGACCAAGTCCGGTCGATCCTTGCATCGGCCAGCCATCGCCGTACCGAAGACCTGTGAAATCGCCACGCTCATGAATGACGATGCCACATATGGCCGGTCGTTGACGTAGTGCCCCAGCAAGAATGACTGGTCCCGGCCTTTCCGTCTCACCATGCCGACCGGGTCCACGTCGAGCATCAGACAGGCCGTACAGCGATCTTCGCCAACCTCGGGGTAAAAGACGTGCGCTTGCCCGAAGCTGAGGTTGAAACTCTGGAACCGATCCGGGTGCTTGTGAAGCAGAAAGCCGAGATCGGTTGCAGGAGGATTTGTCGTCGTGATCGCAAGCAACATCGTTCAATGACTTCAGGCAAAAGAGCGGAGGGGCGGTCTCGCCTGACTTGTTTGCGCATGGAGAGCCGCCCCTGGCCTCAGTTCTGACAGATTCAGCGACACAATTCCAAGGCTCGGGGTTCGTAGCGACCACCGCTCCGACCCCACAGACTCCCCCGAGATTCCCGTACCCTACTGCATTTCGCTCAAATCGGAATCACCTCGTACTCGACGGCATCGCCTCGTTCGAGCCTGCCGATGGCGCTGAAAAGCGTCCATCTCCCGGTCGAGCGTCATGCGGCACAAGCTGTTCAGCTTGCTCAAGAAGGCGAGAGAGACCGGATGGTTGACGAGGTCATCCCCGGAGACGCCCCTGCGATGAAAGGCGAGCACGTGACTGTGAAAACAGCCAACGATGGCAACCAGATTTACGGCGTCCTGGACGGCATTGGCGTCGGCTGCGGCTTGCTGCTGGACGGGATCGGCACCGTTGGCGATCGCAGTTCGGTTGGGCATCGATACCAAAAAAGCGGGTGTCGTCAGACGCTCGACTTCGCCATCTCCGTCATCGTTTGCGAGAAAACGCCGCTGATTTCGGCTTCGGCACCCGGTCGCCCATCATCGATCCCGTAGGCAAAGTCGCCTTTTCTCCTTGTCCTCGTGTCCACCGAAGCAGTATTTTGATCGAAGTTCCCTCACAAATCCTTAGATTTCCCTGAAACATTAGGCCACTTCGAGTCGCCGGTGGTGACGGTGGGAACGCTCAGAGAGTTAACTGGAGCCAACTTCGCAATTAGCGGGAATGCCATTGGGAACCTTCTTCATCGTCCTCAGCCATGCCGTCACAATTCTGGGCATTTGTGCTCTGGGTTACGGCGAATACTTTGCGATCGTCGCCACGAAGTCCATTCCAGAACGCCTAGTTCGGGGCCTTGCCCTGACTGCGGGTGCATTCGCATACCTCGCCGCAAAAGCACTAGGCATTTCTCTCCCTTCCCTAATTGTCCAATCAGTCGAAGGCGGAAAGTGGTTCTCTCTTGTTTTCCTCGGTGCGATTATTCCATCCTTAGCTGGCTTCTTTCTGATTCGCTATATCATGAAGTGCATGAAGAAACATGATGCTATTGCGATTCGCATTATGCTACTGATTTCAGCTTTGGTGCTGGTGATGTTTGGCGACGTTTATGTCGCTGCGGCTGAGAAAGCAAAGCTGGATGATTTGACGCCCTTGTTACCGAACGTCACGTTCTTGCTGACAATGATGTGCTATGTCGTCTTCGAGTATCGCCCTCGTGATCCTGCATCACTCGAATAAAGACGATCCGAAACCGCAAGCCGAGAGCGTTGGAGCCACACCTGAAGGGCACGCCGAGCCGGAAGGGGAAGAGGCACTGATTGCTGCTTATTCTGTTTCCGTGTCTGAAGACGATCGAGCCGCTGCGATCGCCGAGAATTTTATGGCGGACAAATCCTCCACTAACCGCTTTCATCGCCAACTGAACTGCCGTAAAATGGCCCCTTTGGCGACAATCGCAAAGGAGGCGAAAATGGGAATGACAGTCCCAACGCCCGACGATGTGCGGGATGTCTTTCGCAAAGCCATAGGAGCAGCGTGTCGGGGCACCGAGACACTCACATCGGAGGAATTCAAGCGGCATCATCGCTCGACGCTTAACCCGATTTGGACGCAGTGTCTCGGCGTCGAAGCTATGTACATCGACAACGAGATTCGCCTAGTGCGGGTTACCATGATGTTCCGACTCGACAGTCACGGGGATGGTCAACTTGCCGTAGTCGAACGCTCAATAGATGTGACGGCTTCGGCTCTCCGTTCAGTTCTTCCGCCGCAGGCCGTGGTCGATTTCATGTTTGAGTTTGAGGCGGAGCGGGATGCTGCGGGCGAAAAGGATGTTTCATGCCGGGCAATCGGGGTAGTACGGTCGTGAATCAGGGCGACCCGCCAACCGATTGGAGGGGGGACCGAGATGAGTGCCAAACTTCGTTGCATGATGGCCTTGTGCTGCGTATTCGCAACAGGCTGTGCAGAGGATATGGATGCAACGTACAGACAACGGCTCGTTGGCTCTTGGAATGCGGATAACGAATCGGCAACCCTGCACTTCACTTTCCAGCCGGACGGAACTTTCGTTTATAGCCTCGATGGAAAGGGGAAGCTCTCCTTGGTGACGAGCATCAACAAGGCAATGGGAGCGAACGAAATGCACGGGACGTGGTTGGTCAATAATTCGACTTTAACGATGAACCTTATCGGAAACACGAATCCTGCTGCGGACGCTTTTCTGAGTCTTGTACAGGCGACGGTTGAAACCCTGGGCGGCGACCCCCTTAAGTCCGGCCCCATGACGCTCAAGATCGTTCGACTTGAGGGGACGCAGCTTGTGCTTGGTAACGGCAAGGTGATGACGAAAGTCCAGTGAGGGCGGCTCATCTGGTCAGCCGTCATCAACACGTGCCCAGCCTTCGGTCGTGACACCATTCTTGGGCAAAGCGATTGTTTGCCTCGGAGTTGCTCGAAAACGAGGGTTTAGGGGCAAAGCCGGACGTGACCGGCATCATTGGTCGAACGACGACATGAAAATCAGCGGCCCGTGCTGGCCGACGTGCTCGTAACTCAAGTAGTTCCGGCCGTCGATGCCTGTTGAAATTTTCGGGAACAGTGCGATCACGTCCCCCGTGTTCTTCCAGCGACGAAACAGGACAAGATCAGCCGCCATCGTCGTCTCCAACGTGCTCTTTGACTTTGTCCTGCTTTCGCTTGTCCTCAAATCGGGATCACCTCGTACTCGACCGCCACACCTCGTTCGATCCGATCGATGGCGCTGAGCGCCGCCATTTCCCGCTACGATGCAGAGCAGCCGGAAGCGGCTTGTTGTTGGGCTCGGTCGGCACCGTTGGACAGTGGCTCAGTTGGGGCATCACCCTGATACGATCGCCCGGCAAAGGCTCAGCGGCTTAATTTCCAATTGGCTTTGTCTTTCCAGTCGGGCGTGCCTCTCCAAATGTAAATCCCCTTCGCATGGTACGGGTCAGGAACGGTCGAGATCACAACCGAGACTTCTCCCCGCTCTCGGGCCGTCTTGGCGGCAGGCGATTCGACGTTGATGGTATGTGGAAGGAACTGGCCGTCTATGTCTCGAACATCAAGCTCAAAAGCGGGATTTGCAACTACCGCCTCATTGAAATCAGTACGTGAGTCTTTCCGCCGCCTCGGCCAACTGCCCTTCCGTCCGCTGAACGTACCGCTTCGTCGTGTTGAGATTCTCGTGGCCCAAAATCTGGGCCAAGCTCACGAGGTCATTCCCATTGCCTTCAAGGAACTTGTGGGCCATCGTGTGGCGCAGCAAGTGCGGGTGAATCTTGAACCCGCAGATTGCCGAGTATTTGTCGCACAGTGCTCGAATCCCTCGATCGGTCAGCGGCCCTCGCTCGCCGAGAAAGACCGATGACGAAGCGCCTGCAGGCCGAACGTCGAGCCATGCTTGGAGGGCACGCCGGGCTAGGATTGGCAATGGAACGGATCGTTGCTTGTTGCCCTTTCCGTGCCGGAAGACGACCGTGCCGCTACGATCGCCAAGCATCACGTCGTTCAGTTGGAGGCCGACGAGATCACCGACCCGGCAGCCCGAGTAGAGCGTTAGCCCGAACACGGCTCCAGCCCGAATATCCTCACGCAGTTCGACCTCCCGCAAAAGTCGGCGAACCTGCTCCCGCTGCAGTCCCTTCGGTGACAATTGCTGCCGCCGAAGTTCCTTCACCGGCTTGGCCGGGTTCGCCGGAATGCGCCCTGCTCCAAAAGCCACCCGAAAAATCGTCGTAGCGTGACGAGAGCACGATTGACTGTGGCGACGGCCTGGCCGCTCTCACGGCGCAGGTGATCTCGGAAGTCCGTGATGTCCCGGACGGTGACCCGCTTCACCGTGAAGGACTCTCGATTGGCCGTCGTGAACCATCGGGAGAACTTCCGCACGTCCTGGGCGAAGGCTCGGCGGGTGTTTGGCGACAGGTCGTAGGCGTCGAGGAACTGAGCAAAACGGGACGCCTCACCCTCGCCGACCGGGATGTCCCGGAAAACATTATCGCCCCAATTCTGACGGCGTTCTGGGCGCAAATTCGACACGATTCTGACACTCCTGGTGGCTAATTGGGCGGATAATGGCTGTTATCACCCGACATTATCACTCGAATTCTGACGCTTCAGATGGAGGAAAACCGTCCTCAAAACGGTCTCGTCATCGACGCCGGACTTGCCATTTGGAAAGTGCGTCTGGATTGCCGCATCGATGTCGGCGGGCCTGACAATTGTCAGCCCGAGTGCCCGAAGGCCCTCGATGAGGTCGGCGTGCTTGTGCGAATTCTTTGGCGGTATCGTCTTTGGCTTGGCGATCGGCGCTCCCAATCGTCGAGCGTAGAACAGCACCGGTCGGCCGTTGATCCCGCAGTTGCGCCGCCGCACTTCGAGGCAAGTTTCTTGCATCTCCTGGGTGAAGAACGGCCGTCTCGTCTCGATCCGATAAAGCGGTGGAGGGAACACGCCCTCGTTCACCAACTGATAGAACCGTGCTCGTGAGAGCCCGCACATGCGGGCCATCTCTGCCACGCTCACGACAGCCTTGGTTTGGATCTGAACAGACATTCGACACATCCTTCACGGCAATCAGACACGAGTCGAGCGATGTGCGACCAAATGGGCTCGTCCCCTCTCGGTGAGCAGACGGCGACCCTGGTCGTCCTTCACGACGAGTCCGACTCGAATCAAGAACTGCTCGGTCACTTGGCTCACAGTTCGTGCGGGAAGGCCAAGCGTTGAAGCGAGCACGTTCAACCGAGAACCGCCGTCACTCACGAGGTTCAAATACTTCTGCTCGGTCGGCCCGAGCCCCAGTTCGTCGATGCCTTCCAATTCACAAGCACGGCGAAGTTGATCCTCGGTGATGGTGTTCTCGCCTTCGGCACGGCAAACTCGTCGGCACGCTTGGAGCAAACGCAGTGCGATACGAGGTGTCCCTCGTGACCGTTGCGCAATGAGCGGGAAGACCGCATCATCGACGGTCCAGCCCAATGCCCGACTGCACTGGCGAACGACCGTGTCGAGTTCAACTTCGCTGTAGAAGTCGAACCGGAGCACCAATCGCATCCTGTCACGGAGCGGTTGAAGCAGGCGATGTTCGTCCGTCGTCGCCAAGAGCAAACTGAAATCAGCGATCTTCATGCTCAACGGCCTCTTGCCGCCGTTCACGATGACCTTTCGCTTGTCCAAGGCCAAGTACAAGCTCGTCTGAAACTCCGGCTTCATCTCGTGGGCCTCATCGACGAAGACCACCGCCTTCTCTTTGGCTTCGAGCAAGACGGCATTCAGATCGGACGGTGCTTTGATGGACTGCCCCAGGACTTCGTGGTAGTCGCTCGCCATTTCGCAGGCGATGACCTTCGCCACCATCGTCTTCCCGAGCCCCGGAGGACCGACGAGCAAACCGTGGTCGAACTTCTTCGCATCCATCTGGGCCGCATCGAGTGCGACAACGACCTGATCGAGGACGCCCCGCTGCCCGACGATGTGAGCGAGCGAGGTTGGCGAAACGGCGCTGATGTCGTTGGGAGGCTGGTCGTCCATTTCGTTCTCCGTTTTGCATGCAAGCCGGTGTCTTGCTGAGGGTCAAGCGACTTTTCGGTAGCCGAGTGACTCAGCAGCTTTTTCGACGACGACAGGTGTTTTGGTTGTGTATCCGGTGTCCTTTGCGGGACAATTCCACGTCGCCTCCACGTTCGAGTGGCATCAGAAGACGGGACCGAGATGGAAAAGAGCGTTGAGCGATCCTGCCATGGCAAAATACTGCGGCGTGTGGCGAAGCTTCTCGCTCCCCTTGGCTTCCGACGTGCGAAAGTCACGTTCTTCGTCCGTCGTCAAAAGTGGGTCGTTGAGTTCATCCATCTGCACAAGTATCGCTTCGGCCCCAGTTATCGAATTCACCTGGGTATTCGGGTACTGAACGATGTCTTCCCAGCCCAGGCTTTGAACGGCCCCGATAGCCACGCATACACCTGCCCAGGCAGTCCTAACGGCTCTCGGTACAACCTCGATTTCGAGTCGGATCAAGACTCCTTCGAACGATGTGCAGCCGAAATCTGTCGTTGGTGTTCTGAGGTGGGCGTGCCTTGGTTCAAGCGGTTTCAGGAGCCCCGTGTCCTTTTGACCGACCCCGTTTCTCCTCTTCGTGAGGACGTGAAAGCACGACTTCTGATGGCAATACGTGGCGATTCCGACCCCGACGCTGTGCAGGCATCACTGTTGATGTTCGGCCTTTCGCCGGATTAACGGCTCTGAAATCCGATGCCTTCGAAGGCGTCCCGCAGTTCGTCCTCGCTGGGACAACCGCCTCGGTCATCGACGTTTTCGACGGCTCTTGAGCAGTTCTCCGAAAGCCAGTCGTAGGCTTGGCCCTCCCAGTTCTCGGGAAGGTCGTATGCCCTCTTCAATCGCCATGCGGTGTCCACGATGTTGCTGAGCGTGGCTTCGTACTCCCTCTGGCCGTAATCGTCTTCATCGAGGATCGGATAATCGGCCGTCTGTTCCCGCAGTTCGTGATACGCCTTGAACGCTTCGGTAATTTCTCCGTTGCGGAAGACTCGCACGCTGAACCCATCGACGTGTCCGACCGCCCAATGAGAATGACGCTCAAGCACCACGTCGGGATCGTCGCCCTTCGTGAAGGGTTCCAGCGCCTTCTCGATGACGGCGGCATTGGAAAGGTCGAGCAAGTCACTGTCCCGGTGGTGGGTGTAGAGAATCGCCCAGTTGTCGGGGTCGGCGATTTCGCTCCGGCGATGCCACACGAAGCAGTCGAACTTCCGCCAATTCCCAGCGGCTTGCCTGGCCGCTTCTTCCAGCGTCAATTCGCCGAGCGAGGTCGTCATGCGATTTCTCCCATTCGAGCCGTTGTCGCAGGATCTATACGGTGTCTTGCCGAACCGTCTCTGCCCGTTCAGGCATTCGGCCGGACAAAAAAGGTAGCGCACAAATGCGCTACCTTTTTGCCCAGTCGGCTGCCCGGCCAGGACTCCGGTGTCCTGGGAGAGTTTCGGGGGCGGCATCCCTCAAAACGGGATTTCATCGCCCGATGGCTCCACGATTGCGACACGATCTCGACTGAAACTCATCACAAATTCGACAGCTTTTGACGCCTGTGCAGACGCCCGAAAGATGAATTTCGGATCGCCGTTCATCCCCTTGAGCCAGTTGTCGAGATAGGCGACGTGGTTCGTCATGTTGCTCGTCGTCGGGAGCCCGAGTTCGGCCATCGCAAAGCATGAACCGATTTCGGCGACCAACTCGCCCATCGAATAACCCTCATCCGCCCGATTCCAGTTGAGGCGGGTCGGGTGCTCGGTCCAATGGCAGAGTTCGTGGAAGCTCGTCTCGTAAAACGCTTCCGGGGACTCAAACTGATGCTGGAAGGGCACCTGGATGAAGTCCTCGCTTGACCGGTAGAAGGCATCGTTGCCCCCGTAGCGGATGTTGGCACCCGTTGCCTCGATCACAGCATCAGCACGTTCGTACCGTTCGCCGGTGTCGTCCTTCGGCTGGGCAAAACCGACTCGGTACTGCTGAAGGCCGCTTGTCTGTTCGGCGTTGAACACGACGAAGGTTCGGAGGACCAAGAAGGAGTCGTCGGTCTCGTCGCCGTTCTGGTCGACTCGGGTCCGCCTCACCGGCTTGAAGAGAACGACGTGCGTCCCCTTTTCGCCCTTGAGGACCTAACCGCCATTTGCCTTCACCTGGTTGAAGGTGCGCCACCATTTGGACTGGAAGCTGCGCTTGGTGGCCGAAACCTGAAGGATAAGCTAGTTGATGCCCCGGTACGCATTACCGGTCGAGAGGCTCGTGTTAAGTCCTGCGTTCGGATCGTTCGCCCACGGCCTTCGCCAGGGCGGGAGGTTGCCATTGGTCAGAGCTTCGACGATTTGGCGTGTGATTTGAGAGCGGATTTCGGTTGGGCTGAGCACGTCGTCGTCTCCTTTGGTTGGTGACGACGATTGATGCGGTGTCCTCCCAGCCCGAACTTTCGTTGTGCGATCATGTGCCGGACACCAGGTTGTCTTGGTACAATGGGTTCAGTCCGAGTCAAACCTCACGAGGTCCAACCGTGACCTACAAATCAATCCGGGCAAACGTAAGCATTCGCCGTACCTGTGCTCGCAAGCTGCATTCGGTCGAGACGAGCAGCATGTTCATGGCGATTCTCGCCTCGTTGTTGGAAGAAGATTGGACGACGCCGAACATCAGGGAACTGCGGATCACCCGTGACCACCGCCTGTTAGGCCGATCCGTGGGGGAAAGAAGCTTCAAGGCGTTTCGTTGTGCCGAAGCCGGTTTGATCCACAACATCCACGGCATTGCGGCCGTCGCCGGACTCGATGGGGACGAACTCGGCTACCTGCTCGGGAAAGTGGCCGGGATCAGTGCCCTGAACTGAGCCAGCGGAGATGCGGCATCATCGGCCTTCAGGTTCACCACATCAGGCGGGGGACCGGACAAAGGGTCGTGACTGAACAACCGGGCTCATCAGCCGAAACGTGGTTCGTTTATCTTCTGCGGTGTGCTGACGGATCGCTGTACACAGGCATCGCCAAAGACGTGAGCCGCAGATGTGAGCAACACAACGCTGGGACAGCTTCACGCTACCCCTCAACAACCAAGCCAGTTTTCTTCGGACATTACTGGCTTGAAGCGGAACGTCCCACAATCCTTGCAGAAAACGTTGCTTGCCTTGATTACAGTGTTGCCAAAGGCGGATTCCTGTGCGCCTACCGCTGGGAAGGCGAGCAGAAGTTGAGCAACGACCATTTTGTTCGGGTCGCCGCACGCTCATCATGAAATCGATGACCATCAAAACCGACCGATTCTACGTCGATCTCGGTGCCTCGCAGGTTCGCCGACGCTTGAAGGGCCACGGCTTCGGCATCCGAAGGGTCGAGACCGCTGGGCAAAACCGGGCGGTCATCATCCACACGGCGACCGGCGAGCATCTTCGGCAACTGGAAGCGCTGTTTGACGATGTGATCGGAGGCGAAGACGGAGGGGGAGAGGAGTGAGGCCCGAGCAGGGTCAGCAGGTGCGAAATGAAGTGGATCGGTAAACCATTTGGCTACGTGCTCTGGGGACTGCTCATCGGGCTGTGTGCCGGAGTAGTAGTCATGAAACGGTCGGACGCCGCTGGACTTGATGCTTTGCTCCTGGCGATTGGCGGCGCACTTCTCGGATATGGCGTCGAGCGATTCGCCATGCGTCGGCGGTGACCTGCGCTTCTGATCGACACTGCTCGCACCCGTTATCGGTTCGGGCATTGATCGTGCTGTAGCCGATCTTCGGGTCTTCGGCCCAGAACGGTATCAAGCCCCAGTGGAGCATGACGAGTTCTCGGTGACCGTCCTTGGGGTTTGACCGAACTGCCGCCACCGGCTGGCTCGGGGCGATGTTGTAGCGGGGCTGGAGATCAGGAACGTCGGCGAGACGGAAAATCTCAGCGAAGTCCTTGGCCGGAGTTCGGAGCGTGAAACGTCCGCACATGGAGACGCCTCATTTTTTGTTTTCCACCGTCGCCTCGTAGACGGCCACGGCAGCTTTCGCCATCCGGTGCATCGTGTGACGAGCAGGTAGGAGCGGCAACTTCTTGTGGCCCATCTTCACAATGACTTCGGCGATGGCTTCCTCGATCTTGTCTTCGAGCTTTTCGACGGTCTTGTGGTCCATCTGCGTCACCAGTCGGATTCCTTCGTTTTGAGCATTTTCAATTGAGCGAGCATGATCGCAATCATCTTATCAGCAGCGACCTTGAACTCGTCGTTGCCCTTTACCCTCCCTTCCGGCTCGAAAAGTACGAATTGGATTGCTGTCATTGCCACAATCCGCTGCAATGCTTCAATGCAGGCGTATTGCCAATTCTTCGAACCGAATGGCGTGGGATGCTTGTCTCGCAATAGGGCGTCGATGTCCGCCTGCAAATCCATGATTTCCATCAGTTTTTTGCTGACAAGTTCACCCGTCTTCTCAGCATCACGTCGTTCTTCGTCAGGCACGCCCATCGCAAAACTCCTTTGTGTGGAAGCCCCCTCGCACGCCCTCAGCATCGCCGCACATCTTTGCCGCTCATTTCGGAATCGCCTTCACCGTTTGGCCTCTGCTTTGACGTAAATCGCTTTCGGGGCATTGTGAAAGTACCGGAACAGAGCCGGGCACAACCAGCCTTCAGCCTCCGGCTCGTCGGAGGCGTACCACCAGCCGCCCAATTCCTGTCGTAGCCGGGTCAGTTTCCGTTGGAAGCCGGGAAATGGAGCCGCCGAGAAGAGAAGCCGAAATCCCTGACGGGCCTTTGAGATGTCGGCGACTAGGTCGTCGATCATCTCGGGGATGCCCTCGACGAAGGGCTCCTGTTCGAGACCGGTTTTCGGATCGTCGAAGACCCACGTCCCTGCCTCTTCGAGCCAGTACGGAGCGATGACCATCATCTGGTTTGGCATCGGTCGGATTCCGGTTCTGCCCACAGCATTTCAAGTTCCCTTTGCCTTGCCATACGCTGCGATTCTCGCCTCGGCGATCCTCCGGTACTGTCGATTGATTTCGATGCCGTGGTATTTGCGCCCCAGTTGCACAGCGGCGATTCCGCACGGGCTGACACCGCAGAAGGGTGAGGCGACTGTCTCGCCGGGTTTCGTCAGAGCGTTGATTAACCACCGCATCACCGACACGGGTTTCTGACACGGGTGCTGCTTGAGGTCATGTCCGTTCTGGTTGCTTTGCGGGACTGCAGCCACGTGACAGTCGAGGTTGTGTAGATCGCCACCCCAAACGTGTCCTTTAGACAGAACTTGCCGATTCGCTCCGCTTCTGCGGTAAAGGAAGATCGGCTCCCAACTCTCCTTGAATCGTTGGCGGTCTTTGGGTGCCCAGTTGTTTCTAGCGTGCCAAATCAGGGCTTGTTGGAAACGATAGCCACGGAGCGAGTCGTCGAACCACCGCCGTCCCTCCCAGAGCTTTTCCTGGCTCCAGAAAACGGCAACGAAATCCGCACCGCATTTGGACCATCGGCTACACCAGTCACGGGTATACGCTTCGAGGTTACGGGGCTCCCACGGTTCCTGGCTTATGCCGTAAGGCGGGTCAGCGACCACAGCATGGCATTTCACGATTTGCTGATCGGCCGTGATCGTCCATGTCTGTGAACCTCGTGCTTTCGCCCTCCTGCCGAATGCCTCCTGGACCTGGATTGTTGCGAGATGTCTGGCATGGGTGATGTTCAATTCGCCTGTGCGAATTCTCCCCACCAACTCTGGGGCTTCCGACTGAATCTGCTTCACGATCTCCACGTACCGGGCATTCGTCCGGGTGATTCGGGCAGCCGCCTCGCTGGCCTTCCCATTTCCCGAAAAGGTAGTCCGCATTTTTTCGCTACCTTTTTGCCCCGCCCCATCGACATCCGTTGTCGGCGTTTGGCTTCTTTCTCCAGTAATGGGAGCAGGTCATGGGCGATGACGGCCCGCTGGCTGGTGCTCAGGTGCCGCCTCATCAGGTTTTGGCTGATGACCCATTCAACGGGCGAGCCCTGGCCGATCCATTTAGTGAACCGGGGCTTGACCCCAGCGATCTCACAGGCAGCCAACCTGTTGCGTCCGTCGAGGACTTTGCCTCCCAGCAAGACGACAGGGTTCCGCAGTCCATTCGCCCGGATGTCCTGGGCGAGTTGTTGGAGTTCGTCCTCGGGCAACTGCGGGAACAGCTTACAAGCAGGGTGGAGTTGGAGTCGCTTCATGCGTGGCCCCTCGGGAGATGTCGCCGATGCCGGGATTCTACCGCACCCTGTCGTCCCGTCGTAGAATGTGCCGCATCACATCGAATCGCCAGCACGGAGGCCACCGCATGTGGAAAAAACTCGTTAAACCCAACGAAAAGATCGGCCTGAAGCTCACGACAGCAGAACGGGAACTCGTCCTCGAAAGCGTGATGTGCCTTGATGGCGACTATGAAGAGGTCTTGCGCAAAACGCCGACCGGCAAACCCGTGATGATGACGCTGGACGAGTTCGAGGATTTCGGCGGGTACATCGCCTTCGAGGCCAACCACACCGCCGACAAGAAGCTCCAGAGAAAGCTCGATGCTGTCTGTCAGAAGATCGAGCGCATTCTGGAGACGCACACGGATGAAGAGGAGCCCACGACGTTGAAAATCGGGGAGGCCGAGAGAGCCAGGACGACTGCCGATCAGGCGGCAAAATTGGCGGAATGGGCGGCAATGGTTCTCGTGACCGCTGAACTTACACGGATCGAGAACAACCCTGTCGGGCGATTTCCGTCGAATAACGGCGGATTGGCGGCGTTGGCAACCCTTTCCGGTATTGCGCCCGAACTCAAGAAGAAGTTGGCAAACCAGGACGCCGAATTGACTATTGCGGAGGTTGCCAGCCTCACGAAGTCCCTCGGAAAATCGTTTGCCGACGCCGAGCCAAAGCAGCAAGCGGCACTGCCGATGCTCGCCAAGAGCCTGATGGATTGCCTCCAGGAACAGACCGCTGGGCTGGAGAAGTCGGCTCGCACAAGAACAAGACACGGAAAGTGACATGCTGCTGACGCCGCAGGATGCCGACTTGTTCTTCAAACTTCATCGCTCGCTGATGTGTTTTGTGAATGAGCGGCTCCAAATCGTTCCCGAAGAAGGCACGCCCGAGCAATTCTCGGCATTGCCCCCTGAAACACGGCTCAAAGTGCGAAAAGCCCTGCTCGATGAAATGGACCTGATTCAATTCTTCGTCGATGCGAATCCATTCGACCTGACGGATGGCGAACTCGAAATCGTCCGTTCCTGGCAGCACCAACTCTTCGGGAAGTTTTTCGTCTTCCGCTATTTGAAGAATTACACGGTCTTCCTCAGTACCGAAGAACCTGCGGTTGCTTATGGCGTGCTCGCCTTGACCCAACCATTCCAGGAATTGGTCGGCCCTTACTTGCCCGTGTGGACCGAAACGGTCCTCATGCCCTTCAAAGGCAAAATCATTTACGACGGCCTGATGAGCAGCTTCAATATCTCCTTCGGCCCTGGGGTCCACCGCAACCTGAACGAGAGCTACAAACAAGCCAAGGAGCGGCTGAACATCGTCCAATCATTTCCCGCAGAAGAATGTCCGGTTCCCGAGCGGAGGCCGTCCAGGAAGGAAATGAAAGTTACGGCACGACCGAGGTCCGATGAAGTTCAGGAGATTCTTCAGGCGATCAACGGGATGATCGACGCCTTCTGCCGAGACCACCTCAATGAGGAATACGCCAAACTCTGTTGCAAGTTGGCCGAGAAGCTGGCTCGAAAGCGGCCGTCGCCGCTTGTGAGCGGAAAGCCGAACACGTGGGCCTGCGCCATCGTTCGAACTGTCGGCGGCGTCAATTTCCTCGACGACCCATCTCAATCGCCTCACATGAAACTCGCTGCCATCAGCAAGGCGTTCGGCGTCGGTGACAGCACCGGCTCAGCCAAAACAAAAGCGATCCGCACGATGCTGAAGATTCGCCCAATGGACCCGAAATGGACGCTGCCAAGCCGGATGGACGAAAACCCGCTGGTTTGGATACTGGAAGTCAACGGTTTTCTGATGGACGTCCGCCATTGCCCGAGGGAAGCACAGGAGGTTGCCTACGAGAAGGGACTGATCCCGTACATCCCAGCGGATCGGTCGGATGTCAAAGCGGACAAATGAGTCATGGCGAAGGAACGGAAATCCCCGAACCCCTTTTCTGGCCGCTGGCGGATCATCTGGATGGACCAGTGGGGCCAGGACTTCGTGGATGCCGAGGTCGAGGGATTCTTCAAATTCGACTCAGACAATCTGGGCTCATTCCAGTTCGGGTACGTCCAGGGAGACATCGACTACCGGCCCGGCATTCGAGATGGGAAGCCGAGCGTCGAGTTCTCCTGGGATGGGCATGACGAGATGGACCCGGCACAGGGTCGAGGCTGGGCAGTCCTCGACGGTCAGGAGATCGAAGGAATGATCGTCTTTCATCGGGGCGACGAGTCCAAATTCAAGGCCCGCAAAGTGAAACGGAGATGATGATGAGCCAGACCAGCAAGAAGCTGCGCCGGAAACTTCAGACGATGGGATCGCCGCTGGGACGGACAATTCGAGGTCGGAGGAGCGGTCCTGACATCCCGAGCGTTGAGGACTTCGTCAAGGACGGACTCGATCCAGTCTTCGCCGCTTATGCTTCCGTCCAGCACATTGTTTCGCACTTCGCTGAGGCGGTCTCCCAACTACCGGAGATGAAGAAGTTCACCAGGCTCGTCGGCCAAGCCGAAGACGAGTACATGCCGACCGGTCCGCCGATGAGCCCCTTGACCACCAGCTTCTTCTCGTGCTGGGCGTTTTTGGATTGTCGGTTCGACGGCCAAGACACGCTGATATCGTGTCTCATCGAGTCCAACGACGTGCTCCAGTTGAACCCCCATCAACTGAATGCTTTGCAAAAGATGGCCGCATCCCGAATGGGGATTTACGAGCACATCGGCACGGAGGGCAGCCAGATTCGGTTACGTGAGCTTCTGACCGACAAGGAGTTTTCCTGCGTCTTTAGTTCTGGGTATCGAGGACAAAAGGGCGAACTCTTGTACGTCCGGCTTCTGCCACCGCCGGAACCTGAAATTGCAAACTACCACACCGCTTTCACGACCCCTTACGTCCTGCTTGAGACCACAAAAGACGATTGGACGCAATTCCTCAAGCGGACGATGCTCAAGGTGAAGGGAGCGAGCGAGGGCGATCCGCTCCACAAGTTGATGAAATACGGCCTGGAGCCGAATTATTGGAATGAGTTCGTCTTCAAGGCGTATCACCATCC
This sequence comes from uncultured Planctomycetota bacterium, assembly GCA_963761455.1. Lineage (GTDB taxonomy): Bacteria > Planctomycetota > Planctomycetia > Planctomycetales > Planctomycetaceae > DASPSM01. The sequence continues at coordinate 182,453 of CAVXHA010000006.1, forward strand.
TCAAAGCGAGGCGATTTTCCTCGCCGGGATTCCCGACCTGCAGGCCACATTGCCTCATGCGTGAGCATTCAACCTGCTCTGCGCTTGGTTGATGATGAAACGCAGATCACGAAAACCGAGACCGACGAAAGGAGTCTGTGTCGATGAGCCCGCATGACCTGGTCCAAAGTAGAGACCTTCCCACGACGATCCCGGACAGCGCCGAGATCCTTGCCCGCTACCAGAAATTGCGTGCGGCTGGACGCAACCTCAATGACAAGCTGGTCAAGCGGCTTTCCAAGGACATGCTTCACGAGGGAGCAAAAAAACTGGGAATCCTTCGGAGGGGGGTTTTGGTCTTCAATTCCGAGGAAGAGTCGAATGTCCTGATGGATTACTGCATTTACGACGTGCGTCGAAATGGCCGCAATGCGGTCGAGCAGTACCTCATCGATTCGCCTCCCGATCCAGATTCGGAAGAGATGGTCTGTCTGCGTGCCAAGCAACATGCGATCTACTCGGTTTTTGTCGTGGAAACGGTCCACCGTGGAATCGGCGTTACGGTTCGAGACTTACTGTCGAATCAGACACCGCTTGTCGTCGACGTGGGATTCGGCAGCACCGCCCAGCCGAAAGTCGCCATCGCCTCCCGCCTCCTATTCCAGGAAGAATTCGCCATGACGAGCGGGGCGGCACTTCCGTTTGGGATGCTGTCGGAGGATCAGCGACACGAATTTGCTGCGACGCTGTCCCAGGTGCTGGCACCAGCCGAGGATGGCATCGTCGATCCTGCCCCAATGATTCGTGCGTGTTTGAGCGGAGGCAGTTCGGCGCATATCGTGCATCAAGAGCCGACAGGAAAAGCGATCGGACAAGGGCCAGCGATTGCAACCCGTTCTTCCAGCAAAGTTGGCCGGAACGAGCCTTGTCCGTGTGGCAGCGGCAAAAAATTCAAGCACTGCTGCTTGGATGAATGATCGAATGGGTGCTCAGAGAGGTGTCCGCCAATGTCAAAGATCCGCCGCCGTGTGATTCCGTCCAACGACCGAAGACTTTCTGCCACGAAACATGCTTTGCCTCGCACGCCCAGCGATTGGCTCAACGAAATCAAGCTGGCCATCGAAGACGCCGGCGGAGCCGAGTCATGCGGTCGGTTGACCGGCCAGGCAGTTGCCGACCCCGGCCTGTTCCATTTGGCTCCTCTCGTTTGCCTCAAGTTCCGAGGGCGAAAGCTGAAGGGGCCGGAGGCAAAGCGGGTGACGGAGGTGGCATTGGCGAATTACGTGGCGAACTCCAATCCGCAAGGCATCGATCACGGTCTGGAGCAGAGACCGACGATGGCTTTCGCCCTCTGTTACGTTACGGCTCACATGGCCCTCGGCTTAGTGACCGAAGGAGAAGCGGAAGCCGTCCTCATCTTTTGCGAGGAACATTTCGATCGAGAATGAGTGCCATTCCCAGGACGGGGATCGGGCCAATCCGGGGAACAGGTCCCCCGCTTCGGATCATTTCTCACATTGTGGCAATGGATTCAGCCGCAGGTGCGCAAATAAAAAACCCTGCCAGTCGACCGATGGCTGGCAGGGACATCTGATGCGTCGGCGGCTTGATTCGGGCGAGAAGTGGATAACCGAATCCCGAACCTATCACCGTCGGACGCTTTTTCGAGGAGCCTCACTTTCGATCAGCGACGCTGCTCCTCGTTCACTCAAATTATCGAGTCCAAAACTGCTGAGGTCAACGGGAGAACTCGGACGAGTTTTTTCCGAAAACCGTCCGAACTGGCTCGGATCGGTTCTAACCGACGATGGCGAAATCGGTGATCTTCGGCCGCACGCCGCAGCGTCAAAGGGCGTGACCCGACCGTCGCAGGATGAAGTTACGGTCGGTTAAGATGCTCCTGACTGACATCGTTCGTCCCATTGGTCCCAGCCAAAAGGAGTTTTCCCATGGCGACCTTCATCACGACGCTCAAATTCACCGAAAAGGGCATTAAGGCGATCGGCGAGACAACCAAGCGAGCGGACGCCTTCAAGGCGGCGGCCAAGAAAATGGGAGCAAAGGTCACCGAGATTTACTGGACGCTGGGAGAATTCGACGGAGCGATTGTCCTCGACGCCCCCGATGCTGAGACTGCGGCGGCCGTCCTTATGCAACTCGACATGGCGGGCAATGTCCACACCACGACGGCTCGGGCTTTCAACGCCGCTGAAATGGGCAAGATCGTGGCGAAATTATCGCAATGACCAGCCGTGTGCGATGCCCACTTGGCATTTACTGTCCAGGCGTTGCGTTCCAATCAACAGGGATCAGCGGCCAGACGAAGGACCATACCGGAATGAAACTGCCTAAGACCTACACGGCGTACAGCATCGGTTGTGCTGTCGTGTGGGCCGTCATCTTGATTGTTGTTGCGTCTGTAGCCAGTAAAGACAAAGCCCATACTTTTCTCTTGGTCTTCGGTGGATGGGTGATCGGATGGCTGTCGGCTACGATCGCCAGAGCCGTTTATCCGCCCCCTCGACGGTGGCGGGGCAGTGGACCAAGCTCCGCAGGATTGTAGTTGTTCACCCGTCACTGCCCCCCCGACATAGATCGTAAGACCAGTTTGTTCTTCAACGCCAACCTGCTCTTCCCTCGCTAGATCCCGCTTGGCTCGTTCAGCCGCCTGGTCCACAATCTCTGCCGGATCAGGCATTATTGTCTTTGGAAGACGAGCGGTGATCCAATCAGCCGCATCTCCTTTTGTCCGAGGAACGGCGGCACAGCCAAGATGTCGCAGATAACGCAGTTGCTTTTCAGTCGGTGGGTCGTCTCTCCACGCCAATTGTCCTCCTGTCTGCGCACCATCTCCGGTCGTCCGTTGTCTTTTGTCTTGATTTCAGGCGGCAGCCAGGGGTGAACCCCGGATGATCGTCGTGATTTTGTCTGCATCGTTCCACAGTTCGTATTTCCAGGAGCAGACCGTCAGGCGGACGGGAGTAATCAGAGGATAATTGGTTGTGATATAGTCCCCCCCTCCCTCCTGATGAGAAGAAGAACTGTCTTCAACCATTTCGTAAAATCTCTCGTTCGGACACCACTTACATGCCTGACCACAGTGCTGGTTGGGCACAAACCAGTACGTGCGATCCTGCCAGTCCAACAGCCGCAGCATCGTCAGGCAATCTCGGATCAGCTTCCATCGGCTCCCGCTCTCATCCCAAAGTCTTTCCGTGATTCCCACTTTCTTGAGGTAAAGCCAGAATCGTCGTACCCGTTCCGTGGGTAACTGGCCGTCCTTGTTCATGTCGTTGCCGATCACGTAAAGGATGTAGAGGCTGATCGCCATGTCCTCCTCGGTCACGGCCTTCCCATCCTTCGTCCTCAATCGAGGGACGCCCTGCAACAAGCGCCGTGCCACCGAGACGAACATCTCGTCGATCTTTGCTCGTTCCTTCTTGTACCAGCCGGACAACGACCCCTCGTGGACGTAAGCTCGCAAGGTTGGAGTCCCTGCATCGGGGTATCCAGCGTAAAGATCACGTAGCTCAGCGACAGGCAGGCATGTGTCGACGATCGGATCGTCGTTGTCGAGCGTGAACTGCCGGAAGAAGGGGTCGACGTAAAACGCCTCGGCCACCGGCTTATCGCCTCCCAGGATTGGAGGCAGAGGCGACAGGTTGGTCAAAGGGCTGACGACGTATTCGTCTTCGGGGTCTCGAACTCCCGCCGTCAGTTGGTCGAGGTCGTCAATCGTGACCGTCGTCAGCTTCTCGATCAGGCATTTGCTACGGGGCACCTTGGCGAAGCACTTCTCGCCATACGAGATGTTGCTGGCTTTCCCGTCGTGGAAATGAATCTCTGGGCACCAGCCTCGCACCTCGATCCCTTCCACATCGAACTGGTGTGCAATCTCCTGGAGCCTCAACTCCAAACGGTGGAGACGCACATTGATCTGTTCGCCAGAGCAATTCCCGACATGACCAAGAGTCTTGTCGAGGATGAAGTACAGGTGAACCCCTCGCCCGTATGTGCTGGGTTCCCAAGGAGCGTCGGGGAAGAATGTCCGAGCCAGGAACCGGGCGAAGCGTTCTGCCTCCTCCAGCGTTCCCCGCACGTGGCAGTCGATGTCGATGCACACGAGCGTGCGGCGTTCATGTGGATTCCCGTTCCCGGCGTAATGAAAGGTCTTCAATCGAGCCCAATGAGAGATGAGCCGGAGATTCGTCAGAGCGGCCGGGTGCTTGCCATCTTCGTTCAGCCAGTTGAGCACAGCCCGTTTGTTCGTCTCGTTCGAGATGCACTTGGGGGCGTACTCTTCAGCGTAGGCCCATGAGCAGATCAGTTCCCGTAAAATGGTCTGCGGCTGGCGTTGGCGGGGCGCAGCGAATGACAGGCAGCATTTCTTGTGCTTCTTCCCGCTTCCGCAGGGACAGAGCCGGTTGCGTCCCGGCTTACGGAAGTCTTCAGAAGTCCTCTTGCGCTTTTGTGTCCGACTTACTATATCTACTGATGTATTATTCATGTAACGATATGATAGTGCGAGTTCGAGAAATCCCGGAGAGCAATCTTCGGGATTTCTGCTTTGTGCTAATGTCACCAGAACAGGAGGCGATAATAGTAGGATGACGTTGGGACAGGTCTGTAATACCCTCGGAATTCCAGGTCCAGCCAAGCCTGACTTTTACCGGCATTTGGTTCGGAAGGGCCTGATCGAAGACAAAGGAGGTTGGAAACTGGCGACCAAAAAGGGCATCGAGGCAGGGATCGCCGAAGTAAAGACCATCCGTGCACATGTCGTCTATCGGCTGGATGTTTTGAAATCGGTTTTGGACCCGAAAACGACAATCTGGATCGACGAGCCCCAGTACGTGTCGGCCGCTCGACTCTGGTGGGAGAATCGAGTCGTGGAACGGCCCATTCACTTCAGGACGCTGCGGCGGCTCTTGAAGGCGTACCTGACCGATGGCGCTCAACCGACCGAGGACGCCCTCGCCACGGGAGCGGCAAAAATCATCGAGGAGAAGCAGGTCGTCGATTGGAGTGTGGACGGCCTGAAGGCTGAATATGAGCGGTGGGACGCCGAGCGGGAGCAGCAGTCAACCCCAACGGCGAGACTGACGAGCCTGAAGGACAGGATGCGGGCATTGAAGAGTTGAGGCCGAAAGTTGCATAGAGGAGCACGAGCGGCCGTCTCTCAGCCATCGCTTCGAGGAAACTCTTTGTTTTTCTCGTAAAACCCCAAGTCTGGTCGAATCACAGTTGGTCGAAACCACTGAATTTTGACCATGCTCTTGCCCGCTCCGTATCGGACGGCATGAAGATGCCCAGTCCTGATGTGTGCATGGGTGAGTTCCTTACCGTCGCCGGTCGATCGGCTCTCGCTGAACTTCGGCAACGGGCCGATCTGCATTGCGTTTGTTCCAATGTTCCAGCCCCGTTTACCCCTACGACGAGCTTTTTCAATCAAGTCCTTCTTGCGATCTTCGGTCGCATTTGCAAACTTTGCCCGATCTTTGACGAGCACGTCGTACTGGATGAGTTCCTCGTCCGGTGTGTTCGCCAGAAAGCCCGCAGTTGCGATGAGCTGCAAGCAGTTCTTTAGCACGTCTCGGCGGCGTGTTCCCGGAGCGATCCGCTCGGGAAGGCTGTCTTCAAAGCGGGCGAACTCCTCTTCGAGTGTCTTCTTTGTGTCGAGGTGAATCATTACGACCCAATCCATCATCGTCGGCACGCCCTCGAACTCTCCTCGGTCTCCGAGGTCGACGTGCATGTGCAGCACGGAACTCGGCTCCCCCAGTTTGGCAGGTCGATTACCGGTCTCGAAGAAATAGGCAAATTCACTGGTGTCGAGACGGCCGATGACGGGCTTCGCCAGAAGGATCGATCGGACGTACTCGTCCCCTTCAACGGTAAGGTCGGGGTCCGGGGCGGCGAAACGGATGAGGACCGTGTCGAACCCTCCTGGCACCTCCACGTACTCGGCTGGGATCGACTTCAAGTTGCACCGACACAGGTACGGCACGATGTTGGGGTGGATGCTGTAGTACGGCTGATCCTCAAGCATCCAGAGGTATTCCTTGGCGAGACGATCCAATTCTCGATTAATTTTCTGGCCTGGGAAATCAGTCATCATTTCCACGAGCCGTTCAGCCTCGACCTTCAAACGTTCAGCCAGAGGCAATTTCTGCGTCTCTGGAAAGAGAGCCTTCGCCTCGTCGAATCGGGTGCGCCACCGCCCGAAGTCCATGATGTCGGTCCCTCCGTGTCTTAGGCGGAACGTAACCGACCACAAGTCGGTTCAACGAATGAGCGTGCCAAATCCGACGTGCGACTGTTGCTGTTGCTCCATCCGCCTGGGCGATGTGAGACAACCTGATGGGGCAGAAACGACCGGCAAATAACGCCCGCTAATAAGAACGCAGCCCTCGTGCTGCACATGTCATCGTTCTCGCCGCTCGGCCTGTCCGTGACTCTTCGGCAGCGTCAAGTGTCCCTTCCCGTGGTTTCGAGTTCCGCCGCCGCTCGGGAAAATTCGCAGGACTGCGACAGCCACTTATCAACCGTCTCCTTTTTGCGACACACAGAGGGGTCAGGCCGGTCACTCCGATTTGCCGCCCCGCCTGTGCCCCGATGTGGTGGAAGAACCGCCACAGAAATGGATGTCGGCGAGAGCGGTTTTCAGTCTCGGCAGTCGCTTCGTCAATTCGTAATCCAGAATCAACCGCTATACGGAATTCCCAATTCGGCGAAGCGGTCACGCAGTTCCATATCCGTGACGTGCCAACGATCCTCTCGGTCGGGCTTGCCGTCTTCACCGATGGCGAACAGCAAAAGTGCCTCATCGTCCATCGGGTCATCTCGGAAGTTCTTTAGATAATCTCGTTCCCGTTCGTCCCGACTGGAGAACGGGCCGTGAACGCTCAAATCGTTGCCCCTGTCAAAAACCAAATAGTAGTAGCGCATTGTACACGTCCTTTTACTGGTGGGCCTTCGGCCCGGTCTTGGGGTCTCAATTTTCACCGGCTGAGATAGTGGTCCGGGCCAGCTCCATTTCCACCGGCCTGCGAGAGGTAAGCAGCACCGATTACCACCACGCTGCATAAATTACTTTCTTGCCTTCCTGGATGGCCTTACGGGCTTTCTCAATGAATCGAAGATCGTCGGCCATTTCCGATCCGTCCGATTCGCCAAAGAAGAATCCTCTTTGCCGAACCGCTTGCTCAAGCGCATTTAAGTCGGCCGCATCGAGTCGCAGCCCGACTTGGTTGAAATCCTCTTCTGTCCCGCCTTTGGCCCGATACAACGACTCCATCCAGCCGTGCAGGTGTGGATGTTTGCGCCATTGGTGGATCAACACGCCGTCATCGGGTTCGTCGCAATCAACCTCGGGGATATCCTTCTTCGTGGTCCATGCGCCCATATCCAGTCCCATTCCTTCCTCTCTTTGGAATCAAAAAGAACCGCTTTTGAAATTCGCCCTCTTTTCCTGGTCGCTGTTTCATGGCATTCATCGAATCTGAACCTCGATGCTCGTGTTTTCAGGGACGGGCTGCCGACTGATGAAATATCCGAGTCGATTTACAAAATGGATGCCGCTGAGAATGCACTCATGGTCGCCAGCCTCGACGAGCGTCCACACATGCCTTTGGTCGTACTGTTTGACGAACTCGATCTCTTCGCCGTAGGTCTCAAACAGACAGCCGCCCGAATCGCCGATCGACCAACTTGCTTTTGGATTCAGGTGATTGGGGACGAGGTGTACTGGCTGTCAAATTCGTCCTCGGTTAGTTCAATGAATTTGTTGTCCATTGGCTTCTCCTTAGCATCGTTTCGACACACGCCCACAACTCCTACACCGAATGTGCTCATCATCGATCCAGATGAGATAGTCCATGAGGTCTTCTCCGCACTCGCAGGCGTCCTCGGAGTCGACCCGCCCGTCCCGAAGGAACTGACGACGCAGCACGTCCTCCGCCGTGCCATCGCCGGGAGTCGCCACGATGGTCTTCGCCTCCTCTCGACCTTTGTCGGTCAGTTCGATGACCGGTTCGCCGCCTTCATCCCAAGAGACGACAAGTAGCCCCTCATCCTCCATTTTGCTGGCCGTGAGAAACAAGAGGTCTGAGACAACCTCATGCTGGTCCTGCACATTAGCGTCCAGCTTTCCGCTGAATGCCCTCTGACACTTCGGACAGCGAAACTCAGCCAGACCTTTGCGCTTACTGGGGCCGAGGAGCGTCATCGTCACATCGCAATCAGGGCAGCGTGGGTTTTCCATTCGTATTCCACTTTTCATTTTGATCGTGCCCAATGTGGTATCGACGGCGGCATCAGTTTCCACGCAGCCCCAGTTCTTCCCTGGTCAACGTGACTGACGTTTGCACGTCCTGACCGGCGTAGGGCTCGCACGAATAGCCGTCAATGCTGCCCTTGCAGGTGTCTTCGCCCTCGAAGCCGCAGTTGATCGCAATCGTCCCCCAGGGGATGGCGTTCAATTCTTCCTCGGTTAAATCGTCGTGGACTGTGACTTTGGCCCGATACACCATGAACACCGTCTCTTCGACCCGCACGAAAAAATCCCGTGACACTGCTTTTCCTTCTCCTCCGACGCTGGCATTACGCCGCCCCTGAACCGTTGTCTCGTTCCTCCACCAACCTCGTAAGACCGACATCGACGCAATGCTGATCCACGTCGCAGCCCACAAACCGTCGCTGTAATCTTTGGCAAGCCACTGCCGTCGTGAAGGAGCCCGCACACGGGTCGCAGACCAGGTCGTTTGGCTTGCTGAACGTCATGACCCAATGCTGAACATCGCCTAACGCCTGCTGCCACGGATGCCAATTCTTGTCTTTGCCTTTGCCTTGGACCAAGTCCTCCCAGCGTCCGTGAATATTCCGCCAGAACTTTTTGTAGAAGATGAGCACCGGACGCCAACGAACAACGACGTTCCGGCACTGGTGCCAGTCCCGGCCCTCAAAGAGAACCGCCCCCATCCACCCCCAGGACAATGTTCTGCCAAGCTCCCGCATAAAACTGTCTAAGTGATGTTTCCCGACATACGAGACAAACACCCCTCCATCCACTAGCACCCGAAAAGCGAACTCGGCCAATTCCGGGAGTTGCGGTAAAAACGCATCGCCGTAGGGAATGTCCGTTGCGATGAGATTGATCGACGAGGGCTCGACTTCCAGGTCTTGAAAACGGCAACATGACAATTTGAAATCGTCATCGGTCAACGAGGGTGCTGTGACCGATCTGCTGTACAGCCGCTTGTTGCGGATTCGGTTGGCTCGCCGTTTGGCAGTGATGACATCGACCGCCCCTCGGAGATTGTCGGGCAAGTCGGCGATGACATGCAGCGCCGTCTCGACCTCTTTCGGCGAACTGGCGATGATGCGCCTGTACTTCTTCGGCCGTTCCTTGCCGTCCTTGCCCCGCAGCGTCGGGAACTTGTCAATTAGACAAGTTGATTCCAGTTGGGCACGGATTTCGGCGACGGTATTTTTGCTGACGCCGCCGATAATCTCGGCGAGGCAGTTGTCGGCAATCTGGGGGTCACGCTGAAGGTACGCCGCAATCAGGTCTCGTTTTTGTTCTCGGTTGAGTTGGCGGCGGCGGCAGTTGAGCCGCAACGCCAACTCGAATTTGTCGGCTTCGTTCTCGAACTGGCGGACTTCTTTCGGACAAAAAACGCCGAGTTCGTCGGTCGCTTTTTCCCGATGGAAACCATCTACGGTCTCACCGTCCTGATCAACGATCACGGGCACCTCGACGCCCCGGTCGGCGATCGAAGCTTTGAGGGCTTCGTACTCGTCGGGGAGGAGGGGTGGCATGAATTGGTAGCGGGGGCGATCCATCAGTTTACTTCAGTCAATTGCTCTCAGCCGTCCATACTCCGCCAAACTCTGCGCTTGGCGGTGTACGCCAAATCGACTGTGAGCCCGTCCCGAAGCCATTGCGTTCGGCAAGGACTCCGAGCACCTCCTTGGCCCGCTCGACAGTCCGCCATGCAAGCCCGGCACCGATAGCCTTGGCTTTCACCGCTCCCTGCGGCACCGGCCCCGAGGCCAACAGATCAGCCAGGAATGTGATCGCTTCCACCAAGCGACTTTCCTTTGTCTGGCCGATCAGGTCGTCGGCCTTGAAGTCGCATTCCCCTCGCCATTCGATCCGCACGACGCCGTTCTGGTCGACCGGCTCGTAGAGCAGCGAACGTGCATAGGGGCCGAGGTTGGTCTTGTTGTGGCACAGCACCCGCAGGTCTTCATCGTCGGGGCAACGACCAACGAGCAGCCCGGAGCGGGCAGCCGCAATGATGCCAATTGACCCGAGGCCCAGGTACATGGCGTTTCGTCCGCCTCGTTTGACGAGGTGCCTGACCATGAGCACGGCGACGTTGAGTTTGTCCGCCATCCGACGAATCGGCGTGAGGGCTTGTGCACTTTCTGGTCTGAATTTGCGTCGGCCGTGAGGAAAGCGTTCATCGGGTCGATCACGACCAGCTTCGCCTTGATTCGAGCGACGGCCTCGGCGAGACTCTTGCGATCACGGGGAATCATGAGGTTCTCGACGAACAGCACTCGGTCAAGATCGGCCCCGGCTGCATCCAAGCGAGGGCGAACCGTCTTCTCCCACGAGTCTTCGGCGAGACACAGAACGACGCCGCCGTCCACGCCTTGACCGCCGTCCGGCATTTGAGCCCCAGATGTCGCCCTTGCCGTCAAATCGATGGTGATGCTGCTCTTGTTCTTGCCCGGATCGCCGTCGAGCATCGAGAGTTCGCCGAGAGGAATGCGTGGATACCAGAACCATTCCGTGGCCTTCCGACGCACTTGGGAGCCAAGGAGCATCCGTGGGCCACGACGGCGTTTCACTGAAGGTTGCTGCCCATCTGGCTGGACGGTCGACTCGCCGTTCGGCTCTCCGTTGGTTACTGCTGGATCGAGCCTCTCTTTCTTCGGTGGCATCGGAGCGTAGATTGCCGGGCCGTTCCCCGGTTTCACATTCGGCCCGATAATCGCCAGTTGGATTTGTTTGTCGCCCTTGTTTCGCACAATGCGCTTGCCGTCGAACAACTCGAAGAAGACCAACCCAACAATGTCGTGGTATTGGCCGAATGTTTTCAGTTGAACGCACCACTCGTACGAGGTCCAAACCGGTACGAGAATGGCGACCGTGCAACCCGCTTTCGACGCCTCGATCGCCTTCCAGATGAACGGCTGAATTTCGCCCGTGTCAAAAGGGGGGTTTAAGAAGATGTTCCGGTAATCCGTCCACTCTTGCTTCAACGAGTTCTGTTCCCGAGTGAAGTAGATTGGGCATTGAGCGTTCCACGGGGACGCTGCGCCATCCAGGTCAAATGTTCGGCCGGTGATTTGTTCCACAATGGCTTCCGCCTTGTCGAACAACCACTTCGGCGTCTTTTGGCCTTCGGTGTTCATCGTTGGCTCGCCGTTTTCCTTTTCGATGATCTCGGTTCTCTTGAAGCCGATGTCCGCACAACGTCCTCTCAGCGTGATCGGGCTTTTCTGCGCCGCTCCATTCTCTTTCGGGCTCGGGCTTTCTTTTTGGCGTCCATTCGTTGCCGCCGGTCCTCTTTCTCCTTCAACTGACGAGCCTCTTCTCGCTGTTGCCGGTAATAGGATTCCATTTCTTTGGCGACCTTGGCTCTGTCGTCGAGATTCGTTTCGTAGACGAGCCCTTTCTCCTCAAGATGCTGGAGGAGCCGACAATAAAGGCTGTTGCGGTCTCCGATCGCATGAATTCTCGCTGTCGCCCCGGCCCGCTTTACTCGGTCGGCAAATTCATTGCTCTGACGATGGTCCAGAAACGCACACCCGTAGGGTGCGTTTTCATGGACCAGGCACCGACCCTCTTGGAGCCAATGACAATGGCCGTTTGCCTGTTTGGCCGGAACCAGGGAAGGCCATTTTTCAACGATTTCTTCGCCGTCTCCTCTGGCGTTTGTGATCGTTGTGATGACCCCAGGAGAACAGCGGAGGTGTTCTTCAGCCCACTTGAAAGGGTCTTCATCCTTCGGGATGAGCCGTTCGAGGTCGGAGGGAACGAGGTAACCTGGAACATGCTCGCACCAGACGGAGCACGCTCGGCATGAGCAATGCGTCCGGGTGAAACCGAATTCAGTGGCGCTCGACGATCGGTAGAGAGGAGAGTTCGCTCACGGGTCACCTTCTACCGCCCCGGATGTACGGCCCCCGTCGATCTCTTCGGGCAGGATCGCTCTATCGAGGCCAGACCATACATCGGGGGTCACATCCAGGAAGAGATCACCCTCAAAACCCTGATGGGTGAAGTAGATCATCAGCCGGACATTTTCGAGGCCCGACTCGCTCCGATGACGAGTGGCTCCCACAACGGGCCAGCGCAAGTCAGGGAGGTCGTCCGGCAACTTGAGGTTGCTCGAAAACCCGAGCCGGATTGACTCCTTGTTGGCGGCTCTCATTTGCTTCGTCGTGATGAAGAGTCCTCTCGGCACTTCGATTTGTTCGAGCCGGTTTTGTGGTTCTTCGCCGTCATTTGGCACTGAGAATCGAGTCATTGCATCACTTTCCTTTCTCCCCATCTGCGGGGCGAAGAAATTTTTTTACACTAGGCCAAGCGGTGGGTTCAAAATGGGTTTATTCAGAAACTTGTCAGTACGGTTTGTTTGCCTTATCGCCGTAATGGCGACGGTACGCCTCACGGACCGTCTCCTTGCTCTTCACAACGGCATCGTCGGGCTGGGCGTGCTTCCAGTCCTCGTAAATCTCTCTCCACGTCTTTCTCTGTTCCCTTCGAACTGCGGCGAAGTCGGCGATATGCTTCGTCGTGTTCTTCCGGCCTGGCTTGCCGATCGTGCGACCGGGTTGCCGTGGCAAAAAACGGGCGAACTCCTCGACAGGTAGCCGGAACATACGGGCGATTCCGATGGGGTGGAAACAATGCGGTGGGATCGCTCTGGGCCGTGAAGGGTCGACGGCGCACGCCAGATCATTCCACCATCTCAAGTAGTCAATGAATCCTTCGAGCTGCCATTGACCGTTGACCTTGACGATGCACTGATGGCCCTTCCACCGTGCGATGGTCTGATTGACGGGATTATTGGGATCGCCAGAGCGGATTTCTTCTGCGATCCGGTTCACGATTTCTTTGGGGTGCATTTTCGACTTCCTTCTTTGACCTCTCCGAGAAACCGTGACTCACATCCGCCCGTGATTTACCTCGGGGCAAATAAAAACGGGCACAGCGCAAGCGGTCTTGGCCCCATAAGGCCACCGATTTACGCTGTGCCCGTCACAGTCGAACGTAGTCGAAACTGCCGTAGCGCCACGCCTCACTGAGGCGTGTCTTTGGTCACTTCAAATTAATATCCCTCGATTCGTTTCGCTCAGGACCAATCTCGAAAGCCAAAAGATTCTACGCCGAGTTTTCCGACTGTAAAGCAAAAACTTGCAACACGGCAAAACGACAAATTGTGAATCTCGAAATCTCGCCCGAGCCGACGTATCAACTTTTCCACGTCGTCCCGGTCGCCTTGGATATCGTCAACCAATTCCCAAAAGGGCCTTCCGTGGGCCATCCCGAGGTCATGATTGCCAGAGACAGTCTCTGCGTTCGCCTCAACTCGCCCGCTGCGTTCCGAATGGGGTCGCCCAGTTCAAACGTCCCCCTGCGCCAGAGTCGAAGGACGTGAAACCGACTCGTCAGTCACCTTAGTACCTGGCAAGTCGTCCGTCACGTCGCCACCCGAAGGCAGTGAGGGTGCCACAAGGGATGCCACAAGATTGTCACAAGGGTGCCACAAGAAAAACGCCGATTCCGAAACTCCAACAAATCAAGGACGTTACGTGTTCAGACCCGAATTCCCGCCGCCTCCATTCGACTCGCTGCGCTCGCTCATGGCAGGCCAGCGAGTTTTTCTTTGCGTCCATTGCTAAGACGCTTGCAAACCAGCGAAGCAGCGAGTCGAATGCCCTGAGCCTGCCGAAGGGCATTCTTTGGTCGCGGGGACGCCGTGGATGGCCGAAAGCCGTTCCTTCTTCGTTTACATCCTTCGCTGTTCCGACGGTACCTTCTACGTCGGACACAGCACCGATGTCAGCGAACGAATAGCAGCACACAACGCCGGACGTGGTGCCGTGTGGACGAGCTGCCGAACGCCCGTCGTTCTCGTCTACAAGGAAGCGTTTGCGACTGAAGCGGACGCCGTGGTGAGAGAACGCCAATTCAAGAGATGGACGCACGCAAAGAAAAATGCACTCGTCCAGGGAAACCTGGCGAGCCTCAAGCGGCTCAGCCGATGCAGGACGATGGACTTGCCAAATGTCGAATCGCTTTGACAAATTGGCAATAGTCGCCTTCGTCTGAATTATGGTCTGATTTCTCAATTACTAAGATGCCAAAGGCCTTGAAAATCGAGTGATTTTCGAGAGGCATCAATGTCCCCGCCGCGTCCATTTTGCCAGCCTTTGCCAGGTGGCGACGACCAACGCCAAACCCCCTGTCACCGCAGGGGGTTTCGCTTTTCTCCTCGGCTTCGATTGTGCCAGCCGTTGCCACGGAAAGACGCCAACGCCGCCTGAAATGCAGCGCCGATTGGCCCGCCTGCTCGACCGCCTTCCGCGCAGTGAAGAGTTCGACGCAAGCCGAGCGAATTGTGGATACCCTCAAAAACGCGGGCTTTACGAGCAACGATATTTCGGTGCTGATGCCGGATAAGGCGGGCAAGAAAGCGTTTGCCGTCGATAATCGAACCAAGGCTCCGGAGGGAGCCGCCACGGGGGCGGGTCCCGGCGCCATAACAGGCGGTGGGGTTGGCGGGGATTGGTGCTTTAGCGATCCCCCAGAGTGAGCAAGTTGTCACTTCATAATACGATCGTAGAACGCCTTGGTGACCTCATAGCACTCGCAACTGGCGGCTTCCAGTTTCTTCCGATTCAGAATATGGATGACGCCCCGACGATAGGTGATGATTTTCGCCGCTTGCAGCTTCCCGGCGATGACCGTAACCGTCTGGCGGCGAACGCCAAGCATTTCGGCCAGGAACTCATGGGTTAACGTGAACTCGTCCGTCTCAACCCGGTCACGGCACATCAGCAGCCACCGGCATATCCGCTGTTTCGCCGAATGCAATAGGTTGCAGGCGACCGTCTGGTTCGCATACCGCAGGGAATAAGCGGTGAAACGCCGCATGAGCTTGTCGAGCGTCCCGTCTGGCTGCTTCATCGCTTTCAAAAAGGCGGCTACTGGTATGCGCAGTCCTTCGCCGGAAATCTGGGAGATCGCTTTGGTCGGGCTGAAATCGAGGCCCTGGGCGACGGAGAGACCGATCATGCCCTCGCTACCGATAGTCCCTGCTTCGACTTCTTTGCCGTTCTCCATGAGGACCGTCAATGAGACCATCCCGCTCGTCGGGAAGTAGACGTGGGACAAACCACCTCGGCTGTTTTCCGGGTAGACGTCATCCCCGTGTGCCAGGCGGGTGGACTTCTCGGAACGAATCAAGGACTCGTACTCGTTTTTCGGCAAGCGGTTGAGTAATCGGTTCCCCGACTGGTTCGGTGGAGCGGTTAACGACATAGGGCCCTTTTCTGAGCGTAGAGGGCGTGAGCCGGTTCTTGTCCCAACCCGGCAGACTGGAAGACCGCCCAAGAAGCAGAAAAACAAGCAAATAGGGTGCCGCTTGCGAGTCGACGGACGGCGGGAGGACGCTTTGCCGCTATCTCTGCTGCCGCAAAATCGTGCCAGGCTCCTGACTTATGTCATCTATCGGACAGACAAGATTGAGGTTTCTTCGTTACTTTGACTGGTTTAGGTCGGCGGATAACCCAGACGAGTCAGAGCGGATGAGTGAAACCGTGCGACTTGCCCCGATCGTCCTCGACCACTCCGAATGACTTGCCGACTCAGTGGAGTCCCGCCATAAATAAACATAAAAGCGGGATGGAGACATGACCAACGGTCCCCAGCGGGCCAATGAAGCGTTGCATTTCCAACTGGAATGGTGTCGTGTCACCCTCGCTAGTGACCACAGTCGAGCGGAAGCCGCCATGAAGGAGGGTGGGTAGATGGACACGCCGTCCCCATCCATCCGAGAATTGGCCCGGCGATTGCTGGCAGCGGAAGCAGCAACTCAATCGGCAGCCGAACCGCGCGTGCATGCAGCGGATCGGGTCTGTGAGAAACTGCGGGTCTCCCTCACACGATTTGCCGGCGTAGACGGCTTTGCAGCGCTCCTCCGGCGGGCGCTGGCTCTGGCCCGGGAGGAAGTTCCTGCGCTGCACGGCATCACGGAGAAGACTGACGGCTCCTTGGAAGGACTTGAAAAGGTCGTCGCTGATGCGGGCAACTCCGGGGTCGGGGGGAGCGACGCGGCAGTCGCGATCACCGTCCATCTGCTCGGGCTGCTGGTTACGTTCATCGGCGAACCGCTGACGGTGCGCCTGCGCGCGAAGCTTGGCCCGACGCATCGTTGGACGAATAATATTGTGGAATCGAGGGTACTCCGTGAGCGATCAAGGACAAGATCGAGTGAACATCCGGCAACTCCCCACCGGCGTCCCCGGGCTCGATGAGATTCTCGGCGGCGGCCTGCCCGAGTTCTCCTTCAACATCATCGCCGGCGCTCCCGGATGCGGCAAGACCACGCTGGCGCATCAAATCATCTTCGCCAACGCCAGCCCCGAGTGCCCGGTGCTGTATTTCACTGTGCTGGGCGAGCCGGCCATCAAGATGCTGCGTTACCAGCAGCAGTACACGTTCTTCGATCAATCAAAATTGGGCGGCCCAATCCGCTTCGCCAATCTCAGCCAGCTCGTATTGGACAAAGACCTCGGCGCTGTTCTGGATGAGATCATCAAGGAGGTCGAGGCCTCCAACGCCAAGATCGTCGTGGTGGATTCGTTCCGCACGGTGGTGCGCAAGACTCTGTCCACCGCGACCGAATCAGAATTGCAAGGGTTCATTCAGCGCCTGGCGCTGCACCTGACCAGTTGGCAGGCCACCACGTTCCTGATCGGCGAATACGTTGAGGGCGAGCAGCGCGACAACCCGGTGTTCACCGTGGCCGACGGGCTGCTCTGGCTCTACCAGAGCGTCGAGCGCAACTCGATCGTGCGCAAGTTGCAGGTCGTGAAGCTGCGCGGCCAGGAGTCCGTGCCCGGCCTGCACACCTTCCGCATCACCGAGGATGGCCTGCAAACCTTCCCGCGCACGTTCGGCCTCGCGGGACAATCAGGTCAGGTCAAGGGCCGGCGGCGTCTTTCCAGCGGCATCAGCGAACTTGATGCGCTGCTGGGCGGCGGCGTCCCCGAAGGCGACAGCCTGCTCGTGGCGGGACCTTCCGGATCGGGCAAGTCGATACTCGCCACGCAATTCATCGCCGAGGGTTTGCGCCAGGGCGAGCCGGCGATCGTGGCCGTCTTTGAGGAGATACCGGCCGAGTACGCGCAGCGGGCCGCCATGTTCGGCTTGGACTTCGATACGCCCCAGAAAGACGACACGCTCAAGATCATCTACCTCCGGCCGCTGGACCTCTCCGTCGATGAGACGGTGCACGAGATCGTCAACAGCGTCAAGAAGCTCGGCTGCAAGCGGCTGGTCATCGACTCGCTGGTCGGCTTCGAGATGGCGCTGGCCCCCGGCTTCCGCACTGACTTCCGCGAGTCGCTGTACCGCATGATCGGGGCCCTCACCCGCCTGGGCGTGACCATCGTCAGCACCGTCGAGATCGAGGAGAACTTCACCTCGATGGACCTGAGCAACTTCACCGTTTCGTTCCTGGCCGACGACATCGTGCGCCTGCGCTATGTCTCGATCGACGGCCAGCTCCGCAGGATGCTCCTGGTGGTGAAGATGCGCCGCAGCGCGCACAGCATCGACCTGGTGGAATACCAGGTCACCTCCAAGGGAGTTGTCATCGGCGAGCGGCTGCGCGGCTACCGCGCCCTGACCAGCGGCATCCCCAGCCCCTGGTCATTCGAGTCCGATAACATTCCGCAACGGCGCGCCGAGGCTGAAGGAGATACTCCCCATGGATAGCACTCCAACAGCAGGCGACTCGGCCCCCCAAGCCGACCCCGCTTTTGAGCGGCAACTGCGCGAGATGAACGAAGCGCTGCTGGTGTCCTCGGTCAAGCAGCACGAACTGACCGAGCAGGCGCAGAAGGCGGAACGGGCTTTGGCTAAAGCCCTTGCCTACGGTGACGACATCATCGCGACCCTGCGAGAGCCGTTCCTGGTTCTCGACCAGGACCTGCGAGTCAAGACGGCGAACCGTTCCTTCTACGAGTCGTTTCACGTCTCGAAGGAGGAAACGGAGAATCGCCTTGTGTACCACTTGGGTAACGGCCAGTGGGACATTCCTGCTCTACGGAAGTTGCTGGATGAAGTCCTTTCCCGCAACCAATCGGTTCACGACTTCGAGGTTGAGCACTCCTTCCCGACTCTCGGTCGAAAGACCATGCTGCTCAACGCACGGCCATTCCCTCCAGACTCCAAACACCCTGAGTTAATCTTGCTCGCCGTGTATGACGTTTCTGCCGCGCGACAGCGGGCCGACGAACTGGCCGAACTGGACCGCCGCAAAGATGAATTTCTGGCGATGCTCAGCCATGAACTTCGCAACCCCCTTGCCCCCATCGTCAACGCCGCTCTTCTCCTACGCCTGCACAGCAACCGGAACCGCCTGCACGGCATCGAGAACCCCGTCCTCCAGCAATCGGCCACCATCATTGAGCGTCAGGCGGGACAACTGACCCGGATCGTTGATGAACTGCTCGAAGTCTCCCGCATTTCCACGGGCAGGATTCAGCTTCGCCAAGAACGGATCGCCGTGGGCGTCGTCGTGGAAAATGCGGTGGCGACGGTCCGCGCGCTGTTCGACCAACGCAGGCATGAACTCACGGTGTCGCTGCCGACGCAAGCAATCTGGGTGCACGCCGACTCTGCCCGGTTGGAACAGGTGGTGGTGAACCTGCTTACCAATGCCGCCAAGTACACCGACCCAGGCGGTCACGTCTGGCTGACTGTCCAACAAGAGGGCGAACAGGCGGTGCTGCGGGTGCGGGATACAGGTGTCGGCATCGCCCCTGAAATCCTGCCCCGCATCTTCGACCTGTTCACGCAGGCGGCACGATCCCTGGACCGCTCGCAGGGCGGATTGGGCATCGGACTGGCTTTGGTGCAACGGCTCGTGGAGATGCACGGAGGAACGGTGGCGGCTTCCAGCACTTTGGGGCAAGGCAGCGAGTTCGTCCTGCGTCTGCCGGTGGTGCCGCCTCCCCAGCCGCAGCCACCATCGCCTCCCGAAAAAGCCCAGCCGACCGGACCATGCTTGCGGGTGTTGGTGGTGGACGACAACGTGGATACGGTGACGACTCTGGCAATGCTGGTGCAAGAATCCGGCCATGACGTCCGGACGGCTTACGACGGCTCGGCGGTCCTGGAAGCAGCCCTCGATTACCGACCGAACGTGGTGCTGTTGGACATCGGCTTGCCGGGTCTCGATGGTTTTGAGGTAGCCAAGCTGCTACGTCGTCAGCCCGCTCTCCAGCACGCCGTGCTCGTCGCCATGACCGGGTACGGACGGGAGAGCGACCGCCAGCGTTCGCGGGAGGCGGGGTTCGATCACCACCTGGTCAAGCCGGGCGATTTCGGGAAGGTGCTGCAAATCTTGGCGGCTGTCCCGGAGTTGCCGGCAAAATGAAAACCCAAGGAGAAATCGAGGCCGCCATCTGCGAGGGGATCACTCGCTTTGAACAGCAATACCGAGGCCGTGGCCCCAAGGATATTCACGCCTATTTGCACGGCGATTTCGTCGTTGTCCGCCTGCAGGGTTTGTTGACTCCCGCCGAACAACAACTGGCCAAATTTCCGTCGGAGAAGGGGAGGGACTTGCTCAAGCAAGTACGCACCCATCTGATCGAAACGGCGAAGCCGCTCCTGCAATCGCTGGTCCAGGAGATCACCGGCGTCAAGGTGGTGAGCCTGCACCACGACGTCAGCACCGTGACCGGCGAAGCGTTCGTTATCCTGACCCTGGCCGAGCCACCCTCTTACCGCCAAGCGACAGAAAACATAGCCTCGCTCTGCTGCGTGAGGGGAACCTGAATGAGGTTGCAAGCCCCAACGACGGTTGTGCGCTGCGTCGCTCGTGCCGTGACTGCCTTCAGGACTCAAAAACATTGGCGTTGTGCCCCGCTTCGCCATTCTAATCTCTCCAATGCAGCGGCAGATCAACTCGACGACCAAGTTCCGAAATTCATTGAC